>CAVRAL010000001.1:0-1441998 GCA_963719085.1 candidate division FCPU426 bacterium
TACCCCGACCAACACGCCTACGAACACTCCGACGGTCACCAATACGCCGACCAGCACACCCACGAATACTCCGACGGTCACCAATACCCCAACTAAGACGCCTACAAACACTCCAACGGTGACCAATACTCCTACCAACACGCCCACGAACACCCCAACCGTCACCAATACCCCGACCAACACACCCACGAATACTCCGACAGTCACCAACACCCCAACGAACACACCTACCAATACCTCGACGGTGACGAATACGCCGACCAACACGCCCACGAATACGCCGACGGTGACAAATACTCCGACTAACACTCCCACTAGCACACCAACGGTTACCAACACGCCAACGAATACGCCTACCAATACCTCGACGGTGACGAATACGCCGACCAACACGCCCACGAATACGCCGACGGTGACAAATACTCCGACTAACACTCCCACTAACACACCAACGGTTACCAACACGCCAACGAACACGCCTACCAATACCTCGACGGTGACGAATACGCCGACCAACACGCCCACGAATACGCCGACGGTGACAAATACTCCGACTAACACTCCCACTAACACACCAACGGTTACCAACACGCCAACGAACACGCCCACCAATACCCCGACGGTGACGAATACGCCGACCAACACACCCACGAACACCCCGACGGTCACCAATACGCCGACCAGCACACCCACGAATACTCCAACAGTGACGAACACCCCAACTAAGACGCCTACAAACACTCCAACGGTGACCAATACTCCTACCAACACGCCCACGAACACCCCAACCGTCACCAATACCCCGACCAACACACCCACGAATACTCCGACAGTCACGAACACCCCAACCAACACGCCCACGAATACGCCGACGGTGACGAATACCCCGACCAGCACACCCACGAATACTCCGACAGTTACCAACACCCCAACCAACACGCCCACGAATACGCCGACGGTGACAAATACTCCGACTAACACTCCCACTAACACACCAACGGTTACCAACACGCCAACGAACACGCCTACCAATACCTCGACGGTGACGAATACGCCGACCAACACGCCCACGAATACGCCGACTGTGACAAATACTCCGACCAACACTCCGACTAACACACCAACGGTTACCAACACGCCAACGAACACGCCTACCAATACCCCGACGGTGACGAATACGCCGACCAGCACACCCACGAATACTCCGACGGTTACAAATACTCCAACGAACACGCCTACCAATACCTCGACGGTGACGAATACGCCGACCAACACGCCCACGAACACTTCGACAGTGACGAACACCCCAACCAACACGCCCACGAATACGCCGACGGTGACGAATACCCCGACGAACACGCCTACCAATACCCCGACGGTCACGAATACGCCGACCAGCACGCCCACGAATACTCCGACGGTCACCGATACCCCGACCAGTACACCTACGAATACGCCAACAGTCACCAACACCCCTACGAACACGCCGACAGTAACGGATACTCCTACCGACACTCCGACGAATACTCCGACGGTCACCGATACCCCGACCAGCACGCCTACGAATACGCCAACGGTTACCGACACCCCGACCAACACGCCTACGAACACGCCGACAGTAACGGATACTCCTACCGACACTCCGACGAATACGCCTACTGTCACCGATACCCCAACCAGCACGCCTACGAATACGCCAACGGTTACCGACACCCCAACGAATACGCCGACCGACACTCCGACGGTGACGAATACGCCTACGGCCACTCCGACAAGTACCCCTACGTTCACGGATACTCCGACCGCGACGAGTACAAATACGTTTACGTCAACACCGACAGACACGCCGACTCAAACGCCGACCACTACCTCGACCGTTACCGATACCAATACGCCGACAGTCACGGATACGCTTACCGCTACGCCTACCCTCACATTGACCGTGACCGACACACCTACAACCACACCGACGAACACGCCCACGATGACCAGTACCCTGACTGCCTCGTCTACCGCGACGGTGACGGCTACCACGACCTTTACGGCAACTGCGACCTTAACTCGCACGCCGGTCCCGACGCCGACGCTTACCCAAACGCCGACCGCCAGCTTGACGGCTACTTTGACCCCGACGGTCACGCCTTCGGCGACACCGGCGGCCACCTTTACCACGACCCCCACTCCGGCGTTCGTGGACCAGCAAGTCATCCGGATTTACGATATTCGGGGTGAGGTTATCCGCCAGATCAACGGCGTTTCCTCGTTCAGCCCGACGGATGTGCTGACCTTGAGCCTGTCCACCTTTGTCCCAACGTCACCCGAACCGGGCGGATCGTTGAACATCAGCCTCAACGGGCAGATCATCGGGACTTGGAACGCGTTGGATAATTCGGGTAATGTGGTTCCAAACGGCATTTATCACATCGTGGTGGAAGAGCATTTCCCGGATGGGACCGTGATGATTCTGGCCCAGAACGCCTCGATTGATCCCTTTACGGGACAAGAGACGGCCAAATTGGTCGCCGCCCCGAACCTGGCGCATCCGGGCGATACCATCCACTTCACGGCTACCTACGCCGGAAACCCGGCCGATACCCGAAGCCGGATTAAAATCTACAGCTTGGATGGGGAACTGGTGAATGAGGTGGCGGTGTCCGTCAGCGGAACCGCGACATGGGATTTGACGACTCCACAGCACGAGCCGATCGCCTCAGGAATTTACTTGGCGGTGTTGGATGGAATTGACCCGGCGTCGGGGCAATCCCTGACGAAGACCGCGAAAATCCTCTACCTAAAATAAAAAAGAACCCGGCTTATTCGCCGGGTTCTTTGGTTGTTCCGCGCGTGATACTTCCATACTTCATCTTAGGGTTGGGGTTTTTGATCTTTCTTCCCGTGATCCCTCGGAAATTTCTTCTTGTTATTCCCGTTCGATGCATTGGGGGTATTTTGCTTCTTAGGCTCCGAGGCCGAGCGCTTGGGGGCCCCGGCGGCGTTCTTTTGATCGCGCGCGCGCTCTTGTCTTTGCCGGTGAAGTTGGGCGTGAACGGCAGGGGATTTCCGCGGTTCTCCTGTTTTTTCACCCGGTTGATTTTCGGGACGACGGTGTTTTAAAAGCGGATGTTCCCGCTGAATGGGCTTATGTTTCGCGCCGGCTGAAAGCTTTTTGGGCGCCCGATTCACCGCCCGCTCTTGGGCGGGCGCTCCGGCGGCGTTGGGGTTCGCGCGGTTCATTTGAAACTGAAGGCGCTTTTGCCTTAGGGCTTCCCGGCGGTGGATGAATTTTTGAGCCTGCGCCGAGTGGGGATGCGACTTGATCCATCTCATGCGCTGCGCCCGTTTTTGGCGGGCCCGTTTGTAAATCTTGCCCCAGGCCTTATATCGGTTATTTTCCACCGCGTTTAATTTACGCTTGGCGAGAAATCCTTTTTTATTAAAAACGAAGGTGGAGTGCTCCCCGCCATTGACCAATTGGCTCTGATCATCCTTGTCGACCTCGACGGCGCCGTGGAAGGTGTTGGTGGTCACTTGTCCGTCCGCGTTTTGAACCTCGAAAGCCGTTCCGCGCACGCCGCAAATCACGCCGCCGGATTCCACCTCGAACGTGGAGTGGCTGGAATCCAGCTTTTCCACTTCCGATAAAACCTTGCCGCTGGTCAATTCCAAACGGCTGATAAAGCCCTGGGTCGCGTTGGGTTCCAAATCGGCGATCTTGACCGTGGTGCCTTCGGAAACATGGACCGCGGTGACATCGTTGAGACTGAGCGTGGCTTGCGAATTGTCTTTGGCGATCAAGGTGTCGCCGGTTTCCAACGTTTCCCCTTCTTCCACCGTGACGGGGTCGGCGGCCCCGTCTAAAAGCGCCAGCACGGTGCCTTGAATATCCTCGACCTCGTACTCCATCGGCGGGCCCGAGGGAGTGGGGGATGGAATAATAAATTGAAGTTGGGGTGTGGCGGAAGCCGCCGGCGCGAGGGCGACGGTGCCGGTTCCGGTCATGGTGCCGGTCGGCACAGGGGTTTCCAATGGAATCTCAGCGTTGGATTGTTTCTTGGAGCAGGACCAAGAAAAAGTCAGGATTAGGCTCAAGAGCAGGCTGAGGCCAAGCAAGGATGGTTTCATGAACCCCTCATAAAAATGTGATTATTTCCGGCCAATTCTATAGCAGTTGGACGGGGAACAGGGACGCAAAGTTCCAGGAATCAGTGGTAGGCCTGTTCGGGTTCTATTACCATGCGGATATGGAAATTTTTATATTACGCCTGGATCGTATCGGCGATTTCATCCTGGGTATTCCGGCTTACCGGGCGTTGCGCCAAGCTTATCCCAACGATCATTTATCCGTCATCGTTCCTTCGGGCGTGGCGGAATTGGCCAAGAGTTGCCCTTATTTTGATGAGGTTTACGTGTTTGAGGCCCGATGGCTGACGCCGGGCGAAAAGGCTTTGTCCCGGTGGAAGTCCGCCTGGCAGTTGGCGCGGTTTCTCAGGGCCCGCAGGATCGACCTGCTGATCGACTTCCGCTACCAAAACCGCTTGGATCCGCTGGTCGCGGGTCTTTCCGGCGCTCAAAAACGGGTGGGGTTTGACCTTGGGTTTTTTAGTTTCTTCTTGACCCGGGCGGTTCCCCGACCCGGGGCGAAAATCCACCAAGTTCAACGAAACCTCCTGTTGCTGGAAAGCCTTGGGATCCAGGCTAAGGATTTAAGCTTGGAGATGTGGTGGGATGAGCGGGATGAAAAAAAGGCTCAAGATCATTTGCCGTCGCAAGAATCTTTACCCGGCCTTCCCCGTATCGGCATTCATCTGGGGGCGGCCGCGCCTTCCAAGCGCTGGGGCCAGGATGATTTCGCGGCCTTGATCCATGAATTGGAAGCGGTCGCCGAAGGGGAAATGCTCTTATTCGGATCCGAGGAAGATTTGCCTTTTGCCCATGAGGTGATGGATGGGCTTAAGGCGCCGGTGGTAAATCTGGTGGGCAAACTCACCTTGCGGCAAATGGCTTATTTGCTCTCCACTTGTAAGGTGTTTGTAGGCTGCGATACAGGCCCCTCACACTTGGCCGCCGCTTGCGGCGTGCCGGTGGTGAGTTTATTCTCGGCCGCCAATGAAGTGGAAGTTTGGAAACCCTGGGGGAGCCAGGTAAAGGTTTTGACCCGGCATCCCAGCTGTTCCCCCTGCCGAAGCCATGAGTGCCAGCGCACGGACGGCTATTTTTGCATGGAAGAAATCAAAGTGGATGAAGTGGTGGAGGCGGTGAAGGGATTGTTGAAATTGAGTTGAGGGCGAGCGTTATTTCAAATGGGCGTGAAGCAGAAAAGTCTCTTCCTTGGTCAAGAAGCGCCATTTGCCCGATTCCACATTCAGTTTTAGCCCGCCAATTTGAACCCGCTTTAATTCTAAAACTTTGAGCGGAGTTTTGAACTTCGCGTCCTTCAACGCGCCGAACATCCGCCGGATATGGCGGTTTTTCCCTTCATCTAATTCAATTTCCAGTTTGGTTTTGGGGCCGGCGCCGCCGGTGATTTCCAAATGAACAGCCCTTAATTTACCCTCGGTGGTTTGAATGCCCGAAAGGGCTTGTTTGATGTGCTCCGGCGTGACATGGCCCCGAACCCAGACCTCGTAAATTTTGTGACTGCCTCGAGGGCGGGAAAGTTGATCATTCAGTTGGCTGTTTTGGGTAAAGAGCAAAAGACCTTTGGATTCCAGATCCAATCTTCCGATCGGCATCCACTCCTCGGTAAAAGCCCATTCAGGCAAAAGCTCATAAACGGTTTTTTGGCCGGGGGCGCCTTTACGGCTTACCAGATAACCTTTGGGTTTGTTCAGCATAAACAGCGGGGACGGGTGTTTTTCCATGGCACCTTTTTACCACAGGTGCCGGAAACTCAAAGGAATTAGTTTGGAGCGGCAGGTAGATCGTGAATTATTTTCTCGGCGGCGGCTTGGCCGGAGGCCACGCAGTCGGGAATGCCCACGCCCTTGAAGCCGTTTCCGGCCAGGTACAAGCCCTTAAACTCCGAAGCTTTTTGCTCGAGGCGGGCGGCTTGGCTCAAATGGCCGGGACGAAAATGCGACATGGCTTTGGAATAAAAGGCCAAATGGGTCATTTGGGGTTTGGCTTTTAGTTGAAGGATGGGGGTGAGCTCGTCTAAAACTTGCCGCGTGAGGGCTTCCTCGCCAAGAGACTGGAGCGACTCGGCGGCGGCCGCGCCTAAAAAGGCACGGATGAGGACCAGCCCCCCGGGCGCGCGGCCCTCGAACTTTTGACTGGCGAAGGTGCAGCCCAAAATGGATTTTTTCTCGCGCCGGGGAACCACGAATCCAAAGCCGTCCAGGGGATGGCCGATATCTTCCCGACGGAAGCCGAAATTGATCGTGGCGGAATCATGGGCGGGAATCCCCCCCAAAAGCTTGTCCCATTCGGTGTCCAGATGGCCGATCAGGGGCCGCATTTGATGGGGCGGCAAGGCGAGAACCAGCGCGTCAGTCGAAAAGCCCCCGTCTTTGGCTTCCAGTTCCCAGATCCCATCCATCGGATGCTTGATGGATTTTACTCGATTTTCCAAAGACAAAGTCTCGGTGGGAAGTTTTTCGACCATGGCTTTGGCGAAAGCGCCCATGCCTTTTTTAAAGCTCACGAAAAGCGAATAGCGCGCTCCCGAGGTTTGCGGCAGGGAAGGCCTGAAGGCCAGGCCTCGTTTTAAGGAACCGTGCCGCAATTCCATTTGCTTGAAGCTTGGAAGGGAGGCGCTCAAGCTTAAGTCGTCGGGATCGGCGTTATAAACCCCGCCGATCAAGGGTTGGGCCAGGGCTTCGAAGACTTCCTTGCCCGAGCGCCGGCGCACAAAGTCGCCCACGCTCTCGTCTTGCGGATCCACGCGTTTGGGGATCCAAGGCTCCAGATAGGCGCGAAGTTTGCCCCAAGGGGATAGGAGTGGACTCATCAATAGGGGTCTAAAGTGGGCGGGCGCCAAAAGATAAAAACCTTCGGGAATGGGATAAAGCCGGTTATTTTTGAGGATGAAGGATGTCTTGAGTTTCGAATTAGTGCGGATGAACTCCGGTTCCAGGCCCAACTTTTGGGCCAATTCAAGCGCCGCGGGTTTATCTGTAATGAAACAATCCGGACCTTCTTCCAGAAGAAAGCCTTCTTTTTCCAGGGTGCTCAAAACCCCGCCGGCTCGTGGAGCGCCATCGAGAATATTTAGTTTCAATGGAATGTTTTTTTCACGGGACCGTTCTAAAAGCCTTAGCGCGCAGGCCAAGCCGCTGACGCCGGCGCCGACAATGGTGACGCGATAGGGGTTCATGAGTTTGCTTTCGTTTCCGAGGGAGTTTCTTCCACGAGGGAGGCCAGCATAGCGATGAAGGCCGGATGGTTGCCCACGGTTTTGGCCCGCACCAGATGAAGCGATTTCCACTTGGCTTTTTCCTGGGCCAAGGTGTCGATATCGTATAAAACTTCCACATGATCCACTAAAAATCCGATGGGCGCCACCACGCAGGCGGACAGGGTCTCATAAGTGCGCCGCTCGATAAAATCCCCCAGGTCCGGCTCCAACCAGGCCTCTTCCGGGCGGCCGCTGCGGCTGGTATAAGCGGTTTGGTAATAGGGAATACCCGCTTGGTGCGCGACCAGCTGCGCGGTTTCCTCGAATTGTTTGGAGTAAGGGGATTTCATGGCCATGGCTTTCGGGATGCTGTGGGTGGTGAAGATCAGCTCAGCCCTTTGGCGTGATTTTTCTTCCGGCGTCAATTGAGCGTAAGCCGCCTTGACGTGGTCGGTCATCGCGTTGATGAAACCGGGCCGGGTGTGCCATTCGGGCGCGTAAGTGATGTGAAACGGGGGAAAACCATGGGCGATTAAGCTTTCCCTGGCTTCGTTCACCTTAGCCGTGTATTTATCAAATGAAGCCGGGCTTCGATGCGGCGCCATAATGATGGCGAATAGATTTAATTTTCCCTGGCGAACGAGAAAGGCAAGTGTGTCGGCGATTCGGGGATTGGAATGGGCGAATCCCACGGTGACGGGGAGGTTGAGGCACCGGGCTTGGAGCAAAAGTTCCAAAGCCTCGGCTTGTTCCTGGGTGAGCCGGTTATAGGGCGACGCTCCGCCGATTTGCTCATATTGCTTAGCGACCTTGGCTAAACGCTCTTCCGGAATACCCCGGCCTTGGGTCACGTCTTTTAAAAAGGGAGCCACGTCCTCCGGTTTTTCGGGACCGCCAAAGCCGATGAGGATGACGGCGTCATAAGGTGGATTCAAGCCAAACCTCTCTTAAATGAAGGGCAAAAGGAGCCGACAGAGTAGAGCATTTTAAGCTTTTGATAAATACGCGGGGTCAGATTTTATGGGTTTTAACGGTTTCAATCATGGCCAGGACGTTTTCCATGGGTGTCTTCGGCAGGATTCCGTGGCCGAGATTAAAGATATGGCCTGGCCGGGTTCCGGCCAGATTCAGGATTTTTTCAGTTTCTCTTCGAACGGTTTCGGGGTCGGTCAACAGCACTTCGGGGTTTAAATTACCTTGAACCGCCAGGCCGTCCAATTGTTTCCAGGCCTCATCCAAAGGAGTCCGCCAGTCCACACCCACAACAGTGGCTCCGGTTTCCTTTAAATAGGGGAAAAAAGGGGTGGTTTGGGTGCCGAAGTAAATGACCGGAACGCCGGCAGTCAGCCCGGCGATTAATCGCTTTAAATGGGGAAGTACCAGCCGCTCAAACTCGTCGGGCGAAAGAATCCCCACCCAGGAATCAAATAATTGAAGGGCTTGGGCGCCGGAAGCCGCTTGGGCGTTGAGATAAGCCGTGGTCGCCGCCACCAGTTTTTCCATCAAGTTATTCCAGAGTGTTTCTTCCTTTAAGAGGGCTTTGACATGACGGTAGTCCTTGGAACCGCCGCCTTCTATTATATAAGAAGCGAGGGTAAAAGGAGCGCCGGCAAAGCCAATGAGCGGAATATCCGGTTTTAAGCGGGACCGGATCAGCGAAACGGCCTTCAACACATAATCCAGATGACCGGCGGGATCCACTTGACTCAGCCGGGATAAGTCCGACCCGGACCTAAAAGGATTTCGAATGACAGGCCCGCCTGATTCGGCGAACTCGAGCTTGAACCCTAAGGGTTCGGCGATCAAAAGAATGTCGGCGAAAAGAATGGCGGCATCGACCCCTAAGGTTTCCTGGGCGGTCACGGTGACCTCGGCGGCCAGTTCGGGGGTTTTGCAAAGTTCCAAAAACGAAACTTTGGAGCGTACAGCTTGATATTGAGGAAGATAGCGGCCGGCTTGGCGCATGATCCAAAGCGGGGTTCGGGAGACGGGTTCTTGGCGGCAAGCTTTTAGAAAAAGGCTTTCGGAAAGCGGAACCGTCTTGGCTTTTTCCCCGGCAAAAATAAAAGAGCTCTTTTTGTTTTTTCGCTCCAGAAGTTCCCGGCTTTTGGCGGCCAGCTCCTTCACTAAAAAACCCATCTTGGGGTGGCTGGGCTCTAAGTCCACGTCGATGCCGTAACTTTCCAAAGTCTCGCTGGCCACGGGCCCCACTGAGCCGATGACCATTTGATTGAAGGCTTGTTTGAGTTCAGCTTCTTCCCCCCGTTCCCGGGCGATTTGAAGAATGGTATGAATTTGATTGGCGCTGGTGAAGACCGCCACTTGCGCTTGACCGAGCCGGATGGATTCCAATAGATCCATCAAAGGTTTGACATCCTCGGGAAGGGCCCATCGGTAAACGGGAACGCTGATAACTTCCAGGGCGCCGCGGTCCTGGAGGGCCTTTAAAAATTCTCCGTTGGATACGCCGTATTCCTGCACGGCGATCCGGAGCCCTCGAATTGGTTTTTCATTATCTAAGACCGTCAAAAGTTCCCGCCAGGTATTGGGCTCGGGCGCGACCCAGGCGGGTTTTAAACCATACTCACCCAAGGCTTTCACCGGCTTAGGGCCCCGGACCAGGATGGGAACCTTGGTGAACGGCTCAACGACTTCTTCCCGGCTATGGCGGGTTTCTAAACTTTGAAACAGCGCCTGAGCGCCCACGCCGGTCATGAGAATGACGAGATCGAAGACGCCTTGCTGGAGCTTTTCAAAAAACTCAAAAGCCCGGGGGTTTTCGGTGAGGCGAATTTCGCGCATGGAAGGGGCCACCCGGGGTACGCCCCCGTTTCGGCGGATGAGATCTTCCATTTCTTTCGCCATGCGGCTTTCAAAGGCCGCGACCGTCAGGCCCTGAAAGCCCTGTTTTTCAATTGAGGTTTGGTTTAAAGTGGTGGCCATCAGGGCAGTATAAAAGAGACCGGACAAAATCAAAAGAACCGACGCGAGGAACCATGCAAGACTTTTTCGACGCCATCCAAGCCGGGGATTTGCCCAAGGTGAGGGATCTTTTCAAGGCGGACCGCAAATTAGCCGACAGCAAGAACCAACAAAGCCTGTCCGCGGTCATGTGGGCCCGTTATAACGACCAAGAAGAGATATTGAAGTTTTTGCTCCGCTCCAAGGAGCAGCCCCTGACCATTTTCGAGTCCGCGGTCACGGGAAACCAAAAGACCACCCATTTTCTTGATCAACTGGATAAGGGCCTGGTCAATAGCTACTCCATCGACGGTTTTACGCCGCTCCAATTGGCCTCTTTTTTCGGAAATAGCGAGATGGTCAAGCAGCTTTTAAGTTTGGGCGCCGACGCGAAGGCCTTTTCCAAACACGCGTCCCATTTGACCGCCCTTCATGCCGCCGTGGCCAACCGTAACACCACCGAAGGCGTGGAGATCGCCAAGGCGCTTTTGGTGGTGGGGGCGGACCCGAACGCCCGGCAAGAAGGCGGGTTGACGCCCCTGCACGCGGCGGCGGCGAAGGGAAGCTGGGAACAAACCTTGCTTCTTGTGATTTTTAAAGCGGATAAAACTTTAAAAGATAATGATGGAAAAACCGCCCGCCAAGTCGCGGAAGCTAAGGGCCAAAAGGCCATTGTCCAACTTTTGGATCAACCCGTTCCCTCCAAATAAATATTCCCGTTGCGAAGTTCTTATTTTTAAATTAAAAAATCAGGCTATTAATTTCTGCGAGGAGGCGGTTATGAAATGGACTTATTCCCTGATTGCGGCGACTTTGCTCGTGCACCCGGCTTGGGTTAACGCCGAAAGCGCGGATTTTGACGCGCTTTTAGCCCAGGTGCCCGCTCCCCCTAAAACAGTGGCGGAAGCCGCGGCGCGCTGGCAGGAAGGAAATGAAAGCGGGAACCCCGCGGTGCCTTACGATAAAAATTGCGTGAGCTTAAGGACCAAGCTTGATGGATTAATGCAAGATCAGATGCAGAATAAAGAAACCATGGGCGGCGACACGGCCGCCGACATCCAGCGAAAAATGGCCGGCATGACCCAGCAGGAAAAAATCGCCTACGCCATGCAAATCGCCAAAAAGATGCAGCAAGACCAGCAAGCGGCCTATACGGGATCCAACGCGCAATCGCTCGCCCAGGTTCAGCAAACGGACGTGGCCCAGGCGGGCACCCGGGCCTCTTTGACCGCGGCGAAAGAAATGGACGACGCGGACAACGCTTTTAGGATTCAGTTTCAAGCCTTGACCAAACAATTTACCGCTTCCGTCATGGCCTGTCCCGAACACTCAATCCCGGGCGGCATGATGGCGCGCAATATGGACTGCGCCCAGCCCTTGCTGGATAAGTACAAGGCGGATTACGACGCGCTGGCGGAAAAAAGGATGGCTAAAATGAGCGCGATTTTCCTCAAGGAAAAAGCGGCGGCCAAGACGGAAATTAAAGGTTGGGAAGGCGAGATCTCGACGCTTCAGCAAAGCGGTTCCGAAACGGCCAATGACAGCATTGTTCAAAAGAAAGCCTTCATTTACGGCGAGATCCAGGCCTTGACCCTTCCGGTGGGCGCGGCGGTGACGGTTGGCTATGACGCCTCTCAAATGGTCCCGAAGATTAATTGTGGACCGGATTGCGATTTGTATTCGAATTAAGTTGAGGCGATTTTAAAGAAGTGACTTGGTCCCGTCCCTCGAATTGGGAGACGGGATTTTTTATTCGCCGGGTCCCAAAAGGCTAGGTCAAACGGAGAGCGCGGGAATCATGAACCCTGTGTCGCGGGCGGTCAAGGCGAATACCCAATGCTGATTCCCCCGAAGTTTTTTATGAGGAGGAGCCTTTATCGGCATTGGATAAATGATTTATCTTTTCACCAGTTCCGAATTCTCGATCTCAATCGAATAATCCAAGCTCGATAAGACATCGGTTCCTCGGAAGGTGCCGAGGACCGGCATGGCGTCTTGCGGGGCGGGGCCGGAGGCCAAAGCCACGTGATGATCGGCGACCGCCAGACCCCAGCTGGGGTCGTAACCCCGCCAACCCGCCCCCGGAAGGTAAACTTCGGCCCAAGCGTGAAGCTCGTGCTGGTCGGGTGTGTCGGGTGAGTATTTATAGCCGCTGACGAAGCGGGCGGCCAGCCCCAGCGATCGGCAGATATCCATGAACAAAACCGCCAAGTCCCGGCAGGCGCCTTCCTTGCGCCGCAAGGTCTTGGCCGGGGGCAGGGCGTCCCCCTGGGCCCGGGGCACGTGCTGAAATTCCCGGCTGATGAAATCGGTGGCGTGATAAAGGAAATTTAAGGTGTTGTCGTCGCTTTCCATTAAAAGACTTTGGGCCAGGTCTTCCACGGCTTTGTCCGGTTGGGGCCGGTGCAGGTAAGGGTTCAAGGCCAGGCGGTTGTCCTGTTGGTAGCGGGCGGGAAGCTTCAAGGTTTGGGGGTCGGTCACCAGATAATTAAAGGGGTTGATTAAAAGCGTTTCCACTTGGGAATAGACCTTCAGGGTAAGGGTTGAGAATCGGTCGCTAAACCAAAATAAAGTCCCCGTGTTGCCCAAGAGGTCGAGCTGTTCGGAGCGGCCCGCGGGCGCGGGATCGGCTTCCAACTCAAACTGTTCCAGCTTTTGGCTGAAGTCGTCCCGGGGCCGCAAGCGGACCAGGGTGGGCTCCAAAAAGACGGGCTTGGTATAGTTGAACTTCAGTTGGTGTTTGATCGCAAGTTTCATCGCCGCACCTCAGGTCTTGGGGTCCCGCTCCAAGGCTTCCTTGGCCCATTCATTGGGGCAAAGTTCCACGGTTTCCCGGACCCTTTTTTTCCACCAATCCGAAACCGCCGTCATGTCTTCCCGGTCGTAACGGATCTCGGACATTTTGTAACTGTCCTTGTGGTAGAGCACGACATCGATGGGGAAATCGACATCGGTCGCGCTGGTGCGGGTGGCCTCAAAAGCCAAGTAGCCGACCTTGAGCGCGACTTCCATATTGCTGTCATAACGCAGCGCCCGGTCCAACAGGGGTTTTCCGTAGCTGGATTCCCCGATGGCGTAATAAGGCGTGCTCTCGGTCACCTCCACCCAATTGCCCTGGGGGTAGATGAGGTACAACTTGTGCTCCGCGTCATTGGACAATTGTCCGCCCATGAGCGAAAAAAGATTAAAGTGATAACCGGCCCGGGTGAGGGCCTCGCCGTCTTCCTGGGAAACGCGCCGCACCTGCTCGGCGAAGGCGTTGACGGCTTTGTACAATTTGTCAAAGGGCTGCTCGCCCGACTCCAGCACCTCGTTAAAATAAGTGAGGGCCTTGTCCCGGGCGGACCTTAATCCCGAGGTCATGAGAAACAAGGAATGGTTTCCGTTTTGATGGATCGACACTTTTTTCGCGGTGATCTGCTCCGTTCCACTCGTAATCCGGGTGTCCGCCAAAGCGACCAACCCGTCCTTCACCTTCATCGCCACGCAAAATGTCATTGTTCAAGTCCTTTAACCGGAAAGTAGCCGGGAGTGGGGTTGGGCGCCAAATAAATGGCGGACAAATCCTCTCCCAGGGCGTTTAGCTTTGTCTCAAAGTCATCCAGATACTCGTGTAATCCGCGCCGTATCACTTCTTGGATATTGCCGTAATCCAGCTCGGTTCTTAAACCGCCCAAACGTTTTTCGGCGGCGTTGGCGAAGGTCCCCGCCGGCGTGCCGGTGATGGCCCGGAGCGACTCCTCGGCTTTGATGAGGCAATGGCGCATGGAACGAGGGAATTCACGGTCTAGAATTAAAAATTCGGCGATGCGATAGGGGTCGATACGGTTAAATTTTTTGCGGTACATTTCATAGGCGGTGGCGGACTTCAAAAGCGCGGTCCAAAGGATGAGATCAATGGGAGTGCCAATGTCCTCGATTTTGGGCAGCAGGATGAAATATTTCACGTCCAGGATGCGGGCGGTTTTATCGGCGCGCTCAAAGAGCCGGCCTAATTGGATAAAGTTCCAAGCCTCCCCATGGGTGAAGGTGGCGTCGGTCACGCCTTGGAAAAGATGGCTGGCTTGTTTGACTTCCTTACAGAAGGATAAGGGAAAGTCTTTGGCGGTCTGGGAATTCACGGCGTTTTGAACCATATGGTAAAAGCCGTTCACTTGGGACCACATCTCGGACGAAATGACTTCCCGCATGGTGCGGGCGTTTTCCCGGGCCTTTTGTAAGCAAGACAAGATTGAGTTGGGGTTTTGGGCGTCAAAAATAAGGAAATTCAGCACGTTTTCGCGGGTAGCCTCCTTATAGCGGGCTTGAAAATCGGCGTAATCACCCGTGGTGACCACCAGGGGAAGCCACTGCTGTTGCTCGACCAAAAAGGCTTGGTCCAGCATGAGGTAGAGGTTTACGTCGATGAACCGGGCCACGTTTTCGGCCCGCTCAATGTAACGGCTCATCCAATAGGTGGAATCGGCGAGGCGGCTGAGCATGGTTTATTTCTCCCGCAGGGAAGGCGTTGTTTGATCGGCTAAAACCCAGGTGTCTTTACTGCCGCCGCCCTGGGAAGAATTCACCACCAAGGAACCTTTTTTAAGCGCCACCCGGGTGAGTCCTCCCGGCATGACATAGATATTCATTCCGTAAAGCACGTAAGGGCGAAGATCCACATGGCGGCCTTCCAAATGGTCGTCCACGATGACCGGAACCCGGGACAGCGCCAGGGTCGGCTGGGCGATATAGTCCCGCGGATTTTCCTCGATCAAAATCTTGAACTTGTCCCGCTCAGCCTGGGAAGCGTGGGGCCCGACCAGCATGCCATAGCCGCCGGATTGGTTGACCGCCTTGACCACCAGCTTGTCCAGGTTTTGAAGCACATGCTTGCGCTGGGTCTCGTCCCAGCAAACGAAAGTCGGCACGTTGGGGAGGATCGCCTCTTGCCCCAAGTAATACCGGATGATTTGGGGGACATAAGTATAGATGGCTTTGTCATCGGCGATGCCCGTGCCGGGCGCGTTGGCGATGGCGACTTTTCCGGCCCGGTAGACATCCATAATTCCGGGTACGCCCAGGGTGGAGTCGGCTTTGAAAACTTTGGGATCCAGGTAATCATCGTCCACCCGGCGGTAAATGACGTCCACTTTTTGATAACCCTTGGTGGTGCGCATCACCACGTATCCATCCACGACCGAAAGATCGCGGCCCTCGACCAACTCCGCGCCCATCTGTTGGGCCAAAAAGGCGTGCTCGAAATAAGCCGAGTTGTAAGCGCCGGGCGTGAGCACCACCACCCGGGGATGCCGGGTCGTGGGGGGGCTAGGAATTCAAGCGTGTCGAGCAGGCGGTGGGAATACTCATCCACGGTCCTGACCGGCATAGATTGAAAAACATGCGGTAAGGTGCGTTTCAAGACCGAGCGGTTTTCCAAAACATAGGACACCCCCGAGGGGCAGCGGAGATTGTCTTCCAAAACGTAAAACTTCCCGTCGGCGTCCCGCACCAAGTCGGTGCCCGTGATGTGGATCCAGATGCGGCGGGGCGGGTTCAGCCCCAGGCATTGGCTGCGGAAACCAAAGGAAGTTTTCACCATATCCGCGGGGATGATCTTGTCCTTCAGGATTTTTTGATCATGATAAATATCATCGATAAAAAGGTTCAGGGCTTGAATGCGCTGGGTAAGGCCGGACTCGATTTGTTTCCACTCGGAGGCGGGTATGACCCGGGGAATAATATCAAAAGGCAATATTTTCTCCGTGCCTTCTTGGTTGCCGTAAACCGTGAAGGTGATTCCCATTTGTAAAAGCTCGGCCTCGGCGGCTTTTTGCTGGCGCTTCAGGTCGCCGGGAGGCATGGCCTTTAAACGGGCGATCAAGGGCGCCACCATCTCCCGGGGCGCGCCGGATTTTTCGAAAAGCTCGTCGTAAAAGCTTTCGACCTGGTAATTTTCAAAGTTCATAATGTTGGTGGCCCCATGGGTTATAAGCGACTTGAGTCTAGAAGAGTGCAAGAGGAAGGCCAAGATAAAGCTTAAGAAAGTAGGGCTTTTTTGAATCTTTACCTTGGTTTAAAATACAAAATTGAGCTTTATGAACAATTTTGTTTTATTGACCACCCGGGGCCTGGTTGGGCTAAAAGACCTCAAAGGAGCGGTTTTGAAAAAGTTTTTAGGGCTTTTAATCGAAGGTCTGGCTTTAGGTTTTATCACCGGGCTTTGTCTGGCTGGTTTGGCGGCCCTCATCTATCGTTCCTCGGTCCATCCCGCCGATGGGGCGACTTTTTCCTCTTACTTCCTCGCGGTCGGGGGACTTCTAGGATGTGTGGCGGGTTGGTGTTGCGCTTTGCAATTCATCTTAAACCGGTTGATGGACTCGCTGGTGCGATCCGTGGCCCGGTTGGTTCCCTTGACGACGGGGCAGGTCGGCGCCGAATGGGCGGGGAAGATTGAGCGGTTTTTAACCGAGGTTTTACGCCCCATGCCCGCCTTGCTTCGTCGGGCGGTCGAGTTTTTCATGCTGGCGCGTTTTGCCCGTTATGAGAAGGCGAACCGCGCGCTTCAAAAAGCCGGGAAAAAATATCCCGAACGAAGCCAGGACCCCGAGTGGCTCGCCGCCGTGGCCCTTCATTATTTTCTGGAACCGGTTTGGGCCGTCTTTTACGGCGCCTATGTTATTCTTCTATTGATCGCCTGCGTTTTTTGGAGCCTGCCGTTTATCCGGTGAAATTAGAAAAAGGACCATTTCATGACGGCTCAAGCCTCTTACGAAAAATGGAAATCGCTTCAATCCCATTGGGACGACGATGATTTTCTTAAATCACTCACGCCTCTGATGAGACTCAGGTACCGACGGTTGGATGAAAAAGTCTTGAGGCTGTTCGAAAAAGCCTTTCAGAACTCAGGTCATCCGCTTCTGGTGGACCTGGGCGCGGGCCGAGGGGAGTTCGCTTTTTTCCTGAATCAACAAGGGAAGGCCGGCTCCTGGAACTATTTGGGCGCGGAGCCTTCCGCCGAGCAATTGAATCAACGGGATATCCAGTCTTTAGGACTGGGCTTCATCCGGGCCACGGCCGAGCGGATACCTCTTCAAGACATGACAGCCCAAGGGGTCTTGATGAAAGAAGCCCTGGACCATTGTTATGACCCTTTAAAAGTTTTCCAGGAAGCGAGGCGTCTTCTAAAACCCGGCGGACTATTGGTGGTGACCTTGACCAACGACCAGTCTTACTTTAAGCGGCTTTTACCCTGGGTGAACCAGGCGCATAAGGCCAAGCAAACCGATCATCTTTTCTTTTTCGGGCCCTTGGACTTAAAAAAACTGGCGGAGCAGGCCCAGTTTGACAGCGTTTCAGTGGAAACCTATAATTACCTGAAATTACCCAGGTTTTTGGAAAAGTTTTTGGGTCTGTTAGGCCCCGGGGTTTGCTCAGGGTTCTTGGACTTGAGCGACGCCATTGGAAAAGCCGTGCTTCCGGGATTAGGTGGCGGTATTATTCTTCAGGCGACGGTGAAATAAAAGAAAAGCGAGAGGCCCTTGATCAATCCTGATTTATTGAATCTTTTGATTTGCCCCGCCTGCGGTTCGGCGGTTCGGGATAAGGAAACCCATATCGAGTGTACCGCCTGCAAAAGCCGTTTCCCGATTGAAAACGGAATCCCCGTTTTATTGGCCGACCGTGCCGAAAAAACAAAAAGATGATTATCTGAAAATCGGAATCGACGCCCGGCTGGCCTACCGCCGGGGAGTGGGAACCTACGCCGCCAACCTGATTAAAGCCCTCCTGAAGCAGGACCTGAAAAACGAGTATTTCCTATTTAACGCGCCTGATTTTTTCAAGAAGCAATTCCGGACCGCCCGGATTCAATGGGTGGATTTGGGCTTAACCAACGCCGCCCTTTATGAGCAGTGGGACCTGCCGGCCGCCGCGCGCGGGCTTAAACTTGATTTTCTCCACTATATCGACAATTCGGCCACGGTCTGTTCTTCCTTCCCTTATTTACTGACGCTCCATGATGTGATGTATGCCCGTCCCCTTTCGGCGGTAAGACCCCACCCGACCTTGCGGCAAAGCCTGGTTCATTTTTATAAACGCCTGGTGATCCCGTATTCGGCCCTGCGCGCCCGGAAAATTTTGACGGTATCGGATTACTCCAAAAAGCAAATCTTTGACCAGTTGGGGATTTCCCCCCGGAAGATTCACGTCACCCCGGAAGGCGTGGACCGGGTCTTGTTTAAACCTCAACGCCGGCCGTCCCCCGGCCGGGAGTGGAAAATTTTGATCCATGGCGCCGCCGATGAGCGCAAAAATGTTTATCGGGTATTTCAGGCCGCCTGGCGCTGGATGAAACGCGGTCAGAAATTCCAGCTTTTTGTCCAAGGGATGGATGAGGCGGAGCTGAACTGCACCGATTATCTGGAACAGGCCCAGATTCTTGGAATCTCGCCCTATATCCAGTGGATGGGCAATGTGCGCCGGGAAGAACTGGCTCAAAGCTACGCCCGGGCGGATTTGTTCCTTTATCCCTCTTTGTTGGAGGGATTCGGTCTTCCGCTTTTGGAAGCCTTCGCTTGCGGGATTCCGGTGGTGACCTCGAACACCACGGCCTTGCCGGAAGTGGCCGGAAACGCGGCCTTCCTGGTGGACCCCCAAAGTCCGGAAGCCATCGCCCGGGGAGTGGAACAGGTAATGACCAAGCCCGTCCTTCGCCGTCAGATGATCGCCCGGGGTTTTAAGCGGGCCCAACAATTCACCTGGGAAAAAACCGCACGACTGACCCTTCAAGCTTACGAAGAACTCGGCGCGGAACTGAAATAAAGTGAAAAAGTTCAACGCGGCAAGGCAACTGAAGGCTTTCGATCTGGCCCTGTTCATCCTCTCGTTAACCGGATTTGAGTACTTCGGCATGAAGACGGCCAGCGGGTTTATAGGGCTTCCCGTTTCGCTTACCGCCGTAGGGGAGGGTTGGCTGGGTCTTTGGGTTTTGTTGGCGGCTTTGGAAGTCATTCTGGCTTGGGCCGTGGGGGGCGGGGAAAAGAAACTTTTTTCCACCGCCTTCGGCTTGACCCACGCGCCTTGGATCCTGGGTTTCGCGCTTCCTTTTTTCTTAAAAGTCCACTTGCCCGATCCTCATGATTTCGCTTGGCGGAAAATTCAAATTTTGTTCGGCCTGATGTGGGTTTCCCACCTTTTTCTTTATTCGGGCTGGCTGCTTTGGAAAAGCCGCAAATTGTCCCGCAAAGTCTCGGCCACTTTTTTAACCGTCGCCCTTTTTCTTTTTTCCGGACTGACACTTTGGACCACCCAATGCGATACCAGCGGGGATGAGCCCCATTACCTTTTAATGGCTTATAGTTTGACCCATGACGGAGACTTGGACCTGGCCAACAACTATCAAAATCAAGATTACCGGGCCTTTTACCAAAGAGGGGTTTTGGAACCCCAGGGGCTTGAGCACATCGAGAATGGGAAAGATTACAGCCATCATCCCCTCGGGCCGGTCTTGGCCATCTTGCCGGGTTTTCTTTTGGCCGGGCGTTTGGGCGCCGCCCTGACGATCGCGGTTTTAGCGGCCCTGGCCCTTTTTCTTACCTTGAAAGTGTTGGAAGAAACGGGCGCGCTTCATCCGCCGCTTCAATGGGTAGGGGTGGCGGGGCTCTATGGCAGTCCGCTGCTTCTTTTTTCCGGGCTGATTTTTCCCGAGGTTCCCACGGCTTGTTTGGTGGCCGCGGGACTTTACCTTTTTATCCGCGGGCGCTGGGCGGGTTTGGGCTTTTGCGTGGGACTTTTACTTTGGATGCACAACCGCAATGATCTTTTGGTTTTACCGGCCTTAGGCTTGGCGGTTCTGGCCCTTTGGCGGCTTAAGAAAAAAAGAACAGTTTCGGCCTTGGGATTCGCCGCCGGGTTCTTGGCGCCGGTGGCCGCATTGGCCTTTTATTTCCACTGGATTTACGGCGTTTGGACCCCTTTGGGAGCGCATAACGAATCCTTTTTTTCTTTGTTCCCCTGGGGCCGTTTTTTTATCGGTTTTTTCGGGTTGTCACTCGACCAAGAATGCGGCCTTTGGTTTCATTTTCCCGTTTTCGCGCTGGTCGTGGGCGGGATTTGGTTGACGGTGAGATCCAAGAGCCCGCTCAAAGTCGGCGTTCCGGTTTTGTTTCTGTTTTATTATTTCGCCATGTCTTTTTACGAGAATATCGGGGAAACACCCGCTACCCGGTTTATGGTGGGAGTCACCCCGCTTCTTTTGATTTTGATCTATCCCGTCATGGCGAGGGCCTTGAAGAGGGAATATTGGAACTACGGAGTCGTGTTTCTGGCCGCCGTGGGCGGCGCGGTCAATTGGATTTTGGCGGCCGTGCCTTGGATGCGTTATAACAAGTTGGAGGGGGAGAATTGGATTTTAAAGATCCTCGGCGGCACGCTCCATCTGCCGCTGACCCATTGGGAACCGAGTTTTAATCTTTCGCCGGTCGAACCCCGAAGCTATATATTGAGTGTCTTCTGGATGGCCGTGACGGCCGCGTTGACCCTATTATTTTTAAAAAAGAAATCTCATTAACAATGATGGACGCGGATAAACGAAGATTTGATAAAAGACAATAAGCTGGATAAATTTTTATTTGGACTTTGATGTTTCGTTTTTTTGATCCGCGTTCATCTGTGTTCATCATTGCTAATTGCCTTTGTTTGATTGTAGTGAAAGGACTGATTCATTGAACCTGTTGATCCTCACGCCTTTGGTGCCGGCCCCGCCCCATGATGGCGACAAATTGCGGCTTTATTATTTCCTGAAAGAACTTAACAGACAGGGGCATCAGATTGATCTTTTTTGTCTGACCCGGGTCAAATCCGATTTGGCCCAAGCCGAGTCGCTTCGACCCCTTTGCCGCAAAATCTATCTGGAACACTTAAGCGGCATTGACCTTTTTTTTAACCTGGTGGGCGGCACCTTGCTGGGACAATCCTTAAATGTAGCCAGTCATTTCTCGCCCAAGCTTCGGGACGCTTTGCGGGCCTATTGGAAAAGCGGCGCGGGCCGGTCCGTGGACGCGGTATTGGCCCATCGGCTTCGCATGGCCCCGATGGCCTTTGAGGCGAATCCCGGCGTGCCGGTCATTTTAGAATTAACCGATTGTTTAACGGCCTATACCCAGCGGCTCAAAGGATTGGCGGGGGCCCGTTGGCCGGCCCGGCTATTGGCCCGATGGGACCACTTATTTTTGAAACGCGAGGAAGTGGATTGGGGGAATCGCGCGTCGGCCGCCCTGGTCATATCCCAACGGGACGCGGAGGCTTTAGTTTCGCTCGGAGTCTCGCCTGAAAAAGTTCAAGTGGTCCCCAACGGACTCACCGCAGACCCGATTTCGAACAATAAGAAAAGGCCGGACCTTTATCCGGCGGGACGGCCGGTGGTTTGCTTCGCCGGAAACATGGGTTACTTTCCGAACGAGGATGGCATCCTTTGGTTCCATCGAAAAGTTTGGCCCCTGGTGAAACAAAGCGTTCCCGGCGCCCTTTTGGCCGCCGTGGGAGGCCGGCCCCACGCCCGATTGAAAAGCCGCGCGAAGGCGGGGGAGTTTATCGTGACCGGTTGGGTTTCGCGGATAGAGCCCTATGTGGCATCCGCCGCGCTCACTGTCGCGCCCTTGCGGGTGGCCGCCGGCATGCAAAACAAAGTGGCGTTATCCTTGGGATTGGGGGTGCCGGTGGTGGCCACTTCGGCCGCGGCGGGTTGGCTGGAGGCTAAAGGCCGGGCCTTTTTATCCGTGGCGGATGACCCGGAGGGGATGGCTCAAGCCGTGATTCAAATCCTTCAAAATCCCAGGCCCGCGAAGGCCAAAGCCCTGCGGGGAAAAGCTTATATCCTAAAAAATTACACTTGGTCCCTCGCGGGGCGCAAAATGGGCCGGATTTTGAAACAGGTGGCTGGGCAGCGCAAAACTAGCTCTTAAAAGGTCCTTTCATGTGCGGCATCGCGGGGTTCACCCAATTTAAAGCCGGGCTCGCTTATAAAAGCCGGGACCTGGATTCCATGGTCGAGACCCTCAAACACCGGGGGCCGGACGATACGGGTTTTTATTTCAAGCGCTTTACCGGGCTTGGCATGAGCCGCCTGGCCATCGTTGATTTGACGGGCGGCGCCCAGCCCATCTCCAACGAGCGGGGCACGGTTTGGGTCGTATCCAATGGTGAGATTTATAACCACCTGGAACTTCGAAAAGCACTGGAAGCCGGGGGCCATCATTTTCGCAGCCATTCGGATACCGAAGTCCTCGTCCACGCTTATGAGGAATATGGCGACGCTTTTGTCGGCCAATTGCGCGGCATGTTCGCTTTCGCCCTTTGGGATGAGACCTTCCAAAAACTTTTAATCGCCCGGGATCATGTCGGTGTGAAGCCGCTTTATTACACCACGGCCAACGGGTCTCTTTTATTCGCCTCGGAGATCAAGGCGCTTTTGGAAGCGCCGGGCGTGGAGGCCAAGGCCGACAACCGGCAGGTCCTTTCGCTGATGACGCTTCAGTATGTGCCGACGCCGGACACGCTGTTTAAGGGAATTCGAAAACTGCCCGCGGGGCATACGCTCATCTGCCAAAGCGGAAAAATCTCAATCAAACCTTATTGGCAGTTGCCTCCACGCCCCGCGGACGCTCCGGGATTGGAAAAGGTCAGCGCCGCGCAGGAAAAAGAATGGGTGGAGCGGCTCCGCTACTTATTTTCCGCCAGCGTGAAGGACCAGCTGATGGCGGACGTGCCGGTGGGCGCTTTTCTTTCCGGCGGACTTGACTCCTCGCTCGTGGTGGCGTCCATGACGCATCAAACCCATCAAAGGGTCCGTACCTATTCGGTAGGATTCGACAACCAAAAAGATTTTAACGAACTTAAACACGCGCAAAAAGTTTCGGTCTATCTCAAAAGCCAGCACCGCGAAATTATGGTGGATGCCCGCATGCTGCTGGATCTTATTCCCCGGCTGGTGAAATATCAGGATGATCCCGTAATTGACCCCGCGGCGCTTCCGACTTTCGTCGTGTCGCTTTTCGCGCGCCAGGAAGTGAAGGTGGTTTTGACGGGTGAAGGGGCTGACGAGATGTTCGGCGGTTACCGCCGATACGCGTTTGACCAAATGTCGTCCAAGGTCAGGGCTTTGCCGGGCTGGATCCGGAACAAAATTTTGCCCGCCTTCAAAGGCCGGGCCGGGCAGGCTTTGGACGCGCTCCAAAAAGACGACCTGCTCAAACGCCATATGGCCTGGTCCCGGCTTTGCCGGGAAAGCACCTTGGCGGATTTGGCCGGTGAAAAATTAAAGTACGAGATGGAGCACACCAATCTCGATGAGATTTTTGAACGGCTTTATGAAGGGGCGCAAACCTATGGTTTTGATTCGTTGAATATGATGCTGTATCTGGATCTTAAAACTTGGCTGCCGGATGACCTTTTGAATAAGGTGGACCGCATGAGCATGGCGGCTTCTTTGGAAGCCCGGGTGCCTTACCTGGATCATCGGCTGGTGGAGTTCGCTTTTTCCCTGCCCTCGTCCATGAAACTGAAGGGCGGTGAGGGAAAGTACCTTTTAAAGAAGGCGGCTCAAAAATACCTGCCCAAGGCGATTGTTTATCGAAAGAAGCAGGGCTTTGGAGTGCCCCTGGGGCCTTGGTTTAAAAATGAGCTCAAGCCTCTTTTAATGGATACTTTGAACTCCGAGCGGTTTAAGAAGCGGGGCTTGTTTGACCTGGGCGCCACGAACCGCTTGATCGCCGAGCATATGGAAGGAAAACAAGACCACCACCTTCTACTTTACGGCATCCTTCTATTGGAGCTTTGGCACCGGCGTTATATTGACGGATTAGACGAAGGCTAGGCGCCGGAATCCTTTCGGGCCTAGAAAGAGAGCTTCAATCCTCTTCGAGGCTTACACCAAGTTGACCCATCCCTAAATAACCTTTTCAAAAGCCCTTATTCTAGGCCACTATTCTTATGGGCCTGGTACCTATCTCCGTCCTTAATCCCCAAAGGGGATTGCCAAATTTGAGTAGGATTCGTTACCTGGTTTAAGCCCCCATTTTTCGATTTAGTTGTTTGGCCAGACTCGATTTGACGGATAGGTTTAAATCGATTAAAATGCGCATCCTTTTTGTGATTTTCACATTTAACTATAGAACTCGACAAAAAAGTGACGTTTTTAGCCAATTCCAAGGAGTTTTTTGAATGATTAGTGTCAACGACCTTCGGGCCGGCAACCTCTGTGAGTTTGAGGGGATCCTTTACCGAGTCACCAACTACCAGCATGTCAAACCAGGTAAGGGCGGCGGATTTGTCCGCTTGAAGTTGAAAAATGTCGAGTTGGGAACGGTCACGGATAAGACCTTGGATAGCTGGGAAAAGGTTCCCGAGCCTCCGGTGGAAGAAAAGGAAATGCAGTACCTCTATAAACAAGGTGAAAAATTCGTGTTTATGGATACGGAAACCTACGAGCAGTTGGAATTAACCGAGGAAGAGGTCGGCGAAGGGGCTCAATGGCTGAAAGAAGAAATGGCCATCGAGATTCTCTTTTATAAAGAACGTCCCATTAGCGTGAAGCTGCCGATCACGGTCAACCTGAAAGTGGTGACGTCCGATCCGGGCATCAAGGGCGACCGGGTATCCGGCGCCAGCAAGCCGGCGATTTTAGAAAGTGGGGCCAGCATCCAGGTACCACTGTTTATCAAAGAAGGTGATGTTTTGAAGATCGATACCCGCACCGGTGAGTATCTCGAGCGGGTATAAGCCACACCCGTATCCTGCCGTGTTATTAGGAAGCCAAAGGAGACCCGATGACGAATCCTGAGAAGATTGAAAAAAAGAAAAAGAATCCAGCCCTTCCCAAGGTGAAGGTCAGCCCGAAATTGGCGCTGGTGCAGGATGCCCTAAAGCTGATGGAAGAATCCCAAGTCAGCGAACTCATGTTCGAGCAAGGCGACACCAAGATTCACTTGCGCAAAGGATCAGGAGCTCCTTTTGATTCGTTCGCCCCGGCGCCCACGGTCCGGAGCGTTTCGCTGCCCGCGCCTTCGGCCGCGGCCGCGCCGGTTTCGTCCGCCGCTCCCGCCGGCGCGCCGGCGCCCGCAGCCGCCGACACGACCCACACCATTACGGCCCCTATGGTGGGCACCTTTTACCGCTCGCCCTCGCCGGACGCCAAAGCTTTCATTGAGGAAGGCGCCAAGATTGAGGTGGGCCAGGTTTATTGCATCATTGAGGCCATGAAGCTCATGAACGAAGTGAAGTCCGAAGTGAAGGGGAAAGTCGTCAAGATATTGGTGGCCAACGGGCAAGCCGTCGAGTTCGGGCAGCCGCTGCTGGTGATCGATCCCTCATAAACCGGAGACTTTTAAATTTTTTTCGGCGCGAACGAGCCGCTGAGAAAATAATGACCGCATCAGTCGTGGCTCGTTCGCATGTGTAAACGTCCTTTTAGAAAAGGCCATCGTGTTCAATAAAATTCTCATCGCTAACCGGGGTGAAATCGCCCTGCGCATCATCCGAGCCTGCAAAGAATTAGGGGTGAAGACCGTCGCCGTGCATTCGACCGCCGACGCCGATTCCCTGCACGTGCATTTGGCCGACGAGAGCGTTTGCATCGGCAAACCCTCGGGCAAAGAAAGCTATCTCAATATTCCCGCCATCATCAGCGCGGCGGAAATTACCGACGCGGAAGCCATCCATCCGGGTTACGGCTTTTTGGCCGAGAACCCCCACTTCGCCGAAGTTTGCTCCAGCTGCCAAATTAAATTTATCGGCCCCAAGCCCGAAGTGATGCGGCTCATGGGGGATAAGGTCATGGCGATCAAGACCGCCCAAAAGGCCAAGGTTCCCACCACGCCCGGAAGCAACGGACCCGTCAAGGACGAGGCCCACGCTTTGGAGGTGGCCAAGCGCATCAAATATCCCGTCATCATCAAAGCTTCGGCCGGCGGCGGCGGCAAAGGCATGCGCATCGCCCATACGGATATTTCCTTAAGCCAGGCTTTTCAAACCGCGCGGGCGGAAGCCGAGGCGGCCTTTGGAAATCCCGAGGTTTATATTGAGAAATTCGTGGAAGATCCCCGTCATATCGAAGTGCAGATTTTGGCCGATGAATACGGCCATGTGGTCCATATGGGTGAGCGGGATTGCACCATCCAGCGCTCGCACCAAAAACTGATTGAGGAATCGCCCTCGCCGGTGATGAACCGCAAACAGCGCAAACTGATCGGGAAGTACGCCCTCAAGCTGGCCAAAGAAGTGAACTACACCTCCGCCGGGACGATTGAGTTTCTCATGAACAAGGACGGCGAGTTTTATTTCATGGAAATGAACACCCGCATCCAAGTCGAGCATCCGGTGACCGAAATGGTCATGGGTGTGGATATTATTAAAGAACAAATCAAGATCGCGGCCGGGGAGAGGCTTTCCATCTCGAAGTCAATTATGGAACCCCGCGGCCACGCCATTGAGTGCCGCATCAACGCGGAAAATCCGGATGATAACTTTAGGCCCTCGCCGGGGACCATCACCACCTATCACGTGCCTGGGGGACCCGGCATCCGCATGGACACCCATCTATTCCAGGGCTACAAGGTTCCGCCCTATTACGACTCTCTTTTAGCGAAAGTCATTGCTCACGGCCCTAACCGGCTGGAGGCGATCAAGCGCATGATCCGCGCCTTGGACGAACTGGTGGTGGAAGGGGTCTATACGACGGCTCCTTTCTTGAAACGAATCCTGCAAAGCGAAACCTTCCGCAGCGGGAAATACTCCACCCAATTTATCGAAAAACACATGCAAGGGAACAAGAACAAGGATGACGCCAAATCAAAGGATAAATCCTAAGGGAGTCTTGACCCGAGGCGGGTCGCTTCCCATTTTTGAGGATGGAGAAAAAATTGAAAATCACGGTTTATTTTAATCCTAAAGCGGTCAAGCCGACGGTCACGCAAAACGCCACGGTGGTATTGGCGGATGTTTTGCGGGCCAGCACGACGGCCTCGACTTATTTTTATCACGGCGCCAAGGGCGTCTTTTTCGCGTCCGATCCGGGTGCGGCTAAAAAATATTTTGCCAAGCTCAAGCGCGGCGAAGGGTTGTTGGCGGGCGAGCGGGACTGGGACAAAATCCCCGGATTCCATTTGGGCGGGTCGCCCTTGGATTCCAGCCGGGACAAGGTCAAGGACCGTGTTGTCTGTGTGAGCACCTCCTCTTTCGTGGCCGGCAAACCCGTGAAGGGGGCGAAATATTTAATCCTGGGTTCTTTCGTGAATCTGGGAGATGTTTATGATTCCTGCCTTCGCGGCAACCGGGACGTGGTGATCGTGACCAGCGGGTCGCCCGAAGACAGCGTCTTCGCCGGGATGTTGGTGGACTTTCTCCAAAGCACGGTCGGCGCCACGCCGATTGTGCCGGCCGAAAGCGCCAAGGAGGCGGTCGCCCTTTATAAGCCTTGGCAGGGGCGGATCCTCGACTTGCTTCGGGAATCGTCGAAGGGAAAAGAACTGATCCGAAAAGGGTTCGGCAAAGATTTGGACTTCAGCGCCCGGGTCAGCCGCGTGTCGGCGGTTGGGTTCCTGCAGGAAGAGCTTTTCCTGAAAGAAAATTCCCCCAAGCCCAAGCGGCCTTTGGAAGGCGACAACCGCCCCAAGTCGGGCCCGGTGGCCCAAAAGGGAAAATCGATCAAGGTTCAAGTTCCGCTTTTCCCCAAGAACCCCGAGCATCCGGTTCCGGGCATGGAAAAGAAAAAGAAGGAAGCGGCCGCCGCGCCCGCCGACGTTAAGAAAAAACCTGAGGGCAAAAAGTCCGAAGGCAAGGAAAGCGCGCCGAAGGCCAAGCGGGCCCCGCGAAAACCCACCGCCATGTTCAGCAAAAAGACCGTCGCTACGGCGGGCGCCGCCCCCGTAATGATCAAGAAAAAGGTCTGATCTTTTTAACGCCGGCGGGTTTATGAAACTTTCGCCCCAACAAAAGGCCCTTTACCGGGCGCTGGACGCCAATTGTAACCGCGTCCGGGAGGGACTCCGGGTGGCGGAAGACACGGCCCGGTTTGTTTTGGATGATCCAAAGCTTCTCAACCGCCTCAAACGCCTGCGCCATGCCGTGACCCAAGCTGAAAAAAACCTTTTTGCCTCCGCTTCCTGGCGGCTAGGTTCCCGAAACGTCTCCAAGGATTTGGGCCGCGGAAGTCCGGAAAAAGCCGAGAAAAAACGCGGCTCAATCGAGGATTTGATGCGGGCCAACCTGAAACGGGCCCAGGAAGGTCTTCGATCCCTTGAGGAATTTTCCAAACTAGTGGGCAGCCCGGTTTCGGCTCGATTCAAAAAAATCCGTTATGAATGCTATCAAGTGGAAGAAGGTCTCTAGCCACAAGCCGTTGCAATACCTCAAGGCCGAGACTATGCTGTGGGGATTAACCACCTCATCTTTTATTTCAAACCCCGGGAGAATGATCATGGCCAATCCGAAAGAAAATCCATCTACTGATACGGGCTTAACCCGAAAACCTTTCCCCGGCTCCAAAAAGCGTTATGTGGAAGGCAAGCTTCATTCTATGCGGGTGCCTATGCGGGAAATCAGCCTGCATCCCACCAAGCTTGAAAAGGGAACCGAAGAAAACGCGCCGCTTTGTGTCTACGACACCAGCGGTCCCTACACGGACTTGAACGTGGAAATCGACCTTCAAAAAGGCTTGGCGCCGGTCCGCGCCGCATGGATTAAAGAACGCAATGATGTGGAGGAGGTAAGCCCGGCTTATCAAGCCAAGAGCGCCAAGGGAACCCAGCCCTTTCCCGCTTCGCTGAACCGAAAACCCTTAAAGGCCAAGGCGGGTCAAAACGTGAGCCAGATGCATTACGCCAAGCGCGGCATCATCACGCCCGAGATGGAATATATCGCCATCCGGGAAAATCAATTGGCCGAAGAACGGGCTGAAAAAGGCCGCTTCCACAAAGGGGAAGGGTTCGGAGCGATTATCCCCAAAATCATTACCCCTGAATTCGTCCGGGAAGAAGTCGCCCGGGGCCGCGCCATCATCCCCTCGAACATCAACCACCCCGAAATTGAGCCCATGATCATCGGACGCAACTTTTTGGTCAAAATCAATTCCAACATCGGCAATTCGGCCGTGGCTTCCTCCATTGAGGAAGAAGTGGAGAAACTGATTTGGTCGATCCGTTGGGGCGGGGATACGGTCATGGACCTTTCCACGGGCAAAAATATCCATGAGACCCGTGAATGGATCGTGCGCAATTCACCGGTCCCCATCGGGACGGTCCCGATCTACCAGGCGCTGGAAAAAGTCGGCGGCGTGGCGGAAGATCTGACCTGGGAACTTTATCGCGACACGCTCATTGAGCAGGCTGAGCAGGGCGTTGATTATTTCACCATCCACGCGGGGGTTTTGCTCCGCTATGTGCCCATGACGGCTTGGCGCCGTACTGGCATTGTCTCCCGCGGCGGCTCCATCCACGCCAAGTGGTGCCTGGCGCACCACAAAGAAAACTTTACCTATACCCATTTCGAGGAAATCTGCGAAATCATGAAGGCCTATAACGTCTCCTTCAGCTTGGGCGATGGATTAAGGCCGGGCTCGATCGAGGACGCCAATGATGAGGCGCAGTTTTCCGAATTGAAGACCTTGGGTGAATTAACCCAAGTGGCTTGGAAGCACGAGGTGCAGGTCATGATTGAGGGACCGGGGCACGTGCCCATGCAGCTGATCAAGGAAAATATGGACAAGCAACTGGCCGAATGCCATGAGGCGCCTTTTTATACCTTGGGGCCTTTGACCACGGATATCGCCCCCGGTTATGACCATATCACCAGCGCCATCGGGGCGGCCATGATCGGCTGGTTCGGGACCGCCATGCTTTGTTACGTGACGCCCAAAGAACATTTGGGCCTTCCCAATAAAAACGACGTGCGGGACGGGGTGATCGCTTATAAAATCGCCGCCCACGCGGCGGATTTGGCCAAGGGCCATCCGGCGGCCCAGCGCTGGGACAACGCCTTGTCCAAGGCCCGGTTTGAGTTTCGGTGGGAAGACCAGTTTAATTTATCCTTGGATCCGGAACGGGCGCGGGAATACCACGATGAGACCTTGCCGGCGGACGGCGCCAAGGTCGCCCATTTCTGCTCCATGTGCGGACCGAAATTTTGCAGCATGAAAATTACTCAGGATGTTCGCGATTACGCGAATGCCCATGGCTTGACCGAGGAAAAAGCCTTGGAAGCGGGCATGCAAAAGATGTCCGAGTCATTCGTGGAAACCGGGTCTGAAATTTACCAAAAGGTTTGAGCTAAGGGAAAAAGTTGCTTAGCGGCATAAAAAAAGCCCCTCCTCTTTCGAGGAAGGGCTTTTTCTTTTAGGCTTTAGGCGAACGAGGCGGCTTAGTTGACGAGCTTGTTTCCCGGCTTCTTCGGGGCGTCGTTGGCCGGACGGGTCGGAACCGCCGGGTTATTCTTGAAGGACGGCGCCAATTCGGCGTTGATTTTTCCGTATTCGGCGTCCTTATCCGGACCTTCCACGATCGCGCCGATCGGGCAAGCGGAGTAGCAGCTGGTGCATTCCGTGCATTCCTCGGGGTCGATGATCATGAACTTTTCGCCCTTATAGTCCCCAGGGTGAATGCAATTGACCGGGCAGACGTCCACGCATTGAGCGTAAACTTCACCCAAACATTTTTCGGTAATGACGTACGGCATGACTGCCTCCTTGAAGGTGCTTTCCGCCCGATTGTTTTCGAGAGGAACTGACTTTTCGCCTAAAGCCTTAAAAGCAACGATAGTTTAAGAGACAGAGGCTTTATTTCGCAACTCCATTTTTTGTTTTTTGCCTTTTAAATCGCGGCTTTACGCCTCCGGGCTTGGATGGTAGTTTGAGCGTTGTCTGAGTCCTTGTGCTTGCCTGAGGTGACCTTAATTCCTAATTTGGATTCACGAAAACCCCGGTCCGGAATTTAGGGCATTTACTGGGAAATAACGGTAAAGCCCGGGGGTTTGGCTACCATTTTCAGTTTAAAAATGAGAAAGTAATCGCGAAATCAGCCCGAAGCGCCAAGGCGAACGGGCGGCTCGACGAAGGAAACCATGGCTTCCAAAAAAGATTATTACGAACTTTTAGGCGCGGCCCGCGGGGCCTCGGCGGACGATTTGAAAAAGGCTTACCGGAACATGGCGAAAAAACACCATCCGGACGCCAATCCCGGCAACAAAGACGCCGAGGAAAAATTCAAGGAAATCAACGAGGCCTACGAGGTCTTGTCCGATCCCCAAAAGAAAGCCGCTTACGACCAATACGGGCACGCCGGGGTCAATGGCTTCGGCACGGGACCCTCCGGCGGCGCGGGCGGCGGCGGATTCCGGACGGCCACCGATTTTAACGGCGCTGATTTTGAGGATATTTTCGGGGATGTGTTCAGTAATTTTTTCAGCGGCGGGGGCCGGGGCGGCCGCGCGCCTGCCCAGCAAGGCGATGATCTTCGTTACGACTTGACCTTGGCTTTCGAGCAAGCGGCTTTCGGCACCACCCAAGACATCAAGATCCGAAAATTGACTACTTGCGATACCTGCCACGGATCCGGCGCCAAACCCGGATCGGGCCGGGTGGTTTGCGCCACTTGTAAGGGCGCGGGTCAAGTCCGTGTTTCCCAGGGTTTTTTCACGGTGGCCCGCACCTGTCCGAAATGTAACGGACAAGGCGAGCTGCCTGGAACGCCTTGCCCCACCTGCCATGGGCAGGGGCGTTTGGAAAAAGAAAGAACGGTTTCGGTCAAGGTACCCGCCGGAGTGGATGAGGGTTCTCGTTTAAGGATCCGGGGCGAAGGGGAAGCGGGACTTAACGGGGCGCCGGCGGGCGATTTGTATATTTTCCTGCACGTGGAACCTCATCCTATTTTTCACCGGGATGAGAGCAATTTGCTGTGCGAGATTCCCATTTCTTTCGTTCAGGCCGCTTTGGGAACCGAATTGGAAGTTCCCACGTTGGAAGGTCCGGTGAAAATGAAGGTTCCGTCCGGGACCCAATCGGGAAAAGTTTTCCGCCTGCGCGAAAAGGGCCTCAAGAGCCCCCAGCGTTCCGGAGTGGGGGATTTGTTGGTGACGGTCCACGTGGAGACCCCCACGGACCTTAGCACCAAGCAGCGCAAACTGCTGGAGGACTTCGCCGCTTCCACCCAGGAAGAAAACCAGCCTGAATCAACCAAGTTCCTGAATAAAATGCGGAATCTTTTCACCAAGAAAAAATAAGTCCATTTTGACAAGGCGCGAATGAGCTCCGTTCCCCGAATCTTTTTGCAAGAAACCCCCTTGGCGGGCTCCACGCTTTCACTCGACCCGGCTCTGTCCCATTACCTGGCCAAAGTTTTACGTTTAGAGGCGAACGCGCCTTTCGTGGGATTTGATCCTCAAGGCTCCGAATATGAAATGATCCTGCTGAGCGCGAACGCCCAAGGATCGGAAGCGCGGGTTTTGCGCCAAACCCAACAGGCGCCGGCCCAATCACTCCAGATCGCTTTAGGTCAAGGGCTCCCGAAGGGATCCAAAATGGACCTGATTTTGCGCCAAGGCACCGAAATGGGAATCCATCAAATCATCCCCCTCTTGACCGAAAGAAGCGTTTCTCGGCCGGAGCCAAGCCAATGGGCGCATAAAAGAGACCGCTGGCAAAAGATCCTGGTGGAAGCGTGCCGTCAATGCGGCCGGAGGGATGTGCCTGAGCTAAAGCCGATGACGGACTGGGAAACGCTTTTGAGCTGTTTTAAGGATTATGACCTGGTTTTACTGCCTTATGAAAAAGAGGCGCCGTCTTTAAAGAGCGTGTTAGAATCCAACTCAGAGAGTCGGCGGATTTTGGTTTTGATCGGTCCCGAAGGGGGGTGGGCGCCCGGGGAAGTGGAGCAGGCCCAGGCGCACGGCGCTTGTGTGACGCATTTGCCGGTCCCGATCTTGCGGACCGAAACCGCCGGGTTGGCCGCCGCCGCGATGATTCAATTTTTTAAAAAATAAACTATTTTAAATCTTAAGGAAGCTCCATGGCGAGCTCAGCCAAAACCAAACCCTCTCCCGATAATCAAACTGTTTTTTTATTGGGAAAACCTGTGGCCCATTCGCTTTCGCCCCTCATGCAAAACGCCGCTTTTCGCGCTTTGAAACTCAAGACTTTTTACGCCCCCCTGGAATTGGAAGCTTGGCAGTTGGATTCCTTCTTTAAAGTTTTTAAAGGTCCCAATATTTGCGGCGCCAATGTCACAGTCCCTTATAAGGAGAAGGTGATAGCGCATTTGGACGGGGTGGAAAAAGACGCCCGGTGGTTGGGGTCGGTTAATACGATTTATAAGAAGGCCGGAAAACTTTGGGGCGCTTCCACCGATGGGGCCGGATTTCTACTGTCCTTGGGCACTTCGCGAAAAAAACTTAAGGGGACCGATGGTCTTCTATTGGGCGCCGGCGGCGCGGCCAAGGCGGTCGCCGGGGCTTTGACGGGATCCGGAATCAGGCGTCTTTTTATCGCGAATCGATCGGTTCCCCGAGCCGCCCAATTAGCGAAGATCCTTCAAAAGAGTCATTCCCGTTTGGACGTGGGGGTTGTTTCCTTCGAGGAGTCGGAAAAGCTTTTACCCAGGATTCAGTGGATCGTTCAGGCCACTTCAATGGGGCTCGAACCGGGGGACCCTTCGCCGATTTCCCTGAAAAGAGCCCCAAAATCAATTTGGGCGATGGACCTGATTTATAACCGACCCACGGTTTTCTTAAAAGAAGCCAAGCGTCAAAAAATGAAATCGATAGGCGGGTGGGGCATGTTGCTTTACCAAGGGGCTTTAGCTTTTGAAAAATGGACGGGCCGCGAGGCTCCCTTGGAAGTCATGCGGGCGGTGTTGTTGAAGAACTTAAGTTGAGTTTTGCCGGCTTTTTGACAAACGTTGACTTCGATTTTTTAAGACTCTATACTTCCTTGCCAGGGATTTTTGCCCCCTGTCAAGGGCCGCGCGGCCCGGTCGATTTCCTTCCTTGAGGTATTAAATGCCTGAATCCATGAAAAAACGCCTGGGTGAGATGTTGGTTGATGAAGGAATCATTACGGAAGAACAGCTTCAAGAAGCCCTTCATGAGCAAAAAATTAAGGGTGGCCGCCTCGAAAAAATCCTGATCAGCCAGGGCTATGTCACCCAAGACGTCATCATGGCTTTTGTAGGAACCCAACTGGGTATTCCCCACGTCAGTTTGGCCGAAATTGGCTCGATTCCTAACGATGTGGTTTTCTCGGTGCCTGAGTCGATCGCCTTGAACCACTGCCTGATTCCGATCGTAAAAAAAGATAAAAAATTAACCGTGGCTATGGCCGATCCGCTAAACGTTTTCGCCATTGACGACATCAAAATGATGACGGGTTTTGAGGTTGAGCCGGCGATCGCCAGTGAAATTGAAATTAAGGCCATGCAGGCCAAGTACTATGGCGGGGCGTCCTCCGGCGGTGGTGGCGCTGAAGCCGGCTCGGACATGCAGGAAATCATTGGCTCCATGGGCGGCGACAGCAATCTTGAGGTGATGGAAGAAAAACAAGAGGAGATGGATATCTCCAAACTGGAAGCGGCCGGCGAGGACGCTCCGGTCGTTCGTTTGGTGAACCTGATTTTAACGGAAGCCGTTCGTTCCGGCGCCAGCGATATTCATATTGAGCCTTACGAAAAGAGCATGCGGTGCCGTTACCGCATTGACGGTGTTTTACACGAGGTTCAATCGCCTCCGAAATCCATTTCGGCGGCCATGTCGTCCCGCCTTAAAATTATGTCATCTCTTGATATTTCCGAGCGCCGCCTCCCTCAGGACGGACGCATTAAGATTAAGGTTCTGGGTAAGGAAATCGACCTTCGTGTTTCGATTTGCCCTGTGCAATTCGGCGAAAAGATCGTCATGCGTATTTTGGACTCTTCAAACCTTTCTCTGGATCTTCCCAAGCTGGGGTTTGAGGAAGACGTGCTTCCCAAGTTTCAAAAAGCCATTGTGGAACCTTACGGTCTGGTTTTGGTAACAGGTCCGACAGGATCGGGGAAATCCACGACCCTCTATTCCGCGCTTCATTATATTAATGATCCCGACACCAATATTTCCACGATCGAGGATCCGGTGGAATATAACCTTCCCGGAATCAATCAGGTGAACGCCAAGGCCGGCATCGGGCTGACCTTCGCGGCGGGATTAAGGTCCTTCTTGCGGCAGGATCCGGATGTGATCATGGTGGGTGAAATCCGTGATAAAGAAACCGGTGAAATCGCCATCAACGCGGCTTTGACGGGTCACTTGGTTTTTTCCACGCTTCATACCAACGACGCGCCAGGCGCGGTGACCCGCATGGGCAACATGGGCATTGAGCCCTTTTTGATTACCTCAACGGTTCATTGCGTGGTTGCCCAACGGTTGCTTCGACGAATTTGCAAGGATTGCAAGCAACCCTACGAAGGTACCCCGGAAGTGATTGAGGAAATGGGGCTTCAAGTCACGGGTGAGCCGGTGACCCTCTATAAAGGCGCGGGATGCGCGACTTGCTCAAACACCGGTTACAAAGGCCGCATGGCCATTCACGAGGTTCTGATCTTGAATGATGAGTTTAAAAAAGGGGTTTTGCAACGCAAGCCGTCTTCGGAGCTTAAAAAGCTCGCTCGCGAGGGCGGAATGCAAACTCTGCGTGAATGCGGGGTGCAAAAGGTTTTGAAGGGAATGACTTCGGTGGAAGAGCTATTCCGCGTGGCCCACGCGGACGAAGATGAATAAATCGCGGATCACGAGGAGAATAAAAGAACATGGTTAACATCGATACTTTGCTACGCCTGATGTTTGAACGCGGCGCTTCGGATTTGCACATTACCGCGGGCGCCCCCCCTATGCTCCGGGTGGACGGCGTGATGACGGCCACCGAGTATGAGAAGTTGCGGCCTGAAACCACCCAACAGCTGATTTACAGTATTTTGACCGATGAACAAAAGGAAAAGTTCGAAAAAGACAATGAGTTGGACGTTTCATTCGGCGTGGAAGGCGTCGGCCGCGTTCGTATGAACGTTTTCCAACAACGCGGAGCCGTAGCCTCCGCTTTAAGAAATATTCCCACCAGCATCCGTACCTTTGAGGACCTGAAATTACCGCAAGTCGTTCAGGACCTTGTGAAACTTCCCAAGGGATTGGTTCTCGTCACGGGTCCCACGGGATCCGGTAAGTCCACCACACTGGCGGCCATGTTGGATTGGATTAACACCAACCAGCAGCATCATATTATTACGATCGAAGACCCGATTGAGTATGTGCACACCCATAAGTCTTGCATCGTTAATCAACGGGAAGTCGGCACGGACACGCACAGTTTTACCGCGGCCCTCAAATACGCCTTGCGCCAAGATCCGGACGTGATTCTGATCGGGGAAATGCGCGACTTGGAAACCATCAACGCCGCTTTGACAATCGCGGAAACAGGTCACTTGGTTTTCGCCACGCTTCATACGGTCGACTCGATTCAAACCATCAACCGTATCATCGACGTGTTCCCGGCGACTCAACAACAACAGATTCGGGCTCAAATTTCATTTGTCTTGCAAGGGGTCTTGTCCCAACAGTTGATTCCGAAAGCCTATGGATCAGGACGGGTGATCGCCACGGAAGTTTTGATTCCCAGCGCCGCCGTTCGGAACTTGATCCGGGAAGAAAAGGTTCATCAAATTTATTCGGCCATGCAAACGGGGGCCGAATACGGTATGCAGACCATGAATCAATGTTTGTTTGAGTTGTACCAGAAACAAATCGTGAGCTATAACGAGATTTTTTCCCGAACGTTAGATCCCAAAGAGCTGCAAAGAATGGTAAAGGGTATTATCTGAACTAAGGGAAGGTATTCATGGCGCTTTTTAAATATAAGGCGAAGACGAGCCTGGGGAAAGTGGTTGACGGCACCCTGGAGGTTGAAAGCGAAAACGCGCTCGGGTCGGCTTTGCGTCAAAAACGGCTTGAGCTCATTTCTTTTTCCAAAGCCAGTTCGTTCGAAGTTTACCTGAGCAAAGTTTTTCAAAAAGGCGGAAACGTCACGATGAGGGACGTTGTTATCTTCAGCCGCCAATTTTCCACCATGGTGAACGCGGGATTGCCCATTATGCAAGGGCTGTCCATAGTGGCCGAGCAATCGGAGAACCCTAATTTCAGGGTGGTGATGGGCAGAATCCGAGATGACATCGCCAACGGTGTGCCGCTTTCAGAAGCCATGGCCAAACATCCGAAAGCCTTCACGACGCTTTACATCAACATGGTGAAAGCCGGGGAGCAGGGCGGTATTTTGGACACCATTTTCGAGCGATTATCCGAATACTTGGAAAAAGCCGATGGAGTGACCCGGAAAGTGAAGTCGGCGCTCATGTATCCGATTGTCGTCATGTCGGTGGCCTTTTTAGTCGTCATTTTTTTGATGGTGAAGGTCATCCCGACATTTCGGGATGTGTTTGACTCCTTTGGGGCAAAACTTCCTTTACCGACGCAAATTGTCATCAATATCAGCGAATTTTTGCAAAGCAAGAAAGCTTTTCTATTAGTGGCTGGGATGATCGGACTCTGGTTACTTATCTCCGCTTACCGGAAAACGAAGGCGGGCGCTTATCAATGGGACAAGATGCTACTGGGGTTGCCCACCTTTGGCCCTTTGGTTCGTAAAGCGGCGGTCGCCAAGTTCGCCAGAACTTTAGGCACCTTAATTAAGTCGGGCGTTCCCATTATGGACGCGTTGGAAACAGTAGGAAAAACAGCCGGAAATCTGGTTGTTGAGAGAGCGGTTCAAAATTGCCGTGATTCGGTTCGGGAAGGTAAGACACTCACGCAACCCTTAAAAGACAGCGGTGTTTTCCCTCCCATGGTCATTCAAATGATCAACGTCGGGGAAGAGACGGGCGCCTTAGATCAAATGCTTTCAAAAGTGGCGGATTTTTATGAGGAAGAAGTGGATGTGGCGGTGGAAGGGTTGACCTCGATCATTGAGCCTATTTTGATCGTTTTCCTTGGGGTCACCATCGGATTTATCGTTGTTGCGATGTTTATGCCGATGTTTGAACTGGGCAATATCGCCGGTTAAGTAACGTGAAAATCAGTGTTTACCGTCTTTGATTGACAAGGAGATTGTGGACAAGTAGAATCAATCTAGCTTAATAATTAAGGGGTCAAGACTTATTATTGGGCTGAAATCAAATGGAGGTGTCGCAATATGGTTCGTAAAAATGCTAAAAAAGGGTTTACGCTCATTGAACTGATGATCGTTGTCGCGATCATTGGTATTTTGGCCGCTATCGCTATCCCGCGTTTCGCTCAGATGCTTGAGAAATCGCGTGAGGGCGCTACCAAGGGAAACTTGGGTAGCTTGAAGTCAGCGTCTTCGATTTATTATGGAGACGTTCAAGGCGTGTGGCCGACGACTCTTAACTCCCAGTCCGTTTACTCCTTCAGCAAGTACCTGGATAACATCTATCCGGTGAAAGTCACGGGAGCTTTTGTGGCTGGCGCGAAGAGCCCGACGGGAACCCTCGTCAATGTTGTCGCTCAAGCGGTTGCTCCGACGGTCGCGAGCAGCGGTTGGATGTACGACAGCACGGGCGGAACCGTTTATGTTAATAGCACGGTTCAAGATTCCAAGCAGATCCCGTATTCGTACTATGGGTTTGAATGATCGAAAGATCAAAAATATAGTTTAATGTAAAGTGGGCGGCATTTTTGCCGCCCATTGTTTTATTCTCTGAGTTTAGAGGTGATTTTATTCTAAACTTACTCCATCTCTTCGCGGCTTTGTTTGGGGTTTGTGTTGGCAGCTTTTTAAATGTTTGTCTTCTTCGCTGGAAATCCGGCGAGAGTATTGTAATTCCCGCCTCCCACTGTCCTTCTTGTCATCATTTTCTTCGTTGGTATGAGAATATCCCAATCATTAGTTTTTTTGTCCTGAATGGAAAATGCCGTTATTGCAAGGCTTCAATTTCTTGGCAATATCCCATCGTTGAAATCGCGACCGCTTTTTTATTTTCGTTTTGCACCTACCGATTTTCAGATCCGGTGATGATCTTGAGCAGCTGTTTTTTTGTTGTTTTTTTAATCTTATTGGTCGCCAGTGACATAAAATGGCGGTTGTTGCCGAATTTGTTTAACAATCTGTTGGTGGTTGCCGCTTTTTTTTTTCTTTTTTCAAATTGTTGCTTCAAAATGGAACGGGATTAGTCGATCCCTTTCAAGCGGTGGCTGGGTACATGTTCGCCGGGACTTTTTTCATGCTGATCAACCTATATCCTAAAGGAATAGGCGGGGGCGACGTGGTGATGGCGGCCGGGTTGGGAGCGTGGTTGGGTTTGGGACATGTTTGGGTCATGATTTTATTTGCTTTTGGGCTGGGCGGTTTATTCGCAATACCGATGCTTTTGACCGGCCGGCTTAAATTGAAGTCTTTCATCGCGTTTGGGCCTTATTTGGCCTTGAGCTCATTTTTTATTTGGTTTTTTCCTGGTTCGTTTCATTCGTTTTTTCTTTGGCTTTTTGGTGATTCATTCAATCCGTTTTAAAGTGAGCGAGAAATGTTTGGCTTATTAGGAAAAAATATAGTGGGGCTTGATTTGGGTTCTTCCTCGATCAAAGTCGTCCAGTTAAAGCAAAACGGCGGAAAATGGCACTTGGTCGCCCTGGGCATAGCGGATATTCCCGCCGAGGCGCAAGAAAGCAAAAATCCCGAACTCCAACGAGCCGCGCTTCTGGATACGATTAAGAGGGTTTTTAGAGAGAACAAAATCAAATCCAAGCACGTGGTCACGTCCCTTTCCGGTGACGCGGTTATTATTCGATACGTTAAGTTGCCCTATGTTACCGCCGAGGAATTGCGGGGAAGCATTGGACGCGAGGCGGAACAATATATCCCTTTGAACATTGACCAAGTTATTCTTGATTTTCAAATATTGGGCGAGACCCAAGAAGAAGGGCAGAAAAAGGTGGATGTTCTTTTGATTGCCGCGAAAGTGGACGTTGTGGAACAACATCTTTCACTCTTGAAATCAGCCGGATTAACGCCGACGGTCATTGATGTCGACACCTTCGCCTTGGGGAACGCTTACGAGGTCAACCGATTGGAGTCGAGCGAAGAGACGATCGCCCTTATCAATATCGGAGCGACCCTTTCGACCATCAATATTCTTGAGGGCGGCGTCACGAGATTTACGAGAGATATTCCGGTGGCTGGAAATGATTTTACCCGTGAGATTCAGAAGGAATTTAACTTAAAGTTTTCCGAGGCCGAAGAATTAAAGAAAACACATGGAACCATTTCAATGGAAGAAGATGATTTTAATCTTTCTTCCGTATCCCACAAGGATGATCGGGTCTTACGCATGTCGGATGTCATGACGCCGGTCCTCAATAAGCTGTTAGGTGAAATTAGGCGCTCTTTTGACTATTACGAAACCCAGTCCCGTAAAAAGACGGTTGAACGGGTTGTCTTGTTGGGCGGAAGCGCTCGATTGAAAAATGTGAACCGGTTTTTAGCCAACAAGTTGGGGATCCCGGTAGAGCATTTCGCCACTTTCCGAAATGTGGAAGTTGAAAAGGGCATTGATCCGGAATTCTTAAGCGAGAAGGAATTTCAGCTGGGTGTTTGCTTAGGGCTGGCCTTGCGAAAGGCCGAATCCTAACCATGATCAAAGTTAACCTTCTTCCGGTAACCGAAAAGAAAAAAAGAAAACAGTTAATCATTATTGTGTTTGGCGTTTTTGTGGGTCTTATTTTGCTCGCGATCCTAGGTTGGATCTATGTGGGGCGTTTACAGGTTGAAAAAGATTTGGCGGATCAAATTAAACGGGTGGATCAGGAATCCCAGGGCTACAGCGACAAGATCGCGGAAATCAAGGACTTGGAAGCGAAAGAAACCAGCTTGGATGGTTTCCGAAAAACCCTTACCGGCATTTACGCCGTTCAAAAAAATGTCTTATTCGCTTTCGACCAAATCGCGTCGAATTTGCCGGGTGATATTTGGATCACCAAGATCACCCAGGGTCAAAAGCCGGATGAGAATAAATTCATTATTGACGGATATTCTTTCAGCAATTTATCGCTGCAAGCTTACTTGAACGTTCTTCAAAAGCCGGGTAGCGGGTTTTCGGAGACGGTGTTGGATATCAAGAGCATCTCCGCGAGCGTTGGGAATAATAAACAAATTCAACAATTTGAGATTACGACTCGGGCGGTCCCCCAATGAAACTCTCCCCCCTTTATCAAGCTTTGATCATCGGCTTTTTACTTTTCGCCGGAGTTGTCGTTTTATATTACGAGTTTCTTTTGAAACCGGTGAATGTCCGGATTGGCCAATTGAGCGATCAGCTGGACCAAAAAAAGAAAGACTTGGATGAAGCCAAGAAAACCATGGCGAAGTATGTCGAGTTTAAAAAACGATCGGATTCGGTCCAAAGGGAATTGGAGTGGATTCAAAATCGAATTCCAAAGCTGATTGATAAAAGCCAACTGCTGGACAGCCTCAATTTGGTCCAGAGTCGGTCGGGTATTGTCTTGACGAATTTTCAAATGTCGGCGCAAACGAACGCGCGAGACACCTATACCGAGATTCCGGTCAACTTGAAATTCACGACGAGTTATGACGGCCTCTTGAATTTTTTATATCAAACTTCAGTCTCGTCGCTTTTGATGACGGTGAATGGAATTGTAGTGACGCCGCTGGCGAATCCAGACCCCAGGTATCCCGATTTAACCTTGACGGCTCAAGTGGTCTTGAATGGAGTTCAAGCGAAATGAAATTAAAAGCCCTCGTTTTTTTGGTTTTTTTAGCCTGTGTGACGGCTGCCCGCGCTCAGCAGCAGGATGTTCCGGAGCCCGTCTTTACCAGTTTTCCTATTCAACCACCCTACACCCTCACTTATCATGGTCGGGATCCTTTCAAGCCGCTTGATAATATTGACCGTTCACCGGAGCTTTCGATCGCGGAATTGGACTATCGGGGTGTTATTCAAATCGGAGATTCTGTATTGGCCTTGTTTACGTGGCGCGGAAACCCTCAGGTTCGTTACACGTTGAAATATAGAAAGCTATACGGGGGCAACGACAAGGCTTTGGATGGTGTGGTGGGCGAGGTTACTCAAGACGATGTTGTTTTGATCCAGGGTGATCAAAAAATAGTTTTTTCTAGAAAGTAGAGGATTGAGCAATGACAACCTTTAGCATTAGGACTTATCACTTTATTCTTGGCGTCTTGATTTTCATGATGTCCGTTTGCTCGATCGCGGCGGCCGATAACATGACGTTTGATATGAATAAAAATTCCTCCCCGCAGTCAACTCCGACCGTGACCGCGAAAACCACGGACACGCCCGCTGAAAATGCGAAGGTAATTAATAAGATCGATGTCTCAAAAGATGGCGCGGCCCTTAGTTTTCGGGGAACCGATTTGGTGACCCCGACGGCCAAAAACCAAAAGACCAAAATAGTCCTTATTTTTGAAAATACAAAACTGGCGATCCCCAAAACAATCGCGGGTGCGGGAGTGATTAAGGATATTCGTTCTTCCATTCACGGAACTTCGGCATGGGTTGTGATTGATGAGGACGGGATTAAAACTTTTGATTTCGCGGAGACCCCATCCGGACTGAACATGAGTTTGACGACCGGCGGCGTGGCGGTTCCCGCGGATACCACCTTGGCGAAGGCTCCGGCCGCGACGGCGGACAATTCGGCCTCGGCCCAGGCGATTGTGGACAAGTCGGCTTCAAGCCTGGATTCGACGGGCGCCGATTCCGGAGCGTTTGATAAAAAAATATTTTCTCGGTTAATTGACGCTTCCTTAAGACCGGTGGACGGTTCTTTGAAGATTGTTTTAACGGCCGATAGCCCGGCCAAATACACGGTGCGAAAATTATCAACCCCTGAAAAGCTCGTGGTTCGTTTCATCAACACCCATCTGGATGTGCCGGCTAACGAGCAAAAAATTCAAAGTGACGCCAACTTGACGGCGAAAAGCGGTCTTTTATCACTGGAAATCCGCCAAATTGGACAGGGTTTCGCGCCCATTTCGGAAGCCATTTTGACGATTGTGCCTGGAACTAACTATCAAATTGAGCGGAATTTAAACCAAATCGTTATTAATTTGACCCCTCCGCCGGTGGTGGAAAAACCCGTGGAAAAGACTGGAAACTTGAACCAGCTGATTTCTGCCGAGCTTGAGTCCGCAGATCTGGGCGCCGTGGTAAGGACTTTGGCCGATGAGTCCGGATTTGACGTGGATATGTCCAGCGCGCCGGTAACCGGGTTAGTGACGGAAAAATTTAAAAATGTTCCGTTAAAAGATGTCTTGGCCGTTATTTTGGCCCCGGGCAACTATGTCTATGAAGTTCAAGGAAATATTTTGCGGATTGGGACCCAAGCGACCTTAAGCGCCACCAAAAAAATTCTTCCTCAGATTACCGATGTTATCCAGCCGGCGGGCGGGATGACGCCAGCCCAATTGGATACTTTGGTTCGTCCTATTTTGAGCACCTCCAATGCGTCGAGTTCGGTGGTGGATACGACCCGCAATGTCCTGATTGTTCATGGAACGGTGTCGGATGTTGAAGAATACAAGCAAGTGATGCGGGATTTGAAATTGGAGCCCGGTGAAGACACCAACCGTATTACCCGTGTGGTGAAGCTGAACTACGCGGATCCTGCTCAACTCGCGGTTATTTTAACCACTTATTTGACTCCGCTGGGGCATGTCCAAGTGGATCCGAGGACAGAAGACCTGATTATTTGGGAAGTTCCGGAAAACATGGGGGTTCTCCTGGAGTTGATAAAAGAAATCGACGTTAAGGCTCCTCAAGTATTGATCGAAGCCAACTTGATTCAAGTGTCCGATGAAAAGGACTTGAACATTGGTATTAATTGGACCATCAATAAATCCACCGGTGATACCATCAATTCGACCGCCCAGATGCTGCCGACCAATTTGAATGGAAATGTCACGGCGGCCCCTCAATTTACTTTTGGCACGGTTAAGGATAATACTTCCATTCAAGCCGAAATTCAGGCGTTGGAAACGAAAAAGAAAGGAAAAATCATATCCAGGCCGCGTATCGCGACCGCCAGCGGAGTTCCGGCTGAAATCGACACAATACAAAACGTCATTGTCCAAACTGTTCAAAATACATTTGTCCAAGGCGTGGGCCAAAATCAAACGATCACCTTTAGTCAGGTCCCGGTGCCCATTAATTTGAAAGTCACTCCCCGCATTACGGACGATGGAAGAATCACGACCCAAATGGCCGTCACCGTGACCTCCATCACCGGCGCCGCCGCCGTAGGGTCGCCTCCGCCGACAAGCGTTGAGGAAGCTCAAACCACCATTACGACCAAAAATGGCGAAACCATCGTTATCGGGGGATTGGTTCAGGAAACCATAACGGATGAGGAAGACGGTGTTCCGCTCTTGGAAGACTTGCCTATCATTGGTTCTTTGTTCCAGTCCAAGGATCATGTCCATCAAAAGCAAGAACTTATTATTTTCGTGACACCCACGCTGATCGAAGATTAAAGCAACTTAAAAGAATATTTTTAGCGCCTTGGTTCCAAGGCGCTAATTTTTTTACCTTCTTTTTAAATCAAACGGTTTAAAAATAAACTCGGAGAATTAAATTTGGCTATTCGCTACTTAACCGCCGGAGAATCGCACGGAAAAGGCGTCTTGGTTATTTTGGAGGGGTTTCCGGCGCATCTGGAAATTACAAAAACCGAAATTAACGACGAGCTTGCCAGGCGCCAGGGCGGTTATGGCCGCGGGGGCCGGATGGCGATTGAAAAGGATCAGGTTGAGATCCTTTCGGGAATTCGTAAGGGGCTGACGCTGGGGTCGCCGATTACCCTTTTGATTCGAAACAAGGATTATGAAAATTGGGAAAAAATTATGTCGCCCGACTTGGATTTTAAGGAAAAGGGCAACCCTCTACAACGCCCCCGCCCCGGACACGCGGACTTACCCGGAGGCATCAAATACGATCATCGAGATTTAAGAAATATTCTGGAACGGGCGAGCGCGCGGGAAACCACCGCCCGGGTCGCCGCGGGAGCGGTCGCCAAAGTATTATTGAAAAAATTTAATATCCGTGTTTTTAGCCATGTGCTTAAGTTGGGAAAAGTGGCTATTTCGACGTCGGAAAAAAACGCCGAAACCTTGCAGAAAAAAGCGGAAAAATCCCCGGTGCGAATGATCGATCCCCAAGCCGGGAAAAAAGCTATGGCGCTCATTGATCAGGCAAAGAAAAAAGGCGACACGCTTGGCGGAATATTTGAGGTGATTATCACGGGTGTCCCCATCGGATTAGGAAGCCATGTTCAGTGGGACCGCAAGTTGGACGGCAAAATGGCCCAAGCGATCATGAGCATGCAGGCGGTGAAGGGTGTTGAGATTGGAAATGGCTTTGAGAACGCCCAGTCCTTCGGCTCCCAGGTTCATGATGAAATCGGCTACCGAAAAGACAAAGGTTTTTTCCATTGGACCAATCACGCGGGCGGAATCGAGGGCGGGATGTCCAACGGAGAGCCCATTGTGGTTCGGGTCGCCAAAAAGCCCATTTCCACGCTCAAGACGCCTTTAAGATCGGTCAATATTGAGACCAAAGAAGAGGTCCGGGCAGCCTATGAACGATCGGACGTTTGCGCTCTTCCAGCGGCATCCGTCATCGGCGAGTCAATTTGCGCCTGGGTCATCGCCGACGCCTTTTTGGAAAAAATCGGCGGAGATTTTATTTCGGAAATTAACAAACGATACCAACTTTACGTGAAGCATATAAAAAGCTACTAGATCCATGGGGAAAAGGTCCAACTTTTCATTAATTGGCTTCATGGGTTCGGGGAAGACTTCTTCGGGACAGGAATTGGCCCGGCTACTCAAGTTCGATTTTGTCGATTCGGACCAATTGATTCAAAATGAAATGGGGCTCACGGTCCGTGAAATTTTTGAAAAATACGGCGAAAAAAAATTCCGGGACCAGGAAAAGGCGCAGCTCGAGAAGATTAGAACAATGGGAAAGACGGTTTGGGCGACGGGAGGCGGGTCTTGGTTGAACCCTTTGATTCGTGAAAGTCTTTTGGAAAACAGTTGGTCGATTTGGCTCAAAGTTTCCGTGGATCAATCTTGGCAAAGAGTTTCCGCTCATTTATCCCAGCGTCCGCTTTTGTCGAATGCCCTAAACCCGATTTCTGAAATTGACCAAAAGTTGAAAGAGAGAAACCCGGTCTATTCGTTGGCGAACTATAGCGTTTCCACGGATGACAAGACGCCACGAGAAGTGGCGGGTGAAATTTTTGATATTATTAAAAGAGATAACTTGGTGGATTTGTCCTGATTTTAGGGTCGGTTGAGGCCGAGGATTTTCTTTTTTTGGAAATTAAAAGGCGAAAGATGAATAACGAAATAAAGGTAAATCTTAAGGAACGCGGTTATCAGATCCACGTTCGCCGCGGTCTTTTGAAAAAAATTGGGCCTGAAATTAAGCGCGTTTCGAAAGCGGAGAAAATTCTCTTATTGACGATCCCAAAGGTATGGGAAAAATACGGCCGGACGGTTTTAAAACAACTTTCCAAAAGTTTTAAACAAGCCGATGTTTTTTTGATTCCGGACGGCGAAATCCACAAGAACGAAAAAGTTCTTTTTTCAGTGTTCAAAAAATTAAAAGATCTAAAATTTCAAAAGGATTCCTGTTTAGTCGCGCTGGGGGGAGGCGTGGCGGGGGATTTGGGGGGGTTGGCGGCCTCGCTTTATATGCGGGGCATCGATTTTGTCCAAGTTCCGACCACCCTGCTGGCGCAAGTTGACGCGAGTATCGGAGGGAAAACAGCGGTCGATTTTCAAGGGATTAAAAATCTCATTGGCGCCTTCTATCAGCCAAAAGTTGTCTTGATTGATCCGGACACGCTTAAAACTTTGGATGACCGCCAAATGCGGACGGGATTGGCTGAAATCATCAAGTGCGGGATTATTCAAGACGAAAAATTGTTTGAATCCCTTGAGATGAACATGAGCTTATTCTTTGACCGCGATCCCGAATTTTTAAGTTCCCTCATTTATCGTTCGGGCCTCATCAAGGCTCGTATTATTTCCGAAGATGAAAGAGAAAGCGGGAAGCGGATGTGGCTGAATTACGGCCATACGTTGGGCCATGCGCTTGAGTCTTATTATGGTTATCAACAACTGACGCATGGCGAGGCGATCGCTTATGGAATGTGGGCCGCCGGCCTCATGTCCCATTGGATGGGTTTTTGCACCGCCGAGACGGAACGCCGTCAATACGCCTTGTTGAAGGTCGCGGGCTTATTCAAACCAGTTCCTAAATTTGAAAAAGAACGTGTTTATCAAAAGATGCTTCTTGATAAAAAGGCGCGGTCGGGTCAAATCCAATTTGTGTTGACAAGAAAAATAGGTCTTGTTACCATTCAAAAAAATGTTGAAAAATCTTTGATTTTTTCGGCCCTTAATCGTCTCCAAACTGAAATGACCCAACCATCATTTAATTGAAGGATTTTTTACGTCAGAAATCATCGACCTTAAAAAGAAATTAGACACCGATCCAGATTCTTTGGTTTTCGCTCCCCTGGCCGACGCTTACCGAAAGGAAGGCGATTTAAAGGAAGCGTTTGCGGTTTGTAAAAAAGGTTTGGAGCGCCACCCGGCTTATACCAGCGCGCGCGTCGTTCTTGGGCGTATTTTTCAAGAACAGGGCAAGAGCGAGGACGCGGTCACTGAGTTTAAAAAAGTTTTAGAAGTCGATTCAGAAAACTTAATGGCCCATTCCCTGTTGGGGAGTATCTATCTCTCCCGGGGCGACTATCAAACGGCGATCGAAGAATATCAAAAAATTCTTTCCCTGAATCCGGATGACGATAACGCTCAGTCGTCGTTGAAACAAGCCATTGAAAAAGCCGCTGGAGACTCCAAGGCCAAAGAGCCGGCCAAAAGCACCGCTGAAAGTGAGCCGACGGGAAAAGAAAATCAATCGACGACTTCCATTACCATAGCGGAACTTTATTTGAAACAAGGGCATTTTGACAAAGCCATTGAGGTTTTCCAAGAATTGCTGGCTAAGGATCCTCAGAATTTAATGATCCGGCAAAAATTATCCGATGTGATGGAAAAACAGCAAAAGGACGCGGCTTTGGGAGGCGGTTCGACCTCCAAGCTTAAGAAAAATGAATTTACCCAACCTCCTGATCAGAAGGAAGATGTTATTACGGAGGAAGTGAAAGTCGATAGCAAGCGTCAGAGCCGCAACAAAAAAGAAGACGATTCAAAATTCACCAGTGAGGATATCCTTCAAGTGATGCGCCGGGGCAGCAAGGATGACGCCGTTGTGGAGGAAAAAAAGCCGCTGGAAGCCCCTAAAAATCCTGAGACCAAAAATAATAATCCTCCCGACAAGCCCGTGAAACCGGAAGAAGTAAAATCGTCCGCGCCGGAAAAAAGTTCTCTCGTGTTGAAACCGGATCAGGTCGATCGATTTAAGGATATTTTGGCTGAATTGGGCACAATTGAGGGAATTCAAAGATGCTTTTTGATCGGCAACGATGGAATAAACGTTGTTTCAATAGGTGAAACAAGTAATAATGCGGACCTGGGAAAACAAGCCGTCGCCATTTTTCAAAGTACCCATGCCTCTGTCAGCCAGTTAAATCAGGGAAAGCTTCAACAGGTTTTGGTGACCGCTGATTCGGGAAATATTCTTTTGGTTTCCTTGGATCAGCTTGTGCTGATCGTTTTGGCGAATGACAAGATTAATTTGGGTCTTTTGAGAATCACATTGGACTCCGTTTTGAAAAAAATGGGAAAAATTCTTTAGCTGGAATTTAGTCGGATCGTTAATCGTCTTTATCGGGGAATAAGCAAGTATGGATTTTAAGAAAATTTTGGAAGAAACCTTATCAAACGTCGAGGGTTCCATTGGCGCCGGCTTAGTCGGCATGGATGGAATCGTTATCGACCAAATTTCCCATAACGCTTCTTTTGATATTAATGTGGTGGGTGCCGAATATTCGAGCATCATTAAAAACGCCTCCCGCGCTTCCACCAATTTTGGTCTTGGAAACACCAACGAGATTTTAATCACGACCGATAAAGCCACCATGATTATGATGATGGTCGGCAACGCCTATTTTGTCACCTTGGCCATTAATCTCGACGGAAATCTTGGAAGGGGCCGGCTTGAGTTGAAAAAAGCCATCCCCAAATTTGAAAAAGAACTGACCTAAAAATTTCCAATGAGTTTGGAAAACGGTTTCGAAACCTCCTCCGAAGAAATTCAAAGAATAAGCGCTTTTCCCGCGGTCGTTAAGTCCTGGTTTTGCCGGTATTACGACCATCTCCTCCTGCTGGTGTTCTTGAACGTTCTTTGGGCCTTTGCGTGTTTGGGCCCCACCTTCGTTTTATTTCATTTTGGGTTTTTATTCAAAGCGGGGCAGTGGAACGCCGGAGGACTCGCGGGGATTGGATTTTGGGACGCCAATGTTTCCATCCTAACGGCCCGCGTTGTTTTTCTGGTTTTGAATGAAGGTGATTTTTCTTGGGGAGTTTTTCGAGAAGGATTAGGGGCTGCCTGGTTAAAGGCGCTGGGGCTTTTTTTAATTTGGGCCGGTGTGATCGGTTGGTTGGGTTATAATTTTTATTTTTACACCCATTGGAGCCCTTTGGGAGAACCCTGGAAATGGCTCTTGAGTGGGTTGATTCTTTGGCTTTGTGTCTTTTGGTTGTCCTGCTTTTTCTATCTTTGGCCGATCCTTTTCTTTCAGAACCCCCCCTTTTTTAGGATATTTTATAAGTCGGCTCTTTTGGTTTTTGAGAATCAGTTCTTTTTGCTTTTTTGTTTAACCTTGTTTTTAGCTCTCTTTTTTTTGTTTTCCCTGATTCCGGTCGGATGGCTGATTTTAGGCTTTACTTTTTTCTTTTCAATTCAATGCATGGTGCTTGAAAAGCATTTTTTAAGGTATAAAATAATATATAAGAACAAGGACTATTCGTCTTTTCTGACCTTTTTAATGGTAGAGAATAAAAGAGATTGGAAGTACTTCTTGAGGCCTTGGGAGAACAAATGAGATTGGGTAATCGATGGAAAGGGCTTTTGGTGGGCCTTATTTTGGCTTATCTTTTTGTCTGCGGAAACCGCGGGCTTTTTCGCCTTTATCAACTTCACCAGGACAAGTCCTCGCTGACCGAGCAAATATCCCAGCTCCAAGCGCAAGTCGTAAACTATCAAAATGAGTACAAGCGGTTTGACCAAGATCCCACGGCGATTGAAAAAAGGGCGAGGGAAGAACTGAACCTGGTGAAACCGGGCGAAATGGTGTACCGTTTTGAATCTTCCCCGCGCTAAAAGGCCGCTTTAAACTTAGTTGACTTCTGCATCTCGGGTGACTATTCTACCCCTCCTTGTAAGGCCATCCGGTTAGTTCCACGTTGGGATCCAAGGTTCGTGGTAATTTTCAAGCTTATAAGGTCGGCCTGCCGAGTGTTGGGGAATGCCGAGATGGCGGAATTGGCAGACGCAAGGGACTTAAAATCCCTCGGGCCTAAAGCCCGTCCCGGTTCGACCCCGGGTCTCGGCACCAATTTAGATGTTTTTTAGGTTTGGCTTTTCTTTTAACTACACGCGGGGTGGAGCAGCCTGGTAGCTCGTTGGGCTCATAACCCAAAGGTCGCTGGTTCAAATCCAGCCCCCGCAACCATTTTCCCGCCTCAAGGTTTATTCTTTGGAAACCATTCTTATTCGTCTTGAAACCCATGGTCGCCGCGGAAAAACAGTCACTACCCTGCAGGGATTTACGCATCGACTTGAATATTTAGAAGACCTGACCCGAAAAATCAAAATGAAATGTGGTTCCGGTGGAACCCTTAAAGACGGTATTATTGAGATCCAAGGCGACGCGAGGGTCAAAATTAAGGATCTTTTGATCGCCGAAGGATTTCAAGTAAAAGGGTTCTGATTTGCGCGCCTCCGCTTCTGTTTCGCCTTGGCTTCCCTGGCTAAAACCTTTTCTTCCGTCCATGGTCCTTTTGGGCGGAAACGCGGCTGAGCTTTATCACAGTTCGCTTTTGGGCCGTCCCATTCCCCCCTTGCTCATCAAAGACACTATTTTTGGAGTGGAAAAAGCCGGCAAAAAATCAGCCGCGCTTCATGAGCATTTAATTAAATTGGGATTTCAAAAGAAAAACGAAAAAACAGAAGTTCCCGAGGCCTCGGTCCCTGTTTACCGCCGAGGGGATTTGGGGACCATCCGATTTGTTTTTCCCCAGAAAAAATCGGGACAGCCCGCCGCCTCCGCCGGATTGGCCGCGGCGCCTGAAAAAGGTTTAGAGATTCTTTTGGAAAATCCCCATTCGGTCGAGGTTAAATACCTGGACCAAAGTTACGATGTTTATATTCCCCAGATCGGGCGGTTTGTTTTAGCGAATGGTTTAAAGGTGAAAATTTTAAAAAAATCGGATCCGCGGGATATTTACCGGGCCGCCATGCATTTTATCCATATATTGGACTTGCTGGTGGAAAACGAGGACTTTGAGGAGGAGGCCCTGAATGATTTTTTGGAGATAAGGCCGCCGGCGTTGCTCAGGGAATTCCGGGATAATTTAAAAGAAAACGGGCCGGGCTCCATCTTGTGGGAATCGGCGCAGAAGCTTTACCTTAATCTTTATCCGAACGTAAAAGCGGTTAAACTAACGTCGTGGCACTGGAAGTTTCAAAAAAAAATATCCAAAACTATTTTGGACTCTAAAACAACGGATTAAATCGAATGAAAAAAATCTCTCAAAAAAAACGCCGCCTCAACCCCGCCGCGTTTGTCACGGGCGGCGCCAGTACCTTGGGACGAGTCATCAGTTTGTCCTTAGCCCATGCGGGCTATGATCTCATTCTTCATTACGGTCGATCCCTGGACCTGACCCGAAAGCTACAGGCGGAACTGAAGTCGATGGGGTGTGAATCCACAGCGGTTCAAGCCGATTTGGGGCGTCCGGGAAGCCTGGCCAAGGCGGTTGTAAAAGCTCCCGGTTATTTAAAGCGGCTGAAGCTTCTGGTCCATAACGCCTCAATATTTGATAAGACGTCGTCGGAGGTTTTTGACGAAAAAGATTGGAAAAGAATTCTCGGAATTAATTTGTTGTCTCCCTACGCGTTGAGCTGCGCACTTCATCCGTTCCTCAAAAAAAACAGCGGCAATATTGTCCATATCGCCGATATCTATGGGGAGCATCCGGCCTTGAAAGGGCATTCGGCTTATTGTGTTTCCAAAGGCGGGTTGATCACGCTGACGAAATTTTTGGCCGGGGAATGGGGTCCGCGGATCCGGGTCAACGCCGTTTCGCCGGGAGTCATCTCTTTTCCCGAAAACTATAGCGCCAGTAAAAAGAAGCATCTGGCCCAAAAATCGGCTTTGAAGAGGGGCGGGAAACCCGAAGATATCGCAGAAGCGGTTTTATTTTTATCCCAAAGCGCTTTCATTACGGGTCAGGTTTTGAATGTGGATGGCGGACGGTTTCTCTAAGAGGGAAAGGCCATCCCGCTTTAGCCTATCCAATCACCCAGGGGAAAAGCCGGCAAACTCTCCATCGGCAACATCCTTATCTTTTGATTCGGATCATTAAATCGCGCGGCCATCTCCAAATAACTGAGATTTAATTTCGGGTGTTTTAGGCTGGGGAAAATCTCGGTGAGGGGAAAGAGCACGAATGCTTTTTGGGCGATGTCCGGGTGCGGGATCGAAAATTTTGAGTTTGTCACCAAGGACTCGTTCCAGAGGATGAGGTCCACATCTAAAGTTCGAGGGCCATTGGGGTCTCCTTTTCGGACTCGCCCCCCCTTTTTTTCCAGTCTCGTCAGCCATTTTTTGATTTTGGCGGGCGAATCATCCGTTTCGACCGCCGCGACCATATTCCAAAACGCCGGTTGCTTCTTCAAATTGACGGGAGAAGTTTCGTAAACATGGGAAACTTTTACCAAACCGTATTTTTTATCAATCTCGTTCAAAGCATAAGCCAAATGCGGGGCGGGGTGAATATTGGAGCCTAGGCTGAAAACTACCCAACTGTCCTGAGGAGGCCGGGCTCCGCGTTGGATGTTGACGCCGACGGTTTGAGAGCCGCGGATCGCGCCGGGTTTATGAACCGAAAGGGATAAATCGCGCAAATGAAATTGTGTGAGTAAAAGCGCGGCCAAGCGCTCCGCCAGGGTCTCCACCAGCTGAAAACGGCTATTTTCAACATATTGAATCGTGGCTTTGGCTATTTTTTTGTAATCGATGGTGTCCTTGATTTTGTCCTGACGCGACGCTTTCCGGATATTGCAAGAAAATTTCAGGTCAATCAACACGTCCTGTTTTCGCCGGCGTTCCCAGTCAAAGATGCCGATGATGCATTTAATTTTCAGGCCGGTGAGGGTGATATAATCCTTCGAAGCCAAGTTGGTTCTCCGCGAGTTGAGTTGGTACAGCTGGGAAATCAAAAACCTCGAGACCGCCCCATTTCAACAGAAACCCGAGTTCAATTGAAGGATGTTTTTAAAGGAGGGAAGGGTTTTAAGCGTTGGGGGTCCTCGCGATCAAGGACCTTCATCAACGGCCACCTAGCGGCTTGTTTTTTTCTTATTTTCCTCAATATCGTTATGTTTGCGGACTTGTTTTGGACGGGCGGATCCCAAGTGATTTCCAGCCCCTTGGGCGACATCGCCCAACATTTTTTAGCCTGGCGTCAATTTTACGCGGATCAATTAAGGGCGGGAATCATTCCGCTTTGGACTCCCGCATATTTGTGCGGGGTTCCCTTTATGGGCGGTTTTGAATCCGCTGTTTTTTATCCTTTTAATTTGTTGTTCCTGGTTTTTTCCCTTCCTACCGCCGTTAATCTTGAGGTCTTTTTACATGCGCTGATGGCCGGGCTTTTCAGCTACGGGTGGGCGGCTTCACGTGGTTGGAGGCCTTTGGCTTGTTTATTGACGGCTTGCGGCGTCACTTTCGGCGGCCCCTTTTTTTTACAAGTCTATGCCGGGCATCTTTCCAACTTGTGCGCCATGGCTTGGATTCCACTGATTTTTTGGGCCTTGGAAGAATTGGCAAAGAAAATCTCAATCCGCTGGTGCGGCTGGGCGACTTTCGCTGTTTGCCTGCAAGGCCTGGCGGGGCATCCTCAATATTTTTATTACACGGCCTTGATGATTTTTGTTTATGGATTGATTTTGAGTTTAAAGACCTCCGAGTTATTTAAAAAAATGTGGATTCTGGGATTGGTTTATGGCGCCGGATTGTGTCTTTCGGCGCCCCAATGGCTGACGGGACTGGAGGCGGTCGGGGAATCCGCGCGAGGGAATTTAAACGATTTCAAAACATCCGGATTATTTTCACTTCCGCCGGAAAATTTCATCACCTTATTTATGCCGGATTTTTTGGGGCCCGTGGGAAGCAATCAATATTGGGGACGCTGGTATTTGTGGGATGTCTCGCTTTTCACGGGGTCGATTCTGTTATTTTTGTGCTTTTACGCATTGACCAAAAATCGAATGAAAAACTTAGGCGAGATTTTTATGATCGGAATCGCTTTTTTAATGGCGTGGGGACAATCGACCCCGCTTTTTCGAGTTTTGTTCGATGCGCTTCCGGGTTTCAAAAGCTTTCGGGGCACCTGCAAGTTCGATATTTTTATCACGCTTTTCATCGCGCTTTTGGCCGGTTCGGGGCTGGACCGCCTTCTGACGAAAAAACGCTTGGAAGCCGGGGTGTGGAAGGGATTGCTCGCGGCCGCGTTTCTATCGGCGGGACTGGGTTGGGTCATTCAAGGGTCCGCCCAAAAGGGATTGGCGGGCGCGTGGGGAACTTGGCTCCTGTCGGTGCATTGGTTGAAAGCGGAATTGGCGCCGCTGGATCAACAAACCTTAAGTGATTTCGCGCAGAAAGCCGGCCTTCAATCGGCTCAAAGCCTTTTCCTTTTTTCGATAATGATTTTGATCATGGCGGGGTGCGCCTGGTGGAGCCGGTTCAATCCCAAAGGGGTGTTGGCGCTTGGGTTGATCGCGATTTTGGAACTGTTTTTATTCGCCCATTCCCATCGTCCCACTTTTGAGTGGGGATCCTTAAGCGCGAAATTCGAGACGATTAAAAATTTTTATCAATCCCATCCGGGGGATTACCGGGTCATGGGGACCGGAAGCGACTCGGTTTTGGAAGGGGGGGTGGATATTTGGGAGGGACAGCCGCTCATTCTTTCCCGTTATGGGCGCTTTGTGGCTAAAAGCCAGGGATTTCCCGAGGCGGAGTTGTTTCGCACCTCGCCGATTTTCAGACGCTTTGACCCGGTTTATTCCATCGTTCGGCTTCGGTATCTCTTGAGCGATGAGAGCGGGAACCGGGTTCAGGCGCTTGAGCTTCCTTTTAAGCCTTTCCCCCAGGTTAAAATTTATCACCAAGCCGCCATCGCCTCCTCGGCGGAGGAGGCACTTTCTTTTTTATTAACCCCCGGATTTGACATTAAAAATCGCATCATCTTGGAGCAAAAGCCTTCCTTTGTCCCTCGGCCAGCCATGGCGCCGGAACAGGCGGTCGGGTCAGATCTTTCAGTTAATCAAATGGGGATTCAAGCCCATCTCTCCTCACCGGGTTTTTTGCTCATTACGGATAATTATGGACTGGGCTGGAAAGTGCGATCGGCCGGGGGAGACTTTTGGCCGGGAGTGCGGGTGGAACCAGCGGACGGATTTTTAAGGGCGATTCCGCTGGAGGCCGGGGTTTACGATCTGAGACTGGTTTACGCCCCGGATTCTTTTCGGGTGGGCCTGTGGATTTCACTGCTTTCGTGGATGTTTTATATTGCTATACTGACCTGCGTTTTTCGCCGCCCCCTATCGCCCGCACTTAAAAGGAAGTGAAGCTTTGAAGATCATTGAACTTTTCAAGCGCCCGGAAAAATTGTTTTCATTCGAGCTTTTTCCGCCCAAACGGGATGGAAATTTGGAGGCGCTTTTTGAGACCGTTGAGGTTCTTAAAAAAATGAATCCGGGTTATATCTCGATTACCTATGGAGCGGGCGGTTCCACCCGGGATATGACTTATGACATCGCTTTGCGTTTGAAAAATCTCGACATCACTCCCTTGGTTCATTTCACCTGCGTGGGTCATTCGCAAAACGAGATCCGCGAGCTACTCATCCGGCTGAAGGCCGCCGGCATCGAGAATTTATTGGCGCTGCGGGGGGATCCCCCGAAGGGCCAGTCCGCTTTTATCCCGGCCCCGGATGGGTTTCGGCACGCCAATGAGCTGGTTTCTTATATCCGAAAAGAGGGATTCGATTTTTGTTTGGGGGTGGCCGGTTATCCGGAGGTTCATCCGGAGGCTCCCAGCGCCGACGCGGATCTGAATAATTTAAAAAAGAAGGTCGACGCGGGCGGTCAATTTATCGTGACCCAGCTTTTTTTCGACAATCGCGATTACTTTTCCTATGTTGAAAAATTAAAGGCCATGGGCGTGAGGGTCCCGGTTCAACCGGGCATTTGGCTTTTGACCGATTACGCCCAGATTGAAAGGTTCCAGTCTTTGTCCGGGGCCAAGATCCCCCCGGCCTTGGCTGAACAAGTCGAGCGGGTCAAAGAAGATAAGGCCGCGGTTACCGCCATTGGCATCGATTACGCCACCCGCCAATGCGCCGAGCTTTTGAGCCAAGGCGCGCCCGGAATTCACTTTTATGTGATGAATAAAAGTCATTCCGTCGGTTTGGTGCTTGGGAACTTAAGCGCCCTCGGTTTACGGTAAGCGTTTCCTCGAATCCGAACCCCCACTTCAAGGTTGTGGCGCCCCGCTGAACCCGATATACTTTCGTAACGCCTTATTTCCCTTAATTCCGGAGTGATTCATGTCAGACGCCGCTTCCATTTTTAATCGGCTTCGAAGTGTGCTCCAGAATACTTATTTTTTCCAAGCCCTGAAATTAAACGAGTTGGATGAGTTGATCGGCCATTTACGGATGGTCCGGGTCCAAAAGGGTTATGAAATCGTGAAGCAGGGCGATCCGGGCGACGCTTTTTACCTGATCGCGGCCGGCAAGGTTTCAGTTTGGATGAAAAAAGGTTTTGGGAAATCGAAGGTGGCGGATTTGGGGCCGGACGAGTTTTTCGGCGAAATGGCTTTGCTGTCTAACGAGCCCCGGAACGCGACGGTGGTGGCCGAGGAAGTAGCGGAGCTTTTTATTCTGCAAAAGTATGATTTTGAAAAGATTTTAATGAAAAATCCGGTCATTGTGGATCAGTTAAAAAAATCTTTTGATGAACGCCAAGAAAAAAATAAATTCGGGGTTTGATGAAAGTGAATTGACAAGCCCTCCAAAGATTGGCATATTCACACCTCCGTTTTTAATCCAATCGGCGGGGTAGCTCAGCTGGCTAGAGCAACGGTTTCATAATCCGTAGGTCGAGAGTTCGAGTCTCTCCCCCGCTACCATTTTCCCCTTTTTAGACCCCAAGGATTCCGGATGAAAGCCTCCCAGAAGCTGAATCCCATTTTGGTTTTACCCCCGGCGCCTTTTTCAAAAAAGTCCCGTCTTCTCGTCGGTCTTTCGGGCGGGAGCGACTCCACCGCTCTTTTATCCCTTCTTTTAAAACAAACGGCGTCCCAAGGCGCGGTGATTGAGGCGGCCCATGTGAATTATCATTTGAGGGGCCGGGAGTCCTTGCGGGATGAGGTTTTTGTGAAGGACTTATGTGAAAAGTTAAAGGTGCGATTGAGTCTTTTGCGTTTGAAAAACGCCCGGCTTGAGGCTCGGCGCCAAAAAAAATCCCTTCAAGATTGGGCCCGGGACCGCCGATACGTTTTTTTTGCCCAATTGTGCCGCGAACGCCGGGCTTGGGGAGCGGTCGTGGCCCATCAGGCCGACGACCAGGCCGAGACCGTGATGGACCGGCTTTTGCGCGGGGCCGGCTCCCGGGGGCTCACGGGTCTGAGGGCGGTTCAAGAACTGCGGTTTTCAAAACCCAAAGCCCGGATTAATATCTGGCGCCCCCTTCTTTATTTTTCCCGGGAAGAATTAAAAAATTATCTAAGCGGCCAGGGCCTTTCTTGGCGGGAGGATTCGAGCAATCAGAAAACCGACTACCGGCGAAACCAAATCCGGCATCAGGTTCTTCCTTTTCTGGCCCGGTGGAATCCACAAATTTCCAAAAGCCTTTCCAAGATCGGGGAAGTGACGGCGGCCCAGGACCTTTTTCTGGCCCAGTCGCTTGAAAAGCTTAGCCGGCGGATGAAGTTTCGTTTCATCCGTTCCGCCGGCTATCGGGGATTAAAATCGGAGTTTGTTCGGATGCCCTTAGCCCTTCAAAGGCTCTGGGTCCGGGAAGTGGCCGAAAGACTATCTCCCGGCGCCCGGGGACTCTCCTTTGATCGTTTGGAGGATGTTTTACGCGTTTGGAAGGGCCTTAAAAAGGGGCCTTGCGATTTGGGGCAGGGTCTTTTAGCGGATTGCCGGGATGGAAGCGTTTTTATGACATCGGGGAGTTTTTGACCCCCGAAGGGTATTTACCTGGCTTGTTATTGATGATTCCTTATATTTTTTTTGGATTCTTTATGGAATTTCAGCCAATTCAGGGTTGAAATATCGACCCTTCGGACGGATATTCATTGAGCAGCTTATCGCGAGAGGAGTTTTCCCTTGAACCAGTTTTTCAAAAACTCGGCCGGATTGCTTTTGATCGTCATCCTTGTCCTTTATTTTTGCCAACAGATTCAGGCCCCCAGCAAAAAAAGCGAAAAATGGGACTATTCCAAGTTTGTCACCCAAGTTGAGGCGGGGTTGGTTCAAAAAGTCCAGACTCAACCGGATGAGCGGATGATCACGGGAACCGGTAAGGATGGAAATGATTTTTCCGTGATTGATCCGGGGGACCCCAATTTAGTGAAGATGCTCTTGGACAAAAACGTTGTCTTGGACTCCCAACTCCCCAAACAAAATAATTGGTTCCAAATTTTGGTGAGCTTTGGCCCCATCGTGCTGCTCCTGGGCTGGTTCTTTTTCATGATGCGCCAAAGCCAGGGCGGCGGCGGGGGGGCGTTGGCCTTCGGAAAAAGCCGGGCGCGGCTTATGGCGACGGGTCAGCAAAAAGTGACCTTTCAGGATGTGGCCGGCGTGGAAGAGGCTAAGACCGAATTAATGGAAGTCGTTGATTTCCTCAAAGACCCCAAGAAATACCAATCCCTCGGCGGAAAAATTCCGAAGGGCGTTATTTTACTGGGCCCTCCGGGCACAGGCAAAACCCTTTTGGCTAAGGCCGTGGCGGGGGAGGCGGGAGTTCCTTTCTTCTCAATCTCGGGCTCCGATTTCGTGGAAATGTTCGTGGGGGTCGGCGCGGCCCGGGTCCGGGATTTATTTGAGCAAGGAAAGAAACACGCGCCTTGCATCATCTTTATTGATGAGATCGACGCGGTGGGCCGCCAGCGCGGCGCGGGACTCGGCGGGGGCCACGATGAACGGGAACAAACCTTGAACGCCCTGCTGGTGGAGATGGACGGATTTAACACAAACTCGGGCGTTATTTTGATCGCCGCCACCAACCGTTTGGACGTTTTAGATCCCGCCTTGCTTCGCCCGGGCCGTTTTGACCGCCAAGTGGTGGTGGACCGCCCCGATCTCGGTGGACGGGAAGCCATTCTCAAGGTCCATTCCAAGGTCGTTAAGCTGGCGGACCAAGTGGACCTGTCCATCATCGCCCGCCGCACGCCCGGATTTTCAGGAGCAGACCTGGCCAATCTCATCAACGAAGCGGCGCTTTTGGCCGCCCGGCGAAATAAAAAAGTGGTCGAGATCGCCGAATTGGAAGAAGCCATTGACCGCGTCATGGCGGGCCCCGAACGCCGCACCCGGGTTATTTCAGAAGAAGAGAAGAAAATCGTGGCCTATCACGAATCCGGCCATACGATCGTGGGCAAAATGATCGACAAGTCCCACACGGTCCATAAGGTCTCCATTATTCCTCGGGGGCACGCGGCTTTGGGCGCCACTTGGTACCTGCCGAACGAGGAAAAATTCTTATCGTCCAAGACCGAGCTTTTGAACCAAATCACCTCGCTTTTGGGCGGGCGCACGGCGGAAGAACTCATTTTCGGCGACGTCACCACGGGCGCGGGCAACGATTTGGAGCGGGCCACGGCCATCGCCCGGGCCATGATCTGCCAGTATGGAATGAGCGAAAAACTGGGCGCTTTGACCTTGGGCGGCAAGGATGACGCGGTTTTCATTGGCCGGGATTTAATGAAAGAAAAGAATTATTCCGAAAGCACGGCTCAAATGATCGACACCGAAACCAAACGCATGGTGGAAGATTGCCACAAGCGGGCGGCCGTCATTTTGAAAAAGAACAAAAAGTTTTTAAAAACCATGGCGGAAGCCCTTTTGGAAAGGGAAGTATTGGACAGCTCCGAGGTGGATGATATTTTGGCGGGCCGAAAAATAACCGCTAAAACGCCTCCGGCCGCGACTCCAAGCAATCCGCCCGCGCCGCCTTCGGCCGCGCCGGCTTCCACCCCGGATATTGTGCTCAAACCCTCCCCCGCGCCTTCGCAGGCCATCCAGGGCGGAGGCCCGATTGGATAAGAAACGCATCGAGCGGGCGGTTCGAGAGATTCTCTCGGCCATCGGCGAGAATCCCAACCGGGAGGGCCTGAAGGACACGCCTAAACGCGTGGCCAAGATGTACGAGGAAGTTTTCTCCGGGCTCAAGGTCGATCCCAAGAAACTCGTCACCATCTTCGAGACCGAAGGCCATGAGGAGATGGTAATCCTCCGGGACATTCCTTTTTATTCCATGTGCGAGCATCACTTGCTGCCTTTTTACGGCAAGGCCCATATCGCCTATATCCCGACCCGGGAAAGGCTTTCGGGGCTTTCCAAATTGGCCCGGGTGGTGGAAGCGGTTTCCCGCAGGCCCCAGTTGCAGGAGCGCATCACCACCCAGGTCGCCGATACCTTAATGAAAGTCTTGAAACCCTTCGGCGTATTGGTCATCGTGGAAGCCGAGCATTTGTGCATGACCATGCGGGGCGTGAAAAAGCCCGGTTCCAAAATGACCACGTCCGCGGTCCGGGGGGTCTTCCAAGACCGGGAAGCCACCCGCATGGAAGCGCTGCACCTGATCGGAAAATAACTTGCCCGCCCGGATTTTGCCGGCGGCCCGCACTCGGGGCTTTCGTCTGCCCGGTCCCGACCACTCTTCTTTCCACTGGAAAAACCGAACCCAAGTTATGGGCGTTTTGAATGTCACCCCCGACTCTTTTTCCGATGGCGGTAAATTCCTCGATGCCCCCAAGGCTCTCGATCAAGCCCTGCGTCTTGAGGCCCAGGGCGCGGATTGGATTGATGTGGGCGGCGAGTCCACCCGTCCGGGGGCCAAAAAACTTTCGGCTGCCGATGAAAAAAAGCGCGTACTGCCCGTGGTCCGTGCCTTAGCGAAAGCGCTCAAGATCCCCCTGTCGATTGATACGTATAAAGCCGAGGTGGCCCGCGCCGCTGTGGGGGAAGGCGCCCAAATGGTGAATGACGTTGGAGCCCTGCGGCTAGATCCGGCGATGGCCCCCACCCTGGCCAAACTCAAGGTCCCCGTGGTGCTCATGCACATGAAGGGACGTCCCCGGACCATGCAAAAAAATCCCGTCTATGCCGATCTAATCGGGGAAATTCTTGCCTTTTTCCAGGAGCGGATGGCCTTCGCCAAACGCCAGGGGATTGAGGAGAAACGCCTATTGCTGGACCCGGGATTCGGTTTTGGGAAAGGCGCTTGGCACAATATCGAACTGACCCGCAAATTGGGAGAGTTCAGGCGCTTAGGTCGCCCCCTCGTTTTCGGGCCTTCACGCAAAAACACCTTAGGGGCCCTCTTGGGAGGGCTGCCTCCCGAGGAGCGCCTGGAAGCCACCTTGGCGGCGGTGACGGCGGGGATCTTGAATGGCGCGGATATGGTGCGGGTTCATGACGTGAAAAACGTCGTTCGAGCGGTTAAAATAGCGGATGCCTTGCGATATGACCGAGGACTGAAACGCCCATGAATAATTTGGTCACCCTCTTAAGCAATTTCCGCTTGAACGACCTATTCGATATCCTGATCGTTACTTTTCTGATTTACCAATTGCTTCTTTTAATCCGGGAAGCCCGGGCCATCCGGATTGTGGTCGGGTTCGTGATTTTGTTTTTATCCGCGGTCCTGGCCGGGCAGTTTCATTTATTGACCATTGACTGGATTCTTTCCAGTTTGGGGCCCTTTTTATTGGTCGCTTTTGTGATCATCTTCCAATCGGACCTTCGGCGCATCATCTCCCAAATCGGCCGGGGCGGTTTTTGGGGAGGTGTCTTCCGGGGCGAGCCCCCGGCCTTCAAAGAAATCAGCCAAGCGGCCCGGGAACTCGTGAAGAGCCGGCGGGGCGCGCTTATTGTGTTGGAGCGCGACGATAGTTTACAGGGGGTCATTGAGACGGGAACCCCGATTGGCGCGGAGGTGAGCGCGGAACTTTTGATCACTTTTTTCGTGCCCCATTCGCCCCTGCATGACGGAGCGGTGGTGATTCGCGACGGAAAAATCGCCGCTGCCGGCTGTATTTTGCCCTTGAGTCAAAATCCCAATTTAAGTAAAAGCTACGGCACCCGACACCGGGCGGCGCTGGGTGTGACCGAGGAAACGGACGCGTTGGTCATTGTGCTTTCGGAAGAAAACCACACCATTTCTTTCGCCATGGCGGGAAAAATGACGCCTGAAATCGACGCGGCGACTTTGGAAGAGATGCTTACCCTTTACGGGACTAAGGTTGATTGATATGAAACGATGGCTGCGCCGCTTTTTGTAAAAGTTTGCGCAAAGCGGTATGGCGCATCGTTCGAGTAATGGCCGCAAGCCTGCGGGTACACCCTACGGCTTCCGGCAAAGGACTGATATGAAACGATGGCTGTTTGATAATTTAGGGTTAAAAATTTCCGCTTTTCTCATCGCCCTTTGTCTTTGGGCCTATGTGGGGTCGCGCCAGGTTCTGGATACCCGGGTCATCGTGCACCTGCAACTGACCGATATTCCGGTGGGCATGACGGTTGACTCAAACGTGAAGACCGCCATTCCGGTCATTTTGACGGGCCGAAAAGAAAGCATTCTGGACCTGGACCCGGACGATCTTTCGGCCATCGTGAGTTTGCGCGGTTACGTCCCGGGCAAGCAAGATCTGCCGGTTCATCCCGTGATCAAACCCTTGCCAATCGGGGTCACGGCCAACACGCCTGATGTTACCATCCATTTGATTCCGGTCGTGGTGAAACCGCCGGCCCCGCCCACCCGGGATCGCCATCGAAAGGGAGCTAAATAACTTATGGCCAATCTTTGCGTGAATATCGACCATGTCGCCACCTTGCGGCAAGCCCGCTTAGAAGAGGATCCGGATCCGCTCCAGGCGGCCCGGTTAGTGGAAAAAGCCGGGGCCCACGGCATTACGGTTCATTTAAGGGAAGACCGCCGTCATATTCAGGATCGGGATGTGCTGGGTCTTCGTAAAATCGTTCGAACCAAGCTGAATCTGGAAATGGCCGCCACGGAAGAAATGATCCGGTTCGCGCTTCAAGTAAAGCCGGATCAGGTCACCTTGGTCCCTGAAAAAAGAAAGGAACTCACTACCGAAGGCGGGCTCGCCCTGGAGGGGGCTTTTCATCGCTATGAGAAGGCGATGGATCGTCTCCAGTCAAAAGGAATCCCCGTTTCATTGTTTATTGATCCTGCACCCCGGTCGGTCCAAGTTTCGGCCCGGTTAGGCGCGACTTATATTGAGATCCACACCGGCGCTTACAGCCGAGCTTTTCGATTAAAAAAATCCGCCCTGGTGAAAAAAGAATGGTTGAAAGTGGTTTACGCCGCCAAGTTGGGGGCCGGCTTAGGGCTTCGGGTTCACGCGGGACATGGTTTGACCTATCAAAATACCGCCGCGATCGCGCGGATTCCGGAAATCGAGGATTTGAACACAGGCCACAATATCGTGGCCCGGGCGACCCTGGTGGGGATGGAAAAAGCCGTCCGGGAGATGCTTCAAATTATGCGTTCGGCCCAAAAGCGGTAGAATTAAGCAACGGGGTTTATCTCGATTTGAGGGAGGCGGGTATGGGAAAACTTATTTTGTTCGCGGTGGTCTTGGCGGTCGGCTCGATTGGATACCTCTTGTGGAACACCAAGCCCGATACGCCGCCCCAACAAACTTTGACGGGCTATACCCAAGGGCTGCAATCTTCCGAACAAAAGGCCGAAGCGGCGGCCTCCGGCGCCAATCTTGAGAATGTGAGGATGGCGGTGGAAAAGTATAAAAATGAAAAGGGCGCCTCTCCCGCGTCCTTGCAGGATCTGGTGCCCAATTACCTGGATCACGTGCCGGGCGGGGTCCAATATGACCCGGCCACCGGTACGGTCTCCACGGCGCCTTGATCCGCCTCCGTTGAAAAAATCAAAACCCCTGATCGACGAGGCCCAGGCCTATCGTTATGCCCTCTGGCTTTTAAATCGAAGGCCCCACAGCAGCGGTGAATTGCTTGAAAAATTTCATCGTCGGACCTTGCCGGTGGAAATCGCCCATAAGGTTTTGGCCAAGCTTCAGCAAAAAAAATTCGTGGATGACGCGGCCTTCGCGGAAGGATTCGCCCATTCCCGCGCTAAGCGCAGCTGGGGACCCGGCAAAATAAGGGTGGCCCTCCAGAAAAAGAAAATTCCACGGGATTTGGCCGGGAAATCGGTGGCCTCGGCTTTCCCCGAGCAAGCGGAAGCCCAAAAGGCCTTGGAATTGTTAGAAAGACAAAAACAAAGATTTTTGCGCAAAAAAGAGAAGAAAAAAGGCCAAAGGCCCGCTTGGGCCTTCGATTATCTGGTGCGAAAGGGCTATTCTTTTCAATCGGCCCGTCTCGCCGTGAAGGAGGTTTTCAGCTATAATTCCGGCCTTCCTGAGGAAGAAACTTAACTGAGGTTTTTTATGAGCGTGCCCACAAGCGGAAGTGAAATTCGAAAAGCCTACCTGGATTTTTTTAAGTCCAAAAACCACAAAATTGTCCCTTCGTCTTCCTTAGTGCCGGAAAATGACCCCACCCTGCTACTTTCGAACGCCGGAATGAATCAGTTCAAACCTTATTTTTTAGGGACGATCCCTTTTCCCAACAGCGTGCCTTACGCCGCTTCCTGCCAAAAATGTTTCCGCACGGGCGATCTGGAGCGCGTGGGTTATACGGCCCGGCACCATACCTTTTTCGAGATGTTGGGTAATTTTTCTTTCGGTGGTTATTTTAAAAAAGAAGCCATTGAGTGGGCCTGGGAATTCGTGACCGCTATTTTAAAATTGGATCCCTCGCTTTTGTGGGTGACGGTTTTTGAGAATGACGATGAGGCCATTGAGCTTTGGAAAAAGACGGCCAATCTTCCCCCGGAGCGCATCCGGCGCATGGGCGCCGATTCCAACTTTTGGACCATGGGGCCAACGGGCCCCTGCGGCCCTTGCTCGGAAATTTACGTCGACTTGAAGCCGGAGCTGGGCCCGACGAAGAATTTTGAGGCGGACGCCGAGGCCGGCCGCTACCTTGAAATTTGGAACCTGGTTTTTACCCAGTTTGATAAACAAGAAGACGGAAGCTTGAAGCCCCTTCCCAAACCCAATATCGACACCGGGATGGGATTGGAACGGGTGGCCAGCGTCATGCAAAAGGTCCCTTCCAACTTTGAGACGGACCTTTTAACCCCTTTGGTAGCGGCAATCGCCAATAGGTTGGGTGTTTCCAACGCGGTTGATTCGGCCGCTTATACCTCCCTGAAAGTTATCAGCGATCACTTGCGGGCCATGACCTTCTTGATCGCGGATGGCGTTTTACCCTCCAATGAAGGCCGCGGGTATGTTCTGAGGCGTATTCTTCGCCGGGCGGTTCGCCATGGGAAAATGTTGGGGGCGTCCAAGCCGTTTTTAAACGCCCTGGTCCCCGAAGTCGGAAAAGTAATGGGCGCGATTTACCCCGAAGTAACGGATCGCCAGGCGCATATTATGAATGTGGTCAAGGCCGAGGAAGAGCGCTTCCTTGAGACACTGGACGCGGGACTGGAAAGATTAACTCAAAAAATGGAAGCTTTGGGAAAAGCCGGAACCCACACCCTGCCGGGTGAGGACGCTTTTATGCTTTATGACACCTATGGTTTTCCTTTGGACTCCACGAAAGAGTTTTTAAAGGAAAATGGCTGGAAAGTCGATGAGGCGGGTTTTCAAAAGGCCATGGAAGGCCAAAAGGAAAAGGCTCGATCCGCCTGGAAGGGAAGCAGTGACGGAGTGTTGCCTCCCCTCTACAAAGAAATGGAGTCGAAGCTCGGCGCGACCGTGTTCAAAGGCTATGAAAAGATAAAAGATTTGGGTCAAGTTTCGCTTTTGGTCCGGGTAAAGGATAAAAAGCACGAAGTCGTGGAAACCTTGGCGGAAGGCGATTACGGGTTTGTGATTCTCAATCAAACACCCTTCTACGCCGAAAAAGGCGGACAGGTAGGGGATAAGGGCGCCCTGCAAGGCTTTAACTCCTCCGAGGTTTCCTGGGCGGACGTATTAGACACCCAAATGGTTTCAGACACGCTGATTGGACATTGGGTTTTCATGAAGCGGGGAAAATTGGCTGTCGGCCAAAAGGTGGAAGCCACGGTGGAAGAAAGCGAGCGCCGCGCCACTATGCGCAACCACACCGCCACCCATCTTTTACACGCGGCTTTGCGGAGGGTTTTGGGCGCCCATGTGGGCCAGGCCGGCAGTTATGTGGGTCCGGACCGTTTGCGATTCGATTTCACCCATTTCGAGGGCTTGAAGCCTGAGGAAGTCCGCATAATTGAGAAGATGGTCAACCAGCAGGTCCTCGACAACATCGAACTCACCAAACAAGAAATGACTTTTGATGAGGCCAAGAAAAAGGGCGCATTGGCTTTCTTCAGCGAAAAATACGGTGAGAAGGTGCGGGTGGTGGATGTTCCCGGCTTTTCCATGGAACTTTGCGGCGGGACCCATGTCAATCGCACGGGCGACATCGGACTTTTTAAAATACTCAGCGAGTCTTCCGTGGCCTCGGGAGTGAGGCGCATTGAGGCGGTTACCGGCGAAGGCTCGATCGAAAGGGTCTATCAAGAAGAGGGAATTCTCCAACAAGTGGGCCAACTTTTAAAAAGCTCGGAAGTGGATTTAAGCGGCCGGGTGGAAGCCCTGCTTTTAGAAATGAAAACCAAGGATAAGGAATTGGCCTCGTTGAAATCAAAACTCGCCGGAAGCTTGGTTGATGAAATTCTGGAAAAGAAAAAAGAAGTAAAGGGGATTTCGGTGGTCGTGGCCCGAACCGACGAGCTGGATCCCGAAGGCATGCGTCAATTGATCGATGCAGTGAAAGAAAAAATCGGCAGCGGCGTGATCGTTTTGGCCAGCGGCAAGCCATCCATCGCCTTTATCGCCGGTGTGACCAAAGACCTGACAGGAAAAGTAAAGGCCGGGGATTTGGTGAAGGAAGTGGCCAAGGTGGCGGGCGGCGGCGGCGGTGGACGGCCGGATTTGGCCCAAGCCGGCGGTAAAGACGCCTCCAAAGTCGATGAAGCCTTGCGCCAAGTCATCCCGTTTATTGAAAAGACCCTTTCTTAAATGAAACGTTGGCTGCGCCGCTCTTTTTTAAGGACATCAATGAAGGCGGCATGGCGCCAACTTGACCGTAATAGCCGGATATTGAAACTCGGGGTTCAATATCCGGCCAAGGATACGCCATGAAGCGTTGGCTGGCTCTCGACTTGGGGCGGGTGCGCATTGGAGTGGCCCTGTCCGATCCATTGGGATTGACCGCTCAGCCTCTGATGGTTTTAAAATCGGAAGGAACCCAAAAAGATATCATTGCCATCGGGCAGTTGGTGGATGAGAAACAAGTCACTCAAATTATCGTGGGGCTTCCTTTTAATATGGACGGAAGCGAAAGCGCCACCACCCAAAAGGTGCGGGACTTCACGGCCAAGCTGGCCGATCGTTTAAACGTGCCGGTTTTTTATGTGGATGAGCGTTTGACCAGCAAACAAGCCGAACGGGCCATGATTGAGGGCGGGGCCCGCCGGGAAAAGCGCAAAGAGAAAATCGATCAAGTCGCGGCGGCGCTCATTTTGCAATCCGCTTTAGAAGGGGCGCCCTTGAGGGCGGTGGAAAAATCATGAAAAAAATCAAGAGGCGACAACTCATTCAACTGGGCGCCCTGACTTTAGGTTTGGGATTGGCCTGTCTTTTTTATATTTTTTTTCCGCCTTTTTTTAAGTCCCGTCAGCTTTCGGATATTCCGGTTTATTCCAAAAGCACCACCCGTCAGATCGCCCGGGAACTAAAAGAAAAAGGAATTGTCTCCTTTTCTTTTCCTTTTAAAGTTCTGGCCAAGCTCACCCGGGTGGACCGCAGTCTTAAGTCCGGGCTTTACCAGCTGTCGCCTTCCATGAGCCTTTGGCAGGTTTTGCGGACGCTTTCTTCAGGCAAAAGCGAGCTTTTAACCCTCCGGATACCGGAAGGTTATACGGCCGCTCAAATTGGCGCTGAACTGCAAAAGATGGGGGTGGTGTCCGAAGCGGATTTCTTAAAGGCTATTCAGGATCCGGCGCTTACCGGAAAATTGGGAATCCATGGACCGAGCTTGGAAGGTTTTCTTTTCCCCCAAACTTACCGGGTGCCCCTGGGCGCCAGTGTGACGGACTTGGCGGGATTACTGTCCGAACAATTCTCCCAAAGCGTGGGGGATGATTACGCGCGCCGCTGCATCGGCCGTAACCTGAACCTTTACCAAGCGGTGATTCTTGCGTCGATCGTGGAAAAAGAAGCCAGGACCCCGGAAGATCAGGCGATCGTGGCCGGTATTCTTTACAACCGCATGCGTTTGAAAATGCGGCTCGAGGTCAACGCCACCCTGAATTACGTGCTCAATAATAAAAATCCCTGGCTTCAAGAAGACCAATTGGGGACGCAGTCGCCTTATAACACGTATTTACACCGGGGGCTGCCGCCCACGCCCATCTGTAATCCCGGCCTCACGGCCCTCACGGCGGTGGCGCAACCCGCCGACGTGCCTTACCTTTATTACGTGGCCAAGGGAGACGGTACCAACCTTTACGCCGTGACCTTCGCGGATCATCAAAAAAACGTTATCGCGGCCAAACATATCCGGCATCTCAAACGGGTGCGGCAAGCCTTGGAAGATAAGGCCGCCGCTCAGGCCAAACCCGGGGCATCGCCCACGCCTTAGTCTTTCAGCTTCCTTTCTTCTTGCGGGAAGCCCCATCCTGCTTTAACTTAAGCCCCATGATGATTCAACTCTTCCACCTGACGAAGATCCATTCCTCGGGCGTCAAGGTCCTGGATAACGCCTTTTTAACGGTCGCCGAAGGGGCTTTCGTGGTGGTGGCGGGTGAGAACCGGGCCGGAAAAAGCACTTTGCTTCGGATTTTAGCCGGAGAGGACAAACCCACCTCCGGGACTGTTCTCATCTATCAAAAATCGATCTACGACCTTGGACCGAGAGAAAAGCGGGAATGGCTTGCCCAAACCGGCTTTATTTTCCCCGACTTAAAACTTTTCCCCGATAAGACCGTGGAAGAAAACGTGCTTTTTCCTTTGCGGGTCCGGGGTTCCTTTGAGGAAGATCAAAAAATACCCGTGGGAAAGCTGCTTCAAAGGGCGGGCCTTGAGGCCAAGGTCCATCAGAAGCCTTCCGATCTTTCGGCCGTGGAACAGCGCATGGGAGTGGCTTTGAGGGCCATGGTATTTAAACCACAACTTCTTTTGGCTGATGATCCTTTCTTGGGAATGGATGAAAAATCAACCCTGGCGCTTTGGCGTCTTTTTATCGAGTTGAATAAATCAGGGAGCACGGTTTTGATTTCTTTGCAACGGAGCGAGGATTTGGCCGTCGCCGTTGACACCTTAAAAGAAACCCCGCTTCAAATGGTTCAACTCAAGGATGGCCAATTGTCTCCCGTGGAGGCTTCTTAAAATGAACGCGATCGCCAGGTTCTTTTATGTGATTCAGGAGGGTATCCGGCAAATGATCCGGGCCAAGGGCCTGTCGGTGGCGGTGGTGATCACGGTGGCGGCAGCCCTTTTCCAGCTTTCCATTTTTTTAGGGATCGACCGGGTTTTGGATCGGGCGCTCTCTTCCGCCCAGGAAAATTTTGAGTTGGTGGTGTTTCTGTCGCCCTCGGCGAAAGGCGCGGACCGGGACCGGATCCAATCGCTCTTGAACGCCGATCCCCAAGTGGCTTCCGTCAAGGTGGTGACCCGGGACGAGGCCTTGGCCGAGTTCCGCAAGGACCCGGAAATTGACCAGATGATCCAGGCCCTGGGTGAAAATCCATTGCCCGACTCCTTTGACGTGACCTTGAAAAAAGACGCCGCGGGCCACGTGAACGACCTCGTCACCCGTCTTCAAAAAGACCCCCAGGTGGATGAGGTCAATTACGGCAAAGGCCAATGGGAAGCCTTGTCGAAGCTTTTGAATTTGGTGCGCTGGGTGGGAGCGGGCTTGGGAGGATTTATTTTTCTGGCGGCCCTTTTTATCATTTCCAACACCCTCACCCTTTCGCTTTGGGCCCGCCGGGAAGACTTGGCTCTCATGGCGCGGTTAGGCGCGCCTTCGTGGATGCGTTGGGGCCCCTATTTATGGGAAGGCCTGCTTCAAGGTTTTTTTGGCGCCGTTTTGGTTTGTGTCTTTCTTTGGGTTTTTCATTTCAGCGCGGGGTGGCTATTAAGCGCTTATGGCGGCTTTTCCGGAATCCTGGACCTTCCACTCAATGATTGGATGAACCTCGACTTGACCCTTTGTTTTTTGGGCGCCGTCCTGGGCGCTTTAGGCGCCTCCTTGGCCCTGCGCAAAAAATGGGTTTGGGAATTTCAGTGAAGCTTTTGAGACCCGCGCTTTTCACGGGAGTGATTTTTCTTTTGTCCTGGCCCGGCACCCCCTTGGGGGCGCAAACCCCGGCCCCGGTGTCCACGACGGCTTTAGCGCCGGCGGATGCCCGCAAAATCCAGAAAAAAATCCAAACGAATAAAAAAAGCCTCGGTGAGATTGAGAAAAAACTGGCGGAAGAAAAACGCCGGCAGGCGCTTGACGCGCTTCGGGAACAAAACGTGTTGAACCGCCTCCAGCAAGCCGACCAGAGACTGAATCAGCTCAAACGGGAGAAACAAGCCAACCAAAAGGACCTGAACCAGACCCAGGCCCAGACCCGCTTGCTTCACGTGGAAGTGGAATTGAGCCGTTCCCAATTGGATCAAAGCCGTCAATTGATGCGCCAACGCCTGCGGGACCTTTACCGCATGTCCTTTCAAGAACCTTTTTTGGGAGGGTGGCTGGACGCGGGAAATTTCGCTGACTTGGCGCGTAAATTGAAATTCGAGATGCTCTTAGCCCAAAGTAACGAGAAACTTCTATCCCAAACCCAGCGTCAAAACGATGAGTTGACCCAATCCTCCAGCCAGTTGGACGAGCAGGAGCGACATAAAAAACGCGTGGTGGACGCGCTGGGGCACCAAGAAAAAAACTACACGCATCAGCAAAGAAACCGCGCGTTGTTTCTGGCCACGATCCGCCGGCAGCAATCCCTTCGGGAACAAACGATCGCCGAGCTCAACCAGGCCGCGGAAGACTTGAAGTCGAAAGTTTCCACCTTGCTTCAACAGTCCGAGGCGGCCAAACAACAGCCCTCTTATATCCCGGCGGGGAACGGATTGGCGGTCGTGCGGGGACGGATTCCTTGGCCGGTCTCCGGGACCATCGTGTCTTTTTTCGGTCCCCAGCACAGCCGGGAGTTCAACGCCACGGTGGTTAATACGGGCATTCAAATTCAGGCACCGACCGGCACGCCTTTCAAGGCGGTGGCCGCAGGCACCGTGCGCTACGCCGATTGGTTTAAAGGTTATGGAAAACTAGTGATTTTGGATCACGGACAAGGGTATTATTCTCTCTACGCCCAAGCCTCCGAATTGAGCGTTTCCACGGGGCAAACGGTGGCCGCGGGACAACCCTTAGGGTTGGTCGGGGATACGGGTTCGCTTTTGGACTCGAGCAGCCTTTATTTTGAGATCCGCAAGGATGGGCAACCGGAAGACCCGGTCCGCTGGCTTAAACACCAGTCCCAAAACTAAGATAAAAATCATAAACCAGGGTCTTGGCCGTTGATGGTTTCCAAAAAACAAGTCGTGGAGGATCTATGAATCGCCGTTTCTCAATGCTGACTTTCGCCATTTTACTCGTGTGTCTTTCGGCCATTAGTTTCGCCGCCGGCGCCGCCACCCAGTCCCCGCAAGGGGGGCCGGCTCAATCCGAGGAAGTCTACAAGTATCTCAAGCCCTTCACTGATGTCCTGGCCATCATTCAGGAAAAATACGTGGATGAGGATAAAACCCACACGAAGGATCTCATTTATGGCGCCATCCAAGGCATGGTGGGCACGCTCGATCCCTTCAGCCAATTCATGACCCCGGATGATTACAAAGATATGGAAACCGAAACCTCCGGCAAGTTCGGGGGGTTGGGTATCGAGATTTCGATTAAGGACGACCGTTTGACCGTGGTCACGCCCATTGAGGGAACCCCGGCGGAGAAAGCCGGTATCCACTCAGGCGACAAGATCGTGAAAATTGACGATAAGCCCACCGATGGAATGGGCATTAATGACGCGGTCAAGCTTTTGCGGGGAAAGGTCGGGACTTCGGTGAAGGTCACTTTGCTCCGGGAAGGCCTGAACGATCCTTTTGACGTGACCCTGACCCGGGATTTTATCAAGATTCAGAGCGTCCGTTCTTACCTGCTGCCGGGCAATATCGGTTACGTGCGGGTCTCGGAATTTATCGACAATACCACGGACGATTTCGTGAGCGCGGTGGACGACTTGAAAAAACAGGCGCCTTTGAAGGGCTTGATCGTGGATCTGCGCAACGATCCAGGCGGTTTATTGCAAGAGGCGGTGGGCGTCTCGGACTATTTCACGCCCAAAGACAAATTGATTGTTTCCACGAAGGGACGCAACGCGGACCAGGATGAGACCTTTACGGCCAAGGACGACGAGAAGTTTGACCCTAAAAAACCCGTTGTGCTTATGGTCAACGGGGGAAGCGCGTCGGGCTCCGAGATCGTCTCGGGCTGCCTAAAAGATTGGAAGCGGGCGGTGTTAATCGGTGAAAAGACCTTTGGAAAAGGGTCGGTTCAAACCATTTTGCCGCTGGATGACAGCGATGGCGCGGCGCTTCGGCTGACGATGGCCAAATATTACACGCCCTCGGGCGTTTGTATCCATGGGATCGGGATTGAGCCGGACCTTGATTTGCGCGACGAGGACTTAAGTGAGTCCACCTTGAAGGTTTACAGCAAACAAGACGTGGAAAAATACGCCCAGACGCTTAAAAAAGAAGGCGTTACGGCGTCCGCGGACGCGCCCCTTTCGGACAAAGTCGTGGAAGGTTTCTTCGACTATTGCTTGAAGACGGAAAAGAAACTGGATCGGGACGAGCTGGAAAAAGACAAGAGCTACCTCAAGGACAGCCTGACGGTGGAACTGATCAGCGACTTGAGCGGCGAGCCGGCGGCGCGCCAAGCGGCGGTGTTGATTGATCCCCAGGTGGCGATCGCCGAGGAGTTGATCAACGACAACAACAAGATTCCGGCGGCCCTTTTGGCCAAATATCCGCCCAAGAAGCTGGATACCTCGAAGGAAGCCAAGCTGAATAAAGCCGATGATACGCAAGAGTAGTTTTTGAGAAGCCACCGGCTTAACTCCAAGGGACAAGCCGGGTTTCTGATCCTGGCGGTTTTTCTTTTGTTGGTGGCCGCCGGAGGTCTGTGGTTTTTTTGGGCCTCGAAAAATGGGGAACCGGTTTCGGTTCCCGCCCTGTTCACCTCGCCCGGCGCCTTTAAAGGCGACGCTTCCCAGGCCACAACCCAATTGGTGAGCGCGCTGAACCATCAGTTGGAATCACTGGACGTATTGAAACTATTGTCGGAGCCGGTGGATGTGGAGCCGGTGACGGCCCAGGGAAAAATTTTTCCGGGTTATCATGAAACCTTCCGCCTGCCCGCCCGCTTTTCTCCTGATGGTTTAGCCTCCCTTTTGGCCCAGACCGCCGCGCCTCTGGGCGCCAAGATCTTAAGCCAGTCCACCGAAGGGACGACAACCGACTATTGCTTTGGCTATGAACCCGGTTGGGTTCCGGTGAAAATCTCTTTGGCCGAAGTTAAAAGCCCCAAGGTCTGCCTCATTATCGATGACGGGGGATACCAGAAGGGCGCGGCTTTAGAGGCGCTTTATCAGTTTAAAGTTCCCGTGACGGTTTCCGTTATCCCGGATGTGCTTTATTCCAGGGTCTTGGCCCTTCAGATGCCGGAACATGGCATCGAGGTGATGTGCCACATGCCCATGCAGGGTCATGAGGAGGCCCAAAAAGACGACTACAAGGAATTTTTAAAACTCGGCATGCGGGTGGAGGATGTGGAACAAATCGTGGGCCGGGCCTTGGACGCCTTGCCCGGATGCGTGGGGCTCAACAATCACATGGGCAGCCAAGCGACCGCCGACGAGGACTTGATGCTGAAGGTTTGCCAAGTGCTCAAAGCGCGGGGACTTTACCTGATCGATTCGCGCACCACGCCCCAATCCGTGGAAGCCGATGAGGCGGTGAAGGTTCATTTGCTGCACGCGAAACGGGACGTGTTTTTGGACAATGTGGAGACACCCGAGGCGATCCTGATTGAACTCAACCGGCTGGTGCGCTTGGCCCAAAAACGGGGCACGGCTGTTGGGATCGGGCACTTTAAAGTCGTGACACTCCAAACTTTGCGGGACGCCATTCCGGGGCTTCGCGCCGAAGGCATCCAGTTTGTTTACGCTTCCGAGGTTGTTCAATAGGACGGATTAGGTAAATCGATAAATCATGATAAAAAGCTTCCGGCCTTTTAATCTTTTGCGTTTTTAAGGCCCGAACCCGCCCGCTTTTTTTGAAGAAGGGTACAATAAACGGGTCTTATTGGAACCGATGCTTTCCCCATTTTTGGAGGCGTTCATGAAGCCGGCTTTTCACCGCTTGAAGGTCCTGGCTTTGTTGGTTTTATTTTGGAATCATCCGCTTTTCGCCCAAAACGCCGTCACTCTCACGAATAGTTCGGGCGATGAGTCCACGGGGTCTTTTGAGGCCGGCGTCACCTATTTGAACGCCAACGGCGGCGGGAACCTTGTCACCCAACTTTCCAATTCTAATCCGATTACTTTATCGAATCCCCTGCCGGTTGTTTCCCAAAATGTGACTTTACTTGGCGCCGCGGGATTTTCCTTGCCCGCGGTAAATATCATCGCCCAAACCGGAAATCCTGTTTCGCTTGTCTTTCAAAATAACTTCAGTTTAGGGGCGAATACCGGACTTTTGCTTCATGGTGCTGGGTCCGACTTGGACGCGGCCGTTTCGGCCGGATCCTTCAATATGAGTTCGGGTTCGGGAATCGGTTTTTTCGGGGGAGGGGGAAACAGTATCACAATAGCCGGCGGTAGTTCACAAACGGGCGGCACGGGGGGGGACGGTTTGATGACCGTGGCCAACTTGATCAATATGGATTCCGCTGGTGGGCAACTTTTTGGCGGCGCGGGCGGTTCCATGTCGAGCGGTGGTGGTGGCGTCAATGACACGGGTGGACTGGGCGGGAACGCCTTGGCACAGTCGTCCACTTGGACACTTTCGGACTCTAATTATTCCATTTTAGGCGGCAACGGCGGAAGCGCCGATGGTACGAGCAATATCCTGGGAGGGCAGGGCGGCGGCGTGAATGTTTCCGTTAATAATTGGGCGGTCACCAATAGTTCGGGCTTTACCATGTCGGGCGGAAATGGCGGGGCCGCCGTGACGGGAACTTTTGGCGGGACGGCCTTGACGGGCGGTGCGGGCGGGGGGGCCACGGTGGCGGCAGGGGCCTTGACGGTCTCGACTTCCCAATGGTTCTTAAATGGGGGAAATGGCGGCATGGGCACCGATACAGGCGGTTTGGGCGGCGCGGTAAGTGTTCATTGGAATTCCTTGAATGAAACCCAGGGCGCGGATGTGAATGTGGTGGCCGGGAATGGCGGCGATGGTTCCCAGTTAGGCGGTCAAGGGGGCGGCGCGGCGGTGGCTGGTGTGTCGATCGTTGAATCGGGCTCCTCCTCCAACTTGAATGTGTCCGGCGGCACGGGCGGCGGATTGTCGTCATTGGGCGGCGGAGCCAACACGGCGGGGAACGGCGGCAGCGCGGGCATGACCATGGCCTTTATCCAATTGACCGCCGGCACCGGTATGGATTTTTTCGGGGGCAGCGGGGGCAACGGCTTTTCTCTTTCACAAGGAACGGGGGGCAATGGGGGCAACGCCTCGGTTTCCATTGGAGCGATCGATATTGAAAGCCAATCCGCCTTGAATTTATCCGGAGGCGCGGGCGGTAACGGCGGGACCAGCGGCAACGGGGGAACCGCCCTCGTACTAGCCAACTCGGTCACTTTGGACACGGGCGGTAATTTGACCCTGGAAGGCGGGAATGCCGGGGCGTCCTCGGTCTCCGTTGGGGCGGCCGGCGGCGTGGGAGTTGGGTTCCAAACCGCCTTTATCGGGACGAATGCCTCCTTGAATTTGTTGAGCGGGACGACGGGCAGCGTGGTGGCCTCGATCGATGATTTAACGGGCGCAGGGTCGATTGAGGAAACGGGGTCCAATAGCGTTCTGGAGTTGGGCACGGGTTCTTTTAGCGGAACGATTTCAGGGACGGGAAGCCTGATTCAAAATGGCGCTTCCGGAGCCCTCACCCTGTCCGGCAACAACGGTTATACCGGGGGCACGGTTGTGGAAGGCACCTTGGTTGTCGACACCGGGGGAAGCTTAGGATCGGGCGGGGTCTCGGTTGAGAACTCCAAGACGCTGGAATACGTCCATTCGGCCTCGGCTGGAAACGCTTCGGTGACCAGCAGCGGGACCGTGGATTTTGAAAACACTTCGACCGCGGGAGCGGCGACCTTTACCTTGGTCCCGGGCGGTTACGCCAACTTTTCCAATGCCGCCCAAGGCGGGACGGCCAGTTTCAACCTGGCAGGCGGTTCGGCCTTCGATGTTTCCACCAGCACGGCGGGGGTGGTGACCGTTGGATCCATCGCTAGTTCGGGTGGATCGGTTTCATTGGGGGGGGCGGCGGGTACGGGATTGGCGGTCGGGATCAACGATCTTTCAACGACGATTTCCGGGGTTATTTCCGATGTTGGCTTAGGCGGCGCGCTGATTAAGCAAGGCACTGGAATTTTGGCTTTAAACCAATTGAACACTTACCAAGGCGGAACCCTCTTACAACAAGGACGGTTGGAAGTGGCTGACGCGACCTCGCTGGGCTCGGGATCGGTTTCGGTGATGGGGGGTACACTTTCATCGATGGGAAGCGCGGTTTCTTTAAACGTAGGCGGGAATTACGTTCAAGGCCCCGGCGGGACGATTCAGCTCGGACTCTATGGCACCAATGCCACGGGGGTCGATTGGTTGAATGTCAATGGAAGCGCCAAGTTAGGCGGCACGCTGGATTTGGCCGCCGGGAGCGGTTTTACGCCGATGTCCATTGGGAACGCGGTGGTATTGATCGACACGGATAACGGCCTTACCGGCAACTTTCAAACGATCGAGGAATCCTTTCCCGGTATGCGGCTTTTGCCGATCTATCAGCCGGGCCTTTTCGAAGTCGAGTCCATTGATCTTTCCTTCGCGGCCGCCGGACAAACCCTGAATGAAAAGGCGATCGGCGCGGATCTGGACGTGGTTTATCTTTCGCCGGGAGTTCAAAACTTAATGGTGGCCTTGGGCACCCAATCCGACGCCGTGCTTAAAAACGCTTATGACCAGCTTTCCCCGGAAGGGTACAGCGTATTGTACCAATCCGCTTTTGAGGGGGTCCAACTCCAAGCTTCCGAGGTCGATGACCGCTTGGCTGAATTAAGAGACGCCTCTCAAACGCCCGCGCTTCCTACGCCGCGCCGCCGAGGCGCGTCGAGCGGCGGCGAAACGGCGCTTTTCGCGGGCAATTTATCGGTGGCTGATGAAATGGCCATGCTGGTCCGTCCGCAATCCGATGGTCCCAGTTCCTGGGGCGGATTTTTTTCAGGGAATGGCGGGGTCTTTACCGTTGGCGATACGAGCAACGCGGAGGGATTCAAAGATACTTCTTACGGTCTTTCGGCGGCGGGCGCCGATTACCGGATTTCCAACCAGTTGGCCTTGGGCGTTTTGGCCGGTTACGCCGAGTCCGATGTGAGTTTGAACGGGGGTGGATCCGTCACTGAAACCGGAGGTCAGTTGGGCGTTTATGGAACCTGGTATCCCAACCAGTTCTATTTTAACGCCTTGTTGGAGGGCGGGATTAACCACTACAGCTCCCAGCGGCAAAGTTATCAAGGCGACGCCGGGGGAAAGACCCAAGGCTTTTTATTCAGCTCCCGTTTAGGCGTGGGCTACGATTGGAAGGGAAGCGGCTGGGTCGTTGGTCCCTTGGCCGCCATCCAATGGACCCAATTATCCATCGACGGTTTTACCGAACAAGGCCCCTTGGCCTCCCTAGCGATCGCGTCCCAGACACAAAGCTCTTGGATGAGCCAGATGGGGGCCCATGCCCAATGGTGTTTGAACTTGGGCGGGATTCAAATTCAGCCGGGCGCTAAAATTTCCTGGGAGCATGAGTTCACTTATCAAGGCGGGATCGTTCAAGCGGGATTTGGCCAGGGCGACAGCTTTACGGTGGAGGGACCGGCGGTGGGTCAGGACGGCTTTTTAGCCCGAGGGAGTTTGGACACGTCCTTTTCGAAACAATTGACGGTTTCCCTGGGGTATCAAGGGGAGTTAGGCCGCGCCAATCTTACTTCCGCCCAGTTCGATGCTGGAATGAGATTCGGTTTTTAAAATTCGCGGTTGGAAGCAATCTGGCCTGCCCGGATTCGGTTCATTGGCCCGGGGCAAAAAAAAACACCGCCGGGGCTGTGCCCAGCGGTGTTGAAGCTTAAAGCTTTTACTTTTGAGCGCAGATTCTCAATTGGTCCAGGGCTCCGTTGATGGCGTTGATGGCGTCCATCTTGTGGCCATTGAAATCATCCGCGGCGCCGTAAAGCGTGTGTTTGGCGGCCTGTAACTGTTGAGCGGCTTTCCAGATCATGGGGTGGTAATGACGCCGGCCGGCCTTGAAGTCGAAATGGGCCTGATCATCGGCGTTAATATTAAAGCTCACCGCAACGCTGTCCGCCTTAACGGCCATCGGCATCGCCATGAGAACCAGGATCCCGGCGCAAGCCGCGAATTTCATCCAATTCTTTTTCATAGTCTTCTCCTTGAATTTAATCGAGATAAAAACCCTATTGTTTAGACGATCCAAAAGCGTGATGGTTGCGGACAAAAAAGGTTTTTTTGTTGTGTTTGGGGGATTCCTGACGGGAAGGATGGGTTTGGGGACTTTTCGTAAAGACTTGGTGGAAACCAATTGATTTCGGCCTTTCGGCTTTTCCCAGGCGCTAATCCCCGCTAGGAAAAAGTCCGCCGCTCCGGTAAAATCCACGCTCTCGCACTCCGTCACATCCATCCACTTTTCCATGGAGTTTGTCTTGAAAAGCTTAGTTTTGGGAATCGAATCTTCCTGTGACGAAACATCGGTCGCCATTGTGGCCGACCATCGCCGCGTCTTGGCCAATGAGGTGGCGTCCCAAATGGACCTGCATCGCCGTTATGGCGGAGTGGTGCCCGAAGTGGCTTCCCGCCAACATTTACACGACCTGCCGCTTCTCATTAAAGAAGCCTTGGATAAATCTAAAACCAGCTATGACGACTTAACCGGAGTGGCGGTTACGGCCGCGCCGGGTTTAATCGGCGCTCTTTTGGTAGGGCTTTCGGCGGCTAAAGGAATAGCTTTCCGCCTGCGCTTGCCCATGGTGGCGGTCCATCATATTGAGGCGCATCTTTACGCGGCGGAATTGGACGCCGATCCCGTCTCATTTCCGGCTCTGGGGCTGGTGGTTTCCGGCGGGCATACGGAGCTTTATAAAATGGAAAGCTGGGGGCAGTATGGGCTTCTGGCCTCGACCCGGGATGACGCGGCCGGGGAAGCTTTTGACAAGGTCGCCAAATTAATGGGGTTGGGCTATCCGGGGGGGCCGATCATTGAGAAGCTGGCTTTGAAATTCGATCAGGAAAAAGGAAACTTTCCCCTGGCCCGGATGAAAGACAAAAGTCTGGACTTTTCTTTTAGCGGCATGAAGACCGCGGTGGGGATTGAGATAAAAAAGAAACCCCTTGAGGCGGAAGAAGACTTGGCGCGTTTGGCGGGAAAGTTTCAGCGCACGGTTTTGGCCGAGATTAAATGGCGGGTGAGAAGCTGTTTGGATGCGTTAAAACCCAAAAGCCTGGTCATGGGCGGGGGCGTGGCTTGTAATCAAACCCTGCGCCGGGTACTGGAACAAGAATGCCAAATCACCGGGGTGGTCTTTCGTGTTCCACCGGCCCAATATTGCTCGGATAACGCGGCCATGATCGCGGGGTTGGGCTCCCATCACCTTTCCCAAGGCCGCACCACCCCCTTTTCAGCCACCGCCCTCGCTTCGCCTTCCGGCGCCCAGCCCTTCTTGCTACAATAAAGCCATGTCCCTTCTCCCCTTAACCACCCCCGATGTCATCCTGCGCCTTTTCATCACCTTGGCTCTGGCCGGCATTATCGGTTTTGACCGGGAGCGCCTTCGCAAGCCCGCCGGGATCCGAACCCATATCATGGTGGGTTTGGGCGGCGCCCTTTTAATGATGCTTTCCATTTTTACCAGCCCCGTGGTGGCCGGGCAGGTTCAGTTCGATCCCCGGATTGTGGCCAATGTGGTGACGGGTATCGGTTTTTTGGGCGCGGGCACCATCTTGCGGATGCGGGAGGGAATTATTACGGGGCTTACCACGGCGGCCACCCTTTGGATCGTTTCAGCCATCGGCATGGCGGTAGGGTGCGGTTTTTATACGGGCGCGGCTTTGTCGACGGCTTTTGTGATGTTGGTGCTTTATTTTATGGCTTTGGTCGATGACTTTCTGGAAGGCCGGGTTTACCAGACCCTGACGCTCCATGCTAAAATGAGCCACGCGATTTCCGAGGAAGCCAAGGCGCTTTTAAGGTCGGTGGGGATCAAGGTTTTTAAAGCCGAGGTTCAGACCCTCAGCCCGACGGAAAGATATGTGGTAATCCATTTCGCCCCGGTGCGCATTACCAAAGTGAAGCCGATTATCACCAAGCTTGGAAAATTGTCCGGCGTGAAGGAAGCGACGTTTAATTAAGTTTAAGAGAAAGTAGATCATGAGCGTATTGCCTCGAGAAAATAAAGAAGCCATTGACCAGACGCCCGCATCCGCCGAGAACGCCCCGTTGGAAGGCAAGCCCATGGGCCAAGGTGCGCGCGAACTGAAGGTGGGAAACCTCACCTTAAACGGCCGGGTCTTTTTGGCTCCCATGGCCGGTTATACGGACACGGCTTTCCGGCGGCTGGCCCGTCGTTATGGCGCGGCCATGGTGATTACCGAAATGGTCAGCTCGAGGGCGCTTCTGGAAGGAAGCGATAAGAGCGATGAGCTGATGGCTTTTACCGAGCCCGAGCGGCCTGTGGGAGTCCAGCTTTTCGGGGGCGATCCCGGCATCATGGGCGAAGCGGCTTTGCAAGTACTCGAGAAGGTCCATCCCGATGTCATCGACATTAACTTTGGCTGTCCGGTCGGCAAAATTCTTAAATGTGATTCCGGCGCGGCCGTTTTAAAAGAACCCCAAAGAGCAGGTTGGATTGTGAAGGCCATGATCGAGGCTACCGGCGGAAGGGTTCCCATCACGGTTAAGACCCGGGCCGGTTATGACGCCATGGACAACGCCGTGTTTGAACTCTTGGACGCCGTGACCGAGGCGGGCGCTTCCGCGCTGGCCGTTCACGCCCGCACCCGAAATCAAATGTTCGAGGGCAAGGCGAATTGGGAAGTCATCGCCAAACTCAAAGAAAAAGCCCGCATCCCCATCATCGGCAACGGCGACGTGAAATGCGCGGCCGACGCTTGGCGGCTTTTTCAACAGACGAATTGCGACGGCATCATGATCGGCCGGGCCAGCATGGGCTCGCCTTGGATTTTTGAGGAGATCAACCATTACCTGGAAACCGGGGAGCCCATGCCGACGCTTTCGCTCAAAGCGCGCTTTGGAATCGCCTTGGAGCAGCTGAAATGCTCCATTGAGGTAAAGGGAGAGCGGTTGGGATTGCTGGAGATGCGCAAACACCTGACGCATTACTTCAAGGGGTTTGAGGGCGCGCGGGAAATGCGTCAACAGCTGCTGACTTCCACCGACGCCGATTGGGTGGTGAAGACCCTGGGTGAAATCCACGAAACCCTGTCCGAAGACGCTCAGACCACCAAGGTGGCCTAAGGCTTGGACGATTTTTTTTATTCCCTCGATGTCTCGATTTTTCGCTGGATCAACGAAGGTTGGTCCAATCCTTTTCTCGACAAATTTTTTTCCTTTATCACGAACATCCACAACTTTTATCCGGTTCTTCTCTTATTAGCGATCGCTCTTTTGATCCGGGGGAAAGCCAAGGGCCGTTGGATGGTTTTGGCGCTGGTCGTGACGGTCATTCTGACCGACCAAATCTCCGCCCATGTGCTCAAAGAGTTGGTGGGGCGGGTAAGGCCTTGTAACGCTTTAACCGGGGTTTTGACGCCGTTGGGGCCCAGCGGGTCCTATTCTTTTCCTTCCAGCCACGCCACTAATATGGGCGGCTCCATGCTGCTTTTAACCCTGGCTTATCCGGTTTGGGGTTGGTTTTGGGGGCTTTGGGCCTTGTTGGTCGGGCTTTCCCGGATTTATTTGGGCCTGCATTACCCGTCGGATGTATTGGGAGGGTATCTTTTAGGAATGGCCATCGGTTGGGGGGTGTGGATGGCTCTTCGCAAATGGGCGGGGGCTTCCTTTCGTAAAACCGCGCCCGTTCCTGTTAAAGTAAAGAAAATCGCGGGGAAAAGAATTGTCCGAAAAAAGCGCCGATAAAAATTCCGTAAAGCCCCAAACCCTTTATCTGGTGGCCACGCCCATCGGGAACCTGGACGACATCACTTTCCGGGCCTTGAAGGTTTTGAAGGAGGCGGACCTCATCGCCGCGGAAGACACCCGCCACAGCTTGAAACTTTTAACCCATTTCGGCATCCAGCCTAAAAAATTAATTTCCTGCTTTGAGCACAACGAGGTCAAACGGGTCTCGGAAATTTTGGAAACCCTGGAGGCCGGCGGGTCGGTGGCCCTGGTGACCGACGCGGGAATGCCGGCCATCTCGGATCCGGGTTATCAAGTCGTGAAGGCGGTTTCGGAAAAAGGATTCACGGTGACACCCGTGCCTGGAGCCTCGGCGGTTTTAGCCGCTTTGGCGGTCTCGGGTTTTCCGGCCACGCCCTTTACCTTTATCGGGTTCCTGCCGCCTAAGGCGGGAGACCGGAAGTCGGCCTTGCTTCGAGTGCGGTCCGAGGAACGCACCCTGGTTTTTTTTGAGTCGCCCCACCGCCTTCGTCAAAGTTTAAAAGATATGCTCAGTGTTTTTGGAAGCCGTCAAGCGGCTGTGGCCCGGGAGCTGACCAAACTGCACGAGGAATTCGTGCGGGGAAACTTGCAAGACATCGGGAAACATTTTAAGGATAAAGAACCTCTGGGCGAGTTTGTCATTGTGGTGGAGCCCGGGGAGCGGGTCGATCATTCCCAGCAGGAAAAATGGGCGGGTGTTTCGATCGAGGCCCAATTGATTCAGCTGATGCGGGACCAAAAACTTTCCAAGACCGAGGCGGTCAAGGCGGTTTGTCAATCGCGGGGGCTTCCCCGGGAAGTGGTGTATCAAATCGCGACCAGTCTCCCGGCCCGGGGGCCCGGTGACCAGCCGCCCGAGGACAGCGAGGATTCGGATCTGTTATGAAAAAAACCATCACCGGGTTTTTCGTCAAAATAGTGATCGGGATCCTGATGGTTTGGATCGGCGCCGGGGTATGCTGTTTGGTGGGCGAGAGCCTGCTGCGGCTCACCTGGGCTTCGCCCTTGGCTGTCGCCTTTACCCTGGGTTTCGTGATTTATTTTCCCATCCACTTCCTGCTTTATAAGCCGGTTTTAAGCCATGTGATGGCTCATGAAGTGACCCACGCCTTGGCGGCCTTGGCCATGGGCGGCAAAGTGACCGAGATCCATGCCACCCATTCGGGAGGCTCCACGCTCACCAATAAGTCCCATTTTTTCATCAGTATGGCCCCTTATGTGGTGCCGCTTTACACCCTTTTGGCCTTGGGGCTTTACGCCATCGCCGCGCCGGTCTTTAAAATTTACCTTATGGGACTTATCGGGTTTACCTACTCGTTTCATTGGGTGCTTACGGTTTACTCGCTTTCCCATCATCAGCCGGACCTGGACGAGGGCGGGGTTGTGTTCTCCTTGATTTTCATTTTTACCGTAAATATGATTGTCTTGATGCTTCTTTTCTCCCTGGTCTGGCCCGACGTCCTGTCTTTCGGCGGAGCCCTATCGGGGACGACTCATTGGTGCCTGCGCTTAGCTCAAGCCTTGTTTCATCTTTTGCATCCCATTTCTTCCCCCCCGGAGGGCAAACCCGCATGAAAAAAACCTTCGTCCTGGACACAAACGTCCTGATCCACAATCCCAAGGCGCTGGAGTCCTTTGAGGACAACACCGTGGTGGTTCCCTTGGCGGTGATTGAGGAACTGGATACTTTTAAAAAAAGCCAGGATGAAAAGGGCCGCAACGCGCGCGAAGTGGCGCGGATGCTGGATGAGATGCGACAAAAGGGAAAACTGCAGGAAGGCGTCAACCTGCCCAACGGCGGGGTGCTTCGGGTAGAGACCAGCATGCTCAACGGTGAGTTGCCCGCCTCACTGGCCCATTCCAAGGTGGACAATTATATCGTGGGGGTCGCCTTGGCCTTGAAGAACCGGGGCGAGAATGTGCGGTTCATTTCCAAAGACATCAATGTGCGCATCAAGGCCGACGCCCTCGGGCTTATCGCCGAGGATTTCGAGACCAATAAAATTAATATCGACGAGCTTTATTCCGGTTGGACCACGGTGACCGTCAAGGACGCCGAGGTGGATGAGTTTTATAAATCCGGCAGGATTTCGCTCGTTCCTTATCTTGAGCAACACGCGCTTTACGAGAACGAGTTTCTGTTGCTCAAAAGCGACATCCACGAGGGGAAGACGGCTTTAAGCGTTTATAACAGCGGTTTGAAACAGGCCCAGCCGCTTTGGTTTAAAGATCCGGAAGCCTGGGGCATCAAGGCGCTCAACCGCGAGCAGCATTTCGCTTTGAACTTGCTTTTGAATGACCGAATTTCCATGGTGACTCTGGTGGGATCGGCCGGAACGGGCAAGACGCTTTTGGCGCTGGCCGCGGGTTTGCTCAAGAGCTTGGATGAGAAAAAATACCGCCGGGTACTGGTTTCCCGGCCGATTGTCCCGATGGGAAAAGACATCGGATACTTGCCGGGCACCAAAGACGAGAAGCTGATGAACTGGATGCAGCCTATTTTTGATAATTTGGAATTTATTTTGGATAAGGGCCACCTGCAAAATGACACCGAGGAGGTGGACGACAAGGTGCAATATCTGCTGGATTCCCATAAGCTTGAATTGGAAGCCTTGACCTATATCCGGGGAAGGTCGATCCCCAAACAGTTTATGATCATCGACGAGGCGCAAAACCTCACGCCCCATGAAATTAAAACCATTGTTTCCCGGGCCGGCGTCGGCACCAAAATCATCATGACCGGGGACCCTTACCAGATTGATAATCCTTACCTAGACGCCTCGTCCAACGGTATCGTCTATTTGGCCGAGCGGTTTAAGGGCCAGGAAATATTCGGCCATATCACCCTTTCCAAGAGTGAAAGATCGCCGTTGGCCGCATTGGCCGCCAAGACACTTTAACCCGTGAGTTTTCACTCCCCTAAACCGCTGGTGGCCGTGACCCAAGGTGATCCAGCTGGCATCGGCGGGGAAGTGGCGCTCAAGGCGCTTCAACATAAACTTTCCCGTTCGCCGGTTTCTTATCTGATGGTGGGCGGGTTTGATGAGCTTCAAAAAACTGCCCGAAAACTAAAGATTGATATTCCGTTGGTCCGGGTGGATTCTCCCCAAGCGGTTTCAGGAAAATTGGCTGTACTGGATTTGGGCGGTCCGCCCCATGTGAAGTGGGGAAAAATTTCCAAAGACTGCGGCGCCGCGGCGGTACGCTATATCGAGGCGGCGGCTCGTTTGGCCTTGGCGGGAGAGGCTCAAGCCATCGTCACAGCCCCGATCAATAAAGAAGCGATCCATCTTTCGGGCTCAAAGTTTCCAGGCCATACCGAGATGCTGGCGGACCTTTCGGAAGCCAAGAATTTCGCCATGATGATGGTGGGCGGCCCTTTTAAAATCACGCTTCAGTCCATTCATCTTTCGCTGGCGGACGCGGTTAAAAAAATAAAACCGGCGGCGGTCTTCGAAAAATTAGAACTGACCCATCGAACCATGACGACTTGGTTTAAGATCAAAAACCCCCGGATCGCTGTGGCGGGTTTAAACCCCCATGCCGGGGAAAACGGCGCTTTCGGCCGGGAAGAACTCACGGTTTTAAAACCCGTCATTCAAAAGGCGCGGGCCCGGGGCTGGAAGGTGAGCGGCCCCCATCCTCCGGACACGCTTTTTTATTGGGCGGCCCAGGGCCGCTATGACGCGATTCTTTGTATGTACCATGACCAGGGGCTTATTCCTTTAAAACTCACGGCGTTTGACTCGGGCGTTAATTTGACCTTGGGACTTCCTTTCGCGCGCACCTCGCCGGACCATGGAACGGCTTTTGACATCGCCGGTAAGGGCAAGGCGAGTCCGAACAGTATGCTGGCGGCGCTGGATCTCGCGGAAAAACTGGCGGGCCAAAAGTCATGAACTCCATTTCGGCTCTTTTTGAGGAGTTTTCTTATAAACCGCGAAAATCAGCCGGCCAAAACTTTCTGGTGGACGCCGGCGCCTTGGATGCGATTGAGGCGGTGATCGAATGCCCCCCCGAGGATTTACTTTTGGAAGTGGGCGGGGGCTATGGTGTTTTGACCGACCGGCTCCACAAAAAAACAAAAAAATTGGCCGTGGTGGAAGTGGACCATAAACTTTTCGCCATGCTGGAGCGCCGCTTCGCCCTGGTTCCGGACGAGGTCAAGCTGGTGAAGGGCGACATCATGAAATTGGACGTGGAAACCTTCCGGCCTGCCCCGCCGGGCAAGATCACGGTAGCCGGCAATATTCCTTATTACCTCACGACCCCCCTGATCACCCGCTTACTGACCCAATCGAACGCTTATGTACGGCGGATTTATTTGATGATCCAAAAGGAAGTCGCCGACCGTTTGATCGCCGGGCCCGGGAGCAAGGCCTATGGGGCTTTAAGTCTTTGCGCCCAATATTATGGGCCCGCCCAAAAGAGGGTGACGGTGCCGGCTTCCAGTTTCAAACCCCAGCCCAAAGTGGACTCGGCTTTTGTCGAGCTCACCTTGCGGGAAAAACCTCTTTTAAATGAGGCTCAGGAAAAACTATTTTTTCAATTGGCGCGTTCGATTTTTCAAAGCCGCCGCAAGGTTATTTCAAACTCATTAAAGTCGATGGGGAAGCCGGTGGACCAGATTAATTTGATGCTTGAAAAAACCGGCGTGAAGCCGGGCATTCGAGGCGAGGAACTGGGTTTGGAAAAGTTTTTGGAAATGGCCCGGGTTTTGGATGAGGTTTCGTCTTAAATCTCCCGTTTTTTTGCCAAGTCGCACCGTTCTTCTAAATAAAATCAAAAGGAGAACGGCAGGTCCCGCCAAGATTGGCCTTTGAAAGAGGCCGGCAGGGTGGTAAAAAGCTTTTTGTGTTAGCATGCTGTCCCCGAAGCGACATTCTTTATCGAGGTTTTTATGTGCGGCATCGCCGGTTATACGGGTTCTAAACCCGCCGTTTCCATCCTGCTCAATGGCTTGGCCAAATTGGAATACCGTGGCTATGACTCCGCCGGGTTGGCTCTGTTGGACTCTTCCGGAAAAATGAAGATCCTGAAAAAAGCCGGCAAAATCGGGAACCTGGTGGCGGCGGTTAAGAAAGCCCACTTGGATCCGGCCATCCATTTTGGAATCGGCCATACGCGCTGGGCCACCCATGGACATCCGACCGATCAAAACGCCCACCCCCACACGGATTGCGGGGGACATATCGCCGTGGTCCATAACGGCATTATTGAAAACTATCAAAAGCTCAAGAATGAACTAGTGGCCAAGGGCCACCGGTTTCGGTCGCAAACGGACTCGGAAGTTTTAGCGCATTTGATTGAGGAAGGACTTCAGAAGCGCTCCTGGATCGAGGCGGTGCGCTGGGGGCTGTCCAAGATTACGGGCAACTATTCGGTGGTGGCCATTTCGGACGCCGCTCCGGAGACGCTCATTGGCGCCCGGTCCGGGGGCGGCGCTTTAGTGGTGGGTTTGGGCCAGGGTGAAAATTTTATCGCTTCGGACGTCCCCGCCCTTTTGCAGCATACCCAAAAGGTCTATTACCTGGAGGATGACGAGATGGCGGTTGTGACGCCGCAAGAATCCCGTGTGTTGGGAATCGCCGATGGAAAGCCCCGTTTGAAAACCCCCGCGCGAATCGATTGGACGGCCGAACAAGCCGAAAAGGGCGGTTACGCGCATTTCATGCTGAAAGAAATTATGGAACAGCCCCGCGCCCTCCAGGACACCTTGACCGGACGTTTGGATCCCAGATCCGGCGAAGTTTATTTGGAAGGGGCTTTTTTGAAGGCTCCCTGGATAAAACAGTTTAAAAAGATAACGCTGCTGGCCTGCGGCACCTCTTATTACGCCGCTTTAGTCGGAAAGTTTTTGTTGGAAGAACATTTGAAGGTGCCGGTGGAGGTCGATTACGCCTCCGAGTTCAGGTATCGAAACCCGGTGATCGGCAAGGAACACTTGGCCATCGTCATCACCCAAAGCGGCGAGACCGTGGATACCTTGGTCGCCTTAAGGGAAGCCCGGTTGAAAGGCGCGAAGATTGTCTCGATTTGCAACGTCATGGGAAGCTCAGCCACGCGGGAGGCGGACGCGGTTCTTTTAACCCGCGCGGGTCCTGAGATCGGCGTGGCGTCCACCAAGGCTTTTACCACCCAATTGGAAGCTCTTTGGCTTTTAACTTTGTTTTTCGCCCGGGTCCGCGGCGATTTGCCCTTAAAGGTTTTGTGCGCCAAAGGCCTGGCGCTCGCGCGGATTCCGGCCCTCGCGACGGCGGCTCTTCGTCAAAGAAAGGCCATTGAAAAGATCGCCAAAACCTTCGCGCCCCACTTCAACTTTCTTTATCTGGGCCGGGGCATCAATTACCCCATCGCTCTGGAAGGCGCGTTGAAGCTCAAGGAAATTTCTTATATTCACGCGGAGGGTTACCCCGGAGGCGAGATGAAGCACGGGCCGATCGCTTTGATTGACGCGCGGATGCCCGTGGTGGCCATCGCGTTGAAATCCTCCGGCGTTTACGAAAAGATGCTTAACAATATGGAGGAAGTGAAGGCGCGGTCGGGAAAACTGATCGCCGTCGTTGAAAAGGGGGACAAAATCGCGGCCCGCAAAGCCGACGCGGTATTGGAAATTCCGGCGTCGCACGAGTCGCTTTCACCGATTTTATCCGTCCTGCCGTTGCAGCTTTTGGCTTATGAAATCGCCAGGATCAAGGGCCGGGAAATCGATCAGCCCCGTAACCTGGCTAAAAGTGTGACGGTCGAGTAAAATCCGGCCGGCTGGTTTAAAATTCAAAACTTGAAGGAGACTTTATGGATTCCGCTTTCGCTCAAACCACGGCCGCCGCGGCGGCGGCGCCGGATTCGCCTCTGGGAGGCTTGCTTTCGCTGGCGCCCATGCTTTTGATCTTAGTGGCCTTTTACGTTATTTTTATGCTTCCCCAAAACAAGGAGCGCAAAAAAAAGGAAGAAATGCTTAAAAACATCCAGCGCGGCGACCGGGTTCTGACCCGCGGCGGGCTTTACGCCACTGTGGCCGATATTAAGGAAAATGTTTTGGTTTTAAAGATCAACGAAAACAGCAAAGTCGAAGTCGATCGGGCTTATATTGACTCGATTGAAAAGGCCTCCTGACGAGTTTGGAATTTAGGTGCGTGTGCGCCTATAAAAATCCTCGAAAAGGCCCTTTTTTACCCGGGGGCTTTTCAGCGGGGATCGGTCTTGTCTCCTTTTTTGGCGATGCGAAAATCGTATTTCGCCCGATAGATACTGGATTTTCCAAGATAAAGTAAAAAACAAAAAAACGTCCCGCCAACTTCTTGTCTTCAATTATTTTTTCCTCAATTTTTAAATTAAAGGCCCTTTGGCTTCAAGAGTTGGGATATAATTGGCCCAGTTGCGAGTCATAAATGTTGCAATCTTGATTCCCATGAAACGGGTTCTTTTATGAGCGATATCCTGACAGCCCAAGAACTTTCTTCCTACTTGAAAATCACCACGACCACGATCTATAAGCTCGCGCAACAGGGCAAACTTCCTTCTTTCAAAATTGGCAGTGAATGGCGCTTCAAAAAAGAACTGATTGACCGTTGGCTGGAAAAAGGCGTCCAAACGGCGGCCAAGCGGGTTTTGGTGGTGGATGATGAGCCGGGGATCTGTGATCTTTACGTGAAGGCCTTGGACCGACGCCATTATTGGGTGGAAGTCGTTCATTCGGGCGAAGCCGCGCTGGAAGCGGTTTCCCGGCAGAATTACGATTTCATTTTTCTGGATTTAAAAATGCCGGGCTTCAGCGGCGTGGATACCTTTAAAGAGCTCAAGCTGCGCAATGTGCAATCGCTTATCATTATCGTGACCGGCTATCCGGACAGCGAATTGCTGGTGGAAGCCATGCGATTGGGCCCTCTCACGGTGATTTTAAAACCCTTCGACTTGGCGGAAATTAAGAAGTCGGTGGAATCCCTCGTTCAAATGACTTCGAAGTAAATTTTCCCTTTTTTCCATAAAAAATCAGGCCCCGAACCAGAAACCGCCAAAAGGGCTGGCGTCTTGAGCCGGCCTTTGTTTCAATGTCGGCCATGAGTGAATCCAAGCGATCCTCCCATCCTTTATCCGCCGCGCCGGGTCTCGCGCTCAAGGCCTCGGGGACCTACGAGGCCTCCTGGAATTGGAAGGAAATTTGGGGCGGCTTGGCGTCCCAAGGGACCGCCGTTTATTTAGAAAGCGCGGGTCCGGTGACCGAGGCGAGCCGCTGGTGTCTTTTGGCGGGAATGCCCCAAGCGGAAGTTTGGGGAAGCGGGACCCAAGTGCGAGGCGCCCGCCCCGGTTCTTTTCAAAAAGAAATCGGCGGCTTTTTTGATTTTTTAGACCTGGTGGCTAAAAAAACAAATTCTTTCGGAGTCTTTCCCCAAAGTTTAAGCCAGGCCTGGTTTGGGGCCTTTAGCTACGAGTTCGCCAATCCTTCGCCCGGCTCCGCGCCGGCCCAACGGCCTGATTTTTATTTTTTTAAACCCGGAAAACTTTGGGTGATCGACCGCCTTCGCCGCGAATGGACCGAATGGGGAGACGCCGAAGGAATCGGCGCCGGCCCGGCCATGTCAAAACCTTTTCGGGTGAACGGCCTTCAAGCCCACCTAGACGCCGTTTCTTACGGTCGATTAGTGGAAAAAGCCAAAGCTTACATTGCCCAGGGGGATATTTATCAAGCGAACCTGGCCCAAAAATTCACGGCGCGTTGGGAAGGGGATCCGCTTTCCTTATATGGATTGCTGGGCGCGGTAAACCCGGGTCCTTTTATGGGCCTGTTTAAAACGCCGCTTTTTACCCTGGTCTCCTCATCACCGGAGAGGCTTCTGCGCGGCCGAGGGACCCTTTTGGAAACCCGTCCTATCGCCGGGACCCGTCCCCGGGGATTGAGCCCGGAAGAGGATGTGCGGCTCAAGCAAGAGCTTCAAACTCACCCCAAAGAATTGGCCGAGCATCTAATGCTGGTGGATCTCATGCGAAATGATTTGGGGAGGGTGGCCCGCTATGGAACCGTGGAGGTCAAAGATTACGCCCGGGTGGAAAGTTACGCCAAGGTCCATCATTTGGTTTCGACGGTGGAAGCCCAAACGCGGGAAAAGGTTAAATTTTCCGAGACTTTCAGGTCGATTTTTCCGGGAGGGACTATCACGGGTTGCCCCAAAATTCGGTGTATGCAGATTATCGACGAATTGGAAAAAACTCCGCGCCATTTTTATACCGGAAGCCTGGGATATTTGGCGCCGGGACCGGTCTTCGATTTTAACATCCTCATCCGAAGCTTTACCCTTTGGCCCGAGGGAGACCTTGAGTTTTTCGCGGGGGCCGGTATTGTGGCCGACTCCGACCCCGAACGGGAGTATCTAGAGACGCTTCATAAAGTGGAGGCCCTGGCCCAAGCCTTGGGCACCTCATTGGTTCCCGCATGAGCCATCTCCTTTTTATAGAAGGGCGACTTCAGCCCGCGGATCAAGCAAAGATTTCTCCTTTAAACGGAAGCACGCTTTTTGGCGAGGGGCTTTTCGAAAGCCTGCCGGTTTACGCGGGCAAAGCCCTGTTTTTAAAGGATCACTTGGAAAGGCTCCGAAAGGGGTGCCGGTTTTTGGGTTGGCCCATGCCGTCGTTTGGGATTTTCGCGCGGGCGATCAGGCTTTTTTACTCCGTTCATTCTTCTGATTTTGTGATTCGCTTCAACCTGACTCAAGAATTTAAAATGCCGGTTCATCCCCGGAGCCGGGGGGAAAAGACGCCTAAGCTTTGGGCTTTTATCAGGCCCCTCGTCCATGGCGCCGGGGATTTTTGGCCCTTACTGGGCGACGTCGGGATCAGTCCCTGGACCGTTCCTGCCCCCCAAAGCGCGCCGAACCAATTTAAGTGGGCTTTCTATATGATGACCCGGCAGGCCTACCGAAAAAACTCAAAATGGCGGGAAATGGTTCGAGTCAATGGACAAGGTTATGCCGTGGACGGAGGGGGTTCCTCGGTTTTGTGGTTTGACGGCCGCCAAGTTCAGGTGCCGCCCCGCGCCTGGGTGGGGCTGGAAGGCGTGACTCAGAAAAAAATGACGGCGCTTTGCCGGCAATTGGGAATTAAAGTAGTTGAAAAACCTTGGCGTCCCGACTGGGTACTTCGCCGGGGGGAGCTTATTTTCGCGGGCTCCGGAGTGGGGATATTGGGCGCCACTAAGCTTCAAGGAAAAAGCCTCAAGTCGTCCCATTCCCTGGCGCTTCGACTTTGGCAACATTACCGTCAATGGGCCCTCCGCCCTGATCGCTTTGAAGGCCTAAAGTTGATCGAAAAACCCTAATAAAAGCCTAGGGACCTAAGGTCCCCGAAAAAGCCTGAGATTCTTGCCTTGTTTAGCAAGGCGGGATGGCTAGAATGACCCGCGGACCATACCGATTTAATAAGGCCAGGGGTGACCTATGTCTTTGATTTTGGACGGGAAAATCGCCGCCCAAGCCGTAAAAGACGCTTTGAAAAGAGACTTGGGAAAGATCAACGGCGGCGCTGTTCCAGGGCTTGCCGTGGTTTTGGTCGGCGATAATCCCGCCTCAATTGTTTATGTGGGAATGAAAAAAAAAGCTTGCGAGGCCCTGGGCTATTACTCGCGGGAAATCAAACTTCCCCGGGAAACCAGCTTGGACGAACTGCTTCAAGCGGTCTCCGGGCTTAACGCGGATCCTCAAATCCACGGAATCCTGGTTCAGCTTCCCTTGCCGCCGCATCTTGACGCGGACCGGGTGATTAACGCTTTGGATCCCCGCAAGGATGTGGATGGGCTGCATCCCTCGAATTTGGGAAAACTATTGGCTGGGGAAAAAGGATTGAGGCCCTGTACCCCTTTAGGCGTCATGGTCTTACTCGATCATTTTAAAATTCCCGTGGCCGGGAAAAGGGCGGTGGTGATCGGGCGCAGTAATTTGGTGGGAAAGCCGGTGGGACTTTTACTTTTGGAAGCCAATGCCTCGGTTACTTTTTGCCATAGTAAAACATCGGATTTGACCGAAGTGGTCCGTCAAGCCGAAATCGTGGTGGCGGCCATCGGAAAGCCGTTGTTTGTGAAAGCGGAAATGATCAAACCAGGCGCGGTGGTGGTGGATGTGGGAACTTCCAAGGGAAGTGATGGTAAATTATTAGGGGATGTGGATTACGGGCCGGTTTCCCAAGTGGCCTCGGCGATCAGTCCCGTTCCGGGAGGGGTGGGGCCCATGACTATCGCCCTTCTTTTAAAGAACACTTTTCAAGCTTTCCGGGAGCAAACAGGCTTTTGAATCCCAAGCGGCGAAGGAACAAACCAATCCCACGTTTGATCACCCGAGTGGTGGGATTGACTGGCGGGATGGGGGCCGGTAAAAGCGAGGTTCTTCGGATTCTTAGCGGAATGGGCGCGTCTGTTTTGCAGGCGGACCAGGTGGGGCACGCGCTTTTAAGGGACCGACGGTTTTCAAAAATTTTGGCGGCTCGGTTTGGGAAAAGTATATTGGACGCCCAGGGCTTGGTAGACCGCCAAAAATTGGGCGCGATTGTTTTTAAAAGCGCGGGCAAAAGAAAAACGCTTAACCAACTTTTACACCCAGCGATACGTCAAAAAATAAAGCGTTGGGCGGTTGATCGTCAAAGATTGGGAAGCCGGCCGCCTTTTTTAGCCGTGGTTGAAATACCCTTGTTGTTCGAGGGAAAGGGATATCCTTATCTGGAAGGGGTCTTGAGCGTTTCCGCCCCTTCCAACGTGCGGCACCGAAGGTTATTGGGCCGGGGTTGGAACAAAAGCGAGATTTTAAGGCGGGAAAAAGGTCAATGGGCCCAGGCGCGAAAAGACAAGCGGGCCCATTGGGTTATCCAAAACAACGGAAGCCTTCCGGAGTTGAGGAAAAAAGTGAAGTCGTGGCTGAGGCAAATCGAGAAAAAAACGTAAAGGCCGATGGAACCAATATTAAACCGTCTTAATCAATTAAATGGTCCCCAGCGCTGGATCCTGGTTCTTTTGGCGGCCTTGGCCGCTACCTTGGCCTTCGTGACCATGGCCTTGCACGAGGGGAACCCGGTCCCGGCTTTCCTATTGTTTTATCTTCCTTTGGGATTGTCGGCCATCCTGCTTAATTTGAACGTGGCCATGGTTCTTTCGGGGATTGTGGCGTTGGTTTTAACCGTCAATAATTCGGTGACGTCCGCCCCGACTTGGGTTCTTTTTATTTTTCTCGTCAGCCTGGCCCTCAACTTTTTTTTACTTAAAAAATGGACCCGGGCGTTGGAAGTGGACCGGTTTCAATACCAGAAAAACTTGGATCTGCTGGACTTGGAGCGCAATGACGGCCAGATCGCTTTCGACAAAATCCAGAAGGCCTATCAATCCAACCAGATCAAAATCCAGCGCTATACGGCCCTCAATGAGTTGGCCCGCAGCTTGGCAGTTACCTTTAAGAGCCAGGATGTCATCATCCTGCTGGTGGAAACCATCTCCAAAACCTTCATGGTGCAGGGCGGCGTCTATACCTTGCTGCTTTTCGACAGCAGTATCGGCAAGGCGGTTCATGTGGTGCGCTACAGTGTGGACACGGATATGGAAGTGCGTCTCAATCGGGAACGGTTAAACCGCTCGGAGCCTTTCAACGCCTGGGTCATCGCCCAGGCCAAAAACCTTTTCGTCAATGACGCCAGCAGCGACTTCCGGTTTCAAAATTTCGCCGCGGAGTCCAAAATTAAAAGTCTGGTGGCGGCGCCTTTCCTGGCGGGCAATGAGATGCTGGGTTTGGTGCGTATGGAAAGCAATGTGCCGGGTGTTTTTAGGCAGGATGACGCCAGGCTTCTTTCCAATTTCGCTGATTTGGGAACGGTGGCGCTGGAACACGTGGCCCTTTACCGCCAAACCATCGAACTGGCGATCACGGATGGCTTGACCGGCCTTTATGTCCAGCGCTATTACAAAGAGCGGGTCCGTGACGAGGTTTTCCGCGCGCTGGAGCATCAATTTCCCCTTTGCGTTTTGATGATCGATGTGGACCACTTCAAATCCTACAACGACCGTTACGGGCATTTGGTGGGGGACCGGGTTCTGAAGTGCGTGGCTCAAATTTTAAAAGAGACCATTCGAACGGTCGACTTGGCGGCGCGGTATGGCGGCGAGGAATTTTCGGTTTTGCTTTTAAAGACTCCCTTGGATGGGGCTGAAAAAGTGGCCGAGCGCATCCGTCAAAAGGTGCAGGAACAGGAAGTGTTGGCGGCCAAGCAAGTGACCCATGTGACGGTCAGCATTGGGGTGGCGGAGCTCAATCCGACCCTTAAAAATGTGGAGGCTTTTATCGATTTCGCCGACCAGGCCCTTTATCTAGCCAAGGCGGCGGGCCGCAACCGCGTTCGTTTGGCGAAACTAGGACAGAGCCATGATTGAAAAAACCCAAAAAATTTGGGGCGGCCTACTGGGTCTGGCGGTTTTGGGATTGGGGGCGCTGCCGGGGGCGGGAGCTTATCTTTTACGCGCGCCGATTCTTTTTATGGTTCCCTTGGGTTATTTTTGGCCGGAAGCGGGTTTGTGGTTTTTGGGGACTTATACGATTGGGATCGTGGCGGAAAAGGCCATGAACTTGCCCGCGCTGGCGGATGTCTGGATTTTTCCGGAATTCTTGGCCGCCGGGATTCTTTGGACCATTCCTTTTATCCTCCGAAGCACCCACCTCGCCCTTCGACGCGAATTCGAAGGACGAATTCAAACCCGAAAGGACGCGTTTTCCGAATTCTTCTCAAATTCGGAGAAGATCAAAAAAGAAAATTCCCTACTCGAGAAACAGCTTCGAAACATTGAGCATCTTTATGACGTGATTAAAGAAGCGGGAACGACCCTCAGCGTCCAGGAAATGCTGGAGGTGGCCCGCGAGTTCACCGAACGCATGTTCAATTTGCCCCATTTTCTCATCGGCGTGCTTTCCAGCGAGGGAAAGCGGTTTGATATCCGGGTGGCCTCAGGTTGCGACGAGACTTTTTTCCGTTCCTTTGAGATTGAGCTGGAATCGGGGAGCTTGGGAGCGGTTTTTGCCCGAGAAAAGAAAGTTCATTGGATCACCGACTTTTCGGCCGATGAGCGTTTATCCAAGATCAAGCATCTTCCGGTTGGCGCGCTGGCTTTTTTCCCCTTTGTGGTGCAGGACCGGGTGATCGGCTTTTTATGCACCTTTAGCCCCAAGGGATCAACCTTTGATCCGGAGACGCTTAATAATTTGGAGGTTTTTTGCAATCAGATTTCTATCGGGCTTCAGAAGTCGCTTCTTTACGAGAAGGTTCAAAAGCTTTCGATTACGGATGGACTGACCAAGCTTTATTCCCACCGCTATTTCAAGCAGCGCTTGGAAGAAGAATTGATTTTGGCCAACCGTTATTCGTCTCAACTGAGCCTGTTGATTTTGGATATCGACCACTTCAAGCATTACAACGATACTTATGGCCACGTGGCGGGCGACCATGTTTTGATGGAAGTGGCGAAGATTCTTAAGAGCCAGTCGGACGTCACCCATTTGGTGGCCCGTTATGGCGGGGAAGAGATGGTCCTCATCGCCTCCGAGACGACGAAGGATCAAGCGGTGGAACTGGCCGAAAAAATCCGAAAGGCCATCGAAAGCTATACCTTTGTCATCGGAAAAGAATCCACAGGGGTGACGGTTTCGGTGGGGGTGGCGACTTTTCCCAATGATGCCAAAACGAACCTGGATTTGATTGGAAAAGCCGATAAGGCCCTTTATGCGGCCAAAGAGAAGGGGCGTAACCAGGTTGTGGCCTATCCCTTACCGGGATGAAAAGCGCGTTTGGGCCTTCACGGACGGGTGAAAGAGGGATAAATAAGGGTTGACACCTTTAAAGGCCATCGGTAACATTTATTCACTGCATAAGACGTCTCGGTTTTATCCTCTATAATTCCCAATGGATTGACCCCCAAACGCTCATTTTTACCTCAACTCAACAAACTAAAGGGAACTTTGATTTTGGCTGGTTTTAAACGCGGGTTGTCCAGTTTTGTTCTTCAGGAAAAAAGCAAAGACTCAAGCAACAGGAGCCCCATTTCAGCGGCCCGAACTTTAGGGCCGTTTTTCCAAGGTTTCCCGTTGAAATCATCACCCTCATTTTAAGCCTTTTCGCCGGAGCGGTTCAAACCGGGCGAAAATTTTGAAAGGACTCAAGGTTTTATGGATATTGCGGATCTGAAAAAAAAGACAATCGCTGAATTGACCCAAGTGGCCCGGGAACTCAATCTGGAGGAGGTCGGGTCGCTGAAAAAGCAGGATCTTATCTTCAAAATCCTGGAAACCCAGACCCAGCGCAACGGCGTGATCAACGCTGAGGGCGTCTTGGAAATCCTGCCGGATGGTTTCGGCTTTCTGCGTTCCGCCAATTACAATTATCTGCCGGGCCCGGATGATATTTATGTTTCCCCCTCGCAAATCCGCCGGTTTAACTTAAGGACCGGGGACACGGTTATGGGCCAAGTGCGGCCCCCCAAGGAAGGCGAGCGTTATTTCGCCCTGCTCAAAGTCGACAGCATCAACTTTGAGCCGCCGGACGCGATCAAGCATAAAATTCTTTTCGACAACCTCACCCCCATTTATCCCAACAAGCGTATTTGGCTGGAAACCTCCCCGGATGATCTTTCCATGCGGGTGATGGATCTTTTGATCCCTTTGGGAAAAGGCCAGCGCGGTTTGATCGTGGCGCCGCCCCGGACCGGGAAAACCATCCTGCTCCAGAAAATCGCCAACAGCATCGCCAAAAATCATCCGGAAGTTTATTTGATCGTCCTTCTGATTGACGAGCGTCCGGAAGAAGTCACCGACATGCAGCGCTCGGTGAAGGGCGAAGTGGTTTCTTCCACCTTTGACGAGCCGCCAGAACGTCATGTGACGGTGGCGGAAATTATCATCGAAAAAGCCAAGCGCTTGGTGGAACACAAAAAAGACGTGGTAATTCTTTTGGACTCCATCACTCGGTTGGGCCGGGCTTACAACACGATCGTGCCCTCGTCGGGTAAGGTGCTGTCGGGCGGCGTGGACTCCAACGCGCTTCAACGCCCCAAGCGCTTTTTCGGCGCGGCTCGCGACATTGAAGAGGGCGGTAGCTTGACCATCATGGCTACGGCCTTGATCGACACCGGAAGCCGCATGGATGAAGTTATTTTTGAAGAGTTCAAGGGAACGGGCAACATGGAAATTATCCTGGACCGTAAACTCGCGGATCGCCGCGTTTTCCCGGCCTTTGACGTAACCCGGTCAGGAACCCGGCGCGAGGAACTCTTAATGACCGAAGAGGAGTTGAACAAGGTCTGGATTCTTCGAAAAATATTGAACCCCAACAATCCGGTGGAAGCCATGGAGTTTCTCTTGGATAAGATGAAACGCACCAAGTCGAATAAGGCCTTCTTGGAAGCCATGAAGGGCAGTGCCGGCGAATAACCCATGATGGTCTTTTGGCGGAGGGTGACCCTTACCGTTGTGACGGTCCTTTTGTTCTTATGGCTGGGACTGGTGGTTTGGGTTGTCCGTCAGAATATTCCGACGCGGGTGGCCGCGGCGGTCGCGCCAGTCCCTTCGCCAAACTCCGGGTCCCAGGGTTGGGCGCCTTTATTTAATATTCCCGGGATCGAGTTTTTGGTTTACTCCGTTGAGCCCCACGACACTTATTTGTCCATTGCTAAAAAATTCAAACTATCCGAAGAAACGGTCCGTAGTTTGAACCAAGCCAATAATGGCTCGGCCGTGCCTCCCAACGCCTCCCTTTTGATTCCATCCCAAGATGGTATTTTTCATATCGTGGGCCCCGGCCAGGGGCTTTCGGACATCGCGCGGGCTTACAACATTCCTTTGAAATCAATTTTGGAAGCCAATCATTTGTCCGGGGACGCGGATGTGAAATTAGGGCAGGCGCTTGTTTTGCCGGGAGCGGCTTATCTTTCCCAGTCGGATGACCATTGGATGGCCTTAAAAGCCTTGGAAGACGAGAAGGGTTTTCTGAAGCCCACCTCCGGGAGGTTCGCGGACGGGTTTGGACCCCGGATTAACCCGATCAGCGGTAAAAAAGAATTTCACCCAGGGCTCGATTTGGCGCCCGGCTGGCGGGCCCGGGTGGTGGCCGCCCAAAATGGCGAGGTCCTATTCGCTGGCATTCGGGCGGGTTACGGGAGACTGATCATTTTGGATCACGGCAATGGGCTGACCTCACGCTACGGCCATTTGGACCAAATTTTGGTGAAACTACATCAAACGGTCCTAAAAGGGGATCTGATCGGCCGGGTGGGGATGACCGGAATGGCCACGGGGCCGCATCTTCATTTTGAGGTCCGGTTGAACAATGTGCCGCAAAACCCCCTGCTTTACTTGACTCAATAAATCCTGAAAAGACCCTGGCAAACCCCGGAATTTCAAAGAATTATTAAGGTTTCCCGCCTCGCCCAGTGGCCTTATTTCCGGGTCTTTTGAGGGTTCGAGTTGCTTTTTTTAGGTTTTTGAATAAACTATGCCCCTTGCCATTTGGACGTTTGATTTTTATTATCCGTTGGATGGTAAAAACGATTAAGAAGCAAAGAAATTGGAGCCGCTGAATGAAAACCGAAATTCATCCGAAATATTTTAAAACGAAGATCAACTGCCTTTGCGGAAACGTCATTGAGACCGCTTCCACGAAGAGCGAGTCTTTTAGCGTTGAAATTTGCTCCGCTTGCCATCCTTTCTTCACCGGCAAGGTGAAATTGCTGGACATGGCCGGCCGGGTTGAGAAGTTCCAAAAGAAGTCTGCGACCGCCGCCAACGTTCAGGCTGAGTCCAAGGCCCGCGAGGAAGCCAAAGCCGTGGCCGCCGCCGCCAAGAAGGCCAAGCGACAAGCCGCGCCTCCGACTGCGCCGCCCGAAAGCTTGTCCTAGCCACTTTTTTTAAAATTCTAAAACCCCCTTCTTTCTTCGGTTATGGAAAAGGGGGTTTTCTTTTTTGCCCCACGCCTTTTAAAAACACGCTTATCTCATAAAAGAAACGGTCTTCCATGCTGGAACTAAAATTACAAACAGCCCAGAAACGGTTCGAGGAATTATCCAACCGTCTCAGCAACCCCGCGTCCATCCCCAACTCGGCCGAGCTTCAGAAACTCACGATTGAGCGGGCGGATTTGGAGCCGCTGGTGGAGAAAATATCCGAGTTTAGGCAATGGACCCGTGAGAAGGCGGAGGCCGAGGCACTTTTAACCGGCGGGGATCCGGGAATGAAGGATTTGGCCCAGGCCGAGATCCCTTCGCTGAACGAGAAAATCGCGGCGGCCGAAAAAGAAATCAAGCGCATGCTTTTGCCAAAGGACTTGGATGGGGTTAAAAACGCCATTATGGAAATTAGGGCCGGCACCGGCGGGGACGAGGCGGCGCTTTTCGTGGGGGATTTATTCCGCATGTATACGCGCTATATCGAGAAAATCGGGCTCAAAGTGGACTTGATCGACGCCAGTCCAACGGAGATCGGCGGGTTTAAAGAAGTGGTTTTTGAAATCAACGGCAAAGGCGCTTATGGGAAGTTCCGGTTTGAAAGCGGCACCCACCGGGTTCAGCGGGTTCCTAAAACCGAGGCGTCCGGCCGGGTCCACACTTCGGCGGTTACGGTGGCGGTGCTGCCCGAGGTGGATGAGGTGGAAGTTGAAATTAAAAACGCGGACCTTCGCATTGATACCTTTTGTTCCTCGGGCGCCGGCGGTCAAAGCGTGAACACCACTTATTCGGCGGTGCGCATCACCCATATTCCGTCGGGGTTGGTGGTCCAATGCCAGGACGAGCGTTCCCAGTTGAAGAATAAGGCGAAGGCCATGAAAGTTTTGTATGCGCGGCTCAAGGAAAAAATGGACAACGAAGCCAACTCCAAGATCGCCCAAGCGAGAAAAAGCCAAGTCGGGAGCGGGGATCGCAGCGAGAAAATAAGAACTTATAATTTTCCCCAGAACCGGGTGACGGACCATCGCATCGGCCTGACCCTTTATCAATTGGACCGGGTGATGGACGGAAATTTAGGCGAGTTTGTTGAGGCCTTGGCTTTAACTTTTCAGGAAGAACAACTTCAAACGCAGCTTTAAGGGTTCCCCGCACTATGGTTGAAAAGACGCCGGCGCCTGAAATTTGGACTCCCTTAAAAATTTTACAATGGGCGGTTCCTTTCCTGGCCAAAAAGGGAATTGAGAGCGCCCGGTTTGACGCCGAATGTTTGATCGCGGCGGCGCTTCAATTAGACCGGCTGAAGGTTTATTTACAATTTGACCGGCCCCTGGATCCGCGGGAATTGGCCATCATCCGGGATTATTTATCCCGCCGGGCCCAGCATGAGCCGGTGGCTTACATTTTGGGCCAAAGGGAATTTTATGGAAAACCGTTCAAGGTCACCCGGGACGTTTTGATTCCCCGGCCCGAAACGGAGCATTTGGTGGAAGGCGCCCTCGGTTTTTTAAAGACGCTCCCGGCTGAAAATAGGCTTGTTCTGGAACTGGGGGTGGGGAGCGGCTGTATTTCTATTTCGCTGGCTTTGAATGAAAAAGCCCAAATTTGGGGTGTGGATCTTTCGGATAAGGCTTTAAAGATTGCCGAGGAAAACAGCCAAAACCTGGGGGTTTCCATTCAATGGCGTCAGGGTTCTTGGTTTTCCGGCTTAAATGACACGGACCCGGCCCAATTTCAGCTGATTGTCAGCAATCCCCCCTACATTCCGGAGAGTGAAAGGGTGGAGTTGGCGCCGGATATTCTTGAATTTGAGCCCCAAATGGCCCTTTTTTCAGGACCGAGCGGATTGGAAGCCTATGAAGCGATTGCCCAAGAGTTATGGGAAAGGCTTCTTCCAGGCGGACAGGCTTACTTAGAACTGCATGGGACCAGGCTTGAGGCGATTCAAAAGGTGTTTGAGGGTAAACCCTGGGGGGTGGAAGTCTTGCCCGACCTCCAGGGTTTACCGAGGGTACTGAACCTGAAAAAGTCAAGTAATTCTTGACTTTCTTCAAAGCGGCTTTCTATAATCACCCCTCTTCGCCCAAAACGAGAAAAATCTTTTTTTCTCGTTTTTTTTATCTCGTGGGGCAATGCCACTCTCGTCTGGAGGATTTTCGGTGAAAAAAGTGAAATTTGGCCGTCGTGAACGAATTGATTTTAGCCGCATCCCGTCCATTATGGACATGCCTGACCTGATCGAGTTCCAAAGAAAATCTTATGACGTCTTCCTTCAAAAAGACACGGCCATGGAAAACCGCACGGACTTAGGCCTGCACTCCGTCTTCACCAGCATTTTCCCCATCTGGGATTTTAATGAAGTTTCTTCTTTGGAATTTGTCTCCTATACGTTGTTGGAACCGAAGTACAACGTGCGCGAATGCCAAGAGCGCGGCATGACCTACTCCGTTCCCATGAAAGTCACCCTGCGCCTCGTGATCCGCGAGGAAGACCAAGAGACCAATACGAAAAAAGTGAAGGACATCCGCGAACAGGAAGTTTTCTTCTGCGACCTGCCCATGATGACCGAGCGAGGCACCTTTATGATCAACGGCGCGGAGCGCGTGATCGTTTCCCAATTGCACCGCTCGCCTGGCGTGACCTTTGACGAGGACGACGGCAAACTGTCCGTTTCCGGTAAAAAAATGTATATGACCAGCGTGATTCCTTATCACGGCTCGTGGCTTGAGTTTGAGTTCGATGTCAACGGCGTGCTTTACGCCCGCATCGACCGCAAGCGCAAGTTCGTGGCCACCACTTTACTTCGCGCCTGGGGTTTTTCGACCGACGAGGATATTTTGAAAACCTTCTTCGAGGTGGAGTCGTGCGAAGTCACCGAGAAAAAACTGCAGGGCAAAGCGGCGGCCCAAGACGTGGCCAATCCCGAGACAGGGGAAATTGTGGTGGAAGCCGGCGCTGACTTCACCCCCGAGGTCGTGGCGGTTTTGAAGCAACTGGGCGTCAAGCAAGTGAAGGCCATCGTTTCAAACCCCAGCGAAGTTTCGGTGCTGAACACCTTGCGCAAAGACACCACCCGCTCGATTGAGACGGCCTTGGTGGAAGTTTATAAAAAAATGCGTCCGGGCGATCCTCCGACCTTGGACAACGCGAAAAACTTAATGGAGAATTTATTCTTCAATAAAAAGCGTTACGACTTGGCCCGCGTGGGCCGTTATAAGATGAACAAAAAACTGGGATTGAAGACCCCGTTGGACCAACGCACCATCTCCAAGGAAGACTTGGTGTTGATCATTCATTACCTCTTCGACTTGTGCAACGGCAAGGGCGAAAAGGATGATATCGATCATTTGGGCAACCGCCGGGTCCGCACCGCGGGCGAGCTTTTGGAAAACAAGCTCCGCCTGGGGTTTACCCGCATGGAACGCGCCGTTCGGGAACGTATGTCGATCGTGGACATGGATATGAATCCCATGCCCAGCCAGCTGATCTCGACCAAGCCCATCACGGCCGCCGTGAAGGAATTTTTCGGGACCTCGCAATTGTCGCAGTTCATGGACCAAACCAATCCTTTGGCCGAACTCACCCACAAACGCCGCTTGTCGGCCCTTGGGCCCGGCGGTTTGAACCGGGAGCGCGCGGGATTTGAAGTGCGCGACGTGCATCACACCCATTATGGCCGGGTTTGCCCCATTGAAACGCCGGAAGGTCCGAACATCGGTTTGATCGCTTCCTTATCCACTTATGCGCAGATCAATGAATACGGTTTCGTGACCACCCCGCTTCGCAAGGTGGAAGGCGGCAAGGTTGGCCGCAAGATTGAGTACATGCCGGCCGATGACGCGGACAAGTATGTGATCGCCCAGGCCAATACGCCTTTGGACGATAACAACAAGTTCGTCAGCGCCAGCAACATCTCGGCCCGCTTCAAGGACGACTTTCCCTTGGTGGCTCCTGATGACATCAATTATATGGATGTGTCGCCGCGCCAGCTGTTCTCGGTGGCCACTTCCTTGATCCCCTTCTTGGAGCATGATGACGCCAACCGCGCCTTGATGGGTTCGAACATGCAGCGACAAGCCGTGCCCTTGATCCGCACCGAAGCTCCCTTCGTGGGAACCGGCATGGAATACAAAGCCGCCTATGACTCCGGTGTTTTGGTCATCGCCAAGCGCGACGGCGTGGTCGCCGGCGTCTCCTCCGACGAGATCATTATCTTCGCCGATGAGATGGACGACACGGGTTCGGTTGATATCTATAAATTGCGCAAATATAAGCGCTCCAACCAGGACACTTGCATCAACCAACGCCCGATCGTGAAAAAAGGCGACAAGGTGAAGAAAGGCGATGTGGTGGCCGACGGACCCTCCACCGATCAAGGCGAATTGGCCTTGGGCCGAAACCTGCTGGTGGCCTTTATGCCCTGGCGCGGATACAACTTCGAGGACGCCATCATCGTCTCCGAGAAGTTGGTCCGTGAAGATTATTTCACCTCGGTTCATATCGAGGAATTTGAGCTCGAAGCCCGGGACACCAAGCTGGGTAAGGAAGAAATTACCCGGGATATCCCGAACGTGGGCGACGAGGCTTTGAAAGATTTGGACGAGGACGGGATTATCCGCATCGGCGCCGAAGTGATGCCGGGCGACATTCTGGTCGGAAAAGTCACGCCCAAGGGTGAGACGGAGCTGACCCCTGAAGAAAAACTTTTGCGCGCGATTTTCGGCGAAAAAGCCGGAGACGTCCGCGACGCTTCCTTGCGGGTTCCGCCGGGCGTTGAGGGCAAGGTCATCGACGTGAAGGTGTTCAAACGCAAAGAAAAAGACGAGAAAATGAAAGGCCGCGACGCGGCCGTTCTGAAGGCCATTGAAAAAGAAGTGGTCCATAAAATCCGCCAGCTGGAAAAAGAAAACGAGCGGCGCATTGAAGTCTTGAAGGGCCAATATGATGAAAAGGCCAAGGATCTTAACAAGGGAGACCGGTCGGATTTGCAAGACAAGCTGGAAGAGGAAACCAAGCGCCTAAATGAAGTTTTGGCCAATCGAGTGGCCGACTTGGAGCGCGAAAAGAACAACGAAATCGACAAGGTCAAGAAGGGGGATGAGCTTCCCCCGGGCGTCATCAAGATGGTCAAGGTGTACGTGGCCAAGAAGCGCAAACTCTCGGTCGGTGACAAGATGGCGGGCCGCCATGGAAATAAAGGGGTGGTTTCCAAGATCGTTCCGGTCGAGGACATGCCTTATCTTCCCAACGGACGCCAGGTCGATATTATTTTGAACCCGCTGGGTGTTCCGTCCCGCATGAACGTGGGACAAATTTTGGAAACCCATTTGGGATGGGCGGCCCACGAGGGTGGATATCACGTGGCTTCGCCGGTGTTTGACGGCGCCCGTGAGGAAGAAATTAAAAAAGCCTTGAAAGACCAGGGCCTTCCGGAGACCGGTAAGATCATCCTTTATGACGGCATGACCGGGGAATCTTTCGACCAGGAAGTGACGGTGGGTTACATCTATATGTTGAAACTGGCCCACTTGGTCGACGACAAGATTCACGCGCGGTCCATTGGTCCCTATTCGCTCATAACTCAACAGCCTCTGGGCGGGAAGGCCCAGTTCGGCGGCCAGCGCTTCGGAGAAATGGAAGTCTGGGCTTTGGAAGCTTATGGCGCGGCTTATACCTTGCAAGAATTGCTGACCGTCAAGTCGGACGATGTGCAGGGCCGCACCAAGGTTTACGAGGCGATCGTGAAGGGAAAGAACGCCCCGGAACCCGGTATCCCGGAATCTTTCAACGTTCTGGTGAAGGAACTTCAAGGTCTTTGCTTAGATGTTAAATTGATGAAGAACTCAAATTAAGGAGGGGGACCCAATGACACAAAACGTAAAATCAACCGCCCCTGAAAATAGCAATGAAGCCGTAAACCCCATGCCGTTGGACGCCGCCGCGGCGCCCGCCATCGTCGTGGAAAAGGCCAAGACCGATCCTTTGGAAACCTTCCTCAAGGAAACGGTCCGCTTTGACGCCATCAAAATTGGCTTGGCTTCGCCGGATACAATTAAGTCTTGGTCCCATGGCGAGGTGAAAAAACCCGAAACCATCAATTACCGCACCTTCAAGCCCGAAAAGAACGGGTTGTTCTGCGAGAAAATTTTCGGTCCTACCAAGGACTGGGAATGCGCTTGCGGTAAGTACAAACGCATCAAGTATAAAGACGTTATTTGCGACCGTTGCGGCGTGGAAGTTACCCAGGCCAAGGTGCGCCGGGAGCGGATGGGCCATATTGAGTTGGCTTGCTTGGTCTCGCACATCTGGTATCTCAAGGGTGTTCCGTCCCGTATGGGCTATTTGCTCGAGATGTCCACCCGTAATTTGGAACGGGTTATTTATTATGAATCCTACGTGGTGACCGACCCGGGCAAAGCCCCGGTGGAAGCCCGCCAATTGCTCTCGGAAGACGAATATCAAAAGTTGCGCCAAGAATACGGGGCCTCGGTGAAAGCCAAGATGGGCGCCGAAGCCATTCGTGATTTGATCCGCGCGGTTGATTTGGAAGATTTGGACAAGACCCTTCGCGTCCAGATGAAGCAAACCACCAGCGAACAAAAACGCAAAACCATCATCAAACGTTTGAAGGTCATTGAAAGCTTCCGCAAGAGCGATAACAAGCCCGAGTGGATGTTCCTGGAAGTGCTGCCGGTCATTCCGCCGGAGCTTCGCCCGCTGGTGCCGCTGGATGGCGGTCGTTTCGCCACCTCGGATTTGAACGACTTATACCGCCGCGTGATCAACCGCAACAACCGCTTGAAAAAGCTTTTGGAGCTGCACGCGCCCGAAGTCATCGTGCGCAACGAAAAACGCATGTTGCAGGAAGCCGTGGATGCGTTGCTGGATAACGGACGCCGCGGTCACGCCGTGCGGGGACCCGGCAACCGCCCGCTGAAATCCCTCTCCGATATGTTGAAAGGAAAACAAGGCCGTTTCCGCCAGAACCTCTTAGGAAAGCGCGTCGATTATTCCGGCCGTTCCGTCATTGTGGTGGGACCGGAATTGAAGATGCATCAATGCGGATTGCCCAAGAAAATGGCTTTGGAACTTTTCAAGCCTTTCATTATTAAAAAGCTGGAAGACCGCGGCTATGTCCATACGATTAAGAGCGCCCGCAAGATGGTGGAGCGCGTGAAGCCCGAAGTGTGGGACATTTTGGCCGAGGTCATCCAAGATCATTATGTGCTCCTGAACCGCGCCCCGACGCTTCACCGCCAGGGGATCCAGGCTTTCCAACCGGTTTTGATTGAAGGCCGAGCCCTTCAGATCCATCCGTTGGTTTGCACGGCTTTCAACGCGGACTTTGACGGCGATCAAATGGCCGTCCACGTTCCTCTGTCCAGCGAAGCCCAATTGGAAGCGCGCTTCCTGATGCTCTCCACCAACAACATCAACTCCACCGCCAACGGCCGTCCCATCGTGACCCCGACGCAGGACATTGTTTTGGGTTCTTACTATGTGACCAAAGAATTGCCGGGCGCCAAGGGCGAAGGCAAAATCTTTTCCAGCGTCCGTGAAGTCGTCATCGCCCATGAGTCGGGCGAAGTGGCCAAGCACGCCAAGATTAAAGTCCGCCGCAATGGAAAGATGATTGAAACCACGGTGGGCCGAATCCTTTTCAACGAAGTCATCCCGAACGAGCTGCCTTACGTCAACCGGGTCATGAACAAGAAAGAATTGGGGGATCTGGTCGCCCTTTGCTACGAAAAGTTGGGCCAAGATAAGACGGTCAAACTTTTGGACGATATCAAGGAAGTCGGGTTCAAGTACGCCAGTAAGGCCGGTATCACGGTCTCCATCGACGATATGAAGATCCCGAAAGACAAGCCCGAGATCCTGAAGCGTTCTTATAAGGACGTGGCGGAAATCGAGAACCAGTATAAGAAGGGTATCATCACCGCCGGTGAGCGCTACAACAAGGTCATCGACATCTGGACCCATACCACCGATGAGATCGCCGAAGTGATGTTTGAAAACCTGAAAAAGGACGAATACGGTTTCAACCCGATCTTCATGATGGCGGACTCCGGAGCCCGCGGTTCCAAGATGCAGATCCGGCAGTTGGCCGGGATGCGCGGACTGATGGCCAAGCCCCTGCAGAAAATCACCGGTTCCATCGGTGAAATCATCGAATCGCCCATTACCGCCAATTTCCGGGAAGGCTTGACGGTTTTGGAATATTTCATCTCAACCCACGGCGCCCGTAAGGGATTGGCCGATACGGCCTTGAAGACCGCCGACGCCGGTTACTTGACGCGCCGGTTGGTGGACGTAGCCCAAGAAGTCATCATCAACATCGAGGATTGCGGCACCACCAATGGAATCCGCGTGAACGCCATCAAGGAAGGTCTTGAGATTATCGAGCCCTTGAAGGACCGCATTGGAGGACGGGTGGCCGTCGATAACGTGGCCAACTTGTTAACCTCGGAAGTGATCGTGAAGGCCGGACAGGTCATCACGGAGCAAATCGCAGAAAAGCTGGAAGAAGCCGGCATCGAGCAGATGCGGGTCCGCTCGGTTTTGACTTGCGAATTGGAGCGCGGTGTTTGCGCCAAGTGCTACGGCATCAACTTGGCCAACGGGCGCGAGGTTCAAATCGGGGAGGCGGTCGGCATTATCGCCGCCCAATCCATCGGGGAACCGGGCACTCAGTTGACCCTTCGTACCTTCCACGTCGGTGGAGCGGCCAGCCGCGCGCTGGAACAATCCAAGATCGAGGTCGGCAAAACAGGCCGGCTTCGTTTCCACAACCTTCGGGTGGTGGAGAATCGTAACAAAGAACTCGTGGTTTTGAACCGCAACGGAGAGCTTTCCCTCTATGACGACAAGGGTCGCACGTTGGAAACCCATACGGTTCCTTTCGGATCGGCCTTGAAGTTCAAGGAAGATGATCTGGTCAAGGAAGGCCAATTGGTCGCCAGCTGGGATCTTTATAAAGTCCCGATTTTCTCCGAAGTGAGCGGTGTGGTGAAATTGCAGGACGTGATCCGCGGCGTGACCGTCCGGGAAGAAATTGACTCGAGCACGGGCTTAAAAGAACGCGCAATCATCGAATATAAAGATGAGAACCTTTCGCCGCGCTGCGTGATCATGGACGCTAACAGCGGGGAAGCCTTGAAGAGCTACCGCTTGCCGACGGGTTCACTCATCAACGTCAGCGACGGCGATAAAATCATGGCCGGGGACGTTTTGTCCAAGCTCCCGCGCCAAATGTCGAAAACCCGGGACATCACCGGCGGTCTGCCGCGGGTGGCCGAGCTCTTTGAAGCTCGCCGCCCGAAGAGCAACGCGGTCATCGCGAAGATCGCGGGAACCGTGGCTTTCGGCGGGGTTTCCAAGGGTTATCAAAAGATCGTGATCACCAATACCGAAGGCAAAAAGTCGATCGAGGAAGAATACTCGATCCCCTACGGTAAACACATGAATGTCCACGAAGGCGACTATGTCCGCGCGGGAGACGCTTTGACCGATGGACCGGTCGATCCGCACGACATTCTCGAGGTTCAGGGTGAGTCGGTGGTCCAGGAATACTTGCTCGGCAAGGTTCAGGAAGTTTACCGCCTCCAGGGTGTGAAAATTAACGACAAGCACATCGAAGTTATTGTCCGGCAGATGATGCGCAAGGTGGTTGTGCAGGAAGAAGGGGATACCGAATTCCTGCCCAAGCAGCAGGTCGATAAGATGAAGTTCCGCAAAGAAAACGAGAGGGTGCTTGAGAAAGACGGCAAGCCGGCGACGGCCCGCACGATTCTTTTGGGTATCACCAAGGCTTCTTTGGGAACCGAAAGCTTTATTTCGGCGGCCAGCTTCCAAGAAACCACTAAGGTTCTGACGGAAGCCGCGGTTTCCGGTAAAGTCGACGATTTGCGCGGACTTAAAGAAAACGTGATTATGGGTCATTTGATTCCCGCGGGAACGGGTTCGGCTTTCTATAAAGGCATGAAAATTAAGGTCGACGAGCCGGAAGATGAGCTTCCGATCGCGATTACAGCGGCTCCCACCGTTGAAATCGATGATATCGACTTTAAAGCCGAGGATGGGGACTTGGACAAGAAAGTCCTTGACCAGGCCTAGGCCTTTTGGTAGCCTACTGCTCCGCGTTTGAGCCCGTTGTGAGGTTTGAAGTGTAGTAAAACCTTCTTTTCGGATGGGATTTCCTGTCCGAAATGGTGAGCAAGAGGAGGGCTTTGCTTGACGATTCCCCCCAGATCCTTCGGGAGCTGGGGCAGATGATAATGGAATATTCGATCGGCAAAGGCGGAGCTCACTGTCTTTGCCTTTTTTATTTTTAGACTATTTTTAGACCCTGTGGAGGGACAAGTTGCCGACCCTAAATCAATTGGTCCGGTTAGGCCGGGAAAAAAGTAAGCGTAAAACCAAATCCCCCGCTTTGAAGGCTTGCCCTCAAAAGCGCGGTGTTTGCGTGAAGGTCGCCACGATGACGCCGAAAAAGCCGAACTCGGCTTTGCGTAAAATCGCCCGTGTGCGTTTAACCAACGGAATGGAAGTCACTTGTTACATTCCGGGTGTGGGTCATAACCTGCAGGAGCATTCGATTGTCTTGATTCGCGGCGGTCGCGTGAAGGACTTGCCGGGCGTTCGGTATCACATTGTCCGCGGGGCGCTCGACGCTTCCGGAGTGGCCGACCGTAAACAAGGACGTTCAAAGTATGGGATGAAGCGGCCGAAAAAAGAAGCCGTCGCCAAGAAGTAGAAAATAAGGAGAGCGATTCATGCCTCGTCGAAAAGTAGCCGCGAGACGGGAAATCCTTGGGGATTCCCGTTACAACAACAAATTGGTCGCCAAGTTCATCAATTCGATGATGTACAACGGCCAAAAAATGGTCGCCACCCGCAGCTTTTATGATGCCCTGGATCTTTTGGGCGAAAAGCATGGAGAGGGCGCTTTGAACGTGTTTAAGACGGCGATCGACAACATCAAGCCCGTCTTGGAAGTGAAATCCCGCCGCGTGGGCGGAGCCACTTACCAGGTTCCGGTTGAAATTCGGCCTGAACGCCGCACCTCGCTGGCGATCCGCTGGGTTTTGACGGCCGCCCGCGCCCGTAAAGAGAAGACGATCGCCGAGAAGTTGGCGATGGAATTAACCGACGCTTTCAAAAATCAGGGAACGGCGATTAAGAAAAAAGAAGACACGCACAAAATGGCGGAAGCTAACCAAGCCTTCGCCCACTACCGCTGGTAATTGAGGATTTAAAGTGACGACACGACAAGTACCCTTAGCCAAGACGCGTAATATCGGCATTATGGCCCATATTGACGCGGGTAAAACCACCTTGACCGAGCGTATCCTTTTTTATACGGGCCGCACGCACAAGATCGGTGAAGTTCATGATGGCGCGGCCACCATGGACTGGATGCCGCAAGAGCAAGAGCGCGGAATCACGATCACCTCGGCTGCCACGACTTGTTTCTGGAAGACCAATCGGGTCAACATCATTGATACCCCGGGGCACGTCGACTTCACCATTGAAGTCGAGCGTTCTTTGCGGGTTTTGGACGGCGCTATCGGCGTTTTCGGCGCGGTCGAAGGGGTGGAGCCCCAATCCGAAACGGTTTGGCGCCAAGCCACTAATTACGGGGTTCCCCGCATCGCTTTCGTGAACAAAATGGACCGCGTGGGCGCCGATTATTTCGCCGCCATTGATCAAATGCGAAGCCGCTTAAACGCCAACGCTCACGCGGTGGCCTTGCCGGTGGGCGATGAGGAAAAGTTTGACGGAATCATCCACCTGGTTGAAATGAAGCGCTATCGTTGGTTGGATGACAGCTTGGGTGCTAAGTTTGAGATTGAGGAAATCCCGGCTGACATGAGAGAAAAGGCTGATAAATACCGCAAAGAACTGGTGGAGGCGGTCGCCGAATTTGACGATGACGTCATGCAAAAGTATTTGGACGGTAAAGAAATCACCGAGGAAGAATTAAAAACCTGCATCCGCAAAGGGACCATCTCCAACAAGTTCAATCCGGTTTTTTGCGGCTCGGCTTTTAAAAACAAGGGTGTTCAACCCCTGTTGGACGCCGTCATTAACTACCTGCCCTCTCCGCTGGATATTCCCCCAGTGAAGGGACACAACGCGGATACGGGCGAGGAAGAAACCCGTGAAGCCAACGACGACGCCCCCTTTTCCGCCTTGGCTTTTAAAATCATGACTGATCCCCACGTGGGGAAATTGGTTTACTTCCGGGTCTATTCGGGAAGCTTGTCCATTGGTTCTTATGTTTACAACTCCACCAAGGGCAACCGGGAACGCGTCGGCCGCTTGCTTCAAATGCACGCCAACAAGCGCGAGGAAATTAAAGAAGTTCATTCAGGCGATATCGCCGCCACCGTCGGGATCAAAACCATTACCACGGGCGATACCCTTTGCCTGGAAGAAAAGCCGATCATCCTTGAAAAGATGGTTTTCCCCCAGCCGGTGATTTCGGTGGCCATCGAGCCCAAGACCAAAGTCGACCAAGAAAAGATGGGCTTGGCTTTGAGCAAGCTGGCTGAAGAAGATCCGTCCTTCCGCGTGAAGAGCGACGAGGAAACGGGACAAACGATCATCGCCGGAATGGGCGAACTTCACTTGGAAATCATCGTCGACCGGATGATGCGCGAATTTAATGTTCAGGCCAACGTGGGCAAGCCCCAAGTGGCCTACCGCGAAACCATCCGTAAGAGCGTCGAGGCTGAAGGAAAGTACATCCGTCAAACCGGCGGTCGCGGCCAATACGGCCACGTGTTTATCACCATGGAGCCCCAAGAGCCGGGCAAGGGAATTGAGTTCGTGGACGCGGTCAAGGGTGGAACGGTTCCGCGTGAATATATTCCGGCGGTTGAAAAAGGAATTAATGAAGCCAAGGATACGGGTGTTTTGGCCGGCTATCCGGTGGTCGATTTCAAAGTGACCTTAACCGATGGCTCTTACCACGATGTGGACTCGAACGAAATGGCGTTTAAGATCGCGGCCTCGATGGCCTTTAAAGAAGCCATGCGCAACGCGGAGCCGATTATTCTTGAACCGGTGATGGACGTGGAAGTCGTGACTCCGGATGATTTTATGGGTCCGGTAATGGGCGATCTTCAGTCTAAACGCGGAAAAATTGAAGGTATGGAATTGCGGGGAACGGCGCAAATTATCCGCTCCAAGGTTCCGCTGTCCGAGATGTTCGGTTACTCAACGAACCTTCGTTCGATGACGCAGGGCCGGGCTACGTATACGATGCAGTTCGCGCATTACGAGGAGACCCCTCGTTCGATTCAACAAGAAATTATCGCGAAGGTCAAAGGCTGATTTAATTCGCGTCCCGAAGGGGACGTCAGAGGAGGCGGTTCTATGTCAAAAGAAAAATTCGTGCGCAGCAAGCCCCATGTGAATATCGGGACAATCGGGCACGTGGACCATGGAAAGACGACCTTAACGGCGGCGATCACGACGGTGTTGTCGAAAAAAGGATTGGCGACGGCGAAGGGATACGCGGACATCGATAACGCGCCGGAAGAGCGGGAGCGCGGAGTGACGATTAACACGTCGCACGTGGAATACCAGACGGAAAAGCGCCATTACGCGCACGTGGATTGCCCGGGACACGCGGACTACATTAAGAACATGGTGACGGGAGCGGCGCAGATGGACGGGGCGATTTTGGTGGTTTCGGCCGCCGACGGCCCGATGCCGCAGACGCGGGAACACATTTTGCTGGCCCGCCAGGTGGGCGTGCCATTCATCGTGGTTTTCTTGAACAAGTGCGACATGGTGGACGATAAAGAATTGCTGGAATTGGTGGAAGTGGAAGTTCGGGAATTGTTGACCAAGTACGGCTTCCCGGGCGACAAGACGCCGGTGGTGAAGGGTTCGGCCACGAAGGCGTTGGACGGCGACCAGAGCGAGATCGGCGAAAAGGCGATTTTGCAGTTGATGGAAGCGGTGGACAGCTACATTCCGGAACCCAAGCGGGACGTGGATAAGGACTTTTTGATGGCGGTGGAGGACGTGTTCTTGATCACGGGCCGTGGGACGGTGGCGACGGGGCGTGTGGAACGCGGCCGTGTGAAGGTGGGGGAAGCGGTGGAGATCGTGGGATTGAAACCGACGAAGGATACGGTGGTGACGGGCGTGGAGATGTTCCGCAAGCTGATGGACGAGGCGCAAGCGGGGGACAACATTGGGGTTTTGCTGCGCGGAGTGGAAAAGAAAGATATTGAGCGCGGACAGGTCTTGGCGAAGCCCAAGTCGATCACGCCGCACAAGAAGTTTAAGGGCGAAGTGTACGTGTTGACGAAAGAAGAAGGGGGCCGGCACACGCCGTTTTTCAACGGGTATAAGCCGCAGTTCTTCTTCCGCACCACGGACGTGACGGGAAGCGTGAAGATGCCGGCGGGCGTGGAGATGGTGATGCCCGGGGACAACATCACGATGGAGATTGAGTTGATAGTGCCGGTGGCGATGGAGAAGGAAGTTCGTTTCGCCATCCGGGAAGGCGGCCACACCGTGGGCGCCGGCGTCGTCATTGAGATTATTGAATAACTAGACCGATCAAAAGATAAAGAGGAAAGCATGGCGACGGCCACGAGTCAAAAAATCAGAATCAAGTTGAAAGCTTACGATCACCGTTTGTTAGACCGTTCGACGGTGGAGATCATTGAGACGGTGCGGCGTACGGGCGCGGTAGTTTTGGGCCCGGTGCCGTTGCCGACCGAGATCAATCGTTACACGGTTTTGCGCAGCCCGCATGTGGATAAGAAGTCGCGGGAACAATTCGAGATTCGCACCCACAAACGCCTGGTGGATATCGTGAATCCGAATCAACGGACCATTGATTCGTTGATGAAGTTGGACTTGCCGGCGGGTGTTGACGTCGAAATTAAGCTTTAAGGAATAAATGATGAAGTCCTTAATTGGAAAAAAAATCGGTCAGACCACTTTCTTTGAGGAGAGCGGCAAAGCGACCCATGTGACGGTTTTAGAGATGGGCCCCTGCGTGGTGATTCAAAAAAAGACTTTGGAGAACGACGGTTATCAATCCATTCAACTGGGTTACGCCGAACGTAAAGAAAAACACACGACCAAGGCCCAACAAGGCCATTTTAAAAAAGCCGGAGCCACTCCCAAGCGCGTTTTGAAAGAGTTTCGGGTGGAAGACGCCAACGCGTTCCAAGTGGGACAAACTTTAACTGTTGAGAATTTCAAGGATGTCGCGTGGGTCGATGTGACCGGCGTCACCAAGGGCAAGGGCTTCCAGGGTGTGGTTCGCCGCCATGGCTTTTCCGGCGGACGCAACTCCCATGGAAGCATGTTTCACCGCGCTCCCGGCGGTATCGGCGCCTCGTCCGATCCGTCGCGCGTTTTCCCGGGGACCCGCATGCCGGGCCATATGGGGACTGATAAGAACACGATTTTAAACCTTCGCGTTGTGAAGGTGGATTCGGAAAACAACCTGTTGTTCGTGAAGGGCGCCGTGCCCGGAGCCGATGGACAAATTATCACTGTCCGGCCGAGCGTGAAAAAGAAAGCCAAAAAGTAAAGGGTGACTAAAATGCCGAAAGCAAACGTATACAATTCAACGGGTAAAGAGACCGGAACGATTGATCTGCCGGAAAACGTCTTCGGATTGAAGCCCCGGACCCATCATATTTGGCGGGGTGTGACGACTTATCTTTCCAACCAACGGTTGGGAACGGTCAATACCAAGACCAAAGGCGATGTTTCGGGCGGTGGTAAGAAGCCCTTTAAACAAAAGGGAACCGGCAGCGCCCGTCAGGGTTCCAGCCGCGCGGTTCAGTATGTGGGTGGCGGTATCGCCCACGGTCCCAAGCCTCGGGATTACTCCTTGGAATTACCCAAAAAGATGCGCCGCCAAGCTTTGGCCGAGTCCTTGTCTCAAAAGGCCTTGGAAGGCAAGGTCATGGTTATTGATGACATCCGGTTTGACGCTCCCAAGACCAAAAGCGCCACCACCCTTTTGAAGGGTTTGGGCGTGGATGCCAAGAAGTGCTTGGTGGTTTTAAACGACTCCAACGCCGTGGTTTTGAAAAGCTTCCGCAACCTTCGCGGGGTGAAGGTTTTGTCCCGCGAGAACTTGAACATCTTCGAAGTCGTGAACCACGAAGTGGTGGTCTTGACCAAGGAAGCTCTCGAAAAAATCGGGATCATGAAGAAAGAAACTTCCGCTTCCGTTCAGGAGAAGAGCAAATGAAAAAAATACAAGACGTCATTGTCCGGCCACTGATCACCGAGCGCAGCACCCGGTTGAAGGAACAAGGCAAGTATTCCTTTGAGGTTCACCCGAACGCCACCAAGCAAGAGATTCGTCAAGCGGTGGAGACGGTTTTCAAGAAGGAAAAAGTTGAAGTGGTGAAGGTCAACACGATTAATGTCCCGGGCAAGATCCGCCGGGTGGGTCGGAATGTTTCCAACGCCTATCGCTGGAAAAAGGCGATTGTGACCGTGAAGCCTGGTCAAAAAATTGAATTCTTTGAAGGGGCCTGATTATGCCAATTAAAAATTACAAACCCACGTCGCCGGGTCGCCGGGCCATGACCGCGATCACCGGGGAAAATTTGACCAAGAAGGCCCCGGAAAAGTCTTTGATGGAGCCCTTGAAGGGTTCGGGCGGACGCAATATGTACGGCCGCATCACCAGCCGTCACCGGGGCGCGGGGCATAAACGCCAATACCGCATCATCGATTTCACCCGTAACAAAAGGGCGATGCAGGGCACGGTCGTTTCCTTGGAATATGACCCCAACCGCTCTTGCCGGATCGCCCTTGTCCAATATTTGGACGGCGAAAAGAAATACATTTTGGCGCCTGAAGGGCTGCAAGTGGGCAATCAGGTTATTTCGGGCGAAGGGGCCGACGTGAAACCGGGCCACGCGATGAAATTAAAAGACATTCCCTTTGGTTCCATGATTCATAACATTGAGCTTCGGCCGGGCAAGGGCGGTCAAATGGTTCGCTCCGCCGGCTCGGTGGCCCAGCTCATGGCGCGCGAAGGGGAGTACGCGACGATTAAGCTTCCTTCCGGCGAGATGCGCAAGGTTCACATTGAGTGCACCGCTTCCATCGGACAGGTCGGCAATTTGGATCACTTCAACGTGAGCATCGGTAAAGCCGGGCGCATGCGTTGGATGGGAGAACGTCCCCAGTCCCGCGGCGTGGTGACGCGGCCGGGCGACGGACATCCGATGGGTGGTGGTGAAGGCAAGAGCTCGGGCGGACGTCATCCGACGACGCCTTGGGGTAAGCCGACTAAGGGTTACAAGACCCGCCAGAACAAGCTGACGGATAAATACATCGTTAAACGCCGCAAAACCGGTAAATAGGAAAGGGATTTTAAATGGGACGATCGCTAAAAAAAGGCCCCTATGTGGTTGAGAAGCTTTTGAAGCTGGTTCAAAAAATGAACCGGGCCAATGACAAAAAAGTCGTCAAGACCTATGCCAGACGCTCCTCGGTTCATCCCGAAATGGTGGGACATACTTTCGCCATCCATAACGGAAAAAAGTTTATCCCGGTTTTCATCACTGAAAACATGGTGGGCCACAAGCTGGGGGAATTTTCCCCGACGCGTACTTTTAAAGCGCATGGCGCGGTGAAAACCGAAAAATCCATGCAGCTCAAGTAAGGAAGGTTGATTTTATGGAAGCACAGGCCATTTCTCGATTCACGCGATTGACTCCCCGGAAAGCCCGCCAAGTGGTGGAACTGATCCGCAAGAAGCCGGTCGCCGAAGCGCTTAACATTTTGGCTTTTACCAAGAAGAAGGCCGCGGGCGAAATCGCAAAGATTATCAAGGCGGCCGTGTCGAACGCCGGACAGAATTCCCGCGTGGACGTGGACAAGCTTCGGATCAAAAACGTCCAAGTGGATGGCGGTCCCATGCTTCAAAACGCGAAACGCTTTATCCCGCGGGCCATGGGACGGGCCAGCGCTATTCACCGCCGGACCAGCCACATTAAAGTGGTTGTGACCGACGAATCTAAAGCATAAATTTTTCGGAGGCTTCTTTTGGGACAGAAAATTAATCCAATTGGATTCAGATTAGGCATCATTCGGGACTGGGACTCGCTGTGGTTCTCGGCGAAGAAAAAGATCTACACTGAAACCTTGTTGGAAGACATTCAGCTTCGCAAGTTCGTGAAAATGCACTTGAAACACGCCGGCGTGGCCCGCGTGGTTTTGAAGCGCAAAGGCGAGACGGTGGAAGTGGATATTTTCGCCTCCCGGCCCGGCATCGTGATCGGCAAAAAAGGCTCCGAAGTCGACAAACTCAAGGCGGAGCTCCAAAAGTTCACTAAGAAAGAAATTCGCATCAACATCAACGAGGAGAAGCACCCTGAAACAAACGCCCAATTGATCGCCGAAAGCGTGGCGAGCCAGTTGGAAAAACGCATCGCTTTCCGCCGGGCCATGAAAAAGTCGATTCAAAGCGCTTTGGATGGCGGAGCGAAGGGAATCAAGATCATGTGTTCCGGCCGTTTGGCCGGTTCTGAAATCGCACGGTCCGAATGGTATCGCGAAGGCCGGGTGCCGCTCCATACCTTGCGGGCCGATATTGATTACGGCTTGGCCGTTTCCAACACGACCTATGGAACCATCGGCGTGAAGTGCTGGGTCTTTAAGCGCGAGATTTTTGAAGCCAAAGAAAAGCCTGAAGAAGTGAACGCCGCTAAAACAAAGCCTTCGAATCGCGAGCGTAACGAGCGTAAATCGACCGAATCCGGCGCGCCGGCCTCGGCTTAGCCTCGTAACCATAAAGGACTAGACCATGTTAATGCCGAAACGAGTGAAATACCGAAAGATGCAAAAAGGCCGGATGCGCGGAAAATCCAAAAATGGGTTTACCTTCGCTTTCGGGGAATTCGCCTTGAAGTCGGAAGACGCGGCTTATGTCACCGACCGTCAAATTGAGGCGGCCCGTGTGGCGATTAACCGTCATATGAAGCGCGTGGGAAAACTTTGGGTGCGTATTTTCCCGGATCGTCCGGTCACCAAAAAGCCGGCGGAAGTTCGTATGGGTGGCGGTAAGGGCGCCCTGGATCATTGGGCCGCCGTTGTGAAGCCGGGTCGTATCTTGTTTGAAGTTTCCGGAGCGCCGGAAAATGTTGTGCGGGAAGCGTTTCAATTAGCCTCGCATAAGCTCCCGGTGAAGACCAAGTGTTTATCCCGAGCCGATGTGGGAGGTATGTCATGAAATCCAAGGAAGTTCGCGAGTTTAATATTGATCAATTGAAACAACAGCTTATTTCGAAAGAAGAAGAGTTGTTCAATTTGAAGATCCAGCTTTCGACGAAACAACTGGAAAACCCGATGAAGATCCGGGAAGCCCGCCGCCATGTGGCGCGGTTGAAGACGATTCTTCGTGAAAAAGAAAAAGGTACAAAAGCATAGCATGGCGCTAAAAAATTTTTTTCATCGCCATGCTGACAGGCAGGGGTTTAAACGAGCCGCCGAAAACTTGGTTTCTTTTGATTGCGGCTCGTTCGTAAATAGGAAAAAGTCGTCAAAAACCGACTTTTTCACCATCTGTTAAGGAGCGTTTGATGTCAGCTGAAACAAATACGAATCGAAAAGAACCCCGGACCAAAACCGCGGTTGTGGTTAGCCGCAAAATGGATAAGACGGCGGTGGTGTCCATCGAACGTTTGGTCAAGCACCCGCTTTACCAAAAACTGGTGCGCAAGCGCAGCAAGTTTAAGATCCACGACCCTAAGAATGAGACCCAGGCGGGGGATGTGGTTTTGATCGCGGAGACCCGGCCCATCAGCGCGGATAAGCATTGGAAGCTGGTGAAGATCTTGCGTAAAGCCGTTCAGGTTGAGGAGGCTAAATTATGATCATGCCTCAAACCATGCTCAATGTGGCCGATAACAGCGGGGCCACGAGAATTATGTGTATCCATGTGCTGGGCGGAACCCGGCGCCGTTACGCCGCTATCGGTGACGTGATTGTGGCGGCCGTGAAGGAAGCGATCCCGGGAGCGGGTGTGAAAAAGAGTGAAGTCGTGAAGGCGGTGGTGGTTCGTCAACGCCGCGTTTTGGTCCGCCCGGACGGGTCCAGCATCCGTTTTGACGAAAACGCCGCGGTCATCATTAATGAGCAGATGGCTCCTCGCGGAACGCGCATCTTTGGACCGGTGACCCGTGAATTGCGTGATAAGAATTTTATGAAAATCATTTCGCTGGCGCCGGAGGTTTTGTAGACATGAAAGTTCATCGCGAAGACACAGTGATGGTTTTGACGGGCAAAGACAAAGGCAAAAAGGGGCGCGTGATCCGCGTTTTCCCGCAGCAAGAAAAAGTCTTGGTCGAGAAGGTCAATATGGCCAAACGCCATACCCGGCCGACCCAGCAGTTGCCGCAGGGGGGCATTATCGAGAAGGAAATGCCGCTTCATGTTTCCAATGTTCAGTTGATTTGCCCGAAGTGTGGAAAGTCGACCCGGGTGGCCCATAAGATTCTGGCCAGCGGCCAAAAAAATCGCGCTTGTAAAAAGTGCGGCGAAATTATGGATAAGGAAAAATAAGATGCCGACGAAGACGATTCTTAAAGAAAAGTATGTCAGCGAAATTGTTCCGGCTTTGATGAAAAAGTTCGAAATCAAGAACGCCATGCGCGTTCCTAAAGTCGAAAAAGTGGTTTTGAACGTTTGCGTGGGAAAAGCCGCCTCGGAAAACAACATTAAGCTTTTGGATATGGCCGCCGCGGAACTGGGCATGATCACGGGTCAAAAGCCGGCGATCACCCGCTCGAAGAAGGCGATCTCTAACTTCAAGCTTCGGGCCGACCAGCCTTTGGGCTGTAAGGTGACGCTTCGCGGGGACCGGATGTACCAGTTTCTGGAGCGCTTTTTTATGGTGGCGCTTCCCCGGATTCGGGACTTTCGTGGCGTCCCGACCCGTTCCTTTGATGGTCGCGGCAATTACACTCTGGGATTAAAAGAACAGATCATTTTCCCGGAAATTAATTTTGAGGACGTCCAATCCATTCATGGCATGGATATCACTTTCACGACGACGGCGAAGACGGACGAGGAAGCCAAGGAGCTTTTGAAGTTGTTGGGAATGCCTTTTAGAAACTAGGAGATTTCATGGCGAAAAAAAGTTTGGTGAATAAGCAAAAAAAGACCCCGAAGTTTAAGGTTCGGGCCTATAGCCGCTGCCGGCTGTGCGGCCGTCCGAGGGCTTTTTTGAGGCGGTTTGGTATGTGCCGTATTTGTTTTAGAAACCTGGCGGGCGAGGGGAAAATCCCCGGCGTCGTCAAGGCCAGCTGGTAAAGGGAGAATTTTTATGTCTATGACCGATCCCATCGCGGATATGTTGACGCGGATTCGCAACGCGAATCACGTCTATAAGGAAAAAGTGGACGTTCCTTTTTCCAAGTTGAAATTGGAAATCGCCCGGATCCTTTCGGAAGAAGGATTCATTAAGAACTACAAAGTGGTTGAGGATAAAACCAAGCCTTCCGCCATCCGCATTTCGATGAAATACGGGGAAAAGCGGGAGCGGGTGATCACCCATATCGGCCGCGTGAGTCGTTCGGGCCGCCGGGTTTATCGGGGCAAAGCCAGCATTCCCCGGGTCATTGGGGGATTGGGCGTGGCGATCTTGTCGACGTCCAAGGGCGTCTTGACCGATCAGCAGGCCCGTCAGCAAGGTGTGGGCGGCGAGGTTCTTTGTTTAATTCATTGATTTTGTTTATTAATTAAGTTGAGGGAGAAGTTATGGCGCGCATTGCCAAAAAACCAATCGAACTACCGACCGGCGTTAAGGTGAAAACCGAAGGCCAAAAGGTCATGGTGGAAGGCCCTAAAGGCACTCTGAACCATGAAATGGTGGCTGGGATCAAGCTGGAAACCCAAGGGCAGCAGCTTTTGGTGTCGATCACCGGAAATGAGAAAAGCCTGAATTCGTTTCACGGATTGACCCGGGCTTTGATTAAAAATATGGTCCTCGGCGTGACTTCGGGTTTCGAGCGCAAACTGGAAATCCAAGGCGTCGGCTACCGCGCCACCATGGATAAAGGAAAGCTCAGCATGTCCCTGGGCTTCAGCCATCCGGTCGTGATGGAATTACCCAAGGGTGTCTCGGTGGATATCGAGAAACAAACCCTCTTAACCGTGAAGGGCGTCGATAAATATTTGGTCGGTGAGACCGCGGCCAAAATTCGCCGCGTGAAACCCCCTGAAGTTTACAAAGGAACGGGCATTCGCTATTTGGGCGAACAGGTCCGCAAGAAAGTCGGTAAAACCGGCGCCACCGGCAAAGCCGGCGGGAAATAAGGAGCCAACATGTCCATTCTCATCTCGCAGGTCCGTCGTAAAAAAAGAATCAAGCGCCACGCCCGCATCCGAAAAACGGTCAAGGGATCGGCGATCCGTCCGCGTTTGGTGGTCAACCGTGGAGCCAAGAATATCGCGGTTCAATTGATTGATGACGTGAAGGGCGCGACCTTGGCGGCGGCCTCCAGCTTTGACCAGACGCTACGCGGCAAGGTCAAGTACGGCGGTAATTTGGACGCGGCGAAGGCCGTTGGCGAGCAGATCGCCAAATTGGCCAAGGAAAAGGGAATCGAAAAAGCGGTATTTGATCGGGGCGGTTATTCGTTCCATGGAAGAATCAAGGCTTTGGCGGATGCGGCTCGCCAAGGCGGGCTTCAGTTTTAAAAGCCGGATAAGCACCAGCACCAAAAGGGAAAAAGGATTTTTATGGCCATGATTGACTCGAGCAAGTTTGATCTGAAAGAAAAAGTGGTAAACATCAACCGCGTCGCCAAAGTGGTGAAGGGCGGACGCCGGTTCAGCTTTTCCGTTTTGGTGGTGGTCGGGGACGGACATGGGCATGTGGGCGCCGGCACGGGTAAAGCCAGCGAGGTTCCGGACGCGATCCGCAAGGCCGTTGAGGACGCTAAGAAAAACCTGATCGAGGTTCCTTTGAAGTCGACCACGCTGTTTCATGAAATCGTGGGCGTGTTTAAAGCTTCCCGCGTGATGCTTCGCCCAGCCGCGCCGGGAACGGGAATCATCGCGGGCGGAGGCGTGCGGGCGGTTTGTGAGCTGGCCGGCATCCATGACGTTTTGACCAAATCCATCCGTTCGGACAATGTGTTCAACGTGGTGCAGGCGACCTTGACGGGCCTCAGGGCTATTCGTTCGCCGGAAACCATCTCCAAGCTTCGGGGCAAATTAGTGGAAAGCTACGTGGGAGCGTCCAAATCATGAGCGAAATTAAAATTCAACTGATCAAGAGCTTGAACGGGCGTTTGCCCCGTCATCGCCGGATCGCGGAAGCCTTGGGGCTCAATAAGATCCGCCAGACCGTGGTGAAGCCGGATACCCCGGTGATCCGCGGCATGGTTGAGAAAATCGGCTATTTAGTCGAAGTTAAAAAATAAAGACATCGAGGACTATGGTTATGAAGATGAATGAATTAAAACCAGCCCATGGCGCCGTTCGCCGCCGCAAAATCGTCGGAAAAGGCCCGGGCTCGGGACATGGAAAAACCTCTACCCGCGGTCATAAGGGTCAAAATTCCCGCACCGGTGGCGGCGTTCGTTTGGGTTTTGAAGGCGGTCAAACACCGCTTTACCGCCGGATTCCGATTCGGGGTTTTAAAAGCCGCAACCTGGAAGTTCCCTCGGTCGTCAATTTGGATAAATTGTCCTTGTTTGACAACGGAACCGTGGTCACCCCGGTGGAGCTCAAAGCCAAGGGGTTGGTCCGCAATATTCATCAAGTCAAAATCTTGGGAAAAGGCGAAATCAAGACCAAATTGACCGTCAAAGCCCACGCGTTCAGCGCCTCGGCCATTGAGAAAATCAAGGCCGCCGGTGGAATGACGGAGGTTTTGTAAGTGCTTTCGGCCTTCACCAACATCTTTCGAATCCCGGAACTTAAAAGCCGGGTTCTTTTCACCTTTATGATGCTTTTGGTTTACCGCGTGGGTTGTCATATCCCCACTCCGGGAGTCAACGCGGCGGCCCTGCAGAATTTCTTTTCTAATCAAAACGGCGGCATTTTGGGCTTCCTGAATCTTTTCTCTGGCGGCGCTTTGCGGCAGTTCTCGATTTTCGCGCTGGGGGTCATGCCTTACATCAGCATGTCCATCATTTTGCAGCTGTTGACGGCGGTCATCCCGACGCTGGAGAAATTATCCAAAGAAGGCGACGCGGGACGCCGCAAGATTACCCAATACACTCGGTATGGAACGGTTCTTCTTTGTATTGTTCAAGGAACCGGTTCGACCTATCTTTTGAAATCATTTAATGAAAACATTGTTTACCATTGGGGGTTGTCTTTCCAAATCATCACCGTCCTCACCTTGACCGCGGGAACCATCTTTATCATGTGGCTCGGGGAACAGATCACCGAGTACGGAATCGGAAACGGGATTTCTATCATCATCTTCGCCGGTATTGTGGCCAGCTTGCCGGGACAAATATTCAACACCTTTCGGCTTCTGCGTTTGGGCGAGGTGAATCTTTTTGGCGTGGTTTTCTTCGCGCTTTTCACGGTGGCCATGATCGCCTTCATTGTCATTCTGCAGCAGGGCGCCCGGAAGATCCCGGTCCAATACGCGACCCGAGTGGTCGGGAAGCAAGTGTTTAAAGGCCAGTCCACCCAACTGCCCTTGAAGGTCGATTATTCCGGCGTGATCGCGGTGATTTTCTCCTCCTCGATCTTGGTTTTTCCGACTACGCTGGCCCGCTATCTGCAATCGGTGGCCCCCGAAGACGGATGGTTGTATGGGGTGATGGATTTCGTGACCCGGAACTTTTCACCCGGAGCCTTTATCTATTATGTTTTGTACTCCGCCTTGATCGTTTTCTTTTGCTACTTTTACACAGCGATCGCCTTTAACCCGACCGACTTGTCGGAAAACATGAAAAAGTACGGTGGGTTCATTCCCGGCATTCGGCCCGGGCAGCCGACGGCCGAGTTTATTGATCGCACCTTGACTCGGATCACCATTTGGGGTGCTTTGGCGGTTTGTTGCGTGGCCGTTTTCCCGGATGTGCTGACCCGTCAATTGAAGATTCCTATTTATTTCGGCGGAACCTCTTTGTTGATCGTGGTGGGCGTGGGATTGGACACGATGAAGCAAATTGAGTCCCATCTATTGATGCGCCACTATGACGGATTTATGAAAAAGGGCCGGTTGAAAGGGCGGAGCGCGTTTTAATGAGAACCATACTTTTAGGAGAACCGGGAGCGGGCAAGGGAACTTATTCGCTTGAATTGGTCAAACGCTATGGAATCCCCCAGATATCCACGGGCGATATGCTTCGCGCCGCTGTTCGGGCTGGAACCGCTTTGGGGTTAAAAGCCCAAGAATTCATGAAAAAGGGCGAATTGGTGCCGGATTCGGTCGTGATCGGCCTTATTCGGGAGCGCATTGCCCAGCCGGATGCCGCCAAAGGCTTTATTTTGGACGGTTTTCCCCGCACGGTGCCCCAGGCCGTGAGCTTGGATGAAACCTTATCCGAATTGGGCATAAGCCTGTCTTCGGTGTTTAAAATTGAAGTCAGCCGGGAGACCTTGATCAAACGCCTGACCGGCCGGCGGGTTTGTAAGACTTGCGGAACTACCTATAACATTGATACCATGCGACCCCTTAAAGAGGGGATTTGTGACAAGGATGGCGGCGAGCTGATCCAGCGTCCGGATGACATGCCGGCGACCATTGAAAACCGCTTGTCGGTTTACCATAAGGACACAGCGCCCCTCATCGAGTATTACGAGAAAAAGGGTTTGCTCCGCCGGGCGTCTTGTGAGGGTGAGTATGAGGATGTGATCGCTCGTATTTTCGCGGCTCTGGAAAAGGGTGCGGCCGTTTAGTGATTACGATTAAGTCAAAAGACGAATTGCAGCTGATGCGAAAAAGCGGAAAAGTGGTCGGGGACGCGTTGGTTGAGTTGGGCCGGCGGATTAAGCCGGGCGTGACGACGGATGAGTTGGACCGGTTCGCTTTTGATTTTTTTAAGAAGAATGACTGTGTTCCGGCTTTTAAGGGATATCACGGCTACCCTTCGACCATTTGTACTTCGGTCAATGACGAAGTGGTCCATGGAATTCCGGGCAAACGGGTGTTGAACGAAGGGGATGTGGTGGGGGTGGACATCGGGGCCTTCTATAAAGGCTACTGTGGTGATTCCGCCAGAACTTTCGCGGTCGGGAAAATTAGCCCGGACGCTAAAAAGCTTCTGGAAGTTACCGCGAAAGCTTTAGATAAGGGTATCGAGCAGTGCCGGGTGGGAAACCGAATCTCGGATATCGGCCACGCGGTCCAGGAATATGTGGAGGCGTTCGGCTTTACGGTTGTCCGGGATTATGTGGGACACGGGATCGGCCAGGCCATGCACGAGGAACCGCAGGTTCCGAATTACGGAAAGCCCCATCAGGGGCCGAAGATGGTGGAAGGGATGTGCCTGGCCTTGGAGCCGATGGTCAATATCGGTTCGGAAGAGGTTAGGGTTTTGGAAGACGGCTGGACGGTGGTGACGAAGGATGGGAAATGGTCCGCGCATTTTGAGGATACAGTGGCCATTTTGCCCGACGGCCCCGAAATATTGACGCGAGTTAACCCTTAAGGGTGGTGTGGAGGAGTATGGCAAAGGAAGAAGCGATTTCGGTGGAAGGGGTGGTGATTGAAGCCCTCCCCAACGCAAGTTTTCGAGTGGAATTGGAAAACAAACACGTGGTTTTAGCCCACGTGTCGGGAAAAATGAGGATGAATTTCATAAGAATTCTCCCCGGGGACCGGGTGACGGTCGAGTTATCGCCTTATGATTTAAGCCGGGGGCGTATTACGTACCGGTTCAAATAAGTTAAAATTTTTTACGTTGGAAAGATAGGAAGGATAGAAACATGAAGGTTCGTTCGTCTGTAAAACCTATTTGCGCGAAATGCAAGATCATCCGCCGTAAGCGGGTCATCCGTGTGATTTGCACTAACCCGAAGCACAAACAACGCCAGGGATAATTGAGGAGAATGTATGGCTCGCATCGCAGGAATTGATTTGCCGAAAGAAAAAAGAATCGAAACGGCTTTGACCTATTTATTTGGAGTGGGGCTGACCCTGTCCAAAAAAATTCTGGTGAAGGCGGGGGTGAACCCGAGCGTCCGGGTGAAGAACCTAAAGGACGACGAGGTGGCCCGGATTCAAAACGCGATTAACAATGAGAACATCAAGGTCGAAGGCGACTTGCGCCGTGAAATCAGCATGAACATCAAGCGCCTGATCGATATTGGGACTTTCCGTGGCAGCCGCCATCGGAAAGGGTTGCCCGTCCGGGGCCAAAGAACCAAAACGAACGCCCGGACCCGCAAGGGCCCGCGCAAGACGGTGGGAAGCGGTCGTAAAAAAGAAGAATAAAATTTAGAGAACAGATTTAAGGAGAAAAAGAGTGGCGGACGAAGTTAAGAAGAATGAACCCAAGACGGAAGTGAAAGACGACAAGGCGGCCCCGTCGGCCGCGGCCAAAAAGGGAAAAAAAGCTCCCCGGAACGGCATTGTCCATGTTCAGTGCACCTTTAATAATACCTTGGTGACCGTGACCGACCCTAAAGGCAATGTTGTGACCTGGTCTTCGGCCGGATCCATGAACTTTAAGGGCAGTCGCAAATCAACCCCCTTCGCGGCCCAGATGGCTGCCGAGGCGGCGGGTAAAAAGGCCTTGGACGCGGGCATGAAGTCCGTTGAGGTTTACGTCAAGGGTCCGGGATCGGGCCGTGAAGCCGCGATCCGCGCCATTCAAACTTGTGGACTTCAAATTTCCTTAATCAAAGACGTTACACCTGTTCCCCATAATGGTTGCCGGCCGCCCAAGCGCCGGCGCGTATAAAGGAGCCGATTCATGAGTGTCCAAGCGGTTTGCCGTATCTGCCGTCGCGAAGGTATGAAGCTTTATTTGAAAGGAACCCGCTGCGAAAGCGAGAAGTGCGCTTTCGAGAGGCGCGGTTACGCTCCCGGCCAACACGGCCAAAAACGGCGCAAAGATACCGAGTACGGCCTTCAATTGCGTGAAAAACAAAAAGTCAAACGCATCTATGGAGTCTTGGAAAAACAATTCCGCCGTTATTTCTCCATCGCGTCCCGCACCAAGGGCGTGACGGGCGAAACCTTGCTCCAATTGTTGGAGCAACGGTTGGATAACACGGTTTACCGCTTGGGCTTCGCCGAATCCCGGCGCCAGGCCCGCCAAGTGGTTCGCCACGGCATGGTGGTCGTCAACGGAAAGAAAGTCGATATTCCTTCTTATACGTTGAAGGCCGGGGACAAAATTTCGATTCAGGATAGGTTCAAGGAGAACCCGGTCTTGAAGCGATCGGTGGAATCCTTGCAAAAGCGGGGCGTTCCGGAATGGCTGGAAGTGGACACAACCACCTTGTCGGGCAGCTTCAAAAAGGTACCGACGAAGGACGAGATCGCTCTGCCGGTTCAAGAACAGCTCATCGTCGAATTGTACTCAAAGTAATAGGACTTATTTCAAGCGGGAGGCGTTATGCAAATTGGAAATGTTCAGATTCCCAAGTTTTTAGATTATGAAAAGGAAAGCTTGTCGCCGACTTACGGCAAGTTCATCGCCGAGCCCTTTGAGCGCGGTTACGGCCAGTCCGTGGGTAATTCTTTGCGAAGGATTCTTTTGTCCTCGATTACGGGCGCCGCGGTGACCTCGGTGAAATTCGGGGGAGTTTCCCACGAATATTCCTCGATTCCGGGCGTGGTGGAAGACACCACGGAGATCATCCTGAATTTAAAAGAACTCAAGATCAAATTGTTCGGCAACGGCCCCAAGACCCTGCATTTGACCGTCAAGGGCGAGCGCAACGTGGTGGCCGCGGATATTAAAACCGACGCCGATGTTGAGATTCTGAACCCCCAATTGCATTTGGCGACCTTGACCGAGGATGACGCGGTTTTGGATGTTGAGATTGAGGTGGCGGAAGGCCGGGGTTATTCCCCTTCGGAGCGCAACAAGCGGGAAGGACAAGCGATCGGCGTGATGCCGGTGGACTCTATCTTCACCCCGGTTTCCCAGGTCAAGTATTCGGTGGAATCGGCCCGTATCGGCCAGGTCACGGATTATGACAAGCTGATCATTGAAATCTGGACCGACGGACGCATTCACCCCGAGGACGCCATGGCCCACGCGGCCAAGATCTTGCGCGACTCTCTGCAGATCTTTATCAACTTCGAGGAAGAGCCCGTCCAACAAGATGACTCCGTCAGCGAGGAAGAAGAGCGGCTTCGCGAGCTTTTGAGCGAAAGTGTGGAAGAATTGGAGTTGTCGGTTCGCTCCGCCAATTGCTTGAAGACGGCCAACATCAAGACCATCGGGGATTTGGTCCGTAAGACCGAGTCCGATATGTTGAAGTACAAAAATTTTGGCCGCAAGTCCTTGAACGAAATCAAGGAAATCCTGAACGGCATGGGCCTGTCCTTTGGAACCGATGTGGATGGGATTCTGGCCAAGGGAAAAACCGGCGTTGCCTCCCGAGTGGAAGTTAAAGTCTAATAAACCGCGATTTGATCAGAAAGAAGAGGATTTATCATGCGACACGCAGCACACCATGGCCGGTTGGGAGTTCAACCCGCTCACCGCAGGGCGATGATCCGCAATATGGTCACGTCCCTTTTGAAACACGAACGGATCCGTACGACCAAGACCCGGGCCAAGGAAGTGCGCCGTTACGCCGAGCAAATGGTCACTCTGGCTAAAAAAGACACGCTGGCCGCCAAGCGCCAGGTTTTGGGTTTTGTGCGGGAACGGGAAGTGGTGAACAAGCTTTTTAAAACCCTCATTTACCGTTACGCCGAACGCAAGGGAGGTTATACCCGCATCTTGAGGCTAGCTCCCCGCCCGGGCGATGGCGCGGACATGGTTTTCCTGGAATTGGTGGATCGGGCCGTGGCCGAAAAGGGCACCGAGCCGAAGAGCGATAAAAAAGCCAAGGGTGAAACGGCCGCTCCGGCGACTGAGGCCCCGGCCGAAGGCGCTAAGAAGAAAAAGGAAACGACCGCTTCCGTTTAAGCTTTTGATTCACCCATCAAGCGAAAAGGCGGGCGTTTTCTTTTGACCTCGCCTTTTTTCAAGCTTAAAATGAGTCCACTTATGACCTCTTCCTCATTCCATTGGTTCAAGGTTCTTTCGCTCTCCATTTTGCTTTTATCGTTTTCAGCCGCCCGGCTTCACGCCCAATCCGACTTAGGCTTGGACGGCAGCCTGGAATCCAACCACCAAACCCATTTTTACAAAGATCCTACCAAGGCTTTTTTGGTCAGCTTTTTCCCCGGGTTTCTTATCCATGGTTACGGGCATTTTTACGCCGAGGATAATTTAATGGGGACCGCGCTTCTAACCGGCGAAGTTCTCTCCCTAACTTCCATTGGAGCCGGATTGCTCATTAAGTCCGACACCACCACTTTTTCCGGGGGGATTTTAGGCGATTCGGCTAACGCCAACCAAGTCGGCAGCAACATGATTATTGGCGGCGTGATTCTTTTCGCCGTGACTTGGGTTGTGGATATGGCCCACGCGCCCACGGTGGCCGAGGAGTATAACCAAGAATTTAATCTCCAGCCGGTCGCGTCCTTAGAAAATAATCGGATGTCGCTCGCGTTAGCCTGCCGATTCTAGTTTTTTCCGCTTTTCCTTTCTTTCAGTTCACCTCTAGGTTCTTGTCCGATCCCCCGGTTAAAATAGCCTCAAGGAGTTACTCTTGAGGGATTTGCATATCATTCTGTATTTGGCGAGCCTTGTCTTTTCCCTCGTTACCGCGGGGCACGCGGTCCTTTATAAAAGGGATACGCGGGCGGCGCTGGGCTGGCTCGCGCTTTGTTTGCTGGTCCCTTGGATAGGCGGCGCGCTTTACTGGATATTCGGGGTTAATCGAGTCCAAACCCACGCGCAAGATCTTCATCGGCGTGGCCGTTGGAAATATTTAAAGGACGAAAGTTCCGGCTCGGTTAAAACCGCCGACTTAGAAGTTTCCGTACCCGCGTCTTTTGAACCCCTCCACCGTCTTTCCACCGCGGTCACTCAGCGCCCCCTCTTAGCGGGAAATCAAGTGCGCTTGCTTCGCGATGGGGAAGAGGCCTATCCGGCCATGTTGGAGGCCATCGGCGCGGCCCGCGACTGGGTTTATCTTTCTACCTATATCTTTGACTCGGACGAAACGGGACGCCGGTTTGTCGCGGCGCTCTCCCAAGCCGTGGCTCGAGGCGTCCGGGTCCGGGTTTTGGTGGACGCTTTTGGCGCCCAGTATTCTTTTCCGCAGGTGTCGGGTTTATTGAAAAGGGCTCAAGTGCCATTCTCGAAATTCCTGCCTTTCTCCCTGTCACTGGACCGGTTTCACCCTAATTTAAGAAACCATCGAAAGATGCTTTTGGTGGATAACCGTATCGCCTTCACCGGCGGCATGAATATCGGGGACCGGCACCTGGCGCAAAAGCTTCCCCGCCAAGGACGGGTCAGCGACCTTCATTTCGCCTTGACCGGCCCGGTGACGCAGGAATTGCAGAATGTTTTTTTGGAGGATTGGTTTTTTTCCTCGGGCGAATCGATCGCGCCGGCGGCGGCGGCCGGTCCTATGTCCGGCGAGGTCTTGGCCCGGGTGGTGAGCAGCGGCCCAAATGAGGATTTTGAGAAACTCAGTTGGATTTTATTAGGCGCTTTGTCGGCGGCCCGTGAAAAAGTAAAAATTATCACGCCTTATTTCGTGCCCGACCGGGTGATGATATCCGCGTTAAACGCCGCGGCCTTGAGGGGCATCCGCGTGGAAATCATTCTGCCCCAAAAAAACAACCTACCTTTTGTGGGTTGGGCCAGCCGGGCGCTTCTGGGGGAAATGCTCGAAAAGGGCGTCCACTTTTATTATCAGCCGCCTCCCTTTGCCCATACCAAATTGATGGTGGTGGATGGCTATTATGGATTGATTGGCTCCAGTAATTGGGACGCCCGCAGTTTTAGGCTGAATTTTGAGTTGGATGTTGAAACTTACGGCTTGGATTTCGCGGGGGATTTGGAAGGCTATTTTCAAGCGGTTCAAGCCCGCGTGCGCCCGGTCACCCTCGAGGACCTTCGCCGGGATTCTTTCTTTTCCCGGTTTCGAAACGCTTTTTTCAACCTGTTTTCCCCTTATTTGTGACCTTGGCATTGGGTTTGCCGGAACCCGTAAACGGGATTAAAATGTGTCTTTATGAAAGGGGGTCGTATGAGACTTATTAAATATTTTCTAATGGTTTTTATATCTGGGATCGGCGGATTACTTCCGGTTTGGGCGGATTCCTTACAATCGTTAAACGCGGGAACGAGCCCCCGGGGCGTGGCCACGGGTCGCGTGATGGATCCTAAAGTCGAAGATCTCATCGTGGCTAATTTCGGATCGCCTACCTTTATCGGTCAAAATACCCCGGTTTCCCAGATGGATCCAAGCCAATCCAACCTCCAAGTTTTTATTCCATCCGCTATGGGGCTGAAACTTTTCACCTCTTTCCAAACCGCGGCCGGTCCCCGGGGGGTGGCTGTTGGTGACCTCGACGGTTCGGGAATTCAATCGATTTTGGTGAGCGCCTATGACGCCCAAAAAATCCAGATTTTTCAGTGGCAGCATGGGCAGTTTCAAAATATGGGGGAAGCACCCACATTGGCTCAACCAGTGGGGTTGGCGGTCGGGAAGACACGCTCCGGGGGCACCTTGTTCGCGGCGGTAGCCGATTATGGCGCCAACAGCCTTTCCCTTTTCCCCATTGTCCAAGGCAAATTGGGCCCCCGGGTGGATATTCCGGTATCGGGAAGCCCGGTTCAGGTGGCCATTGGCGATTTCAACGGCGATGGGGAAAACGAGATCGCCGTGGCGGATTTGTCGGCCGATAAAGTGGAGATATTCAAAAAACCGGTTTCCTCAATCGATAGCGACTTGGCGGCTTATAGCCTTTGCCAAACCTTGACCCTGGCGCCGGGGAGCTCACCCTCGGCTTTGGCCGCCGCCGATTTGAACGGGGACGGCCTTGTTGATTTAGTGGTTTCGGGCTTTCAGTCCAACAATCTTTCGGTTTTTCTCCAGCAAAAAGACGGCTCACTTTTCGCTTTGCCGCCTTTCACCACCACTGGCCTGCATCCCAATGGATTGACGGTCGAGGATTTAAAAGGGGATGGAAAAAAAGAAATTATTGTGGCGAACCGCGACTCGGATTCCTTGGATGTCTTTGAATGGATGGGCGGGACTTTTCAATTGTTGGAAACCCTTCCGGTGGCCGCCGGTCCGGTGAGTTCTTTTGGGCCCGTGGAAGTGGCGGCGCTGGACACCCGAAACCAGGGTGTTTTGGATTTAGCCGTCAGCCATATGCGGACCAACAGTGTGGAAATCCTGTCGCAGGGGTTGACCCTCGTGGGCGTTAGCCCCACGCCGACGGCGTCCGGCACCCCATCGGTCGGTGTTGGAACCGGCTTTTCATCGCAGACCACCTTCGCGTTTCCTAATCCGAATTATGACGGGAAAGTGAGGTTCAGTTTTAATTTGACTTCATCGACCCGGGTGAGCCTGCAAGTTTTTGAGGTCACGGGACAATTGGTTTGGTCCAAAACCCTGGAGGCCTCACAGACCCAGGCGGGAACCAATTTGGTGAATTGGGACGCGGTTAATGGGGCGGGACAGGCACTGGCCAGCGGCCTTTATGTTTACCGAATCAGCGCAGGTGGGCAAAGTGTCATTAAAAAGCTGGCCATCCTCCACTAAAGCTAAAGGATGGCCGGCTTGGATCGATTAAGCGCTGGCCTTCACATCGCCCTTGGCGGCGTCGGTCGGCGGTTCGTTCGGTGAAAAGATTTGGTTGGAGTTCTTGTGGGAACCCTTGGTCAGCCGGTAACCGGCCGCTTCCAAGGCTTGTTTCCAACTTCCGTATTCCCGGCGCGCGGCCGAATAGAGGGCTAATCGGTCCCGGTAGGTTGTCAGCAGATTTTTCGAGCCGGCTTGTTGAATGGCTTCCAAAACCTCTTCCTTCGACCATTTGGTCAGTTTTTCGCGGCGACGGGCCTTACCCGCTTCCAAAATATTGTCATAATCAATACCCGCGGCTTTGACGGCGTTGGACCAACTGGCGAAGTACCGGCGGGAACAAGAAGCCGTAAAAAGCGGTATGTAGTTCTTCGAGATATTGCTGGCCGAAATATCAACATTTTTAGCCTTTAAATCCTTAATCGTTTCGATGATTTTCTCTTTTGACCATTTCTGTTTCATGTTAACTCTCCCAAGTAGTTGCACCCTTTTGGTGAGGTGTTTATTAAACTTATAATATATTACGAAGGGTTATGATTCAATAGCATATATTATGTCAATTCAATTTTTGTTAATATTTGTTGTTTTTAAGTATTATCAAATTTGATAGCTTTTCAAGGGCTTTGTAGTTTGGACGAGGCCAAAGCCGGAAAAAGGTCGTTTGAGAGCAGGGCGCATTTCAGCTTTGGACCGGTTTTGGGGGCATCGCTTTTGGCCTTCATTTTTGTTCTTAGAAATTAACGCGGAGTTCTCAAAATGAGCCGCGGAAAATGGACTCGGTCGCGGGGCGAGGTTTTTGGCATGATGTTTTTTCTATCCTTGGGTTTGTTCAAACAGGGAATCGGAAGGGCCTTTTTCGCTTACGTGCATTTGGATGACGGGCCCGAAATTTAAACCTGTTTTGGCGGTTCTGTTGAGGGGACGGTTTTTATCCGAACGATTGCCGCGACCTTGTTTTTGAAAGCGGCCCTGAGGGGTTTATAATTCTTGTCACGCTCAATCCTCGGGAAATTTATGTGCGGGGTTTTATGGGGCGATGTTATATTTGGGAGCTGTTGATTGGCCTTCGAGCCCTGGCCCGAAAAGAGATTTAACGGATGACACCGATTTTTTCCCTTTCGATTCTTAATCTTTCTTCTAAAAGACCCGATTAATTTATGGCCCTCTCCCTGGATCCTCAAGCGGAATGGTTGGAAACCGACGGTTTGGGCGGTTTCGCGTCCGGCACCGTCAACCAAATCCGCACCCGCCGATATCACGCGCTTCTTTTGGCGGCCGCCCATCCGCCCGGCGACCGGTTTGTTTTAGTGAACGGCTTGGAAGTGGGGATCGAAACCGCTTCGGGCACTTACGCGCTTACCAGCCACCGCTATGATCCTGACGTGCTTTTTCCGGATGGCGTCAAGCGCCTTAAAGCTTTTGAGCCGGATCCCTGGCCGCGGTGGACTTTCAAGCTCGAGGACGGAACCGAGATCGAGCAGGAAATTTTTGTTAAAAAAGGCACGCCCCTGACGGCTATCCGCTGGGTGTTGAAGACGCCGGGAAAAAAGGCCACCTTATCCGTCCGGCCCCTGATTTCGGGCCGGGACTATCATTCACTCCACCGCGAGAATGGTTTTTTCAAATTTTCACCGGTCACCCATGAGAACCAAGTCGAATGGAAGCCTTACCCGGGCGTGCCGGGAATCGTGGCTTATTTCAACGGGGCCTATTTTCAGGAACCCGAATGGTTTAAAAATTTCGCTTATACACGGGAAAAAGAACGGGGTTTGGATTACACCGAGGACCTGGCCGCGCCGGGCGTTTTTCGGTTTGACCTGGACCGTTCGGAAGCCATCCTGATTTTGACGACCTCGGAGCAAGGCGGAAACCTGCTGGACCCCGTGCCGGCCAATTATTTCCGAAAAATCGAAGAGGAAGAGCGCGTCAGGCGCCAAGCTTTCCCCACGCGTCTGCACCGATCGGCGGACGATTATTTGGTCCAACGGGACTACGGCAAGACCATCATGGCGGGTTATCCCTGGTTCATGGATTGGGGACGGGACGCCTTCATCTCCATCCGCGGTTTGTGCCTGGCCACCGGCCGCTTGGAAGAGGCTTCCGCGATTCTTTTGGGATGGGCCGATAAGATTTCCCAAGGAATGCTTCCGAACCGTTTTCCCGATCAGGGGGAATTGCCCGAGTATAATTCGGTCGACGCCTCGCTTTGGTACGTGATCGCGGTGGCGGAGCTGCTCAGGCGCCGGGGACCGGGCTTCCCCCAGGGGAACCGGATTAAATTAATGGATACGGTGGACGCGGTTCTGTCCTTTTACGCCAAAGGAACCCGTTATGGTATTCAAATGGACTCCGATTTTCTTTTACAGGCGGGAGAGCCGGGTTCCCAATTGACTTGGATGGACGCCAAGGCCAATGGGGTTCCGGTCACGCCCCGCGTCGGAAAACCCGTGGAAGTCCAGGCCCTTTGGCTCAACGCCCTTTTTGCCATGCGGGATCGGTTTCCCCAATGGCATGAGCCGGCGGAAGAAGGACTTAAAAGTTTCCGATCCAAATTTTGGAACGAGGCCGCCGGCTGCCTTTATGACGTGGTGGACGTCAACCATCAAAAAGACCAGAAAGACCCCGCGATTCGTCCCAACCAACTCTTGGCGGTCGGCGGGCTTCCCTTAAACCTTTTGCCGCTCGACCAAGCCCGGCGCGTGGTGGATCTGGCGGAGTCCCAGCTATGGACGCCTTCAGGAATAAGGTCGCTGTCTTTCAAAGACCCGGCTTATCAAAGCACCTATCAGGGCAACTCGCTTATCCGGGACGCCGCCTATCACCAGGGAACCGTTTGGCCTTGGCTGGCGGGTCCTTTTGTGGAGGCCTGGGTCCGGGTGCGCGGTGAGACGCAAGCGGCCAAGCGGGAGGCGCGCGAAAAATTTCTGGAGCCGCTTTTGATCCAGGGCCGGTCCTTCGGCTTGGCCCATTTGCCGGAGATCGCGGACGGTGAATCTCCTTTTACGCCCCGGGGTTGTCCCTTTCAAGCCTGGTCCGTGGGCGAAGCCCTCCGGTTAAGCGAGGAAGTTTTGCGCGGATAAGGGAGCGGAAAGCCGTCTTTCTTGGTGAACTTGACACCGGGCTTCGTTAAAATCCATAGGCTTTTCAACCGAACCGAAACGGGGCCTTCTTGGAAAAAATCAAAAACGGCGTTGAGATCGGATTATTCCTCGCATTGACCCTGGGCCTTTATCTTCTGATGGCCTTGACCCTGCCTTTCTTTCAGGAAGCCCACGGTTTATTGGTCATGACCGACTGGGCCGATATTTCCCGAAACGCCTCCATCCATACGCTCCTGTTTTTCTCGGCGGCCGCCTGCGCCATTTTGGGAACGCTTCTTTTAGAATGGATCCCCTCTTTGACGGCGAGCCTGATGGCCAACCTTTGGTCCGTGACTTATTTTTTCATCTGGATTGACGCGGTTTTTTCCTTGTCCCTTCAAAGCCAGTCGTTGCGTTATCTTTGGGCTTTGGGATTGGGAGTTCTTTTTATTTATATTTTTTTCCTGCTTCTACAAATTCGGGACGGGGCCATTGAAAAAGCAAAACCCGTGGAATGGAAGCCCAAGCTCGTCGGCCAGTGGCTTTGGGGTTGGATGGGGTTTTATTTCGGCTTGTCCTGCCTGATGACTTACGATTCCTTGTGGTTTTTGCCCTCCCGGATGGCCCTGGCGTTTGGCGCCATGGCCCTTTGCTTTTTCAATTACCTGTTGTGTCTTTTGTTGAAAAAAGGCGAGGGTCCGGAGGGGGCGGTCTTTTCCCTGGGGGGGCGCCGATTTTTCACGGCCTGGTTCACGCTATTAACCCTGGTGTGGGTGGCGGAGCGGTTTTTCGGGGTTTGACCTTTCGGGGATTTTTTGATGAAAGAGCCCCGGTTGAAATGGATGGTCCGGAGATGAAGGTCCGGCCGTGAAACGCGGGTGAAACAGGGGACTGATGGGTAAAAATGGGTTGTGCTTTTTTGGCGCCGCCGCCATTCTCGGATTGCTGGCTTATGGTCCTTTTGGCTGGAGCGTCAAAGTTTGGATTTTCATCCTTTTGACCCTAATCCTTTTTGGGGCGGCTTTCCTTTGGGTTCCCGCGGCGAAAGAGTCGGACGCAGAAAAATTTCTCTCCTCTGAAAAAGGTTTTCCCGCCCCTCCGATGGTCTTATTTTGGGTTTTGGCGGTGTTCGCCCTTTTCCTTCGTTTTTTTGATCTGACCGACTTTCACTTTTGGCCGACCGGGGATGAGGGGCTCAACGGCTTTCTCGCGCTCTCACTTTGCCGGCATTGGTCCTGGCATTTTTTTTACGCCGTGGGAGAACTTCCGCCGCTTTTAACTTGGCTGTTGGCCCTGGGTTATCGGCTTTCCACTTCGGCTTTTTTTGCCATTTGGTTTCCGCCAGCCCTTTTTTCCGCGCTGGCCTTGGGGGCGGGCTACGCGGCGGCGCGTCTTTTTTTTTCCAAAAGCCTGGCGACCCTCTTCGGAATTTTATTAGCGTTCAGCTTCTGGCCGTTGGACTCCGGGCGTTATTGCCATCAAGGCATTTTGGTCCCCTTTTGGGAGCTCACTTGTTTTTATCTTTTCGGCCGATTCTTAAAGGCTTCCCAAGGGAATCGGGAAAAGTGGGCGCTTTTTTTAGGGCTTTGGACCGGATTGGGAACGCTGACCTTTCCGTCTTGGCTTTCGGTCCTTCTTTTAGCCATCCTCACCTTTTTACTGACGCAGGTCCGTGATTTTCAAAAGAACTTCAAGCCGATTTTGGTCTGGGGCCTGGGTTTGTCCTTGGGTGGGCTCCCTTTTGTCTTGGCAGTGCTTCGGGAGGGTTATGGCCACCACTTTTTGGACGCCTCGGCGGCCAGCGGTTGGTATTCGCCGGCGCATCAATGGATGACCCACGCGTCCTATCTGACCAGTTTCTTTTGGGGGACTGCGCCGGGAGGGGCTTCCTACGGTCCTTTTTGGGGTGGGATGCTTAATCCGATTTTGGGCGCTGGTTTTTTTCTGGGTTTTTTTGAGCTGCTCCGCTTGCGAAAGATATTTTTTTCGAAATGGTGGGTTTTGGCCGCGTTTTTTTGCTTTTTGCCCGGCTTGTTGGCCTCGGATTATGTGGAACTGAACCGGGTTCTTCAGGTGATGCCTTTGCTGCTCCTAATGGCCGCCTTCGGATTTCAACGGCTTTATTTGGATCTGGGCCGCCGGGCCTTGCCGGTAGTTTTGCTGCTGCTGGCCGCCTCTTTCGGTTTGGACATGATTCATTTGGCCAAGTCACGGACCCCGCTGGTGAAAACCGCTGACGCCAATTACGCGGCTTTCCAGATTTTGGAGGCTCAAAGGCTGAAGGAAGGGCCGGGGCTTATTTTCAGCGACTTTCTTCTTCTTTCGCATAATCACAGTCTTTCGGCGTGTGTTTATCCCTTCAACGCAGCGGTAAACTCGCGGCTCAACCCGGCCGCGGCTCGATGGGCCGCCGTGATCGTCAACCCCCACTATGAGCGGTTTCTGGCCGCCCGTTTTCCCGGTTCCAGTTGGGCGAAAACGCCCTTGGAAGACGGGGAAGGGGGATTGGTTGTGGGGATATTGCCCGTGACGGACGCCAACGAGGGGCTTTTCAGCCGGTGGAAAGAGGCCCATGATTATTTCGGGACCTTAAATTTAGAGGCTGAACAGGTCGCCAACAGCCAGGCTGAATACCAGAAGACCCTGTCCCAATTGCCCGAAGGTTACGCCTGGGTCGCGGGAGATCCTTTCTTGGAATCCATCTATGGCGAGTGGCTGGCTCAATATCATTACGGCGCGGATTATTCAAAAAACATTGAAGTGTTGCGACGGGCCGTGACGCGGGGCTATCCCGCGGCGCACTTATATTTTAAGCTGGGCAATTTTCTGTGGGCGGACGGCAAAACGGGGGAAGCGAGGCGGGCTTACGCGCGATCCCTGGCTTTGGATCCGGAAGAAACCGGGGCCGCCCAGGCCTTGGCCGGTCTTTCGGGGAATGGAAAATTTTAATTCAACCCAAGAGTCGGTTGTTTTATGATGACAGCGAGAAGTTTATGATCCGTTGGTTATCTTTCAATTAGGAGTCTATGTGAATGAAATCGCGGCTTCTTTTATTATTTTTTTCCTCCTGATTTTGGGTTTGTGCCGTTCCTGGCGGTATTTTTGGTGCACTTCCTACGACATCCTTCTCGTGCGTCAATTGGAACCCTGGTTTTGGTTCATTTTTCTTAACCTGGTTTTGAGCGTTTTCAGCAGTCATTTCGAGTTTTCTTATATTCCGCTGGCGGCTTTGCTTCAACTGGCGCTCAGTACCTGGTTCGCCATTTCGATGAAATGGATCACCCTCGCCTGCTCCCATGAGCATGTGGTTGCCCAAAAGGTCTGGCTCGGTTCGGAACGGACGGTAAAATTTTGTTACCGTTGCGGCACGCGGATGCCCGGAAGCGTGACGGCGACCGAATTAAAAGACTCTTCCTGGCAGCTTTATTTTTTCCAGATGCCGCCCCATCTTTTCGAGTACGCGATTTTCTGGGTAGCCCAGTCCATTATTTTTTTGGTCATCCTTTTCCTGGCCCTGCATGTCCTGAAGAAAAACGGTTTCAAGGAAGTGCTGGCCATGATCGCGGTGGTTTTGGTGGTGGCGGCGCCCGCGGGCCTTTATTATTGGAACCGGTTCAAACGGTATTTAATGGAATCCCGGGGTCATGTTTGGATGGACGAGTTCAAGCGGTCGTTTATTGTTTGGGCCCTGATTTTGGTGGGTCTTTTCGTTTTGCTGAAGATCGGCTGACTTTTGACCCCGCGCGAGGATTGGATCAGGGAAAACGCGAAGGAAAGGCGCCGTCTTGCGGCGCTGGTCACCCCCTTGACCGAAGAGGAGCTGGGACGGCTTTTGCCCAATGGTTGGACGGTGGCCGCGGCCTTGGTTCATCTGGCCTTTTGGGATCTTCGGCAAGTCACCCTTTTGAGGCGTTGGGTTGAGGAAGGGGTCAAACCCGGAAGCCTGGACGCTGAGGCCATCAATGAGCCCTTAAGCCTTTTGAGCGAGGCCATGCCCTTGGAAGCTTCCGTCGCCCTGGTTTTGGACGCGGCCGAAACCGTGGACCAGGCGGTGGAAAAACTTTCGCGAGAACAGGTCGATCAATTGGTTGAGATGGGATTTGAAAGAAACCTTCAGCGCTTTTCACACCGCAAAAATCATTTGGATAAAATCGAGGAAGTTTTAGGCGAAAAAGCCTAAATTCTTTGGCGCCGCAGGTCCAAAGTATGGGGGAAATCCTCGTTGGGCTCTTCCGGTGGCGCGCTGACCCGGCCGCTGACCCGGCTCACCGTCTCAAAACGGGCCTTCCAACGGCTTTCCGCCTCCTCGTCATTCACCGGCATGAGTTCGTAACTACGCCCGCCCGGGTGAAAGGTGTGGAGGATGCATCCGCCCAATGACAGCTGCCGCTCAGGATCGATCAGGTCTAATTCCAAAGTTTGAGTCGCGGGAATATCGGCGTAAAGGGACGTGGGCTGGTCCCAAGATTTGTAGCGAATCCCGGCCACCAGGACCCCCGGGGTTTGGGTGGGCCTTAAAGGCACCCGGCGGCCGTTGCAAGAAAGCACCAGATTGGGCGGCGCGTCCCTTAAGATCACTTGGATTCTTTCGGTCGAGGCGTCAATGGCCCGGCTGACCGTGGCGCCCATGGCTTCCTCGCCTAAAACCGGCCAAGGCTCCAAGGCGGTGCGCAGTTCCAATTCCACCCCCTCGATGACTGTCCGGCCGCATAAGGGAAAGCGAAAATTGAAGTGGGCCCGGAACCACTCGGGGTCAAAAGGAAGCCCTTGCCGCCGTAAGTCATCCAAAACTTCGGTTAGGTCTTGCCACAGATACCAGGGAAGCATGAATCGGTCATTGAGCGCCGTGCCCCAGCGCACTAACTTATCCGGAAGCGAGGCCGGGTAAAGCCGCGCCACTAAGGCCCGCACTAAAAGCGTTTGAAGCAAGGCCATGCGGGGATGGGGCGCCATCTCGAAGGCCCGCAGTTCCAGCAACCCCTGGCGGCCGCGAGTGGAGCCGGGATCAAAAAGTTTATCGATGCAAAATTCGGTCCGGTGGGTATTGCCGCCCACATCCACCAACAAATGACGGAAAAGCCGGTCCAGACGCCAAAAGGGAACCTCGCCTTCGGGCGGAATCCGCCGCATGGCGTTTTCGAGTTCATACAAAGCGTCATGCCGGGCTTCGTCCGGCCGGGGCGCCTGGCTGGTGGGGCCCACGAAAAGCGACGCGAAAAAATAAGACAGGCTGGGATGTTTCTGCCAATAAGCGATCATGGCGGGGAGCAACCGGGGCTGGCGGAAGAAAGGGCTTTTTTCAGGAATTGAGGCGCCCATGACCAAATGGCTCCCGCCGCCCGAACCCACCGGCCTTCCATTGATGGTGAATTTGACGGCGGACAGCCCGATCTGCCGGGCTTCCTCATAAAGGATTTCAAGATTGGACTTCAACGAAGCCCAATCGGAAGAGGGGTGGATATTGACCTCTAAAACCCCCGGATCGGGAGTGATGCGGAAATTAAGAAGCCGGGGATCGGCGGGCGGTTCGTAGCCTTCCAAGACCACGCTTAAGTGAAGCGCGGCGGCGGCGGTTTCGACCTGGGCCACCAGCTCCAAAAAGTTTTCCAAAAGCGAAAGCGGAGGCAGGAAAACATGAATTTTCCCATCCCGGATCTGGGTGCCCAGGGCGGTTCGAACCGCTCCCTTGGATTCATGGGCGTTTTTATCCGAAGCCGGTTTTGAAAAGCTGTTGAGCCTTTGGCGGGGCAAAAGCGGTTCGGGCTCCACAAAGGGATCCCGGGGAAAGGGCACGGGCTCCAAGGGTTTGTCCGAGAGGATGGTATCCAGGGGCAGGCGATAGCCTAGCGGTGAATCCCCGGGGATCAGGGTCAATTGATCGGTCGTGAGTTTCCATTCTTCGCTCACCCAACCTTCTCGCGCGGAACTCCAAGTTAAGGGCAAAACCCAACCGGTGGGCGCGGGCACCACCGGCTCGGTTTTGGGAGGTTTGGCCGATTCTTTGGAATCCGGGTTCACGGCGGTGGCGGGACCGGATTTAACGGAGGCGGCCGCCGCGGCCGTCTTTACGGCGGGGCTTTCGTAAGCGGGGATGATCCGGGCCGTGGGCAATCCTAAATCCTGGGCCAGTTTGGCGAGCAGGCCCTGCGCCGCGTTGGCGTGCGCTTTTCCCGGAACCGAGGGGTCGGCCAAAAGGGATTCATTGATCCAAACCGGCTCGCCATCCCGGCGCCAAAAACTATTGAGCGACCAGCGGGGCAGCTCCTCGCCCCCGTACCATTTGCCTTGTCCGGTTTGGGCGAGGGAACCGGGTGAAAAATGTTTCCGGAGCCGGGAAAGCAGTTCCCAGCCTTTTTGAAGTTTTTGTTTGCCCAAGGCCCCGGTCTGCCATTGGACATCGTCCCGGTTATCCACCGACACGAAAGTAGGCTCGCCGCCCATGGTGAGGCCCACGCCTAAATCATTTAGGCGCTTATCCACGGTTCGGCCCAGTTCATCCACGGCTTTCCATTGGTCCTCCGTCAAGGGCTTGGTGGCCCGGGGCGGGTCCGCGATTCGGCAGATCGTCATGGTATGTTCCAAAACGCTTTCACAGGCTTCCATTGTGCCGCTGATGGGCGCCGCGCTGACCGGGTGCGGCGTACAGCTTAACGGGATATGGCCTTCTCCCGCGAAGAGCCCCGAAGTGGGATCCAGCCCGATCCAACCGGCCCCCGGAATATAAGCTTCCACCCAGGCGTGCAGGTCGGTGAAGTCGGATTCCACTCCCGTGGGACCGGTGACCGGCTTTTCGTCCGCCACCAGTTGGATGAGATAACCGGAAGCGAAGCGCGCCGCGATTCCTAAATGCCGGAAAGTTTGACAAGCCAGCCAAGCCAGATCCCGGCAAGAGCCGCTGTTGAATTGAAGCGTTTGCTCGCAGGTTTGGACACCGGGTTCCAGGCGGACTAAGTAGCGGCTCTGCCGGTTGATGGCTTGATTGACGGTGGCCAAAAGGTCGATGGTATTGCGGTTTTGACGGCCGATTTCATTCACGAATTTTTGCAGGAGCGGTCCTGTTTCATCCAGCCTCAGGTAAGGAAGCAAATCTTCCGCCAGGGTCTTTTCATATTTAAAGGGAAAGTTGAGATAGTCGCTTTCAATAAAAAAGTCGAAGGGATTGATCCGCTCGAGCGAGGCCCTCAAACCCACCTTCACCTCGAATTCTTCCGTGGGTTCGGGGAAAACCACCCGGCCCAGGAAGTTGCCGAAAGGATCCTGCTGCCAATTGAGAAAATGGTTTTTGGGGGTGATGCTCAGCGAGTAAGACAATAGGGGGGTGCGGCAGTGGGCGGCGGGCTTGAGCCGGATCACTTGGGGGCCCAAGCGAACGGAACGATCATATCGATAGCGGGTAATGTGTTCTAAAAGGACTTGGGTCGCCATAATTTTTTTAATTATGAGGGGTTTGCGTAGGGCGTTTCAATAGGTAGAATAGGTTTATGTCCAACTTCTTCTCATTGTCATTCGACAATGTGGCTTCGCCTTCCTTAAGGTTGAAGGTTTCCCACCAGGGGGAATCGGCCACCGATTGGGGAATGGTCTGGTACGCCGGTGACGACGGCCCGGCCAGCCTGGTGCGGGGCTCCGCCGATGGGGCGGAGGACCTGAAAAGGGCGCTCACCGATTGGAACCGTTTCCGCTCCGCCTCCTTTTTCGCCTTGTCCGGCGAGCGTCAGACCGGCAAAAACACCCCGCCTTTTCTGCGCAGCTACGGCGGACGCCAATTCGTCTTTATCTTCAGCGCCTCCTTGAAGGGCGATTTTAAAACCACCTTATCCCTGGGCGGCGATCCCAGCTTTGAGCCTTTGGGCTCCTCGGCCGCCGAACACGCCTTTTGCTGGCTTTTGCACCAGCTCTTTTTAAAACAAGCCCGCCGCCTGTCCGATGTTTCCTGGAACGATCTTCGCGCCTGGTTTGGCGAGATCAATAACTTGGGGGAGTTGAACTGTGTGCTAAGCGACGGCAAGAACCAAGTGGCTTACCGGGACCGGGAGGGCCGGGGCAGTCTTTATGGTTTGCGCCGCCTGCCGCCCCATCCCGAAGGCCATCTGGAAAATGAGACGCTCGCCATGGATTTGGGCGACGCCCTGGACGCCAATCGAACCCTTTATCTTTTCTCAAATCAACCGCTTTCGAATGAGCCTTGGAACCTTTTAGAACCGGGTAGTCTAAGGGCGGTCCGCCGGGGCCGCTTGCTTTTTGACAGCGCCGCGGTGAACACGGAATTCAACCCATCCTGGTCCCTGGTGGGGAATCAGGTTCAGCAAATGTCGCTGGTGGCGCCCGCCATGCCGCCGTCCCCGGTGAGACGGGGATTTGATAAGTGCGTGATGAATGTGCTGCACGAGACCGTCTACCATTACCGCATGCCGGTGGAAAGGTCCCGGCATTTGATCCGCCTGAGGCCCACCCAGGACCGGTTCCAGGAACTTTTGGAATTTAACTTGAATCTTTCCATCGATGGACGCAAGCAGGAATTTCAGGATGTGTACGGCAACACGACCTTGGAATTGGAAGTGGACCGCTCTTTCACCGAAATGGTGATCCGGGCGTCCTCGCGGGTGCGTTTGACCGAGGGGCCTACCCGTTGGCTGAACGCCAGCGGCCGCCGCGAGAACCTACCCTTGGTTTGGATGCCCGGCCAGCGTCAAATGATGCTGCCTTACCTTTTGCCGCCGGAGCTTCCGGAGGCGCAACTAAAAGAACTGACCGATTACGCCATGGGTTTCGCCCAGCGTAACGACATGGATCTTTTCGATACGATCTTGGATATCAACCAAACCCTTCACGACGATTACTCTTATGTGACCGGATCCACCACCAGTGAGACCACGCCTTATGAGGTTTATTCCACCCGCCGGGGGGTTTGCCAGGATTTCTCCAATCTTTTCATCTGCATGGCCCGACTTTTGAATCTTCCGGCGCGCTACCGGGTGGGCTATATTTATACCGGCGGAAATTACGAGAATAAAATTTTGTCCGAGGCTTCGCACGCTTGGGTGGAACTTTATCTGCCTCAAAGCGGCTGGTGCGGGTTTGATCCCACCAACGGGACCGTGGTGGGGCTGGATCATGTGAGGGTCGCCTGCGGCCGCAATTTCCTCGACGCCACGCCGACCTCCGGAACCATCTTTAAAGGCGGCGGACCCGAAAGCCTGTCGGTGTCGGTGAAGATTGAGATGGAACCGCCGTCCCAGTTATCCTTTGAAAATTCCCCGGCTTGACAATAAAAGCGGGGCGGAGTATATTCTCGCCACTAGCAGTTCAATTTTAGGAGATGACGATGTCCTTCGGAATAGCGGCCAACCTACTTCTTTTAGTCGTATTAGTAGTAAGCTTGCGTCCGGAGGCGGTGCGCTCCTAAAGACGGCCAACAGGCCGCGGGGCCCGCTTCAGCGGGTCTTCGCGGCTTTTTTGTTTTAAGGCCCTGATTTCCCGCCAAGCTTCGCAAAAACCCCGAAAAACAACTTGATTGAGCTGAAAGCCGCCTTTGAATGGGCTATTTGGCCTTTATTTCCACGGAATTAAAGGATGAATAACCTCGAAAATGGCGGAAGTTATTGTAAAATCACACTCTTTCGCGTGGGCTAGGCCCCGTGAGCGAAACAGACAGGAGACGATTATGGCCACGAAGTCCAAGCAGATGAAAACCGGAGCCCAAATGATTGTGGATATCCTCATTGATGAGGGTGTCACGATGGCTTGGGGCGTGACAGGCGGAGCGATCCTGCCCGTTTATGACGCCTTGTACCAAAGCGGGGACAAGATCAAACTTTTCGACACCCGCCATGAGCAAGGCGCGGTGCATATGGCCGAAGGCTACGCCAAGTCCACCGGCAAGGTGGGAGTTTGCGTGGTCACGTCCGGCCCCGGCGCCACCAACATCGTCACCGGTTTGGCCGACGCTTATATGGACTCGGTGCCCTTGGTGGCCATCACGGGCCAAGTGCCGACCGCGCTTATTGGAACCGATGGGTTTCAAGAAGCGGACGTGGTGGGCATCACCCGTTCCTGCACCAAGCACAATTACCTGGTGAAAAATATCCAGGAGCTGCCCCAAATCGTGCGCGACGCTTTTTTCATCGCCCGCACCGGAAGGCCGGGTCCGGTCTTGATCGACATCCCGAAGGACATCGCCGCGGCCTCAGCCGAGGTGGAGATCCCGAAGAAGGCCTCGATTCCTTTGTCGAAGTTCGTGCCGACTCCGGATATAAGCCAAATCGATAAGATCGCCGAGCTTTTGAAGCACGCCAAGCGTCCCTTGATCTACGCCGGCGGCGGCGTCATTAACGCGGGGGCCTCGGAAGAACTTTATAAGTTCGCCCGCAAAACCAACATCCCGGTGACCTTGACCCTGATGGGCCTGGGCGCTTATCCGGCCACCGACCGCCAGTTCATCGACATGTTGGGCATGCACGGTTCTTACCGCGCCAACATGGCCCTGACCTATTGCGATTTACTCATCGCCATCGGAAGCCGTTTCGACGACCGGGTGACGGGTAAACTGAGCGAGTTTTCGCCGAACTCGAAAAAGGTGCACATCGACGTGGACCCGACTTCCATCGGCAAAAACGTGAAGGTGGACGCCCACGTGCTGGGCGACATGAAGTTCATCCTCAAGGACCTGACCAAAAAGGCGGGCACGAAGGAATACGAAGCTTGGTACAACGAATTGGACGGCTGGAAGAGCAAGCATCCCTTGGCTTACAAGCAGGATCCCAAGGGAACGGTTTTGCCGCAGTTCGCCATCGATGAAATTTACCGTATCACCAAGGGCGACGCTTATGTGGCCACCGAAGTGGGCCAGCATCAGATGTGGGCGGCGCAATATTACAAGTTCAACAAACCCCGCCGTTGGCTGACCTCGGGCGGTTTGGGAACCATGGGTTTTGGTTTTCCCGCGGCCATTGGCGCGGCCTTCGCCCATCCGAACGCCACGGTGATTGACATCGCCGGCGACGGTAGTTTCCAGATGACGCTGCAGGAATTGGCCATCGTGAAGGAACACAACCTGAACGTGAAGACCATCGTCATCAATAACAAGTTCATGGGCATGGTCAAGCAATGGCAGGACTTGTTCTTTGACAAGCGTTACGCGGCCACCTCGATCCCCGCCCAGCCGGATTTCGTGAAATTGGCGGAGGCTTACGGCATCGCGGGTTACCGCGCCAATACGCCCAAGGAAACCACCCAGGTGCTGGAAGAGGCCCTGTTGAAAAAAGGCCCCTGCATCGTGGATGTGGTGGTGGACGCCGAGGAGCATGTGTATCCCATGGTTCCGGCCGGCGGCGCGGTGAAGGACATCGTGCTTTCCAAAGCCCATCAGCTTGAGAAAATGATAGCCGCTAAAAACGACAAGGGTCCCAAGAAGCCGACCCAGGTCCACCTGTAACCCTTAACAACGAAAGGTCAAACATGCGACATACTATTTCAGTTTTGGTGAACAACCACGCGGGCGTGTTGTCCCGCGTGTCCAACCTCTTCTCGGCCCGGGGCTATAACATCGACAGCTTGGTGGTCGGCGTGACCGACAACCCGAAAGTTTCCCGCATCACCATCGTGGTGAAGGGCGACGAGCGGATCATCGACCAGGTGGAAAAACAGCTCAACAAGCTGATTGACGTCATCAAGGTGTTTGATTTGACGCACGACGATTTTATCGCCCGGGACCTGGCCTTGATCAAGGTGAAGGCCGAGGCGCACACCCGCAGCCAGGTGATGGAAATCGTCCAATGCTTTGACGGGAAGATCGTGGACGTGGCTTTGAAGAGTTTCATTATTGAGGTGACGGGCAAGGAAAGCAAAATCAACGCCATGGTGGAGCTTTTAAGCAACTATGGCATTTTGGAGCTGGTCCGAACGGGGGAAGTGGCCATTTCCCGCGGCAAGAAGGTGGCGGAAGAGGAAGGCTCGAAAGTGAAAGTGAAGGCGGGCAAAGCCGGCCAATCGAATCTGTAAAAATAAAGGAATTGAACCACAGAGTTAACGGAGTTACGCGGAGTTAAGAATAAAAAAAATTAGTAGAGAGCTGAAAATCTTTACTCGGTTCCCTCGGTGTAACTCTGTGTTTAAGGTTTTTGCCGGAAGTTGAAACCGAAACAAAATTTCAAGGAGAAGCAAATGCCGAAGATTTACTACGAACAAGACGCCGATTTAAACGCGCTTAAGGGGAAGACCATCGCCGTCATCGGTTATGGCAATCAAGGCCGCAACCAAGCCCTGAATCTGAAGGATTCGGGAATCACGGTCATCATTGGCGCGCGCTCGGAAAAGACCAAGGCCCAAGCCAAGGCGGACGGCATCCCGGCTTATGACGCCAAGGAAGCGGCGGCCAAGGCCGACATCATCCAGATCTTGATCCAGGATGACCTGCAGGGAAGCCTCTATAAAAACGACATCCTGCCGGGCCTGAAGGCCGGGAAGGCCATCATGTTCTCGCACGGCTTCAATATCCACTTCGGCCAGATCCTGCCCCCGGCGGACATCGACGTGTTCATGATCGCTCCCAAGGGTCCGGGCCATTTGGTGCGCACCACTTACGTGGAAGGCAAAGGCGTTCCGGCGCTGGTCGCCATCCATCAAAACGCCACGGGCAACGCCTTGAAACTGGCTTTGGCCTATGGAAAAGCCATCGGCGCCAGCCGCGCGGGTGTTTTGGAGACGACCTTTAAAGAAGAGACGGAGACCGACTTGTTCGGCGAGCAAGTGGTTTTGTGCGGCGGATTGTCCGAACTCATCCGCTCCGGTTTCGAGACCTTGGTCAACGCGGGCTATCAGCCTGAGGTGGCCTATTTCGAGTGCCTGCACGAAGTGAAGCTGATCGTGGATCTTATTTATGAGAAGGGCATCACGGGCATGCGCGACGCCATCTCCACGACCGCCAAGTACGGGGATATCACCCGCGGCCGCCGCATCGTGACCGAGCAGACGCGCGCCGAGATGCGCCGGATCTTGAGCGAAATTCAGACGGGCCTTTTCGCCCGGGAATTCGTCTTGGAAAACCAGGCCAATCGACCCGTGTACAATTCGGTGTTGAAGATCGATTCCGAGCATCTGATCGAAAAAGTCGGCAAACAAGTGCGCAGCATGTTCAGCTGGCTGAAAGATAAAAAGTAAAGTTAAAGACCGGGCTGGGCCCTAAGGCCCAGCCGGTTTTTTGAAGGGATAACATGAGACTGCCATTTATGAAGGAAACCTGGAGCATGGTCCTGCCGACTTTGGCGGCGGCCGCGGCCTTTTTTGTTTTGGCCTGCCTGAAGCCTTTTTGGCTGTGGGCGGCGCTGGGTTTGGTGGTCCTTGTTTTGGCCCTGCTCATGTTGAATTTTTTCAGGGATTTCGAGAGACGGCCGGCCGCCGTACCGGGACCGCGGGAAGTTTTGAGCCCGGCGGACGGTAAGATCGTGGTTCTCAAGAAAACCGTGGAAAAGTTCCACATGAAGAAGCCCATGATCCATATCGCCATATTCATGAATCCGCTGAACAACCATGTCCAACGGATGCCTTTTGACGGCAAGGTGGTGAAGAAGGTTTATCACCCCGGCGAGTTTTTGGCCGCTTATGACGACAAGGCGGACCTGGTGAATGAACAGGCCCACTTGGTTTTGGAGCTGGATAAGAAAAAAGGCATGAAGGCCAAACCCCGGGTCGTGGTCAAACAAATCGCCGGGCTTCTGTGCCGCCGGGTTAAAACCGATCCCAAACCGGGCGCGCGTTTGAAACGGGGACAGCGTTTTGGCCGGATTCTTTTGGGATCACGGGTCGATTTGTTTTTGCCGGTCGGGTTTAAGGCCGCGGTTAAAAATGGCGACCAGGTTCGGGCTGGTTTGACCGTGCTGGGAGAATTGTCATGAGCGCGATGAAGGCCAAGCCCAGCCAAGCCAAGCAAAACGCCAATTCGCGTTTGCGCAAATCCATTTACCTGCTGCCCAATCTCTTGACCGCCGCCAATATGGTGTTCGGTATCCTGTCGATTACTTATTCCATTCAGGATTCACTGACCTTGATGGCGTCGGACAACAGCTCGATTTTGCCCTTTGTGCTGCCGGCCAAACTGATCTTGGTCTCGATCTTTTTGGATTTCATGGATGGCCGGGTGGCGCGCGCCACCGGCACCACCAGTAAGTTCGGGATGGAATTTGACAGCCTGTCGGATCTGATCAGCTTCGGCATGGCGCCGGCAATCCTCATTTATCTGTCGGTCCTGCGCTACCTTTCGGTGTGGGGAATCGCGATCACCATCTTTTACGTGGTCTGCGCGGCGATCCGCCTGGCCCGTTTCAATGTCCAATCCCAAGTCGAGGAAAAGGACCACTTTACCGGATTGCCCAGCCCCGCGGCGGCCGGACTTTTGGCCAGTTACGTGCTTTTGTCCCGTTGGGCCGGTTGGTACGGCAAGGGCGTCATCTTGAACAAGGTGATGGGTTGGTATGAGGAAAACATCAGCTTGTGGGAACAAACCATTATCCCGGTGATGACCGTGGTGATCGCTTTGGTCATGATCTCCACCATCGCTTATCCCAGCCTTAAAAAATGGAAGCGCGAAACCATTAAGCCCATTACGCTGGGTATTGTGGCGCTCATGATTTTTTGCCTGGTTTACGTGTACGAATTCACCGCCTTCGCCCTTTTGGCTTTTTATCTGCTGTGGGGCATTTTCCGCATGTTCACGCGTAAAGGCGCCGAGCGATTACGACCCAAACCGACGTCGTAGGACCGGCTAAGGCCGTTTGAAGTTTGAAAGAACCAAACCCGCTGTTCACCACCAAGGCACAAAGACACCAAGAAAATCTTGGGGAAATGACATCAAAAAAATTGCCGTCCTTGGCGCCTTAGTGTCTTGGTGGTGAAAATAATTATCCTCTGATTTTTATTGAGTAAAGGAAAAAAACATGAAGACCCAAAAACCCAAAGTAGCAAAAACCCCGGAGACCGTTAAAAGTGAACGCGTTTTTATTTTTGACACCACCCTGCGCGATGGGGAGCAGGCGCCGGGTGCCAGCTTGAACACCGACGAAAAACTGAAGATCGCCGCCCAATTGGAAAAACTGGGAGTGGATATTATCGAGGCCGGATTCGCGGCTTCGTCCCCCGGTGATTTCGAGGCGGTGGAAAAAGTCTCCAAACTGGTCAAAAAATCCATCGTGGCCAGTCTGTGCCGGGCTTTGAAAAAAGATATCGACGCCGCCGCCAAGGCGCTGAAGAACGCCAAGCGGGGCCGCATCCACATTTTCATTTCCTCGTCCGACATCCATTTGAAGCACATTTTCCGCAAGACCCGGGAAGAGGCTTTGGAGGCCGCCGTGGAAGCGGTCAAATACGCCCGGAAATTTTCCGACGACATCGAGTTTTCCGCCCAGGACGCGTCACGGTCGGATCTGGGATACCTGTGCCAGATGATGGAGGCGGTCATCAAGGCCGGCGCCAAAACCATCAATATGCCCGACACCGTGGGCTACACGATCCCTGAGGAATACGCCCGGATGGTAACGGTGGTGAAAAACCGCGTGCCCAACATCGACAAGGCGGTCATTTCGGTCCATTGCCACAATGATTTGGGCCTGGGGGTCGCTAATTCGATCTCCGCCATCCAAGCGGGCGCCCGCCAAGTGGAATGCACCATCAACGGGATCGGGGAGCGCGCGGGCAACGCGAGTCTGGAAGAAATCGTGATGGCCTTGAAGACCCGGTCGGACAAGTATCCCTTTTCCACCGGCATCAAGACGACCGAGATCTATAAAACCAGCCGCCTGGTCTCGAGCCTGACCGGTTTTATTTTGCAGCCCAACAAGGCGATCGTCGGCAACAACGCCTTCGCCCATGAGAGCGGCATCCACCAGGACGGCATGCTCAAATACCGACAGACCTACGAGATCATGACGCCGCAGGAAATCGGTGTTCCGGAGAGCCGGCTGGTTTTGGGCAAACACTCGGGCCGCCACGCTTTCGGCAAGCGGATTGAGGACCTGGGCTACAACCTGTCCCAAGAGGCCGTCGAGGTCGTCTTCAATAAATTCAAAGACCTGGCGGATAAGAAAAAGAGCGTCTATGACGAGGACATCGAGGCCTTGATCGAGGAAAAACTCGAGACCGCGTCCGAGCATTATCAATTGACTTATCTGCATACCTCGGCGGGAAGCACGGCCATCCCGACGGCCACCCTGAAAGTGAAAAAGGGCGATGTGGAAACGCAGGAAGCGGCCACCGGCGACGGTCCCGTGGACGCGGTGTTCAATGCCATTGACCGGGCGACAGGTTTTAAGGGAAAGCTGGAAAACTATTCCCTCAAGGCCCTCACCCAAGGCCGGGACGCCCAGGGCGAAGTGACGGTCACGGTGGCCGTCAATGGCGACGAGGCCAATGGCCGGGGTGTTTCCACCGACGTCATCGAGGCTTCCGCCAAGGCCTACTTGAACGGCATCAACAAGCTTTTATTCAAGCACAAGACCAAAAGCGTGAAGGCGGCCTTTGAGGCGATGAAGGGTTTGAAACTTTAAGGCGGCAGTTTCGTCAAATCTATGAAAGAAAGGCCCGCCCGTCTGGAGCGGGCCTTTTAATTACGGCAAGGGGTTTTGAATGAAATTCCACATCGTTGTGTTGGCTGGAGACGGCATCGGGCCTGAAATCTGTGAGGAATCGAAAAAAGTTCTCAACCGCGTTGGGGAAATCTTCGGCCACGAGTTCGAATATGAGCCCCAAGACGCGGGCGGCGCGGCCATCGACAAATACGACACGCCATTGCCGGACCATACCCTCAAGGCCTGCCTGGCGGCCCAAGCGGTTTTGAAGGCACCCATGGGCGGTCCTAAATGGGACAAGCTCGAGAATAAAAAACGCCCGGAAGCAGGTATTTTGGGCCTTCGCAAAGGGCTCGACCTTTACGCGAATCTTCGGCCGGTCAAGCTTTTCAAAGCCCTGGAAGGGGCTTCTACTTTGAAGCCGGAAGTCATTTCGGGCGTGGATATGCTGATTGTGCGTGAGCTTATTTCGGGCATCTACTTCGGCGAGCCCCGGGGAATCCACGGCGAAGGAAAAGATCGTTACGGAGTGAACACCGAAATTTACCGAACTCCCGAGGTGGAACGCATTGTGACCCTGGCTTTTGATTTGGCCCGGCTTCGCCGCAAAAAAGTCACCAGCGTGGATAAATTTAACGTGTTGGAATCGTCGAGGCTTTGGCATGACGTGGCCGAGGAAGTATCCAAAGGCTATCCGGACGTCGCCTTCGAGCATCAGATCGTGGACAACGCGGCCATGCAGCTTATCCTCAAACCCAAATCTTTTGACGTGATGGTGACCACCAATATGTTCGGGGATATTCTTTCCGACGAGGCTTCCATGTTGACCGGGTCTTTGGGGATGCTGCCTTCAGCCTCATTGGGTGGTAATGTGGGACTTTACGAGCCGTCCCACGGGTCCGCGCCCGATATCGCGGGAACCGGCAAAGCCAACCCCTTGGCGATGATCCTCTCGACCGCGATGATGATGAAATATAGTTTTCATCTTCAAAAAGAATCCGACGCCATTGAATCCGCGGTGGAGAAGGTGCTAGATAAGGGACTCCGGACGTCCGATCTGGCGACCGGAAGTGAAAAAACCGTTTCGTGCCAGCAAATGGGCGCGGCGGTTGTGGCCGAGCTTAAGTAACGGAGACTATTTTTGAAACGGTTCGTTTTAAATCCTAAAATCTTTGCTCTTGGATATTTCTTGGGCGGGTTTTTATTTTGGGCGCCTTCCCAAGCCGCGGCGCAGGCCACTCCCATGGCTAGTGTCCTAGGACCCCGGGCGACCGAAGTTACCCAAGCCTTATTGGCGGCCCGCACGCCGACCCCGACGCTTTTGCCGGCTCCGACGGTGACCCCGGTGGCGGTATCCACGGCCTCACGAGGCGCTGCTATTCCTACGGTTACCCCGACGGGAACCTTGACGCCGGTCTTTATGGGAACCGCGACCGCCACCGCGACGATCACTAGAACCAGAACGGTGACACCCACCGGAACCCCAACCGCCACCGGCACCCCCACCCCCACCCCGGGCGTCTTTCATTTTAAGATTTCACCCCACCCGGTCCAAGGCTCGCTCCACTTTGAGTGGGGGGCCAATATGCAGTCCCAGGAAGTGGATTTGATTGTTTATACCAGCAGTTTCCGGCCGGTGCGGCGGTTCATTTTTTCGCCGGATAACCGGGTGGATTTTCTAATCCCGGGTGTCCATGAGTTTATTTGGAATGGGTTGGATGAGCAGAATCGGCCCCTTGTTCCGGGAACCTATCTTTGTTTTATCGACGTGAAGGTCCGTAAGTCCAGTTATGAGGCCAGCGGGGATTTCACCACCCCGTAAATGGGGGAGAATATGCTATTATTTCCCTCCCTAAAAAGGGGCGATTCAAACAAGCTTTGAGGGTTAAGAACCAAATGAAAAAGAAAAAAGTAGCCGTTATCGGCGCCACCGGCGTGGCGGGCCAGCAATTTTTGGCTTCCTTGGCCGGGCATCCCTTTTTTGAAGTTACCGCTTTGGCCGCTTCCGAGCGGTCGGCGGGGAAGACTTTCGAAAAAGCCATCACGGACGCCTCCGGCGCGTTCCGCTGGTATTGCCAAGAGCCCTTGTCGCCGGATTTCGCCAAACTCAACGTACAGGACGCCTCCAAACTGGACGCCACCACGGTGGATCTGATTTTTACCGCCGTGGAATCGGACGCGGCGAAAGAACTGGAACCGCGTTACGCCAAAACGACCCCCGTGGTCTCGACGGCCTCCGCTTTTCGTTATGAGAAGGACGTTCCCATTTTTATTCCGGGCGTGAACCTGGACCATGACCGGTTGATCCCGATCCAAAAAAAGAACCGGGGCTGGAAAGGTTTCGTGACCCCGGTACCCAATTGCACCACGATGGGATTGGCCATGACCTTGAAGCCGCTCTATGAGGCCTTCGGGGTAAAGCAAGTTTTGATGACCTCCATGCAGGCGTTGTCCGGCGCGGGCCGTTCGCCCGGCGTCATCGGCATGGATATTTTGGATAATGTGGTTCCTTATATCCCCAAAGAAGAGGAAAAAGTGGAGTCCGAAACCCAGAAAATTTTGGGGAAGTTTGTGGGTGAGGGAATTGAGTCCGCGGTTTTCCCGGTCTCGGCGACCTGCACCCGGGTGCCGGTGATGGAAGCCCATACGGAAGCCGTTTATGTTTCCTTGGGCCGGGCGGCCTCCGTGGAAGAAGTAAAAGAAGTCTTGAGAAGTTTCGGGAAAGATTTTACCGCCCAAGGTTTTCCTTCGGCGCCTTCCCGCTTAATTGATGTCAGTGAGGACCCTTACCGTCCCCAGCCGAGGCTTGACCGGGACCGGGAAGGCGGCATGTTGACGAGCGTGGGCCGGGTCCGTTTGGATCACGCGCTGGCCAACGGGATTAAGTATATGGTGGTTTCCCATAACACCAAAATGGGCGCGGCCAAGGGCGGAATGCTGGTGGCTGAGTATCTCGTGAAGCAGGGGCATATCTGATGTCTTGAAACAATGATATCGGCTGATGAAGGATGATGTTTTGAAACTGAGATTTGTCCTTATATCAGTACCAATCAGCTTTATCATTGTTGACTTGTTTAAATTCAGACACTTTTAGGAGGCTTCAAATGCAAGAACGCAAGGGTGTGATCACGTTTAAGGGCGGACCGTTGACTTTGCTGGGACCTGAAATCAAGGTGGGGGATACCGCGCCTTCTTTTAAACTTTTGAACAATGGCTTGGCCGAAGTCAGCCTGGACCAATACAAGGGCAAAACCCTTATCCTGTCGGTGGCGCCGTCGCTCGATACCCAGGTTTGCGCTATTCAAACGCGCCGCTTCAACAAAGAAATCTCCACTTTGCCGGCGGGTGTTGAGGTTTTGACCATCACGGCGGACCTGCCTTTCGCCCAAGGCCGCTTTTGCGGGGCTGAGGGAATCACGATCACGACCTTGTCCGATCATCGCGATATGTCTTTCGGCGACGCGTACGGCACCCATATCAAGGAATTGCGTTTGGAAGCCCGGTCGATTTTCGTGATCGGCAAAGACGGCAAGGTGAAGTATGTCGAAATCGTCAAAGAAGTGACCGACCAACCGGATTACGACAAAGCTTTGGCGGCGGCGAAGGCGAACATTTAATAGGAAAATTTCACCGCCAAGACGCCAAGTTCGCCAAGGAAGACAAAACAAAATAAGATTTTAGATGTCTTTTTCTTAGGTTTTCTTGGCGCACTTGGCGTCTTGGCGGTAAATTAGGTTCGGTTTATTTCAACACTCTTTCAGGTGGTATGCTTCCGACATGATTATTTCGGCCCTTCTCTTTTTCTTCACTTTTTTCTTCTATTTGCGCACCCATTGCGCTTCTTTCAACATCAACGACTCGGGCGAAACCATCATGGTTTGCGACCTTTTAACCGTCGGCCATTCGCCGGGCTATCCGCTCCACGCCCTTTGGGGCCGGGTTTTTTGCTTGTTGCCCATGGGACAGCCCATGTTCCGAGTGACCCTTTGTTCCATGTTCACCGGCGCCGTCGCGGTGGTGATTCTTTATTGGACCTTGAAGCTGGTTCTCAAGGAACATCTTTATAGCGGGGGCAAGCTGATCGATAACGACCCTTCGGGCGTGCGGGTCAGCCAATGGCTTTATGAGTGGCCCGCCATTTTTGGAAGCTTGTGTTTCGCTTTTTCCTACCAGCATTGGTTCCAGGTGGGCGGCTGTAAGGGCGGCATTTACGCGCTGAACACTTTCTTCTCGCTCATGATGCTTTTCTTGGTTTTCAAATTACGGGAACAAGGCTGGTTTATCCGGTCCTTTTACCTGATGGGTTATTTTTTCAGCCTGGGGCTGGCCCACCATTGGCCCAGCTCCGGGGTTTTGGTGCCTTGTCTTTTCTGGCTCCTCATCAACAGCCAAAACCGGGTGCCGGTTCCCGCGTTTTTGAGGTTGCTGGTCAATCCGGTGGCCATCTTCACCGTGCTTTTGGTTTTTATGGGTTCTTTTTTAATCACCGGCTCCAATTTAATCTTGGGCCTGGCGTTCACCTCGCTGTTCGTGGTTTCTTACACGGCCATCCGTATTTTTGGCCTGACCCATTACCTGCGCTTCTTTACTTTTTCCGTGATCGGCGTGACCCCTTATCTTTATCTGACCTTCCGGTCCATCCACGCCCCCATCGTCAATTGGTGGAATCCCGACAACTTCGACCGGCTCTGGGGGACCATTATCCGCAAGGGCTATCAGGACATTGGGGAAAAGCGGGGCTGGGAAACCTTTCACCGCAATTTCATGCGCTTTTGGTTCCACGCGCACAATCAATTCGGCGACATCTTCACCTTCCTCGTCTTCGCGCTGGCTTTGTGGGGGCTTTATTGGCTTTGGAAAAAACAACGGGCTAACGCCATTGGTTTCGTGCTTTTCGCCTTCGCCGTTTTCGCCGCCGTGCTTCTTTTCCCCAATCCACTGGAAGGCTACCAGTGGACGCTGGACAACTTTTTCACCCCCGTATTTCTCATTTTCTCGATCCTGGCCGCCGCGGGGATGGCCAGCTTGATCCAGTTCGCCTTCAACCACTGGACCGATATTAGGGCCCGGGGCGCCATCGGCGGATTTTGCCTGGGACTGGCCTTTTTACCGATGGAGCTCAACTATCACGCCGATGACCAAAGCCGTTACGTAAGCGCCTATGATTACGGCGTCAACATGCTCAAAAGCGTCAACCGCAACGCGGTCATTTTTTGCAACGGGGATATCGACATCCTGCCCCTTTGGTACATGCAATACGTGCTGGGCAAAAGGCCCGAGGTGGTCAGCTTCACCATGCAGTTGATCCCTTACGATTGGTACCGGAATCCTTTAATGAAAAGATCGCCCTTCCTTTATGTGCCCGTGGGCCAGGATGTGCGCCCCGAGACCGTGGTGCAGGACATGATCAACGCCCATTCCGGGGAGAAGTCATTTTATTACACGAACATTTTCACGGCCGAATGGATGCGCAATAACAATCCCTCCATTCCTGAGGGCTTCATGTGGCGCATGACCAACAGCAAGGATCTGAATTATCCCTTTGATTCCAACCGCTTGAATGGCTATTGGTCCACCTACCGGCTGCGGGACATGGACGCGCCGGAGCGGGGTTATTGGGATGAGTACACGGACGTCATGAAGGACTCTTACGGCATCGGCTACGATTTCACCGGCTATTTCGGTTACATGAATAAATTGCCCCAGTTGGCGCTGTGGAGTTTCGGCAACGCCTTGCGCTACCGCCAGCCCCAAACCCTTTCGCGCATTTACATGATGCTGGGTGAGACCTACTTGATGACGAACAACGGCGGGGGCGCCATGCCTTGTTACGAGGAAGTCTTGCGGCGGGAACCGAATAATCCTTTCGCCATGGCCCGGATCGGGAAATGTTATTTCCTCATGAAAGACTTGGCCAACGCCGAACAGGCGTACCGGGCTTCGCTGGCCGTGAATCCCCAGCAGAAGGAAGCTTTGGACGGCCTGGAAGAACTCGGTAACCTGGAGAAAAAGGCCGGAAAGTAGTTTCGTGGGATCCCGTAACCTTCAACTCATTGTGCAGTATGACGGCACCCCCTACGCGGGCTGGCAAAAGCAAAGGGGTTTGGAAACCGTCCAGGGAACGCTGGAAGAGCGGCTTTCCGAAATCGCCGGGCATCCGGTGGATCTTTTAGTGGCGGGCCGCACCGACGCGGGCGTCCACGCCCTGGGACAAACCGCCAACTTTCACACCCACTCCTCCATGCCGGTCAAGCAAGTCCAAGAGGTCGTCAACCGGCTTTTGCCCCACAGCGTCCGCGTGGCTAGGGTACGGGAAGTTCCCGCCGCTTTTCACGCCACTTATCACGCTTCCGCCAAGCTTTACCGCTATGTCATCCGCAATCATCCGGACTACACGGTTTTCGACCGGCATTTTTACCACCATGTGCGCCGGACTTTGGATGTTTCCCTCATGCAAAAAGCCGCCCATCAGTTTGAGGGAAGCCACGATTTCACTTCCTTCCGGGGTGTCCTGGGCCGGCACGCGAACCCGGTCCGGGTGATGAAAAAGATCCGGGTGACCCGCAAGGGTTCGGATGTTTATTTGGATTACCTGGGCCACTCCTTTTTACACCAGATGGTGCGCATCCTCAGCGGGACGCTGGTCTACGCCGGTTGGGAAAAACTCAAGCCCGAGGACATGCGGATGATTCTGGACGCCAAGGACCGGATGAAAGCCGGGCCCACCCTTCCGCCCACCGGCCTTTTTTTGATGAAGGTTTTTTATCCGAAAACTTTTCCACCCGTGCGCAATCGCCGCGGAGCCGGGCCGGAAGAATGAGTCTTTTAAGGCTGGGCGGTTTGGGGCTTTTATTAAGCGTCTTTGTTTTTTGGCAGGACCCCGTGATGGACTTTAGGCTTCATCACCCCGAATTGATCGGCCGGTTGATCCTTCTTTATGGGTTTCCCTGGCTCATCGGCGTCACGCTCTTGGCATTGGGGCCCGACTTGTTTATCCTGGAAAACGTTTGGAGGGGCTGGCTCTTAGGGACCTTCTGGTTTTGCGGCCTGCCTTGGCTCTTGGTGTGGTGTTTCCTTTGGTCCCGATTGGTTTCCCCCGGTCATTGGCAAGTGTTGACTTTGGCGGACGGTTTGGGAATTGGTTGTGCTTTGGCTTTAGGGCTGGCGGGATGGATGAGCGTGGAGGGCCGTGAAAGCCGAATTTGGTTTTCGCGCGCTTTTGGCTGGATTGTTTTTTACGAGTCTGTCTTGAATCTTTTTTTACAGCCTGGTCTCTGGTTTTTGGCCTTTTCCGCCTGCGGCGCGGGATTGATTTTATGGGCGACATTCGCCCCACGAAGGATCAGCGATGGCTTATGAATCCCTGGACGCCTTTATCGAGTTTCTTGAGAAAAAAGGCGAACTTGTCCGCGTCAAAGAAGAAGTCGATCCAGTCCTTGAAGTCACCGCCATCGTGGATAAAGTCTCCAAGTCGCCGGAGGGGGGCAAAGCCCTTCTTTTTGAGAAACCCAAAGGCAGCGCTTACCCGCTTTTGATCAACGCGTTTGGCTCGACCCGCCGCATGGCCTGGGCGCTCGGCGTGGGGAATCTGGAAGAGCACGCCCAGGCGATCCGGGAGCTGCTTGACCTGAAACCGCCCAAGGGTTTGATGGACAAAATTAAGTTCCTTCCCAAATTGGCGGAAGTGGCTAAATTCCCACCGGTGGAAATTTCCAAAGGCGCCTGCCAGGAAGTCGTTGAAAAAGATCCGGACCTCCACACCTTACCGATCTTGAAATGCTGGCCCGAGGATGGCGGCCGCTTTATTACCTTGCCCTTGGTTTACACGAAGGACCCCGAAACGGGCGTCGGCAATATCGGCATGTACCGCCTGCAGATCCATGATTCCAAATCCACCGGCATGCATTGGCAGGTGCATCATGGGGGGGCGGGGCACCATCGCAAGGCGGAGAAAATGGGGAAGCGGCTCGAGGTGGCGGTGGCCATTGGAGGCGACCCGGCCCTGACTTACGCGGCGACAGCGCCTTTGCCCGAAGGCATTGATGAGCTTTTATTCGCCGGTTTTTTGAGAAAAAAACCCGTGGAATTGGTGAAGTGCAAGACGGTTGATTTATGGGTGCACGCCGACGCGGACTTTGTTTTGGAAGGCTACGTGGAGCCGGGCGAGCGCAAGCGGGAAGGCCCCTTCGGCGACCATACGGGCTATTACAGTTTGGCCGACGACTATCCGGTTTTCCATGTCACCGCCCTGACCCACCGGAAAAAACCGGTTTACCTGACCACGATTGTGGGCAAACCCCCGATGGAAGACGGTTATTTGGGTAAAGCCACCGAGCGTTTGTTTCTTCCGCTGCTTCAAAAAGTTTTGCCGGAAATTGTCGACATGGACATGCCGGTCGAGGGGATTTTCCATAATTTGGTGATTGTTTCCATCGATAAACAATATCCCCAACAGGCCCGCAAGGTCATGTTCGCCCTCTGGGGGCTGGGCCAGATGATGCTCAATAAAATCCTCGTCGTGGTGGATAAGGATACGGATGTGCATAACTACGGTCAGGTGCTTTGGCGGGTGGGCAATTGCATGGACGCCAAACGGGATACCTTGATTGTGGACGGGCCTTTGGATGTGCTGGACCACGCCTCGCCCCAATGGGGCTGGGGCGGCAAGATCGGCATCGACGCCACCCGCAAATGGAAAGAAGAGGGGTTTAACCGGGAATGGCCGGACGAATTAACGATGGACCCGAAGGTCCAGGAGAAGGTTTTGCCGATCCTTAAAAAATACGGTTTCCTTTAAGCGGAAACCGTCTGCCTAAACGTAACCTGGATTTTCCATTGATTATTTGCTTCGCCCCGCCTCTTTTTCTAAACTCCAACCAGACCTAAATTGAATCAAAGGATTGGAAGGAGACAGTTATGGCATTGACAAAAGAGCAGGTTTTAAAGGAATTGAAAGCCGATCATGTGGTGATTTTGAATGTTTTGCCTGAAGCGGAGTATCGAAAGCTCCACATCAAAGGCTCCCGAAACCTCCCGTTGGGAGAGGACTCCGGCGCCTTTCTCGACGCCGTCGAGGAACAATTCGGACGGGGTAAGTTGTTCATCACTTATTGCGCCGGACCGAGTTGTTCCGCCGGTCCCCACGCGGCAAAGCTTCTGAATGAAAATGGATTCAAGGCCGAGGATTATCCCGGTGGTATCGAGGAATGGCATGACAATGGATTGCCGGTGGAAGGAAGCATGGAAGAAGTTCCATTGAAGGCTTAATTTTCAGGGTTTTAATAAAGTTTTAAAGTAAAGGCCTGTTTTCCTAGGGGAAGGCGGGCCTTTTTATTTTGATTAAAATTGGTTATAAAAGTCCCTCGGCCGCATACCCAAAGACCAAGGAATGCCATGAGCCAAACCATCCAGCAGATGTTTTCCCGCATTGCCCCGACCTATGACCAGGCCAATCACGCCCTGTCCTTCAATAAAGACATTCAGTGGCGTAAAGATGCGGTAAGCCAAGCGGCCCAAGACGGCTTCAAGCCCCGTCTGGTTCTGGATCTTTGCGCGGGTACGGGGGATTTCGCGCTGGCGGTAAAGGAACAATGGCCCGAGGCCAAGGTCGCGCTGGCCGATTTCGCCAAGCCCATGTTGGTCTTGGCCAAACAAAAAGCGGGAACCAGCTTTGATTACTTGGAGGCGGACGCCTTGAAACTGCCTTTCCAAGATTTTTCTTTCGATTTGGTGGTTTGCGGTTTCGGGGTCCGGAACCTGGACTCGGTGGAAGCGGGGCTCAAAGAAATCGCCCGGGTCTTGAAGCCCGGCGGCAAGGCCGTGATCCTTGAGTTTTTTAAACCCACGGGCTTTTTGGCCAAACTGGCCTATACCTTTTATGTGGGGACGATTCTTCCGATGCGGGGCGGCGCCATTTCCAAGGATAAAGCCGCTTACGAGTATCTGCAAAAGTCCTCCAAGCAATTTTTGTCCTTGAACGATTTCAAAGCGATCTTGGAAAAAAACGGGTTTAAGGATGTCATGGTTAAGAGCCAAACGATGGGTGTGGCGGCTAGTTTGGTGGCGGTAAGGAAGTAAGTGACGGCAACTTTATTAACCGTCATTGCGACGCGGCAATCTCAGTTTGTGGGTTGTTTTTGGAGGTGACGTCTTAATTCCACAAATTCAAAATGGGAAGATAAAGGAAATATGAAAAAAATATTTATCGCTGTCACCGGGGCTTCCGGCACACTCTATGCCCGGCGCTTCTTCCAGCACCTTCCCTATGACGATTGGGAAGTGCATGCTTGCGTGTCATCATCCGCCCGAATCGTGGCTTCGCATGAAGGGGGATTGAACCTGCCGCCGCACGTCAAAGAGTGGGATGAGAAAGACCTGACGGCTCCCGTGGCCAGCGGCTCCAACAAATTCGAGGCCATGGTGGCGGTGCCTTGTTCCACGGCGACTTTAGGCAAGCTGGCCCATGGGATCGCCGATAACCTGATCACCCGGGCGGGCGAGGTTTTTTTAAAGGAACGCCGGAGGCTCATCCTGGTCCAACGGGAAACGCCCCTGTCGCTGATCCAGATCAAAAACATGGAACTCTTGACCTTGGCGGGCGCCCATCTGATTCCGGCCAACCCGAGCTTTTACGGACAACCCAAAACGATCGAGGATTTGGCCGATACGGTGATTGCCCGGGTTTACGACCACGCCGGGATCCAGGCTGAGGTCGCCAAACGCTGGCGGGCCGAGGAAGCCCGTAAGCTTCCGAACGAAAAATAAGTTAAAAAACAAAGCCGCCGGGGGTGCCTTGGGGGCGGGCTTTTGAATATAATCTCCCCGCTTCGCCCAAAGGCGAAAAGCGCTGCGCCGGGCAGGTCCGGCTTCGTTTAAAGCCAAAAACCGATGTGTTAGATATAGCTCGTAGAGTCCAGGGAATATAACGCTGTACGTGACGGGCATGCCCGGCGTAGCGCAGCGAAGACGGGAAAGGGAAGAAATGCTCAAGCAACTCAAAGACTGGTCCAACCTGATTGTTTTGTCCCATTCGGTTTTCGCCCTGCCTTTCGCTTTGGCGAGCCTTTTGGTGGCGACCCGTCATCAACCTTCCGGGCATCTGACCTTGCTGGTTATTTTGGCCATGTTTTTCGCCCGCACCGCCGCGATGGCCTACAACCGGGTCGTGGACGCGGATATGGACGCCTTAAATCCCCGGACCCAGAACCGGGAAATCCCCTCAGGCAAAATTTCAAAGATACACGTTTTGATATTGACCTGGCTGTCCGCCGCCGGCTTTTTGGCCGCCTGTTATTTCATTGGGGGATTGGCGTTTAAATTGTCACCGCTGGCTCTTTTCATCATCTTTTTTTATTCCCAAACCAAGCGCTATACCTGGCTTTGTCACCTGGTCTTAGGGCTGGCTTTGGGGCTGGCGCCCATGGGGGCTTGGATCGCCGCCCGGGGAACGATTGACGCCGCGCCCTTTTTTCTTTTACTGGGTGTGCTTTGTTTCGTGGCGGGCTTTGACATTCTTTACGCCATCAAGGACGTGGCCTTTGACAAAACCCATGGGCTTCATTCCTGGCCGGAGCGTTGGGGCATTCGCTCCAGTTTGAGGGCGTCTCGAATTCTGCATTTCGCCATGTTGGGATTTCTGGCCGGTTTCGGGGTTCTGGCGCAGTTAAGCCCCATTTATATTTACGGGCTTACCTTGATCGGCGTTTTCCTGATTTATCAGCATTCGAGAATTTTCACCTATGAACGGGACCGTAAAAGCGGGGAGTTCGTCCTGCCCATCGACGTTTTGAGCTTGAACGGATGGGTTTCGGTTATTTTCCTCGTCATCGTGGGAGCGAGCCTATGGTTTTAAAGAAATCCATCCAACAGTCGCCGATCCGGGACCTTTACGAAAAGGTCGAGGCGGGAACCCGTATTACGGACGCGGACGCCTTGCGTCTTTTCGAGACCAATGATCTTTACACCCTGGGCGCCATGGCCAATCTGGTCCGCGAGCGCAAAAACGGCAATAACACCTACTACAACATCAACCGCCACATCGATTACACCAATGTTTGTTCCACGTCCTGTAAGTTTTGCGCCTTCTCCCGCTTTGAGGGGGAAGAAGGGGCTTTTGAGTTCACCCACCAACAGATCGTCCAAAAGGCCAAAGAGGCGGTTGAGAAGGAACACATCACCGAGCTTCACATCGTGGGCGGGCTTCACCCGACTTATGAGCTGGAATGGTACGAGCAAATGCTGAGCCTGTTGAAAAAGAACGTCCCCACCGTGCATTTGAAATGTTTCACGGGCGTTGAGATTAATTTTTTCGCCGATAAATACAATATGAGCTACGAGCAGATATTGACCCGTTTAAAGGCCGCGGGATTGGACTCCATGCCCGGCGGCGGCGCCGAGATTTTTCATCCCGAGGTCCGCGAGGAAATTTGCCCCGAGAAGGCCACCGCGGACCAATGGATCGCGGTTCACCGTACGGCCCATAAGCTGGGCCTCAAGACCAACGCCACCATGCTTTACGGCCATATTGAGAAATACCACCACCGCGTGGACCATATGAGGCGCCTGCGGGAGCTGCAGGATGAAACCGGCGGGTTCCAGACCTTTATCCCCCTGGCCTTTCACCCCGACCATACGGCCATGGATCATTTCGCGCGGCCCAGCGGCATGGAAGACTTGAAGACCCTGGCGATCGGCCGGGTTTACCTGGATAATTTCCCTCATATCAAAGCCTACTGGATCATGCTGGGCATCCGGTTGGCGCAGTTGTCGCTTTCCTATGGGGTGGATGACGTGGATGGAACCGTGATTGAGGAAAAGATTTACCACATGGCCGGCGCCGATACGCCGGAGATTATGACGGTCGAGGCTTTGCGGGCCGTGATTCGGGAAGCGGGCCGGATGCCCGTGGAACGGGACACGCTTTATCGGGAACTGAAGCCCATGCCGGAAACGGCTGTAGTCTAAAAGGCTTTTACCGCCAAGACGCCAAGGAAGTCTTTTGGGGAAAAAATAATCGACGTTCAAAGTTTTTCTTGGTGTCTTTGTGTCTTGGTGGTGAACAGGTGTAGGTGATTACTTTAATCTGCTCAAAGAGGAAATTATGTCTGAAACAACCCTAACACCGCCCCCCGCTGATTCCACCGTGCCGGCCGCGGCCCCGGTTGTCGTTGAAGCCCCTCCCGCTAGAAAAAATGTCCGGTCCCGAAAAATCGGAGTGGTGCCATTCTTAAACGCCCAGCCCCTGATTTGGGGTTTGGCCCAGATCCATCAATTATCCCAAGTGGCGCCCAACGCCATGGGGAAGGCTTTAAAAGAAGGGTCGCTCGACATCGCTTTGGCTCCCATCGCGGCCAGCTTTCTCAATCCTGAACTGGTGATCGTTCCCGCGGGAGCCATCGGCTCCAAGGGCGCGGTTAAAAGCGTGAGGCTATTAGTCAATGGCGCACCCCAATCCATCCGCCGCTTGTTCGTGGATGACCGCTCTCAAACGTCCGTGCTGCTGTCCCGTTTAATCCTGAAGCGCTGGTTTGGCGTGAAGGATTTGGAGGTGAAGCCCGTGGACATGAAAAGCTTTCACCCCGGCCAGACCAAGCCCTGGGAAGCGACCCTGGAATTCGGGGACAAGGCCCTGACCGCGGCTCCCTCGGGCATGACGGTACTTGATTTAGGGGAAGAATGGTCCCGTTATACGGGCCAGCCTTTTGTCTTCGCTGTTTGGATGGCGCGAAATCAGGAAATCGCGGCGGAGTTGAAGGAACAGTTGGAAGAAGCGAAAGCCCAGGGGCTCCAGCACCTGGAAGAAATCACCAATCAATATCAAGGGATCTGGCAGTTCAAACGCGTGGACGCCAAGGCCTACTTGGAAAAAAGCATCGATTATAACTATGGCCCGGCCGAGCAACAGGGCCACGCTGAATTTCAGCGGCTATTAAAAGAAGAGGGGCTCCTATCATGACCACGGCTTCCCTGGAAACGCTGCAAGAAAAAATTCTCGACGGCCATGTGGTGAACCGGCAGGAAGCGCTGGAACTTTACCAGCAATCCAGCTTGAACGACTTGGGATCCATCGCCGACACGCTGAAGGTGCGGTCCCGGGGCGATAAGATCGCCACTTATTTGATCGACCGCAACATCAATTACACCAATGTTTGCGTGACGGTTTGCAAATTTTGCGCTTTTTACCGGGAGCCCGGCCATAACGAGGGTTACGTCCATGAGGCCGACAAGATTCTGCATAAAATCGCCGAGGCCAAGGAAAAGGGCTGTACCCAGATTCTTTTGCAAGGCGGGCACCATCCGGACCTGACGCTGGACTGGTACCTGAACATGCTCTCCAAGATTAAAACCACCCATCCGGACGTCACCCTGCACGCTTTTTCGCCCTCGGAATTGGTCCATTTCGCCGAGACTTTCCGGATGCCGGTAAAAGAAATTTTGATCAAGTTCCGCGAGGCGGGCATGGATTCCATGCCGGGCGGCGGGGCTGAGATTTTGGTCGACCGGGTCCGCAAAGAAATCGCGCCGCTCAAGGCCTCCACGGACGAATGGTTGAACGTGATGCGGGACCTGCACGCGCTGGGCATGAAATCAACCGCCACCATGATGTTCGGCCACGTGGAAACCGTGGAAGAACGGGTGGAGCATATTTTCAGGGTCCGCGAGGTGCAGGAAGAAACCGGCGGCTTTTTAGGGTTCATTCCCTGGCTTTACCAGCCGGGCAACGAAAGCTTGGGGCTCAAGAGCGCCAGCGGCATGGAATATTTAAAAACCCTGGCCTTGGCCCGGGTGATTTTGAACCACTGCCTGCCGAACCTTCAGGCTTCCTGGGTGACGCCGGGCAAAAAGATCGGCCAATTGGGCCTCAAATACGGCGCCAACGATTTGGGAAGCATCATGTTGGAGGAAAACGTGGTCGCGTCCACGGGCTTGCGGTACCTGATGAGCGTTGAGGAAATGCGCCGCCTGATCACCGAAATGGGTTATGAACCGCACCAGCGGGATACTTTTTATAACCTGGTGAACTAAGGCCATGAAAATCCGGGGCGTCGACCTCATCGCCTTCCATGTGGCGGACCTCAACGAGGGGACCCGTTATTACGAGAACCTGGGATTTCAAGTTCAGTTTAGATCCAATGAACTGGGCGTCACGGTTTTCCTTTTGGGGACGGATTTTCCCAAACTGCTGGTGACCACCGAGCCTCCGCCCGTTCCCGGGAAGGGAACCTCCCGGCTTTGGTTGGAGGTGGAGGATGTCACGGCCTTGCTGCCCGAGTTGAAAGCCAAAACCGCCCAGTTCGTCCGGGAGCCCCTGCTCATCGCCACGGGTTGGCTCGTTGAGACCGCGGATCCCTGGGGCAACGTGATGAGCTTTCGCGACTACACCGCCCAACCCGATTACGGCCGCCCGAAGAAGTAAACGAAAACGAATGAAACAATGATGAAAACTGATAACGGCTGATATTTTAAACATGAGAAATCAGCCGTTATCAGTCCATGGCAATGTTTCAAATGATTTTTTCAGCGCGAAGGGAATGATTTTAAAATGAAAAAGGAAAAAAATACGTGAAAGATTACAACGAAAGCCACGCCAAATCCGGGATCAAGATCAAGCTGCCCATCGTGGAAACTTTTCCCAACCAATATCCGGGCTATACCATCCGCATCGAGATTCCCGAATACACGGCGGTCTGCCCGAAAACCGGCCTGCCCGACTTTGGAACCATTATTTTGGAATACGAGCCCGTGAAGAGTGTTCTGGAACTCAAGTCACTCAAGGGCTATATCCTGGCCTACCGCAATATCGGTATCTTTTATGAGAACGCGGTGAACCGCATGCTCCGGGATTTCACCTCGGCCGCCAAGCCCAAATGGTGCCGGGTCACCGGCGTTTTCGCCACCCGGGGCGGCATGCATTCCACCATTACGGCTACTTCCGGCCGAGTCCCGAAGGCTTAATCGGCCGCAGCCCCCTAAGGGCTGGCTCGAGCGTCTAAACCCTCAAGGTACGCCTTTTCCCAAGCCGAGCTTGGACCATGCCCAAGCCGAGCTTGGACCCCACAGCCCAAGCTGAGGGATGGTGTCTGGGATGAGGCCCGGTCTGCGACCAGGCCCCAAGTTTTACTTTAAATGAACATGAAGCTTTTTTTGTTTTGTGTATAATCCCCCCCAACTTTCGCAAGGAGCAACCCAAGATGGCAATCAAGACCGAATGGACCACGGATACCTTTGGCCATGTTTATAAAGGCCGTTCCCTTTACCGGGGCCAGACCCCTTTCCAGTCCATGGAGATTTTCGAGAACGAGACTTTCGGAACCCTATTGTTTCTGGACGGCAAGATCCAGATCAGCCGCGGCGATGAGAACCGCTACCACCAATACCTGGTCTCGGCGCCGCTTTTAGCGCATAAAAACCCTGAAAGCATCTGCATCATCGGCGGCGGGGATTGTTTCGCCATCGAGGAAGCGGTCAAGTTTAAGGGGTTGAAGCGGATTTTGATGGTGGAGATCGACAAGGGTGTGGTGGATTTTTGCCGCAAGCACTATCCCGAGATTGAGAAATGCCTGAAGGACAAACGGGTTGAGATTATTTACGAGGACGCCCGCAAGTGGCTGGAGAATAAGCCCGAGACTTTCGACGTGCTTATCATCGACCTCACCGAGCCCCACGGGCCGTCCAAGATGCTTTACACGCAGGAATTTTATAAAACTTGTAAAGGGAAGCTGAATCCCAAGGGCCTGATCGCGATCCATACGGACAACTATTATTTGTTCCCCGAATCCTTCGCCACCATCTATAAAACCTTCCACTCGGTTTTTCCCAATATCCTCACCGCCCGGGTGGACATGCCTTGCTTTGGGATGGGATGGACCTACCGGATGGCGTCATCCGCCCCGATCTCGATCAAAACGATGGAGTCCAACATTCAAAAAATGAGAAAGAAGGGCGTTACGTTTGACTATTTAACGCCGTCTCTTTTTTGGTCCAGCCGACGAACGAGGAACTGAAGGTTTTGAAAACCAAAGGACGGCTCTCGACGGACCGAAAGCCCTACGATAAATTCGAGAAGATGAAGGAATACGTGACGAAGTAGAAACATCGAAGGCAATTGGCATTGATGAACGCGGGTTTTAAGGTCGAAAAATCAGAGATTGAGGGAAGTCATCGGCATTTATCCGCGTGCGCGCCGCTCTTCCATATAGGAGTTAAGAGAGAGCGGCATTGTCCCGGGACTCCTTAACTTCTCGTGGGGTCCCGGGGCATCATTGCTAAATTTTGTTCGCGCTTAATCCCCGCAGGTAGGTTTCCACGTCCCGGTAGATGTTGTCGACGTCTAACACCTCAAAACATCTTACCTTTTGGCAGGTCTTGGCCATCTTGTTGACGCACGTAATATTGCGGCAGGGGCTTTCGGAGACATAGGTCCTCGAAATAACGTCCTGGTTCGCCGGCGGAAACAAGGGGTCGGTGGAGTCGTATCCCGACATCCGGGGCGGGGTGGCGCCGAAGACCGAAATCACGAAAGTTTTATTCCGGAATTTAACATTTCCCGACTTGGAGACTTTCCGGGCGGCCGCCATATGCAGGGGCCCTGTGTCGCCGGAGAGAAAAACGTCGGTAAAGTCGATGAGGGCGCAATAGCCGTCGATTGAAAGTCCCGTGGGGACGATAACCACCTTCTTTTTCTCGTCCTCGCTCAAACCTTCCCAAAGCCGCTTTTCAATATCTTTGGCCGTGAAGGCTGCTCCCAATAAAACCGACAGATCCATTTGCGCGAAATGCTTTAGGATCGCCAATTGATAATCAAAGGGGATGCGGGTGAAGGGGGAAGCGGTGTCGGGGTTCAGGAAAAAGATGGGTTTATCCAAAGCGATCCCGTTGGACTTCAAAAAGTCCTTGGCTTCCTCAAAGGATTTATCCGAAAGGGTCAAGGGAACGCCGGTAAAGGCGTCGGTTCTTTGGGGTTTTCCAAGGCTTGAAAGCAATTTGTGGGGAAATTCGTAGGATTGAAACAAAAAGTGATTGATCCCGGTCTGGTCGATGTCGTTGCGCACCAATTGGGGAGCCACGGTCATAAAATTCATGATGGCTTGGCCTTCGGGAAAAAGGCGGCTGTTTTCGAAAAAGGGACTGCAATTAAAGCAAAGGTCATAGTGGTTTTCCGCCACCAGTTTTTGCACTTCCGCCACATCGGCCGCGTTGGGATAGGGCGCTCCCGTAAAGACCGGATAAAGGTTGGAAATGTCGGGATTTCCCTCAATCAAGCAGGCGATCGACTTTTTAATGACGTAGTCGATCCGGGCGGTGGGGAAAAAGTCGCGGAAGGCGCTGACGGCGGCCTGCATCATGATGGCGTCGCCGATATGGACGTCGGGGATGACGAGAATTCGCTCGAATTTTTTAACTTTTTGGATGGCCTGAAGGTTTTTCCTCAGGGTGTGGTTGACCAAAAGCCGGTTACCCACGATGGGCGTCAAGGTATGGTTAAAAAACCAGGCCCCTGATCGGGGAAACCAAGTGGTGACCAGGCTGGTGAGGTGAAACAGGGTCTTCTGCAGCTTGTTGTCGAGCATTGTTCCCATGGGTTAAAAAGATGAAAGTCGACGGCTATTATCCCATTCCCCCTGCCGGGGTCAAGACTGGCTGGACAAGGTTCTGCGATTCCTTTTGAATCGACCCTTGAATTGCGTGTACCCTAGTCTTATGCAACCACGTTTGGTTTTATTCGCCAAAACCCTTTTAACTTTGGACCGCTCGAAACCCATCGAGGATGGTTTTGTGCTGGTTCAAGGCAGCCGGATCCTGCAAGTGGGACGCCGGAAGGATTTTTATTCCCAGCCGCCGGTTCGCGCCCTGGATCTGGGCGACACGATTCTTTTGCCCGGCCTCATCAACGCCCATTGCCACTTGGACTTTACCGCCTTCAAGGGAAAGGTTCCTTTTAAGGGAAGCTTCCGCGAGTGGCTGAGGGAGATGGCGGGCAAGAGCCGGCTGGCCACAACGGCCGATTTTCACAAGTCGGTCAAATCCGGGATCCAGGAAAGCCTGGCCCATGGCACGACAACGCTTTGCGACATTTCCACCAGTGGGGAAAGTTTTAAATTGCTTCCCAAGTCGGGCCTGCGGGCCTTCGCTTTTTTGGAGCTTTTGGATGTGGCCCAGCCCAAGCCGGACGCGGTTTGGAAAAGCTTCCAAGAACGGATGAAGCGTTTGACTTCCGGGCTCCCGGATTCGGAAACATTCCGCTGGGGCATCGGCCCCCACACGCCTTTCACCGTTTCCAAGGAACTTCTTCTTTTGGCGGGCCGATACGTGGGCTCGCGGGCCCATTGTTTGACCACCCTGCATGTGGCGGAAAGCCGGGAAGAGTCCGTTTTTTTTAAGCGGGGAAAAGGCCCGATGGCGGATCGCATCAAGGTTTTAAACCCCGATTGGAACCTTCCCCACGGCACCACGCCGGTTCAATACTTAAACGAGTGCGGCTGGCTTCCTAAATTGGACCTGGCGGTCCATCTCAACGAAGTAGTGGAAAAGGACTTAAGGCTTCTGGCCAAGAACCGGGTAAGCGTTGTTCACTGCCCGGGGAGCCACGACTTTTTTAACCATTCCCGGTTTAAATTTGAAAAAATGCGCCGCTTGGGGATTCGAGTCTGCCTGGGGACGGATAGCTTGGCCAGCAACCGGTCTTTGTCCCTGTTCCGTGAAATGAGGCTTTTTCAAGGCGCGCACCCCAAGGTGGGTGCCGAGGAGATCCTTTCCATGGTGACGGTTAAACCGGCGCAGGCCTTAGGGGAGGGCCGTACCTTAGGGAGGATAAAACCGGGCTATTTCGCCGATCTCATCGGCATTCCGGCCCCGCGGCGGGGTCAAAAAGACCCCTATCAAGCCGTGATTCAAAACCAACGCCCCGTCACTTTTTCCATGATTCATGGCCGCTTAAGGCTCCGCTAAAGGGCCCCTCTATTCCCTTATTTGGCCTATTTCTGGGATTTACCCAGTTAACTCCCTAAATCCATAAACCCCTTTAAATTAGGCCCTAAAAACTCACAGAAAGCTCCCTTTAAATAGCCTTAAATTTTTGGTCTAAAAGTCTTAAATAATCATTAAGTATGATGGAATGGAAGATAAAGAGTTACGTTTGTATACCCCATTGCTTGACATCAAAATACCTGTAATTATAATGCCTGTTCTTTGACTCAGGCCAATTTTGGCATTTAGAAGTAACCTTTAATTTTTAATCTATAAAACAATCTGTTTAAGATTCTGGAGCTAAACATGAACGAAAAAGAACAGTTAGATCAAATCCAAAGTGAACTCAAAGCTCGTGGAGTTAAGGATGTGAAGTTTTTTGTTTCTACCACCGGAGAAGCTTCTACGAATAAAGTTGCCGCTGCTGCCGCAACTTTTCTTAGAGCAATCTTGGACGGAAAACGAACTCTCAAGAAAGAATTTGGGAGCAATAAATCCAAATAAGTTAGAACCCGTATCCTTGATATTGATGGGCTCTTAAATGTAAGAGCCCATTTTTTTTGTTTAAAATACCGTATTTGGGGCGTCCTATGAGACAGATTACCTATCGACATTTAAAAATTTGTTTAGAAAAAGCAAAGGAGATGTTCGATAAATATCAAACCTGGGGAGATGGCGATCCTGGGTTCGAGAGAAATGTCGATGTTTTGGGTAGTGTTTGCGCCCGGGATTTAGAGGAAAGCATTCGTGTCTATGACGTTGAAGCTGTGCCGGAAGAGTTAAAAGAACTATGCGGTGGCTTGTGCTTAGTGATCGAAGATGGAAGTTATGAAATTAATTTACATCCGGCGCTCAATCCCTGCTGGCAACGATTCATTTTATGTAAGGAACTCTTCCAAGTTGTTTTGGACGGCCAAGAGTATAGAAGCGTAAATTTGTATGCTCACCTAGAACAGCTGATTCAAATAATGCCGGGGGACGGGGATGACGATAGTATTTATCTTCCGGGCGTTTCTGAGTTGATGGCTGAAATAGCTGCAATGGAATTTTTATTTCCATATTCTGAACGGTTAAAAATCAAATCTCAAAAAAGTATAAATTTGTTAGACGTTGCAACCAAATATCGGATTCCTCAAAAGTTTGTTGCCATTTATCTTTCGGACGCTTATATGGGTTTTCTAAATCCCGATTCAGATGATTTGAAAGTTGCTGAAAGCTCGGTATAGATTATCTGTAGACTTGTTGTCTTAGGGCTAAAGCCCCCCCGAAGTCATTTAAAAAACTCCCCAAAATCGACTTTCAAATAATCGGCTATTTTCTCCAAAACCGGGATAGTTGGTATCCTTTTGCCGTTAAGGTAATTGTGGATAGTGGCTTTTGATATTCCCGCCCCGAAAGCTACCTTCTCAGAGCTTTGGCCGCTGTTCACAATCATTCTTCTTAGGTTTTTAACTGCTTTTTTCGCATAGTTTGACATGCCAAAAACTATAGATTTTTGTCTTGCCTTATACGTTCACCCTTGTAAACTTTGTTTACGTTCGTAAACCACTTGAATAGGCTAAACATGGGCAAATATATAGTAGTCCTAATACTATCCCTTATTGGCTCACTACCTTTAGCTTGTAGCATAGACCATCCGGTACCATCTGCACCTCAAACCGTAGCTACGAGTACATACACACCAACAACCACTCCAACCACGACTACGACACCCACACCTACCTCTATCTACACGATGATTCCGGTTACAATCGTTGCCAATTCTCAATATCCAACTACAAGTGAACCCAGCTACAGCGCCATACTTTTATGGGGGTCTTGCCCCGGCGGAACAGGCTTATGTCTTAGTGGGTCTGTATCTTTGGGGCTGTCTTCGAATTACCAAGCAACTACGGTCGTTTCGATACCACAAGGACAATTTACCTACATTCAAGTTAATGAAGCCTATTCACTCCCGGTAAATTATACTTTTGGAAACACATTGGAACTGATTGTAACCCAACCTAACGTTTCTCCTGTTACGAGTTACGGAAGTCCCGTTACTTCCGGTTCTGATGTTGCCGATGATGCTGACATTGATACGAATGTGGGCAGTTCCGCCTCATCAGTTAAATAAAAGGAGTTTGAAAATGGCAACCTTCTTTATTTGTTATGACCTCGCGCAAAAAGATGAAGATTATTACGAAGACCTATTCAAAGATTTGAAAAGTCTAGGTGCCAAACGAGTTCAAGAATCGGTTTGGGCTCTTAAATCTGACCAAAGAACCTCGGAAATTTTCGATGCTCTAAAAGGCAATTTCCCGGATGATAACGATAGGCTTTTAGTTGGAAACATAGACGGATGGAGTAGTCGCCATTCGATGTATAACATCAAAGACATTTGATTACTCATCCTCGGAGCTTTGATATTGAGGGATACCTGGAGGGGTAATAAGACTACTTTCGAATTTGACCGTTTCGAGAGATTTGCGCATTACCTCCAGGGCTTTCCATTCTTCCTTTGACTCAGGTTCAAATTTTAAACCGCCGTTGTACCAGTACACTCTCATTTTTTTGTATCCTTCTTTTTCTTTTTGGGTTCCTTGTTTCCGAATTTCAAAATCGCATCCAAAACCTTGTTTAACTTTTCTAATTCCTCTTTAACTTTTTTGGTCATTCTTGCGCCCCGATCAGACGCTTGTAGGTAAGCCGCTTGCCAATGGAAGAATCAAGAAGACTGGCTAAACGTTCCATGCTAGTCCTGGTAACGTTGCCGTCGCTAAGACGAAATGCAAATTCATTTACGTATCGAGAAAGGTGTTTCTTGGAGGCGTGGTGATAGACTCCATTCAAACCACGCTTCATAACTGCCCAAACGCTTTCAATTCCGTTGGTAGTTACGTCGCCACGAACATACTCTTCTTTTTCGTGATTGATTTTCTCAATCGTGTATTGGCTCTTGAGATATTTGTATCCTGGGAATTGATCGGTATTCAAAATTGAACCCGCTTCAATATTTTTGGTAATGGTTTCAAATCGTTCTTTGGCGTTGATTTCATCAACCACTACGCCTTTAGTACGGCCTTTGCGTTCCCGCATTCCAACAACAATTGTTTTTCCGATAGAACCACCACCATGAATCCTTTTACTTTGATGCTTGTTTGCTTCAAGGCCACCAACATAAGTTTCATCAATCTCAACAGTGCCACTTAAAAGTAGGGAAGGATCACCAGCACATGCTTCTCTAATACGACTCAAAAGAAACCAAGCCGTTGTTTGAGTGACTCCGATTTCTTTAGACAGTTGCATTGATGAAACGCCTTTCCTTGAAGTCACTAGGAGGTACATTGCAAACAACCATTTATTTAATGGAACGTGAGACCGCTCAAAGAGGGTGCCAGTTCTCACAGTGAAATCAACCAAACAGGCATTACAGTGGTAGTAGCCACGCTTACGGATGCCAATGCGTTTAGTCTCCGAACAGCACGGGCAAATAGGTCCATTTGGCCATCTGCGGGCCTCAATATGCTTCCTCGCTGCCTCTTCGTCTGGAAACATCTCCATAAGCTTGTAAGCGCTAATCGCTGTGTTTTTCATATCTTCTCCTAGCTAAGTCATTAAAATCATTGTGGCGGTCCGGAGCTTTATTAACGGTTCTGGTGACGTTAATAAGTGCCAATCCGATGACGGACTAAAGACCCCGAGGAAAGGCCCTCCGCAACCGCCACAATCATTCCCCGACTTCGATAAATGCCTTCCAAATGCCTCTAAAAACCCTAAAAATTTGGCCTTAATCCGGCTCCAAAACCCGCTCAAATTAGGGAGTTAACTGGGTTATTCCCCTATTTCTGTTCTTGACAGGTCCATTAAAAACCATATAATTCAGGCCCTTGTATCTCTATTAGACAGAAACGAAGGTAATGCTATGACGCTTCAAAAGACTTATCTCCCCACCGTCAAGGACATCAACCGTAAATGGTGGCTTGTCGACGCGAAGGATCAGGTGCTGGGCCGTTTAATTTCCCGTGTGGCCGCCGTGTTGCGTGGAAAGCACAAAACGACCTTTACGCCGCATTTGGAAAACGGTGATCATGTGGTGATCATCAACGCCGACAAGATCGTGCTCACGGGACGCAAGTGGGAAACCAAATCCCATCACCGCACCTCGGGCCGTCCGGGCGGATTGTCCACCGAAACCTACAAGGTGCTTCGCACCTCGAAGCCTGAGCGCATTTTGGAATACGCCATCAAGGGCATGCTGCCCAAGACCTCCCAGGGGGCGAAGATGTTCACCCGGGTTAAGATTTACGCGGGCGAAACCCATCCCCACGAAAGCCAAGTTCCGCAAGTTCTCGATTTCGCATCTAAAAAGTAAGGAGACTTAACCAGTGCCAGCCGCTAAGGAACAATTTATCGCCACGGGCCGCCGGAAAACTTCCGTCGCCCGAGTTACGTTGAAACCCGGAAAGGGCCAATTCGTGGTCAACGGATTGCCGGTGGAAAAGTTTTTCCCCGACCAGAAACAAGCGGTTCTTCGCTCTCCTTTGGAGACGGTGACGGCTTTGAACAAATATGATGTGTTCGTCAACGTGAACGGCGGCGGCGTGACGGGTCAAGCCGAAGCCATCCGCCACGGCATCGCGCGGGCCTTGTTGAAAATTGACTCCGAGATGCGCAAGCCCTTGAAGGTGGCCGGGATGCTCACCCGCGATCCCCGCATGGTGGAACGCAAAAAGTACGGGCGCAAGAAGGCCCGCCGCCGCTTCCAATTCTCGAAGCGTTAATTCGAAAAGCTTTCCAATCCCATCTCCCGCAAGGGGGGTGGGATTTTTTGTTTCTAGGCGTTTCCGACAATCTTGAAACACGGAGTGGCACAGAGTTTCTCAGAGTAAGACTCTCAAGAGTTTGACTTTAACTCTGTTCATTCTGTGTTGAAAAGGATTTGGTTTGACCCACAAGCCTCAACAAACCCCCAAGCTGGCAGTGAACGCGTTGGTCTTCAACAGCCAAGGGGAAGTGCTTTTGGCCAAGCGGACGGACAACGGCCTTTGGTGCATTCCGGGCGGCCACGTGGACCTGGGCGAGACTTTGGCGCAGGCTTGCGTCCGGGAATTGTTCGAGGAAACCGGGTTGAAGGCGGACGTGGTCCGCTTGGTCGGCGTCTATTCGGATCCACAAAACTCCCTGCATATCGCCCAGGGGCCCGAATGGCATACGGTGCGGGTATCCTTTTTGTGCGAGATTACCGGTGGTACAATAACTTCCAGCGATGAAACCAGCGAGATCCGGTATTTCTCCACGGGGAAATTGCCGCCTCTCATTACCGATCACGCTTTGCGGATTCAGGACGGCCTTCAAGCCAAGTCCGCGGCTGTCATCGGTTGAAAAACTAGTTTTTAAATTTGAATCATTTAATAACCTGTGAGGCTCCCCATGCCAATTCGACGCAAAGTAAAAGCCAAAGCCAAATCGAAAAAAGAGCACCGTAAGGGCTCCCGTGATTTCACGAAAGTGAAGGGACCGGCCAATAACAACCCCTTTATCGCCAATGAATTCCGCGAGCACGATGAGAACAATACCTGGCGGATGTTCAAAATCATGTCGGAGTTCGTGGAAGGATTTGAGAATCTCCGCGATATCCGGCCCGCGGTGACTATTTTCGGCTCCGCCCGCACCCATGCGGAGCACCCGGACTACGAATTGACCCGAAAAATCGCCTTCGGTCTTTCCAAAAAAGGATATTCCATCCTCACGGGCGGGGGGCCCGGCATGATGGAAGCGGCCAATTTGGGCGCTTATGAAGCCGGTGGAAAATCCGTAGGTTGTAATATTGAGCTTCCCTTTGAGCAAAAGGTGAATCCTTATGTGAACCTGCCGGTGAGCTTTCATTATTTTTTCATCCGCAAGGTGATGTTTCTTCGCTATACCTCGGCGGTCGTGGTGATGCCGGGGGGATTCGGCACCTTGGACGAGATGTTTGAGACCTTGACCCTGATCCAGACCCGTAAAATCGATCCTTTTCCCGTCATTCTGGTGGACCGGGCTTACTGGCAAAAAGGCCTGGACTGGATCCGGGAAACCATCATGCGGGAGCATGAATATATCGACCGTCACGATATGGACCTGTTTGAACTGGCGGATACCCACGAGGAAGTCATTGAAATCATCACCCGGTATTACCGCAACCACAAAAAAGCCTAAAGAACGATGAAATGCTCCGGATGGCTGGCCTTCAGTTTGCTTTGGGGCCTGGGGCTCGCGCCGGCTTGGGGCGGGGTGAGTTTTCTTGATCTGTCGGCCGCGGCCAACCGCGGTCCCGGGGATTCTTTCGACAATTCTTTTCCGGGGGCCGAGGACAGCGTTCAAAAAAACGGTTTGGCCGAATTTCCCTCCGGTCCCCAGACTTTTCGCGGAGTGCCTTTCAGGCTGATGGATCCGGCGAAAAACCAAGGCCGGTCCTTCGTCGCCCTGAAGGGGAGGGAGCGGCCTGATTTTCCCGAAGCGGTGACCCTGCAGGGCCCGGGCGGCGGAATCTCGAACCTTTATTTTCTGCAGACCTGCCACTGGGGTGGAACTTCCGACAAAATCGCCGTGGCCCAATATGAAATCCTGTACGACGACGGCCAAAACCAAGTGGTGCCTTTAAGGGTGGGCCGGGAATTCACGAATTTTTGGGGCGCGGACGACACCGCTGAAAGTGTTTTGGCCTGGTGGTACCGCTATAAAAATTCCACGATGGGCATGAACCTTTTCACCTGGAAAAACCCAAGGCCGGAGAAATCCATCCGAAGCGTTATTTTTAAGTCCCTGTCGAAGATGCCGGTCCCGCTTTTATTCGCCGTAACCGCCTCGGATAAAGAAATTCCCATCTCAACCGTCTCACCAAAGCCTGAGGAAACATCAGTCACTGATATGAAAGGGTGGATTCCTTTAGTCCATTCGGACGATCCGGAGGCCCCGGCTTTGGATTTGAGTTACCTATTGGACGCGCCCGCCGGGAAACACGGCGCCGTGGCGGCGAAGGGAACTTCATTGGTATTCGCCGACGGAACTCCCGCCCGCTTTTGGGGAACGCGGCTTTCAATGGATTTGCTTTCGATGGATTCTAACGGACTTGAAAAAACGGCGGATTTTCTGGCTTCACAAGGTTTTAATTTAGTCGTTTTGGATTCCACTCGCATAGGAGTCGAGGTATCAACCGAATTTACGCCCCGGACCCCGGAGTTGAGTTCGAAGGCCTTGCGGGATTTTTTTTCGGCATTGAAGGAAAAGGGGATTTATTTTTGTATTCCGGGATTGTCTTGGAAAGAGCCGCGGGACACGCCGACACCGACGGTTATCTCGTTTGATTTTTGGAAGGACCCGGCTTTGATCTCCGGCGATCTTTTTCAAACCATTTCGGCTTCGTGGAATCCGGTTGCTCCCGGCGCGCAGACCCCTTTTCCGATTCAGGCGGACCCGCAACTTATGCAACCGGGGACTTCTTTGCCGGAACAATTGATTCAACAACGGCAGTTTGAAAATCCTGTTTTCGCTTTTTGGGAATCCAACTGGCCCCAAAGCTATTTGACGGAAGTACCCCTTCTGATGTCCACGGCGGCCGCTTTCCAGGGTTGGGCAGGTTGCGTGGGGGAAGAAGTTGGGATTGGTGAGCCGGCACAGGTGATGGTTCCGGGAATGGATATTGCCTCAAATCCACTTCTCTATATTCAGGGACCATCAATGGCTTTGGCCTATTTGCGGGGCGATTTAAAACCTGGGAGAATCTACGCCCTGCCAACGACGACTGACACGCCATCGCCTGATCTTTTGTTGACCGCCTTGGCCCACCAATCGGGGCAGGGAGCCCTTAAGACCGATATTTTGGGGACCACCAAGTCCAAAATCAAAGTTCCTTTGAAGTCGTTTATTTCCGACAGCGGACAAATCAACTGGCAGGGGAACATCGGTCTTTTTCAAGTGGACTCGCCCCGCTTCCAGGCCGTGGCGGGTTTTTTAAGCCACCGGCAATTGAAATCAAATATTTGGCAAGTGGAGAGCGCCAATTGGTTTGGCGTGATCTCGCTCATTTCATTGACCAACCAAGCCATCCAGACTTCCAATCATCTTCTTTTAACCGGCACCACCCGCATGGAAAACAGCGGTATGGTTTATAACGCGGATCAAACCAAAGTCCTTTCGCTAGGCCAAGCCCCGGTGCTGATGGAGCCCTTAGAAGCCAAGCTTTTGATCGCCCATTCGGGCAAGGATTTGTCCCTCAAGATAAGAGCGCTGGATTCGGACCGAAAACCCCTTAAAACTATTGTGCCTTATCACTGGGCTGGTAATTATTTGGCTATTTCCTGGGTTCCGGAAGCCAGCTATCTCGAAATCTACAAAAAGTAGTCTTTTTCCGAAAATAGGCAAAAAGACCTTGGTTACACTTTTTATGTATTTTATGTTCATAAACAGGGCTAAAATTTACGTACTTAGGTGGTATGGCCTTCCGTTGGCTTAAAATTGTTTTAAGGTGAAACCGAATGGCTCAAGACGCCCAAAAGTCCACTGGTGATGAGCGGCGAAAGCACAAAAGAGTCGAATTCAAGGAATCCGTGGTGGTTCATCCGGTTCTTGAGTCCAAATCTGGAAATGTTTATGAGGTGGGCGAAAGTTCGCTGATGGTCAAGTCGGTGGACGTGAGTGAAGGCGGTTTGCGGCTGCTTCTTTCCGAGCCCGTTTCCGCCGGTAAAATTTTAAAAGTCAATTTCCAATCCCCCAAAAGTAAAATGAGCGACATTTACACCAAAATCGCCTGGGCCAACGGCGCGCTTTGTGGTTTACAATTTATCGTGTTGGATGAGCCCACCCGCCAATTTATCCGCAATTACGTCGAAAAAAGTTTTTAAGCCGCCCGCAAGATGTTCCTGGAATTTGAAGCTCATTTATAAGAAAATCCCCCGTCCCATCCACCTTCGGCTGGATGGGATTTTTGTTTTTAAGAGATCGCCTCCGGTTGACGGCGGCCCGCTACCACCTTAACTTTGGGACATCATGACCAGCCCTTACGCCAATTTAAACGAGGAACAACGGGAAGCCGTCCTGCATGACAAGGGACCGGCGCTCATTTTGGCGGGAGCGGGTTCGGGCAAGACCCGGGTCGTGACCTTTCGGATTACGCGGCTCATCCAGGAAAAAAAAGTCCCGCCGTCCCGCATCATGGCCGTCACTTTCACCAATAAGGCCGCCCAGGAAATGCGCGGCCGCATCGTCGCCCTCGTGGGCCGCTCGGGCGCCCAGGGCATCTTCATGGGCACCTTCCATTCCTTTTGCCTGCAGATGCTCAAGATCCACGGCGAGAAGCTGGGCTACCGCTCGGGTTTTACCATTTACGACGACTCGGACCAGAAGTCCCTCATCAAGGAATGCCTATGGGATTTGAAGTGGGACGAGAAGCAGGTGCATCCCCAGGCGGTTCATTCCTATATCAGCGCCGCCAAGAATGAGTTGAAGAACCCCAAGGAATATGAGGAAATGGCCGCGGGCATTTTTATGGAAAAAGTCGCCCAGATTTATCCCCGTTACCAAACCAAGCTTAAGCAAAACAACGCCATGGATTTTGATGATCTTTTGTTCAACGCGGTGATCCTGCTCAAACAATATCCGGAGGTTTTGGAAAGTTACCGCCAGCGCTTCGATTACGTGATGGTGGACGAGTACCAAGACATCAATACGACCCAGTACCAATTGGTGTCGGCCATCAGCCATCCCTTGAACAACCTCTATGTGGTCGGGGATCCGGACCAGTCGATTTATGGCTGGCGGGGGGCCGATATCCGCAACATCCTGCGATTTGAGAATGATTTCCCGGGCGCGCGGGTCTTCAAGCTCCAGCAAAACTACCGCTCCACTAAGTCCATCATCCAGACGGCCCAATCGGTCATCCGCAACAACTCCCAGCGCAAAGAAAAAGAGCTTTTTTCCCTTAGGGAAATGGGGGAGTCCGTCACCTATTACCAAGCCGAGGATGACAAGGACGAGGCTGAGTTTGTCATGAAGACCCTTTACCAGCGCCTGGGCGAACCCGGCCGCAAATACCGGCACGTGGCCATTCTTTACCGCACCAACGCCCAATCCCGGGTGCTGGAAGACGCCTGCCGCCGCAACAACATTCCCTATGTCATCGTGGGGGGGCTCAAGTTCTATGACCGCAAGGAAGTGAAGGATCTTTTGGCTTATCTGCATGTATTGGCGAACCCGCAGGATTCGGTGTCGCTTCGGCGCATGATCAACGTGCCCATCCGGGGCATCGGCAGCGGGACCGTGGAAAAACTGGAAATGAGCGCCAAACAGCAGGACATCACCCTTTTAGACTCCGCCCGGCAGGCGGCGGCGACGGGGGATTTCGGCAAAAAAATCACCCAGGCCCTGGGATCTTTCGTCTTGATGATGGATGAATTGGTGGCGCAGAAACTTCTCGCGAAACCCTCGGATTTTGTGAGGACGGTTTTGGAAAGATCCGGTTATCTCACCGAACTCGCCCACGACGACACACCGGAGTCCAAGATGCGGGCGGAAAACTTGAAGGAATTGGTCAACTCGGTCGCCGATTATGAACAGAGCGCCGAAAATCCGACTTTGGAGGGCTACCTGGACCAAGTGTCGCTGGTGGCGGATGTGGACAAGCTGGATGACGACAAAAATTCCGTCACGCTCATGACCATGCATAACGCCAAAGGTTTGGAATTTCCGATTGTGTTCATGACGGGTTTGGAAGAGGGGCTTTTTCCCCACAACAATTCCATCGAGTCGGATGACGAGGTGCAGGAAGAACGGCGCCTTTGTTACGTGGGCATGACCCGGGCCATGGATCTTCTTTACATGACCGGCGCGGCCTGCCGCTATGTTTACGGAACGGCTCAATGGCGGGCGCCCTCGCGGTTCCTGGCCGAGATCCCGAAGGACATGCTTCAAGTCACCGGCAAGGCCGCCACCCTGGTGGCGACCCAAGCGGGCCTTTACCAGGTCGCCAATACGAAAAAAGAATTTGATGAGTTGAAAGATCCCGAATGGGACGAGGAAGGCGTGGTGCCTTTTCTTTTGGGGGATACGGTCAAACACAAAGCTTTCGGGAAGGGAATGGTCATCGCCCTGTCAGGTTCGGGGGATAATTTAAAGGTCACAGTTTCTTTCCCCAACCACGGCAAAAAACAGCTTATCGCCAAGATGGCGAATTTGGAAAAGGTGGAGTAAGTCGGGGTTTCGCGAACTCAGGGAGGTTCGGGAAATCCGGACGGGCCCGGGGTTTGGGCGTGATAGGCCATCCCATAGTCGCCCTGAGGGTCGCCGTTGTTGACATGGATATAGCCTAGGAACGAGAGGGAAAGCAGTAATTGGGCGATCCAAACCGTCATGAGGGCCTTGGCGCCCCAGGGCCCGCGCCGCAGCCCCAGGCTTGAAAACCACACCCACTCCATCGGGAAAGTCACGATCAGATAGTGCCTGAAAATTTTAAAGCAGGCCAAGGTCATCAAGATTCCCGCTCCCCAGAAGGAAACTCGAATCGCTTCCCGGGTTTCAGGCCCCTGCGCCGATGGAGAGACGCGGTCTTTTTGGCTCCCCTGAAAAACGATCGAGCCCAGGATGAAGAGGATCAAAAGATGCAGGGCCGCTACCAGATAGGTGCCGTGGCCCGCCACCAGGGGATAGCGCATGAAATCCAGATACTCGGGCAATTTCAAGCTGTAATTCAGGCCCAGTCCCAGGGAGTCCGAGATCCAGAAAAACCAATAACGCGGGTCCAAGGGCCATAAAAGATACAGCCAATTGAATCCATTCCCGGGATGCGCGGTTACCACATAGTGCGCCCAGTAGACAAGAGGAATGCCTCCTAAGCAGGTGCCCGCGGCCCAGGACCCCCACTTCACTTCCCGATCCTTAACGAATGTCCAAAGGAACACGCCCCCGGCGAAGAAAAAACCCGACATGTGGACTTGGCCCAGGCAGGCTCCCAGCAGTCCCCAAAAGAAGGCTCCCGGCCTTTTATGCCGGAAATACCAAGCGATCCAAAAGAGGATGCCGAAGAAGGGAAGGGTGCTTTGCGCCCAGATCTTCCGTTGAAAGAGGACGGCGAATGGATTGACCGCCGCCAAGACGGTGGCCCACCGCCAGGGCTCCCTTTCAGCCGGGGGTAAAATTTTGAAGGCGAAGAGCGCTAAGGCCAAGAGGCCCAGAGTGTCCAGGCATTGCACGGCCCGGGCCAGCTCCTGCGGGGTCTTGACCCGAAAGGCCTCCGATAGCCAGTCAAATATCCAAACGCTCATTCCGGGGTTCCGGATTCCGATTCCCGAGCCCATACCCAAGAGCGGAAGCACCGGGTTCTTGAGGAAGGCTTGGCCGGTCTGGAACATGAAACGCTCGTCGCCCTTGTATTCGATGTCGTTGGGAAAGCCGAAGCGCAGCGCCAAACCCGCCAAAAGGGCCAGTGCCAGGAAAAAGCCCCAGGTCTTTTCGTTGGGGACCAGGAGCCCCTCTTTTTTCGCGTGTTCCATCAGTGGCTGAACAGGTGCAATTGGGCGGTGCCGTCCAATGAGATTTGGGCTTCAATACCATCCCGGTTCACGTGAGCCTCCAAAACCCGAAAGGAGTCCACGTGGGTCACGAGCCGGCTGTGTTTTCCCACCTGGCAATTTAAGACGATGTTCATCCGTTCCTTTAATTTATCCAGTTCGGACCCGATGGGAATATGCGCTTTTTTGCGCAGCGCGTTCAAGATGTCCGATTTGAAAATCCAGCTGGCCACCTCCGTGATAAAGTCCCCGGTCTTCACGTCGAAATCCAGGCGCTTCAAGTAAAACAGTTCCTCCGTGGGTTCGTATTCGGGCGTTCCCCGGAAATAAATGGTCATGAGGGAAGGTTTGCCACTGAAATTGATGGGCGGATTGAATTGAATCTTGGTTTCGGCGATGACTTGGCCTCCGGAGCCGTAAAGCCGCACTCCCCTTACCCGCAAGTGGTAGCTGCCGCTGCCCCGGATGGGATAGTTCACCAAACCGTCCTTGGGATCGGCCAAAATCCGGTTGGCTTCCTTGAAACTAATGGCGGTATTGCTGATCGCGTGGAAGCCGCTGGGCCCGGGTGTATAGGCGCTTAAAGGCGGCAAGAGCCTTTTGACGATAGCGGGCTTCTGCCCGAACAGCAGAATCGGGTGCGACGTCATCTCCAAAACCACTTTCCAGGTGAAAGGATTTTTTTTATCCGGTTCGGTGACGCCCGTGCTGAGGGTTTCAGGCCTTATCAAAAGCCAAATGTTTTTATCGATGAAAATAGGATCCTGCAGGGTGTCCCAAAGGTTGGGGATGCCGGACAGGGGTGATTTCTTGGCGACGATCCCGCCCGGCATTTGGGCGGCTTCGCCTATTTCGCGCAGGTTTTTGTCGATCCAGGCGAAAAAGTCCTTGGAAAGATAGCCGAGCTTCGGAACCGAGACTTGGACCGGTAAGCGGATGACGGCGGGCGGCGGCGGGGCGAAGGTCCTAACGGCCGCGTCCGACGGCGGGATGTAAAGCGACGGTGTCATGGTCGCGCAGCCGCAAAAGCTGAGACCAACCAGAAACAGTAGGAATGGAGAAAGGAGCCGTTGTTTCACGCTTTTACTATAAATCCAATACCTAGGACTTGTGGGCGAAAATATTGAGCTTTTCACCCGCTTCTGGCAAGATAAGCGGCCCACGGGTTGAACCCCGGGTGGTGAGCCGGTTTATTTATTCTTGAAAGCATTTTAAGGAAAAAACGTGTCCTTATCCGAAAAAGACGTCCAATATGTCGCCAAGCTGGCGCGGCTTGAGATCACCGAGGCCGAAACGGCCAAATACACCGAGCAATTGGGAAACATTCTTCAATATGTTGAGCAGTTGAATCAGCTCGACACGGCCAATGTGGAACCCTTGACCCATCCTTTGGATATGAAAAACGTGTTTCGGCCCGATGTGAATGAGCCTTCCTTAACTCAAAAAGAAGTGTTGTCCAACGGGCCCGAAGTCCAGGCGGGGCATTTTAAGGTTCCAAAAATCATGTAATGAAGTGGGTATAAAGATTTTTGGAACCCCGAGCCAAGTCGAGGGGTCTCGACGTCATGTGATATTGCCTCTAACTTTTAATGGAAATGGATTAATGGAACTTCACCAAAAAACAATCCACGAAATCTCGGCGGACCTGAAAGCCAAAAAGCTTTCATCGGTCGAGCTGACGAAGACGGTCTTGGCGCGCCTGGAAAAGGTCGAGCCCAAGGTTCAATCCTTCATCACCCGTACGCCCGACGAAGCCCTGGCGCAAGCCGCGGAAGCGGATAAGCGGCTGGCTTCAGGTGGGCGAATCGGCCCGCTCACCGGGGTTCCGATCGCTTTGAAGGACCTTCTTTGCACCAAAGGGGTTCGGACCACTTGCGGGTCCAAGATGCTGGAAAATTTCAAACCGCCTTATAACGCCACCGTGGTGGAACGCTTGAGCGCCGCCGGAGCCGTGTCGGTGGGGAAGACCAACATGGACGAGTTCGCCATGGGTTCTTCCACCGAAACCTCGGCTTACCAGAAAACCAAAAATCCTTGGAACCTGTCCTGCGTGCCGGGCGGTTCCTCAGGCGGCTCCGCCACCAGCGTTTCAGCCGACCAGGCTTTCGCGTCGCTGGGCTCGGATACCGGCGGCTCCATCCGCCAGCCGGCGGCTTTGTGCGGCATCGTGGGGCTCAAACCCACCTATGGCCGGGTTTCCCGTTACGGCCTTATCGCGTTCGCCTCGTCGCTGGATCAAATCGGCCCCTTCACGAAAGACGTGGAAGATTGCGCGCTGATGCTGGGCGCCATCGCGGGGCACGACCGGAAAGACTCCACCTCGGCCCAGGTGGCCGTGCCCGATTACGTCTCCGATATGAAAAAATCGATCAAGGGTCTGAAGGTCGGTATCCCGAAAGAATTTTTCCCTGAAGGGCTTAATCCCGAAGTGGCCGAGGCGGTCAAAAAGGCCATCGCGGAACTTGAAAAGCAAGGCGCTGAAATCCACGAAGTGTCCCTGCCGGCGTCGCCCTATGGTTTGGCCGCTTATTATGTGCTGGCGCCCTCGGAAGCTTCTTCCAACTTGGCCCGCTACGATGGGGTTCGTTATGGCCTGCGGGTGCCGGGCGAGAATATCGTGGAGATGTACTCCAAGACCCGGGCCGCCGGTTTCGGCGCCGAGGTCAAACGCCGCATCATGCTGGGCACCTACGCGCTTTCGTCGGGCTATTATGACGCTTACTATTTAAAAGCCCTGAAGGTGCGCCGTTTAATTAAGCGGGACTACGACAAGGCCTTTGAAAAGGTCGATGTCATCGCCACCCCCACCGCGCCGAATCCGGCTTTTAAGTTTGGCGAAAAAACGGGAGATCCCTTGGCCATGTATCTGGAGGATATTTTCACGGTATCGATCAATATCACGGGCATGCCCGGGATTTCAGTGCCTTGCGGATTATCCAAGTCGGGTCTTCCCATCGGCCTGCAGTTGATCGGCAAGGCTTTTGATGAGTCCACCTTGCTCCGTACGGCTTACGCCTATGAGCAAGCCACCGAATGGCACAAGCAGAAGCCGACACTAAAGGAAAGTTAGGAATTAGGAGTTAGGAGTGGGTAGTTGACTCCTGACTTCGAACTCCTCACTACTAACTGGAGATTTTTCATGGAGTACGAGCCAGTCATCGGATTAGAAGTCCACTGCGAACTCAAAACCGCCACCAAGCTTTTTTGCGGCTGTTCCACTGTGTTCGGCAACGAAGCCAATACCCAGGTTTGTCCCGTCTGTTTAGGACTGCCCGGCACGCTACCGGTGATGAATGAGAAAGCCGTGGAGTACGCGGTCAAGATCGGCCTGGCCTTGAATTGCTCGATCGCCAAATATTCCAAGATGGACCGCAAAAACTATTACTATCCGGACCTGCCCAAGGCCTACCAGATTTCCCAATATGACAAGCCCCTCAACTACGGCGGTCATTTGGATATTGTGACCAAAGATGGAGTCAAGCGGATCGGCGTGACCCGGGCGCACTTAGAAGAAGACGCCGGGAAACTTGTGCATCAAGGCGGGAAGGCTGGACGGCTCGATTCTTCCGATTATTCCTTAGCCGACTACAATCGGGGCGGGATTCCTTTGGTGGAAATTGTGTCGGAGCCCGACATCCGCAGCGCCGACGAGGCCCACGCTTATCTGACGGCTTTAAGGAATATCCTGCTTTATATCGGCGTGTCCGATTGCAATATGGAAGAGGGCTCTTTGCGCTGTGACGCCAACGTTTCCGTGCGTCCCGTGGGAACGGAAAAATTCGGAACCCGCACCGAAATTAAAAATATGAACAGCTTCAAGTTCGCCAAGCAAGCCATTGAATATGAGATCAAGCGCCAGTCGGCTCTGCTGGATAAAGGCGAAAGGGTTGTGCAAGAATCCCGTCTTTGGGATGTGACCGAGAACAAAACTAAAACCATGCGTTCCAAAGAGGAAGCCCACGATTACCGCTATTTCCCTGAGCCGGATTTAATTCCGATCATCCTGGGCGAGGATTATGTCCAAACGATCCGCAAAAACCTGCCCGAATTGCCCGCGGCCAAGCAGGCCCGGTTTGTTTCCCAATACGGGCTTACGCCTTATGACGCGGGTGTTTTGACCGCCGGACAGGAATTGGCGGATTGGTATGAGGCGGGAGCCAAGCATACCAAGAGCCCCAAAGGATTGGCCAACTGGGTCATGGGTGATATGGCGGCCCAGATGAAAGAACAGGAAAAAGAGCTCCAAGACCTGAAGTTTGACCAAAAGAAACTTTGTGAATTAGTCGATCTTTTGGAAGAGGGGACCATCAACAGCAAACAGGGCAAGGAAGTTTTCCTGGAGCTTTTCAACAATGGGGCCTCGCCGGCCGAGGTGGTAAAATCAAAAGGCATGGCTCAGGTTTCCGACCCCAAGGCCATTGAAACGGCCGTGGATAAGGTTTTGGCCGAAAACCCCAATGTGGTGGCCGACTATAAGGGCGGCAAACAGGGTGTCATCGGCTTTTTGGTCGGCAAGGTCATGCAGGCCAGCCAGGGCAAGGCCAATCCCAAATTGGTCAATGAAGTTTTAAAAAAGAAACTGGACGCTTAAAAGGGAGTCGCTTTTGCCCGTATCCTTCGGTCCCTCCGATGTCAAAAATCCTCGCAGTTACTTCTGGGGCCCCGTGCCCGAAAGCTACTGGTTGACCAAGGTCTTCATTTTTGATTTTGATTGGGTGGTGCGGGAAGCGGAACTGGCCCGCCACGCCATGCCGGACCAGGCGCAAGCCCATTCCAGCCTGGAAGGCCTCAAAGAAACCTTTCGGATGCTTCGCGGGTTTGAGGTGCGCCTGGCCATGACCTCCAACTTCACCCAAAAACAAGTGGTTGAAAAGCTCCACAACTTAAACCTGGCGGAAGATTTTGACTGTATCCGCTGCGCGGAAGAACTGCCCTCGCTCAAGCCCAATCCGGATTTAAATTTCAACGTGATGGAAACGCTGGGTATCCGGGCCATCAAGGCCATCGCTTTTGAAACCAGCCCCGAAGGCATCGAGGCCGCCCGCAAGGCCGATGTTTTTTGCGTGGTTCCGCCTTCGCTTCAAGGGCGTGGCGATTACGTTTTGAACTCGGTCACCGAGGAGCATTTGATCGGTCTTCTGGAAAAGATGGACCTTCAAAAGCGGAAAATTTTGTCCCTCATTTGACAAGTGGCGATTAGGGATAAGCCGCCATTGAGGCTTTCATGAAAGCCTCGATCGTCGGGCGGTAAGTTTCGGCCACTGATGGGAAATCCAGATGGTCGATGCCCTTCAACACGATGAACTGTTTCGGCTCCGCCGCTTCCGCGAAAACCTTCCGGCCCAAGGCGATGGGGATCACCGTGTCGTTCTCGGCGTGAAAATCCAATAAGGGACAAGTCCGCTGGGCCACATATTTTTCCGTCTCGAACTTATCCTGGATCATAAAGGGAAAAACCAACAGCCAGGGAAAGCGGGTCCGGGACACGGCGTAAATCGAGGGGAAGGCGCCTTCCAAAAAAAGCCCAGCGGGATGGGTGTGGGTCGCTAGTTGCGCGGCCACCGAAGAGCCCAGTGAATGGCCCCAGATAAAAACATGGTTTTCGGGATAGCCCTTGGCCAGCACCCATTGGCAGGCCGCCAAGGCGTCCCTATCGACAGCCGCCTCGCTGAGGGGCGCTTTTTCACTATCCCCATAGCTTCGGTAATCAAACAAAAGCGCGTCGAATCCATAACTGTAAAAAATCTTGGTGACCTTGGCCAAAAGCGAAAGCGTCGCGGCGTTACCGTGGCAATAGACCAAAACCGGTTGATGGGCGGAGGGATGGGGATGGTGGACCCACCAACCATTGAGGGTGACCCCATCGGAGGTCACGAAACTCACGTTTTCATAGGGCTGGTTGTATTTCATCGGCGTAGTGACGTGGTCCAGGGGTCGTGGGACAAAGACCAGCTGTTTTTGCCGGAGGGCGAAGGCCGCCACGATGGTCAGGTAAGCGCAAAGAATGGGGAGTAGGACGCGTTTCATGGGCACCTCGGGAAGTTGATTGGGCCAAAGTGTAGCAAAAACCCCGGAAGGATGAACCCCTTAAACGAGTGAGTTTTAAGGGGAAGATTTCGAAACCTCCGGGGTCTGGATTTGATATTGAGAGTGATTGCATTTCATCCGGCGGGGGATTAGCTTGAAGCCCATGTTATTAAAGTCCTTTTGCGTCCTATTGACGGTTGGGTTTTTGGCCCTTGCGCCTTGTCTGCCGCCGGCGCCGATGGAGGGAGTTCAAAAAACCGATTTAAGTTCCGCATGCCCGATGAAGGGCCTTTGCGGCATGACTTGCTGTTGTTCGGCCAAACAAAAGTCTTCGCTTTGCGGCGGGTCCTTGCCGGAGGGGCTTTACGCGGCGGGTTGTGTGCCCCTGAACGGCAAGGGGCTCTTTTTTTCCAGTCCTACGGCCAAGTGGGTACCCGCCCGTTTTGCCTGGATTTTCCGGGGGATTTCTTTGAACCCCATGGTTGTTTCCAATTCGTTGCCTTCACTTCAAACTGAACCCATCTCGCCACCACCCCGGATTTCACTCCTTTCTTGAAATTTCTTGGCGATCCGCTTCCCGTGGACGCAAATTTCGATTTTAAAAGGAGATTCAAATGTTCCGATTATTCTTTCGTTTATTTTCATGTTTGTTTCTTGCCCTGACAACCGGGGCTCAAGCCTGCTCGGTCTGCGGCTGCGGGGATCCGATGCAATCCTCGGCGAACGCCCATCCTTTGGAAGGCGCGGTTCGGCTGGACTTTGAGACGATTTACCTGACCGCCAGCGCCCAAAGCGATGACGATGCCACGCAGACCGAGGCGGTGCGGCAGGTCAATCTCAATACCACGCTGAATTACAGTCCCACCAACGATATGACCTTGACCTTGATGCTGCCCTTGGTGGAAAAATATTGGACGCTTTCCGCGGGAGACGCGCCCGCGGTGCCGGGGGGCGCGCTGGCGGATACGGGGACGCCCTTTGGCATCGGCGACATCATGGTGGGGGCCCGGTACTTTTTTTGGCAGGATACGGACTTCAAGACGAAGCAGCATCAAGCCTTGGCGATTTCGGCGGGAACTTACCTTCCGACGGGACCCACCAATATCAATTCGGGCATTACGGGAGGCCCCATCGATACCCACGCGCAATTGGGTACGGGAGCTTTCGGGTTTTATGGGGGGCTTCTTTACAACCATGTTTGGGATGACCTGACGATCAGCGCCAATTTCAACGTGGTGGCCCATACGAAAGCCCTGACCAGCGATTCGACCAGCGCGGTATGGGATTACACCTTTGGTACTTCTTATACCGGAGGCATTTCGGGCCAATATCACTTGGAAGATGATCTGGGAATTTCCCTGGCGGTGGAAGCCCGTTATGCCACCGCGGATACGGAGGCCAATGACAGCCAGACCGCGATCATCACCGCCCCCAACACGGGCGGAACGGTCCTGGACCTGTCCCCGGGTTTTTCCTGGAACATCTCGGGCGACTCGGTTCTTTACGCCAAGGTTCAAGTGCCGGTTTACACCAGCCTTTTTGGCGTACAGGAAATCGATCCGACTTACTTATTGGGAACCCAGTTTTTAATTAAATAAGTTCCAGTTTCTTTAATGGCCGTTTAAAACCGCCTGGGAATAGTTCCCGGGCGGTTTTATTTTTTGTTATATTTTGCCGTCGTTACTTTTTAGGAGGCTTTTACGCCCATGGCCCGATCCAAAGCTTCAACACCCCCCTCCCGGCACGCTTTGGCTTTCATCTTTATCACCGTTGTGTTGGACATGCTGGCCCTGGGCGTCATTATTCCCATCCTGCCGAATTTGGTGGTGAGTTTGATGGCCGGCGACAACGTGAAGGGTGCTTTAATGGTCGGGCTCTTCGGCACGGTTTTCGCCCTGATGCAATTTATTTTTTCCCCCATTCTTGGGTCTTTGTCCGATCGTTTTGGCCGCCGTCCGGTGATTCTTATTTCGAATTTTGGGATGGGATTGGATTATGGGGTGATGGCCCTGGCCCCCACGGTTCGATGGTTGTTTTTGGGCCGGGTTATTTCCGGTATCACGGCTTCCAGCGTAGGGACGGCCTTCGCTTATATCGCGGATTCCACCACGCCCAAAACCCGAGCCGCCGGGTTCGGCGTCTTGGGCGCGGCCTTTAGCATTGGATTCGTGGTGGGGCCGGGAGTGGGCGGATGGCTGGGGGATATCAGCCCACGCCTGCCCTTTTGGGTGGCGGCGGGGCTTAGCTTATTGAACTTTCTTTATGGTTATTTCGTGCTTCCGGAATCGCTCAAACTATCCCGGCGCGCTCCCTTCAGCTGGAAAAAGGCCAATCCCGTTGGGTCCTTGAAGCTGCTCAAGTCCCATTCCGAATTGTTCCGGTTGGCCCTTATTTATTTCATCAACAACCTGGCCCACGGGGTTTTGACCAGCGTGTTCGTGCTTTACGGGGGTTACCGCTATCACTGGAGCGAGAAGATGATCGGGTTCACCTTGATGCTGGTGGGAATCTCAACCGGCATCGTCCAAGGCGGCTTGATACGCCCCGTCGTCAAAAAGTTCGGGGAAAGGCGCTCGCTTTTCGCCGGGTTGGGTTTTGGTTTAGCCGGATTCGCCTTGTTTGGTTGGGCGCCCACGGGTTGGATTTTCTGGTGCGCCATTCCCTTGATGGCGCTCTGGGGTTTGGCGGGTTCACCGCTTCAAAGCCTGATGTCCAAGCGGGTAAGCCATTCCCAGCAGGGCCAATTGCAGGGAGCCAACGGCAGTATCCGGGCTATCGCTGAACTGGCCGCGCCCTTTATTTTCACGGGCATCTACGCTTATTTCATCGGCCCCGCGCAAGCGCGGCCAATGCCGGGCGCGCCCTTTTACCTGGCGGCGCTTTTTATGGTCGTCGCCGGGTTGATGGCTTGGCAGGCGGGAAATAGACTAAGCCGGACCTGATAGGGTTTTCGAAAGCCTACTGATAATGGGTCGACTTATTTAAAGGAGCGGTTTATGCACCAACTCATCTGGGATTTAATCGTAGGAGCCATCATCGGCTGGTTGGCGGGAATCATCGTTCAGGGCGCGGGGATGGGCATCCTGACCAATATCGTGGTGGGGATTTTGGGCGCCATTTTGGGCGGCTATCTTTCCGGTTTTCTTCACGTCAATATCTCGGGTTTTTGGAGCGCCTTGGGTATGTCGGTTTTGGGCGCGGTGATTCTATTGGTTCTGCTTCGGTTGATCCGGTCGAAATAAGGCAAGCGGAATGCCCTTGGTTTATCCCGCGAAGGCTTACGCCGCCGATGGCGGGGGCGGCGCGCGCGATTGCAAGCTCACCCTGGGCTCTTCCAGCCTGAACGCCGAGACCGAGGACGGCCTTTCGTTCCAATGGGGTTACCGCGATATTCAGCCGAGCCAAACCGGGGAAGACGGCGGGTATCTTCTCCTAAAGTACTCGGGCAGGGCGCCGGCTTTTGACGGAAGCCTTATCGTCCAAGATGAGGAATTTCGGTCGGCCCTAGCCGAAAAAATGGATGAACCGCAAAAAAAATTCCTTCTTCGCTTTTCGAAACAACATAAACAAATCCTGTTCACGAAATGGCGCAATTTAATCCTAGCGGGTTTGGGTTTGGTCTTTTTTCTGGTGGGCGGCTATTGGGCCTTGGGCCATTGGGCGGCGGATTTCGCGGCCAAGCACTTGCCGATCCCCGCTGAAGTGGCCTGGGGGGAAATCCAAGCCCAGGCCGAATTGGCCCAGCAAAAAGCCGTCACCGAAGGGCCCGTGGTGGACGCGGCGCGGACCATCCTGAAACGGTTGGCCGCGGCGGTTCCGAATAATCCGGGTTATCCTTTCGAGATTCATGTGATCGAAGACCCCGAAGTGAACGCCTTCGCGCTTCCCGGCGGACAGATCTTTCTTTTGACGGGCTTGGTCAAAAAGGCCCAAAGTCCCGAGGAAGTGGCGGGGGTTTTGGCCCACGAGATGCAGCATGTGCTGCACCGGCATGTGGTGCGCCGCACGGTTCAGGAGATGGGTTTGCGGCTTTGGATCACGGTTTTGTTCGGACACGGGGCTTATTCCACTCTGGCCCAACAAGCGGGGAAGGTTCTTAATTTATCCTTTAGCCGGGGGCAGGAATCCGAAGCGGATCTGGATGGGGCGAGGCTTTTGGCCCGAGCGAACCTTCCTATCAAGCCGTTGGAAGTTTTTTTCTCAAGATTGGCCCAGGAACAAGGCGCCGCGGGCGGCAAGGCCATGGCTTTTATTTCCGATCATCCGGCGAGCCTGGATCGGGTACAGGCTTTGGAGGACCTAGCTAGAACAATTGAGCCCAAAAACCCGCAGGGTTTTCCGGCCATTGATTGGAAACAGGTTCAGGATTCGTTAAAAAAATAAAAGCAAAGGCATTTTTCAATGATTCGCGCGGATAAACGCGGATTCTACTGAAAAGAGGAGACGCGGATATTTTTAATCAGCGTTCATCCGCTTTTATCAATGTAAATGATTGTCGTTGCTTTTTTTAAAGTCATGATAAGGAGACCTCATGTCTAAACTGATTTTAGCGATTGACCAAGGCACCACGGGGACCCGCACCTATCTTTTGGATCACGCGGGCAAGGTGGTGGGGAGCGCTTACCAGGAATTCACCCAGTATTTTCCCAAGCCCGGATGGGTTGAGCATGACGCCGCTGAAATTTGGCGAACCGTGGAAGCCACCGGTAAAAAGGCGCTTAAGGCGGCGGGGGTAAAACCCTCGTCGGTGGCCGCCATCGGCATCACGAACCAACGAGAAACCACGGTTCTTTGGGACCGGAAAACCGGAAAGCCCATCCACAAGGCCATTGTCTGGCAATGCCGCCGTACGGCGCACCGCTGTGATGAATTGAAAGCCCAAGGAAAAGAAAAACTATTTTTAAACAAAACCGGGCTGGTCCTCGACGCTTACTTTTCAGGAACCAAGGTTGAATGGCTTTTGAAAAATGTTCCGGGCGCGGCCAAAAAGGCCGCCAAGGGGGAATTGGCTTTCGGCACCATTGATAGCTGGCTGCTTTGGAACCTGACCGGTGGAAAAATTCACGCCACGGACTATACCAACGCTTCCCGAACCCTTCTTTTTAACATCAAAACCAAACAATGGGACCCGGCGCTTTTAAAAGCGCTTCACGTTCCCGCTTCACTCTTGCCCAAGGCCCTGGCTTCGGCCAGCTGGTTCGGAAAAACTTCGGCTAAAAGTTTTTTAGGCGCGGGCATCCCCATCACCGGCATCGCCGGGGACCAACAGGCGGCCCTCTTCGGGCAAGGGTGCCATGAGCCTGGAACCCTCAAGAATACCTATGGCACCGGCTGTTTCTTGCTTTTGAACTTGGGCCACAAATTTTTGATCTCCAAAAATAAGCTTTTGACCACCTTGGGTTGCGATGGAAAAGGCCGGCCGGTTTATGTGTTGGAGGGCGCGGTTTTTATCGGCGGGGCGGCCATTCAATGGATTCGGGATGGATTGAAACTGATTAAAACCTCGGCGGAATCCGAAAGGGTGGCGGCTCAGGTGCCGGGTACGGATGGAGTTTATCTGGTTCCGGCCTTTGTGGGCTTAGGCGCGCCCTATTGGGACGGCCATGCCCGGGGCGCTTTGGTGGGACTCACGCGGGGAACGAAAAGGGAACATGTGGTCCGGGCCGCGCTGGAATCGATGGCTTACCAAAGCCGGGATTTGGTGGACGCCATGCTCAAGGATTCCCGTTTAAAGCTCAGGGAATTACGGGTGGATGGCGGGGCCTGCCGGAATAATTTACTGATGCAGTTCCAGGCGGACATCCTAAAGGTGAGGATCAACCGCCCCAAGGGCGTGGAAACCACGGCCATGGGCGCCGCTTATTTAGCGGGCCTTCAAATCGGCTATTGGAAAAACAGCGCCCAGATCCAAAAGATCCGCCGGGTGGATCGGGTCTTTAGCCCCAAGATGAAAGAAGATACCCGCAAGCGTTTGTGGGCGGGATGGAAGCGCGCGGTGGAGCAAGTTTTGACGAAAATGCCGTCCTGATATTTTAAAATAGGTTTATTTGGGGAGAAATTATGAAAAGTAAATTAACGTACGGCGGTTTTTGGGTCAGACTCCTCGCTTGGACGCTCGATCTTATTATTCTTATGGTTCTTTTGCTTGTCCCGATGATCGTTTTTAGCGTCGCGCTTTCGGTTGTCAGTGTCCGAGGCGGAAATTTTTCTCCGGCACAATGTCAAACAATCGGTTTTTGGTTCGGCTTATTCGCGATGATTCTATTGAAATGGCTCTATTTCACGATTATGGAATCGTCGCGTTTACAAGCCACAATGGGTAAAAAAATTCTTCATTTGAAGGTGACGGACATTAGAGGGAAGCGAATTAGTTTTGGACGGGCCAATGCCCGCTATTGGTCCAAAATGCTTTCGACGTTATTTTTTTCAACGGGTTTTGTCATGATCGGAGTTTCACAATTGAAACAGGGGCTTCATGACAGAATAGCGAAGACCTTTGTGGTTCGGACTGAGCCGGGGGAAAGCGAGGAATCATCGGTTGACGAAGGGAACGCGGCGAGTAAAGATTATTTGGAAAAAATCACGCCAACCGCCTTTTTTGAGGTTTGGTTTCATCCTCGTAAAGTGGTTCGAACCATTATCGCGACCCGGCCAGGCTATTGTGTTTGGGCGTTCATTCTTACCTACGCGGTTCTTCAAGCTTTTCTTCCCGAGGATTACGTTTCTTTTTTAGGCCAAATGCCCCTGGGCATTACCGTTCTTATCGGAATCCTGTTCTCGCTGCTTTTGGATGTGACGGCGTTTGTCGTTCTGGGCGGGCTTACTTATCAGTTGGGGAAATGGCTTGGTGGAAAAGGAAGTTGGGAAGATATGGAGGTAGCCTATGCCTGGGCCTATCCACCGGCCTTAATCGGAATCCTCTTTATGCAATCCCGGGGCCTTCCGGTTTGGTTCCAAATGATCGCGGGTGAAACCGACAGTAGAGCCTTGTTATTACAACCGCATCAGTGGTGGCAAATCTTATTTCAAGGCATTTCGGCCATTCTCACGGGTTGGACCATCCTCTTATGGATTATTAATATTTCTGAGGCCCATAAGTTATCCATCCCGCGATCGATCGGAATTGTCGTTTTGGTTTTTATTCCGATCGTTTTATTGACCATTGGTTTCGCGGTGTTCATCGCTTCGCGTGATTTTTCGGGGCACTAGGCGAAAAGAATCGATAAGGAGAATTTTCATTGAAAGATTTCTTCCCCTTGACGGTCCTACTCATTTTTCTTCCTTCGGCGCTATTGGCCCAAAGTATCACCCCGGTTTTGCCTCAGCCAATATCCGCGCCCCTTTTCCTGAGACCGGCCGACAAAACTCCTTTGGACGCGCTCAATAGTCCGGCGGTTCCGGATCAGGGGTTCGATGGAAACCCGCTGGGAGCCGATGAGGCGATTGACGCTCCCCCGGCGGATATCCTGAACCAACTGTCAGAACCTCATCTTTTTGAGAGCATCAAAGCGGCCAAGAAAAAAGAGGCGGGAATCAACCAAATCCATTGGCACGCCAGTGATGATTTGAACTATGGCCACTTCCGGGATAAGGAAGGGAACAACTGGTACGGCTGGAGCGATGGCCAGGCCTTTCATTGGATCCTGGCGTTGGGAAACCGCTACTGGTGGCACGATGACTTCGCCGGGCATTGGCTTTATTTCGCGAAAAACCATTGGTGGAGGGCCGATGGCCAATCCGCCAATCAAATTCAAGTCATTATCGACGGGGAATATTACCTTTGCCAAAGGGATGGAACCATTGTCAAGGACATGGGTCAGGATGGGAACGGTCAAATTCTCAGCGGCAGTGGGCGTTACCAGGGGGATTTTCGCGGAGGCCACGGCGGTCATGCCGGTGGACATGGTGGTGGGCATTCCGCGAATGGCTCGAGCGGAGCGGGGACGTCAGGCCAATAGATCAAAATGATAAAATTTTGATGGCCGGACGGCGGGTTTATTTGTTCTTTAAAAAACCAGGGTACCTTAAGATGCAGGTTCAATCCATTCAAGGACTGCCATGACCCGTTTTCTTCTCGTTTTGTTTTTGGTTTTTACATTTAATTCGCCGGTCTTGGCGAAAAACGCGCAACCGGATAACACTCCGCCTTTTGCGCCCATCCAATCCCATTGGACCCTCTGGGACGGCATGCAGTATTTGCGGAATGATCACGTTCTTTCCGAACCCGAATTGAACAGCTTGATTCGGTCGCTCAAAGATCAACAGGCTACCGAACTTTTAGTGAGCGGCGAATCGGACGGGACATTGGGAGGGATCGGAGTGGGCGCCTCCATTGTGGCGTCGATCCTCATCTTGTTTTTGCCCGGCACCCATTTCCAATTATTGGGCCTGAACGTCGCTACCCCCTATTTGCCGGTCGCGGCGCCCGGAACAGTTTTGGGAATTGTGGGGGGAGTTCTTGAGGCGCAAGCCAACACCGAAAAATACGCCGCCGTCCAACGTTACAACCGCCTCACCAAGCAGGACCAATCGTTGACTTGGAATTTTTCGCCCCAAAAGAATGGGATAGGGTTGAATATGGGTTATGCCTTTTAGCTCCAGGAACAACAGATAAGGAAAAACGATGAAAACCCGCCAACTCGGTAATTCGGATTTACATATCACGCCTTTGGGTATCGGGACCTGGGCCATCGGCGGCCCGGACGGCAACTATCATTGGGGCCCGCAAAGCGATGAGGATTCCATTAAGGCCATCCACCGGGCTTTTGAAAAGGGGATCAACTGGATCGACACCGCCCCCGCTTATGGCCGGGGCCATTCGGAAGAAGTCGTGGGCAAAGCGATCCGTGGGCTCAATCCCAAGCCTTATGTTTTCACGAAAAACTCATTGGTGTGGGGAGCGGACCGGGTCGTGACCAACCGGCTTAAGGCGGATTCGGTGCGGAAGGAATGTGAGGACAGCCTTCGGCGTCTGGGGGTTGAATCGCTGGACCTGTGGCAAATCCATTGGCCCAATCCGGATGTTGATATTGAGGAAGGTTGGACCGAGATGGCCCGACTGCAAAAAGAGGGCAAGGTCCGTTGGATCGGCGTTTCCAACTTCAGTCCCGCCCAAATGAGAAGGGCCCAGGCGATCGGCCCCCTTACCTCGCTCCAGCCGCCCTATTCGGCCGCGCGCCGGGACATCGAAGCCGAAATCCTGCCCTTTTGTAAGGAAAACAATATTGGCGTCATTGTTTATTCGCCCATGCAAGCCGGGCTTCTGAGCGGCCGCATGAGCCGGGAGAGGATTCAAAATCTACCCAAAGGCGATTGGCGTCCCGGAAACGACCAGTTTAAGGAGCCGCTTCTGACCCGCAATCTGGCCCTGCAGGAGGCGTTGTCCAAGATTGGCGCGAAATACGGCTATAGCGCGGGTGTCGCGGCCTTGGCTTGGGTCTTGAGGCGCGAGGAAGTGACCGGTTCTATTGTGGGCTTCCGCCATCCGGATCAGGTGGATGACCTGATCGCGGCGGGAGAGTTTAGGCTTTCGAAAGAAGAAATGGAAACATTGGCTTAGTTTTGGGGGCGAAGTCAAACGCGTTAGTCGGATTCAGCGCTTTTTTGTCCCGGTCATTCAAGGGCTGTAAATCTCCGCGGGTCTAAATTGAAGCGTCGAATAGATGGATCGCGCTACTTTGCGTTCTTGATTTTCAAAATCCTCCAATACCCGAAAGGGCGAGTGGGGATGTCCTCGGCTCCCGCCAAACCTGTTTTGTCGATGAAATCATCCTGATAAAAAACGGGCTCAAATCCCAAGACGGATGCCAAGGGTTTGATCCCCTTTTCCACGATCGTTGCCATGGAATGGCGGCGGCTGAAATGGCTGAGGATGTATAGGTATCCCCCGGGCCGGGTGACCCGCTTCATTTCTTGTACCATGGCGGCGGGGTTGGGAATGACGGAAGCCACATAGAGGGCCAGGCATTGGTCGAAAGAATCATCCTTAAATTCCAGATTTTCGGCGTCCATCAATTGAAGGTCGGAACGCAAACGGCCTGATTTTTTCGCGCGGCCTAAAGCCTTTTCCAACATGGGGGCGCAGGCGTCAATTCCGGTTAATTGGGCGTCGGGAGGGTAGAAGGGAATCGAAAGTCCCGTGCCGATGCCGATTTCTAAGACCCGGTTCCCCGCGGACCATTCGATTTGCCGCAGGGCTTGGCGGCGTCCGGGGTTCAAGGAAATTCCGAAAACAAAATCATAAAACCCGGCGTATCGCCGGTAAGCGCTTTGAATGGATGCGGCGTCCATGCGGGATTCCGTGGTGATAGGGTCGTAAGCCGGGACATTCTAAGGGAAATGACGTTGGAGGGAATCTGTTTTCACGTCTCTTATTGGGTCGAGAAATGGTCGAGCGCCCGCCTCCTAAATTCACTAAGAAGCGTGGTGGGCGCGGCGGGGATCAAGTTGGTCAGGCCCGCCGGGTCTTGGAGCAGATTCACCAATTTTTCGTTTGAGGGAAGCAGTGTCTGGTTCGCCAGGGGGCGGCTGTATTCCAAAAGCTTTTTTCCGTCATAAAAAACAACCGCGCCTTGGTCCCCGGGTTGGAACGACGGGGTGAAATGGTAGCTCCAGGGATCGGTCCTGGGTTTCAGAAGCGATTGACCGGCCCAGGTGGGAGGAGGTGTTAATCCCGCCAATTCAGCCACGGTGGGGGCGATGTCCAATTCGGTGGCGAAAAGTGGCTGGGTGAAGGCCGGAAGCGGCGAACTGCCGCTAAAAAAAAGCGGTGTGTGCAGGATACAGGGGGTTGTGTAATGTCCGTGGCCGTAATGGCCGTCTTCCCCCAAAAGCTCCCCATGGTCGGCTGTTAGTACCACCAGATAATCCTTCAAATATCCCTTTCGACCCAGGATTCCAAAAAGATTTTTCAAAACGGAGTCGGCTTGCAGAATCCGGTCGTCGTAAAGATTGACGGCGTATTGGGCTTTGAGGGCTGGCGAGGATCCCTTTTCATGGGTTTCGCCGATGGGTTGGTATTGTTGGTATTGGTCGTGGAACCGGCCCGCCTGGTGGACCGACATTAGGTGAAAATAAAAGAAGTGAAATTTTCCGTCGTCCGGTTTTAAGCCCTCTAGCAGCGCGGGAAGGGCTTCGTCGTCGTCAATGCTGTAGCCCGGCGGGAAGGCGGTGCCGTCCAAACAAGTGGATATCTTGTGGCCGTAAGAATTATCGAAGTTATACCAGTGGTGGTCGCCGGACAGGTAAAGAAAATCCTGAAAGCCGTTGTCCGCCAAAAAATCGGCGAGCGTGTAGTTTTGGGAGCTGATTTCAGGAACCGGCTTGGAGGTGAGAATGGACATGATTCCCACCGCGGATTCAGAACCATTGGCCAGGCACCAGCCGATTTTCCGGGTCCGGGTGGAAGTTAAAAAGCTTCCCAAGAAGGGAGTGGTGGACCTCGCGCGGCCGTAGGCGGGCAGTTGGTCGGCCCGCAACGCGTCCACGATAACGAGGATGATGTTGTGGACTTTGGGGATGCGGGGGCGTGTTTCCATTTCCGCTTGTTTGTCCAGAGCGGCCCATCGCAGCCGTTCCGGGTCCATGGGAAATTTTGTTTTTTCCACCGTGAAGAACCCCCGTATGGGATCCTGGAGCAGGCCGCCGCCCAAGGCTTGCTCAGGGTTGGCCCGGCAAAAAAGCACCAAGCTGGCCGTCCAAACCAAACACAGGATGACAAGCGACGTCATTTTTGGAGCCCGGTTCCGGTTGAAATTTTCGAAGCGTTCTTTGACCCACCGGTCTAACGCGGCCGCCCGGGCTTGGTAAAAAGCCACGAAACCGATGAAGGAAAAGGCCGCGAGCGATAACGGAATCCAGGGCGATATCGAAAAGTCGCCGGCCACTTGAAAAAAGCGGGATAAGAAACGGCCCACGATCAGGTAAGTCGGCGTATCGCCCCAGCACCAGTTGCCGACCGCCGCGCTGAGATAAAGTAGGAAAAGAAAATAGAAACTCAACGCGGGGATGAGCGCCGGAATCCCCCGAACCGGCCAGAGGATGTTATTTTCCAGCGTTTTCCGGACAGCGAGGAATACTAGGAATGTGGCCAGAATCCATAGGGCGAGGATATAAAGGTGGACGAGGACAAAAGGAAGGCCCGCCCCAAAGCGCAGGAGCGCTAAGCCTATATAGAGGATTCCCCCCAAGGCGGGGGGGATCCAAAGAGAGGCCGGCGGCGGAAGGGGAAAAAGGGCGTCGCGCATACCCTTAAATTAACATTCAAGGATGAAAATTTCCTTTAGTTTCCGGAGAAGTCAAAGGCGTTCGTCAAATTCACCGCTTTTTTGTCCCGGTCATTCAAGGGCGTTAAGCCCCAACGGGTCTCAATCAATTTCAAAATTGAAGTGGTGTCATAGACGGTCTTGTCCACGAAGTTTTTCTTGGCGTAAGGCGAAACCACGATCAAGGGCAGGCGGATGCCCGGGCCCAATGAATCGCGGATAGGCGGGGCCACCTGGTCCCAGCGGCCTCCATGATCGTCATAGGTAATCAAGATCGCCGTGTCTTTCCAATAGGGGCTGTCTTGAACGGCCTTCACCAAGCTCAGCACATATTCCTGGCCCGCTTGGATATCCGAATAGCCCGGATGCTCGTCATTCTCGCCCAAGGCCTTGATCCAGCAAACCGACGGCAAGTTTCCGCTTTTCAAATCGTTCAAAAAGTCTTCCTTATCTTTCAAGTGCGTGTGATCCACGGAGGTGGGACTGGCGTATTTTTTAAAATAGATGAAGGGTTGGTGATGGTACTCATAATCCTCGTCGGCTTTACCGGCCAAGGCGTCATTGAACCCTTCCGCGTACCAAGCCCATGAAATATTTTTATCGCTCAGGCGGTCGCCGATCGTCGGCACATCGGACCCGGGCACCAATTGATCCTTCGGGGTCTTGGGATCATGCGGAATATTTTCGGTCTGGCAATTGTTGATCACGTCACCCTCGGGGCTGAGGAAGCCGTCCTTGATCAAATTGCCCTTGGCGTCCAATTGGGCGCGCAGGGTGGCGGGGGCGCTTTTCCAGGAAATGGTGTCGGCGCAAATCAAATACAAATGATTCAAGAGGGAACCGCCAAAGGCGCCTTGGAAATAATGGTCGCAAAGCGTGTATTGGCCGGCCAGCCGGCCTTCAGGTAATTTCGACGCGTCAAAGTAGCTCATGACCAATCCGCCGTTGTCGCTTCCCGAGACGAACTTGTCCATCTTGCCGCCATCGATCTGGTTTTGTTCCTGATAATAACGGTGAACCAAATCGCCGGTTTTGTCCGTTGTCTTGATGTAGTTCAAAAGATCAAAAGGCTTCACCGGCAGGTTGTCGGGGAAGCGCTTGTCCAAGGTAATAAATTTGGTTTTTTTATCGATGCTTAAAGCCGGTTGGGGCAAAACCGTGAGGGGTTTTCCTCCGTCGTCCACCTGGTCGAATTTCGCGTCGGGACTTTGGATGCCTTCGGCGCCCGGGAAAGACCCATAGAGTCCGTCAAAGCTCCAGTTTTCTTGGTAGATCACGATCACATGGTTAATTTTTTGAAGATTTGAATTCTGGGCATAGGCGCTCGAAAGCCCCATAAAAAGACCTAAAATCAGCCCGGCGGGGGATAAAAACCTCATTTAACAGCCTCCCAGAAAGCTTTATTTTGAGCCCTTTTTAGGCCCTTTCCGGCTCAAAGCCTAGAGCCGAACCCAGAATTAACCTCCTTTTTACAGGATTTGGGAATCTTCCCCACCTGGCTTTAGGCTTAAAAATAGTTGAAATATATAGAAAAAGTCCTTGACCTGGCCCAAAAGTTCAACATAATGGCGGCAAGTGGGGAAAAGTGGTTTAAAGTGGGTAAAACTACCGAAAACCCTTATTTTTCAAGGTTAAGGGCGCCATGTTTCGAGGGATCTTTCACAACCATTTAGATGAAAAGGGACGGCTCAATATTCCCGCCCGTTTGCGGGAGCAGATTAAGTCCGATCACGAAATGCCTTTGGTTTTGACCTTGGGATTTGACCAATCCTTGTTTTTGTACCCGATGGACGCGTGGAAAAAAATCGAGGACCAATTGTCCTCGCTCAACAGCCTCAGCCCGGAAGTCCGGCAGTTTCAGCGGATGATCTTGGGCAACAGCGATGAAGTGGAATTGGACCAGCAAGGACGCATCATCATCTCGCCGATCCTCCGCAAGGAAGCGGGGCTCTCGAAGAACGTGGTGATCGCGGGGATGCTGCACCGCATCGAGATTTGGGATAAAGAAAAGTACGAGACTTATCACGCTCAAAGTTCGCAGTCGTTGGAGCTCTTGGGCCAGAAGCTTTCGGATAAAGGGATTCAGTCGTTAACTCTGTAGCGGGGTGTTGAAAAAGTTGGGACGAAAAACTTTTTCGGTTGAGTAAACCCTGGGGCTGCTAGACAGGTTTTTGAAAATTTTTTAGAGCAACCCGCGGATCGGGAGTGACGAATGGAAATCGGAATAGAAGTTAAGGAGAAATTTTCGCTCCTTTCCATCGTCGGGGATATGGATGACGACGATTTAGAAAAGTTGGAACAATCGATCGAGACGTTGATGGGGAAGGGCTACCGCCGGGTGGTCCTGGATTTGACTCAGGTCTCAACGATGAGCGCCAATGGGTTGGGGACCCTGGCTCGTCTTTGGAGTCGGATTCGCTTCAAGAGGGGGGACCTGAAGATCGTGGGGCTCAACAGCCGGCTCAAATATTTGTTCCGGTCGATGGGGGCCGAAGGAATGTTTGAGACTTACCGCGATGTTCGGGAAATGATGGAAAAGACCGGCCGCTTGCCGGTTGTCGCGTAAAAGAATTGGGGAGATATACCGATGCCGGTTACAGCCAAAGCGGAAACCGTTACCGTGGTTCGTTTAGGTGGCGAATTGAGCCAGGACGAGGTGACGTCACTGCTCCGGGTTCTTACCGACTTGGTGCTGTCCAACAAAACAAAGGTGGTGCTGAATTTCCGAAAGGTGACCCACATGTCCCTGAACGGCATCGCCAAGCTGGTCGAGAAAAGCCTTCGCTTTAGGGCGCTGAACGGTGAGATCAAAATCGCCGGCATGGCCCCTTACGTCACCAACCTTTTCAACCTAGTGGGTGCCTCTTCCCAATTCGACATCGTGTCGAGCGAAGAAGAAGCCATTGCCCGCTTTGAAAGCTGACCCTTCTCACCAACCGGTCCTTTTGGCCGAAACGGTGGAATGGTTGTCTCCTCCCGAGAATGGGACCGTCTTGGACGGAACCTTCGGGTTGGGAGGCCACGCGGCTGAGTTATTGAAACATTTGACCCACGGCCGTTACGTGGGGTTGGACCAGGATGCCGATGCCCTTCAACACGCTGGCCGAGCACTGAAAGACGACCCCCGGGTCATCCTTCGTCAGGCTAACTTCGCCGACCTCCTGGATGTGCTGACAAACCTTGGGATCTCAGAGGTGGACAGCGTGTTGATGGATATTGGCGTATCCTCATTACAATTGGATTCGGCTTCGCGCGGTTTTTCATTCCAGCAATCAGGCCCGCTGGACATGCGCATGGACCAATCCGCCCCCCTTTCGGCTTCCAACGTCGTCAATGAATATTCCGAGGAAAAACTGTCCCAAATCTTTTGGGAATACGGCGAAGACCGCAAGGCCCGGGCCTTGGCCCGGGCCATCGTGAAGGCGCGCGAGCAAAAGCCCTTTGAAACCACCGATGAGCTGGCCGCTTTGGCCAAACGGGTCAATTACCAACCGGCCAGCAAGGGCGCCCAAAAACACCCGGCCACCCGGATTTTCCAGGCCATCCGTATGGAAGTGAACCAAGAGCTTCAGGTTTTGGAAAGGGGCCTGAAGGCCGCGCTTCAAGTCTTGAAGCCAGGCGGCCGCGTGGCCGTCATCACTTTTCATTCCTTGGAAGACCGGATCGTCAAACAATTCTTCAAAAAAGAAAGCGTTGATTGTATCTGCCCTCCCGAGATTCCTTTCTGCCAATGCGACCACAAGGCTTCCCTTGAAATACTGACCCGCAAACCCGTCACGGCCTCCGAAGCCGAGACGGAGCGAAATCCCCGCTCCCGCAGCGCCAAGCTTCGGGTGGCCGAGAAATTGGCCGGAGGGCGCGTTTAAATGAGCCCAGCGCCCACCTTTAAAGAACAAGTGGTCAGCACCGCCAATGACGTGGTGGACGCCAGCCTTTTTTGGCGGGGCAACCTGGCCAAGGCGGTCCAACGCCGGGATTTTAAAGGGACCATTTGGGGTGTTCTGGCCCTGACCTTTTTTCTTTTTATCTACGTCTGGCAGCACATGCAGGTGATCAAGCTCGGCTATGAGGTTCAGGCGCTGAAGTCCCAAAAAGAGGAATTGAGCAACCAATATTATTACCTTCAATACAAACTCCATGACGTGGACAGCCTGGCCCGGGTGGAAACGCTGGCCCAGTCCCAATTGGGCATGACCACACCCCGCTCGGATCAAGTGGTCATCCTGAAGGACGAGGATTCCTCGGCCCCGCATTGGTTGACGGTGTGGATCAACGCGGTCAAGGGGCTGGGGTCCAAATGAGTGCTTTTCAAACCATGACCCAGTCCGAAAAAAGGCTTTTTGGCGTCAAGCTCGTCATTCTTTTTTGCGCCCTCCTGGTGGAAGGCCGGTTGGTTTACCTGCAGGTCATCAAGCACGGCGAGTTCCGCGAGATGTCCGACCGGCAACAGTTCACCCCGCGGGATGTGCAGGCTTCCCGGGGATTGATTGAGGACCGCAATGAAAGCCCCTTGGCCGTGAATGTCGATCTTTTCAACGTCTGCGCCCATCCGGACCTCATTACGGACAAAGCGGGAACCGCGCGGGTGCTTTCCCAGTGCCTGGGGATGCCTTATGGGGAGATCGCCGCCAAGTTGTCCCAGGATAAATCTTTCGTTTGGCTGGCCCGACAAGTGCCTTATGAGCGCTCCACCGCGGTGGAAAGCTTGAAGCTCCAAGGGGTCGAGGCTTTCCGGGAACAGCGCCGTTTTTATCCCGACCACGATATGGCGTCCCACGTGGTGGGATTCGCCGGGATCGACAACCAGGGTTTGGACGGCTTGGAGCGCCTTTATGACACCTCGCTCAAGGGAAAAATCGGGAAGGTCGTGGCCGAGCGCGACGCGCGGGGACGGGTCGTGATCGAGGACAGCAAAAAAATCGCCGCCGGAACCGACGGGCTCAATATCGTCACCACCTTGGATAAAACCATCCAGCACATCGCCCAAGTGGAACTGGAAAAAGCTTTCATCAAGTACAAGTGCAAAGCCGCCTCGATCATCGTCATGGACCCGCATACGGGCCAGCTTTTGGCCGTGGCCAATTACCCGAACTTCGACCCGAATGATTTTAAAAGCTATGGCAAGGAAATTTGGAGCGACCGGGCCGTGTGCGACTCGTTTGAGCCGGGCAGTACCTTCAAGTTGGTGACCATGGCGGGCGCCTTGGAAGAGGGCGTGGTGAACGAGGATGACAAATTTTTCTGCGAGAACGGGCATTTCCTCACCGACTACGGCCGGATCGTGACCGACCACGAGAAATTCGGATGGCTGACAGTCCGCGAGATATTCGGCTATTCCAGCAACATCGGCACCACCAAAGTGGCCATGAAGCTGGGCAAGGATAAACTTTACGCTTACGCCAAACGTTTTGGTTTCGGCGATTTGAGCGGGGTGGACCTGCCCGGCGAGGCCACCGGGACGCTGCGGCCCGTGGATAAGTGGAGCGGAACTTCCATCACCACGATCCCTTATGGTTACGAGGTTTCCACCACGCCCATCCAAATTCTCGACGCTTACGCGGCCATCGCCAACGACGGCGTTTTGATGAAGCCCTATATCGTCCAGCGGATGGAAACCATCGACGGCCGGACGGTGAAAGAATTCGGACCCAAGAAGGTGCGCCGGGTTTGCTCGGATAAAACCGCCAAGCGCATGACCGACATGATGCGATGGGTGGTGCAAAACGGAACGGGCACCGCCGTGGCCCTGCCCAACTACGACATCGCGGGCAAAACGGGGACCGCCTACAAGTTTGTGGGCAAACAATATTCCAAATACAGCTATGTGTCGTCTTTCGTGGGCTTTGTCCCGGCTGAAAACCCCAAATTCGCCATCTATGTCTCGCTGGACGATCCCCGGGGTATTTACTGGGGCGGCTATACGGCGGGTCCGGTGTTTAAAGAAGTGGCGAAGCGGGCCATGGCTTATGACTTGATCCCGCCCTCGGGGGTGGACGCTCCCGCGGTGGCCGCAGCGCCGATCTCCAAAACCATGCCTTCGTTCGCGGGCCTGACTCCGGCCCAATGCCAATGGCTGGCGCAGGAGGCCGGTCTGAAATTACGGTTTTCGGGCAAGGGTGAAAGGGTGACGGATCAGTCGCTCAAGGCGGGCGTGAGCTTTTCCGATCCCGCTCAAGAAAAGCTGGTCCTGACCTTGGGCGTCCCCGCGAACGCCGCGGCCCCGCAAGGCAACGGCGTGATGCCCGACCTTCGTGGAAAAACCAAGCGGCAGGCTTTGGCCTTGGTGGCGCCCTTGGGAATCACGGTGAACTTCCGGGGCCAAGGAATTGTCCAGAATCAGTTCCCGCTTCCGGGCCAATCCGTGGGCGCCGCCGGCCTTTGCGAGCTTAATTGCGACTTGCCGATGGCCGACTCCCAGGTTTCCGCGGGAGGCCATTCGTGAGGCTTCAAGCCCTGCTGAAAATCCTGAAACCCAAGAAAGTTTCCTTGAAGGCCAATCCTGAAATCTCGGGAATCGCCGAGAATTCCAAACAAGTCAAGCTCGGGGAACTTTTCGTTTGTGTCGCCGGCGCTAAGCAGGACGGCCGGACTTTCGCGAAGGAAGCGGTCAAAAACGGCGCCGCCGCCTTGATCGTGGAAGGCGAGGCGATCCCGGAAATTTCGGTTCCCCAAGTATTGGTCAAGGACAGCCGGGAAGCGCTGGCCAAGGCCGCCCATTTTTATTACGGATTCCCGTCCCGTCAGGTGAAGGTCATTGGGGTCACGGGGACCAAGGGCAAGACCACCACGACTTATTTAATCCGTTCGATCTTGGATCAAGCGGGTTTTAAGACCGGGTTGGTGGGGACGATCGCCTACGAGATCGGCGGTAAAAAAGTGGAGGCGAGCAATACCACGCCCTCGGCTTTGACCCTGGTGAAACTGCTTCGGGAGATGGCGGAGGCGGGCTGCGCCTGGGCCGTGATGGAAGTGTCGTCGCACGCACTGGAAATGAAACGGGTATTGGGCATTGAGTTTGCCGGTGCCGTTTTCACTAATTTGGGACGCGACCATTTGGACTATCACAAGACCTTCGCCAATTATTTCAAGGCCAAAAGCCGCCTCTTTACCGAGTTCAAAACCGTAAAAGCCCGCGCGGTGAACGCCGACGACACTTATGGCAAAAAACTTTTGACCCGCTTGAAATCAAAAGGAACGGGATACGGCGTGAAACAGAAATGCGCTTACCAGGCCTCGGAGGTCGAGCTGAAGCCCGGGCACCTTCGCTTCAGCGTGAAGGGCCAAGCTTTTGAGATCCCCATGACCGGTCTTTTCAATATTTATAACGCGCTGGCCGCCCTTTCGGTTTTGAAGGAACTGGGTTTTTCCTGGGCCGCGCTTCAAAAAGGGCTGGCCATGGCGCCTCCCGTGCCGGGCCGTTTTGAGCAGGTCAAGGGCGGACAGCCTTTCACTATTTTGGTGGATTACGCCCATACGTCCGACGCCTTGGAGCAGGCCTTGACCGCGTGCCGCCAGCTGATGGAGGCGCCGGGGCAATTGGGACAGGGGCATCGATTGATTTCGGTTTTTGGCTGCGGCGGGGACCGGGATAAGACCAAAAGGCCCTTGATGGGGGAGATCTCAAGCCGCTTGGCGGACCTGACCGTCATCACATCGGACAATCCCCGCACGGAAAAACCGCGGGTCATTTTGGATGACATTCTTCGAGGCATCCCGGCCCAGTCCATTCAAAACGGCCACCGCCGGGTTTGGGTGGAAGAGGACCGGGGTAAGGCCATCCGCTTGGCCCTGTCCATGGCGAAGGCCGGCGATGTGGTCTTGATCGCGGGAAAAGGCCATGAGACTTACCAGATCATCGGGGAAAACAAACAGCATTTCGATGACCGGGAAGAAGCGCTCCAAGCGTTGAAAGAGATGTCCAAGTGAGCCCCGAGGCCAGGGAGATCCAGAGAACCACGCTTATTCCAACGCCTATCTCTGGATCTCCGTGTTCTCGGACAAGCCGATTTACCGCGAAGCCGCGAAGCCGCAAAGAAAAAATGATTTTATTCTCATTTGTTCTTGGCGTCTTGGCGTCTTGGCGGTGAGGGGTTCCGTGCTTCCCTGGACTTTGCGGGAGACGGCGGCTTTGGTGAATGGCCGGATCGTGGAAGGGAAAAACGATTTAGTGGTGACGGGGGTTTGCCACGACACCCGCGCCGTTCAAAAAGGATTCCTGTTCACGGCGATTCGGGGGGCTCGGCTCGATGGGCACCGGTTTTTAGCCGAGGCGAAACGAAAAGGCGCGGTGGCGGCGCTGGTCTCGCGCTTTGTCGCGGGAGTGAAACTGCCCCAAATTTTGGCGCCGGAGACCACGGCGGCCTTGGGCGAATTAGGCCGGACCCAGCGCCTGCAATGGGGGGGGCCGGTGGTGGCGGTGACGGGCAGCGTGGGGAAAACCACGGTGAAAGATTTGACGGCCCACTTGTTGGGCGGAAAGTTTAAGACGCTCAAGACCCAGGGCAACCTGAACAATCAGTTCGGCCTGCCCTTGAGTTTGCTGAAGCTGACGGCGGCCCACGAGGCGGCCGTGGTGGAGTTGGGGATCAACCATCCGGGCGAGATGGAATGGCTGTCGGAGATCGCCCGGCCGGATACGGCGGTGGTGACGGCGATTGGGGAAGCCCATCTGGGTTTCTTTAAGGGGAAGAAGCAGCTGGCCGAGGAAAAATTGAAGATCGCCTCGCATTTGAGGCAGGGGGGGAGTGTCGTGCTAAACGCCGAGGACGACTACTTGAAAAAGAATTTGGAGAACAAAAAAAGTTTCGGCTTGCGCCAGGGCGATGTCCGGGCCTGGGGCCTCAAACTTTTGGGGCTTAAGACCCAATTCACCCTTTGGGCGGAGGGCCGCGCCTTCCGAACCAGCCTGGCCATGCTGGGCGAGCACAATGTTCAAAACGCCTTGGCGGCCACCACGGCGGCCATGACCCTGGGGGTTTCGGCCGAGGAATGCGCGAAACGCCTCAGCACGTTTAGGGTAGAGGCCCCCATGCGGATGGAATTGAAAAAGCGCGACGGAATTCTATTTATTAATGACGCTTATAACGCCTCGCCCACCTCCATGGTGGCGGCTTTGGCGGCCTTTGAGCGGGTTCCGGCCAAGGGGTATAAGTACGCGGTTTTAGGGGACATGTTGGAATTGGGCGATTATTCCCTCGGCGCCCACGCGCAGATTTTGCGCTTGGCCCTGATGGAGCCTTTGGATGGACTCATTTTGGTCGGCGACGGGATGGGCGAAGCCTTGGATCACACGGCGATCCGGAAAAATTTCAGGATCTGGCATTTTCCCTCGGCGGGCCTGACCGGTAAATTTTTGAGGCGCAAATTGGTGAAGGGTGACGCGGTGTTGCTCAAGGGTTCCCGGGGCATGGCCCTGGAAAAGGTGTTGGACGCGTTTTAAAAAAAGAGAGGTAATTTTTACCACCAAGGCACCAAGACGCCAAGGAGGCTTAAGGAAAAAATCCTCAGGTTTTCAAATCTTTGATTTCTTGGTGTCTTGGTGGTGAGAGAGATTGAGACTTAGCTTAAGAAACGATCGGAGATCGAAAAGTGCTTTACCACTTGTTATATCCGCTGGCGGATAAATTTATCGGGTTCAACGTTTTTCGCTATGTGACCTTCCGCAGCGTTTACGCCGCCATCACGGCTTTTGGCTTGTGCCTGCTTTTGGGCGGCGCGGTCATCGCCCGCATGCGGGCCGCCCAGTTGGGCGAAAAGATCCGCCACGACGGGCCGGCCAGTCATTCCGCGAAGGCGGGTACGCCCACCATGGGCGGGGTTCTTATTCTTTTGACGCTTCTCATCAGCGCGCTGCTTTGGGTTCGGTGGGACTCCAAGTTTTTGTGGTTGGGGGTTTTTTCACTGGTTTGGTTCGGCCTGGTCGGGTTCGTCGATGACTACTCAAAACTCGTCGGCAAGGGAAAAAGCCGGGGAATGTCCAGCGCCACCAAGCTTGTTTTGCAGACCGTGGGCGCCGCCATCGTGGTGGCCCTTTATATGTGGGCCCTGCCCGATGATTTCGCGCTTCGCACCTCCATCACCCTGCCTTTCATCAAGGTGCCGGTGGACCTGGGGATGTTTTACCCCTTTTTCGCCGTGCTCGTCATCGTGGGCGCTTCCAACTCGGTCAACCTCACCGACGGGCTCGATGGATTGGCCATCGGCTGTTCCACCTTTACGGCCATGGCTTTTGTGGTCATCACCTACGTGTCGGGCAATATCAAGTTCAGCGAGTATCTCAAAATCATCAGCGTGCCCGGCACGGGTGAGCTGACGGTCATGTGCGCGGCGCTGGTCGGGGCGGGGCTGGGGTTTCTTTGGTTCAACGCGCATCCGGCCCAGATCTTCATGGGCGACACGGGTTCGTTGGCCCTGGGCGGTCTTTTGGGCACCATCGCGGTGATGGTCAAGCAGGAGCTTTTGCTGGTGATCGTGGGCGGCATTTTCGTGGTGGAGGCCCTGTCGGTCATTATCCAGGTCACGTCTTATAAATTCAGCGGCAAGCGCGTCTTCAAGATGGCGCCCCTGCACCACCATTTTGAGCTGTCGGGCGTCCCGGAATCCAAACTCATCGTCCGATTTTGGATCGTGGCCATTATTTTGACATTGCTGACACTGTCGACGCTGAAACTGCGTTAAGAGGAAAAAATGATGGAAACCAACACAAAAAGCCAACGCCAAGACGCAAAGGAAAGCGAAAGATATGTTTGAAAAACATTCTCGTTTTGCCCTTCTTGGCGTCTTGGCGTCTTGGCGTTGGTCGTTTGTGTTGGTTCTGACTTTGGAAGGGGTCGCGAAGTGATCTATGTCCATAACAAACAAGTGGCGGTGATCGGCTTGGGCCGCTCGGGACTGGCTGCGGCGCGTCTTTTGTCCGTGCGGGGCGCCCAAGTGGTGGTCCTGGACGAGAAGACGCCGGAAAAGCTAGGTTCCTGGATCGACAAGGCCAAGGACCTGCCGATCCGTTTGTCGTTGGGGAAAATGGACTTGACGCTCCTTTTGTCCTCGGATTTGATCGTCACCTCGCCCGGGGTGCCTTTTGACCATCCGGCCTTGGAACAGGCCCGGGACAAGGGAATCCGGGTGATCGGGGAGCTGGAATTGGCTTACGGTTATTGCCCGGCGCAAGTCGCCGCCATCACGGGCACCAACGGCAAAACCACCACCACGGCCCTGACGGCCGCCATGATCGCGGCTTCCGGCAAAAAAGCCATCGCTTGCGGGAATATCGGCCGGGCTTTCGCCGAGGCGGTCTTTGAGCTTTCGGCTGAGGATTGGGCGGTCTTGGAAGTTTCCAGTTTTCAATTGGAGACCATTGAGACTTTCAGGCCCAACTTGGCGGCGATTTTAAACGTCACTCCGGATCATTTGGACCGGCATGGCAGCATGCAGGCTTATGTCGAGATGAAGTCCCGGATTTTCGAGAACCAAAAACCCGAGGACGCGGCGGTCTTAAATGTGGGCGACAAATACACCCCCATCTTCGCGGGGCTTTTAAAAAGCCGGCTGCACTTCTTCGGTTTCGCCGAGAAGGCCAAGGATTTGGGCCGTCCGGGCTGTTACGTGGTGGGAAATCAATTGGAACTTTTAGGGCGTCCCTTGTTGAAGTCCGCCGATTTAAAAATTCCGGGGCCCCATAATTTAGAAAACGCCTGCGCGGCGGCGATGCTGGCCTCGCTGGCGGGTGTTTCGGATTCGGACATCGCCCGGGCTTTGGCGGAATTTAACGGGGTGGAGCACCGGTTGGAAAAGGCCGGCGTGATCGAGGGCGTGAGTTTTATCAACGACTCCAAGGGAACCAACGTGGATTCGGTCTTGAAGGCGCTGGAAAGTTTCGAGCGCCCGATCGTTCTTATCCTGGGCGGCCGGGACAAGGCCGGGGACTTTAGGACCTTGGCTCCTTTGGTAAAGGAAAAAGTGACCCGGGTGGTGGCCTTCGGGGAATGCAAAGCCAAGGTGGTTCAACAGCTTTCATCCACGGCCACCGTGGTGGAAGCCGAAACCTTGGAAGAGGTGGTGAATGGGGCTTTCGCGGCCAGTGAAAAGGGGGGCACGGTGCTTTTTTCCCCGGGCTGCGCCAGCTTTGACATGTTTCAGAATTACGAGGATCGGGGCCGTCAGTTTAAGGATTTGGTTTTGAAGTTGGCTTTAGCCAAGTCCACGGCTAAGGCTTAAGAAAATAAGTTTTACCGCCAAGGCGCCAAGGACGCCAAGGACGGAAAAACAAAAAGATATTTTGAAGGGGTTCGACTTTCTTGGCGAACTTGGCGTCTTGGCGGTGAAATAGTTTTGGCTGAATTTTAGGTTTTAAAGGGAGTCATTTTTACATTCGGATTCTAAGACTACGCCTTCTACGCCACTCAACACCTACTACACCTGGCTTGGAATCCGAATGAAAGAATGACAGCCAAAAAAAGAAGTTAAAAAGTCATTCTGTAACAACCCCTGAAGCCGGGGGATTCAGGGGTTTATGAAAAGATGAATCCTATTTATTAGGGAATCATCTTTGGGCGCCATTGGAAGCTGTCCCTTCAAATGGCCATGGGGGACGACCTCCTTGTTATTGGCGGTCCGAAGTCGGTTTTATAGAAGTTATTTTTGGAGGCAGTTTTGAATTTTAAGACTCGACAATTGGAATCGCCGGATTTTCTGCTTTTCCTGATCACCCTGATTCTCACGACTTCGGGACTGATCATGGTCTATAGCGCGTCGGCCATTTTGGCCCACGATGAGTACGGCAATTCTTACTATTTCTTCGGCCGCCAACTCCTTTGGATTTTGGTGGGAAGCGCCGCGGCTTGGGTCGTCAGCCGGGTCGATTTGGAAACCTTCCGGAGCCTGGCCATACCGGCCCTTTTGGTTGGGTTTTTCCTCATGGCCCTGGTTTGCGTGCCGGGCATCGGCCGCACCGTGGGCGGAGCCCAGCGCTGGTTTCGCTTGGGCCCCCTTTCGTTCCAGCCTTCCGAAGTCATGAAAATCATCCTGATCTTTTACCTGGCGGATTCCTTGGACCGGCGCCGGCATCTTTTGGTCAACTTTTCCGGGCTCATGCCCTACCTGGTTATTTTGGGGATCACCATGGTCTTTTTGGAAAAACAACATGACTTCGGGACGGCCGTACTCCTGGCTTTGGTCACCATCCTGATGCTCTTTTTGGCCGGCATGCCCTGGGGTTATTTCGTGATCCCGGTTTCCATCCTGATCCCGGTTTTTATCTTCCTGGTGGAATCGGCCAGCTACCGCATGCGCCGCATCACGGCCTTTTTGAATCCTTGGGACGACCCGCAAGGCGCCGGATTCCAGCTGATTCAAAGCTTGATCGCGGTGGGCTCGGGCGGGCCCTTCGGCGTGGGACTTTCCAACAGCTCCCAAAAGCTTTTTTACCTGCCGGCTCCGCACACGGATTTTATCTTCGCCATCATCTGCGAAGAGCTGGGATTGGTGGGGGCGGGGGCTTTGGTGGCCTTCTTCGCTTTTTTCATCCTGCGGGGATTCAAGGTGGCCGAAACCGTAGGGGCCCGCCAGGGCGGTTTTTTCGCGTTCCTTTTGGCTTCGGGCATTACGGCTTTGATCGGCTTCCAGGCCATCGTGAACTTGGGCGTGGTGACCGGGCTTTTGCCCACCAAGGGAATTCCCTTGCCGCTGATTTCGTACGGCGGATCGTCCATGGTCTTCACCCTGGTCTCCATCGGCATTCTTTTCAACATTTCCCGGGGGGTGAAGCTGCATTTCCCCTTCAGCGGAAAAAGGACGGTTTGAGGATATGACGGATATGGACCGCGGCGAAAAAGTGAAGGTCATCATCACCGGCGGCGGCACGGGCGGCCACGTGTTTCCGGGCATCGCTTTGGCGCAAGAATTGGGACGCCGTTCCTCGGTGAAAGTTCTTTATGTGGGCAAGGTGACCGGGCCTGAAAGCAAATGGGTCACGGACCGGGGATTGCCCTTTGAGGGGATCAACGCCAGCGGTTTTCCGCGGGGCTTCAGTTTAAAACTTTTCACCTTTTGGATCGACCTATTGAGGGGATTTTCCCAGGCCTCTGGAATTTTGAAAAAATTCCGGCCCCAAGTGGTTTTTTCAACCGGCGGCTACGTGTCGGTGCCGGTGTCGGTGGCGGCGGCGTTGAAGGGGATTCCGGTGTTGTTGTTCGAGCCCAACGTGACACCGGGCTTGGCGGCCCGGGTTTTGTCCTTTTTCTCAAGCCGGGTTTTCACGGGATTTAAAAAAACCTCGGAAACTTTCGCCAGGTCCAAATCAGTTTGGAGCGGGATCCCGGTGCGCCGGGAGATTTTAGAGGCCCGAAAAGAGGAAGCCCTGAAAAGTTTCGGTCTGGACGGCGAAAAGATCACCCTGCTTCTTTTGGGGGGGAGCCAGGGGGCCCATGCCTTGAACCAAATGATGAGCGGCGCGATCCAGGTATTGAACGACGGCGCCGATCCCTTGCAGGTTTTGATGATGACGGGATTTTCCGATTATCAATGGGTGCTCGATGAGACGGGCAAATGCGCTTTGAAGGTGGTCTTGCGGCCCTTTTTCAGCGACATCCAACAGGCTTACGCGGCCGCGGATTTGGTCGTGGCCCGCTCCGGCGCCATTACTTGCGCGGAGCTTTTATCCCGGGGCCTGCCGTCCCTGTTGATCCCTTATCCCCACGCCTCGGGCCACCAGGAAGCCAACGCGCGGGCGCTGGAAGAAGCCGGCGCGGCGGAAGTGTTGCTCGAAAAAGATTTGCAAAAGGGTTTTTTGGCCGACCGGATCCACGATTTGGTCGCTCATCCGGAACGTTTAAAGCGCATGGGCCTCAAGGCCCGTGAAATTTACAAAGAGGACGCCTCGGCCTTGATCGCCGAGAACCTGTTGGAATTCGCGTCGCAAAGGAAAAGCGCATGAGCCTGTCCCAGTTTTTAACCCAGCCCCTGGGGTCCGTGAAAAGGGTCCATTTTATCGGCATCGGCGGCGCCGGCATGAGCGGCATCGCGGCGGTGCTCTTGAGCCTGAAATACCAAGTAACGGGATCGGACTTGAAACCCAGTGAAGTGACGGACCGCTTGATCGCCATGGGCGCCAAGATCGCCTTTGGCCACAAGGCCGCCAACGCGGTGGGTTCGGACGTGGTGGTTTATTCGGCGGCGGTTCCCTTGGACAATCCGGAGATCACCGAAGCCCAAAAGCGGCAAATCCCGGTGATCCAACGCACCGAAATGCTGGCCGAACTGATGCGGCTCAAATACGGAATCGCGGTCTCGGGCACCCACGGTAAAACCACGACCACTTCCATGATCGGGCTGGCTTTGACCGAGGGAAAACTGGACCCGACCTTGGTGATTGGGGGCCAAGTGGACGCTTTCAAGTCCAACGCCAAACTGGGAAAAAGCGATTATCTGGTGGCCGAGGCCTGCGAGGCTTTCGGCGAGTTTTTCCTGCTCTCGCCCATGATTTCCATCATCACCAATATCGACGACGATCACTTGGACTATTACGGTTCCATCGAGAAGGTGCGGGATTCTTTCGTGACCTTCGCCAACAAAGTTCCTTTTTATGGCTGCGTGATTTTGGGGATCGATGACAAGCAGATCCAGTCCATGGTCGGGCAAATTAAGCGCCGGGTAGTGACCTATGGGCTTCAAAAACCGGCCCAGGTGATGGCCCGCAAGATCAAATACGAAAAAGCCGGGTCGATCTTTGAGGTGGCCCGGGACGGAAAAAAGCTCGGCGTGGTCCACTTGGGCGTGCCGGGCCGGTTCAACATTCAAAACGCTTTGGCCGCCATTTCGGTGGCGCTGGAACTCAAAGTTCCCTTCAAGGCGATCGCGGCGGGGTTGGCCCGCTTCCATGGGGCCCAGCGCCGCTTTGAGATCAAGGGAACCTTCAAGGGCGCCACGGTGGTCGATGATTACGCCCACCATCCCACAGCGGTCTTGGAAACCTTGAAAGCGGCCAAGCATTTCGCCGGAAGCAAAAAGTTGGTGGTGGTGTTTCAACCCCATCTTTTTTCCCGGACCCAATTGCTCCGGGACAAATTCGGCAAGGCCTTTGGCGACGCGGATGAGGTGATCATCACCGCCGTTTATCCTTCCCGGGAAAAGCCGATCCCGGGCGTGACGGGCAAAACTTTGGTGGAGGCGATCCGGGAAAACGGCCACAAGTCGGTGGCGTCTTTTGAGGATAAGACGGCCCTTTTGGAATATTTAAAAGGCCATCTGACCGGCAAACATGTGCTTTTGACCATGGGCGCGGGGGATATCTGGAAACTGGGTTCGGACCTGGTCCAGAAACATAAAGGTTAGGAAAAAATGACCACCAAGGCACCAAGACACCAAGGAAGGCGGAAAGAAAATTCGATTTGTTTTTTTCTTGGTGTCTTGGCGTCTTGGTGGTGAGGAACTTTTTCGTCGTGGATTTTGGGGAACTGAAGAAACGGCTTAAGGGCCGGGTGGAATTGGGCGCCTCAATGGCGCTAGCGACCAGCTACCACATCGGGGGCGCCGCGGGGGCCTTGGTGGAGCCGCAAGACGTGGAAGATTTAAAGACTTTGATGGGCTGGCTTGGGGAAACCCAGACGCCCTACCTCATTTTGGGCGGGGGAAGCAACCTGCTTTTCGCCGATGAGGGCTTTCAAGGCGTGGTGATCCGCCTGGGACGCGGGTTCCAAGGCGTGCAGGTGGAAGGGGATCGGGTTCGGGTGAAAGCCGCCACCAAATTGGTGACGGTTCTCAATCGGGCCCGGGAAGAAAACCTGGGGGGCGTCGAGTTTTTCGCCGGCATCCCGGGAACCATCGGCGGGGCGGTGTCCGGGAACGCCGGGGCTAAAAAGGCCTGGATCGGGCCCACGGTGGAGGAGCTTTTGATCGTGACGCCTGAGGGCGAGGCGAAGGTTTTAAAGAAGGCGGACTACGTTTACGGATACCGCGCCTCCTCGTTGAAGATGAGCGGAAATGTTTTGGTGGAGGCGGTCTTGAGGCTCAAAAAAGAGCCCCAGGCGGAGATTGAAAAAAAAGTGAGGGACTATTTCAAGGTGCGCCGGGGGAAACAGCCCCGGGTGGAGCCCAACGCGGGAAGCGTTTTTAAGAACCCCGAGGGAAACTTCGCGGGGCGTTTAACCGAGTCGGTGGGACTCAAAGGCTTCAAGGTGGGCGGGGCTGAGGTGAGCCAAATTCACGCCAACTTTATCGTGAACGACGGAAAGGCCAAGGCCCGCGATGTGGTGGCGGTGATGCGGGAGATTCAGAAACGGGTATGGGCTGAGTACCAGATCAAACTGGAGCCTGAAATCCTTCCCTTGGGGGATTGGGATTGGGCCGAGATTCAGGATGTGTGGTGGAATTTGGAAAAGAAGTTTTGAATTTTAAGTTCTAAGTTTTGAGTTCTTAAACTTAAAACTAAAAACTGAGAACTCAAAACTAGGGCAGGAAACGAATGAGTACAAGGAAAGCAATGAAGCCGAAAACCGGAGCGGGAAAATTGAAAGTGGGTGTCCTGATGGGCGGTTGGAGCTCGGAACGCGCGGTGTCTTTGGTCTCGGGCCAAAAGGCGGCGGAGGCTTTGAAAAAGGCGGGCTTTTCCGTGGCGATTTTGGATTTGACCTCCACCGACCGGAACGAAAAGAAACTCGCGGCGAGGTTGAAAAAGGCCCGCTTGGACGCGGCTTTGATCGCCTTGCATGGCGGTTACGGGGAGAACGGCGGCATCCAGTCCTTGCTCGAACGTTTGAGGATTCCCTATACGGGATCGGGTCCCTTGGCTTGCGGATTGGCCATGCAAAAGGCCTGCGCCAAGCTGGTGCTGGAAGCCAACGCGGTGCCGACGGCGCCTTGGCAGGCGTTGGAACGAAAAACCTCGAATGACAATCGGGGCAAAGAAGTGATCTTGAAATTGCCGCTGGTGGTCAAGCCCGCGGACGGGGGATCGGCGATCGGGGTGACGATCGCGCGCAAAAAAGAACAATTGAGCCCGGCCTTGAAAACGGCCTTTAAAACCAGCCAATGGGCGGTGGTGGAGAAATTCATCGAGGGAGTGGAAGTGACGGCGGGAGTTTTGGAAGACAAGGCGCTTCCTTTAATCGAGATAGTGCCCGCGAACGATTTTTACGATTACGACGCCAAATACACGCCGGGCCGCTCCAAACACGTGATTCCGGCCCGGTTGTCCAAGGCGGTGACGAAAAAAGTCCAAGCCGCGGCGTTAAAGGCGGGCCGGGTATTGGGATGCCGTGATTTTTACCGGGTGGACTTGATCGTGCCGAAAAAAGGCGGCCCGCAAGTTTTGGAAGTGAACACGGTTCCGGGCATGACGGGAACCAGTCTTTTTCCGGAGGCCGCGGCGAAGGCGGGCACGCCTTTCCCGAAGCTTTTGAAGCGGTTGGTGCTTTTGGCGCTGAGCCGGAAAGGCCGTGATTAATGTATTACCGGGGGTCCCGAGTTTCTTTAAGCGAAAGCCGGGATCATTTTCATCCCAGCGTGGGGCCGAAGACCTGGCGGGACCGGGCGGCTTCCCGCGCGCAGGAAAAGCCGAAGGAAAAGATGTTTCGGCTGTCGTTGAAGCTGGTCCGCAAGCCAAAGCGCCAAGCCCCCCTGTTTTCGGGGGCTCGGGCAACGGAAGTACAAGAACAAGTCGTTCATGGATTCTACCGGCCCAGCCGCTTGACGAGGGCTTCCAACGGCGGCGCCGCCGCGGTGGATGGCCGGGATGGTCTGCGGCCTGGTTTCGCGGTTCCGCCTTTTGTGGGGAAGCTGGGGATGCCGATTTTAAAAGCGGGATTGGTGTTGGGGTTGGTGGGGGCCTTGGTGTGGTCCAAGGTGAAGACCTCGGATTTGCTGCAGCAGATGTCGGGCTTGACGCTCTCCAAAATCAGCGTGGAGGGCGACCATTATTTGACGGAGGATGAAGTGATCGCCGCGGCCAAGGCGCCCCTGGGAGTCAATATGTTCAAGCTCGATCTGGGCGATATCTCCGCCAAGGTGGGAGCCTTGAGCTGGGTGAAAAGGGTGTTCGTCGAGAGGCGCCTGCCCAAGTCCCTGCTCATTTCCGTGGACGAGCGCAAACCCCTGGCCCTGTTGGACCATGGGGATCTTTACGCCGCGGATGCGGACGGCCGGATTTTATCCCCTTCGCAAGCCCTCTCCGGCGTGGACCTGCCGGTGGTGTCGGGCCTTGATTTTACCCCGGACGCCGTGGGGACCACGCTGGAGGCGGCCAGCTTGAAGCCGGCGCTGGATTTTTTGGAATTCCTGAAACACCAGGACGGGTCCTTGGCCCAGGACGTTTCGGAAGTGAACCTGGCGGAGCCCGGGTGCTTGAAGGTGACTTTTATCGACGGCGTGGTGGCCCGGTTTAACCCCTTGGTGACCGAGGACGAGCTGAGGCATATGGCGCTGGTGTTGGGCGATTTGAATTTAAAAGGGAAAAAGGCGGCCAGCCTGGACTTTCGTTACAAAGACGAAGTGCTGGTGAGGACGCGATGAACATGAAAAGAGGAACCATGGATAAAAACAATATTAACCACCAAGACACCAAGACACCAAGTTTAAAAGGTAACGATGGAACTCAAAAGCAAAAGTTTTTGACTTCCTTGGCGCCTTGGCGTCTTGGTGGTGAAAAACATGTTTTAAAACAAGGGGGTGAATGAAATGGCTAAGGAAATAAAACAAGACGTGGTGGTGGGTTTGGACCTGGGGACGACCAAGGTTTGCACCATCATCGGGGAGCTGGATGACGAGGGCCAGGTCCACATCATCGGCGTGGGCACCACCCAGTCGACGGGTTTGAAAAAAGGCTCGGTGGTCAACATCGAGCAAACCATCAACTCGATTAAAAAATCCATCCAGGACGCGGAGCGCATGGCCGGGGTGGAAGTGACCTCGGTTTACGCCGGGGTGGCCGGAGGGCACATCAAGGGCCTCAACAGCCGGGGCGTCATCGCAGTGTCCCGCCGGGACAAGGAGATCACCGAGGAAGACAGGGAGCGCGTCATTGAGGCCGCGCAGGCCATCGCCATCCCGCTGGACCGGGAAATCATCCACGTGATTCCCCAGGAATATATCGTGGACGATCAGGACGGCATCAAGAATCCCGTGGGCATGTCGGGGGTTCGATTGGAGGCCGAGGTCCATGTGGTGACCGGCGCGGTGACCAGCGTGCAAAACATCGTGCGCAGCGTGGAGCGGGCGGGGGTTTCCGTCAACGACATCGTGCTGCAGCCCCTGGCTTCCGCGGAGGCCATCCTTTCGGCCGACGAGAAAGAGCTGGGCGTGGTGCTCATTGATATCGGCGGAGGGACCACGGATATCGCGGTTTTCATCAACGGATCACTTTGGCACACGGGCATCATCACCTTAGGGGGGGCCTTGGTCACCAGCGACGTGGCCGTGGGTTTGAGGACGCCCAACACCGAGGCGGAAAGCATCAAGACGCATTTTGGGAGCGCCTATACCGCCATGGTGAAAGAAGAGGAAGAAATCACCGTGCCGGGCGTGGGCGGGCGCCCGGACCGGCGCATGCCGCGGCGGGTATTGTCTGAAATTATTGAGGCCCGCATGGAGGAAATTTTTGAGCTGGTTTCCGCCGAGCTTAAGAAACACGGGTTTGAGGACCGCATCCCCGCGGGGGCGGTTATCACGGGCGGGTCTTCCTTAATGGAAGGCACGGCCGAGTTGGCGGAAAAAATCCTCCAGCTTCCGGTGCGCATTGGGTCGCCCAAACGGGTGGGCGGGTTAACGGATGTGGTTTCCAACCCCATGTATTCCACCGCGGTGGGATTGGTTTTGATGGGACTTCGGTCCCACTCGGGGCCTTCGTCGGCGGCCGGGAAGAAAAGCGCGGGCGCCAAGCAAGGCGGCGGAATGCTGCAGGACATCCTGGGCCGGATGAAGGGTTGGTTCGGAGATTCGATTTAACGGCGGATTTACCGCCAAGACGCCAAGTGCGCCAAGAAAGGCAAAGATTAAGAGATTTTGAAGTCCTTGGCGAACTTGGCGTCTTGGCGGTGAAAAGGTTTTGAATTTGTAGTGGGTTGGACTTTGGAAAGGTGGTGATTGTTTGGCACTGGAACTAAAGGGTTGAGGGGCGCGGGGGCGCGAGTCTTCGCCGCCCAAAGGGCGTGAGGCTTCACGTCCCTGCGCTTAAAAAATGGGGTTTAAAGTTTCACCAAAAAAATCAAGATGAGGGGGATTTATGATCGAGTTCGCGGAAGACGATGTGACGCAGTATCTGGCCCATTTGAAGGTGATCGGGGTCGGCGGCGGCGGTTGCAACGCCATCAACAAAATGATTGAGGCCGGGATTGAGGGGGTGGAATGCATCTCCGCCAATACGGACTACAAATCGCTTCGCCGCAGCAAAGCGGCTAAAAAAATCCAACTGGGAAAGTCCTTGACCAAGGGCTTGGGCTCGGGCGGAAATCCCACGACCGGCAAAGAAGCGGCCACCGAGTCCATCAACGAAATCCAGCAGGCGCTGGAAGGCGCGGACATGGTGGTGGTGGCCTGCGGGATGGGCGGCGGCACGGGAACGGGCGCGGCCCCGATCGTGGCGGAGGTTTCCAAAAAGATGGGAATCCTGACGGTGGGCGTGGTGAGCCGTCCCTTTGAGTTCGAGGGACCGGTGCGCAAGGCCCAGGCCGAGGACGGACTCAAGGCCATGATGCCCCACGTGGACGCCATTGTGGTGATCCCCAACGAACGCATCAACATGGTTTGCGAGCAGGACATCGATTTGTCCTCCGCTTTCAGCCGCGTGGATGACGTTCTGGTGCAGGCCATCCAGGGCATTTCCATGGTCATCCACTCGGAAGGGATCATCAACCGCGACTTCGCCGACGTGAAGCGCATCCTGACCGCCAAAGGCAAGGTCTTGATGGGAACCGGTTACGGGACCGGCGAGGACCGGGCCTTGAAAGCGGTCCAAAAAGCCGTCAACAGCCCCTTGCTGGAGGATGTGGATATCGCTGGCGCCACCGCGGTTTTGGTGCAGGTGACCGCGGGCGCGAACTTCAGCTTGAACGAGTTCAACCAGATCAACGGGTTCCTGCAGAAGGCGGCCCGGCCTGGCGCGGAAATCATCCCCGGCATCGTGAAGGACGAGAATCTTCGCGACGGCCTGCGGGTGACCATCATCGCCACCGGTTTCGACCAAGTGAAATCGGCCGACACCGCCACGGTGATCGACCTGAAGAACTTCGTCAATCCGAACTTCCAAACCTCCAAGGGGGACACCGCGGCTTCGATCGGCGCGGAGGATTTCGAGGGGGATATGGGCATCAAGTTGACCGAAGGGCAGTACGAGATTCCGGCTTACCTGCGCCGCCGTTTGGCCAGCAAGCCGTTTAACAACTAAGGCGGTAAACAGCGGCATTCACCACAGAGTTACACAGAGTGAACAGAGTAAGGATCAAACCCTATTTGGGATTTGGTTTTACTCCGAGTAACTCGGTGTAACTCCGTGTTTCAAAGATTTTGACTGTCTTTTTGGCCCGGCGCTCGTCGGGCCGATGAGACGGAAGCACGGCGCCCGGACCCTTTGGTGCTCCGGGAACACCCCCTACGCTTTTCGACACCTGGGGTGCCTCCCCGTGCTTCCGTCCCATCGCTGGGGATTTTTTTAGAGGATCCCCTTGGGAAAGGAAACCGATTTGCGTCGATTGGTTGTTTTTTTTATTTTTGCCCTAACCGCGTTAGGGGCCGCGGTGGTTTATTCGGCCGCCGCGTCCTCCGAAGGGATGATGCCAACGCCTTCGGCCGCGCCTCCGGTGGACACGACCTTCAATGTTTTGTGCTACCACCGGTTCATCTATCACCCGGTGAAGACCACTTCGGATTACTTGATGCCGGTGGACAATTTCCGCTGGCAGATGCAGTACCTGAAAGACAACGGTTTCACGCCCATCAGCGTTGATCAACTTTTGGATTTTTGGGACAAGGGCTCGCCGCTTCCCCCCAAACCGGTTCTTTTGACCTTTGACGACGGATTTAAAAGTGTTTACGAGAAGGCTTTTCCGGTGTTGAAAGAATTCCACTATCCGGGAATTCTTTTCCTGATTTCCAGCTTCGTGCAAAACGGGGACGCCTGGGGGCTCCACCACAAGGACAATAGCGGGCGCATGGCGCTCAATGACGCCGAGATTGAGGAAATGGAAAAGGCGGGGCTGGTGGTGGAATCCCACACGGTCAGCCATTTGAATATGGGATTGGAAGCTGAAAAAAGAAGTCCGGCCGATTTTAAGGCGTTGGTCCAAAGGGAATTGGGATATCCCGTCGATTTTTTCGCCGGCAAGTTCGGCCAAAAGCCCGAGCTTTTAGCTTATCCCTACGGCGTTTATAACGACGAGGTCCTCAAAGAGACGGCGGCGCTTTACCGCCTGGCCTTCACGGTGAACGCGGGGCCCAATGACCGCACGGTTGATCCTTATAAGTTACGCCGGTTTTTGATCCTGGGCGATACCAGCCAAAAGGAATTCGCGTCGATGTTTGGGGATAAGGTTTTGCATATCGCCCACGCGGGTCCGGGGGATGGCCAGGTGATTTGGTCGCGTAAGCCGCTGATTTCCATTCAAATCCTGGACGACGTGGACCCCAAGTCGGTGGCGCTGAATCTTGAGACCAAACGCTTAAAAACTACCTATGACCCGCGATTGCGTTTGGTGACCTACCGGGTGGAACAACCCATCCGCATGGGCGGGCACCAATTGACCTTGAGGGCCAAAGATATGGCCGGGAATACCCGGGTTTTCAGTTGGTATTTCCGCGTGAAGCACCGCTTGGAACCGGCCCTGTCCCCGACGCCAATCACCCCAATTCCGGCCGCGTCGCCCACGCCCCTTATGAGGACTTCGTCCCCCATGGGGACTTCGTCCACTGCGAGGACTTCGTCCCCAATGGGGACTTCGCCACCAGCCATGATGAAGGTGGGCCATGACTCCCAATAAACCCCTCTTTTTCCCGAAATTTTTGTTTTTCGGGCTTTTAATCCTGGCGCTGGGGACTTTTTCACGGGCGGGTGACGATTCCGTTGCTCTCCAATATACCTATCGGGCGGATCAGGGAAGCGTTTCCTTATTGAAGGATCAAAACGGGAAAAGATACGTTCCCCTGATGGACGCCGCGAAATTTTACGGCATCGACGTGGCCTTTGACGCCCAGACCCGGAAGATTCTTTTGAAGAAGGGAAACCGGACGGTCAAGATCATCCTATCCCAACCGGTTTTTCTATTGATGAACCCTTCCGCATCCGCCCCCATTGATCCCGTGGAGGTGATCTCGGGTCAATTGGCGGTGCCGATCGAGTCCATCGGCGACATCTTGAGCGGCGTGCTGAATATCAACGTTCGATACCTTTCGGACTCCCAAACGGTCATGGTGGGGGGAGTTTCGGACAACGAAATCCGTCAGGAAATTTTGACCCAAGCCCAATCCTTGACTCCGACGCCTGGGACTAAATTGGTCCTGATGGCCGTACCGACCGCCACGCCCGCGATGGTGGTGGAAGCGCCTCCCACGGCCACGCCGCAATTAGTCATCGAGGCCCCTAGCGCGCTCGTGACACCCACCGAAACCGTGGACTCCGAAGACCAAGATGAGACCCCCGCGCCTATTCCTGGAAAAGATGAATTGCCGCCGTCCAAGAATGTGTATCAGGTGCGCCGTATCATCATCGACGCTGGGCATGGAGGTGTGGATAACGGAGCCCGCGGTTATGACAAGCGCTATACCGAAAAGCAGGCGACCTTGGATATCGCCAAAAGGGTCGCCGGGATATTGAACAAGCAAAATGACCTGGATGTCTTTTTAACCCGCACCGCCGATTATTACATCACGTTGAAATACCGGACCACCTTCGCCAATGAGCATAACGGTGACCTTTTTGTTTCCATCCATTGCAACGCCAATCCCAACACCGAGGCCTATGGGACCGAAACCTACTTCTACAGTACGAAGGCCTCCAACCAAGCCGCTGAAGTGGCGGCCGTGCATGAAAACGGGGATGGCGACGCCATTGATTCCATACTCAACTCCCTTCACAATCAGGCCTACCGCCTGCGTAGCTTCGAATTGGCCAAATTGGTGGATGCCCACATCCGCGAGAGGATGGGCCAGCATATCCGCCGAATCCAGCAGGCGCCTTTTTATGTCCTGGCGCGCGTCAACATGCCGTCCATATTGGTGGAAACGGCCTTTATCACCAACCCCAAGGAAGAGGAAAAGTTGAAGGATGAGGATTGGCGGGACAAAATCGCCCACGCCATAGCCGACGGCATCCTGGCTTACCGGGATGAAATGAAGAAAGTGGAGGGAAGCTTTGGAAACCAAACCAGCACTCAGTGAGGATGTAAAGGCCGCCCAAACGGGCGGTCTGACGCTTTTAACTTTTCCGAGGTTCGCGGATTCGAAATCCGTGAAGCACGTGATTTCCACCCGCTTGGGCGGCGTGAGCCGGGGCGTTTTTAGTTCCCTGAATCTCAGCACCCAAGTGGGCGATGATCCCTTGAGGGTTTCCCAAAACCGGGAACTGTTTCGTCTTGGCGCGGGTTACGCCAAGACCCGGCTGGTGCAGGCCAAACAAATCCACAGCGATATCGTGTTGAAAGTGGGCGCGGGCGATGTGAAGAGCCTGCCGGTGAGCGGGCCTTGGAAAGAAGGCGACGCGTTGATCACGGCTGAGAAAAACGTGACCTTGATGATTTTGGTGGCGGATTGCCTGCCCGTTTTATTTTACGACCCCGTCCACCAGGCCATCGGCTTGGCCCACGCGGGATGGCGGGGCACGGCCACCCACATCGCGGCCAAGACCCTTTTGTCCATGGGGGAGGCTTTCGGCACCCAGGCTTCCGAGGTGAGGGTGGCTCTGGGACCCTGTATTGGGCCCTGTTGTTATGAAGTGGGGGATGACGTGAAGGGACAGTTTGATGAAATCTTCCCTTGGTCTTCCGAGGTTTTTCAAAAATCTTTCGAGGGCCGCTTTAAGCTCGACCTGCCCGAGGCCAATGTCCGCCAATTGCTGGACCTTGGGGTTTTACCGGAAAATCTGGTTCGCTCCAACCTTTGCACCGTTGACCGCAAAGATTGGTTTTATTCCCATCGGGCGGAGGCTTCACCGGAGAAATCCACCGGCCGCCTGGGCGCCTTTTTAATGCTGGCGGATTAAGGCTGGTTTTGGGAAGAACGTTAAAAAACGAAGGCGTAACACGCGCCTATTTCTTCGAATTTTCAACGCCTTGACGGCCCACCAATATCCCGATAAGGTTTATCCATATTTGTTGTCCGATCTACCTAATTCCTTTAAAGGAAAATATCGTTTGATCTTGAGCCGCCGTTTCCCAATCCTATTTTTCCTTTCTTTGGGTGTCTTAATCCCCTCGGGGTCAATGGCCCAAACCGCGCCCATCACCGTGGGCGTCTTCAATAACAACGGGGATTCCAGCGTGGGCTCTTTGGGCGGGGCCGTGACGGCGGTTAACGCCGATCCTTCGGGCGGCGTGATTACCTTTGGCACACTCCTGAGCAATGCCATGACTTTATCCGGGCCTTTGTCCGAAATTTCTAAGAATGTCACTTTAGAAGGGCCGGTCGCCGGTTTTTTGGTGGAAGGCGCCTCAGGGTCCACCGCCAATCTGACGGCGGATGGGGTCTTAGGCCTTCAGGCCGATTCCAGTTCCTTTCAATTTGGATTAGAAGGCGGCGCGGCTTCCGGCGCCGGGGGCACTGGCGGGGGATCGTTCCTAACTTCCTCAACCCTTAATCTAGGCTCGAATTCAACTTTGAACCTGACGGGTGCCGAGGGTAATTCGGGAAGCGGCGCCGCCGGGGGGGATGGCGGTTCGGCCTTTTTGGTTACAACCAATATGACCCTTGATTCTTCCACCGCTGTGACGCTTTTGGGCGGAGCGGGCGGGGGCGGCGGAACCGGTACGGCGGGGTTCGACGCTTCGGCGGGCGGGGACACTTCTTTTAACGCGACCTCAGTGACTTTTAATTCCAACAGCGACTTATTTTTAGAAAGCGGCGCGGGATCGGCGGGCGGTCAGGGAACAGTTTCCATGGGCGGAGCGGGTTCCCGGGGCGGCTTGGCGGTCTTAACGATGGGTGACGCGGTCTTCGCTTCGGCGACGACCTTATCGGCTTTGGGCGGCAACGGCGGGGCGGGTGGGGAAGGCGTGAGCGAAGGCGGCGCGGGCGGGACGGGGGGCGGGGCGCAGTTGGATTCAAATACGCTGTCTTTGGCTCCGGGATCCGCGCTTAACTTTACCGGCGGAACGGGCGGCGCGGGGGGATCAAGCGACACGACCGAGGGCGGCGACGGCGGCGCGGGGGGAAGTGTGAGTGTGGTCGCGGTTTCAGCCACGATTGTCAATGGAACCGTGAGCATGACCGGAGGACAGGGCGGGGCCGGAGGCGTGGGAATTACCTTGGGCGGCGCGGGCGGTCGGGGGGGCGGGGTTGATTTTGGTTTTTCCAATCTTTCTTTTAGTTTGGGATCGAAAGTCCAAATCGACGGCGGCCAGGGAGGGGACGGGGCTTCGGGTTCAACCGGGGGCTCGGATGGTTCGGGCGGCGCTGTTACTTGGACGTCTTCCGGTGTGACCCTTTTGTCGAGCTTGACCCTGGACGTCCAGGGGGGAAGCGGCGGCAACGGTACGACGGGCGGCAATGGGGGCGCGGTGGGTGTGACCCTCGGTTTGTTGAACCTCGGGACGAACGCGGCCTTAACCATTGCCGGTGGCACCGCTTACGGGATCGGGTTGGGCGGGGACGTGAGCTTTCAACCGGGCACGCTTCAATTGGGCAACGGGACCGTTTTAACTTTGGAAGGCGGTCTTACGAATGGAGGATCCGCGGTGGGCGGCTCAGTGACGGTTGATTCGGTTTCCGTCAGCCTGGGCGCGGGCGCGACCCTGGACCTTGACGGCGGCAATAGCTACGCGGCCTTGGAAAATCTGGAGGGGTCGGGAACCGTCACCGTGAGCGGGGTTACTTCGGGTCAACTGCAATTATCCGACGGACTTTTTTCTGGGACTATCGGCGTGGATAGCCTGATGGAAAGCGGTCCGGGTACTTTCATCTTAGACGGCGCGGCGACGGTTTCGGACGGAGTCACCGTGGCCAGCGGTGATTTTGAGGTGGGCGACAATCCCTCGTCCTCCGCGGTTTGTCATGGCACGGTCCAAGTCAATTCCGGCGCCCTCTTGAGCGGCCAGGGAAGCGTGAATGGACTGGTCACCAATGACGGCCTGGTTCAGCCCGGAAGCTCGGGTCCAGGAACCTTGACGGTGGCCAGCTATACCCAAAACGCGGACGGCACTTTGGGCATCTTTTTGAGGCCTTCCGGCCAATCCAGTCTCTTAAATGTAACCGGCGCGACCCAGTGGGACGGTACCTTGTCTTTGGAAGAACAAGGGGCTTTCGGCCTTCGCTATAGCTATGTGATTCTTGACTCGGGAAGCCCGATCAGTGGGGCCGTCACCTCAGTGACCCAGACTGTGCCCGGCTTTTCCGCCACGCTTTCCGGAACCAACGCCGTGACGTTGACCTTAAACCGGATTAATCCCGACTTTAATCATTTCGCCTCGACTTCCAATCAAACGGCGGTAGCGGCGGTTTTAAATCTTCATTTAAATGATCCGGATGGCGCTTTCTTTACAAAGTTAAATGAAATTTACGCCATCGGCACGGGATCGGTTTTGGACTCACTTGACGGCGTGATGTATACGGCTTTACCCCAAGTTATTTTAGATAACAATCAATTTGAAAATAGCTTGTTGCTCGACCGGTTGGATCAGGGAGTCTTCGGAACCCTCCCGCGTGCGTCTTCCGCCCTCGTCAGCCAAATTTTGTCCTCCGACATGAGCGGCGCGGGCGCCCCGATTTCCGGTTTGAAATCCGCCGGTTCGCCCCATGGATTTTGGATCCAAAATGTCGACAGCTTTGGCGGCACCAGCGCTACGGCCAATGTGACCGGTTTCAACAAGACCAACTACGGCTTTTTGGCCGGCTATGACGATCAATTCGGCGCCTTCACGGCGGGCGTGGCCGGCGGCTATCTGCACACGGATTTGAAATCCGCGGATCAAAGCGACAGCACGGGCGTCAACGGCTATCAGGGGATGCTTTACACCAATATGGCTTGGGGCGCGATTGAGACGGGACTGGTGTTGGGTTTTGGCGTGGATCATTTTGATTCCACCCGGACCCTATCCTTGGGAAGCGATGTCAGCCAAGCGATGGGAACCTTCAACGGCACCCAATGGGGCGGCGATTTGCGGATCGATTCTCCTTTGAATTTCGCCGGCTGGAGTTTAAAACCCCAGGTGGGCGCCCAATATATCCGCCTGTCCCAAGACGCCTTCACGGAAACCGGGGCCGGAACTTTGGATTTAACCGTCCCGGCCGTTACTGAGAGTTCTTTGCGGCCTTATGTGGGAATGGAGGGCTGCAAAAACCTCAAACTGCAAAAGGGGCTTGAGCTCATCCCTGACTTTAATTTAACCCTGAGCGACGAGGTCTTGAGCCAATCCAACCAATCGCACATGACCTTGGCCGGGGCTTCCACACAGGCCTTTACCATCCAGGGCTTGGGCTCCGAATCCCTTTTGGTCGGGGTGGGCGCGGGGGTGAACTTTCTTTTTAATAAACAATTCAACCTTTTCGCCCATTACCTGGGAAGTTTCAGCCAGAACCAGTCGATGAGCACGGTGAACGGCGGCTTAAGCCTGGCCTTTTGAGAAACGGTTAAAGGGCTTGACCGTTTTGTTATGATTCTCCCCATGAAAAATCAATTTCTACCCTTGAGAATTGTCTGCTGTATCGGCTTCTTGAAGGCTTTCGCGAACATATTTTTCATATACTCGCCGACCATTTGGCAGGTCAACGCCTGGTATCCGGGCTATTTTGTTGTGGGCAACACGGTATCCGTGATCGCGCTCGGCGGGTTTTGGGTATTGCGGCGCTGGGCTTTTCCGGTTTACGCCCTCTACGCCCTTTTTGCCCAAGTGGTTCCGCTTCTGCTCCATCGATGGGATAGCTCGATTCTTGTGCTGCCGCTTTTGACATTAATGGTCGCGGCCTTTTATTACGGGAAAATGAAATGAAGGCCGCCGGACGCATTCTTCTGCCAAAACCTTTTTCACTGGGTCTGACCCTTTTGTGCGGCCAATGCTTCCGCTGGGAAGGCCCGAATAATCATTCCTGGTTCGAGGGCGTGGCGGGCGGGGCGTGTTGGAAGCTTCAACAAGAAGGGGATTTTCTTAACTGGCAATGCGGCACCGAACGGGTACGGGGCCGCGCCGCCGAAGAGTGGCTCAGCCATTATCTGAGCTTGGACGATGACCTGGCCGGGTGGGTCAAGGAATACGCGGACCATCCCATGTTGGAACAATCGATTAAGACCTTGGAAGGACTCCGGCTCATCCGGCAGGAGCCTTGGGAATGCTGCGTTTCTTATATGTTCGCCCAAGGGCTTTCGGTGAAGGTGATCCGGCAAGCCCTTCGAAAATTTTGCGCGGCCTATGGCGGCCCGGTCGAAGGCGCTCCGGGGGTTTACGCTTTTCCCGAACCCGAACAGCTGGTGGGATTAACCGCCCACGTCCTAAAACCTTTCACCAACAACTATCATGCCCGGGCCGACCGGATTATCCGCGCCGCCCGGGTGGTGAAAACCGGCGTGATTTCACTCCCGCATTTAAGGACGCTCCCTTGCGATGACGCCCGTTCGGCTTTGATGGGATTGGACGGGATTGGGCCTAAGATCGCCGATTGCATCCTGCTTTTTTCCTTGGATCAGGCTTCGGCTTTTCCGGTGGACCGCTGGGTTTTGCGGGCCATGAAGCGCCATTTCCGCTCCGTCAAGCTTTTGGGCGCGGGGGAAGAAGCGCCGACGGCCTCCCAATATCCGAAGATTGTGGGGAAGGCCCGTCGTCATTTGGGTCCGCGCTGTGGATTGGCCAGCGAATACTTGTTTCTTTTCTTGCGGCTATTAGAAGACCGGAAATTGCGCGAGGAATTGGAGCCCTACTTGAGCCGGGCCTTGCCCCCCTTGGCGGAAAGTTCAAAGCCGCCCCGGAAAAAGCTCCGGTTTAAGCCGGGGAAAAATTAGCTGACAAGATTGGGTTTCCTGTTTTTTTAAAAGAATTAAGTGACATTCTCAAGAATTCCCATGTATTTTATAAATGTTGAATAAACTGTGCAGGGTTTTGAAAACCCTGTTTTCCATCAATAGGTGCGCGCCATGAAACCATCGCTTTTAATCGTGGATGATGAAGAAAGTGTCCGGGAATCCTTCCGCCTGGCCCTTCAAGACGACTATGAGCTGACCTTCGGCGAGGATTCCAAAAGCACCCTGAACATCCTCAAGACCAAAGTTTTTGACTTGGTTTTGCTCGATATCATGCTGCCGGACGGCTCGGGCATGGATCTTTTACGCCAAGTCAAGCGGCGGGGCGAAAGCATGGAAGTCATCATGGTCACGGCGCTTCAAAGCATCGACACGGCCCTGGAGGCCATGAAGTGGGGCGCTTACGATTACATCACCAAGCCTTTTAAAATTGAGGAACTTTACGAGATCATCAAACGCGTCTTGAATAAGCGGGACCTGGAACGCGAAAACGCTTTTTTGCGCGGGGAAGTGTACCATCCCAAGCCGGTGAGTCTGATCGGGCAAAGCAAATCCCTACAGGAAATGTTGAAAAAAATCGAGAACGCGGCCAAGACCGATATGCCGGTTTTGGTCAAGGGGGAGATCGGGTCGGGCCGGCAGGAAGTGGCGCGCCAGATCCACCATTCCAGCGCCCGGCAGAAGAAGCCTTTCATTACCGTGCATTGCGGAAGCATCGCCAAGGGCCAGTTTGAAAGCGAGCTTTTCGGTTTGGAACGCCAGGACGCCCGGGGACGCACCTCGCCCCAAATCGGCCAGTTGGAATTCGCCAACGAAGGAACCCTTTTTCTGGAGCAGGCCGACCGGCTTCCGGATGAGATACAAGAAAAACTTCTGCGGGTTTTTCACGAGAAAAAAATGACCCGGGCGGATCACGCGGTCACCATCCCCTTGGATTTAAGGGTCATCGCTTCCATGGATATGGATCCCGAAAACAAGCCCCGGGAAACCGAACTTCGCGGAGACTTTTTACAGTTCCTCAACGGCTTTCCCCTGGTCGTGCCGTCTTTGCGGGACCGCAAGGAAGATATCCCTGAATTGATCGAGCATTATCTCAAGCAAGTCAACCGCAAGGCCCGCATGACGGTCAAGACCATCTCCAAAGAGGCCGTGCAGTTTTTCACCCACTACACCTGGCCGGGCAACTTGCAGGAATTGGAAAACAGCATCGAGATGATGGTGCTTTTCGCCGGCCGCGACACCCTGACGCTGGAAGACATTCCCTTGGATATCCTGGTCAAACAGATCGACCTGGCCAAGACCAAGGAAGAAGCCAAACTGTCCCTTAAACGGGTGAGGCATCAATTTGAGCGGCATTACATCCGCAAGGTCCTGGAGCGCACCCGCGGCAACCAGACCCGTACGGCCGCCACCCTGGGGCTCCACCGCAATACCCTGATATGGAAATTGAAGGAATTGGACCTGGAAGAGGACTACAAAAAGATCGTCAAAAAGCGCCGGGAGCGTGGACTGGGTTTTAGGAATATCTGACAACCCTTGCCGACTTTTTGCCCGAAGCTTTTTCATCCGACTTCGCAGAAAAACCTGCATATAAGTAGAAACGCATAGAAAGCTACGCCGGATGTCGCAGGAAGAGAACGTGAGGATGCCCGGCATAGCGTAGCGAAGACGGGCAACGGGTACCATGGTCTTTGCCGCGCAGCTCCATCTGTGCCATAATCGATTTTGAAATTAATCCATTCCGGCCGGTGAGAGTGACTCTTGGATCGTTTGACCGTATTTCAAGATTTGTTGGACAGTATGCCGTCCGGTCCGTCGCGGCAGGCCGCTGATTTTTCTTCCGCTGAGAAAATTCTCCAAAACCACTTGGGCTTGTCCCAGGTCCATTTTTTCAAGGCCCATCCGGAAGGATTGGCCTCCCATTCTGAAAGCGCTTTGAAGCGACTTTGGATTCCCCTCTCGAGCGCCCCTTACCGGCATTTGATGAAGACCCGTAAGAGCTGGGAAAGCCAACCGGCCCGGGGGGATTGGGCCCTGCTGGTTCCGGTCCTTTCCGGCGACAGGCTTTTGGGCGCCATTGGTTTGGGCCCCAAGAAAAACAAAAAGCCTTTTTCCCGGGACGAGAAGGCTTTTTTAGGACTGGTCGCTTTTTTCCTGCGGGAACCCTTGGAAGCCCAAGCTCTTTGGACCCAAGTGGGCCGGCTCAACCGCCAGGCGGCCTTGGGGTTCGTTTCCGGCATGCTGGCCCACGAGATTCGAAACCCCCTGACCGCGCTTCAAACTTTGCTTCAATTGTTTCCCCAAAAATCCGGGGATGAAAAGTTCCGGATGGATTTTCAACGGATCGTACTGGGCGAGGTGGAGCGGCTCCAGTATCTCTCGGAAAATTATCTCTCCTGGCTCAAGGCCGAACCCGCGCAAGAACAGGTTCTTGACCTCAATCCGGTGGCGGCCCGGGCGGTCGAGTTTTTAAAACCGCTCTTTAAGGCCAAGGGCGCCGAAATTTTGTTGAAGACCCAGGGGCCGGTTTGGATCCGGGCCGGGGCTTTTCAATTGGAAAGCCTTCTTTTGAATTTGGCTCAGAACGCCTATCACGCTTTGCCTGAGAAAAAAGGAAAGGTCGCGATCGCCGTCGGCCGCTCGGTCCGGGTCAAGGGGCGGCCGGGCGCCTGGGCGGAGATTCAGGTTTCGGATAATGGCCGGGGAATTCCGAAAGCGAATTTGAAAAAAATATTCGATCCCTTTTTCACCACCCGGCCGGACAGCGCCGGATTGGGGCTCCTGATTTGCCGGCAGATCGTGGAAATGTTCCAGGGATTTTTGACCGTCGCCAGCCGGCCGCGGGGAAAGACCGCGTTTAAGGCCTATTTTCCCTTGATTTCCAAGCCTTAAATCAAAGCACAATTCCCCATGCAATTTATCCCGATTTCTGATAATTTATTGGTCAGATTGTGGGATGGAGGCGCGTATGAAAAAAGAACTTCGATTCCTCATTTTGGAAGATGACGCGGGCTTCCGCAAAATGTTGGAAGGCGTTTGCGCCGAATTGGGCAAGGTCACCGCTGTTTCCGACGCCGAGGCCGCTTCCAAGCTTTTGACCCAACACACCTTTGATGTGCTTCTGCTTGATTGGCACTTGAACTCGGACGATTTCAACCGCCGGTTGACCCGGTTTCAGTCCAACGCCTCCCGGATCGCGCTTTTCACCATTCCGAGCTTGGAAGACGTGGTTCGGGCCATGAAAATGGGCGCCGCGGACGTTTTTTGGACCACGCAGGAGCCCCGGGTTTTAATTGAAAAAATCAAGAATTGCCTGCGAAACACCAAAAGTTCCAATCCGTTCAAACACGCTTTTGTTTCCGAATTGGCCGAATCGCTCAGTGAAAAGGCCTTTTTGCAGGAGCTATCCCTTTTCCGGGCCCGCAAAGAATTTTCCAAAACCTTCATCCAATATCTGTTGGATCAGCCCAATATCCAGAGGGATCGGCTGGCGGGCTTAATGAATGTGAGCCTTCGAACCCTTCATCGCTACCTATCGGTTTGACCTTTTGGCCCCCGAAGGGGAGTCAAAAGGCCCTAAAATAAGGGAAAAGAGCCAAAAAGTCCTTGCCAAGACCCCGGCGCTTTTGTAAGAATACCATCTGGATGCACTAATCCAGGAGGTGGACGTTGACTAAGAGCGAATTGCTGGGAAGTTTAGCCAATGACACGGGTTTGAAGAAAAAAGACGTGGATAACGTTTTGCAGGCTTTGCGTAACACGATTTACAAAACCTTAAAGACCGAACACAAGATCAAGCTCGACGGTTTGGGCGTGTTTCAATTGAAAGACCGTAAAGCCCGCCAAGCGCGGAATCCTCGCACGGGCGAGATGGTCAATGTGCCGGCTAAGAAAGTCGTTAAATTCCGTGTTTTGAAAGATTTGAAAGAAGCCGTTTTATCATAATCCAGGCTTTTTGAAGCTTTTCCAAGCATCCTGTCAAATTGGCAGGGTGCTTTTTTATTTCCCGCCCTTCGATTGAGGAGAATTCTTCCATTGAGAAAATCTTTTTTCAAATTCGGCCTTGGAAGCCGGGGAAACCTCATGATGATTTTGTTTTCCGGTTGGTTCCTTTTTGTTTTTATCCGTTATTTTCAAGATATCCCCAATCCCTTCGCCGTGATTTTTGCCCAGCTTCATTTAGGCCGTTTTGGGCCTTCGGGATGGGCACAACCTTTGGGGGTGGAGACGGAGTCCTTCATCGCGTTCGCGGTATTCTTCTTGGCGATCCTCAACAGCTGGTGGTTGGGCTCGGTGGTTTGGGAATGGTTAGGGCCGGACAAACAAAGGGGTTTTGTCCCTTGGGCTTTTGAGCTGGGGTTGGGCGCCTTGGCCTCCAGTCTTTTTTGGATGGGGACGGGTCTCAATCGTTTGTGGTTCCCTTATTTATTGGCGGCTTTGGGGATTCTAGCCCTAGGGCCCGCTTGGATGAAACTCAAAAGCCGGATGGTCCAATTTCCGAGGACGCTTGCGCGGCCATGGGCGGGTCCGCCCATGGGCTGGATCCTGACTGGCTTCGTGGGAGTGGCTTTTTTATACGGAGCTTGGGGCTTCCTCCAATGCTTTTTACCCGAAACCTTTTACGATTCGCTCAACTACTTTTTGGGCGTTCCCCAATATTGGATTTTTAAACATGGGATTACGGATGAGCCGGGCCATATCCTGGCCAGCTACTTTCATGGCGGAACCCTTTATTTTATGGATGGCTTTTATTTTGGCGGGACCGAGGCGGCCAAATTTTTAAGTTTCGGCGCCGGTTTCTTAAGCGCGCTTTTCGTGGGGGCATGGGTGAAGGAAGAAGCCGGGGCCAATGCCGGATGGGCCGCCTTTGCCCTTACCGCCACTTTCCCGCTTCTTTTTCTAAACGGATGGGCGACCAGGGTGGACGGCCTTTTAACCTTTTGCCTGCTTTTGTTCTTTTACGCTTGCCGGCGTTTTTTAAAGGAAACGAGGCCGCGGTTTTTTAAGTCCTGGGGCCTATTGGCGGCGCTGTTGGCGGGATTCGCCATGACGATTAAGCCGACCGCGGCGGTGGGCGTCGCGGCGATTTTTTTTGTTTCCCTCGGTGACCTTCGCCGGATCAAGGCGAAGGGCTTTGGAATTTGGATGGCGCTTTTGGGCGTCAGCTTGGCCTTGGTGGCGCCTTGGTTTTTAAAGAACGCCCTCTTTACGGGGAATCCTTTTTTCCCTTACGCTTTTTCCTTTATGGGCGGCCGGTCCTTTTTCGCCCCTGGCGGCGCCGCGCGCCTTCTTTACGAAAACCAGCAGTTTCTCGCGTTGGGCCCCGATTTGAAAAATTGGGTTACTTTTCCTTGGCGGCTTTTGATGCCGGGCTCCGGCGGCAATGGACAATTTATGGGGCCTTTGATCTTGGCCTTTCTGCCCCTGTGCCTGCCGTTGCTCTTCAAAAAAGGCGAACCGCGATTTTGGGCCGCGACAGCCTTGGTTTACTTGGGGATCGGGTTGTGTCTTTCCCACATGCTTCGGTTTGTCCTGCCCGCCTTCGCCCTTTTATTCATGGCCTGGGCCGGGTGGGCCGCGCGGGAGAAAGGTTTTTTCGAGAAATCCGTGGCGATTTGGGGATTGGCGGCCGCCCTTTTGGGGCTGCCTTATTTTTTAGACACCAGCGCCCGTTATTTTGACGGCTGGGGCGTTTGGACGGGCTTGGAAACTAGAAGCCAATACCTGGCCCGAATGGTCCAAAACCCCTATGAGGACCTGGTGGAATGGACCGACGCTCATTTAGCCCCGGACGCCCGAGTGCTTCTGGTGGGGGATACCCGGGGACTTTATTACCGCCGGGATTTTTTGGCGAACTCCGCTTTTGACGAACCCGCGTTGGAAATGATCGCCCGGACTTCGGCCACGCCCGGGGAAATCGCCGAGAAAGTCAAACGCCTCGGGGTGAGCGACGCTGTCGTGAATATCCCGGAAGGCATCCGGATTTCAGAGGACTACCATCTTTATGAGTTGACGCCCCAGGAATGGGACCGGCTTAACCGTTATTTGGCGCTCTATTGGAAACCGCTTTATTTCAACCATTTCCGAGCGGTTTACGCGGTTGAGGCTAAGCCGGCGCCGGCGGGTTCGTCAGTCCTCGGGCCTTTGAATCCTTTTTCTTTTTTCGCGCCGCCCGCCTATGATTTTAGCCGGGCCATGGAGGCTGGAAATTTACCGGCCGCCTTGGCGGCGGCCAATGCCCAAACCGTTCTTTTTCCCGGGGATCCCTTTTGGGCGGGAAAAAAAGTCTCGGTACTTTCCCGAAAAGGATATTGATCAATGAAGGATGAGAGTGAGAAGTCACCGTCGCCGGCGGGAGCCCGGCCGGCCTGGATTTTGATTTTTCCCTTGGGTTGGGCCCTTGTCGTTTTTTTTAAATACTTCCATTATTTTGGTCTTTATCTGCCTAATGGGCCGCGCCTTTTCAGCGCCGCCCCATGGCCCGAGGCGGAATTCGCCGGCCGGTTGCTGATATGGGGCCAATCGCTTTGGATCTTATTTTGCGCCGCCGCTTTGATGGGGGTGATCCTCGCTTGGGGAAGCCGGTCGCGGCGGTGGTTGGGGCTTGGGGTGGAAGATCCTTGGATGCGGGCCGCCTTGAATTTTGGTTTTGGCATTTTGGGGTTTGATCTTTTATGGCTGGGAACCGGGCTTGCCCATTTGTGGTGGACCCCGCTGTTGGCGGTGGTATTGGCGGCCGCCGCGGGGGTCGCTCTTTGGGACTGCGCCCGCGCGGCGCGGGAAAGGAGCTTTTCTTTCCCGGTTTTTTGGCCCCGGGGGCAGTGGGCTCTCGCGGGAATCGCCTTCGTTTATCTGGCGCTGGTCTGGGGTCATGGCCTGGCCCCCGAGACTTTTTATGATTCGATGGTTTATCACTTGGCGGTCCCTTCGGATTGGCTGTTGCGGCATCAAATAACCGACAATCCCGCGAACTTTTTTTCCAACTATCCTTATGGCGCCGAGCTCTTTTTTTTAAACGGCCTTTTCGTTCAAGGGACGGAGACGGCCAAGTGCCTGCACGCGGGGGCCTTCCTCTTTTGCGCCCTGGCGGCCGGGGGGTGGGCCCGGGAAATCGCGGGGCCCCAAGCCGGATGGCTCACCCTGGGGATGGCGCTTACCCTGCCGCTTCTGGCCTTGAACGCCTCCACAACCCAGGTCGAAGGCGTATTGTCCCTCTTCACCGTCCTTTTTCTTTACGCGCTTTGGAAAGCGTTCAGCGGGAAAACCACGGAAGCGGGATGGGTTTGGGCCTTCGGTCTTTTGGCGGGAGCCGGTCTTTCGGTTAAGTACACGGCCGCGGTGGGTCTTTTGGGAGGGCTGCTGGGGCTGGGCCGGGGAGCTTTTCAAAAATCAAAATTGACCGCTTGGTTTTGGGCCGGGGCGGGCGCGCTCCTGGTTTTGGGCCCTTGGCTAGTTAAAAATTTCTGTTTTACCGGCAATCCGTTTTTTCCTTATCTCGCCCATTGGCTCGGGGAAAACCGGCTTTCGGACGGGGGATACGCCAGGCTTTTGGCCGAACAGCGGGCCTTCGACATCGTCCATGGATGGTCCTGGTTGACCCTGCCTTGGCGGCTGATTATGTCCAATCCGGATGGCTACAATTTCGCCGGGCCCTTGGGCCTGGCGCTTTTGCCCGCCCTTTTTTTCAAGCAGTTCAAGGATCCGGTCCTTGGTTTTTGGGCCAGGTCCACCGGGTTTTATTTCGCGGCCGGTCTCTTGATCACCCACATCCTTCGTTTTATGGCGCCCGCCTTCATCGTGTTTTATATTTTAGCCGGCGCTTTTTTCGCCGGCGCCGGAAGGGGCTGGGCGCGGACTTTAAGTTGGGGGGCGGCCCTTTGCGCTTTTCTTTGTTTTTTTTATTTGGCCTCCATCAGCGTCTTTTACTACGCTTGCGGGGGGATTTGGTGGGGGAAGCAGACGCGCGCGGATTATCTTCAAGGACCGGGAAAGATCACCCCTTACGCTTCCATGGCGGATTGGGTTTCTAAAAACCTGCCGCCGGAGTCCCGGCTTTTAATCGTGGGGGACGCCCGGGGGCTTTATTACGACCGGCCTTTTTTGGCCAATTCGGTTTTTGACACCCAGGTTTTGGCCCGGGCGGCCGAAGCGCAAAAAGACGCGCCCGGCATCCGGTTGGCGCTTTTGAAACTGGGCGTGACCCATTTGGCGGTCAACGGCCCGGAAGGGGTGCGGGTTTCGTCCGATTATCACCATTACGATTTGACCCCGGAAGCTTGGGCGAGGCTGGACGATTTTTTCAAGACCCAAACCACGCTGATTTACGACCGGAAATTCCAGAGCGTCTATGCTTTAAGGCCGCCGGCGGCCATGCCGAACGTCGAGCCCATGCCGATCCTGTTTTTTACCGCCCCGGGCAAGAGCTTTATTGAGGACTACCAGCGTCAAAATTGGGCGGCGGCGGATCAGGCGCTGGACCAGGCGCTGGCGCTTTACCCGGCTTGTGTTTTTTGGTGGGAACAAAAGGCCGTGGTCGCGTCCCGATTGGGCAAGAATCCCGAGTCCGAAAAGCTTTTTGAAAAGGCGGCCGGAATGGGCGATTTAACCCCGGAAGGCTATCAACAATGGGCCCAAAACGCCGAGGCAGGGGGTTGGGGGACAAAAGCTTCGAGGATTTTGGCGCGGGGCCGCAAGCTTTATCCCGGACAGTTTTAATCTTAAAGACGGTAACAAAACATTTTTTCACCGCCAAGACGCCAAGGACGCCAAAAACAAAGAAAGACTAGAAATCCGGCAAAAGGTTTTAAAATCCCCGCTTTTGTTTTTGTTTTTCTTGGCGAACTTGGCGTCTTGGCGGTAAAAATTGACGTTAATTTTATTTCTGTTGTCGGTTCTTAATATTTCCAAAAAAGATTCAGAGAGGCTTTCATGACGGACCGGTTCTCTAAAATCGCGATGGGCCTGCTTTTGATTTGGGTCCCCTTGGCCTATTACTACCGGGCCGTGGACGGCTTTACCTTGCCCAAGGAATTGGTCGGCTTGCTGGCCCTGGTATTTTTAGGCGGGCTTTTGCTGTTCTCGGGCGCCCCGGGCCTTGGACGGTTATCCTTGCTTTGGCTCGCGGGCTTATTTTTGCTTTGGATGACCGGGGATTCGTTGGCGGTGGGTTTGGTGAAGACGGAGGCGCTGAAGGGCTTAATCCACTTCGTCTTGATCGTGGGAACGCTTTGGAGCGCGGTATTTCTGTGCGCCCGGGGCCTTTCCTATGAGCGGCTGCTCCACTATGCCCTGGGAGCGGGAGTTTTCATGGCCCTCTATGGAATTATCCAAACCATGGGCGGTGATCCCACCCAATGGACCACGCGCTTTTCCAGCCGGGCCTTTTCCACCCTGGGGAATCCGGATTATCTGGGCGGGCATCTGGCGGCCTTGATTCCCTTGGCGGCGGTTTTAACTTTACGCTCCGAAAATCGGCGGGCTTGGCTTTCTTACCGGTTGATAACCGTTATATTCCTGGCCTGCCTTTTGATGACCAAGGTCCGGGGGGCGGAAATCGCGGTAGCGGGGGCCTTTTTCTTTATCGCGTTTTTCTTTTTTAGGCCTTGGGGGCGGGACCTCTATACCCAGAACCGTAAAGTCATTTTAGGCTTTTTGGGAATTGTGTTGATCCTGGGCTGTATTGGGGTGATTTGGAAGGGAAATCTTTCTTTCGTGAGCCAATCCCGGGTCTCCGTCGACCAGCGGGTCGCCATTTATAAAACGGCTTGGCAGATAATCCGTGAAAATCCTTTGCTGGGGATCGGCGCGGGCCAAGTGGGCATGGTTTATCCGGCGTACCAATTTAAACCTTACACCCCTTCGGATTATTCCAACCATCCCTATGTCTATACCGAGCATATTCACAACGAGTTCCTGCAATTTTGGGCCGAAGGGGGCTTGATCGGGCTTTTGTTGTTTATCGCGGTATTGGCCGCTTACGCGATGGCGCTTCGAAAAACATTGGCGCTGTCCTCCGTCTCCTCCAAAGACCGGGAGTTGTTGTTGGGCGTGTCAGCGGGTCTGATCGCGCTTTTGGTCCAGGCGCTGAGCAATTTTCCTTTTCAAATCGCCCCCACGGCTGTTTTATTCGGATTGTTTTTAGCCGCGCCCTTGGCTTTGAGGCCCGGGCCGGTTCCGGACCAGCCCTTTAGACTTTCGGGACTTCAATGGGCGGTGGTGGGTTTGGCGCTTTTCGGGATGGCCGGCGTGGGTCTTCGCATGGTGGGCGCTTCCATCGCCTATCGAAATACCGCCGGGGAAATCGGATTGGGGAACCATGATAAGGCGGTTTATTACGGCGGGCGGTTGGTGGGTTTGTCGCCCCAAAATCCCAAGGATTGGAATGTGGATGGGCAGGCGCTGGAGCTGGGAGGACAAAACGACGCCGCGCTTCAAGCCTTTCAAAAGTCCTTGGACTTGAACCCGGATTACGTTGAGAACCTCATGGCGATGGCGGACTTGAAAGCCAAGGCCGGTCAACTGCCCGAATCCTTAGGGCTGGCCCAAAGGGCTTTGGCCGTGACGCCGAATTTTGTGGGCCCGCTTTGGGTTCAGGCCTATTGCCAATACCAGTTAAAGCAATATCCCCAAGCCGCCGCCAGCTTCCAACAATTTCTGGGTTACGCGCCCCAAAGCCCGGATGCTTGGACGGGACTGGGGGTCTGCGACATCCACTTGGGTAAAAAAGCCGACGCCATTCAGGCTTGGCGCAAGGCCCATCAATTGGCGCCGGATAACGCCCAAGTCATCCAGTTTTTAAAAGGCGCCGGCGACTCCGCTTTTTTGAAAAACCCTTCTTGAAATAAGCTTATTTTCTCCCCAATTTAAAGCCAGGAGCCGGGCACCCCCTAAGCGCCTGGAATCTCTGTATTTCCCGTTAAAGCGGTGCTAAATTGTTTTGTAGGAAAGGGTGTTTTTCGGCTTTGGCCGGGGAACACTAGTAAAGGGTGCGCCATGGGTATTCAAGCCTTACTTGATCCGTCCAATATTTCCGCGACCGGGTTGACCCCCGCGGAGAGCCATCTCAATCGTCCCCTCATTCAAAAGGCCTATGAGTTCGCGAAAAAGGCCCATGAAGGCCAACAGCGGCTTTCGGGCGACGCTTATTTAACCCACCTGGTCGGCGTGGCGGAAATCCTCGAAGAGCTCCATATGGACTCCATCACCATCGCGGCCGCGCTTTTGCACGACATCCTGGAAGACACCACAGTCACTTATGATCAATTGAAACAGGAATTCGGCGAGGAGATCGCCAACCTGGTCGAGGGCGTGACCAAACTTTCCACCCGCAAATTCCAGGACGCTACCGTGCGCCAAGCCGAAAGCACCCGCAAGATGCTGGTGGCCATGGCCAAAGACGTGCGCGTCATCCTCATCAAATTGGCCGACCGAACCCACAATATGCGCACCCTGGAATTTTTACCCCAGGACCGGCAGGAAAAAATGGCCCGGGAGACGCTGGATATTTACGCGCCCCTGGCCCATCGGCTGGGAATGGCCAAGATCAAGAGCGAGTTGGAAGACCTGTGCCTGCGCTACCTGCGGCCCGAGGTTTACCGCGACCTGGTGAAAAAAGTGGCCATGAAAAAGGCCGAGCGCGAAAAGATGGTGGAAACGGTTAAGGCCCTGATTGAGAAGGGTTTGAAAGAGGCGGGCATCACCGCCCAGGTCCAAGGCCGCTCGAAACATTTCACCAGCATTTACCAAAAGATGACCGAGCAGGGAAAAGATTTTGATGAGATTTACGACCTGATCGCGATCCGGGTTTTGACCAACACGCTGAAGGAATGCTATGAGGTTTTGGGGATGGTGCACACCCTTTGGAAGCCCCTGCCGGGGCGTTTCAAGGACTATGTGGCCATGCCCAAGAACAACCTGTACCAGAGCCTGCACACCACCGTGATGGGGCCCTCGAACCAGCCTTTGGAAATTCAGATCCGTACCTACGAAATGCACCGCACCGCCGAGGAAGGCATCGCGGCCCACTGGATTTATAAAGAGGGCCGTGGGTTTGAGAAAGAGGACCAGAAATTCGCCTGGATGCGGCAACTCCTCGACCTGCAGCAGGACATCAAGGACACCACGGAATTTTCCGAGGCCATGAAGGTGGATTTGTTCGAGGACGAGGTCTTTGTTTTTACCCCTAAGGGCGATGTGAAGGAGATGCCCCGGGGAGCGACGGGCCTGGATTTCGCCTATACGGTCCATACAGATGTGGGCACCCATTGCATGGGCGTCAAGGTGAACGGTCAAATGGTACCGCTGAAATACATCCTTAAAAACGGCGACATTGTGGAAGTCTTGACCCAGACCTCCCGCACGCCCAGCCGCGATTGGCTCAAGATTGTCACCACGAGCCGGGCGAAGAACAAAATCCGCCACTGGTTCCGAACCCACTTGTCGGCCGATGAAATTGATAAGGGACGGCACTTGTTGGAAAGGGAAGCGGTCCGCTTGGGAGTGGACTTCAACGAGGCGCTTAAGTCGGGCTTGCTTGAGAGCCTGGTTTCCGATTTCGGGTGCCATAACGTGAACGAACTTTTGGCCAATACGGGCCACGGGGAAATCTCGGCCAAGACCCTGCTCAACCGGATTACGGCCAAACTCGAGGAGTCCCAGCCGGAAAAGGCCGAGAAGGCCCCCAAATTGGATGAAAAGAAACCCGAGCCCCACACCTATCGGAGCCTGACCCAGGAGCCCGTGCGCAATATCCCGATGGAAAAGGGAATCTCCATTTCGGGCAAGACCGACTGGCTCATTCGTTTCGCCCGCTGCTGCACGCCGGTGCCCGGCGACCCCATCGTGGGTTATATTACCCGTGGACGGGGCGTCTCCGTGCACCGCACCGATTGCCCCAACACCCTGCTTTTGCCCGACGGCGAAAACCGGATGATCAAGGTTTCTTGGGAAGCCAATGAGGGACAGGTTTACGAGGTGGCGGTGGAAGTGAAGGCCCGGGACCGGGACAAGCTGTTATCCGACATGCTTTTGGCGATCTCGGAAGAAGGCGTCATCATCAACGAGGCCAATGCCAAGACGGTGGAAGGCGGCTGGGCCCAAGGTTATTTCCTTTTAGGGATTTCTTCGGCGGACCAACTGCAAAAGGTCCTGAAAAAACTGGAACGGGTGCAGGGCGTGGTGAACGCGCGCCGGATTGAGCCGCGTTAATGGAAAAAGAAATGATCCGGTCCGACGGCGCCCCCTCGCCGATTGGGCCCTATTCGCAGGCCGTGGCGGCGGGGGATTTTATTTTTTGCTCGGGCCAAATCCCCCTGGACCCGGCGACCAACACGTTGGTGAGCGGGGATATCCGGGTCCAAGCCGAGCGGGTTTTGGATAATTTGCAGGCGGTGCTGAAAGCGGCGGGGTCCGATTTGGACCGGGCCGTGAAGATCACGGTTTATTTGAAAGACATGAATGACTTCGCCGCCTTGAATCAGGTTTTTGAGGGCCGGTTCAAAACCCATCCCCCTGCCCGGGCGGTGGTCCAGGCGGCGGCTTTGCCGAAGAACGCCTCCATTGAAGTGGATTTGATCGCGTTGAAGGGGAATTGATCCGGCTTTCAAGGAACTGGTTTGCAATCGTGAAAGACTGTTTCCGCTGGAGCCGCTTAGCGAAATTAAAAGTGAGGATCGGTCCGCCCCATCGGGGCTAGGACCTTCAGAAATTTCTCAGCGGAAAGGTTGACTGATGCCGGGAACTCCTTGCGTGAACCATGCCGACCGAGACGCGGTCGGTAACTGTAGCCGTTGCCACCGGTTTTTCTGCGGCGCTTGTTTGGGGCTCGATTCCAAAATGCAGCCCATCTGCGCCAGCTGTGAGAAAGAGACCGGCGCGGCGTCTTTGGGCGCGCAGCAGCCGGCCCTGTCCCCTTTGGGGGCGCCGGCCGGGGTCATTCCACCGTCTTCGGTGGGGGGGGCGTCCAAACCTGGATTTGATGTTTTGAAACACAAAATGGAAGAGGATGATCCTCTAGGGCTTTTAAACACGCCGGCCCCGGCAGCGGCGCCTAAGGCGCCGATTAAAGCCGAAGCCGCGGCTTCCTCGTCGGAAGAAGTTTTGAGTGAAGAAGACGCCATGGAAATCGACGTGGATGTGCCCTCCGCGCCTAAGCCCCAGGCGCCCGCGCCTGCCGTCGCGGCGCCAAAGATTTCGTCCGGGTCGCTTTTGGATGATTTACTCACCACGCCCCCTTCGGCAGTTGTGCCTCCGATCAAAGCGCCGGCCCCCGCGGCGGGACCTGTGATCGCCCCGTCGCCTTCGATCACTGCCCCGGTGATGCCGCAACCGATGTCCCCTGCGGCATCCTCCTTGGGGACCGTGTCAGCGCCCAAGCCCCAGTCTCCCGTGATCCCGGCTTCTCCCGCGGCATTTGATGCCCCGGCCGGGTCCGCTCCCGCTTTCCCAAAAGCGTCTCCCTTGGGGACCGCGCCCGTCGCCCCTTCGACATTTGCCCCGACGACGGTTGGGATACCGGCTTCCCCCTCCGCCGGGTTGGACGATCTTTTGAAGCCCCCGCAGCCGATCGCGCCGGCCGCCGCGCCATCCGCCCCCGCTTCGGGGACTGCGCCGGCCGGCGGGTTGGATGATTTTCTTTCCGCGCCGATCGCCAAACCCAAGCTTCCGACCGTGACTCCCGTGACTCCGGCCAAATTGAATCTCGACATAAAGCCGGCGGTTCCCATGGCTTCGTCCGCGCCCCTGCCCGTGTTGGATCCCATCAAGCCATCCATGCCCAAGCTGAACCCTTCGGCGCCCGTTCCCAAGGCGATCGATATTCCGGCCGCGAAGGTTTCCCTGCCCGATGAGGATTTGAGTCCTAAAGAAAAAGGGACCGGGTTAATGGCCGCGTTGCTTAATTCCAACCTCACGGTCATGAAAATTAAAATTCCTTATTATGCTTTGGCGGCCGCCTTGGTGGTTTTTTTAGGGCTGGCCGGGTGGGGAATCGCCTCGGCCGGCGGCGGACCCTCGATTAAGATCGTGGACACGATCGCCCCGCTCCAAATCGTGCAGGTGGACGCCAGCCAGATCGCCGACATGGACATCACGACCTATTCGGATATCCAGACCAAGCTCCAGGCCATGCAGTTCACCAACTTTATCCAGATGACGGTGCCCGAGCTTCCCTCGCCCAATTTTTTTAACGTCCAAATGAAACCGGAATCCGGCACCTATGCCGAGGTCATTAAGATGCCGGGGCAGTTAAAACCGGTGCTTTCTTACGTGACGGTTTTCACCAACGGCGTTTGGTATTCCACCAATGGCTGGGACGGGAAAAACCAGGAACTGGAATATTTGGTAAGCGAGTTTGATCCTAATGACGATCCGGACCAGTTATACGTAGCCCATATCCAAGGAGTGGACAAGCTCAAGAGCGATAAGGGCTGGGACACGCAAACCATGAGCGAGGACCGCTATCTAGCCGCCTTCAGCGATCATGTGCGCTGGTACCTGGATTACAAGGATATCGCCGGATACCAAGCCGACTTCGCCGACTGGCATTGAGTTTCGGTGATTAGTCCAAAATGGCCTAACGCCCCGCGTTTTTTCAAATCCACTTAAAAACGGTTGCCGGGGCTCGGGTTGACAGTCCCTGAGTCGGGCCTTATATTATCGCCTTCTTTCAAAGGAGACCCCGCGCGATGGATAAGGTGGACAAGCTAGAACTGGCTCTGACCTACGATGACGTGATGCTGGTGCCCCAAAAATCAAACGTACTTCCACGCGAAACCGATGTCTCCACGTACCTGACTCCCCGAATCAAACTGAATATCCCCTTGATCAGCGCCGCCATGGACACAGTCACCGAATCCAGGCTCGCCATCGCCCTGGCCCAAGAAGGCGGGTTGGGCATTATCCATAAAAACTCCACCATTGAGGCCCAATCGGCTGAAGTCGATAAGGTCAAACGCTCGGAAGCGGGCATGATCAGCAACCCCATCACCCTGGCGCCGGACAAGCGGGTCTCGGACGCGCTTAATATCATGAAGCATTACCACATCTCGGGAATTCCCATCGTCCAAGAGGACGGCAAGCTGGTAGGCATCGTCACTAACCGGGATTTGCGCTTCGTTAAAAAAATCGAGACCCAGCTTTCGGATGTGATGACCAAGGATGACCTGGTCACGGTTCCCGAGGGAACGACCTTAGAGAAGGCCGAAGAGACCCTTCACCAACACCGCATTGAGAAACTGTTGGTGGTCGATAAGAAGGGCAATTTGGCGGGACTCATCACCATCAAGGACATCAACAAGCGCATCAAGTATCCCAACGCCTGCAAGGATGAGCGGGGCCGTTTGCGGGTGGGCGCCGCGGTCAGCGTCTCGGCCGATACCCAGGAGCGGGTGGAGCGGTTGGTGGCCGCGGGCGTGGATGTGATCGTGGTGGACACGGCCCATGGTTTTTCCGAGGGCGTTTTGAAAACCGTCCAATCCGTGCGCAAGACATATCCAAAACTCAACCTGATCGCCGGAAACATCGTGACGGCCGGCGCCGCCAAGGCTTTGGCGGACCTGGGCGTGGATGCGGTGAAGGTCGGCGTGGGCCCCGGTTCCATCTGCACCACCCGTATCGTGGCGGGTGTGGGTGTTCCGCAAATCTCCGCCATCGCCGAATGCGCCAAGATTACCCGTAAGTACAAGATCGGCCTCATCGCCGACGGCGGCATCAAGTATTCGGGCGAGATCGCCAAGGCCCTGGTGGCCGGAGCCGATGCCGTGATGCTGGGCAACCTTTTCGCCGGCACTGAGGAATCGCCGGGCGAAGTCATTAACCTGCAGGGCCGCATGTTCAAGGTCTATCACGGCATGGGCTCTTTGGCCGCCATGCAAAAGGGAAAAAGCGCGGACCGTTATTTCCAAGAAAACGACGCCGAAACCAAAAAACTGGTTCCCGAGGGAATCGAGGCCCGTGTGCCCTACCGCGGCCAGTTATCCGACCTGGTCTATCAATTGGTCGGGGGATTAAGGTCCAGCATGGGTTATTGCGGCTCCAAGAACATCCAAGAGCTCAAACAAAAGTCCAAATTCGTTCGCATCACCCCGGCGGGATTCCAAGAAAGCCATCCCCATGATGTGGTCATCACCAAGGAAGCTCCTAATTATTACATGGATTAAAGTCCGTTTACATTGATGAACGCAGATGGACGCGGATGAATAAAACCCAACCAGTCGATTTTTTGATTCCGTCTTTTTAGTGATTTGGTTGATTTAAATCGGAGTTTATCCGCGTTCATCATTGTTTCATTGCCTGAACTTTTAAGGAATCCTTGTGAAACACGATCTTGTCATTGTTTTGGATTTCGGGGCTCAGTACAGCCAGCTCATCGCCCGCCGGGTTCGGGAATCCAAGGTTTACTGCGAAATCCTGCCCTTCAACACGCCGACCGCTAAAATCCTCGAGAAAAATCCCAAGGGCATCATCCTGTCCGGCGGGCCTTCCAGTGTTTACGCCCCCGGCGCGCCCCATGTGAAGGCGGATCTTTTTGAAAGCGGCGTGCCGATGCTCGGTATTTGCTACGGCATGCAGCTCATCAGCCAGGCCTTGAAGGGGAATGTCCAAAAAGCCTCCAAGCGGGAATTCGGGCTGGCTCCGCTTCACATCAAATCCGCGAAGCTTCTTTTCGCCGGGCTTCCGTCCAAACTCAATGTTTGGATGAGCCATGGGGATCAAGTCACCCGCATTCCAAAAGGATTTAAAAGCCTGGCTTCCACCTCCACTTGCCCCTTCGCGGCGGCCTATGATGAAAAACGGCGGATTTACGGAATCCAGTTCCACCCCGAAGTGGTCCATACCCAAAAGGGCAGCCAGATCTTGCGGAATTTCGTCTTGAAGATCGCGAAGGCCAAACCCACTTGGACCATGGATTCTTATGAAAAAATAGCCATCGCCGAAATCCGGGCCAAGGTCGGGAAGGGCCGGGTGCTTTGCGGCGTTTCGGGCGGCGTGGATTCCACCGTGGCGGCCACTTTGATCCACCGGGCGGTGGGGAACCAGTTGGATTGTGTTTTCGTGAACAACGGGGTTTTGCGCCAAGGCGAGGCCGAGCAAGTGGTCAAGATGTTCAAGGAACAACTGCGGATCCCGCTTCATTACATCAACGCGGAAAACGAGTTCTTGAAGCTTTTGGAAGGCGTCAGCGAACCGGAGAAAAAACGGAAAATCATCGGGAACACTTTTATCCGGGTCTTCGAGAAAAAGGCGCGGGAACTGCAAAAGAAAAAGGGCCCCTTTGAGTTCCTGGCCCAGGGAACCCTTTATCCCGACGTGATCGAAAGCGTTTCGGTGAAGGGCCCCTCGGCGACCATCAAGAGCCATCACAATGTGGGCGGCCTGCCTAAGGATATGAAATTTAAACTGGTCGAGCCCTTGCGGGAACTGTTTAAGGATGAGGTGCGGGAATTGGGCAAAGAACTCAAGGTGCCCCATGATCTTTTGTGGCGTCAGCCTTTTCCCGGTCCGGGTTTGGCGGTGCGGCATATCGGGCCTTTGACGAAAGCGAGGCTTGATGTTTTGCGCAAGGCGGACGCCATTGTGCAGGAAGAAATCGCCAAGGCGGGGCTTTATCACTCCATCTGGCAGTCTTTCGCGGTCCTCACGCCGGTCAAATCCGTGGGGGTTATGGGCGATGAAAGAACTTACGAGAGCGCCTGTGTCATCCGGGCGGTCCATTCCACCGACGGCATGACGGCCGATTGGGTGAAGCTTCCCTATGACCTTTTAGGCAAGATGTCCAACCGCATCATCAATGAGGTCCGCGGCATCAACCGGGTGGTTTATGACATCACCAGCAAGCCCCCCGGCACAATTGAGTGGGAGTAGATAAGAACCTCAATTAAAACCATTTTCACCGCCAAGACGCCAAGTTCGCCAAGAACGGCTAAAAACAAGAATTTAACACGAACCATGATCTATTTTGTTTTGCTTTTCTTGGCGTACTTGGTGTTTTGGCGGTAAAACTGGTTTTGCTGGAATCCTTGAGTTTTTTCTGAGCTGATTTGTTCCTTGTGGCCCCGCTTTAAGCCCTATAAAATCTATTGGTTTGGACATTCCACCGGGGGTTTTCATGAAACAATCCTTCGCCTTGTTGGCCGGCCTCTTTTTGGCCCTCTCAATCCCTTGCCGCCTTTGGGCCTGGGGGGACTATGGGCACCAGGTCATCGCCCAAATCGCTTATGACAACTTAAGCGCCCCGGTTTCGGCCAAGATCGCGGAAATGATCAATGACGCGGGTTACACCACGCCGGACCAACTGGTGATTGACGGGTTGGAAAATCATGACAGCCAAGAGGGGTTTCCCTCGCACGCCACCATGCTTCAAATCTCCGTTTGGCCCGACTATCTTTTGACCAAATCGACCGAGTTCAAAAACATGACGGCCCCCTGGCACTATATTTCGATCGACCGCAATCCGGGCGAGACTGAGGAGCGGGAAGCGGATTTTTGCCGCAACAACGACTGCCTGCCCGTCCAGATCAATCAGGCGCTTTCTAATTTGACGGACAGACTCGATTTCGGTGAAAGAAAAATTTGTCTCGTTGGCCATGCTCATCAACCTGATGGGCGACATCCATCAGCCCTTGAACTGCTCGGACGAGGGCGACCACAACGGAACCGAGAAATATTTCAGCTGGAACGGCGGCAAGCCCATGAGCCTTCACTCGGTTTGGAACAACCTGCTTCACGGCGCCCCGCCTTCGGGCAACGTCACGGTTTATGCCCGGGAACTGGAAACGCAAATCACGGCCGATGACCGCGCGGCCTGGAAATCGGGTGTGGCTTCGGATTGGGCTTGGGAAAGCTACCAGATCGCCGACGACAAGATTTACGGTTTGGACGCCTTTCAATACGGCCCCCAGAACGTGAAAGTCGATGAACTTGGAAATTTGATCCTCAAGGGCGGCCAAGCGGTGGTCACCAAAAAAGTCCCATTCCCCCCGGAATTCTATTCGGACGAATACAAGCAATTGGTGGAAGTTCAGCTGGAGAAGTCGGGAATCCGGCTGGCCTGGCTTCTCAACAGCGTGCTGGGGAAATAAGCTTGGCCTACGAGCGGTGCATGGGGCTTCGGGTGGTGGATGAGGCTTTGTACCGCAGGTACCGGGAGGGGATGCTCCCCATCCTCGCGCGCTTTGGGGGACGGTTCCGCTATGACTTTAAAATCTCTGAAACGCTGAAATCCGAGACCGCCGCGCCCATCAACCGGGTTTACATGATCGCCTTTGAAAGCAAAGCCGATAACGACGCCTTTTTCAAGGACCCGGATTATCTCAAGGTTCGGGAAACTTTCTTTAAACCTGCCGTCGCGGAGATCACGACCCTAGCCGCTTACGAGCGTTAGGCTATCGCTTCGAGTTAAAAATTTTATTCAACTGCGCTCACGATAATATCATTACAGACGCCACCAGTTCCTTCGGCTACAGAGGCCTCGAAAACATCCCCCCCGCCTACGGAAAAGGTTAGGGGATAATTAGCGGTGTCGTTTTGAAAAAGGCAGGTTACGCCGACGCAGGTGCCGCTTGTAATAAAATTCAAGGTGTGATTTCCGGGCGAAACGGTGTTAGGGAATGGGACAAGTCCTTGGCCGGCGGTAATGGACATGGCCTGGTTACCGTCTATATTTACGCTCATTTCGCAGCCAGCGGAACGGCTATCATCGACTTCGATGGTTCCTTGGGTCACTCCGGCGGGCTGACAGCCGACGGCCAAAAGCATACCGCCGAAAATGATGGCGAATAAAAAAGCGGCGATTAAGTGATTCTTCATGATTCCTCCGGTGATGGGTGTACCGAATTTTGACGTCTCAACCCGGTTAAAAGTTCCCTCAGGCGCTCACTATAGTGAAGGTTTTAACCCTCGAAGTTTTCGGTTAGTCAGGGCATTATTATAAGCGGGTTAGTTGTTCTCCTTGGGTAAATATCACCCACAGATTTGATCTTCCTTGTGGACCAAAAAGCCTTTTTCCCTGGATATTTTCCGTCTCTCCCATGGCACGTCCTTTGCTTTATTTAAACCTGAATATTCAAATAACCCCCGTGGGGAAGATCAGTGGGAGGCCGCATGAGTTTAGGAACTATTTTAATCGTGGAAGACCAAAGGGGTTTTCGGCGGATTTATCAGGACGCCCTGGAAAGCCAGGGCTACGAGGTTTTGGTCGCCGAGGATGGGGAAAAGGGATTGGAACAGGTTCGGTTGCACAAACCCAGCCTGGTCCTGCTCGATTTGGGCCTGCCCCGGATGAGCGGATTTGAGGTGCTTCGGAAAATCCGCGAGGATGTTTCCTTGGATAAAGTCCGGGTGGTCATTTTTTCGGTCACCGGCGAGGAAAATCACGTGGAAAAGGCGCTTGGCATGGGCGCCAATGGCTATGTGCTGAAGGGGGGCCACACACCCCGGCAGGTCATTGAGGTCATCCAAGGCCTTTTGAATCCTGCTGAAAAGGCCGCGGGAAAAACGCCCGAGGCTAAAATTCCACAGGCTTCCTGACTCGGGCCCCCGCCGCCTGTTGGGCGGCCCCGGGTTCCCGGAAATACTCATTCCATCGGGGCGGCGGTATGTCTTTGCCTTCGTAGAGGATGAATTCCATTTTCCATTTGGTTTCATGAAGGCATTTTAAAAGCGCGTCATCCGAATTGACCGCCTGGGTTTTGTAAAGCGACCCGGTCCGGTCATGGCGGAAAAAATATAGATAATCAGTCCGCATAGTGATCCGCCGGATGGTTGGATGGATCCCTCAAGCAGCGCCTCCTGTTTTTGGAACTATTTGGACAAATCCAAGGACGGGTCCTCATGAATAGCCCAGAGCGCCATGGAGCGCTTTTTGCCTCTCGAGCAGTTTCGGGGGGATCGCCGCCATAAGCGTTGGATCAATTCGGGCGCCTTTTCCAATCCGGTCCGTTTCGATCTTTGAGGTCGAAGCGATTTTATAATCTCCGCCGCCTGGATCACGGCTGACTTCAAAAACCCGGTCCAAAAGGGCGGGGTCCCAATCCAAGCCGAGAAATTGAAAGACCGGGTGGAGGGTGCCCGCCGGATTCCCGACGAGGGCCTCGTACCGCAGCCGGAAGGTTTGGGAATGGCGCTTTTCGAAGTCGAGCATGATTTGGGTCTTGTCGACCCAGCTTTCGAGCAACGCGGCGGCGTAATTTTTCGGGTGCTTGACCACATAGGGGAGGGCCCACCAGACATAGTTTTTTTCCTCAAGTCCGAGGCCTGAATGGACAACGTCCAAACTGTTCCGGTAAAGACAGAGATAACGGGCGGTCGGAAAGGTTTTTTCCAATTCGGAAAGGTTTTTCAAGTTGAAGGGAGTCTTATCGCACCAAATTTTCTTTCCCTGGAGCCGGGTAAAGTTTGAGAGAAGCTCATCGATGATGCGGCCCACCTCCCGCCACGTCGCTTGGTCCTGATCGCTGCTTTCTTTCCCGGCGGTCAGGCCGAGCGTCCGGGAAACGGTTTCCCCTAAGTCCTTGGCCAGCCTCCCCAAAAACAACTCGCCGGGACAACAAATGTCCGGATGCGTATCCAAAATATAGCGCAGGAGCGTGGAGCCGGAACGTTCGCTGCTCAGGATGAAAATCGGGGCGGTGGGTGCCATTTCCTATTGACGTTCGCGTCCGGGCGAAAGTGTCGTGCGGGTTGGACGCTGTTTTCTTTCGGACCTAAAGTGAAGTTTATTTTGAGGGAAGATTCCGGACCGGCGGCGGTATTATTTATCCAATACCAGTATTTTGGTTTCGTGGACCATGATCGGTTCGGTCACGTAAATGATGTAAATGCCGCTGGCCACAATGTCTCCCAGAAAATTTTTTCCGTCCCAATAAACCATATCCGTGCCCGTGGATTGGGTTTTGTTGTCCCGCAATGTCCGTATAAATTCTCCCGCGCTGTTGTAAATTTTGACGGCGTAAGGGCCGGGCGTGCATAGGTTGGATTTGATGAACAAAAGGGGACTGTCGGTCCGAGGCGCGAAGATGTTGCGGGATACAAAGACGGATTCATCGCAGGGGGCCCCTGATAGAGTCGGCGTCGGGGTGGGGCCGCTGATGAAACTATTGGAACGGATGAAAACGTTTGAATCCAGGTTGCAGTCGCCCACGTCGCAGATAGCCATTTTAATGTGGTTGACCACGCCCGGTGTCACGGCGGCGATGACGCTTAAAACGGTCGTCAAACCGCGCATGGTGGTGTTCAGGTTCGCCGTGGGTTTGGTGACGGTGCAAGCGCTACTGTAGGTGCCGTTGCTATTGTCGATATAGTAGGAAGGGTTCACGCAGTTATTGACGGTGTTGATGGAAACGTCCGTGGAGGTTCCGGGAATGAGGGCTTGGTTGACCCCGTTGACGAAAAAACCAAAGACATCGTCGAAGGCCCCGATGTAGGAATTGTATTCGTCCGAGGCGAAGACATATTGAAAAGAAATCGTGTTGGCGATCGGGACGAAATCAAAGGAAAGGACGGTGGCGTCGTAGGTGGTGTTGCCGCCGACGCCCGGGAGGGCCGCCAAGTCCGAGTCTCCCGGCAGGCCGTTGCAGGTGCTGGTGGTCGTCGTGTTCGGGCCCGCCACGGAGGCGGCGTTCCCATCGCTTAAGATAATCCCGGAGTCAAAGCCGATGACGCCGTTTCCGCCCGTAAAGGTCCCCGAGGAAGTGCCCACACCCTGGTAGGTGACATTGCTGTAGCTGACGCCTGAACCCAAAAGGGATTGAACCAAGACGGAGGGGGATTGGGATCCCAATGGGGTTACCTGAAGGGTTTGGCCCCGGACGCCTTGCGCGTTCAGGAGGCAAAGAAGGACGCTTATCGCGCCGAGGCGATACGGGAAGTTTGGGAGATAAGGCTTCTTCATCATATTCAAACACCTGTGGATGATTGGGAGGCTGATATCAACTTTAAATAGTGGCCTGATTATATCACCGGATTAAACGAACCCGAAAAGCCAAGGCCCTGCTTTTGATCCATCCCGGGACGGCCTATAATCGATCGACTTCCACTTACGTGATTGAAAGGAATTTCCAATGATTTCACCGAAAAAAATCGCTCTTTTGGTCGGCAAAGATTTCGAGGATATGGAGGTAATGTATCCCTATTACCGGTTGATTGAGGCCGGATACCAGGTGGACGTCATCGGCGAAGGCCCGGCGGGCACCCAGTACCACGGAAAATTCACCTATCCCATCCTCTCCACGCTGGAAATATCCCAAGCCAAGGCGGTGGATTACGTTGGGCTGGTGGCGCCGGGCGGTTGGTCGCCGGACAAGCTGCGTCGAAACCCGCAGGTGCTTCAATTGGTAAGGGACATTGACCGCCAGGGCGGGGTCATCGCCTCGATTTGCCATGGTCCCTGGATTTTGATCTCCGCCGGCGTGGTCAAGGGCAAAAAAATGACGGCTACCACGGCCATTAAGGACGATTTGGTGAACGCGGGAGCCTTGTTCGTGAACGAGGAAGTGACCGTGGACGGCCGGATGGTGACCAGCCGTAAGCCCGACGACCTTCCGGCTTTCCTGCGCGAGACGCTGAAACTTTTGGGATCGGCTTAAAATCCACGAATTGTCCCTTTCTTGCGTCCATAAGGCTTATAGTCAAGTCAGACTTGTGGATGGAGTCCCGAAAGGAAGTTGAATCATGAAGATCAATAAAGAAGAAGTCCTGGCGAAAATGGAACTGGGTCAAGCGGTTTTGATTAATGTGCTCTCCAAGGATGATTACCGCAAACTGCGGATCAAGGGATCCAAGAACCAATATTTTGATAATGACGAAGCCGCGGCTTTTTCAAAGAACGTTGAGGCGGCATACGGGAAAGACAAATCTTTCATCGTTTACGGCGACCATTTCGGACATTTGCAAAGTTTCGAGGCGGCCCAGGCGCTGAATGCCCGCGGCCTCAAGGTTTTGAATTACGCCGGAGGCGTGCAGGAATGGTACAAATCGGGATATCCGGTTGAGGGAACCCAAGTCAACAACGCGGGCGGCGAATAAAAAACAGTTGAAAAGTATAAAGTTTTGGTTTTTCTCCTTCTCCCTTGAGGGGAGAAGGTCGGGATGAGGGTGATTTAATTAACTAAACCCCTCACCTTAACCCTCTCCCACAAGGGGAGAGGGAGCTCGAATCAAGCCGGTTTGCCAAGTCAATAGTTCGGCTTTTTTTACGCCGACCCATCCAAGGGATGGCGCTCCAGCTTCCCCTGAAAAGTTTCCTTGCCCACTCCCACGTAAAGCTCGCCCTCGTTGCGGGTCATTTCCCAATGGTTATCCCGGTCCAGCGTGGCCCCCAGGGCGTTTAAAAACCGTTGATCCATCGAGTACAACCCGATCGATTCCACCTTGTGGACTTTTTCCGAGAGGAGTTCCCTGGCCAGCATTTGAGGGTCTTTGTGGGTATAGATGCGCACTTCCTTGACGGACTTGGACGCCTTGTGGATCCTTTTGGCGGTGGGATTGCCGATGTCGATCCAAATATCCAGCCCTCCGGTCAGGTTGGCGACCCGAATGGCGGGGTCGTCGGGCGCGCTGATGCCGCCGGAAAATTCCAGGCCTTCCTGATAATTCAAGGCGTAAGCCAAAACTCGGATGATGAAAAAAGGAATCGATTCGGAAGGATGCATGGCGGCCCGGAATTCCAAAGTCTGATAAAGGCTGCGGTCCACGTCGGATAAATCCAGGGTGAAGCGGTAAAGGGTTGAAGTGAGGGTCAAGTTTTTCTCCACGGAAGATTAGGTTTATTTTACAAGGAAAGCGGTCTTAATTTCGGCTTGTTGGATTATTTTTATCCCCTACTACCTTATACTATTTGAATGAGAATCCTTTTATCCCATTCCAATGAGTTTCAAAAACAACCGGTTCCGGCGAAACCTAAAACCCTCGTCATTACCAAAGAACGGGAAGCCGCTTCGGTGGAACTGGGAAATCCCTGGCAAGTGGTTCTTTTTAACGATGAGGTCCATAGTTTTGACGAGGTCATCCTTCAAATCCAAAAGGCCACGGGCTATGCCTTGGAAAAAGCCGCCGACATCACTTTTCGGGTGCACCACAACGGCAAGGCCATCGCTTATATCGGCGAGAAGGACCCTTGCGAAAAAGTAGCGGCCATCTTGGGGCAGATTCAGACTCACCACTTCGGTCGAAAAAACATAAGAAAGTTCCGGGCGCCGGCCTCGTCAAATCCCGGATGAGCCCCTTATAATAAACCCATGAACCGGCCCGAATTCGTCCATCTCCACCTCCATTCCCAATACAGCCTTTTAGAAAGCACCGTCCGGTTGGATCCCCTGATGAGCCGGTTGAAAGAACTTCAAATGCCGGCGGCGGCCTTGACCGATAAGGCCAATCTTTTCGGGGCTATCCATTTTTATCAAAGCGCCCTGGCCCACGGCATCAAGCCCATTTTGGGATGCGAGCTTTTGGTGGCGCCCCGGTCCCGCTTTGACAAGACCCATTCCCATGGCCGGCCCGAGGCGGCCTATCACCTGGTTTTGCTCGCCGAAAATCAGGAAGGCTATCAGAACCTGATGAAGCTGTCCTCGGCGGGCTATCTGCAGGGCTATTTCCTGGGGCCGCGGATTGATAAAGAGCTTTTAGCCCGGCACAGCAAAGGGTTGATCGCTTTGTCCGGTTGTTTGGACGGCGAGATCGGCGATTTTTTGCTGAAGGATGAGATGCCGCCCGCCTTGAAGGCCGTGGGGGAGTATCAGGATATTTTCGGCAAGGACCGTTTTTTTCTCGAGGTCCAGGATCACGGTCTGGATAAAGAAAAAAAGATCAAAAAAGCCCTGGTGGAACTATCCCAAAAGTCCGGGGCGCCCCTCGTGGCCACCAATGACGCGCATTATCTGCGCCGGGAAGACGCCGAGTACCATGAGGTTTTGCTTTGCCTGGGCAAGGGCGAGACCCTTTCCAGCCCGACCCATCCTTCCTATCAATCGGACCAGTTTTATCTTAAAAGCGCCGAGGAAATGGCCGCCCTTTTCGCTGAAATGCCCGACACGCTTCGGCGCACTTTGGAAATTTCCGAGCGCTGCCACATTACGTTTGAGTTTGAAAAACTTCATATGCCCCAATTCCCGGTGCCCAAGGGCGCCGGCAACGAGGACACTTATTTGGGCGAGCTTTGCCGTTTGGGCCTGGACCGGCGTTTTGGCGAGAAGGCCTCGGCCCAACCCATCCAAGACCGTTTAAGCGAGGAACTGGGAGTCATTAAGCGCACGGGTTTCAGCGGTTACTTTTTGATCGTGGCGGATTTTATCCAAGCCGCCCGCGCGAAGGGAATTCCCGTGGGACCGGGCCGGGGATCGTCGGCCGGAAGTTTGGTGGCTTACCTTTTGGGCATCACGGATGTGGACCCGCTCAAGTACGACCTTCTTTTTGAGCGCTTCATCAATCCCGAAAGGGTCAGCGCCCCGGATATTGATGTGGATGTTTGCGACCGGCGGCGGGGGGAAGTGCTTCAATACATCACCCAAACTTACGGCGCCGACAAGGTGGCCTCCATCATCACCTTCGGCACCTTGTCGGCCCGCGCGGTCATCCGGGACGTGGGACGGGTTTTGGAAATCCCCCTGCCCGAAATCGACCGGATCGCCAAGCTGATTCCCTATGAGCTCAAAATTACCTTGGAGGATTGCGCGGCCAAGGTGCCCGAGCTTCGGGCCATCGCCAATGAACAGGGGCCTTACCGGAAATTGTGGGATGTTTCCCGGGCGTTGGAAGGCCTCTTCCGGCACGCCTCGACCCACGCGGCCGGCATCATCATCGGCAATGAGCCGCTCATTGAGACCGTTCCCCTATGCCAGGGCGGGGAATCCGAAGTCTTGACCCAGTACGACATGAACACCTTGAAGGATGTGGGCATCCTGAAACTCGATGTTTTGGGGCTTCGAACCCTAACCGTCATCGATGACGCCTTGGAACTGATCCATCAAACCCGCGGCCAAAAAATCGACTTATCCAAAATTCCGGAAGATGATCCGGCCGCTTTTGAGCTTTTAAAAAAGGCACAGACGGGCGGCATCTTCCAACTGGAATCCAGGGGAATGCGGGATTACATGCGCAAGTTGGTCCCTGAAAGTATGGAGGATATCACGGCCTTGATCGCCCTTTACCGGCCGGGCCCCTTGGGTTCGGACATGGTGGACGATTTTATCCACCGCAAAAGGGGCCAAGTGAAGTTCAAATACCTTCATCCCAAGCTGGAGCCCATTCTCAAGACCACTTACGGGGTCATCCTTTACCAGGAACAGGTGATGCGCATCGCCAAGGATTTGGCGGGTTTCAGCCTGGGCCAGGCGGATATTTTGCGAAAGTCCATGGGAAGTAAAAATCCGGAACAAATGGAAAAAATGCGCAGCCGTTTTCTGGAAGGCGCCAAACTTGAGAAAATTCCCGAGGAAACCGCCGAGTCCATTTTTAACCTGATGGCCAAGTTCGCCGGCTACGGTTTCAATAAATCCCATAGCGCGGCTTACGCCCGGGTGTCCTACCAAACCGCTTACTTGAAGGCCAATTATTCACCCGAATTTATGGCGGCCCTTTTGACCAGTGAGTCGGGCAATCAGGACAAGATTTTTCAATATGTCTTCGAGTGCCGCCGCATGGGTTTAAAGGTTTTACCGCCGGACGTGAACGAGAGCGGGGAAACCTTCACAGTGGACAAGGAAGGCCGGATTCGGTTTTCCCTTTTCGCCATCAAGACCGTGGGCGGGCCCGCGGTCGAGGCGATCCTCGAGGCGCGCAAAGCCGGGCCCTTCACCTCGCTTTTTGATTTCTGCCGCCGGGTGGATTTAAAGGCCTTGACCCCCAAGCTGGTGGAAAGCCTGATTTTGGCCGGGGCCTTTGATTCCACAGGCGCGGCCCGGGCGCCGATGAAAGAAGCCGCCGAAAAGGCTTTCCGGCAAGGCCAGTCGGTGCGGGAAGATTCCCAAAGGGGCCAGACATCGCTTTTTGGCATGATCGAGACCGCGTCCCCCGACAGTCTCCCCAATATCCCTGAATTTTCGGCCGCCCAGAAACTGATCGCCGAAAAGGAAGCCTTGGGGTTCTATTTGTCCGGGCATCCCTTGTCCGAGCATGAATGGGCCTTGGAACACTATGTGCTTCCCTTAAGCGAGGTAGGCGATCTGCCCGATGGGGTGGAAATTCGGGTGGGCGGCATGATTTTAGGCTTGTCCCAAAGCGTGGTGAAGAAGACCAAGGAAGTTTATGGACGCTTTATTTTGGAAGACCTTCATTCCCATATCGACGTGATCGCTTGGCCGGAAGTGTTTAAAAAATACCAACCCTTTCTGACGAAGGAAAGGCTGGTCGCGGTCCGGGGCCGGTTGGATAAATCGGGCGACCGGGTTCAATTGATCGCCAATGAGATTTTGGACGTGAAGGATATGGCCGGAAAATGGGCCAAGGGAATCAACGTGGATTTAAATATGGTCGGCATGGACGCGGACCTTTTAGTCCGTCTCAAGGAAATTTGCGAGAAGTTTCCGGGAACCATTCCGGTCACTTTTAGGCTTCAAACGACCCACCGGGGCTTGATGGTCATGGAGGCGGGCGAAGAGCTAAAGGTGAGTCCCAGCCAGGCTTTCATCAAGGCCATGAATGACGCCGTGGGCGAGGATTCGGTCCAGATCGAGGTTTAATAATTCGATTTTTGCATTGATAAACGCGGATGAACGCCGATTGAAGATTTACGGAACTATGCCTTTGACAAAGCAGGCAAGGCCCGTCTTTTGAAACAATGATAAATGCCGATGACGAGTGATGTTTGAAACGTAAAAATCAGGCCTTTCGCCGCTTTTCATTTAATAAAGTTATGGAAAGCGGCATTATCCCGCACTCGTCAGAATGATATTTAATAAGGAACTGTGGGGAATCAGCCTCGCTCAATGTTTCAACAGGTCTTGTTTTGCGTAGTGAATGTTCCTGAAGTTTATTTTTGGTTTTCGGATTCCCCAAGGAATTTGTCGATCTGGGGATTGTTCGGGTCTAAGCTTTTCGCCTTTGTAAGGTCCGCCTGGGCCAACTTCCGTTTCTTTTCATCCAAATAAATAAGTCCCCGATAAAAATAAGCCGTTCCATAATTCGGGCTGTGGGCAAGGGCCAAAGTCAGTTCCGCCAAGGCTGGATCTTTTTGGCCGTTTTGGTATTTTTCCAAGGCCAATTGGGTCAGGGTCTTCGCCGTAAAGTCCGAATCCAAGGCGAAGGCTTGGTTCAATTGATTTTGGGCTTCGGGGCCCTGGCCATCGGCCTCGAGCGCTTGGGACCAGTTCACCCGAAAATAGGGGCTGGCCGGCGCTAATAGAACCGCTTGCTGATAGTCTTTTGCGGCCGCGTCTAAATAACTCTTATCGTAAAGGGCCAATTGGGCTTCGACCCGGCCTAAATCATTGTAGTAGTAGGCGTTGAATGGGCTTTGATGGATCGCCAACAGGTAATAGCCCCGGGCGCTCACAAGGCATATCTTTTCATGGGCCGAATCCAAATGGGCCCGTTCCTCATAGGCCAATCCCGTGTAAAGGGCATATTTTACTTCCAACGGACAAAGCGCGCGGGCTTTGTCAATTTCTTGGATCCCATAATTGGAATAAGTGGTCAGCCGATCGGGGTCCATGTTGGGATCATGACGCTTCAAAAGCTCATTGACCGCGTTGCCATGCCCAAAAGCCACGTCGGCCGCCAAGCGGGTAATGGAAAAGGTGAAAAGCCCGAGGCTGAGGATGATCGCCAAGCCGCGGTTCAAAAAAGAAGCGAGTGGCTTGGGCTGGACCGGGGTCTCCGGAATGGCAGTGGGGCCGCTTGAAAGCTTTTGGACGGCGGCCAGGCAAAAAAACCAGAGAAAATTAATCGAGGCGACGCCGAAGCTGAACAAGTTTTGGACTTGGTAGGCAACCGCGCAGCCCAAAAGGGCCAAAAGAATACCCCGAACTTGAAGAGAACCCCGCTTATAAGCCTTGGACCAAGCGCGGACAAAAAAAACAAGTATCGAAAGATAAGCGGCCAGGCCGAGAAATCCCGAGGTGGAGGTGATTTGAAGCAGCTCGTCATGGGCCGCGCGGGAACTCATGAACATTCCGTCGATCTCATTGAACTCGATGCCGCTGTAATAGGGAAAGGCGATTTTAAAGGTATCCAGGCCGACGCCGTGGAGGGGGTTGGTGGCGATCATCCGCAGGGCTGGCCGCCAAATATGGAGCCGTGAAACAGCCAAACTGTCGCCGGCATGAAGGACGGAAGTGAAAAGCCGTCCAAAAAAAGAATAGCCGAAGAATAAAAACAAAAGAAGCGCGGCGCCCGCGAATACCCAAAGCCAAAGACGGGACATTTTGGAGAAAAGGCTTTTTAAAATCCCGCTCCAGTTGAAATGTCCCGCGGAGAGCGCGGAAAAAATAAAGATCCCGGCCAGCGCGGCCAAAAAGCCGCCGCGGCTGGCGGTGGTCAATAGACCGATGATCAAAATGGAAAGACCCGCCAGGGACCAGGCGGCTTGGCGCGCCGCCAGAAGTCCTAAAAAACCCAGCGATAGCAATAAAAGGCCGGGCGCCATGAGGATGAGCAGAAGCGGATCGGTGGAACTCATTTGGAGCAGGGATTGTCCCGGGCTTCCGGCCAGCAATAAAAATAAAGTTCCAAGCGACGCCCAAAAAAGCGGGAGCCAGACGGCCGAACGCGTTTGGTTCGCGGTTTCAAGATCGGTATTTCGAACCAAGAACCAAAGCGCGAAGGGAATGACCATCGCCAAATAAGCGGCGAGGAAATTTGGATTGCCCAGCGTCGCGAATTCCCGGCTGGCGATGACGGTTTCGGGGTTCCAGGGAATGAAATCGAACCCAAAATGCTGGGCCACGGCGTAGAGGGAAGATAAAAGACCGGTCAGAAGCGCGAACAAGAGGGTTTTTTCAATCCGCGCGACGGTTAAAAATCGCGTGAGGACTAAAAACCAGAGCAGATAGAGTCCCAAGGTGGCCAAACCGGCGAAGTTTTCATAATCACCCAGTAAGCTGGTGGTCCAACTGAGGCTGAAAGGCGGCAGGGAGGCGAAAAGCTGGGTCCCGAAGAATAAAATCAGGCTGATGGAAAGGCCGTCTTTGGGCAGGCGGACTGAAAATTTGAAAAGTTGAAGGAGCAAAAGGGCGCCCAGGATGAAAGTTAGAAACAACAGCTTGGGAAGCTCGAATTGATCGTGGGTTTGCGTATAGAAAAGCAGGGGAGTGAAGAAAGCGGCGAAAAACAGGGTGTTTTCGGCCAATAAGTTCGTTATTTCTTTTCGGAACAAACGAAGCCCTTTCGAAATCAAAAGCCCTGATTTAAGAAAAATAGCTTTTACGCGCCGGAGCTCATTCTACCCCGCGTGGAAGAGGCGGAGCGGAAATATTTATTTGAAATAATAAAACCGAATTTAATTTTTGAAACACGAAAAGAAATTTATCGTCGATCGAGAAAATTTTTAGGTAAAAATTCCTGAAAAACCCAAAAATGCATTGACACGATATTTTAACGTTCTATACTTTAAAAAACGGTAAACAATTTCGGGTGACAAGAAACAAGATTAAAGATTGTTTCACTCCGAAAAGCTTCAAAGACGCGGTTTTTAATTCAGCGGCCACCACGATTTCCTTCGCCTTTTGCGCCGGCTTCGTCTCATGGCTCGAGACGGTGATGAACAACCACCCATTCTTTGGCCTCAACGAACTTTACGGAGAGTGCTTGTGAGCGATATTATCAGCCCCCATTGGCATATTGAGTTTTACGCGCATGATGAAGCCCATATGCGCGGCATCAGCAAGATTTACACCTCCGAACAGACCAAATACCAAAAAGTCGAAGTCATTCAATCCACCCATTACGGCAAATGCCTGATTTTGGACGGCCATATTCAATCCGCCCAGGGCGACGAGTTTATCTATCATGAAAACCTGGTCCATCCGGCCATGGTGAGCTGCCCCAATCCTAAAAAAGTAGTCATTATCGGCGGGGGAGAAGGCGCAACCTTATACGAGGTCTTGCGGCATAAGACGGTTGAGAAGGCCTGGATGATCGATATTGATGAGCGGGTGGTGGAGTTGTGCGAAAAATACATGCCCGAATGGCACCGGGGCGCCTTTAAGGACAAACGGACCAAGCTTTTGTTCCAAGATGGCCGAAAGTTTTTGGAAAAAAGTAAGGAAAAGTTTGATGTGATCATCATCGATATCCCCGAACCGGTCGAGGAAGGGCCCGCTTATCTTTTGTACACCCAGGAATTTTACGAAATGGTGGCCGGCAAGCTGACGGAAAACGGCATGGTGGCCCTGCAGTCGGGCTGTTCCGCGGAAAAAGAGCTGCGCTGCCTTGCGGCGATCCATAAAACCTTGAAACAAGTTTTTCCGATGGTTTATTCCTGGCCGGCCAACGTCCCTTCGTTTGACATCCCCTGGAGCTTTACCATGGCTTCCAACAAGGTGGATTCCAAGCTGTTGAAAAGGGCCGAAGTCGACCGGATCCTCAAAGAACGGAAAGTCGGGCCCTTGCGTTATTACGACGGCGAAACCCATGAGGGCTATTTTTTCCTGCCTAAATACATGCGGGACTCTTTCGCCAAGTGCAAAACCATCATCCGCGACAACAATCCGCTCACCTACCAATTCATGGGAGAGGAGAAAAACTCAATTTAAATGTCCCTTCAAGACGGCCAAGATAAAACCCCGCTTTATGACGCCATCGTCGACTACGCCAATGAAAACAAGATTTCCTTTCACACCCCCGGTCACAAGCATGGAAAAGGCATCTTAAAACCCTTCCGCCAGTTGGTGGGTGAGAAGGTTTTCCAGCTCGACCTTTCGGTGATGAGTGAGATCGACTCGCTCCATGAGCCTAGCACGGTCATCAAAGAGGCCCAGGTACTGGCCGCCAAGGCTTATGGCGCCGACTACTCGTTTTTTCTCGTTAACGGCACCACGGGCGGCAACCAGGCCATGATTTTGTCGGTTTGCGATCCGGGCGATAAGATCATCATCCCAAGAAACGCGCATAAATCGGTTATTTCCGCCGTCATTTTGGCCGGGGCCGAGCCCGTCTATATCATGCCGAACATTGATCCGGCCACCGATCTCATCCTCAACCTGACGCCCAAGCAAGTGGAAGACGCCTGCCGCCAAAATCCGGACGCCAAGGCGGTTTTGGTGACCAGCCCCACTTATTTCGGGCTCACGGCCGATTTGGAAGCCATCGCCGATGTGGTGCACAAATACGACAAAATTTTCCTGGTGGATGAGGCCCACGGGCCCCATTTACATTTTCACTCATCCCTTCCCAAGTCCGCCATGGATTCAGGCGCCGATATGTGCGTCCAGTCGACCCACAAACATCTGCCGGCCTTGAGCCAGGGCTCGATCCTGCACGCCAAGGGCCTCCGGGTGGACATCCTGAGGCTTAAAACCACCCTGCAGATGCTTCAGACGACCAGCCCTTCTTACGTGATTTTGGCGTCGCTGGATATGGCCCGCCACCAAATGGTCAAGTATGGGGAACAAGCCTTGGGCGAAGTGATCGCCATGTGCGATGAGGCGAGGCGCGAGATCAATTTGATCCCCGGTTTTTCCTGCGTGACCCGGGAACAGGTTCGAAAATTAGACGGGCTAGATTTGGACGCCACCAAGCTGACCATTTCCACCAAAAACGTGCCTTGTTCGGGTTATGACATGGCCAAGATTCTCAACTCCGAATATGACATCCAAACCGAAATGTCGGATTTCCAAAATATCCTGTTATTCGTCTCCATGGGGAATACGGCGAAAGAACTTAAACGATTCGTGAAGGCCCTGCGCAAAATCGTGGTGGATTACAAAGACATGTTCGTGAACACCAAAAAGCGCAAGCCCGTGGTGTTCCCGACCTTTATCCCTAAAAAAGAAGTCAATCCCCGGGAGGCCTTGACCGGGCTGACCCGTAAGATTCCCTTTAAGCGGTCGGTGGGCAAAGTCTGCGCCGAGATCGTGTGCCCCTATCCGCCGGGAATACCGGTGCTGTGCCCGGGGGAAGTCATCACCCACGAGATTTACACCTATCTGATGAACGTGCTTGAGTCGGGGGCCCGCATCAACGGCCAATCGGACGGACGCCTTCAAACCATCAAGGTTCTGGAAGACACCCCGTCGGAAACCGTCGCCAATCAAAAGAAACTTTTCGTCATTAACTGACCCGACAAGTCCAAAATTAGCAATGATATAAACTGATAAAAGCTGATGGTTCGAAAGCTGGAAAGCTTTTCACTATCAGCTATTATCAGTCGTTTATCATTGTAAAGTTTTGAGGATTTTTGGGGGAGTCGATCAACCCTGCTTGACCAGCGCTTTTTCAACTTCCTGATAATTTCTCACGCAGTTGCGTCCTTTGGACTTGGCCTCGTACATAGCCTTGTCGGCCCGGTCAATCAAGGTGATGCTGCCGATGCCATCGGTGTTTTCGTAGGTATCCACGCCGATGCTGACCGACACTTGCAAGGTGGTTCCGCGCACCATGATCTGGTAGTCGCCCAAAGTTTCCTGAATCCGGTGCGCCAAAATCATGGCGCCTTCCTGCTGGGTGGCCGGCAAGATGGCCACGAACTCATCCCCGGCGTAACGGGCGATAAGATCGGTGGTCCGGAACATTCCGGCCAGTTTTTGGGAGATTTGCTTGAGGAAAAGATCTCCCATGGAATGGCCGAAACGGTCGTTCACCTGCTTGAAATGATCCAAATCAATAAAGATGATGGAGAGGGCTTGTTGGTAACGCTTGGCCCGGTTGAGCTCGTAATCCAATATCTGCTGAAAGTACCGGCGGTTATAAAGGCCGGTCAGGGTGTCCCGCACGGCCATCTGTTCGACTTGAGCGAAAAGCCTGGCGTTCTCAATGGTGAGCGCGGTTTGACGGGAGAAGATGCTGAGGATTTCATGGGCCGGCACGACGCGGGGAGGCATTTCGAAAACCAAGAGGCCGACCAGATGGTCCCGGATTTCCAGGGGCATAATTTGTACGGATTTGAAACCCAACTCGCTTTGAAAGGTCCGGGCCCAATAATTTTGGATCGGGGTCGCGGATTTGGTCGACAGGCCTTTTTCATGAAGCTTGATCAGGTCGGAAACTTCCTCGCGCTGGACATTGATCTTCATGGCGCTGATTTTACTTTCACTCAAGCCCACCGAGGCGGTTCCCGCTAAAAGTTGATCCGCTTCCTCATAGAGGAAAATGACGGCTTTGGAGATGCCGGTCCCGGTTTTTAATCCCCGAAGAATGGATTTTAAAAGGGCGGGAAGGGGCTTGGTTAAATGCAATTCGTTGCTGGCGTGATAGAGGGACAAAAGGCCCCGGTTGAGGTTTTGGGCCGCCGAAGTGTCCAACCGTTTGGCGGTGGATTTAGGTTTGGGTTGGAATTTCAAAACCCGGATGTTATTGTTCTTTTTATTATGAAGCGCCATGGGTAAGGGAAACCTGTTCTTCAAAACAGGATTTAGCGTGGAGGAGTGTTGTCGGGTAATTATGGTATAAAGGTTGGACGGGTCCTAGCCAATAAATGAGCAAAATCGGAAAATGTTTTCCCGAATAAAAGGGAAGGGCTTGAATTGATTTTAGTTAGTTGTTGAGTAAATCCAGCATCTTTTGAGCTTTGACGCTCTGGACGCTAATTCTCCACGGAAGGTAAATGTTTTCATGAAAAAATTACCCACCCTGTTAATCACGGGCGGAGCCGGATACATCGGAAGCCACGCGGTCCAAGAGGCGTCTCATTTTGGGTTTCGCCCCGTAATTTACGATAATTTTTCCGTGGGTCACCCCTGGGCGGCTCAATCGAACGAAGTGATCAAGGGCGATTTGGCGGATCGAGCCAAACTTTCACGGACCTTTAAAAAAGTGAAGCCGGTTGCCGTGATGCATTTCGCCTCCCACGCTTCGGTGGGGGAATCGGTGGCCGATCCCCAAAAGTACTATCAGGACAACCTGGGCAACGCGATGAATCTTTTTTCGGTGATGTTGGAACAAAAGGTAGGGTATTTAATTTTATCGTCAACGTGCGCAACTTATGGCGATCCGGTAAAGGTGCCGATGTCGGAAACCCATCCTCAAAACCCCGTGAACCCTTACGGCGATTCCAAATGGATGCTGGAAAGAATCCTTCGCTGGTATGACCAAGCCTACGGCCTCAAGTCCACCTATCTTCGCTATTTCAACGCGGCGGGCGCCGACGCGGGGGGCCGACTCGGCGAAGTGCATGAGCCCGAAAGCCATCTGATCCCCTTGGTTTTGGACGCGGCCCTGGGCCGGCGCAAGACCATCACCATTTTCGGCTCGGATTATCCCACGCCCGATGGAACCTGTATCCGCGATTACATCCATGTCACCGATTTGGCCCGGGCGCATTTTTTAGCCTTGCGCCGCATGATGAAAACGAAAAAGAGCGATTTTTTTAATTTAGGGACGGGGCGGGGTTATTCGGTAAAGCAGATTATCCGAACCGCCGAAAAGGTGACGGGGTTTTTGATTCCGGTTCAGATGGGAAAGCGCCGCGCGGGGGATCCGCCCCGGTTGGTGGCCCAGGCTTCCAAGGCGCGCCGGGTTTTAAAGTGGGTCCCCCGGCACTCAAGTCTTGAGAATATCCTGAAGACCGCCTGGGCTTGGCACAAAAGCTATTTTGGGAAGAAACGATAAAGAAGTTTTGAGGTTTAAGTTGAGGTCCATTTTGAACCGAGGGTTCAAAAATTTCTATAACTTAAAATTCAAAACTAAAAACTTAGAACTGCTTTTAAGCTTTTTTGAAGACTTTCTCGCGGTAAAACCTTAGTTCCTCGATGGTTTCCCGGATGTCATCCATTGCCTTGTGGGTTTGCTTTTTGGGCGGGGACTGAAAATCAGGGCCATACCAGCGCTTGACCAATTCTTTGATCGTGCTTACGTCAATCAGGCGGTAATGCAAGTAACCTTCCAATTTCGGCATATATTCCAGTAAAAACCGCCGGTCTTGGTAGATGGTGTTGCCGCACAGCGGGCTGGCCTTGGGCGCGCTGTGCTGGGCGATAAAGTCCAGGGTGGCTTGCTCGGCTTGGGCTAAGCTGATCTTGGAGTCCTTGACTTGTTGGATCAGGCCCGATTTTCCGTGGTGTTCCTTGTTCCAGTCATCCATGGCGTCCAAAACCGAATCCGGCTGATGCACGACCAAGACCGGTCCCTCGGCCACCAGGTTCAAGTCCTTGTCCGTCACCAGGGTGGCGATCTCGATCACCACGCAGGTTTTGGGATCCAGTCCCGTCATTTCCATGTCCATCCACACCAAATTATTTTTAAGATCGGAACTCACGGGTTATCCTCGGGATTCAGTGTTTTTTAAAAAAAGAGCCGGGCTGATTATACCTGGGCGGAAGAAGGGCCCGCGGTTTTTCTTCTTTCAAAAAGATCCTTTGAGGAACGGATCCGGTCCAGGAAAAGAATCCCGTCCAAATGGTCGATTTCATGCTGAAGGGCGACCGCCTCGAATCCGAAACTTAAAAAATCAACCGGCTCATTCTTTTCATTCAAGGCCCGGACCCGTATTTTTTGCGCCCGTTTCACGTTGGCCAAAAGATCGGGGAAACTCAAACAGCCTTCCCGGCTGATTTTCCATTGGCTGGATTCCACCACCATCGGATTCAAAAGCCGCAGCGGGCCTTGACCCGCCTGCGCGCGGGACGAAGCCGAGATGTCCACGATCAAGGCCCGGACCGAATGGCTGATTTGGGGCGCCGCCAGTCCCACGCAACCCGGCGAGCTTCGCAGCGTGTCGGTCAAGTCCTCAAACACTTGGGCGGTAAAGGCGTCCGGCGGTGTTTCGGCGATTTTTTCTTTTAAGGCGGGGTGGGGATACCGAAGAACCGGACGGATGGCCATCTCAAAGCTCGTCTGTTTCCGAAGCGTTCAAGGTGATGTCCACCTTTAATTCGTTTTTCAACTGATTCAACTTTTCCTGGAAGTGCCCGATCGCCTGGCTTCCGGGGATTTCCAATTCCATCACCAGCGAGTAAAGCGGTTTCTCCTTTCCCGCGGTCACGTGGGTCCGCAGGTCGACAATGTTGACCTTGGAATCGGTGGCGCATTGGGCCACGCGGTAAACGATGCCGGGATGGTCCAGGCCGTAAACCACCAGGGTATAGCTCAAACTTTGGGCCGTTTGTTTCGGGTTGGAAGTGGGGGGAAGTTCCCGCAAAGAAATGGACAAGCCAAGTTTTGCTCCGGCCGGGTCGAGGGCTTTTTTTAAATTTTCCAAAGATAAGTTTTCCGGGGGAGTGAACAAAAGCAGGACCGCGAAATCATCCTTCAGCCGGGTCATGCTGGAATCTTCCAGGTTGCAGTTTTGCTCGAATAGAACCTTTGAAAGGGCGGCCACAATACCCGGTTGATCTTGGCCAATCGCCGAAAGCGCGATCATTTTTTTCATTTGGGAACCTCCCGGGGTTGGAATCCAGTTTAGTTTATAGCGCTAAAACAAAAAAAGCCCCCTCCTTTTAGGAGGGGGCTTCGTGGCGAGCCTTGAGGCATTTACCGCCCGAATACGCGTTGAATCGCGAAATCCGGGTTGTCGCTGAACATCTTGGACGCCTGGACATCCACCGCGACGGCGGCCTTAATCATGTCCTTGGCCTTGTCCGCGTCATCCTTGGCGAAAAGCATCAGGGTTTCCTTGGCGTCCGCGGGATCGGTTTGGGCCACCAGCTTCAGGAGGCCGGCCACGTTCTTTTCCAGCTTGTCGAACAGGATGTAGCGCAAAAGGATGCTGATCTTGCGCTTGCTCACCTTGGGGGAGGGCGCCGTATTGTTGGCCATGGCCGTGATGAAGTCGATATAGTCGTTCACGGCGTCTTCCCGGCTGGCCGTGTCTTCCATGCTTTGGGTGGTGGCCAGGGTGAATTTTTTGTCCGAACCGGTCCATTTCACCTTGGTCGATTTTTCCATCTTGCCCACGTAATCCCCCATGAAGGTGCCGACCTTCACGTCGCCGTGATAGTCGTAAATGGGGTCTTTGGTGATGAACAAGCCGCACATGCGCAGCACCTGGACGTCGGTCGGCGTGAAAACCGACTGGGCGCCGCGCCGGGCGGTCTCGCCCGAAACCAGACCCATGATGAACCGGTCCTGGAAGAAGTCGACGAAGTTGCGCAGGGGCTCAATCAGGATGGGTGGCACGATGGGGTTGCCCTCGAAGTCTTTGGGGAACAGGTTGGTGTGGATGGCCATGACCTTTTTCAAAGCCGCGCTCACGTTGGCGGGACTGCAAAGGCGGTCCTGGAAATTCTCGCCCTCGGAAAACTGCTTGGAGACCAGGATGCGGGAGGTGCTGAAAGCGACTTTGATCGGGGAAGAGTCGGCGGTGCGCACGCTCACGCTGTTCACATTGTCGATGTCCCGCTTGATGTTGGAGATGGCCTCGCTGTCAAACAAGGGGCCGCCGGTTTTGACCACGGCGGGAGTGCCGGTCTCAATTTTCGCGATCTCGTTCAAGGCCCGTACCATGCCTTGGTGTTTCTCCTCCAACAGCCGGGCGTGTTCGCCCACCTTGGACAAATAGCTTCCCATTTCCTCGATCCACTTGGCCATGGAGGCGCCCGCGTCGCCGAGCTTTCCCTCGAAGGCTTTGATGATGGCCTTTTCCTGCGGCGTGGCGGCTTCGCCCTTGCTCCAGCCCAAGCCCACCTTCTTCATCATCTCGAGGGCGGTCTTCGCGTTCTTGATCGAAGCCTCGCTTAAGGTGTTGAGGAATTTGGGGAAATGAATGTCCATCTGGTTGATCGAAAGATTCATCTCGCTTTTCAATTGCCCGATTTGGCGTTTGTATTCTTCTTTGGCGCGTTTTTGATCCTGGGGTGAGTTGCGCAGGTCTTTTTTGCGGTCGTCCCCCATGGTCAAGGGAAGCAGTTCCCCCTGGGCGATGGCGGTGAATTTGTCCACGGGGGCGAAAATTGGAAAGGGAAGGGTGGCCGAACCCGAAAACGTTTTTAGCAAAAGCGAATAAAATTCGGGCGGAAGAAGCGGTAAGGTCTTGGGTGCGTTGTTCACTTGAACGGTGATGCTCTCACCGATGGAGCCGGTGCAAAGAAAGACCCGTTGTTGTAAATTCAAGTCGTTGAGCCGGTTGGAAACCAGGTAGTCCACCAGGGTGTTGTAGGCCGTGCGTAATTTATCCGCGCGGGTTTTTTCCGCCATGCCGGAACTGTCGGCGTCATTGGCGAAGAAAACCAATCCGTCCTCAAATTGTTTGCGGGTTTCGGCGTCAACGTCTTTCATCAGCTCCAGGTATTGGGTTCCGCTGACGATCTGGGTGGCGGTCGACATGAAATGGCCTCCATGAGGTTTGTGAAATGGGTTCAATTCAATAGATCAAAAATTGACCGGGAGGTTGATTATAACAGCCCCGTCGTTTCCAGGCTAGAAAAGGATGAGGTTGAAGGGTAAACGTTGGGATGAAATTTCAGGCCGGGGGTTTGCCTTCCGCTTTTTGACCGGTTCATAATAGGGATAAGAGGAAATTAAATCAGGGAGGACGAAATCATGAATGACCTTATTTACTTATTGGTGGTGGGCTTGATCGCCGGTTGGCTGGCGGGAAAAATCATGAAGGGCAAGGGTTTTGGCCTGGTCGGGGATTTGATTGTGGGCGTGGTCGGGGCCGTTATTGGGGGGTGGCTTTTCAGCCTGCTGGGCTTCGCGGCCTATGGGTTGATCGGCTCAATCATCGTGGCTTTGATCGGTGCCCTGCTCCTGCTTTATGTCTTGCGCTTAATCAAGAAGTGAAAATTAAATAAAAAGCCCGGGCCCTGAAGGCCCGGGCTTTTTATTTTTATCAAGGAGGATGGAATGGCAAAGCGGTCAGGTGTTTTCATGGCTTGCGCGGTGGCGCTTTGGGTTTTGGCCGGTTGTCACAAAAAAGAGCAAAATCAGCTGGATAAGGCCCTGTCCACGGTTCAGTTAGGGGCCCAGCAAGGGGTCAGCGCGCTACAGGACGCGGTCGCCGATACGAAAGCCGATTATCAAAAAACCACCCAGCGGAAACTCGACCAGATTTCCGCTTCGATCGACGATCTCAAGAAAAAAGCCGAAACGGCCGATTCGCAAGCTCAAGCGGGTCTCCATCAGTCCGTGGCGGACTTACAAAAACAACGGGATGATTTGCAGGCGAAACTGGATTTGTTAAAAAACTCGACGACGGACGCTTGGAAGGATATGACCGGCGGCATCGATCAATCCCTGGGGGATTTGAAGCGGGCCAGCGACAAGGCGGTATCGCAGTTTAAGGCGCCGGCGCCGGGGAAATAAATCTTTTGAGTTTTTCCCCTTCTCCCTTGAGGGGAGAAGGGCGGGATGAGAGTGATTTTATTAACCGCACCCCTCACCCTAGCCCTCTCCCTCAAGGGGAGAGGGGACTGCGGCCAAACAGGTTTGACAATTATATCGTTCCCTGAATTTTATTGAGGGCTGGCCGTCGATTGATATTCCCACTTGCCGTCCCAGCGGAAGACCTGGATGCCGGCGGTGGGGAATTCCAGCGGGGAAGAATGGTCCATTTGCTCTTGGATCAAGTAAACCATCTTTTCTAAAAAGGGAAGATGGCTGACGATGGCCACGCAGCCGGGTTTTTCCGCCATCAAATCCCCGTAAATTTTCCGGAAATCACCCTCGGGTTCCAACTCCTTCTTCTCTTCCAAACGGGTTTGGGGGTTCCCGATTTTTTCCAGCAGGATGCCCGCGGTTTCCCGGGTCCTTAGCTTGGGACTATGCCAAATCGTTTCCAAGTTAATTTGACGGGCTTGAAGGGCCTGGGCGGAGCGGGCGACTTCTTTTTTTCCGCGGGCCGTCAGCCGCAGTTGGGTTTCGCCTTCGGGTTTGGCCGCGTTTCCGTGGCGGATCAGGACGAGGATCATTCGCGGCGCCTCATTTTTTGGAGTCCCGGACCTTTTGTTTTAACTTGGCGTTGAAACTGTCCAAGTGAAACCATTCCCGCAAGTCCGGCATGCGGTCCACGTAAACGAAGCCGTTCAAGTGGTCGATCTCATGTTGGATCACCCGGGCCTCGAAGCCGCTGACGGTTTTACGCACCTTCCTACCCTCCGGGGTGAGGGCGGTGAAGGTGAGCGACTGATGGCGGGGAACCAAGCCCCGGTAACCGGGAATGCTCAAACAGCCTTCCCAGCCCTTTTCCATTTTTTGGGAGGCCCAGATGATTTTGGCGTTCAGGTAAAACTGAACGGGGAAGGCGGAAGCCTTGGGATAACGCCGGCTGTTTTTGCTTTCCATGACCAAGGCGTTCAAATCCACCGCCACTTGATTGGCGGCAAGCCCCACGCCGTTGGCGTCGTGCATGGTGGCTTCCATGTCCTTTAAAAGTTTCCGCAGCGCGGGGGATTTCAGGCGCCCCGGCGCGACCGGCTTACATTTTCGCCGAAGCAGGGGCACGCCGATCTTGACGATGGGGAGGATCACGGGGTTCCTTTCAAGAACTTGGGGTTAGCGTTTGCCGGAGATTTTACCCCAAGGGAGAAGCGGATAAAATGGTTAACAGCCCCCGGCGATCCTGTTAAACTACGGCCCAATTTTGACTTCCAGCGAGGACCTCATGTCATCCATTCAATTCCCCAAGGATTTTATCTGGGGCGCCGCGACCAGTTCCTTTCAAATCGAGGGATCGCCTTTGGCCGATGGGGCCGCCGCCAGCAATTGGTACGAATGGACCAAAACCCCGGGCAAAATCGCGGGGGGAAAACGCCGACATCGCCTGCGATCACTATCACCGCTACGCTTCCGATGTCCAATTAATGAAAGACCTGGGGCTCATGGGATACCGTTTCTCCCTTTCCTGGCCCCGGCTCATTCCGGAACGGGGGCGGTTCAACGAGAAGGCCCTCGATTTTTACAAACGACTTTTGGATGAGCTTCAAAAAAAGGGAATTGTTCCCAACGTCACCCTGTTCCATTGGGAAACGCCGCTTTGGGCCAAGGGAGGCTGGGAAAACCGGGAAACCGCCCTGGCCTTCGGCGAATACGCCAAAGCCGTATTCGATAAGCTAGGCGACCGGGTTTCCGCCTGGGCCACCCATAACGAGCCCGTGGTGACGGCCCAGCTGGGATATTTGTGGGGCTATTTTCCACCGGGCAAGGCGGACCGGGCGGGATTCGCCTCGGTGGTGCATCACTTGAACTTATCCCACGGACTGGCCTTTCGCGCCTTCCGCGAGGGCCGTTATCCCGGGGAACTGGGCATGGTGAACGCGCTGGCGCCGGTCCGGCCCGCCACCCAAAAACCGGAGGATATCCGGCAAGCCGACCGCATTGACGTGCTTCAAAACCGGATATTCCTGGATCCCATCCAGGGCCGGGGTTATCCCGAATATTTGTTCGAGTATTCGAAAAAGCCCAATGAGCCTTTAGAAGAAGACCTGAAAATTATCGCCCATCCGGTCGACTTTTTAGGCGTGAACCATTATTTCCCCTTGGTGGGCCGTTACGCGCCGGGCGTGAATATATTTGATAACGACTTCCGTTTCGAGGACGGCAAACCCATGAACGATTTGGATTGGGAAATCGCCCCCGATGCCCTGCGCCAATTGCTGGCGCGCCTCTGGAAAGATTACGGGTTTAAAAAATTATTCATCACCGAAAACGGGATCCCGACCCGGGATTCGCTTCGCACTCCCGAGGAAACCCTGGAAGATGACCTGCGCGTTCATTATTTAGGGACTTATCTGGCGGCGGCCCAAAAAGCCATTGCGGAAGGCGTTCCGTTGAAGGGCTATTACGCCTGGTCGCTGATGGATAATTTTGAGTGGTGCCACGGCTATGATCCGCGCTTCGGTCTGATCCATGTTGATTTTAAAACCCAACAACGCACCTTTAAAAAAAGCGCCAAGTGGTATCAAAAGGTCATCGCCCAAAATGGCTTTGACTTGGAATCCCTGCCGAAGAATCCGCCTTACCGGGTTTTGGGCGTTCAGGGTAAAAGTAACCGCAGTTTTTAACCCCAACCCCGCCGGCTGAAAGCGAGCGTCCATTCCTTTGAAGAGCTCCCGTGCCTCCAAAATCCGACCGGCGTTATTTTGGGAAAAACGTTATCCGCTGATTTTCTTTTTGTTCGCTTATTTCCTGTTCAGCCTGTTGACCTATAGGGATTATGGGATTTCCTGGGACGAGTACAGTCACTATTCCATTGGATCGGCCTTTTTCTATTATCTGCAGGGGCTTGGCAATCCGGATGATTTCACCCGGTCCCAATGGGGTTTGGATTTTTACACCGGGGGAAGCCAAATCTACATGGCGTTTTTGTATTTTTGGAACCGGGCTTTTTCAATGGAATATTTCCATTGGCTCAACATGGCTTTCGCCTCCCTGGGGTTTGTGGCGGTCTATGAGATGCTGTTGGCCCAATATGGGCGGCCGGCCTGGGCTTTGGCGGGGCCGGTTTTCCTGGCCCTGACCCCGCGGTTTATGGGCCAAGTGCCGCTCAACCCCCTTGACCCGGCCTTCGCGGTCCTCACCATTTTGTCCTTGTGGGCCCTTCATTCCAGTTTTCTTCAGGTCAGGCCGCTATGGCGGACGCTGGTCCTGGGATTGTTGTTCGGGTTGACCTGCTGCGTCCGGATCGCCGGGTTGTCCTTGTTTTTCGTCTTCGTTCTTTATGAGTCTTATGGATTTTTCCGGCTTTCGGGGAAGAGCATGGAGGGCGGATTCCGGGATAAGCTGAAGGTTTTTCTTCCGTCTTTGGTTTTGGTTTTCCTCGTTTCGGGTTTTGTGTTGGCGGTGTTCTGGCCTTATTTGGGGGAAGATTTTTTCCTCCGCTTAAAGAACGCGGTTTTTTTGACGGCCCACTTTCCTTACGACGTCCGGTTCATTTTTATGGGCCATGTGGTTTCCAGCTTGAGCCTGCCCTGGTATTACCTGCCGGTTTGGCTTTTGGTATCGACCCCGCTTTTTCTGCTTTTTTTCGCCGCCGGCGCCTTGGTCTGGACCCGGCGGCGGGGGCAAAACGATTTGTGGGTCCTGCTTCTCACCGCCTTGGGGGTGAATTTGGCCTTGGTTCTTTTTTTAAGGCCGGTGGTTTACCTGGGGATGAGGCATTTCCTCTATTTCCTTCCGATGCTCGCGGCGATGGCCGCCTTGTCCGTCATTGAGTTTTGCGGTCAATTCTCCAAGCGCAAATGGGCGCGGATTTTGTTGCTGCTGGCGGTCTTGGACGCGGGCGGCGTTTTGGTGGAGTGCGCCCGCCTGCATCCTTACGAATATATTTATTTCAACCGCCTGGCGGGAGGGCTTCCGGGAGCCTATGGAAAATTTGAAATTGAGTATATGGCTACCAGCACCAAGGAAGCGGTGGAGTGGATCAAGGCCCATCCCCGTCCGGATTCCCCCGGGCCCACCCGGATTTTCACCTTCCAGGAACCCTTTCAGGCGCTTTATTACCTGGATCCGTCCCTGAAGTTGGCGAAGGGCTTGGGGGACGCGGATGACGCGATCATCCTGCCGGCGGAAGGGAAGCATTGGCTCCATAACCGCTTGGTCTATTCGGTCTCTCGCGAAGGCGTGCCTTTGATGGATATTTACCAGAAGTAAAGCTGGCCCATGGATCCGGGGCTTTGTTGTAAAATACCGCCATGGTTTCCAAACGCCCCGCCCGGCTCCGGCCCCTCTTCCTTTTTTTCCTATTCGCCGCCCTATTCAGCCTTCAGGTGGTTCCTCGTTTTTTCGAGGATTCGCCGGCCGCCGATGAGGTCGTCAACATTTCGGACGGTTATTATTATTGGAAGGGCGATGTGCTTTCCGACAATCTCCATCCGCCGTTGGCCAAGGGCCTGCAAGCCTTGCCGCTTTGGGCGCTGGGCCTTCACGACCATTCCCCCGAGGCTTTTTCCGATTTTGAGCACCGGGACTTTAATTTCTTTTTCGCCTTAAATCCCGGCCGGTTTACCCTGATGACCGCTTTGGCCCGGATGGTGACTTTTTTGGGCGGCCTGGGCATTGGTTTTATTTTGGTCAAGATCGCGGCGGGGGAAGGGCTTGTTTTTTTAGGGATCACCCTCTGTCTTTGGGCCTTTGAGCCGGCGCTCCTGGCTTTTTCGGGGCTTTCGCTTTCGGATATCCCACTTACGGTTTTTATGCTGGCGGGCGTTTGGTTTTTTAGGCGCTCCTTGGAACAGCCGGGATGGCGGGCGTCCTTGGCCGCCGGACTTTTTTCGGCCTTCGCCATTCTGTCCAAATTTTCCGGGGTGTTTTTGCTTCCCCTGTTCCTGGCCTTGGAAGCGGTTTATCTCAAGTCCAAAAATCTAAAATGGAAAAAATGGGCCAAGGCCTTGGCGCTTCGGTGGGCGGTGGGTTTGGCGGCGGCCTTTTTCCTTATCTTTATTTTTTATTTGCCCGGCACCCTCTGGGCGCCCGACCACCGGTTTCCCTTGGCTTATTTTTGGAACGGCTTTACGTCCATGGCGGGTTTGCGGGGCTGGCCCACTTATTTCCGGGGCGTACTGGCGCACCGATATTATTGGGACTATTACCCGACGGCCTTTGGTTTGAAAAGCCCCTTAAGTTTTCTCATTCTTTTGGCTTTGGCTTTTTTCCTGGGAGTTACCCGCCGGATTCGGATTCCCGCCTGGCAGTGGCTGACCCCGGTTTGCTTTTTCGCCGCCATCATGCCTTTCCATGATTTGGGAATTCGTGAAGTTTTGCCGATTTATCCTTTTGGTATTTTGGTGGCGGCTCGGGCGGGAGAATGGATGTGGAATCATCGGCCCCGGGGAAGCCGGGTCTTTCCCATCTTGTTGGTGGGCTTATTGGGGTTTCAAACGCTGAGCGTTGCCTTGAGTTTTCCTTTCCAGATAAGCTACTTCAATGAATTAGTCCCACAGGATCGTAAAATTTATTGGCTGGGGGACTCCAATCTGGATATCGGCCAGGACACCAAGCGGTTGGCCGAAGAAGGCCGGCGTCGGGGATGGACCCATGTCAAATTGGCCTATCTGGGGATTACGGATCCCGCCCTCTATGGTTTGGCCTGGGAGCATTGGACGCGAAAGGATTTGGCGGGCCCCCAACCTGGATGGGTTTACGCCATTAACGCGGAGTTTATTCAATTGGGCCCGGCTTTTGACCCAGCGGCGTCGAGTGTGCTCAATAGCTGGATTTTAAAAGCCCCGCCCACCGGCCGGGTCGGGGATACCTGGTATTTCATCGAAATGCCGGGAAAAATACAGCCCGCTCCTTCGCCTCAAGTGGCTTCGGCGCCATTCTTCACTCATTATGACGGTGGTCATTGAAAGAAAGCTTTTGCCACCTTATTTTGGCATCGTTCCGTCTCCGCCCCTCGGGCTACGCCGGGACAGGTCCGGCCTGACCTCCAAGGGTTAAGCGGGACAAACTCGAATTTAAAATTAAAGAGGTTTTAACCCAAATGGATATCAATCAATTTACCCTGAACGCCCAAAAGGCGCTCCAATCCGCCCAGACCCTGGCCTCCGACTATGGCCACGCCCAGGTCGACAATGAGCATTTGTTTTTAGCCCTGCTCCAGCAGGAAGAAAGCGTGGTCTCGCCCCTCCTCAAAAAGATCGGCGCCGATCCCCAGGCCCTCGCCAAGGACCTCAATGCCGATCTCGCGGGCCTTCCCAAAGTCTCGGGCGACAACCAGGTTTATTTGTCCCCGCGCCTGGGCAAGGCGCTTGACCAAGCCCACAAGGAAGCGGACAAGATGAAGGACGAGTATGTCTCCACCGAGCACCTGCTTTTGGCTTTGGTGGAAGCGCCGCACGCCTCCGGCCAGTCGGAAGAATGGGGTGTGAAGGGTTTGACCAGGCGTTACCATTTGGACCGCAATAAAATCCTCGCGGCCTTGGCTGAAGTCCGCGGCTCGGCGAGGGTGACGGACCAGAATCCCGAGGACAAGTACCAAGCCCTCACCAAATACGGTCAGGACCTGACGGACCTGGCCCGTCGCGGGAAACTCGATCCGGTCATCGGCCGGGACGAGGAGATCCGCCGGGTCATCCAAGTATTGTCGCGCCGCACTAAAAATAACCCGGTCTTGATCGGGGAACCGGGCGTGGGGAAGACCGCCATCGCGGAGGGCTTGGCGGGCCGGATCATTTCGGGGGATGTGCCCGAGGGGCTTAAAGGAAAAAGGGTCATCGCGCTTGACCTGGGCGGCATGGTAGCCGGCGCCAAGTTCCGGGGCGAGTTTGAGGACCGCCTCAAAGCTTTCTTAAAAGAAGTCACCGAAAGCCAGGGTCAGATCATTCTTTTCATCGACGAACTGCACACTCTGGTCGGGGCCGGAAAGGCCGACGGGGCCATGGACGCCAGCAATATGCTCAAGCCCGCCTTGGCGCGGGGAGAACTCCGCGCGGTGGGCGCGACCACGCTGGATGAATACCGTAAATATATTGAGAAAGACCCGGCCCTGGAACGGCGCTTCCAGCAGGTGCTGGTGGGCGAACCCTCCGTGGCCGACACCATCTCGATCCTTCGGGGATTAAAAGAGCGCTATGAAATCCATCATGGCGTGCGCATCCAAGATTCCGCGCTGGTGGCGGCCGCTGTGCTTTCCAACCGCTATATCACCAACCGCTTTTTGCCCGACAAGGCCATCGACTTGGTCGATGAAGCCGGCTCCAAACTGCGCATGGAAATTGATTCCATGCCCGTGGCCTTGGACGAGGTGGAGCGCAAGATGCGCCAGCTTGAGATTGAAAAACAGGCGCTCCAAAAAGAAAAAGACCAGGCGTCCAAAGACCGCTTGGAAAAATTGGATAAGGAATTGGCCAATCTCAAAGAAAGCTCCAGCCATTTGAAGACCCGCTGGCAGTCCGAAAAGAAAGTCATTCAGAATGTCCAAAAGATCCGGGAACAACTGGATGCGCTCAAGACCGACGAGGCCAAGTATGAGCGCGCGGGCGATTTAAACAAGGTGGCCGAGCTTCGCTACGGCCAGACGCCCAAATTGCAGGCCGAATTAAAAGAAGCGCAGGCCAAATTAGATGACCTTCAAAAGAGCGGCGCTCTATTGAAGGAAGAAGTGACGGACCAGGGCATCGCCGAGGTCGTGGCCAAATGGACCGGTATTCCGGTGGCCAAGATGATGGAAGGCGAAACCGAAAAGCTGGTTCATATGGAAGATAAACTCAAAGCCCGGGTAGTGGGACAGGATGAGGCCGTGGAAGCCGTGGCCAACGCCATTCGGCGTTCCCGGTCCGGCTTGTCGGACCCGAACCGGCCTTTAGGCTCATTTTTGTTCGTGGGGCCAACGGGCGTCGGGAAAACCGAATTGGCGAAAGCCTTGGCCGGATACCTGTTTGACGACGAGAAGATGATGATCCGTATCGACATGAGCGAATACATGGAAAAACACGCGGTGTCGCGCCTGGTGGGCGCGCCCCCGGGCTATGTGGGTTATGACGAAGGCGGCCAATTGACGGAGGCCGTCCGCCGCCGCCCCTATTCGGTGGTGCTGTTCGACGAGGTCGAAAAGGCCCACGCCGACGTCTTCAATATCCTGCTTCAAGTGCTGGATGACGGCCGGCTGACGGACAGCCAAGGCCGGATCGTCGATTTCAAAAACACGGTTTTGATCATGACCAGCAACATCGCGTCCCAGCAGATCATGGAATCCAAAAAGAGTGACGCCGATTTGAAGGACGCTTTGCAAAAAGAACTGCGGCAGTTTTTCCGTCCGGAATTCCTCAACCGCATCGACGACATCGTGATCTTCCACCGCTTAGGCGAGGATCAATTGGAATCGATCGTGAATATCCAGCTTGAGGGGCTCAAGGCCCGCCTGGCGGATAAAAAAATTACGCTGGAAATGTCAAAGGGTGCCTTGGCCTACCTGGCGGAAAAAGGTTATGACCCAGTCTTCGGGGCAAGGCCTTTGAAGCGGCTCATTCAAAAGGAACTGGTGGATAAGCTCGCGCTTCAACTGCTCGACAGTGAGATCAAGGACGGGCAGACCGTGAAGGTGGACGCCAAGGGCGGGGAGTTGACGATTAAAGTTTAATCTCGTTTGGGGAGGCTTGGCATGCATTCTGATTCCAATCCAGTCTATATCCTCTCATCGGCTCGGGTGCCATTCGTTAAAAGCCAAACGGCCTACAATGACGTCTCCCGAAAAGACCTGATGGTGGCCTCCCTCAAGGCTTTGGTCGAGAAGGCCAACTTGAAAGGGAAGCTCTTGGGCGATGTGGCGCTGGGAGCGATTCTCAACAGTTCCTCGGATTGGAACTTGGCCCGGGAAGCGGTGCTGTCAACCGACTTGAATCCTAAAACTCCCGCTTACAACGTCCAGCGGGCTTGCGGGACTGGCTTAGAGAATATCTGGCAAATTGCTTTGAAGGCCCACACGGGCGCCATTGATCTGGGAATAGCCGGAGGAGTGGATACCAACAGCGACCTTCCGATCGAAGTTTCCGACAAACTCCAAAAAGTATTATTGAATCTCAACAAGGCCCGCACCTTGGGGCAAAGGTTGAAGGCTTTATCGGGCTTGTCCTTAAGCGCGTTGAAACCCAAGACCCCCACGATTAATGAGCCGCGAACCCTGCTTTCCATGGGCCAACATACGGAGCTCATGGTGAAGGAATGGAAAATCCCGCGAGAAGAACAAGATGCTCTGGCGCTGAAGAGCCATCAAAATGGCGCGAAGGCTTATGACAAAGGTTTTTATGATGATCTCGTTGTTCCTTTTAATGGATTAAAACGAGACGGAATCCTTCGGGGCGACACCTCTCTGGAAAAATTGGCCAAGTTAAAACCCGCTTTTGATCCTAAAAACGGCACTTTGACGGCGGGCAATAGCTCGCCCCTTACGGATGGTTCGGCTTGCGTGTTGGTGGGGAACCAAAAGGGCGCGGATCAAGTGGGGCTAAAGCCTTTAGCGAAGATCGTGGATGTCCAAGTGGCGGCGGTGGATTTTGTCCATGGCGCGGGGCTTTTGATGGCGCCGACCCTGGCGATCGCCCGGCTTCTCACCCGAAACAAGCTGACGCCCAAAGATTTTGATTATTTTGAGATCCATGAAGCTTTCGCGGGCCAGGTGCTTTGCAACTTGAAGGCCTTGGAGACTGAAAAGTATTGTAAAGAAGTTTTGGGTTTAAGCGGCGCTTTGGAACCTTTGAATCGGGACAGGATCAACGTGGTCGGGAGCAGTATTGCGCTCGGCCATCCCTTCGCCGCCACCGGCGCCCGCATCGCCGGAACCTTGGCTAAACTTCTCAATTCCGGCGGACAAAAGCGGGGACTTATTTCCATCTGTACCGCGGGCGGCATGGGCGTGGCGGCCATTTTGGAAACGGCATAACAGGGCCGTCTTTACACCCTCTTGGCGAAAGGCTAAAGTATTGCCCAGTTCGCCGTTAGGAAGGGTGGAAGCCATGGCTGAGAAACAATCCTTTTTAGAGAAACGCTCCCAATTCAGGGTTTCGGTCAAAATTCCGGTGCAATATCAATTAGTGGAAGACCCCCGGGAGTTGGATTTGTTCCATAGCCGCACGGCCTTGGCCAAAGACTTGAGCTTGGAAGGGATGTATATCAAGACCGATAAGGACGCCACGGTCGGGGATATTTTTCGGTTGGACATTTCCTTGCCGCGGGATTCCAAACAATTGTTCGCCTTCGCCGAAGTGGCGTGGGTTCACGAGGGCGGGGCGGGACTCAAGCTGATGCTCATGGCGACCGAGGATATGGCGAATCTCCAAAAGTACCTGGAACAACCAGAGGCCTAGCCGGTTTTTCAAAACTCTAAAATGGAAAATGAATATGTCCGCTCCCCTTTGGAACAAGCGACTCAAGTGTCCCTTCTGCAAATTCGAGTTTGAGACCACCCGTCTGCGCTCCTCAGCGGTCCGCATCAAGGAAACCGAGAGCGATTTCGGCCACGTCTACGAGGGTGAATGCGCGTACTTTTACGCCATCACGGCATGCCCCCAATGTACCTTCGCCGCCTTGAACAAAGATTTTGAGGGTGTGCGGCCCGAGTACGAGCCCAAAATCATGGAAGCCAGCCAAAAAATAAAACAATCCACCAAAAAACGACCGGATATTTTCGCCCTTGGCGCCAGCAACGCCGAAACCGGCATCCGCCGCCACGAGCTTTCCATCGCCTTTTCCAAAATCCGGGTTTATCAGGATTTAAAAAGCCTGGCCGTGCTTTACCTGCATTTGGTTTGGCTTTTTCGTTTGCTCGGCGACCGGGAAAAAGAACGGGCCGCCATGGCCGAAGCCGCCAAGGCCTATCAGGACTTTCATGAGAAGGGCGGGGACCTGCCCGAGCAATTGGGCGAGCCGGGCGTGCTTTATCTGATCGGCGAACTCAACCGCCGCCAGGGACTTTTTCGGGAAGCCCGCCGTTATTACGAGAGGGCCTTGGCGAGCAAAGAAATTAAAAGTTTTCCCCGCATCGCCGAGCTTATCCGGGACATGATGCTGGTGGCCCGGGAAGAGATGGGATGACCATGGACAAAAAACTGGCTTGGACTTGGCTGGCCATTTTGGTTTTCGAGCTTCTTTTTTTGCTGGGCATCTACAGCCAATTGCCGCCTATCGTGGCGACCCACTTTGACGCGGTGGGAAATCCGAATGGATATCAGACCAAGAGCGCTTTTGTTTTGTCCTTCCTGGCGGCCATCGGTTTTTCCAACGGGCTTTTGGGACTTTTTTATTTCCTGATGAATAAAATTCCGCCCGAGCGCATGAACCTGCCCAATAAGGCTTTCTGGCTGTCCACGCCGGAAAACCGGGCGCTCATCCAGGGGAAATTGCGTTTATCCCTCACCCAAGTCGCCTTATTTATGAACGCGGCGCTTTTGTTCGGGGAACAGGTGATTTACCAGCAAAACGTGCCGACAGCCGCGTTCCACGTTTCGATTCTATTGGGGTTGATTGTGATTTTGGTTCTGGCCGTTTGCATGATGTTCATCTCGTTCTTTAATTTTCGTTCCTTCACGCGTCCGCCCGATTCTCAACCTTAATTAAACGTGCATTAGCACTTAATTTAAAAAAGAAAAGGAAGTGGCTTTATTTTTGTTTTGGGGTTCGTTTAAACTAAGCGGGCTTTCCAATGGGGAAGCGGTTGGGATAAATGATTAGGGAGGTTTTGATGAAGAAGATTACCGCTTTATTGGGAGTTCTGACAGGCCTGTTTTTGGCCTCGGCTTCCTTCGCGATGCAGCTGCAGAGCAACGACATAAAAGACGGCGCCGTCATCGGCAATGACCAGGTGTTCAACGGCATGGGCTATACGGGGAAGAATATCTCGCCCGAACTGCATTGGACGAAGGGGCCGGAAGGCACCTTGAGCTATGCTTTGATGGTTTATGACCCGGACGCGCCGACCGGCAGCGGTTGGTGGCATTGGGTGGTTTTCAATATCCCGGCGGATACGACCAGCCTGCCCCAGGGATTCGGCTCCAAGAGCGCGAAGGATTCCGCGCCGCTGTTACAGTCGCGGACCGATTTTGGCGTTCCCGGCTATGGCGGTCCCGCGCCCCCGCCCGGCAAGGTGCATCATTACATCTTCACGATTTTCGCCTTAAAGGTGAAGTCGCTTCCCCTGACAGCGGACTCGTCGGCGGCCATGGTGGGTTTCTACGCCAACGCCAATAAGCTGGACTCGGCGACTTTGACGGGGTTGTTCGGGAAGTAAAGCGATGGGCCGGCGGTTCTTTTTCGGTCCATAAATGTTTGGGAAATAAATTTTGTCTAGCTGCAAAAGGCTGGACGGGAAACCGTCCGGCCTTTTTTGTTTTGGAAAGATTTTGTGTCATTCGTCATTGCGAGGAGTGTTGTTCATTGGTTTTAGCGACGAAGCAATCTCAGTTTATGGACATCGAAATACGCCTCCGACGTCATACACAAAAACAACCCAAAAACTTGGATTGCCGCGTCACAAAATCCGTTCCTCGCAATGACGAATAATCGGGTATTTCAGGTCCCGAACCCCTCCGGGATTTACGCCCTCCGGGAGTGCGTCCGGGACTAACATTTGATCCTCAACTGTTTAGAGACGGTATCAATTTTTTCAGGTCTAGGGTTAGACCGGAGTCTCAGGCCACTGGTGCCGGGGATACCGTCTCGACAGTTCCTTGCGGGCTTGGGGATAGTGCCTTTCCCAGAAACCGGCCAGGTCACTCGTAATCTGAACCGGTTTTTTGCCGGGGGTGAGCAGGTGCAATACTACCGGCACCTTGCCGTTGGCAATCGAGGGTCCTTGCTTCATCCCGAAGAAATCCTGAATTCTAGATTCGGCCCAAGGCGGTTTTCCCGTCTCGTAATAAATAGGGGCTCGGCGGCCGCCGGCCAGCGCGATGGAGCTGGGCGCCAGCTTTTCTAAGAGGGATTGGCCTGAGGGGGCGAGCTTGGTCCTTAAAGCCGGGACTAGGCCGGCTTCTTTTAAATCCGCCAGGCTTCGACAGCCCTCGCTGAGTTCCCGCAGGGTTTCCTCGATTTTCTCGGGCGTGAAGGCGCTGATTTCGTCCGTATGTTGGGCCGCGAAGGCTACTCGATTCAGGAATTGGGAAAGCTCGTTGGCATCGGTATAGGCCTGGGGGCCCGCGGCCAGAGCTTCTTTCACCAACAGGTTCCGGGCTTCGGGCCCAAACTCTCGGGCTGACAGGACTTTTTCATCCAAAATGAGCTGGCCGTAAAGCAAGCGTTGGGACACATTCACTCTTTGAGCCTTGTCATCCCATTCCACTGATTGTTCTTCCTTCACGTCCGCCATGAATAGATCCAACAACCAATCGGCCTCAATGGGGGCCAGTGAACGGGCTTTTACCAAGGTCTTGCCGGCCTGCTGGGTTTCCTGGGCTTCCACCACCACAAAATACTCATGGGCCCGGGTGAGGGCGCTGTCGGACGCTTGGGCGCTGCCTCCCGAGGACAAGACCAGTTCCTTCTTACCCGCTTGGTGGCGGCTTAAGGAAGACTCGCCCGCCCTAATTTTGCCGACCCGGTCGGGGAAAGCCGTCAGCAGACATTTGGCCAAGGCCTGGTCCGAGGAGTCGGTGGGCTTCGCGGGTTTCGAGCTAGTCCCAAGTTCTAAAAGTCCCGCCAGTTGATCTTCTAATCGCTTGGCTTCATATCCGGGTTGGTATTTGCGTAGTTCTTCCAGCAAGTCCTCGCCGCCCGCGCGCTCTTCACTAATCAGGGCGGCCAAGCGGCAGGCTTGCCGGGGGACCAATGGATCGGAAGAGGCCTTCGCCTCCAACAGTAATTTGGAAAGCCGGGGGACCAAGGGAAAAGCCGCCATGCGCCGGCCCATTTCACTCAGGCGGTTTTGATGGTCCAAGGCGCCCAGGCGCCGCAAAAGATCCAGGGCGGCGGCGAGGGAAGCGTCGGAGGGTTTTAGGAACCAAGGAAAAGCGTCCAAATCCTCCACGCCCAGCTTTTTTAAATCCAATAGACTTTTAGAGAGGTCCGTCCGTAAAAGTTCCGGCAGGTCAAAAGCCGCGCGATGCTCGAAATCAAACTTGGTATAAAGCCTGACGCAATGGCCTTCTTGAAGCCGTCCCGCTCGGCCCGCCCTTTGGGTGGCCGAGGCTTGGCTGGCCGATAGGGTGACGAGGCTTGGCAGGCCGGACCATCCCGAGACCCGGGCTTGACGGGTGAGGCCCGAATCCACCACCGAGGTGACGTCCGGAACGGTCAGGGAAGTTTCGGCCACATTGGTGGACAGGATGACCTTGCGCCCGGGCGAGGGCCTCAAGACCGCCTGTTGTTCTTCCACGGGAAGGTCGCCGTAAAGGGCGTGGACCTCGCCGAAATCTTTCAAGGAGCCCTGGCATCGGCGGATTTCCCCCAGGCCCGGCAAAAATACCAAGGTGGTTCCCGTGATGCCCTTGCCGGCCAAATGACGCAGGGCGCCTTTCACCTTCAGGCTTAAGTCCGGATGTTCGGGCTGGGGCAGGTATTCCACGCCGACGGGGAAGACACGGCCTTTGCTGGCGAAAACCGGAGCGCCGCCCAGATATTCGGACAGGGCGGAAGCGTCCAGGGTGGCGCTCATCACGAGAAGACGAAGGTCCGGTCTTTTTTCCAGTTGAAGGCGCCGCAGCCAAGCCACGCCCAATTCCAGCGCCAGGCTTCTTTCATGGAACTCGTCCAGGATGACGGCGGCGACCTTGGATAACACGGGATCGCCCTGGGCCAGGGGAAGCAGCATCCCGTCGGTCATGAATTTTAAACGGGTTTGGGGGCCGGTTTTATTCTCAAAGCGAAATTGATAGCCGACTTGGCGGGGCCCGTCTTCGCCCATTTCTTCCGCCACCCTTAAGGAAGCCATCTTGGCGGCCAGCCGCCGGGGCTGGAGCACCCAGATTTCTTTGTCCTTAGCGAAGCCCGCGCCCAGCAGAGCCGGGGGAACCCGGGTAGTTTTACCGGCGCCGGGTTCGGCGGTGATGACGGCGGCGTTTTTTTGTTCCAGGGACGCGATCAGTTCCGGGATGAGGCTGTCAATGGGAAGCGGCGATAGGGTTTTCATGGCCGGTTATTTTTACATATTTTAGGGGGAATAGGGCCGAAGCTTTTAAAAGCGATTTTTTAACCCGAAGGCCTCCGCCAAAAGCTCATAGGATTTGCGGCGGTCCTGATGGTCATGGACAAGGGTGAGAACCATGATTTCGTCCGCCGCTGTTTTTTCGGCCAGATCCATCAGTTGGGCGTGAACTTTTTTCACCGAGCCCACGAACATCCTTTCCCGGTTGGTCTTGATGATCTGGGAATCCAGGGGCGTATAGGCGTAATTCTTAGCTTCTTCCAGGCTGGGATAGACGGGCTTGGCGCCCTGTTGCATGCGCAGGCGCATTAAATCGACCGGTTTGGCCAACTCCTCGGCCCTTTCATCCGTTTCAGCGGCGATTACCATGACGCCCAGGATGGCCTTGGGCTCGAGGGCCGCGGCCATGCCTTGGTAATTTTCCCGGTACAGCCGCATCGCCTCAACCGCCGGTTGGGCGTTGATGTGATGGGCGAAGGCGTAGCCCAAGCCCAATTGGGCGGCTAACTGGGCGGTGGCTCCGCTGGAACTTAGGAGCCAAATTTCCGGGGTCGAGGCGTCCACCGGAATGGCGGTGATCCGGCGGTAGGGATGGTGGTCGGGAAAGGCGCCGGCGAAGAAGCAAAGCAGGTCCCCCAATTGTTCCGGGAAACGGTCCTCGGTGACGGCGTCCCGTTCCCGGCGCAGGGCCAGGGCGGTCAAGGCGTCGGTTCCGGGCGCGCGGCCCAATCCCAAATCGATCCGGCCGGGATAAAGCGCTTCCAAAAGCCGGAAGTTCTCAGCCACCTTCAGGGGCGTGTGATTGGGAAGCATGATGCCCCCCGAGCCCACCCGCATGGCTTTGGTCACGGCGGCCACCTGGCCGATCATGATTTCAGGGGCCGAACTGGCCAGCCCTGGAAAATTATGATGCTCGGCCAGCCAATAGCGGGTATAGCCTAATTGCTCGGTGAGACGGGCCAGGTCCAAGGTGTTTTGAAGCGCCTGGGTGCTGGTGGAACCGGCGGGAATGGGGCAAAGGTCGAGGACCGAAAGGGCGATGGGTTTCATGGACTTATTAATGGGGAAGCGCGGAGGTTTTTACAAGGTCCATTTGGCTAAAAACTTTGGCGCCAAGGCGTAGTTCAGCTGAACCAAAAGGATAAAAGCGATGCTCCAGTTGTTATGAATGAGGCAAAGCGCGGCGCCGAAAGCGTAAAGGGTTTGGGCGCGCAAAACGCGGTGAATGACGGCCCGATAAATTTTTTCCGTGACCCTTTTTTTCATGATGTTGGCTTTACAGGCGTAAATCCAGCTGGCCAAAAGCAATAAGCCCAGAACCAGGATGTTGAGCCAATAAATGAGGAGCGCGGTTCGGTAGCCGTCGTATTGAATTAAAAGTTCCGTGGAAAAGGGGATGGCCGTGACCGAGGCCAGAAAGGTGATATGGAGCCAGGTAAAGTGGTGGTTGGAATATTTTAACTGGCTCATCTGGGTTTGCTGGCCGACCCAGTAGATGCCCAGGGTGAGTAAACTCATGATCCAAGGAAAAATTTTAGGGGCCAATGTCGCCAGGGCTTGGACCAACTCGGTTTCATTGTGGACGGTCTCGGGGGCCGGGATATGGATGTCCAGCACCAAGAGTGTCATGGCGAAGGCGAAAATGCCGTCGCTGAGTCCTTCCAGGCGCGCCAGGTTCTTTCCGGCGACTTCGTTATAAATCAGGTTCATGGGCGCTGAGTATATCAGGGTCTTTTCCATGGAAAAAGCGCGGCCGCACGATGGCATCTTGTTTTTTTGAAAGCTTAGGATGAGCCAGTTGCCTTCAACAAAGAAAAGGCCCTTCCGAATTCCCGGAAGGGCCTTAGGGCAGTCATTCTTAAAGCTTTTCCATCTTATAAATGAAGCGTCAAGGACAGGTCAGCATTAAAGCCTGTATAGTCCAGGTCCGTGTCTTGAACGCCTGGGGGCAGGGAGGTCGCGCTTGTCGGGACAGGCAGTACTTCCGTATAAGGAGAGCTAATGGTGCTGGTCACGAGGATGAAAGGCCCTCCAGAAGTATGAGGCGTTCCATTCGCGGTCACCGAATTGGCGACAAGTTTGCCGAAATCGGCGGCCCGGAAACGGGCCGACAGGCCCAAGTCCAGCGATCCGCCCAAATCCAATTTTTCCGAAACCCCCAGCGTGCCACCGATGCCATCCTGGCCGAAATCACCCACAAGGGTTGTGCCGCCGGAGATGTCGCTTTGATAGTGGACAGCGCCGTGATAAAAGCCGCCGCCCAGTGTCAGGGAAGTCTTGCTTCCCCCGCCCTGCGCGATTACCAGCGAATAGTTCAGGGAAACGCCCAAGAGGCTTGGATCGAACTTTTCATAAGTTCCGGCGGCGCCGCCTGTGGTGATGTTGAGCCCTGATTGGGAAGTCCAGGTGTTTTCCAAGCTGAGGGACAGGGAATTGCGTTTGTCGAAGTCATAGCCTACCGCCACCCCGCCTAGAATGCCGCTTCCGCCCGTTCCGTCGGACGAGCTGTCGCCTAACGAAGAGGCGTAATCAATAAGACTCTTTTCGGCGGTGCCCAGAGATCCCAGGTTCGCGAAGTCGTAACCGGCGTAGAGGCTGACCCAAACACCCGATCCAGAGTCCATCTTGGCCGCCATCAAGGACGATGCCTTCGGTGCCTTCGCGGAGGTGGCCTTGGCAAATTCAACCCCTTCCAAAGAAAAGCTATCATCGGCGGCTTGAGAAACGCCGAAAGTCAATAGAACTATTCCGACCGCAAGTAATCCAACGAACTTCTTCATAGACCCTCCAAACTTTATTGTGTAACGCAGGCTAAAAGTACGGGCGAATTCTAAACTAGGGAAACTGAGAATTAAAGGAAATTGTGCCCAAGCTATGAGCCGTTTCAGGGGTGGATACGTTTCAGCCGGGTCATTTTTCTAAATGGTTCCAGGAACTAGGCAGTTTTTTTCCGCGCGCTCTTTTTAAAAAAACAAAAAGATTTCATCTTGCCACACAATGGAATACTTATGTATACTTTCTTCTTGGGCGGATTTTAATCGGGAAACATTCAGCCCAAGGGAAAGGGCGGCCTGTGCAAAGACCCGAAATCGAAATCTTATTCAGTCCGGAAGCCCAAGGGGAATTCGATTACATCCAACGGACGGCCCGGTCCCTGGAACGGGATTGGGCGCGGCGTTATTTAGCCGATCTTTTGGATTTTCCACCAGAAGCCTGGCTGGACCTTCGCAGCCGAATCCTGGGGGTTTATTTTAAATCCGATTCCCATATTCCCTTTGATATCCAGGGACGGGTTTATGAAGAGCCGGCCGGGGGGCCACAGCGGGTGGTGGTGACGCGGTTTCGGCTGCGGAAAGGAACTTGAAAAAAGCATACATGAAGCATACAATTGGGGCGGATGGTCAATATCCATTCCCGGACTTTCGCGACGGGATCAGGAGGCTTTCATGGAAGGCGTCATCAGCTACCGGCCCCGCATGGGGAAGCGCAAACTGGAAAGTCTGGTTAAAAATAAGCTTCATTACCGAACCCTGAATCAATTTATCGATCACGCCGTGGCCCGTGCGCTCCAGGAAGAATTCGGCTCCCATCCCCTGGCCAAAAAAATCGCCGATATGGTTTACCAAATGGTGGTGGATCAGGCGGAGCTTCGATTGACCAAGCCCACGCCTGAGGAAGCCCGTGAGATCGAGGAAATCGCCCAACGGGCGGTCATGGGTCGTTCGCTCGTCCCGGGCAAAGAGCTTTTGAAGCGCCATTCCCCTAAATCTTGAGCTTTTCCTTTCCGATGGCGCGCCACGCCCTCAAAACACTTATTCTCGCCTTTATTCTTTTGGCCCGGCAAGTCCATGCCCAAAATGGGGAAAAGACTTGGCAAGGCTTTTTGGATGTGGGCCCTGTCGCCTTTCGCGTGGCCTTGACCCTTGAAGTTGACGCCTCCGGCGCGGTGACAGCGGGAAGTTTCAACAATATTGACGATGGAATTTATGACGCGCCGCTTCGGCATCTGGTGGAGAAATCGGGCCGGGTTTACGCCGATTTGGACAGCGGCGAAAAGCTCATGTTTGAATTGAAAAAGGGTGAAATCCAAGGAAGCTACACTCAAGCGTCCGGGTCCTTTCAAAACGCGGGAGCCGTCAGTTCTTTCCGCTTGAAACGGGGCGGCGATTTTTTAGTTCCCCGGTTGTCGGCAGGTGGAAGTCCTGAAACCATTTACGCCTACCATCGGCCCCAAACCTTGGGAGATGGATGGGCGTCGGGGGATTGGCAAAAAGCCGGGCTCGATTTGAAGCCGCTCCAGGAGGGGCTTCAAAAGATTGTCGATGGAACCTATCCCCATATCCATAGCGTGCAGGTGGCTTACCGGGGACGATTGGTGCTGGATGAGTATTTTTATGGATACGGCCCCGCGGATTTTCATCCCCTGCAGTCGGAAACCAAATCGGTTTTTTCCATTTTAGTCGGGATCGCCAACGACCAAAGACGGTTGGGGTTGGAGGAGAAGCTATACGATTTTTTCCCGGAATTCAGGAATCAGCCCGGTTGGACGGACAATAAAAACCGGATCACCGTCCGCGATCTTTTAACCATGACCTCCGGATTCGCCTGTAACGATTGGACCGCGTCGTTGGCCTGTTCCTGGGCCATGGTCCATTCTTCGGATTGGCTGTCTTTTATCCTGGGGGAACCGGTAGACGCCGAGCCGGGAAGCCGGTTTCGTTATTGCGGCGCCTGTCTTTTGCCCCTGTCCGCGATTCTTGAAAAAAGAAGCGGGTTGAGTGTTCCTGATTTCGCCCAACAGTATCTATGGGATCCCTTAGGGATTAAGCGGGTGAAGTGGTTTTCGGGGCCTCAGGGAGTGATCCCGGTTTCGTTTGGCCTGCAAATGCGCCCCCGGGATTTTTTGAAGCTGGGAGTTCTTTATCTCGATCAAGGCCTTTGGAAAGGGAAGCGGGTCCTCTCGGAAGACTGGATCGCCCAATCCACCGGCCCTCAAATTCCGAAGTCCCAAACCAACGGGAAGAATGACTACGGTTATTTATGGTGGGAAAGGGACGTTCCCGTATCCGGTGGATCCGTGAGGGTGTTTTTCGCTTGGGGGGTGGGCGGCCAATATCTGTTTGTGGCGCCCTCGCTTCAGATGGTTTGCCTGGTAACCGGGGGGAACTATAAAGATAGCCGGTTAGGCGCCAATTCATTTAAGCTTTTCCAGGAAAACCTGTTGGCGGCCGCGTGGGGGCCGAACCATCCCGATCAAAAATAGGCGGTTCAAAGCGATGAAGCGAAAAATCGACTCGCCGATCCAGGCCATTGATTTGGCCCGCGCCTTTTGTATTTACCTGGTGGTTCAAAAGCATTTGATTTTGTCCAGCCTGGTTTTGAAGCCCGCGGCGCCCTGGGCGGCTTGGTTTTTCCTCAAGCTTTGTGAGAACGGGATTTACGGCGTCTTCCTGTTTTTCGTCATTTCGGGATTTTTAATCACCCGTTTGGCCGACCGGATGCCGGGCGGATTGTTTCAACTTAGTTTAGGCGCTTTCTATGTTCGGCGCGTGGCCCGAATCGCGCCCTTGTTTGTTTTGGCCGTCGCTTTAGGCTTTTTATTTTGGTCTTTCGCGCCGGCGGGACAACCCGCCTCCGTTTTTTGCTTCAATATGCCGGCGGTCCATGACCCGGTTTTTTGGATCTCGCTTTTAACCTTTTCGTTTAATTGGTATTGCGTGGCGCACCCGGCCTTTTATTTTTCCCAAGGCTTCCACTGGATTCTGCTGTGGTCGCTTTCGGTGGAGGAGCAGTTTTACCTTTTGTATCCCTTGTTTTTGTTGAGGGTCAAAAAGCTTCGAACCTTGGAATGGACCCTGGGAATCCTTGTCGGCCTGGGCCCGATTTCGCGCTGGGCCTGCGAACGGATTTGGCCCGGCGAAACCCTTTTGACTTCCATCGGCACAATCGGAATTTTTGACTGTATCGCGGCGGGCGCCTTGTTTTATTTGCTGTCTAAAAGGACTAAGCCTTTTTTGGATAAAAGCCCGGGGATTTCGGCCGCTTTGTGCGCGGGAGGGGGCTTTCTACTGGCGGGGACGCTTTTAGGCACCGGGGCGGACGATCCGGGGGATCAAATCTTCACGCCGACTTTACTGGCCTTGGGATTGGGGGCTTTTTTATCGGGCGCGTTTTCGTTAAGGGGTTTTGAGAATAAGGTTTTGGGTATCCTGGGACTTCCAGGAAAATGGAGTTACGGCATTTACCTTTTTCACGTGGTGGTTTTATTCGGCTTGTGGCCATGGTTAAAGGGGCGTGGCCTATTGGAATGCGGGCTTGTTTACGGGGCGGCCCTGCTGGGAACCGCTTTCGTTTCTTTTCATTTTTTTGAAGTTCCCCTCAATCTTTGGATCCGCGCGCGGGGGGCGGCGGGTCAGGGCCGATAAACCCCTATTCGAAGTGGGCGGGCCGCCGAAAGTAAAAGGTTAAATCGGTTTGATTTTCTTCCTTTTTGTTTACTCGCACTTTAATGTCCTACAAAATTGTCGTTCCCGTTTTAAAAGCGTTAAAAAAGACAGCTTGCCGGGTTTTCCTTTATGAAAATCCCGGGGGACTGCCTAAAATACGAATCCAGTCGCGAAACTCCACACCTTTCAACACACTCCCGCCGTCCGTTTCGCGCCCGTTTTTGGTTGGTGACTTAGGTTCGTTGTTTGAAAATTGGCCATAAGAAAATAAAGGAGCAAAGTTCATGACGACACCACGTAAAAAGATCGCCTTGTCCATCGGCGGGGAAGTTTCGCCCTTGGAAAATTATAAATCCGAGCCGGGACACGAAATTTTCGGTTCCCTGGTTTTCAATGATACGGCCCAAAAGAAGTTCCTGTCGAAAGACGTCTATAAGAAGCTCCGGGCGACCACCCTCCGGGGAGAGCCTTTGGATCATTCTATCGCCGATCAAGTCGCCCAAGGCATGAAAGAATGGGCCTTGTCCCATGGCGCCACCCATTACACCCATTGGTTCGTTCCTTTGACGGGTTTGAGCGCTGAAAAGCACGACAGCTTCCTGGAGCCGACGGTGGAAGGCGGCGCGATCGCCGAGTTTGAGGGAAAGACCCTCATCAAGGGCGAGCCGGACGCCTCGTCGTTCCCCTCGGGCGGATCCCGCTCGACCTTCGAAGCCCGCGGCTACACGGCTTGGGACCCGACCTCCCCGGCTTTCATTCAACAAGAAGTGAACGGCGCCACCTTGACGATCCCGACGGCTTTCGTGAGCTACACGGAAGAAGCCTTGGACCACAAGACGCCCTTGCTTCGCTCGGTGGAAAGCCTTTCCACCCAGGCGATCCGCTTGCTGCGCTTATTCGGGAACAAGACCGCCAAACGCGCCTACACCAACATGGGGCCCGAGCAGGAATATTTCCTGATCGACCGCAAGTACTACGAGCAGAGGCCTGACCTCATCGCCGGCGGCCGCAGCCTCTTTGGCGCGCCTCCTTACCGGGGACAGGAATTGGAAGACCACTACTTTGGCGCCATCAAAGAGCGCATCCTGGCTTATATGATGGATTTGGACCGGGAATTGTGGCGTTACGGCATTCCCTCCAAGACCCGCCATAATGAGGTGGCTCCCGCGCAGTTTGAAATGGCCCCGCTTTTCGAGAAGTCCTCGGTGGCGGCCGACCATAACATGATCGTGATGGAACTTTTGCGCAAGGTTGCCTTGCGCCACGGCTTGGTTTGCCTGCTCCATGAGAAGCCCTTCGCGGGAATCAATGGAAACGGAAAACACAACAACTGGTCCATCGCCACCGACGAGGGCGAGAACCTTTTGGATCCGGGCAAGACGCCGCACGCCAACGCGCAGTTCCTGGCCTTCTTGGTGGCCACGATCTCAGCGGTCGACAAGTACGCTGAGCTTTTACGCGTGGGCATCAGCGGCCCGGGCAACGACCACCGTTTGGGCGCCAACGAGGCCCCGCCGGCCATCATCTCGATCTTCCTGGGAGAACAGCTCCAGGACATCGTGAATCAGCTTGAGAAGGGGCCGGCCACGTCCAGCAAGTCGGGGGGAACCATGGAATTAGGGGTTTCGATCCTTCCGCCCCTGCCGAAAGACGCCACCGACCGCAACCGTACCTCGCCGTTTGCCTTCACGGGCAATAAGTTCGAGTTCCGCGCGGTAGGTTCCACGGCCGCTATTTACTGGCCCAACACCATCTTGAACACGATCGTGGCCGAGTCGATCGACCGCATCGCCACCAAGCTGGAAAAGGGCGGGGACTTCAACAAGACCCTGGCCGCCGTCCTGCAAGAAGAGATCAAGGAACACAAGAAGGTGCTCTTCAACGGAAACGGCTACAGCGCGGATTGGCACGCCGAGGCTCAAAAGCGTGGATTGCCGAACCTGAAAACCACGGTGGACGCCTTGAAGGCCATGCCGAAAAAGGAATACAAAGAACTGTTCGCCAAGTACAAGGTTCTGAATGAGAAGGAATACGACAGCCGCGAGGAAATTATGTGGGAGCGGTATGTCAAGGTGGTCAACATCGAGGCCAACGCCACGGTGGACATCGCCAAGAACCAAATTTTGCCGGCGGTCCTCAAGTACCAAAGCAAGCTGGCCCAGACCATCCAGGCCACCTCGGCCGTGGTGAAAGCCGGTCAGAAGGGCCAAACGGCCCTTTTAGAGGAAGTCGCCAAGGGCGCCAGCGAATTGTACGAGTCGGTGGAAGCCTTGGACGCTTTGATCGAGAGCGCCAATGGCGGCTCGAGCCTGCATCAGATGGCCGCTTCCTTCAAGGATTCGGTGATTCCGGGCATGTTGAAGGTCCGGGAAATCGCCGACTGGTTGGAAGGGATCGTGGATGACGATCTCTGGCCTTTGCCGAAATACCGGGAGATGTTGTTCCAGTATTAATTTGGAAGGTTGTTTTAAAAGCCGTCCCCCGCGCAGCGCGGGGGACGGCTTTTTTATTGCCGTTTTGAATCCATCATAAGAACCTATTTCACTGCCAAAGACGCTAAGTCCGCCAAGGTGGTAAAAACAACGATGATTTTTAGAGGCGCTTAGTATTGTGAGTCGCCTAAAAGGTCGTGGACGGCTTTCAATAACTCCTGGGCCTCGAAGGGTTTTTCCAAACGGGGATTATCCACCTGTTTGAGGAATTCCTTGGAGGCGTCGGTGAAGGCCCCGCCCGTGATGAAAATGGTTTTCTTGGCCAAGTCCGGGAATTTTTCCAGGACATATTTGTGCAGCTCCATGCCGCTCACGTCCGGCATATTGAGGTCGGTGACGATGATATCGAACTCGGCGCCTTTGGCGCTCAGCAGCCGCATGGCTTCCCGCCCGCCGAGCGCGGTTTCGGCTTGGTGGGTCTTTTCCACCATCCGTTTAAATACTTTTAAGTTGGTGGGCTCGTCATCCACGATGAGCAGCTTGGCCGACCGGGTGGGGCGGGGTTCTTCCAAACGGGTTTCCCGGGACGGCTTCGCCTCGCGGATGGGCAGGCAAATTGAGAAGGTCGTTCCTTTTCCCACCTCGCTTTCCACGCGGATTTCCCCCCCATGGCTGCGGATGATTTCATGGCAAATGGAAAGGCCTAAACCGGTTCCGGAGCCCACGGGTTTGGTGGTGAAAAAGGGATTGAAAATTTTAGGGAGGACGTCCTTCGGGATGCCCGATCCGGTATCCGAAATGTGGATCCAGACCGCCTCGCCTTCTTTTTGGGTCGTGACGCTGATGGTGTTTTGGTTGACCTTGCCGGGCTCGATGGCCTGGGAAGCGTTGACCAAAAGATTGACGAATACCTGCTGCAATTTTCCGGTATTGAGGCTTAGGGAAGGAATGAGAGGGTCATATTTCTTTTCCAGGTTCGCCCGGTATTTGATCTCGTGGGAGGTCATGCTGATGGCCGCGTCGATCAACTCGTCCAGCCGCACCGGGTGCATTTCCTCGTCGTCGAACCGGGCGAAGCTTTTGAGCCCTAAGACGATGTCCCGGATCCTTTGGGAACCCTCGATCGATTGGGTGATCTCCTCCTCGACCTCGAACAAAATTCTCGGGATATGGGGGGAGGCCACGAATTTTTCCAGCTTTTCCAGCTTGTTCTCCCGGCTGGGCTCGGTGGCGATGGAGCGCAGGCTGGCCGAGATGGATTGAAGCATCTCCAGGTTGCCCTTGAGGAAGCCCAAATTGGCCAAGACATAAGACATGGGGTTGTTGATTTCGTGGGCGATGCCCGCGGCCAGGGTGCCGACCGTGGCCAATTTGTCGTTCAAAAAGGCTTGCCGCTCCATCCGGCTCCTTTCGGTGACGTCGCGAAAGACGGCCAGATGCCGTCCGGGAAGGATATGGCCGCGGGCGGTGAACTCGGCGTCCAATGTTTCGGCGTTGTTTTTCCGCAAGCGGACCTTTCCGCTGAAAAGGCCCGTGGTCATAAAGGACTTTTGGGCCCATTGGAAGTCGAAAGTGGACTCGAAAAAAGCGTCCACGCGGTGCTTCAGCATTTCCTCTTTGGTGAATTCCAGCAGGGTGCAGGCGGATTTGTTGGCGTCCAAGATATTGCCGCTGTCGTCAATGATGAGCATGGCTTCCAAGGCCCCGTCGAAAACCGCGCGGAACTGGTTTTCGCTGTGGCGTAAAGCCTGTTCGGCGATTTTGCGCTCCGTAATGTCCTGTACCACGCCCACCATTTTTAAGGGTTGGCCGGACTTGTCCCGGATGATCTCGGCTTGCTCGTTGACCCAGCGTACGGAGCCGTTGGAAAGGATGATGCGGTGATCCTGGACGTAGGGGACGTTTTTTTCAAGCGCGTCATCCATGGCGGTTTGGAGGGCTTTCGCGTCCTCGGGATGGACCAACTCGAAAAAATCCCGGACCTTCAGGGGCGTTCCGGGCGGGACGCCAAAAATGCGGTAAACTTCCTTGGACCAGGTTAAATTTCCCTCCGGGCCGATTTCCGAGATCCAGCTTCCCAAATGGGCGGCTTCTTGGGCTTTTTCCAGGAAGAAATGGCTTTCTTTTAACGCTTCTTCCGCCCTTTTTTTCTCGGAAATATCCCGCAAAATCGCAGTAATGGCTCGCTTGCCCTCAAAAATAATGGAGAGCCCTTCGGCCTCCACGTAAGCCGGCTCGCCGTCTTTTCGAAGAAAAATGATCTCCGCCGGGGGATTATATTGCTGGCCTTCGCCCGCGTTGACCATGTCGACGCGTTTTAACGCGAAGGAACGATAGTCCGGGTGTATCAACTCCATGGGGGAGCGGCCGATCAATTGATCGGGGCTCGTATAGCCCAGCAGGCGTACCAGATTGGGATTCACGTAGAGGATTTTATTGTCCCGGTGGACCATCAGGCCCTCGGGGAGCAGCTCGATCAAGCTTCGAAAGTTTTCCTCGGAGCGCTTGAGTTCCTTGGCGGCGCGGGAACGTTCCAAGGCGTAACGGATGGTCCTTTCCAAAAGGAAGGAGTCCAAGCGGCTTTTGGAGACAAAATCGGCGGCTCCGGCCCGCATGGTCCTCAAATCCGTGTCGAAGTCGTCGAGTCCGGTCAGGAAAACCACGGGAGCGGTCGAATGGCGGCGGTCCGCCTCCTCCAGAAACTCAAGGCCCGTGTGGGGTCCCAACCGGAAGTCCAGAAGCACCAGATGGAAGCGGGAAGAGGAGAGCTTTTCCAGCCCGGTGGAATAGCTGGGGGCCCAGGTGAAATCGTAATTTGAGTTTTTGATCTGGGAGATGTATTTTCGGATCAGCTCATAATCGTCCGGATCGTCCTCAACCAGAAGCACCCGAATCGTTTCAGTTTCCATTATTTCTCCCTTGAAGCCTGTGGAAGCGTTTAAAAAGGTTTATTGCATTGGCCGCAGACCAGGCGGGAGGCGAACCAATGGCCGTCGGCCCTGGCGTAATCGGGGAAAAACTCGATCTCCAGGGCCGAGGCGCATTCCGGGCATTGAAACCCGTTGGCCAATCCCAAATCTTCCTGGAGGCTTACGGCGTTGGGTCCGTCCTTTTCGATGCGGATCCGGTAAGAATTGACGCCCGAGTTCGACCCCGTATGGCTGATGAGGTTTTTGATCTTGCTCAGGATCTGCCGGGGGGTGTAAAAACCCTTCACCGTATAGTCGTTGGCGCCCATATCGAGGGCTTTTTTGACGTCTTTGGGCTCGCCGAGCACGGAAAAAATAATGACGGGGATGTCCTTGGTTTGGTTGCTGCGGCGGATTTTTTCAAGGACTTGGAAGCCATCAAGGACCGGAATACCCAGATCCAAAAGGATCAGGCTGGGGGAGTTGGCGATGATCATTTCCCAGCCTTCCTCGCCGTTGGTGGCCTCCAAAACGTCGTAACCGTCATCGATCAGGACGTCGCGGTAAACTTTCCGGAATCCCCTTTGATCCTCGATGATTAAAATCGTCCCTTTTTTAATCGAGGTCGAGGGCTTGGGGTCCTGGGCTCCGTCTGAGATATTGGCGGGTGTTTCCATAATAGTTTCTCCTAGCTTTTCATGATTTTACGGCTCAGTAAGTGAGTCCGCACTTGGGGCACATCAAATGGGCGGTGAACCAGTGTCCTTGGCCGCGCATGAAGTCGGGGAACAACTCCAAAACCAGCTCGGTTTGGCATTGGGAGCAGTGGTAGTTGGCCAAGCCGATGTCATCGCGCATTTTCCCGAAATCCTCCGTGTTTTCCCGCAAGCGCACTTTATAAGAGGGGGAGGCGGGTTTGGCGTCCACCTGGGAAATCAGGGCCTTGATCTTGCTGAGGATTTGACGCGGGGTATAAAAGCCCTTGACCGTATAGTCGTTGGCGCCCAATTCCAGCCCGCGGTTGACGTCTTTTTGCTCGCCTAGAACGGAAAAAATAATCACCGGGATCGTCTTCGTCTCCTCGCTGGCCCGGATTCTTTTGAGGACCTCGAAGCCGTCGATTTTGGGGAGCCCTAAGTCCAAAAGGATGAGATTGGGCTTTTTTTCCTTGGCGGCGGTCCAACCGGCCTCCCCGTCCTCGGCTTCCAAAACCTGATAGCCGTCGTTTTCAAGCACGTCCCGATAAATACGCCGGAAACCCTGCTGGTCCTCCACGATTAAGATGGTTCCTTTGCTCATTCGATCGGCTCCTTTTCGATTCTGGGGATTTTAAGACAAAACGAGCTTCCTTTTTCAACGACCGACTCAACCGAAATATCGCCTTTTTGCAATTCCATGAAGCTCTTGGCGATATAAAGGCCGAGTCCCGCCCCGGCCCGGGAAGCTTCCGCGCCTAAAATCCGGTCTTTCTTGAAGAGGCGGTTGAGCACGGCCTCATTCATCCCGATCCCCGTGTCCTTGACCTTGATCCACCCAAACCCGTTCTCGGCCCCGGTTTGGATGGTGATACCGCCTTTATCCGTGCATTTTAGAGCATTGTTGATGATGTTGCGCAGGGTTTCAACCGTCTTATCCCGGTCCGCCAGGACTTGGATTTCTTGGGGGGCGTTCTCCAGGATGAGGTCAAGGCCTTTGCGCTGGATCATGGCCGTGTAGTCGCGGATGGAAAGTTCCACCAAGTGGTTCAAACTGACGGGCTGCAGATCCACACTGATGATACCACGCTCAATTTTGGACAAGCTCAGTAGGTCAGAAATGAGGCGGTAATTTTCCATGCCGATTTCCCGCATATCCGCCAGATATTCCCGCTGCTTGGGCGCCAGCGGCCCCGCCAGGCCCTCCAGCAGGTTTTCCACATAGCCGTTGATCTCGGCCACCGGCGTTTTTAATTGGTGGGAAACCACCGAAATCAGGTCCCGTTTCATGTCATCGACCTGTTTGCGCTCGGTGATATCGGTAAAACTCACCACCGCGCCCACCACGACGCCGGATTGTTTCATCGGGTAGGAATGGTATTCCACGGGAAAGGCCGTTCCATTGGCGCGCGTAAAAACCTCGTCCGTGATGTGGCATCCTTTTCCCGCCCCAAAAGACTTGAAAATGGGGCAATCCTTGAGGGGATAGGGGGAGCCGTCGGGCCTTTGGGAATGCGCCAGATAGTGCATGTTTTTCCCCAGCACGTCCGAAAGTTTTTGGTAACCCAGTAGTTCAAGCGCCGCCGGATTACAGAAGGTGCAATGGCCTTCGGGATCAATGCCGTAAATGCCCTCGCCCGCGGAGTCCAGGATAAGGCGCATTTGTTCCTGGCTTTCCTTGAGGGCGAACTCGGTTTCCCGGCGGGCCGTGATGTCTTCGGCCATGGTGATGATGTGAAGGGGATGCCCCTTGCTGTCTTGCACGATCAGGCTGGTTAAGCTCGCCCAAATGATCTTTTTGTTCTTGCCGATGTAGCGTTTTTCGAAGCGAAATTTGGTTTGGCCGCCGGGAGTGGGGTTTAAAAGGGGATTGGTCATCGCGGCGTCATCCGGGTGGGTAATGTCAATAAAGGACATGTTCAATAGTTCTTCCCGGCTGTATCCGAGCATTTGGCAGTAGGCTTGGTTGACATCCGTGATTCGGTTTTCGAATGACGCGAAAACCATTCCGATGGCGCTTTGTTCGAAAATCCTTCGGAAACGCTTCTCGCTTTCTTTCAAGGCCAGCTCCGCTTCCTTTTGCTCCGTGATGTTCTCGATCATGGCCAGGCGGAAAAGGGGCGTGTCGTTCATGTCGCGGATCAGCGACGCCGAGACCTTGCACCAGATCACGCGTTTGTCCTTGGTGTAGTAGCGTTTTTCGATTTGGTATTTGGGGATGATTTTTTGGAAAAGTTTTTTGGCGAGCGCCTGGTCGATCTCGAAGTCGTCCGGATGGGCGCATTCTTTCGGGTCCATCTCCATCAATTCCTTTTTGGAGTAACCCAGCAAGTCGCAAAGGGCTTGGTTGACGTTGAGCATCCGCCAGTCGTTGAAAACCAGGGTCATGCCGATGGGGCTCTCCTCGAACAACGTCCTGAAAAACTCTTCCCGTTCCTGCAGGGCCTTCATGCTTTGCTTGCGCTCGGTGATATCCAGGAACACGCCCACGCCGTATTTGACGCGCGAAGCCTCATCCAGGATCGGCACACCCCAAACCTGGACGGGGATCACTTTGTCCGGGCGCCGGATTTCCATATCGTCCACAATCGTGCGGTCGCCGGACAAGGCCCGCACCATGGGCATTCTTTCGGCGGGGTAAAGCTGCTCGCTGTCCGACAGATAGGCTTGGTAGATTTCGGATAATTGTTCCAAGGAAGCGCGGGGGTCCAAGGGTTTTCCCAATAGGGTTTTCGCCGCCTGATTGGCGTAATAAGGTTTTCCAATATGGTCGGTCACGAAAATGCCGATGGGGATGGCCTCCAAAAACTGAAAAAGACGGTGCTCGTTTTTAAGGAGCATTTTGGTGAAAAATTTCCGCTCCGTGATGTCCCGCGCGAAAACGGTGTGAAAATTCCCGTCCCGGGTATGCCAGGAGGCGAGGGAAACTTCCACCGGAAACTCGCTTTCATCCTTGCGCTTGGCGAAAAGCTCCACCGAGCGAGTTCCCAGGGACGGGTTGGTGACCTTCAAAAAAGCCTGGAAGGCGTTGCCGCCGTGTTCTTCCATGAAGCGCTTGGGGAAGGTGGCTGTCAAAGGTTTGCCGACCAGTTCTTGCGGAGTGAAACCGAAAAGCGCCTCACAAGCGGGATTCGCCCCGACGATGGTTCCCGTCTCATTCACCGTGATAAAGGCGTCGTTCGCCGCTTCCGCCAGGCCCCGGAATCTTTCTTCGCTGGATTCCAGCAATTGAGCGGCTTGGTTGCGCTGGCGCATCTGACGGTTGATGAAAAAAGCCGCGAAAAAGCAAAAAAGGGAAGTCAGCAGGCCGCCGCCGAAGATCATAAAATAAGCGTTTCGAAGCCCGATAGATTCGGCGGCCTTGCGTTGTTGGAGCAATTGGTGCTCGGTGATGACCATTTCGGTGATGGAATTATCGATGTTCTCGTTCAAGTTTTTGGCGTGGGTCACTTGGATGAAGCGCACCAGGGCCTGGTCATTGGCGGTGCGGGTGAGGCGGGAACCGGCGTCCACTTCGGCGAGCTTCTCACTAATGAGATATTTTAAACCGCTTAAATAGGATTGTTGGATAATGTCGTCCGACGTCAATTTTTGGATTTCGTTGAAATCATTGGGGATTAGTTTTTTCTCGGTCTCGAAAAGAACGAAATAAGAACGGTTGTGGGTGAGAAAATATTCCTGCAGGGGCCGGTCCAAATTCCGGATATCGGAGCGCAGTTCCTCGAGCGAGTCCAAGACCTGATAGGTATGCTCGACCCAATTGGTTTGGCTTTCCACGTGGCGCAAGGAAACAAAGGAGATGAAGGCGATTCCCAAAAGCGCCGCGATGGCCAAGCCGAAACTGAGGCCCACGATGGTTGAGTTTTGTTTTTTTAACAGCCGGATCATCCGACACCCTTGTTCATGAGCGAATGGAAGGCCCGGTTATTTTCTCAAAAAAGAGGGCTGGTTAGGGCCGAAAATAAAAAAACAAAAGGGGCGGTGGGTAATTTTGACACAGTTTGGGCGATTTGCTCAGGCGGAGGGTTTTAAGACTCGCGGCGGGTCCATTTTGAGGCCCGTTTCGGTTTTTCGGGAGGCCCGAACCAGTATTTCGCATTCCTTGATCAAATTTCCGTTGATGACCTGCCATTCATAGGCCTTCGCGCTTTTAAGCGCCCCCGCCTTGAGCCGGCGGACGAGGACCGGATTGTCCAACAGCTTCTGGGTTTGGCGGGCGAAATCGGCCCAGTCCTTGGGACGGGCGAGAAATCCGTTGACGCCGGGCTTCACCAGATCCGAGGATCCCCCCTTATCGGCCCCGATCACGGGAAGCCCGGAGGCGAAAGCTTCCAAGACAACGTTTCCAAAGGTTTCCGTGGTGGAGGGGAACACGAATAGGTCGGCGGAGGCGTAAAGCTCGGCCAGCGGTTTGCCTTGGATAAAACCGAAAAAATGATCTTTCGGGAACCGGGCCTGAAGCGGCGCGCGCATTGGTCCGTCCCCCGCGAAGGCCAGGTGAAAGCGGTAGTCTTTTTTCCTTAACTCAAGCGCGGCCTGGGCCAAGTCCTCCAAATCTTTTTCCCCCACCATCCGGCCTACGAAGAGCAGCAGCGGTTTTTTCCCGATTCCCAGTTCGCGGCGCAAGGCTTGGCTTCGAAACTCGGGGGAGAATTTTTTACTGTCGATGCCCCGGGGCCAGAGTCGCACATTTTGGAAGCCCCGGCGGGTTAGTTCCGCGGCGGTTCCGGGCGCGGGCGCGTAGGTGGCCAGGCTCCGGTTGTAAAACCAACGCATATAATTCCAGCCCCAGGAGGTCACGGACCCAAACCCGTAATAGGGAAAGTAATCCACGAAATGGGTGTGGTAGCTGGCCACCGTGGGGATGCCACGGCGTTTGGCGTAATCTTGGGCGTAAAAGCAAAGCGGCGTGGGCGCGGCCACTTGGATCAAGTCGGGTTTGAAATCATCCAAGGACCGGGTCAGGCCCTGGATATAGGGAATGCTGACGCGGTAATAGTCGTACAGTGGAAAAGGAAAAGAGGGAAGGCGGTGGGCGCGGCCGCGCCAAGGCTCTTGTTCCCCGGGTTTGACGGGGGCGAAAAAACGAAAGTCGATCTTTTGAAGGTTCAGGGTTTCCGCCAGGCGGGTGTAGGTGCGGGCCACTCCATCGGTCAAGGGCGGAAGGCTTTCCGTGAAATAAGCGATGCGCAAAAAAAACTCCCCGTTCAAGGATGGGCGTTAGCCTAGGGGCCGGCGGTAGGGGCCGAGTCAATTTTCAGTTAAGTTTGGGTAACATTTAAATGAACGCGCGCCGGTTGCTTTTACCCGCCCGCGAGGGTTTTAATAAAACCTCAAAATTCGGATCGGCGAGGTGCGCGCGTGAAAAAAGTGGCTTTAGGCAAACAAGGCTTAACGGTTTCCCGTTTGGGATTGGGCTGCATGGGAATGTCGGAGTTTTACGGCGGGAGGGATGAGGCCGAATCGATCGCCACCCTTCATCAGGCGTTGGACCTGGGCGTCGACTTTTTTGACACGGCCGATATGTATGGGCCCTTTACCAATGAGGAACTTATCGGGAAGGCCTTTGAGGGAAAAAGAAACCAGCTGATTTTGGCCACCAAATTCGGGAATCAAAGAAGCCCGGAAGGAAAATATTTAGGCGTGAACGGCCGTCCCGAATACGTGGTTCAATGCTGCGACAACTCCCTGCGCCGCTTGAGGACCGACCACATCGACCTTTATTATCAGCACCGGGTCGACCCTAACACGCCGATCGAGGAAACTGTGGGAGCCATGGCGGGTTTGGTGAAACAAGGGAAGGTTCGTTACTTGGGGCTTTCGGAGGCGGCTCCCGCCACGATCCGCAAGGCCCATGCGGTTCATCCCATCACGGCGCTCCAGACGGAATACTCGCTCTGGTCCCGGGATCCGGAAACCGAGCTGTTAAAGACGGTCCGGGGACTGGGCATCGGATTCGTGCCTTATAGCCCCTTGGGTCGAGGGTTCTTGACGGGTTCCTTCAAAAGTTTGGCCGATCTGCCCGAAGGGGATTGGCGCAAGCACAACCCTAGGTTTTCTGAAGCCAATTTTGAAAGTAATTTGAAACTGACCGAGACGGTGAGGGCGATGGCGACCGCGAAGAACATCACTTCGGCCCAACTGGCGCTGGCGTGGGTTTTGGCCCAGGGCGAGGATATTGTTCCGATTCCTGGAACCAAGAAAAGAAACCGGCTGGTGGAAAACGCCGGGGCGGTCGAGGTTCAATTGACGCCCGCGGAGCTTAAAAAACTGGACGAGGCTTTCCCGTTGGGGGCCGCGGCGGGACAGCGCTATCCGGATATGAGTTCGGTGAACCGCTAAATGGAGTTAAACTCCACGGTCCATTCGATTCCATACTTGTCCCTGAACATCGCGAAATAAGTGCCCCAAGGACTATCGGCGATCGGCATTTCCACTGTTCCGCCCGCTGAAAGCCCGTTGAATAATTTATCCGCTTCTTCTTTGCTTCCCGCGCTGACCGCGATTTTGGACCTATTCTCGTTTTCGCTCACCCGTCCCATGCTTTCGGGGACGTCATTGGCGATTAAGGTGTTCGGGCCGATGGGCAAGGCGATATGCATTATTTTATTCGCGTCCTTTTCAGACACTTTGAATCCGGGGAAGGATAGGTCTTTGAAACGGATGATTTTGGAGAATTCTCCGCCAAAGACTGATTTGTAAAAGGTGAAGGCTTCTTCGGCGTTTCCGTTGAAGTTAATGTAAGGATTGATGGTTGGCATCATTATTTCCTTTGATGAAACGAATTCTGTAACGGTTATTTTTCTCATGAAGGGGACTATGAGGTCAAGCCGTGACTAAGGATAAAGATGGGCCGGGTTGTAAGCCCGGCCCAGGTTAGTTCCTGAGTGGGTGTTAAAAACGAACTCCCGTCAATTCCTCAGACTTCTTCCAAAGTTCTTGGCGGAGTGTTTTATCCATCGCTTCTTTAGGCAATTTCACGAAGCCGGAGGGGCCGCTCATTTCCACGAAGCAGGTGGGGCCGATATAGGATTCTTTGGTCGCGCGGTCGGTCGAAATGGCAAAAAGGATAGGTTCGGACACCCGGTCGATCGGCTGGCCGATCGTATTTTGGATGAAATCACCGAGGCGTTTTGTTGGGCCTCCGAGGTTTCGATTAATACCGGTGCTCGCCGTTCCTGGATGCACCGGAATACTCAAGATGCCTGAACCTGGGGCTTTTTCATTCAATTCGACGCCGAAAAGCACGTTGGCTAATTTCGATTTGCCATAGGCATCCATAGGCGAATAAGAATGTTCCCTTTGAAGGTCGGAAAGATCCAAGTGGGCCCAACGGCCGGCTTGAGAACTAACCGTGATCACCCGGGCATGGGCGCTTTTCTTAAGCGCGGGCATGAGGCGGCCTGTCAGGGCGAAATGGCCCAAATGGTTGGTGCCCATATGCATCTCAAATCCGTTTTCGGTCACTTCCCTTTGGGGAACGGCCATGACCCCGGCACAATTCACCAAAATATCCAGGGGCCTATTCAGGTTCAATATCTTTTCGGAAAAGGTTTGGATTGAACTAAGGCTCGCTAAGTTTAAAAGCTCATAACTTATTTTCGCTAGAGGGGAAGAGGACAAGATATCGGCGACAGCTTGTTTTCCTTTTGGGTCATCGCGGACACCTAAAATGACTTCGGCGCCTTTAGATACCAACGCCTTCGCGACTTGATAGGCAATACCGGTGCCCCCGGTAATGACGACCCATTTGCCGGTTTGATCCGGCATTTGATCTACCGTCCATCTCTTTTTCATAATATCCTCCCTAAAAACTTGATTTTAACTTCGGGTCGGCCATGCTGGGATCGATCCGTCTATTACATATTGACAATTAAATTAAAAAATGTCAATATGTAATAGAAGCGGCGATGGGATTTGAGATTCGGGAGGTTTCAAAGATGGATTCCGTTAAAAAGACAACACCCGCCAATGACGAGGCGCGGCGGACCCTTATTCTGGGCGCGGCCTTGGAATGTTTCCTCAAATTCGGCTATTCCAAAACTTCTTTGGACGACATCGCCAAAGAGGCGAGACTTTCCCGGCCCCTTTTGTATTTGAAATATAAAAATAAGGAAGAAATTTTTAGGGGTGTTTTTGGTTTTGTCATCGGAGATGGGTATGAAGCGGCCAAGAGGGCCGTAGACAGTTCGAGCGAAAAAAGGAAAAAACTGTTCGCGGTCTATGAGGCGCTTTTATTAAAGCCGTGGGAAAAAGTAATGGGTAAGCCCATGTCGAAAGAGTTTTATGATACCTGTACCTATCTTTTTCCCGACCTGAGCCTGAACCACAAAAAGATGATCTCGAGGTATACCGTGGCCATCCTTGAAGACAAGAAATTGGCCGAGGTTTTTGCTTTGGCCGCGGAAGGTTTACAAAATGATTTGCCGGATGGTGAAGCTTTGAGGGAACGCTTTCATATTTTATTACAGCAATTTTTTTGAGGGGGCTTGCCGTTCAAATAAAACGCGGATGCAAAAGACGTGACGTCATTCGTTAACTCTTCCAGACGCTTCGGTCCAAATTTTGGTATTGGATGGCTTCCACGATATAGGACGATTGATATTTTCCTCGTTGTCCAGGTCCGCGATGGTGCGGGCGACCTTCAAGATGCGGTCAAAGGCCCGGGCGGACAATCCAAACCGATCCACGGCGGATTCAATAAATCCGCAGGGCAGTGGAAGCCATGTCATTATCTAGGCAATTAAATATCTCGTAAATAGAGGTTCTTCCAAAAAGAGGGCGATTTTTTATGAGTCAATGAGTTCGAAGAGACTCGCCGAAGTTTTTGGGTTACAGGGTTTATTTTTGAAAAAGCCTGTTTTCCAGCATTGTTTTTTTTGTATAGTGCCACAAGGGCAGGCCGTTTTAATAATTTCCACGAATTAATAAAGGAGAAGTATGCAGAACTACTCCCGCTATTTCGGTTCCCGTTGGACTCCCGGATTTTTATTCCCTGTAGGTTGTTTCTTCCTGTTGTCGGGTCTTTCCCTGCCGGTTTTTTCTCAGACCTCCGATTCTGCACTTGTTTCCGCGATTGTCAGCGGAAAATCCGCATCGACAACGCAGGCGGCTGCCATTGAAAAACTTTCCTTGGATTCCGCCAAGAAGCTGAATGCCCGGGTGGTCTATTTCCAACAACCGGCTTTCAAGGCCCGAACCCTCTTACTGAAAATCCCCAAAACCCTGACGGCCCAGCAGATTAAGCTTTCCGACCAAGCCGCCCTAGAACATCTCAGCGGCTTGGTGAAGGGCAACCCTGTCGTGCTGCGCCAAACCCTGGGCATCCTTTCCAACTACACGAACACGTACACTGGAGTAGCCCGAAATAATCGACCCTTCGGCAACCGACCCGTGACCCTGAATTTTCCCGTGACCTTGAATCCTTCCTTAATTTGCGCGATGTCCGGGGCCGCCAGCCAGTTTGGCGCGCCTGCGACCTCCTATGCGCCCGCGGTACCCAATGAATCTCTGCCGGTCATCGCCAGCGGAGGAGATGGGGCCATTTCCACGCCCATGAGCATCACCGGAAACGTTTCTACCCAGCCGGGATGGTTTGGATTCATGAACGGAACCTATAATTATCCTAATAGCTCCCCCAGCCTGCAGGCGCCGATGTCGCAGATCGGCATTACCCTCACGGGAGGCTGTATAGTGCCAAGCACGACGGGTATCGTCCAAACGGTTTGTCTCTTCAAAGATTCGGGAAAATTGAATGAAACTATTCAGGGAACCGAAGTCCTTTACGGCGGGAATCATGGCCACTATGAGATGAAACTGCAGGTCTTGAAGATGAACGCCCAAGGAATTCCCCAGTTTAACGCCCAGGGCCAGCCGGATTTTGAGGACGCTGGACCTGTGGGTACTTTAGATCTTTATGGGCCGGGGTCCAATCAGCCCGGTGCCGCCGGCGTAAGCCAAATGGTCATAGGCATGCTGTCGGCCTCGGCCACTTTCGGTCAGATCGCCAATGTGGCGCGGGTGGCGGTGCGCTGTTACCTCGGGGATACCCGCGTGGGAAGCCAATCCTATGATGTGGGCGCCGGGTTCGTGAACAACAATGGAGGCCACGCTACCCCGGGTTACCAAGACACCTTTCCGGAGGCTTATTACTCTCCCACGTCTTCGAATGCCTTCGCGCCGGCCTGGAATTACGAGGCCCCCTTTGAAGTGGATGTGGTCCCCACGGAAATGTTCCAGGTCAAGTATATGCCCCTGGCCATTGTCTATGCGCCGCCGGGCGACGGGTCCAGCGCCAACTATAAAATTTCAAACACCTACACCAGCAAGTTCACTCTGCAGGACGCCTGGGCCAACAAGTACACCAACAGCAACCTGACGGTCTCTACTTTCGCCTTGAACCTGGGAGCCAATTTTCCGGTCTACAATGTCAGCGGGGGATATAACACCGAGTGGGACGTCAACACGACCGCGGTGACCAACACCACCAATACAGTGCAGAACGCCTGGTCCATGTCCTCCTCGAACAGCATTCAGGTCGGCGCTCAGATGGGCGGATTACCTCCCAATGACTCCGAGCCATTCAACGCTCAGCCCTTTTGGGCGGACCAGTACATCCTGATTCCCCACGCGCAGTTCGCGGTTTGGAACTACCAGCCCTCCAACGGTGGGGACGGGCCGGCCTTGAACATCATGCAGTTGGTTGGAATTCCAATCGCCGAATATCCCGCATCGGTCGGACAGCTAGCCGACTGCGCCCTTTCCGGATTCTGCTCCAGTCAATGTTCACTCAACACGATACTCACGGGAGCGGGGTATGACGCCTTGTCCCCCTACGAGGCTTCCTGCCTGCTGTCGCTAGATCCCTTCTACACGGCCCAGTGGCAGGGTTGGCCGGGATTGACCGGATCATCGACGCCTGTGGCCAATACCGACACGGGGGGGAGGGGAGCCTTGGTGGTGAAAACCGCTTTTGGAGCGGAGCCTAGTTCCTCGGGTAATGCGAACGCCGGTTCGAAAGACCTGACCGTTATTCAGGACAGCATTACTCAGACGACCGACACAACCCTGACCAAGCAGATCGCCTACGCTTCCAGCGTGGAAACCGACTTTAAGCAAACAACAACCATGGGAGGCGGGGCCAATTTCAGCCCGGTTTCCATGGTGTCGGGGAGCTTGGGATTATCGTCCTCAAGCAGTAGCACAGCTAAGACCATCACTGAATTGGACTTCACTCCGCAAACCAGCAATGAGACGACTGTGGCCAACCAAGTGCAGGTCACGGGTAACTTGGGCAACTCTGGTTCGGAGATTTCAGTGAATGTATACGAAGATCTGCTTTACGGCGGACTCATGTTCCAAGATGTGGGAGAGCCCCAGCCGCCGGTTCAACCGTAAAACCGTAAGTGTAAAAAGGAAAGCCGGGCGGGAATTCCGCTCGGCTTTTTTATTATTCCTATAGTCCAACTTCGGGTCTGCCAGCGGACGACGGCGATGGATCCTTTCATATTTAACCATGCGCTTTATTGGGTTTTCTTGATTAATTCCATGGGTGGACTCTGCCCGCTGGAGAACTAATGGACTAACTTTTCCAGACGCTCCGGTCCAAATTCCGGTATTGGATGGCCTCGGCGATATAGGACGATTTGATGTTTTCCTCGTTGTCCAGGTCCGCGATGGTGCGGGCGACCTTCAAGATGCGGTCAAAGGCCCGGGCGGATAATCCAAACCGGTCCATGGCGACTTTTAAGAGGGCCAAGGACGGTTCGTCCAAAGCCGCGTGTTTTTTCATCAAGGCCGGCGTCATCTGGGAATTGCAATGGATGCCTTCGCCTTCATAGCGCTTAATTTGTATGGCCCTGGCCCGCGCCACCCTTTCCCGGATCGCGGCGGAAGGTTCGGCGGGCTCGTCTCCCGCGATTTCTTTCCACTTGAGGGCGGGGACCTCAATATGAAGGTCGATGCGGTCCAAAAGGGGCCCTGAGATGCGGCTTAAATATTTTTGGATTTGATGGGGCGCGCAGATGCATTTGCGGGATGGGTCGGTGAAGTAGCCGCAGGGGCAGGGGTTCATGGCCGCCGCCAGCATGAATTGGGCGGGGAAGGTGAGCGAGGATTGGACCCTGGCGATGGTGACCGAGCCGTCTTCCAAGGGTTGGCGCAAGACTTCCAAGACGTTTTTATTAAATTCCGGAAACTCATCCAAAAATAAAACCCCGTTATGGGACAAACTCACTTCGCCGGGCTTGGGAATGGTGCCGCCGCCGATAAGCCCGGCGTCCGAAACCGTGTGATGGGGCGAGCGAAAGGCCCGGGTGGCCACCAGGGCTTTGCGCCGCCCCAGGGTTCCGGCGATGGAATGGATCTTGGTGGTCTGGATCGCTTCTTCCAACGACAGCGGCGGCAGGATAGTCGGAAGTCTTTTGGTCAGCATGGTTTTGCCCGAGCCCGGCGGGCCCACCAACAAAATGTTGTGGCCGCCGGCCGCGCCGATTTCCAGCGCCCGCTTGGCGTGCTCCTGGCCCTTGACGTCGGAAAAATCAAATTTGTAGGTGGAGTGCTGCTTGAACTCCTCCTCAACGTTGACCTCGATGGGCCGGAGCGTTTTTGTCCCCAGTAAGAACTCGTAAATTTCCCGCAAGGTTTTGACGGCGTAAATCGGGATTTCCCGGACCACGCCGGCTTCCTTCGCGTTGTCCACGGGAACCAACAATCCTTTGACTTTGGATTCGCGGGCCGCCAAGGCGATGGAAAGGGCGCCCCGGATGGGCCTGATTTTTCCATCGAGGGAAAGCTCCCCGACCATCCAGTAGCCTTCCAACGCTTTGGCGGGGATCACGCCTGAGGCGGCCAAGATTCCCACCGCGATCGGCAGGTCGAAGGACGGGCCTTCTTTTTTAGTATCGGCGGGGGCGAGATTGACCGTGATGCGCTGGATGGGGAAAGCGAATTGGGAATTGGTGACGGCGCTTTTCACCCGGTCTTTGGACTCCTTGACGGCGGCGTCCGGCAGTCCTACGGTTTGAAAGGTGGGAAGGCCCGGGCTGATGTCGACCTCCACATCCACCGGGTAGGCATCGATCCCTAAGAGGGCGGCGCTTTTAATGTTGGAAAGCATGAATTTTCCATGAAATCTGAAGAGGTTAAAAAAACGAAAACGTATAAGTTTCATAACAATTCATGGATAATAAATCAAGGTAAAATGTTGCATAAATAGTACTATTTTAAAGCGGGGCCCGCCGTCACACTTGAAAAGGCTTTGGGAGGCGGTTAAGATACGGCTCCCGTTTTACCAATTAAATCAAGAGGAATTCATGGCCAACAATTCGGAAAAAGTAAATGTCACCATCCACGAAAAAGATTTTGAGGTGGAGTTGTTCGAGAAGCAAGGCAAGGTTTTCGCCAAGGCCCACATCAATAATTTCGGTGAGGTCAGTGTTCCGGATTTCGGCGGCGGAAAAGACCGGGCGATCCAAAATATCCAAGCCAGGATCGGGAACATCCTGATCGCTTTGGAATCGGATGAGGCGCGGGAAACCCGCCGCAAACAACGGGAAGAAGAGCTGCAGGCCAAGCGCCAGCAGGCCAATAACAATAACTAAAGTCGATGGATGACAGTGTCCCCGCTTCGCGGCGGGGCACCGAGGGGATCCCCCCCTCTTGAAGCCTCGGAACCCCATCCGAGGCTTTTTTTTGCCCAAAAATAGCCGGGACCGAAGACATCTTTGCATTGATGAAGGCTGATGAAGACGGATGGAAAATACCCATCAATCTTTATCATTGTTTATCAATGCAAAACTATTGTTTTGGGGAGTTATTCAATCCAGAAGCTGATGACTTCCAGGTTTTTATTGGATTGCCGCAGGCGGTTGGAAAGAACCTTAATGATGATGTCCATCAGCTTCAAAGCCGTGTGGGGCTTCTCCGCGCGCAATTGCTTGTAGCCTTCCAACGTGATCACGAGGACATCGGAGTCCGCCGTGGCCTTGACCGCGGCCGAGCGCGGAAGTCCGTCCAAAAGGGCCATTTCCCCGAAAAATTCGCCGGGATTCAGGACCGCGATGGTGTTTTCTTGGTTTTTGACCTTCTTTAAAATTTTAACGGCGCCGGATTTCAGGATGTACATGCTGTCGCCCTTGGAATCCTCGTCGAAAATCAGGTCTTCTTTTTTATAGACCTTTTCTTGCCCGATCGAACCGAGCGCTTCCAGGTCCGCCGCGTCAAAGCTTTTAAAAGGGGCGTATTTCGAAAGATAGCTGACGTCCGGCATGGGAATTCTCCTTGGGGTTTGAGTCGGCGTTCATTTTGAAAGATTTCATTTTAAGAAGCAACAGTAAAAAAGCCTCAACCGTGGGTGGGCGAAGAGGGCATGGGCGGCGCCTCGGTTTCCTCAATCAGTTCATCCGTAGGCAGGTGGGTCATGGGAGCGATCACTTCCATGGCTTCCAACACCTGGGCTTCCTGCTCGATGTTATCCACATTGACATTGGCGATGGCGTTCAAAACCGACTGGCCTTCCGAGGGCAGGTCGTCAAACACATAGCCGTCCAAAGCCGAAACCGGCAGAGGAAGATCGGGGTTGTAAAGGGGGATATCCCCCAGCGGGCCTTCGGGCAAGATCATGGGCCGGGCGACAACGGGCGCCGGGGGTTCGTAGGCGGGCGCTTCGACGGGTTCATGAACCGGGGCGGCTTCTTCCGCCACAGGCTCAACTTCAACCGGTGCCGCTTCGACAACGGGTTCAGGCGCGGGTGGAACCGGCGCGGGCGGCGGAGTGGCGGCTTTGGGTATCGGGGGGACGGGCGCCGCTGAAATGACGGGCGCGGCAGGAGCTTTAGGAATCGGCGGCATAGTCCCCATAGGGGGGGCGGAGGCGGCCACCGGGGGCGCCGCGGGGGCTGGTGCCACGGGGATTGGGGGAGCGACGGGAGCCGCCGGCGCGGGCGCGCCAGGATTTTTAGCGGCCCTGGCCTTGGCCAAAACCTGTTTCAAATGTTCCTTCGGATCCAATAATTTCACGCCGCCTGGATCACCCGGAGACGCCGGCGAAGCGGGGGCGGACGAGGCGGATTCCGTTGGCGCGGCCGCTGAAGCGGAAGCTTCGGCCGGCGCGGCGGCGGGCGCTGGTTCGGCCGCCGAACCGGCGGGCGCGTCCTGGCGCTTGATGTCGAGCAGTTCGTCGACTTGGGCCAGGTCAATGTTCTTCAGTTTGGCGAGCCGGGTCTTGGCCTCGTCCACCATGGCGCCGGTGTCATGGATGCGGATGAATTTTTCATACTCGGCCACGGCCTTTTCCGTGATGCCCTTGTTCTCGTAAACCTGCCCCAAAATGAAATGGGCGTTGGCGTAGCTGGGCTCCAGCTTGATGGCCACGCGGTACTCGTTGATGGCTTGCTTATAAAGGCGCAGCTTGTCGTAAATCAGTCCCAGGGTATTGTGGGCCTTGGCGCTTTGGGGATTGAGCGTGACCACGGACACGAATGATTCCACCGCCTTTTGGAAATCGCCTTTGCGCTCATAGGCGAAACCCATGGCCATGAAGGAAGACTCAAAACGGGGATCCAGGCGGCAGGCTTCCTGGAACGACTTGACGGCCTTGTCCAAAAATTGCTGTTTGGCGTAAAGCACGCCCATGTCGTAGGCGATCTTGGCTTTGTTTTTTCCGCTCTTGGCCGCTTCCTCTAATTTTTTAAGGGCGGTTTCCATATTGCCCGCGGTGTCTTTGTCGATGCCCAGGCGGTGGTAGGATTCGGTGTAGGAGGGATCCAATTCCATCGCCACTTGGAATTCTTTCATGGCCTTGGCGTATTGACCCAATTCGTAATAGACGTTGCCCAAGTTGTTGAAGTAAGTGGCGATTTTGGGATTGCGGTAGATCGCGTCCTCGAACACTTTGATGGCGTCGTTGTAGCGCTCGGTGCGGGCGTAGGCCAGGCCTAAATTGTTCCAGGCTTCGGGGGCGGCGTTTTCGACCGTGGTGGCTTTTTTGAAGGCCATGATGGCCTCGTCGTTTTGGCCCAGGTCGGAATAAATGAAACCCGTGGCCGTATAGGCTTCCATATAGTTGGGATCAATATCGAGGGCTTTTTGGATTTCCTTCAGGGCCTTGGCGCTATCGCCTTGTTCCGCCAGTTTCTGGGCGGACTCAACGAGTTCTTTCTTTTTGTCGTCTTTGCTTCCGAATAGGGCCATGAGTGTTACCGTTTAACTTAGTTGAAATGTCAGCAGGACGCACATTGTAGCCCCGAGGCTTTTTAAAGGTCAATGCGGGAAAAAGGCCAAATCAGCGGGGATTAGAGACGGGGGAAACCCGGCGGCATGCCGCCGAGTCCGGGAGGCGCTCCACCCGGGAATCCGCCCGGCGGCATACCCATTCCGCCTCCCATTTGTTGCATTTTTTGGAGCAGTCCGGGTTTTTTCATAACTTTGCGCATCATGTCATATTGTTTCAAAAGGCTGTTCACCTCATCGGCGCGGGTCCCGCTGCCCTGGGCGATGCGTCGGCGGCGCGAGCCGTCCAGCACTTGGGGGAATTGGCGTTCCTTAGGCGTCATGGAAAGCAGGATGGCTTCCATGCGTTTGAGCTTCTTTTCATCAGGCGCCCCGGCGGTCATTTGTTTTTTAGCCGCCGCGCCGCCTGGCATCATGGAGATCAGGTCGGTCATGGAACCCATTTTTTGGATTTGGCGCAGTTGATCAAGCAGGTGGTCCAAATTAAAGTCGGAAGCCTTGGAAAGCTTTTGTCTCTCGAAAGCCGTGTCCTTGGCGATGGCCTCGGCTTTCTCAATGAGGGTCAACATGTCGCCCATGCCCAAAATACGCGAGGCCATACGGTCGGGATAAAAGGGATCCAAGCCGTCCATCTTTTCGCTCACGCCCACGAATTGGATCGGTACGCCGGTGACGGAGGTGATGGAAAAAATCGCCCCGCCCCGGGAATCACCGTCCGCCTTGGTGAGCACCAATCCGGTCAAGGGCAATTTGGCGTGGAAGGCCTGCGCCACTTGGACGGCGTTTTGTCCCGTCATGGCGTCCACCACCAAAAGGATGTTCGAGGGTTTTAGTTTTTGCTGGATTTGGGCGATCTCATTCATCATCGCCTCGTCGATTTGCAAACGTCCCGCCGTATCCAAGATGAGCAGGTTGCAGTTGTTCGCCAGGGCGGTCTTGACCGCGCGGACGCAAACGTCCAAAGCGGTTTCACCGTTCTCGGGCTTGAAGAAGGGGACGTCAACTTCCTTCGCCAAGGTTTCCAATTGGTCCATGGCGGCGGGGCGCACTAAGTCGGCGGCCACCAGCCCGGGTTTGCGTCCGTCTTTTTTGAGGAACGCGGCCAGCTTGGCGGCGGTGGTGGTTTTTCCGGTTCCCTGTAAGCCCGCTAAAAGAATCAAGGTCGGCGGAGCCGGGGCGAAACGCAATTTAACGGCGTTGCGGTCTTTGGGGGTGAGCAGGGAAGTGAGTTCCTCGTTCACGATCTTGATCAAGACTTGGCCGGGGGTCAGGCTTAGGGCCACGTCCCGTCCCAGGGCCTTGGCTTTGACCCGGTCGAGGAAAAGCTTGGCGGTATCCAAGTGAACGTCGGCTTCCAACAGCGCGGCCCGAACCTGTCCCAGGGCCTGCTCAATATTCTCATCGGTCAGTTTTCCCTGGCCGCGGAGGTTTTTGAAAACCTTTTGGATGTTTTCCGTCAGTTGGTCGAACATGATTTCCTCAAATTGGGTGAATCACCAGGAGGCTTGCCCGGGGGAAGTCGAAAGGCTTGTCCGGCGTAGCCCTTTGGGCGAAGACGGAAGCAATTGTATGGATATTCCGGCTGATTACCAGTCCCCCGAAGGGCCCCCGGGCCGTTCAAATAGCTATAAAACCCCTGTCTTTCTTCATACACTAGCGCCTTATGAAATTGTCCCTCAGGGTTCTTTGCCTATTAGTACTGACGACGGTCACGGGCTTTTGCCAGGCTACGCCGACAGTCCCAACCACGGATCATTTCTTCACGGCCAGCGATGGCGTCACGCTTCATTATCTGGAAGCGGGACAGGGGCCGACGCTGGTCTTTATCCCGGGTTGGACTATGCCGGCCGATATTTGGGCCGCGCAGACCGCCTTTTTTTCCACCCGCTATCAGGTGGTGGTGCTGGACCCCCGCTGCCAGGGAAAATCCCAGATCATCACCCAAGGGCTTACCGTTTTGAGAAGGGCGCGGGATATTCAAGAGCTTTTAACCCAACTGAAGGCCTCCAAACCGGTTTTGATCGGCTGGTCCATGGGAGGGAGCGAAGCGCTGGCTTATTTGGGCCAGTATGGCTGCGCCGGGCTCACGGGAGTTGTTTTGGTCGACGCGCCCCCGGGGTCGGACCCGACGAAGGTCCAGCAATTGAAAAGGCGGGAGCTGATTCAACGGCTTCAAGACGACCGCGGCAAAGAAACGAATTCTTTCGTGCGCTGGATGTTTCATAAGCCCCAATCGGAGAACTATTTAACGGGCCTCATGATGGAAGCCTTAAAAACCCCCACGCCCGAGGCGGTGGCCTTGCTCCAAGACCTTTATACGGTTTCAAATTGGCGTCCGGATTATTCCAAGATCGACCTTCCGGTGCTGGGTTTCGCTTCTGAAAGTTATGCCGCCGAGGAACAGTGGCTTCAAACCAAAATAAAAGGGATGAAAGTGGAGATGGAGCCCGGTGCCGGCCACGCGCTTTTCGTGGATGAAGCCGGTCATTTCAACAAGCAAACCCAAAAATTCCTGAATCATATCGGCTATCCGGGAAACCCGAAGGGCTCCAAGTCATGAACTTATTCAAATCCCCGCTTTGGCCTTTGTTCCTGGTTTCAGCAGCCTCGGTCGGGTTCGAGGTCGAGCTGACGCGCTATTTCGCCATCGCCAGTTGGTCCGAGTATGGCTATTGGGTCATCTCCATCGTGATGGTGGGTTTCGCGGCGGGTGGGGTTTTGTTGAGCCTGTTGAAAGATTTTTTTGAGGAGTGGGCTCCGCGATTTTTATTTTGGATTCCGATTTTACTCATGGCGGCGGGGGCCCTGGGTTTTTACGCGGCCACGCTGGTTCCGTTCAACCCCTTGGGATTCCAAAATCCGGATTTATGGTTCGATCAGTTGGTGAATGTCTGGAAATACTACGCGGTGCTTTTTCCGTTTTTCTTTTTGACTGGAATCTACATCGGCCTTTCGTTCCTTCGTTTTGCCGACCGTATCCCCTCGGTTTACGCGGCGGACCTGATGGGCGCGGGGGCGGGTTCGCTCCTTCTGATGGGTCTGCTTTACCTGATTCACCCTTTCCATCTTTTAACGGCTTTGATTCCATTGCTATTTTTTGCTTCGTTACTGGGCCTCAAGAATCTTCCGGCTCGAAAAGCTCTTTGGGCTTTGGTGATCGTGGTTGTTTTTCTATTCAGCGAAGCGGCCTCGGTCTTTCTGAATCAGGCCGATTACTGCGAATACAAAGCCGTTTATCCGCCCCTGCATGTGGCGGGGAACAAGATCGTGGGCCAAATTCTGTCGCCCCGGGGCCAGTATCTGGCGCTGGATAATTTTACCGAGCGCGTGGATGTGGACCTTTCCAACAACTACAGTCTGCTCAAGGTGAATGGACCGCCACTGGCCTTTGGCATTTATCTGGATGGCAACCGGATTACCGAACTTCCAAAGTCACTTCCCGTGGACCTGTCTTATTCCAAGGCTTCGCTGGATGTGCTTCCTTATTATTTGCGGCAGGGGTCGCGCTGTTTATTGGTGGGAACCCGGGGCGGCTTCAAGATTCGCGAGGTTTTGACCCATGAGGCCCGTCAGGTCGACGCTTTGGAACCGGACCCGAACCTATATGCCTTTGTGACGCGGGAACACCTGGAACTGGAAGAGGGGCCAAAATCGCATGTTCAGCTTTTCGCTGAAACGCCCTCGGGATTCCTTCGAAACCACGCGGGGCCTTACGACATCATCGACCTCTCGGCCGAGTTTTTAAACCAAGGGGACGCCAACAAATTCGCGTTCACCCAGGAGACCCTGCGCCAATATTTTAACGCGCTGTCGCCCGGGGGAATCATCTCTATCCCGTCCTCTATTCGGGAATTCACCGTTTATGCCCTGAAGGAAGAAGAAAGCGCGCTTGTGCTTCTTCATTCAGAGGGTGTGGCTGATCCCGAAAAGCATTTGATCCTGTACCGCTCGGCCTGGAGCACCCAGCTTTTGATCTTTAAAAGCGAGGTTCGGCCGGCGGACCTGGTGATGCTTAAAAAATTCTGCTCCCGCCGTTCCTTTGACACGTCTTATTTCCCCGGGATTGAGCCGAAAAAGCTGGAAATCTGGAATGACCTTCCACCCATCAGTTTTGATCAGAACGCGGCTTATGACCGCTCGGACAAGGCGGCGGATTCTTTAATGGATGACAGCTTGAAGCTTTTGTCCAAGGACCATGACGCCTTCGTGAAGGGTTATTTCTTCAACTTAACGCCGTCCACACAAGATCGGCCCTTCTTTTATTCCATCCTGCGGCTCTCGAACCTCGGGCAGATTCTTTCCAACATTACGCTGATTCCCCGGGAAGAAATCGGTTATCTCATTAATCTCGCTGTGTTGGCCCAGTCGATTCTATTGGCCTTGGTAGTTTTGATTTTGCCTTTGATTTTTAAAAGACAAACCCATTTTCACGGCATGACCAGCGTGGCCTTTTACTTCGCCGGATTGGGTTTGGGTTTTTTATTCATTGAGATATTTTTAATTGAAAAGGCTTCTTACTTTTTAGGCGACCGGGCGATGGCCTTTACCCTGGTGCTTTGCGGAATGCTTTTCTTTTCCGGGCTCGGCAGTTGGGCGGCGGGCCGCCTGTTTTGGATTGAAAGGGGACTGGCCTTGGCCCTGGGCGGCGTGGGGATTTGGCTCATCCTCTGTTTCTTCGGACTCAACGGCTTTTTAAGCGCTTTTCTTTCCAGCCCTGTGCTTTTAAAATGCGCTCTTTTACTGGTGGTCTTGGCGCCGGTTTCTTTCGCGCTCGGCATGCCATTCTCGCTGGGCTTAAGCCGATTAAAATCGGAAGGCGGAATGGTGCCTTGGGCCTGGGCTTTGAACGGGGCCTTTTCGGTGGTGGCCACGCCCTTAGCGAATCTTTTGGCCAACAGCACGGGCTATAGCCTTTTACTTTGGCTCAGCTTTGGCCTTTATTTGATCGTGTATTTGTTTTTCTCAAAACTAGGAACTTCCCGGGGAGCGATGAAATGATGGAGTTATTAAACCAAGGCAACGGCCAACACAATTTTCACCGCCAAGACGCCAAGCTCGCCAAGAAAATCAAGAAACAATCGAGTTTTGAAAAACATTCATTTTTTAGCCTTACTTGGCGCACTTGGCGGCCACTCTTCCATAAAACAGTTAATGAGGGTGGCGCTGTCCCGCTTGTTTGGCCCAAGAGTGGGCCAGCGGGACGTCTTGGCGGTGAAAGGGTATTCAGTGTTTTGGCTTTGTTTGTTTGTCTTATGACAGTACCTTTGGCGGCCGTGGCGCAAACGCCCGTGCCGACCCCTTCGGCCAATACCTGGGACTATGCCGCTTTCCAAGCCGCCTTTAAGGCCAGCGGCCGCACGACGACCTTAACCCAGGAAAAGTTTGACGCGGTTCAGGTTCAAAAGAAGAAAGCCTATGACTATTTGAAGACCTATCTGGATGGCAAGTTCGGTAAGGCCAATCCCGCGGTCTTGGCCGGTTTCCAAGCTCTGCCGCGCGAGTATTACCACTACAACTACCAGAAGGGCAAAGATTTCTGCTCTTTGGCCTATGACATTCCCGGCAAGCCCTGGGCCATCGGTTATGGCTCCGCCTTGAGCGATTACCCCGGCCAGGCCTATATGATTCAGTTGGCCAGGCCGAAGCCCACGGATGTGGCTTTAGAAATTGGGACGGGAAGCGGTTACAACATTTCACTGCTCTCAAAAACAGTGAAGGAAGCCTACTCAATTGAGATCATCCAGCCTTTGGGTGAGGCGGTCTCCAACATTTTCGCGCCGCTTCATTTGACCAACATCCATACCCGGGTCGGGGACGGCTTTTTCGGTTGGCCGGAGGTGAAGGGCGGGTTCAATTTGATCGTGGTTACCTGCGCCGCCCAATATGTGCCGCCCCAGCTTTTAGAACAGCTCAAGCCCAACGGCCGCATGATCATCCCCATCGGCCAGCCCTTCCGCGGCCATCAGGTGCTTTATGTCTATATGAAGGACGCCGACGGCAAGGTTCATTCGAAGAAGGATATGGGCGTGTTCTTTATCCCGATGACGGGGCAGATGCAGAAGGGGAAGACGTAGAGGTTAACAGAATTTTGAACAAGTATTAATCAAAACGGCTTTAGCTCATCGTTTAAACCGCAAAGTTACTCTCAAAAGCCATTCAATAACCATTGAAGGGCGGTTCAAAACCCTTATTTCCTAATGTTTTGAGAAATGCTGTCCCAGCTTCGGCAAAATTACCACCAAGCCACCCAATGAAAAAAAGAGAAATGAAAATCGATAAACGGGCGTTATTGAATGATTTAGCCCTAATTTCTTGATTTATTTCTTTTTTCATTTTAACACGAATCTCCTTGATTAGAATTTTGGATTCTACAAAAACTAAAATAAAATGGTAAACATCCTCACAATAACCATTATGAGGATGTTTACCCGTACAGCTCATCGGTGATTTCTGAAATACCGTTGAAACAAGCTATGAAAAAACGGTAAATCACAAACCTAGCTTTTGCCCCGCCTGCTTCCTAAGATAACCGCCATGCCCAATCCCCACGATCCACCTGACGGCCTGCCCAAAACCTGGAAAGAGCGATTCAACTCCCTCAAAAACCTGGGGCCTTTGCTCAAGATGGTTTGGGAAACCAGCCCTTGGCTGACCGTCTCGACCCTTCTTTTAAGACTCATCGCCGCCTTTATCCCGATCTCGACCCTTTGGATTTCCAAGCTCATCATCAATATGGTCGTTCAGGTCATCCGCCATGAGACCATCAACCAGACCCGGTTTTGGGAATTGGTGGCCTTGGATATCGTATTGGCGGTCGGGTCCGATGTGCTTTCTCGGCTCACCACGCTGGTGGATAGCCTGCTCGGGGACCGCTTTTCCAATTCCATCGACCTAAAGCTGATGAAGCATGCGGTCTCGCTTGACCTGTCATCCTTTGAAGACCCGGCCTTTTACGACAAGATGGAACGGGCGCGGCGGCAGGGAGCCATTCGCATGGGGCTGCTGGCGTCTTTGGCGGGCATGGCCAAGCAGTTGCTCACCCTGATTACCCTGATGTCGGCGGTCATTTTGTTCTCGCCTTGGCTGCTACTTCTTCTGGCCGCGGCCACGCTTCCGGTCTTTTTAGGCGAAACCCAGTTTGCGCTTCTGAATTACTCCATCCTTTACCAGCAAACGCCCGCCCGGCGTGAACTGGATTACCTGCGGTTCATCGGCGCCAGTAACCACAGCGCCAAAGAAGTGAAGATATTCGGCCTGGGAAACTACCTGATGGACCGGCTGAAGGGTCTTTTCCAACGCTTCTATAACGAGAACAAAGGGCTGGCGGTTAAAAGGGCGGTGCGGGGATCGTTACTCAACCTCATCTCAACCGCCGCCTATTACACGGCTTACGTGCTGATCCTGATCCGGGCTTTGGCCGGGCTTTTGTCGGTGGGGGATTTGACCTTGCTGACGAGCGCCTTCTCGAGGTCCCGGGACATCATGGAAAGCCTGGTTCAACAATTGGTTGATGTTTCCGAGCAAGCTCTATATGTGAAAGACCTTTTTGACTACTTCGATACCAAGCCTTCCATCATCTCCAAGCCTAACGCTTTGCCCGTTCCCAAACCCATTCGGACTGGCTTTGAATTCCAGAACGTCCATTTCACCTATCCGGGCGCCAAGGAAGAAGTCTTCAAGGGTGTTAGCTTCAAGCTCAAGCCGGGGGAGCGCATCGCGCTGGTGGGCGAGAATGGCGCCGGTAAAACCACGCTGGTGAAGCTATTGGCCCGTCTTTATGACCCAACCGAAGGCCGCATATTGCTGGATGGCGTGGATCTTCGGGATTACAGCGCCGAAGAATTAAGGCGGGAGATCGGTGTTTTGTTCCAGGATTACGTGCGCTACGACATGACCGCCGGGGAAAATATCGGGTTTGGGCGTATTGAGGAACTGGGGAATCAACCGAAGATCGAGCAAGCGGCGGTCAAAAGCCTGGCCGCGCCGGTCATTGAGAAGCTTCAAAACCGCTATCAGCAAATGTTGGGCTGGCGTTTTGACGGCGGCGCGGAGCTTTCGACCGGCCAATGGCAAAAAATCGCGCTGGGGCGGGCTTATATGCGTGACGCTCAGATCCTGATCCTGGATGAACCCACGGCGAGCCTGGACGCGAGGGCGGAGTTTGAGGTGTATCAGCGGTTTTTGGACCTCACGGGCGGCAAAACAGCGGTTCTCATCTCGCACCGCTTCTCAACGGTACGCATGGCCGACCGGATCTTGTTTTTGGAGCAGGGAAAGCTGATTGAGGAGGGCACCCATCAGGAACTGGTAGCCCTTCGCGGCAAGTACGCCGAGCTTTTCGAGCTTCAGGCCAAGGGCTACCGCTAACCTTTTTGACTTTTGGTATTCCTGACCGGATAATGGCGTTTTCCAGGTCTTTTATAGGGGTCATTTTCGATATGAGAAAACTTCTTCTTTTAACCGCTTGGCTTACCGCTGGGTTACTCACTTGGGCATGCCAAAAAAACTACAGCCTCACCCCGGTTTCCCCGGGTGGTTCCTCGGGCACCTGCTTGGGAACCCATCTATTCATCAGCCTATGGGGCCAGACGGGTTCGGCGAATGGGCAGTTTTCCTTTCCCGCCGAGCTCGTGATCAACGGATCCGGAAACCTGTTGGTGGCGGACTTCAACAACTCCCGAATCCAGGAATTTTCCCCCGCGGGAACCTATTTAACCCAATGGGGCGGCGCGGGAAGCGGCAATGGCCAGTTCAACGGGTCGCCGGCGGTGGCCGTGGACAACAGCGGCAATGTCTATGTGGCGGATTATGGGAATGACCGGATTGAGAAGTTTAACAGCGGCGGAACCTACCTCACCCAATGGGGCACCGCGGGCACGGGAAACGGCCAACTCCTAAGCCCGGATGGGCTCGCCACGGATTCCAGTGGAAACGTTTATGTCGCCGAATCGGGCAACAGCCGGGTCCAAGAATTCACTTCCGCCGGGGCCTATGTCAATCAAATGGGAAGCTACGGGACCGGCAACGGCCAATTGGAGAACCCGGCGTTCCTGGTGTTGGATTCGGGCGGAAATATCTACGTGACGGATTACAACAATAACCGGGTGGAAGTATTTACGAACGCGGGGGCTTACAAAACGCAGTGGGGGACGCTTGGGGCGAACAACGGCCAGTTTTCAGGGCCCGGCGGTATCGCGTTTGACCATTGCGGGAACCTTTATGTGTCCGATACCGGTAACGCCCGGGTGCAGGAATTTACTTCCCAGGGGGTTTACGTGAGCCAATGGGGGACTTCGGGAACGGGCAACGGGCAATTCACCTATCCGGCCGGGATCGCCGCGGATTCCAGCAACAATCTTTACATCTCGGACGGCCACAACAACACCATTCAAAAATTCGGGTCCTAAACCCCGGCCAGGGCCAACAGGCTTGGCGCCGATTTGGACGGCGAATTCCGGTCTTAGTTCCCCCGTGTTTTTAACCCCAGGCACCTAAGTTGTTATTTATCAGACGCACCCAAGGCGCGCGAAAAAGCGGTTACTTCATCTTGGTCGAAGGCTTGACCTAAGGGAGCGAAAGCTTCTTGTTCGCGCGCGGTCTTGAAAAAAACACGTCGATTTCGCCGTTTTTGCATTTAAACCACTTTTTTTTAAATGATTTTTAGGGGTCACGACCCGGAAGACCTTCCTCGATTTTGCTAAAACACGTCTAAAATGAAAATTTTCTGGTCCGGATCAAAGCTGAAATTTTCGGTTCCGAGTGGTCGGAAAGTCGGTTGGCGGCGGTTTTGAACCGGCTCAGCGGCTTGGAATGAAGGCCCGCAGGGGCGTAAGCTGGCTTGGGGGCGGGGTTTCGCCGGTGATCCGGGAGGCGGCTTTTGAAAGACCAATCATTTAAAGGCTTTCCCATAATTGGAACACCGAATCGGGATAGGTTGAAAAGGTCCGGAAGAATTACTTTAACCCTTCAAGCGGGTGGATTTTAAAGGCAAAGGCGGCGAATGAATCCGATCGGCTCTTTAGCTTGGGCTTACCAGAACGGCGGGCGTCTAACGCTCCGGGAGCGGTTCCTTTTTATGGGTTCGGCGCTCCAAGCTGCCGTTGCCCGGCGTTGGCGCAAGCGGCTGGTCCTTTCCCCGGCGGATGACGCCCGATTGGACTTGGAAAGGCTCTCGTTTCCGGACAGCCGGCTGGTGACCGAGGTTTTCGCCCTTTGCGAAGAGGCCTATGAGCCTTGGCTTTTGAACCATTGCCTGCGTTCGTACCTGTGGGGCGGCTTGGTCAGCCAGTTGGAAGGGGTGAAGTTTGACCGGGAAGCGCAATTGGTCATCGCCCTGCTTCATGATCTGGCCTTGACCCGCGCCTACCCGGCCGAAAACCCGAAAGATTGTTTCGCGGTCCGGGGCGCGCGATTGGCGCGAAAAACCCTCGCCGATCTGGGGCATCCCGATTTAGCCTTGAGCGCCGCCGAAAGCATCGCCCTGCATTTGAATGTTTCGGTTTCCCGCCAGGAACCTTCCGCCAGTTACCTGCTGCATCAGGGGGCGGTCATCGATGTGGTGGGCTGGGGAAGCCGCAAGGTCCGCCCCCGCAAGGACTTGGTGTTGGAAAAGCATCCCCGGTTGGGCTTCAAGAACCGCTTTACGGATGTGATCACGGAAGAAGCCCGGGGCCAAGCCCATACCCGCCTGGCTTGGTTGATCCGGTTTGGCTTTAAGGGCATGATCCAAAAAGCCCCTTACCTGGAATAAAAACAGGCCGGCGGGGAATCCCGCCGGCCTGTTAGAAGCGAAGATGAGTCTCCAAAAACCTCGACCCGGTTGTTCCAGCTGTCGCGGACATAACATCGCCCGAATCAAAAGCGATAGCGGACCCTACAAACTATAATTCAGCTCAATCGAGCAGGTTTTGGGGGTCGCCTGGGATTTGGCGTCGCCCCGGATGCTTTTCAACTCGCCGGTTCCCGAACCGGTGATGATCGTGGATACGGAATGGGCCTTTCCGGCCTCGTAGGCCCCTTGATCCTCCATCACGAAACTGCCCGTCCTGCCGTCGAGCTTGCCCTCGAACCGGATCAACCCCATGTATTTGGCAACAGCTTTATGAGGGTCTTTGTCGTCAAAGTCCGAATAGTACATCAGCCATTCCACGGACGCTTTTCCCTCCATAGGACCGGTAAATACGAACTCCACTGAGGCTTTGGTCATTTTTTGATTTCCGGAAATGGACAAATAAGGTTTTTCATCCCATTTGGCGGGGGTGTAATTGGCGATGGCTCGCATAAGGCCTCCGGATTATTTTTTAAACCGTCTCGGCGCTGGCCTGGCTCAACTTCTCAATCGTGGCCGGGTCCAAATCCATCTGCACCCCTTCGGCCAGGTCCTTCACCTGGTCCAGGTTGGTGGCGCTGGCGATGGGGGCCGTGATGCCGGGCCGGGCCACGAGCCAGGCCAAGGCGATTTGGGCGGGGGTGGCGCTTAAGTTTTTGGCCGCCTCATCCAGGGCCTTCAAGATTCTAAATCCCCGCTCGTTCAGGTATTTTTTGATCCCTTGCCCCCGCTGGCTCTTGCCCAGGTCCGCTTCCGACCGGTATTTGCCCGTCAAAAATCCCGAGGCCAGCGAGAAATAGGGAATGACCCCCAGGTTTCTATCCCAGCACAAGGGTTCCAGGTTCTTTTCGTAGTCGGCCCTTTCATAGAGGTTGTAGTGCGGCTGCAGGGTTTGATAGACCGGATAGTTTTTCTTCGCGCTGACCTTCAGGGCGTCCCCCAGCCGGTCGGCTTTGTAGTTCGAGGCGCCGATGATCCGCACCTTTCCTTGTTTGACGAGTTCGGAATAGGCTTCCAGGGTCTCGTCCAAACGGGTGTCCAGGTCATCTTGATGGGACTGGTAAAGGTCGATCCTGTCGGTTTGCAGGCGCTTGAGGGAGTCTTCCACGGCTTTGAGGATATAAGTCCTCGAGAGGCCTTTTTTACCGTCCCCCATGTCCATGCCGACCTTGGTGGCCAGGATGACCTTGTCCCTTTTGCCGCTTTGCTTGAGCCAATTGCCGATGATGGTTTCGGACTCGCCCCCCTGGTGGCCCGGAATCCATCGGGAATAGACATCGGCCGTGTCGATCAGGTTGAATCCGGCGTCCACGAAGGAGTCCAAGATTTTGAAAGAAGTGGGTTCGTCGATGGTCCAGCCGAAAACATTGCCGCCAAAGGCCCAGGGCGCCACCTCAATCCCTGAATTTCCCAGTTTGCGCATTTCCATGGAAGGTCTCCTTCAACTTGTTCTTCCGTGAATTTTGAGCCTTGAGCCGGCCCAATCGCAAGAGCGGGCGGAAAAAAATCCGCCGGTCTTTGAGGATTAAGACCTTCTAACAAAGTTAAAAGGCAATTGAGCAATGATGCCCCGGGACCCCATTGAAGGAGTCAAGGAGGCCCGGGACAATACCGCTCTCTCTTGACTCCTTTATGGAAGAGCGGCGCGGACGCAGATAAACGCCGATTTATGATAAACATGGGATTAGGCAGCTTTTTATCGGCGTTCATCCGCATTTATCATTGTTAAATTGGTTTTTGTTAGAGGCTCTAAGGCTGCGCGGCGAGGGGAGCGGTCGCCAAGCTGAGCAGGGACAGGGTCAGCACCAGGAAAACATATTGGAAAAGGCCCACATTGTCGGCCTCGTCCGGGACTTGCCGGCGAAAGGCCTGGAAGAGGGCAAAGCCCAACAGCGCTAAAAGCAGATATTCCCGGGTCAAGGTCAGCGCCAAGCCGATGCCGGCGACGGCAAGCCAGCGTTGGGGCCGGTTGAGCGAATGAAAGCCCCGTCCGCCGTCCAACTGCCAAAAGGGAATGAGGTTGAACAGATTGATCCAGGCCCCGGTATGGGCGATGGCGGACCAGATGCCGTATTGGGTAAAAAGATAAGCCGCCCAGGCGGCGACAGCGGCCCCTAATCCCCAAAAGGGACCGGCGAGCCCGACTCGGGCGTCTTGGATGGGATTGGAAAAGGATTGCTGGACCCGGATGAAGGCGCCGACGAAAGGAATAAAAAGGGGGGCGGTGGCCTCGATGCCGTAGCTTCGCAGTTTGGCCACGTGGCCCATCTCATGGATATAAATGGAAAGCACGAAACCCAAGGCGAAAGGCCAGCCCCATTGGTGCCAATAAACGCCGAAAAACAAAAGCATGGATAAAAGTGTTTTGATTTTAAGAAGGCCCAGCAACAAAAACTTAAATTTGGCGAAGAGCAGGGCCAAGACCGCCAGGATGCTCCATCGGCCTGAGGTGTTTTTCGGTTTTTGGGAGGGAGTCAGGTCAAATTCGTCGCTCATGCGATTCCTTTTGAAATCAGTTAGGGTTTTGGCGGGAAGGGAACCAGTTCCCGGCCGCAGTCCCCGCACCGGCCTTCGGCGATGACATATTCTATATCACATCTTTGGCAATAGCTCAGGTGGGCGGGCGCGGAAGGCGCGGGCGGCTTCAAAAGATCGGCCGTGTCCATGCTTAAGTCTTTCAACCACTGGGCCAGCGCTTTTGCCTCGCCGATGGCCGTCGATTCGAGCCATAGGGATTCTTCCGGCCCGCGCGCGGCGGGATAGCGCAAACGAAGCATCCAGCCGCGGGCCAATCCCCCAAAGGCGGCCTCGTCCAAAAATAATTTCGCCGCGACCAGGGGATGAAAAGCTTTGAGCAGATCATCCCCCAAAAGGTCGGCCGACCGGGAAGACTGCCAAGGCGATACCAGGCAGAGGATCGTTCTTTTGATTCGGATCTTTTTTTCGCCGGGGTAGAGCGCGCGGTGCGCCCGCCCAAAGGCGGCCGTGACGGCCAAGTGAAGCGCCAGAAAAACGCAAAGCAGGACCGCCCAAGCCAAAGGAAAACCCCGCCGGATAAAATAAAGGGTCAAGGCGGCGAGAACGACGAGCAGCAGGCCCCGGGTGAGCCAGTTTAAAATCCGGGTCTCTTGGTTAAAGGCGTCCCATCGGTTTTGGGCGTCCTGAACCGAAAGGCTGGCGGGCCCGGGGCTGGGCGCCCCCGGAACGGGGGCGGGGAAGCGGCCGGTGAAGCCCAGGGGCCAGGGATTGCGGAACCTTAACGCCGGACCTTGGATGAAAGAAAAACGCCGGAACCAAGATAGAAAGAGAATCTCCCCGGGCTTGGCCCATAAACCGCATTCGGCCAGGTAAAGTCCCAAGCCGAAAAGCAGGAACAGGTCAAGCCGGCTCAAGGCAGGCTCCCGGTGGGATGATTATTTCACCACGGAGCTTGGCGGATCCCCGTCGTCCTTTTTTCCGCCGCCGAAGAGCTTTTTGAAAAAGCCGCCGATGACCACGAAAATCACCGCGATGATTTTAAAACCCTTGGCCACCAGAAGCGCAATCAGGCCCCACAGTTTGCCGAGCAAACCGGTTTTCGCGGCCAAGGCGCCGGCCCCGCCCACCACCAGGGCGGCCAGGCCGATGTCCGCCACCTTATCGCCCGTGGTCCATTCGGCGTATTTGTTTCCCTGGGTAAAGGTGAAATCGTTCAAGGTCTTTTCGAAGCCGGGAAGCACGGCCTCAAGGCTTCCATTGGGGTTGAGCACGACATTCATCACGCCCCGCCGCCCCAGAACGCGGGTGTTGTAGTTCACGAACTCATTACGGTCGTCCTTGATCTGGACGGCCCACTCCAACTTTTGGGTTTGGCTGTTGTACTTGGGTTTTTCGACCCATTGGACCAACTGCCATTGGGTCCATCCGTTTTCCTTGCGCTTATCGTTGGCTTTTTCATTGTTGGACTGCATGGTGCTCCACATCTGGTCCGCGTCCAGCTTTTCGTCGGCCGCGTCCTTGATATAGCCGATGTCGTCGAAGCTGAAGAGCACCAGGTAGCCATGGCCTTTGTCCGGATTGTCCAAAACACCCAGCTCCGCGTCGGAATAAAGGTTGTGGGTCTTTTCCATGAATTCCTTCATATCATCCTTGCCGAAAAACACGCAGCCCGCGGGAATTTGGATCTGGGCGATGTCGCCCAACTGTCCCACCGCGGGGCCCTTGATGGGATGAAGTTCGGCGCGGAGCGGAAGCGGCGCGAGGGCTAAAAACCAAAGGCAAGATAAAACCGCGGATAAAAATTTAAAGCGCATAGGTCCTCCGAAAATTAAGGTGCGAACGGGGGCTAGTATAAATGGAAAAAGACGTTTGGAAAACCGCGGCTTGCAGGGATTACCGCAGGATCAGCAGTTTGCCGACCGCGTGGCCCTGGCGGGTGGTGACGAGGATGTAATAGACCCCATTGGCCAACGGCGCGCCTTTCGCGTCGGTGACCGGCAGGGGCAGGGTCACTAAGCCCGCGGGAATGTTGGGGTAGGATGCCTGGTTTATTTTTCGAAAGGCCGTGGTGAAGGTTTTCAGTTCCACCTCGGCGGCGGCGGTCTGCATTAAAAATTGGATGCTCACCGGGCCTGAACTGGTGGGTGGGTTAGGGAAAATCACCGGCGGGCCGATGGGCGGCCCGGCGATCAAGGTAGGGGTAATCGTTGGCGACAAGGTTTGCGTGGGGGTTTGGGTCGGCGTCGCGGTTGGGGTCGGGGTCGGCAGAGGCGTGTGGGTGCGCGTGGGAGTCGGCGTTGGGGTGATGGTCATGGTCTCCGTAAAGGTTGCCGTAGGGGTAATGGAGGGCGTTAAGGTCACTGTGCTGGTTTCCGTCGGCGTCTGAGTTTGAGTCGGGGTTTGTGTCACGGTCGGGGTTGGAGTGAGAGTGGGCGTGGCCGTGAGTGTGGCCGTCAAGGTAACGGTGGGCGTCAGCGTGATCGTCGGCGTAGGGGTAATCGTGGGAGTCAGGGTCACGGTGGCGGTAGGGGTAACGGAGGCGGTCCAGGTGGGGGTTCCGGTGATGGTCGGGGTCGAGGTAATGGTCGGCGATGAAGTCCAAGTCTTCGTCAAGGTCACGGTCGCCGTGGGAGTAACCGTGGCGGTCAGGGTGGGGGTCGGTGTTTGCGAGGGGGTGGAAGTTGGGGTCGGGGTTTTGGTCACGGTCGCCGTCGGGGTCACGGTCGGCGTGCGGGTGGGTGTCGGCGTGTATTGGGTCAGGGTGATCTCATATAAGGTGGCCGAACGGAAGGGCAGGGTGTCGGAAAAGGTATTGGCGGTAAAGGTGGGCGCTGCCGCGGGCGTGTAGAGGTTATAGGTGGTGGAATCGAACCGAAAGACCCGCATGGAGACAATTTGCTGTCCCGCGGTGAGGTTGCTCAGCGTGACGCTGGCTTGGTTGTTGTTGGTGTAATCCTTGTTTAAAAGAATCACGTTGAGGCGCCCGGGGTGGCTGGTGTCGGTGGCCGCGTAAGCGGAAGTCAGGGACACCGAGCTGGTATTGGCCAAGACCGCCGTGGTCCCGAATTTGGCGTTGGCGCCGTCATAGTTCAAATACATCTTGTAGGCGGCTTTCACGTAAGTGTCACTGGTGCCGTCATCCCACCGGCAAGCATAGACCCCGTATTTCCCCAAAATGCCCAGCGCGTCGGCCTCCGCCACGCCGCCGGAGACGTCCTCGCCCGAACCGTATTGATATTCGGAAAAAGAAAGCTTGGTGCCCGGATAATACTGGCTGACCGCCGCTTGAAGCCGGGGAATCAGGGTGATGGGTTTGTTGCCGATCGAGGAAGTGATCCAACTGGTCTCAGTGTAGGTCGGGTCCCAAAGCGACCTCGGAGCTTCCATGCGGGCAATAGCGACACCCTGGGTAATATTATCGTTCGTAATGCGCACTTGGCTCACGCCGTTGCTTCCGGTAGCTTCCGGATACCAATGCAGGTCCAGGTAATGCAATAGGCGCCGACCCGCCGTGGTGGAGGCTGTCTTCATGCCGGCCAAGTAGTAGTTGAGATATTGGACGCTGTTTCCGTTGGTATAGGGCGTTAGCAGGCTGTCATCGGACGCGCCTTGGTTGTTCACGTACTCGGCCCAGCCATAGCAAACCGGGCCTAAGACCTGGGCGTTGGGATCCATGGAGGTGATGACGGTGGAAAGGCTCACGCCTTTTCCTAAAACTTCCGCGCAGGTGGGCTGGGCGGGATGGATATAAGGATGGGTGCTGTTCCAAAGCGCCGGCTCGTTATCCAAATCATAAAACTTAGCCCCGCCGGTTCCGGCCATCCCCACGGTGTTAAAAAGATAGTTGAGGGATTCATCCATATAAACATTGTTGTCGGTGGTCACGGGCGCGGTGGTAAAAGCGGAGCCTTTCACATTGACGACTTGTTTCCAATAGACGCCGGCGGTGTCGGCGGCGCCGGTGATGGACACGCTGCAATCGCAATTGCCGTTGGCGGACACATAACCGGCCATGGGCAGGGTGATGAGGGAGTCCGCGTTTCGGGCGTTGTTGTTTTCGATGAATTGGGTCATCACGGTGGCGGGCAGTTGGTTGGCGTTTTGGGGCGGCGCGGGGTTCATGACGGACAGCAGGTACCAATCCTCTTCGTTGATGTAATCAGTCCCGGCGTTGGAAGAATTGTTTTCCCAGTTATAGCCCGTCATGCGGTTCCCGCCTTGGCGGTAGTAGGGAATTTGGGTGACTCCGATATCCTGGTTGGTCCCGTAGCTATGGATGTCAATGGCGCTGTTATTTTGGGTCGGATCAATGGTGAAATTAACCGTAACGGCCCAGGCGGAACCCGCCCCAGCCAAAAACGTTATGAGTGAAACGGTTAAAAATTTTCTGGAGAAAATAGGAAAAATGAAACGCCGCCTTGGCTTTAGTGAAAGATTTGAAAAGTTTACCACGGGAAAAGGGCTTCGGGCTCCCTGAAAATGTGTCTGTTTTTACCGCTTACAGCGGTTGATGGGTCGGTAGCGCTTTGAAAGGCGATCGGTCCTGGGTCAGGGCCGCTTGGTAGAAATCGTAAAGTTGTTTGTACTCATCGCCCGGCAAAATCGTCCGTTTTTTCAGGCCCATATAACGCTCATAACTTAAGGTCCCGAATTGGATCTTCGAGTCGGCGATGAACTCCGCCACGTTGTTGGAAATGGCCCCATCCTTGGGCAGGTCGCCGACTTTGTAACCCGGCGGCAACTTCACCACGACCCGGGTGACCGAGTTAAAGCTTTGGGGAACCACGATAGGGGTTTTCCGGGTTTCACGCAAAGTCGCGAGGAAATCTTCCACGTCCTCAAAAATGACCGGGTAAAAGTTAAAGCCGCCCTTGGGCTGGAACTCGGCGTAGCCGGGAATGGTGAAGGAATATTTCACGTGCAGGGGCTGGGTGGTATCGCGGTAATCGCCGTAGGAATAATCCGTGAGGACGGCGCCCGGAAAACGCTTGTTCAAACCCCTCAGGACCAAGTCCTTGCGTTTGTCATCCGTGGTGGCCCTAAAAAATTGGCGCAAGGCCAGGTCCGCCGACCCGAAGGCCTGCAAGTCCACGGTGCAGTTCAAGTCGCCGTTCGGGGAAAAGGTCATCAGGATGTCCCGTTCTTTGCGGTGGTCCTTGGCGCTGAAAGAAGGCGTGGATTGCCATTGAAGCGGCGGCAAAACCGCCAGCGCGGAAAGCCCCAGCGCCTGCAGGGGCAAGGTGCCGGGGGCGGCCAGGGGCTCGGTGGGGTCCAGCCAGATAAAGTCCTTGCCCTGGGGAACGCCGATTAAGACCCCGTCCAACTGGGAAAGGGCCGGAAGGTCGCCGATCAACTCACCGCTGCCGGCTTGGCGGTAAAGAAAAAGCTGGGGATTAAGTTTAATGGCCTGGAGCGCGGCCATTAAAAGAAGCGCCATGTCGTGGGACGAGCCCTTGCCGCTGGCGATGATTTCCGCGAAGGGGCGGTCGGGATTCAAATAAACCGGAAGTCCCGTATCAACCCAGTCGACTTTTTCGTGGACGGTGTTTTTGAGTTTGGTGATCCGGTCGATCAGCGCGTCCGCCGTATTATCGCCGGCCTCGGCGACCAGCGCGTTGATGGCGGTCGGGTCCTGGGCCAGGGCGTTCTTGACCCTTTGGCGGTAGGGCAGGACAGCTTCTTCCCAGCTTTTATAAGTGGTGAAGGCGGTCAAGGGAGCCAAGTCTTGGATGGGCGGTTGGAAACTTTCGGAGGGGACCGGCGTGATGGAGGGGTTCATCGCCAAGTGGATGACGCGGTCTTTGGACCCGGTTTCGGAGATGGCCAGGTTCGCGGGCTGGCGCAGGCGGATGGCGTAAAGGGGCATTTGGGTGGATAGGCTCAGGGTCAATTCCCGGTTGAGGGAAGCGACATAATCATTCCACCGGAAAGCGAAACTGGGCTCGGCGGCCACCGGATGCTGTTTGGTGGGAGTTTTTAAAAGATCGCTGGTGTGGTTGGTCAGGGTATAGGTCACGTCCAGGGCTTCGCCGGCTTGAAGGTCCGGCAGGCTATAAGACGCGATTTTGGAAAGCGCGGGCGGAAGGTTGGGTTGGGGCGGCTGGGACGTGATGGAAACGCCGGCCATGGATTCTTTCGTGAACCCACCGTCCGTTTCCAATTTGTATTTTTGGATTTGATTGACGCTCAGGTCTTGGGATTCCAGGTTCAGGGTGGCCAGCGGGGGCAGGGGACGGTCGGGTTTGACCCGGGCGGCCCACATTTGATGGACGGTGACTTTCATACTGCGGTCCAGGTTCCATTCCACCTGGGCCTCGTCCAACAGGTTCAACTGATTGGGAGCGTCGGGCTGGGCGAATTGGCTGGCGGCTTGGGAAAGGGATTGGGAGACCACGGGATCGTCCTGGGGGGTGATCTGGACCGGATTGGTGGCGCAACCGCTCAAGAAAAAAAGGAAAAACCCAAATCCACCGCAAAGACGCCAAGACGCCAAGGCAGGCAAGTCGCCGCCGAAATCTCGATTTTGATTTTTAAAAATTAGTTTGATATTCCGGAAAGAGGGGGGTTGCGACTTCCTTGGCGGTTTGGCGTCTTTGCGGTGAAACATGTTTAATTTTTGCCGGCGTTCTTCAGGGCCCGCACGGCTTCTTTCATGTCCGGCGCTTTGAAGATGGCGGTCGCGGCCACCAGCAGGTTGGCGCCCGCTTCCACCACCGCGGGGGCGGTTTGGGGGTTCATGCCGCCGTCCACGGCGATGATGGGGGAAAGCCCCTCGGCGGAGCACCATTTGGAAAATCCGGCGATGTTGGGAACCACATGGGGGATGAAGGATTGGCCTGAGAAGCCGGGCCAGACCGACATGAAAAGGACGTAATCCAAATCCTTGGCGAAGGGTTTGAGGACCTCGTGGGAAGTGTCGGGGTTTAAGACCATGCCGGGTTTACAGTTCAACTTTTTGATTTGGGTGATTATCGCGCCCGGGTCCAAAACCGCCTCGGCGTGGAAAAGGATATAGGTGGAACCGGCCCTGGCGAAGTCGGGGACGTATTTTTCCACGTTCTCAATCATCAAGTGGGTATCGAAGGGGACATTCACTTTGCCCTTGAGCCCGGCGATGACGGGCGCGCCAAAGCTGATATTGGGCACGAAATGCCCGTCCATCACGTCCATGTGCAGCATGTCCACGCCGGCCGCGATGGCTTCCTCGGAATTTTTTAAAAGATGGGCGAAATCGGCCGAGAGGATGGAGGCGGAAACTTGTAGGGGCTTCATGGGATTCCTTTAAAGCGGCAAAAGGTTGTTTTAAAAGCCGTTTTGGGGGCCGCCGGGGTCCTTGAAAACTTTGGACGGCCCCCCGGTTGATGCCGTTATACTATCAAAATCAGCTTCAATATCCTAGGCGCCGGGTTTTTGGGTTTGGTTGTGGTTTTTGCCCCGACCGCCGCGACTCTTATGTCACTGAACTTTTGAACTTATAAAGAAGCGCCCTATGAAACCTAAAAAATCCGCCGCTTCCGTTCCCGCGCCTCCCTCCTTGGAGGCCTTTCTCCAGCCATTCCTCGAGAACAGCCCCATCATTTTTTGGTTCATGAACCCGGAAGGCATCGTCGAGTTTTCCTTTGGCCGGGGTTTGGAATCGCTGGGGGTGACGCCCCAGGAGCGGGTGGGAAAATCCGTTTTCGATATTTATCGGGACCATCCGAAGGTTTTGGAGTGCCTGCGCCGCGCGATCCAAGGGGAATCCTTCTCGGAGGTTGTTCCGGTCGGGGATATTTTTTTCGAGACGAAATTCATCCCGCGGTTGGACGGCCAAGGCCGGTTGACCGGTTCCATCGGGATCGCCACCGATGTCACGAGCCGTAAAAAAAACGAGGAGTTGATGGACCGAAGGGAACAGCATTACCGGTCCTTGATCGAGAACTCCCATGACGTCATTTATATCCTCGACGACAAGGGACACCGCACCTACGAAAGCCCCTCGGTGGAGAAGGTGCTGGGCTACAAGCCCGGCGAGCGCGCCGGCAGAAGCGTGTATGACTATATCCATTCCGAAGACCACTCGAACGTGCGCGAGATCTTCGACAAGCTGGCCCACGTGCCGGGCGTCACTTACCGGGTGGAACTGCGCGCCCGGCACAAGGCCGGCGGATGGCGGAATGTGGAGGTGGCCATCACCAATTTGTTGGAAGACCCGGCGGTGCGGGGCTGGGTCGTTAATTTTTGGGACATCACGGAGCTCAAACGCGCCGGCGAGATCGTGGAAAAGCAGGAGCAGTATTACCGCGCCTTGACCGAAAATACCCACGAACTGGTCGTGCTTTTGGACCGGGAAGCGGTCATCCGATTCGCCACGCCGTCGATCCAGAAAATTCTGGGCCACCCCCTCTCGGACCGGATCGGAAAAAACTTTTTGGAATGGGTCCATCCGGAGGATATTTACCGCACCAAGGAAGTTTTCACCCAAACCTATCTCTCGACGGGGCGGACCATGACGGTGGATTTCCGCGCCAGGCACCGGGACGGCTCCTGGCGTTTTTTGGAAGCGGCGGTCACCAACCTTTTCAACCACCCGGCGGTGGAAGGAATGATTTTAAACGCGCGGGATGTCACCGAACGCAAAAAAACCGACGAGGCTTTGCGGGACCGGGAACGCTACTTCAGGGCCCTGACCGAAAACGCCTATGACGTGGTTTATGTCATCGACCGGGACGGACGGCGGTTTTACGAAAGTCCTTCCACCGAGCGGGTGCTGGGATTTCGGCCCGGCGACCGGGATCCCGAAAGCACCTTTTCCTATCTTCATCCGGAGGACCAGGCGGCGGGGAAGGCGGCTTTCCAAAAATCCCTTCAAAATCCCGGGGTGCCGGTGGCGGCGGAACTGCGCACCCGGCATAAGGACGGCCGGTGGATCCATATGGAAGTGGTGGCCACCAACCTGCTTGACGTGGCCGCGGTCCGGGGCGTGGTGGTCAATTGCCGTGAGATCACCGAGCGCAAAAAAGCCGAGGAGGACCTGCGCCATTCGGAGGAGCGGTTCCGCAACCTGATTGAGAGCTCCCACGACGTGGTGAATCTTTTTGACGGGACCGGAAAAATTCAATATGTCAGCCCGTCGGTGAAAAGGGTTTTGGGTTATGAGACCGCCGAATTGATCGGCCAAACCAGCTGGGAATGGATCCATCCGGAGGACCTGGCCAAAGCGAGTCCGGTTTTTGAGCAGGTCATGCGGGCCCCGGGGCAGTCCCGGTCCATTGAAATCCGCTTGAGGCATAAGGATGGAACCCACAAAAATATCGACCTCACCATGACCAACCTTTTGGACAATCCCGCGGTGCGGGGTATTGTGGCCAATTACCGCGACGTGACCGAGCGGGTCCGCACCGAGGAAAAATTCAGGAACTTGATCGAGAACTCCCGGGATGTGATCGCCGTGGTGGACATGCAAGGGCGCTCCTTTTATGTCAGCCCCTCGATCCGCAAGGTGATGGGTTACGAGCCGGAGGATTGGATGGACCGCAATTTCCTGGAGCTCATCCATCCGGACGAGCGGGAAGCCGCCCGGCAGGGATTTGAACAGCTCATGACCAGCCCCGGCGGCTCCATTTCGGCCCAAGTCCGGGCCCTGCATAAAAACGGCTCCTGGCGGCTGGTGGACGTGACCTGCACCAACCTTTTGCAGGACCCGACGGTGCAGGGGATTATTTTCAATTACCGGGACATCACTGAAAAGTATATGGCGGAAGAAGCGGTGAAGGTTTCCGAAGAAAGATTCCGGAACCTGATCGAGAATTCCAATGACGTGATCTCGCTCGTCAACGCCCAGGGGACGAACCTCTATATCAGCCCCTCCATCCGGAAGGTCATGGGCTATGATCCGGACGAAAGGATGGGCCGGAACTTTTTTGAGATCATCCACCCGGAGGACTTGGGATGGATTAAGAATGAATATGAGGATTTTTTGAGGCAGAAGAACAGCGTGCGCACGATCCAGGCGCGGGCCCGGCACCGGGACGGGACCTGGCGCACCGTGGAAGTGACGGCCACCAATCTGCTCGACCACCCCTCCGTGGCCGGCGTTATTTTCAATTACCGGGACGTCACCGAGCGCCGCAAGGCCGAAGCGGCCTTGAAAAAGTCCGAGGAGAATTTTAGGTCGCTCATTGAGAAATCGCCCGACGCCATGATCGTCCATACCGAGGAGAAGATTTATTACGTCAATGAGGCCTTATTGAAGCTTTTGGGTTATGACCTGCCCGACGATCTGGTGGGCAAGTCGCCCTTGAGCATGCTCCATCCGGACGACCATGAGAGGGTTTTGATACGGATCCGAAGGCTCAAACCCTTTGAGGGATTCAACCCGCCCCAAGAAAAAAGGTTTTTGCGCAAGGACGGGGGTTATATCGAGGTGGAAACGGTGAGCTTCTCCATTCTTTTTGAGGGGTCGCCCATGGTGGTGGCCATCGCCCGCGACTTGACCGACCGCAAGACCACCGAACAGGCCCTTCTGAAGTACGAGCGCTTGGGCGCCATCGGGGAAATGGCCGCCGGCATGGCCCATGAGATCCGCAATCCCTTATCCGGCGTCCAATTGTCGGCGGAATACCTGCTGAAAAAATTCGGTCAAACCCCCGAGGCGGCGGACCAGATTAAAAATATATTGGAACAGGCCGGGCGTTTGCGCCAGCTGGTGGACGATACTTTGGATTATTCCAAGGATAAGTCGGTGAAGGAATTTCAATTGATGGACGTGATGACCTTGTTCCGCACTTCCTTGCGGCTGGCCCAGGTGCAGTACGGGCCCAATCACAGCCGTTTTAAGGTCCAATGGAAATTGGATTGGAACCTTTATTTTTTGAGGGTGAACCCTTACCGTGTCCAGCAGGTGCTGGTGAACCTCATCCTCAACGCCTTCCAGGCCATGGGGTCGGAGGGCGTCTTGACCTTGGGATGCGAAAAAGTGGGGGCGATGTTCCGGCTCTCGGTGGCGGATGACGGGCCGGGAATGCAGGACAAGGAGCTGGCCCGGATGTTCGAGCCTTTTTTCACGACGAAGAGCAGCGGGTCGGGCCTGGGGTTGTCGGTCAGCCAAAAGATCGCCGAATCCCACGGGGGAAAAATAAGCGTGGAACGCCTCCAACCCCGGGGAACGGTTTTTATCCTGGAACTACCCGCCGCCGCGGGAAATGAGAATTCATGAAAATTCTTGTCATCGACGACGAAAAGTCCATGCATGTGGCCTTGATTCCTTTTTTAAAGGAATTAGGCCATGAGGCCGAATCGGCCTTCACGGGCACCGAGGGGCGGCAGAAGGCGGCGGCCTTCAAGCCCGATTTGATCCTTTTGGACCTGTACCTGCCGGATGTCACGGGTTTGGAACTTTTAAGCGGGTTTCAAATGGAGTCGCCCGCGACCGGGGTCATCATTATGACGGCGGCCGCCGCCGTGAAGACCGCGGTGGAAGCCATGAAAAAGGGCGCGGAGGATTATCTTCAAAAGCCGCTGAGCCTGGACGACATGGAGCTGGTGCTGGCCCGCTTTTTCAAGACCCAAAATTTGCGCCAGGACGTGGCGGCGCTCAAAGGCAGGCTGCGGGATGAGCTGGCGAGGGAATTCCTGATTCTTCCCGATCCGGCCATGCAGCCGCTTTACGCCCAAATTGAGCGGGTGGCCGAACAGGACAAGGTCACGGCTTTGGTCCTGGGTGAGACGGGGACGGGGAAGGAGCATGTGGCCAAGCTCATCCACACCCTGTCGGCGCGGTCGGCCAAGCCTTTCGTGGAACTTCACTGCGGGGCCCTGCCCGAGACCTTGATGGAATCCGAGCTTTTCGGCTATGAGGCGGGGGCCTTCACGGACGCCCGAAAACAAAAGCAGGGGCTTTTCGAGGCGGCCCAGGGAGGGAGCCTTTTTTTGGATGAGGTGGGCGAGATGCCTTTGGCCACCCAAACCAAATTATTGAAGGTCCTGGAAGACCGGAAACTGCGGCGCTTGGGCGGCATTAAGGAAATTGTTTTGGACGTGCGGGTGATCGCGGCCACCCACCGGGACCTGGAAGTGGAAGTGAAAGAAGGCCGTTTCCGGGCCGACCTTTATTACCGGCTCAACGTGATTCCTTTGAAACTTCCGCCCTTGCGCCAAAGGCCCGAGGATATCGCGGCCTTGGCGGTGTTTTTTTGGGAAGAAGCGGCCCGGGATTTCGGGCGCAAAATGGAGCCGCTTCCGGAGCCCGTCATGGAAAAATTAATGGCTTACCCCTGGCCGGGCAACGTGCGGGAACTTAAAAACGCGGTCAACCGCATGGTGATCGGATCCCAGGGCGGCCGGGTGGGCTGGGGCGACCTGCCGGATGAGATCGCGGCCTTTGAGCCTTCGCTCCCGGAAAACGCGGGCGAGGAATCGTTGGTTTTGGAAAAGGGCTCCAGCGAAAAAGATATGGTGGAAAAAGCCCTTCAACAGTCCCGGTGGAATAAATCCAAGGCCGCGGAGCTTTTGGGGGTCACCCGCAAGACGCTCTTCAACAAGATGAAAAAATACGACATCCACTAAGAACTTCTAACAAAAACCTAATTCACCGCCCCGCCCGGCCTAGTTAGGCCGAACCAGGCGGGACATACCACCCTCAATATCATTTTATATATGGATGGTGGTGCCAAGACGCTCCCGGCGGCCGTAGTTCAGGCCAATCGGCCGGGACATATCGCCTTCTTAATTATTTTTGTCAGGAGGGCGATGCAAGCTCGCCAAGAAAAAAGGCCGCATCCGTGTTCATCTGCGCGCGCGCCGCTCCACCCTCTATGAGCAAAGGGAGAGCGGCGTTGTCCCGGGCATCTGTGGCAAAACCTGTTTTGGCGTTGTTTTTTTCCTCTTTAAAGACTTACCCAATTTGCGCTTTCGGATTACCCCTTTTGGGTAATTTTGAGAAGTGGTTTCCCCTCCCAGGCTTTTTACCCTTTTATTTTATCGTTTTTCCTTGGTTTTTTTTGGCACAAGGATTGCCTTTTATTTGTCCATGGCGATCGCGAATCCAACCATTCCAACTTCCAGGAGAAAACCGATGTCCTCCGATCCGTTTCAATCCTTTTCTTCCATCACCGGACGGGACCTTTTCGGAATTTTTCAAAAGGTCCTGTCGGAGACGGCGGATTTAGCCTGTGAATCCATCGGGGAACCGGTGGAGGGGCCTTCGGTCATGTCGCTGGAAAGAAGCGTTAAGTTGGAGGGGCCGATCCGCGCGCTGGTGGTCCTGCGGGCCCACCGCAAATTGGGCGGCATGCTTTTGGAAAAATCCAGCAACGGCAACGGACACTCGGACTCCCGGGAAGCGTCTTTTGATTACCTGGTCCGGCTTTATTGCGAGCGCTTGGTCCAGGCTTATGGGTCCTTGCGGGACTTCGCGCCCCTGACCACCCGGATCAGCGGTCCCCAGCTTTGGGCGGCCCGCGAGCCCTTGGCGGGCTGCGCCTTGTTGGTGGAGATGTATCCGGTGGAGATAAGATTTTGGATGGAGGGTGAATTAATCGGCAAGGGGGAAAATTTTTGAGCGAGGAATTGGAGTCTCTTAAAAAGGATTTAAACCGGGAATTGGCGGGGCTTGCGGGCCGCCTGACACTGGCCGGCGCCAGGGAGACCCGGGAAGTTTTGAACTGCGGGTTGGAATTGGAAAGCTGGTTGTCCCGGGCCCAGGCCCTGGGCGGCGCCTGGCAATCGGAGACGGTTTCCCGGGTGATCGCGGTCAACGCGGGAATCAGCGCCGGGCACTCGCTGGTCAACGCCACGGACCGGTTGATGCGCCTGATCATCCGGGCTTCCGAGCATTTGAATCAATTCGCCGAGAATGGGGAAGCGCTTTTGAGCGAGTGCGCGGCCAACTCCTGAGGAAAAAATGATGGAACCCAAAACCCTGAAGGCGCTCATCGTGGATGTCCGGCCTCAAACCCGGCGCCAGACCGCGGATAAACTGCGGGAGCTGGGTTTTGACGTGGTGGAAACCGAATCGGCGGGATCCCTCCCCGGGATTTTAGCCAGCCACCGGCCGGATTTGGTGATCACGGCTTGGGACATTCCCGGGTTGAAGGGTTTGAAACTTTTGGACCAATTGGGGCCCCGGGAGCGGGATGTTTATCTCTTTACGGAAGAGCCGCTGGAAGATTACCGGGATTTATTGCATCGCACCAGTGTGAAAGCCTGGTTTCACATGACTGAGAGGGTGGAACTTATGGAGAACGTCAAAGAAATGATGGGAAGCCAACAAGACAGCCGGAGGGGCGCGGGCCCTTTCGGGAGAAAAATAGTTTTACTGATTGAGCCCTTCGTCGACTTGCGCGATTTTTTAAAATTGACGCTGCTTCGGGCTTTGCCCCAAGCTTTCGTGCGCGAAGCCGTGGAGGGAAGCCAGGTGCTTTCGGAGCTCACCCACAACCCCATCGACCTTATTTTTCTGGACCTGGACACGCCGACCCTGGATGGGCGGGCTTTTTTAAAGATGGTGCACGGCGATCCGCGCCTTTCGCGAAAACCCATCGTGGTCCTGGCCGGCCGGATCACCCCGGAGCTTTTAAAGGAGTTCCAGCAAGACCGGGCGATTTGGTTTATCGAGAAGCCGGCGCAAGCCGAGGAAATCAGCGAAGTCATCGGGCGTTTTTTGAGAAGGGATTATTAGACTTTCAAAAGGCATTTTTACAATGATGTCCCGGGTCCCCCTATTGAAGTCAAAGCCGCCCGGGACAATGTCGCTCACCCCTAAACTGTTTTATGCAGAAGCGGCGCGGACGCTGATCAACGCTGATAAAAAAACAAGACATTTGGTTCAAACCAATCCGCGTTCATCAATGCGGATAGATTTACAGGAATCGCTTAGCCTTAATCGACCGGGAGTTCTTTCACGAATTCCTGGTTCAAGTAAATCTCCGCCGCCGCTTTTCCGCTGACCGTCACTCCCACTTCCACGTGATCTTTCGGCGACTCCATTTTGTTATAAACCGTGCGGGTTCCCGTGCTGTCAAATACGTCGATTTGCAGGCGGCGGGGATTTCCCTCGGGCATATCGTATTGAAGCGTCACGTAGCGCGCCTTCTGGTCCGCGGCGTCGCTGCTTTTGGCGCTGACGGTAAAAGTCACCTGGTCCTTTTCCTGGAGCTTGGTCCCCGCGGGGGGCGTTTGAACCAAGACGGTCTCCGAATCCAAGTCGTCATGCACCTCGCTCTTAATCTTTTGGATGGTGATGCCGGCCGGGCGCAAAAGTTTAAAGGCGTTTTCCAGGGATTTGTTCTTCAGGTCGGGCATGACGAAAAAGGCCTGGTTGGGCCCGGCGGACACCAAAAGATTCACGGCGGTGAAAGCTTCCACGTTCGTTCCGGTTTCCGGGGTTTGGGCCAAGACCATGTCCTTGGCGTCGACCGCGGAATAAAGCAGGGATTCCTTCCCGATGCGCAGGCGGTTGGAGGCGAGTAAAATTTGGGCGTCTTGATACGACAGGCCCAGCACGGAGGGGATGGCCACTTTCGGGTTGCCCTTGCTTAAAACCGCCTGCACGACCTGGCCGCGGCGCATGTAGGTGTTGGGGGGCGGGGATTGCATCATGAAAAGTCCCGCGGGCACATGCTCGTCATATTGGGATTTGGTCACGGTCAGTTTGAGGGCTTTGGCCGACAAGGCCCGCCGGGCCTGGTCCGGATCCATGCCGATGATTTTGGGGACGATCATGGGCTGGTGAAGCTCGGTCAGGTGCATGGTGAGGGCCCCGCAAAAAAAGGCCATCAGGCAAAAACTGCCCAGCAGGGTGAAGGCCCGTTTGAAAAGCTTTTTTTCCTTGGGCGTCATCGTGGCGGTTATTTTTTCAAGCCAGGGGAACATTAAAGCCCTTTCGCTAAGTTTTCGGCCCCGGCCGGGGCGGTTTGCTCAAAGCCCAGCTGGCCGCAGGCGGCCGCGATATCCACGCCTTTTCTTTCCCGCAGGAAAACCTGCATGCCCCGGTTTTTTAGGTCGGCGCGGAAGAGGTTGACCCGGTCCTCGCTGGGCGCGTCAAAAGGAAGGGTGGGAACCGGGTTATACCGGATCAAGTTGATCTTACAAAGCAGGTCCTTACAAAAGGCCTCGAGCTTTGCGGCGTCCTCGGGCCGGTCGTTCACGTCCTTTAAAAGGATGTATTCCAGGGTGATCGGCAAGCGGCGCTTGTAGGTGAAGTCCCGCATCAGCTTGCGCAATTGGTCCAGCGGGTTGGAGCGGTTGACCGGCATCAGGCGGCTCCTGATTTCAGGGTCGGCGGAGTGCAGGGACACCGCCAGCGAAACGGGCCAGTCATCTTTAATGAAGCGTTTGAGGTTTTCCAAAAGCCCGGAGGTGGAGACCGTGATGCGGCGGCGGCCCAAGTTGAGGCCCTGGGGATCATTGAGGATGCGCATGGCCTTTTCGGTGGGTTCATAGTTATCCATGGGTTCGCCCATGCCCATGACCACCACGTTGTTGAAATGGGTGCCCGAGTCTTTTTCCATTCCCAAAATCTGGCCTAAAATCTCGGCGGTGGTCAGGTTGCGGACGAATTTGGGGACTCCGGTGGCGCAAAAGGTGCATTTCATCCGGCAGCCGGCCTGGGTGGACAGGCAAGCCGTGTGGCGGGTGGCCCGGCCGTCATCGTCCCGAGACATGGGGATGAGCACGCTTTCCACGAGCGCGGTTTGTCCCTTGGCGTCCGGCGTAAGTTCCCAGAGGTATTTCGCCGTGCCGTCTTGGGAAACCTGTTTGGTGTGAAGCTTCAAGGGCGTGAGGGAAGCGCCGGCGGCGAGTTTTTCCCGCACCGCGGCGGACAAGTCGGTCATCTCCTCAAAATGCTGGGCCCTTTTTTGATAAATCCATTGGAAGACCTGTTTGGAGGTGTAACGGGGAACATCCCAGCCTTCAAAAAAAGCCGCGAGTTCGGGCTGCGTGAAATTGTGAAGATGGACCAATTCGGGCAAGCGGATGTCCTCCTTTTAAAGTGAGCGTAATTTTAAGACGAGAATCCGTAAATAGAAAGCGCCGCCTCGGGTCTTTTAAACCCGGCCAAACAAAACTTGCCAAACCCGGAGGCAGGTTGTTAAATACCAGGGATTTTGGCCCTGGTGGCCCCACCCTTACCCCATCAAAGGAAACCTCATGCCGAACCTATTGAAGCTTGGATTGCCCAAAGGAAGCCTTCAGGAATCCACTTTCCATCTTTTTTCCAAAGCCGGTTATAAAATCTCCTCCACTTCCCGGTCCTATTTCCCCAATATCGACGATGCCGAGATCAAGGCCATGCTGATCCGCGCCCAGGAAATGAGCCGTTACGTCGAGGACGGCACCTTGGATGTGGGCATGACGGGCCGGGACTGGGTCCAAGAAAACGGATCCGACGTGGTCGAGATCGCGGAGCTTATTTACGCCAAGCAGGGCCTTCGGCCCGTGCGTTGGGTTTTGGCCGCGCCGGCGGGCTCCGCCATCAAGTCGGTCAAGGATTTACAAGGCAAAAAGATCGCCACCGAACTGGTGAATGTCTCGAAGGCCTACCTGAAAAAGAACGGGGTCGCGGCCAATGTGGAATTTTCCTGGGGAGCCACCGAGGCCAAGCCGCCGGAGCTGGCGGACGCCATCATCGAGGTCACCGAAACCGGATCCTCTTTGCGGGCCAACAACCTGGTGATTTTGGAAACCATCATGGAATCCAACACGGTTGTGATCGTGAATAAGTCGGCTTGGGAAGACCCTTGGAAGAAAAAGAAAATCCAGGATATGGTCCTGATGCTCAAGGGCGCTTTGGCGGCGGAAGAGAAGGTGGGGCTTAAAATGAACGTGCCGCGCAAGAGCCTGGAGGCGGTTTTGAAGGTTTTGCCCGCGCTGAATTCGCCCACCATCATGGAGTTGAACGATAAAGACTGGGTGGACGTGGATACGATCGTCGACGAGAAAATCGTCCGTCAAATCGCCCCGAAGCTAAAAGATGCTGGCGCCGAGGGGATTGTGGAGTATCCTTTAAATAAAGTGATTCCCTGACCAAAGCGAAAGACCTATGCCGAGTCCTTCCGATCTAAATAAAGAAGCCGTCGAACTTTACCGGGCCCAAGATTTCAGCGGCGCCGAGGAACTTTATCGGGAAGCGCTGAAACAGGACGCTTCCTATTTTCCCTCCCAGTTAAACCTTGGCATCCTTCTTTTTAAATCCGGCCGTTATGACGAGGCGATTAAAGAGTGCACCAAAGCCGTTTCCTTAAAATCCGACAACCCTTCCGCCCATTTCCATTTGGGCAACGCCTATTACGCCAAGATGTGGTGGGAAGAGGCGTTGGTGGAGTATGAGCGGGTTTTCACCTTGGATCCCCAGCATATTGACGTTCATTTCGCGCTGGGCGGCATTTATCTCAACCGCGGCCATAAAGAAAAAGCCGTGGAATGCTGGCAAAAATATTTGGCCATCGCTCCCACGGACTCCCCCAAGGCCAAGCTGGCCGAGGAATACGTGAAGGGCGCCGTCGCCAACCAGGTCCACATCGGAAAGTACATCGCCGAATAAGCTGGTCTCCACCAAAACCAACTGCTCACGCAAAGACGCTAAGACGCCAAGGAAACATTGAGAATTAAATGATTTTTTGAGAGTCTATTCTTGTTGTTGGCGGCTTAGCCGTTTTGAAAACCGTCTCTTTCATTCTGCTTAAAAGATTTGCCTTCCTTTGCGTCTTAGCGTCTTTGTGTGAGCGGTTTGTGTTGGTTAAGTTTTTCGAGTAGCCGGGTTGCTTTTCCCCTTCGGTTTTCTTAAGTTCACAAGGATTTAACACTCTTCATTCCCTCAGGAGCCTTATGCGGTTCGCGGTGATCTTGCCGGTTTATAACGAGGAAGCGACCCTCGAAAAAGTCCTCAAACAAGTCTTCGAATATAAAGAAGCCGACGTGGTGGTAGTGGACGACGGTTCGGTGGACCGCACCCCCAAAATCCTCAAAAGTCTTCCGGTCAAGGCGGTGATCCGCCATCCCCAAAATCTTGGCTACGGCCAGACCCTGATCGACGGTTTCCGATTCGCGATCGAAAATAATTACCAACATTGCGTCACCATGGACGCGGATGACCAGCATGAGCCGGGGTTTATCAGCTGCTTTCTGGAGAAGCTGGACAAATTCGACATCGTTTCGGGCAGCCGCTATTTGGACCCCTTGCTGGCGGGGGACCATCCTCCGGCGGACCGTTTGGAGGTGAACCGCCTGGTCACCCAGAAGGTGCGGGAGCTGACCGGCTATCCCTTGACGGATAGTTTTTGCGGTTTTAAGGGCTACCGGGTGGAAGGTTTGAAAAAGATGAAGCTCACCGAGACCAATTATGGGTTTCCCCTGCAGGTTTGGATGCAGGCCGCCCGGCTGGGGTTGAAAGTCACCGAGTGTGCCGTGCCCCTCATTTACCTGGATCCCAAGCGGAATTTTAATAATCAATTCACGGGCCAAGACGAGCGTTTAAAGCACTATTTCGCTGTATTGGAACGTGAAAAAAAGTTATGGGACCAAAACGCTTAACCCTTCCCGGCATTTTCAGAGTTTTTTAATCGGCCGATTCCGTTATCATCTGAAGGTTGCCTTGAAACGTTTTTTCGTTCCCATTTCAGGAGGTGGTCATGGCCGATTCCGCGAACCCCGTTCCTCTGCGCCACGGCGAGTTTTATTTTGAGCCGGCCTTGGGACAGTGGAAGGACCAGATCCTCCGGAATCGCGAGCGGCTTTCCAAGGAAACCTTTTGGGGCCAGAGCCCCTTGAAGGTCCGCGCCGCGATGAAGATTCCCGCCGACCGTCCCGTTGTCATGACCGGCCATCAGCCGGTTTTTTTCCATCCCGGCCTTTGGGCGAAAAGCCTGGCGGCCAGCGTGATGGCCCAAGCGGTGGGCGGGGTGGCTTGCCAAAAATTAACCGATACGGCCATGCCCTTGGAGACCCTGCATTACCTTCCTGAGGTGGAAGAGGGCGGCCAATCCCGCCGCCGGCCCCTTGAGTTTTTCACCTCCAAAGAAGGCCAAGAGCTGGTGAAAACAATGCCTTACGCTTTTTTAGGCGTTCCGGAAAAGGCGGCCCTTCAAAAAATATTGGAGGAAGGCAAGCTCAACGCCCCCGCGGACGTCCGGGAAAACCTGAAATTTTACGAGGACCGGCTGATGGCGGGGCTTCGGGAATGTAAAACTTGGGACGAGTATCATATTTACACCCTGCGGATTCTGGATGAGCTTTCCGGAACCCAGCGGCTTTATTTCCAGGGAAGCAAATTTTGGAGTATGGAGCCCTTCCAGGAATTCGTCGCCTATTGGCTGATGAACCTGCCGGCCATGACGGACGCCTATAACCACTCGCTGATCGAATACCGGGCCCAGCACCAGATCAAACATGAACTGACGCCCTTGCCCAACTTGAAGTTCGAGGATTGGTGGTTCGAGCTTCCTTTCTGGGGCCTGAACAAATATCACCAGCGCCATTCGCTTTGGGCCAAGACCGACGGGGACCGCATGATCCTTCGCATGAAGGGAAGCGACGGCAATTATTCCATCTCTACCAAGGATTTTGTACGCGAACTCAAGGCCCTGCCCATCCAGTTTTGGCCCAAGGCCCTGACCCAAACGCTTTTTTGCCGGCTTTATCTTTGCGATTATTTCATCCATGGGGTGGGCGGCGGGATTTACGAGCAGGTGAACAACCTCTTATGGGAAAAGGTCTTCAAGTCGAAGGCGGCCGAGTTGGGCGTGGTGACCGCCACCTGGCGGGTCGATCCGGCCCAGAGCGCCAAGATCGACGAGATTGTCCGGCACGAGGAACGAATCCTTTTTTGGGAAAGGGCGCTGGCCAAAAATCCCGAGTATCTATTCACCCGGGCGGAAGCTTGGGAAAAGGAACTGCCCGAGTTCATCCGGAAAGAATTTGCCCTGGCTTTCGAGAATCCGGTTTTGAAAAACCTGGCGGTGGAAAAAACCCAGTGCGTGGAAAACCTCAAGGATCCCAATAAAAAAGCCGCCGCGTCCAAACGCATCGGGGAGATCAACAAGCTCTTAAGCGACAATACCACCGCGGTTTTGAAGGCTTTGGAAAAGGGCCTGATGGATATTGAGAAACTTAAAAAAGTCCAGGAAACGATTTCGTTCCGGGAATATCCTTTCTTCGTCCACTCGCCGAAGATTTTCCCCGAGATGAAAAGGATGATTGAGGAAGGCATGAAGCTTTAATCGATATGCTAAAGAAAAACTGAATTTTACAATGATGAACGCAGATGAAAACAGATTTTCAAAAAATTAAGGCTTATCTATTTTCATCAGCGTCCATCTGCGTTCATCATTGTTCCAATAGTTGTTATTCTTGTTGCGGATTCTGATTTTTGTTAAAGGATTTTTTATGGAACAACCAACCTTGCAAATTGAGATCCTGCCGGGCAATGAGGATTTGGGATTGCCCGCTTACGCCACCGAAGGCGCCGCCGGGCTTGACCTGAAGGCCGCTTTGAAAGAACCCCTGGTTTTGAAGGCGGGGGAGCGTACCATGGTCGCGACCGGTTTGAAGATGGCGATTCCCGTAGGGTTCGAGGGCTGTGTGCGGCCCCGCAGCGGTTTGGCCGCCAAGCACGGCGTGACGCTGACCAACTCGCCCGGCACGGTGGACGCTGATTACCGGGGCGAGGTGAAGGTGTTGCTCGTCAACTTAGGCAAGGAAGACGTGACCTTAAACCGGGGCGATCGGATCGCCCAAATGCTCATTACGCCGGTGGCCCACGCCAAGGTGGTCCAGGTGGCATCGCTCGATGAAACACTCCGGGGCGCCGGGGGATTTGGACACACGGGACGCTGAAAACCCAAAACAAGTTTTGAATTTTGAGTTTTAAGTTTTGGCGTGTTTTTGTGCCATGGGCTCAAAAACGTCTTTAACTTAAAACCTAAAACTTAGAACTTAAAACTTTTGTGAGGTCTTATGCCTTTTCCATTGGTTCGGCCGGTCGGCTTTAATTTCGGCGGCTGGATTTCCCAATCCACATTGGAAGACTCCCATGTGGAAACCTTTCTGTCCGAAAAAGATTTCAAAACCGTGGCCCAATGGGGTTTCAACTCCGTGCGCCTTCCGGTGGATGGTCCGTGGCTTTTTGAGAACGGCGGTCAGGGGCCGCTATCCAAGAAAAAACTGGAAGTCTTGAAAACCATCCTCCGCTGGTCGGCGGAGGCCGGGCTTTTAACCGTGTTGGACCTGCACCAGGTGCCCTGGCATTCTTTCGCGAAACCTGAGATCGAGAATTTGTGGAAAAGCGAAAAGGACCTGGATTCTTTCCGCGGTCTTTGGGCCGAATTGACCCACGCTTTGAAGGGGTTTGAAGGCCCGCTTTGGTTTGACTTGCTCAACGAGCCGACCGCCCAATCACCCTTGGATTGGCGAAAACCCGCCAAGCTCTCTTATGAGACGGTCCATCGGGAAGACCCGAACCGGATCATCGTTTTAGAATCCACCCGTTGGGGTTCGGTCCAAACGATTGAGGATTTGGCCCAGGCCGTGCAGGGACCCCAATTGGTCCATAGTTTTCATTTTTATGAGCCCATGTGCGTGACCCATCAAAGGGCGCCTTGGTGGAAGGAAGGCCATCCTTATAAGGAGACCGTTCTTTATCCGGGACCCATTCCCAAAGCGAAAGACTACTTGGCGGGAGAACTTCCGGCGGATACCCGCAAAAGGCTGGAGTTTGAGGGTTCGCTCGAATGGAATAAGGACGCCCTGCGGGAGTTGTTGAAGCCGGTGGAAAAATTAGTGAAACAGGGTTTCACCCTTTATTGCGGGGAATTTGGGGTTTTCGAACAGGCGCCCCGGTCTTCCCGGCTGAATTGGATGGCGGACGTGGTTGAGATTTTTGGCCAATTGGGGGTAGGTTGGGCCTATTGGAACTATAAGTGGCTTGATTTTGGCATCTGGCCCAAGCAAAGTGGGCGGACGGGCCCGCTGGATCAAGAAATGTTGTCGATTCTTCAAAAGGGGATTTAACGAATGAAAAAGAAGCGGTTGGCGGAGGGCGTTTGGCTGGCCTTGGGGCTGGCGGGGCTCCTGGCGGGTTGCGGCGGCAATCGCTCGATGGTCCAAAACCAACCCGCGCCCGCCCCATCGCCCATTGTGGCCGCCCCCGCGGCGGCGGCTCCGGTGCCGGCGTCCGCGAACGCCGAGGTGAACCAGCCGGTGGCGGACCCAGACTACCAGCAAGCGGTGACCGACGCCAATGGCGCCACGGTGAGCTGGCGCAATATGGCCGACTATTACACCGTGGCCCAATATCAGTATAACCACTCGGATTGGGCGGACTCGCTGAAGACCTATCAAAGGATTTTGACCGAACTCAGCGCTTCCCCCAAATTAGACCGGGCCCAGTACATGGTGGGGCAGGTTTATTTCCAGATGAAGAATAACCTGTCGTCGCTTTCGGCTTTCCAGAACGTCCTTCAAAATTATCCGAGTTCGTCTTACGCGGATCCGAGCCGCCAAATGATGGAATACATGATCCAATATTCCTTGAGCCTGGATGAGCTGAAAAGGTTCGAGGCCAATTATCCGGGGTCGCCTTTAAAGTGCCCCACCTTGTTCCAATTGGGAAGCCGGGAAGCCCAAGCCGGCGACACCACGGACGCGGTGCAAACCCTGAACAGCTACCTTCAACAATGCCCCCAGGACGCTTCCGCTTCCTCCGCGCAGCTGCTGCTTCAGTCCATGCGGGACCAGCAAAAGGGCAAGACCTGGCGGCTGGGAGTCTTGGCGCCTTTAAGCGGACGGTTTAAGGGATTCGGCCAATCTTTCGTCAATGGAATCACATTGGCTTTTGAGCAAGCGGGCCAAAGCGGCGTCCCCCATAAAATGACCCTGGCCGTGGTGCAGGACACGGGCGGCGACTCGCTCAAGGCCGTCAAATTATTCCAGCAAATGACCCAGGATGGATCGGTGGACGCCATCCTGGGCCCCGTGGTGAAGTCGGAAATCGACGCCGTGGCGCCCTTGGCCAACCAGCAAAAGATTTTACTTTTAGCCTCGACCTATCCGGTGGACGGACTCTCGGGAATCGGACCCTATATTTTCAGCAACAGCATGACCAACGAGATGCAGGGCCGGGCGATGGGCCACTACGCGGTGGAACATTTGGGGCTCAAGCGCTTCGGGCTGCTTTATCCCGACGATGGCTACGGCCAGACGCTGTCGCAGGCGTTCAGCCAAACCGTGGAAGCCTTAGGCGCCACCGTGACGGCCCAGGATACCTATGAACCCAATTCCACCGATTTCCAAAAACAAATCGCGGATTTGGGCGGACAAAACCCGGAAGCCGCCAAAGAAAACGACCGCGATAACCAGCGGAAGCTGGATGAGCTTCATTACAATTTAGGCAAAGAAATCCAAAAATTCCTTTTCAAGGCCCAGCAAGCCGATCCCACCAGTTCCACGGTGGCCTTTGTGGCGCCGGCGGAAGCCCTGGCCAATACCCAAAGCCCTTCCATTCAAAAGGACGTCAACGCGGTTTTGCTCAATGACATCCAAGGTGCCAAGGGTTTCACCTTGCGCAGCGACGATTTGGTTCAGCAGGCTTTGACCCGGCTTCCGGTGGAATATCGGGGAACCACGCTTCCTGTCAGCGCGGACCAATGGGACGATGTGGCGGAAGACCTGCAGGCGTCCGTCATCGTCACGGGCCGGATTTTCGGAATGAATCCGCCGACCGACACCACCGATCCGACCTGGGACTATTCGCTGGAATTGGAAGCGTTTCAAACCGACCCGAAGAGCGGGCAGTTGACCAAGTTGGCCGGCGATAAATTGTCCTTCAGTGTTTTTAAACCCATCGGCCTGGTGCCGAATAGCTTGAAGTTTGACGCTTTATATATGCCCGCCCATTCGGTGGAGATTCCTTTGATCGCGTCCCAATTGCATTATTACAACTTGAGCCCAACGCTCTTGGGGGGGCATCTTTGGCTGAACGACAACTTGTTGCAGGATGATCCCAAGGATGTGGAAGGATCGTACTTTGTCACGGGCTTTTTCCCCGACAGCCAGCAGGGCACGACCAAGGATTTTGTGACCGCTTATTTGCAGCGTTTCGCCGCCAAGCCCGATCTCGTGGCGGCGGAAGCTTATGACGCGGCCAAGCTCTTGATCAAGGCCGGAGACACGGCCGTCAGCTCGGACGACCTGCGCAACCAATTGATGGCGATCAAGGATTTTGACGGCGTGGGCGGGCAAACTTCCTTCAACGGACACGCGGAAGCCGATAAACAAGTGCCGGTCATCCAGATCAAGGACGGGAAGTACCAGCAGGTTCAATAAAGATAATTATCGAAAACCTATTTCACCACCAAGGCACCAAGACGCCAAGGACGGCTAAACTGAGGGTATTTAACCCAAATTATTTTTGCTTTCTTGGTGTCTTGGTGCCTTGGTGGTAAAACATTCTGTGACTTTACCCATAATAAAAAGGTTTGAACCGTGAGCGACAACACTAAATTCGGCCCGCCCAAGGGGATGCGGGATTGGCTGCCGAAAGAAACCCTCCTGCGCCAAAAACTGATCCGCCTCATCGAAACTCATTACCAACTTTACGGCTTTGAACCTATTGATACCCCGGTGATGGAAAATATCGAGGTGTTGCAAGGCAAGGGCGGCGGCGAGAACGAGAAGCTGATGTTTAAAGTTCTCAAGCGCGGTGAGGAGCTTGAAAAGGCCAAGGCATCGGGTGATTTAGCTGACATGGGCCTGCGTTTCGACATGACGGTTCCTTTGGCCCGCTATTACGCCAATCACGCCAATGACCTTCCTAAGCCTTTCCGTTGTTCCCACATCGGCCCCGTCTGGCGGGCGGACCGGCCCCAGCGCGGGCGCTTCCGTGAATTTTACCAATGCGACATCGACATCGTGGGCGGGGCTTCCGATTCCTACGAAGTGGAATTACTTTTGGCCACGGACCGGGTTTTGAAAGCCTTGGGCGTGGGGAAATTTAAAATTCGAATCAGCGACAAACAATTGCTCACCATGGTGCTTCGCCGCATTGGGACTCCGGTGGAAAAATTGGCGGGCGTGGCGGTGGCCATCGACAAGATGGACAAGCTTTCGTTCGACGACGTGAAAAAAGAAATCGCCGGTTTGGGCTTGGAGAGCGAAAATCTTGAAAAGATCGCGCTTTTCCTCAATAGCGCCAAGAGCGGCTTCCTTGATTTGACTTTATTTAAAGAAGTGAAAATCACCGAACTCGGCAAAAAGATCCAGTCCATCTGCGACCGGGTCAAGGCTGTCAATCCCGAAGCCAATGTGGTTTTTGATCCTTTGCTCGTCAGGGGATTTGACTATTACACCGGGCCGGTTTTTGAGATCAACGTGGAAGACAAGGACTTTACCTTTTCGATCGGCGGCGGCGGCCGTTATGACGGACTCATTGAAAAATTGGGCGGCCCCAAAGATACCCCGGCGGTTGGCTTGTCCCTCGGTTTTGAGCGCATCCTGACCATTCTTTTAGAAAAAAACACCACGGGTCCCCAGGCGCTTCAATCCCGGGTTCTAATCGTGAACAACGGCCAAACTGAAAAGGACATCCTGGACCTGGCGGAGAAACTTCGCTCCGGGGGCCTTTCGGTGGAAACGGTTTTAGAAAGTAAAAAAATGGGCCAGCAGTTGGAAGCGGCCCAGAAGAACGGCGTGGAGTTCGCCGTGACTGATTTCAAACCCGGCGGCGAAACCTTCAAAGTGCGCCGCCTGTCCACCCGGCAGGACGCCGAAATGGGCCTGGAAGAGTTGAAAAAACAAGTTAGAAGTTTGAAGTGAGCCGGGTCTTATTTTCCCGTCGCTGGCTCCGGAGCCCCGGCACACCCAGGGCGCGGTCTTCGACTCCTGGCCGAAGATCTGGGGGGGGTTAGAAGTGTTTTGAAAATGAAGGTTTGTGTTATTATACGGCTCCTCAAAACCGGCCCTTTCGGGGCCTTTTTTATTTGTCTCGCCTTCCTTGGCGCCTTGGCGTCTTGGCGGTGAAATTTAGGTAATAGGAGTTTTTCGTGGCGGAAATGCTCGGCGGCTGGAAAAGATCACACAAGTGCGGGGACCTGCGGGCCTCCGATGTGGGCAAGACCGTGACCCTGATGGGCTGGGTGCATCACCGCCGCGACCATGGCGGCCTGGTATTCGTCGACCTGCGCGACCGTTACGGCGTGACCCAGATCGTGTTTGATCCCCAATTGGCCGACAAGGTCCATAAGCAATCGCATCTCATTCGCAACGAATGGGTTTTGGCCGTGAAAGGTGAAGTGACCAAGCGGCCTGAAGGCACCGTGAATCCGAAACTCGCCACCGGTGAGATCGAGATCCGCTGCAGTGAAGTGAAGGCCTTGAATCCATCCCAAACCCCGGTGTTCCCGATTGAGGACGATGTGGATGTGGCTGAGGAAGTGCGTTTGGAATACCGCTACCTGGACCTGCGCCGGGAATCGATGAAAAACAAATTGGTCCTGCGGCATAAAACCGCCCAGGCGATCCGTTCCTATATGAACGCCAACGACTTTTTGGAAATTGAGACGCCCATCCTGATCAAAAACACCCCGGAAGGCGCCCGGGAGTATGTGGTGCCGAGCCGTATCTATCCCGGAAAGTTTTTCGTCTTGCCGCAGAGTCCTCAGTTGTTCAAGCAAATTTCCATGATCTCGGGGTTGGACCGCTATTACCAAATCGCCCGTTGTTTCCGAGACGAGGATCCCCGCGCTGACCGCCAACCCGAGTTCACCCAAGTCGATATCGAGATGTCCTTCATCGACGAGGACGATATCTACGCCATCGGCGAGGGCGTCATGAAGACTGTCTTCAAAGAAATCCTGGACGTCGATTTGGTCACGCCTTTTCCCCACATTCCTTTCAACGAAGCCATGGAAAAATACGGCTCGGACAAGCCGGACCTGCGTTTTGACCTGCCCATGGTCAATGTGACGACGATCGCCAACCAAGCCGACTTTAAAGTTTTCAAGGATGTGATCGGCCGGGGCGGCGTGGTGAAGGCGCTCAACGCCAAGGGCTGCGCGGATTTTTCCCGCAAGGACCTGGAAGACCTGACCGGCTTCGTGGGCAAATACGGCGCCAAGGGGATGGCTTGGTTCAAGGTGAAGGATGGCAAGCTTGATTCCAACATCACCAAATATTTCAATGAGACAGTCCAAAAGGAATTGCTGACGGCTTTGAAGGGCGAGGAAGGGGACTTGTTCCTCTTTGGCGCGGACAATTTGGACGTGGTCAACGAATCCCTCGGCGCGCTCCGGGTGGAGATCGCCCGCCGCAAGGGCTTGATCGAAAAAGGACCCAAGTGGGCCTTTTGCTGGGTGGTGGATATTCCCATGTTCGGCACCGACGAAAAGGGAAGGCGCTTCGCGATGAACCATCCTTTTACCTCGCCCAAGGAAGCCGACGTGGCTTTGCTGGATACCGATCCGATGAAGGCCCTCTCCAAGGGTTATGACTTGGTTTTGAACGGCTTTGAGCTGGGCGGCGGCAGTATTCGTATTCATGACGTGGAACTGCAGTCCAAAATTTTCAAACTGCTTGAGATCAGCCCCGAGAAGGCCCAAGAGCGTTTCGGCTTCCTGTTGAAAGCCCTCAGCTATGGCGCCCCGCCGCACGGCGGAATGGCTTTCGGTTTGGACCGGGTGGTGATGCTTTTGACCGGCGCGGCCAACATCCGGGAAGTCATCGCTTTCCCCAAAACCGCCAAGGCCATCGATTTGATGACGGGCTCGCCTTCCGAAATTGACCCGGACCTGATCAAGGATCTCAAGATCAAGATCGAGCTTGAGGATTTGACTTAAGCGAAGAGCCGTTTAAACGGTTCGTTGATCAGCGCCGCTTAAAATCCCTTCAAAATAAGGGCCTTTTCCGGGGTTCGGCTTGACGAATGAAAGTCCTGATTCGATAATAAAACCAGGCAAACAAGCGGACTATTTTAAGAAGGCTTGAACTTCTAGGAGAGACCCAAATGCTCAAATCGAAAGCTTTTTTCATGATCGCTTTAATCGCCACCCTCTGGACCATGGGTTGCGCCGGTAATAAGCGCATTGAGGGAACTGACGCTCCTGCCGCGCCGGAAAGCGTTGATACCGCCGCCGCGCCCGCGCCTCCTGAAGCCCCGCCTCCTCCGGAGGCCCCCGCGCCGCCCGCTCCGACCCCGGTTGCCACCGCTGAGGGCGGCGCCGGTACCCGCTATATCGTGGTCAAGGGCGATACCCTTTGGGATATCTCCTATAAGTCCTTGGCTTATCACGACAGCTTTCAATGGCCCTTGATTTTCAAGGCCAACCGGGACCAGATTAAGGACCCGGACTTGATCTATCCCAAACAGGAATTTATGATCCGCCATGATTATTCGGATGTGGATGTGACGAAAGCGAAGAACGACGCTTCCGCGACGCCTAAATACGTGCCGCATACCCAGCCGCGGGAAACCCTGCCGGTTGATTACTTTTAAGTTCGGGAAGCGAAGTCCGGAAAAGCAGGATTTTAAAACCGAAAACTCCCTTTTTCCCGGTTGGGAAGAGGGAGTTTTTTTTTAATGTTTTTAATTGAAACAATTTTACCGCCAAGGCGCCCCGCTGGCCCATTGGGGGCCAAACGAGCGGGACAGTGCCGCCCCCATTAATTTTTTTATGGAGGGGCGGCCGCCAAGTTCGCCAAGAACAGCGAAAGACGAAGGCTTTTAAAACATATTTGGATTTAGCCTTTCTTGGCGAACTTGGCGCCTTGGCGGTGAAAAAGTTTTTTTTGAGATTTAAATCTATCAGGAGTTTTTGAATTGACCCAAGCCGTCAGCCACCGCATCACTTTGGATGACCATCAGGAATGCGTCCGATTATTCGGGGAAAAAGACCATACCCTGAAATTGATCCGTGATTCTTTCGCCGTGACCCTCATCGCCCGCGGGAACGAACTGTTGTTGTCCGGGGAACCGCTGGAAGTTTCCCACGCGTCCCAGGTGATTGAGCGCTTGCGGCTTCATTTAAAGAAAAACACCGAAGGCTACCTTTCGGGGGCGAAAGTCAGCCAGACCATCGCCGAAGCCAAGGGCCAAACGCTGGAAGAACCGGAGCCGGCGGCGGCGCGGGAAACCATCCTCATCTCGTCTCGTAAAAAGCCCATCGCGGCGCGCACGGACAACCAGCAAAAATACGTGGACGCCATCCGAAGCCACGACATCGTCTTTGGCGTGGGGCCGGCGGGAACGGGAAAAACTTATTTGGCGATGGCCATGGCGGTCTCCGCCCTGCGGGACGGGCTGGTGGAGCGCTTGATCCTGACCCGCCCGGCGGTGGAGGCGGGGGAAAAGCTCGGATTTTTGCCGGGGGACCTGCAGGATAAGGTGGATCCCTATTTGCGTCCGCTTTATGACGCGCTTTATGACATGGTGGATTACGAAAAGTTACAGCGCCTGTTCCAACAGCGCGTGGTGGAAGTGGCGCCGCTGGCCTATATGCGGGGACGGACCCTGTCGAACGCTTTTATTATTTTGGACGAGGCCCAGAACACCAGCCCCGAGCAAATGAAGATGTTTTTAACCCGCACCGGCGCCGGATCCAAAGTGGTGGTGACCGGCGACGTGACCCAGGTGGACCTGCCCAGCGGCAAGGCCTCGGGCCTGGTCCACGCGCAGGAAGTCTTGAAGGGGCTGCCGGGCATCGGCGTGATTCATTTCCAACCGCAGGACGTGGTGCGGCACAAATTGGTCCAGACCATTGTGCGGGCTTACGACAGCCATGAAGCCGCCAAAGCCGAAAAACCGGTTTGACGATGAAACTATTGATCCGTGACGGACATGCCCGCAATCCGATTTCCCCAGTCTTGGCCCGCCGTTGGGCGGCGAAGGTCGTCCGCGCCGTCAAGGGCGCTTCCTTCGAGCGCCAATGCGAGCTTTCGGTGGTCTTTACCGGGGACGCCGAGGTGCGGAAGATGAACCGGCTTTACCGGAAAAAAGATAAGACCACCGATGTGCTGGCTTTTCCCTTGCGGGAAGGAAAATTATTGCGCGCCGGGCTTCCGGGTTCGGGGGCTTTGGGGGATGTGATGATCAGCGTGCCTCAAACCCTGCGCCAGGCGAAAGCCGCGGGCAAGAAGCCCCGGGAAGAAATGGCGCTGCTGCTGACCCACGGAATTTTGCATCTTTTGGGATATGACCACGTGACCCTTCGGCAGGAAAAGCGCATGTTTGGCTTGCAGAACCGTCTTTTAAAGAAATTGGTCTAAAGGGAAAAATTGGATTACTACCTCGCCACCCATTTAATCGTCCTGGCCGCCATGCTTTTGGTCTCCATGTTTTTTTCGGCGGTCGAGACAAGCCTTTTGTCCGCCCCCCGGAGCCTGATCCAGGCGCAATCCGAAAAGTCGGGGCTTTTGGGGATCGCTTTCCGGGAATGGGCCGAGCATCCCAACCGCATCCTGACCACGGTCTTAATCGGAAACAACTCGATCAACGTTTTAGCCACCATCCTGGCGGCCTATACGGCCGTTCACTTGGCGGACCTGAACCAGTGGAGCCAGGTGGTCACGGGAACCGTGACCTCCGTTTTCGTCACCTTCATCGTGATCGTTTTCGGGGAAATGATCCCCAAGATCACCGCCCGCAGTTTGGCGGCGCGCGTGGTGGTGTGGCTCATTATTCCCATCTACTTGATTGACCGGGCGATCCGCCCCATCACGGTCGGCATGGCCCGTATTCTTATTTTCTTCGTTCCGAGCCTGGCCAACACCACGGTCTCCCAAGTGACGGAAGAGGACATCAAGCACTTGATCGAGGTGGGGCGCCAGGACGGAACCATCCGCGAGGATGAGCAGGACATGATCCACTCGGTCTTCAAATTCAGCGATACCACGGTGAACCAGCTGATGATCCCGCGCACCGAGATGTTTTGCGTGGACCTGAAAATCGAGCTTAACGCGCTTTTGGACATGGCCATCCAGACCGGTTATTCCCGGGTGCCGGTTTATAAAGGCAACGTGGACAATATCATCGGCATCATCCACACCCGGGACCTGCTTTCCATTTGGCGCAACCAGGGGCTGATTGTGATCCAGGATCTTTTGCGAAAACCCTATTTCGTGCCGGAGACCATGCGGGTGGACCGGCTTTTGCGGGAATTTCGCCGGGGCAAAATCCATATGGCCATCGTGGTGGATGAATACGGTGGCACCTCGGGCCTGGTGACCCTGGAGGATTTGGTCGAGGAAATCATCGGCGAGATAAGAAATGAGCACGAGCCCGAGGATAAGTCCATGGAGCGGCAGGAAGATGGATCCTATGTCATTGAGGCGGGCACGTCCTTGGACGAGATTAATGAAAGCCTGGGCACGCATCTCACCCCCCAGGGTGAAGTCACGACCTTAGGCGGTTATTTGACCGAGCAAAACGGCAAGGTTCCGAAAAAGGGCCGGGTCTTGGACGAATACGAAATCACCTCCACTGTTTTGGAATCCGATGAGAAGAAAGTCATCAAGGTGAAGCTGGTGAAGAAGGACGTTCCTTATCCGCCCCAGGAAGCGGAACAAAAACCGGCGGCGCCCAAACCGCGTAAAAGGCGGGTTAAACAGCCGGCCCCGGCGCAAGAACAAGTGGCCGAGTCGGAAGCGCCGAAGGAAAAATAAAAAGTTTGAACCACAGAGTACACAGAGTTACACGGAGTAAGGCGGCAGGCTGCATCAATTGAAGTTTGAACAAGTTTTTAACCAAGTGATTTATCTGTCATAAAAGGACTTTGTTTTACTCTGTGTAACTCTGCGTACTCTGCGGTAAATGATCCGAGGTTTTTTTGAACTACTTAGACTGTCACAATCCCTCGCTAACGCGTGGGGCCCGTTTCACGGATAAATGTTTTGCAGTTATCTGCTGTTTTGGAAGGGTTTCGTGAATTTATTAGACTGTCATAATCATACCGCCGAATGGTCGGATGGGCGCCAATCCATTGAGCAGGTTTTGGAAAAGTCCAAAATCGAGAAGGTGCGGGTGGGGCTTTCGGACCACGCGGGGCTGGGGGAATATCTCAATTCCAACGACCGCTTGCTGGCTTACGCTGATTTTCTTTCCCAATATCCGGTGGCCCGGGGATTGGAAATGGATTTGGGTCGAAGCTTTTTAGTCCAGCCTGAAACCAGGGCCCGGTTTGATTATATGATCGGAAGCGTCCATGGCATGGAAGTGGCGGGGGTGAGGCTCGGTTTCAGTCCCTTGATTCAATTCATCAAAGGGGAAAAGCCGGACTACAATCCGCTGGAGCAAATCAAGGACCTGGATCTTTTTTTTAAAACCCACCTTCAAATTTTGACCCGGGAATACCAAACCCAAAAGTATGACATCCTGGGCCATTGCACCATGTTGCCGCCCCTGGCGCTCGGCAAGCCCGAGGATGTTTTCCCCGAATGGTGGGAAGACCAGTTGATCGCGCTTCTTTTAAAACAAGGCGTGGCCATGGAAATTTCCAACCGTTGGAAAACGCCTTACGACCGGTTGATGCAAAAAGGCGTGGCGGCGGGTTTAAAATTTTCCGTGGGCTCGGACGGCCATGATCCGGCCAAAACCTGCGTGCTGGACTATCCCAAACAAATGATGAGCCGTTTCAAACTTCCTGAGGCCCGGGTTTTTGACATTGCCCGTCCCCTCGAGGCGGCTTAAATGAGCGAAATGGACATTGTCCCCCAAGCGGATTTGACCCCGCCCGAGGACTTTATTTGCGGCGCGGTGGCGATTTTAGGAAAGCCCAATGTGGGCAAGTCGACCTTTATGAATACCGCCATGGGCCACAAGCTGGCCATCGTGTCGCCCCGGCCCCAAACCACCCGGGGCTCCATGGCGGGCATTTACCAGGAAGAGGGATGTCAGATCGTTTTTTATGACACGCCGGGAATCCATCAGCCGAAGAACAAACTTTCCAAATTTATGCTTCATGAAGTTGAGGAAGTTTTGGACGGAGCCGACGCGGCGTTATTTTTAATCGATGTGCGCCTAGGGATTACGGATGAGGAACGGCTGGTGGCCGAGTGGCTTAAAAGTTTTAAAAAGACCGCCTGGGTGGTTTTGAACAAGGTGGATCAGGTGGCCTTGACCCGGGTGGGGGCGGTGGCCGACAAGGTCCGCAAGGAACTGGGGGATTGGCCCATCCGGTCAATGGCCGCCCTGACGGGGAAGGGCGTGAAGGACATCATTACGGAGCTTAAGCGGGTGCTGCCCCGGCAGGCGGCGCTTTTCCCGCCGGAAGAATTGACCAACAAGAACATGCGGGAAATCGCTTCCGAATTGATCCGGGAACAGTGCTTTTTGCAGTTAAAAGACGAAATTCCTTACGGCGTGGCCGTCGTGGTGGAAAAATATGAAGAGCGGCAACCGCCCGAGCCGATCCTGATCCAAGCGACGATTTACGCCGAAAAAGACAGCCAAAAGGGTATTTTAATCGGAGCCGGGGGCAAACAGCTCAAGGCCATTGGGACGGCGGCGCGAAAAGAGATTGAGGCCCTGACTGACCAAAAAGTTTTCCTGGAATTATGGGTGAAAGTCCTTAAGAATTGGCGCAAGGACGAGTCAGTTTTGAAGCGGCTCGGCTATCAGGCGCCGAAGAAACCAAAGAGTTAATCCAACGGAGGCCTCATGAATCGTGTCCATCCCAAAACCAAGCTGGTTTGCACCATCGGCCCCGCTTGCCGCTCCGACGCCATGCTGGAAAAACTTCTGGTGGCCGGCATGAACGTGGCCCGGATCAATTTCGCCCACGGCACCATTGAGAAGAACGGCGAGGACATCCACCGCGTCCGCAAGGCTTCCCTCAAAACCAAGCGCCCCTGCCAAATTTTGGCCGACCTGCCGGGCCCCAAGATCCGCGTAGGCCAATTGCGGCACGAGCCCGTGAACCTGGTGCATGGCAAGACCGTTTGGCTCACCACCCGAAAAATTTCCGGCAACGTGGCCCATATCCCCATCGAGTATCCCCAGCTTACCCAAAGCGTGAAGAAGGGGAGCGTGATCTACCTCAATGACGGCTTCATGCAACTGCTGGTCCTTTCGGTCAAGGGGACCGAGGTGGAATGTAAGGTGCTGGTGGGCGGGGAATTGTTCACCCACAAGGGATTGAACCTTCCCTCGGCGAAGCTTTTCGTGGACCCTGTGACACCCCATGACCTGGAGATTTTGGAGTACGGCATGAAGGAGGGGGTGGACTTCTTCGGGGTTTCCTTTGTCCAACGGGCAGCCGATCTGCTGAAAGTTCGCGCCTTCGCCAGCAAGCGGGGGAAAATCGTCAAGATCATCGCCAAAATTGAGCGTTCGGAAGCCATCCGCAACATCGATTCCATCCTCAAGGTCACCGACGGAATCATGGTGGCCCGGGGCGACTTGGGCGTGGAAGTTCCCATTGAGACCATGCCCATCCTCCAAAAGCGGCTCATCGCCAAGGCCAACTGGGCCGGGGTGCCGGTCATCACGGCCACCCAGATGCTGGAATCCATGACCCACAACATCCGCCCTACCCGGGCGGAAGTCACCGACGTGGCCAACGCCATTTTGGACGGAACCGACGGCGTCATGCTCTCGGGCGAGACCGCCATCGGCGAGGACCCGGTCAATACGGTGGAAATGATGGGCAAGATCGCCGTTTCGGTGGAAAAAGCTTTCCTGAAGGAAAAATCAGCGGTGCATTGGTTTTAAAGTCTTCCGGCAAAAAAATTAGCAATGATATCCCGGGATTCCATATTGTGGTTAAAGATACCCGGGACAATGTCGCTCTCCCCTAACTTCTAAATGAGGAAGCGACGCGAACGCAGATGGAAGCCGATAGAAGATTTGTGAACCATTTGAATTTGTTTAATCCGCGTGTATCTGCGTTCATCATTGCTAATAGGTCTTTTGATTTTTCTTTTCCAATAACTTCCGGTAAAAATCCATGTTCAATTGGCTGAGGGTTTCCAGGCTGAAGCGAAGCGCGCTTTTGCGGTTGGATTTCCCGAGCCGCGTCAAATCCTTCGGCGCGCGCGCGAGGGCCAGCAAGGCTTTGGCCCAATCCGCCGGATTGTCCGACTCCATTAAAATTCCGCCGCGGGAGTGGATCACCTCGGTATTGAGGATGTCGCCGACCCCGCCCCCGGCGCGGGCGATGACCGGCCTTTCGCAGGCCATGGCTTCCACGATGGCTAATCCGAAAGACTCCGCCGGAGCGCCATGGACCGCGATGTCCAAGGCGGATAAAAAGCCCGGAATGTCGGACACGTAGCCTTCGTAATCAAACAAACCGTCCAAACCCAATTCTTTTTTGAGGCGAAAAAGCCCTTCGGCGTAATTTTTCTCATCCGGCGCGGTTTGGCCGGCGACCTTGAACCGAAGCTTAGGATTTTTTTTCACCATCAAGGCCGCGGTTTTTAAAAGAAGTTCCTGGCCCTTGCCGGGCGTAAGCCGGGCCACCATGCCCACAATAGTATTTTTTTCCATCCTCCAAGCCGCGCGGATTTTCTCGCGTTGGGCCGCGTGAAATTGGAAGCGCTTCGTGTCCACCGGCGCGTAGCCCACGGCCACCCGTTCCGGGTCCACCGGGCAGGTCTCAATCACATTCTCCCGGATCATGGTCGAGCATCCTAAAACCCGGTCCACGCGGTCATAGAGGAAGCGGTGCAGGGGGTCTTTTTTTTGGACCCGGGACTCCACATGCTTGGAAAGCAGCAGGGGGCCTTTCCACTTAAACGCGCGCAAGATGGGCACCAAAAACCAAAGGTCCCGGGAATGATGGACGTGGATGACATCGGGCTTGAATTTCAAAAGGGCGCGGGCGGTATCCCAAAACCCGCTGGGATTCAGGTAGGACCGAAAACGATAAGGGAAAAGCGGGAAACCCTGGCGGACGGTTTCCTGCCCTAAGGAAGTATCCGGGTTGGTCCAAAGGACGGCTTGGTGGCCCAAGCGGCGGTATTGTTCGGCGAAAAGCAGGGGCACTTTTTCCCGGCCGCCCCAGCCCTTGGAGGCGATGACTTGGGCGATCTTTAAAGAGTTCTTTTTCACGGGAGTTCATTCCGGTTGCTGAATGTGGGACAACCGCTTGATTTTAGCAGGAGGACGGCGCGGCCGCTTGGAATTCGAGTCCCCGGCGACCTTCGAGGACAAAACTTTTGGATTTATATACCGGAGTTCCTTTTTCCTGATTTTGCCGTGTTTTGTCGTTGCGAGGGACGAACTTTGTGGCGAAGCGACCCCAGTTCATGGATTGTGTTCACTTTGCGGCGGACGGCCATCTCCAAAGGCATATTAAATACCCACTAACTGAGGTTGCTTCGTCGCTAACACCCATGAAAGACGCTCCCCGCAATGCCGTCGAACCCCAGCTCTGCTTTCGCCTCGGGTTAAAACTTTTCAGGAAAAAAGGCCTGTTCATTCAGCCTCCGCCGGGTAAAATCGGGGCACCTTCTGGAGAAGGAAGCTCATGAATCTTGATTTATCCGTTCGATTCAAAAAAGAATTCTTATTGGGCGACCTGCTCTACCATTCGAGCCAGGCCATGATGGAACTATTGTCCCTGCCCACCGGCCCGGACTTGAGGGTGGAAATCGACGAGGACGACAAAAAGATCCAGTTGGACGGCGAGTTTTTGTGCGGGACCCAGTGTCCGATCCTTTTTATCGGCTTCAAAAACCAAACCCCCAAAATCAAGATGATCATTTATGAGATCGATCCCAACCAGGATTTTCTTCCCGAGGAAGAAAAGGGCTTGCGGGCGGGCATCCTGGCCGGCGACGGGGAAGACCAATGGGGCGATCCGCTCCAAATCGCCCTGGCGGCCAGCGTGGCCATCGCCTTGGCCCGGATTGAGGGATGTAAAATCCGCGACTACAAATCCAGCCTCGGCGCCGGTGATTTTCAAACCGCCGGGGAACTCATCCACTCGCTCCGGGTTTTCTCGGAATTTAAGGACATCCAAAAAGCCGCCCAGGTTCTTTTTGAAAAAACGCCGCTGGCCTTGATGATGGGCCCAAGGTTGAAGTCGATCCAATTGGAAGAAGAGATGGACAAGCTCATGATCGAGATGTTGGGGCTGGTGAAGATCCAAAAACGCATCGATATCGCGGTCTTCACCCGGTTTTACCGGCTGTTGGATGAGATGATTGAGGCCACGGATAATGACCCCGGCCCCCGCCGAAATTTGATTGGTTTCCTTTGCCTGATCTACGAGTATCTGCTCGAGGAACTGCGTTACGCCAAGGATCCGGAAGAGTTTCAGGCCGAGATCCAGCGGCTGAAAGAAAAAATTTCCAAGCTTGGTTTTCAAATGCCGGCTTGAGGGCGGATGCGAGTGAAATTAAGCGATTTGTTCACGAAAAATATCTACGTGACTTCCCCCCGCGACCCGGAAGCCTTTTTCCACCCCCGCCGTTACGCGAAATCCAAGGAAGAGGTGGGAAAGGCCGTCTATGAGGTGGTGGCCCGATTGAAGGGTTGGACGGTCCAGGAATACCGGGAAAACCAGGGCCGGGTCCACGTTTTACGCCAGGGCTTTTTACCCCTGTGGATGGAAGACGTTAATATCTATATCGTCCAGGGTTTGGACGGGACCACCAAGCTGGAAGCCACCTCCCAATCCAGGGCGGGCCGGGGCGACTGGGGACAGAACCGAAGAAACCTCAAAAAATTTCTCGCTCAAATGGATTCTTGGATGGCGGCTTCCACGCAAGTTTAAGCGCGCCGGGTCGGTCTTGACAGAAGTCTTAAGACACGTATAATTCAATCAGCCTTTAAACGGGTCCTGTGAGACCCCTAAGGAATAAAAGCATGGCGCTCGCTTGCCCGCGCACAATTGATTGGTCCCTCAAACCCTTTCCCGGTTATTTACCGGTGGAAGGGTTTTTTATTGCCCAAAGGGGGATGCCGTCATGACCCCCAAGATCAAAGCCAAGGTTCTGGAAGCCCAGGATATGGAGCGGGCCTTGACCCGCATCGCCCACGAGATTTTGGAGCGCAATAAGGGCATCGAGGACTTGGTTTTGGTCGGCATCAAGAGCCGGGGCGAGGTTTTGGCCGAGCGGCTGGCCGCCAAGATCAAATCCATCGAAGGCCACGGGGTTCCCTTTGGGGCGCTGGATATCACCTTTTACCGCGACGACGCCGGCACGCATAAGCCCGAAAAGGCGCCTGAGGAAACCGAACTGCCCTTCGACGTGAACAAAAAAAAGGTCATCCTGGTGGATGACGTGCTTTATACCGGGCGCTCGGCGCGGGCGGCCATCGATGAAATCATCGACTTTGGAAGACCTTTGGCCATTCAACTGGCGGTTTTGGTGGACCGGGGCCACCGGGAATTCCCCATCCACGCCGATTATGTCGGCAAAAACATACCCTCGTCCTCAAAAGAACAAGTGCTGGTCCGGGTCAAAGAAAAAGACGGCGTGGATGAAGTCGTCATCGCGGAAAAAGAAGGCGCCGAATGAAAAAAACTACGCACGCTAAGACGCAAAGACGCCAAGGAAGGCAAAGATTTTTGTTCGATGCCTCCCTAAGAGCTTCGTCGTTCTTAGCGTCTTTGCGTCTTTGCGTGAGCGGTTGGTGGGCCGTATGAATTGGCGCTCCAAAGACCTGCTCACGCTTGAGGAACTCACTGCCGCCGAGATCCAAATGATTTTGGATACGGCTTCCTCGCTGAAAGAAGTCTCGACCCGTTCGGTAAAAAAAGTGCCGGCCTTGCGGGGCCGCACCGTGGTGCTTTTCTTCCAAGAGCCTTCCACCCGCACCCGGGTTTCCTTTGAACTGGCCGCCAAGCGCATGAGCGCCGACATCCTGAACGTCCAAACCGCTTCCTCGTCGCTAGTCAAGGGCGAGACCTTGATTGACACGGTCAAAACGCTGGAAGCCATGACCATCGACGCGATCGTGGTGCGGCATTCCTGCTCGGGCGTGCCCCAGATGCTGTCGAATGTCTTGAAAGCCTCCGTCATCAACGCGGGAGACGGTTCCCATGAGCACCCGACCCAAGGCTTGCTTGACCTTTTCACCATCCGCGAGCACAAAGGCAAAATCGAGGGCCTCACCGTCACCATCGTGGGCGACGTGGCCCACAGCCGGGTGGCCCGGTCCAATATCCACGGCCTTACCAAGCTCGGGGCCAGGGTCCGGGTTTGCGCGCCGCCCACGCTCATTCCGATGGGAATTGAAAAAATGGGAGTCGAAGTTTTTCACGACCTGGACAAGGCCCTGGACGGGACCGACGTGGTTTATGTGCTGAGGCTGCAGCTCGAGCGGCAAAAGAAAAATCTGTTTCCCACCATCCGCGAATATTCCATGCTTTACGGCATGACCAACGAGCGGCTGAAACGGGCCAAAAAAGGCGCCATCGTGATGCATCCCGGGCCCATGAACCGCGGGGTGGAAATATCCTCCGGCGTGGCCGACGGGCCGGCATCGGTGATCGACGAACAGGTCACCAACGGGGTCGCGGTCCGAATGGCGGTTTTGTACCTGCTCCAAGGCGAAAAAAATGAAACCAATTAACCGCCAAGACGCCAAGTCCGCCAAGAGAGGCGTTACAGATAAATCGATTTGGGACACCGAAAATATTTCTTCTCTAAAATCTTTAATCCGGACTTGGCGCGCTTGGCGTCTTGGCGGTGAAAATGGAGCGCGTTTATGAAGTCAATCCTCATCCAGGGCGGCCACGTCATCGATCCGGCGAATCAACTCGACGGCGAAGCGGATGTTTTCCTCAAGGATGGCAAGGTTGAGAAGGTCGGCAAAAATCTCAAGGTCAAAGCCGATCAAGTGATCGACGCCAAGGGCAAGATCGTCACGCCGGGCCTGGTCGACATCCATGTGCACTTGCGGGAGCCCGGGTTTGAGTATAAAGAAACCATCGCCACCGGTACCCACGCCGCTGTCGCGGGCGGGGTCACCTCGGTGGCCTGCATGCCCAACACCAACCCGCCCATCGACGACCAGACCATCGTTTACTTCATTAAGGCGAAGGCCGAAAAAGAAGGTTACTGCCACGTGTTTCCGGTGGGTTGTATCTCCAAGCGCCGGGAAGGCGCCGAGATGGCGGAGATCGGCGAGCTTAAGCGGGCGGGCGCGGTGGCCTTGTCCGACGACGGCGCGCCGGTGATGAACGCGGAGCTGATGCGCCGGGTGATGGAATACGCCAAGACCCAAGACCTGGTCGTGATCGAGCATTGCGAGGACATGCATCTTTCCAATAACGGGGTCATGAACGAAGGCGCGCCCTCAACCGTCCTGGGGCTTCGGGGAATCCCGGCGGCGTCCGAGACGGTCATGGTGGCCCGCAACATCCTGCTGGCGGAGATGACGGGAGCCAAGTTCCATGTGGCCCATCTTTCCACGGCCGGGTCGGTGGAGTTGGTGCGGCAAGCCAAGAAAAAGGGCCTGGCGGTCACCGCCGAAACCGCGCCCCATTACTGGAGCCTGTCGGACAAATCGATCAAAAACTACAACGCCAACTTCAAGATGAACCCGCCGCTACGCGGCGAGGAAGACGTGGCAGCCATCCGCAAAGGAATCAAGGAAGGCGTCATTGACTGCATCGCCACCGACCACGCCCCGCACGCGGGCACGGAAAAACAATGCGAGTTTGACCAAGCCGCCTTCGGAATCGTGGGGCTGGAAACCCTTTTTGCCCTGACCTACAGCCACTTGGTGGAACCCGGGGTCGTGAGCTTGTCCCGGGCCATTGAAATGCTGACGGTGGGACCTTCCAAAATCGTAAGCATCCCCAAAGGCACCTTGTCGGAGGGCGCGGACGCGGATGTGGCGATCTTCGATATCAAAAATGAGAAAAAAGTAGACTCCACCAAATTCAAAAGCAAAGGCAAGAACAGTCCGTTTAATGGCTGGGCTCTTAAAGGTTGGGCGGAAGTCACGATTGTGAGTGGAATAGTGAAGTACGAACGAGAAGATTAAGCCAACAAAAACGGCTCACGCAAAGACGCTAAGATGCCAAGGACGGCAAAGTCTGATTTTGAGAAAAACTTAATGCTTTTGTAGTTCTTGGCGGACTTGGTGTCTTGGCGGTGAAAAAAATCTAAGGGGTTTTGGGTGGCTTCTAAAATGAAAAAAGCGGTTTTGGCGCTCGAAGATGGTACTTGGTTTGAGGGATTGTCTTTTGGCGCGGAAGGAAAGTCCTTCGGCGAAGTCGTCTTCAACACGTCCATGACGGGCTATCAGGAAATTTTGACCGATCCTTCTTATAAGGGCCAGATGGTCACCATGACCTATCCCATGATCGGCAATTACGGCGTGAACCACGTGGATATCGAGTCCCGCAAGCCTTTCGTCGAAGGCTTCATCGTGAAGGAATATTGTAAACATCCTTCCAACTACCGCATGACCTCGAGTCTGGCCGATTACCTGAAAAAGAACAATATCATCGGCATCGAGGGCATCGACACCCGGGCCTTGACCGCTCATTTGCGGGAATTCGGCTCGAAGAAGGGCGTCCTCTCGACGACTGAACTGGATCCCAAAAAGTTGGTCAAACAAGCCAAGGACAGTCCGGGGCTGGTTGGCCGGGATTTGGTAAAAGAAGTCACTTGCGACCGGCCCTACCACTGGACGGAACTTCCTTACGATCTCAATGAGTTAGGAGTTGGGGGTTCAGAGTTGGGAGTTGAAAAGCAATTAAACCTTCAGCAGGAACACAAGAGCAACGGCAAAGCTAGAATCAAAATCGCCGCTCTCGATTGCGGGATCAAATACAACATCCTTCGTCAATTAACCGCACAGGGATTTGATGTGACGGTTTTCCCGGCCACCACGCCGGTGGAGGCCTTGATGGACGCCCATGTGAAAGGCGTTTTTCTTTCTAATGGTCCCGGCGACCCTGAGGGCGTACCTTACGTGGTCGACACGGTCCGCCAGCTGATCCACCGCAACATGCCGATTTTCGGCATCTGCTTGGGGCATCAAATTTTGGGGTTGGCCATGGGCGGCAAGACCTACAAGATGAAGTTCGGCCATCGGGGCGGAAATCAGCCGGTACTGAACCTCTTTACCAAGAAGGTCGAGATCACCAGCCAAAACCACGGCTTTTGCGTGGAAACGGAAAGCCTGAATCCGGATGAAGTGGAGTCCACTCACTTGAACCTTTCGGACAACACCAGCGAGGGATTGGCCTTGAAGCACAAGCCGGTCTATAGCGTGCAATATCATCCGGAAGCCTCGCCCGGACCGCATGACGCGGATTATTTATTCAAAATGTTCAGAGAACTGGTGGAAAAAAATGCCTAAACGAACTGACATCAAAAAAATTCTTGTCGTCGGGGCCGGGCCCATCATCATCGGCCAGGCCTGTGAATTTGACTACTCCGGAACCCAAGGTTGCAAAGCGCTCAAAGAAGAGGGCTTTGAGGTCATCTTGATCAACTCCAACCCGGCTACGATCATGACGGACCCGGAATTCGCCCACCGCACCTATGTGGAACCCATCACGCCTGAAGTCGTCCGTAAGATCATTGAAAGGGAACGGCCCGATGCCATGCTTCCGACCTTGGGAGGGCAGACGGCACTCAATATCGCGGTGGCCCTCGCCGAAAACGGCACCTTGAACGAATTCAAAGTAGAACTCATTGGCGCCAATTTGGCCGCCATTAAAAAGGCCGAAGACCGCCAACTTTTTAAAGAAGCCATGCTCAAGATCGGGCTCGATCTTCCGAAATCACTGACCGTCCACACGCTTGAAGAGGGAATTGGCTTCGCCGAAGGCAATGGTTTCCCGGTCATTATCCGTCCCGCCTTCACGCTGGGCGGAACCGGCGGCGGTATCGCTTACAACCGCCAAGAGTTTGAGGAAATTCTCTCGAAGGGAATCGACCTTTCGCCCATCCACCAATGCTTGGTCGAGGAATCGGCCTTGGGTTGGAAAGAATATGAGATGGAAGTGATGCGGGACCTGAAAGACAACGTGGTCATCATCTGCTCCATCGAGAACATGGACCCCATGGGGATTCACACCGGTGACTCGGTCACCGTGGCCCCGGCGCAAACCCTGACGGACAAAGAATATCAACGCATGCGCGACGCCTCCATCGCCTGCATCCGGGAGATCGGCGTGGATACGGGTGGATCGAACATCCAGTTCGGCGTGGACCCGAAGACAGGCCGCATGGTGGTGATCGAGATGAATCCCCGGGTCTCCCGGTCTTCCGCCTTGGCCTCCAAAGCGACCGGATTTCCCATCGCTAAGATCGCGGCCAAACTGGCCGTGGGTTACACGTTGGATGAAATCTTTAACGACATCACCCGATATACCAAGGCGGCTTTCGAGCCTTCCATCGATTATGTGGTCACCAAAATCCCGCGCTTCACCTTTGAAAAGTTTCCCGATGCCGAGGATATCCTGAATACCTCCATGAAGAGCGTGGGGGAAACCATGGCGATCGGCCGCACGTTTAAAGAGAGCTACCAAAAGGCGCTTCGGTCCATGGAAACCGGCAGTACGGGTTATGGGGCCGAGGGCCGTGAATTCAAGGACGGCCGCTGGCAAAAGACCGGTGTCCGCAAACCGGGGAAATTGCCGGTAGACCTTTTGGAAGCTCAACTGCGTAAGCCGACCTCCATCCGCCACTTTTTTATCCGCCAGGCTTTTTGGCAGGGTTATGACGTGGATAAGATTTACAAATTGTGCGCCATCGACCCTTGGTTCTTGAATGAGCTGAAAGAAATCGTGGACATGGAAAAGGCGCTGGAAAAATCCACGGCCAAATCGGGAAAACTCACGACTAAACTGCCGGAAGATCTTTTGCGCCAAGCCAAGGCCATGGGGTTCTCCGACGTCCAATTGGCGTTCCTGTGTAAGGCGAAGGAAACCGCGGTCCGGAGCTATCGGAAACTCAAAGGCGTCAAACCGGTCTATAAGATGGTGGATACCTGCGCCGGCGAATTTGAGGCTTTCACGCCTTACCTTTATTCCACTTATGAATTAGGTAAATCGTCCTTCGCCGGAAAAGATACCGAAGCCCCTCCGACTAAAGAGCAAAAGATCATGATCTTAGGCGGCGGCCCCAACCGCATCGGCCAGGGAATTGAGTTCGACTATTGCTGCGTGCACGGCGCCTTCGCGCTTCGAGCCGACGGATATGAAGTCATTATGGTCAACAACAACCCGGAAACGGTCTCGACCGACTACGACACGTCCAACCGGCTTTATTTTGAGCCTTTGACTTTTGAGGATGTGATGAACATTTTGGATCGGGAAAAACCCAAAGGCGTTATCGTCCAATTCGGCGGCCAGACGCCTCTAAAACTGGCGGTGCCGCTCAAACAAGCGGGAGCCCCCATCATCGGCACTTCGCCGGAATCCATTGATGTGGCGGAAGACCGCAAGCTTTTCGGGGCTTTGCTCAAGCGCCTCAAGATCCGTCAGCCGGACAACGGCATCGCCATGAACGTGAAGCAGGCCAAACCCGTGGCCCGCAAGGTCGGTTATCCCGTTGTGGTGCGTCCTTCTTATGTATTGGGCGGGCGGGCCATGGAAATCGTATATGACGAAGAATCCTTGGACGAGTTTGTCCAAAAGGCGGCGGAAGCGGCTCCTGACAAGCCCATCTTGATCGACCACTTTTTGGAAGACGCCTTGGAAGTGGACGTGGATTGCGTGTCTGACGGCAAAGAAGTATTGGTGGCGGGCATCATGGAACATATCGAGGAAGCGGGCATCCACTCGGGCGACTCCGCCTGCGTGATTCCGCCCTATACCTTGCGCGAGGACCAGATCGCGGCGATCAAAAAGCACAGCAAAGAAATGGCCTTGGCTTTGAAGGTGAAGGGGTTGATGAACGTGCAGTACGCCATCAAGAACGACATGGTTTATGTCTTGGAAGTGAATCCCCGGGCTTCCCGCACCGTGCCATTTGTCTCGAAAGCCACGGGAACTTCCTGGGCCAAGGTGGCGGCCCGCCTGATGGCGGGGAAGAGCATCGCTCTGCTCAAGATAAAAGAAGTTTCCTATCTCAAACACGTGGCCGTGAAAGAATCCGTGTTTCCCTTCAACCGCTTCCCGGGCGTGGATACGGTTTTGGGCCCTGAAATGAAATCTACCGGCGAAGTGATGGGCATCGACACCGATTTCGGCATGGCTTTTTCCAAAAGCCAGATGGGCGCGAACTCGTCTTTGCCCATGAAGGGAACGGTGTTTGTGTCGGTGAAGAATAAGGACAAGCGTTCGGTGATCTTCATCGCCAAGCGGCTTTCGGACATGGGTTTAAAACTGGTGGCCACCCAAGGCACGGCGCAGGCTTTGATTTCCAACGGAATGGAAGTGACCGTGGTGCGCAAGGTGCACGAGGGAAGACCCAATGTGGTCGACCTCATTAAGAACGGTGAAATCCAACTGATCTTTAACACGCCCGCGGGCAAGGGGCCCCGGTCGGATGATTTCCAAATCCGCCGCACGGCGGTGGTTTACAACGTGCCCTGCATTACCACGCTCTCGGCTTGCGCCGCCGCCGTCAACGGCATTGAGGCCATGAAAAAGCATGAGATCCGGGTGAAGTCGCTCCAGGAATACCACAACCTCGCCTAATCCGTATAAAATTAGTGACAATTAATTAACTTGCCGTTTAAGTTTGTCCATATAGAATGCTTCGACATAGAAGCTATTTAGATCATTATTTTTTTCAAATATAAAACCGGCTGTTTATTTGAGGTTCCGTATGGCTCTAAAACGAGTTCCGTCCATTTTTCTGTTTTCCTCGTCCTTCATTGCTTTTTTCCTGTCCGTCCACTCTTTGTGGGCCATCACCAACATCCCCTCCCAAGCTTGGAACACCGATATCGCGGGCAATACCAGCTACATTGACGGCGCCCCGATCGGGGGATTGGGCGCTGGCACCATTACCCGGAATTTCGCGGGCGATTTCTATTTGGGGCGCTTAAAAATCGCGGCGGCTCCCTCCACGGTTACCAATCTGCCCTACACGATCGACACCAATTGCGGTTTCTACATGTACCAGAAGCAAATCAATCAGACCGCCGTCACGAGAAAACTGGACGCCGCTGGTCTTGGCGCCGGCCAGGCAAAGTATTACTCGCTTTTTCCCAAAGCTTGGGTGGATTATTTCGGAACGGACTTTCCTTGTGAGGCGAAGCTGACCCAGTTTTCCCCGATCATCCCCGGGGATTATCAGAGGACCAGTTATCCCGAAGGGATTTATGAATGGGACGTCACCAACAGCAAGACGGTGTCCTGCGATGTGGCCGTGATGTTGACGTGGGATAATACTTTCGGAGGCAATACCTCGGCGGTTTCGATTTTAGGAAACAATACGGGGATTGTGTTGAGCCGTTCGGGCGGAGTGGGCACCCTCGCGAACACCGGTGAATTTACGATCGCCACCCAAAGCTCAGCCGGCGTTAACGTCACTTATCAAACGGGGACCTTGGCCACACTGCAGTCGACCTTTTCAAGCGCCGGATTACTGAACAAGACTTCAACCTCCACTATCACGGGCGCGATTGCCTTCAAAGTCACCCTGGCCCCCGGTCAATCGGTCAAAATTCCAATTGTGTTGGCTTGGGACCTTCCCATTTGCCAGCCAGGCACCGCTTCCTGGTACCGGGAATACACCCGTTATTACGGGCGGACCGGGCTTAATTCTTTTTCCATCGCCAATGACGCGCTGAACAACTACCAAGCTTGGGAAGCCTCAATTGACAGTTGGCAGAACAGCGTCTTGAGCCAGGCTTACCCGGATTGGTTGAAATCCGCCCTGTTCAATGAGCTTTATTATTATTTCGCCGGTGGAACCATGTGGGAAGCGGGGGCGGCTTCCGGACAATTAGATAATCCGAATGAGGACATGTTTTCCAGTTTGGAAAGTTATATCTATCCTTTTTACGGGACCTCGGATGTCCGCTTTTACGCTTCCTGGGCATTGGCTCAACTGTGGCCCAATGTGGACAAGCAGGAAGTCGAGCAGTTTTGCGATAGCGTGACCACGACCCGATCCGATCGGCCCGCCCCTCTGGGCAGCTGCGCCCATGATTTTGGCGCTCCGATCAGCGTTTTCCAACAATGGGATTCCTACGGCACCAGCGCGCTGAATTGGAAAGACTTGAATTCAAAACTGGTTTTGATGGTCTACCGGGATTGGAATTTGACCGGAGCGTCGGATACCACCTTCCTCAATTATTGCTGGCCCGCGATTCAGACGGCCATGAATAAGGTCCACAGTGAATGTGACGCCAGCGGTCTTCCGGTGGACAGCGGTCCGGACCAAACTTATGACACCATTAATTTGACGGGTAATTCCGCCTATTGCGGCGGTCTTTTCCTGGCGGCCTGCGAGGCGGCCCAGCAAATCGCCTTGGCCGAAGGCAACCCGACCCTTGCCGCCACTTACCAGTCCTGGTTCAACGCGGCCCAGCCCAATTTTGAATCCTTATTATGGAACGGCAGTTATTACAACATTGATACGGGCAGCGGCGCGGGCGTTTCCGGGGTGGGCCGGATTATGGCGGACCAGCTTTGCGGCCAGTGGTACGCCAAGGCCTGCGGCCTGCCGGGAATCGTGTCGGACGCCCATGCCGTCAGCGCCTGGCAAAAAGTGCACGATGCCAATTGGTCGGGATTCGACGGCGGGGCCCATGGGGCGGTCAATATCTTGAACGGCAACGGAACGCAGAATTTTTCCGATAACGAAAGCGAGGAGGTCTGGGCCGGCACTAATTGGGGCATCGTGGCGGGGATGGTCCAACAGGGAATGACCACTCAGGCCGCCGACATCGGCAGCAGCGTCTACAATACGGTTTGGAATCTGGGCCAATGGTGGTTCCGCACGCCGGAAGCCTGGCAGGCCGGCTTGACCAATATGCGGGCGCCTTACTATATGCGGGCCAACGCGGTCTGGGCGGTCAAGCGGGCTTATGACTTCCAACTCGCTCCGCCTTCCTGCGGGAGCATGACCTGCACCCCGACGCCGACCTTTGCCCTGCCGCCGACCCTCACGCCCACCATCACCTTTACGCCGTTGCCTTGTCTAAACTTTGGGACGAGCCCCACTTTCACCGCTACGAGTACCCCTACCCCGGGAACCTACATGGGAAATCAATTCTTGGCTACGTCATCGACCATCAAGTCTTTCAATAATAACTCCTTGGTCTTTTCCAGCCGATTTACCGCCCAAAGAACGGATTCGGTGGCTTCGGTAAAACTTCTTTTTAGTTCGGCTGTGGGCAATCCATCATATGTTCTTTCGATCCAGGGCGATCAAGGCGGTAACCCCAATGGCGTTCCCTATTGCGATATTTCCAACCCGGTTGCGATGAGCGGTTTCGCTGGCTGGCAGCAATTTAATTTCAGCGTTCCGGTCCAACTTATTTCAGGGAATGTATACCACTTGGTCCTCCAATGGAGCGGTTTGGGGAATTCTTTGGCGACTTCAAATATGGTGGGCTTCGTGGCAGGAACCGCCCCCTTAAACCGGTATTATCCTTTCGATTTGGTGCAAGATTCGGCCTTAAATTTCCTGTCCAATACCGGATCGGGTTGGACCGTGAATGGTCTGCAACCTATTTTTGAGATTAATTATTCCTCGGGCGCTATAGAGGGCAATCCTTACAACGGGCAAACGAGTTACGCAATTGACAATCTATATGTAAGGGCGGAACAGTTCTCGGTGGGACCCGATCCGATGACGGTTACCAGTGTTGGCGCTTATGTGAATGCCCTCGGCGGACCTCCGGCTGATGACCTCCATTGGGAATTTCGCACCGCGGGGAATAACACGGTCATTCCAGGGGAATCGGGTATTCTGGCTCAGGCCAGCCAAGTGCCCATGGCGGGCGGATGGGTGGACAAGTCTATTTCGCCGGTGGTCTTGGCGCCCGGAAATTATATCTTTGCCTTGAGCGCTCCCGCCGCCACCGACAGCCTCGATTACGGTTGGGGCGAGACGCGTAGTTCCTCAGGCACTTCATCAGAGGAACCGGCTTTAAGCTATGGGGGAGCTAATTGGTTTGGGCTTATCTCCCAGGATGGGGGAAATAGCTGGTCTTCCGACCTGAACGGTGATTTTTGTTTCCGGATGGGGCAGAATCAAACACCGACAGTGACCCCCATCGGGACCGCCACGGCCACTCCATCGTTTTCATGGACTCCGACCTTGACGCCCAGTGGAACCCCCACCGGGACTTCCACCCCTGATCCAACCGATACCTTAACCGCTTCGGCCACGCCGGACCCCACCGATACCGCTTCGCAGACGCCAACCCCGGACCCCACGGATACTCCAAGCGACACACCTACCTTCACTGTTTCCGATACCCCGACCGAGACGCCGACTCCAACGGAGACTGCGACGGAGACTTGGACCGCTTCCGCCACGGCTTCGGCCACGCCGGACCCCACCGATACCGCTTCGCAGACGCCAACCCCGGACCCCACGGATACTCCAAGCGACACACCTACCTTCACTGTTTCCGATACCCCGACCGAGACGCCGACTCCAACGGAGACTGCGACGGAGACTTGGACCGCTTCCGCTACGGCTTCGGCCACGCCGGACCCCACCGATACCGCTTCACAGACGCCAACCCCGGACCCCACGGATACTCCAAGCGACACACCTACCTTCACTGTTTCCGATACCCCGACCGAGACGCCGACTCCAACGGAGACCGCGACGGAGACTTGGACCGCTTCCGCAACCGCCTCAGCGACGCCGGATCCCACGGATACATTAACCGCGACCCCGAGCGCAACGCCCACCGCGACCTTCACCGCCTCGGTTACCCCGACAGCGTCATCGACCGCGTCCTTCACTCAAACCGCGACGCCGACTCCCACAGCCACGCTTACACCCACAAAAACACCGACCAGCTCACCCACGAATACCGTGACTTTGACCCCGACCCCGACAATGACCGCTACCAAAACCTCCACGCCTACCCCCAATTTTACCCCGACGAAAACCCGGACTGCCTCCATTACCCCTACGGCAACGGTGACGGCAACGCCGACCAAAACCCCCGCGGCCCCGACGGCGACCCTCACCAAGACGCCGACGATTACCCGAACCTTCACGCCGACAATCACGAAAACTCCCACCAAAACCCCGACAAAAACGCCCACCAAGACGCCGACGCCCAAGGCCGGGAAGGCCTTTTCAAGCCAAGCGGTTATTTTGGATCCGGAGCAGACACTGACCCCCGCGCCTTTCGAAACCAGGCCGCCGGATGCGACCCCCACGCCTACTCCGGTTTTATCTCCCGGCCCGTTGGTTTCGGTTTGGCCGAATATTTCCCGCAATGGCCAGGCTTTGCATTGGCGGTTATGGCTGACGGCGCCTGCTCTCATCGACATAAAAATTTTCGACGTGACCGGGGAATTGGTTTATCAAATGAAACTGCCGGGTTCGGCTGGGATCAATGACATTCCCTGGGAGCTTCAAAATTTATCCGGCAGACCCGTGGCTTCCGGTTTGTACATTTATTGGGCGCAGATAAGCTCCGGAACCGTCGCAGGGCATCAATCGGGGCATGTGGTCGTTCTGAATTAAGAGGGGGTTAAATTTCTTCCCCTGGAATATGCCCCTCCTGCATCAAGACTATGAAAAGGCTTGAAATTCAGTTAAAGTCGCTCCCGAAATACCACAATCTGACCTAACCGCTCCAATGGCGGCCTGAATTTATTGGGAACGGCAATGGCATGGGCTTCAAAAAATATTTTTTCAATGACGCTCCTTGGGTTTGTTTTTTTATTTTTCTCGTTTCCAACCTCCTTCTTTCAAATTCAGGGGTGCCCCTTTCCATTAAATTAGTCGTATTCATTTTTGGAATCCTCGCGCCGCTGGTTTTTCTCGCTCGGCGGCCCATGGAGCCGAACTCATGGGCCGGCCGGGATTTTTTGCCCTCCGCCTCGACCGGAGTTTGGTTTCTTTTGGGTTTGGCCGCTGTTTTTATCCGTTTTTATCATTTGGAAACCCTTTTTTCCTGGCCCAATACGGATGAGGGGTTGTACGGGGTCTTGGCGATCGATCAGGATCAAAAATGGTCTTGGCGTTTTTTTTATACCTTCGGCCAAAATCCACCCCTCCTCGTTTGGGTTCTCAGCTTCTTTTTCAGGATATTCAAATCCCCCTTCTTGGCCCTGTGGCTTTTACCGGCTTTGGCTTCCACGCTCACCATCGGTTTTTTTTATCTCGCCCTTCGCGCCTATTTCTCAAAATCCATTGGCTTCATCGGGTTTTGCCTGATGGCTTTCAGCCTCTGGCCCTTTTACTTTGGCCGTTGGTGCCACGCGGGCGCGCTGATTCCGCCCTGGGAATGTATTTGCCTTTGGTTGTTGGCGATTTTTTTAAAGGAGGCGGATTTTTCCCGTAAGAAAAAATGGGCCGGGTTATTGGGGTTTGCCGTCGGATTGGGCTCCCTGACTTTTACTCCCTGGCCCTTCGCGGCCTTGGCGTTAATAGCCGCTTTCGGGGCGTCCGTGCTCAACGACGCCCGGAAAAATAGAGTTTTGATCTTTTATTTTGGAATTCCTTTTTTCGCCGCCTTGATTCCTTTCTTCATCGGGGTTTGGCGGGAGGGATACGGCGAGCATATCGAGGCTATGGCGGCTTGGAGCGGGTGGTTTGCCTTGACGCGGCAGGGTTTGACCATCGTTTCTTACGGGGCATCGCTTTTTTGGGGGACCTTGGAAGGGGACTCCATTTATACCGCGGATTCCGGCGGGATGTTAAACCCTGTTTGGGGGGCGGCTTTCTTCCTGGGAGCCGCCCAGCTTTACCGCGAAAGGGCCAAAGTCTGGGCCCGGTGGACGGCCCTGTCCTTTTTCATTTGCCTGCTTCCTGGATTTTTTTCAATGAACGTGGAAATGTTCCGGGTGATCCAGGTTCTTCCTTTTCTCTTGGGAATCACCGCCCTGGGTTTGGCGGTCCTTTTGGCCCGAATCCCAATACCCTGGCGCGGCGCGGCTTTTTTTATTTTGGCGGCTCTGAGCGCGGGAATGGATGGGACCACGGTTCTCCGGGCCCATGGCCTAAACCCGGATTCGGCCGCGGCGGCGCGAAGCGGCCTGCCCCTGGGCGAAATAAGAGCCTATAAAATACTGAAAGACACCAGCGTCCATTTTGGAAACGGATTGATTTTCACTGAATTTTCGCAAAGCGCTTTCGACCAAACGCCCTTTGTCACCAGCTACGGTTTCAACTGCGCCGAGAATCCGAAACTGGATCCCGCGAAGGCCCAATGGGCGGCGGTTTTAACCACGGTGGACTATCGGGATTTTTTGAGCCCTCGATTTACCGGCGCCCGCTGGTTTTGGCTGGACCCGGACGTCCCTTCGGGGAAGACCCTGTTGGGGCTCATTCCGGTCAACCCCGACAACCGCGCTCTTTTAACCCGGTGGACCCAGGCCCATCATTATTTCCGGGAACTCAGCCGGGGGATTTTCAATATCCAAGGGGACGCGACTTGTTTGGCGGCGGAAAATCTAATTGAACAACCGCCTTCCATCCTTCAAGGGGACCGGTTTTTAGAATCCTGTTATTGGCGGAGGCGGGCGCAGTTTTATTACGACCACAATTACGCGGTCCACTATCAGGACCAATTGGACGCGCTCAAACAGGCTGTCGCCGAGGGTTATCCCACTTCCGATTTGGATTATCAACTCGGAAGTCTTTTGCTTCGAAAAAAGGAATGGCGGGATTCACGGGCGGCTTTTGAAGCGGCCTTGCGTTTGAACCCGGGCGACCCGGACGTGAAGTCGGCCTTGAATTTATTAACGTTCAGGGAAAAAGAAGTCGGGGACAAAAAATAGTTTAAGTTTCGTTTTCCCTCGCCGCCGGCAAACCCTGCCCGGGCCGTGAAAAATGCGGAAAATCCGGGGAATCAGCTCGGAGAATGCCGCGGCCTTTATAAAGCCAATTCCGGGAAATAAAACCTCAAAATCTTCCGCCAATCCCAGCCTTTTTTGGCCAGCGCGAGGGCGCCGTCCTGGCAAAGGCCCACGCCGTGGCCTTGGCCCCGCCCCTCAAAATAATAAGTGTCCCCGGATCGCTTCCAAGTAAACCAAGCGCTGGGAAAAACCCGCCAGCCATTGTCCTTGCCGAATTGGGAAATGAACTTTTGCGCGTTAATCCGCCTGTCCCGGGGGGGAGCGTCCGCGGCCGTGAAAATCGCCTCGAAGGTTTTATCGCGGCCGCCGGGGGTTTTTTCCAAGACCCGCCAGGATAATAACTTCGTTCCCGGAGGCAAGCCGGCCGTTTCGACCAGGGCTTTTTCCACCTGGGGCGCGGGCGCGGAAGTTTTCCAACGATAAGACGCCCCGCCTTGGCACAGCGTCTCGCCGTTGAGCTCATCCCGGGTCCGGGCAATGGGCTCGGACGCGCCGCCCCAAATGTCCCCGGCTGAATCCAGCGTCCCGCCGCAGTTTCGATGGAAATAATAATTGGGATGGGTTCCGGCGGCGGGAGCGGGAACCCCGGAGACCGTTTGGGCCACGTCGCGCCAATAGTCCATTCGTTGGGGTAGCCCCTCATATAAGAGGCAGTGGGCCAGGTCGCAGTAGTCATAACGTAAATGCCGCATGCGGTGGGTGAGGGCGTAGAGGCGCACCAACGCGGCGAGGGATTTGTCGTACTCGGGCCAGAGGCCATGGGGGTCGTCCGACTCCGCCGCGGACACGCAGGCCACGTAATCGTCCAGGCTGGGGTGGTTGAGGATTTGAAGTTCGGGTCCCGAAGCCTCGTTAAACAAGCGAATGGACAGGGTCCCGGGATAAACGCGGGTCATTTGGTTTACTTTAATTTTACAAAAACCGCCGACCCGGCCCCAAAGAGCCCCGGAACGGGCTTTGCCGTTGACCCACAAAAATCCACGTGATAATTTTACTTCGTCCCAAGGGCCCTGGCCCGAGGGGGTTTGAATCAAGATCGAGGCGGGGTTCAGTTTTTCCAGTATTCGGACCGAAAGGTCCGCGTCTTGCGCCGAGGCCTTGAGCGCCCAAGCGAAGACCGTGAGGAATCCTAAAAGCAGTTTCTTATTTTTAACTGTCAGTCTATTTAACCGCATCCACGATATCTTACAGGAGATTTCCCCTATGAAAAAGATTCTCGCTATCTGGGCCGCCATCGCCCTTCCGTTGGGCCTTGTTTTTCTCGCGGTGCGCTGGGCCAACCATCCCAACCTCGCGGCTTTTTTCCTTCATCCGGGCTTGTCTTTCTTTTTGGTTTTTGTTTTCGCGCTTTACTTGATCCGCCGATTTTTGCTGGTGAAGCCCGGTTTGTATGTCCGGGGGTTTGGAATTTGGCTGGCGGTGCGTTATTTCACCCAGTGTTTTTCCACGAACAACGTTCCCAGCCAAAATGACCTGGCTTTAGCCGCTTGGTCTTTTTACGCCGCCCTGGCGGGCGCCTCGCTTTTTTTCCTGGGAATGGAAGAGTTCGAGGGCCTGGCGTTGAAAGTTTTGAAACGTAAAAAACTTCCGGCCTTTCTGGGCGCGGTCCTACTGGGCCTCTTGGCGGCCTTGGTGTTTGGGGGCGCCAACGCCTCGGGCTATGGTTTGTCTTCCCGGATCTTGTTTCTTTTAGCCGGCGGTTTTTGCGTCCTGGGCGCTTTGATCCGCGCCTATATTCTCAAGGCGGACCCGGAGTACCTCACCGGGTTTGTTTGGCTTTACCTGGCCCTGAAACTGAATACTTTATATTCGCCTGGTTTTGTTCCCTCGATTCATTTCCCCATGAACTGGCTTTTTAACGCGCATATCTTTTTTTCATTTTTGGTCTATGTCTTTTGGGAAAAACTCCTGCAGCCCAAGTCCAAGGCCCGGATTTTTATCGGCGCTTTCGCCGTCGCCGGTTTTCTTTTCACCTTTTTCCTGCAATCCACCCTTTGGACCTGCCAAATCCTGATCGTGGCGGGCTTGCTGATGTGGAATCTGGGCTGGGATAAAAAAACCGCCCAGCTTCCTTGGGTGGTGAAAGCGCGGGCCTGGGCTCAAAAGATTTTGGCCAACCCGAAATTGAAAATGCTGGTCGACAAGTCCGGGAAAAAGGCCGCTTCGTTGGGGGGCCTTTTAGCCGCCTGGTCGAAAAAGCCGGTGGTGAAATGGTCGGCCGCGGGTTTGGCCGGGTTGGTGGTTTTGGCCTTGCTGGGCAATCTGGTTTATCAAATGTTGTCGACTTACGTGATCAGCTTTACCCCCGCGGGCACGTTGACTTCTGCCAGCACCGTGATCCGGGTGAAATTTTCCAATGACATTACCGTGGCGGGAACCCTGGACTCGGCTTTCCAAATAACGCCGCCGCTTCCCGGGACCACCCGTTTGGAAGACTCCAAAACCTTGGTTTACACCCCCGGGGCGCCTCTTTTACCGGCCACCACTTATCGGGTGAGGCTGGATACTTCCGAACTGCGGGCTAAATCCTTATTTCTCCAGGGAAGCGCTAAGACGGTTTTCGCCACCGAGCCCTTTCAAGTGGTCAGCAACCGGCTTTTCTATACCTACGATCTGGTCAAGGGAACCGAGAAGGAATTGGTGGGGGAATTGGAGTTTAATTACCCGGTGGAGCTCCAGCGCCTGAATCAGGCCTTGAGCGTGACCCGGGGGAACCAATCGCTGGCTTTTTCCTTGGAACCCGGAACCCTTCCTACGCGGTTTTTCTTTAAGGCCGGGGGGCTGACCCGTGATTTTGATCCCCAGGTCCTGACGGTCAAGATCAGCGGGGACCTTTCTTGCGTGGATTGCGGAAACTCCCTTGCCAAACCTTTCCAGACCACCCTGGTGCTGCCCGCCCGGCCCAAGATGCGGGTCAACCAGGTTCAACTCCATCATGAGCCGGGCAACACCCTGATCTCGATTCTTTTCACCCTGCCGGCTTCGGCCGCCGAAGTGAAGAACAACGTCACGATTACGCCCGCCGTGCCTTTCACGGTCCAGACCGAGTATTGCTACGCGGTCCTTCGGGCCGACTTCCAACCCAACGTGAGCTATCAAGTCAAAATCAGCAAGGGGCTCCGCGCCCAGTCGGGCGAGATTTTGGACAATGATTATTCCCAGGCCCTTCAACTGCAAGACGTCCAGCCTTATGTGCGTTTCGCCGACCCGGGCCGTTTGATCCCGCTGGCGGGCGGCAAGCGGGTCGCGGTGAAGACGATGAATTTGGACGCCTATTCGGTGCGGGTGGTAAAGGTATTCCGGAACAACCTGGTGGATTTCCTGAAACGGGTCCATACCTACAGCAATGAGGACTATAACGGCGGCGAGTCTTATTCCTACGTGGAAGGCGATACCGACAGCATCGGCTCCCAGGTTTGGAGCGGCAATGTGACGGTGGAAGGCGGACAAATTAATCAGGAAGTGGAAACCGACCTGGATTTTTCCAAATGGCAGTCCGCGCCCTATAAAGGGCTTTTCGCGGTTTATTTGAACGGCTCCGACGGCGGGGGACAAGACGCCCGTTGGTTCGCGGCCACGGACTTGGGGCTTTTGACCAAACGCTCCGGAAACGATTTGTGGGTGCAGGCGATTTCCATCTCCACCCTGGCTCCCGCGGCGGGCGCCCATCTGCAGTTGTTGTCCGACAATAACCAGGTGATCGCCGAGGCGGATACGGATTTGGACGGCCGGGCTTGGTTCAAGGACATCAACAATAATCCTTATAAGTTCACCCCCTTTGTGGTGGTGGCCAGTTTGGGCGACGATTGGTCTTTCTTGTCGCTCAATGACTCGCCTTTGGATCAATCCCGTTTTGACATCGGCGGCGACCCTTTCAGCACCGAAGGCTGGGATTCTTTCGTGACGTCGGACCGGGGTTTGTACCGTCCCGGCGACACGGCCCATTTCACCGCCATCGTGCGGCACGCGGACCTGAAAACGCCCGAAGCCTTGCCGGTCAATTTGGTGGTGACGGACGCGGCCGGGAATCCGGTTTCCAAATTGGTTTCCAAACTGCAAAAAGGCGGACTGACGACTTTTGACCTGCCCGTTCCCCTGGATCTCTCGACGGGGACGCTGAACGCCGCGCTCCAGCTTGAGAACGGCGTGCAGTTGGGTTCCACTTCCATTAAGGTCGAGGAATTTATCCCGGCCAAGATCAAGGTGCAGGTTTCCTCGCCCCAGAAGACGGCCAACGCGGGGGAACAGCTCAGCTTCCAGGTTCAAGCCCGCTATCTTTTCGGAGCCCCGGCGGCCAATTTACAGGTCCAGTCGGTGGTCCATTTGTCCGCCCAGCCCTTTACCAGTAAGGATTGGGCCAGCTATCAGTTCAGCGATTCCAGCCGGGTTTTCGACGGCGAGGATCTCCAGGTGCCCAATGGCCTGACCGATGACTCCGGAAACCAAACCGTTCAGCTTCCGGTCCCGATTTCCATGCTGCCTCCCTCGATGATGAAGGCTGTGGTCTATACCGAAGTGCTGGACAACGGCGGCCGCGCGGTGGGCGCCAACGCGGTCATCAACGTCCATCGCTATCCTTATTACCTGGGGCTCAAGGCACTGCCGGGCAAGGAGGTGGGTCCGGGTACCAAGGTGAGGATGAAGTACGTGGCCATCACGCCTGATGGGAAGCCTACCACGGTGACCCAGGTCAACTTGATCGTCAAACGCAAGGTTTGGTATTCCATCTTCCGCGACAGCGGATGGTCGGGCTCGGGGACGGAGTCTTCTTATTACGAGGAAGTCATCCTGGGTAAACAAGTGGACATCCACGGCAAAGGCGGTTTTACCTTTACGCCCGATAAGCCGGGGGAATACACCGTGTATTTGGGCAATGAGGACTCCATGCGCAGCGCCTTGACGGTCGTCGTGTCGGGCCCGGGCGGCGCGCCGGCGGCCAACACAAGCTCCGACTTGGAGCTGCCGGGACGGTTGTCGCTGATTTTAAACCAGCCTTCTTATGCCGTGGGCGCCGTGCCCAGGGTTGAGGTGCGGGCACCTTTCGCCGGACGACTCATCCTGACCCTGGAACGGGAAAAGGTTTTTTACACCAAAAGTTTGGAAGTGCCCTCGGGCTTGAGCGTGGTGAGCCTGCCGCCCACGGATGAGAATGACCTGCCCAACGCGTATGTGGTGGGCCTGCTGGTGAGGAAGCCCGACGAGTCCATGCGCCGACTGCCCATGGCGTCGTTCGGCGTGGTTCCCTTGAACCTGGACGCTTCCACCCGGCAAATTGACCTGAAGTGGACCACGGCTGATTCGGTTAAGTCCAAAGACGGCATCGATGTTCGTTTGGACACGGGCCATCCGGGCTCCCAGGTCGTGTTGTCGGCGGTGGACGAGGGAATCCTTCAGATCGTGTCCTTCGCCACTCCCGATCCGTTCAAATATTTCTACCGCAAACGCGGGATGACCACGTCCACCTACAGTCTTTTCGACCAAGTGCTGCCGAACCTGGGGCAAAAGCTGGCCGTGGGCGGCGACGAGGGCGAGGGCTTCAAGGCCCGCAACCTCAATCCAGTGGCGGCCAAACGGGTGAAGAGCTTCGCCCAATTCACCGGCATTTTGACCGCGGATGAGACGGGAACCATCACTTACCATTTCCCCACGAAAGAATTCCACGGGGAAGTGCGTTTGATGGCCTTGGCAGTGGACGGCGATAAATTCGGCGGTTCCTCCTTTAAGGTGCAGGTGGCCGACCCCGTGGTGGTGGAGCCTTCGTTCCCCCGGTTTTTGGCGCCCGGCGATAATTTTGACGTGCCCGTTTTGGTTTATAACCACGCCAAGCAGGCGGAGTCGGTGGCGGTGAAGCTTTCGCAGACCGGCCCCGTGGCGGTGGATGGCGGCGACCAGCAGTCGGTGGAACTGGAGCCGGGGGACCAAAAACAGCTCATCTTCCACGCCAAGGCGCTGATGGCCGCGGGTGTGGCCGACTTTAAAGTCTCGGCCACCGACCAAAACGATCAAACCTATGACGTGGATACGGAACTTTCGGTGCGGCCGGGGAATCCCCTGACCACCGAGATCAAATACGGCCAGTTGAACGCCCAGGACAAGGTCAAATTGCCGGTTCCGGGCGGGTTTATCCCCCAGGGTCAGCGGGTGCGGTTGGCGGTGTCGTCCAGTCCGCTGCTGACTTTCCTGGGCAGCCTGGATTACCTCATTAACTATCCTTACGGCTGCGCGGAGCAGATGACCTCGCAGGCCTTTCCCTTGCTTTATTTCAAGGACATGGGCCTTTTGACCGGACGGTTTGAGGACCGCGCCAACGCGGTGGATATGTTCATCCAAGCGGCCGTGGATAATTTGTGCAAACAGCAATTGGAAGACGGGACCTTCGCCCTTTGGGCCGGGGAAAATGAGAGCGGCGGGGATTACCTGTCCAACTATGTTTCCCATTTCCTGTTGGAAGCCAACCGGCTGGGATACAACGTGCCCCAGGACGCCTTGGACAAGGTGACCCAAAGGTTAGGGGCCATCAATGTTCAAGGGCAGGGGGACCGGCTTGACCGGCGCCAGCAAAATGTCGAGCTTCCGGACAGCGCCTACATCCTTTATTTAAGGACGCTGGCCGGGAAACCCGATCTTCAGTCGATGGCGGCTTTCCGCGATGATTTGAAAAACCGCTCCTTGACCGACCGGTGTTTCTTGTCCTTGGCTTACTCCAAGATCGGGGACCGCGCCACGGCCGCCGCGCTTTTGCCCCCGCATTACACGCCCACCAGCCTGGAGCGGGCGCTGGGCGGCGACTGGTTCTCGCCGAACCGGGAAAGGGCGATTTATCTTTACGCCTTGGCTGAGGCTTCGCCCCAGTCCCCGGAGATTCCGGTTTTAATCCAGGCCTTCGGCCAGGCGCTGAAGGACGGGGCTTTCCATTCGACCCAGGAAGACGCTTGGGCCTTCATGGCCATCGGTCAAGCGGTAAAGGCCAGCACCCAAGCCGAGCCATTGACCGGCGCTTGGTCGATTCCCGGCGGGACCGCGCACGCCTTGGCGGGCGACAACGCCTCCGTGAAGGACACCGCCCTTTCGGGCAAGGAGGTCACCTTGAGTAATTTGGGCGACCAGCCTTTCTATTACAACTTGATGGGCGAAGGCACGCGGTTGGAGCAGGAAAAGGGGAGCGTGGCCAACGGTTTGAGCGTTGTCCGGGAATACCGGGATGAAAAAGGCGGCTTGGTCAATTTAGGCTCGGTCACTCAGGGTGAACTGGTAGTGGTCACCTTGCGGATTCATTGCGCGAAGCCTTTGGACAACCTAGTGGTCGTGGACCTGCTTCCGGCCGGCTTGGAAGTGGATAATCCCCGGCTGTCCTCGCGCGGAAGCCTGGGTTTCGACCCCGAGTGCAGTTTCCAGCCTGTGTCGGAGGATTTCCGGGACGACCGGGTTCTTTTGTTCTCGAAGGACGTGGACGGGGATCTGAGCTTTTCCTACAGCGTGCGCGCGGTTACGCCGGGCCGGTTCCAGGTTCCGGGCGTGAGCGCGGAAGCCATGTATGATCCGGATATTTTCGGCCGGTCCGGTCCGGGCGACGAACTGATCGTCGCGCCCTTTAAGTTTTAAGCCAAGCCCGCCCCGGTTTTGAAGCCGGGGCGGGCGATCGGGTTTACCATTTATGAAACCTCTCGACTTGCTTCGGGTTTGTTAATATTTCCCCCATGAAGCCGCTCCGCCCTCTATTTTTACGTTCCTGGCTCCGTTGGACCGCCTTGGGCTTGGCGGTTTTAGCGGGGTTTTACCTGTGCCTGCGTTTTTCCCCCTTGCCCGAGATGAAATTAAAAAAAGACTATTCCACGGCCTTCCTGGCTTCGGATGGGACTTTACTCCGGCTCACCCTGTCGCCCAGCGGGAAGTACCGCCTGCCGCTGGAACTGGAACAAGTGTCGCCCCAAGTGACGAAGGGATTCATCGCTTATGAGGACCGTTGGTTTTGGTGGCACCCGGGCGTGAATCCAATCTCCGCGCTGAGGGCCTTGGCGCTGAATCTTTCCCGAGGCAAGGTTTTGGCGGGCGCGTCCACCTTGACCATGCAGGTAGCCAAACTCCTGGACCCCCGCCCGCGGACCTACGGGTCCAAACTTTTGGAAACATTTCGGGCGCTTCAATTGGAAGCTCGTTATTCCAAAAAACAAATCCTGGCTTTTTATTTAAACAGCGTGCCCATGGGCGGCAATATCGAGGGCGTGGGGGCCGCGTCCCTCCTTTATTTTGGAAAACCCGCCCAGTCCTTGTCCTGGGGCGAGACGGCGCTTCTTATCAGCCTGCCCAAGTCGCCTTATTCCCGGCGGCCGGACCGGTTTCCCGATCGGGCGCGGGAAGGACGGGACAAGGTTTTGCGCCAAATTATCCCGGCGCTCGGTCTTTCACCCGGGGAGGCCCGGGAAGCTTTTCAAGCCGCCGTGCCTCAGGGCCGTTTTGTGAATCCCTCGCCCGCGCCCCAACTGGCCCGCCGGGCCGCCTATCTTTCGGGAAAACCTTTCGGCGTGATTGAGCTGACCATCAAGCCCGAGCTTCAGGGGCTGGCCCAGCATGTTTTGTCCGCCGCGGTGGCCCGGCTTAAAATCCAAGGCGCCCACAACGGGGCCTTGATGATCGTGGACAACCATACCCGGCAGGTTTTGGCTTACGTGGGGAGCCCGGATTTCCACGACCCCCACGGCGGGCAGATTAACGGGGCCAATATCCTGAGGTCCCCGGGCTCGGCCTTGAAGCCCTTTCTTTACGGCCTGGCCATCGATCAAGGCGTCTTGACGCCCAAAAAAATCCTCTACGACATCCCCCGGGATTACGGCGGCTACAAGCCGGCGGACTATGAGGGCTCTTACGAGGGATTGGTGACGGCGGAGGAGGCGCTTTCCACCTCGTTGAATATTCCGGCGGTGGGGTTGGAGTCCCAGTTGGAGCCGCTGAACGGCGGTTTGGGACAATGGATTAAACGGGCGGGATGCGTGGGACGGGGGCGGGACCAACTGGATCCCGGGCTTTCGGTGGCGCTGGGCGCCTATCCGGTGAGCCTGGAAGAAATGATGTCGCTTTACGCCGCGCTGGCCAATGGGGGCGAGTGGAAGCCCTTGGTCTTTTTTAAGGATGGCCGTGATTCCGGCCGGGGAACGGGCAAGGCCCTGCTTTCGCCGGAGGCTTGTTTTATGGTCTGCGAGATGTTGTCCCAAGTGGAGAGAACCGATATCCCCGCTTCCTGGCAGTTCGCGCCTTCGTTGAGCAAAATCGCCTTTAAGACGGGGACTTCCTTCGGCCACCGGGACGCTTGGTGTGTGGGCGTGACGCCGGATTACACCATCGGCGTGTGGCTGGGCAACGCCGATGCCCAAGGGGTTCCCGCGCTGGTGGGCCATGACGCGGCGGCGCCCATCGTGATTGATCTTTTTGATCAATTGACCCGGACCAATGACCAGTGGTTCAAAAAACCGCCGGGCGTTCAGATCCGCAAAGTGTGCGCCTTATCGGGAGATCCGGCGGGGGACGATTGCCCCGAATCCATCGACGATTATTTTATCCCGGGGGTGAGCGACAACCAGCCTTGCCCGATCCATCGGCGGGTGTGGCTGCGCAAGAAAGACGGGTTGGAGGTCTGTCATTACTGCATGACGGGAAAACCGCAGGACTATCAAAGCCGGGTGTTTGAGGTTTGGCCGCCTGATGTGACGCGTTTTTTAAGGAGCCATGGGCAAAAATTCGAGGCCATTCCGGCGCACAACCCGGCTTGCGCTTATTTCAACCAGGGTGAAAAACCACGGCTCACGTCACCCAACCCCGAGGGGCATTATGAGCTGGTCTCGGGCATTCCGCTGGAAGATCAGAAACTCACCCTGTCGGTCCAAGCGGGGCCCGATGTGGACCAGGTTTATTGGTTCGTCAACGGCGATTTGGTGGCCCAATCCAAGCCCGACCAGCTTTCTTTTTGGCAATTGCGTCCGGGCCGGTGGGATGTGTCCGTCATTGATTCCCGGGGACGGGCGGATAAAACCTCGATCCTGGTGACGCCTTCGAAGGATTCGGCCGCCGCCCATTAAAGCGGCCGCTAGGGGTGGCCTTTTCCCCGCAACTTTTTTTGCCCCGCGTCCGTCCTACTACCCGAAGTGGTTTTCAACAAAGTTCAGGAGGGCGGAAATGAGAAAATTCCTAATGGTTTTAGCGGCGGTTGTTTCTTTGGGCGCTTCCAGTTTGGCCATGGCCCAGCCTTGCGGCCCGGTTCCTTACGGCTACCGCGCCCCGTTTCATCGGGTCGTCGTGGTGGTTCCCGCGCGCGCCCATCGGCCCTATTGGTTCGCGTGGCACCGGGACCATCGTTTTTACCGGTATTTCTAAGAAGCATTTAAGGCGTGAAAAGGCCCCGTTTATCGGGGGAAACCCCGTGCAACTTTGAAGGGGGCCGGGCCGTCCAATTTAGCGGAGAGGGAATTACAAATTTAACAAGGAGATGAAAATGAAAAAGACACAAGCTGTTTTGGCCACGCTTCTGGCAATTTCGTTCGCGACGGCTACTTTCGCCGAGGACCATCCGATGAGCCCCAAGCATCGTCTGCAGCGCCAGCACGGGCGTATTGAGCAAGGCGTGAAAAACGGAAGCATCACCCCGAAGGAACACGCGAAATTGGCCCGGGAAGGCCATCATATCAACCAGGAACGCAAAGAAGACCTGCGCAAGGACGGGGGAAAGCTGACCCCGGCGGATCGGGCGAAATTGGAGCACCAGGAAAACAAGCGGTCCGAGCAGATTGACCAGGACAAACACAACTAAAAAGTTTCGGATTTCCGGAACCGAAGCCCGGCTTTAAAGCGCGCCTTTTATGGCGCGCTTTTTTTATTCCGGCTCCAGTAGGTCTGTAATTTTTTTTGGATAAACTGATTGAAGGGCATCTCAAAAAAGACCCAGGAAATTTGGGCAATCGCTATCACGGTACAACCGTACAGCAAGGCGTAAAAAAAGATCGCCCAGCCGGAAAATAGGGGTAGGAATACCAGAAAAAAGGAATGAAGAAGGTATATGCCGTAGCTTAATCTGCCGGGCGCGGAAACTAATCCCAAAAAACTTTTGTTGAAGAAATCCCAATGCAATCCTCCTAGCAAAAAGAGTACGGCGCCGGCCGAAGCCACGGTAGGGGCGAATACCCGGTCCCAATCGCGACTCCAATAATTCGTGAATAGGGCCAAAACCAAGATCAGGCTGGCCCCATAAAAACAAAACCGTCCGGCAGCGGCTTGGTTTTCGTTGAAGAAGGGTCCCAACTTTTCGGTTAGAAGAAACAAGAGTACGCCCGCGGCGATTTGGTCAAAAGCCCCAAACGAGCTCTCAATGGCCAAGGGTACCGATTGAGGGTAGTTCGAATAGGCCCACCAGCGGAATAAAAAGGCGAAGATTACTAAGCAGAGGAGAAATCCTACGAGTTTTTTTCGGGTTCCCAATAGCAACAGGCAGACGGGGAAAAAAAGGTAGAATTGTTCCTCGACGGCGAGTGTCCATAAAACCCGCCATTGGGCGAACCAGGTGGAGCTATCGTGAATACTCACGAGGATTCGATGCCAATTGAAAAAGAAAAAGAAAATAGAACACCAAAAACTGGGTCCCAACGCGGCTTGATCCGGATGGACCCATTTCAGGGAAGGTGACGAGGGGTTTCCGAAGCGCAGGAGCAGCAGGCCCACGATCGTAAAAACGACCAATAGGGGAAATAGGCGGGCGAACCGTCGGGAATAAAAATCCTTAAAGTCGGGGTTGTAAAGGCCACCTGGGCATTTGGACAGCACCTGGGTAATCAGGAAGCCGGACACCACGAAAAAGAGTGTGACGCCCTCGTGCCCCGCCCCGAGTAAAAAGTCTCTAAGTTTCTCCACCCCCCTGGAATGTGCGTGAACCGCCTGGAAATAATGGCCGAACAAGACAGAAAGCACGGCCAGGCTCCGAACGAAGTCGATGGCCTGGGATCGGACGGGGGCTATTTTCATTGGAGTAACCCTCTTGGTTTTGCCGGGATTATAATTGTTTGAGGGTTTTTGCCAAAGGGGATTCATGGGAGGCCGATAATGTTAGACTATCCCCATGGAACACCGACTCCACGTTTATTATGGCTACGGCAAAGGCAAAACCACCTCGACCGTGGGGCTCCTCATCCGGGCCTTAGGCGCCGGCCAAAAAGCCGCCCTGGTTCAGTTCGACAAGGGTTTCGACGGCGTGAATGAGCACTATTCGGAGCGCAAAATCCTCCGGACTTTGCCCAACCTCCAACTTTTTCCCTTCGGCAAAGAAAGGGTTTTGGGCCCCAACGCTTTTCGGTTCAAGAATATCGAGGGGGACTTTGAGGAAGCCCGGGCGGCCTTGGCCAAGGCCCGGGAACTGATCCGGTCGGATTTGGATCTTTTGGTGTTGGACGAGATTTTGGCCGCGGTCATGGTGAAGTTGATCAGCCGTGAGGAAGTGATGGACTTGATCGCGCTTTACGACCAAAACCGCCGGTGTGAGTTGGTTTTGACGGGTCATCAAGTTTGGCCCGAACTGGTGGAAAAGGCGGACCTGGTCACCGAGATGCGCAAAGAAAAACATTATTTCGACCAGAAGGCGCCGTCCAAAAAGGGGATTGAGTATTGAACCTTTTCACCGCCCCGCCCGGCCTAGTTAGGCCGAAGCAGGCGGGACATACCACCTTCGATATCATTTTATATATGGATGGTGGTGCCAAGACGCCAAGTCCGCTAAGTGAGGCATGCATCTGTATTTTACGGAATCAAGAATTTTAACCGTTATTCTTAAGCCGAATTTTTTTAATCTGAAATAAGGTTGATTTAACTTGGCGTCTTGGCGATGAAATAGGTTCATTTTATATTCGTGGAGAAATATGGATTCTCAAAAAGCAAAAGCGATCCTGCCTTGGGCTTCTCTTTCTTTCCTGTTTATTCTGGCGGTATTTTCCCACGGGGTTTGTCCTGAATTTTTTTTCCCCGCTTTTGATGGCCGCTCGATTTTGATCCTGGGAGCCCTGGGCGTGGCGGTTTTTGGAGCGCTGGCCTTTCAAAAAAACGCCGGGATCAACCGCCGCCGCCGCGAGGCCTCGCGTTTGATCCAGGCCTTGCGCGGGAAACGCGCCCCCTTGGGCGAGCCTACGGAAAACGAGGTGATCTTGGCGGGCCGGGTGGTTTCCCGTTTGACGCGCAACGCGGACGAGGACCTTCGCGAGATCAATCCTGATTTTTCCCTCGCCTCGCTCCACCGCTTGATTCGTTATCTTCCGCTGCTTCTGGACGAGGTGGAATGCGAGGAGGACGCCTTGATCCGCTGGGGCGTGGTGGGGACTTATCTAGGGGAAACCCTCTGCCGCCAGGCGGGCTGGAATTGGTTTTTCAAGCCCGATCCGGCTTTGCGGCAGTTTTCCTTCCTGTCCTCGGTCCTTCAGCGAGGTCCCGGCCGGGAACTGGACCCTTACGCTTGGGCCGCCGATTTATTCGACCGCCGGCGGGGTTTGGCCGGCTTGTTGGACGAGGTGAAATAGTGGCCCGCCGCCCTCAAGGCCTTCATTTAAGCGCCCTCGGGGCCGTGGGGCTGGCCGCCTTGATTCTGGCTTTCCCTCCGGTGATGGGCGCGGCCGATGTTTCCCGGCCCGTCATCCATATCATCTCGGCGGCGACCCCGCTTCAGATTCTCCACGACCACAGCACGGAACAAATCACGGCCATGCGGCACTCGCGTTTTCCGGGGGCCCATATGCATAGTCCGGGAATCACGGTGGCTGAAAGCGAGATGAAGGCCGATTGTCAGTTGTCGTTCAGCCATAGGGACGGCACCCTGGTTTATAAGGTTTGGGCCACCTCCGTGACCCTGTTGTTTGATTACAGCCGGATGGATGTTTTTATTTCCAGCCAATACGGCGAGGGGAGCTGTCCCTACCAGCAGATATTGATCCACGAAAAACAACATGTGGCCATCGATGAGCGGGAATTGGAAAAATACAAAAAGCTCATGGCGGCGGCCCTTCGGCACAGCCGTCTGATCCCCAGCCGTTCCCATCCGCTCGCCGCCCGGTCGGTTGAGGAGGGTAGGGCCTTGGTGTCCCGGCGCATATTGGGGATCGTGCATCCTTATTTCGCGGCCTATGGGCGCGCGGTGAAGGCGGAAAACGCCAAGATTGACACCTTGGCCAATTACCGCCGTGTCCAGGCCCGCTGTAACGACTGGTGAGACAGATAAAACAAGTTTAAAAGTTAGGAACGAGAAGTTCGAAGTTGGATTCAAAAGAAAATCAAAAAGGCTCACGAAGATGGATGATCGAAACTCATCACTCCTAACTTCTAACTGCCCAAGGAAAACTTGAATGAAACTAATGAAAACTTTATCCCTCTTATTTTTAGTCCTGATGGGATTCAACCCAGTCAGGGCCGCGGACTTCAATTGGCTGGCCAACGGTGATTTCAGCCACCCCGAGGCCGGGGGAACCCAAGGCTGGGTGGGGAACCTCAACCTCCAGCCGGGCCGGGACGGCAAGCCCGCGGTCACGATGGAAAACCTCCAGGTCAATTGGACCGAGGTCAGCCAGAAGGTTCCCCTGCCCGATCCGGCCCCCCCGGCGGTTGAAATTTCCGGTTGGGTGAAGACCCAGAACGTGGTCCAAGGCGCGCAAACTTGGAACGCGGCGCGGATCAGCGTGGTCTTTTACGACAAGGCCGGCAACCGTTTGGGGGATTGGCCCCCGACCACGGCTCAAGTGATCGGCACCCACGATTGGACGCTTTATTCCCACGAGTATCCGGTTCCGCCCGGGACCGCTTGGCTGACGGTGGAGCTTTCCCTGGGCGATTGCTTGGGGAAAGCTTGGTTCAGTGATATCCAATGCTCGGTTTACGATTATGATTCCAATCGATTGGCCGCGGGGGCGAAGACCCATCCGGCGCTCAAACCGCAGGCTTCCGGCCCCACGACCAATTGGCTCATCAACCCGGGCTTTGAGGATTTGGGCTCCCGGGATTGGAACGGCGGGCAAGTGGTCCCGGGCGGACGGCAATCGGCCCACTCGCTTTTCATCCAAAACGACGCGCCTTCCTGGAACTTGGCCGAACAAGATGTTTCCACTGGGGGACAAACGCCCAGCTCTTCCGATTCGACTTCAATGAAAGCCGGACAAACGCCCGCTTTCATCGTTTATGGCGGCTGGTTAAAAACCGAGGGCGTGGTCCCGGGAACCGCGGACTATATGGCGGCCCGGCTCGGCGTGGATTTTAGGGACGCCTCCGGCAAACAGCTGGGCGGTTGGCAGGATTCGGTCTGCAAAATCACCGGAACCACCGATTGGACCTATGTCGAGAAAAAATATCCCGTGCCGCCGGGAACCGCCCAAATCCATGTGGACGCGGGGCTGGGCAATTGCGTTGGAAAAGTTTGGCTGGACGACCTGCGCTTGTCGCTGCTCGATTCCGCGGGCGCGCCCCTCACCACGATCGTCAGGACCCAGCAGGTCAGCGACACTTCGGATTGGTATGCTTACACGCCTCCTACCGACCCTTCGGGCGCCGCGCTCGACCTTTCATTCCTCAATGAAAAACCGGCGGGCACCCACGGCTTTGTCACGGCCCAAGGCGGGCACTTTAGCTTCAAGGATGGGAGCCGGATCCGCTTTTGGGGAACGGATGTGATCGGGCCCAACCTCTTCCTGGCCCACGACCAGGCCGACGCCCTGGCGCTTCGGCTTTCCAAATTGGGCGTGAACTTGGTGCGCCTGCATATGGCGGACGCCGATTGGACCGACAATAATTTTTTTGACCCCAAGGCCGACAACACCCTGTCGCTTCAACCGGCCCAGGTGGAAAAGTTCGATTATCTGGTTTCGGCGCTGAAGAAAAATGGGATCTATGTTTATCCCGATTGGATCGTGGACCGTAAATTCCGCCCCGGGGACCATGTGCCCGATTATCAGCAATTGGAAGAAGGCGCCAAAGGCGTGATCCATTTCAGCCACCGGATCATTGAGATGAACAAGCTTTACGCCAAACAAATCCTCACCCACCTCAATCCCTACACGGGGATGACCCTGGCCGCCGACCCGGTTTACGTGGGCAATGAAATCGTCAACGAGTCCTCGATCTTCACCAATTTCCAGGAACAAAACTATCCGCCGGCCTATTGGGCCGAGCTTCAAAAGCTTTACACCCGCTGGGGCGGCAAGGGCCAGGTGGCCCATTTCAAATTCGACTATGACAACCAAAAACTGGTCCCGACCCAAAATCCCGAGAACGCCGACGCCACCCTGAAGTTCCTGCTGGGGGAAGTGGAGGCGAGCGACCGGGAAATGAAAAAGTTCCTGAAGCTCACCAGCCCGCACGCGCTGTTGACCGGCAGCAATATGGGGTTTCCCGTGCTGGGGAATATCAAAAGCGATTCGCTGATGGATTTTATGGATACCCACTGTTATTGGGACCACCCCCAGTATTGGAATATTGAGGGGGGCTGGGCCAACGTGGATTACGCGCCGATGAACAACAACTCCCAGCTTCAAAATCCTTTTCAAGGGTCGCTGGTCTTCAACCTTTCCCACGACGCCGTGGAAGGCAAACCCTTGATCGTCACCGAGTGGAACGATTGTTTTCCCAACGAGTACCGGATCGAGGGACCCATGCTTTTGGCCGCCTATGGATCGCTCCAGGATTGGGACGGCCTGCTTCAATTTGATTACGGGATGGAGAAGCCGGGGACGGTCAAGATGACCAATTTCGCCCTCAATACCCGGGTGGATAATGAGCCGCTTTTCCAAGCGGGCGCCTTGATCTTCCGGGAAGCCCTCTTGAAGCCCTCGGCCGTCACCGTGGTCGAGCCTTTGGCGGATTCCCAAATTTTAGCCAATGGAAGCAAAAGCCAATGGCTGTTCGACCATCCCTGGCTTCCTTACGCGGTGAAGGTCGTGAAGCGCTTCACGGGAGCGGCGGCTGAGAAGGCCTCGGACCTGACGGCGTTGGAGCCGCTGGACCGGGAAGAGGACAAAACCGTGAACAGCTCCACGGGCGAAGAAAGCCTGGATTACGGAAAGGGGATTTTGAAAGTGGACAGCCCCCAAGCGCAAGGCTTCACGGGCGCCTTGCCGGCGGCCGGGGAAAAGACCGCCGATATGGCCGTGGCGGTGTCCCCCCGAAACCCCTGGGTTTCGGTGATGGCGGTGAGCCTGGATCAAAAACCTTTGGCCGGTTCGAAACGATTGGTTTTATTCGCCGTGGGCCGGGCGGAAAACAGTGGTCAGGTTTTCAACGTCACCCGCAAGGCCCTGAAGAATCCGGGCCACCCGCCGGTTTTGATGCAGGGCGTTTCCGCCGGGATCGCCTTGCGGCTGGATCCGGATGAAACTTACCAGGTTTTCCCCTTGGATAGCGATGGAAAGGAAGGGACGCCCTTGAAGGCGGCCCAGGTGAAGGGAATCTTGAAATTCACGATCTCGCCCAAGGATCAAACGAGCGATTATTTGGTGAGGGTCGAGGACAAAAACTAAGGACCGGAAAACCGATTTGCCGCCCTGCCCGGGCTAACTGGGCCGAAGCAGGCGGGACATACCACGCTCAGTATCATTTTATAAATGGAGGCTGGTGCCAAGACGCCAAGAACGGCATTTGATTTTTTAAAAAAGACGAATTTAGTTGTTGGGTAAAAATGGAATTTTTACGGTTTAGTTCTATGGTTCACTTGGCGAACTTGGCGTCTTGGCGGTGAAGGGGCTTTTCTTTATTTTCTTCGTGTTTTCTTGCGTCGTTCTTTTTTACGGCGGGGTTCTTTTTTTAAACTGGGGTTTTCGCTCCAGCGGCGGGCGCCGGTCCGGCGGTCTTTGGGCGCGCGGGCCACGGAAGGTGATTTTTTGAATCCTAGGGCGGCAAGTAAACCATTCAAGAAACCGGCCATGGGGCGCCTTTCGAAGGACGAATTTCAAGGATGGTAAGGCCTCAACTCCCAAACATCAATCCGGATTTGGCCCCGCTTCCATAGGCTCAAAAATGTCCATTCGTCCATTATTTGACTGTTCTGGCCTTAGGCGCGTCCGGCCCCGGCTTTTTGAAAGCGCCTTTTTATGGGGCTTTTTCCCTTGGCATTGAAAATGCACATCACTTTAGGCGTCTTCAAAATCAGGTTGGGGAAAGCCGCTTATTCAATGAAGTTCGAACGCTTATTCTTATCGCTTTTATTCATGGGGACCCTCGGTTTGGGATGGATGACGGGCTGTACCAAACAATTAACCCCGGTCGTTCCCGCGGGTCTTCCCACCCTCCAGCCCACCGCCACACCGACCGAAACTTTTACCGCGCCCTACCAGACCCCGACCGTTTCGGTGCCTCCCGCCGGCATTTACCTGGTGGCGGACACCCAGAACAATTTCTTTACCTACGTTAATTTAGCCGTCAATGGCGCGCCGGAAACGACCGCGACGGTCACTTTGACCACGCCCTCGGGGCCGCTTTCGCTTCCTTATTTTTCGGGGAACCCGCCGAGCGCTTTGGCGCCTTATTTCACGAACGCGGGGGCCAATTTGCCCGGTTCGGATTACCAAGCCGGAGGGGTTTATACCTTGACCGTGGCGACTTCCATCGGAACCGTGAGCGCTTCCGTGACGGCGCCGGGGGGATCGGTCAATTTCGCTTCGGATGGATCCCAGGTCTCCTGGGCGGTGGAAGGGGATGAGGATTACGCCACCGTCACCCGGGTTTCGCCTTACGGCACGACCTACCAGTCTTTCGCTACGGTGGAGGATGTCACGTCGCCCTTGTCGATCCCGAGCTCGGCTTATCCCACCACGGGCACCAGCTACTATTTGACGCTTTTCGCGCAATCGACGCTTTACAACATTCCGGGGACGCAAGCCGGATCCCGTTGGACCATCACGCAGGTAACGACGGATACCCTGAGCAAATAAAAGTCGCGCGGGATCCTTAACAAAAAAAAGGCTTACCGGATTCCGGTAAGCCTTTTTTGGTTAAAGTTGAAACTCAGGGTTGGAGGCTGAAGGGTCCCGAACCGAAATAAGCGATGAGCAGGGCCGCGCCCAAGAGCGCCAGGTTTTTATTGAACATGATCATGTCATGCGTTTTGGCGGTAGGGTCCTTCAAGGTCCAATAGTTATGGATCAGGAAGGTGACCGGGGCCAAGAAAGCCACAATCAGCCAAGCGCCCCAACGGGCCTCGTAGCCGACGACGATGAGGAGCCCGCCGACCAATTCCATCAATCCGGATACCAGCACCAGAAATTCGGCCGCCGGGACGCCCTTGGATTTGGCGTAACCCGCCAGCATTTTGGGCTGAGCCAAATGGCTGAAGCCGCTGGCGATGAAAAGAAAGCTGTAAAGAATTCGACCCACTAAAACCGCGATTCCCATAAAATCCTCCTATGAATGTTTGGCTTAAAGAAACTTCGAATTTCCGGCAAAATCGATTTCACCGCCAAGACGCCAAGTGCGCCAAGTGAAGCAATGATTTTTTTGATTAAGGTGAAATTGTTCTTTGCTTTAGACGTTGCCTGAAATCCTTACAGGGAACATAGGCGCCTGCCGGCCCAAGTTCAACGATTTAGGCCCCGGACCGGTCGATTTTATTTTGAAATGGAAAGATAATTACCCGATGGTAACCACGAACCCCCAAACCCTTTCGTTGAAAGTAAACGAAATTTACCTGTCCCTGCAAGGCGAGTCCACCTACGCCGGGGTGCCTTGCGTGTTCGTGCGCTTGACCGGATGCCCCCTGCGCTGTGTTTGGTGCGACACCGCTTACGCCTTTTATAACGGCGAGGATATGGAGCTGGAAAAAATCGTGGACAAGGTCCGTTCCTTCGGGGTGCCGACAGTGGAATTGACCGGGGGAGAACCCTTGGCGCAGGAAGGCGCCTTCCGCTTGTTGGAGCGGTTGGTGGAAGAGGAATTTCAGGTGTTGTTGGAAACCAGCGGCGCGGTGGACGTGGCCCGGGTGCCGAAAGCGGTGGTGAAAATCCTCGACATCAAGTGTCCCGGATCGGGCGAGGAAGGCCGCAACCTTTGGGAAAACCTCAACCACTTGGTCCAGGGCCAGGACGAGATTAAGTTTGTCCTGAAAGACCGCGCCGATTATGATTACGCCAAAGCGGTGATCCAGGAGCGGCGGCTGGTCGGCCGGTTCACCCTGCTTTTTTCCGCCGTCCATAAAAGCCTGGAGCCCCAAACTTTGGCCGAATGGATCATCGCCGACCGATTGCCCGTGAAATTCCAGCTTCAGATGCATAAAATCATTTGGCCCGGCGAGACGAAAGGCCGATGAAATAGGTTTTTGATTTAAATGTGAGGTTATCATGAAACGCAAAGCGATTGTCCTCGTCTCCGGCGGGCTGGATTCCACCACTTGTTTGGCCATCGCCCGTTACCAGGGTTTTGAGCTTTACGCTTTGACCCTGCATTACGGCCAGCGGCACTTGGCGGAACTGAAGGCCGCGCGCAAAGTGGCGAAGGCCTTCGGCGCGAAAAGCCATTTGGAACTCAAGGTGCCCCTGACTTCCTTCGGCGGCTCGGCCTTGACGGATAAAAAAATCAAAGTTCCCAAGTCCCGCACCTTGAAGGAAATGGCGGGGGCGATCCCGTCCACATATGTTCCGGCGCGCAACACCATTTTTCTTTCGCTGGCTTTGGCTTGGGCGGAAGTCGTGGGCGCGGAGGATGTTTTCATCGGCGTGAACGCCTTGGACTACAGCGGTTATCCCGACTGCCGCCCCGAATTCATCGAGACCTTTGAGGACTTGGCCAAACTGGCCACGCAAAAGGGAGTGGAAGGGAAATGGCGTTTCAAAATCCACACGCCCTTGATCCGCATGAGCAAAGCCGAGATCATCAAGACCGGTAAAAAATTAAAAGTGAATTACGCCTGGACCCATTCCTGCTACGACCCAAAATCCAAGGGCCGTCCCTGCGGCCGGTGTGATTCCTGTCTTTTGCGCGCCAAGGGTTTTCAAGAGGCGGGAATCGCGGATCCGCTTTTAAAGTGATAAGAAAGGGATTGAGAAAAAATCATTGATTTAGTCTGTCGTTGCGGGGAGCGAACTTTGCGACGCGGCAATCTCAGTTCGTGGGTTGTTTAGTCTTAACTCTCAAGATGTATTAAGAGGCCATAAACTGGGATTGCTTTGTCGCTTAAACCAATGAAAGACGCTCCTCGCAATGACGGTTGACCGGCCTGTTCTGTCGCTCTTGCCGAGAGTATGGTTTCGAATTCTTTTTCCCGCCCATTTTTCGCCCGCGCCGGGTCCTAGTCCTCATCCCTAAAACAATTTTAGCCCTTTAAATAAACAGGACCGACCCATCGGTCGCCAATGGTTGGAGGCGGGAAAATTGGGTAAAAATTGCCCAACTTTTATTTGCTGACTACTTTAGCAACCAAAAAAGGTGGCTGTTAATGCAGGTTTAACGCCATATTTCTAAATCTAATGATAACATTTAACCCTAAACAAACAGGGGGTTCCTCTACCATGCCAACATCTAAAACCTTGTTACGCGTTGTCCTTGTCCTGGCTTTCGCCAGTTTGGGCCTCACCTCAACTTGGGCCGATCCCAATTTTTCAATCACGGGGGAAGGCCAACTTTCCCGCCATTTCTATGACGCCAATACCACCGCGACGGATTTTGGAAGCTATGGCATCGGGGGAACTCTTTTGGCTGAATTTGAGCCAATCGATCTTTTTTCGATCGGTGTTGAATTAGCCGCGAATGATTACCTGGGCCTCGGCGGAGTAGGGAAGGTTGCCGCTACCACAGATATCGTTGGGCGTTTCATGCCTTTTCCGAGCAATACCATTTCCCCTTATCTATTGGGGAGCTATGGCGTGAATCCGCTTGGAGCTAATCATGTCGGGGCTTGGCCCAACAGCACGCACTTTTCTTTGGGTGCGGGCTTCCGGTATTTCGTATTGCCTCAGTGGGCGCTCGATTTTGGCGGTGCTTATAACTATTACGATCCGTCCGCGACGCCGCTTCAAAGCATCGAACTTCACGCTGGATTGGCCTTCTTCGTGAATACGCCTTTCAAAAATTCCGACAAAATGGTTTGGGCCGGCGGCGGCGTGACAGTCATGCAGCCGGTGACCATCACCGAAACCGACCAATCGAACCCCTCCATACAGGACATCGCCCAAAATGAGTATGGTGATCGGACCCTCTATCCCTTGATCGTCGACGCCAATTTTAAGGACAAGTCCAAACCGCTCATCCTGCCGCCGGGCATGCAGTTGATCATTCCCCAGCATCCCAGCGATGAGATGATGGCTGACGCGCACTTGAAGGCCAAGACGCCCGTTTATAAAAACGCCGCGGATACCTTCTCCATGCCCGAGTTGGACAACATCCAGTACCGGTTGGAACCGGCGCAGTCGGATGACTCGGTGGACAATGGCCCCAAGGACCAACTGACCTTCCAAGCCGATTCGCTTTGGGACATCGCGGCCCGGCCGGATGTTTACGGCGATCCCGAACTTTATCCGCTTTTGGTGGACGCCAATTTCGAGAAGCTTTCCGATCCCTTGCTCTTAAAGCCGGGCACCCAACTGGTGATTCCGCATGGCCTCTCAAAAGCCAAAATTCAGCAGGCCCGGATCAAGGCCTGGACCGCCGAATATATCCGCTGGCGCGGCGCGCAGGTTTCCCACGAGGAATACCGCGAGTGGCGTAAAGAAATGGGCATGCCGGCAATTGATGAGGTGACGGGTGAGGTGCTTCAACCCGGAAACTTGGGTGAATAAGCTTTCGTCCCAAACCGCCTGCCCGCGGCGCTTTCGGTTTGTCGCTGTCAGCTTGGCCCTTTGGTTAGGCTTCGCTCCCTTAGCGGTGATGGCCGGGCAAATTCAAGCCAAACCGACTCCCACCAGCTCCGATGACTCTGCCGATGGCATTCCCAGCAACTATCCCGAATTGGTGATTGGTCCCGGAGACCTTTTAGATATTCATGTCTATGGGGAAAATGGAAGCGCGGTTTCCAGTTTGGAAGGCGGCGGCGGAGGCACGGACGCTTTACCGACGGATTACCAAGTGGATTCGGACGGTGTGATTGTGTTTCCGTTTTTGGGCCGGGTCCATCTCACCGGAAAAACTCCCGCCCAGGCCAGCGATCTTTTAGCCCGCATGCTCAATAAACCCCGAAAAGTGACCGTTCTTATTAAAGAATCGAATACCTATTGGGTTTCGGTTTTGGGCGATGTGGCCAAACCGGGCCGATACCAAATTGTGGGGCAACCGACCCTGCTTTCGGCTTTGGCCGAGGCCGGGGGGCCCTTGCCGGACAGCGATTTAGGCGGGACAATTCTTTTACATGACGACTTTAAAACCAAACTGAACCTGAATCGTTATTTTAACGGCGAAGGCAAGGTGGACACGGAACCTTACCTATATCCCGGGGATACTCTGATGATTCAAAAAAGCGGCTGGCCCACCATCGGCGAAATCGCCATCGTGGCTTCAATTTTAGCCAGTGCCGCCGTCATCACCGTTGAACTTACGAATTTGAGGCATTGATGGAATCCATTTCCCATATCCAGCCCAATGTTGAGGAAGATTTAAACCTGCATGAATTGGCCCGTGTGGCCTTTTCCCACCGCAAAATGATCGCTTGGGTCACGGGAATCTTCGCGGTGCTCGCCCTGCTTTACGCTTTTCTTTGGCCCAAAACCTATGAAGCCGAAACCACGGTGAAGGTGCCGGATAGTTCACAAACGGCCCAAGGGATGCTTCGCCAATTGGTGCCGATGAGCGGAAGCGGCGATCCGATCGAGACCTATGTTGAAATTTGCAGTTCCGCCACCGTGGCGGATGAAGTGTCCCAACACTTAGGTTTGGCAGCCAAGCCGGGCTTCGCGAATATGACCGAACAACAAATCATCGGCGCTTTGCTTAAAGGCACCGTGAAAATCGCGAATGTCAAAACTTCCAACATCATTTCAATCACGGCTCAGTCCCATGATCCCAAATTAGCTTCGGATTTGGCCAATGCTTGGGCGCAAGCTTTTATTGATGTGAACTTGAATCTTTCCCATGAAAGCGCTCAATCGAAGCGTGAATTTTTGGAACAACAAGCCAAAGAAATGAAGGCCCGGCTGAATAATCCCGATCTTCAATTGAATGACGAATCGAAGGCCGATGAAGTGCTCTATGCCCAATTACTTCAAGATCTTCAGCAAGCCCAGATTGAGGAAAAGGTGAATGACGCGGGGATCGTCGTTGTGGATCCGGCGGTGGTGCCTGAACGGGCTGTGAGCCCGAAAAAGTCCAGGTCGCTATTACTGGCCTTGATCCTCGGGTTGTTGGCGGGGCTCCAGGCTGCCTTTCTGCTTGAAAAATTGCGGGATCGAATTATGTCCGAGGAACAGTTGAAGCGGGTGACCCGCTTGCCGAATTATGGTTTGATTCCTGATTATCGGGAAGATTATCCAGAAAGCATGGAACCGCCGGCCGAAGGGGAGCGGTTCAGCCCGAAGGTTCTCATTCAGAATCCAGTTTTTCAACATGCCTATTACCGGGAAAGCTTCAAAATTTTACGCACCAACTTGATTTTGTCCCAAGCGGATAAGCCTTTAAAAGTATTGGCGGTTCTGTCGCCTGGCGCCGAAGAGGGAAAAACACTGGTCAACGCCAACTTGGCGATCTCTTTGGCGCAAAATGGAAAAAAAGTTTTGTTGGTGGATGCGGATTTTAGAAAGTCCTCCGTGCGAAAAATGTTCGGAACGCCTAATGGAAAAGAATCAGGTTTGCCCCTGGCCCTCGCGGGGCAACAGGATTGGCGGAGCATGATTCAGCCTTCCGGTGTGGAAGGGCTTGAGCTTTTAGCCAATATGGTCACCCCACCCAATCCGGCTGAACTTTTAGGCAGTGAATTCCTCAAACGGCTCATCGGCGAATTCAAGGCCGCTTATGATTACGTGATTTTCGACGGCGCTCCCATTTTGCCGGTGACCGATTCGGTGGTTCTTTCGACTCAGCTGGACGGCGTCGTGTTGATGGCCCGCTGGGACAAAAGCCATTCCGGTGATGTGACGAAGTCCTTGGAGCATCTGAAGGCGGTGGGAACGAACGTGGTGGGAACCCTGCTCAACTGCGTCAACACCAAGGCGGCTTATTACGGTTTGCGTTATGGCTATAACGGATACGCCTACGGCAACTACCGTTACGCCGAAAAAGAAGAAGGATCGAAGGCGGTTAAAAAATGAATCCGGCGAATTTGTTCTTTTTCGCCATTGGTATCTTGTCGAATCTTGTCCTGACCCCGCTATTTATCCGCTTCGCCCGCCGCCACGGTTTGGTCGATATGCCAGGCAACCGCAAAATTCACGAAAAACCCGTTCCGTTTTTGGGCGGTGCCGCCATCCTTCTTTCCATTCTGATCTCGGTTTTTACTGGCTTGGCTTTGCTTGGGCCTGTTCTTGATTTGACTCCCGAAAGGGAAGCGAAGATGTTGTTGGTTTTGTCGGTCACGACTTTGGCCGGGTTGCTTGGATTTTTTGACGATCTTTATGATTTAAAACCCCGCTACAAGCTTCTTTTTCAAACCCTTCTTTTCGGCACCTTTACCATCATAGGTTTTCATTTCCAATTCATGCATATTCCGGGTTTGGCACCCTTTGATATGTCGCTCTTTGGGATTCCATTAACTTTGGTTTGGATTTTGGCGGTGGTAAACGGATTTAATTTCATGGACGGGGTGGATGGTTTGGCCGGTTCGGTTTCGGCCGTTGTGTTTTTAGGAATCGGCGTGACCTCGATGATTTTGAAAGGGCCCAATCACGTGGGCACGATTTGGCTGGCGGCCTTGGGCGCGGTTTTGGTATTTCTCTTTTTTAATTGGAAACCGGCTAAAATTTATTTGGGCGACGCTGGTTCCAACGCTTTAGGCGCCTTGGCGGCGACATCGCTCGTGACATTGGGCCAAGGCAAGCCCTTCCTTTTGGACCTTTTTGATGGTGGAGGTCTTGATCCTCAGCCGATTGAAGAACCCTATCGCTTTCAGTTTTTAGTGGCGACCCTCATCGTGGGATATCCTTTGGTGGAAGTGGTTCTCTCGACATTGCGTCGAGGGGTGAAACGATTCTTTTTGGGCCGTTCATTGGAATGGTCTGAGCAAGAGCATTTACATCACCAATTACTGAAGATGGGGCTTAAGGCTGACTCCATCTGTGTTTGGGCGATCTTGTTTCAAGGGCTTCTCACCTCAGCGGCGCTTTTGGCAGTGGTTCATCAAAACGCCTTGGCCACCTGGCTTTTGATTCCCTTGGTCATGATCCTGGCCTATTTCGGGCCCCGTTCCGGTTTTTTTGATTTTCTACGTTTGAACCAATCCCAAGCCAAATTGCATTTTCAGATCGCCAACTATTTTATCTCAATGCAAAGGGTGAAATTGCGACTTACCCGTAGCCGGGAAGAAGTATTGGCTTTAGTCACTCAAAGTTGCGGCGAGTTAGGAATCCGTTGCTTCCGTTTTTTCATCAAGCCTGACCATAACGGCAAGGGCAGTGTGGACTATAACTATCAAGACCCCCAAGTGACTCGGCATAGGATGGAAGGCTTACAAGATTTCAGCGACGAAAACCCGCCGGATGAATATTTTGATTATTGCGAAATTCCGAGCCAGAGAGGCGAGGCCTTTTGGCTTTTTAACGAACATTCCCGCGCCGACGAGTTGGATTTGGAATACCGGGTATTGATGAGTGGGTTTATGCGGGAAGCCTTGGAACGCACTACTCGTCTTGGAGAAGGCTTGGAGCCGTTAGCGATGTCCAGTGTGGAAATTCTTCCACATGGAAAAATCAGCAGCCATCAATTGCGTAAACGCCACAACATTAAAATGAATTAAGAATGGGTTTTGTGTCCGAAGTGATCAATGTAATATTCCGAAAATTATCATCAAAAAAACGAGTCTTAAACCAGGCAGCCATCATGGCGGTGGCGCGTATTTTGGGATTAGCTTTTGGGGCGGCAGGGATGGTTTGGGCGGCTCGATGTATGGGGCCTCATAATTACGGTCTCTCTGGAATGGTTCAAAGCATAGTGGTGCAAGTCTCAATGTTTTTTTCACTAGTTCATCCTACAATATTGATACGTGCTTACAAAAACACTTCAAAAGAAGATGAGCGGGAGCGGTTAGTTCGTGTTTCAAATACGTTTAGATTTTGGGGTGCTTTGGCCTTTTGTATTGTTGGCGCATTGGCATTATGGTTTCGCTTATTGCCAACCGAATATAATTTCGCAGGTTGGTTTTTCATTCCTTTGATTTTTCTTATGAATTTACAGCCTATCTGGTTATTCCAAGCGGCAGAACACCAGCATTTTCAGTCAGCCATAGCCGTTTTCCAACCCGCATTTTCCGCGATGCTATATTTTCTATTTTTTAAGCCAGGCATGTCAGCGGGAGCCGATCTTGCAATTTTATCAATTTCGTCAGTTTTAATTTTATGGATCTATTGGTATTCAGCGAATAAGCTTAAAATTTTTTCAGGGAATCCATTCTGTAAAATTAATTGGAAAGAAGCTAAGGAGTTAATCCAAAAGTCTGGATGGCTATTTTTTTCAAGCTTAGCTGTTTATGTTTATATTTCTTTGGAACTTCCGTTAGTAGGTTGGCTTTATTCTATCGAAACCCTTGGACAATACAGAACTGCATTTTCAGTGGTTAATGCAGCTCAAGCTATTTTTAGTATTGTTCCGGCGCTTCTTTATCCGCGATTTATAGAATGGAGAAAACAAGGGGAAACATTTCTTTGGAAACGACAAGTTAAATTGGCATTGGTTTTCTCAATCTTGTCTTTTTTTGTTGCCGTTTTTTCTTTTTTGATTATTCCCATTATTTATCCCCTTCTTTTTGGCGCCGCCTACTCCGGTGCTGCCTTTCCTTGCGTAATATTGATTGTGTCTAAGCTAGTCGTTGTTGTTAATGGGATATTCTATTGGGGGCTTATGACCGATCATGGCTATGACCGAACAACATCTTTCGCAATGATCGGAACCGGCTTTTTTTCTTTAATTTTGAATTTATTATTTATACCAAAATTTGGAATGTATGCAGCGTCTTTAACGGATCTTGCAAGCGAAATGATTATTCTCGTAAGTTGTTTATATTTTTCCGTCCAACGAATTAAAAAAATTCGGACGGAAGAAGGAATGATCTAATGAAAATTTTTCCTCCCGGTAATTGTGAAAAGCTTTATCGATTAATTGACGCTTCAGAGGTTGTGTCGTTCGATGTTTTCGACACGATTCTTCTAAGGAAAGTATTTCAACCAACTGATCTCTTTACACTTATTGAGAGAAATGAAAAGCTCGGATTTGATTTTAAAGATATTCGGATTCATGCCGAGGTGAAGGCGTGGAACAATCGAAAAAATGGTATTTTAGAAGTCGGTCTTAAAGAAATTTATGATGAATTTTCGAAATTTCCGATACCTGGGATTAGTTCTAAAACAACTGAGAAGTTCAGAGAAGTTGAAATTAATTACGAGAAGAAGATTTGTGATGCAAATCAGTTTTTGATGAAATTTTATAAATATGCCGTTAAAAATAAAAAGAGAATAATTTTTTGTAGCGACATGTATTTGCCGAAGTCGGTCATTTCCGAAATTTTGAAGTTACGAGGATTTCGTTCGTTTGAAAAAATATACGTTTCTTGTGAAATTCAGAAAACGAAACGTTCAGGAGAAATGTTTGACTGGGTTTTGCGCGACATGGGAGTTAGTCCTTCAAAAATACTTCACATAGGTGACCACCCTATTTCGGACATTAGAAATGCGGCCCGAAAAGGGTTTAAGGTTTTTTATTATAAAAAATGTTCGGAGATGGCGATTCGGGATCCGCATTTTAAATCGTTAATGAATAGCTTTTCGGAATTGGAGCGGCAGGAACCTATTGTCTCGACGTGGTTGGCCACCATTGCGAATGAGTTTTATGCGAATCGTCCATTGAAAGAAAGGTCGTTCTTTTTTCGATTGGGTTTTTTTCATGCAGGGATTTTGTTGTTAGGTTTTGTGAAATGGATTTCAGAACAAGCCGAAAAAGATGGCGTGCAAAAAATATATTTTCTTTCTAGAGATGGATATCTTCCGTTTGAAATATATAAAAAAATTTCGAGGGGTGTAAAAGGAGCAATTGCGGGAGATTATCTCTATGGATCGAGAAAAGCTTTTGTGCTTCCGAGTTTTACAGAAGTGGACGAAAAAAGTTTGAATTTTATGTCTCAGATTAGTTCTGGATTGCCACTTTCTGTTTATTTTGAAAGATTGAATTTGAAAAGCGAATATTATCTGGAAATTGTTCGTGATTATGGGTTTAAAAGTCTCGATCAAATTGTCGAAAATGCGGATAAAATTAAGCTAAAAAAAATATTTAAAGATATAGGTGGCGATATTCTTCGAGAAAATAAATTTGAACGACGAAAACTATTGGGGTATTTGAAGCAAATGGGGGTTTTGAAGCTTAAAAAGATAGCTTTTGTGGATATCGGTTGGCAAGGGACTTTGCAGAAGGCTTATGAAAAATTGGTTTCAAATCAACGTGAAATTAAACAATCAGTTCGAGGTTACTATTTTGGGTTAAGAGAACTATCTGAAATCAGTGAACGAAATTGGATGCAGGATGCCAATGGAATGAAAGGTTATTTTACGCACTTCGGGCAACCGAATTATCGAAAATTAAAATATGGGTGGCCCTTGTTTGAATTATTGTTTTACGCTCCCCACGGTACTGTCATCGGATTTGAAGATAAAAAAACAAAGTTTACTCCGCTCGTGGACAAAACAATAAGTTCTTTTAACTTGGAAAGTTCAATTCAAGTTCAAGAAGGTGTTCGAAATTTTATTAATTCTTTTGATGGAATCGATAGCTTCGTGAAAATGGAGATAGATTTAATTTCCAAACCGATTATGAGATTAATCTCTCGCCCGACGTTTGAAGAGGCTAGGAATATTGGGAAATTTGAATTGGGCTCATTTGGAAAATACCACCAATTGAAGGCTATTGCGAAACCCCCGAGCGTTATAGATTTATTTTTAAGCCCACCTTCATTTCTAAAGGGATTTAAGGAGTCTCCCTGGAAACCTGGTTATTGGCGTCAGAGCCCCTTCTATTTTTTGCTTCCGTCATTTGGGATTGTTGCCAATTTCAAAAAGAAAATAACCAGTATATTTACGATATTTTGTTAGAAGAACAAATTCTGAATAATTGGGTGAAAATTAGTGAAAAGTAAATGTGTGTTGTTGGGGACTTTTTTAATTTGGGGTGGTGGTTTCTTATGTTAACGAAGCATAAAAGATGGATGGATGTGAGAGGTGGGTTTCTTGAAAGTGGAAAACTAGCACATCTATTTTTATATCCGTGGATTCGATTTTTGGGTCTTTGGTTGACGACAATATTTGGACGTTTTTATAGTTATTGGTGGGGCCTGAAAATTGGAAAAAATTGCGTCTTTAGAGGTTTCCCGATTTTTAGACGTTATCCGGGATCGTTTGTTAGCATTGGCGATAATTGCGCATTTGTTTCTTCTTCTCGTTATAACTTTATTGGTGTGAACCATCCATTCCTTTTATCCACGCACAATTCGGATGCACGACTTGAAATTGGTGAAGGATGTGGTTTTAGTGGCACGTCAATTGGATGCGCATTGAGCATTCGGATTGGGAATCATGTGCGATGTGGCGCAAATACTATCATTACAGATACGGATTGGCATCCGGAGGATCCGCGTCTTTCCCCGGATGCTCCTGTTATTATTGAAGACAATGTTTTTCTCGGCGTTGGCGTCATTGTTCTAAAAGGTGTGAAAATTGGAAAAGGTTCGATCATTGGGGCTGGCAGTGTGGTGACACATGATATTCCGGCAGGGGTAATTGCGGGCGGAATACCGGCAAAAGTACTTAAAGTTTTAAACATAACTCCTCATAAAAAGAAACGTTAATAACTCTTGGTATTTACTTTTACTAGGTTCCCTTACGTTGATTTTTACTACGATTTTGATGAGGTCAATTAATGCGCGTTCTTTGGTTTACAAATACTCTTATGCCCGATGCTTGTTTAGCGATGGGATTACCTCCTGTTTCAATTGGAGGTTGGATGCCTGCTTTATTGCAGGCATTTCGAAAATATTTTCCAAATATTGAATTTGTTGTTTTGACAACAAATCGAATGCATCGTCGTGTCATCGTAGACAATGTAACGTATGTTACGTTTGGTGATCCTCGGAAAATGGTATTTGATAATGACATTCCGAGTGATTTGGAGAAGGAAATACAGAAATTAGTTGATGAGTTTAATCCCGATCTTATACACGTACATGGAACTGAAAATTTTTACGCCCGCCTTAATTCCTTCGTTTTGTGTAATAAACCGGTGCTGATTTCTCTTCAAGGTCTTATAAATGGTTATTCTCAACACTATAACGGTAACTTGACGCCGACCGATCTTTTGCCTTTTCGCACATTGCGAAACCGGGCGTTTCATGATGGCGTTTTTGAAAATCAAGAAAAATGGATTTTAAAGAGATCTGTGCAGGAGAAAAAGTCGCTCTCTATGCATAGTTATTATGCTGGGCGTACAAATTGGGACCGTGCATGGTTAATGGCATTTAATCCTAGTTCTACTTATTATCATTTAGACGAGATTATAAGATCAGAATTTTATGGTGCGACTAGAGATCCTTTAAATATTTTACCATATTCAATTTATTGTTCTGCGGCCGCGAGTTATCCGCTAAAGGGTTTACATTGGTTAATCCGTGCGACTGCCATACTGAAGAAGAAATTTCCCGCTATACAAATTCGTATAGCAAATGCTCAGCGGATTCTTTCAAAGCCGAAAGGTTTTGTCGGATATTTGAAAAAAAATGATTACGCAGTCTACTTAAGGGATCTTATTTCAAAACTTGGACTGAACGAAAATGTCATCGGTTTACCTCAATTAGCCGCGGATGAAGTCAAAAAGGAATTGGAAAAAGCGCATGCTTTTTGCTTACCATCTCTTTGTGAAAACAGCCCGAATTCTCTAGGCGAGGCAATGTTAGTTGGCGTGCCATGTGTGGCGAATTATGTAGGAGGTATTCCGGACATGCTGGAGAACGAAAAAGAAGGTATTCTGTGTCCGGCGGCAGATTCGGCTGTCTTAGCAAAAGCGCTAGAACGTATTTTTGTTGATGAGAAATTTTCGGCCAGACTTGCTTTTAATGCTCAACAAACGGCACGTGAACGCCACGATCCGTACCGAATCGTAAAACAGACAAAAAATATTTATGAATCAATTGTTAATGAATTTAGAGGTTGAGCTGAACACCGAGTTAAAAATACTAGTTTAAAAGTAGAGGGCATGATTTTGTTAAAAAACACCGAAAGCTCTTTAAGAAAGGTATTGCTTTGTGTTTGGGGTTTTGGTGCAACTGCATTGTGCGAATATTTTTGGAAGGGGCGTTCTGACATAGCGGCAAAATTAGGGTACGTTTTATTTCCGGGGTTCTTTTTTTCTTTTATCTACTTTGGAACAAAATACATTTTTAAGAAACGCCTTGATTTGTTATGTACTGCCGCCCATAGATTGAAAGTGTATTTGTATTTCAGCGTACTCACGATTTCTTTATTTGTGGGACTGTTTAGAGGTAATAACTTGAGCTTCATGATGAATGAAGTGATACTTTTCTATTCTTTGGGTCTTTTTTTAATCTTGGCAGTTGACGAAAAATTTTGCGATCAAGTATTCAAACTTTCCACAATTATTTTTTGGGTTGCATTTTTAGGAGGGCTTTTAACACTATATTCTTTGTCGTATACGGCGGATTTCATGCCGGAAGATACCATTGAAGGGGGCGACGAGCGCTTTACTAGGAGTGCAGCCTACTATTTTTATAGGCCGTTTCTTATTTTAGGACTTCCACTTTTCTTATATGGTTGGATTTCGGTGAAGTCTATGTGGAAATACTTTCAAATTTGGTCTTTGTTAGGTTTTGCATTATTTGATGTATTTTTTTTCAAACATCGAGGGTCATTAGTTTTTATAGGATTGTCTTTATTTGCAGTGTTTTTAACGATTCGATTTAAAGGTCAGTGGTTTAAATTTTTAGGATTTGCTTTTTGTTTTTTATTTTTGGTTTTGGCCTGGCTTAATTCTGAGAGCGGTGAGGTGTTCATAAGCCGGATGAATGACTTTAACAATTTAAGTGTTACCGAGAATAGGCTTCCCGAAACACGGAGGTACTTTGATCAAATGGGTTACGAGTGGTTGTGGGGGCGCGGTCTCGGAGGTGGCTATAATTTAGGTGGGCTTTTTGGATCGTATTTGCAGGATGAGGATTGGCAAACAATTCATATTGGGTGGTTAGTATTTACTTTAAAAGGTGGTCTTCCGCTTTTGATTATTATGCTTATGTTTTTTGGTTCCTGGATAAAAAAACAAAAATTCTCTGAAAATCTAAATGTTTTTGATATGACGGCCTATTATTGGATTCCAATCCTTTTTTTAATTTGGTCTGTAACTCCAATTGAGCTTAGCGCTTCTTCTGTTTCCGTTTTAGGATTGTCATTTTTGATGTTGGGGAGATTTGGGAAGAAAGTATAAGCTTCAAATTTTAAGTTAGCATTTGCCTTAAAACTCAAACTTTGAAAAAGTTAATCTTTCGAAAGGTTTAATGATGATTCTGCGCGCTTTGTTAGCATGCCACAATAGACGTGTTAAAACTTTGGCGTGCTTAAAAAGTTTTCGTGATCAAAAAGGGTTGAAACGAAGTGTGACTAAAAAGGTTACTCTGTTTGATGATGGAAGCACCGACGGAACTTCTGATTGGGTATCGAAGAATAAGTTGGCGGACGAGATTTTTATTGGTGATGGAAATTTCTATTGGTGCGGAGCAATGAGAAGATTATGTGTTGGCCTTAAAGATTTTGATTCCGATTTGATTTTGTTGTTAAACGATGACGTAGTTCTTAAACCGCGAGCTGTTAAGGCGCTTCTTGAGGTAAGGGATTGGGCCCTCTCGAAAAATACGAAAGAGCCAATTGTAGTTGGTGCTACCCAATCGATTGATTCTCATAATACGACTTATGGCGGACTAGTGAAATATAGTTTTTGGCGTCCATTGGGTTTGAAATTATTAAATCCTAATGGGAGCTATTTGCCGTGTGATACTTTTAATTGCAATTGTGTTTTACTTTCCCGGAAGACAATATCGGATTTGGGCGGATTCGATAATAATTTTACGCATTCTATGGGCGATATTGATTTGGGCTTACGCGCTAGAAAAAGTGGCGTGCCAATTTGGCTTGCTCCTCAGTATGTTGGATATTGCAATAACAACAAACCTGCGGATCGCAAAAAAACATTTCTGGGACGTTGGAAGGCTTTAAATCATCCCAAGGGTGCTCCGCCATTGGAAACATTTTTGCTGTATAAACGACATGGTGGAGTTGCTTGGCCTTTTTATTGGGCGGCGTTTATAGTTAGAAAATTGATTTTGTAATTTTCAATTGTTCCAGAAGTTTTGGTCGTTTATTTATTGTTGAGGTGATTAAAAGATGCTGGTGATAGACGGTTACAGGAAAAATTTTATTAAAACAGCTTTTTGATGATCACGGAGAAACTCTATGATTAGCACATTAGCAGTGGTGGGGGGCCTTTCGAAGACAGGAGGTGGTACCTCATACAGTGTCCCGGCCTGGAGCAATGCCTTGGCCCGTGAGAATGTTCAACGGTTTTTGGTGACTGTCCAAGCTCCGGGTGAAGAACTCTCCGATTTTGTTGATGCGAATTTAGTTCATTTAGACAAAGTTTCTGCCTTTGGAACAAACAAATTCAATGTGCGTTGGGCTCCGGGGATGAAGAATAAACTTCGTTTTATATGTCGTGAGCAAAATATCCAACTCATTCATAATCATGGGGCCTGGCTCCCGGCGAACCATACGGCTTCCCAAGTCGCTCGCGATTTCAAAATCCCGTATCTCATTACACCTCATGGCATGCTCACACTCTGGTGTTTCAACAACAAACCTGTGAAAAAACGATTGGCTTGGTGGTTTTACCAGAAGAAGGATGTGGATCTGGCGCGGGTGATCCATGTGACCGCCCAAAGCGAAGGAGATGAGCTACGCCATTTGGGTTACGGTGGTTCGTTGGCGGTCATTCCCAATGGGCTGAACTTGCCTGATTGGAAGAATGTGCCAGCAGTGGAACGAGAAATGAAGACGGCTCTATTTGTGTCTCGAATTCACCCGAAAAAAGGACTTTTGGATTTAGTGGCAGCGTGGGCAAAGGTGAGGCCCAAGGGCTGGAGGATGCGATTAGTCGGACCAGACGAGGGTGGCTACCAGGCGATGGTGGAAAAGGCGATTCGGGAGAAAGGGCTTGAAAAAGATTTTATCTTTGATGGTTCGGTTTTTGGGGAACGGCTTTGGAATATTTATAGGGAATCTGATCTTTTTATCCTTCCAACCCTTAGTGAAAATTTTGGTAATGTCGTTCCGGAGGCCATGGCCTGTGGGTTACCCGTGATTTGCACCCATGGGGCCCCCTGGGAAGAGCTTAACAGTCACTCCTGCGGCTGGTGGGTTCCGGTTGGTGCGGAGTCATTGGAAAAAGCCATGCGGGAGGCTTTTGAGACAACGGCTGCCCAACGTCGTGAAATGGGGTTGCGAGGTCGGCGGTTAGTTGAAGAAAAATACACTTGGGCTTCCACAGGTCGGCAGATGAAATCCCTCTATGAGTGGATTTTAGGTGAGGGGAAAAAGCCAGAGTTTGTTCAAGAAGGGTAGGAATTTTGAAAAACGCCCATAACATCATTTACCGAGATTCAATGGCATCCTCCAATCGGATTATTCGGTTGGTTTGGAATCTTTTTTGGTTTTTCCTATTTCGGCCTTCACCATCTTTTCTCCATGGTTGGCGGCGTCTTTTACTGCGTCTTTTCGGTGCTAAACTGGCGGCAGGTACTAAAATTTATCCCTCGGTCAAGGTTTGGGCACCATGGAACTTGGAAATGAAACGGGACAGTTGTTTAGGTCCTGGTGTGAATTGTTATTCCATGGCGAAGGTGTCGGTTGGGGCCTATTGTACGGTCAGCCAATATTCGCATCTCTGCTCGGCGGGACACGATATTTATGACCTTCATTTTAAGCTGACGACGGCGCCAATTCATTTGGGGGACAATAGCTGGGTGGCGGCGGATGCCTTCGTTGGCCCCGGTGTCACAATTGGGGAAGGCGCGGTTGTTGGAGCGCGGGCTTGTGTTTTTAAGGATGTGAAATCTTGGTCGATTGTGGGTGGTAATCCGGCAAAGGTCATCGGCAAACGAACCATCCGAAGGGGGCATTGATGCCCAGGTCTCGAAGTATTAAAGCCCCAACGGTGTCCATCCTGATTTTAACTCTAAATGAAGAAATCAACATATCCGCTTGTCTGGATTCGGTAGGATGGAGTGACGACATTGTTGTTTTGGATTCGGGTAGCCGAGATAAAACAACAGCGCTCGCCAAAAAGAAGGGTGCCCGGGTTGTTACCCGTATTTTCGATAACTGGGCTACCCACCAAAATTGGGCCTTGGATCACATCAAGTTTAAAAATCAATGGGTTTTTTATCTGGATGCCGATGAGCGTATGACCGCAGAATTAAAAGGCGAAATCCTCACAATTGCGGCTGATCTACAAAGGCCCGAAAATGCTTTTTTTGTCGGCCGAAGGAATTATTTATGGGGCCAGTGGCTCAAACACGCGTTTCCGCCTGGCTACATCCTTCGCTTTTTTAAGCCATCTTGTGTGAGGTTTGAGCGTTTGGTAAACCCAACGCCGGTCATCCAAGGGCCTCATGGTTACCTTAAAAATTATTTTGACCATTATAACTTTAGTAAAGGATTGGAAGAATGGTTTGCTAAGCACAATCGATATTCCACTTTGGAGGCGCTTGAGGGGATGAAGACACTGAAAATCCGGTGGAAGAAAACAAATCTATTTTCCCTGGATCCTTATGCACGGCGTCAGGCCTTGAAGTCGCTCTCGGTTCTAATGCCTTTTCGTCCTCTTTCGAAGTTCTTTTATCTCTACATCTTCAAAAGAGGATTTTTAGATGGTCGTGGGGGGCTGACCTATTGTGTGATGCAATCCTTCTATGAGTTCATGATCGCGGCCAAGATAAGAGAACTAAAGCTCAAGGAAAAAGGATTTCAGGCCTGATGTTTCAGGTGAAACGTAATTGGAGCATCAAGCGTTCCCGATCGATTGGGGCGAGAGCCTTGTGGTAACAGGAGGAGTCCTGTACGAAGCCGGTGCCAGCTTTTCCCTTGATGATGATTTGATTTTCCGCACCAAATTGGGTGATGACCGATTCATCGCTCTGGTTTGCGGAATGAAACAACATCCGTAGGGGTTTGTTACGGTGCGACTTTTTAATCATTACATGGGCACCGGAACGATCGTCTACTTTTGTCAGATAAAAACTGGCGTAAATGAAGTTGAGGCCATTCACATCAAAATGGAATTGAACGGTTTGTCCGTCTTTCAAACGCTGTTTTTCCGTGAGCGGTGTAACAAAGCTCCAAAAGAGCCACGGTTTAATTGCGCGGGGTCGATAGCCTAAGTACTGAGAAACCAGGTGGGCCAAGCCGGGATCGTTGATGATTTTGGCGATCGCGGGACATTTTTCCGCATGCAAGATTGTGCCAAGGGCGATGGGAGAGCCGGTGGGTAATTGACCTCTTTTGATTTTCTTATAAGTGAAGGGGGCTTCGTCGCCTTGACGAACTCCAGGAGCGGTTTTGGCGAACTCATATATCTTTTTAACGGTAGCCGGAGATAGGTCGAACCCAAAAGCCACGGCCTCCCGTTTAAGGTCTTTCAAGGTACCGGGTTTGAGGGCGACGGGAAAAAGCGTCGCGGAAGTGGTGGGCGGTGGGGGAAGGTTAGTGGTAATCCTTCTCAAGGCACTATATCCCCGGCGGACTTTCTCAAATCGTCCGAAGGCGTAATGCCATTCGCCCTTCGATAGTTTTGTGAGTATGCTCTTCAGATTCATGGATGGTTTTTACTTTTCAAGATTTGGAATAGCAAATGAATTATAAACCGATCGTATCGGGCTCACCAGAATCTTCCAGGCTGATTTTTGGTTGTTCTGGCCTCATGGGGCGTGTGGGCAAGAAAAGCTCATTGCGGATTGTTGCGTTGGCTCTCGAAAGGGGTATTAGCCATTTTGACGTGGCCCGGTCCTACGGTTACGGTGATGCGGAATCCTGTTTGGGAGAGGCCCTGCAGGGTTGTCGTCGACAAGTTCTGATCACTGGAAAGTTTGGAATCCAGCCCTCGAAACGGGGAACGGCTCTTCGTTTCTTAAAACCCGTTGCTCAAGGCCTTTTGGCGGCTTTTCCTAGAATTCGGGGCGTTATACGCCGGGGTGTAAAAAGCGCTGGGGCGGGATCGGTGGGCGGCCAATTTGACTTGATTGATTCCATGCGAAGCTTTGAAACCAGTCTTCGAGCATTGCGGACCTATTATATCGACCTTCTTTTAATGCATGACTGCCGGGACGAAGACGTAACCGATGGAATGATTGAGTTCTTAGAGTCGTTAAAGAAAACGGGGAAAATTCGGGCCTATGGGGCGGCCACTACATTGGAAACGGCACGGGAAATCGAGAAGCGTTATCCCGAAAAATTTATTTTTCAATTTCAGGATAGTGTCCTCCGGCGCGCGAAAGAAATGAGGATACCTCAAGGGACTTTTCTAACCTATGGGTTACTACACGGAGCGGATCAGGTGGTTCGTTGGGCTCAAGAGGATGAGACGGAATTGACGACAAGGGGATTGTCGCAATTATCCAAAGAGGACATTTTCACCTTAATGCTCCAATACGGCCTCTCAGTGAATCCCTCTGGTGCCGTGGTTTGTTCTATGTTGAATCCAGAACACCTAGAATCGAATTTGAAGGTAGTGAATAATCCTCGGTTTAGCCCGCGACAAGTTGAGACTTTCGCCAAATGGGTGGCCGATAAGACTTCGTGAATGGGAAAATGTGATGGTAGAAAGCTCAATATATGAGTACGACAAAAAGTTCTTTGAGCGTTTGAAAGACGATTCTTTCCGATCCGCGATGAAGATTATCCCCCTGGTTCAAGAATTGATTCCAATTAAATCCGTTGTCGACGTGGGCTGTGGCACGGGGTCTTGGCTCAAAGCCTTTCAGAAAAATGGGGTCAGGACTATTTATGGTGTTGATGGAAACCAAACCGGGCTCTTAGAAATCCCTCGAAATCGATTCTTTAGGACGGATTTGAGACGGCCTTTTAAGCTAAAAGAGAAATTTGATTTGGCTGTTTCGGTGGAGGTGGCTGAGCATCTTCCTAAGAAAAGCGCTGACTCGTTCGTGAAGAATTTGACCGACTTGGCGCCGGCCGTCCTTTTTTCGGCCGCGATTCCGGGGCAGGGCGGAGACCACCACATCAACGAACAGTGGCCTGAATATTGGGCCTCGAAATTCAATCGACGGGGCTTTGTGGCCTTGGATTGTATTCGAACGAAAATTTGGAAGGATCGGGAAATCTGTTGGTGGTATCGCCAAAATTTGATTCTTTATGTCCGGAAGAGCTTGATGCTCGAAAACCCAAAGCTTTCCGGGATTCCCATTGCCGATCCGCCACAACGCTTCATCTATCCGCGCGTCAATCCGCATAGCCGTTTACGAAGAGTTTGGAAGCTTTTTCGCCAAAAATTCAGGACGTTTTTTACGGTGTGATATTTATGGTTTCGTCGAATTTTTCTGACGAGCTTTAAGAGAAATATTAGAAGGTGCGATTTTGTTGTCATTGGGGTTTCGGGGGAGGAGATTGGTATTTTTTAAGGAAAACGGTTTACTTAAATTAGCCCCTAGAATAAGATTGGATTATCATTTTGAGAAACCAATCCTGTCTTTGAAGGAGCCTGGGTGCCTAAAGTTCTCCTTCTCTACCACTACTACCATCCCGACGATGTCGCACCCATTCCTTATATGGGAATGGGTACAGCCCAAGCTTGCGCCTCAACTGGTGGTTTCGGCACGGGAAAACATCGTCAAACGGGTTTGTCCGTAAACGGTGGGTTCTTTGTCTAAAGTCCTATTGCTCTACCATTACTACCATCCCGACGATGTCGCGGGCGCGCTCCAGTTCGTTGGACTTGGGGAAGGCCTGGCCGAACGGAATTGGCAAGTTGAAGCTTGGCCCAGCAACCGCAGTTGCCACCATGACGAGCAGACCTATTCCACGAAGCTCGAGACAGTGAACGGTGTGCTGATCCGCCGGGTTTGGCGGCCCCATTTCAACCAACATAGTTTTATCGGCCGGATTTTAAACGCGATTTGGCTGGAAAAACGCTGGGCTTGGCGGGCCTTGTTTTCCAAGGGGCCGGACGTGCTTATCCTCGGCACCGATCCGCTTTTCGCCGTTTTTTTGGTTCCTTTTCTGAAAACGCGCTGGCCCAAAACCAAGATCATCCATTGGTGTTTTGACCTTTATCCTGAATACGCGATCGCCGAGGGAATCGTCTCCAAAAAGAATCCCTTGATTCGTCTATTGCGTTTTTTTGTGAGAATCTCCTACGCGGGCTGTGATTTGATCGCGAATTTAGGGCCTTGTATGGCGAAACGGCTAAGGGTTTATTCGGTCAAAAAAACCGTTACGCTCACCCCTTGGGCCTTGGAAGAGCCCCCCGAACCGCTAAAAATTGACGAGGGCGAGAGGAAAACGCTGTTTGGAACGTCTAAGCTGGGGCTTTTATACTCCGGTAATTTAAGCCATCCGCACGAGTTTTATCTCACGTTGAAGCTGGCCCGAAAGACCCGGGATTTCGCTCAGTTTACTTATAGTGCCCGGGGAAGCCGGTTGGACGCGCTGAAAAAGGCTTGGAACCCGGAAGACGTCAATTTTAAATTCGACTCCTTCGCGCCCTTGGATAAATTAAAAGAGCGGCTTTCGGCGCCGGACGTTCATTTGGTTTCTTTGAAGGACGCCTATACGGGCGTGGCGGTGCCTTCCAAGTTTTTTGGGGCTTTGGCGGCGGGCCGGCCCATTCTTTTTGAGGGAAGCCCCGACTCGGCGATCGCCCTTTGGATTGAGGAATATAAAATCGGCTGGGTTTTGAGCCCGGAAAACCTGAATGAAGTGGCCCTGGATTTATTGGCTTTCGCGAAGAGCCCCAAAAGAAAACGGGAGTTATTTGACCATTGCCACAAAATCTACCAGGCCCATTTTTCCAAACAAGCCATGATGGCGAAATGGGATCAGGAAATCCGAGCGCTAACGAGTTAGTCCGAGTCCGGTTGTAACCGTCGCGGGCTCCGGTGGGCTCGGCCCACCCAAGACGCGGCATTCGGCTGATGGCCTCCTGTCAGGGTCTGTGAATTACGCAAAGTTTTGGCGTAATGACAGCCTATTTAGCCCCAAAAAATTGTCATTTTTTTTGTTTTTGAGGAAGCGTTAAAGTTGCATAAAATGATGCGTTTCACGCAAGAAAAAAGAACCGATTTTTTCTAAAAATGATAGGCTCTAGTCCGTTTTTGTTGTTCATCCCACTACACGATGAGGGGCATGGATGAGTTCTCCTGTTAGGCGTTTTAGTCGGGCCTTTCGAGTTTTTACCTTCGTTTTGATCTGCCTTTGGGCGGCGGCTCCAGTTTTAGCCAAACCCAACACCAGTCCTACTCCCGTCCCGACTCCGATGGGAACTCCGAGCCCTGATTATCCCAAGATGGTCATCGGTCCCGGTGATTTGCTTGCCATTGTGGTGCTTGGCTATGACCGGTCGTTGGGTGCGGGAGGTACGGTGAGCACTTTAGGGGTTTCGGCTCCTGCCAGCCCGGGCGTGGCGACCAACGCAGGACTGCCCGCCAACTATTTAGTGGATACGGATGGTCGGATCAACTTTCCCTACGTGGGCCCGGTGAATCTCGCGGGCTTGACCCAGATCGAGGCCAGTCAACTTTTGATCAAGAAACTGGGGGAATACCTCAAGTTCCCCCAGGTGACGGTGATGATTCAAACCTCCAACACCTATAACGTCTCGGTTTTGGGCGACTTATTTCACCCGGGGCAGTTCATGATCCGCGGTAGGCCCGATGTCCTTTCGATGATCGCGCAGGCGGGCGGGGCGGCCCTCAATCCGGATCTGGGCAGTGTGCTCATCACCCGGGGAACCATCAAAATCCACGTTGACGTCGGAAGATATTTAAGCGATCCCAACTACCACGCCACCGCGCCCATCGTTTATCCGGGGGACATCATCTACGTGCCGCAAAACCCCTGGCCGACCTTGAGTGAAATCGCTGTTTTCGTCGGAGTTATCTATACGGCCTATGTCGTGGCCAATGACCTGAAGAAATAATTAGGACCGGAGAGAGCATGAACAGCCTTCAAATGACGCCGGACGAGATATTCCAGGAAGCCCGGGATCGGGAAGCGCAGGAATCCGAAGTTTGGGACCTCAAGGACCTGATCCGGATCTGCCTCCACCACCGCTGGTTGATTGGCTATTGCGTGGCCGGTTTCTTGGTCCTTTCCATTATCTATTCGCTTTTCGCGTCCAAAACCTACGAGGCCATCAGCACGGTGGAACTTCCGGCTTCCACCCAAGAGACGAATGACGCCATCCGGACCTTGGCTTCTTTGCCTTCCACCGGGGACCCGATCCAGACCTATTTGGACGTGGGGAATTCCAACTCCGTCGCCGAATACGCCATCCAAAAACTGGACCTGACCCACAATAAATTATTCAAGTTCTTTTCCTTCCGGCATTTTGATTTTGAGTATCCGACCGTGCAGGAACTGACCGTTTACCTGATGAAAAGCATTGTCTCGGTCACCAACAATAAAAACTCTGATCTTTTGTTGATTACGGTGGATCAGAAAAAAGACGCGAAATTGGCCGCCGATATCGCCAATGCCTGGGCGGAGGGCTTTATCGCGGTGAACCTGGCCATCAGCCAGGAAAGCGCCCAACGTTCCTATCTGTTCATTCATTCCCAATTAGCCCTGATGGCCAAAAAGTTGAACGATGACCGCGACCTTAAAGGAAACTATTTGAATCCCTCCAACGAGTACCAGTCCGACGAGGTGATCTACAACCTTCTTTTGCAACAGGACCAGCAGGCCGAAATCCAAGCCAACGCCGACAACTCAGGCATCGTGGTCGTGGACCACGCCGAAGTCCCTGAGCAAGCCAAATGGCCCAAGCTTGTCATTTGCGTGATCCTGGGTATATTCCTGGGCGTGTTCGCCGGGATCCAGACGGCCTACCTGATTGAGCGTTTCCAAGACCGGATCAAGATGGACGAGGACTTGAAGCGGGCCAGCGGCATCACCCAGCTGGGCCAAATCCCGGATTTCCGCCACGAAAACGGGAAACAAGTGGTTTCCTCGACCGAGCTTTTCTCGCCTCACCACCTGATTTCGGACGAGAAGTTCCGTTTTTCCTCTTATCACGAGAGCTTCAAGGTTTTCCGCACCAACCTGAATTTCTCCCATGTGGACCGGGATCCCCGGGCCATCGCGGTGTTGTCCTCCCATTCGGGGGAAGGGAAAACCTTGGTTAATTCCAATTTGGCGCTGGTCTTGGCCGAGCTCGGCCAAAAGGTTCTGCTCGTTGACGCGGACTTGCGCAAACCTTCCATCGGCGTCATGTTCGGCGTCACCACGCCGCCCGCGTCGGGCCTGCCCATGCTTTTGGCGGGCAAGGGAAAACTGGAGGACATGGTGGTGGATTCAGGAATCCCGAACCTGACCCTGCTGCCCAACAACACCATCCCGCCCAATCCGGCCGAACTGCTGGGCTCGGGCACGCTCAAGCGCGTGTTGGACGACATGAAATCCAAATTTGATTACGTGATCTTCGACGCAGCGCCGGTGTTGCCCGTGACCGACTCGATCCTTCTTTCCACCAGCCTGGACGGCGTCGTCCTGCTGGCCCGTTGGAACAAGACCCGGCGGTCCGACTTCCGCCGCGCCTTCCAACAACTGCGCACCGCGAGGGCCACTTTATTAGGGACCGCGCTCAACGCCGTGGAGGTAAGGGCCGGACTCTATGGCTATGGTTACGGCTATGGCTACGGTTACGGTCATGGGTTTGGAAATAAAGGAAACGGCCGAAACAGCGGAAGCAATGGAAAAGGCGAGAAGGGGAGCGAGAAAAAAATCCCTCAAATTCCGGCTGAACGGCCCAAGTGATGCCGGTGTCGGAGGGTTTTTCGATTTTTCTCATTTTAGCGGGGGCCGGGATTAACCTTGTCCTGACTCCTTTGGCCATCCAGCTTTCCCACCGGTTCAACCTGATTGACCGGCCCGGCCACCGAAAAATCCACCAAGTGCCTATCCCGAAAGTCGGGGGGCTCGCGGCTTTCGCCTCCATTCTCATTTGCCTGTTGGTGGGCCTGCTTTTCGCGGGTCCCGATGGGAGTCTGTCCACTCCGGGATCGCGCAAGCTTCTTTTCATCTTAATTTTTTCCCTCGGCGGGTTTCTTTTGGGCCTGTTGGATGACTTGTTCGACCTGCGCCCGCGCCATAAATTTTTAGCCCAGTTCTTTCTGGCCGGAGCTTTCGCGGTTTTTGGCTATCGCTTCGAGGTCGTGCATGTGCCCGGGGTGCATATTTTCCACCTTTACTGGGTTTCGATTCCGGTCACGATTTTTTGGATGATGGCGGTGGTCAACGGGTTGAATTTTGCCGATATCCTGGACGGTTTGGCCGGGATGGTGTGTCTTTGCGGCTTCGTCTCTTTCGGGCTGGCTTCTTGGCTCATCCACGGGGAAATCACCGGCCACCTGTGGCTTTGCGTGGTGGGCGCGCTTTTGACCTTCCTTTTTTTCAATTGGAAACCCGCCAAGGTTTATTTGGGGGACGGCGGGGCCACCGGTTTTGGTTTTCTGCTGGCCTGCTGTTTGGTGGGGCTGGGCAATGACGCCGGACCCGCGCGTTTCACTTTTTCCACGCCCCAGTCGAAGTCCGAGCCCTTTTGGTTCCAATTTTTCGTCGTGTCCCTCTTCGCGGGTTATCCTTTGATGGAAGCGGCCCTGTCCACCTTGCGGCGGGGGGTGAAGCGGTTCGTGATGAACCGGTCGATGGAATTTTCCGAGCAGGAGCATATCGGCCACCGCCTCCTGCGGCTGGGGGTTCCCGCGGGCCGGATCTGCCGTTTGGTGGGGCTTTTTCAACTGCTCCTGACCCTGGCCGGATTGTTTTTAATGAGCCACGACAACGCTTTCGCCGTGCTGACGGTATTGCCCCTCTTCATGGGCCTGTCCTTTTTTATGCCCCGCCTGGGCTTCTTTGAGTTTCTTGATCTTAAGTTCATCCGGGCGAACCAGCCCCATTACCAAATCGCCCACCATTTCATCATGGTCCAAAAGGTGAAACTGGGGCTGGCCCAAACCCGCCAAGAAGTGCTGGCCCTGGTCAGCCAAACTTGCCGCGAGTTCGGCGTGCGCTGCGTGCGTTTTAAGATAAGACCCAACCAACAGGACCGGGGCGGCCTGCAATATACATTCCAGCAGGAAATCGCCAAGGACAACTTGGCCGGCGGCGATGAGGAATTTTACGATTATTTCGAGGGAGCCCTGCCGCGCTGCGAGGCTTTTTGGATATTCACCGCCCACACGGGTACCGAAGAATTGGACGTGGAATACCGGGTGCTGATGAATCTTTTCATTGAAAAGGCCATGGCGATTTGTGTGAGGCTGGGCGAGGGACAGGAAAATCTCGTGGTGGGGGGGTTGGTCGACTTGCCCCACGCCAAAATCAGCGGCCATCATCTGCGGCGCCGCCGGGGACGGGGTTGGAGTTGAGTCCGGCACTTCCCACCGATTCCGCCGGCCTGAAGTCCCTGTTGGCGCTGGCGGTGGGAGCCTCGCTTCGCGCCGGGCAAGCCATCTTGGAAATTTACGCGGACGACTTTTCCGTGGACCTGAAGGCGGACCAAAGCCCGGTCACCTTGGCCGACCGCCGTGCCCACGCGGTGATCGCCGAAGCCCTGGTTCCCGCCGGACTGCCCCTTTTGAGCGAGGAGGGAAAACCCATCCCCTATGGGGAGCGGGCGGCTTGGGAAAGCTTTTGGCTAGTGGACCCCTTGGACGGCACCAAAGAATTCATTAAAAAAAACGGCGAGTTCACCGTGAACATCGCGCTCATCCGCGGTGGCCGCCCCGTCTTGGGCGTGGTCCTCGCGCCGGCGCTGGACCAGCTCTATTTCGCCGCCGAAGGACTGGGCGCTTGGGGCGGGAAGGGGGCGCAACCGCGGAACGCGGGCTGGGAAAGTCTCCGGGATTCGGTCCAACCGTTAAATTTAAAACCCTTCCCGGCTGAAGGCGGGACCCTGCGGGTGGTGGCCAGCCGTTCCCACGCCACGCCCGAAACGGAAAATTGCCTGGGCGAATTAAGGAAAAAATACCAGGTGGAATTATTGAGTTCGGGAAGCTCGCTCAAGTTCTGCCTGGTAGCCTCGGGCCGGGCCGATTTATATCCCCGCTTCGCGCCAACCATGGAATGGGATACAGCGGCGGGCCAAGCGCTAGTCGAGCAGGCGGGCGGCGCGGTATGGCGGTGCGAGGATGGAATGCCCTTGGTTTACAATAAAGAAAACCTGCTCAATCCTTGGTTCCAGGCGGGCGGCCGGGGTTCGGAGGGGGTTTGAAACGCTCCACGATTTCATCCAGGCGTTTGGCGTCTATGATCCCTGAAACCCTGCGGGCTTTTCTCGCCGGTCGTCCCTTCGTCCTGCCGCAGGGCCGAAAGCGCTTGCTGGGCAAGGCCACCATCATGCTGGGGGCCCGGATTCTGGCCTTAGGGTTCGCCGCCGCCGGATCAGTTTGGGCCGCCCGGTGCCTGGGTCCCCGCAACCTGGGACTTTCGGGCATGGTCTACAGCGTGGTAGGGCAGACGGTGGTTTTGTTCAACCTCGTTCATCCGACCCTGTTGATCCGTGAGTACAAAAAAAACCATAGCCCGCAAAAACAAAACCGCCTGATTCGAGTGGACACCACTTTCACCCTTCTCTTGTCCGCCGTTTTCGGTCTCTTAGGGTTGGGGCTGCAGGCCTTTGGCCAACTGCCCGTGGATTATCATTTTGCCGGATGGTTTTTCGCCCCTCTGCTGATCTTGATCACCCTTCAGCCCGGGTGGGTGTTTCAGGCCGCCGAACACCAGCATTTCCAATCCCTCATCGCCATCCTTCAGCCCTTGCTGGCCGCGGCCCTTTACTTTTCTTTTTTTAAACCGGGTATGTCCGCCGGCGCCGACCTGGCGGTCAATACCACGGTCTTTCTGGTGGTGACGACCGTCTATTGGGCCGCTCTTTACCGCTTAACGCCATTCAAGGGATTTCCGTTCAAGTGGGGTGACGTAAAGTATATTGGGGGTTTGATCCGGAAATCCCGGTGGTTTTTTATTTCGGGGCTCAGTTTTTATATTTACACGGTCCTTGAACAGCCTTTGTTGGGGTGGTTGTACTCGGTGGAGGAATTAGGAAAGTACCGGACCGCGATTCAAGTCACCAACGTGGCGGGATCCCTGCTGGGAATTACCAGCACCTTGTTATTCCCCCGTTTTCTGGAATGGCGTAAAAAGGGGGAAGAGTTTCTCTGGGCGCGGCAGGTGAAAATCGGGGTATTGTTCGCGGGATTCACCGTTGCGGGTATGCTGGCGACCTGGATGGTTCTACCGCCGCTTTATCCGTTCGTGTTCGGCGAAAAATTTGAGGCGGCGGCGATTCCAGCGGCCATCTTGGTCACCTCGAAGCTGGTAGCGGCCTTGGGCGCGATTTTTATCATTGGATTGAGAACCGACCATCGCTATGACAAGAGTACGTCGATCATTTATATGGGTGTGGCGTTTTTCTCCTTGGTCTCCAACCTTCTTTTAATTCCGCGGTTCGGAATGACCGGCACCGCCTGCGTGAACCTCGCCAGTCAAGTGGTCCTGCTGGCGGTTTTTTTGCGGATGTCGGCCCAGCGCATGGGGGAATACCGAAAAATAACCACCGGGGACATGCCGTTTTCGATAAACTGAGGCTTATTTTTTAAGGAAGCCGATGACACGGCAGTTCTCGACAGTTTTCGCGGCGGGAAATTTTGGCCTTTCCGCGCTCGAAAACAAAAGGCGCTGGATGGAAGCGGGGCCTAGAATTCCCGGTCATTGTGGTTTTCGGCGGAGGGAAGGACCTGGCGGCCCTCCCGGAAAAGGGGTGTGAATGGTAAATCCCAATTTTTTTATTATCGGCGCCCCGAAATCCGGTACGTCGGCTTTGTGCGTCTATTTGGGGGGGCATTCGGGCGTGTTTATCAGCCGTCCCAAGGAACCGATGTATTTTAATTTCGATCAATCGGTCAATCGGATAGATTTCAACGCTTACCGCGCCCTTTTTTTAGCGGCTGATCCGGATAAACACAAGGCGGTCGGCGAAGCCACCACGACTTACCTTTATTCCCAGTGCGCGGTTCCCGAGATATTGAGGTTCAACCCCGCGGCGAAGTTCATTGTGATGCTCCGCGGTCCGATTGATTTTGTCCAATCCTACCATTCCCAAATGGTTTTCAACGGCGCGGAGGATATATTGGATTTTCAACAGGCCTGGGCGGCCGAAAATGATCGGCGGGCCGGACAACGGGTTCCCCCGGGCTGTCTGAACCCCCGAGGGCTTTTTTACTCGGATAAGGGGATGTTTGGCGCCCATCTGGAAAGGCTCTTTGGCCAAACGCGCCGGGAAAAAGTAAAGGTGATTCTTTTTGAGGATTTTGCCAGCGACACGCGGCGGATTTACGAGGAAGTATTGGCTTTTTTGGATCTGCCCCCAGATGGAAGGACCGATTTTCCGAAGGTGAACGAGAATAAACAGGTTTTTTCCCCCGGGTTTCAGCAATTTATGGCTGCTGTGGAGCGGCCCCTTCGGAAAATAAGGAACCAATTGGGCTGGGCCGGTGGATTAGGGATCCGGTCGAAATTAGCGGCCCTCAACAGCCGGCCCGCGGTCCGAAAGGCGATTTCAAACGATTTTCGCGACGAGCTTGGCCGGTTCTATGAAGCCGACATACAAAAGCTTTCAGGGATTTTAAATCGGGATCTCTCGGCTTGGACTTCATCCCGGGAGGTCAGTTGATCAAATGAAAAATAAGGACCCTCAGAAATTCAAATCCTCCGGCCGTCGGCTCCCTCGGGGAACCTGGGGGGAGGGATTTAAAAATAAAAATATCCTGATCATCTCGTCCGACGCTTGGGGCACCAATTTCGTCAGCAAACATCATTACGCGACACTCTTGGCCCAAAATGGAAACCGGGTATTTTTTCTTAATCCGAAGACCTCCCAAAAGCTCGAAGGCGGGGTCCGGATCACGCCGGTTTCGAGTAATCTGAGCGTAGTGGATTACAACGAAAGTTTTAAGGGAAACAGTTATGGGCCGTCTTTCCTGGCCCGCTGGCTGCAGCGGCTGGAGGTATTAAAGCTATCGGCCGCGATTGGCTGTGCTTTGGATGTGGTATGGAGTTTTGATCCTTTCCGGCTTCAGTTCCTGGAGGACTGGCAGGCTTCCTGGAAAATCTATCATCCGGTGGATTTTCATGATACGGCGCGGGAGTGGCGGGCCGCGAAAAGCGCCGATGTGATCCTGGCTTCTTCAAACCTGATTTTGCGGAAATTTAATCCGATCGATAAACCCAAAGCCCTCATTCATCACGGGTTAGCCGCCCATTTTTTAGCCCCGAAAATCAAGCGCTTGGCTTTGCCGGGGCGGTTTAAGGTCAGGGTGGGTTATGTCGGAAATTTATTGTACCGCTATATGGATTGGTCGGCCCTTTTTGAAATCATTGAAAAACATCCGCGCATCGGGTTTTATTTCATCGGGCCTTCTGATGAGGCCAGCAATTTGGGAGGGTGGAAACCCTTCGTTGAAAATGTAAAAAGGCTCCGGGCGCTCCCCAATGTTTTTTTGATCGGCGCGAAGCCCTCCGCTGAACTTCCGGCTTATTTGAAGTCGATGGACCTTTTTTTAATGGCTTATACCGGGAGAAAAGATTTGGAACGGTTGGCGAATCCCCACAAAATCCTCGAGTTTTTAAGCACGGGAAAAGCGGTGGTCAGCCATTATATTGACCAATACTCGGACAAGCGAGATTTGATCTGCATGGCCGAATCCAACGATGGGCTGCCGGCTTTATTTCAAAAGGTCGTTTCCGATCTGCCGAAATATAACTCAAAAACTCTGGCCTGGAAACGGATGGAATTTTCGGCCCAAAATACTTATTCGCGTCAACTGAAAAGGATCGAAGATATCCTCGGCGGGGCACCGAAGCGCTTGGAAGCCCCCGTTTCGGGAAAGAAAATCGGCGTGGATGTCTGCGTGGCAACCTACCGGCGACCGGGATTATTGGCCAATCTGTTGGAGTCGTTGGCCCGTCAAGCGTTGGAGGGGATCGTTCTGCGGATCATCGTGGTCGACAACGATCCCGCTGAAGGGGCCCGTTCGGTGGTGGAAGCTTTCGAAAAAAAAAACGGTTTTGAGGTGATTTACGCTGTCGAGCCGACCCAGGGCATTTCCCACGCCCGAAACAGGGCCTTGAAGTTTGTCCGTGGGAACTATTTTGCCTTTGTGGACGATGACGAGACGGTGGCGGAGGATTGGTTGAAAAAATTATTGGAGGCGGCGGCGAAATATGACGCCGCGGCGGTTTTTGGGTCCATCGAAAGCGTTCCGCCCCTGGATGCCCCGGAGTGGGTCCGGAGGCATTATTTTTTCAACCGGAAAAAATTTAAGACGGGAACGGTTGTGCGGGTGGGATCGACCGCCAACGTCCTAGTAAGGCGTGAAGCCTTGAAATCGCTTTCGCAAATGTTTGATCCGGCCTTCGCGTTGACTGGTGGGGAAGATTCAGATTTCTTTTTCCGTCTTTATCTTGCGGGACAGAAGATGGTCCGCTGCCAAGAGGCTTTGGTTTATGACCATGTCGCGGCGGATCGGCTGACGCTGGCTTGGATTTTACGCCGGGGATACCGAGCTGGGCAAAGCTACGCCCGTGTTTTTGTGGGCCACCGCTCATGGCCTGGGAAAGCGGCTTGGGCCTTGGGCTGCCTGGCCCTGATGTTGGGGGGGGCGCTGGCCTTGCCTTGGGTTTGGCTGGGTTCCCGATGGGCCGCGGTGAGTCTTCTAACTCGTGTTTGTTATTACGCCGGAAAACTTTCGGTTTTATTCGGTTCAGGGCTTTATTTCCAGGAATACGCGGCCCATCGCGCCTCCGTGGAGTCATCCCATGCGTGACTTACAAGTCCCAGGAAAGGGTATCACGGGCAATGGGGTTTGGCTTCCCTTGCTGGTGAGCTTGGTGGGCTATTACGTGCTGAACAAGGGCTACGCTTATATCGGCTACCTGCCCATCTTCACCGGCGAGATGACCATGATTTTCTATCTGGTACGTCTGCGCCACGGAAAACTCTTGCCCGCGTTTTTCCGCACGTCGGCGGCCAAATGGTGGGCGTTGTTCTTCGCGTATAATATTTTCACTTTTTTACGCTCTGCCGCCCATGATCCCCGGGACGCGATCCAAAACAGCATTTGGTGGGTTTACACGATTTTCTTTTATTTTGGATTCTGCTTCGGCGGCAAGATTTTACGGGATAAGAACGGACCGGCCTTTGAAAAAATCATTTTAGTTACGGCTTACGCGGCCATCCTGACCGGGCTGATGGCGCCCGCGGGCAAATGGCTCCACAGTTGGAGCGCGTTCCTTTACGACGGCAATTCATTGTTCGGCGTCTATAGCACTTATGACGCTTCTTTGAGCGGGCTCATCGGCTATTTATTCTACGCGCGTCGCACGCGATTTCACTTTATCTGGATCGCCATGGGCCTTTTTGTGCTGGCCTTTCTACTTGAGTCAAGAGCGGGAATGCTGGAAATGATGGTCATCCTCCCTTACGCCATCTTCGTCGACCGTCAGATCCAAATTACCCGTCGATTCAAACAAATGTTCATCGCGCTTATCCTGTTGGTCGCGGCCTTCACGGCCTTAAATATTTCCTATCAGGGAAAGCATGGAACAGTTTCCATGCAGACCGTCGAGGACGACGCCTACTCGATCTTTTTTCAGGATGATACAAGCAATCTGGAAGGGACCAAGGACGACCGTCTCATGTGGTGGGCCAATGTCCTCAAACGAACCTGCATCAACGTCCCCACGCTTTTCTTGGGGCTGGGGGAATCGGTCATCTTAAACACGGCCATCAATGGAAAAGGCGAAGTTGACCGCTATCCGCATAATTCGTTCCTCTCGGCTTTCGGTTTCACCGGCCTCATCGGGTTGATTTTGTTTTTGGGACTTTTCTATTTGATAGGTTGGAGGATTTTTAAGGCCTCTCGAAGGGCCCGGGGAAACCTGTTATTGCGTTGGTATCCGGTCTTCGCGATTGGCTACGTGGTGGGGGCCTGTTTCAGTACGGTATTTGAGGCCCCATTTCATAGTTTCATCTTTTGGACAATTTCGGGAATCATCTATCACTTGGCGGTGAGGAGTTTTGACCCCGCGGAACTTTCCCCTCCTTTAGAACGTCCGATAACAGAAGCCAGTTTAAAACGGAGGGGATGATGAAAAAACAAGCGTTTTTGGCCTTGGGATTGATTTTGGGGTTGAGCGGATGGTCGCGCGCCGGGGCGGATGAGGTCGCGAGCCCGGTTCCAACGGCTCCCGCGGTTTCAAGCCCAATCCCCACGCCGACCGCCACTGCGACTTCCACCCCGGGAATCAGTGTCAAGGACGCGCCGTACAGCGCCTATGGTGACGGGGTCCATGACGATACGGCCGCGGTTTCCATGGCCTTCGCTCACGCGGCGGCCCAAGGCGGCGGACTCTATTTCCCTCCGGGTAGCTATAAGATTACCGAAACGATATTGGTATCGGCCTCGAATTTCGTATTTTCCGGCGTCCGGGGCCAATCCATCCTGACCACCGATAATTTGACCAAATTACTGCAATTAAAAGATTGTTCCAACGGAACCTTTGAGAACATTTCCTTCCAGGCGACCACTCAGGACTCGGGGAAAGAAAAAGGGGGCCATAGCCTCATCGTGGCCAACGACGCCCCGGTCAACCACTTGAATTTCCAGGGATGCTCCTTTACCACACCCAACGCGGACATGAACGGCGTTTATTTCGTCTCCCATTCGGATATTCCGAACCTGTTTCAGGGGATCCATTTCACCGATTGCGACTTCACTCATATCGGTCGTATTGGGGCTGAGATTCAAAACTTATCCCAGTCCAAGGCCACCACCCAAAGCATCACGGACGTGGCGTTCGACAACTGCCGCTTCACGGATTGCGGAATTTTTACTTGGGGCATGGGCGTCAGCGGTTCGGCGGGCCGCTATGACTCTGGGTTGACGGTGACCGGCTGTACCTTTGACCATGTGAAATTCTGCGCCATTGAAGCCATGTTCAATCAGGTTTTGATCCAAGGAAACCGGTTCGTCAACGCCGGCAGCGATCATACAAGCCTCATCCATGTCACGCCCAAAGAATTTAACTTAAACGGCTTCAACTTCTCCCAAAACGAGTGTCCGGATGGAACTTACAACGCGAACTTTCTTTGGAACTGTTCCGCCGTCCGGTCGGAGAACAATCGTTGGGCCACCCGGGGCCGCGCCTTTTTTCTGCGGGACGATTCGGACATGATTTTTTCCAACGACACGATCCAGGTCACGGGCGGCGCGGCGATCATGGAGGACAGGCCTTGTCTGTCTACCACCTTTTCCAACTGCCAAATCTCCAATAACGACGGCTGGATCGTCAATAGCCAGACCGGCGGGGATTCGGGAATCACCTTGGAGGACTGCACCCTATCGACCCCGGGGGGCCAGGCGTTTAAACTTCCCCGGGGAGGCACCCTCCACGCGGTGAACAATACCTTGAACGGCCAAATCGTTTCGGACATGAACTGAGGATGGCCCGGAGGCTTTTTTTTCAGGCTTTGGAAACATTTTGGATAGCGGGCTGCGGGCTTCTGCGGTTCCTGCGGGGGCTCAAGTCTTTTTTTGAGGGCTTGCTCGAGTTTGGATATTTTTTATGTTTGAGTCCGGGTTCCCCGGACTCGGGCGGGGACAAGCCCCGAAAAATATTGGTCATCAAACCGGATGGAATCGGCGATCTGATCCTGGCCATCCCATTCTTACGCGGATTGAAAAAAGAGTTTCCCCAGGCTTCCATCACCGTGGTGGCTCATCCCGCCGCCGTCCCGCTTTTGGAGTTCTGCCCCTATGTCGACGAGGTTCTTCCTTTCAAAAACAAATGGGGAAAATACCTCCGTTTCGGGGGGATCCGCCGCGCACTCGCTTTTGCCCGCCAATTTTTGGCCGGGCGGGAATTTGACCTGGCGGTTTTGCCGCGCTGGGACGTGGATTACTATTACGCCTCCCTTTTGATTCAAGGTAGCGGCGCTCCCCGGCGGATCGGTTATTCCAGCCGGATCTCGATGGAAAAGCGGCTTTTGAACCCCGGTTACGATCTTTGCTTCAGCCAAGTGGCCCGGGGCGGCGGGGGGCTTCACGAAGTCCAAAAGAACCTGGAACTGCTCCGACAAATGGGTGTTCCGGTCCAAGACGATGGGTTGGAATTTTGGGCCGGGGACGCGGATTGGGAGGTCGTGGATCGTTTGTGGGGGACGCTGGAAATGCGGAACCCGCATAGGCCTATCGCTCTCGGGGTGGGCCCGGCGGGTTCACGTCGGCAGTGGCCGGCGGATCGGTTTATTGAATTGGCCCGTTGGCTTCACGCGCGTTATGCCGTCCCGATTTTGGTGGTGGGTTCCAAGGCCGAATCTTTCGTCGGGGATCGAATCGCGGCGGAGACCGGGGCCTACCTGCGTAATTTGTCGGGCCGGATTAGTTTACGGCAAACCGCCGCCGTCTTAGCCCGATGCGGGCTTTTTATCGGGAACGATTCCGGGCCGCTTCACCTGGCCGCGGCGGCTGAGTGTCCGGTGCTTGAAATTTCATGCCATCCACGGGGCGGGGCCGCCGAGGGGGAGAATTCCCCTTTGCGCTTTTCCCCTTGGGGGGTTCCTAGTAGAATTTTGCAGCCTGATCCGCAAAGTCCGCTCTGCGCGGTTAAATGTTCCGCGTTTTTCCCCCATTGTATCCTCGGCGTTTCCGTGGAACGAACAAAGGAAGCCGTAACGGAATTGTTGGAAGAACCGAAAAAATTTTGAAAGTTCCCAGGAGACAATGGAGGAGGCTCGCGTGAACGAATTCCCTAAATCCCTCCCCCGGACGCCTGTGCTGGGTGTTCCGGTGACCCGCGCCGAATTGGGCGAGGTCACGGCTTGGGTCTTGGAATCCGCCCGGCGGCGTTTGCCTGCCAAGGTGGCCGTGGCGCCGGTTCATAACCTGGTGGTGGCCCATCAGGACCCGGAACACCGGGAGGCCCTCCGAGGATGCCAGATCGTCACGGCGGACGGACAACCGGTCCGCTGGACGGTGAACTTATTCCGGGATGCGGAAACGCCGCCCCTTCGCGAGCGGGTGTATGGACCGGATTTGACCCGGGTGCTTTGCGAATCCGCGGCTCGGGAAGGGATGGCGGTTTATTTTTTCGGCTCGACCCCGGCGGTCATGGAAAAGCTCTTGGCCCGGCTGCGGGCGATGATCCCGAAGTTGTCGGCTTCCGGCCATTGCCCGGGCCTGGTGAATTTTTCGGGAGCCCCAGCGGAGGTTTACGACCCGGCGGAGGACTTGGAAAAGATACGCTCTTCGGGAGCCCAAATCCTGTTCGTAGGACTGGGTTGTCCCAAGCAGGAGCGCTGGATGCATCTTTACGCCCAGAGGGTTGGAATCCCTTGTTTGGGTGTGGGGGCCGCCTTTGATTTCCACGCGGGCACCTTGGCTCAAGCGCCCGTTTGGATGCAAAAAATCGGGTTGGAGTGGTTTTTTCGTCTGGTCATGGAACCCCGCCGGTTGTGGCGGCGTTATTTAATCGGCAACAGCTTATTTATAGCCTTGGTGGCCCGTGAAATTTTGCGCCGGAGAAAAGAATGATGTACCCTAATTTTTTCATCATCGGCGCCCCTAAATGCGGCACGACGGCATTGGCCCAATATCTTTCGGAAAACCCGTATATTTTTTTTAGCGGAACCAAGGAACCCCTTTATTTCTCGTTCGATCTCATGAAAACAGCCGCCATGGATTTGGAAGCCTATCTTTCGCTTTTCAAGGGGGCCGATCCCGGGGTTCATCAGGCGGTCGGAGAAGGCTCCGCCGTTTATCTTTTTTCCCGGACGGCCGTTTCTGAGATTTTGAAATTCAACCCGGAAGCGAGGTTCATCGTCCTTTTGCGCAATCCGGTGGATTTGGTGCAGGCCTGGCATTCCCAAAAAATATTCGAGGGACGGGAAGATATCCTGGACTTTGAGCGGGCTTGGCGGGCGGAAGGGGAGCGGCGAAATGGCAAACGAATCCCCGCCTCCTGTTGGGAACCTAAGGATCTTTTTTACTCGGAGTGGGGGTTGTTGGGGGGGCAAATGAAACGTCTTTTAGAGAGGGTGCCGAAGAGCCGGGTCAAAGTGATTCTGTTTGAAGATTTTAACGCCGACCCGGCAAAAACCTACCGTGAAACACTCGATTTTTTAGGCGTGCGGTGGGACGGCCGGACGCGGTTTGAACGGATCAACGAAAATAAACGATTGATCTGGCCGCCGCTCCAATTGTTTTTTGGCTTTTTAGCCCAATGCGCTTGGTGGATAAAAAAAGAACTTCGCCTTACCCGGAAATGGGGGATTGTCTCCGGCTTGCTTTCCTGGAACACCCGGGCGGGGAAAAGACCGCCGGTTTCGCCGGCGTTTCAGTCCGAATTAGAGGCTTTTTACAAGGCGGATGTTTCCATGTTGTCCGATTTGTTGGGGCGTGATTTATCCCATTGGACTTCCAGCAAGGACGCTTGAACCATGAGTGGATCCAAAGGGGCCGCCGGTGCGGGCAAAAAATATTGGGTTTTAATTTTTATTTGTTTCTGCGCCTTGGCCGCCGAATTCCTCTATTTTGCCTTTACCTACCGGGCGTTGAATCCGGCGCCTCCGCCGGAATTCGATCTGGTGCTAAAATATACCGATTCGGGTTCTTTAAAATTTCCCCTATACTTGGCCGAGCATTTTCATAAACCCCTTTATATTTCGAAGGCCCCCTGGGAGAACGGAAAGTTCTACCGAAAAATTCCAAAGGGCCTGGGGGTTTTTGTCGATTCCAGCGGGCGGACCACGGATGCCAACGCGCGCCATAGCGCGCCCTTTATCCGCTCCCACGGGTTCAAGCGGGTTTTGCTGGTCACGTCTTGGGTTCACGCTCCCCGCGCCCTCTTTTTGACCCGGTTTTATCTTTGGGGTTCGGGAGTTTCGGTGATCGCCTGTCCCGGTGAGTCCGTTCCGGCGAATTGGTGGCGGCAAATGGGATTTTGGATGGAGAGCGTTAAGTTTTGGGGAAGCTTGGGCCGGGTGGTTTTGGCCTCTGCACCTTTCGAGTGGGAGACGGGCCCAGACGGGAGAAAATTGAAATGAAGCTCAAAAAACGACGCTTTGAATCTGGATGGATGATTCGGGCATTGGTTTATGTTTTGGAAAGGATCCGCCGTCGAAAAAGGCTTTTGTTTTCAACCGCCGGTTTCGACGAACCGAGGAATACCAGGAACCTTTTTGGCCCGGAATCTTTTTCATCGATTGAAATCTATTCCAGGGAGGCGTCGGCTTCGAACCCGGCCTTAACCCGAGTGGAAATCGAAAAGTTTAAAAACAAGGGATGGGTGGGGACCTATCCGCTGCTGACTCCCCGGGGCGGGCGTCTTTTGTTAAGCGTGCATGACCGGACCCGGGGGCGCTTCGCTGGATTGAGGACGGATTCCGCAGGATCCGGCGACCCGCCGCCTCCTTGGTTCAAAAGCCAGCATGCCTATATTTCGGAGTTTTACGATGTCGCGCGCCATCCGGCAATTGTCGGACGGGTGGCGTCACTGCTGGGGCCGGATATCCTGGCTTGGTCCTTTACGATCAATTCTTATTTTCCGGGTAAGGTACATCCTTGGCATGTTGACGTAGAACATCTTCGTTGGCCGGGTGTGAGTGTCTTTTTGGGACTTCGGAACATCACGATAAAGTCCACTCTGAAGGTCATCAGCGGATCTCAACGCATTCGTCAATTGCCCGAGGAGTTTGGGGTGGTCGACGATGAATCAGCTTTGGCCGCTTGTTTGAAATTCGTACCGGACGCCGAATTGGTGCGAGTGCCGATCAGGGAAGGCGAGTTTTTTATTTTCGATGGTCCAATTTGGCACGGATCCCAGAATATGAGTTTTAAACTGAGGTCCGCCGCGATCATCCAATATTGCCGGCCGGATCAAAAGATCACGGCGCCGATTAATTATGGCCGTTCGGTTCAATGGCATCCTGTGCCCCCGCCCTGTATTTTGGTGAGGGGAGAGGACCGTTGGGGGATCAACCGGCTAGTGGGAAGGCCTTAGGCGTTGGGGAATAAAAAAGCCGCCGGCAAAGTCCGGCGGCGGGAACCGGTTTAATTTAAAAGGGACTATTGGGAATCGGCGTACGCGTCGGCTTGTGCTAATTCATCCAAGGCGTGGTTGATGGCCGCGATGGCCTGCATCTTATGACCGCCGAAGTCGTGGCCCGCGGACCAAAGCAGGTGTTTGGATTCCCGTAATTTATTCGCGGCCCGGAAGATCAGGGGATGGTGATGGCCTCTGAAGTGAAAATGAGCCTCGTCGTCATCACCAACATTGGCCATAAAGGTGATGTTGTCCGCATGGATGACGGCGGGCAAAGCCAAGGTGAGCCCGAGGGCAACTACTCCCGTAAACTTTCTAAAATTTTTCCACATCTGAAGCCTCCTGGATGAACGATTAATTTGTCCACGACTGGGTTTATTATACGGAAGACCTTTTTGAGGGGAGTGAAAGTTTTCTCCCCGGGACGACTTTGGTCGAAAAGTTGCCCCCCTCCAGGGGAAGGTTGAAGTAAACTGTCGCCTCGAATGGAAAAGGAAACGCATGCTTAAACTGATTCCGGTCTTTGGGTTGGCCCTGGTTTTTGTCTTGGGCGTTTGGACCGTGGGGCTGGCCGACGCGCCGTCCCCTGGGGCCGCCGGAATTTCAGGCCAAGCGGAGGGGCCTCTGGTTTTTTCCCTGGTTCGCCCCCTTTTTAAACCCTTGCTCGGGGATCCCCGGGAACCCTCCCTTGGAATGACTTCTTATTTAAATGAAAAGGGCTACGAATATTCGTTTGGCGGCGCGCTTGATTTCGCGCGTTGGCGGTCCGCCCCGGATATGGAATGGGGCATGGGGCTATTCGCCGGTCTTTGGACCTTGAGCGAAAATCCCGATGGGTCCACCCTGTTGGTGGATGATTGGTTCACGGGACTTTACTTGAGCGAAAAAACCGGGCCTTTTTCTTTCCGACTTGAATTCCAAGACCAAAAATCGGATCCGGGCGACGCACTGCCGAAACCGTTGGCCCCTTTTTATCCCTTCGACCCGAGCCATCCCGATGCTTCCCGATATTATTTCACCCGGGACAACCAAAACCTCACCGTTTCCTTGGACGCCTTACGGGGCTTAAGACTTTACGCCGGAGGGGGGTTCAAAACCTGGTGGGACGATTTCGATCCTTTTGAGAGCCAGATTTTCCTCTTCGGTGGATTGGAAGCTGAGTCGTCCACTTTTGATTTTTTGGGTTCGGCCTGCCGGGGATACGGAACCTATCACTTCAAATACCAGGATCAGGCGGGGGGAACCTATGACCACGCGATCCAACTGGGATTACGGTGGGCGCCCGCGTCGGACCGGGGAAGCGCTTTGCGTTTCGCCTTGATGTTTTACAGCGGCCATTCGGAATTCGGCCAATTTTATCAAAAGAGCGACCAGCATTGGGGGCTCGGACTTTTTTTCGATCCCTAATCGCTGAAAAGACGGCGGTGGAACCAGTGGCGGCTATTCAAAGGAAACGGAATGCGTGAATTTTTAAAAACCCTTATTTTAATCCTCGTCCTGGGCGCGCTCGGGCCCGCGGCGGCTTGGGCGCAGGAAATCCCGGCGGTTTTCCTTCCGGCCGGTCATGTGTTCGCCCCGCTTTTGGCCGACCCGAGGGAGCCCGCGAACGAAATCGCCGTCCATCAGGATTTGAAATACTTTGACGGTGAGCTCGGCGGAACCTTGGATCTCATTCGTTGGACTCCCTGGGATAAAAGCATTTGGGGCTGGGGGTTTTCAGGCGCCGGCTTTCTTTCCCTCTTGAATAATTCCTCGCACAACGCGGGTCAAAGCTTCCGTTTGGTGGATATCGATCTGGAACTGGGGACCTATGTGAGCGAGTCCTGCGGATTATTCTCCAACCGCCTTGAAGTGGTCCAGCAGTCTTCGCATTTGGGGGACGCTTTCAGTTCTTTACAGCCGGTGCCGGCTGACCGGGAAGGCTGGAAATTTACCGACGCCTGGCAGGCTTCCGGTTCTTTGCGCTTGATCGCCGGGGCGGGCGGTTGGTTTTCGGCCAAGCCTTCGGCCCCGCCGGTTTTCGCCCAACTGGGAGCGGAACTCGGATCGGCTTACGCTCCCTGGGATTCCAACCTGCTTTTTCGGGGTTATCTGGCCTATGACCTGAAAATGGGGGCGGAGGCGAGTGGGGATTTGGATCAAAATTTTGAGGCGGGATTCCAATGGAAAGGCTTGGCGGAAGGCTCTCCCGGATTTCGCTTCGCGGTTCTTTATTACAACGGCGATAATCTTTCTGGGCAGTTCAACGGCCAAAGGGACAACCATTGGAGCTTCGGCTTTTTCGTGGACCCTTGAGCGAAATCCCTCGGGGATGGGTTTATTTGACCCGGCGGGTCAAGTTGAATAACATGGTTTCGCGCGACATCAATCGGCTCTAACAAGGAAACGCATGAAAATCAAAAAAGCCTTCATCACGGGCATTACGGGTCAGGATGGATCTTGGCTGGCGGATTTTCTCTTGGAAAAAGGCTACGAGGTCCATGGATTGGTGCGCCGCTCCTCGTCCTTCAATACGGACCGGGTGAACCATATTTATCAAGATCCGCATGACAAGGGCCGACGATTCTTTTTGCATTATGGCGATTTGACCGACTCCTCGGGACTTTTCAAGCTTTTACATAAAACCCAACCGGATGAAATTTATAACCTGGGCGCCATGAGCCATGTGCGGGTTTCCTTCGACCAACCCGAATATACCGGGGAAGTGACGGGGGTGGGGACCATCAAGCTTTTGGAAGCCGCTCGTTCGGCCTGCCCCCGGGCCCGCTTCTACCAGGCCAGCAGTTCGGAGCTTTACGGCGGGATCGATTGCCCCAAGGCCGGTTATAACGAGAAAAGCCCCTTTTACCCCCGGAGCCCCTACGGCGTGGCCAAGCTTTATTCCTTTTGGTCGGCCAAAAATTACCGGGAAGCCTATGGCCTGCATATTTCCAACGGCATCCTTTTCAACCACGAGAGCGAACGGCGGGGCGAGACCTTCGTCACCCGCAAAATCACCCGGGCCCTGGGCCGTATCAAGCTGGGCCTTCAAAAAGAGCTCTACCTCGGCAATCTGGACGCCCACCGGGATTGGGGGGACGCGAAAGAATTCGTGCGGGCCATGTGGCTCATGCTTCAGCAGAAAAAGGCGGATGATTATGTCATCGCCACGGGCAAGACCTATACGGTCCGTCATTTCCTGGAAACGGCTTTCGGCTACGCCGGGCTTGATTATAAAAAGCACGTCAAATTCGACGCCCGCTACTTGCGGCCTTCCGAGGTGGATTACTTGAAAGGCGATTCATCCAAGGCCCGCCGGGTGATGGGGTGGAAACACGAGACATCCTTTGAGTCATTGGTCAAACGCATGGTGGACCATGATTTGGAAATGGCCCGCCGGGAAAAGAAAAGGGATTCTTGATTTGAAACTCTTCATCGCGGGACACAAGGGGATGGTGGGCTCGGCCCTGGTCCGGCATTTTAAGGGCGCGGTTGGAACCGATCTGGTTCTGCGGGACCGGTCGGAGCTTGACCTTCTGAACCAGCGGGCGGTCTTTGATTTTTTTCAAAAAGAAAAACCCGACCAGGTGATCCTGGCGGCGGCCAAGGTGGGCGGCATCCTGGCCAACGACACCTATCCCGCGGATTTTCTTTACCAGAATCTGGCCTTGACCACCCATTGCGTCGAGGGCGCTTACCGGGCGGGCGTGAAGCGGTTGCTTTTTCTCGGCAGTTCCTGCATCTATCCCAAACTGGCGCCCCAGCCCATGCCCGAGGGGAGTCTTTTAACCGGACCCCTGGAATCGACCAACGAAGCCTACGCGGTCGCCAAGATCGCCGGGCTCAAACTTTGCCAATATTATCGAAAACAGTACGGCGTGCGGTTCCATTCGGCCATGCCCACCAACCTCTATGGGCCGGGGGACAATTATGATCCGCGGAATTCCCATGTGCTTCCCGCGCTGATCCGCAAGTTTGACGAGGCGAAAGGGTCCGGCGGTCCGGTGGTTTTGTGGGGAACGGGCTCCCCCAAGCGCGAATTTTTGCACGTGGATGACCTGGCCGCCGCCTGTGATTTTCTTTTGAACATCCAGGACCCGCCCGATTGGGTGAATGTGGGGATCGGCGAGGATATTTCAATTAAAGAATTGGCGGATCGGGTGGCGGAAGCGGTCGGCTACCGGGGAAAAATCGAGTGGGACTCCACGAAGCCGGATGGAACCCCCCGAAAGTTGATGGATGTTTCCCGCCTGAAAGCCGCCGGCTGGAAAGCCCGGATTCCGTTCCGCGAGGGCCTCCATAAAACCTATCAAAACTACCTGGAAGAAAAGGCCGCGGGCCGATTGAGGGCCTGAATTTTCGGGTTTTAATTTTATGGATCGGGTGGAAAACCGGCCGCCTCCTGTTGGGATTGAAAATGAAGATTGAAAAAGTTTGGGTGTTGGTTGTTTTGATGGCGGTTCCCCAATGGCTTTGGGCTCAGACGGAAGGTTTCGCCCTTTCCTTCGGCGGAGCGGCCTCCATGGCCTATACCTCGATTCCCTTGAAACCCAACGGCGGTTTTGGGCTTTCCGGCGATTTGGAATATGATTGTTTAGATGGCTTCGGCGCCGGTTTGGACATTGGACTGGTGGAATATATCGCCCCGACCGGGCAGGCGGACATGAAGAGCGCTTGGGCCGACCTGACGGCCCGTTTGTTTCCTTTTCCGGCTTCCGGTTTGGGCCGCCCTTATTGGCGGATGGGGTTTGGTTTTTCCCCTTTTGTGGCGGGCCTCTTCGGGGATTATTGGCCCAACTACGCCGCCGCCCAATTGGGTGGTCCGGCTTCTTCCGCGGCGATTTACTGGAACGCCCAAACCTCAATCGGCTATCGTTTTTTTCTCAGTCAAAACTGGGCCCTGGACACGGAAGCTCAATACAATCTTTTCTGGCCGCCCGCGGCGCCGCTGCTTCAAACCTTAAGTCTTCAAACACGGTTGGTTTTGTTTTTGGGAAAATAAAAATTCAAGCAGGTTAGGGTTTTTGGGCTAGAAGCAAGGGGCTTGGGGCGGCGGCCGGAGCCTCCGGGCGAAGCGCCACGGTCGGTTTTTTCGCGGGGACGATGCCCCTCTGACAAGGGACGATGCCCCCCTGACGGGGGACGATGCCGTACTTTTTCTTGGTGGCCATGATCCGTCCGTAAGCCACGTCGATGGTTTTCATCGGAACCTTTCCCGTTTCCACGGCCAGGACTAAAGCGTCCATGACCCGCCGCTCCAAATTATCCGTCACCAGCAGCACATCCACCCCCGCGTTCACCGCCTGCACCACGGACACGTTCAAGGGATAATATTGTTTGATGGCGTCCATCCGCAGGTCGTCCGAAATAACCAGCCCCTGGTAGCCCAATTGCCGCCTCAAAAGGGTCTGGATCATCTCGCTGGAGAGGGAAGCCGGAAAGTAGGGATCCACATTCTTATAAATCACGTGGGACAGCATGATGGCGTCCAGGCCATGGTCGGCGATGAGCGCCCGGTAGGGGAGCATGTCCTTTTGTTCCAATTCCTGGAGCGGCACATCGGCCACGGCGATTTGCTCATGGGGATTGGAACTGGATTCGGTCTCGCTGGGGAAGTGCTTGGCCGTGGCGATGATGTTCTCATCCCGCATGCCCCGCACGATCTGCCGGGCCAGGCTGGCCACGAGCACCGGGTCGCTGCCCAAGGACCTTCGATATTTGGCGATAATGCTGTCGCCCGCGCCATGGTCCAGATCCACCACGGGGGCCAGGTTGAGGTTGGCCCCGACCTCCCGCAATTGGCGGCCGCTTAACAGCCCGAACCGGTAGGCCAAGTCCGGGCTCCCGGTTTGGCCCAAGGCGGCCAGCGAGGGAAGCCGCTGAAAGCCCTGCGCTTCCTTCAACCGCCTGACCGCTCCGCCTTCCTGGTCCAAGGCCACAAAGAGGGGTGTGGGGGCGTTGCTTTGAAGCTGGGCGATATATCGCTTAAGCTGTTTTTTGGTTTGGATGTTCTGGCTGAAAAGAATGACGCCGCCGATCCACCCGGCTTTCAAGAGGGCCTGTTTTTGGCGGTTGAGCTGGGTGCCAGGCACGCTGACCATGATCATCTGGCCGATTTTTTTCTGAAGCTGTTTTAAGGGAGCGCCCGTGAGATTGAGGACCACGCGGGGAGCGGCGCCTTGCCGCAGTTGGGTCAAAAAGGGCGGCAGACGCGAGGCGATTTGCGGGTCGAGCGCCATGGCTTTCGAGTAATAAAAAAAAGCGGCGTTGTCCTGGTCTTGCAGGTAGAAACAATGGCCGATTAAAAGCCAGGGAGCCGCGGTGTCCGGCGCGTTGGCCCCGGCCAAGAGGGCCCAGCGCTCCGCGGGAAAATACTGCTGGGTTTGGAAACAATTTCGGGCGGTCTCAAATTGCCGGGCGGCCAGGCTGTCCCGGCCGTTGAATAGTGGCGGCGGAACCGAGAAAAATAGGACGAAGGCCAAAAAAAACGCGGGTAGGGTCTTGCGCATGGGGGGAATTCTAACAAAGAAAAAGAAAGGGCGGCCAAACAAAAGCTTTTCGCCGGGTCCGCCGGCTTGAAACTAGTAGTTGATTCGGGTTCGGGCCCCAATTATCCTGAAACCCTCGAAGGCCATTCAAAGGAAACCGCCATTTTTCTTCGTTCCGTTCATTCCAGAGTTCTCGCGCTTTTGGTTTTCTCGCTGGGGGCGGCTCTTCTTCCCGGCTGCGTGGCGATCCGCCAAAGCCTGGATCGGGGCAGTCTTTTCGGGGAAGCGCCCGGCGATTTTAACACCGAACCCGGCGGCCCCGCGCCGGCCGGCGATGATTGGAAAAGCCAAATGGAAGGCGTGGCTTCCTGGTATGGCGAGGAATTCAACGGCAGGCTCACCGCCAGCGGCGAGGTTTACGACATGTACGCCATGACGGCGGCCCACCGAACCCTGCCCCTGGGAACCATTGTCCGGGTGACCAACGAGGACAATGGAAAAACCGTGGAAGTGAAAGTGAACGACCGGGGGCCTTTCGTGAAGGACCGGATCATCGACCTGTCCAAGTCGGCCTGCCGGGCCTTGGATATGATGCAAAACGGCACCGCCCATGTGAAGCTGGATGTGGTGCGCTGGCCCCAGGTCGCTGATAAATAAGTTGAGATTTATAAAAAAACCGATTTCACCGCCAAGGCGCCAAGTTCGCCAAGAGAAGCAAAAGATTTTAAGAGGTTTAAAAACATAAGGGTTTTATTCGGGTTGTTCTTGGCGAACTTGGCGTCTTGGCGGTAAAAAGCCCCTATGTTTATAACCTTTAGGATGTTCTGAGGACTGAAATGGAACCATTCTCGAAAAGACTCAAGGCCGCCGTGGAAAGAACCCATGGCTGTCTTTGCGTGGGACTGGACGTGGACTTGGCCAAGATGCCCAAGGACATTCCGGCGGACGGGCATGGGGCTTTGCGGTTCTGCCGGTCCATCATTGAGGCGACCCGGCCCTTCGCGGCGGCTTATAAGGCGAACCTGGCTTTTTTCGAGTCGCTGGGCGCCCAAGGATTCGAGATCCTCGAGCTGTTGCGCCAGTCCATTCCTTACGACACCCTTTTCATCGCCGACGCCAAGCGGGGCGATATCGGCAATACTTCCGAAGCCTATGCCAAGTCCCTTTACGGCATCCTCAAATCCGATTCGACGACCCTTTCGCCTTATATGGGAAAGGACTCGGTGGAACCTTTCTTAAAATATCCAGGGACCTGTTCTTTTGTGCTTTGCTTGACCTCCAACCCTTCGGCGGAGGATTTTCAACTGCAAAGCCTTTCTTCCGGCGAGAAGCTCTATGAAAGGGTGGCCAAAACCGCCCCTGGTTGGGCCAAAAACACGGCCGGTGAAATCGGGCTGGTCGTCGGGGCTACGAAAGCGGAATATGTGAAGTCCCTGCGGGCGCTGGCGCCGACCACCGCGTTTCTGGTGCCCGGAGTCGGGGCCCAGGGCGGGGATTTGGACGCCGTATTAAAAGAAGGTCGCGCCCAAGATGGCGCCGGAATCTTGGTGAATGTTTCCCGCTCGATCCTCTATGCTTCTTCCGGAACCGATTACGCGGAAGCCGCGCGGGCGGAAGCCCAAAGGCTGGTGGGCGAGATGAAGGCATATTTTTAACTGAAGACAAGGGATTGAAACACGGAGTTACTCAGAGTGAACAGGGTAAGAATTCAGAGATCCAGCAAAAAAATAGTCTTATCTTAAACTCTGCGTAACTCCGTGTAACTCTGTGGTTAACGTTCTTGGCGGTGAAAAGGTTTTCTGGAGGTTTTAATGAATCAAGAAGAAGTTTTGAAATATTTCGAGGAAACCCACGCGCTTTTAAAAGGGCATTTCCGACTGTCCTCGGGACGGCACAGCGACCGTTACCTGCAGTGCGCCCTCGTGGTGCAATATCCTTGGATCGCGGAAAAGCTTTGCTCGGCTTTGGCCGAATTGGTCAAACCCTTGAAACCCCAAGCCGTTGTCTCACCCGCGTTGGGCGGCCTCATCGTGGGCCAGGAATTAGCCCGGGCGCTGAAGGTAAGGGCGATCTTCACCGAGCGAAACAAAGCCACCGACGCCATGGAATTGCGCCGGGGATTTTCCGTTGAAAAAGGGGAGCGCCTTTTCGCGGTCGAGGACGTCATAACGACCGGGGGATCGGTCAAGGAAACCATCGCGGTCACGCGGGGTCTGGGCGCCCAGGTGATGGGCGTGGGAAGCTTGATTGACCGCAGCGGCGGCGGAACGGATAAAACTTTTGACGTGCCGATGAAGGCGCTGGTGACCCTGGCGGTTGAGAGCTGGGAAGAGAAAGATTGCCCGCTTTGTAAGCAAGGGCTGCCCGTGGAAAAGCCGGGATCGAGAGCCAAGTAGGACAAAAAATAGTTAGGCGTTAGAAGTTAGGGGCGCGAAGTTGAAAAACAAAATATCCTGAACCACTCGGTGAGCGCATGGTTCAGGATTTTAAAAACTACTAGCTCCACACTCCTAATTTCTAACCGCCTCAAAAGCGGTTCAAAGGAAAATTATGGCTGAAACTAAAATTCCAAATCCGAACGCCCCGGCCCCCGGTGACAACCTGCGCGTTTATTTTCAGGCCAATCTGGTGGCTTGGGGTTTTTTATTGGTTCTGGCGGTGGCGGCCTTCTTTATTTGCGGCGGTGTGTGGGATGACGTGACCACCGGAGTCTTGGAGTTTATTTTTGTCGTGCTGGGCGGCGGTTTCACGCTGGTATCGTTGCTTGATTTTTTTTACGAAAAAAGCCAGGGAGACCGAAAATCATGAGATCTTTTTTAACGAAGTCCTGCGCCGCCTTCTTGGTTTTTGCCATGGCGGTTGGCGCTTTTCCGGCCCAATGGGTTTTCGCCCAAACGGACGTTTCGATGGCTTCGGATGATGAAGTTCAAGAAATCCAGCACTTGGTTCAGGCCGGTTATTTGAGCGCCGATTCACCCTACGCGGCGTCCAAAAGCCTGACCGAAGACCAGGTGACCGACGCCCTGATCGCCATTTATGACCGGCTGAAGGCCGTGGATCTTAAAAACCTCCCCACGGGCGCGATGGGTTATCAAACGGCGGATCTTCAAGCCCTTTCCCAATTGGTCGAGGATTATTCGGAATTTCTCCACGACCGGAAGGTTTCCGCCTGGGGTTATGAAAACCGCCTGCAAAAGATGATCCAGTCCCTGGCGAGCTTGACGCCCCAGCCTACGGCTGTCATCGCGCCGGTTGCCTCCGTGACGACGGCCGTTACGGCAACGCCCACGGCGGTAGTGACTCCGGGCCCGACCTTCAGTGATCTAAACGAGCTCAAAGACTCGCTCAAGGATCAAGCCCAGCGTTTCTCCGATCTTCAAATTAAATACGATCAAAAATTCCAAGAGGCGGACGCCGACGATCAACTGCTCAAGACCAAGGAACAGGAATCCGCGGACGAGATGAAACTGGTCAAGAACCTGATGGATACCTATGAGTCCAACCTGCAAAAAATGAACGACCGCATGGATCAGATATCCGATAAGGCCAATCAGAAAACCTTAACGGATGAGGAGTTGGAGCAGGAGTTGACCATTATGCATAAGGACCTGCGGGATAATACGCAGGACCTGACGGTGTTGAAACAGCAGGTGGCCTTGTTGGACGCGCCGCAGAAGGCGGCGCAGGATCCGTTGGATGATTTTTTGACTTCCAAGTGGTTGGCGGGAGGCGCTTTGGTGGTGGGATTGGCGGCTTTGGTGGTCGGGCTCACTAAAAAATAGTGAGGAGTTAGAAGTGGGGGGGCGAGGTTGGCGCAGAGCGGAGAAAATTAAAGGGCATTTGGGAGAGGGTGGAGGACTTTAACTCCAAACTCCTCACTCCTAATTCCTAACTTTCGTTATTCTTTCAAGGAGGCTTCATGTTTATCGGACATTTTGCCGTGGCTTTCGCTGGAAAAAAAGTGGCCCCGAAGGTTTCTTTGGGCCTGATGTTCCTGGCGGCCCAATTTCTTGATGTGCTTTGGCCTGTTTTTGTTCTTTTGGGAGCCGAACATTTCCGCATCGTCACCGGAATTACCAAGGTCTCGCCCTTTGATTTTTATGATTTCCCCATGAGCCACAGCCTGGTCATGGCCGTCACCTGGGCCATCGGGTTCGGGCTTGTTTATTTCATCGTTAAGGGCGACGTCAAGTCCTCCGGAATTCTGTCGGCCCTGGTTTTCAGCCATTGGATTTTGGATGTGATCGTTCACCGGCCCGATTTGCCGCTGCTTCCGCAGGGACCCTATTGGGGTTTGGGGCTTTGGAATTCCCGCGCGGGCACGCTCATCGTGGAATTCGGCCTGCTGGCGGCGGGCGCTTGGATTTATAAAAAGTGCACGAAGCCGAAAGACTCCACCGGGGATTGGGTTTTTTACGGATTGCTATTCACCTTGGCGGCCTTCTATATCATCAGCTTGGTGGCGCCCACGCCCACCAACACCTTTATGGTGGCCTTGAGCGGCATCATCGTGATTTGGGGTTTTATCGCCTGGGGTACCTGGGCGGACAGCCTGCGTAAAGCCGCTTGAAAAAAAAGGAAGCCCTCGTCATCCGCGGCATGCGGGCGGGTGACCGCCGGGGCTTAAGTTTGGTTTACCAGGCGGCTTTTTCTTTCGGTCCGGGGGCCGAACGCTGGAGTGAAAAGGCCGCGGACGCGCGGGTCCATCAAGTGTTGAAATTAAAACATCCCGCCTGGACGGCCTGTCTTTACGGCCAACCGGTGGGATTCGCTTTTGTGTCCATTCGGGAAGGCCATCAGGGACCCTACGGCGAGCTGACGGAACTGGCGGTCCATCCTTTTTTCCAAGGCCAGGGCATCGGGACCAAGCTTCTGAAAAAAATAAAGGACGCCCGTAAAAGGCTTCGGCTCAAAACCCTTTATGGGTTGGTCTATAAGGGTCCGGCGGAAGTTTTTTTGAAAAAGAACGGGTTCAAACCGTCCCGGCGCAGCTCAGTTTTCTCCCTTCGCCGATAAAAGTAAAAGATTCTCTCACCCCCGGCGGCCAGCTTTTTCCAGTGATCCAAATCGACCCACTTCCGGCCAGATCCGCATGACGGCTAAGACCACCAAAATGCTTCCTACCCCCCCAAGGACTACAGAACCAACTGGTCCTAGCAACGCGGCTGTGGCGCCGGATTCAAACCCGCCTAACTCGTTGGAGGAGTGGATGAAAATATAACTGACGGCCGTGACCCGGCCCCGCATGGCGTCGGGTGTCAGGACTTGGACCAGGGTTGACCGTACGATAACGCTGATGTTGTCGAGCGCTCCGGTTAAAAAGAGCATGAGGAAGGACAGCCAATACCATTTTGAAATCCCGAAGATGATGGTGGCCCCGCCAAAACCCGCAACGGCCCAAAGTAAGGACAATCCAGCTTTTTTCATCGGAGGGCGCTGGGCCAAAAGAAACGCCATCAAAAATGCCCCGACCAAAGGAGCTGCCTGAAGAAAACCATAACCGATCGCGCCACAAGCCAGAATGTCGGTTGAAAAAGCCGGTAAAAGGGCCGTGGCGCCGCCTAGGATCACCACGAAAAGATCCATGCTGATGGTTGCCAGAATGAGGCGATTGTCGCGTACGAATTTAAAACCACTTAAAAGCGATTTCAGGCTAACGGCTTCCCGTTTGAAGACCCGGGGCAAAGTATTAAGGGCTAGGACGAACCCGAAAAAAACCAACTCGAAGAAAGAATCCAGGAAACAAACTCGAGTGTAACCCATGGTCGAAATTAAAAAACCTCCCAAGGCTGATCCGACCATGGAGGCGACTTGGAAAATACTGCTACCCCAGGTGACCGCGTTGGTAAAAATAGGGAGCGGAACCAATTGGGGCAGCAAGGACTGCCGGGCCGGATCGCTGAAGGCGCGGGTAAGTCCGGTCATGAACAAAATCGCGTAAAGTGCCCAAAGCGGAGCCGATAAAGACGCGGCCAAAGCCAGGCCCAAAGAACAGCAGGCGTACATCAATTGGCAGGCTAGAACAATAGTTTTCCGGGAATAGCGGTCGGCGGCCAGTCCGCCAGGCAGCATAAAAAGCAGTATGGGTAGCCAAATTGCCAATCCGATCAGTCCTAGGTTCCAAACCGAATGGGTTTGGCGATAGACCTCAAAACCGACAGCCACTCTTAACATTTGTTGTCCAGCGACGGTGATGAAATTACCGGTGGCGTACAAACGGTAATTCGCATGGCGAAAAGCCGCGTAGGGGTCGTGGGTTTTGAGGGTTGGCGGCTTCGGCATGGCGGCTCCGTGGTTTCAATCAAAATGATCGGTATTCTAGGGGAAGGAGGGCCGGGTTGAAAGAGACCGTTTACCCGAAAAGGGCTTCCGGGGCTATTTAAAAATAAACCCGGGGACTAGAATAAAAAAAAGACGAAAGGGTGGAAAATGGCAAAAACCGAGTCGGCCTCAAAAAAAACCGAATCCTTTCTTTCGGGCTGGGTGGATAAGGCCTGGAAATTGGGCTTACAGCCGGTGCTGGAAACTTTTCTTCGACAGATGGAAGACCGGGTGGAGCGGTGGGAAAGGCGCGTCCTGACTTTGGCGGTCGCCTATTTGGGGATTTTCGCCGGACTTTTCTTTTTAGTGTTGGGGATTTTTTTCCTGTTGGTGGATTATTGCGGCCTGCCCCGGGGCGTTGTTTTCGCGGCAGGCGGATTTTTAATTGTTTTGATTTCGTTTGTTTATTTGCAGGGCGGTAAAAGACGATAAGGAGGACGATCATGGCGGGTAACATTAAGTTTCCGAGCAAGGAAGCCCAAGTGAAGCTGAAAAAGCAGATCATGGAAAAGCTGGCGATGGGGAAGAAAAAAATACAGGATTTGGAAAAGGCCGTCCGTTCGGGCGAGGCCGGCGAACAAATCACCCAGGAGCTGAAAAAGGCCAAGGTTCAATTGGAAAAGCTCAAAGAACAATACAAACAAAGCGAAGCCAAGGCTTTGGAATATGTGCACGAGAATCCCAAGAAGGCTTTGCTGGCAGCCGCCGCGGTCGGAATTTTGGCCGGCACGGTCATCGCCGCGCTGCGTTCGAGTAAGTCTAAAAAGAAGAAAAAGTAGGGAAGGGCTTATGCCGTTGATTCAAACCCCTCGGGGGCGTTTTTTCTACGAGGAGCGGGGCCCGCGGACGGGCCCCGTTCTTTTTTTATCGCACGGACTCACCTCCAACCATCATACCTGGGAAAAGGTAGGGGAGCCTTTGGCGGGGGCCGGGTTCCATCTCTACGCTTTTGACATGCGGGGACATGGGCAAAGCGATTGGCCCGCTTCGGGCTACAGCCCCGAGGATCACGGACGGGATGTGGAAGCCTGCGCGAAAGCGCTTGGCCATGAAAAAATCCACATCGCGGGCCATTCCACCGGCGGCCGCAACGCGCTGGTCTTCGCCGGACTTTTTCCCGGGCGGACCCGAACTTTGACGATCATCGATCAGACGCTGACCGCGGATCCGGACAGCTGGAAAAAATACAAGACCCGCTACGGGGCCTACCCGGTTCCTTTCGCCGGTGAAAAAACATTGGACGATTTCCTGCGGTTGAAGTTTCCCGGGGACCGGCGGCGTTTCGACTATTACAAAAGCCAGTTTTCCCCAAAACCCGATGGACGTTGGGATTTCAACTTCTCGATTGAGGGGGCCTGGGAAACCCAGCGGCTGGGCCGGGAAAAGGAAGCCTATTCCTGGCTTTTTCGGGTGGAGGTTCCTATCCTTTTCGTCAAGGGCGCCCAAAGCAACTATGTTTCCTTGGATGAGGCGAAGAAGATTGAAAAGCTGATGCCCCAAGGCCGAGGCCGCTTGGTTTTAGTGGAAAGGGCGGAGCACGCCGTTCAAAGGGACAACCCGGAAGGCCTGCTGGATGTCTTTTTGCCCTTCCTAAGGGAATCTTAAAAATTCCAAGGCGAACACAATTTTCGCCGCCAAGACGCCAAGTTCGCCAAGAATTAGCGCGAAGATGAATTTGATAAAACAATCGGGGTTCGATCTGGACACCCATAACATATTATTTATTCTTAATAGCCTTGTTTTACTTGGCGAACTTGGTGTCTTGGCGGTAAATAGGTTTTTGTGATGGATTTTAAGCAAAGCTATCTTTTAAAGGCTCTTTTGGGTATACTCTCGCCTCCCTTGAGGGGCTTTTGGATAGAAGGATTCCCCTCGCGAAAAATCCCTGAAAAATAGGCGTTAGGATTTTTCATCGGGGATTTCGCCGGTGAACTCGATTCCTCACCTGGTGGGTAAAAAATCATAGATGCCACGGGTTTGACCCGTGAAGCTCAAGAGGCAAGTAATGACTTTAAGAAGTGACTTACGCAATATCGCCATCGTGGCCCACGTTGACCATGGTAAAACCACTCTCGTGGACGCCCTTTTCCGGCAGTCCGGTGTTTTCCGCGCCAATGAGCATATGGAAGAGCGGGTGATGGATTCCAACGCGCTTGAAAAAGAACGCGGGATCACCATCTTCTCGAAGAACGCCTCGGTTATCTGGAACGGCGTTCGCATCAATATCGTGGATACGCCGGGCCACGCCGACTTCGGCGGGGAAGTGGAGCGCATTCTTTCCATGGTCGACGGCATTCTTTTGCTGGTGGACGCCGCCGAAGGACCCTTGCCCCAAACCAAATTCGTCTTGCGTAAAAGCTTGGAGCGCAACCTGCCGGCCATCGTGGTGATCAACAAGATCGACCGAAGCGACGCGCGCCCGCAGGAAGTGTTGGACAACGTCCTGGATCTTTTTATCGCGCTGGGGGCCACCGAGCACCAGATCGATTATCCGGTGGTTTATGCCATCGCCCGGGAAGGAAAAGCTACGCTGGACTTGAGCAAGCCCGGCACCGACCTCAAGCCTCTGTTCGACACCATTGTGAATCATTTCAAGCCCGTGGAAGTCGACACGGAATCGCCTTTTCAAATGCTGGTGACCACGACTTCTTATAACGAGTACCTGGGCCGCATGGCCGTGGGCCGGGTTCACCGGGGCACCATCAAGATGAACGACAATATCGCGCTGGTCAAACTGGACGGCCGCAAGGTCGCCAGCAGCGCCACCAAGCTTTTCAACTACCAGGGTATCAAGCAAGCCGAGTGCCCTGAAGCCAAGGCCGGCGATATTATTCTTTTGGCCGGATTGGAAGACGTGCAGATCGGGGAAACGGTGGCTTCGGGCGCGGATCCGCAGGCTTTGCCGGCCATCACGATCGACGAACCGACCATGAGCATGCTTTTTACGGTGAATAACAGCCCCTTCGCCGGAAAAGAAGGCAAGTTCATCACCTCCCGCCATTTGCGGGACCGCGTCTATAAAGAAGCCGAGGCCAACCCTACGCTTAAAATTTCCGATACCGAAAGCCCGGACGCCTTTAAGGTCGCGGGCCGCGGGGAATTGCATTTGGGCATCCTGATCGAGACCATGCGGCGCGAGGGCTATGAGTTTCAGGTTTCCCGTCCGCAGGTGATTTACCGCGAGGTGAACGGCAAAACCGAGGAGCCTTACGAGCAATTGATCGTGGACGTGCCCAACAATTGCGTGGGCGTAACCATGGAAAAAGTCGGCTCGCGCAAAGGCGAGATGAAAAACATGACGCCTTTGTCCGAAGTGACCACCCGTATCGAGTTTCTCATCCCGTCGCGCTGCTTGTTGGGGTTCCGCACCGAGTTTTTGACCGACACCAAGGGTGAGGGCATTTTGCATCACGTGTTTTTTGGCTACGGCGAATATAAGGGCGAGATCGCCGGCCGCAACCGGGGCGTTTTGGTGGCTTTTGAGGCCGGTGTCACCGCCGCTTACGGAATGTTCCAACTGTCGGACCGGGGCAAGTTTTTCATCAACCCCCGCACGGAAGTCTATGAGGGGATGATCGTGGGCGAGCACACCCGGGAAAACGACATCGCGGTGAATCCCTGCAAGACCAAGCATTTGTCCAATATGCGAAGCAAGTCTTCGGACGAGGCTTTGACCTTGGAGCCGCCGACCATCTTTTCGCTGGAACAATGCCTGGAATATATCCAGGACGACGAACTTTTGGAGGTCACTCCCCAGAACATGCGCATGCGCAAAAAGATCCTCAACAACAATGAGCGCATGAAGGTGGAAAAGATGGGGTCCAAAGCCGCCCAAAAGGCGATGAACGGATAAAAGTCAGTTTGGAGTCGGAAGTTAGGAGTTGGAACCCCAAAAGACTAAGACGGAAAACAGCGGCGTGGTCCGGGATAAGACGGCCTCTCAAAATGGGGTTTTCTACGCTAGTTTTCAAAACTTCCAACTCCGCACTCCTAACTCCTAACTGGGCGTGATAGGATTGTGGCCATGAGATACCTCTTGTTCGCGGCGCTGGCGCTCTTATTCGCGGTACCTAAACTTCATGCCCAATCGTTTATCCCCACGCCGCCTCCGGTCAAAGACACCGCCGATTTAGGTTTCACCAAACCTTATGAATATGAGCGCCAAGCCTATGGTTATGATCCGGACGGCGTTCAATACAAAGAAAACCAAGCGGAAGATTTTCAGGTGGTTTTCATCACTTCGGCGCCTTTCGCGGCGCTGGCCAGCCTGGGTCTTACGGGTTTGGCCTCCACGCTCATTGAGGGCAAATTTGACATCAATGGCGTTTATTTGATCCCTTTTATCGCCGGTACGCTGGCAGGCTCCACCGCTGTGGCCTGTGTTTCAGTTTTAACCAATCCTTATCCGCCGCCCGATGAGGAGCCGGTTCTTTCCAGCGCTTCCGGACCGCGCCGTTTTGCCCTCGCTTTACCTCTGGTAACCGCTCAATTTTAAAAACCATTTCACCGCCAAGTCCGCCAAGTAAGTCCCAAAACATTAGGTTTAAAGGACACGAATTTTTGTTTTCTTCAAAGATTTTAAGCGGTTCTTGGCGAACTTGGCGTCTTGGCGGTGAAATATTGTGGTGGTTTTAATCTATAAACTATCCCAAAGCCGGGTTAAAATAACGGGCCTTTGCTGGGAAGCCCATCCATCATGATTCATTAGGAGCCGGGGGAATGACCCAACTCATCGCCGTATTGTCGATCCTGCTCATATCGTTTGGCGAGCTTCGGGCTCAAGATCTGCCGCCCTTGCCTCCGGCTTCCCCGGCCGATTCCCAAGCCTCGGTTTCCGCTTCCGCCGCCGTTCCCGCTGGGTCGGGGACGATGCCGGCTTTACCTCCGCTGCCTTCCTCGACGGGGACTTCGACCGCCACGGATGGGACGATGCCGGCTTTGCCCCCCGTGTCCGTGACCGTGTCCGCTTCCGACGCGGGAACTTCGTCTTCGGCGGCGGCCATGCCTCCGCTCCCCCAAACGGGGACGTCACCCACGACGGGAACCTCAACTGACAACAGCCAGGCGGCTTCTTGGACGTCTCCCACTTTACAAACGCCCGCTTCGGGCCCGGCTTCGGCCGCGGCGGTTCCGGATGTGCCGAAGGCTTCACCGGCGAAATCGAAACGCAAAATAACCGTGGTGGAACAATACAAATTGGATCACACCCGGCCCAACGTGATTTATGGCGGATGGGTCTGGCCCAAGGGTCAGGACGTGGATGACAAATTGGCCTGGACCTCCCAGGAAATCCTGAACGCGCTGATACCCCATGGGTTTACGGTGACGAAAGAAGAAGGGAACTATGACGGCGAGGACACGAGCACCTTCCAATGGCGCCAATGGACCTTCTCCATCGACCATTCCTCCGTGATCACCCAGGTTTATATCAAGCCTCTCAAACAGCGGGTTTGGGTCCGGGTCGGGCCTTCCGAGGCGCCCGCGGGACTCAGCTTGAAAGAAGTCCAGGCGATTCAAAAACAGGATTTGCGCATGCTCAAACTCCTGCGCCAGAAGCTGGGTAAGCGCTTTACCCCCCACCATCGGGGAAGTTGGACGGCGCCTTATAACTACCAGCGGGAAACGGCGGACGAATAAAGTCGGTTAAGCCATGACCCAAAGAACCTTAGGGATGGCGCTTTTTGCCGTCGGGATTCTGGGCTTGTTATTCTCGCTGGCCCGCACTTATTATCTGGTTTGGAAATTGCGCAAAGGCCGGGAGCCCATCCGGAAAAAACAATCTCCCCCCAGTGACACATTATAAAAGGACCCCAATCGGTTTAAGTTTAAGGAGAATTTAATGGCGGTAAAAAAAGAGAAGCCCACGGATTTTTTGAAGGAAGTCAGCCTGTTCGACGGGATGGACGACAAAATTTTGGCCCAGGTTTTCAATTTGGGCAAGGTGCGGCATTTCAGCAAAGGCGAGAGCATCATCCGCGAGGGGGACGCCGGCGGAAACCTGCATGTCATCATCCAAGGTTCGGCGGAAGTCAGCTTGAAGAAGGATAAAAACGACCGGTCCCGCTATTTGGCGGACTTGGAACGGGGCTCGATTTTCGGCGAGATGAGCGTGTTCGATTCCGCGCCCTATTCGGCCACAGTGAAGGCCCGGGAAGACTGCTCGGTGCATGTCATCAAGGGGGAAGACTTTAAAAAATACCTTAAAAAGAACCCCGAAGAGGCCTTTGTCATTTTCAGCGCGCTGGTGAAGCAGCTTTCCAGCCGGCTGCGGCGGACTAATTTGGCCTTCACTCTTTTGGGATTTGATTCCTAAAACCAAAACACGGTTCACCGCCAAGACGCCAAGTTCGCCAAGAACATCTAAATAATAAATTCGTAAAAACGAAATTTTTGCCTTTCTTGGCGAACTTGCATCGCCTCCAATCAAAAATGACAATGAAGGCGATATGTCCCGGCCGATTAGCCTGAACAAAGGCCGCCGGGAGCGTCTTGGCGGTAAAATTGGGTTCTTTCTTGGCTTTTCCCGGGTTCTTTTCCCCTTTTGCTTATGCTAAAGTATGCCCCCCTACGAAAGGTTTCAGCTTATGTCCAAGAAAAACTCAACTCTTTCCAAAACCGTCGCCGTGGTGAGCCTGGGATGCCCCAAGAACACCGTGGACTCGGAAGTCATGCTAGGCAAATTGGCCCAGGACCATTACACCCTGGTGAAGGATCCTTCCCAAGCGGAAGTCGTGATCGTGAATACCTGCGGGTTCATTGAGGCGTCCAAAAAAGAATCCATTGATACCATCCTGGAAGTGGCCAAACTGCGCAAAAGCGGGAACTTGAAATCGCTGGTGGTGGGAGGCTGTCTGGCCCACCGCTATGGCGAGGATCTTAAAAAAGAACTGCCGGAAATCGACATTCTTTTCGGGCTCAATGAGGTGGAAAACGTGGCCCGGCAAATCAAGGGCGAACCCTTATCCCCGCTTCCCGCTTTTGGCGATTTCTCGAAAGCGGGGGCTTTGCCGCTGCATCCGGGCGTGGAAAAACGCGCGCCGCTTTTGCCCCGATCCATGGAAGAGGCCACTTACGTTTACGACGCCTCCACGCCGAGGCTTCTTTCAACTCCCAGCCATTTCGCTTACGTCAAAATTTCTGAGGGCTGTGACCTGCCCTGCACCTTTTGCATCATCCCCAAGATCCGCGGCCATTACCGTAGCCGGTCCCTGGAAGATATTGAGAGGGAAGCCCGTCAATTATCCGCCCAAGGAGTGCGGGAACTTTGTTTGGTGGCCCAGGACAGCACCTGGTATGGGGCGGACCGTTATGGAAAACCAAAAATCGCCGACCTTTTGGCCCGCTTGGCCAAGGTGGAACCCATGGAATGGGTGAGGCTTCACTATCTTTATCCCAGCCGGGTGTCCGACGAGATGCTCAAGGTCATGGCGGATCATCCCCGGATCGCGCCTTATTTTGACGTCCCGCTTCAGCATGCCAGCGACAAAATTTTAAAATCGATGCGGCGCATCGGCGACCGCTCTTCGCTGGAGAAACTCATCGCCCGCATCCGGACCGCCATTCCCAACGCCTCGATCCGCTCCACTTTTATTGTGGGTTACCCCGGTGAGACGGACGATGATTTCGACCAGCTATTGGATTTTTTACGCCAAAGCCAAATGGATTACGTCGGCTTTTTCGCTTACTCCCAGGAAGAGAACACCCCGGCGGGGACGATGGAAGGCCAAGTCGGCGAGGAAATGAAGCAAGAAAGACTGGCCCGGGCCTACCGGCTCCAAGAAGAAATCGCGGAAAAATCCCACCAGCGCTGGGTGGGCGAGCGCCTCAAAGCCGTGGTGGAATCGGTGGACGAAAAGGGATTGGTTTATGGCCGCACCCAGTACCAAGCGCCCGAGGTGGATGGCGTGGTGCTAATGGAAGGATTGACCAAGCCCCACGTGGGCCAATGGGTTGATTTGGAAATGACCCACACCTTGAATTTAGACCTAGTCGGCAAGCGGGTTTAAAGCGCCATGCCCCTCCCGAATTCCTCCAAGTGGAACGCCGCCAACTTGGTGACCTTTTCGCGTATCGGTATGGCCCCGCTTTTTTTGATCTTCTTTTTCCGCCCCGAAGCTTGGGCTCAATGGACCGCCGGCCTTTTGTTCGCCTGGGGCGCCTTTAGCGACTATTTGGACGGCTACCTGGCCCGCAAGTACAATCTCAGCTCCAACTTCGGCATCCTGATGGATCCATTGGCCGACAAAATTCTTTTCCTGACCGTCTTGGTGGCCTTCGTCCAACAGCAATTGGTGCCTTCCTGGATGGTGATCGTGATCGCGGCCAGGGAATTTCTCATCACGGGTTTCCGGCAAGTGGCCCAAAGTAAAAACGTCATCATCGCCGCCAGCCGGGCGGGAAAACACAAAACCGTCTCCCAGATCGTGGCCATCTCGGTCATCCTGGCCAGCGTCTGCGTGCGGGCCACGATCGAGCAAACGCAGGGCCAGTGGGACCAGGTTTTGGCCCGGTGGGGATCCTGGGGGGACGCCCTTCAAAACTTGGTGGTTTACGGTCCCTATTGGCTGATGTTTTACGCCACCGTGATGTCGATCATTTCCGGCATGGATTACGTGGTGCGCAACCGGCATGTGTTGAGCGGGGAAACCAAGCCTTGAGGAGTTCTTTTTGAAAAAACGGATCTATTACGCGCTCGCCACGGTTTTTGGCATCGGCCGCCTGCCTTGGATGCCGGGCACCTGGACTTCGGCGGCGGCGGTTTTTATTTGGTGGCCCCTTATTTCCAAACCTTGGCTGTTATTGGCGGTCCTGACCGTTCTTTTTTTTGGCGCGGTTTTTCTCTGCACGGAAGTGGAAAAGATCGCAGGAGTCAAGGACCCGCACTGGGCTTCCATCGATGAGCTTTTGGGCATGGGGGTGGCTTTAGTTTTTCTGCCGAGCCCGGATCCGACCCTGAAGCCTTATTTTGCCCTGATGGCCTTCATTCTTTTCCGCCTCTTTGACATCTGGAAACCCTATCCCATCCGCCGGATCGAGAACCTGCCGGGCGGCTGGGGCATCATGACGGATGATTTGTTGGCCGGGATTTACGCCAACTTTTTCCTGCAAGTCGGCGCGTTTGTGGTGCGTATCATCGCTTAAAATTGAAAGCAAAAACAATTTCACCGCACACGCCAAGTTCGCCAAGAACTGCTTTAAATCTTTGGTGAAAATCAAAATTCATGTTTTTTAAGCCTAATGTTTTTGACTTGCTTGGCGTACTTGGCGTCTTGGCGGTAAAATTCGGTTTTTCTTTGAGGGAATATACAGATGAACGCGGAAATTGTGGCGATTGGGACTGAACTGCTCCTTGGACAAAACCTGGACACCAATTCGGCTTGGCTGGCCCGGGAATTGGCCGGCTTGGGTGTTGATCTTTTTGGTTTCCAGGCCGTGGGGGACAACGAAAAAAGGATGGAAGCCGCCATCCGGGGAGCTTTGGAGCGCAGTGACTTTGTGCTGACCACGGGCGGCTTGGGGCCCACGGTCGATGACGTGACCCGCAAGGTGGCGGGCCGGGTGGCCCAGCGCCAACTGGTCTTTCACGATGATATCGCTAAGCGGATGGAAGCGCGGTTCACCCAATTGCGTCCCGGCAAACCCTTTCTCAAGACCAACCTGAACCAAGCCTTTATTCCCCAGGGCGCCACGATCATTCCAAATCCGGTGGGATCGGCCCCCGGATTTATTCTCAAGGTGGGGAAATCCCATCTGGCTTGTTTACCCGGGGTGCCCGCCGAAATGAAGGCCATGTTCGAGCAAACTGTGAAGCCTTTGCTGAAATCCCTGGCTCCCGCCGGGACCTTGATCAAGTCCCGGGTTTACCGTACCACGGGCATTTTTGAGTCCGCGCTGAATGAAAGAATCGCTGATATTTTTGAGAGTTCCACTAATCCCACCATCGGCGTTTTAGCCCATAAAGAAGGCGTGGATATCCGGTTGACCGCCAAGGCCGAAAGTGAGGCGCAAGCCGACAGCCTGCTGGACGGATTGGGCAAGGTCTTAACGACCCGCCTGCCGAATCATATTTACGGGCTGGATCAGGACGAGCTGGAGACCATTGTGGGCAAGCTTTTAACGACCCGGTCCCTGACGCTGGCCACGGCCGAATCCTGCACGGGGGGGCTGATCGCCCATCGGATCACGCTGGTTCCCGGAAGCTCCGGTTATTTTTCGCGCGGGTCCGTGGTTTACAGCAACGAGGCCAAGTCGGAAATGCTCAAGGTCGACCCGAAGTTGATCCAGTCCAAGGGCGCGGTGAGCCCGGAAGTCGCCGAGGCGCTCGCGCGCCAATGCCGCCTGTTGGCCAAGACCGACTTGGGGCTTTCCACCACGGGCATCGCGGGACCTTCCGGAGGCAGCGCCGAAAAACCCGTGGGGCTGGTCTATATCGCCATCGCGGATGAGCAAAGCACCCAGGTTTTTAAGTATCAAATGTTTGGGAACCGGGAAAGCGTCAAGTTTCGAACGAGCCAAGCGGCGCTGGAGATCGTGCGGCGCTATTGCCTGGGACTTCCTTTACAGGATGGAAGCGAAGGATAATTCCTTATGAAATCCATCCGATTGTTCGCCGCGGTTTCTTTGGGTCCGGAGCTTCAACAAAAATTCGACTCGTTATTGGGGCAAGCCGCCTCGATCCCCTCGGATATCCGCTGGGTCAAGCCCGACAACCTTCATTTGACCCTTAAATTCTTTGGCGAGATGAATGACGAAAAATTGCCCCTGGTCATCGATCTTTTGGCCAAGGTCGCGGCCCGGCACAGCCCCTTTTCCTTGGCCGCGGAAGGGCTCGACGCCTTTCCCAATCCGCGTCAGCCCAAAGCTTTGTTTGTGCCCTTAAGTTCGGGGACGGACGCTTTATCGGCCTTGGCGCTGGATATTGAACAGACTTCCAAAGTTTTTGTTTTAAAACCGGGGGAAGAGAAGTTTAAGGCCCATATCACCTTGGGCCGGGTGAAGTCCGAAAAGGGCTTGGTCCCGGTCTTGGAAAAACTAAATTTTCTTTGCGCCCAGCCTCTGGGCGAAATGGCGGTGGATTCTTTTTATCTTTATGAGAGCCATCTGACTTCCGAGGGTTCGGTTTACACGCGGCTACGCGAGTTTTTTCTTTCCGGCTTCGCCTAAGATCCGTCGGGGACTTGAGAAGTCAGCTTGTTTGAAAGCGATTTAGGATACCTGCCGATAGTGGGGGTAACCCGGCGTAGCCGCCTTTTGGCGGAGTCGGGTCCGGCAAACGATTTCGGAGATGGCAATTTATCGGTTTTTTCTGTAATTTAAATTTGAGAAATGTCCGGAGAGGGATTGATGAACGAAAAAAATGAGTTGAGCCAAGCGGAAATGGAAGCGCAAATGAAAGCCTTCCAGGCCGCCGAGCAAATTTATCTGGAGCAGTCGTTTAAGTGGTTGATCGATTATGTCGCCAGCTATTTTCCGGAGGATCAATTGGTGGTCGAGGACGTGGTGACCGATGTCCACTTCATCCAATCCGTGGTGGAAGGCGGCAAGCCCTTGGGAGCCTTGGTATATCGTTTCCGTAAGGTCCAGGATAAAAAAGCTTATTTCAATGATTTACGGGAGGAGTATAAGGAAGGCTTGGGGGTGCCGGAAGTTTTGTTTGTGGATTCGGAGACTCAAACCTTCGCCGCGCCGGCTGCCCTGGACAGCGAGTCCGGGATCTTCGAGATTCCCCCGAAAGAGATAACGTCTAAATTGAGGGAACTGCGGGAAGAGTTGAAGCGCCGGGCAAAGGTCCGGCAGCTGCGTGAAAGTCTGTGAAATTAATTCAGGAGGTTTTTATGAGACGTTTATGGACATCGGGTTTGTTGGCGTTGGTTTTGTCGCTCGCCGCGGGCATAACGGGCTTGGCTTCGGCGGATGAGTCGCCGGTCGTGGGCGGGGGCAATTTCGGGATCGGCTTGGACTTTGGTCAGCCGGGTACCTGGGGCGCCACCGGAAAAGTTTGGATGGATAATAAAAACGCGTTCCAAGGGGCCGTTAAGTTTGACGGAACCACGATCCTGCAATTGGACTATCTTTGGCATGATTTTGACCTGATCAAGGTGAAACACGGAGCCTTGCCTTTTTACGTGGGCGTGGGCGGGGATATTTCCCTCAACAGCGGTTCGGCCGCCATCGCGGCCCGGGTGCCGGTTGGAATTTCCTATCTGTTCCAACGAGAAGACGTGCCCGTGGATATCTTCGTGGAGGCGGTCCCGACCATTTGGTTTTACAGCGGCGGAGCCCAGTTTGATGTCTTGGGCGATTTGGGAGCCCGCTACTACTTTTAACGCCAAAACTGAATCGTCTTATATTTTGGGAGGCGCCGGATTTCCGGCGCCTTTTTTTAATGCAAGCCGCCCGCCAACCCTTTACTCTTGAGTCCTATGGGGAATGAGCGCGTCGTTAAAATCTGGAAGCGGGGCGTCTGGGCGCTGGTTTGGGCGTGGGGGATGGCCTCTTCCGCCGCCGCCACCCCCCGGCAAGGACCCCTTCCGCCGCAGGAACTTTTCGGCCTGGGGATCGTCGCGGGCGATCCCGAAGGCTGGGGGATTACGGGTAAACTGTGGCTGGACCACAATGTGGCGCTTCAACCGGTCCTCAAACTGGGTTGGAATGGAAACGCGGCGCTTCAATGCGACCTGCTTTGGCACAACTATAAAATGATTCCGTCGGATTTGGACTCCTGGCCTCTTTATATCGGGCTGGGAGCGGTGGTAGATTCTTTGGGTCCGGCTTGGGGACTGCGCGCGGTGGGGGGGATTGACTATTTACTGCGCGATATCTCGGGCGATGTTTACGCCCAACTGGTGCCGACCTATTGGCTCCGGGCGCCGGTCCCCGCGGCTGAGCTTTATGGGGAAGTGGGTTTTCGCTTTTATCTTTGATCCGAGGGTGCCATGAAAAACACGAAAAGCCGCTCCAAACCCGCTTTGATGATGTACGCGGCCAGTGAGCATGATTCCAACCTTTATTACGCGGTCAAGTTCTCCGTGCCGGATCCTTTTCCCTTTTTTGAGATCGGCGGGAAGAAAATTATCTTGATGAGCGATTTGGAATTGGGACGGGCCAAGAAACAAGCCAAGGTCGACGAGGTGCTTTCCTACACCGAGATTTACGCGAAAACCAAAGCCCGGGGCGTGGAGCGGCCCCAGGTGGCCGATGTATTGGCTTATTTTCTCAAAAGCCGAAAGGCCGGAAGGGTAAGGGTGCCGGATAATTTTAACGTGGGGCTGGCGGACGCCCTTCGCCAAAGGGGAACCGAGCTTGAAAGCAAGCCCGATCCGTTTTTTGAGGAACGGGTTTACAAGTCGAAAGAGGAAGTCGCCATGATCACCCAATCCCTGCGCCATACGGAGCGGGCGATCCACCAGGCGGAGGAAACGCTTAAGAAATCCAAGATCGTCGGGAAGAAAATTTATTACCGGGGCCAGCTGGTGACCTCGGAATTCATCAAAAAAATCATCAACGTTTCCATGATGGAAAACAACTGCGTGGGCAGCCATACCATCGTGGCCAGCGGGGATCAGGGCTGTGACCCGCACCAAGAAGGCACGGGGCCGGTTTGGGCCAACCAATCCCTGATCGTGGACGTGTTTCCCCGGTCCGCGGATACCTTTTATTACGCCGACATCACCCGCACTTTCGTGAAGGGAAAGGCCTCGCCGGCCCTCAAGGCCCAATATGAGGCGGTCAAGGCGGGCCAGGAAAAAGGGGTCAAGATGGTGGCGCCCGGCGTGAACGGACGGGAGGTGCACCAGACCATCACCCAGATCATGGAAGATCGGGGCTACCTGACGGAGCGGCGCAACGGTACTTTGGTGGGTTTTTTCCATGGGACGGGACACGGGCTCGGGCTGGATGTGCACGAGCCGCCCCGGGTCAATTCCTCGGACCATGTGTTGAAAAAAGGCGAGGTGGTGACGGTGGAGCCCGGTCTTTATTATCCCGGTGTGGGCGCGGTCCGCATTGAGGATCTTTTGGTGGTCACTGAAAAGGGAAACCGGAACCTGACGGTTTATCCCAAACGGCTTGAAATCCGCTAAGTCTTAAAAAGAAAAGGCATTTGAGCAATGATAAAAGCTGATAAAAGCGGATTTTAATTTTTTTTATCGGCGTTTATCCATGCTCCAATATTTTCTTCGGGAGGGTTTATGCCTTCTTTCGAGAAATTGACAGCCGAATTCAAGCGCTACCTGGAACGCCAGGCCCTGGCCGGAGCCGGCGCCAACGGCTTGGTGGAAGGCGCCATCTTGATTGCCCGGCAGGAATATCCCAAACTTTTGGCGCCTCCTTTTCAACGGGAACTCGATCAAATGGCGCTGGAAGTCAGCGACCGAATCGCCAAGCCCTCGACCCAAGCCCAGAAAGTCGCCGTTTTAAATCATTATTTTTTCGAGGACTTGGGGTTTAAAGGCAACCGGGAGCGCTATTACGAAACCGCCAACAGCTATTGGCCGGATGTGATGGAGAGGCGGACCGGCATTCCCATCAGTTTGGCCGCGATTTATTTGGAGGTGGGCTGGCGGCTGGGGTTTCCCTTAAGCGGCATTAATTTTCCCGGTCACTTTTTGGTGGGCTGGACTGACCCCGCGCTTTCGCTTTATATCGATGTTTTCGCCGATGGGAAGATTTTGTCGCCGGATGATTTGAACGATTTGGTCCGCCGGTTTGTCGGGGAAGATCAGGCGCTCAAGCCCGATTCCCATCTTCGGCGGGCCGGGATCAACGACATTCTTTACCGAATGCTTTCCAACCTTAAGGGAATCCACGCGCAATCGGGTCATTTGGAAAGGGCCCTGCTTTGCGTCGATTGGATGCGCATCATCAAGCCGGATGATTGGAATAGTTTGCGGGATAGGGGAATGTTTTTGGCCTCTTTGGACCGCCTGCCGGAGGCGGAAGAAGCCTTGATGGGTTACTTGGAACAGTCGAAAAAGGCGCCCGATTATTCCCAGGTCTGGCAGGTGCTTTACTCCATCCGGGCCCAAGACCCGATCCATTGGAATTAGGGGACTTGCGTTTGGTCGGCGGAGGTTCCGGGCGCGAGGACTTTTAAGGCGGCTTTGGTCGTGTCATCGTCTTTACTGCCGGACGAAAACAGGAAATAAGAAAGCACGATCATCACACCGCCCCAAATAATCATTTTAGGGCTTTGGATTTTTTTACCCCGGTACATGTAATAACCGCCCAGGGTTCCCATGAAGAATGAGATGATCGCTTCCAACCAAAACATAGTTTTTCTCCGGGTTATTTCTTGGTTTGGTCCGAATTAAGATCCATCACTTCCATTATACCTTGGATGGCTTTTTTAGCGATGGGAGCGGCCACATCCTTGCCGGTGCCGCCGTTTTCCGCTAGCACGGCCACCGCGATTTGGGGGTTCTCCACCGGCGCGAAACAAATGAACCAGGCGTGGAAGTTGGGGTTGCGGCTTCCCGAGGTTCCGGTTTTTCCGGCGATTTTAAGCCCCGGAATACGGGCCTTCGCCCCGATGCCGCGTTCCACGTCGTTAAGCATCATGGCGGTTAAAAAGCCCGCGGTTTGGTGGCTGATGGTGTTCTTGTAAATGACCGGCTTGTTTTCTTGAAGCACCTTGCCGTCGATATTCGTCATCTTTTCCACCAGATAAGGCGACATCATCACGCCGTCATTGGCGATGGCGGCGGCGATGAGCGCGGCGTTCAGGGGAGTGATCCTAAAATTATCCCCCAGTCCGGTGGCGGATTGGGCCAGCTCATATTGGGACAGGCCCAGCTTGGGAGAAAAACTCATGGACACCGGAATGTTGAGGGTCTTGGGCAGGGAATTGAAGCCGAAGCGGTTGTTGAATTCCAGGACCTTATCCTCGCCCAAGGCGAAGCCCAGTTTCGCGTAGGACATATTGCAGGAAGCGTCAAAAGCCTCTTCCAGCGAGTGGATGGTCTTGTGTTTGGCCCAGTCATAAAAAACTTTGCCGTCGATATATTCGTAGCCTTTGCAATAAAGCGGGAACACCTGGTTGAGATTCAGGTTGGTTTCCACGGCGGCGGCCGAGGAGACGATTTTTACGATGGACCCGGGTTCATAAAGGCCCTCGAACGCCCGGTTCTTGAGGGGCTGATTTTTATTGTCGACGTACGACCACCATCCGGAATGGATTTTTTCCGGCGTAAAGGTGGGCTGGGAAACGCAGCCCAAAATCTCGCCCGTGCGGGGGTTGAGCACCACAATGGAGCCCTTTTCCCAACCGAGAGCCTTGAAGATGGCGCTTTGAATCCGGCTGTCGATGGTCAGGTAAAGTTTGTTGCCCGGAAAGTAGCTTTGATAAACATTTTCCAAGCCCGTGGAGCCGTGGTTATTGTCGGCGCTGGAATCCACATAGCCGATCAAGTGGGCGAATTCTTTGCCCATGGGATAACCCTTTTCGCCGTTTTTCAGCCATTGCAAGGCCAAGGGCTGGCCGTTACGGTCATAAATATAATAAATGGAACCCCGGTCCCGTTCTTCCCGGGCTTCTTCCACCAATTGCTGAAACTTCTTATTTTTAGGATCGTAGTTGAGGGCGGTCTCGTAATATTTTTCCCCCTTGGCCACCTGGCTCAAGGCCCTTTCGGCGGTCCCTAAGGCGATATAAACATTGGGATTGTTGGGTTGAAGCTCCAACGCGTGCTGGAGTTCCAGCTCCGCCTCTACATATTGGCCGTTGTCGATAAAACCTTGGCCGGTTTTTAAATGGTTGAAACGGCGGCTAAAACTAAGCCCGGCTTTCATGGCCTGGTCGTAAAAATCCTTGGCTTGATCCAGGTGGTTTTCCTTGATTTCGACCATGCCCAAACCGTCGATGGCTTTGGCGTTGCCCGGGGAGCGGGTGAGCACCTTATTGAACTCCATCTTCGCCAGTTCCAGGTCCCCGGCGGTCCAGTATTTGAGCCCCTTGAGAAAGTTGTACTGGTTCATGAGGGAAGTCTTGAAGCTCAGCGCCCCGATCAGAAGAATCAGGATGAGCGCCGTAGTCCGTAAGGAGGGAAGCTTGGTTTTACGGCGTCGGGACAAGGATAAGGGTTTATAACGGCGGAAGGGGTCAATAACAGCCATGGTGGAACGGCTCCTTAGTCAACGCATCCCCTGAAGGACGTCGTGATCAAACGGTTCGAAAGGTGAGGGAACATTTTAATTGGATTGCCCGGGGAATAAAGGAAAAAAACCGCGTCTTCGCCCGTAAAAGCCGGGCTTTTGGAAAGCGCGGCGTGTAAAAGCGCCGGAGGTCTTGATAAGATACGCTCGATTCCAATCGCGGAAGCTCCTTCGGCCTGATCCGGCCGAAACTGAAGAAGAGGAAAATCGCATGTCCTTGACCGTCGGCTTTCTTATCTTTATCGGCTGCACCCAGCTGTTTCTTTTTTATTGGCTGGCGAAAAGAAACAACGGCGCTTCGCAAGAACTTTTGAAAAACATTGAGAAGCTGGAACGGGTCTTAAGGGAAGAAATGAGCCGCAACCGGGAAGAGTCCCAGGGCGTGGCCCGGGGAAACCGGGAGGAAATCAACCACCAACTTCTTTCGTTGACCCAGACGAACGAACAGCGGTTGGAGCGGATGCGCGAAACCATCGAGTCCCGGTTGCGCCAGCTGCAGGAAGAAAACGGGTCCAAGCTTGACCAGATGCGGCAAGTGGTGGACGAGAAACTGCAAACCACCCTGGAAAAAAGACTGGGGGAATCCTTCAAGATGGTCAGCGACCGTTTGGAACAGGTCCACCAAGGCCTGGGCGAGATGCAGTCCCTGGCTTCCAATGTGGGCGATTTGAAAAAAGTGCTGACCAACGTGAAGACCCGGGGCACCTGGGGGGAAGTGCAGTTGGAAAGCCTTCTGCAACAAGTGCTCACCTCCGAGCAATACGCCAAGAATGTGGCCACTAAAAAAGGGAGCGAGGACCGGGTGGAATTCGCCATCCGCCTCCCCGGACGGGAGGACGGAAACGGCGGCCAAGTTTGGCTTCCGGTGGACGCCAAGTTCCCGCAGGAGGACTATCAACGTTTGGTGGAAGCCTTTGAGCAGGGGAACGTTTCTTTGGCGGAAGAGGCCTCGAAAAGTTTGGAGAACCGCATCAAGCTGGAGGCTAAAAATATCCGGGATAAATACTTGGACCCGCCCTACACGACCGATTTTGGCCTGATGTTCCTGCCGACGGAAGGCCTTTACGCCGAGGTGGCCCGCCGCCCGGGCTTAATGGATATCTTGCAAAGGGATTTCCGGATCATCGTCAGCGGCCCCAATACCTTCGCGGCCCTGCTCAACAGCCTTCAAATGGGTTTTAAAACCTTGGCCATTGAGAAGCGTTCCAGCGAGGTTTGGGGGCTTTTAGGGGTGGTCAAAAACGAGTTTGGCAAGTTCGCGGCGCTCCTGGAGAAAACCCAGAAAAAAATACAAGAGGCCGGCAATACCATCGAGGACGCGGCCAAGAAGACCCGAACCATTGAAAGAAAACTGCGGGGCGTGGAATCGGCGCCGGGGACGCCCTTAGGTCTTGAGGATTCGGTCGAAAAACAACCGGAATTAAGCGAACTGGATCTGGGCGGCTAAAAAAACTGTTTATTTATTGACCTCCTTTGTTCTTGAGATTAATAATATGTAAATCGCTTTCCTTCAAACGACGGTTGAAAAAATAAGTAAACCGCTCTTCTAGGAAAGCCACCGATTGGCCGCCTGAACCCCTGGTTTTTTGCCGGGCGCAGTAAGGATGGCAGAGGAGCTACCATGCAAATCAATTCCCTGGTTCCCGGCTGTTTCCATCTGGAAGGCCCCACCTGCAGCGCGCTGCTCGGCAGTCCGCCTGAGATTTTAAAAGTCCTGATCAAAAACAAAAAGTCCGTCCCCCAAGTCGGTATTTTGCCCGATGTTTCCCATAAAAATGGTGTTTCCCAAATGGCGTTTGAGTTTTTGGGCTACTGGTTTCTTTTCGTGGATCAGGGCTATCAAAAGGGAAAAAAATTCCGCATTTTGGGCACCCCGGCCCTTTGCGAAAGGCTTTACCACATTCTTCGCGTCACGCTTCTGGGCCCCAGCCGCGAGGAGATGAAAGAATGGGGCCTGAGCAAAAGCCGCGTGGACACCCTCGTCAAGATGTCGGAAGGTTTGGCCTTGAAGCGGGGCGAAAAAGTCCTGGCGGTGGAAGAGCTTTTCGAGTTCATCCATTTGCCGGAAGAGGACGACAGCCTTTTCGTGCCGATTTTTTCCGATTCCAAAGATTATATGATTAAGCGTCTGGGGGAAAACCGGTATCAAATTCTGTCCCAGGGCGAAACCCTGGAGTTGGACTTAAACTTCGAGGGCGAACAATCGCCCCCCCTGATTGACTTGACCGGTGAGGTGGAAAAGCCGGAAGCTCTCCGGGTGAAGGTTTTGGGTTGTTACACCGGGTTTGACCCGGAAGGGCCCACCACGGGCATGCTTTTTTGGATCAACGGAAACGGCTTTCTCGTCGATTCGCCGGCGGGAATCGGGAAGTATCTTAAACAAGTGGGTGTTTCCAAAGACCGTTTGACCGCCGTCATTCAAACCCACGTGCATGACGACCATTGCGCTTTGAGCGAGCTGCTTTTGTCCGAGCAGGTTTTAACCATCATCTCCACCCGTGAAATTTATGAGTGCATGGTCTTGAAGGTGGCCAATGTCATCGGGGAATCGACGGAGATGGTGAAGTCCATGATGCAATTCGTCGAGGTTATTCCGGGAAAAACCTACAACCTTTACGGCGCGGCTTGGGAATTTTTTTACACGGTTCATTCCATCCCCACGGTGGGATTCCGGGTGACGGTCCCGGACGAGAAGGGAAAAACCCACACGATTCTTCATTCCAGCGATTTGGACCATTTTGAGGGCATGCAGCAGTTGGTGGACTCGGGCGCCATCAGCCAGGAACACATGGACCGCATGAAGGGGTTGGTCCGGGGAGATGAAAGGCTGGCCATGATCGACGCCGGCGGCGCGCCGATCCACGGGAAAACCTCGGATTGGGACGGCATGATCGCCCAATACCCGGACACTGAATTTCTCTTCTATCACGTGAACCCTTCCAAAGTGAACGCTGAAAAATACCAGGTGGCCCGGCCGGGTTGGGGCAAGACTTTTTTAGCCGAGCGCCAGTTTCCCCAATCGGTTTATAACGGCGTGGTGCAGGCCTTGAGATTATTCGAGATCAAAGACCAGTCTTGGACCAATATTTTGCTGTCCCAAGGCCAGGTGGTGGAATATCCGGCCAAGCACGAGGTCGTGCGCAAGGGCCAGGAAGGGGATTCTTTTTATTTTATCCTTTCCGGCAATTTGGACGTTTTGGATCCGGAGAACAAAAAGGAACCGCTTTTGGCCACCTTGGAAAGCGGCGATTTTTTTGGCGAGATGTCGATCATCAACCGATCCAAAACGAACGCCACGGTGGTAAGCCGGACGCCGGTCATTCTTTTTAAACTTTCAGGCAGCTTGTTCTTGGAATTCGTGGAGAAAAACGAGCTCAAGGAAAATTTTTCCAGCCTCTGGAAAAGACGCCCGCTGATTTCCTCGGTGGCCATTTTCAGGGATCTGGATCCCACGGCCAAGCATGAGATATCCCTTTTGGCCAAGAGCCAGTCGTTTAAAAAAGGCGAATTGATCATGCGGCAGGGAAGCAAGACCGAGGAGTTTTACATCATTTCCTCGGGGACCGTGGAGATTGTGCGTAAAAACGAAAACGGCAAAGTGGTGGTTTCCACTGAATTGAGGGCCGGGGAATTTTTCGGGGAAAACGTGGCGATTGGATACGTGGATAAACGAAACGCGTCGGCTTTGGCTTTAACCGACGTGACCACGCTGGTCATTTCGGGCCGGGAACTGCGCACGCTGGCCAAGCGGATGCCGGTCCTGCGCCATCAATTGCACGTGATCATGAAGCGGCGCGGAGTGACGGAAGAAGTTTTGGAAAAAGGCGTGGTTTTGTAGGTTTTTTTGTCTGATTTTTTAGTGTCAGAGGATTATCAAAAAGTCTAAAAATCGAACAAAGATGTCATTTTCCGTTTAACCTGTCCATTTAATCGGTTACTGAAAATACCCGTAATTCCTTAAAGAGTTTGATAAAGCGATTCACGGAAAAAGGGCATAGAAATTGCCCTTTCTTCCATGGCCGGTGAAATTTTATTGCCCGGATCCCATGTTTAATTTCAGGAAAAGGTTTTCACGAGCGATGCTAAAAACGATTCAACAAATTATAAATTCACTTTATGCCGCTTTTTATTCGCCGGCTTTGGGAATGATTTTTTTCCTGATGGTCTGGCCTTCCTTTGGCTTTTCGGCGCCGTCCGCATTGACCGTTTCGGGAAACCGTATCGTTTCGTCCGGTGGTTGTACTTTTTTACTGAGGGGCGTGGACGTGGACGGCCTGGAATTTTCGCCCGGCGGATACGGCCCGCCCAGCGGAAATAACGGGAGCACTTTGGCGGTGGTGGGAGAAGCGGTCACGGTTTGGGATTCCAACGTCATCCGTCTTCCGCTCAACCAGGATTATTGGTTCGGGTGTAATGGCGCCAACGCCGCTTCCTATCAACAAGCGGTCAGCAATATCGTCAATTATTGTTCCGCCCAAAATGTTTACGTTATTTTGGACCTGCACTGGTCGGGAACCTATAGCGGTACTTCCGCCACCAGTCCTTCGGGATGCAGCAGCGGGAACGGATGGGGAAGCTCCAACGCGCAACAAGTGATGCCGGACTGGAACTCGGTGACCTTTTGGGGATCGGTGGCCACCGCTTTTTCCAATAATCCCGCCGTTCTCTTTGACCTCTATAACGAACCGCATCCGGATTCCAGCTTGGGCTCGCCGGGTGATTGGCAAGTTTGGCAAAATGGAGGCGCGACCAGCAGCACCCCCAGCCAAACGCCCGGGATGAAGAATCTTTTGAACGCCGTTCGGGCCACCGGCGCCAATAACATTTGTTTAGTGGGCGGTTTGCAATACGCCTATGACCTGTCCCAAGTAGACACCTATCCCGTCACCACTTCCACGAATGTCGGCAACGGGGTGGTTTATTCGGCCCACATCTATATCAACAAGGGAACACCCGGCCAAAGCACTTGGGATCCCTATGTGACGACGGCCACCACCAACCATCCGGTCTTTATCGGGGAATATGGGCCCAGCCTGAGCTGCAATACGGATAGTTCGACCTTTGATACGACTTTCTTCTCCTGGGCGAATGGTACCAACAGCAAAAGCTATGTTTATGGCGCCACCGCTTGGTCGATGACAACGGGTTCTTGCCCGAACCTGCTTTCGGATTGGAGCTTTGACACCACCAGCTGGGGTGCGGCGGTTAAAAATTGGCTGGCCACGCCGATTCCCACTTGCGGTTCGAGTCCTGTCAATACGGCCACGCCCACGGTGACGCCGACCAAGACCCTTACTCCCACGGTTACGGCGACCGTGACCTCGACGCGGACCCTCACCCCCACCGCGACCTCGACCCCAACGCGTACCTTGACAGCCACACCTACCAAAACCCTGACCGCGAGCCCGACCTTCACGGCGACCGTGACCAGTACCAACACTTTAGCTTCCACACCGACTCCGACCGTGACCGCCTCCCCTACCGCTACGAGGACGATGACCGCTACGGCGTCCGCTACCGCCACAAAGACAATGACCGCCACGGTAACACTGACCCGGACTCCAACGGTGACCGCCACCTTGACCGTGACGAATACAATCACTTGGACACCTACCATCACCGACACGCCGAACGCCAGTTTCACCCCCAGCTTTACCCCGACGATCACGCTGAGCCCGACCGTGACCGCTTCCGCTACTCCTACGGCGTCCGCTACCTCTACGGGAACAATGACTGCTACGGCAACCCTAACGGTTACGACGATCCCGACTTCCACCCCAACCCTGACCGCCTCCGCTACCGCTACCTCGACGGCCACTCAAACCTTAACGCCTCTGTTCACTCCAACCGCTAGTTTCACCTTCACCGCGACCCTTGTCCCGACCGCTACGGTGACTTTGACCCCCGTTCCGACGGGAACGGCGACTTTTTCTCCCACCTTGACCCCCACCGTTTATTTGCCGCCGACCGCCACGGCGACCTCGGCTTTTGGAGGGATGACTTTTGAGCCGCCTTACCCGAACCCCTCTTTTGGAAATCCAGTAACCTTGTTGGTGAATGTGCCTTCGACCGCCGCGGTGAAATGTTCAGTTTTCACGACGGCCTTCCGAAAAATATATGATGCGAATCAAACCATTATCGGAAATGGGAAGATGGTATGGAATTTGTGTGATACGAGCGAAGTGCCGGTTTCAAACGGGGTTTACTATGTTCGTTTGGAAGTGGACTCGAATCATCCGCAGACCCAGATTTGGAAAGTGTTGGTATTGAAATAGCCGACTTTTATCATCGGGTTATTTCCCTTATTTTGTCAAAAGACCTACAGGAAGTAAGAAAGCGAACAGTTTTCCGCCCTGTTTCGCCTCCGAGGCTCACTTGGTTGTTTCGTTCAAATTCCGGATTTATCGATAAACATAAAAAACTATCAAAAAGGTATGGAAATTGCACTTTCATCTAATAGGATGAATGCGGGTTTTCGCCTTTCTTCAACTATCACTTCACTTTTCCCGCGATAAGCTCGAGATCTTGGTGACGATGTTTCTTGGCTTGACCCCTTGGGGGCCGTGGTCTTGAAACTTGCCGAGAGACGGACTGAAAAAGTAAATCGTTCCAAGAAAGCTAAAATCGATTGAATTTTAAAATTTTAAAATTTAATTACAGCAAAAACTCCTTCCTTGGCTTGCTTTGCGCCTTGGCGCTTGGGTTTATGGGGGCGAGTTCCGCTTCGGCTCAAAATATCACGATCATCAGCGATAGCATCACGCCCGCCAATCCGGCGCCGGGGCAAAGTTTCCAACTCAGCGTCACTTACTGTAATAACCAAAATACCCAATCCGAATGGGAAGTCGCCCTCAGCAGCGCGGGTACGACGGTCTTGGCTTGCCCGACCAAGAACCAAGTGTTTTTGGTCGACAAGAACGGCGTGAATGTGGACGAATCCGATCCTTGCGCCGGCGCCTCAGGTTGCAATATGGGCTGGCTCATGACGCCGACGGACGCCCAGACCAGCGGTTCTTGCGTGACCTTCACCCATACCTGGAACCTGACCATGCCGAACAACGCTGTTTATGGCGGAACCTACAACCTGATCCTGGGCGGAGGGGTTTATTACGAACAGTGCGGAGCGACACCCCAGGGCGGCATGGAAGTCACCATTCCCATCACGGTTCCGGTTCCCGCCACTTCGATCCTCAGCACCAGTAAAACGGCCGAAGGTGGAAACGCGGCTCCGGGCGATCTCATTCTTTTTACCGTCAATTATGATTTTCTCAACGACACCAGTGGCGGAACCATTACGGATACCGTGCCGGCGGGAGTCACCATGGTTGAAATGGGTCCGGGTGCCCCTGTGGGCGATTCGAGTTCCGGCGTGGCCCCCGGCTCGACCCTGACTTGGACCGTGCCCGGCAGCGGTACTGAAGCGGAGGGACAGGTTTGGTTTTTGGGCCGGGTGTCTTCGACGGCGACGGCGGGAACCCTAATCAGCAATACGGCGAAGTTGGCGCTCAACGGAACGGGGTTGACGCAAAACACGAATACGGCCACCTCCACGGTCGGCGGAAGCGGATTTTCGCTCACCAAAACTCAATTTCCCCAGGCGAACCCCTTGGCCGCGGGGCAGAGTATTCTTTATGGTTTAAGCTACGTGGCCAACGGCTATAGTCTGCAATGGTACGATTCTTATGACAACGATGGGAATGGAACATTAGGGTCGGGATATGACGGAACGGGTTATACCGACGTTCCGGGCCAAACCACCGGCGGTTATACGGTCGCCACCGATTCCCAAGGCAATCATTATCTGGTGGCCACCTCGACCTACTCGACCTCGGGCGGGGACTATCCGTTGTACCTGCGCGGCAACGGCGAAAATTTATGCGCGGGAACCTATGTGGTGGAAGGCGATGTGCAGATTCCCACGACGGCGCCGGGAGCCAGCGGTGCGAGCGCGGGGGCGGACGCCAGCATGGTTTTAGCTTACGGCGTCAATGGCGGGGTGACCCAGGCCTACATGGCCTCGATTTCCTTGGACAATGGTCCCGGATATCTCTTTGAGCAAGTCAACAACGGAACCTCTTATACCTCGAAGGGCGGACTGACCTCTTATCCGCAGCCGGTCACCATCACGGCGGGAGTTTGGTACACGATAAAAGCCGTAATGACGGTGACGGCCGCCGGTTGCATGACGCTCACCCAATATGTGTGGGACCGCAATAATCCTTCGTTGGTCGACACCTACACCTATCCCCAGGATTGCACTTTCGGCGCGAACCTTTGCGCGGATAAATGGCAGCAAGGCTGGCAGGCGGACGCCACCTCGGGGATCGACTGGTATTCCAATTTGAAGTTTGAGCAGGCCGATCCGATCGTCAACGCCAAACTTTGGGACACGATTCCCACTGGCGTAACCTACACCGGCGAGAATACGACGAATTCCAATTCGGTTCCGGCGCCTACATTCAGCAACTCAGGCGGGGCCTTGACTTGGAGTTTTCCGGCCACCGTTTATAACCTCCAGGGCTCGGTTTCCTGGTGGGGCAACGTCAGCTGCACGGGCGCCGCCCAAACCATCATCAATTCCTTCTCCATGGGCGCGCAGGGAGTCAGCACGGCCCTTTCGAATTCAGTGACGGCCATCGTCCAATGCGCTTCGCCCACCCCGACCCCGACCCCGACCGTCACGAATACCATTACGCCGACCCGCACCCCGACCCCCACGCCGACCATTACTCCCACGTCCACGCCGACCCCTACCCGCACGCCGACCCCGACCCCCACGATCACCAATACCAATACCCCCACGTTCACCCCGACCTGGACCCCCACGCCGACCAATACCCGTACTCCCACGCCGACGCCGACGATAACGCCGACGATGACGCCTACCAACACTCCGACGATGACACCCACCAAGACTCCGACCATCACGCCGATCTTCACGAATACTTATACGTGGACGCCCACGGTGACTAATACCTTTACCCCCACGAACACGCCTACGCCCACCCCCACACGCACCCCCACCTTAAGCCCGACTCCGACAAATACAGTAACGGCTACTTGGACCCCCACTTGGACTCCGACGCCGGTTCCTTCCGCCACCGTTACGCCGACCTTTACCCCGACTTTCACCTTCACGCCGACCTTTACGCCGACTGAAACGAATACCATTACCCCGACCAATACCTTCACTGTGACGAATACGGACACCTTTACTCAGACACCCGTTCCTTCGGCGACGGACACCTTTACCTTTACGGTCACCAATACGCCGACCTTCACCTTTACCTGGACCCAGACCTTTACGCCGACCCCGACGAATACGCCTCCATTTACGCCGACGAATACCTTTACCCCGACCTGGACCTCGACCTTTACGAACACCTTCACGCCCACGACCACTTTCACGCCGACCCCGACCCCGACCCAAACCCCGAGCCCGACTCCGGCCACCTCGGTTCTATTCACCAAAAAGGTCAATCCGACCACGGTCTCCGGGGGAGGGATATTGACCTATACCTTGAATATCGACGTTCAAAACAGCCCGTCGACGAATCCGGTAGTGACCGATCTGCTGCCTTCCAACGTGACTTTTGTTAAATTTTTAACGGGTAATCCGGCGGTGGCCGGCGTGACGCTTTTAAATGGGGGCGTAACCGAATTGGAATGGAACCTGTCCACTTTAAGTCCGGGTCAATACTCATTGGGCTATGAAACCCAGGTCAATAATTTCGTGACCGGCGGGAGCACCATCGTGAACCAGGCGGTTTTTGACTCTTCCAACCTGAGCCAACCCTTGACGGCGGTGGCCAAGGCGCTGGTTTCGGGAACCTACACGGTCAGTATCGATATTTATAACGGGGCCGGTGAAATCGTCAAAACCATCCCCATCCAACAATTCTCCGAGCCCGTTCAAAATATCGCCATTGGCAGCACGAATATCATCGGGAATTCCAGCAATCCGGTGACGATCTTCTTTGGCACTATCCCGATCGGGATTTGGGACGGGACGAATAACAACCAGGAGCCCGTCTTGAACGGCAATTACTACGTCAAGGTGGACAGCGTGGATCCCATGGGCAACTTGACCAGTGTCACTCAGATCGTGGCCGTCAGCCGGACGCTCTACACGATCACGGCCAATATCTACAATGAGGCCGGTGAAATTGTTAAGCACCTTCTCGCCTATTCCACCACCCCCGGGCAGGCCTTGATCACGGGGGCGACTTTGTCCACGCCGATTTTAAAACCCTCGGCGGATCCCTCGCCAGGCCAGCCCACGCAATTGACCATTACCCTGAATACGGGCGTGACCATGACCTGGGACGGGACTTCGGATTCGGGAAGCCTGGTACAAGGCGGACAGTATTACATTGAAATCAGTTCCAACGACGGCAAGGGAAGCTCCAGCGAGTTGACCCAAACCATCGTGGTCACGGGAACCGGGTCCACGGGTATCACGAGCGTGGCCGCGTCCCCCAATGAATTAACTTTTGCCAATGGCACCACATCCACGACCTTTAAAGTGAAAGCTTCCATGCCGGTGTTCGTGGAGGCGATCATTTACACGGTGGCGGGCGAGAAGGTGGCCGTGGTCGGGAATGATCCCGCCAATCCAAACCAAAGTTTGCCGTGGGACGCCAGCAACCACGCCAGCGGCCTTTACATCGCCGTGGTGACCGTGCGGGACGCGTCCTCCAACGGAATTATCGCCCACAAAACTTGCAAGTTCGTGATTCTTCGATAAAGGCCGTTTGATGAGTGACGGTCATCTTAGGGTTCACGGATTAAAGCCATTTTGAAAAAACAAAAATTAAAATCGATTCAATTGTTCGTTTGGGCCGCCGGATTTTGTTTTTTCCTTTCAGCCGCCGACGCGGCCACCAATATCCCCTCGCAGGCCTGGAGCCGCGACATCAACGCCGGGGGCTATACGGATGGGGCGCCGATCGGCGGTTTTGGCGCGGGAACCATGACCTGGGATTTTTCGGGGAATTTTTATCTGGGCCGCCTCAACATCGCCACCGCGGCCGTCACCACGGGCAACGCCCCCTACGCGATTGACGCCAACGCCCATTTCTATATGTACCAAAAACTTTCGGGCCAAGCCGCGGTCGAGAAAATGCTCAACGCCGCCACCTTGGGATCGGGGGAGGCCACCTATTACTCCCTTTTTCCAAAAGCTTGGGTGGATTATTCCGGCCCGACTTTTCCCCTGGAAACCAAAGTCACCCAGTTCTCGCCGATCATTCCCGGGGATTACCAGCGAACCAGTTATCCTGAGGGGATTTATGAGTGGGACGTCACCAACAGTCAGGCGGTCTCCTGCGATTTCGCGGTGATGCTGACCTTTGACAATACCTTCGGCGGCACCAACGCGGCCGTCACGACCTCCGGAAGCAATGTGGGATTGGTATTAACCCGCAATACGGGCAACGCCTCCAGCCCCGCCCAGGGTGAGTTTTCTTTGGCGTCCCAAACCTCCACTGGCGTGACGGTGACCTATGAGTCGGCGGCGGCATTGACCACCCTTCAGACGGCTTTCGCGGCTTCGGGTAACCTGGCGGATACCACGGGCAACAACACGATCGGCGCGATCGCTTTTAAGGTGACCCTGGCGCCGGGTCAATCGGTGAAAATCCCAATTGTGCTGGCTTGGGATATTCCGCAAGCTAAGCCCGGCACGGGAGCCGCTTGGTACCGCGAATACACGAAATACTATGGCGGCGTCGCCACCGGGCGCACCGGGTTTAATTCCGGGGCAATCGCTTTTGACGCGCTCAATAATTACGCCACCTGGGAAGCTTCCATCGACAGCTGGCAATCGGGCATCCTCACGGGCAATTATCCCGACTGGCTCAAGCAAATGCTTTTCAACGAGCTTTACTATTATTTTACCGGCGGAACCATGTGGGAAGCGGGGCAGGTGGGCAGTACGGCTTTCGACGCCAAACCCAGCATGTTCAGCAGTTTGGAAAGCTACATTTATGATTTTTATGGGACATCGGACGTGCGTTTTTACGGCTCTTGGCCCTTGGCCTTGCTTTGGCCCAATATCGATAAACAGGAAGTCCAGCAGTTTTGCGACAGCGTGACCACGGGCACCAGCTTGATCGGGGTGGCCCCGCTTTCGGCCGCCACCTGCGCCCATGACATCGGCGACGATAACGGGGTCTTCACCGAATGGAACGCTTACGTCTACCGCGATTCCACCACTTGGAAAGATTTGAACTCGAAATTAGTGCTGATGGTTTACCGGGCCTGGGAATTGACGGGGAAGACCGACACGACTTTTCTCAATTATTGCTGGCCGGCGGTCCAGGCGGCCATGACCAAGGTCCACGGCGAGTGCGACGCCAACGGGCTGCCCTACTCCAACGGCATCGACCAAACTTATGATGACATGGGGCTGTATGGCGACACGGCTTATTGCGGAAGCTTGTTTTTAGCCGCTTGCGAGGCGGCCCAATCCATCGCCACGGCCGAAGGCAATAGCGCCTTGGCCACCACTTACGGAACCTGGCTGACGACGGGACAGACGGGATTCAATACCTTATGGAACGGAACTTATTACAACATTGATAACGGAGCCACCGACACGGCCCAAAACCGGATCATGGTGGATCAATTGGCCGGGGAATGGTATGCCAAAGCCTTGGGGCTTCCGGGAATCGTCAGTGACGCGAACGCCAACAGCGCTTGGCAGGTGATCCATGACAATAACTGGAAAAAATTCGATGGGGGCGCCCATGGCGCCGTGAATGTCATGACGGCGGCCGGCGCGATTGATACGACCTGGCCCCAAAGTCAGGAAGCCTGGGTGGGGGTGAGTTGGGGGGCGGCCGCGGGAATGATCCAACAGGGAATGTTCACCCAAGGCACGGATTTGGGCTATAGCCTTTACAACAGTATTTGGAATTTGGGGCAGTTCTGGTTTAGAACGCCTGAAGCCTGGGAGACCGGGCTCGCCAATTTCCGGGCCCCCTATTACATGCGGGCCAACGCCATTTGGGCCGTGAAGCACGCTTACGATATCGCCCCGCCGCCCTGCGGGCTTTTGACCTGCACGGCCACGCCCACCTTTAGCCCCACCCTCACCCAAACCCCCACCGCCACGGTCAATCCTTGCGCTTATATTTATGAGGCGGTGGATTGCGGTTCGGCGGCCCAGACGATTATCGGCGGCGTGACTTGGCTGGCGGATAAAGCCTATACGGCGAGCGGCTATGGTTATGTGACGGTGGGAACGACCGCCACCACGGCTACCGCGATCACCGGTTCCGGCGCCCAACAGCCTATTTACCAAAGCGAGCGTTACGCCCCGACGTTGGAATATAAATTCACGGTCCCGAACGGGACTTATCAGGTGACGATTAAAAACGCCGAGCAATATTGGACGGCGCCGGGGAAGCGGGTCTTTAACGTGGCCATCAACGGCGTCACGGTTTTAAACAACTTGGATATTTTTTCCCAAGTCGGCGAATTCGCGGCGGATGACCACACCTTCACGGTTTCGGTGACGGGAGGGCTCATTGACTTGGTGGAAGCGGCCAGCGCGGATAACGCCGAATTGACCGGCGTTGAGATTGTCAGTGAGGCGCCTTGCTCTCCCACCCCTTCGCCTACTCAAACTTTCACCCCGAGCCCAACGGTTACGCCCACACCCACCTGGACGGTGACTAAAACCATGACCATGACGCCCACGGTTTCACCGACCGCCTCCGCTAGCGCTACGGCGTCCGCTACCGCTTCGGCGTCCGCGACTTCGACGCCGACCCTGACCGCTACAGTATCCGCCACGGCTACGATTACCCAGACGCCTCAGTTCTCGCCGACCGCGACCGCTACTTCGACCTTAACGGCGACCCTGACCGCGACGGTTTCCGCTACCGGGACCCCTTCCATCACGGCGACTTCCGCCTTTTCGCCAACCGCCACCGTTTCCCCCACGAGGACAATGACCGCTTCGGCAACCGGCACTCCGTCATTGACGGCTACCCCCACGACGACCCCGTCCTTCACTAAGACGGTTACATTGACGGTGACGCCAAGCGCGACTAAAACTCCAACCCTGATCCCCACCGCTTCCCCTACGGGAACAATGGCCGCTTCGGCGACGCCGACCGCTTTGGCGACAGCGACCCCTTCGCCGACGCTCACAATGACGCCGATTCCTACCCAAACCGCCTCGGCCACCGCTTCCCCGACGCCCTTGCCGACGAATTCTCCCACGGGGACCCTGACAGCGACCCCGATCCCCACGATGTCGTTCACCGATATATCGGCGCCTTATCCCAACCCCACTTCGGGCGGGCCGGTTACGATTCAATTGAATTTATCGGGGTCTTATCAAGTCAAGTGGGACATTTTTACGACCGCTTTCAGGAGAATCGCGGGCCAAAGCAGCAATTCCTTGCCGGGGAATACTTTGATTTGGAATTTAAAGGACCCGGAAGGCCAGGAAGCGGCCAATGGCATTTATTATTGGCGAGTTGAATTAAAAGACGCCGGCGGCAGTCACACCCGTCTGGTCAAGATTCTTGTCCTGCGATAATTTTTTCACCGGATGAATTTGACGATATAATAAGCCAATGACCACCCACTCCTCTCCTTTGCGCGTTGGTGTAATCGGCTTAGGCCAAATCGCCCTGAAGGCCCATTTGCCCGGATACGAAAAAGCCGAAGGCTGCCGCCTTACGGCCCTCTATTCTTCCCGCGAAAACGTCGCCCAAAAAGTGGCGGTTCAGTATGGAATCCCCACTATTTTCACCGATTGGAAAAAACTTCTGGCCTCTCCCGAGGTGGACGCGGTCTCCATTTGTACCCCCAATTTCACCCACGCCCCGATTACTTTGGAAGCTTTAAAAAGGGGAAAGCATGTTTTAGTGGAAAAGCCCATCGCCATTTCAACGCGGGACGCGGAGGCCATGATCCGCTTGGCGGGTAAAAAAAGACGGGTCCTGATACCGCACCATAATATGCGGTTTGACCCGGCGGTCCGCACCGCGCGCAAACTCCTCGCGAAGGGAACCATCGGGAATGTTTTCGCTTTCGCTTGTTCCTTGGCCCATCCGGGCCCCCAAATCTGGAACCCGAACTCCAAATGGTTTTTTAACATCAAATCGGTTGGGGGCGGGGCTTTGATGGATTTGGGCGCCCACATGTTCGACAGCCTTCGATTTTTGCTTCGGGAGGACCCCAGCGAAATTCACGCCACCGTCCCCAAGTCGGAAAAAGGGAAGGGCGGTGAATCCCATTGCGCCTGCCTTTTAAAATTCAAGGGCGGCTCCGTGGGAACCATGACCTTGAGCTGGGCCGACACGGATTATCACAACCGTTTTTATTTTTTCGGGTCCAAGGGAACCTTGTTCCTGAATTTGGGCAATGGGGAACCTTTGGTTTTGGAACTGAGAAAAGGCTCGGGGCGATTTTTGCCGCCTTTGGCCAAGGACGCTTTTAAACCCTCCATCTACCAACACTTCGTGGATTGCGCCGTGACCGGGCAAAAGCCTTCGGTCACGGCGGGGGATGGGCTTCGGGCGCTTCAAGTCATTCAGGCCGGTTATGAATCCATCCGCCGAGGAATTCCCGTTTCCACCCGGTTTTTAGACTGAAAATGACCGGTGGTTTTTGCCGCAAGACCGCGGTTTTTCAAGCCGGTTTCTGGCTGCTATTGAGCCTATTTCAGTTAGGGGCCCAATCCGAGCCCGCTCCCGAGGCTCAAGCGGATTTGCTGGCGAAGGCCGACTCGGTTTTGGAGGAGGTCTCCCGGCTCAGCGGCCTTCCCATCCACGACAATGTTTCCATCGAATTTAAGGACCGGGATTTTTTTGAGAACTATTACGCGCTCCGCCTTCAAGCCCAATATCCCCCGGCCCGCCAAGCGGCGGTCGAAAAGGCCTATGTCTTACTGGGCTTTTTGAGGCCGGGCGAGGATTTAATCCAAACTTATTTGGACTCTTTCTTGAAATCAGTTCAAGGCTATTACGATCCGGACCAGAAGACCTTGGTTTTGGCCGATTGGGCGGATCCCCAAAGCCAAGAAATGACCATGGCCCATGAGTTGACCCACGCCTTACAAGACCAGTCTTTTCCCCTCAACGCCTATTTTGCCCAGGTCCCGAATGAAACCATGGATTCCCAATTCGCCCAAAGCAGTCTAGTGGAGGGACAGGCCGTCCTGGTGGCGGCTGAGTATTGGACGCGAAGAAATAGCGAGCCCTTTATCCGTCCTTCGGGGGTGATTGAGCTGGCGGATCCGAGGTCCCTGGGTAAATCGACGGATGACTCGACTTTGGAGACTATGAGCGCTAAAGGCGCGATTGATTTTCCCTATGTCTACGGTCCGGTTTTTTTTAAGGCTTGTTTGAAGGGACGGGACAAAAAAGATTTAAGCCGGCTTTTTAAAGATCCGCCCACCACGACCCAACAAATTATGCATCCGGAAGATTTTGTTTCCGGGCGGCGGGAATCGGAATGGCGGGAGCCCGCCGAATGGGGACGGCCCACCCTCGAGGGTTATTCCAAGTTCTGGGAAGACTCAATGGGGGAATACGGACTTTTTCTGGTTTTGCGCCAATATCTGGATGACGACGAGGCTTGGAAAGCGGTCGAAGGCTGGAGGGGCGACCGGTTGCGGGCTTATGAAAATCCGGAAAATGAGAAAAAGGTTTTGGTGGGCAGCGTTTTGATGAAAGACGCGGCTTCGGCGGGGTTGTTTTTTAAATCGTACGGAAAACTTCTGGCCCGCAAGTACGGAAAATTTAAAGAAACAAATTCGGGCGAATGGGTGGATGGCTTCGATTTGTCCCCGGGCGGGAATCGGGTTTATTTGGAGCGGTTTGGCCGACAAATTATTTTCGCCGAAGGAATCCCCGCCGCGGATACTCCGGCGGTCCGTCGAGCGCTTTTGAACTTGAAGGCGCCCCCGGATCCAAGCTCCAAGGCCGGGGCGGATTAATGGGATGCCGCGGCCGGGCCGTTGACAGTGGGTGAGGGGGCTCCTAAACTTAATGAGCTTGACGAAAAGGCTGTAACCTTTTGGATCTAAAATCCTTATTGATAACTAACCGGAGGCGGTCATGGGCGATACTTTAAAAACAACGGATGCCAGTTTTAAACAGGATGTTTTGCAATCCCCGCTTCCCGTTTTGGTCGACTTTTGGGCCGAGTGGTGCGGGCCCTGCAAAATGGTGGGACCGGTCTTGGACGAACTGGCCAAGGAATATAACGGGAAAATCAGGATCGCCAAGGTCAATGTGGATGAAAATCAGCAGGTCTCCGTGGATTTCCACATTCGAAGCATTCCCACCCTGCTTTTTTTCAAGAACGGCCAAATGGTGAAGCAGCTGATCGGCGCGCATCCCAAAAGTAAATTGATCAATGAAATCCAGGAAGTCATCGGAGCGTAAAATGAAAGGGAGCCCTCGATTAACGGCGGTTTTATTACTGGGCTTGGCCTGGGTTTATTTGGGATTGGGACAACTGCGGGCGACCACGGTGTCTCCGGTTCAAATCACCCCGGACAATTTTAAAACCGAGGTTTTGAAATCCAAGTTGCCGGTGATGGTGGACGTGGGCGCGACTTGGTGCGGGCCCTGCCATTTGCTGGCCCCCACGGTTGAGAAAATGTCGGGTGTTTACGCTGGGAAATTGAAGGTCGCCGACATGGACGCCGATCAAAATTCTGATTTAGTCGGGCAGCTGGGGGTTCAGGCTTTTCCCACCCTGCTGTTCTTTAAAAATGGGAAAGTCGTTAAAACGCTGATCGGACTCCAAACGGAAAAAGATTTGAGACTGGAAATCGACCACTTCCTGAAATCGGCCCAAAAAGCGCCTGTTCAGCCTTCTTAAAAGCCCCGTCCGGGGCCCAAATGCATTGACAGCTTTTTATCGTTTTTTCTATACTGCCCTCCGCTTGTTCCTCGGTTTTCCTTAGTTTTTCGTTCCATCGCACTCTCTTGATGACGAAAGGTTTTTTGTGACTCTTCAAAGATTCATCGCTTGTGTGGTCCTTCTTTTGGTTTTGGCCTCCGTGTATTACGTCTATCCCCCCTCCCAAAAACTGAAATTAGGTTTGGATATCAAGGGCGGCTTGGACATGAACCTGGAAGTGGATACGGATAAGATGCCGGGCAAGACCCAGGCTGAAATCTCGGACGCGGCGGACCGGGCGCTGGAGATTCTGCGCAACCGCGTGGACGGTTTGGGTGTGAGCGAACCGGTTTTGGAGCGGGAAGGGCCTTCGGGCATCGTCATCCAACTGCCGGGACTCAGCGACGTTCAGCGGGCGAAAGACATCCTTTTGTCGACAGCGCTTTTAGAGTTCCGTTTGGTTTCCACCGAGGACATCTCTCAATACAAAAAAGACGGGAAAGTGGACGAGAAGCTTTTGCCCAAGGGCGTCTATTACATGCAGGGCAAGGATAATCAGGATTATTTGGTGGAGGAGCCCCTTTTAACCGGGGACTCTTTGGTGGACGCCAATGTCCAACCGGATCAATACGGCCGTCCGATTGTTGAGTTTAAGCTCAACGACGCCGGGGGCAAAAAGTTCGGAATCTTGACAGGCGATAACATTCACCGTCAATTGGCCATTATTTTGGATCAACGGGTTTATTCGGCTCCGACCATTCAAGGCCGCATTCCGGGCGGCTCGGGGATTATTACGGGTAGTTTCACCGACGAGGAAGCCAGGGACCTGGCCTTGGTTTTAAGGGCGGGCGCCTTGCCGGCGCCTTTAAAGATAACCAGCCAGTTTGAGGTGGGTCCGACGTTGGGGGCTGATTCGGTTAAAAAGGGGACCTGGGCGGCGATTTACGGTTTGATTTTGGTTCTTCTTTTTATGGGTATCTATTACGGTCTTTCCGGATGGATCGCCAATGTGGGGCTTCTCATCAATATGCTTTTCCTTTTGGCCTGCCTGGCGGGCCTTCAAGCGACCCTGACTTTGCCCGGCATCGCCGGCATCATTCTTACCCTGGGCCTTTCGGTGGATTCCAACGTCCTGATTTTCGAGCGAATCCGGGAAGAATTGCGCTTGGGCAAGACCATTCGGGCGGCCATTGAGGCCGGTTACCACCGGGCCCTGGTCGCCATTATCGATACGCACGTGACCACTTTGATTTCCGCCGCCGTTTTGTTCCAGTTCGGAACCGGCCCCATCAAGGGATTCGCCGTGACCTTAAGCCTCGGCGTTGCCTTGAGCTTGTTCACGGCGGTCGTGATCACCAAGATGATCTTTGACGCCCGTAAAAATTATAAAAGCCTCAGCATCTAATTAAGAAAGGCCTAAAATGATTCAATGGTTTAAGGACCCCCAAATCAATTTCATGAAGCCGCGCCGGTTTTTCCTGGCCCTTTCGGGCCTGGGGATGGCCGCCGGTGTTTACGCCTGCCTCCTCATGGCCCAAGGCAAAGCCAATATGGGGACCGATTTTTCGTCCGGCTCCCTGTTGATCATTTCCGCTTCCCAAACCATGGATATTGATCCCATCCGCCAATCCCTTGAAAGTGGGGGCTACCAGGGCGCCCAAATCCAACAGGTGACCGGCGTGGGGGAAACCGGCTTTAAACTCAACATCAAGTTAAAAAATAACCCGCAAACGGCGGTGGGCTCCACCGGCGACGGGGTCTTGGCCGTCTTGAATAAGGCCTTTCCCCAAGCCCAGTTTGTTCTGGAGGGGAGCAACGAAGTGGGGCCGGCGGTTTCGGCGAAATTGCGGGACGACGCCTTTAAGGCTTTTGTTTTCGCCATGCTGGGGATATTGATCTACATCATTTGGCGCTTTGATTTTCATTTCGGCGTCGCGGCGATCATCACGACCCTCCATGACATCCTTATCATTTTGGCCGTCATTATTTTGAGCGGACGCGAGTTCAACCTGCTTCAAGTGACGGCGCTTTTAACCCTGGCCGGCTATTCCTTGAACGATACCGTGGTTACTTTTGATCGGATCCGTGAAAACTTGAAACTTTTAACCCAAGATCATGACTTTATCAGCTTGGTGAATTTAAGCGTGAATGAAACTTTAAGCCGGACCATCAACACCAGCGGCACGGTTTTTCTGACCCTTCTACCCTTGTGCATCATGGGCGGGGAGATCCTTAAGGATTTCGCCTTTACCCTTCTTTTAGGGGTGGTGGTGGGGACCTACTCGTCGATCTTCGTGGCCAGCCCGATCTTGGTGGAATGGAACTTGATCTCAAAACCCAAGAGTTCCCAACCTTAACCTATTCGGGTTTGTCTTGGCATCCGCTGGACTTTGAGGAATGACGGGATGGGAATCCAGGCGCGTATTGATGAAGTCCAATCCCGGATCGCCATGGCCGCCCGGCGGGCCGGACGATCGGCCCAAGCCGTTACCCTTTTAGCCGCCACCAAAACCCTTCCAGTGGAGATTATCCAAGAAGCCTATGACGCGGGCCTGCGCCAATTCGGCGAAAACCGGGTTCAGGAAGCCCTTGAGAAACAAGCGCGGCTTCCTAGGGATGTTCATTGGCACCTCATCGGCCAACTTCAAACCAACAAAATCAATAAAGTCGTGGACCGGTTTGAGCTGATCCATTCGATTGATTCCTTGAAGTTGGCGAAGGGATTATCCGAACGTTTGAGCGGTTCCCAGGAGATCCTTTTGGAAGTCAATAGTTCGGGGGAGGCGACCAAAGCGGGATTTGCCCCTTTGGAGCTCCAGTCCTTGTTCGCCGAGATCAATCGGCTGCCCAACTTAAAAATCAGGGGACTCATGACGGTCGGGCCCTTGCGAGGGGATGGGGATGTGAAGCGGGGAGCCTTTAAAATTTTAAAAGAGCTCTTTGAGACTTTGAAACCTCAGGCGGATAGGCCGGGGGATTTTTCCATTTTGTCCATGGGCATGAGCGGCGATTTTGAGATGGCGATTGAGGAAGGGTCGACCCTGGTCCGGGTGGGGACCGCCTTATTTGGCGAGAGGTCATGATCCTATTAGAACCCCTCACAAAAACCTATCTCGCCGCCAAGCTCGCCAAGGTAGGCAAAAACAACGGACGATTTTTTGTTGATTCTTTAAGATATAACCTTTTTTTCTTGGCGAACTTGGCGTCTTGGCGGTGAAAATTGCTTTTGATTATTGTTAGAGATTCTTAGTTTTTTTGCCGCCCGGCAAAAATAAACGTAGAATAAGCGCGGGAGAATCCATTGGCCTTCAAACCTAAAACCATCTTATTCGGATTCGGCGCCATGGGCGGAGCCTTGGCCAAGGGTTGGATCCAAAAAAAGGTGATGAAAGCGTCCCAAATCACCGCGGTCAATTTGGACCCGGCGAAACGCGCGGGACTCGCCCGTTCCCTCAAGGTTAAACTGGTCCAGGATCCTTCGGGTTCGCTTAAAAACGCCGGTTTGATTGTGCTGGCCGTGAAGCCCCAACAAATGAAGGAACTCTTAGGCCGTTATGGCGGCTTGTTTCCCCGCAAGGCGTTAGTTGTTTCCATCGCCGCTGGAATCGCCGCCCGGCAAATCGAGTCCTGGCTGCCGCAAGGGTGCCCGGTGGTTCGGGTCATGCCCAATACTCCCTTGGTGCTGGGAGAAGGTATGGCGGCTGTGGCTTCCGGAAGCCGCGCGAAAGAGCCGCAGATCCGGTTGGTTTTGAGCTTAATGGCGGCCGTGGGCAAATCCATTCGGGTGAATGAGGATCAAATGGATTTGGTGACCGCCCTTTCGGGAAGCGGGCCGGCTTATCTTTTCCACTTGATCGAGGCCTTGGTCGCGGCCGGAGTCAAGGCGGGGCTCGACGTTAAGACGGCGTCCCTGTTGGTGTCCCAGACGGTTTATGGCGCCTCCCGGATGGTTTTAGAAACGGGTAAAAGTCCGGAAGCGCTGCGGGTCCAAGTGACCTCGCCGGGCGGCACCACGCAGGCGGGCTTGGCGGCGATGGATGAGAAGGGTTTTGTGGAATCGATTGAGGCGGCGATTACCGCGGCGACGAGGCGGGGAGCCGAGCTTCGAAAAATGAACGAATAAGGCAAGGAACGCCATGGGAACTATTTTGTGTGATTTCGCCTACGCTCTCACGATCCTTTTGCACCTGATGGCCCTATTGATCGGGTTCGAGTGGGTGGGCCATCAAATCCCGGGGGCGGGACTTAACCCGGCCCGTAAATTTCTTTTTAAAACCACCTATCCTTTTTTAAAATTGGGAGCGCTTTTAGGATTGCGGCGCACCGCCTTCGATTGGACTCCCGGCGTCATGATCGTTCTTTTATTGCTGGTAAGCCGGTTGGGTTTGCCTTGGGTGGTGTGGTTTGGTTTTTCGCTTCGCGGCTAGTTTTTTTGAGCCGGGGTTGAAAATAAATTTAAGGAAATAGCGTGGAACTTTTCGATCAAATTCAAGAATCCGTAAAAGTGATCCAAGGAAAAACCAAATCCATCCCAAAGGTCGGCATCATCCTGGGAACGGGTTTGGGCGCCTTGGCGAAAGAAATAAAAGAAACCACCGTCATTGCTTACGATCAAATCCCGCATTTTCCGCTTTCCACGGTGGAATCCCACGCGGGGGAGCTGGTCTTTGGAAAATTGGGGAATACCCCGGTGGTGGCCATGAAGGGGCGTTTTCACCGTTATGAGGGCTATAGCCTTCAACAGGTCACTTTTCCGGTCCGGGTGATGAAGGCGCTGGGAATCCAATATTTGCTGGTCTCCAACGCTTGCGGCGGGATGAACCGCACCTATGAGCCCGGGGATTTGATGATTATTGAGGATCATGTGAACTTGATGGGGGACAATCCCTTGATCGGGAAAAATGACGATCGATTGGGGCCCCGGTGGCCTGATATGGCGGAGCCCTACGCCCAAGAACTGATCGCCTTGACTGAAAAAATCGCTTGGGAAAAGCGCATTCCGGTCCGCAAAGGGGTTTATGTGGCGGTCACCGGCCCTAATTTGGAAACCCGGGCGGAGTACCGTTGGCTGGCGGGTTTCGCCGATGTGGTGGGAATGTCGACGGTTCCGGAAGTGATTGTGGCGGTTCATGCCGGGCTCAAGGTGCTGGGCATTTCGGTGATCACGGATAAATGCGTGGCCGATACCCTGGAGCCGGCCGATATTCAAAAAATCATCAAGCACGCCCAACAAGCCGAGCCCAAGCTGACGATTTTGATGAAAGAAGTGGCCATGGCCCTGGAAAAGTGATGCGAAACAAGCTCAACCCCATCCGTTGGAAATCCGGAGTCCTTTTTCTTTTAGAGCAGAGGCTTTTGCCCTTGAAAGAAAAATGGGTGCGCTGTGACTCGGCCGAAAAAGTAGCCCGCGCCATTGAGGACATGACCGTCAGGGGCGCGCCGGCCATTGGCATTACCGCGGCTTATGGTGTGGCGGTGGCGGCCAAGCGGTCCCGCCAGTTGAAGCCTTCCTTGTTTCAAAAAGAAGTCCTGGCCGCGATTGCCCGCTTGCGAAAGACCCGGCCGACGGCGGTCAATTTGTTTTGGGCCTTGAACCGCATGGAGCGAAAACTAAAATCCATCGCGTCGGAGCCGGTTTCAACCCAACGAAAGCGGTTGGAACAAGAAGCCCTGCTCATTCATCGGGAGGATGAAAAACTCTGCGATCAATTGGGCAAATGGGGGGCCCAGGCCCTGGCCGGCAGCCAAAATGTTTTGACCCATTGCAATACGGGGGCCCTGGCCACCGGCGGGGCGGGGACGGCCTTGGCCGCCATCACCGAGCTCGGGCGGAAAAATAAAAAACTTCACGTTTGGGTGGATGAGACCCGGCCTTATTTGCAAGGCGCGCGCTTGACCGCCTATGAAATCGCCCACGCGGGCCTTTCATTCCATTTGATCACGGATAACATGGCCGCGGCCTTGATGGGCCAGGGAAAAGTCGACGCCATTATCGTGGGAGCGGACCGGATTGTGGCGAATGGGGACACGGCCAATAAAATCGGCACCTATGGTTTGGCGGTCTTGGCTAAGGCCCACGGCGTCCCTTTTTATGTCTCCGCCCCGACCACGACGCTGGACTTGACCAAAAAAACGGGAAAAGAAATCGTCATTGAGGAGCGAAGCTCCAAAGAAGTGACCCATCCCCAAGGCGTGGCCATTACGCGGGGTGATTACCCGGTTTTTAATCCGGCCTTTGACGTGACGCCGGGAAAATTGATCGATGGGATCATTCTAGAAAGCGGCATTGTGCGTCCGCCTTATGGAAGCGGATTAAAAAAGGCTTTTCGAAGAAAGCCGGCGCCGTGAGTTCCGCGCCTGAAACCCTTTATCAGGATGATCACTATTGTTTTTGTTGCGGGGATCAAAATCCCTTGGGGCTCAAGATGAAGTTTTGGTTTGAGGGGGAAAAATTGTTTTCCGAAGTCTCCGTCCCCAAGCCTTATCAAGGCTTCGCCAATGTGGTTCATGGGGGCATTTTGGGCACCCTTTTGGATGAGGTGATGGTCAATCTTCATTGGCTTCGCGGCGCCAAGATGGTGAGCGCCGAGTATCAGGTTCGCTTGAAGGCCCCCTGTCCGGTGGATCGGAAAATTTTGTTGTCGGCTTGGCCCTTAGAAACCAAGCGAAATATCCATTTTGTGGCGTCGCGAGCCCTTTTGGAAGATGGGACCTTAGTGGCGGAGGCCACGGCCAAATGCGTGAAATTGGCCTAATCCGGGTTGTCAAAGGCCGTTTTCCTGTTAAACTGATGCCCGCGTTTTAATAAGCTTTAACCTTTTTGGGAGGATCTTCGAATGCCGAATGGCCGTAAACGTCACCGCGCTAAAATTAAGACTCACAAACGTAAAAAACATCGCCGTAAAATGCGTGCCCTTATGCGTCGGCAGGGCAGGCTTTAGTCTGTCTTTTTTCCGGTGAACCCGCCTTTTAACTCACCTCGTAAAAACATCACTAAATGGGTTTGGCTGTTTGTCCTGGCGGCCCTCTTTTTGCTGGCCGCCAGCGGCATTTGCGTCCGTCAATCGGCGGATGTCCCTCTGTCCTGGCTGATTGGAGCCTGGATAGCGGCCTTTCTTTGGCTGTTTTTTCTCGACCGTAAAAAGGTATTTTCCCACCCGAATCGTTTTCTCTTTCTCTTGGGAACGACGGCCGGGATTAATTTATTGGCTCAATCCACCGGTGCCGACCAATCGCCCCTCATTTTCGCCGTTTTTGTCCTGATGGGGGTGGCGGCATGGAGCGGGGAAGCCAAATTTGGTTTTTGGGTGGCCATCCTCTTCAGCCTTTTGGAAGCGGTTTCCCTGCGGCATCAAAACAACGCCCAGGGCTGGGTTCTTTATCTTCGCTGGGCCGCTTTGTTGGTCTTCGCTTTTTTCCTCACCCGCATCGTCAAAACCCGCGCCGAAAAAGAACAATTAGGAAATAAGCTCGAAACCTTAAAGCACGAGGCCGGACGATTCGCCACCGCCGAACCCTCCTCCTTTCATATCCCCAAGGACAAGCTTTTAAGGGAAGAAAGCCGGTTAACCGCCCGGGTGGGGACCGTGATGGGGTTGGAAGAAGCCCTCAACCAGCAGGTTTCCCTGTTTCAAAAATCGCTGAAACTCCACACGGTCTCGATTTTTTTATTGACCACCCTGGAAGAAAAAAAGGTTTTTCGCCTGCGGGCCTCCTCGACCGTTTCCGAATCCCTGGCGCCGGACGTGACCCTTTTGCCGGGTGAAACCCTGGTGGGGTTGGCGGCCAAAGAAGGAAAAAGGGTTTTGCTGAATGAGATGTCCCCGGAAAGCGCGAAAGCCCTTCCTTATTACCTGAAATACAACCCGATCGGTTCCTTTTTAGTTCAACCCCTCCACGTTAAAAATGTTTTGGGAGTGGAGGAAAATCAAGATTTGGCGGGGCTGGCGGTTTTGGATAGTTTGACCGAGAAGTTTTTTGGCGCCCATGAATTGGAATTGGTGGACGGTTTTTGCGCCAATATTGAGGAGGCCATCGAGCATACGAAGGCCCTTCATTTTTCCCAGACCAAGAGCCGAAACTTGCATGCCTTGTACGAGGTCTCCAAGGCCTTTTCCACTTTGCTGGATTTTAAAAAAGTGCTTCAAACGAGTTTAAAAACCGCCACGGATATTTTTCCCTGCGACTCGGCTTATATCGCGATGGCCAAGGGAGATGGGAAAAGTTTCGAGGTTTTAGCTTGGTGGGGGCCTTCGTGGGCCGCGGCCCAGCCGGTCCAATTGGACCCGGAGTTGGCCACTTGGATGCTGGAAAATAAAAAGCCCATCCGCTATACCCGCGGCCAAAAAGACCGGAACCTGGCCGCCTTCACGCGGCGCGACGGCATGCTGGGGTCGATCCAGTCGTTTCTCATGGTTCCTCTGATGGCGGGCCAGGATATCTTGGGCGTTATCCGGCTCAACAGCAACCAACAGGATACCTATCAGGAATATGACCAAGATGTCTTAAGCACGCTGGCGAACCAATCCGCCATGGCGATTCAAAACGCCCTTAACGTGGAACAAATCCACAATATGGCCACGAAGGACGGATTGACCGGCATTTATAACCACCGTTATTTCCAAGAAAAGCTGGAGGAAGAAATCGCGAAGGCCGACCGCTATAACAAGGACCTGAGCTTTTTACTTTTGGACGTGGATCATTTTAAAAAATTCAATGATACCTACGGCCATCAAGAAGGGGACAAGGTGCTGCGAACCGTGGCCGAGATCGTTCAAGCGACGATCCGGCAGAAGGCCGATCTATTGGCCCGTTACGGGGGCGAGGAATTCGCCGTGATCCTGCCCGAAACCGACATCAACTCGGCTGCGGATTTGGCCGAGCGGATCCGCCGTAATATCGCCGATCATGTGTTTGAGGCCGAGGGGAATAAGTCCTATCGGGTTACGGTTTCCATCGGGGTTTCGGCTTATCCTTTTGACGCAAGGGAAAAAAGTAAACTGATCCAGGCCGCGGACGCGGGACTCTATGAGTCCAAGCATCTGGGCCGCAATCGGGTCACCCTCTTTCAAGCGATCAAAAGAGTCCCTGATTTAAATCAGGGAAAATGATGGTTTAGACCGGCGAACACCAGTTGTGGTGGTTTTATTTAAGGGGCCACTATATGTGGTTGTTTTTATCTAAAATCCGCCCTCCCTTGCTTTTTCAAAGCGCTTCCGCTTTCCAGTTTTTGATGGGCGCTTACAATGAGCCTGTCACCATCCTCAAAGTCTATTATCAACCTTAGTTCGGGAATCCAAATGATCCTGACGATCCGGGAAATCGCCTCAAAATTGCACGTGCATGAACAGACTTTAAGAAACTGGGAGAAATCCGGTTTGTTGAAGATTTCCAGAATCGGGGGAAATCGAACCCGCATTTATGACGCGAGCGATCTATCCCGGTGTAAAAAGATTTTAAGCTTTTCTGAAAAGGGAATTAATTTAAGGGGAATCAAGGCTCTTTTGGGGCGTGAAAAGCAAAATCGTAATAAATTTTTAGCGGCTCCAGGCAAAGATTAAAACAAAATTTTTGTCCGCGGGAGCGAAGCGGCGTCGATGTGGAAAAAGGCGAGAAACCCTGGAAAATTAAGGCTTTTTTAACCATTCTTTGTTGACAGGAAAAAAAGCTTTGTCATAATGACACTAATTTTTCGCCTCTGACGAAAATCCGTACATCTACGCCCCTCAACGCCGCCGGTGCCGCACGTTAAGTCGCCCAGTATGATTCAAATTCAATTGGGGAGTTTTTGTGGTCAACCCTGTCAGCGCCATCGATCCTATGACGGTTTTGCAAAAAAGCATGGATGCTTTAGCCATCCAGCATGAAGTGATCGCCAATAATTTGGCCAACATCGATACCCCCAATTTTAAACGCTCGGAAGTTTCGTTTCAGGACAAGTTGAAAAACATTTTGACCCAGGACGGGCCGTCGGCCTTGTGGAGGACCAACGTCAAACATTTTCCGATCACCCAACCGGTTTCCCTGGATGATTTCAAACCCACCATCACCACGATCACGGATACGATCGGGAGAAATGACGGGAACAATGTGGACTTGGAAATGGAATCGGCGAAATTGGCCGAGAACAATCTTCTCTATAACAGTTTGGCGGATGTCACCGGCCGCTATATCGCGAACTTGAAGCACGCGATCACCGAAGGGAAACAATAATCCATGGGCGCGCTTTCGGGCTTTTCATCCTCTTTCGCCATCACGGCCTCGGCACTAACGGCTGAGAAGCTCCGTATGGATGTCATTTCCAACAACATCGCCAACGCGGATACGACCCGAACAATTGAGGGCGGGCCTTATATCCGGGAACGCGTGGTTTTCGCTCCCCGCATTGACGCAACCCAGACCTTCGCTCCCATGCTGGCCAATATGACGGCGGAGGGCATGCCGATTGGAGTCCGCGTCACGGGGATCATCAAGGATCCGAGCCCGCCGCGCATGGTTTATGATCCGGGCCATCCGGACGCCAATTCGGAAGGTTATGTGGCCTATCCGAACGTGAACGCCGTCAATGAGATGGTGGATTTGATTTCAGCGAGCCGGGCTTACGAGGCCAACATTACGGCTTTCAACGCGACAAAGTCGATGGCGCTTCAAGCTTTAACCATTGGAAAATAGTTTTTAATTTTGATTTCAAAAATCGTTTTTAATCGGAGCTTTTGATTCATGATTCCGCTTGAGCCCATACAGCCGATTCAAACAGCGATCGCCCCGATTCAAGCGGTCTTGAATCCCATGGGGACGTCGCCGGTGGACCCGATGCCGGCGGTGGCGGAGAACTCCGCGGTTAATTTCAAGGATTTGATGAAGAGCGCTTTGAGCGACTTGAACGCCAGTCAGGTGAACGCCAGCGACGCCATTCAGAATTTGGCGTCCGGCGGGGACGCTAATTTGCACGATGTGATTATTTCGATGGAACAGGCGGGCATGACGCTTCAATACGCCATTGAGATTCGTAACAAGCTTCTGGATGCCTATCAATCCGTTATTCAAATGCAGATTTGACGTTAGTTGATGGCGTCCCCCAGGGGGGCGCCTATTTTTGCGTGAGGACGAGGAATCCTTGAATAATTTTTTCCAACAATTAATTCAACAGCTGCGGGATGTTTGGGGTCGTTTTAACAATACCCAAAGGGCCCTTTTAATCGCCATTCCCGCCCTGGTTTTGATCCTCTTTTTGTCCCTTATTCTTGTCTCGACCAAGTCGAAATACGAGATCTTATATTCCCATCTTTCCCAAAAAGACGCGGCGGACGTGACGACGGAGCTGAAGAAAAACAATGTTCCTTACCGGCTGGAGTCCAAGGATGATTCGGTGATTGTCCTGGTTCCGTCCGAAAAAGTTTATGACTCCCGGTTGGCCTTGGCGGGCGAAGGCTTGCCCAAGGGCAATGGGGTGGGCTACGAGATATTCGATCAGACTAAATGGGGGACCACCGATTTTACCCAGAAGGTGAATTATAAGAGGGCGCTCGAAGGGGAATTGCAGCGCACGATCGAAAGCTTGCAAGAAATCGACGCCGCCCGCGTCAATATCGTGATTCCCGAACCCGAGCTTTTCACCGAACAAGAAAAGCCCACCACGGCTTCGGTGGTGTTGCAACTCAAGCCTGAGGCGGAATTGAAAAAAGAACAGGTGCGGGGAATCGTTCATTTGGTGGCGGCCAGCGTGGAAGGCTTGAAGCCGGAGAACGTCAATGTGATCGATGGAAATGGCAATATCCTCTCGAACTTCATCCAGGAAGAGGCGGAAGACAATAATTCGGATTCGGTGACCGACGGGTCGAACCTCACCCAGCAAGCCAAATTGACTTTGCATCAGATGGAAGTTCAGCAGAATTTCGAAAAAGACCTGGAACGCAAAATTACCACCATGCTGACCAAGGTTTTGGGCAATGACCGCTTGGCGGTTTCGGTGTCCGCAGAGCTTGATTTTGACAAGGCGGAAAACGACTCGGAAATTTATGAGCCTGTGGTGGATGGCCAGGGCATCGCCCGGTCCACCCAAACGAAGAAAGAACAATATGTGGGCGACGGATACCCCTCCAATGTGGTGGGCGGGGTTCCGGGCACGGATTCCAATATTCCCGGTTACCAAGCGGTGGTCGGCAACGGCAATAATTCCCAATATTCCCGCGAGGAGAATACGACCAATTACGAGATCAACCGCACCGTCAAGCATGACGTGGTGGCGCCGGGCTCCCCCAAGCGTATTTCGGTGGGCGTGTTTGTCGATAATTTGCAGCCGCAACAAGTGGATGACATTAAGACGGCTGTGGTTGCGGCGGCCGGTTTGGATTTGAATCGGGGAGACCAGGTGGCGGTCGAGAATATGCCGTTTGATAACTCTCAGGAATTGGCCAGCATGAAGGAGAGCCAGATGGAGACTCAACAAAACTTTTATCTGTCGCTGGGCAAGATCGGATTATTGGTCTTGATGGTTTTAGGCATCCTGCTTTTCCTGAGGTCCCTGTTAAAGCCCAAGCGGGAAAAGAAATACGTGGACTCGCCGGATGACCTGGACATGGGCGAGACGATGCCCATGCCCCAAGTGGAAGACATTATTACCAATGATATCTCGCCGGAAGAATTGGCCCGAGCGGAAGCCGCCCGGGAAGCCAAAAAGCGCGAGGCGATTCGTTTGGAAGTGGCGGATTTGGCGAACAAGCATCCTGAAAATGTGGCTCAAATTATCAAGAAATGGCTCTCTGAGGAGTAGCTTTCATGGCGAAGTCCGATAAAAAAGTCGCGTTAACCGGCGAGCAAAAGGCCGCTGCCCTTTTAATTACACTGGGCCCGGAACTGGCTGCCAAGGTTTATCAGCACTTAAAAGAAGAGACGGTCGAGCAAGTCACCTTGCAAATCGCCAATCTTCGGCGCATTACGCCCGAGGAAAAAGATTCGGTGATGCAGGAAGTGATGAATATCGCCGCCGCCCAGGAATATATTTCCCAGGGCGGGGTGGAGTACGCGCATGAGATTCTGGAAAAGGCCTTAGGCGCCAACAAGGCGATGGAAATCATCAACCGTCTGCAGGGTTCCCTGCAGATGACGCCTTTTGATTACATCAAAAGAACCGATCCCCAACAGCTCCTGAATTTCATCCAGTCCGAGCATCCCCAGACCATCGCCTTGATCCTGGCCCATTTAACCCCGGACCATGCCGCGATCATTTTGGGCGCCTTGCCGGCGGAGATTCAAGTGGATGTGGCCACCCGCATCGCGATTCTGGACCGCGCGGCGCCGGACGTGGTCATGGAAATTGAGCGGGTTCTGGAACGCCGGATTTCGTCCATCTTCACCCAAGAGTTCACCGCCGCTGGCGGCGTGCGGGCCTTGGCGGAAGTCTTGAACCGGGCCGACCGTTCGACCGAAAAGGCCATTATGGAAAAACTGGAAGAACAGAATCCCGAATTGGCCGAGGAAGTCAAGCGCCTCATGTTTGTCTTTGACGACTTGATCAATTTGGACAACCGCACCATCCAGCAGGTTCTGCGCGAGGTCGACGCCAAGGACTTGGCTTTGGCCTTGAAGGGCGCGAAAGAAGAAGTGAAGGACCACCTGCTCAAGAACATGTCCAGCCGCGCGAAGGCCATGATTTTGGAAGACATGGAAGTGATGGGGCCGGTTCGCTTGAAGCACGCGGAAGAAGCCCAGCAGAAGATCGTGAACGTGGTTCGCCAGCTCGAGGAGATGGGCGAAATTGTCGTCGCCCGCGGCGGCGAAGAAGAAGTGATGATTTAAGTGGCGTTTCCATCGGCAAAGGCGGTTTGAGGTTATGGGCAAAGGTGTTTTATCCGATCGCCAATATCAATATTCGGACCAAGGGTATGTGGTCGATAACGTTTATTGGCAGGATGAGATCAAGCGCCGTGCCTGGGAAGAGGCGAACCGTCAGCAAGAGGATTTGAAAAGCGCCGGACTGGTGTCGGGCGATTTTCAGGCTTTTGTTCCCGAAAGTTTCGAGGGAGCGGTTTCGGCGCCCGTGGCGGCCGAGGAGCCGGCGGTGCCGGTGATCGACGAGGCTGAAGCGACGCGGCTTCAAGCCGAAGAAACGGCCCGGCAGTTGGAAGCGGCCGCGGCCCTGAAGGCCGCCGAGATTGAGAACGCGGCGAAATTAAACGCCGAAAAAATGATTACAGCGGCCACGGAAACGGCCCGGGTTGAGAGTGAGAAAATAAAGGCTGAAGCCGTTGAGGGGGGCCGAAAAGAAGGGCATGAACTGGGCTATCAGGCAGGCCTTACGGCCGGTCAAGAGGAAGGCAAAAAGACCTATTCCGGCGTGGTCAATGACTTGAACTCGGTTTTTCAAAAGACGGTTGAGGAACGAAAGAAACTTTTAGGTGAAATGAAGCCCCTTTTGATTGAGCTCGTGGGCGAGGCTTTGCAAGCCTGTCTTAAAAAAAAGGCGAAGAACGGCGCGATCGTCGTTCACTTTGTCGAGGAAGCCTTAAAAAAGGCCTTGGGCCGTACCAAATTGATGGTGCATTTAAACCCCGCGGATGTGGAAGCGGTGGAAGCGGAAGTTCAGAATTTGCAGTTGGCGGTTGGGGCCGGGGAAATCGAGCTGGTGCCGGACGCGCGGATCGAGCAAGGCGGATGCCTGCTGGAAACCGAGGCGGGTTCGGTGGACGCCCAGATTCCCACGGTGGTTTCGCAGGTGAAGGCCGCTTTAGGCGATGAGGCCTAGAGCTTGAGGAGGGGGATGGCGTGAACTCAGTTTTAAATGATGTCCTTCCCTCAATGGATGAGTTTAAAGATCGTTTAGGCCGGTTGGAAGTGACCCGGGAAAACGGCCGGGTGGAGCAGATTGTTGGATTGGTCATCGAGTCCGTGGGGCCGGTGTCCTCCATCGGGGAGGCTTGTTGGATCACGCCGAACGAGGCGGATTGCCCGCCGGTTCTGGCTGAGGTGGTGGGTTTCCGGCAAAACCGGGTTTTGCTCATGCCGCTGGGTGAGATGCGGGGGCTGGGGCCGGGAAGCCAAGTGGTAAAGACGGGCGCCCCGTTTAAGATCAACGTGGGTTCGGCGCTTTTGGGAAGGACCTTGGACGCGATGGGGCAGCCCATTGACGGTAAAGGGCCCCTGCCGAAAATGGACGAGCACTACGCGATTCATCGGGAGCCGCCGCCTTCCATGGAGCGGCGCCGGATTGAGAAGCCGGTTTCGACGGGAGTGCGGGTTTTGGATGGGTTGGCGACTTTAGGCGAAGGGCAAAGGCTTGGGATTTTCGCCGGCTCCGGGGTGGGCAAGAGCACGCTTCTGGGAATGGTGGGAAAAAACACCGAAGCGGACATCAATGTGATCGCCTTGATCGGCGAGCGGGGCCGGGAAGTCCGGGACTTTCTGGAACGGGATTTGGGATCCAAGGGGTTGGAACGAACGGTAGTGGTGGTGGCCACCTCGGACCAATCGTCTCTGCTTCGGATTCAAGCGGCGCTGGTGGCCACGACGATCGCGGAATATTTCCGGGACCGGGGCAAAAAAGTTTTGCTCATGATGGACTCAATTACCCGTTTCGCGATGGCGCATCGGGAGGTGGGGTTGGCGATCGGCGAGCCGCCGACCACCAAGGGTTACACACCGTCGGTTTTCGCGGTTTTGCCCAAGCTTTTGGAGCGGGCCGGAAATACCGCCCACGCGGGCAGTATCACGGGGCTCTACACGGTCTTGGTGGAGGCGGATGATATTAATGAACCGGTGGCGGACGCCTGCCGGGCGATTTTAGACGGACACGTGGTGTTGTCACGGGAGTTGGCCACGCGCAACCACTATCCCGCGGTGGATGTTTTAAACAGCGTGTCGCGGGTCATGAATGATATTGTGACCCTGGAACACCGCCGGGCGGCGGCGAAGGTTCGGACGCTTTTGGCGTCTTTGAAGAATGTCGAGGACTTACTCTCGATTGGGGCTTATGTCCGGGGGACCAACCCCGAAGTGGATGAGGCGCTCAAACGCAATGATGAGATGAACGGTTTCTTGAGACAGGAACAAAACGAATCCAGTTCGTTTCAAGAAACGACGACGAAATTAAAAGCTTTTTTGAGCTAAGGGGACCATGGCGCGCGCTTTTTCGTTTCGTTTAGACCAAGTTTTGGGTTACCGGCGCCAGTTGGAAAATCTTTCGATCCGAAAGATGGCCCAGGCGCAGGGCCGCTGGATGAGTGTTCAAACAGCTTTGGAAGAGCGGAAGAATCAAAAGGACGATTTACGCGGTTGGTTTTTGGAAGAAGAGCGAAAAGGCTCCTTTTTCGTGGAGCAGGCGGCCGGTTACACCGAATATTTAGATTTTCTTTCGGGGCAGGAAAAAAGTTTGCGGACGAAAGAGAAAAAGGCGAAAGCGGAGATTGAGAAATGCCGTGAAGAGGTGGTGCGGGCCGCGCAAAAGCGCCGCTTGCTGGAGGGCTTGAGGGAAAAGCGCCTGTCGGCCCATCAGGCGGAAGTGTTGAAGGAAGAACAGGGCTTTTTGGACGAGCTTTCATCGATCGCTTTTATTCGCCGTGATCGGGCATCTCGTGCCCGGCGGGCGTTCGAGGTTTAATTTCGGGGAGGTGAGATCGTGGATTTAGCAACCGTTATCGGACTGGCTTTAGGTTTAATCGGAATTTTGGGCGGCGCCTTTCTGGAAGGCATTCCGTTTCAGCATCTTTGGGGTTTATCCGCTTTTATGATTGTGACGGTGGGAACCGCCGGCGCCACGATCATGAGCTTCCCGGCTGAGAATATGAAAGAATTTTTCCCGGTCTTGCGCAAGGCGTTTCAACGCCAAGAGCTGGATCCGGGCGCCATTGTCACCCAATTGGTCGGGTTCGCCACCAAGGCGCGCCGCGAGGGTTTGCTGGGGCTTGAGGAAGAATCGGAGACGGTCGCCGATCCCTTTTTGAAGAAAGGCCTGCAGTTGGTCGTGGACGGAACCGACATTGAAATGATCCGTAATATCATGGAGACGGACATCGCCTTTTTGGAAGCCCGCCATAAAGTCGGGGAAGCCATGTTCGGGACCTTCGGCGGATTCGCGCCGACCTTAGGGATCATCGGAACCGTTTTGGGTCTGGTGCACGCCTTAGGCGGTTTGAGCGCCAGCGCCGGGAATAATACGGACGCGATCTTGGAGGTTATCGGCGCTATCGCGACGGCCTTCATCGCCACTTTTTACGGTATTTCCTTGGCGAACATCTTCTTTTTGCCGATTTCGTTCAAGTTGAAACAAAACAACCAGCAGGAAGTTTTGCTTCGGGAAGTCATGCTGGAGGGAATTCTCTCGATCTCGGCGGGAGATAATCCCAGGATTGTGGAAGAAAAGCTGAAGGCTTTCTTGCCGCCCAAGCTTAAGATGAACATGGAAGCTCAAAAAGACGCGGCCGCTGGGAAGGAACAACAATAATGATTTCTCGCGAATCGCGCACACCAGGAGCCCGGCATGCCTAAGCGCCGCAAAGGAGGGCATGAGGCCGGTTTGGAATTGGAATCCGGCGGTATGATGCGTTGGCTTTTGACTTACGCCGACATGATCACGCTTTTGCTGGCCCTGTTCGTCGTGCTTTTCGCCTTGTCGACGATCAACAAGGCCACGGTTTTGCGTATTGTGTTTGACCAGTTCCGCGCGGTGTTCGGCCCCATTCAGGGGAACATCACGGTGCTGCCCGCTCAATCGGCCAATCCGGGCGTTCACTATAAAGTGATTCCGGGGGAGCCGGAAGAAGGCGGCCCGGGCGGACCTAAAAAGCCCAATTCGCCCCCGACGGGCGATGAGAAGATGAATAAAATAGAAGTTGAGGCGCGTTCCTTGTTACAGCCCCAATTAGGGGCGAAAAAGGTGCTCATTCGCCGGGAAGCCCGCGGATTAGTGATCAGCTTATTGACGGATAAGGTTTTATTCGATTTAGGGGACTATCATTTAAAGAAAGAGATGCGGGAAGTCCTGAATCAAGTGTCGGTGGTGTTGAATCATTTCCCTGAAAACCAAATCGCGGTGGAAGGCTATACGGATGATTTGGCGGGGGGATCGGGTGGAATTTCGGATAATTGGCAGCTCTCGGCTTTGCGGTCGACTTCGGTTGTAGAATATCTAGTGACCGCGCGGGGGATCGATCCGAGCCGGTTATCGGCCGCCGGTTATGGGGAATATAAGCCTTTAGTCCCTAATATCAGTGAGGCCAATCGAAGGCTGAATCGCCGTGTGGATATTGTCATAATGAAGTTAGACTAATTCTTAAATTAATTCACGAGGAGGGATGAAAATGGCGGATCAAACAGACAAGGGCACCCGGAATTTATTAAACCTGGCGGTGCTTTTAAGCGGCCTCTGCGTACTGGGGATCATCGGGTTGGCGCTCGGCGAGTACTTTTTATGGGCGGCCAAAGCGAAAAACCAGGAAACCAAGATCATCGAACAAAAACCCGAGCCCGGAAAAATTCTGGATTTGGGAAGCTTCACCGTCAACCTGGCGGATGAGGACGCCTCCCGTTATGTGAAGGCGGAAGTTCAGATTGAGTACAGCCCGACGAACTTGGAATTGGATAAAGAGGTCCAATCGCGTGTTCCCCAGTTTCAGGACATGATCAACAGCCTGTTGGGGGACTATAAGGCCGACGAGTTATCCACCTCGGAAGGCAAAGAAAAATTCCGCCGGGATCTTCAACTGAAGATCAACGAAACGCTCAAGTTCGGCGCGGTGACCAACATCTTTTTGACTCAGTTCGCGATCCAATAAACTAGTTAGGGAAGAAGGGTGTTATGGATGATCTTTTATCGGACGGCGAAGTAAGCGCGCTGCTTTCTGAATTGGACGCCGGGATGACCGGGTCCGATTCCAGTGAAGCTTCGTCCAGCGGGGCCCCGGAAGCCGGAGTGACGTTGGATGAGCGCGGCCGCAAGATCAAAACCTATGATTTCAACCGGCCCAACCGGTTTTCCAAAGACCACATGCGCACGCTGGAAATGCTGCATGAGATCTTTTCCCGCGGGTTCACCGCGGCGGTGGCGGCTTATTTGCGCACGGTGGCCGAAATTAAAGTGGTGTCGGTGACCCAATTGCCGTTCCGGGAATACACCATGTCGCTTCCCCGGCCCGATTGTATTTTCGTTTTAAAGATGGAGCCTTTGGAAGGCTCCTTCCTCATGGAAATTAATCCGGAGCTGGTTTTGACTTTGATCGACCGCATCTTGGGCGGTCCGGGAAAAGCCCCAAACGCGGCCCGGGAATTGACCTTGATCGAGCAATCGGTCATTGAGAAAATCGTCAATCGGGGCATGGAAAACCTTCAGGAGGCTTGGCTCAAGGTCGGGCATTTTCAGCCCAAGCTCACCGGTTATGAAACCACGGCTCAATTCGTCCAGATCGTGGCGCCCAATGAGATCGCGGCGGTCATTGAATTTGAGGTGAAGATCAACGAAATCACCGGGAAAATGTCGATGTGCATTCCTTACGTGGTTTTGGAGCCCGTGATCGGGGATCTCTCCGCTCAAAAGTGGTTTACGGTCGGCAAGAAAGAATCCACCACCGAGACGGTCGAGAATTTGACCAAAGTCATGAAGGGAACGACGATCCCGATCGTGGCCCAAGTGGGCAAGACCCAGATTAATATCCGGGAATTGTTGAACTTGAAAGCCGGGGACGTGATCCGGCTGAACACCAGCCCGCACGCTGAAATTGAGATATTGATCGAAGGGTTGGTGAAGCTGAGCGGGCGCCCCGGCGTTTCCTCAAAAAAGAAGGCGATTCAAATTACCCGGGTTCATTCCCGGGAAAATATTTCCTAAGACAGGAAGACCATGTCGGATGTCCAGAAGCTGCAAGCCGTAGGCGCCTTGGCGGCCCAGGGAATGGGGGAAACCCTTAATTCCTTGTTGGGGCGCGAGGTTCAGGTGCATTTTTCCAACGTGGAAGATATGCCGCCGGGGAACATCGCCGCGACTTTGGCGGGTTCTTATTTTATGTCCAATTTTTCCGTGACGGGTTTTATCAACGGCTCCGCCGCCTTGATGGTCAAAGAAAAGGACGCCTCGATTATCGCGGACCTTTTGATCGGGCAGGATGGAACCAACGCGCCTGAAAAAATGACCGAGCTTCATTTGTCGGCCTTCGGCGAGGTCGTGCATCAATTGGGGGAAGCGTTCGCCCAGGCCGTTCAAAAATCCGGCGGGACGAAGATCGCTTTTCAGCCGAACCAAATGTCGTCCCAGGAACCCTCCGGTGTTGAGGCGTGGTTGAATCAGCTGGGCCCCAACGTGACTGTTTTTTCTTTTGGTCTTTCTTCGCAGGATTTGTTGTCGGGGGATATCTATTTTTATCTCCCTGAATCGACGGCTAGTCGGCTGGGCGATGGAGCAGGGAAATCGGCGGGTCCAAAACCGGCCGGTTCATTTCAACAAGGTGCGCCTCCGCAGGCCACCCCAACTCGGTCTGGAGGTGTTGTGATGCAACAATTAGAAAATGAGTTTTCAGGTTCCGCCAAGGTCGGCGGGAATATCGCTTTGCTCATGGATGTGCCCTTGAAGTTGACGGTGGAATTGGGCCGCACGACCAAGTTGGTGAAGGAAATCCTGGCTTTGGCGCCGGGCTCGGTGGTGGAACTGGATAAATTGGCGGGGGAAGCCGTTGATATTTTGGTCAACGAGAAATTGATCGCCAAAGGGGAAGTGGTCGTGATCGACGAGAACTTCGGCGTTCGCATCACTGAAATTATTAATCCAGAGGAACGGTTAAACGCCGTTCAGTCCTGATCCGACTGAAACCGGTCCGGCTTTAGGATGTCCACTCCTCAGCGTTTTTTTTTATTTCCCGGGTTGGTTTTATGCCTGCTTTTGGGGGGGCTCCAGCCCCGCGCTTGGGCCATTGATTCTAACAGCGCTCTTTTTTCCCAAAACTCACCTCAAACCTCCGCCGTTTCCTCGCCGCAAACTTTGGCTTTGCCCGAAGCCACACCGAATCCCGCGCCAAGTTTTTTTTCCATTTTCGTGCGGCTCGTCTTAGCGCTGGGCATCACCCTGGGGCTTATTTACGCGACCGTTTGGGGTTTGAAGCTTATTTGGGAAAAACAGGGCTGGAACGTCAAGATTGACGAGGGCAAACCCATCCGGGTCCTGAACTCAATGCATTTGGGGCCCCGAAAAACCGTTCAAGTGGTGGAGGTGGGCAAACGCCTTTTGGTTTTGGGCGTGGGTCACGAGGAAGTGAATTGCTTGGCGGTCATCACCGAGCCGGAAGAAATTGACTCCATTAAGCAGGCCAGCCAAACGGCTTTCCCGCATCTGCTGCAGCGCGTGGTTCGCAAGCAAGAGGGAGTGACCCCGGATTCCGCGCCGGAGAAAGTGTTCGAGGAAAGCCGGCAAGTGATGGATGGCTACTTGAACAAATTGAAGTCGATTTCCAAAAGAAAAAAAGACAAAGACCAAGACGGCGGTGGCGCGGGTGAAAAGTAAGAAACTGTTTTTTTACGCGTTTCTATTTTTGATGGCCGCGGCGGGCGCCCAGGCCGCCGATGTTTCTTTCCCGACTATCCGCCTCGGCGTGGATCAGGCGAAGACTCCCCAGGATGTAGTGTTGAGTTTGCAGATTTTATTGATCCTTACCGTCCTCTCCCTGGCGCCGGCCATCCTGATCATGATGACTTCATTCACCCGGATCGTCATTATTCTTTCCTTTTTGCGGCAGGGACTGGGAACCCAACAGGTCCCTCCCAACCAGGTTTTGGTGGGACTGGCCTTGTTTTTGACCTTCTTTACCATGCATCCCACTTTCGATCAAATCGATAAAACAGCCCTCACGCCTTATCTTCAAGGGAAGCTCAGCACGCCGGACGCTTTCGAGAAGGCGCAGATTCCTTTAAGGCAATTCATGTTCAAACAAACGAGGGAAAAGGACCTGGCTTTGTTTGTGGCGCTTTCCAAGTCCAGCCGGCCCCGCACCCCCGATGATGTCTCGACCTGGGTCTTGGTTCCGGCCTTTGTCATCAGCGAGCTCAAAAAGGCTTTTGAGATGGGTTTTGTGATTTTCATCCCCTTTTTAATCATTGATATGGTGACCGCCTCCGTCTTGATGTCGATGGGCATGATGATGCTGCCGCCCGTCTTGATATCGCTTCCCTTTAAAATTTTGTTGTTCGTGATGGTGGATGGTTGGAACCTCATTGTTCGGTCGATTGTTTTAAGTTATTAAGCGGTTCCCGCCGGGGGACAGGAGAAGCCTATGTCCGTTGATTTTATCGCCGACTTGGCGAACCGAGCCCTGTTGGTGACCCTTCTGGTGTCCGCGCCCATTTTAGGGCTAGGGTTGGTGGTGGGGGTCTTGGTTTCCATTTTCCAGGCGGTCACCCAAATCCAGGAAATGACCCTTTCGTTTATCCCGAAAATCATCGCGATTTTTGTGGCCATTCTTATTTTTGGAAAATGGATGATGCTCATCCTGATGAATTTCACGTCCGATTTGTGGATCAACATGCCGACTTATTTTAAGTGAGGCTCCATTGCCCTTAAGTCCGTTTGATTTCAACTCGAAAGATGTGGTGGCTTTTATCCTGGTGTTGATGCGGGTGGCCGGCTTATTTTTGACTTCGCCCATTTTTTCCAGCGCCACGATTCCGGCGCAAGTGAAGGCGGCTTGGACCCTTTTGGTGGCTTTTATCATTTTTCCCCTGGTGGACACCAGTTCGATCTCCATGCCGGAACTGGGCATGCCTTTCGCGCTGGCCGTGGTGCGGGAGCTGATGGTGGGTTTTGTGGTGGGTTTGGGGGCCTATTTAATTTTTGTGGGCATCCAAATGGCGGGGCAGCTGATCGACATCCAAATGGGATTTGGATTGGTCAATGTGGTGGACCCCATTACCAGCACCCAGGTGTCGGTGATGGGCCAATACTATTACATGGTGGCGTTGGTTGTCTTTTTGGCGGTGGACGGCCATCACCTGTTGATTCGGGGGATCGTCCAAAGCTTTGATTTGATTCCCTTGGGCCAGGCGCACTTTACGGCGGCTTTGACGGACAAAATGAACGGTCTTTTTTCACAGGTCTTTTTCATCGCTTTCAAGGTGGGGGCCCCGGTCATCGGCGCGCTTTTTATCACCAACTTGGCCTTGGGCATCATCGCCCGGACGGTCCCGCAAATGAACGTTTTTATCGTGGGGATGCCGCTCAACGTGATGGTGGGTTTGACGGTGGTGGCGATGTCGATGAGTTTCTTTGTTTATGTTTTGCAGGACATGTATCACGGTCTTTACCGCGATATGGCGGTTTTAATCCAGACGATGCGTTGAGGTAAGCATGGCGGATCCGGCAAAAACTGAAAGGGCGACGCCCAAAAGGCGGCAAGAGGCGCGGGAACGCGGCCAAGTGGTCCGGTCCATGGAAGTCAACTCGGTCATCATCCTGATCGCGGCGCTTTTTACTTTTCGCTACGCCGGCCCCTACATGATGAAGACCATCGGCGATGTTTGGATTTTTACTTATCAAAACATGATGTTGAGTTTTGGGATGGAAAATGTATACAGCTATGGTTTGTTTTTCGCGGGCCAAATCGTCCTTCTGATCGCCCCCCTTTTGGCGGTGGTTTTAATCGTCTCCTTGATCTCGAATTATCTGCAAGTGGGAGTCATGTTTAGTTTAAAACCCATGACGCCTAAGCTGAGCAATATCAGCCCCGCGACCGGGTTTGGCCGCATCTTTTCCCGCCGATCGGGTGTGGAGTTGGTCAAGGCGGTCTTGAAGATTGTCATCATCGGCTGGATCGCCTATGACGGGATCAAGGGAGCCCTGCCTCAGCTGGTGCCGGCCATGGATATGCCGGGCTCAGTCGCGGTCCAGTTTGTGGGCGGACTGGCCATGTCCATTTTGGACCACATTCTTTTCGCCTTGATCGCCTTGGCGATCTTGGATTATTTTTACCAACGATGGGAATATGAGGAAAGTTTGAAGATGACCAAGCAAGAAATCAGGGATGAGCTCCGCCAGTCGGAGGGCGACCCCCTGATCAAGGCCCGGATTCGCCAGCTTCAGCGGGAAATGGCCCGGCGGCGCATGTTTGAGGCGATTCCGCGGGCGGATGTGGTGGTGACCAACCCCACCCACGTGGCGGTGGCCCTGGAATATAAAGACGGCATGGGAGCCCCCGTGGTACTGGCTAAAGGGGAGCGGGTAATCGCCCAAAAAATCAAGGAAATCGCGCTAAAAAACAAGATTCCGATCGTGGAAAACCCCCCGATCGCCCGGGCCCTATTAAAATCCTGTCCGGTGGGGGCCCAGATTCCGGGAAACCTTTATGAGGCGGTCGCCGAGATTTTGGCCTTTGTTTATCGTATGAATAAAAAGCGCAATAGTACGACCCTTTCCGCCACGGTTTGAAAGACCGGTGGTTGAAAAAGGTTAAAGAAGAAAGCCGTAAATGACGCTAAAATAGCGGGCCATGTTCATTTAATCTGAACCGAGGAAAAAATGCCGGAAGCGTTGGCTGCCCCAATTCAAAAGAACAACAGTGACCTGTTTTTCGCTTTCGCGGTGGTCATGGCCATCATCATGGTGGTCATCCCCCTGCCGCCGATTCTTTTGGATATTCTCATTTCCTTCAACATCACGATGGCTTTGGTCGTGGTGTTGATCACCATGTACACGTTGGAGCCGCTCCACTTTTCGATTTTCCCAACCCTTTTGCTGATCACCACCTTGTTCCGTTTGGCCCTGAGCATCTCCGCCACCCGTTTGATCCTTTTGCACGGCAACGACGGGCCCCAGGCCGCTGGCCATGTGATTGAGTCGATCGGGGCCGTGGTGGTCGGAGGGAGCTATTGGGTGGGATTCGTGGTTTTCCTCATCCTGATCATCATTCAATTCGTCGTGATCACCAGCGGTTCCCAGCGCGTGGCCGAAGTGGCGGCCCGTTTTACCTTGGATGCCATGCCGGGAAAACAAATGGCCATCGACGCGGATTTGAATTCCGGCTTGATCAGCGATGATCAAGCCCGTCAGCGCCGCAAAGACGTCGAGCGGGAAGCGGATTTTTACGGAGCCATGGACGGAGCGAGCAAGTTCGTCCGCGGGGACGCCATCGCGGCCATCATCATTATCATCATCAACGTGATCGGCGGTTTTGGCGTGGGACTCTTCAGCGGGGACATGACTGTCCCGGAAGTTTTGGAACGCTACACGCTTTTATCGATCGGGGACGGTTTGGCCACGCAGATTCCGGCGCTGTTTCTTTCCATGGCCACCGGTATCGTGGTGACGCGCGCGGCGTCCGACAGCAACTTGGGAACGGACTTGGTCCGTCAAATCACAGCCCAGCCTAAGGCCCTATGGATCGCGGCGGGCGTTTTGTTCGCCCTGTCACTGGTGCCCGGAATGCCTTTTTTAGCCTTCGCTTTTATCGCGGCGCTGACCGGTTGGCTGGCCTATACCATTGAAGCCACTACCCGCCGGGAAAAGGAGGAAGTGAAGAAAACCGAGGAACAGGTCGGTCAAGACAAAAGAAAAGAACCTGAAAATGTCTCTTCGCTCTTGCAAGTGGACCACTTAGAAATTGAAATCGGCTACAGCCTGATCCCCCTGGTCGATGAGGCCCAGGGCGGCGATTTGCTCGAAAGAATTACCGGCATCCGGCGTCAAATGGCGACCGATTTGGGTTTGGTGGTTCCCCCCATCCGCATCCGGGACAATATGCAATTACCTCCCTCTGAATATGTGATTAAGATTAAAGGGGTGGAAATCTCAAAGTGGAAAGTGATGTCGGGCCATTTATTGGCCATGTCTACGGGCCCCAATATGCCCGCGATTAAAGGGATTGAGACGAAAGAACCGACCTTTAACCTGACTTCTTATTGGATCACCGATGAGGAAAAAGCCGAGGCGGAGCAGGCCGGGTATACCGTGGTGGACGCCTCCACCGTCATCGCGACGCACCTCACCGAGATTATCCGCAATCAAGCCCATGAGTTTTTAACCCGGCAGAGCGTGGCGAAGCTGGTGGAGGGCGTCAAAAAAGAAACCCCGGCGGTGGTGGATGAAATCATCCCCTCGCAGTTGACGATCGGCGACCTGCAAAAAATACTTCAAAATTTATTGAAAGAACATCTGCCGATCCGCGACATGGAAAGCATTCTGGAGTCCGTGGCCGATCATGTGCGCGAAACCAAGGACACCCAGCTTTTGACCGAATTCGCCCGCCGGGCGCTGTCGCGGTCGATCACCAAACTTTACCTTTCACCCGACGGGAAAATTTACTGCCTGACGCTTGACCCTAAGTTTGAGAAAACCATCCTGGATTCCATCCAAGCGGCTGAGAGCGGGAACGCCGCGGCGCTGGACCCCCGGCTGGTGCAGAAAATGTTCCGAAGCCTTTCCGCCGGAATCGAAAAGATGGCCGGCGCCTCCCGGCAGCCTTTGGTTTTATGCTCGCCGGCGGTCCGTCCTTACTTTAAAAAAATGGTCGAGCGGTTCATCCCGCATTTAACCGTGCTTTCGTTCAGCGAACTTTTGCCCCGGACGGAGATTCAATCCATGGGAACGATTGAGGCCAACGAATGAGAATAAAACGATACGAAGCGCCGACCATCCAGGAAGCCCTCCAAAAAGTCAAAAAAGACTTGGGGCCGGAAGCCGTGATTCTTTACACCAAAACTTTCCGAAAAGGGGGAGTGCTGGGCATTTTTGGGAAGCCCATGGCGGAGATCACCGCGGGCATCGATTTGAACCTGATGGATGATGTGGCGAGGCGCAAAACCTCTTCTTCCGCGGGGATGATTGAAAGTCCGGAAACCATCCTTTTGAAATCGGCTGTCGCGCCTTCGTCTCCTTCGACCACGCCGCCGCTGGGGGGGGGCTTGGATCCGGCCCGCTCCAAGGTGCGCGCGCTTCAGCGGGAACTCAATGAGATGAAAACCTCGAGTTTGGCCGGGTCTTTGCGTGAGATGAATCCCATGGACAATTTGTCCCTGTTATCCGAGGCCTATTCGAAGATCCGCAAAAAAATGGCGAAACAAGAAGTGGAGGATTTTCTCATCCAAAAAATCATCAAAGGAATGATGAGCGAAAAGGTGGATCCGGAAAACGCTTCCGAGGTTCAGGATTGGGTTCAGCGGTTTGTGATGGGAACCATGAAAATCGCGGCGCCGGTGACTTTGGGCGGATTCCCCAAGGTTTTGGCCTTTGTGGGGCCCACGGGCGTGGGAAAAACAACGACTTTGGCCAAGTTGGCGGCCCGATTCAGCCTGATGGAGCGCAAAAAAGTGACCATGGTGACAGCGGATACCTATCGAATCGCCGCCACGGAGCAATTAAAAACTTACGGCCGGATCATGGGGATTCCCGTGGAGGTTTGCGGCTCGGCGGAAGAGATTACCGATATTTTGAACCGTCATAAAAACATGGACCTGATTCTTTTGGATACGGCGGGGCGCAGTCCCTCGAATGAGAGCCAACTGGATGAGTTGAAAAAATTCATCGTGAAAAGCCAACCGGATGAAATCCATCTCGTTTTATCGGCGACCACCAAGTATTTCGACATGATTAAGATCATCGAGCGTTTTGGACTGGCGGTTCCGATCAACCGGATGATTTTTACCAAGCTGGATGAGACGAGATATTACGGGGCCTTTTTAAATTTGATGAATAATTTTCAAATCCCATTGTCTTATTGCTCGTTGGGACAAAATGTTCCGGATGATCTTGAAATTCCCGACGCCAAAACTCTTTCGGAACGGATTGTCAAAGCTTTGCTGGGCTGAACTTTAAGGGGGACTTGTGCAGGATCAAGCCGAAAAGCTTCGACAATTGATGGGCACGCTTCAACCCAGCGCGCGCCCCGAGAACCCTTCCTTGACTCATGGCCAAGCGCGCGTCATCGCCGTGACCAGCGGAAAAGGCGGGGTGGGTAAGAGCAACATCTCGGTCAATTTGGCCTTGCTGATGGCCCTCAAGGGAAAGAAAGTCCTTTTGGTCGACGCGGATATGGGATTGGCGAACGTGGATGTTTTGCTCGGCCTAATTCCCCAATTCACCTTGGTCAATGTGTTGAACGGACAAAAAAAGCTTTCGGAGATCATCATTGAGGGGCCCTTGGGCATCCGTTTGGTGGCTTCGGGCTCCGGCGGGGTGCAGGAATTGGCGGACTTGAATGAGACTCAGCGGAATAATTTTTTACAATCGCTCTCCGACCTTCAAAGCGACGCCGATATCGTCCTCATCGATACGGGGGCCGGCCTTCACCGCAATGTTCTGGCTTTTGTGCTGGCCGCCGAGGAGGCGTTGGTGGTCACCACGCCGGAGCCCACCGCGCTTATGGACGCTTATGGCATGATCAAAATCGTTCAACGGGAAAAAAAGAACGCCGCAATCAAGGTGTTTGTCAATATGGCGACCAATCAACTGGAAGCCGATGAGGCGGGGAAGAAGCTGGTGATCCTTTCCAAACGTTTTTTAAATCTGGATATCCAATATCTGGGGTTCGCGCTTCGGGATATGGGCGTGGTTAAAAGCGTTCGGGCGCAAAAACCCGTGGTTCTTTCCAACCCGCTGAACCCTTTTGCGGTAAGCTTGTCCAGAATCGCCGATCTTTTATTGTCCAAAGACGAAAAAGATGAAAATGTGAATTTGATTAATTTTTTCAAGAAAGTCACTCAAATTTTTGGCGGGAAAAACCAATGAGCGATAAACCCAAAGGTCAAAAAAGACGTTTTGTGCGGCTGGACGTGGTTTTGCCGGTGAAATACCGCAAGTACACGGGTAATCCCATTTTCATCAGCAATTTTAATGTGGGGCGCACCATCGATCTTTCCAGCGGCGGGATTAAATTGAGCGTCAGCCGGCCGATCCCGGTGGGGTCGAAATTGGATATGGAAATTGAGTTGGATGATCAAACCGCTTCCTACGTTGTCGGCAAGGTGCTGGGCGGGGAAGACAAGGTGATTGACGGAATCGGCAGGAGAATCGAGAAAATCAATTTCGTGGAGCTTGATCCGGAAGCGCAGGACATGATCATGAAATTTATTTTCAACAACCAACGCAAACAAGTGCGGCAAAGCCTGAAGAAACCAGAGGTGGATAATGGCAAAAAAAGATAATAAGAACACATATGAGATCACCCGTGAAAGACCCACGGGTTCTTTCGGGCTTCTCTTATCCGGCGGCGCGGCCGGAACCGTCTTTTTGTTTTTAGTCACATTGTTGATCGGCGCCTACGCCGGCATCAGCTTGGATAACCTGATTTTTTACTTTTTGTTGTCCGGTTTCGCCGGATTTATTTTGGGCGCCGGGGTGACCTGGATCATCATCCGTTATTTTGGGGAGATCATCCATTTTTCAAGCCTGGTGCCTTCGGCTGCGGCCGCGGCAAGCCAGCCCGCCGAACCGGAGACGCCCATGGAAACCGAGCCGGTGGTAGAAGAGGGGAGCGAAGAAAAGGGGAAATCCGTGGATTATGTTTTCCCCGAATTTTCGCCTGAGAATCAGTCGTAAACGGATATGGCCTCGGCTGAAAAGAATGACGCGGTTTGGAAAAAGTTCTTAAAGGACAAAAACGCCAAGGACCGTGATTTTTTAGCCCGCTTTTATTTTTTTTTAGTTGAGGCGGAAAGTCGAAGGCTTTTGGCCCGGCTTCCCTTGAAGGCTTATTGGGAAAAGAAGGATGATTTGGTTTCGGCGGGCTCCATCGGCCTTTTGCAGGCCTTGGATCACTTCGCGCCGCCCCCGGGGAAAGGCGCTTCGCCGGGACGGGCTTTCGAGGCTTATGCCCGATACCGCATCCGCGGGCAGATGGTGGATGAGCTCCGCCACATGGACTTCGCGAGGAGAAATTTAAGGAAACAAGAAAAAACGATTCAAGAAGCCAGGCGTAAACTGGAGCAAAAATTCGGGCGCGCGCCGTCGGAAGAGGAAATCGCCAAAAGTTTGGGAATGCCGCTGGACGAGCTTTACGATTTTGTGGCCGAGATCAACATGTTGAACCTTTTGTCCCTGGACGCCGAATTGGACGGTTCGGGGGGTGAAAAGGGAGCTTGGACCGATATATTGCCGGATCCCAAGGCCGAAAATGCCCTTGATAAAGTGGAGAAACAAGAGAGAATTGAAATGGTGACGGAATCCTTGAAAAAGCTGTCGGATTCCGAGCAAAAAGTGCTTCAATTCTATTATTCCGAAAATTTAACCTTCAAAGAAGTCGGCCGGGTTCTAGGGGTGAGCGAGTCGCGGGTATGTCAAATTCATCATATGGCGGTTTTTAAACTACAGAAGAGTGTCGATGAAAGGCGGGAACATGACGGAGCCCAATATGGACGGCTATATAACCATCACCAACGAAAATGACGGTGTGTATTTGACCGTTTTCCCCCCGCAGGGCAAAGGCATTAAGCCGACCCTGGAAAGCGTCAAGCAGGAATTATCCAAGTACAAGATCGCGGTCGACAATGAAAGCTTTTTGGCGGCGTTGGTTGAGAAGTCCGCCGGTGTTCCCCAGAAAATATCCGGGGCCCAGAGCGCTTTGGGCCAAGACCAGATTTTTGTCGAAATTACCGACGACGAGATGATGTCCAAGGTGACCGTGGTTCCGCCCCAAAATGAAAAAGAGCATTTTGTGACCATTGATGACGTTCGGGAGGCCCTGCGGCGCAAAAATGTCACCTTTGGGATTGACGAGAACAAGATGACGGAATTGTCGGCGAAACTTTCGGCCATGGCCGCCGATAAAAATTTAAGCGAGCCGGTGGAGATGGAAGTGGCCTTTGGGACCCTGGTGAAGGACGGGGAAGACGGCCGGATCGATTATTTATATAAAACCGAGACGGCGGCGGTGGAAGCGGCCCCGGCTCCGGAAGAAACCGAGGACGGCCGCATTGATTACCGGGCCGCCCACCATATCGACAATATCGCCAAGGGCACTTTATTGGCGCGGAAAATCTCGGCGACCAAGGGGACGCCGGGAATGACGGTTACCGGTAAGGCCACCGAATCCCATGACGGCAAAGAGATTGAGGTGGTGGCGGGCAAAGGCGTGGTGGTTTCCCCTACGAATAAGGATGAGTGGCTCGCCGATACGGATGGCCAGGTGATCGTTAAAGAGAACAAAATATCGGTCATGGCCTTGTATGAGGTGGCGGGCGACGTGAACTTTTCCACCGGAAACATCGATTTTGTGGGGACCGTCATTGTTCGGGGCGACGTGAAGGATGGATTTAAGGTTTTTGCCGGCGAGGATCTCATTATCAACGGAGTGGTAGAGGCCGCGGAGCTCAAGGCGAACGGGAAGCTGACCATCGGCGGTGGGGTCAGCGGAAGCGACCGGGCGAAAATCTCATGCCAGGGAGACGCCAACATCAAATACGTGCGCAACGCCCAAGTGGAAGTCGGCGGTGATTTATCCACCGCGCAAGCCATCATGCACAGCAAGGTGACCGTGGGCCGAAAAGTGACGGTGGCGGGAAAAAAAGGCGTGATTGTGGGCGGCCAAGTGATCGCCGGGCAAGAAGTGAACGCCGCCTCCATCGGGTCCAATTTCGCCACACCAACGGAAATTATTGTGGGGGAAGCCCTGGGATTGCGCGATGAAATCCAAAAAACGGAAGCCGAGTTGAAGGCGGCGGTTGAAAATCTTGAGAAAACAAAAAAAGGCCTGCAATTCCTCAAGGATCAACAGGCCAAGCTGGGGGGCAATCTTCCGCCGGACAAAAAAGAACTTTTAACCAAATTGACCAGGGCTCAATTCAAACTGATGGCGGACACCAAAAATTTCGCTGAAAAGCGCCAGGAACTGGAAAAGAAAGAACAGGAAGGTTCCGAGGATCGGCGCCGCCACGCCAAAGTCATGTGCCTGGGGGTGATTCATAATGGGGTGAAAATCACCATTAACAAGGCCTCCCGTCAAATCGCCGAAGAGTTAAAATACTGTACCTTGACTGAGTCCGATGGCGAAATAAGAGTGGGCCCTTATAAAGGTTGAACCCGCAATGGAGGGTAACCCGCTAGGGAGAGTTCGAGCGTGTAAGGCGGGTTAAGACTCGGTTGAGGTTTCGAGGTAGGCCGGAGCGAAGGGTAGGGCGGTTGAAGGCGATCCCAAGGAATAAGCCATGTTCTTTTTGATAGTTCAAACTCTTTTTGATGCGGTTCTTCTCGCCGCGATTGTTTTTATTTTTCATTTTACCAACCATGAAATGAGCAAAAAGAAGGAAGAGGCCGATTTACTCAAAGCCCTCCAAGTTCAGGAAATCAAGGACCAACTCCAAGAGCTTTTGATGACCCTCAAGCAACTGGGGAAGGAAGTCTCGGACGATATCCAGGCTCAAGTGATGGAGGCGGAATTGAAAACGGACCTCATCCGAAAAAGCACGGTTAAAATTCAACGGGACTTGAAAAAAACATTGGCGTTGGCCGAGGAAGTGAACATCGAGAAGAAACGGCTTGAGGAAAAAGTCGAGATCATCCGGATGAAGCCGAAAAATGAGCCCCGGGCGCCGTTGACCGCCAAAGGCGCCGAATCGACGGAAAATAACTTGGGAAACTTGTCCTTGAACGATTCGGATTTGGTCCGCCAAGTTTATCAGTTGGCCGACGCGGAGGTGGATGTGGACTCGATTTCTAAAAAGACCCATTTGACCCAAGGCGAGATTCAATTGATATTGAATTTGCGCGGGAATCGTTTTTCGACCCCGAATTAAATGGAAAAAGTTGTCGCGGCCGCCGGCGGGAATTTTTCCCCAAATCCCTTGGGCGGGATTAAAAATTTAAGGTCAGTCGCCGCCGTCATCGAGAAAAACATCCGGCCCGGGCAATTTTGGGCCGCGCTTGAAAATGGGGAGCGAATCAAGGTTCATGGCGCCGCGGAATTGACCGTGGGCCAAAAAGTAACCGTGTTGATGCCGGGCCCCGCGAATGCGGACAGGGCCAAGGCCGCGACCCTTTTGGCGGAAAGCGGCCCTTTGGCCGACAAAAGCGCGATGGTGTGGACCGCGCTGCTTCCTTTTGATTTCGCCCCGGGGCCGGGAGGGGGTGTGGCGAAGCTTGAGGTTTTTGTCGAGAAAGTGAAAAGGCATTCCTTGGAAAAGGCGGGCCGGGCCAGCTATTTGGTTTTTACGACCGATTTTGAAAATGGGGATACCTTGCAATGGAGTGTTTATCTCAAGGGTAAAAATATATCCTTGCAAATTTATTCCAGTGAAAAAACGGCTCAGCGGCATGACATGGACAAGTTGTCGGGGGAACTCGAGAAGCGGCTTAAAAAGTTGGGGTTTGTTTTGACCGCGCCCACGGTGCGGTTAGTGAAGCCCTTTAAGATTCCCCAGGGGTTTCGCTTGAATGTGAGGGCTTAAGTTGGGTCTTTTGGATCGGGCTAAAAAAAGGAAGATCTTTCGCAAAGCCGCGGTCGCGCTTCGGTACGATAAAAAGGCCATGCCGGCGCCGTTGGTTGTGGCCAAGGGACGCGGGGTAGTCGCTGAAAAATTAATCGAATTGGCCCGAAAAAGCGGGGTTCCGGTTTTGGAAGACCGTCTTTTAGTGGAGACATTGGACCAATTAAACGTGAATCAGGAGATTCCGCCTGAGCTTTATCAGGTGGTGGCCGAGATTTTGGTGACGCTTTATAAAGCTGAAACCGGAATGCGAAAACAGTAAACTAGTAGATGGTCGTGGCGAGGCGTATCCATTAAACCAATTGTCCAAGGGCTTGTTTGGGCATGAAGGGTGACGAGACCGGTGAAAAAGGCAACTTTCTTGAAAGCTCACGGCAGGCTGTTTTTCCTGGGATTGGCGGTATTCCTTAATTTGGCCGCTTGGAGCCAGGTTTATGGCCAAGTCACCACCCAGACCCAGCCCATTTTTGGGCGAAAAGAGACTTTTGGCATAGGCCCCCGGGCGATTGGGATGGGCGGAGCTTTCACGGCTTTATCGGATGACGCTTCGGCGGTTTATTGGAATCCGGCGGGTTTATCCCAGCTTTCGTCTTACGAACTGGAACTTTCCGCCTCGCCGGTTAACTTCGACAGTCATTTCGGCTTCCCTTACTACTCCTCCATTCAGTTCGTCATGCCCATCGCCAAAGAAAACACCCTGGCCCTTTCCATGTTTCGCCCTTTTAATCCCCAACGGGACTATTTCGCGGGAAGCGGCTTGGGCTCGGCTGATACGGGGGAAGCCAGCTATATTATGAATCCTTCATTTCAAGAAAGTGAAATCATCCTGTCTTACGCCGCCCGGTTCACCACGCTTCAAAATTTCGCGGTGGGCGTGAATATCAAAAGGATCACCAATGATCCCTACTACATTAAATATTTCGCCAATTCGGACGATTCTCAAGAGCCCGAAGTCGCCCAATCGCTGGCGAACGCCACGAGGGTCATCGGTTATGGAGTTGATATCGGATTACTTTATCGTATTCCAATCACCAAATATTCCGAGGAATTCCGTTTGGGGTTGGATCTGCGCGATTTGGTCAGCCGGGTGGATTATGTGAACGGTCTCGGGGTGACAACGGTGGCTCCGGGCCCCGTTACGACGGTCGCTTATTCCGAGGGCGGCGGTTATGAAACCAATATCCCGACCGAAATTACCTTGGGATTGGCCTTAACCAATCATTATTTCTTCCGCGTACGGAATGTCATGGCTTTTGACTATGACCAAATTTCGGATCCGCGGTTTGACGGCTCGGATAACACTTTCATCCGTTTTGGGACTGAGTTCTGGTTTTTCAACGATGTCCTGGGCGTTCGGGCTGGATACTCAACACCGGTCACCCGTCCGGGAACGATCAGCATGGGCTTGAGCTTCCGGAGTTTAGGCGGGGATTTTCAGGCGGACTTGGCTTATCTTTTGCCGGTCAGCCCAACCGCCGACGTCGCTTCAGGTTCGGCTATTGGTGTGTATAACGAGGGCGGGATTAATTTTGAGCCCTTCTACATCGGTCTGGATTACGCTTTTGGGGGCGGGCAAGAGCTTCCGCCGCCCAAGGTCAGCGCTTTCGTGAGGCCGGCTGCCTTTACGCCCGCGCAAGGGGAAAAGGCCACCTTTTTCTTGGACACGACGGAAGACGTGGACGTGAAAAAATGGAGCGTATTGATTTACGACTCGAATAATCATTATGTCCGCGGTCTGCGCGGGGTGGGTTCGCCTCCGACCCAACTGGTTTGGAGCGGGGAAGACGATTCGTATCAACCGCTTCCGCCGGGAGTTTATACCTGGGCCTTTCAGGTGCAGGATGAGTTGGGCCATATCGGATCCACCGCCATCCAAACGGTTGAGATTTTAGCCGCGCCTCAAGCGCTCACCCGGGATCCGGCGAAACTTTTGGCGATCCGTCAACAACAGGCGGCATTGTTGGCCCAAGAGCGTCAAACCTTAAGCGCCTTGGCCCAGAAGAATTTAAACGACTTGCTGGGCGAGCCGACGCCGAACACGGCGACGGCCGCGGGAGTGGAACCCCAGGCCAATACCTTGACGCCGGAGGCCGGAGGGGTCCCCGTGATTGGTTTTACCAGTATTCCGCCGGAAGATGTTTTGAACGCCCACTTTGACAAGAACGCCAATGGGGAACCGGTGGTGGACGTGAGTTACCAATCCAAGCTCGATTATGTGCCTTATATTTACCAAGAGGCCTCGGATGTCATTAAGGCCACGGTTAATTCAGTAGGAACTGGTTTAAAAGACATCCAAACTCGTGTATATTACGGTAAGAATGAGCTTTCTATCAGCACGCCTAGTGAAGCCGCCGCCAATTACGCTTCGGGAAAAATTAACCAGCTTCAGTTGATGCAGCTTTCGGAAATCGTTATTAATGGCCAAAAGGTAGGTCCGAATGGTTATTAACCAAAAAACACTTGAACTCAAAAATACCTCAAAAGGGTTATTTTTGAGTTCCTCCTTTTTTAAGTGTTTTGTCTTGTTTTGTTTTTTCTCCTTGCTTCAAAGTCCCGCCTTCGCCGTATTCGACAAGGGGGGGATTTCGGGTATTGGGGCAAGGCCTTTGGGCATGGGCGGGGCCTTCACGACCGTCGCCGACTCCAGTGACGCGATCTTTTACAATCCCGCCGGGTTGATTCAGGTTTTGCGGCCTGAAGTTTCCGGGATGGGAGCGGTTCTTTTGAACGGAAAAGAAGACCTATTTGACTTGGCTTATGTTCAACCCTTCGCGGATCAGTTGGCTTGGGCCATTGCCATTCAAGACTTGGACGACAATGGAGGCCCCTCGGAAGGCTCGGAAAGAATTTATTACGCCACCTTCGCCGCGCCTTTGGCGGTGGACAAATCATTTTCGTTTGGTTTGAACGTCAAGTTGTTGACGGTTGATTCTCCCACCCTGCCCAATTATTCCGCCAATGGGATCGGGTTTGACATGGGCTTTTTATATCATCTGCCCATTTTGGATCCGCGTTATGGAAAGCGCATTAACATCGGTTTATCGGCCCAGGATTTGGACACCAACATCCAATGGCAGGATGGAAGCCAAACTAAAATTCCATTGGATGTGCGTGGCGGATTCAGCTACCAGTTCAACGATGATTTAACATTGGCCTGCGAGCTGGAGGATTTTGATGATCCGGATTTATCGACCCAAAGAACTCTTTTGCACGTGGGGCTGGAAGATTGGTTTTTTCAGGACCAATTGGGTTTACGGACCGGTTACAGCGAATTTGTGACGGAAGACGGCCAGTTTACGCTGGGGATCAGCTATCGTTCCCGGACCTGGGGAGTGGACTACGCTTTCATCGGTCATCCGCAATTCTTGGGTTCTTCCCACCGTATTTCGGCCAACTGGCGCTTCGGGGACACCTTTTTCGCCAAAGCCCAAAGTTTTATTCCCGAAGGCGTCGCCTCTTATGTTGAGGGGGACATCATTACGTTGAAATGGCTGGGTTCTCCCAGCGTTTCGGTGGACGGCTATAACGTTTATTTCAGCAAGACCACGGGCAGCGGCTATGTCAAAATTAACAAGAACCCCATCAAGACGACTTATTACGCGCTTCGGGGTTTGGAAAAAAACACCCAATATTATTTCGTCGTGACTTCGGTGACGGCCACGGTTCCCCCGGTGGAAAGCCAGTATTCGCGTGAGGTGGTGGCGATCACCACCGCGGCGCCCGGCGCTCCTGTGGTTGTTCAGAGCGACGTTCAAAACGAAGGGGTGATTGATATCGCCAAGCAATCCCAGATGGGGAATTTCCCCGATCCCGCGAAAAATGGGTTGCGGGGCTATAACATCTATTTCTCGGAAGTTTCCGGCGGGCGGTTTGACCGGGTTAACAACCAACCCATCGCGAATGTCCCGACCTATCTGGTCCGAAAGCTGAAAGTGGGCCAGCGTTATTTCTTTAAATTCACTTCCGTCGGAATGGACGGCTCGGAAAGCGTTCCGACGCAAGAGATCAGCTTCATCGCCTTGCCTTACAGTACGGTGGTGCAGAGCGGCACCGCGAGCGTTCCCGCGGCGGGCGCGGCGCACTAAAAAGTTGATAAGAATCGAAACGGAGATTTAAATGCCAAGTGGTTTATACATAGCGGCTTCAGGCATGAACGCGACGATGACACAGCAGGATGTTATCGCCAACAATCTGGCCAACGTCAGCACGGTGGGCTTTAAGGGCAACCGGGCCATTGACGCCGCTTTTCCGACCTACTTGATCGCCCGGATCAACGACCAGCACCTCAAGACGCCTGAAGGCAGCGTGGAACTTCGACCCAATATAGGGCTCATGGGCGGCGGGGTGATTCCGGTGGAGACGCCGGTGGATTACAGCCAAGGGTCCCGGGTGGAAACCCAAAATCCCGTGGACTTCGCCTTGACGGGCCCGGGCTTTTTCACCGTCATGAATCCGGACGGCAAGATTCTCTATACCCGGGATGGAAGTTTTAATCTGGACTCGGACGGCCGATTGGTGACCAAGGACGGGTTGCCGGTGATGGGCCATAACGGACAAATTTTCGTCGACGGAAAGAACCTGGTCGTGGATCAGCAGGGCAATATCACGGTGGATGGCAAGGCCGTGGACCAATTGTCAATTGTGCAAATTAAGAACCAAGACCAACTGGTGAAGGTGGGGCATTCCCTGTTTGAGGGCAATTCGGCGCTTCAAGTGACGAAATGGCCGGATAATATCCAGGTGCAGCAAGGCTTTTTAGAGCAATCGAACGTTAATTCGGTTGAGGAAATGGTTCATATGATCGATGTCACTCGGTCCTATGAAATGAATTCTCGGGTGGTTTCGACCTATGATAATATCATGGGCCAGGCGGCGTCCGAGATAGGGACGTTGAGGGTTTAGTTTTTTGAGCTGAGTTGTTGACGGCCGGACTGCTATGCGGAGGCCGTTCTTATCGCTGAACGATTGAGGCGATAAAAACATTCGCGGTTTTCCCGTTTCTTTCGGGAAAGTCGTGAAAATTTGGGAGGCACTATGCAGTCACTGTACACGGCAGCCACGGGTATGGAAGCCCAGCAGATGAATATCGATACGATCGCCAATAATCTGGCGAACGTCAGCACGACGGGCTTCAAAAAACAGCGGATCGATTTCCAAGATCTCCTTTATCTCAATTTGAAACCGGCCGGCACCCCGACTTCCCCGGAAACCAAAACCCCGACTCCGATCGAAATAGGCGAAGGCGTGAAATCGGTCGCCACCGACCGCATTTTCACCCAGGGAAGCGTTCAGAACACTAACAATCCGCTGGACTTGATGATCTCAGGGAATAACGGATTTTTTAAAGTGACCCTGCCCAACGGCGACACGGCTTATACCCGGGATGGAACCTTCCACCAAGACGGTGATGGGAACATCGTCACCAGCAATGGTTATTATTTAGACCCCCAAGTGCAGATTCCCCAGGACACCAGCACAGTGACTATTAATCAGGTCGGCCAGATTTTCGTGACCCAATCGGGTTCGACGACCCAAACGCAAATCGGCCAGCTGGAAATCAGCAATTTCGTGAATCCGGGTGGTTTGCAATCCTTGGGAAGCAATCTTTATGAGTCCACTCCCGCTTCAGGGGAGGCCATTGACGGCACCCCCGGTAGCGCGGGATTTGGGAACGTCACCCAAGGGGCCCTTGAGGCCTCCAATGTGGACGTGGTCTCCGAGATGGTGAATTTGATCACGGCCCAACGGGCTTATGAAATGAACGCGAAAACAGTTTCCACGGCGGACGATATGTTGGCGACGGTCGCTCAGTTGAAACAGCTTCCGTAAGCTAATCCCGTGACGCGGTCATTCGCTTGGCTTGTTTTAAGTCTTTTTGTTTTCGGGGCCCCCATGGCGCGGGCCCAGGAAAACCCGGCTGTTCAAGTTTTGCTGAGGATGCCCGAGAAGGCCTCCGTGATCGGCCCGGATGTGCGGTTGGGGGAGATCGCGGAAATCATCACCGCGGACAAGGCCCTTTCGGAGCGCTTATTGAGGCTGGTCATCGCCAAGGCGCCGCCGGCGGGCGATAAAATTTCCTTGGCTCAAGCCGCGGTGAAAGTGGCTTTGTACCGGGAGGGCTACGAACTAAAAACCTTTCAGTTCGCGGGCCCCGCGGTCACTGAAATTATGACCTCCAGCCAGCCTGTTTTGGCCTCTTCGCTGCTTCCGGAAGCGAAGGCCTTTGTGGCGGGCCAGTTGAAAGAGGATCCGGCGAATGTGGACGTCAAGTTGTCGACGGACGACAAAACCATCGTTCTTCCGTCGGGGGAAGTCACGGAGCGCTTTTTACCTTCCTTTTCAGGCCAATATCAGGGGCTGGTGCTTCTGACGGTTCAATTGCAAGTGGATGGGCGGGAAGTGCGGGAACTGCCCTTGCGGCTGTCCGTGGATGTGATGCACCCGGTGGCGGTGACTAAAACCTCGGTTCAATCGGGGGATAAGTTTTCGACGGATAATGTCTCGCTGACGCGGTGGCCTCAAGCCAAGACGCCCCCGAACGCGATCCGGGATTTAAACGGGGTTTTGGGGCATACCTCCAGCGCGTATTTGGCCCCGGGCTCGGTGGTGGTGTTGAATGACTTATATGATCCCCCGGTTGTTCGCCGGGGAACGGAAATCAACGGGGTGATGGAACAAGGAAACGTGGAGCTTTCGGTTTTGGTGCGCGCGATTGAGGATGGGAAAATGGGGGATGTGATCCGGGTGGAAAACACCGATTCCCACAAGCTTTTGAAGGCGAAAGTTTTGGACGAAAAGACGGTTTTGATCGAGGCGGATAAATCATGAAGGGTTCTGACATGAGGACGATATTTTATTTGGCGGTTTGTCTGGTTTGCTGCGCGTCGGTTTTCGCTGATTCCCTCTATCCCATCGAGGGGAGCAGCAACTCCATTTACACCGAAAAACGCGCCCGCCGGGTCGGGGATGTGGTGACGGTCATCATCCAAGAGCAGGACAGCGCTTCCCAGGGCGTGACCAGCAACGACCAAAAGAACGCCAACGTGGGTTTTGGCGCGGGCCTGGGTTTTTTCAGCGGTTACAACAGCATCCCGACCCAAAATCAAGTGGGGGTGGGGGCCCAAAGCTATAATCAAGGCCAGGGTTCTTCCAGCCGGGCGTCCAACGTGACCGGGCAAATTACGGCTAAGATCATTTCCGTTTTGCCCAACGGTAATTACATGATCAGCGGCGATAGCTATGTCGAAGTAAACGACGATAAACAGACCATCGAGCTGACGGGGGAAATCAGGCCGGATGATATCAGCAGCGAAAATACCATTCCGTCCTCGCGCATCGCGAACGCTAAAGTGAAATTTACGGGAACGGGTCCGGCCTCCGAAGCGGCCCATCCGGGAATCTTAACGAGGATTTTGTCGTGGCTGGGTCTCTTTTAATTCAGGGTGGTGAGGTGTGGGTGTGATTAAAAAAATAACGGTCTTGTTTTCGATTCTCGCGCTTTTCGGCGCTTCCGCGGCCCAGGCGGCCCAGGTCCGCTTAAAGTCCATCGCCAGCGTCAAGGGCGTAAGGGAAAACCAGCTCATCGGCTATGGTTTGGTGGTGGGTTTGCAGCAGACGGGGGATACCCAGCGGGTGACCGCCACGCTTCAGAGCATCACTAATATGTTGTCCCAGTTCGGGATCGTGGTGAGCCCGGCCCAAATCCGGACTAAAAACGTGGCCGCGGTCATGGTCACGGCCCAGCTGCCGGCTTTGGTGAAGTCGGGGGATAAGATTGACGTAACCGTTTCCTCCATTGGGGACGCCCAAAGTTTGCAGGGCGGCAACCTGCTCCTCACCCCCTTGCAGGGGCCCGATGGACAAGTTTACGCCGCGGCGCAAGGGGCCTTGGCGGTGGGCGGTTATAGCGATAACACGGATGAACTTCCGCAGATTCAGGTGGATCAAACCAATGTGGGCCGGGTGCCGAACGGCGCCTTGGTGGAACGGGAAGTGCCTTCTTCTTACGTGGATAACAACACGATCTCGATTCTTTTGGGCAAACCCGATTTCGGGCAGGCTTCGTTGGTGGTCCAGGCTTTGAATCAGCAGTTTGGGGAGGCCGTGGCGAAGGCTTCGGACGCGGACCAGATCGACGTCAAGATTCCTTTCAATTATCAAGACAATGTGGTGGATTTTGTGGCGGCGGTGGAAAACACCCAAGTCATGGCGGACTCCCCGGCGGATAAAGTCGTGGTGAATGAAAGAACCGGCACGGTTGTTTTAGGCCAGGATGTGCGCATTGACGCGGTGGCCATCGCCCACGGAAATCTTCGGTTGGTGGTGCGCGACACCACTCAAATCACGCACGACGCCGTTTTCGGCAAGGATGAGTTGACCCATACCACCACGATCACGACGGACAACGCCGATAAAAAAGGGAACTTGGTTGTTCTTCCGGATGGCGCGACTTTGATGGACGTAGTGACAGCGATCAACGCGGTGGGAGCTACTCCGCGGGATCTCATCTCGATTTTGCAAGCGGTGAAGGCCGCGGGCGCTTTGCACGCCGATCTTGAGATTATTTAACGAGGGCCCCTCTAAGTGAACAACGCGATCGTACCAACTCAAATGATGACTTCCGCGCTTCAAGCGTCTGATCCGGGTTTCAGCCTTTCGGGTTTTGGGAAGGCGTTCTCCATCAACTCGCCGTCGAACTTAGATAACCTTCAAAATTATTTGTCGGGCGCTTCTTTGGGACATTCCTCGGTTTCCTTAAATTCGATCCGCCATTTAAACCCTTTGACGGGAACACCGACCTATTCCTCGGCGGATTTGAAAAAGGTGTCCCAAAACTTTGAGAGTATCTTTATGCGGATGATGTTCAAGGAAATGCGGGATTCGGTTCAAAAGTCCGATTTGTTCCCCGATTCCAAAACCATGGGTCTTTTCGAATCGATGTCCGATGACCAGCTTTCGGATACTTTATCCGCGGCGGGCGGCATCGGGCTGGGGAAGATGATCTACCAACAACTCCAACAAGTCACCGGTCCGCATCAAAAGACCGTCTAATGAATCTGGCCAATTGCTCCAAATGCGGGAAAGTTTATTCCCCGGTTTCCGTTGACCGGACCCTCTGCCCGGCTTGCGTCAAAGAAGAGCAAGACAACTTCCTGAAGGTTTTCCATTTTTTAGGCTCCCAGCCCAGCGCCACCGCCCAGGAGATCTCCCAGGCAACCGGGGTAGAACTGACTGAAATTTACCGTTATGTCAGGGAAAACAGGCTTCGCCTGGCCAAGACGGATACGGGGCTTCGTTGTGAGACTTGCGGAGTGCCGATCAGCCAGGGGAAAACCTGCGAAAATTGCAGGAAAAAGCTTTCCGCTGAATTAAGTAATGATATAGACAAATTTAAGCAAAATAGGCTTAAAATGCCCGAAAAGACCCCCGAAGTCCGTGACCCGAAGTATCTGAAAAAGTATCGTGACAAAGATGGCCGCTAAAATCCAACTCTTTAAACCTTTATAAGCTCCTGCCTTACCCGCCTTTCCTGAAGGTTTGCTCAAGTTTTTGGTTAATGGGTCGTTAGGTTAACCAGCAAACTAAAGGAGTTCCTATGCGTATCGATGGTTTTCAAAACATTCCGGCCATTCTTCAATCCACGAAGCCGGAAAAATCCGTGGCACCCGCTTCAACTGACGAAAAAAAACCGAGCGCCTCGGTTTCGCTCAGTTCATTCGGGGAAGTGCTTCAATCGCTTCAACGCCAATCGGTTCAATCCACGCAAAGCCGTGAAAACCGGGTGGATGAACTTCAAAAACAAGTTCAATCGCCTGATTTTAAAATCGACCACTCGGCTTTGGCCAGTCAGTTGATTGATTCGCAAATTCTCAACACGGGTTTGTGATGTCGAGCGATTTGTTTAAAGAGTTGGCGGATCGGATGAACGAGGAAGCGGAGTGTTACCGTCAACTGGTGGTTTTGGCGGGACGGCAAAAAGAGCTTCTGGTGGCGGCCCAAATTCAAGAGTTGCCCGTGAATGTTCGGTTGGAAGAAAAACAAGTATTTATCCTGGGGCCATTGGTGTCCCGTCGAAACGAGCTGCTGCAGGAAATCGCGAAGTCCCTGGGGATGAAAACCATGAGCCTTTCACAAGCGGTGGAAAAAGCGCCCGAGGATGTGGCGAAAAGGTTTCGGGAATCAGTCCTGGCTTTGGTTGACAGCGCGAAGCGCTTGGAGTCGGTCAATCAGGGAAACGACAAGCTTTTGAAAAACGCTTTGTCATACGTCAATTTTACTTTGAAAGCCATCTCGGCCGGCGGTCGTCCCGCGGTGGCGGCCCGCATGGACAAGGGCATCGAAAAACCGGCCTCGTCTTTTTTGAATCGAAAGGTTTGAGGAAACAAAATGATTAACAGCTTCTTTGGGATCAACACGACGCTCAACGGCCTTTTAACCCAACAGGCCGAGCAAAATGTTTTGGCCGACAATATCGCCAAGACGGGAAGCTACGTGGACGCCAACGGGTATGTGATGACCACCGAGCAACAGCTCAATGTCACCCAGGGAGCGCCCTATATCCTCAACAGCTCCAACGGCAACTTGGCCATCGGAACGGGCCCCTTGCTTCAATCCATCACGCGGATGCGCGACAGTTTTTTAGACAAACAAATTCAACAACAAAGCCAAATCGTCGGCAAGGAACAGGTGTTGTCGAATACCTTGTCCCAGATCCAGAATATCCTCAATGGAAGCGCGACTACCACTTTAGGCTACGCCATCACCCAGATGGGAAGCGCATTCTCCTCCTTGGCCGCGGCGTCCGGTACTTTGAATACGGATGTGGCCGCCGGAGCCCCGGCCGCCACCATTACGGCCGATCAAGCCAATGTGGCCGCGGCCCAGCAGGCGGCTGTGAACGCGGGTGTGGCTTTCGCCGCGATGGCGAACGGGCAATATTCCCAATTGAAAAACCTGCAGACTGATATGAATGATCAAATCCAACAAGACGTGACCAGCGTCAACAGTCTTCTCCAGCAGATCAACCAGGTCAACCAAGCCCTCTTGAACTCCCCCGGAAGCAACCAGAACGATTTGTTGGACGCCCGGGATTACGATATCACGCTTTTGTCCCGGCTCATGAATGTCAGCGCCAGCTACAGTGCCAATGGAACGGCTAACGTTTATCTGGGTGGTTTGGCCTTGGTGAATTCGGCGGGCGCCGCGATTCTTTCAACTAACGTGGAGAATGGCCATAATCCCGGCCTGACGGACATCACGGTTCAATCGCCCCAAGGCACTTTCACCTTCAGTGATGCGTCCAGTACCATCACCAGCGGTAAATTGGGAGGGGATTTGCAGGCGCGGGATACGGTCATTGAGTCTTACCTGGAGCAAGTCGACCAGATTTCTTTTTCAGTCAGCCAGTTGGCCAACCTCATTTATAGTTCGGGATACGACCCGACCAATAGCGCGACGGCGGCCTCGGGCACCGGAATTAATTTCTTCGTGGGCGGGGCCGTTCAAAGCCCCAACACTTCCAATATCGCCCAGACCACCAATCCGGCGAACACGGCCATCGTCAATAATCCGGCGGTAAACCAGCCGCAATTAGGCGCTTCCGCCGCTGATATCAGCGTGAACGCCGCCTTGATCCAAAATAGCGGACACTTGGCCTATTCCAGCGCTTATGGGGCTTTTGTGAACAACGAAATCGCCCAAGCGATGAGCCAGCTTCCGAATCTTTTGACCAATAGTTTTGTCGCCAGCAATAAGAAGATTGGGACCAATGTCGACCCGGGAGTGACCCTTTCGACCGATGGGGCGACGGTCGCGATGATCGGAACCGGTTCGATCAGTATTAATTCCAACGCCCCGGTTAATTATGACCCGGCCGTGGATACGATTTACAGCGTGTTGGCCGGGATTAATGCCAACAATAATAATGTGACGGCTTTGTATAATTATAACGCCCAACAGGTTTTGATCTTTTCTACCGCACCCATCAACTTGAATGATTCGAACAATACGGATGGCTTTACCATTGGGACCCAGCTCACCGAGATATTGACCAGTTCGATCCGCATGAACAACGGGTTCGCTCCCACTGATCCGCAAATTGACGCGGCCACTCCGATGGATTCGGTGCCCGCCAAACTTGGGATTCCGGTGCCTGTCCCTATTCCTTACACGGCTGGAAATCAGGCGGCTTTTCGGGTGACTCCTTCCACGACGGGTACTTTTGCCATCAACGGAATACCGATTTATACCCAATATCCCCCGCCGCCCACGCCCAACAATAGTCCTTACAGTTTCACCAATATCTCGCAGGCATTGAGCCCGACTTCAGCGAATACGCTTTCAGGGATTATTAACGAAATTGACGCTGCGGGAGCCGCCTATTTTCCGCTTCCGTTGGCCGCCTCTTTTAACAAACAGACTCAGCAGTTTTCTTTGGCCTATGGCGCCGGGAGCAACGTTTTAACTCCCATTCAAGTCACGGATATTTCCGGCAACTTTTCGGTCTTCACCGGACTTAATGCGACCGTTTCGGCTTCCACCTTGGCTTCAAATCTAACCTCGCAGGTGACCGCTGGCGCACAAAACGCCAATACTTTATTTACCCAATCCAATGATTCCTTGACCCAGTTGAACAACGAACAAGCCAATATCGGAACCCTATCCGCGGCTTCCGGATCAGGAACTCCCACGGCGGGAACGCCGGTTTCTTTGGTGGAGGAACAAGCTATGCAAGCCTTGGTGGCTTATAACGCTTCCTTGGAAATGTTGCAGATTCAGAACCAGATGTTCGCGGATTTATTGAACGTGGTGGCCCCGGTGCCGCCCTCTGGCGCGACGCCGTTTGTGCTTTAAAGACGAATAAGGAATAAACAGTGAAAAGCATCGCCGACATCCTAAGCGCGCTCTCCCAACCGCCCCAATCCTTGGGCGCTTCCCAAGGCGTGAAGCCGGTTTCGTCCAATTCGGATTCTTCCCAGAACGGAAGCTTCGCGAATGTGGTGAAGCAATTGAATTCCCAACCGGCCAATAACGGCTCCACGGTTTCTTCGGGAACGCCGGATAACTCAGGTCAAAATTCGAATGCGGCCCAGACGGCGTCGACATCGACACCGGGATCGAGCGTCACCCAGGTGACGGCGTTCGACGCCATTGACATCCAATTTTCCGAAACCATCCAGAAAGGGCCTTCGGCCGATCAAAATCAAGTCCAGCAATCCTTGGCGGGTTTGGCGACGGCTTTCCAACAGATGGTGGGTTTCCTGCTGTCCAATCCGGACGCTTCCGCCGATCAGGTCCAAAGCCAGATTGTGTCGGCGACTCAAGGGGCCATCACGCCCGCCGCGGCCAAGGCTTTGGTGGCCGCGGTGCAAGGATTTTTGCAATCCTTACCGCCGAGCCAAAAGAGCCTGCTTTCAGGCGAAGCCGCCCAGCAAAACCTTTTTAACCAGCTCTTTCAAGGGTTGGCGGCCGGCGTGGCGGCGGCGGGGAACAATAATAAGTCCAACCCGGGTTCGGATGATTCGAGTGTTTCTGAAAACTTCAATTTGCAGATGGCTTTTGGAACCTCATCCTTGATTCAAACCGCCAATAGCGGCGCCTCGAGTTCAACCACCCAATCGGGCTCGCAATTCTTTGGCGCGGATGTTTCCATGTCCGAGATCAACGACAACGAGATTCAAACTTCCATCACCAACGCGGTTTTGGACGCGGCGCCGTTAAGCGGCGGCTTGGCGGACTTGACGCAGCAAGAAGGACAACTTTTAACCAACCAGGCTCCACAAGGTTCGGGGGCGTCGCCGGTGACCGGACAGGACTTGGCGAATCTTTTAAACCAAGCGCAAGCCGGACAAGTGAGTTTAACTTCGTCCAATCAAAGCCAGCCGGCGCTTTCTTCGGATCAGCTCAATAAGATCGCCGCCATTGATTTCAACCAGATATTCAATTTGATGACTCAGAACGCCCAAAATCAAAATGCCGCCTTGACGCAGCCGGTGGCCCAAGCCGATACCTTGCAGGCGCCCACGCCGGGCTTGCCGTCGGTTTTAGGCTCATCCAATAGCCCGGCCATTCAAACGAGCATCTTGTCCACGCCGACCGTGGTGACCCTTCAGAACTTGGCGCCCCAGGCTTTAGCGCAGGGAACCTTTCCAACGGTCCAGCAGGCGGGTCTGATTAACCGGATTTTCCAAGAAATTTCCGCTTCCTTTAACGCGCCAGCCTTGGCCGCGCCGGCCCCGGCTTCCTTGACGGCGGCTTCAGTCGCGCCGGCCGCGAATTTGGGGAGCGGTAACCAGAACCAAGCAGTGGGATCCGGATTAACGAACGAGGCCTCGTCTCAAGCCGCGTTGGACGCGGCGCCCCAGATTTTGAACTCAACGCCCGCTTCGGGTAACCCAAATCAAACCCAGGACACTCAAACTTTTCAGAATTTCCTTAGGTCGTCGGTTGTCTTTGACGCTGAAAAATTCACTTTTTCGGTGGATGAAGTGAACACTCCCGACCCAACGGCGGTCAGTTCGACCCCGGTGACCACGGGCGCGACGGTGAACAATCAGGTTCCGGCCACGCAAGGCGCCTTGCTTCCAACTAATTCACCGCAAAGCGGCTCACAACCCGCTCTCGGGACTATTTCGGCTCCCGCGGCGGTTGTTCCCTTGGCTTTAAGCACTCTGGCCCGGCCGGCGGCGGGGACAACGGTTAATGAGACGGTTTCCGCGGCTTCCATGTTCACCAATTCCGTGATAGCGGCCCAGACCGCGCGGCCGGTCGTAGCTCCGGGTCTTGAGACTGAAAATCTTCAGAATAATAACCAAGCCTTGCCCACGGATCCGAACGTTTCAGCGGTCCAATCCATCAATCCGGTCCTGGCCCAAGGTGTTAATTCGGTCACAACAGTGGCGGAGTTCGCGTCCATCAAAGATCAAGGGAAAACCCAAGACCCCTTGTCGGCCGTTGACAATTCATCCCAGTCCGCCGCGGATTCAGCCGCTTTGGCGGGATCGGGCACATTCTCACAAGTCGTTCAAGCCAACAGCCAAACTCAAAACGCGCCAATCAACGCGGCGGGCATCATCCAACAGTTCGCCGAGCAGATTTCCCAACACGCCTCCCAGGTCCACACGGTTTCCCGGTTGAGTTTCCAATTGGTTCCGGAAAGTCTGGGGAAGGTGACCATTCAGGTGGCTTTGGTGGATCAATCGGTTTCGGCCCGGATCATCGTTAATAATCAAGATGTTAAAGACGGGCTTCAAAATCACCTGGTTGATCTCAAGGCGGCCTTGAGCCAAGCGGGCCTCCAAATCGACCAATTGCAGGTCCAGATCCAGGGCGGATCGGCCAATCTATTGGCCCAGTATTACCAATACCAGCAGGAAGGCTCTTCTTATGGGTCTCCTGTTGGCAGTTTCTTGGGGCTTGGAACCCCTGAAAATGAGGAAAATACAGGGCTTTTGGGAGCGTTTTCCCAAAGAAACTCCCTGGTAAACCTGCTGGTTTAAGGGGTTTTTGAAGGTTTTAGCTTAATTTTTGAGTTTTTGTTAAAGTCTGTCAGAGTAATGTCGTTAGGAATTGAGAAGAAGGGGGTGAGTTTATGGCAATACCTGGAGTAGGTAGCAGTGGAAGCGGCAATGCGGCTAATTCAACGACGGCTTTGGCGTCGGCTTCGAATCAGTTCGTTTCGGAGCAGACCTTTTTGCAATTGTTAGTCACTCAATTGCAGAATCAGGATCCGTTGAATCCGCAAGACGCGAGCCAGTTCGTGGCGGAACTGTCGAGTTTCTCCTCGGTTGAGCAATTGACGAGCCTGAGCACGAGCATGGAAAGTGTTTTGGAATCGTCGGTGACCAACCTGATCGGAAAAACGGTGACGGTGGCCGACTCGACCAGCGCGCAAGGTTATGTCCAAGGGACGGTGAGCGCGGTTGTTTATTACTCAAATGGTCCCGCGGTGGATGTGAACGGAACGGCCTATCCGATTTCGGCTATTCAAAACGTTCAGTAAAAAGTAGTTAGGGTTTAACAGGCTTTAAAGAAGGGCGGGTGAGGACAAGTGGTTCAGCAAGTTAATTTTAATGACGCTTCCTTAAAACCGATGGATTCGGTGCAGAATCAGGCCCAGATCCAGATTTTGCAGCAGCAGGCCAGCAAGGCCGCGGAATCGGTTCAGTCGTTTACGGATGTGCTTCAAACGACCGTCAATCAGGGAACGGCTTTAAAATTCTCCGCGCACGCGAAAGACCGATTGAGCTTACGCAATATCAATCTTTCGGCGGAGGACGTTTCCCGGATGACGGATGCCGTGAATAAGGCGGCGGCGAAGGGCGCGAAACAATCCTTGCTGGTTATGAACAACTTGGCTTTTATCGTCAGCGTCACCAATCGGACGGTGATTACGGCGTTGGACGATAGCAACATGAAGGAGAATGTTTTTACGAATATTGATAGTGCGGTAATTGTGTAACTTGCCGTTAGGAATTGTGGTGCAGTAAATATCGGGCTGGACCTCTTAGAGGGGGCCCGAATCAGGGTTGGTGGATTACCAACCTAATACTTCTAGGAGGACGTCATGGGTCTCGAAGCAATGTATAGCGCGATTTCCGGTTTGCAGGGTGATAGCACGTGGTTGGATGTCATTGGAAATAACATTTCCAACGTCAACACCACGGCTTACAAGGCGAGCCGTCTCGAGTTTTCAAACCAAATCAGCAACAACTTAAACAGCGGCACCGGGGACGATCCGGCGGAAGGCCTCGGCGGAACCAATCCGGAGCAGGTCGGATTGGGTGTCAAGGTGGCTTCCATCGATACCTTGTTTACCCAAGGCCAGCTCCAACAGACGGGTATCACCACTGATATCGCCATCACGGGCACAGGCTTCCTCGACGCGAAGGTGGGGGATACAACCTACCTGACGCGAGCCGGCAATTTGAACTTCGACAGCAATGGAAATTTGGTCGACCAAAACGGCGGCTTGATCCAGGGGTATACTGCTTCGCTCGAATATACTCAAACCACAGTCGACAACAACGTCCCTCTGGTTGTTACCTCGGCGAATTTGGTTTTGAACAATCAAAACCCGGGCAACATCAGCGACATCCAGATCAAGCCCGACATGGTAGTTCCGGCCAAAGCGACGACGGTCATGAATATCGCCGGCAATCTGGATTCGTTCCAGCAGGCTGATCAGACCGGAGGTATCCTGGACGTCGCTACGACCGCTGCGGGGCCTTTGTTGCCCTTTGTTGAAGCACCAGGTGTTACTACAAATGCGGCGGATTTGGTCATTGGTCCCGATGTTCGCGCAGGGGCTCCCGCAGGCGGGGTGGTTCTCCACCAAACTGGAAACCTTTCCACAGGAAATCCTGTGATCACGGGAGGGGGCGTGCCTTTGGCCACCGCTCGGACTACCAATACGTTTGCCTGGAATCAACAGCCACCTATTTCGCCAGCAACGGAAACGGTATCGACGGTTTATGATTCCTTGGGCAATCCTCATGAAATCACGACCCTCTATTATCAGGTGAATGACTTAGGCGAGGCGGGTGTTAATAACCCGACGGCTGCGGGTCAGAGCCAGGCGGTTTACGCTTGGTATTCGTTTGATACGACGGGTGGCGTAGCTCCCTTTAGTGGCGCGGTAGTTCCCGCAGGTAGCAACGCTCCGGATTCGAATTTAGTCGGGGGAACCGGTATCGCGGAGGACTATACCCGCAATACGGGCGATACCTATGTTGGAGATTTCTTGGTCTTCAACACCGATGGATCTTTGGCCACGACGGGCGGCGCGGATGTCACGGGCGCCAATGCGACCATGGTGCAAGCCAAAATTTACTTGCCGCCGGCTGATAACAACGCCGGGGTCGCGACTTTGCCTGCCAATTCTCCTTTGCCGACCATTGGTGCCAATATCACCCAAATCGGTATGAATTTCGGTACCGCGGGTATTTTGGGAACTGGAGAGCGGGATGGCTTGTTCAGCGATGCGGAAGGAACCTTCCAAGTCGTGAACGGGGTCAATACCTACGTGCCGAGCGATACCGCCACCGTGAAGTCGCAAGACGGATACGCGGACGGAACCTTGCAAAGCCTTTCCTTCGACAAGACCGGTACGATTCAAGGGGTCTTCTCGAACGGTAAGACCTTCGCTTTGGGCCAAGTGGTCCTCACCTCGGTCACCAACCAGGAAGGTCTCGAGAGTGTCGGGAACGGCTACTACAGCCAAACTGCCAGCTCGGGCCCGTCCTTCACGGGTTTGGCCGGTACGGACAACTTGGGAACAGTGGCGGGGAGCTCTTTGGAAGGGTCGAACGTCGACTTGACCGTGGAACTTTCCAACATGATCATCGCCCAACGGGGTTATGAATCGAACGCCCGGGTTATCTCGGTCGTCAATTCGACCTTGCAGACCTTGACGCAGTTGGGCCAAGGCTCTTAAGGGTTTCGTTAAAAGTTAAAAGAGGCCGAAAGGTTTCTTGCAGGCTGGAAAGGCGACGCCGGATAAAACCCGTCGCCTTTCTTTTTTTAAGGTGAGGTAGAATAGAAGGGAAGATAAATTTTTTTATTGAACCCCGGGTCAACCGGCGGTGATTTGGGTGAAAAATGAACTCTCGAAAAATCCTATTTCTTTTCGTGCTGCTTTTGGCGGGCGGTTGGGGTTGTAAAAACAACTCGACCACCTCTCCCAATTCGGCTCATCCCGTGGACTTTACGGTAGGCCAGTTCGGGTCCGGTTTTGACGATTTAAATGTTCCGGCCGGGATTGATGTCGATGGCTCGGATAATCTTTACGTTTCAGATTTTGGGAACAACCGCATTAAACAATACAACTCAAACGGCACATGCTTGATGACTTGGAGTTCGGCGGCGGCAAGCGTGAGCAATGTGGCTGCCACTATTCAATCGCCTTATGGTTTGCGATTGGACGCGGGAAGCAATGTGTTTGAGGTGGATAAAAATGGAAGGCAAATTCAGGAATTTTCCACCTTGGGCGTTTTCTCGAAGAAGTGGGCCCAGCCTGCCGGGGCCCTTTCGGCTTGGTTGGCGATCAATAAGACATCGGGGGACATTTATGTGACCGATGGGCCGAATTACGAAGTTCACCATTATGATAACGCCGGAAATTTAATCGGATCATTTGGGCAGCTCGGTTCAGGCCCCGCTATCGGGGATTTCGATGGAATCGGCGGCATCGCTATCGATTCTTCGGGCCAGGTTTACGTGGTCGATGAGGGGTCGCGGCGCATTGAGATATTCACTGCGGCGGGAGCTCCGGTGACGGCTTGGAGTTTGGGAGTACGGTCCCCGGTCGGAGGAGTTCAGTTTGACCATTCGGGAAATCTCTGGGTGATGGATACGGATAATCAGACGATCCTGGAATTTAATTCAACGGGCACGCTGATCCAGACCTGGAAAAACCCGGAAGGGCAAGCGCAGCCAACCGATATCGCTTTTGACAGTACTGGGGCAATCTGGGTGAGTTACCAAGACACGGGGCAAGCTTTTCTGGTGAAATACGCCCATTAAATTAAGTGTGGCCGCCTTGGAGAAGAAGACAATCCCGTTGGAAGAGGTAATTCTGTGATCAAGGTAACCCGCTTAAACGGCCAAGAAGTTTATGTGAACGCCGATTTGATTCTTTTCGTGGAAAGCTCGCCGGAGACTATTTTGACCCTGGAAAACGGTAAGAAAGTCACCGTGAAAGAAACCATCCCGCAGGTCATCGATCGGGTGGTGGAGTTTAAGGCCAGATGTTTCCCCAAAGCCGTTAGTTCTAGTTGAGATAGCTAACTCGTTTTCCCTTTATAAATATTGCTTTTAAACCCTAAGGGCTTGCCCATTTTAATTGCGTCAATTCCCATAAAGATTGATAATGATAGTAAGATTCTTGCTAGGTTCATTTTATCCGCTCTCATAACGGTATCAGGTTTGGCGCCGCGAAATGAGGTCTTTTAAAGAGTTTCAAGGAGTTGTTCGTGAATCTTATTAAGACAATTGATCTGTTGTCGCCTGCCCGTCGGCTTTTACTTTTGTTTATTCCTTTTTTCTTTTTGGGTATTTCCCAATCCTTCGCCCAAGTAACAACTTATGACGATTTTCCGACGGGTGATTCGCCGGTCAGTAATTGGAGCGTTTCGACCGCGGGCGGGCCCTCAAGTTTTGGAGCGACGTTGGTGTTCGACACCGGCGGTGGACCTCCAGCGGATCCCGCGGCGGGAACCGCTTCCAACGCGGCTCTTTCCTGTGTGGGCAATTGTACGGCGACCCAAAATGTGACACTGACCTTTTCCAATGCCGGGTCCACCGCTTTTCAAAATTTCGTGGCCATTGACGTGTATCCGGAAGGAACAGTCAACCAGGCTATCGCGATGTATGTCAGCGATGGATCAACCACCGTCCAAGCCCCGGCGAAAGACGCTTATTATTGCCAGGGCGGGACCGAACTTCCGAGCGCGAACTGTATTTTTGGCCGTTGGAACACCGTTTATATTGACCTGACTTCTTCCGGATTGGCGAATATTTCCACGGTTCAATTGGTAGTCATCGGCGCGAACTCTTTGGATGCCCAGCCGATTTTTTATGATTATCTGCGCGCTTGCACCATCAATCCGGCGGTGATCGCGGGTTGCATTACCCCGACGCCTTCGTTGACTTTTACGCCGACCGTGCCGCCGACAGCGACACGAACCCCGTCCCCTACGAAAACCCCCACGGTCACCTGGACCCAAACGCCCACGAATACTTTTACGGTGACCCTGACACCCACGGTAACCTTGACTCCTACGCCCACTGTGACTTTGACCAAAACCGTGACGCCGACGATCACTTTCACCTTCACTCCGGTTCCAACCTCTACTCCGACCCAAACGCCGGTTCCCAGCTCGACCGCGACCAGTACCTTCACCATCAGCCCGACACCGACCAAAACCTTCACCTGGACGCTGACCCCGACGCATACTCTGCCTCCGACCCTGACGCCCACCCTTTCACCGACCGTCACTTTGTCGCCGACTAAAACCGTGACTCAAACCCCGACTTTCACCATAACGATTTCACCGACCTTTACTCCCACCTTTACGCCGACGGTGACCCTGACGCGCACCAGCACCAACACGCCCGGACCCACTGCGACCGCCACCCCCACTTGCCCCAGCCCCCTGTTTCCGAATCCCGTGGATTTCACCGTTGGGCACCGGCCCGTCCAATGCCCGGGTGCCAGCAATTGCGTGGTCTTTGATTGTTTAACCGCGGGCTCCACATTGAAGATCTACACCATCGCCTTGTCCCTGGTGCGCGAGTTTGATTCCACGGGAACGGTGGTCACCTGGGATGGATTAAACGGGGAAGAGGATCCGGTCGCGGCCGGCGTTTATTTCTATATCATCCAAGACCCGAAAGGAAACAGGACCATCGGGAAATTCGCGGTTTCGCACGCTAGGACGAATCCCTAATCATGATCCCGACTTCTTCGCGCTTGCGCCGGATACTTATTTTTTCATTTTTTTTATCGCTCGGGTTCAACCAACTCGCCCAGGCCCAAACCGGCGGCCGGAGCGCTTTCGAGTTTTTGAAAATTTCGCCATTCTCCCGCGCGGTCGGGATGGGGGAAGCTTATTCGGCGGTGGGTGATGATGTGGCGTCCATTCAATACAATCCGGCCGGTTTGGCCAGTATCTTAAACAACGAACTGGATTTCACTTATCTGTCGCTTTACCAGGGGGTCAATTTTGAGTCGGTGGCCGTCGCGGTCCCCTTGGAGACTCAGTTACCCGGGATCGGCGGCGTGGTGGCGGCCAATGTGAATATCGTCCAAGGCGGATCTTTTCAGCGAACCGATGATTCGGGCAACCCGAACGGGACCTTTACGACGGGCGATGATATTGTGACCTTGGCTTACGCGAAGTCTTTTGGCATGGTTCAATTGGGTGCTTCCGGAAAATTCATTCAACAGCAAATTGACACGGTCACCAACACCCTTTTCGCGGCCGACGCCGGGGTCGTGGTAACGCCTTCGTTTCCGGGGATGCGGGTGGGACTTTCGATTAAAAACATCGGGGCCCAAGACAACAGCGACTATGATTTGCCCATGATCTTGGACGCGGCGATTTCTTACCGCCGCTACGAGCTTTTTACCTATCAGGACGACGGGGCCATCAGCGTTGAGACCGATTTTCCGATCCATCCGATCGAGGATCAGGTCGGAATGAGGGTCGGAGCCGAGTATAATTTTAAGTGGGTGGGAAGCCGGGCGACCTTGCGGATGGGCTATAAGTTTTTGGATCAGAATCTTTCGGGCACCGGGTTCACGGTGGGGGCGGGCTATTCTTTGGATTTGGACGGCGCCGTGGTTTTCCTGGATTACGCGTTCGCGCCCGAGGATGTTTTTGGGGTGTCGAACCGCCTTTCGCTTTCCACGAAATTTTAAAAGGGTCAACGAATGACCGCGAGGTTTTCCTTAATGAAAAGCGTTTTATTTTCGATTGCCCTATGTTTTTGGGCTTTTCAGGCTTTGGCCCAAGGCGTGGGAACGACCACGGGGGATATTTTAAAAATTAACCTGGGGGACCGGCCCGCCGGCATGGCGGGGGTTTATACGGCCATGGGGGACGACTCTTACTCCATTGATTACAATCCGGCCGGATTGGCGCTTTTAAGATCCACGCAGTTGATTGTGCTGCACTTGGACAGCCTGGCCCAAATTCAATACGAGTATTTGACTTTCGCCACGCCTTTAGGCATCGACAATACGGTGGCGGCCAACTTGATTTACCGCCATATGCCGCCCATTGACAATAACAATGGAAATCCGGCGGTCAATGCGGACGATTTTTTGGCCGAAGCCACTTTCGCCCATGTCTTTTCGACCTCGTTAAGGGTGGGCGGGACGATTAAATTCCTCAAAAGTGATTTGGCGAACTATACGGCCTCCGCTTTTTGCGGGGACCTGGGGGTTCAATTGGATAAACTGCCCTATGGCATCCGGGTGGGTCTTGCGATCCAAAACCTGGGGCCGGGTATGACGTTCGCGCCCCCGGGCACTTCGCCGCCGCCGAATACGCCTTCCGAACCCTTGCCCATGTTCATCCGTTTGGGGATTGGGACCCATCAGGTGATTGATTCGACCAAGGATTTAAATTTGGGCGTTGAGATTTTCAAGCCCAGCGACCAAAGCATCAAGGCGGCTTTTGGGGGCGAATTTTGGATTTTCCCCCAGCTGTTCGCGGTCCGCGCCGGATATAAAATTGAGAATTTTGGCTCCATCCCCTCGGACGCTTCCGCCAACGTTTTCCAGTATTACACCTTGGGCTGCACTTTGACGCGCCGTGTGGACGATAACGATTTTTCGCTCGACTTGGCCTACGACCCGGGGAATTTTGGCGAGACGGTGGAGGACACTTTTTCTTTCGCGCTCAACTTTAAGTTTAATGAATTCCGGATTTTTTGACCCAAAGGCCGCCGGCGCGCTTTCGTCTTTCGAGTAAACTTTTTCAACCGGCTTCTTGATCCAAGGTACCAATTGACAAGCACCGCGTCCCTTGATAATCTCGTCCCTCTTTTGAGGGCTTTTCGCCGTTATTTTGGTTTAAACTCCTCCTCTTGAATGCCGAGGTAGCTCAGCTGGTAGAGCAGCGGACTGAAAATCCGCGTGTCGCCGGTTCAATCCCGGCCCTCGGCACCATTTTTTCACGTTTTTCTCCCGCTGGCTCCGTCCGTGATGCGAGCGATCCGTTATAATGAATCCGCTGTTTGAGGCGAAGACTCACTTTTTGAGGTTTTTGTGAACCCGATCCCGGAAGACATCCTAAAGCCCTGCGACATCCGCGGTATTTACCCCAAACCCTTGGGCCCTGCACAGGCCTCCCAAATCGGCATGGCGCTTGGCGTTTTTGTGAAGCAATCGGGAAAAGGCAACATCAAAATCGTGGTGGGATGCGACGCGCGGGAATCAGGCGAAATCCTCAAACGCAGCCTCTCCCGGGCATTGGTGGATTCGGGGCTCAAGGTTTATGAAGCCGGTTTGGTTTCCACCCCGCTTTTGGCTTTCGCGACCCGCCAGGTCGGGGCGGCGGTGGGGGTCATGGTCACCGCTTCCCATAACCCGCCCGAACACAATGGATTCAAGTTTTTTCCCTTGGGCGTTCCGGCTGGGATCCTTTGGCTCAACCAACTGTATGCGCTGATCCGGGCGGGCCAGTTCCGTAAAGGCGCCGGCGTGAGCGAAAAAAAAGATTTCCTGCCCGATTACCGAAATACCCTGGTGAACCAGATGGGCCGTCACTTTAAAGGGATCAAGTTGGTGGTGGACCCGGGAAACGGTGTTTCGGTTTTAACCGCGGCCCCGGTTTTACAGACCCTTCGGTGTGAGATCGATTGGCTGAATCCCAAGTTGGACGGACGTTACCCGGGCCGGGGGGCGGACAGCGCGAACCCGATAGGGCTGGCGATGCTGGGAGAGCGGGTCAAAAAAACAAAATCCCAATTGGGCATCGCGTTTGACGGGGATGGGGACCGGATCAGTTTTGTGGATGAAAAGGGCCGCGTGGTTCCCAATGATTTGATGCTTTGCCTTTTCGCCCAATGGTTTCTTCCCAAAACCCGGCAGCCCAAGGTGGTGTTTGACGCCAAATGCTCGGATTGGGTGGAGCGGGTGGCGCAGGAAGTCGGCGCGGAATCGATTTTGGAAAAATCCGGCCACTCCTACATCTTTGACCGGATGCGAAAAGAAAACGCGATTTTAGGCGGGGAAGACAGCGGCCACTTCTTTTTGCCGGGCGGGTTTCCCGGAGACGCCCTATTCGCGGCGTTGAAAGTTTTGGAAATCCTTCAAAAAGAGCGGAAACAACTGTCCGAATTTTTTAAGCGTTATCCGGAAAGGGTTTCCACCCACGACGTGCGGATTCCTTTGGAGGCGGCGGCGGTGACGGCGATTTATGAGAAGTTAAAATCAAAGGCCGAAGGCCTGGGCGCCAAGGTTTCCACGGTCGACGGAGTTCGGGCCGTGTTTCAAGAGGGGTGGGGGATCGCCCGGCGGTCGGTGACCGAGCAGGTTTTATCCCTTCGTTTGGAGGCCTCGTCTTGGCGGCGTTTGGAAGAGCTTGCGGGCCAATGGCTGCAGGAGTTCCCCGAGATTCAAGCGATGGTCCTCAAGAGCCGCCTGAGCGCATGATTTATTGCGTTTTTATCGGAAGCTTTAAAGACGCCCGCCTTTCCCAGTTGGTCCGCGAATACGGCAAACGCCTGGATCGGCTCTGGCCCGTCACGGTTATCGAACTAAAAGAAAACACCAAAGAGATCCTGAAATTCGTTGAATCTAAAAAGGGGCGGGCGACCCTGATCTCGTTGGACGCCCACGGCGAGTCATTGAATTCAGCCCAATTCACCAAAAAAGTCACGCAGTCATCGAAAGACCTTTATTTTTTTGGTTGGGGAGCCTCCGGGCCCGCGCCGGAAGTGGCCGCTCAGTTTGCCCAAAAACTCAGCCTTTCTCCCATGACTTTTTCCCATGAAATGGCCCGGGTCATGCTGATGGAACAGCTTTACCGGGCGGGAGCCACGCTAAAAGGCCACCCTTACCCGAAATAAAATCCGGTAAGATGTCCTTGGTTTTGGAAGGGCCGGAGCCGGTTTGGGTTGGGCTGTCTGAGGAAAACCGCTGGAAGATGGATCAGGAGGGTTTATGAAAATGACGCGAAAACAAATTTTCTATCCCGCTTTTTGCCTTTTGGCCTTTGCCATTCCGTTGGGCGGCCAGTGCCAAACCCTGGACGCGCCGGAACCGGTTCAATATGTTTTGGAGGACATTCAAGGTTCCGCTGTCCAGGTTTTAGAGACCGGGACCGATCAATGGGCGGCGGGTGAAGAAGGCGAGGTTTTGGAGTCGGGAGACGAACTCAAGGTGGGCGCGGACAGCCAAGCCACCTTGATGCTTCAATCCGATACCTCCGTTCTGGTGAGCGCCAACAGCGATGTCAAAATCGATCAAATCGCGGATAATCACAAGGGCGGTTTTTTCAGCCGGCTTAAAATAACCGCCGGACAATTATTGGCCGACGTGGTGAAGCATTTGGACGAAAGCCAATCGACCTTCGAGGTGGAGGCCAACGGAGTGGTTTGCGGCGTCCGGGGGACGGCTTTTGAGGTGAGCGCCCAAGGGGATGATGTGCAGACCCTGACCCATGAGGGAACCGTGGATGTCAAAACCGGCGGCCAGGATAATTGGGTGCGGGCGGGAAACGCCTTCTCTTTTCGAAAAGGACGATTCGCGGGACAGCGGCTTTTGGATCAAGAGGAAATGGGCCGTTTCGCCAAATGGCGTTCTTACCGGGAACGCGTGTTTGAAAAACACCGGCAGCGTTTGGAAAATATCCGCAAGGGCGTCCGCCGGGCCTGGGTTCGCCGGGCCCATCGGCGCCGCTTGCGCCGGGAAATGAACCAATAGGATTTGGCGCGCCGTGGCTTTTTATAAGAAAACATCGTAGGATTTATCGAGAGGGCTTTAAGGCCCTCTCTTTTTATTTATCAGGATAGGGAGTTTATGAACGTTTCCGACCGGCTTTCCACGGTGGTCAAGGGTTTTAAAATTGAGAACCGGCCCCAGCAAAACGACATGGCGGAAGCCGTGGCCCAAACCCTATTCGAGGGCGGGGTTTTGTTGGCCGAGGCCGGGACCGGAGTGGGCAAAAGCTTCGCTTATTTGCTGCCGGCTTTAGAGCACGCCCTTCGCCGGGGCGGCCCGGTCGTGGTTTCCACCCATACCCTGACCCTCCAGGAACAGCTTTACCGCAAGGATTTGCCGATTGTGATCAAGGCTTTGGAGGCTGAGGGACTGGGGCCGATTCAAGCGGTGCTGATGAAAGGCCGGGGCAATTATCTTTCGAAGAGGCGTTTGAAACTGGCGGTTGAGTCCCGGCGGCAAATGGATTTCGCCGGCGACAGCGGGGAGGTCATGAAGATCCAGGAATGGGCCTCGGACAGCTTGGAAGGCACGCTTTCAACCGCTGCCTTTCCGATTTCGTCCGAAGTGTGGACCGAGATTAAAAGCGATCCCTATCATTGCTTGGGTCCCCGCTGCGAGACTTATGACACCTGTTTTTATCATTCGGTCCGGCGGAAAGCCTATAACACCCATTTGATCCTGGTCAATCACGCCCTGCTTTTGGCCGATTTGGCTTTGAAAATGGACGAGCAGCCTGGCGTTTTGCCTCCCTATGAGACGCTCATTATCGATGAGGCCCATCACCTGCCGGCTTTGGCCGCGGAGCATTTGGCCACTTCGGTCACTTTCTCCGAATGTATGGGCTTGGTGCGCCGACTGCTTTACGCTGACGACAAATCCAAAGAAGGTAAAAAAGGATTATTCGCCCTGATCCCGACCTCGGGCGCCGGGGAAGCGGTAATGGATTTTAGAAGCGGCGCGGAGCGGTTCTTTTCCTTATTAGGGGCGGCCCTAGGGGCTGAAACGGGATCGACCCGGGCCTTTAAATTGCCGGAAAATGCCCCGCCGCTGGAGATGTTGGCCGATCCCATCCGCCGAATCGAAAACCTGCTGGAACTGGCCCAATCCTCCGCCACGACCGAGGAGTTGGAACTGGAGGCCAAGGGAACCCGGGAAGAATGCCGGGGACTGATTCAACGCTTATCTTATATTCTCGACCGGGCTTGGGATGAGGAAGCCTGTTATATCGTGGAACCCGATCCGGCGGCGCTGCGGCGGGGGGAAATCCGCGCCGCCTCGGTGAAGGCGGTTCCCTTGGACGCCTCAGCCCTTATCCGGGAACATTTGCTTTCTTCGGTGAAGTCGGTGGTTTTCACCAGCGCGACCCTTTCGGTGGGAAAAGATTTCTCCTATTTCAAACACGCCTTAGGTTTGGACGACGGGGAACTGGCGCTTCCGGTCCACACGCTCCAAGCCGGGTCACCCTTTAATTTTAAGAAGCAAGTCACGCTTTTTCTGCCCCGCTCCATGCCCCATCCCCGCAAGGAAGAGGCGAAATACAACGAGGCGGTGATCGACTATATCCGGGCTTCCCTGAAAATCTCCCATGGCAAGGCCTTCGTCTTATTTACCAGCTTTAAAATGCTTCGGTTGGTGGCGGAAGCCATTCGGCCGGACCTGGATAAAATGGGCATTACGCTTTTGGTTCAAGGCGAGGACGGCTGGGACCGCACCAAACTGCTCCAGGTTTTCCGGGAGGACATTCATTCGGTGTTGTTGGGGGTGAACAGTTTTTGGGAGGGGGTGGATGTTCCCGGCGAGGCGCTTTCCAATCTCATCATTACCAAACTGCCTTTCCAAGTTCCCGAAGGACCCCTGGTCGAGGCCCGGCACGCTCGGCTTAAAGAACAGGGAATGGAACCCTTCCAAGTCGAAAGCCTGCCGGAGGCGGTCTTGCGCTTAAAACAAGGCTTCGGCCGCTTGATTCGAAGCGCCACCGATGTGGGAACGGTGACCATTTTGGACCCCCGTTTGACCAGCGAACGTTGGGGTAAAATATTTTTGAACGCTTTACCGGAGTGTGAAACCGTTTTTCTCTCAAAACCAGGGACGCCGGAAGCCGCGAAAGTTTCCCGAAGCGGTAAAAAGGGCTAAATTGTTCGTTGAAGGGCCCCGGTTTACCTGTAAAATAAATTCCATGCCGAAACCCAAGACGAAATTTCCCGAAACGCCGGTTCCGGAATTGCCGGAGCAAGCGCGTATAGTGGCCGCGGAAAAAGCGGTCGAGGAAGAGGAAAACTCCCTAAGACCCCAGCATTTAAGGGATTACGTGGGACAAAGCGCGTTGAAGGATTCCTTGGGGATCGCCCTGCAGGCTGCTAAAAAACGAAACGAAGCTTTGGAACACATGCTTCTGGCCGGGCCCCCGGGACTGGGAAAGACGACCCTGGCGTCGATCATCGCCAAGGAAATGGGGGTGAATATCAGGCCGACCTCCGGGCCCATTATCGAGCGGGCGGGCGATTTGGCCGCCCTTCTGACCAATTTACAGCCTTACGATTTATTGTTTATCGATGAGATCCACCGGCTTCCCCGGGCGGTCGAGGAAATTCTTTATCCCGCCATGGAAGATTTTCAGCTGGATATTTTGATCGGCAAGGGGCCTACGGCCCGCTCGATCCGGCTTCAACTGCCGCCCTTTACGCTGGTGGGCGCCACCACAAGGGCGGGAACGGTGAGCGCCCCTTTGAGGGATCGGTTCGGCCTTAATTACCGGCTTGAGTTTTACACGGACCAAGAGCTGACGGAGATTGTTAAACGCTCGGCGAACGTCCTTAAGATGACTGTTTCGCAGGAAGGCGCGGCGGAGATCGCCAAAAGGTCCCGCGGAACGCCCCGGATCGCCAACCGGCTCTTAAAGCGGGTCCGCGATTTCGCCCAGGTCAAGCGGCGGGGAGAAGTGGACGCGGAGGTGGCGGACGCGGCTTTGAAATTATTGGAAGTGGACGCCTTGGGGCTGGACCGGATGGACCGGCGCATTTTGTCTTGCGTGGTGGAAAAGTTCGCGGGCGGCCCGGTGGGGCTTGAGACCTTGGCCATCGCGGTGGGAGAAGAGTCGGAGACGGTGGAGGATGTTTACGAGCCCTTTTTGGTGCAGCTTGGTTTTTTACAGCGGACCGCCAGCGGCCGCAAGGCGACGGCGCTGGCCTATCAGCATTTAGGGTTAAATCCGCCCGCGGGGCAACAGGGGAGCCTGATTTGAGAAAGAGCGACCGGCGGAACAACATCCTGCTTCTTTATGGGGCCATCACGGCTTTCGGCATTTTTTTAGGTTTGGTTTTCCCCCTTTTAAACGAGCTGAAGACACCCAATCATTTTTGGTTTTACGCGGTTTGCGTGTCCTGCGGTATTTTCGCCGCCGCCTTGATCCTTTTAATCATCCAAAAGATCGTGTTGAAGCCCCTGGAAGAGTTTCTGGACGCCATGGAAAAAGTCACCAAAGGGGATTTAAACGTCTCCATTCAGGGCCATTATTCAGGCGACTTCAACGCCTTGGCGCAGAACTTTAACATGATGATCGAGTATTTGGGATCCTCCGTCATCCAACTTAAAAAAAGCTCGGAAGAAACCTTGGCGCTGGCCCAACAGCTGACCCAGACCATCCAGCAAATGCACGGGGCGACCGAGGAAGTCTCCTCCACCATCCAAAATATCTCCAAGGGCGCCGAGGAACAGGCCGCCAAGGTCCAGGACGCGTTTAATATTATCGATAAGATGGCGGGCAACATCCAAACTTCGGCTGAGCAGTTGAGCAGCGCCGAAAAGGCCGTCTCGCGCTCGAAAAAGGCCTCTGAGGCCGGAAGCGAGGCGGTTCAAAAAACAACGGCCCAAATGAACGCCATCCATGAGGTGGTCCAAGGCTCCGCGCGGGAAGTCAATGAGCTGGGCGCCCGGTCCAAGGCCATTGGGAAGGTGGTGGACGTGATCACCCATATCGCCGACCAAACCAATCTTTTGGCCTTGAACGCGGCCATTGAGGCGGCCCGGGCGGGGGAATATGGCCGGGGTTTTTCCGTGGTGGCGGAAGAAGTGAAAAAGCTGGCGGATGGATCGGCGGAAGCCGCGAATCAAATCGCCGGGATGATTCGTCAAATTCAAAAGGAGATATCCTTGGTGGTGACCAGCATGAGCACGGGCGCGGAAAAGGTCACCGAGGGGTTAACGGTGGTGGCGGGGGCGGGGGACGCCTTGAGCGAGATTCAAAGCGCTTCCAACGAAGTCGTGACCCAAGTACAGGATATTTCCGCTTCCTTTGAAAACCAAGCCGACCAAGCTTCCCGGGTGGTGGAGGCGATCACGAACATCGTGGCGGTTTCGGAAGAGAACGCCTCGGCCACCGAGGAAATCTCGGCTTCCACCGAGGAATTAACGGCGTCGATGGAGTCCATGGTGGCCGCCGCCCGGCAGTTGGAAGGGGTGGCGGACCGATTGAGACTGGCCTCGGCGAAATTCGGCGATTAATTAAATCGTTCAAACGCTTTTATTTTGCGGATTATTTTTTGTTGAAAAAAATCGGGATGTTTATATATTCGATTTCCGGTTGGCGTGTTTGCCTCACTTTCAATTTAACTAAAGGCCCTACTCATGATTGAAGTCAAAGACCTCGTCAAAAATTACGGCCCCTTCGCGGCCGTGGATAAAATCACTTTTTCAGTTCCCAAGGGAACCATTTTGGGGCTTCTGGGGCCCAACGGCGCGGGGAAAACCACCACCATGCGGGTCCTCACCACTTCCTTGCCGCCGACCGGCGGAAAAGCCATGGTGGCCGGCTATGACGTGGTGGAAGACGCCCAGGAAGTGCGCCGGCGTATTGGATATCTTCCTGAAATCCCGCCGATTTATTTTGAGATGACGCTCATTTCTTATTTGAAATTTGTGGCGGACATTAAAGAAATTCCGAAAGCGAAAAAAGCCAACCGAATCGGGGAAGTTTTGGAAATGATGGATTTGACTGACATCTCCAAGCGCCTGATCGGGCATTTATCTTTGGGCTACCGTCAAAGGGTGGGGTTGGCCCAGGCCTTAATCCATGACCCGGAAGTTTTGGTTTTGGACGAGCCGACCCGGGGATTGGACCCGAAACAAATATTGGAAATTCGAAAATTGGTTAAATCCCTCAGTGGCCGCAAAACCATCATCCTTTCCACACATATCCTGCCGGAAGTCGCCTCGACCTGCGACAACGTGGTGATCATTGACCGGGGTAAAGTGGTGGCGGCGGATTCGGTGGACAACTTATCCCAGCGCCTGACCGGCGGGAAAACGCTGGAAGTGGAAGTGAAGGGACCGGGCGCCGAGGTGGAAAAAGCGCTGGGCAAATGCGAGGGGGTCGCGGGTATCCGCGCCTTGGGCCGGGAAACCAAGGGTTTGAGCCGGTTTGAGCTGTCGACCGATGGGTCGCCGGAGACCCGGGAGGCGATTTTCCAATGCGTGGTCAAAAACAAATGGGTGCTCTATCAATTGAATCCGGTGGGGATGAGTTTGGAAGAAGTATTCGTGAAACTCACGACGAAAGAGGGGACGGCATGAGTTGGGATAAAATCTGGGCCCTGGCCAAAAAAGAAATTGGTTATTATTTCGCGTCCTTGGTGGGTTATGTGGTTCTGGCGGCTTTTTTCCTGGCCACCGGAATTTTCTTTTCCTTGATTGTCTTGGGAAGCCGGCAAGCCACCATGGTTCCGGTCTTCCAAAATACGGTCATCCTGCTTTTGTTCCTGACTCCGGGCATCACCATGCGGTTGTGGTCCGAGGAAGAAAAGAACGGCACTTCGGAGCTTTTGCGCACCTCACCCCTCACCTTGTGGGAAATTGTCTTGGGTAAATATTTAGGGGTTTGCGTGTTTTTTGGCGTCATGCTGGCTTCCACCTTGGTTTATTTGACCATTATCGCGGTGAATGGGAATCCGGACTGGGGGACGATTCTTAGCAGCTATATCGGTTACATCCTGATCGCCTTGTCTTTTTTCGCGCTGGGCCTGTTCGTTTCAACCTTGAGCGAAAACCAGATCGTTTCCATGGTGCTGACCTGGGTGCTTCTTTTGGTGCTGTGGGTCATGGGGGCCGCGGGCAACCTGGTGTCTGGCCCGGCCGGCGACTTTTTAAAATCACTTTCCATTTCCGGGCAGACGGATGATTTTTTTAAAGGGGTGGTCGATTTGACCCACCTGCTTTATTTCATGAGCCTGATCTTCGTGGGTTTGTTTTTTTCCGTCAAAGTCCTTGAAAGCAAGAGGAGCTAACCTTGAAAAGCACCGGATTTTTATCGCAAGCGCGACTTTATAACCAGCCGGTTTTAATCGGCGGGATCGCTTTGGTGGCGGTAGGTTTATTGGGAATGTTGATCTTTAATTCCACGACTTGGTGGGGATTGGTTTTGACGTTGTCAGGGGTCGCGGCGCTGGCTGTTTTTTTGGCCGCCAATCTGGCCAATGTGAAAGAAATCGGCCGCAAGCGGAGCACCCAGGTCCGGGCCAATTTGTCCCTGGTCGCGGTGGCCGTGGTGGCCATTGTGATCACCTTAAATTATATCGTGTCCCGGCATCCGGTCCGGTTTGATTGGACGTCCAATGGGGTCAATACCCTGGCGTCCCAGACCACGGATGTTTTGAAGGGTCTCAAACAAGACGTGAATGTGACCATGCTAATTTCGGGGAAACATACCAATCCCCAGATCGGCATGCAGATCGGCCGGGCCCAGGAACTGCTGGAAGAGTACGGCAAGTATTCCACCAAGTTCCACTTTAAAGCCGTGGACGTGGATAAAAATCCCGTGGAAGCCAAACGCCTGGATATCCATGAGTACAATACGGTGGTTTTTGAGAGCGGGGACAACCGCAAGGACGTCTTGCAGCGGGATTACATTACCTACGCTTTCACCGGACAACAGCCCACGGCGAAATTTGAGGGCGAGTCGGCTTTTACCTCCGCGCTTTTGAAGATGAGCGATACCTCGCATCCCGTCTTTTATTTCACCACCGGCCACGGGGAGCGGGACCGCAGTAATCCGCAAGGGGACGGGTTGAACACCTTCCAGGAGATGCTTCAAAAAGAGAATTACGATATCCGGGATTTGAACCTATTATCCGCGGGGAAAATTCCCGATGACGCGGCGGTGATCGCCATCCTGGGGCCGGGCCATTCTTTTCAGCCCTCCGAGATTGCGCTCCTGAAAGAGTTCGTGAAAAAAGGGGGCAAGATCGTGGCCATGGTGGATCCGGCGATGAACTCCGGGCTGGAGCCTCTTTTTAAGGATTTTGGCGTGAAAATGGGAAATGATTTGGTGGTGGATACGATGAGCTTCGCCCCCCAGGATCCCCGGGCGGTTATTCCGCAATATGAATCCCATCCGATTGTCTCCATGCTCGCGGACCAACGGCTGGTCACAATCCTGCCTTTTAGCCGCAGCGTGGGAAAAACCGATCCGGGCTTAAAAGGCGCCACGGCCACGGTTTTAATGCAAACCACCGACAAGGGATTTGGGGATACGGATTTAAAAGACCGGGCCTTGAAATATCATCCCGGGCTCGACCTCAAGGGCCCCGTTCCCATGGCGGTGGCCGCCGAATGGACCCTGCCCGACAAACCGGATACGACGGCCCGGTTGGTGGTTTTTGGAAATTCGACCTTTGTGACCAATCAAATGGTTCAAGCGCCCGGAAACATCGATCTGGGACTCAACAGTTTCAGCTGGGTTTTGGGGGACACCAATAAGATTTCCATCCATCCCAAAGAAGATGAGGCCCGGGTTTTGAACCTCTCCAACGTGGGCACGGCCTTCATCAGCTATTTGACCATTCTGGTCTTGCCGGGGGCGGTTTTGGTGGCCGGGAGCGTCATTTGGTGGCGCCGCCGCTCCTTATGAAAAACTTCAGCTCTTCCTTCATCCTGATCGCGGTGGCCCTTCTTTTAGGCGCCTATGTCTTCTTTTTTGAGCGGGGGCCGGTTAAAAAAGAAGAAAAAAAAGACAAGGTTTTCACCCAGTTTGTCGCGGACGACGTGAAAGAAATCAAGCTTCATCAGCCCGCCGCCCGGGAGCCGTTGATTGATATCCAAAAAGACAAAGACGACCATTGGCAGATTTTAGCTCCGCTAAAACTGAAGGCCGATGAGGCCGTGATGCGGGGAGTTTTGATGAATGTGGGCGACATGAGCCCGGAGGATACCCTGGATCATCCGGATGAGCTGGCGGATTACGGTCTCAATACAGGGGCCGCCCAGGCCGATTTTATTTTTAAAGACGGAACCCAGCAGACCTTGATGATCGGTGATAAGGACATTTCGGGTTCTTCCGCCTATGTGAAACCGGCGAATCAAACCAAAGTTTATCTGGTGCCCTCTTACGTGACCGATAATTTCGCCAAATCGGTCGACGACTTTCGGGACCATTCGGTCATCGAGACTGATTTGGTCCAAGCGGACCAGATTCGGATCACCCATGGCGCCAAGACCCTGGAATTGAAAAAAGACAAGGACAACAACTGGAGTTTGACGCGCCCCGCGGCCGGAAAGGCCGATCCGATGAAAGTGCGCGATGTTTTGACCGCGGCCAATGACTTGAAGATTGACAAGTTTGAAACGGACCACCCGACGGACCTTAAAATTTATGGTTTGGCCTCGCCCAGCGCCATTTTGGAAATCGGCTCGTCCCAAGCCGCCGCCAAGGAGCAGGTTCTTTATCTGGGGAGGGATAAGCTGAAAACCACCGATGTCTTCGCCCAATTAAAAGGACAGAGCGCGGTTTTTTTACTTCCCCAAAGTTTTGAAAAGAGTTTGGACCTAAAACCCAATGATTTTAAAGATAAGACCTTGCTTCAATTTGACGCCAGCCGGGCCACCCGACTGACGGTTTCCCATAATGGGAAATCGATCGTTTACGTGAAAGACGCTCAGGGGCGCTGGCAATCCCTGGGACGGGATAAGGCCAATGACGAAGGCAGCGGCGTTTTGAGTCAATTGGCGCTTTTGACGATCGCCGACTTTTCCGCGGACCGCTCGAAATCAGGGTTGAAACATCCCGCTTATTCAGCCGAAGTGACTTTTGACGACCAAACGGCCCATCACTATCAATTTGGCAACCGGGATCAGGATAAAATTTATCTCACGGCTAATTTTGGCCCAAAGGGTAAAAGCCCGGAAGTTTATTTAGTCTCGGCGAGCGTGGCCGCTCCTTTGGAGACTATTTTTAGCGCGCCGGTGAAGGCTTCCGCTCCGCCGTCGCCGACCCACGCGCCATAACCAACTGGTGATTTATCCGTGATTTGTTTATAGTTGGCCCATGCCCAAACGCCCACCGGATCCGCCCCGCCGTTTTACCGACCATTTGACCGAACTGCGACGAATGATGATTCGGTTGGCGGCGGCCTGTTTCATCGGCGTGGTGGCGGCCTTTTTAAAATCAGATTGGCTTTTTTCGGCTTTGCTTTATCCCTTCACCCAAATTCTGGCGAAATATCCATCCCTGCAGGCGAAGGTTCAAACTTTGCAGACCCTCACGCCGGTGGAAGCCTTTATGGTCAACATGAAGCTGGCCACGATCGTCGGGCTGGTTTTGGCGTCTCCCTATATTTTGCGGGAAATTTGGGCCTTCGCGGTGCCGGCCTTGAAGCCGACCGAGAGGCAGGCGCTGCTCATTGTTTTTAGTTTGGGATTATTTTTTTTCGCCGGCGGGGTTTTGTTCGGCTATTGGGTGGTAATTCCCCTGGCGCTCGAGTTTTTGATGAAGTACAACCTGAGCTTTCATTTCACGCCCCAATGGACCTTGGAAGGATACTTTAATTTTGTGATGAACTTTTTGCTGGTTTTCGGCCTGGTTTTTGAGCTGCCTTTGATTTTGGCCGCTTTGGTCAGTATCGGCATCGCGACGCCGGCCTTTTTGGCCCATAAACGAAAACACGCCATTGTGGGCATCTTTATCGTGTCGGCTTTTTTGGCGCCCAGCGCCGACCCGGTGACCCAAACGATTGTGGCGGTGCCCCTTATCCTTCTTTATGAGGTGGGAATATGGCTTTCATACTTGGCCATGCGCCAGAAAACGAATTCCTTGCCCTAAGGGTTAAAGCGCCTTCGTTGACATTTGAATTCTAAGACCCCATAATTTAATGAACACTACATATCCCCTAGGGATAGCGGAGGCTGTCATGAAATTTTTCTTGGATACGGCTAATTTGGATGAAATCAAGCAGGGTGTGGCCATGGGTTTGGTGGATGGCGTGACCACGAACCCATCGTTGGTGGTGAAGGAACAAGGGGTGGATTTTCACACCCGCATTAAGGAAATTTGCGCCGTCGTCAACGGCTCGGTTTCGGCCGAGGTGACGGCGGTCGATTTTGACGGCATGATGAAGGAAGGCCACACGCTGGCCAAGCTGCATGACAATGTGACAGTGAAGGTTCCTTTGATCCCCGAAGGCTTGAAGGCTTGCCGGGCTTTAAGCCAAGAGGGAATCAAGGTCAACGTGACCTTGTGTTTCTCCGCCTCCCAAGCGCTTTTGGCCGCGAAAGCCGGAGCGACTTTTATCAGCCCCTTCGTGGGGCGTTTGGACGATATTTCCCAAGACGGCATGCAATTGATCAAAGATATCAAGCTTATCTACGACAATTACGGTTTCAAGACCCAGATCCTGGCGGCCTCCCTGCGCCATCCCATGCACATCGTGGAATCGGCGAAGGCAGGAGCCCATGTGGGAACCATGCCCTTTGGCGTTTTGAAGATGCTCTTCAACCACCCCTTGACCGAGAGCGGCCTCAAGAAGTTTTTGGCCGACTGGGAAAAGACGAAGGAAGCTCAGAAGAAATAAGCCGCTCAAAAGACTGGGTTTGAAAAAAGGCGGTCTTCGGACCGCCTTTTTTTTTCCAGCCAGAAAGAAGTCCGATGCCTGATTTTTCATCCCTGGGGAAAAGTTTGCTGGTTTTGGGATTGGGGTTAAGCCTGATCGGAACGGCTTTTCTATTTTCCGAGAAAATCCCATGGTTGGGCCGGTTGCCCGGTGATTTTCGGGTTGAAAAGGGCGGCGTCTCCTTTTATTTTCCCTTGGCTTCCTGCCTATTGGCTTCGGTTTTGTTGTCCTTTTTCGCATGGGTTTTCTCGAAAATTAAATGAAAACATTTTTCATCGCCTGTTTCCTCGCGGGAACCCTGGCCGGATGCGCTGAAATAAAGCCGGCCTCCGATCCTTTTTTTATTTCCGATACCCCCGCCCCGTCGAACCAATCCCTGGATTCGGGCGAGCCCCATCCCCGCATTCGAGTGGCCATCCTGGTGCGCCAATCCAGCGTCCATTTGTCCGCTCCTGAGTCTTTTGTTTTGACCGGTTTTTCCCTGGAAGGAACGCCCGAAGCCGGGGATTCCCATACCCAGTCTTTTCAAGACATCACCTTGACCACCAATCAAATCGACGGGAAACAAGCCTTGTTGACGCCGATGGGGGAGGGGCAAATCGAGGTGGATCATGAGCCCTACCGCGGTTCGATTGAAATTTTGGACAATGGGGACGGAACCCTGACGGTGGTGAATGACGTGGATCTGGAAGATTACGTCATGGGGGTCGTGGCGGGTGAGGTCCCCAAAAACTGGCCTTTGGAGGCCCTGAAGGCCCAAGCCATCGCGGCGCGGACTTTCGCGGTTTTGAAACATCAGGAAGCGATCCGTTCCGGAAGCCCCTATGACCTTGAAAATACCTCTTTGTTTCAAATGTACAAGGGCTCGGGAACCATCAACGATAATATCCGTCAGGCGGTCGTGGAGTCGGATGAGGAAATTATTACTTATGACAATCAACCCATAGAGGCGTTTTTCCATTCCAATTGCGGCGGGGAAACTTCCGGGTCCATGAGTGTTTGGAGCCAGGACAAACCCTATCTTCAACCGGTGATTTGTGATTATTGCCGCGGCGGCTCGCATTTTCGCTGGACGGCTGAAATTTTAATTAAGGATATGGTCCGGGACTTAAGGGCGGCCGGCCTTAAAATCGGGGATGTGGCGGGGCTAAAAGTTTTGTCACGGGATGACAGCGGGCGCATTTCGGTTTTAGGCATCCTGGACGCGGACGGGGAATTGAAAAGCATGAAATCGAACGCCTTTCGCATGGCCCTGGGACCGGATCTCATCCGCAGCACCCGGTTTGAGGCCCAAGTTAAGAATGACCGGATTGTTTTCAACGGGTTAGGCTGGGGCCATGGGGTGGGAATGTGCCAAGAAGGCGCTTGCGGGATGGCGTTGAAAGGGTATAACGCCTATGAGATTATCCGGCACTACTACCGGGGGGTATTGGTGGAAAAGTTGAGGGCGCATTGAAAACCAGCCTGTTTCACTACAATCTTCCGGCGGAGTTGGTGGCCCAGCGGCCCCTGGCTCAGCGGGACGCTTCGCGTCTATTGGTTTTGGACCGTAAAACCGGCCGGGTCACCCACAGCCGGGTGAAGGATCTGGCGCATTGGCTTTTGCCCGAGGACTTGTTGGTGTTGAACCAGACCAAAGTCATCCCAGCCCGGCTTTGGGCCGAAAAAACGGAGACCGGGGCCAAGATTGAGATTTTCCTGTTGCGGCGGACCCGCCCGGAGGACCCTTACGAATGGGAGGCGCTGGTTTCCCCGGCCAAAAGAATTAAAGGCAATCCCATCCTCAAGATCCATCCCAAGGGCGAAGCCGCGATTTTAGAGCCGCTGGGGGAGGGGCATTTCCTCATCCGGCTCAATAAGACCGGTTCGTTTCAAAAATTCCTCGCCCAAGCGGGGCATATCCCGCTGCCGCCTTATATCCACCGCGCGGATGGGGCCGCGGATTGGAGCCGTTACCAAACGGTGTTCGCCAAGACTGAAGGCTCCGTGGCGGCCCCCACGGCGGGGCTTCATTTCACCCAAAAATTATTCGCGGATTTGAAAAAAAGAGGGGTGCGGACCGCGCCGGTCCTCCTGCATGTGGGCCTGGGGACTTTTTTGGGTGTTTCGTCCCCGGATACCGAGGACCATGTGATGCATCCGGAAAGATTCCAGATCAAGGCCCCGGCGATCCGGGCCATCGAACGGGCGCGGGAAAAAGGCGGGCGGGTGATCGCGGTGGGTACCACCGTGGTTCGAACCTTGGAATCGGCGGTGGACGCCCGCGGGGTTTTAACGGCCCAAGAGGGGGAGACCCGCCTTTTCGTCACGCCCGGCTACCCTTTCCGGGCCATTGACGCCCTTTTCACTAATTTCCACCAATCCGAATCCACGCTTTTGATGTTGGTCTGCGCATTCGCGGGCCGGGAAAGGGTTTTGGCCGCCTACGAGGAAGCGATCCGGGAAAAATACCGTTTCTTTTCCTATGGGGACGCCATGCTGATTTTGTGAAAGGATTTTTAAAATAAAAGGCATTTAGCAATGATGCCGCGGGGCAACGCCGCTCTCGCTTGACCCCTCTGTGGGAGAGCGGTGTGGACGAAGATAAATGCGGATTAGCAGTGAAGCGAATGAAGGATTTTTTCACCGGCGTCCATCCGCGTTTATCAATGCGAAACATTTCGGGATTCTAGGCTTTGTTGACCATCCAGGCGGAAAATTCGCCTAAGAATTTTTTAAAACCTTCCAAATGCTCCGGCGGGAAATGATATTTCGAATCCGCCTTTTCCAGGACGCGGCTGAAGCAATCCAGCCAAATCTTTCGGGCGACCTCATCGATCTCGAAAGGCAAGTGGCGGGCCCGCATCCGGGGCGGGCCGTAGGTTTGGGCGTAAAGAGGCGGGCCGCCCAAGAGCGTCACAAAAAAGAGGGCTGACTTTTGGGAAGCCTCTTCCATGTCCGGGGGGAAAAGCGCCCGTATTTCTGAATTTCCAAGTTCCTGGTAAAAATCCGACAGCATCCGAAAAATATTTTCTTGTCCCATTTTCTGGTATATTTCGGGGCTGGGCGGTTGGCCTTGAGGACCGCCGGGCGGCGTATAAATCGGGCTTTCGCGCTCCATTGTGATTTCTTCCTTGGGCCACTCAATTTGGAAAACAAGGCATTTTAGGCTGGAAAGGGAATGGAAGAATGAAAAAAGCGCCGGTTGGTTTATGGTTCGCTTTGGCCCTTTTGGGGGTTTGGGTTTGCTTCCATTTCAGGGTTTTGTTCGAGGGTCGAAATTTCGTTTATATGGACGCCAGTTGTTTTTTTTATCCTTTGTGGAGTTGGGGAGCCAGGGTTTGGAATGGGGGCCACATCCCGCTTTGGAATCCGGACGAGGCCTTTGGTTTTCCTTATTTTACCGACCCGGAAATGCTTTGTTGGTATCCCCCGAAGATTTTGTTTTACCGTTTGTTTTCCGAAGGGGCGGCGTTTAAATATTTGGACCTTCTTCATTATTTGTGGTTTTTGGCGGGTTTTTGGATTCTCGCCCGAAAAAGAGGTTTTGGGGAATGGCCGATTTGGATTGGTTCCTTAGTCGTTGGGTTTTCCTTTGTGATGGTGGGTTTAAGTACTTGGGCGCAGGCGATGTTTTTCGCCGCCACTTGGATTCCTTGGGTTTTTATCGCCGCCGGGATGGCGTGGGAAGGGGAGCGGGGCGGCCTCTTGTTTTTTTCCCTTTGTTCCGGACTGCAATTGTCCGCGGGCTATCCTGTTTACGCCTATCTGACCCTTTTCGCTCTTTTCGCCGAAAAGGCCCTCGAGGCCGCGCTCCGATGGAATGAAAACCGTAAAAAATTCTGGCGGGGACTGTGGGGTTTGGGAGCGGGAACGACTTTGTCAGTCTTATACAATTTGGTTTGGATCCTTCCGTTTTTAGAGTTTTCTCCCGTCAGTAATATCGGCCGTCGGTTGGAACTGGCCTCAAGCCTTGGAGTCTCGAATCTCGCCACTTGGGTGAACCCCTTTTTTTGCGGCCATCCTTTTTTTGACCATGATTCCACCCCCTACTCGGTGACGGTTTATTTTATGGGGCTGCCGGTGGTTTGTCTTATTCTCTGGGGATTGGCCAAACGGCGGTTGGGCGGGCCTTTGGTTTTTTCATTTTTTGTTTTTTTAATCTTGAGCCTGGGAAAAACAGCCGGGGTGGGGGAATGGTTGAAACATTTTGTCCCGGGCTATGGGTGGGTGGCTCGATCGGGTTACTGGATGCCCGTGCTGTGCTTTTTCGCGTCTCGGCTGGTTTTGGAGGCGGTCCAGGCTTTTCTGGAGAAACACCGGGACCAACGCGTGGATTGGACCTGGTGGCTCATTTCTTTAACCACGGTTTTGACGGCTTTGGCGCTGGGTGTGCCTGATGATCTTTCTTCCTTTTGGGTTTGCGCTTTCTGCCTTTTGGCGTTGGGGTTCAGGAAGATTCCGCCTTTGGGACAAGGGTGTTTATTGACCGGCGCGGTGTTTTTTTCGCTCGCGCCGGTCGCGTTAAACCTTCATTTCACGCTTCCTCAATCTTATTACGATGACAAACCGCCGATGGCCCAGGCGTTGGGGGGGCCGGGCCGTCTTTTTGAGACCCCGGAGTTTGTCGACGCGAATCGCGCGATCTCGGGCCGGGATATGAACGATGTTTATGAAAAATTCAAGCAAACCCTCTTGCCCAATTGGCCGCTACAATTTGGGATGGAGCAGACTTCCTTCAATAATACGATATTTTTGACCGAATTCCTGCGCTGGTATTTCGCGCCGATGGAAGCGGACGCGTCTTCCCGAATGAAATTTATCGATTACTTGGGGGGGCGGTACATCGCGGGTTCGGGGGAGTATTCGGGCGCCCAAACGATAAACGCGACTCCCTTGGCGTCTGTTTGGGAAAATCCGGGCGCTTTTCCCAAATGGTTTTCGGTTTCCAAGGCCTTGCCCCAAGGGGAGTGGGACGCGGATTTTAAGGCCATGGAAGGACCGGGTTTTAATTTTAGCCGCGATTGTTTTGCGGGTGACCCCGCCACGGCAGGGCCTTATACCCGGCGGGAAGTCCGGCTCGCGGGCTCCACGGCGGACCGGATTGAATTGGAAGCCCCGGGAGACGGGCGGGCGCTTTTAGTTTCAAGCGAACTGGCTTATCCCGGATGGCACGCCCTCGTGGACGGAAAAAAACGGCCCTTGGAAGTGGTGAACCACAGTTTCCGGGGATTGGTTTTGGAAAAAGGCGAGAGCCATGTGATCCTTGATTATTCGCCGGTCTCTTTCCGGTTGGGTATGTTTTTATCGCTTCTGATGGTGTTTGTTTGGATTGGGTTGCTGTTTGAATTCTTTGTTTCGGGAGCCTCGCGACATGGCCGTTCACGAGTTTAAACTTATCGCCAAGGACGGGAAAACATCCGCCCGGGCGGGTCTTTTGACCCTGCCCCACGGGGAAATCAAGACCCCTTGTTATATGCCCGTGGGGACCCAGGCTTCGGTGAAGGCGCTTTCACCGGAGGATGTGCTGGCGTGCGGGTCGGAGATTCTTTTGGCCAATACTTATCATTTGATGCTGCGGCCGGGCGCGGACCTTTTGGAAAAAATGGGCGGTCTTCACCGGTTTATGCATTGGGATAAGCCCATCCTGACCGATAGCGGGGGCTTTCAAGTTTTCAGCCTGGCGGACCTACGCAAAATTACCGAGCAAGGCGTTGAGTTTCAATCCCACCTCGACGGGCGTAAATGCGAGTTGACGCCGGAAAGCGCGACCCAAATCCAGCACAAAATCGGAGCCGACATCATCATGGCTTTTGATGAGTGCATTCCGTATCCCTCGCCCGAGGATTATGTGGAACAATCCGTGGACCGCACCAGCCGCTGGGCCCAGCGCTGTTGGGAAACCCACCGCCAAAGCGGACGGGAAAAGGCGCAATCGCTTTATGGAATCGTGCAAGGGGCCAACTTTCCCCATTTGCGGGAAAAAAGCGCGAAGGCCCTTTTGGCTTTGGATTTTCCGGGTTACGCCATTGGGGGTGTGTCGGTGGGTGAGCCTAAGGCCAGTATTTACCGGGTGGTGGAACAAACGGCGCCTTATTTGCCCGCGCACAAGCCCCGGTACTTGATGGGGGTGGGGACTCCGGAAGATCTTTGGGAATGCGTGGAACGGGGTATGGACATGTTTGACTGCGTGATGCCCACCCGAATCGCCCGCAATGGAACGGCCCTGACCCGAAAGGGAAGGGTAATTTTAAAGAACGCCCAATACGCGCAGGATGAGCGTCCTTTAGATGAGTCCTGCGGTTGTGAGTGCTGCCGCCACTATAGCCGGGCTTATTTACGGCATCTTTTTCAGGCCGAGGAGCTTTTGGTGTTGAGGCTGGTCAGCCTTCACAATCTTCGGTTTATGACGGAAATTTGCGAGACGATGCGCGCGGCGATCGAGCTGAATCGGTTTTCAGAGGCCAAGCGGGAATTTATGGCCCTGTATTTCGATTCGCCGGCCGGGGCCCAAGGGTAAAATTTTCCCACCCGGACTAAAAGTATCCGGTCGCCGCTCCCCGAAGCCGCTGATTTGGCCTTTTTAAGGGGTTTTTAACTGGCACGGCATTTGCTTTTTATAGACGCATGAACACACTGTCCGCTTCCACCATCGAAAACTTTCTGCCGAACGGGAACCTCCCCCCTTTAGCCTCCGGCTTTTCCAGCCGGAAAATCACGCTTGGCAAGCGGGATATTCTGGCTTGTTTTCGCTCCTTGGTCCTCTTGGTTTTGCTCGTTCTTCTTTTTTTTAACGACCAGAATGGGGAGGCTTTATCCGATCCCAAGGCCTATTGGTTGATCGGCGCGTTTTTGGCCACCATCGCCGGCATGTTCCTCATCAAGACCCAATCCTTCGAGAATAAAATGGTTTTGCCCGGCTTTTTTCTGCTGGATACCTTTTTTATTACCGGCGGCATTTATTTAACGGGTGTGACCGACACGGACTTGTTCCTGATCTTTTTCATCACGGTTTTCATCTCGGCCCTTTCCCAGGACATCAAAAGTGTTTTCGGGGTCGCGATCGTTTCTTGCGCGCTTTACGCTTTTCTCCAATATAAAACCACCGGTGAGTTTTTTTCCGAGGATACGGCCCTTTTGGTCCGGTTTCCCTTTCTTTTCGTGGCCGCCGCCATGAGCGGTTTTATCGCCATGGAAGGGAAAAAAGACAAAGAGGAAAAGAACCATTTACAAGCCATGAACCGCTTCCTGGCCGAACAAGCCGATTCATCCACCTCCAAGCTTTTGGAAACCAACCGCCGGCTCAAGACGCTTTTGGAATATCACCATTGCATCCTCTCGTCGTTGAAAACCGGGGTGATTGTGGCCCGGCTGGATGGGACTGTTCGTACCTTCAATTCGGGGGCCCGGGAAATCACCGGATTCGTGGAAGCGGAGATGGCGGATCGGAAACTGGAGGACTTGCCGGTAAATTTGGAGCCGGTCGCCCGGGCTTTGCAATTGACGCTTCAAGAAGAAAAGGGCTGCCTGCAGGATCATTTGGAAATCAAGACGGCCCGTTCGGAAGCCGTGCCGGTCACGTTGGAAACTTCCGTTTTGAAAGGCGGCAACGGCCAGGTGTTGGGGGCCATCGCCACCTTGAAAGACACGTCCCTTTTACACCAAATGGAAACCCAGCTTTTGCGCGCCGAGCGTCTTTCGGCCTTGGGCGAGATGGCCGCCGGGGTGGCCCATGAGATTAAAAATCCTTTGAACGCGATCATGGGTTTTTCCAAGCGTCTTTCGGCCAAGATTGAGGAACCAAGCCTCAAAAAATACGCCGATATTATCGTGGATGAAGTTCGCCGCATGGACGCCACCATCAATGATGTCCTGGAATACAGCCGGCCCGACCGCGTGAGCAAGGAGCCGGCCGACATTCATAAAATCTTGGAAGAAACCGTGGTCTTTTTGGGCGAGAAACTGGAGAAGGCGGGAGTGGAGGTGAAACAGGAATTTGACGCCGAGGTTCCCCTGGTTTCCCTGGATTTGGTCAAGGTTCGGCAAGTGGTTTTAAATTTGGTGCTGAACTCCATCCAGGCGATGGACAAAGGGGGGCGGATTACGCTTCGCACCCGGGTGACGGAAGGTGTGGCGCCGGAATCGGGCGCTCAAAATGAGGCGCTTGTTTTTCAACGGTTGTTTCTCAAACAAAAGATGGTATTGGTTTCAATCACGGACACGGGATGCGGCATCCCGAAAGAAAATATGGCCAAGCTGTTCCACCCCTTTTTCACGACCAAAATCACGGGAACGGGATTGGGCCTTTCGATTTGCCACAAAATTATCGCCTCGCATGGCGGGACGCTGGATGTTCAAAGCGTGGTCGGGCAGGGAAGCACGTTTATGATTTACCTTCCTCTCGGGGAAGAATAAAGCTGAAAGAGGAGATCGTCATGGAATCGAAAAAGTTCACCATTTTGTTGGCGGAGGACGAAGAGGCTTCACGCTTGCTTTATACCGAGGAATTGGAAGAGGCGGGTTTCAATGTTTTGACCGCGGCCAACGGGCTCCAAGCGCTTGGCATTCTGGAAGACGTGAAGGTTGATCTTTTGATGACCGACATCAAAATGCCGGACATGCACGCCCTGGAATTGATTCCCCGGGTCCGTGAGGAGCATCCCCATCTTCCTATTTTGGTGGCTTCGGCTTTTAAGGGCATGGAAGATGATTTTGCCTTGAAGGGCTGCCGGATCCAGGGATTTTTCACCAAGCCTGTCAACCTGGACGCGCTCAAGGCTGAGATGGTCAGAATTTTAGAATCCCAAGCGGTCGCCGCGGCTTAAACGTTGGGCCTCCAAGCCCGGATCGAGGGCTCGGCGCTTAACATTTTTGTTCCAATGGACCAATCTGGTCGCACAAAAGAGTAGAAAACCATCGCGGCCCCGGAATGGTTTGGAACGGCTTCCAAGCCCGCTTGGATCAGTAAAAATCTCCCGCTAAAAGCCCGGTTAAGTCCTGTCCTGAAACCCAATGTTGTGACAACGTAAAAAAGCCCCTCCGGACCCAACTGGTATGAAGTTTGCTTGAAAAACCTCACCATATCTTGTAATTTAGCACACCAACCGACGCCTCTTTAAGTTAAGGCGGCCCCTCGCCGGGCTGCTTTTTTTGCCCTCGGTTTTGCTCAAATGGGAAGTGAAAAACAAGGGAAAATGGGGAACGACACCCCAACGCGCGCTAGGCCCGCCTAAAGGCGAGGCCCCAGATGGACTTCAAGGAGCTACTCCATGCCGGAACAACCGATTCAAGCGAACCCGAATGAAAACTTGATGACCCCTTTTGACGCGGGCAAGGATTCCTGCGGGGTGGGTTTCGTGGCCCACCTGAAGAACAAAAAAACACATGAAATTGTCGAACAGGGCATTGAGATTCTTTATAACCTCTCCCACCGCGGCGCCTGCGGATGCGAAACCAACACGGGGGACGGCGCGGGCATTCTTCTTCAGATCCCGGATAAGTTTTTCCGGAAAAACGCTTCCAGCTTTAATGTCAGCTTGCCGCCGGAGGGCGAGTATGGTGTGGGGGCGGTCTTTCTTCCTAAAGATCACGAACAGATCAAGGCTTGCGAGGACATGCTGACCGCGATTGTCCAAGAAGAGGGTCAAACCCTCTTGGGCTGGCGCGTGACCCCCACGGACAATACCGAAATCGGACTGACGGCGAGGGCCAGTGAGCCCATTATGAAGCACGTTTTTATCGGCAAGTCCAAAGACCTAAAAGATCAGGACGCTTTCGAGCGTAAATTATTCCTCATCCGTAAACGTATTGAAAACCAAGTGGCCGCCTCGAAATTGTCGGAAAAAAGCCTGTTTTATATCGCCAGTTTTTCTTGCCGGACCATCGTTTATAAGGGCATGTTGACGCCGGGACAGGTCAATTCTTATTTCAGGGACCTGCGCGACAAGGATACCGAATCGGCCTTGGCCCTGGTGCATTCGCGCTTTTCCACCAACACCTTCCCTTCTTGGGATTTAGCGCATCCGTTCCGTTACATCGCCCATAACGGTGAAATCAACACCTTGCGCGGCAACATCAACTGGATGCACGCCCGCCAGGCCTTATTCGAGACGGAGTATTTCTCGAAAGACGAAGTGAAAAAACTGCTTCCCATCATCCGGGAAGGCCAGTCGGACTCCGCTTCCTTTGATAACGCACTGGAAATCCTCGTGATGACCGGCCGTTCTTTGCCTCATTCAATGATGATGTTGGTTCCCGAGGCTTGGACGGGCCACGCCACCATGCCCCAATATAAGAAAGACTTTTATCACTATCATTCCTGCTTGATGGAGCCCTGGGACGGACCGGCGTCCATCGCTTTTACCGATGGACGTATGATTGGCGCCCTTTTGGACCGCAACGGTTTGCGCCCCTCGCGCTATTACATCACCCAGGACGACTTGGTCGTGATGGCCTCTGAAGTCGGGGTTTTGGATATTGATAACCAGCGGGTCCTGCAAAAAGGCCGCCTGGAACCGGGAAAAATGTTCCTCATCGATTTGATCGAAGGCCGGATCGTGGATGACGCTGAAATTAAAGAAAAAATCGCCAAGGCCCAGCCTTATGGCGATTGGTTGAAAGACAACTTGACCGCTTTGGATAAATTACCCGAAGCCCCGCATGTCCCCGAGCCGGATCATGACACGGTTTTGAAGCGCCAAAGGGCCTATGGCTATACCCATGAGGATTTAAAAATACTGATGGCCCCCATGGCCACCAACGGGGAAGAAGCAATTGGGTCGATGGGCGATGATACGCCGATCGGCATCTTGTCGAACCTCAATCAACCGCTCTTTAATTATTTCAAACAGTTATTCGCCCAAGTCACCAACCCGCCGCTCGACGCCATCCGCGAGGAATTGGTCACCTCGGTCAATACCACGGTGGGCCCCGAGGGAAATCTTTTGGTTCCCAAAGCGGAAAACTGCCGGCAAATCGAGCTCAAAAGCCCCGTGTTGGACAATGATGAGTTGGCCAAGTTCACCCATATTTCCTACAAGGGCTTCAAAGCGGTCACGATCCCGATCCTTTATAAGGTCGCCGAGGGCGGAAAAGGCTTGGCTAAGGCCGTCGAGGAAGTCTGCGCTAAGGCTGAAAAAGCCGTGAAGGAAGGCTATCAAATTGTGATCCTTTCGGATCGGGGCCTCGACCATGACCACGCGCCTATCCCGAGCCTTTTGGCCACCGCCGGCGTGCATCATCATTTGATCCGCCAGGGTCTTCGGACCAAGGCAGGGCTCATCATTGAAAGCGGGGAACCCCGCGAGGTGCATCACTTTGGACTGCTCTTGGGATATGGCGCCAACGCCATTAATCCCTATTTGGCCTTTGAGTCGCTGGATGACATGATCCGCCGCAAGGTTTTGCCGGCCGATATCGACCATAAAACCGCCGTGAAAAAATATATCAAGGCGGCCAACAAGGGCATCGTGAAAATTATGTCCAAGATGGGGATTTCCACCATTCAAAGCTACCGGGGCGCCCAGATATTTGAGGCGGTGGGGCTGAACCGGGAGTTTGTGGATAAATACTTTACCTGGACCGCTACCCGCATCCAGGGAATCGGGATTGAGGAAGTGGCGGTCGAGACCGAGCATCGTCACCGGGGGGCGTTCCCGGAACGCCCGGCCCGGGATTTGGACTTGGATTGGGGTGGCCGCTACCAATGGCGCCGGGACGGGGAAAAGCATCTTTTTAACCCCGACACGGTCCACAAACTTCAAACCGCCGTCCGCACCAGCAATTACAAGGCGTTTAAAGAATATTCCAAAGACGTGAACGACCAATCCAAAAGCTTGGCCACGATTCGGGGTTTGTTTCAATTTAAAAAAGGCACGCCCATTCCGTTGGACCAGGTGGAACCGGTCAGCGAAATCGTCAAACGTTTCGTCACCGGTGCCATGTCCTATGGATCGATCAGCAAAGAGGCGCACCAAAACCTGGCCATCGCGATGAACCGGCTGGGGGGCAAGTCGAATACGGGCGAGGGCGGCGAGGATGAGGATCGCTATGTCCCTGAGGCGAACGGGGATTCCCGTAACTCGGCCATCAAACAGGTGGCTTCGGGCCGTTTCGGCGTGACGAGCTATTACATGGTCAACGCGAAGGAAATCCAGATCAAGATGGCGCAGGGCGCCAAGCCGGGCGAAGGCGGTCAATTGCCGGGAAAGAAAGTTTATCCTTGGATCGCCAAGACCCGCTTTGCCACGCCTTTCGTGGGGCTCATCTCGCCCCCGCCGCACCATGATATTTATTCCATCGAGGATTTGGCCCAGCTTATCCACGACCTCAAGAACGCCAACAAGCACGCCCGCGTCTCCGTGAAGCTGGTTTCCGAAGTGGGCGTGGGAACGGTGGCCGCCGGGGTTTGCAAAGCGCACGCCGATCATGTGCTCATCAGCGGGCATGATGGCGGAACCGGAGCTTCCCCTTTAACCTCGATCAAGCACGCGGGCATTCCCTGGGAAATGGGGTTGGCCGAGACGCATCAAATTTTGGTCAAGAACCGTTTGCGCGACCGCATTGTGGTCCAGGCCGATGGCCAGTTGAAGACGGGACGGGACGTGGCCATCGCTTGTTTGCTGGGCGCTGAGGAATTTGGATTCGCCACCGCAGCCCTGGTGGCCGAGGGCTGCATCATGATGCGGGTCTGCCATTTGGATACCTGTCCGGTGGGGATCGCCACCCAAAATCCGGAACTTCGTAAAAAGTTCACCGGTAAACCGGAGCACGTGGTTAATTTTATGACCTATATCGCCGAGGAAGTCCGGGAGATTATGGCGGAACTCGGATTCAAAACCATTTTGGATATGGTGGGTCATTCTGAATTGTTGGAGATGAACAAGGCCACTTCCTATTGGAAGGCCAAGGGTTTGGACTTTTCAGCTATCTTCGCCAAACCGGAAGAGTCGAAATTGGGCCCGGTCTATTGCGTGCAAAAACAGGACCATGGTCTCGATAAGGCGCTGGATAACGAAGTCCTGATCGAGCGTTGCATGCCGGCCTTGAACGACAAAAAACCGGTCAAGTTTGAGGTCCCCATCCGTAATATCAACCGAACCGTGGGAACCATGCTGGGCGCTGAGATTTCCCGGAAGCACGGCTTGAAGGGTTTGCCGGACGACACGATTCAAATTACCTTTCAAGGCTCGGCGGGGCAAAGCTTTGGGGCTTTCTTGCCCCGAGGAGTCACCCTTCGTCTCGAAGGCGACGCCAACGATTACGTGGGCAAGGGACTTTGCGGCGGAAAAATCGCGGTTTATCCGCAGAAGAACATCCAGTTCGTGCCCGAGGATAATATCATCGCGGGCAACGTGCTTCTTTACGGCGCCACCAGCGGCGAGGCTTATTTCCGGGGTAAGACCGGGGAGCGTTTTGGCGTGCGCAATAGCGGCGTTTACGCCGTGGTGGAAGGCGTGGGAGATCATGGATGCGAATACATGACCGGCGGCCGGGTGGTGGTCCTGGGCGAGACGGGCCGCAATTTCGCGGCCGGAATGAGCGGCGGGATCGCTTACGTGTGGAACAAGGCGGGCGATTTCGAGGTGCGTTGCAACAAGGAAATGGTGGAACTGGACAGCTTGGACGCGGATGACGTGAAGACAATCCAGGACATGCTGCGCAAACATCAAAGTTTTACCGGCAGCACGGTGGCCGAACAGGTCCTTAAAAACTGGGATAAGCTGGAAAAGCAATTCGTGAAGGTCATGCCGGTCGACTATAAGAAGGCCTTGCAGGCCCAAAAAGACGCCGCCGCCCAACCGGCGTCGGTAGCTTAGCAAAGGCAATTGACATTGATGGACGCCGATAAACGCCGATAGCGAAAAAATCACATAGGCGTTAAAGCCGATAGGGTAACGAAGATGTGCTTGGGGCCGGAAGTTTTATTGTCCAATGTGAAAAAAGTTTGGGTTTTATCGGCGTTAATCTGCGTGCATTATGGTTAATGGGTTTGCCGTGGATTTTTTAAATTAAGGAATAGGTCGAAATGGGAAAACCAACCGGATTTATGGAAGCGGGGCGCGAACTGCCCCACAAGCGGCCCGTGGCCGAGCGCATCAAGGATTGGAAGGAATATTACCTTCCCATGCACCCGGATCACTTGAAGACGCAGGCCGCCCGCTGCATGGACTGCGGCGTTCCTTTTTGCCATCAGGGCTGTCCCTTGGGCAATATTATTCCCGATTGGAACGATTTGGTTTACCGCGACCGGTGGAAGGAAGCCATTGAGCGCCTTCACGCCACTAATAATTTTCCCGAGTTCACCGGCCGGCTTTGCCCGGCGCCTTGCGAGAATTCTTGTGTGCTCGGTATGGATTCCTATACCCAGCCCGTGACGATTAAACAAATGGAAGTTTCCATCATCGACCACGCTTGGGAGCAGGGGTGGGTGAAACCCCAAATCGCGCATAAAAAGACGGGAAAGAAAGTGGCCGTGGTGGGTTCGGGCCCGGCGGGTCTGGCCTGCGCCCAGCAATTGGCCCGGGCGGGCCACGCGGTTACCGTATACGAACGGGCGGACCGCATCGGCGGGCTTCTGCGTTACGGTATCCCTGAATTTAAAATGGAAAAACGCCATATCAACCGGCGCATGGAACAAATGCAGGCCGAAGGCGTGACCTTTGTGACCAACGCCAACATTGGCGTGACGATCCCCATTGAGGATTTGCGCAAGAATTTCGACGCCATCGTGCTTTGCGGCGGCGCCACGCAAGCCCGTAATCTGGATGTTCCGGGCCGTGAATTAAAAGGAACTTATTTCGCCATGGAATACCTGCCCCAATCCAATAAGGTGCAGGAAGGCGACAAGGTGGAGAACCAAATCAACGCCAAGGATAAGAATGTGGTGATCCTGGGCGGCGGGGACACGGGCGCGGATTGCATCGGCACCGCCGTTCGACAGGGCTGCAAGAGCCTGGTCTCGTTTGAATTGCTGCCCCAGCCTCCCGACACCCGTCCGGGGGATAATCCCTGGCCCCAATGGGCCCGCATTTTCAGGACCGCGCCGGCCCACGACGAGGGCGGTGAGCGGATTTTCAGCGTGATGACCAAAAAGCTGACCGGCGAGAACGGCGTTTTGAAAAAACTCCATGGCGTGAAGCTGGAATGGATTCCCCAGCCGTCGGGTCCGCCGAAGATGCAGGAGATTCCGGGAAGCGAATTTGAGATTCCGGCGGATTTGGTTTTTCTGGCCATGGGATTCCTTGGGCCTGAAAAAAACCCCTTGTTCGAAAAACTGGGCATCGAATTGGATCCCCGGTCCAACGTCAAGGCGGACGCCAACAAGATGACCAATGTTCCCGGGGTTTTCGTGGCGGGGGACATGACCCGCGGCCAGTCACTGATTGTGTGGGCCATCTCGGAGGGCCGCAAAGCCGCCCAAGGCGTGGATAAGTGGCTCATGGGCGAGACCCTTTTGGAATCCGTCCTGTAATATCAGGCGATCGCCGGGTTGATGGTCCATTCCGTCGCACTCCTTTGAAAGCGGGGAAGTCTTCGTGGTGAAATACTTCCCATCGGTCCGAGGGTGTCATTTGATTTTGTTCTTCCTGGCATTATCCTTTTTGCTTTATCAAAACATCCCCGCTTTTTCAGAAACCATTACGGTTGGGGATACCAACGTTTCCTTAAGCATGGACGGCCACCTTCAAGATTGGCCCGATTGTCGAATGATTAATCTGGACAACGCTGATCAGGTGGTTGAGGGGAAGTTTTTTTGGAAAGGGCCGGATGATTTCAACGGCCGTATTTTTATCACCTACGACCAAGAATTTCTCTATTTGGCGGCGGTCGTGACCCGCAACGGGACCCCGACTAACGCCAACGCCCCCGCGATCCTTTGGAACGGGGATTGCCTGGAGGTCTATCTTTCGACCGATCCCGATCCCGCCGACCATCGGCGGTTGACCCGGGGTGATTACCATATCGGCATTTCGCCCGGGACCAAGTGCGCGAATTCCCAAGTCTGGTGTTTCAACCAGGGGAAAGCCGTGCCGGGAGCGCGGGTAAAAGCCAAGAACTCAAAAAAAGGTTATGTGCTTGAGGCAGCCTTGCCGCTAAAATTTTTCTCGGGCTTGAATATCGGGCCTCGTCAAACTTGCGGTTTCAATGTGGCTTTGGATGAAGGGGGGGCGGTGAGCGGAAATCGATTGGTTCAAATGGATCTTTCGGGACACGCCAACAGTTGGCAAAACCCCTCGGTTTGGAACCGGATCGAATGGATCGGCGCGACCCAGGTTGCGGTGCCCCCGGCTGACGAAGAGGATGAAAATTCGATTTTGGTCAAAGACGGAACCCAAGGCGCCATCTTTTTGGGTGTTAAAACTCTCGCCGGAGTTGTTTTGGATAGCGGGGGGAAGCCGCTCGCGGGCGCGAAAGTGAGCACTTGGCCCGCCACGGAGCCGGTAACCACCGACGCCGCCGGAAAATTCACCCTTGCTCAGGTGAAGGTTTACCGCCAGACGGTCATTTATGGGCGGCAAGACGGCTATTACACCTCGCTGGGAGTTCCCAATCCGGCTTCCTGGGCCACCACGATCCGGTTATCGGCCATGCCGGTCTCCGTTTTGGATTCCCATCATGGGTTGAATCCTGTTTTTTGGGGGGCGAATATTTCATTGGCTCCGGGTGGTTTGAATCTGCCGACGGATTTGCCGGTGAGTTTGGTCAAGACCTTAGGGTTGGGGATTCTCTGGCTCAAAGCGGATGGACTTGAGAATAGGGATCCGGCCGCCCAAAAGGATATCTTGGACCAATGGGTCGCCTATGCCCAGGCGATCGGGGCCGAGCCGGCGGTTGAGGTCCCGATTGGGCCCAACGCTTCCGATTTGGGAACCGAATGGGCGGGGATGGCCGGGGGTAAAATTCATTATTGGACTCTGGGAAACGAACCGGACCGTCCGGCCCCCTCATTGTCCGTTTCTTTTCAAAATTACAACGCGTATGACTACATCAATGATTTTCGGGAATTTTACAATTCGGTTAAAAGGGTTGATCCTTCGTTAATCGTTTTAGGGCCGAATTTGGCTTTCCCCGAGGCGGAAGACGCAAAAGACTGGCTGACTCCCTTTCTGCGGTTTGACGGGGACATCGTTAATCTTGTCTCAGCGGCCCATTACGCGGGTGATTCCCGGGCCCAGGCTTCCGCTTCGAATTTGGCGGAAGACGCCCGGGTATTCGCGCCGGATTTTCAAACACTCCAGAGCAAGGTTTCTCAAAACTCCGACATTTATATTCCGGTTGTCATCTCCAATGTCGGGCTTTATCCCGCGCCGGTCTCGATGTCCGCCCTGGGCGCCGCCGGTAGCGATCCGGTGACGGATTTCACGGACGCGCTTTGGGAAGCGGAAGTGGCGGGGACGCTGCTTCAAGCGGGGGCCTGTATGGGCGCTTTCGGCGACTTGGAAAGGCCGGATGGTTTGGGTCTCATTTCCAAGGGAAACCTAAATCCGGCGGCTTGGGTTTTGAAGATTTTCGCCGGCCGTTGGAAAGGGGTTCCTGTGACAGCCCAAGTTTTGAAACCATTGATCAGTGTTTACGCGGCGCAGGATCCCCAAACCAAGGATCTGTCGCTTTTTATTCTCAATCGAAGCCATCAATATTATTGGCTCAACATTTCCCTGAACGGACAAAGCGATGATTTGGCCGTGGACGCGGGCCTTGATTCCCATTTTCGCTTCGAGGTTCCGGATCAAGCGGTGGCTTCTTTAAGGATTAAGGCCGACCATTCGCCGGGGGACGCCGAGATTTATACGGCGAAGATGGCCGAGGCGGAACAAGCGCCTTCGGTCCAAGCCTTAAAACCTTGAGCCAGGGACAGGCGCGAATGCGGGAAGGAAAACCGGAGCCGGGAATGATTCAAGTGAATCCTCTGGACTCGCTTGTTTTTTGCTATCAGGCGGTTATCTCGCTGGTCATTCTTTTTTCAAAAATTCCCGATGAGGACAAGACTCGTTTATTGGTTGAGCATCTTATCTTTTTTGCCGGTCTTGTTTTGTTTTTGAAGGTGGTTCAGGCTTTTGACAACCCGGCGGCCCGGTTTTTCCGGGAAATGTACCCTTTGATCTTGATGCTTTTCTTTTACAAGGAAGTGGGCTTGCTGATCCACGGCTATTTTGATTGGAGCCTGGATGACTGGCTTTTGAGCAAGGACTATCAATTGGGGCATATCGCCCTGTCGGTTTGGCATTTACAGCAGTTTCATCCGCCGTCCCGATTTTTAAACGAGATTTTCAGTTTGGGATACGGCTTTTACCTGGTACTTATCCCGGGGGCGGCTTTCATCCTCTATTTCCGGGCGTCGCTGGCGGTTTTCAGGACATTTCTATTTTCGATCAGCTTCACTTATTATCTATGTTACTTATTGTTCATTTTTTTTCCGGCGGAAAGCCCCCGGTTTTATATCCCCGGCCTTCGGGAGTCCCTTCAGGGCTATTACATTTCCGATTGGGTTCATACGGTGGTGGAAGGGAACGCCTTTCCCGGCGGATCGTTTCCCAGTTCCCATATCGCCGCCTCGGTCATCTGCCTTCGCGCTTTTCCTTATTTAGGCCGGTTTCGCTACCTGGCGGGTTTTTTCATGTTGCTTTTGGTTTTGGGGACCATTTACGGACGTTATCATTATTTCATTGATGTGACAGCCGGTTTAGTAGTAGGTTTAGCTTGTTACGCATTAGCGCCTTGGCTTCAAAAACGCTGGCCACTCGTCTTGAATTGGAAACAGGAACCCTATGGAAGACCCCAAGAAACCGCTCACGGAGGCTGAAAAACAGATTTTGCGCCTGGAATCCCTGCGCGCGAGGCGGGAAGAGGATTCCAAACAGTCGGTGGAAAAGGCTTTTATGCCGCCCCGAACCGTGGTGGAACAAACTATTGAGAAGCTGAACGCCATGAAGGCCCAGGCCCGGAAGCCCGCCACTGCCCGCCGTCCCAAAATGGAGGGGAAACAAAAGAGCGCGAAAATTCATACCCTCCAATTGACTGTGTTGGAGCAATTGCTGGCGAAGGACAAGCGGTTGAAGAGCAGCCGGATTATCCGGATCGCCGTCAGCCGGCTTTTGGAGCTTGATTTAACGGCCGAGGAAGTGGAGTTGGAAACCCGGATCGGAGAAATCCTCCGCCAAATTAAAAATCGTCCCTGATTTTCCCGCCGAAACAGCGCCCCTGATTTTATCTTATTCCTATTCGAAACACCCTGGAGATTGACTTGAAGGTTTGGATCAATGGAGAATTAAAGGATCTGGCGGAAGGCGCGCATATGGCCGATTTGATTAAGTCCCTGGGCATCCGGCCTGAAACCGTGGTTTCGGAATTAAATCTTAAAATTATCCAGGCGGCCGAACGGTCCCAAACCCGCTTGTCGGAGGGGGACCGGGTGGAGCTGATTCAATTCGTGGGCGGAGGCTGAGCATGGCGGCGACTTTGAACAAAATACAATCGGAAGATACCTATCAGATTAACGGCCGGACCTTCACGTCCCGGCTTTTGGTGGGAACCGGTAAATACGCGACGAATGAGTTGATGGCCGATTGTTTGGAAGCGACCGGGACCGAGATGGTCACTGTGGCGCTTCGGCGGATTCCGCTGAATCAAAAGAACGAAAAAAACCTGCTGGACTTTATCGATCTCAAAAAGTGCACCCTTTTGCCGAACACGGCGGGTTGTTACAGCGCGGAGGAAGCGATTCGGGTGGCCCACTTGGCCCGGGCCGCCGGATTGTCGGAGTTTATCAAGCTGGAAGTGCTTTTTGACGAAAAGACCCTCTTGCCTGATCCCATCGCCACCTTGGAAGCCACTAAAATTTTAGTCCAAGAAGGTTTCACCGTCATGACCTATACCTCGGACGATCCTGTGATGGCCCAAAAGCTGGAGCAGGCCGGCGCCCACGCGGTCATGCCGGCGGGTTCGCCCATTGGATCGGGTCAGGGCGTGCTCAATCCCAATAACATCCGCATCATCTTGGAAAAATTAAAGTGCCCCGTTTTAATCGACGCGGGAGTGGGTTCGGCTTCGGACGTGGCTTTTGCCATGGAGCTGGGCGTGGTGGCGGTTCTTTTAAACACGGCCATCGCCCACGCGAAAGACCCTTTGCGGATGGCTTACGCCATGAAGAACGCCTGCGAGGCGGGCCGCCTGTCCTACTTAGCGGGCCGCATTCCTAAAAAGCTGTACGCCCAAGCCTCCACTCCGGATAAGGATTTTTAAAGTTTGAACGAACTTCAGTCTCGGTTATCGAAGGCCCGGCTTTACTTTATCAGCGGCCTCTCCCCGGGATTGCCCGCGTTGGAGGCGGCCCTCGAGGGCGGCGTCCAAATCCTCCAATTGCGCGATTATAATTTGGCGGACGCGGAACTTTTGGAAGCGGCCAAAACCCTGCGGGCTTTGACCCTTAAAACTAAAACCCTTTTCATCGTCAATAACCGGCCGGATATCGCGGTTTTATCCGAGGCGGATGGCGCTCATGTGGGCCAGGGCGATATGCCGGTGGCGCAAGCCCGCAAAATTTTGGGTCCGGATAAGATTTTGGGTGTTTCCACCCACGCCCTTGACCAAGCGAAGAGGGCATTGGCCGAGGGGGCCGATTACATTGGCGTGGGCCCGGTTTACGCCACTCCCACCAAGGCGGGCCGGGAGCCGGTGGGACTGGATTATGTGCGGCAAGTGGCTTCGTTGAAATCCGCGGTTCCTTTTTTCGCCATTGGGGGAATTGACGCGCAAAACTTAACCCCGGTGCTGGAGGCGGGCGGCCGCCGAATCGCCGTGGTCCGGGCCCTGGGAGAAGCGAAGCGGCCCGAAGCGGCCGCTCAGACTTTGCTTCAAACCCTGGAAAAATACCCGCTTTCATAAGCTTTTGGACCCTTTCACGCCCTTGAGTTTGGCACCGACCCAAGCCTATAATTACGAATAAGTTAAATAAGTGAGGTTTTCATGCTGCGCCCGATCGTCCTTTATCCTGACCCCCGGCTCCAACTCAAGAGCAAGCCGGTGACCCAATTCGACGAGTCCTTAAAGGTTTTGGCCGCTGATATGACCGAAACCATGCGGGACGCCTTTGGCGTGGGGCTGGCGGCGATTCAAATCGGCGAGCCGATCCGGATGATGGTCATGGATGTCCATTACGATCAGGAAGACAAAGGGGAAGCCTTGGCCCTGTGCAATCCGGTTCTTTTGGAAGAAGAAGGGACCGATCTTTCCGAGGAAGGGTGCCTCTCCATCCCGGATTTGCGCGAGGAAGTGGAGCGCGCGCTGAAGGTTAAAATCAAAGCCCAAACCCTGGACGGCGTCGAGCAGACCTTCGAGTTTGAGGGGTTGCTGGCCCGCTGCGTCCTGCATGAGATCGACCACATGAACGGACAGCTTTTCATCCAAAAAATTCCGGCCGTGAAGCGCCTGTTTCTAAAACGCCAGTTGGATCAGTTGAAGAAGAATTACAAAGAATCCGTTCGACTCTGATTTTCCCCCACCTTCCGCGCACAAGGCCCTTTCGGTGAATCCATTCAAGATTGTTTTTATGGGGACATCGGAATTCGCCGTGCCCATCCTAAAAGCCCTCCGGTTTTCCAGCGACCTGATCGCGTTGGTGGTGACCCAGCCCGATCGGCCGGCGGGCCGGGGTTTAGAGCTGCGGGCCTCCCCGGTCAAAACCGAGGCCTTGAAATTGGGCCTTTCGATTTTTCAGCCAGAAAAAATTAAGGAACCGGAAGCGGTTGAGAATATTAAACAGCTGAACCCGGATCTTTTAATTGTGGCGGCTTATGGGCAGATCCTTCCCAAGACGGTTCTGGAGATTCCGAAAATCGCCTGTTTGAATATTCATGGATCGCTCCTTCCCAAATATCGGGGCGCCGCGCCGATTCATTACGCGGTGATGGCGGGTGAAACCGAAACGGGCGTCACGGTTATTTACATGAACGAGAAAATGGATGAGGGGGACATTCTTCTGAGCGAAAAAATCCCGGTGGGTGCCGATGAGACGACGGGCCGGCTCCATGACCGCTTGTCCGAATTGGGCGCCAAGGCCATTTTGAAATCCATCGAGCTTTTGGCCCAAGGGAAGGCAAAGCGGATTCCCCAGGAGGTTTCCCAGGCCACTTACGCCCCGAGCCTGAAGCGGGAACAGTGTAAAATTCAGTGGGACAAGACCTCCGCGCAAATCGTGAATCAGGTCCGGGGCCTTTCGCCCTGGCCTTCGGCCGAAACCGGCTGGAACGGGAAGCAACTGAAGGTTTTCGCGGCTCAAATAGCCGCCGCGGAGGGCTCGGGAAAGGCGCCCCTTACGGGACAAGTGCTCTCCATCGAAAAAGAGGGTATAACAGTGGCCGCGCTTCAAGGCCGGGTTTTATTGAAAGAAGTGCAGCCTCCGGGTAAACGCCGGATGAGCGCTTACGACTTTTCATTGGGCCATCCTGATTTCAAGATAGGTGAAACACTCGCATGACCGACTCACCGAAGTCCAACTCGCCGATTCTCCCGAAAAAGTCCGGCAAACCATTTTCTAAAAATCCGGGAGCTGGAGCCCGCCCCTTGAAGGCGCGGCCGTTCAAGGGAAAATCCTCAAAAGGCCCCGGCGGTTCCGGGCCTCGCCGGCCTGGTTCGTCCGACGCGCGCCGCCCCCGTGATTTTTCCAAGCGGCCTTCCGGTCCCCGGGAAGAAAAAACGGCCCGCCGGGATACGGTATCCCCCTCCCGTTGGTACGCGGCGGACGCGCTTTTGAAGATTGAAAAGGGTTCCAAGGTGGCGGATGTTTTTAAGGGATTGGGGGAGTTGAAACCGGAGGACCAATCCTTGAGCCGGGAACTCATTTATGGCTGCACCCGGCAAAAAAGGCTTTTAGACTACTACCTGGCCTCTTTTTGCTCAAAACCCTATCAAAAACTGCCGTTTGAGATCCGGATTGCCCTGCGGCTGGGTCTTTACCAACTGATGTTTTTGGACCGGATTCCGGCCCACGCGGCGGTGAATGAATCGGTGGGGCTGGTCAAAAAAACCCCCTTTCCGGACTTGGCGGGATTAGTGAACGCCTTGCTTCGCGGTGCCGAGACCAAGAAAAATGAGCTGGCGGTCAAAGGCAATGACGACATCCAAACCCTGGCGATCCGCTATTCCCATCCCGATTGGATGGTTCATCGTTGGGGCGCGAGACTTTCGCCGAAAAAACTGGAAGCGCTTTTAAAGTCCAATAACCTGCCGCATCCGGTCTTTCTGCGGATGAATCCGGAACATCCTGAAAAGATTTTAGAAAGCCTTGCCCAGCAGAACTTCAAGGTCGAGCCCCTGGCCTGGCCGCCCCATACGGCCCAGGTCATGGATAAAGGAATCGGGCTTTTTGAGACGGACAGTTTTCACCAAGGGGATTGGATCGTTCAGGACTGGGTCCCCCAAGCCATGCTGGAATTGGTGCCGGTGGAGCCGGGACAAAAAATCTGGGACGTTTGCGCGGCCCCGGGTGGAAAAACAATTGGATTGGCTTGGCGGGTGGGGGCCAGGGGACAAGTCGTTGCCAGTGACGCGGCGCCGGAGCGGCTTCGCAAGCTTCAGGAAAACTTGAGGCGGATTCAAATGAACCAAATTCGGGTCAATGAAAGCCCTATCGCGAAGCTGCCGCCTTCCCAAAAGTTTGACCTGGTTTGGGTCGACGCGCCTTGCAGCGGAACGGGCGTACTTTCGCGCCGGGCGGACTTGCGCTGGAAACTGGAGCAAAGAGAAATCGCGGTCCAAGCCACCCGCCAAGTGGAGCTGTTGAATGAGGCTCAGGGACATATTTACGCCAATGGCTTGCTGGTTTACAGTACCTGTTCCTTGGAACCGGAAGAGAACGACCAAGTGATCGAAACCTTTATCGCCGGGCATCCGGAATACGAGGCTTACTTTCCCGCGGTCCCGGTGGACCGGCTGGAAATCGAGAAGCAGAAGCATGGGTTTTTATTTTGGCCTCAAGCCGATCACGACGGCGGTTATTTGGCCCTGCTTCGAAAAAAGATGGTTTGAATCGAATCAAAGGATATTTTTTGAGGAAACAAGTTCTTTTTTTATTTTTTATTTTTCTTGTGGTTTTCCCGGGCCTGTCCACGTTCGGGGAAGAGGCCGTCTTTTATGATTTGATGCTCAAAGGCGGGTTGGTGGTGGATGGCAGCGGGTTGCCGCCTTACCGGGCGGACGTGGCTTTTAAAGACGGCCGGGTGGCCGCCATCGGCCATTTGGACGAGTCTCAAGCCGGCCAGGTTATCGACGCCACGGGCCAAGTGGTGGCCCCGGGTTTTATCGACATTTTAAGGCACAATGACATCCTTTGGTCCCGGGAGGAACAGGAGCGGGCGATCCGGGAAGGGATCACCTTGGCCTTATCGGGCAATTGTGGTTTTTCCGTTTTGGATGTTCAAAAAAACCTTGAAAAGCTTGATCGAAACCCGGGACTTTTAAATTTGGCGACGCTGATCGGCCAGGGAAGCGTCCGGGATTGGTTCGTAAAGGGCAATCGCCAGAAGCCGGCCACGGCGGCCCAAATGGTTTTGATGAAGGATTTTGTGGCCAAGGCCTTGGACCAGGGCGCGTTTGGACTTTCCAGTGGGCTAGGTTATGAGCCGGGCGAGTGGTGTCAACCGGACGAATTGGAAGCTTTGGGCTCGGTCTTGACCCGTTATCCGCACGCGGTTTATTACACCCACATCCGCAATTACCGCTCCAATGTTTTATCGGCCATCCAGGAAGCCATTCAATTGGGTAAAGACGACCAAGTTCCAGTCGTCATCCAGCATTTACTATTTAAATTGCCCAGCAACTGGGACCAGACCGAGAGCGGCTTGCGGCTTTTAGAGGACGCCCGGGCCCAAGGGCAGTCGGTTTACGCCAGCGTCTATCCTTATGATTTCTGGGGAAACGAAGTCCAGATTCCGCTCACCCAATTTCTTTACCTAACGCCTGAAACCTACCGCTGGTCTTACTACAACAGCCCCGACCGATTGACCGGGACTTTATCCCTGATTCATCGGCGGTTGATGGAATATGGCGGAGGGGACAAGGTTGAAATCACCCGGACCGGCCATAAAAAAGAAGCGGATTGGATTGGTTTGACGATCAAAGATTTGGCCAAGCTCCGGGGACTGACTGAGGACGAGACGGTTTTGGCCCTCATCTTGGAAAATGGGAAAGATCTAAAAATCTGCTATCACGGGCTTTCGGAAGCGGGACTCATTAAAAAAATACAGGCGCCCTACATTTTGTTCGGGTCCGACTCCACCGGCAATATCCCGCATCCCCGGGATGTGGGGGCTTTTCCCCGGCTGATTGGAACCTATGTCCGTGACAAGCGGGTGGTTCGTTTATCCGAAATTATCGAGCGGTTGACCCGGGAACCCGCGCTTTTGATGGGTTTGAAGGACCGGGGCTTATTGAAAGACGGCTATTGGGGCGACGCGGTGGTTTTTAATTTTAATACGATCGCCGATAAAGCCAGCGCTTCCGCGCCCTGGGAAAGGCCCGTGGGCGTCAATACGGTGGTGGTGAATGGCCAGGTCGTCATGCAGAACGGGGAGATGACGGGTAAAATTCCCGGTAAGGTTTTAAGGCGAAGCAATCAGTAAAGAGGCGGCAAGATGAAAATCCCTTTTTGGATCGGTTTTTTGGGATGGGCGGTTGCCCCTGTGGTTTGGGGGGGAGATAGTTTCAAGGTCCCGCTTTATGATCCGGCGACCCACCAGGACATTCCGGCTCCCGGCCAACCGGCGTTCACCGCGACGCCCACGGCCGTCTTTTCTCCCGTGCCGACCGAGCCGCCGCAATCCTCCCTGACCCCGGTTTCGACCCGGGCTGGTTCCTTGCCCGGGCCTTTGAGCGCTCCCCAGTGGAATGAGGTGAAGACGGTTCCCGGAAACATTTCGACGGCTAAAAAAATGACGCCTTGGATGTCCTCGCTTGGAATTGGGCTCGATATACCGGCCGGCGCCCATGTTCAAAAGGGTTATGCCGTGGGGTTTGACCTGAATTTGGGAACCGGGTATCGGCTCAACAGCCAGTGGTCGTTTTGGCTTAATTTGGCTTTAGGACAATTCAGCTCCCGGGACGACACGTTGACCCAAAACAATAACTTCATGATGATTGAGGCGGCTTTTTGGGCGCGTTATCGGATCAGCGAGGGTGATTTCAGCCCTTATCTTTTCGCCGGGCCGGGGTTGGCTTATAACGAAAATCGAAACGATCAGGCGGCTCAATACGACCCGGGGACGGGCACTTATTATGTTCCCATCGACCAATATGAAGTCGATTTTTTAGCTGAGGGCGGTTTGGGATTGGATGTGCGGGCGGGGGATGGTTTCCATGTTTTCCTGCAAGGCAAAATAATTTGTGACTTCACCTCAAGGCCATTTGGCAATTACGCCTCGATGGACAGCCCGGTCCTATTGGTGCCGGTTGATCTCGGGGTCCTGTTCGGCTATTAAACGGAAGCGATTCCTGTTTCACGCGGGATTCAGTGTCAGATGAGGCGACTCTCCGCTCAAAATTCCTCGATTTGTGAACTTGTCGGCCTCATTTCCTTGGTTCTTCACTTCATCATTCCTGAAAAATGACGTTATGCAAGGGGTGTCCTTGTATTCAAAAGGGCGGTTATGGGGGAATCGGGTGGATAAGTTGGATTTGAGAAAATTTCGATCGGTTTTAATAGTTGGATTTTTATTCATCCCCGGTTGGGGATTGGCCCAAATGACCGATACCCCGACTGAAACGCCTGTTTTTACCGATACGCCGTCAAGTACCCCGTCCTGGACCGGTACTTTCACGTCTACGGCCACGGTTTTTTTATCCCCCACTCCAACCCCGACCGCCACTTTGGTTTTGACGCCTCCTTGCGGAACCGTGAACATATTTGGAAACTCGTCCACGGCTAATACCGCCGGAGGGGCCGCTTCGTACAATCCGGGCGAGCGGGCCAGTGTTTTTCCCTTAGCGGGCGGGGGAGTGGTTTACAGTATTTCGCTTTACGCCCAAGCCAGCGACGTGGGGATTCCGGTGGTGGCGGCTATTTTTAGCGGTGTGCCGGGCGTGATCGGCGGTTTGATTGTCCAATCGGCGCCTCAAACCCTGGTGTTGGGCTGGAATGTCATTCCGGTTCAACCAACTTACTTGAACGCGAATTATTATTGGTTAGCCTATATGTTTGGAGGCTCCAGCTATCATGTGACGGCCCAAACCGCCGCCGCGAACAGCGGCGTTTATACGACTTCCACGGTTACTTTCGGGTCTTTCTCCTCCTCCTTTACGGCGCCAACCACTATTTCGGTTTCAGACGCGATCTATGCCAACTATTGCCTGGCTACGGCAACCCCGACTTATTCTCCAACGATCACCTGGACTCCCACGGTGACCTTGAGCCCGAGCTTTACCCCGACGCCGACTTTGACGGATACCTTTACACCCAGCTTGACCCCAACCCCCAGCGTGACCGATACGCCGTCCCTAAGTCCGACCATGACGGCCAGCGAAACGCCTTCGGAGACTTCGACTTTAACCCTCACGGTCACTTTGACGCCGCAGGCTACCGATACGCCGACTTCCACTTGGACGGCCAGTTTGACGCCCTCTCAAACCTTGACGCAAAGCCCTACCGTGACGGATATCCCAACCGCGACAACGACCAGCGGCCTATCACCCACGGTGACTTTCACCGTAACTGTAACTGAAACGCCAACCGCTTCCGCGACTTTTAGCCCTTCCTCGACCCCCAGTCCCCTCGAAACCCAGACCTTGAGCCCCACGTTAACGCCCACGGTTTTGTCCACGACTACCTTTACCGAGACGCCGACCGCGACCGTTTCGGCGACTTCAACGGCAACCGCGCTTTTGCCCAGTCCGACTTCTACGGCCACCGTCGGAGGGCCGTCTTCGCCCATCCTTTATCCCAATCCGATCCGTGGAAACGGCCCGGTTCAGTTTCAAGTCGACTTTGGGTCACCCCACGATTACGTGACGGTCCGGGTTTTTACGACGGCTTTCCGGAAAATTTACGAGACCCAAGACAAAAACGTTCCGGCGGGCGTCTATACAAAGGATCTAACTGGTTTTCAGCTCTCGGATACGGCGAATGGAATTTATTACGTGGTGATCACAACACCGACCGAGCGGTGGATGGATAAGCTTTTGATTCTTCGTTGAAACGCGGCGGGAGTGGAAGCGATGCATATTCATAACGACAATAATTACTTGAGAATGCTCGCGCAAAGCCAAGCCCTGGCCCAGGCGGCCGCGGAGTCGGGAAAAGACCGCCAGGTGGACCGGGCGAGGGCCCAAGCGGCCGAAGCGGTTCAAAAGTTGAATGAAGCGGCGAAAGAAGCCGAAAAGAAAAAAATGGCCCTGGAAGGGGAGCGCGCCGGGGACGGGAACCAGCAAAGCGCCCCGGGCTATCGTCCCGCGGGCTATTCGAAAGATGGGAAATTGAGCGAGGAAGGGGAAGGTGATTCGCCCAAGCCTCCGCCAAGTCAGGGGCGGATTGACATCCGAATTTAACTATTTTCAATCTGAGGCGGAGTTTTTGATTGAATGGGTTTGCCGGATGGGGCGGAAAACGGGTCCGAAAATAAAAAGGACAACCGCTTGAAGCGGTTGTCCTTGAACTTTGGAAAAGTTTACTTTCTTTTTTTAACGATTCGGACCACATAGAGCAAAAGCAACGCGCCGATGACGGCTAGAATAATGGAACCCAGAAGCCCATAGCTTCCGATCCCCAGCATGCCGAATAGCCACCAGCCCACAATCGCTCCCAACACGCCGACGACCAGGTCTCCCCCCAAGCCGAAACCTTTTCCCTTCATTATCTTCCCGGCCAAAAAGCCGGCGATTAAACCGACGAATAAAATATAAACAAGATCATTGATGTACATGGAACTCTCCTTTTCGAAAATGTTGATGGCAGTTTGGGCCTAGTTGAAACTTATAGCAATCGATAGCGGAAGAATCTTTGGGGCGCAAAGCCGCCGGCGGACAAAAATATCAAAATGATGCCCCGCGTTATCATCTTGATTGTCCCGCCGTTTTCAAGGAAAGGAATTGACCAGTATTTCACGGCCCGCTTCTTGCTTTAAAGGCGGGGAGGGTGGATGAAATTTAAATCATAAAGGATGTTCAAAATGCTTTATACGATTGCCGTGGTATTGTTGATTCTCTGGCTTTTAGGTTTGGTGAGTTCTTACACGATGGGCGGTTTTATCCATGTGTTTCTGGTTGTGGCGCTGATTATTGTGGTCATTGGATTTTTGCAAGGCCGTAAATCCTGATTTTGAGGCCGAAGGCGTAATGAAAAAGGCGGCGGTGGTTCCGCCGCCTTTTAACAAAAATCTTGAGTTGGAAGCTCGTCTTTTAAGCGAGTGGTTTCTCGTAGATGCGGTATTTCTTGATGATTTTCCCGCCCATGGCCGCGATGCCGTTGTTGATGCCCTCGTTATCTTCCAAGGTCCAGGACAACTCGCCGCCCTTGATTTTGCGCTTATTGCCGGTCTTTAAGGCTTCCAAGTAAAGCACGGCTTCCAGGCCTTTTTTGCGGTATTCGGGGAGCACGCCCATGGCCATTTCCCGGGTATCGTCAAACTTACAGGTGAGGAATTTCACTAGGGCGAAGGGATCGTGCCAGGAAAAAAGTTCCCCGTCCATCTTGATGAGCGCTTGGTTGACATCCGGAACCACCAAGTTAAAACCGATGGCCTTGCCTTCCACTTCGGCAAACACCACAAAGTCGGGCCAGACGATGTCCTTAAGTTTTTTGACCTGGTAATTAAACTCTTCGTCCGTCATCGGGACAAAGCCCCAGTTTTTCTCCCAAATTTTGTTGTAAAGCTCTTTCAAAATGGCGGCGTCTTCGTAAAGCTTTTTCATGTTGAGCGGACGAATAGTGATTTTTTCCCGCTGTTTCGTGCGCTCGGCGATTTTGACGATGCGTTCGGGCAGCTCAATCTGGGCGCTGAGATACCAGGCGTAAAGATCCTTGGCTTTGGTCAAGCCCGCTTTTTGGGACAGGTCGTGGTAATAAGGCGGGTTATAGGTCATGGCGATGCGGGCGGGGGAGTCATAACCTTCCAAAAGAAACCCGAAATAATCGTCGTTCGAGGTAAAGCTGGCGGGGCCGCGCATGCTGGTCATTCCTTCGGCCTTGAGAAATTTTCCGGCTTCTTGGAACAAAGCTTGGGCCGCCGATAGGTCGTTGACACATTCAAACCAACCGAAGAAACCTACCTTCTCGTTCCAAAACTTGATGAAATTGTCGTCCACGCTGGCTGAGATGCGGCCCACCATTTCGTTTTTATCGTCGTAAGCGGCGAAGAGGGCCACCTTGGCGTGCTTCCAGAAGGGGTTTTTGTTGGGGTTTAACAGGCTTCGTTGATCATCCAGAAAGGGAGGGACCCAGTTGGGATCTTTTTTACCGTCGGCGGTTTTATAGATTTTCCAAGGGAGATGAAGAAAGGCTTCCAATTCTTTTTTGTTTTCGACATGGATCGGCTTAACCGTGACGGCCATGGCAAGCTCCTTCAAGAGAATGAGGTTTTATTTGATTCAAAAACCAGGGATCAGGGAATCAATCCGTATTTTTTTCCAACTTTTTGAAAGCTTTCCAACACGTGGGTGAGTTGGGCGTCGGTATGGGTGGAAGTGTAGGACGTGCGGATCAAAGTTTTTTCGGACGGAACGGCCGGCGAGACGATGGGCGTCGCGAAGACACCCATTTCGCCCAGTTCCTTCGTGATGGCGAAGGTTTTCATGTTGTCGCCGATCATCAAAGGAATGATGGCTGAATCGGTATTAAGCGTGTTCCAGCCCATGGCCTTAAATTCCGAGCGCATGCGCTTGATGATTTCCCAAAGACGCGTGCGGCGTTCGGGCTCCCGTTTGATGATTTCCAGGCTTTTTAAAGCCGCGGCCGTATCGGCGGGGGACAGGCTTGCGGTAAAGATAAGTGGACGGCTGTTGTGCCGCAAATAATCGATCACTTTGTGGGTGGAGGCGATGAAGCCCCCGATGGAAACGAGGGATTTGGAGAAGGTTCCCATGACCATATCCACGTCTTTTTGGACCCCGAAATGGGCGCCGACGCCTTCGCCTTGCGGACCCAAGACTCCGATCGAATGGGCCTCGTCGACCATGAGCCGGGCGTTGTACTTTTTCTTTAATTCCACGATTTTGGGCAAGTTGCAAATATCGCCCCCCATGGAAAAGACGCCGTCGGTCACGATCAGTTTGGGATCATCGGCATGGTTGGCCAAGACCCGTTCAAGCTCTTCCATGTTGCTATGCTCATATTTGACTGTTTTGGCGAAGGAGAGTTTTTGGCCGTCCACAATGGAGGCGTGATTCTCCCGGTCGGAGATGATGTAGTCGCCCCGGTTGGCGATGGTGGAAAGCGCGCCCAGATTGGCCAAAAAACCCGTGGAATAAACCAGGGCTGATTCCATATGGACGTAATCGGCCAGTTTTTCCTCAAGTTCCACCCGAATATCCAAGGTGCCGTTTAAGAAGGGGGAACCGGTGCAGGCGGAGCCGTATTTACGAACCGCCTGGACCATGGCTTCCAAGACTTCGGGGTGGGTGACCAGCCCCAGGTAGTTGTTGGAGCCGACCATGATCATTTTTTTGCCGCCGATGGTCACTTCGGTTCCCATTTGGGAGGTGTTAGGGCGGAAATAAGGATAGACGCCCGCCTTGCGGACATCGTCCGCGGCCGTCCAATTGTTCGCCTTGTCAAAAATGTCCATGACACCTCTTTTTTGAGTTGTGATCGTTTCGGGTTCCACGCTGTTTCCTTGCTTCAAAAGGTGCGGGCATTATAAGATAGCGCCGCTATGTTAATCAAATTATTTACCCCCCAATTCCCTTAGTTTCCATGAACTTTCCTATCCTTGTGACCGGCGCCAGCGGATTTGTGGGAGGCCATTTGGTCGAGGCGCTCACCCGTCAAAAAAAGAAAGTCAAACTGCTCGTCCGCTCTTCCAGCCGGCTGATTTTTAAACGTACCGCGAATCTTGAACTATGCGAGGGGGATGTCACCGACAAGCCGTCCGTCGAAAAAGCCATGCGAGGGGTTGAGACGGTCTATCATTTGGCGGGTCTTTTGCGGGGGGCGAATTACGCCGATTACGAAAAGGTCAATGTCGATGGCACGCGGAATATTTGCGAGGCCTTCGCCCGCCAAAAGAAAAAGAACCGGTTGATTTACGTTAGCTCGCTTTCGGCCGCCGGACCCTCTGAAAAGAATGGCGCGTTGACCGAAGAAATGGCCCCCCGGCCCGTCAGTTTTTATGGTCAAACCAAACTCGGCGGGGAAGAAGTGGTGCGGTCTTACCGGCGACGGATGAAAATAGTCATCCTTCGTCCGGGTGCGGTTTACGGTCCCCGGGAAAAAGACATTCTCGAATATTTTAAAATGGTGAGGCAAGGGTGGGTTTTGATTCCCGGCAAAGGGTCTTTGGAAGTCAGCTTTGTTTATGTGGCGGACTTGGTCCAGGCGATCCTTTTGGCCGGGAAATCCCCGAAGGCCCCGGGAAACACCTTTTTTGTCTCTGATGGGAAAAGTTACACTTGGGAAGATTACTCAGCGGTGATCGGGAAGGCCCTCCACCGCCCCTTCCGTGTTTTGCATGTGCCCATGGTTTTAGTCAAAGGTACGGGCTATTTGGCCGATTTAAAGGCCCGTCTTACCGGAAAGGCGTCCATTGTCAGTACGGATAAGATTAAAGAAGCGCCGGGCCCGGGATGGGTCTGCAGTAACGAAAAAATTGTAAGGAAATTGGGGTTTAGGCCCCGCTATGATATCGAGCAAGGCATCCGCCAATCGGTCGATTTCTATTTAAAAGCCGGGTGGATCTAAGCCGAAAAATTTGGGGGAGACGACGATGAAATATTTTCTTTTGGCTTTTTGCTTGTTGATGACGAGTTTCACCAAGGGTTGGGCCCAAGAGGGCTCCGTGGATTCGCTGCTTCCCCCCGACCACATTTTGGAGGATGTTCCCTGGCTGGACGATGGCGGCAAAGTGGAACAAAAGGGTCTTTTCAGCTTTGAGGATATCCGGGCGGTTGACTCAAAAGATTTACTTCTGATCTACCGCTCCTCGGACTCTTCCGAGGATTTGACCCAGCCTCATTCCCAAACCCTGGTGGTTTGTTTTTATAACCCGACCCAAAAAAAATATGAAAAAGCTTATTCGGAAGAAGGACAGGAAATTCAATGGGTGAAAGTGGTGTCCGATATTTCGCTGAAAAAAAGCTTTCTTTTCGTGGACCGCTTGAACGCGGACGGACAGCAGGTTTTAAAGGCCTACGCCTGTTTGAATAATGTCATTCAGCCGGTTTTGGAAGCGCAAACAGCCCACGTTTACGCCGGCTTTTTGAACGATGCGAAGGGATTCTCGGTTCTCTGCTCCGACAAGGTCATCCCTCAAAGCGAGGCGGACGCGGAGCATTTGTTTAAGTGGAATGACGGGAAATCCCTTTTTGTGGAAGCGGCTTCCACGCCGGCGGATGGATGGATGGGTTCCTCGATCGCGGGCGCCGGATCGGTTGTGGCGGTGGCGACACCCGTCGCCTCAACTCCCCAGCCGGTCGCGGCCGCTGTAACGCCGCCATCAGCCGCGGCGACTCCGGTGGCCGTGATTTCAACTCCGGCCCCCGTGGCGGCTTCCACGGTGTCCAAGGATTGGTGGGGAACGCCTTTCGACGCCGCCGGCGCGTCGGCTAAGTTGGATAATGAAATTGTGCCGCAAGCCGTGAAGGCCGGACAAATGGCGGTCTTGGGCAAGAAGGCCAACGGCTTCTTCCAAAAGGCGCGCGAACAGGGCGTCAACGCGCCGGCGTTGGCCAAGATGAGGGCCGGTTACTACTTGGCGGTGGCCTCCACCCTTTCGGGGATGAGCCAGGATAAAGACGCGGCTTACTATTTGGATTTGGCTTTGAAGCTTGACCCGACTAATGCCCAGGCTCTGGATTTAAAAACGAAATTAAAATCCTGAGGGTTCTGGCTTCGGCGCGCAATAAAAAAGCCGCAGACTTTGGGTCTGCGGCTTAACATAATGGTGCCCGAGGCGGGACTCGAACCCGCACGGGTTTCCCCATACGCACCTCAAGCGTACGTGTCTGCCATTTCACCACCCGGGCCTGTCAATCAAGAAATCAGAGGTTGAGGGGAAGTCATTATACTTAGCGACTTTTGATTGTCAACCAAGCCGGTTTTAGGTTTGATTTTTTGTTGAAGAGGTCTTCTTGGTCCTGAATGGTTTGTTATTTCTTATTTTGGCCGCGCTTGCCGCCGGAACGGGCTTTTCGGCGCTTCTTCCCTCACTCGGCGCTTTTTTCGACATTCCCTGGACACTGGATGTTTTTTCGAAAACTTGGGAATTGAAACTGGCCGCTCTTTTTTGGAGCGGGGGGATCGTATTGGGGCTGGCGGGTTGGACTGAAAGTTTTCGGATTTTTTTATTCGGGCATGACCGTTCTGCGGAAATAGGTCCCCTTTGTTTTGGCATCAGCTTGGCCGGGTTTTCCCTTTTTGTTTTCGGGTTAGGGGTGAGTGGAATCTTCTTTTCGCCCTTGGTGGTAATTTTCTTTTTTGTCCGCGTTCCGGCGGGCATGAGACTGCTGTCCGGACCCTGGTTTCACTCCTGGACGCCCGCGCAAAAAGGACTTCTTTTGGCGGGCTTGCTGCCCTGGTTTTTCGAGTACGCGTCCCCGCCCATCCTGTTTGACGCGGTTTTAGACCATTTTCGGTTCGCCGAAGAAGTCGCTCGCCTTCATCAAATCCCATTTCATTGGATCAATCACACGGGTGATATCCCCAAAGGCGCGGAGTTAATCTGGGCGGGTTTTTGGGCCTTGGGCGGTGAAACGCTTGCCCATTTATTAAGCGCGCTTCCTTTCGCCGGACTTATCTATCTTGGGATGAGTCTGGCCCGTCGTCTTCAGCTTCCCGAATGGCCCGGTGTTTTTATTTTGGTGGCTTGTCCCTTTTGGATGGCGCTTTTTAGCTGGGGTTACGATGAAGGCTTGCTGGCTTTTTATGAGGTGTTGGCGCTTGTCGGTTTGATGATCGGGTTTGGGAAAAATAAGTCACCGGCGGGCTTGGGACTTTGTTTCTTTTTTCTCGGCGCGGCCCTGGGAGTGAAATACACGGCTCTATTCGCCTGGGCGGGAATCACGGCGGTATTCATATATCAGACGTTTTTTGAAAAGGACCGGGTCCGGTTTGACCTCCGATGGGTTCTTTTCGCGCTGATCCCTTGCCTGCCTTGGCTTTCGCGCGATGCGCTGGCCAATGGAAATCCCTTTTACCCCATGGCGTCCGCTTGGTTTGGGGGACCGCCGGGATACAATTCGTCCCTCGAGGCGGACCTCTGGCAGGATACGGGCCGGGGAAGCGCCGGACTGACTTGGATGGGTGCGCTCAAAACCCTTTGGGTTGATTTTGGTACCGGGCGAAACCAAGTGGGGGCGGTTTTATCCCCCCTTCTTTTAATGGCGGTTCCGCTTTGGGGAAGGCTTCGAAAATTTTCAACAGCGAGGTTTTTGTTTTTATTCGCAGTTGTTTTTTTTGGCGGCTGGATTGTTTTTTGCACCAACCTTCGCCATGCCGCCGGCGGGTTGTTGGCGCTCGCCCTTTTGTCCGGGTTAGCTTGGGCTTCGGTTTTTAAAAGTTCCCCCAAACTTCTGCGATGGGTTTTTGGTTTGGGTTTGATCGTTTCATTTTGGATGGTCTGGGTCGCCCAAATCAACACGACCCTGCCTTATGGATGCGCGCTGGGATTTCAAGACCCCTTGACGCGGCTCAAAAGAAACTATGTCATGGATTTCGACACCTTTTCGGCTTATGAGGCGATTGAAAAGTCCTCCGCGGCCGTTGATAAGTCGATGGCTTTCGCCGTTTATCAAACCTATCCTTTGCGGCGGACCGCCTTTGTTGATTTTTTCTGGAAGCAGCCTATTTTTTTCAATTGGGTTTCCCAATGCCAAACCGCGGGACAATTGGCCGAGAAATTAAAGCGGGAAGGGGTCGTTTGTTTTCTTTATCAAAGGTCGGAATCGGCTTTTATGTCGAAAAAAGAAAAAGATTTTCATTGGAGCGGAATGCCGATCGATGAATATACTCGCTTTTGGGAATATTACACCGAACCCATCGAGATTTTTGAGAACTCCTCGGTTTATCGGATCCTCGCGACGCCGCTCCCGGAGCCGCGGAAACTAACCGACTTGCCGGGACTGGAGGAAGCGGAAGGGGCGGCCTTGTTCGCGGACCAGCAGAAGGGGCAATGGCAAGCGGCCTACCAGACAGCGGCGGATTTGACCCGCCAGCGGCCCGAAATTGGATTTGGCTGGGAAAGACGGGCCTATTACGCGGGACGGTTAGGCGATTGGAAAGAGGCGGTGAAATCGGGTGATCGGGCGGAAGGGTTGGGGAGCGAAACTTTGGATTTGTGCGATACAATGACCTTGAGTTGGGTTCAATTGGGGCAACCGAAGCTTGCGGTTTCCTGGAATGAAAAGCGCGAGGCTCGTTCTCGCTGGTTGGAGGGATTAAAGCTTGAATCCTTATCTTTTGAAGAGGAATAATTTGATCAAGAGTCTTCTCCTTTCATTGTTTGTAGGCTTGTTCGCTCTTCCGCTGCGGGCGCAAACGGCGAGCTTTGCTTTGGATCATAATATTTTTCTGGCCGTCCCGGGCGCGGCCGTGACGACCACCTTTACCGCCAGTTATTCGGGCAAGGGAACCTTGGCGGTCTATAACACGGCGGGTGAAATCATCCAGACCTTGTTTCCGGCCAGTTCGGGAAACCAAGTGAACGCCAATCAAATTTATTCTGTGAGTTGGGACGGTAAAAACACAGCCGGTAAAAGTGTGGCGTCCGGAATTTATATTTTTCGCTTGAATTTAAACTTAGGCAGCTACGAAAAAAGGTTGATTGTTCTGCAATAGGCTCACTTTCTAAAACGGCCGTACCGCAGCGGGTTGGCCGGGATTCGGCACTCCTCGGCGATCCGCATGACGCCGATTTTTCCTTTTTTCCTCAATTCCAAAAGTTTGGCCGCCATCTGGGTTCGAAGTGCTTCGGGCGAGAGGGGATTAATGTAAATTTTGGTTCCCCCCTCAAAACCGGCTTGGTTGATCGTCCGCCATTTAATTAAAACGTGCCAGGGAATGGCCTGTTTTGAGTCCCGCGGCGAATAGTACCATTCCTCATTGCAGGGAATCAGATTGCCGGTGGCGGCGTGACAGGCATGGACTAAATCGGAAAAACCCCGTAATTCTTTGGGAGTGTGTTTTTCCGGCCTGACTTGGGCGCTTTTGGAATAAACCGCCAAGGTGGGATAGCGGTGCCCCAATTCACAAAGCGCCACCGCTTGCTTGTTTTCAGCCAGAATCAGGCCATGGTCCCTTGAAAAATTGACGATCAAATCGTTGTAAATGTTCGGCCTTTTTTTCACCGCTTCCAACTCGCGTTGAATGGAGGGCCCCCACTCATCCATGCCCACCAGTTGCTTATGAAGGTGATTGAGCGAGGCCCCCGCGGGTTGCAGCCAGTTTTGAAAAACGGATATATATCGGATCATGGGGTTCTGAGCGTAAAGGTCCGTCAAGGCGTCAAGGGTGAAACGGAAAAATTGAGCGTGTTCTTCCGGGGACATCTCGCCCGATGAATAGTATTGGTTGTCATTTCGAGCGTTGGGGATGTAGTGCCGGCCGGCGATGATGAGGTCGTGGGATCCGTAAAAAAACGCGTCCGCGCGGAAAAGTTTTTCTTTTTCGCTTAGCTGGGACAAATCCGCGGGTGAGTAGCCGGAGAAGGTGAGTTTGGTTTCGACGATTTTTAAGGCGTGGGCCAAGCCCACCGAGTCTTCGAGATAGGCTTTTTTGCGCCGGATTTGGGCGGGGGATGGCCGAAAACCGTGGTTTTTCATCCAGTAGTCATAGGTCACGATCTCAAAAAGATTCGCCACCCGTCGAAATACCGCCCGCGAGCCCTCATAAAGGCCGGGATTCAGATGGTCGATTTTTTTGTAGGAGCGATTTTTATTTTGAATCAGGCGGCTTTTTTCCGGCGGGGTTTTCAAATAAGACGAGCAACAAAAGTCGCAATAGTTTTCCTTTTTGACCGGACGAAGGGGTTGGGCGGGGGCCGCGGCGCGGCGAATGGGACGATGCGCCCGGGAAGGAACGGTCCAGACTTCAGTCCCGCTCAGTGGATTGCGGTGTTTTAGCGTTCCATCGGGCAAGGTGTGATAAAAGTTTTGATTTTGGGTCATGTGTTGAAACCATTGGATTCAAAGGCTTTGGGACGTTAGGATAGGATTGTAGCCAAACCTTGTCCAAGCCGCAACGGCCATCAAACCCAAGCCGGGCAGGGTCGGGATTTATTCCGCCGGGAGCGCCGCATTGAAACTACTTTGTATGACCGATTATTCCGGCGCCGAAGAAATTTTGTCCTCGATTCCCACCCTGATCCAAGAAGAAGATCCCGACTTTATTTTTTATTGCGGCGGTTCCATGAAGGGCGAGCTCCGCTTGGCCGAATACCAGATGGCCCACCGGTTTCACAGCAAACCCAGTTTGGATAACCCGGAAATTCAAAAAGAGATGAAGGCGGACACTGAGCACCTTCGCCAGTTTATTTTGGCTTTGGCCGACAGCCGGAAATCGGTTTATATGGTCCCCGGATATAATGACGCGCCCGAGTCCGCTTATTTCAAGACGGCTTATGATTTCGCCCGGATTTATCCCAATCTTTACCCGGCGCATGAAATGCTTTACCGGGAAGATTCTTTCATGGTGGCGGGTTTTGGGGGCGAAATGAGCGAGTCCGAGGATGAACGTGAGTTTATCCTGCAATATTCTAGGCCTTGGATCGAGTTCGCTTCCCGGCGGCTTCAATATTTTACCGGCGACAAGATCCTGCTTTTTCATTCGCCTCCGGTTTGCCGTTTGGATGTTTCCGATGGGGAGCATTGCGGGGTTCTTTTGATCAATCAAATGATTGAAAAGCTTTCGCCCAAACTGGTTTTATGCGGCCGGGCGACTTCGGGCCAGGGAACGGTCAAGATGGGCGGCGCGGTGGTGGTGAATCCAGGGCCGGTTTCCAAAGGTCATTACGCGATCATCGATTACCCTTCGCTGGCTGTTGAGTTTAAGAATTTTTTTAATTGAGGACGTGGTGGATTCACCCAACCCTCAATTGATCGCTCATCCCATTTAAAAGAGCCCGTAGTGTCCTCTCTACTTTCCGTGAAAAATCTAAAAGTCTCCATTCGTAATAAAGAAACCGGAAAGTCCGGCTGGGTTTTGCGGGGGATTGATTTTGATTTGGCCTCCGGCGACCGGGTAGCTCTGGTGGGAGAATCGGGCTGCGGTAAAAGCGTAACCGCTTTGACCCTGATGGATCTCTTGCCCGCGCCGCCGATGGTTTGGGCGCAGGGCGAAGTTCGCTTTAAAGAGCGTGATTTAAGAGCTTTTTCGCCCGAGCAATGGCGGTTGATTCGTGGCGCCGAGCTTTCGATGATTTTTCAAGATCCTTTCAGTTCCTTAAATCCGGTTTTCAAGGTCGGGGATCAAATGCTGGAAACCATTCAAGCCCATAAAAAAATTCCACGGGAAGAAGCGGTTCGGCAAATTCTTGAGCTGTTCCGGGAAGTGGGATTGCCGGACCCGGATAGGATTTATCATCAGTTTCCCCACCAATTATCGGGCGGGATGTGCCAAAGGGTAATGATCGCGATGGCCGTTTCTTGCGGGCCTTCTTTGCTGATCGCCGATGAACCGACGACCGCGTTGGATGTGACGGTTCAATCGCAAATACTGGACATGCTTTTTCGAATGACCCGGGACCATGGATTAGGGCTTTTGTTTATTACCCATAATTTACCGATCATCCGTGACTACGCCCATCGGATCATTATTCTTTACGCCGGACAAATCGTGGAAGAGGGAACCCCCGAACAAATTTTCGGGCATCCTCAACATCCCTATACGGAAGGTTTGTTGGCGGCTCTGCCGGACTTAAAGCAAAAGGGAAAAGCGCTTGCCAATATTCCCGGTCAAGTGCCATCGCCGTTTGAGGCGCAAGAAGGATGCTGTTTTAGCGCCCGTTGTTTAAAGGTTCAAGCGCGCTGCCGAGCGGAAAATCCGGAGTTGATAAAAAATAAAAAAGGCCATGGTTTTCGATGCTTTTATCCGTCCGAAAAGTAGTTAAATCTTTTGTCCAAAAGAAAAGCTTTTGGGGCAAGCCCAAGGGTTTGGTGCGGGCGGTGGACGGGGTTTCCTTTGATGTGCAGGCCGGTGAAATCGTGGGTTTGGTGGGGGAGTCGGGTTGCGGTAAAAGCACCCTGGTCCGGGGAGCCTTAGCCTTGATGTCTTTTACCGAAGGGAATGTGTTTTGGGACGAGGTGGATATCGCGGCCTTGAGCGGCGATGAATTGCGGAAAAAGAGAAAAGATTTTCAAATGGTTTTTCAAAATCCTCAAACCGCTTTAAACCCCAGGCGAAAAATCATAAAAAGCTTGATAGAGCCCTTGGAAATTCACGGAATCTCCACCGGCTCGAATAAAAGACAAGGCGCGGTTGAAATGTTGGAGCGGGTGGGACTTTCGGAAAGCGACTTGGATAAGTACCCCCATGAATTTTCCGGCGGGCAAAGGCAGCGCATTGGATTGGCGAGGGCCATGATGTCGAGGCCGAAATTGATTGTTTTGGATGAGCCCGTGTCCTCTTTGGACGTTTCGGTTCAGGCTTCTATCTTAAACCTGTTGGTCAATTTAAATCGGGAAGTTAAAACAGCCTATTTTTTCATTTCTCATGATTTGAATGTGGTGGGTTACCTTAGCCAGAGGATTTTGGTCATGTATTTGGGCCGGATCATTGAATCGGGTGAAACGGAAAGGGTTCTCAAAAATCCCAAGCATCCCTATACCCAAGCGCTTTTGCAAATCGGTCAAACCAAAGGGGAGAAATTAAAAGGGGAAGCGCCAAGCCCGGTGCTCAGGCCTTCGGGATGCGCTTTTCATCTTCGCTGTCCTTACGCGGAAGAACGTTGCCGGCAAGAAGAACAGACATTAAAGGATTCGGCGCCGGGATGGAAAGTAGCCTGTTGGAAGGCTCAATAACCCTTATAAAAGCCTGAAAGTTCAGCGGGGACGTTAAAACGGCCGATTTTTATAGTATAATTTTCTAGATATAGGGCCTGCCCGTCCATTGAAAACCTAAATTTATTACTGAACTGACATTGTTATCGTAAGCGCCATAAGTCTTCCCATTCATTTTTGGGGTAACCGCATTTGGAGGTGTTTTGTGAAAGTTATGATCGTTAATCCGCCCACCTGTACCGGAATGAAATATATCCGGGAAGGCCGTTGTGAGCAAAGGCTGAGTTCTTTTCAATACGTGATGGTGCCCATCTCGCTTCCGATGATCGCGGGCGCCTTGGAGGCCAAAAAGCACGACGTGAAATTATTGGACTGTATTGCCAATGATGTTGACATCGAGGGGCTTAAGGCCGAAATCGGCAAATATGAACCCTCTCTGGTTATTTTTAATATGTCCACCGCCACTTCGGCCAGCGACATGACCGTCATTGATCAAATGCGTGAGGTGAGCAAGGCCCACTTTACGGTCATTGGAAACCATGCCACTTCTTTGCCCGAGGAAGTATTGCGGGGAAGCCAGTTGGATTCGGTGATACGCCGGGAGCCCGAATTGACGGCTCAAGACTTGGTGGACGCGATTGAAAATAAAAGGGAGCTCCAGGAAGTTTTAGGCATTTCGTTCAAAAACGCCGCGGCCATCGTCAACAATTTGGACAGGCCTTTCAACGAAAATTTGGACGATTTACCCTTCGCGGCCAGGCATTTGCTCGATAATGCCAAATATACTTTGCCGGTCATTAATGAGCCTTATACCCTAATTATAACCAGCCGGGGATGCCCCCATTCCTGTATTTATTGCACGGCTTATCAATATTACGGAAAAAAACTGCGGCTTCGCAGCGCCGTGAATGTGGTGGATGAGATGCAGGAATGTCTGGAAAAGCACAATCTGCGCAATTTTACCATGTGGTCCGATACCTTTAACCAGAACAAAAAATTCGTTATGGATGTGTGCGGCGAAATCAAAAAACGTGGATTGGAAAAAAAGATCCGTTGGATGTCCAACAGCCGGGTCGATCATATGGACGCCGAGGTTTTGAAGGAGATGCGTTCGGCGAATTGCATCGGTGTTTCTTACGGAGTTGAGTCGGGCGTTGAGGAAATTTTGAAGAACATGAAAAAGGGCGCCACTGCTGAACAAGCGCGGGTGGCCGTGCGTTTGACCAAGGAAGCGGGAATTGAAGTTCTGACCCATATCATTTTTGGATTGCCCGGCGAAACCTTGGAAACAATCAATGAGACGATTAAATACGTGAAAGAATTGGATCCGGATTACGCTCAGTTTTATTGCGCCATTCCTTTTCCCAAGACTGAATTGGAGGCAATGGGGAAAAAGAATGGGTGGATCACCACAGAGGATTACGCTAAGTATGAGCTCAACCAGCCCATCCTCAATATGCCGGGATTGTCGGTTGAGGATCTCCAAAAGGCTCGGACCAGGGCCTATAAAGAGTTCTATTTGCGCCCCAGCTATATCTTCAAAAGACTGCGTAAAATAAGGGGAATTAAGGATTTGGTGACCAATTACCGCCAGGCCAAGGACTTTATTTCGAGCTGGATTTCGGATACTTCCACTGAAAAGACCCCTGTTTCTAAGGGGGCGGATATGGCGACGGCTCCTTCCCGCTAAGGGGAGGGTGGGGATAAAATTAGATTTATATTAAAATATCGCTTGACGAAAAATGACTGTTTGAGTATAAATACTCCCCCAGGCCAAGAGGCTTTGGCCACCCCTTCTCCTTGAGGCGGGGCGCAAAGTGGTTCTTTAAAAAGTTTAAAACCCATGACAATCGGAAGTTAAAAGTCTTCTACGATTGCGGTGCTCATCGCAGCGATGAGTTTTGTTGTCTCTTGTCATCGCTGAGATGCGCATCGAATGGATGTGCGTCTGTAATTGGTCTTTGAAAACTAAATAGTGCATACGAAATAAGTTTGGGTGCAAGTCAATAGTTGTTGAGTTTTGAGAGCCTTTAAAAGCTCTTTCTAATGGAGAGTTTGATTCTGGCTCAGGACAAACGTTGGCGGTGCGTCTTAGACATGCAAGTCGAGCGTGAAAGCCCGCAAGGGTGAGTAAAGCGGCGAACGGGTGAGTAATACTTGGGTAACGTTCCTCCGAGATTGGGATAACACACCGAAAGGTGTGCTAATACCGAATAAGACCACGGGTTCTTCGGAACCTGAGGTCAAAGATGGCCTCTATTTATAAGCTATCACTTGGAGATCGGCTCAAGCACCATTAGCTAGTTGGTGGGGTAATGGCCCACCAAGGCTACGATGGTTAGCCGGCCTGAGAGGGTGACCGGCCACACTGGAACTGAGATACGGTCCAGACTCCTACGGGAGGCAGCAGTTTGGGATATTCCACAATGGGCGCAAGCCTGATGGAGCGACACCGCGTGAAGGATGAAGGTCTTCGGATTGTAAACTTCTTTAGACGCAGATGAAGATTCCGGGGTGAACAATCCTGGAATTTGACAGTACGCGTAGAATAAGCCACGGCTAACTCTGTGCCAGCAGCCGCGGTAATACAGAGGTGGCAAACGTTGTCCGGATTTATTGGGTGTAAAGGGCATGTAGGTGGTTTTGTAAGTCAAAGGTGAAATGGCCCGGCTCAACCAGGTCATTGCCTTTGAAACTGCAGAGACTTGAGTACGGAAGAGGAGAGCGGAATTCCCAGTGTAGCGGTGAAATGCGTAGATATTGGGAGGAACACCGGTGGCGAAAGCGGCTCTCTGGTCCGAAACTGACACTGAGATGCGAAAGCCAGGGGAGCAAACGGGATTAGATACCCCGGTAGTCCTGGCCGTAAACGATGAGAACTAGGTGTTAGAGGTATCCACTCCTCTAGTGCCGCAGCTAACGCATTAAGTTCTCCACCTGGGGACTACGACCGCAAGGTTGAAACTCAAAGAAATTGACGGGGGCCCGCACAAGCAGTGGAGCATGTGGTTCAATTCGACGCAACGCGAAGAACCTTACCTGGGTTTGACATCCTCTGACCGCCTATGAAAGTAGGTTTCCTCGCAAGAGGCAGAGAGACAGGTGCTGCATGGCTGTCGTCAGCTCGTGTCGTGAGATGTTGGGTTAAGTCCCGCAACGAGCGCAACCCTTATCTTTAGTTGCCATCGGGTTAAGCTGGGCACTCTAAAGAGACTGCCGGTGACAAACCGGAGGAAGGCGGGGATGACGTCAAGTCCTCATGGCCTTTATATCCAGGGCTACACACGTGCTACAATGGTCGGTACAAAGGGTTGCGAACCCGCGAGGGGGAGCCAATCCCAAAAAGCCGGCCTCAGTTCAGATTGGAGTCTGCAACTCGACTCCATGAAGCTGGAATTGCTAGTAATCGCGGATCAGAACGCCGCGGTGAATACGTTCCCGGGCCTTGTACACACCGCCCGTCAAGTCACGAAAGTCAGTTGCACCAGAAGCGATTGCGCTAACCCGCAAGGGGGGCAGATTGCGAAGGTATGACTGGTGATTGGGACTAAGTCGTAACAAGGTAGCCGTATCGGAAGGTGCGGCTGGATCACCTCCTTTCTATGGAGAACATGGTAGAGGAACCCTTTTGAGGGTGCGCTCATACCGTAACTCCAAGTGGATACCCAAACGAGTTATGCACTATTTAGTTTTAAAGGACCAATTCGGATTTGGTTCTTTCGTATGTCGAGTTTAAACTTTTGGGTATGGTTGTTTTCATGCCCTGCGCCGACCTGGAATGGGCCTATAGCTCAGTTGGTTAGAGCGCACCCCTGATAAGGGTGAGGTCACTGGTTCGAATCCAGTTAGGCCCACCATTTTTGGAGTGGGCCGACTGGTGATGATGGCGGAGGGGATGTAGCTCAGTTGGGAGAGCACCTGCTTTGCAAGCAGGGGGTCACCGGTTCGATCCCGGTCATCTCCACCAATTTGAGGGCAACGGATGCCCGGCAAAAGTTTAAGGTTGCTTGAAGATCTTGCCTGTTGCGGGGAATTCAAGGAGCTTTTCATCTTCGGATGAAGGCTTGTCGGCCAGACTGACCGAGCCGTTTCCTTTGGGGGGCGGACCAGTTCTTTGAAAAACGATAGAAATACTACTATGTAAGCTGAACCGAGTGCATTAGTGATTTGATTCTTTATGCGGTGGCAAAGATTCATGTGATCAAGCTACTAAGAGCGTACGGAGGATGCCTTGGCGTCAGATGGCGAAGAAGGACGCGACAGCCTGCGAAAAGTTCCGTGGAGCCGGCAATAGGCTTTGAAGCGGAAATGTCCGAATTGGGGAACCACATGGGGCAAACCTCCATGACTCCCGCCTGAATTCATAGGGCGGGTTGAGCCGACCGGGTGAAGTGAAACATCTCAGTAACCCGAGGAAAAGAAATCGAACAGATTCCCTCAGTAGTGGCGAACGAAAGGGGAACAGCTCAAACCTTGTATGTTTAAGCCCGTAAGCGTTGTATATGAGGGGTTGTAGGGCTTGCTAGGTCGTTTTACGGAACGGCCTTGGAGTTACAAAGGAAAAGGATAGCCAAAGGGCCTGGAACGGTCCGACACAGAGGGTGAAATCCCCGTAGGCGAAATCTAATTCTCTCCATGCAAGTTCCTGAGTACCACGAGACACGTGAAACCTTGTGGGAATCCGGGCAGACCACTGTCCAAAGCTAAATACAAACTGACGACCGATAGTGAAACAGTACCGTGAGGGAAAGGTGAAAAGCACCCCGAAAGGGGAGTGAAATAGTACCTGAAACCGTACGCTTACAATCAGTGGAAGCACTATTTTAGGAGGTTGCTAGCCTACGGGTTAGTGGCGCCTATCAGTGTAACCGCGTGCCTTTTGCATAATGATCCGGAGAGTTATTAGGCGAAGCAAGGTTAAGCCCCGTTTGAGGGGTGGAGCCGTAGCGAAAGCGAGTCTTAAAAGGGCGTTTAGTTTCGTTTAATAGACCCGAAACGGGATGATCTAGCCATGACCAGGGTGAAGCCTTGTTAACACGAGGTGGAGGCCCGAACCGATGTATGTTGAAAAATGCTCGGATGAGTTGTGGATAGGGGTGAAAAGCCAATCGAATTCCGTGATAGCTGGTTCTCCTCGAAATATCTTTAGGGATAGCCTTGGGAAGTAGTTGGCGGTGGTAGAGCACTGATTGGGCTAGGGGCCTTAACAGGTTACCAAATCCTTTCAAACTCCAAATGCCGTCAATGTAATCCCAGGAGTCAGTCTGTCAGCGCTAAGGTTGATGGTCGAAAGGGAATCAACCCAGCCCATCAGCTAAGGTCCCCAAGTACATGCTAAGTGGTAAAGGATGTGGAGTCGCATAAACAACCAGGATGTTGGCTTAGAAGCAGCCATCATTTAAAGAGTGCGTAACAGCTCACTGTTCGAGCGATTCCGCGCCGACAATTTAACGGGGCTCAAGCATGTCACCGAAGCTGTGGATTTGCATCCTCCTCGGAGGGTGCAAGTGGTAGAGGAGCGTTCTGTTCTAGGCTGAAGGTCGACCGTAAGGACGGCTGGACGAAACAGAAGTGATCATTCCGGATTAAGTAGCGAAAAAGCGTGTGAAAAACACGCTCGCCGTAAATCTAAGGTTTCCTCGAGCAAGGGTAATCCGCTCAGGGTAAGTCGGTTCCTAAGTCGAGGCTGAAAAGCGTAGATGATGGATATCAGGTTAAAATTCCTGAACCGCCAAAAGACGTTATCACCGATGGAGAGACGCAGGAAGATAGAAGAACCCGGCCGATGGTCGTGCCGGGAGGGGTTCATAGGTGGGCTCGTAGGTAAATCCGCGAGCCATATACACCGAGGGACTACTCGAGCCGCAAGGCGAAGTCTTTGACTCTACGCTGCCAAGAAAATCTTCTAGGGAGTCTTAGGCGACCGTACCGCAAACCGACTCAGGTAGATGAGGAGAAAATCCTAAGGCGCTCGAGTTATGTGTTGCCAAGGAACTCGGCCAATTACTCTCGTAACTTCGGGAAAAGAGAGGCCTCTGTAGCGTGAAGGGCTTGCGCCCAACGCGTGAAGAGGCCGCAGAGAAATGGCTCAAGCGACTGTTTAACAAAAACACAGCACTCTGCTAAGTCGAAAGACGACGTATAGGGTGTGACGCCTGCCCGGTGCTGGAAGGTTAAGGGGATGGGTTAGCGCAAGCGAAGCTCAGAACCGAAGCCCCAGTAAACGGCGGCCGTAACTATAACGGTCCTAAGGTAGCGAAATTCCTTGTCGGGTAAGTTCCGACCTGCACGAATGGCGTAACGACTTGGGCACTGTCTCGGCAACATGCTCGGCGAAATAGTAGTTCGAGTGAAGATGCTCGATACCCGCATCTAGACGAAAAGACCCCATGAAGCTTTACTGCAAGTTGACACTGAACTTTGATTTAACATGTGTAGCATAGGTGGGAGACTTTGATGGAGGGGCGCCAGCCTCTCCGGAGTCGTTAGTGAAATACCACTCTTGTTGTATTGAAGTTCTAACCTAGGGCCGTTATCCGGCTCAGGGACAATGTCTGCTGGACAGTTTGACTGGGGCGGTCGCCTCCTAAAGTGTAACGGAGGCGCCCAAAGGTTCCCTCAGCGCGGTTGGAAATCGCGCCTACGAGTGTAAAGGCATATGGGAGCTTAACTGCGAGACAGACAAGTCGAGCAGGTGCGAAAGCAGGGCTTAGTGATCCGGCGGTACCTCGTGGGAGGGCCGTCGCTCAACGGACAAAAGCTACTCTGGGGATAACAGGCTGATCTTGCCCAAGAGTTCATATCGACGGCAAGGTTTGGCACCTCGATGTCGGCTCATCACATCCTGGGGCTGAAGTAGGTCCCAAGGGTTAGGCTGTTCGCCTATTAAAGTGGTACGTGAGCTGGGTTCAGAACGTCGTGAGACAGTTCGGTCTCTATCTGGTGCGGGCGTAGGACATTTGAGGGGAGCTTTCCCTAGTACGAGAGGACCGGGAAGGACGTATCTCTGGTACTCCTGTCATCCTGCCAAGGGTGTTTGCAGGGTAGCTATATACGGACGAGATAAACGCTGAAAGCATATAAGCGTGAAACTTACCCCAAGATGAGATGTCCCGGGACACAAGTCCCCTAAAGGCTCCACGTAGACTACGTGGTTGATAGGCTGGGTGTGTAAGCTCCGTAAGGGGTTAAGCTGACCAGTACTAATCCGCCGTGAGGCTTGATCATATGTATCATTTCCGCCGCATCTTCACTAATGCCTCTAGTTCAAGAAGTGGTATTTCTATCGTTAACTAAAATGTCCAGTATTGGTTTTCAATATTGTGATTGATGTTTCCCGGTGATTATAGCGGAGGGGAAACACCCGTTCCCATTCCGAACACGGAAGTTAAGCCCTCCAGCGCTGATGGTACTTCTCATGTCTTGAGTGGGAGAGTAGGACGTCGCCGGGATTTACCTGAACCCAGTTTCCTGAAAAGGGAACTGGGTTTTTTTTTGCCGAAATGGTGAAATTCAATGAATTATGGGCCGGTCGAGCGCAGAATAACGGTGGGGTGATCAGCGTGAAGGCGAAAAACAAGCTCAAAATAAAGATTTCGGCCAGCGCGGCCCAAATCCGAAAAGTCTGGAAGCTCAAGCCGGTGGCTCGAGTGAAACCTTCAGATAAGGTCAAGCTTCGCGATCGGATCCGGGCCAAAGAGCTGCGGGACGAGCGCTAGAACGTCCGCCACGGTACTTATTCAATGGAATTGTTTTTTAAAGTAGAAACTCGTATATTTACAACGAAGAATAACGTTTTCATCAGAGAATTTTTAAGGGCGGGAGCGGTCTAAAATGAGAGTGGTTAATAATTTTTCCTGGATGATCGGGGGCCCCCAAGGCACCGGAGTGGATTCCTCGGCGAATCTTTTCGCGCAGGCTTGCGCGACGGCGGGTGTTTGGGTTTTTGGGAAGCGGGAATATCATTCCAACATCAAGGGCAAGCATAGCTATTTTCAAGTGAGGGTTTCGGACGAACCGATCCATAGCCATGTGGACGATGTTCACATTTTGGCGACCTTCGAGGATTCCACGGCCCGGCTTCACGCTCATGAGGTCGTGAAGAGCGGGGCGATTATTTATGACCCCACGAAAATTATGCTGGATGACCTGAATTTGAAATCCGGCGTCATTACGCTTCCCATCGATTTCAATATGGTGCTTCGCCATGTGGCTGAAGTCACGGGCGAGGAATATGGAAAACTGGCCATCATGAAGAACGTGATCGCGGTGGCGGCTTCCATGGCTTTGCTGCGGCTTGATATTTCCCATATGGAAGAAACACTTTCCCGTTTGTTCACGGGTAAAAAAGCGAAACTGGTGCCCACCAACATGGCCGCGGTTAAAAAAGCTTATGAGGCCGTGGACGCTTTGCCGGACGAGATGCACGATCAATTTCCTTATCATCTGGAACCTCACAAAAACATGCCCAAACGTTTTCTTATCAACGGCGCCCAAGCCGCCGCTTTGGGGAAATTGAAGGCGGGCTGCCGGTACCAAACCTATTACCCGATCAGCCCGGCTACGGACGAGAGCAATTATTTGGAAAGCCATCCCGAATATGGAATCGCGGTGGTGCAATGCGAGGATGAGATCGCGGCCATCGATATGGCTTTGGGCGCAGCCACTACAGGCGTGCGGGCCTCCACGGCCACCTCGGGCCCGGGATTTTGCCTGATGACCGAAGGAATGGGATGGGGCGGAATGAACGAAGTGCCGATCGTTGTTTTTAACTATCAACGCGGCGGGCCTTCCACGGGACTTCCGACCCGGCATGAACAAGGCGATCTTCTTTTTTCCGTTTTCGGCGGCCACGGAGAATATCCCCGCTTGGTGATGGCGCCGGCGACCATTGACGATCATTTTCACTTAGCTTTTGAGTCTTTTAATTACGCGGATAAATTTCAAACTCCGGTCGTTATTTTGAACGATAAGTTTTTGACCCACAGCATTCAAACGATCACGCCATTTAAAGAAAGCGACCTGGTCATTGATCGGGGACGCTTGGCCACTACGCAGGAGCTGGAATCGGCAATCGCGGATGGAAAAGGTTTCCCGCGCTTTAGACCGGATCCCAAGGTCGGTGTTTCTCCTCGTCCTTATCCGGGCCAGGAGGGGAGCCCCTACTGGATGACCGGCGATGAGCACGATGATTACGGCCATATCACCGAAAATCCGGAAACCCGTAAAAAGATGCACGAAAAGCGGATGAATAAATACAAGCTGATGCTGGAACAGATCCCCGAAGACCGGCAGTATTTTATGCAGGGGGATCCGAACGCCGACGTCACCTTGGTTTGCTGGGGAACGACCTCGGGGGTTTTGCTCGACACGCTTTCGCCGCTGAAAGAAAAGGGAATTAAGGCCAATGTGTTGACCTACCGGATGTTGCATCCTTTCCCGATGGCAACTGAGAAATTGCTGAAGAAGGCGAAAAAGCTGATCTTGGTTGAAAGCAACCTGGGCGCGCAGCTGGGCGCCTTGATCCGCATGAGAACCGGTATTTTTATTTCGTCCCAGATTGTGAAGTACACGGGACGGCCAATGTCGCTCAACGAAATCGTGGACGCGGTGGAGAAAATTCAAAAAAAAGAAGTGGCATCGGAGATCGATGGCATGATGGGAATGTCCGTGGAAAAGGTGGTGCTTACTTATGGTCTCTAAACTACAAACGCCGTTAACTGTCGCGGCTTATAAAAGCGATGTCCATAACGATTGGTGTCCGGGTTGCGGCGATTTCGGTGTTCTTCAGGCGGTTCAACAGGCCTGCGCTGAGCTAACTTTGCCGCCATGGGAAACCATGGTGTTTTCGGGGATCGGTTGTTCGGGCAAGGTCTTCAACTATATGGCCACCCATGGGGTGCATACCCTGCATGGCCGGGTATTGCCTTTCGCCACGGGCGCCAAACTCGCCAATCCCGACCTGGAAGTGGTGGCGGTGGGCGGGGATGGGGATGGCTATGGTATCGGCGCCGGGCATTTCGTGCACGCGGGCCGTCGTAACGTGGATATGGCTTATATCGTCATGACCAATGAAGTTTATGGATTGACCAAGGGACAGGCCTCTCCCACGCTGGGCCGGGGCCAACAGACCAAATCCTTGCCGCTTCCAAACACCAACGACGCGATTCAGCCCTTGGCTCTCGCTTTAAGCGCCGGATATACCTGGATCGGACGCAGCTACGCTTTCGACGGCAAGCACTTAAAAGAGATGATCAAGCGCGCGATCGAGCACAAGGGTATGGCGCTCTTGGATGTGCTCCAACCATGCCCCACTTTCAACGATATCCATACCACCGAATGGTTCAACAAAAAGGTCAAGGTGGAAGGCGAGATCAACGTGTTGCCCCGGGTTTTCAACATCAACGAGGCGGGACACGATGGCGCGGTGAAAGATCCGACGAACATTGACGAAGTGAATGAGAAAAAAAAGAAGGCCTTCGAGTGGACCCAGTTCAAAGGGGATCGGATTCCGGTCGGCGTTTTTTATGAAATCAAGCTTCCGACCTATGTGGAGCGCATGCAAGCGCAAGCGCCCATGCTTAAAAAATATGTCCCGGCGAAGGCGCCCTATCAGGACGCCAGTCATTTGCCGACGACCGATTTGACCCAAGCTTACGAAGAATTTTTGTTCTAACGAAATTTTGAGAGCCCGAATCCTCCCGCAGGGAGGGATTCGGGCTTTTTTTTTACCATCGTGAGGATCCTTTGACGCGATTAATCGCCGTTGTGCCCGTTTTCAATGAGCAGAAGACATTGGAAAACGTTTTGCCGAGGATTCATCGACAAGTCGATCTTTTGGTTTGCGTGAATGACGGGTCAGATGATTCTTCCCTGAAAATGCTTCGGGAGTTCAGCCGAAAATACAAAAAAACCTTTATCGTCGATTTACCCGCGAATGTCGGAATGGCGGGCGCTTTAAAAAAAGGCTTTTTGTTCGTGCTTTACCTGCGGCGCCGAAAACTGGTCAATGACAACGATGTGGTTGTCACGATTGACGCCGATGGGCAGCATAAACCTGAATACATTCGTCGTTTGGCCCTTTATATGAAACGCCAAAAGGTCGACGTGGTTTTGACCCGCCGAAATTTTTCGGTTTATCCCCGCTACAAAATCCTGGGCAACCAGTTTTTGACCTGGACGAATTCCCGGCTGGCCGGGTTTCAGTACCAGGATGTGGAGTCGGGTCTAAGGCTTTTGCGGGTCCGGGTTTTGGAAAAGATATTGGCTTATTACACGGGCGTGAAATATTCCTGCGCTCAGGAGATCGCCCTCATCTGCGCGCGGACGGGATGCCGGATCGATAACGATTATCGGGTGGATATCGCTTATTACCGGGCGGGGACCACGGTCTGGGACGGTTTTATTGTTTTGGCCTTGAGCTTTTATACTTATATTCGTTTGCTTTTTCAGATGAAAGAAGGCCGAAATGAGGATTTGGCTTTAATGAAAACTTCTTTTGAACGCTCCAAGAAAAACTGGCGGAAATAAAAGTCCGTTTTCAATAGGCCGGCGGGTCAAGGAGCCCTAAAAGTTTGAATTTTTTTGGAGAAAGATGGGATATACTATTTAACGCTTTTTTATTATTGATCCACTTTATTCTTCCCAAGGAATCGTTTTCGTGAAAACAAAGAGAAACCCGTTGGGGGCGGAAGGTTTTTGGCGCAAACCCGTTTTGGGCTTAATGTTGTCTCTTTTAGTGGGCGGCCTTTTTCGTTTCTATAACCCGAATTGGGACTATGAGCATTCTTTTCATCCCGATGAACGCAATATTCTGGGGCAAACGGCCGGCATTCAAGCTTCCAATGGTTTTAGAGTCCAGTTTTTCGCCTACGGCCAGCTTCCCGTGTTTCTGTACCGGGCGACGGGTGAATTGTTATCGACGCCGCAAGTTTTAGCGCAGGCCTTCGGGGCTCATCAAGGTTTTGCCCAGAGTTTCTATTGGCTTATTATTTTGGGGTTTTCAAGCCTTGGGTTTTGGTTTTTTAAAAAGGAAAAATATAAGATAGCCGCTTTTGGTTTGTCGGTTCTCTTATTTTCCCTGGCTTTGTTGTTGAAGTTTTTTCCTGTTTTCGCTATTTGGTTTAACGCCTTACAGGATTGGCCGGCAAGATTGTCCTGTTTTGGCTGGGTCACGGTCACAGCCTTTGTGGTTTCCGCGTTACTTTCGAAAATACTCGAGGCGGATTGGCTCGGAATCCCTTTTTACGCGGCCAGCGGATCAATCTTTTTATTTGGAGTCCTTCCTCTCTTTTTGCCCGACGCTTGGGGGCACACTTTTGGCGCGACCGCTTTTACCCTTCTCATTTTGGTTTTGGGCGCTTGGCTGGCCTGGGTCACCCGGTGGGGCAGGGTTCTTTTGGCCTTTTTGGCCTTGTGGACGGTTTTCGCTTCGCTTCAGCACGGCGGCATCCAGTACGTGGATTACGGCAGTTTGATGATTATTGGCCGTGTCTGGGCCGCTTTCTTTTCAACCGCAACGATCGCCGCGCTTTATGTCTTGGTCAACCGGCTTTACGGTAAGCCCTGGTTGGCGCTTCTGTCCGCCGCTTGTTTCGCCTTTTCAGTGGTTAGTATCCAAGTCGCCCATTACTGCATCACGGAATCTCTCATCACGCTGATGCTGGTGGTCGTCGCCACACTTGCCTGCGACATCCGCGAGAATGGTAGTTGGAAAAGTTATTTACTCACGGGATCCGCTTTTGGCATTTCGATGGCGGCGAAAACCAGCTCCCTTTATTACCTCTTAATTCTCCTACTGGGGCACATTCTTTTTCTCGCCGCGAAAAGCAAAAAAGATTGGTTGAGGGAAGACCGCAAAAACTCCGATAACAAAGACATTTTCACGATTCTGGCGGCGGCGGTTCCGGTGGCCACGTTGGCGGCTTTTGTGGTCGTAGGATACAAGCTCAAGGGCGTCGCCCAAGATCTTTTCTACAACGGCGACGGCTCGGTCATCCCCCCGGTTTGGCTGGCTTTTTTTGTTCTGGCTGTCGGGGTGGGTTTGGTTTTGTGTTTTTGGGGTTTTGTTGAATTCAAGGTCGTGCGCGGACAGGCCCAATACTGGATCAAGCTGGTGGCGGCCGGTGCCTTATCTTTTTTGATGTTTTGTTTGCTATCGCCTTGGTCGCTTCTTGATTTTTCCGGATTTCAAAATTCGATGAATTATGAATGGCATGTGGTTTCCATCGCGGACGCTTGCTACGTTTTGCAGTTTAAAGATACTTTCCGTTACTTGTTTCATCTTCAGAACCTAATGTCGGTTGAATTGTGGTGGCCTTTAGGCGTAACGGTGATTTTGGGATCGATTTGGGTGATTGGGCGTTTCGTGCTTTCTTTGTTTCGGGTGTCCGAGTCTTACGTTTTGCCGGTTCCGTTTTTAGTCCAAAAGGGGATTTCGCCTTTTGTCCCCGATTTGATGCTTTTGATTTGGTTTATTCCTTATTTCGGTTTCATCGGGGCGTGGAACACAAAGTTCATTCGATATATGGTTCCCTTGATACCGTTTTTCTGCATTTTTGGCGCCCGCTTATTGACGGAGCTCTTTGACTGGTTGAAAAAGACTCCGGCCTTGGCCAAAGGTTTTAAAATCGCCCTGCTCTCAATCGTATTAGGCGGAAGCCTATTTTATTCCACGGCCTATATGCATGTGTATCGATTCCCGCATCCCTGGCTTGACGCTTCCGTATGGATTTATAAGAACGTCCCGCCGGGCTCGCTGATCTTCAATGAGGCTTGGGGTGACGGACTTCCCGTGGATATGACGCCGCAGCAAGACGCCCGGCTCGATCATTTTATGAGCCCGAGCCTTTATCGCTCCCAAGACATCACGCCCTATGAAATGTTCGGTTATCCCACGGACGACAGTCCGGTGAAGCGAAATTACTACGCCAACACGCTTCAGCAAGGCGATTACATCAGCATTTCGTCCAAAAAGCTTTGGTATACGCTGACCAATTGCACGCCCGAATTTAAGCGGACTGGTTTTAATGCTTATCCTATTACGTCCCGCTATTACCGGCTCCTGTGGTCCGGTTTATTGGGCTACAAAATGGTGGGTGAATTCCATAACTTTCCCTCGCTTTTTGGGTGGGAGCATCCGGACGATATGGCGGAGGAATCTTTCTCGGTTTACGACCATCCCCGGGTTTATATTTTCAAAAAGTTTGAAACGGTTCCGCCGGATCAAATTTTGAAGTTGTTGGACTCGGATGATTACGTGAAGGGAATCGACCGGGATGTAATGCGAACCATCACGCCTGAAAATGTGGACGCCTTTATTGCGGGTCGGCAGAAATATTTATCCGACAACGGTTTATTACAACGGCTGGCCGCGGCGCCCGCTTCGACGGGTTCTTTGGCGCCGACACCCGTGGCAAAAGATTCCACCCCTCTGCAGAGGATTCTGACGGCAACCGCCCAACCGCCCAAGCCCGCCGTGCAGAAGCGGCTGGAATCATTGACGCCGATCCCAACGCCCGAACCGACGATCGTGGTTCCTTTGGGAGCGCCGGGACTTCCGCCCGCGGGTACGCTTCAGGTTTTAAAAAATTTAACCGATCACCCAGTGACGGAAACCGATTTAGCCGCTTTTGAGCAAAAACAACAATCCGACGAGACGCTGGGTTATCAAATTCGGGCTTGGCTGAGTTGGTTGTTGCTGATTATTTTCCTGGGCCTATTGGCTTTTCCCTTATCGCTCAAGCTGATGGAATCCATGCCGGCGGCCGCTTACTCCTTGAGCAAAATTTTAGGGATGATTCTTTTTGCTTGGTTGGTTTGGATTTCCTCGTTCAGTTGGAAGGTGTTTAGCTTCCATTTCAAGATTTTTTATTTTTCGACTTTCAATTGTTGGGCTTGGATTTTGTTTTTAACGGTTGGCAGCGGCTTGGGTCTGTTTTTTCACGGCAAAGGCTTGAAATCGATCTGGAGCCGGTGGCATAAAGTTTGGTTGATTCAGGACGTTTTTTTCATCGGGGCTTTCGCCCTTTTCACCTTGGTCCGTGTTTTTAATCCTCATATCCATGATCCCAGCGGTTCTGGCTATAACGGCGGTGGGGAAGCGGGAATGGATTTAGGCTTTTTATCCTCCGTGGTTCGCGGGGACAGTTTCCCTCCACAAAACATGTGGATGGCGGGACAGCCGATCGGATATCCCTATTATTTCGGCCACATCTTGATGGGAATTTTAACCAAGACCCTGGGATTGGCTCCTGCCGTGACCTACAACTTGGCGATCATCACCCTCTTCGCCCTTATTTTTTCGGCGGCTTTTAGTTTGGCTTATGCCTTATCGGAGAAACTGAGCGGCGGGATCATTGCCGGGCTTCTTTGCGCCACCGCGGGCAATTTGGACGGCGCCAAACAATATTTGCGCGACATCGGTGATTGCCTATCGCGTAATGATTGGACTTTGAGCGGACTTTGGAACTCCACCTTCGATTATTGGGGTCCCTCCCGGGTGATTCCGCACTCGATCAACGAGTTTCCATACTTCAGCGTGCTTTTCGCCGATATGCACGCCCATACCTTGGCCATGCCTTTCGCCATGCTTTTAGTCGGACTGATCATGTCTTTTTATTTCTCGAATTCCGCTGGAACCAAAATCAGGTTTGAGTGGCCCTTGCTCTTGGGAATGGGTTTTCTCTTAGGCGGCCTGGCTTTCTTAAACACCTGGGACACCCTGACATGGAGCGCGCTGCTGGTGATCGCGTTGCTGTTAAAGATGCTCGCGTCTTTTCCCCGTAAGACTTTGGTGGATGGATTTAAGATAACGGCCACTGTTTTTGGGGCGGTTTTTGTTCTTCTGGCCGCTATTAACAAAATCCATCCCTCGGATAATCCCGCCGTGCTGGGCGGGACGACGACAAACCTTGAAATCGGTCTTCTGGCGGCGAGTTTGATCTCCTGCTCGATTTTGTACTCGCGGAAAATAACCCAGCCCTTGTCGATTCAATTTTTAATTTGCGGATTGTTTTTGGCCGGTGTGGGTCTTTCGGCGCGGGTGTTATGGGATCCTTTCTTTTCCACTTTTGTTCCGCAACAAAGCAAAATTTTGTGGGTGTTGCCCTATATCCGAACCGCCTGGGGAAATTATTTCACGATTTACGGCGCGTTTCTCTCGGTCATGGTTTGGGGATTCTTGCTGGTTTATGCCAAGCCGATAGGAAATTGGATCGGCAAAGGCAAATGGAGAATTTCTTGGGATTTTGAGGGTTTTCTTGGAACTTGCGAGGTGTTTTTTCAGAGATTTTTTGAACCGCAAAACGCGGTCCAGGGCATGTTTTTCCTGGGGCTGGCTTTGTGCCTTTTCATTATTGGGGGATCTTGGATCCATTGGGTGGATCCCCAGAATCGAAGTGTTTGGGCTCTGCTGTTGGCGGCCGTGATTTTTGGATTGTTGATTTTGCCGCTTTATCTGAGAAAAATTCCAGCGTTTGGGGCCGCGGCTGGGGTTTTAATCCTGGTTTGGGTGGGCCTCATCGTCACCGGTGTTTTCCCTTTATTTCACGACAGCCCGCTTTTTCTGGGTTTGGGACTTTTTTCCGCCATTTGGATATTGGGTTTCTTGAATCTGGGCTTGGCGGTCCAAGCTCAAAAAGATAAAAAGCTCTCTTTCGCGTTTATCCTCATTGGTCTCTTTTTCTTGGTGACGGCCACGCTGGAAATTTTCGCCATCAGCGAGTACATGGGCGACGAAAGTATGCGCAATAACACGCTGTTCAAATTCGGCATTGACGCCTGGATTTTGGCGTCCATCGCGACCGGCGCCTTGGCGCCAAGACTTTGGAACTTCGCGTCGGAGTTGTTGAAGTCCGTTCGAAAGGAAACCAAACTGTCCGAAATGGTTTTGGCCGGATTTTCTTTTGTGGTGATCTCCTGGCTGCTTCATGTTCTTTTGGACGAGATTCTTTTTTCTCGTTCTTCGAATTTGATTTATTTCATAAATTTATTTCTTGTGCTGAGCATTTTAGCTTGGATCTTCCTGGAAGATTGGTTGGCGCCCTGGATCGTCTATACCCTCGGGGGCGTTTTATTCCCGGTTTTGATACTGCCTTTATTGCCCAACGGAGACTATACGTCGCTTTTATACGTGGCTCAGCGTTTTCTGGGGAGCTTTGATACCGGCTTTTTATTCCCGGCGAGTTTGGTGATTTTTGTTTTGATTGTCCTTCATTTATTTTTGGAAAATAAGAAAAACAAGGGGATGCGAATCGCCGTGGCGAGCTGGAAATCCTTGGCGGTGGTTTTAAGCGTGATGGTTTTGATTTATCCCTTGGCCGCCACCTTCAGCAAATGCCGGCAAGCCTCGTTTGGCTCATCCGATTCGCCCACCCTCAATGGCTTGACCTATCTGAAAATGGAAAACCCGGGAGACGCGGCCGCCATTCGTTTCTTAAATGAAACGGTCCCGGGCCAGCCTTGTTTAATCGAGGCGGTCGGGCTTGGGTATAACACCTGGGGTTCCCGTTATTCCATTTTCACCGGAATCCCGGCTTTAATGGGATGGGACGGGCATGTGCGGGAATGGGTGGGGAGTTGGGAAGACGCTGAGATCAGCCAACGCTATTCCACGACCGAGACTATTTTTAATACCCATGACGTCCAGTTGGCGAAAAACCTGATGGATGCCTATGGGGTTCGGTTGATTGTGATTGGACCCCTGGAGCGGGGCGAGGAGGATCCGCGCAAGCGTTACGATCCGGATGGCTTGGCGAAATTCTCCACCTTTTTACCGCTGATTTATAAAAATCCGAAGGTTGAAATTTACTATAATCCACCGGCGGAAAAGTCCTGATTGAGTTTGGGTGTCTATTAATTTTGGAGGTTGAGTGAATGGGTCCGCTTTTGAGTTGGTGGTTGCTGGTGGTGATCCTCGGATGGCTGCTCTTGCCGGTCACCTTTTTAACGTTTCGGCACCTTCCGGACAAAGGTTATGGCATCAGTAAAGTTTTGGCGTTGCTTCTTTTGGGCTATTTCACCTGGATATTTGGTTATTTTGGTTTTAGCAGCTTAACAATTTATTTTTCACTCTTAATTCTTTTACTCCTTTCGGGCCTGCTCGTTTCAAAAACATGGGGCTCCATTCTCAAATTTTTTAAAGAACGATTGGGATACGCGCTGGTCGTGGAAATGCTTTTTTTTGTGGGTTTTTTAGCCGCCGGAGCCTACAAAATGCGTACCCACGATATCGTGGGTACCGAAAAGCCGATGGATTTCGCCATGATCAACGGCATATTGGCCTCGCCTTCCATGCCGCCGCAAGACCCTTGGCTTTCGGGCGGAAGCATCTCTTATTATTATTTTGGATATTTGATCATCTCGGTTTTGTCCCGGTTAACGGGTGTGTTTTCAGGGGTGGGTTACAATCTAGGCGTGGTTTTAATTTGGGCCTTGGCCGCTGTGGCGGCTTTTTCTTTAGCCTATAACTTAACCCAGCGTTATCGTTATTCGGTTTTCTCAGCGGTTTCGGTGACTGTTTTAGGCAATTTGGACTATTGGCACAGGGCCCTTCAAAATTTTAGTTTGGGCGATCTTAGAATTACCTATTATAACTTTCCAGCTAATCCGGAGGCCGCGACCGGGTTATCCGGTTTTTTTGGATTTCTATTCAGTCCCATCCAGCATTATTGGGATTACTTTCAAGCCTCCCGTATTATTCCGGTTCCGCCGACCGACAAGATGATCAATGAATTTCCCTCTTTTAGTTTCTTTTTGTCGGATTTACATCCCCATGTAATGGCCATTCCTTTCGGATTATTGGCGCTGTCGGTTTGTTTGAATTTGATGAAGGCTCCTTTACCGAATTTGGGCCTATTTGGCGCCCGCTTCACCGAACAAATCCCTCAATGGATTTTGGTGGCGGTCATATTTGGCTCGGCCTCTTTCATGAACAGCTGGGATTTTCCCATGCTTCTCTTGTTGCTGGGACTCTGTTTGGCGCTCCAACAGCGCTGGGCCGCCCCGCGTTCCGAGGCCCAATGGTTTAAAGGTTTGAGTCTGGTGGGTCTTCCCATTGTGGCCGCTTGCTTCATTCTTTTCGCTCCCTTTTACGCGCGGTTTCAATCCCAGGCCAATGGTTTGGGCTTGGCCAAGGATCGGACCGATCTCTATTATCTACTCGTCATTTTTGGTTTATTTTTCCTGATTATTTTTCCCGTTTTGATCGCCCGGGCTTTACAGGCCTTTTCCGCTAAAGAGGCTAAAGGTAAGGCGTCCAAAGACGCCGGTTTGGTGTGTTTGGTTTGCGGACGGGAAAATTTTGGAAAAAAATTTTGTGGGCAGTGCGGAGGGGAATTGGCGTCGGTTTCCAACCAGGATGTCGTCCCGATTCCTTTTGAGCCTCTGCGCGTTTTTTTTCTGGAAGGATCCGAATGGCTGTCTTCCTTTTCAAAGTGGGGGAGGGGCTGGGTCTTTGCCTGCGGTCTTGTCCTTTTTCTGGGGCTGTTAAACTTAAGCCCCGTCCGGCTGTCGGTTTTCGCTTTATGTTTGATCGTTTTTATTTTTTCAATGGTTTCCTTGAGCCGCAAGTCGGAAAACCGGGAGATGATATTCGCCACGCTTTTGATCCTGCTCGCCTTTGGGCTTATCGGTTTTTGCGAGGTTCTGTACATTAAAGATCACTTTTCAGGCAGTTCGCTTTACCGGATGAACACCGTATTTAAATTTCATTATCAAGCTTGGATTTTTCTAAGCGTCGCGTCGGCCCCCTGCCTTAAATGGCTGATGGAAAATCAATGGCCCCATTGGTCGATCCTGAAGCGGTCGGTTTGGGGCGGGGCCTTTGGCTTGGCCCTGTTGGGGGCGGGACTTTATCCATTTTTAACGCTCTCGGAAAGGCTGGCGGGGAGCTCCATGGCTTCTTTAACCTTGGATGGAACGGATTATTTCAGCCGTACTTATCCGGGTGATTTTCAAACGGTCGACTGGATTCGAAATAATTTAAAGCCGGCAGGCAACAAGCTGCCGGTTATTTTAGAGGCTTGGGGTGGCTCCTACAGCGAATACGCGCGGATCGCCACGAATACGGGTTATCCGACTGTTTTAGGATGGGATTTTCATGAAGCCCAATGGCGGGGGGCCTGGGATAAGGCGGCGGTCCGCGGGGGGGATCCGACGGATACGATCCTGAACCGTCGCCAGGATATTGATACAATCTATTCCACCACGGACATCACCCAAGCCAAAACCCTTCTTTTGAAATACGGCGTGAATTATGTTTATGTTGGCGGGTTGGAACGGCAGAAATACAAAGACCATTTGGACGGTCTGGCGAAGTTTGGTCAGTTGGGTAATCCGGTCTTTGTTTTTGGAGATTCGGCGCTGTACAAGTTGAATCCATAGGATCATTTAATTTTTTGATTGGGAGGCGGGAATGTTTAAGATCGGTGATTACACCATTACCAGTAAAGACCTTGTTTTGGCCTTCATTTTTCTTTTGGTGGGGGTTCTGGCCATCCTGGCGATGACGGGTTCCAAGCCCAAACCGGTGGTGCTTTCGGCGGCGGCACCGGGCGGTGAAGTTCTGCAATCCGGGGGCCAACCGGGAAACGGAAGCGGACAATTTAACTATCCGCGTGGAATCGCCCTGGACGCGAACGGTGACATTTATGTCGCGGATAGCCGCAACCACCGAATCCAAAAGCTGAACGGAAAGACCGGGAAATTCATGCGTGAGTTTGGTGGGTTCGCCAGCGTGAACGGCGACGCTAAAAGTTTGTCGGCGCTTTCTCTGGGAAAATTAAATGAGCCCAATGGCGTTATGGTGGGGCCGGATAACCTGGTTTACGTGGTCGATACCTGGAATGAGCGCCTCCAAGTTTTTTCAACCGATGGAAAATTCAAGAGAGTCATCACGTCGGAAGACGGTTTTTATGGCCCTCGGGAAATTTTGGTGGATTCCAAAGGATCCATTTATGTGTCGGACACCGGCAAGCACCGGATCGTTAAGTTTGACGCGAAGGGCGCGCGGGCCGGAACCTGGGGCCAAAAGGGCGACAAGCCGGGCGAATTCAACGAGCCGATCGGCCTGGCTTTGGATCAGGCCGGCAATGTTTATGTGGCGGATCGCCTGAATTTTAGAATCCAAGTTTTCGATCCGAACGGGGTTTTCATCCGGCAGTGGCCGGTTCATGGATGGGTGAAAGACCAAGTGGATATGGAGCCGCATTTGGCCATTGATAAGGCCAAGGGTATTCTTTACGCCACCGACGGCCGGGGAAGCCAGATTTTATGCTATCAGTTGGATGGAACCGAACTGCCGACTATCGCCAAGGATGCCAGTGGAAACCCGATCGTTCAAGTCCCCATTGGAATCGCGGTAAACGCGGACGGGGATCTTTATGTCACCGATGCCAAGGCGGGGAAAATTTTCAAGTTGGCGGGCCAAGGAAAGATCGTCCAGTAAGATCAAAAGCAAGGAGCCGTCATGGCCAAGTCTAAAAAGAAGAAAAAAAAGGCAAAAGGCAAAAATAAGGGCTTGAAGGTTCTATTTACCTTTTTGGTGATGGCGCTATTGACGATCATCATTTATGTAACGATGAACCAGCTCCACAAGGCCTTGTTCTTAGCCAAGACCATTGAGGTTCAGCCGGATTTGTCGGTGGGCGGGCCTGGCAGTTTGCCGGGGCAATTCCAACAGCCTTGGGATGTGGCTGTTGATTCGCGCGGGAATTTTGTGTCCACTGATTTCGGGAATCACCGCCTTCAGGAGTTCGACTCGACGGGTAAACTCGTTTTCTCAATTGGCAAGGAAGGAAAGGGCCAAGGGGAGTTTGAGCAGCCCAGCGGTGTTTATGTCGATCCCCAGGACAACATTTATGTTTGTGACACCTTTAATTACCGGATTCAAAAGTTTGACTCCAAAGGTCATTTTTTAAAACTATGGGAACATAGTTTTTACGGTCCCAAGGGAATTATGGGGGATGGCCATGGAACCATTTACGTGGTGGACACGGGCAATCACAAGGTTCAAGTTTTTGACAATGAGGGTAATTTTTTAAAGGAATGGGGCGGGTTTGGGTCCGAAGACGGAAAATTGAAGGAGCCCATTGGCGGCGTGGTGGATCCCCAAGGCTCAGTTTACGTGGCGGATACGGATAATTTTAGGGTGCAAAAATTTGATCCCGCTGGAAAGTTTATGGGGGCCTTTAAAATCCCGACTTGGCGGGGGAAAAACTCTGAGACGCCTTATTTGGCCTTTCAGAATGGGTTTCTTTGGGTCACGAACACGAGTGAAAATTCAGTCATGAAATTCACCCCTGGCGGGAAATTGATGGCGATCTATAAAGCCAAAGGAAACGGATTTGACAATACCTCGGGCGTCGCGGTGAGCCCGGAGGGTGAAGTTTACGTGACCGAGCGTAACGCGGGTAAAATCGAGCGTTTTTTACCCCCCCTGGCCCCGGTAAAATAGCCGGCGGTGAAAATCTTTAAACCTATTGGAGGGTGTAACCTGATTTGAAAAAAAAACTGAAAAATAAAGTCTTGATCGTTATCCCGACCTACAACGAAAAGAAGAACATTCAATCCCTCTATCTTAAAATTCGGCAATATGTCCGAGACGCGCAGCTATTGATCGTGGACGACGGGTCTCCGGATGGAACGGGCGCGGTGGCGGATCGGTTGGCCAAAAAAGATTCTTTGGTCCATGTTTTGCATCGGCCCCGAAAAATGGGCTTGGGTACCGCCTATGTGGCCGGATTTCAATACGCGCTGAAAAAGAAATACCAATATGTCCTGGCCATGGACGCCGATCTTTCCCACGACCCCGCCAATATTCCGGTCATGATCGATTTGATGAAAGACTATGATTTGGTGATTGGTTCCCGTTACGTGAAAGACGGGGGAATGGTGAATTGGGGAATGGGGCGTTTTCTGATCAGCAAATTCGCCAATGGTTTTTTAAAAGCGCTCTTAAACATCCGGCAAAAAGATTGCTCGGGCGGGTATAAATGTTATCGTTCGGATCTGCTCGAGGGCATCCGCTTGGAGCGGATATTTTCTAAGGGATACGCGTTTCAAGTGGAAATTCTTTACCGGGCTTTGCGGCTCGAGGCTAAAGTTATCGAGGTTCCCATTATTTTCGTGAACCGGCACGAGGGCGAGAGCAAGTTAAATTTATCCGAGTTGGTCAATTTCGCCAAGACGGTTTTTAAACTCAGGCTTTTAAGCTGGGTGGGTCGTCTTTGAAACTCCCGATGAAATCCCGTGAAGAGTTTTTCAAATATTACGTTGTTCGGAACCCGATCGCGCATTCCCTTTGGCGCAGCTTTGAGTGCGAGCGTTTCGCGGAAGAAAAGGTGCTTCATCCGGTTTTAGATGTGGGCTGCGGGGACGGCTTTTTCACCCAGGCGGTTTTTAAGGAAAAAATCGATATCGGAATTGACCCCGATCCGGCGGAAGTCCGCCGGGCGGTTAAACGGGGGAACTATAAAAGGGTTGTAAACGCCGGCGTGGGGAAACTCCCTTTATCGGCTTCCAGCGTTCAAACCGTGATCAGTAATTGCGTTTTGGAACATGTGCCGGATATTGATCAGGGCTTGGCCGAAATCGAGCGGGTTTTAAAGCCCGGCGGGCGCCTTTTGATGACCGTCCCGAGCGAATACTACAATCGGGATTCTTTTTATCAAAAGCTGTTTAAGGCGGTTGGGTTTAATCAAGCGGCCCAATGGTATAACCGCTCACTGAACCATGTTTTCAAACACTACCATGTTTACGGAAAAAAACTCTGGGAGAAAAAATTCAAGGCCCATGGGCTCGTCTTGGAAAAAGCGGAATATATCATGTCCCGACGGGCTTTTCGGGTTTATGACCGCTTTTTGATCGCGGCGGTTTGGGGGAAGTTTTTAAAGGCCTTTTGCGGTCGTTGGGTTCTCATTCCCCGGTTTTGGCTGCCCAAGTTTCTTTTGCCGATTTTTCGGGATACGTTGAATGAGAAGGATCAAAGGGGAATAGTGTATTTCATGATTGTCCGTAAAAAGCGTCTTATACGACGCCCTAAGAAGGCCTGAGCTTATTTTCGGACAATTGAAACCATGGTACCCAGGGGGTAATTGAAAGTTTTTGAGAATAAATTCAAGAGGTGAAAAGCCAGGCTTAGCAAAAAGGTGGGCAAGGGGAAAGAGGTCAGTTGTTGGAAAAAGTACAATTGGATGACCGCTCCGCTGATGCGAGCCTGACTAAAGGAGGTGTTTTCCAAAAGCGCCTTCATGCTATGGGGACTATATTCGTATAAATGATAAGGCCGATTGAGGATGATCCGGTGATCGGGAATTTTTAAAATAGAAAGAAATTTATTTTTTTTCGGAATAACAAACTTAAACATTCGAGATAACCGGTAGGCGATTCGAAAAGTAGGGGTATTGATGTAGGCGGGTGTTTTGATGATGAGGGTGCCGCCGGGTTTTAGGATTCTTTGGGTCTCTTTTAAAAAGGCAACGGGATCGGGTACGTGCTCGAACACATCTCCCATCAAGATCGCGTCGAATGTATTGGGTTTGAATCTGGCCGAATAAAGGTCCTTATTAAGGACGTTTAATTTTCTTTTTTTGGCGAAAGCGACAGCGGCTTTGGAAAGGTCGAGACCCCAAACCTTCCATCCGCTGGCTTTCATGATATCCAGGAAAAAGCCCCCGGCGCACCCGATTTCCAAAAAATTACCCCGGGTTCCCAGGCTGTTGAAGATATCCAACGCGTAGCGGTGTCTTTGAAGAATGGATTCCCGGTTCTCGAAATAAGAGCCGCTGGTGATGCCGCAGTCATAGTCCAATTCAAAATAATCGGGTAAATCATAAAGCTTGGTGATGGTTTTGTTGGAGGGCATGGGATTGACTTGAACCAAGCCACAGGAAGCGCACCGAATCAAATCATACTTTTTGTCCTGAAATTGATACATGTTACGGACATAGAGTTTAAAACTTTTGCTTTGACAAGCTTGGCAGATTCCGGAAATGGGATGGGGTTTGACCGGGATAGCGTGAGGGTTCGTGGGTTGAGATGGCATTTTCGCTCTTTGGGTGTTTTTAAAACGCAGAAGGTTAAATATTACCCCAAAAAAGTCCATTCTGTTGATATTATTCAACGGTAAACGATGGTTTGTTAAGGCGGATAATTGATCGAAGCGGCGCGGTCGGATATAATTCGGTTTTAATGTTTGGGGATTATATATAGCCTTTTATTCATGGGAATTCACGTTTTTTGGTTTTTTTCCTTAGCTCATAATTTTCAATCGAACTTTTAGGAGGATGCATGGCTCGGGGTAATGCGAAGAAACAAAGTAAGAGAAATAATCGGAAAACAAGCGTGGATTCCGCGGCGGCCGTTCCGCCGTCCCAGTCCGCGCCGGGCGCCCAAGGCGGGGGCTTCTTAAAATGGTTTTTCATTTTAATCGTGGTATTGATCGCCATTGACGCCTTTAATTCTTTCCGGTCGGGCAAAGCGTTGTTTTCCTTCAAGGGATTTGACAAACATTTTGTGGTTCAACAAGTGCTTCACTTAACCGGAACCGATACGACGGGTAAACCGATGTCAGCTAATGCGGTAGTGGTCGTAAGCCCCACCGAGTTTGCCGTGGCGGACACGAGCGGTTGCAGGATTTTAATCTATGACTTCAACGGGAAACTGATTCGTCAATGGGGAAAGTATGGAAGCAAGGGCCCCTATGAATTGCACGAGCCCTCCTCGATTGTGACCGACCATCAAGGACACATTTTCGTCATGGATACCTGGAATGGGGCCATCAAAGGCTATGATTTAAACGGGAAAAGCATCGGAACTATCGATTTGAACCATTTCCAGTCTTTTTACGGTCCTAGGAATATTACGTGGGGCGGCAAGTTTTTTCTGGTTTCGGATGTCGCCAACTATCGCGTCGTAAAGTTGTCCTTGGACGGACAAATTATCGGAGCTTTGAGCGGAAAAGGCACGGGGAAGGGCCAGTTCATGGGAATCTGCGGGACCATTTTGGACAGCCAAGGCAATTGGTATGTGGCGGATTCGAGCGCCAATAATCGCGTTGAAATATTTGACGATTCCGGGAAAGTCATTCGAATCATTAAGACCCATGTGCCGCCAAACGTTTTGGCCATCGACGCTCAAAATAGGTTGTTTGTGGGCTGTTGGGGAGCCGCATCGCAGGTATTTACCGTGGATGGCAAGCATTTGGGGGATTTGGAAGACGCGTCCCAACCCGGCGTTCCTCTTAACGGCATTCTTGGTATGGATACGGCCCCTAACGGGCTTCTGGTGACTTCCGGCGGCGATCAAGTGACCATTTATCGGGTTCAAGACGAAAAGAAAAATTAAATCCCGTAACCTTTCGATTTTCATTTTAAGGAAAACGCTTTTCTATGCCGCCTTCCAAAAAAATAAAACGGGTTGGAACGGGTAAAGTGAAACGAGTCGGGCCGGAAAACACCCCGGCTCATTCGGTGCTCAAATCCGCCGCATGGGTGAAACCCGGGCTGGAGAGCCACTGGCTTCCCGGTTGGTCTTGGTTTCTTTTTTTTGTTTTGCTGGCGACCGGCTTGTTTTTTTTGATTCGGCATCAATCGGAGACGGCCTCGATTTTTTTAATCCCGGCCGCGGTTCTCGGGGTGTCCTTTTATTTTCCTTTGCGCAGGCTTGACCACGCGCTGGGTCTAATCGGCTTCGGTTGGTTGTTGGTTCTTTTCTCTTTGGGAAGTTGGACGAACTTTCGTTACGCTTTTTCCGCCATCGGTGATTACAATTTGCCATCGCCGGTCTTTCACTTGGCCTTAGGGTTGGGGCTATTGTTGGCCTACTGGCGTTACCTTCCGACTCAAACCGCCCCCGGATTAATCTCGAAAAACTGGGGCCTGATTTGGTTTTGGGTCATTTTCCTGGCCGCCGTTTTCCTGAGATTTCAAAGAATCCATGAGGAACCGGGTTGTTATTGGGACGACCCCGCGGTTTGTATTGTGGATCCTCAAGGCATCTTGAATTTCCATGAGCATCCCATGCTGATGCCCTTGGGGCAGCGGGAGCCCTTTTTCTCTTATTTTCTCGCGGGATTGTGGTCGCTGGCGCCGACCGCCCACGCCATCTTTATCCAGCGTCTTGGCGGCGCGATCCTTGATTTGACCGCGGTCTGGCTCTTTTATTTTTTGGGTAAAGAAGCCGGGGGAGTGACCGTGGGTCTGGTCGCGGAAGCCTTGGCGGCATTCAGCAAACCGATGATCATTGAGGATTTAATCGGCATGACCGCGGTGACGGTACCATTGGCGGTGGCACTGGTGTTGTGGATCACCTTTCGATTGTTTAAAAAACCAGATTGGGGCCGTTTCGCGCAATGGGGGCTGGCGCTGGGATTCGCTCCCTACAACTACACGCCGATCCGCACTTGGCTTCCTTTCATAGTGACGAGTGTTTTTGTTTGGATTTGGTTTTATAAACGAAAAGACTCAAAACACAATCAAGGGCGTTCGGCGGACCAAATTTACGGGTGGGGAATTGTCTTTTTCTGGAATTTGTTATTCTTGAAAGTGAACAATTTTATACCCGTCAACTCGTTTTTGTTTAACTTGCTCAATTCTTGGTGGTTCTGGATTTCAGTCCTTTTGATTTATTTCATCCTCAGCGGTCTTCTTATTTTCCGGGGAGGGGGAGAAAAAGACGGTTATTTGAAGATCGCGCCCCGTTTCTTTTTAGGGGTTTTGTTGGCGGTGGCCATCATTTATCCTTTGGCTTCCGACCCTGAGATCGCCGTCCACCCCTCGGGCCTTTCCATTTTTCATGACCAGCAAACACGGACTTTTCATTACCAAGACACGGTTCCGTTCCTTCTCTTGCACAAGACCTGGGTCAGCATTGAAACCATGTTCTACAGCGGACAGGATCGAGGCGATTTGAACCTGCCTTGGGACGCCTTTTTTGAATTTCACTTTGTTCCGCTGTTTGTTTTAGGATTTGTGGCTTTTTTATCAAGACCTTCATGGTTGAGCGGGTTTCTCTTGGCGGGAGGGTTTGTGGGCATCTCCACCCATGTGTTGTCCATCGATCCGCACAGCGCGAAACTGGTGGCCGCGATCGCCCCCCTCTCCGTTTTGGCGGGGTTGGGATTCCAACAGTTTTATTCGGCCTTGAAATCGTTAAAAACCAAAAATTACGCGCCTGTCTTTGGGATATTTTGTTTGGTTTATTTTGGCTGGGCGATTTGGGGAACCTACGACCGGGTCTGGACCCATTATTTCCGAGAGGAAAGAATCGATCACATTATTGGCGATAAGGTCATCGAGCTGGCCCCCCGGAACCGAATTTATATGGCGGTTTATCCCGATTTTGGTTCCCCGCAAACTTTGGCGCTTCTGGACCAGGGTTTGGATCTTTATATTCTCGGCAAAGAAAACCCGATTTATTGCGGTGTAGGCCAGGCTCGGAAGGACGTGGTGGTTTTAATGCACATCGGGGATAAAAACACGCAAAACTTGGTTCAGGAGCAATTTAAAAATGTTTCTTGGACCGTGGAATCCAGCAATCAAGAGGGCCATCCCGAGGTGTTGAGAATCGCCACGATTCCGGCCGCCGAAATCGGCGAAAAACCCGGAAAGCTTTTTTATTTTCAACCCGAACAGGGATTGGGGTGGTTTCGAGATTATTTCGCGGGTCGTTATGTGTTGGGGGCGGGCTTGATTGATCGAGAGGAGTACGTGGATTCCATTTACGCCCCGATTCCCGGTGACATGGGGGGAAGGATGGTACGAATCAGCGGCAATCTTAACCTGGCCGCGGATGAGACGATTTTGTTTAAAACCAAAGCCGTCAATGATGTCATTTTGAAGGTGGACGGGAAGGACGTTATCAATCTAAGGCCTTTTAACCGAACCTTGCAGGCGTCAAAAGAAATGACATTGGCCCAAGGGCCCCATTTCATTGAGTATGTTACCTATCTTCAATTTAGCAATGAGATCCCCGAGGTCGCGATGACCGTCAATGGCCAGGATCAATTATTGGGCGAGAGTAAGAATCTGACGCCCGCGGCGTTGTCGGCGCTGCACAGTTCTTTCAATCTGGGCCATTGAGGGCGAGGGCCGCATTAACGTTTCGAACAACAGAAATGGGTTCAAGGTGGAAAATGCCAAATCAAAAAAAGAGTAAAAAAACGCCCATTAAAAATAAGCCGTTGAGATTGAAGGCAAATTCGGGGTTGAGTCCGGGGGACAGGCAAGGCGATCGCTCAAATTTTATCGCTCGGATTTTAGAGGCGGGGTTTCTCGACCGGTTCATTTATGGAGTTCTTTTATTTATTTTTTTTCTTTCGGGGTTTTTATCGTGTTGGAAAGGGCTCTATCCAACCGGGATCGGTTTTATCGCCGGCGGATTGACCTTGGCCTTCGCCAAGTCGATTTTTAAAAATCTTCGAGCGGATATTCAATTCGGTTTGGCGGCTTTGGGCGCTCTTCTCATCGCCGAATCTTTTTCCGCGGTTCACGATTTCGCCGAAGTCATGCCGCAGGGGCTTCTTTTTAATCTGCCGAATTGGCATGGCTTTCTATTCATTGTTGGCTTTGTTTTAATTCTCATGGGTTCGCGTTTTTCATCCCGCCCGCCGTTTCAAGAACCGGAAGTGAAGTCTTGGCAAGTGGGATTAATACTTGGTTGCGTCGCGGCGGTGGCCGCTTGGATCGCTTTGAGCCATTTAAACGACCCTCCGGGTTTTTATTGGGATGACAACGCCACGGTCATTAAGGACATCCGAACCGTCAAGGAATTGCATTTATACGGCATCATCATGCCGGCCAGTTTTCGAGAGCCGGCGATCACCTATTGGACGGCCATGCTTTGGTATCTTTTTCCGGACGCCACAGGCATTCAAATGCAAAGAATCGGTCCAGTTTTCATGTTTTTGGCCTCGCTGGGGATGATGTACCTGCTGGGAAAGGAAGTCGCCGGGCGGAAGGTGGGTTTGATTTTCGCGGCGATCGGGGCCGTCAACAAGTGGTTGTTGACTGAAACAGTTTGGGGTTCGGGACTTATTTTGACGATGTTTTCCGTTTCGTGGTCTTTGCTGATGCTTTATCGAATTTTTAAAAACCCAAGCTGGTTTAATTTCATCTTGTGGGGATTGGCCCTCACGTTTGGGACCTATACCTATGGGGCTTACCGGCCCTATGACTTTTTAATGGTCTTGGTGGTTGGAATTTGGATATTGGCTGCGAGGAAAAAATGGTCCACTAATTGGGCAGGATGGTTTTTGGCTTTTTGGGTTTCCGGTTTTTGGCTCTCCTTCTTTTTGGAAAAAAATCATTTGATCCTCAATCGGGCCGGATTCGACCTCTTTTCTCAAAACTGGTTTTTGTGGGTTTATTTCGTCCTTTTCTTTTTGGCGCTTGTGCTGGCGAGTGTTGGTTTTTTCGAGAAGAAGGGGCAAAACGGGATATTTTTGAAATTAACGGCTGGCCTGTCCCTGGCCGCCATTCTGGTTTACCCGTTGGTGACCCATCCCGCTTATGGGATGCGGGTCGCCGAGTTAAACGCGTTTCAAGCTGGGAATGATTTAGGCGCAAAGTTGGCCACTTTTTTAGTTAAATTCGGGAAAACATTTCGAGAGCTTTTTATGGGCGCCGGTTTCTGGGGAGATTCAGCGTTTGACTTTCAAGGCGCGTGGGTGGTTGTCGTCGGGGTGGCCGTCTTTTTGGCGAAACCGAGCTGGAAAACCTTTCTTTTGTTTGCGGCTATCGTGGTGGGACTGGTCCCACACGTCTTAACCCATGATGAGTACAACGGGAGAGCCCTGGCTTCGGTCACGCCTTTTCTTCTTTTGGGCGCTTTAGGAATCGAGGAGATCCGGGTTTGGGGCGGGAATCTTTGGGGCCGTAAAATGTGGAACCGTTTTTTTACCGCTTTATTTTGCCTTTTTTTGGGTTGGCAGGCCTGGGACAGCTATGAAATTATTTTTCAAAAATGGTTTTATATGACGGGGCCGGAAGCTTTGGTAAGCCGGGAGGTGGTGGAAGATTCGCCCGCCAACCGGGTGTATTTGACGGTTTTGCCGAATTGCTCCTCTCCCGAATGCCAGGGAGTCTTGGACGAAGGACACCCCCTCTATGTTTATCGCGACTCCAATCCTATTTATGTGAAGCCGGGTGAGAAGCCAAAAGACGTGGTGCTTATTTTCTTTCCGGGAGACCCAAAACTGGAAGACCGTTTGAAAAAGGAATTTCCCCTGGCCCAATGGACCAGTATCAACTTCAACACATTCCATTATCCTACGGTCCAACCGGGCGATACGGCCACCCGTTTTTACCGAGTGTTTATACCCGCAGATCAAATTTCAACTAACCCGGCTCGGTCGATTTATTTTGCCCCGGGACTGGAAAATGGCTGGACAAGGGACTTTTACATCGGCTCCTATGGAATGGGGCATGGAGCCATCGCGGCCGAGGATATGGTCAAATCCTTACGACAGCCTTTTCCGGTGAACGATATGCATTCGGCCGGTTTTACGGGAGTTTTTCAAGCGCCGGTGGACGGGGATTATCAATTCTCAATGCGGGATCAAAATTTCGTTCTGCTCTGGATTGACGGCCATAAGGCGCTCGATGCCCGAGGGGCCAAACCCCAAGGGTTGACGGCGAGTAAAACAATTCATTTAACCAAGGGCGCCCATTCGATATATTTGGTTTCATATTTTTTGATGAATCAATTGATTCCCAATATCGCGGTTCGGGTTCCCGGCGAGAATCAAGATCAAGAATTAGATGATTTTACGGCTTCCAAATAAGGCTTTTAAAGAGGGGTCATGCGGCCGAAAAAGAAATTAACGCTTTCGATTATCGTTCCGGTCTTTAACGAGGAAAAAACCGTGGCCTTGATTTTGAAGACCGTCAACCGCCTGAAACTTCCGGGCGTCCAAAAAGATATTGTCGTGGTTAACGATGGTTCCACGGATGGAACGGCGATGGTTTTGAAAAAAATACGAATCCCGGGTGTCCGGGTGTTTCATCACGATAAAAACAAAGGGAAAGGCGCGGCCATTCGAACCGCGATCCCCCATACCAAGGGCGACTTTGTCATTATTCAAGACGCCGATTTGGAATATGACCCTAACGATTATCAGAAACTCTTGGAGCCGCTCATCCATGGGCAGGCGGACGTGGTCTATGGGTCGCGGTTTTTAGGGGTTCACCGCGCCTTTATGTTTTGGCATTCTTTGGGAAACAAGTTTTTAACTTTTGTCACCAATCTCTTGTACGACACCATTTTAACGGACATGGAGACTTGCTATAAGGTTTTCCGCGGCGAGGTGATCCGCGGTTTGACTTTAAGGTCGAATCGGTTTGAAATTGAGCCGGAGATGACCGCTAAAATTTTGAAAAAGAAGTACAAGCTGTTTGAGGTGCCCATTTCCTATTCAGGACGCAGTTTTGAGGAAGGGAAAAAGATCACTTGGAAAGACGGGTTCGGAGCCCTGGTCGCGTTGGCCAGGTACCGGTTTTTCAACTGATAACCGAAGAGGGCGTAAATAAAAAAAGGCCCGGCGACTTAAAGTCACCGGGCCTTTTTTGTTTATGGGGTTAATTGGCCGCCGGCTGTAAATGATGATGCCGGGTGGGCGACGGGGTTGGCGCGGGTAAAGGATAGTCCGTGGGGATGTCCGCCCGGTCCGTTTGGGTAAACCCATATTTCTGGGCCAAGTCGGGTTGTACCCACATCCGCATGTTGTAACTTCCCATGTCCGACCAAACTTCCCGGTAAAGAATCCAGTTTTTCAAATCGTTCCAATCCACCATATCGGTTCGAGGCGAGTTGATCGGGATAAAGTTTCGGAACAACCAATCAAAAAAGAGGTCCGAATTCATGTCGCTGGACGGGAACCCCTTTTTAAACCACGAGGGAACCCACCAAACCCGAAGTTTGTATTTTCGGTTCACGTATCCGGCTTGGCTGAGGATGGGATAAACCTGGGCGTCGGATTCGGTCGCCGTCAAAATGATCGGATTGTCGGCCGCCGTGATCACCGGGGGATGTCCGCGCTTTTGATAATCCCTTAAAAACCAGGCGAAGGGCCAGGAGCATTTATCCTCAATGGTCAAACCAATGTCTGTTCCGCCGGTTTCTCCATAGGATATTTTATCGATCCAATCAACGACTTCCTTCGTGTCCGGGCCGGACTGAACATAGACCAGGGGTTCCACAGGATTGGATTCATGGTAAAAGCTCAAAAGAACGGCCGAATGGATCGAATAGGTTAATAAAAGCCCGAAGAGCATGAAGGCGGCGATGCGGGTCGCGCGCCAGATTTGAAGCGCCGGTTTGGAATCCCATAAGTCCCCGATGAGGTAGGCGGTCAATAGCAGGGAAGGGAGAAGCGGATGAACAATGAGCCAGGGCATTTTTTCCCCGGCCCAGGAAAAGAGTGCCAGAGATCCCACGTACCAATAGCCTAAAAATAAGGGGACGTTCTTCCGGTTAAAGAGACTGTAATAAACGAGAGCCACGCCCGAGAAGAAGAAAGAAACCATCTCATTGGCCGGTAATTGAACGAGATAATAGTACCAAGGTTCGTCGCCGCGATGGACGTCATGCTGTCCCCACCAATATTCCAAACCGCCGAAGGCGCCGTTGTAAATGTCATAGACCAGGGTGTGGATCCGGGAAGAGAAATCGGTTTGGTTCGCGCCGACCGTGAAAAAAGTCGTGTAAAGCAGGGTGAAGAGACCCAGTGAAATCGTGAGGGCTCCGGTTAAGGTGGGGGAGACGTTTTTCACCCAAAGCCATCCAAAGCGGAAAAGCAGCCCGAGATAGGCGACGAATAAAAGCAGGGTGAAGGGCCAAAAGTTTGAGATGGATTGAAAAAAGGATATTTTCAATGTGAGGATGGCGATGATCCACCAGGCGCCGAAACCCAAAAGCTCAAACTGAACGCTCTCAAATCCTAGTTCACTGATGGCGGTCCAAAGGCCGCTTCCGCCGCCCGCGGCGAAATGATTTTTCCAACCGACGTAAAGCCGGTAAAGCGTGTAAAGGAAAGCGGAGCCCACCAAGGCCAAAAAGACAGGCAGGCGCGTGGGATCCCCTTTGGGAATAATCAACTGGGTCAAGATTCCGATTGTGGTAAGTCCGCCCGCCACCAAAACATCAAACCAAGGCAGGAGCCTTATAAACAAGTAAGTTCCCACCACGGCCATGGTTAGAAAAATGGATTCTTTTGTGCAGAAGGCGATCGTGAAGCCGATGGACGCGATCCAGAAATCCACGGGCTGTCTCGATTTGAGGTATCGGAAAAGAAAGACGATCATGGTGAAGGTTGCCCCGGCCATATAGGCGTCTTCCCGGCAGAAACGATCGAAGTACATAAAGCTCGGAGAAGCCACGATCAAAAGGGTGGCTAGGAAAGCCCCGGTCCTTCCTATAAATGGCCCCATCAACATGGCTAAAATCACGGTGAGGACGCCAAAAGTCGCGGCCAAATACCGGGAAGTGGCGTCTGAAACCCCGAAGAAATAATACATGAGCGCGTTACCGTGAAATTGGAAAGGCCCGTGCATCATGGGGTTGTATTCGTAGTCGCCGTCCTTAAATAGTTGGAAAGAATAAAAAGCGTGCATGCTTTCGTCGTGATGATGGGGTTTGTTGCCCAAATGATCGAAACGTGTAAACAAGGTTAATAAAAGCAGGGCGATGTAACCGATTTGCAGTAAAGACAGTTTGGAGGGATTTAAGGGTGTCGCCGCGATTTCCGGGGCGGGGGACGGGACGCTCTTTTTTTCTTTTGGATCAATCATGGCGGGTTTGGGTATTTTATTAACCGCGGTGTTTGGCTTGGGGTTCTTTTCCGCGGCCATTTCTTGGAGTTTGGCGCCGCATTGCTCGCAAAAACTATTGGAGGCCGGATTTTTAGCGTTGCACTTTTGGCATATTTTAATCTCGGACATAAATCTCCTTGAAAAAACGATTTCGGATGGGAACAAATGACTGGAAAATGAAGGGCTAAATATACTAGGCATTTCCAGTTCTTGTCAATCAAGCCACTTTCGCGGTTGGGTTTAGTCTTTCACCTTTTTTTCCGTCTTTTAGATTACGGAGAAGGGTTTGCTTTGAGTTACCGGACGGGGAAAATAAAGCGTTTCAAACGGTGACAGGTTTATCGTAAAAAGCGTAAAAAAGATCGTTGTTGAACCCGGGGCGGACACTTCGGTTTTAAATCAAATTGCAATTTCAGCTAAGTTTGATAGACTCAAAATGTCCGTCATTCTTCGATACTTATTCCGACATCAAGACTTAAAATTCTTTTTTGAGGTGGCCAGTTTTGCATTCAAAACGATTTCATGTTTTGCTTTTCGCGGCTGTTTTTGGTTTTTTATGCGTGCCGGCTCTTTCTCGTGCCGATCAACCAGATTATTCCTCGGAATTATTATCCATTGGGGTTGGGGCCAGACCTTTGGCCATGGGCGGGGCCTTTGTGGCGGCGGCGTCGGACGCGACCGCGGCTTATTGGAATCCGGCCGGACTGGCTTTGATTGATGATACTGAAATCACCACAATCCACGCGACCCAATCGTCTATTCAAGATTATGACTTTTTAAATATCGCTTTCCCCACCCAAGGGGCAGGCACTTACGCTTTGAGTTATATCCGCTTAAATGTCGGCGGGATTGATATTACGGGGAGCAATCCGACGGTTTTGGGGACGACCCAAGCCACCGAGCAAGCGGCCCTCATTTCAGGCGGCTGGATGCTGGGACGTGATCTGGCAGTCGGCGGAACGATTAAGTTATTAAAAGATGATGAATACACGGCGTCGGCTTTTGGCTTTGGCTCCGACCTGGGCTTGCTTTATAAGCCCTTTAAAGAATTGGCTTTTGGAATCACGGCGAGGGATTACACGGGCGGCTCAAGAATTTATTGGCAAAATACTCCGACGAATCCGGAGCAAGTCTTATCCCCCAGCTTGAAAATCGGGGTTTCCTTCACCAAAGAATTAGGGAAGCGCGTGAATGAAAACGGAGTCATGATTCCCGATAGCACCATTATGGCGAACTTTGACATGGACACGCTTTATATCGACAAGGGATTAAACACTTATCATTTCGGATTGGAGTATTGGTACCGTCAATTCGTGGCGATCCGGGCTGGGTTTCAATCCAACGGATTCCAGTTTGACAGCGATAACTTGACCTTGTCGGCGGGCGTGGGCGTCTGGGTCTATTTGTTCGAGTTCGATTACGCCTTCGTCAATTATCAAATTTCACCTACCCAATACCTGTCCTTGATCACCCGCCTCTAAATTTGGCGGGTGAGGCTTGTTTTTTACCCCGGTGGTTTTAAAAAAGCTCCACATTCCGTTTGTTTTGTTTTATGATGCGGTTGACTTAAGCTATTAATCATCCCCACCGAGGCATTCATGCGATTTTTACCTTTGGCGGCCGTTTTTATATTCCTTCTCAACGCTTCCGTTTCTTTCGCTTTTTATGACGAATCTCCCGCTGTTCCGTCTTCCTTGCCCTTCTCGGTCCAAACTAAAAATGTCTTAAAACCGCTTTTCAACAATCGAACCATCGTGGGCGGTCAAATTATCGCGCTTAAAAATGATCCGCATAAAAAATTCGCCGGGAATTATTTGGATATCGGGGCCGATGGGGGAATCCATAAAGCGGATGTTTTCGCCGTTTTTACCCCGGATGGAGTGCCGGTAGGATTTTTGAGGATCACGGAAGTTCAAAACTATACCTCCGCGTTTGATTTTGTTGAGTTGACCGTGGACCCTTCGGAAAATTTGGTGGTCAAAAAAGTTCCGGATGAAGTTCGCCGCCGGTTGCCGGAAAATCAATGGATATTCCCGGCCGGATATCATTCGATTCGCGTGGCGGGTAAGAAAAAACTGCCGATGACGCCCCTGTTGCCGACTCAAACTTCATCCACTGTCGCGCCTCCTCCTTTGACGGTCGCGAATGGAAACGCAACGGCTCTGCCTCCTTTGCCGGGTCAAGGACCTTCGGCTTCCACGCTGCCGCCCTTGCCGTCTTCGACGACTATGCCGTCTTCGACGACACCGGGTGTTTCCGGCGATAACAGCGGTTTACCCCCGTTACCCAATCAAGGGACTGGAGCGATGACGGACAATTCGGGATTACCCCCTTTGCCCTCGGACGCGGCCATGTCTCCCGCCAGTCCTGACATGAGTGGATCGGGCGGTCTTCCGCCTTTGCCGGCGGATAACACCAGCCCGAACGCGGGTTTGCCGCCGGTGGGCAATGGCAGTGATGGTCTGCCGCCTTTGCCGGGAGATAATGGTGCGTCAGCGCCCGCGCTTCCACCCACTACGTCATCGGACGCGGGTGGTTTGCCGCCTCTGCCGGGTGATTCTTCGTCTCCGACCGGTGGATCGACGTCACTCCCGCCTTCTTTGCCGGCGGCTGGGGATTCTTCGATGCCGGCCTTACCGACGGATAATTCCAGTTTGCCCGCGCTGCCCCCCTCGGCCAATCCGAATGATTCTTCTTTACCTCCGTTGCCCAGCTCAGAGCTTCCGGGCGTCAATCCATCCGCCGATATGGCGGCTCTTCCGCCGGATGTCTCGAATAACTCATCCACACTTCCCGGAATGGATAACAGCCTTCCGGCCTTGCCGTCTTCGGGCGCTGACGCGATGACGCCGCCGGGACAAATGGCGGCCTTGCCGCCTTCGACGACGATGCCTCCGGATATTTCGAACGACTCGTCGACGCTCCCGGGAATGGATAATAGCCTTCCAGCCTTGCCGTCTTCGGGCGCTGACGCGACGATGCCGCCGGGACAAATGGCGGCCCTGCCGCCTTCGACGACGATGCCTCCGGATATTTCGAACGACTCGTCGACGCTCCCGGGAATGGATAATAGCCTTCCGGCCCTGCCTTCCTCGGGCACCGACGCGACGATACCGCCGGGACAAGTAGCGGCCCTGCCGTCTTCGACGACAATGCCGCCCGATATTTCAAATGACGCGTCTCTGCCCGGGATGAATTCGAGCGATTCCTCGGTCGCCTTGCCGTCTTCGACGACCTTGCCCCCAAATCCTGACGTGGCCTCCTTGCCGGCTGTTCCTTCGACTGATAATTCGCTTCCGGCGGTTTTGCCCTCGACTTCGGTCGCCGAGCTTCCGCCCCCCGCGGCGGATAGCGTTTTGCCCCCGGGCATGGATAATTCCAATGCGCCGCCCGTCTTGTCGACGGATGTCGCCCAACTGCCGGCGGTTCCAGCAACTGGCGCCGTGGATCAAACCACCGCTTCCTTGCCGGGAAGCCCCGATTTAAACGGCGTGGGCGCGTTGCCGGTGGTCGCCAATTCAACGCCCGCTGGGAAACCAGTGGATCAGCTTCAATTAAACATCCCGTCGGTTCCTTCCAGTTCCTCAACCGGTTTTGTGCAGGATATCCCCACTTTTTCGTCGGATGAAAAAAAGCCGGCGGCTTAGTCCGGGCCTTTTCCCATAAAATTTCAGCAGAACCCGGCCTATAATGTTTCCCCTATGGAGTTCCCGGAAAAAGTCGAGAAACGGTTCATGCCTGTTTTAATCCGCTATTGTCTTTTATCCCTCGGACCCCCTTTTATTGTCGCCACCGTGATTACGCTGGGCGTTTTGGACCTGCTTTTTTATACCCGGGATTTCATCGATTATTTATTCGTGAAGCACGCGGGTGTCCTAAATTCTTTTCGGCTGCTTCTTTATATCCAGCCCAGCTTTTTGGTCCTCGCGCTCCCGATCGGCTTTTTGGCCTCGATTTTGGTTGTCTACGGGCGGTTGAGCGCGGATCGGGAATTGATCGCCGTGGAATCCTGCGGAATATCCCCTTATTTTCTTTTTTGGCCCGTGATTGGGTTTTCCCTATTGGTGAGCGTTTTTTTAGTCTTTTTTATGGATACCACCTTGCCCTGGGGAAATATCTCGTTCCTGAAATTGCAATATAAGATTCTTTCCGAAAGAACCTCGGTCGCGATCCATGGCGGGACTTTTATCAACGATTTTAACGGCTATGTCCTGTATGTGGGCGAGAAGGATGACAAGACCGACGTTTTAAAACGAGTGGTGGTACAGCTGGTGAACGAAGTGGGTTATCCTTACCGGGTGATTATTTCGCAGCGGGGAACGCTGGCCCAGGATCCGTCCACGGCGCATTTTTTGCTTCGGCTGGAAGACGGGACGCTTCAACAATTGGGGGAACACGCGAATCCCGATCCCCGGTCTCTGGTTCAAATCAAGTTCAAGGATTGCGTCCTGGATTTGGACACCAAGCAAATTCAAAACGCTTCCGGGAATTTTGATGATCCGCGGAGCATGCACATTCAAGCCTTGGCGGCGCGGATTCGGGATGAGAAAGCGAAAAAGATGGACGCCCGTTTTGACGAGGTGGAATTCCACAAAAAATTCTCGATTCCTTTTTCCGCGCTGGCCTTCGCTTTTATTGGGATTCCCTTGGGGATGCGGACCCGATCGGGATCTTTTTTAAGCCCCGTCTTAGTGGTGATTTTGGTGGTGATTTATGAGCTTTTTATCATGTATGGCCAGGTGGGCGGACCCATGGGCACGATTTCGCCCTTTTGGGCCATGTGGCTGCCCAACTTGTTTTTGGCGATCGTCGGAATAATGCTTTTGCCTTACTTTTTATCTTGGTTTCGTTTCCGCGGACGGGGCGGTGCTCCATTTAAAGATCGGTTCATTTCGAAATGAAATTTCGCAAAGAAAACATACTTTTTGTTTTTTTCCTCATGGCGGGGTTGACCCCCGGCGCGCGGGCGGCAACTTCTTCGGTGGGTTCGGTTCATTTGCAGGCGGATCGGATCGAGTATCTGAGGGATCAGGGATTGGTGGTGGCCAAGGGCCGCGTTCATATCACGCAGGACCAAACCACGCTCTTCGCGGACAGTATCCGCTATGACATTACGGCGCAGGAAATTGAGGCGACCGGCAACGTCATTTTTCAACAAGGCCCCCAAGAGATCGACGCCCAGGAAATGACCTTTAATACCGGGACCCAAGAGGGGCGCGCGACCAACGCGAAGACATTGGTGCCGCCTTGGATTTGCACGGGGGCCGTCATCGAAATCAAGGATAAGAAAATCGTCGTCAAGGACGCCCGGGCCACGACTTGCGATTACGCGCTCGACTACACGCATTATCACCTTCAGGCGGGAACCCTGACCTTTTATCAAGATAACTATATGACGGCGGAAAACCTGGTTTTGTATATCGGCAAAGTTCCCGTCTTTTATTTTCCGTTTTTCGCCATCAGCACCAAACAAACCCAATTGCCTTTTTCCATTTCGGTGGGGAGCACGGACTATTTGGGGAATTACGCATTAGTGTCGACCAGTTATCTTTTCAGCCCGGTGAATTACGGCGCGCTTTACGCCGATTATTTTTCGAACCGGGGAGTCGGATTGGGCGTTCGGCACGAAATCGCCTTGAATGATTTTTCGACCCTGTCCCTTTATGGATACCGGATTCAGGAAAAGGACACGGGGAATGTCCGGTGGGAATCCCGGATCCGGGGACTGTGGGCTTTTTCCTCTTCTTTTCAGGGACGGATCGAGGCGGACCTGCCGGGCGATGGTCTTTTCAGCCAGGATTACGCTGCGGCCCGCCGGGATCCTTCCCTTGTCTCCACCCAAAGGGAATATGATATTTCAGGGACCTACACCCAAGACCCCTTCACCTTGGGGCTGTTGATCCGGCACCAGGAATTGGCGGTCCCCGTCACGGTGGGTTTGGAGGATCATTTCGTTGAAAGTCTGGACACCCTTCCCCAATTGAACTTCAGCGTGTTTCCGCAGCCCTTGATCGGAAGAAATTGGCTTAAATATGACCTGACTTTAAACGCGGACCGGACCTGGACCCAGGCGAACAATTATTACGTGACGCACGCCAGCGGTGAATTGGGAATCAGCCAAACCATTCCCTTTTTTCAAACCCAAAGCCTTTATTCCCGGATCGCTTTCGATGACGCGTATCAAAACCTCTCGGATGTGGGGACGTTGGACGCGGGGGAAACCCGGTCTTACAGCGTGAACAATATTTATACTTCCCGCTGGTCCGATTTTTTCGACACGTCTTTTAACCACACCTTCTCGCAAAAATTGACGAACCTTCAACCGACGGATCCGCCAGCCGGGGTGACCTCCAATTTATTGACCGGAATGGCGGAATTTACCGGAGGATCTTTTTTTAGGGCCGATACCACGACTTCATTGGATTTCGCGGCTGAGGTTCCGGACTTGGCCTCGCGTTTCAGCTATTGGCGCCAGGAAATTTACCTCACGCCGTCCAATACGCTGGATTTTTACACGATCGCGGACTATTCCATTAAGGCGGACGCCTTGAAAGACTTAAGCACGCATCTTAGTGTGACCAGTCCCCGGAATTTTTGGGAGTTCGTCATCGGCGCCAGCGTGGTGGATCCAAACGTGAGCAACGCCGGGTACACCATCACGGGAGAGCCCAAAAGCTTCAGCATGAGCGGGGAAGTGGACATCGCCCTTTTTACTAACTACCGGATGTCCATATTAGAGACCTACGATATGACGAATGCCCGGATGCAAACGCGCAATATCAGTATTTACCGGGATTTGCATGACTGGGAAGCGCAATTGAGTTATTCCCAAAATGAGGGCCAACCTGATACGGTGTTTTTCACCCTGAATTTGAAGGCCTTCCCGGGACGGCCATTGACCGTTTCGCAGTCAGAGCTGCAACAACTCAACAGCTTGCAAAGCCAGACGGCCGTTCAATTGTTGGAGACGACCAGCGGCCAATTGCAATAAACCGGGCCTAGGGTAGAAAAAAACGCGCCAGTTGGGATATAACGGGCCTCTTGCGGTTCGAACCGACGTCTGAAGGAAACCTATGGCAAAAGATAAAATCATCGTCCGCGGCGCGCGGGAACATAACTTAAAAAACGTATCCGTCGAAATTCCGCGGGATCAATTGGTGGTCATCACGGGTGTTTCGGGTTCGGGTAAATCCTCTTTGGCCTTCGACACCCTCTACGCCGAGGGGCAACGCCGGTATGTGGAGTCGCTTTCGTCCTATGCCCGTCAATTTTTAGGCTTGATGGAAAAACCGGATGTGGATTTGATCGAGGGGCTTTCGCCCGCGGTGGCGATCCAGCAAAAGGCGGGCAGCAAAAATCCCCGTTCCACCGTGGGGACCACCACGGAAATATACGACTACTTAAGGCTTCTGTTCGCCCGGGTGGGAACACCCCACTGCGTCAATTGCGGCCGGCCCATCAGCCGGCAGACCGCCCAACAAATCATTGAGCGGGTGTTGCGGTTTCCCGAGGGCTCAAAAATTCACGTACTGGCGCCTTTGGCCTCGGGCCGCAAAGGCGAGTACAAAAAGTTGTTTGATCAAATCCGCAAGGATGGGTTTGTGCGGGTCCGGTTGGACGGAAAAATTTTGGACCTGGATGACGATATCCAATTGGAAAAAAACAAAAAACATGATGTGGAGATCGTTGTGGACCGCCTGGTGGCGAAGGCCGATATTAAAAAGAGATTGTCCGATTCCGTTGAGACGGCTTTGAAACATGGGGACGGGATCATCAAAATATTGCTGGGCGACAAGGGAAAAGAAGAGGAGTTCCTTTACTCCGAACATTATGCTTGCGTTTATTGTGGGCTTAGCATGGAAGAGCCGGCTCCCCGCAGCTTTTCGTTCAATAACCCCCATGGAGCCTGCCCGGCTTGTACCGGGATGGGGCATAAAATGGAAGCGGATGAATCCCTGGTCGTTGATGTCGAGAAAAGCATCGCCGAAGGCGCGATTGAGCCTTATGACTCACCCAAAGCCCTTTATTACCAAAATCTTATCGAGGGCGTGTGTCAACACTTTGGCGTCGGGCAGGATATTCCTTTTCACAAACTGCCGAAAAAAGTAAAGGACGCCATCCTTTATGGAACAACCGAGGAGATCGAGTTCAAAATCAAAAAGGGAAGCTACCAGCAGAAATATTGGGGGACTTTTGAGGGCGTTTTGCCCAACCTGGAGCGTCGTTTTCATGAGACCGATTCGGAGTATATCCGCGAGGAGATTGAAAAATATTTGGTCAGCAAACCCTGCCGCGCCTGTAAGGGAACGCGGTTAAAACCGGAGAGCCTGGCGGTCACCATTGACGGTAAAAATATTATTGATGTGACGAAATTTTCGGTTAAAAGATCGCTGGAGTTTTTTGAGAACCTAAAATTGGACGAAAAGTCCAAAAAGATCGGCGAGCAAATTTTCCGGGAAGTCAAAAGTCGGCTGGTTTTCATGAAGAATGTGGGGCTGGATTATTTGACACTCGACCGAATGACGGCTTCGTTGTCGGGCGGGGAAGCCCAACGCATTCATTTGGCCACCCAAATCGGAAGCGCCTTGGTGGGCGTGCTTTATATTTTGGATGAGCCCTCCATTGGGCTTCATCAACGGGACAATCTGCGGCTTTTGAATACCTTAAAGCGCCTGCGGGATATTGGGAATACGGTCATCGTGGTCGAGCATGATGAGGACACGATGGAAGAGGCGGACTATATCGTGGATATGGGTCTGGGGGCCGGCGTGAACGGCGGCGAGGTGATTGTGGCGGGTGACTTGAATAAAATTCTCGGGGACCCCAAATCGCTCACCGGAAAATATCTCTCGGGGAAATTGTCGATCCCGGCCCTTTTGAAAAGCGAAAAGCCCCTGGACAAACGGCTGGTACTCAAGGGCGCCACCATGAATAACCTGAAAAATTTAACCGTTGAGTTTCCTTTGGGCGGGTTGGTCGCCGTGACCGGGGTTTCGGGATCGGGGAAAAGCACCCTGGTAATGGAGACCCTGTATCCGGCCTTGATTCACAAACTTTATCATTTGAGGATGAAGCCGGAAGGTTATGAGTCGCTGGAAGGCGTTCAACATATCGACAAGGTGATCGAGATTGACCAGTCGCCCATCGGCCGAACGCCCCGCTCCAACCCGGCCACTTATACGGGTATTTTTACCCATGTGCGCGATCTTTTCGCGCGATTGCCGGACGCGAAAGCGCGGGGTTACAAGGAAGGTCGATTCAGCTTCAACGTCAAAGGCGGCCGCTGCGAGGCTTGCGAGGGGGATGGGGTTATTAAAATTGAGATGCATTTCCTGCCCGATGTTTATGTTCCTTGCGAGGTGTGTAAGGGGAAGCGCTACAACCGGGAGACTTTGGAAATTCAGTACAAAGGAAAAAATATCGCGGATGTCTTGGGAATGAGCATTGATGAGGCGCTTCCTTTTTTTCAAGCGATCCCCAAAATCAAAAAGGTTTTGGAAACCTTGGGCGACGTGGGATTGGGTTATATCAAACTGGGACAGCCCGCCACCACGCTTTCCGGGGGGGAAGCCCAGCGCGTGAAGCTTTCAACGGAATTAGGCAAACGCAGCACGGGTAAGACGGTTTATATCCTGGATGAACCCACGACGGGACTTCATTTCGCCGATGTGGACCATTTGATCAAGGTCTTGAAGCGGCTCGTCGACGCGGGGAACACGGTGATCGTGATTGAGCATAATTTGGATGTCATTAAAACCGCCGACCATTTGATTGATTTGGGGCCCGAAGGGGGCGAGGAGGGCGGTCAAATTGTGGGGGAAGGTTCGGTTTCCGAATTGGCGTCGAATCCCAAGTCTTTTACGGGCCGCTATTTGGCTGAAAAAATTAAAAAAGACAGGGAAAGGGCGCAAAAAGGCGTCCGACCCAAGGTCGCCGATCGAATTGCACGTTGACGCGTAATTTAGGCAGGGTTATAATTTTCCTATAAATTACGGGGGTTTATGTCAATTGATCAAAATTTCCAGCCGCGTTAATCCAATTAAAACGCTCGTTTTTATGGCCGTGATATCGATTTACTGCGCGTTAGGTTCAAGTCTTTTCGCCGACCCGGGAACCACCGGCGCGGTGGAACTCAAGATTCCCGTGGGGCCCCGGGCCATTGCCATGGGGGGGGCTTTCGTGGCTGTGGCCGATGACGCGAACGCCATCTATTGGAATCCGGCGGGCTTGCGCCAATTAGGCGGAACGGCTTTGACAGCCCAATATACCGACTTCATTGATACCGTAAATTACAACTATTTTGCCGCCGCTACCCCCTTGGGAAATGACGCGGCCATTGGTTTAGGAGCGAAACTTTTAACCACCGGCAATGAAGAAGTCGTTGACTCAAATGGGAATTTAACCGGCGCTTCTTTCAATGAAAACTACATGGATATTGATGTGGCGGCGGCCTTGAAAATTAACTACTTTTTGGATGTGGGGATAGTCGGCAAGTACATTTCAAAATCTTTGGCCTCAACTACGGCTTCGACTTTCGCCGTGGATCTAGGGGTTCTGTACCGGACGCCCATCGCCCATCTCACTACCGGGTTGAACCTTCAGAATATCGGGCCTGGTTTAAAGTTCGTGAATGTATCGGATCCTTTACCTTTCAACGTGAAGGTCGGGGCGGCTTATAAAATGTTCGACGATAACTTCACTTTGGCGATGGATTTTAACTTTCCCACGGACAACGATCCTTCCGTCAGCTTGGGCGGTGAATATTGGTACATGAATACCTTAGTCGGACGGTTTGGTTATGAGTTGCAAGGCTCTTTTGACCAGAATCAATTGGGGAATGGCGCTAAGGCGGGGCTTTATTTAGGCGCCGGGGTTAAAGTGGCCGCTTTCAAAACCAATATCGGCCTGGATTACGCTTGGTCTTCCCAGGGGTTCTTGGGAACTTCCAACCGGTTCGCTTTGAACGTTTATTTATAATAAGGGCTATTTCTTTCTCCTATCCCGCGTGCTAACTTATTCGCGCTGAACATCTGCCTTAGGCTTCACTTTGCGCCGGTAGCAATAATGTTTTCATCATCAGGGGTCATCCATGAGCACCGAACAAGAAATTTTTGATAAATGCGGGCGTTCCTATAACGGCAACGATTCCATTTTCCGCGAGGGCGATATCGGGAATGAGATGTATATCATCCAATCCGGAAAAGTCAAAATCACGAAACAGCTCAAAAGCGGCGAGGAAAAGACCCTGGTCATTTTAGGCCCCGGGGATTTTTTCGGTGAAATGGCGGTCATTGATAAGGACGTTCGTTCGGCCAATGCCACGGCCCTGGAAGCTTCCCGTTTGATCGCGTTGGACGAGGAAGTGTTCGAGATGCACATGCAGTCCAACCCCAAGATCGTCAAAAAAATCCTGAAAAACCTGACTTCCCGGCTGCGGGATGCCAATCAACAAATCGCGAACTTAATGATTAAAGACGCGAACCGGCTGGTGGCCAACACGATTCTTTTGGTCGTCCACAAGCACGGCGAAGAGGGGCCCGATGGAATCACCATGGACATCCCCTTCACGATTTCCGAGTTGAGCAAAATGTGCGGTTTGGAAATGTCGAAGACCCATGAAATTGTCGATAAGTTAATGAAAGCCAAAGTCATCCGTTTGAGCGGCGAGGCCATCACGGTGAACAGCCTGGATAGCTTGGAAAAGTTCATTAAATACCTGGAAATGAAGGAACAGTTCGGGGAATAACCAAAGAAGTCGTAAGCCCCACGATGCCGTGGGGCTTTTTTTTTGCTTGCTTGATTTCCGTCCTTAAACTCCAAATACTGTCCATTAAATTTTGACCGAGCGGGGAAGTGTGCGATTAACCGAATTGACGGGGCCAATCCAAGGGGAGCTTGATCGGGTCGAATCCGCCATCGGATCGGCTCTCAAGAGCGATAATCCTTTTATCCAACAAATGGTCGATTACCTCGCCCGCACCCAAGGCAAACGAGTTCGGCCGGCCTTGGCGGTTCTGGCGGCCCGTTTTTGCGGGACCGTGCCCTCCGAGACGATCGCCCTCGGGGCGGCTTTGGAAATGCTCCATGTGGCCACCTTGATCCACGACGACATCATTGATAATTCCTCCATCCGCCGGAAACAAAAGACCCTTAATTTTAAATGGGGGAACGAGGTTTCGGTTTTGATGGGCGATTATGTCTTCGCCTCCTCCTTTTACCTGATGGCCAAAAACCTGCCCAAGGATATCCTGGGAATTCTCGCGGACACCACCAACATTATTTGCCGGGGTGAAATCTCGGAAACCGGAAACCGCTTTAATGTGGGCTTGACCCAAGACGACTATGAGCTGATTGTGCGCGAGAAAACGGCTTGTCTTTTCGCCGCCAGTTGTGAGACCGGCGCGCTGCTCGCGGGCGGGCCGGCGGAAACGGTGGAACGCTTCCGGCGTTTTGGAATGGGCATCGGTATGGCTTTTCAAATTATCGACGATACGCTTGATTTTGTCGGCCGCCAAAAGCGCGTCGGGAAACCCGTCATGAGTGATTTGCGCGAAGGAAAGCTGACCTTGCCGGTTTTGATTTGCCTTGAGAAGTCGTCGGCGGCCGAGAAGAAAAAAATTAAGACAATGATCCTCCGTAAGGTGAAGACGGCCGCCGATTTTAAGTTTTTGTCCCTTCTTCTGAAGAAGACGGACGCGATCCGCCTTTCGGTGGCCCGGGCCCAAGAATGGGTGGAAGAGGCGAAGGGCGCCATCGGGCCGTTGAAGGATGGACGTGACAAAAACGATCTTATTAAGTTCGCCGACTTTTTAATCGGCCGCGACTTTTAGTTTTAGGTTTTCCTTGATATTTCGGGGTCGATCGTGTTTATATTGACCCGTTTACCATTCCGTCATTTGCCCGAAAAGGACCGTTATGCTTGAACAATATGGGACTGTTCTCGTGTTTCTGGTGGCGGGGATTTTTTTCATTTTGATGGCTTTTTTAACCGCTTGGCTGGTGGGCGCTAACGGGCTTCTGGGCTATTCCCAATCGCATAATTTGGATGTTTTCGAGGATACTTACGAAAGCGGCGTCGAAACCATCGGCACGTCCTGGGTTCGTTTCAATGTCAGCTTTTATCTCTATGCCTTACTTTTTCTCATTTTTGATATTGAGACGGTTTTCCTTTACCCTTGGGCGGTTTCGTTCAAAAAGATGGGGATGTTCGGATTTTCTGAAATGATCATTTTCATCGCCATTCTGTTGGTGGGTTTGGCCTACGCCTGGAAGAAGGAGGCTTTGAAATGGGAGTAGAACTGAAGGGTTTGACAAGGGCCGATCTCCGGGGCCTGGAGAGCGAAAGCGCCATTCCGGGTCTTTGGACCTTGGAAAAGGCCGTTGGGTTTATTTTTAAATGGGCTCGAAAAAACTCCCTGTGGCCCCTGCAATTTGGGACGGCTTGCTGCGCCATTGAGATGATGGCCACGGCCTCCGGACGTTATGACTTGGCCCGTTTTGGCGCGGAGGTTTTCAGGCCCTCGCCCCGGCAGGCGGATCTTTTAATCGCCGCGGGAACGATCACCGAGAAAATGGGATACGCGCTCAAGAAGCTTTACGACCAAATGCCCAAACCCAGCTGGGTCATCGCCATGGGCAGCTGCACCATCGCGGGAGGGCCCTATTATTACGATTCTTATACGGTGGTGAAGGGAATTGATTCTTTCATCCCGGTGGATGTTTATGTCCCGGGTTGTCCACCGCGGCCGGAGTCCTTGATTCACGGGTTGATGGCCATTCAAAAGAAGATTGAAGATGAGCCGATTTTCCGCCGTCGTCGGGTGGAATGACTGAAATTAGTCTGATCCTCAAGTTGTAAACTAAGACCCGGGAGCTTTTGAATCCATGACGCTGGATGAATTAAAGGCTAAAATCGATACGGATTTTAAGGATCAGGTCCTCACTTCGGCCGTGAGCCCGCAAAAAGAACTGATCGTCACCGTTAAACCCGAGGCCTATCTCTCGGTTTGCTCCCAACTGCGCGATCAACCGGACTTCGCCTTTCGGCATCTCTCCTGTTTAACCGCCGTTGATTACCCCAAAGAAAACAAGATCACGGTCGTGGATCATTTGTGGTCTTACGCCCATTCGCACCAGGTGACGGTGAAGGTGGACCTGCCCCGCGACAATCCTAAAATTCCGACCGTCGAGAACATTTGGAAAAGCGCCAATTGGCTGGAACGGGAAGTTTACGACCTTTATGGGGTGACTTTTGAAGGGCACTCGGACTTGCGCCGGATCATGATGCCTGAGGATTACAAAAAGTATCCCTTGCGAAAGGACTTTTCCGATGACGGATTTATTATTAAGCCAAATTAGGGGCGGCCAAGAGTCCCAATTTGGCACGGATGAATACGTCGTCAATTTGGGCCCCCAACATCCTTCCACCCACGGCGTCTTAAGGCTGGTGGTTCGTTTGGACGGGGAAACGGTCAAGGAAACCACGCCGGTTTTGGGTTATCTGCACCGCTCGATCGAGAAAATTTGCGAAAACCGCACTTACCCCCAATGCATCACCTACACGGACCGGGTGGATTATGTCTCGGCCATGAGCGTGAATTTCGCGTTCGCCTACGCGGTGGAAAAACTGCTGGGTGTGGAAGCCCCGGCCCGGGCCCAATGGCTGCGGATGATCATGGTGGAGCTCCAGCGCATCGCCAGCCACTTGTTATGGATGGGTTCTTTCGGCGGTGATTTGGGCGCCCTGACGCCCCTCCTTTATGGCATGCGGGAGAGGGAACGCATCATCGATCTTTTTGAGATGACCTGCGGCCAGCGCCTGACTTATAACTACATCCGCATCGGCGGGGTGATGATCGATATCCTGCCCGAGTTTGTTCCCAAGTGCCGGAGCTTTTTGGATTATTTTGAGAAGCGCGTGGATGAGTACGAGAGCCTGCTGACCTACAATCCCATTTTCCTCGAACGGACCAAGGGCGTGGGCGTCATTACGCCGGAAGTCGGGATCAATTGCGGCGTGACCGGGCCGGCTTTGCGCGGTTCGGGGGTTTCCTGCGACGTGCGCAAAAAACAGCCTTATCTTTTTTATGACCAAGTGAAATTTGAGGAAGCCTTGGGGACGGACGGCGATTGCTGGAGCCGCTACCGGGTGCGCATGGACGAGATGGTCCAATCGGTTTCCATTATCCGCCAATGTTTGGACCGCCTGGAGCCGGGGCCGGTGGAAGCCAAACTGCCGCCGGTTTTGAAAGTGCCGGCCGGGACCGAGGTTTACAGCCGAATTGAGTCCTCCCGGGGGGAAATGGGAGTTTATTTGGTGGGAGATGGCACGGCCAAGCCCTGGAAATGCAAGTTCCGCTGCGCTTCTTTTAATAATGTTTACGTTTTGGATCAGCTGACCCGGGGTTGGAAATTGGCGGATATCATGGCGGTACTGGGCAGCATGGATATGATCGTTCCGGAAGTCGACCGGTAGGCATTTTTTAATTAAGGAATTTGGATCATGGGTGAAAAAATCGTCGAAGGCGTAGGCGGCGCGCTCCATTGGGTTTACGCGTTGTTGCGCCTTTCGGCCTGGACCAATATTTTGGATACGATCGTGGTCGCGGTCGTCATGTTCGCGCTTGTGGCGGTTTTCGTCATGTTTTTGGTTTGGATGGAGCGCAAGGTATCGGCCCATATGCAAAGCCGGATCGGCCCCAATCGGGTGGGCCCCTTGGGACTTTTTCAAACCCTGGCGGACGCGATCAAATTGACCACCAAAGAAGACGTGAAGCCCGTTCACCGGGACAAGATTCCTTACTTCATCGCCCCCATCGTGGCTTTCGTGGCCACCTTCATGGGGCTTGTGGTGATTCCCTTTGACCAGGGAATGGTGGTTCAAGATTTGAACGTGGGCATTCTTTATGTGATCGCGATCACCGGTTTTACGGTGGTGGCCATTTTGACGGCGGGATGGAGCTCCAATAACAAATACGCTTTGCTGGGCGGGTTTCGCTCGGCGGCCCAAATTGTCAGCTATGAAATTCCTTTGGTCATGTCCCTGGTCCCCGTCATCATGGTGACCGGTTCCTTGAGCCTGAAGTCTATCGTGGAATATCAACATCAGGCGGGCTATTGGTTCGTGTTTCCCCAAATCGCGGCTTTCGTTATCTTTCTCATTTCCGCCACGGCGGAAGCCAACCGGGCTCCCTTTGATATTCCGGAAGCTGAGTCCGAATTGATCGGCGGGTTCCATACCGAATACTCCGGCGTGAAATTCGCGATGTTTTTTTTGGGCGAATATATCGCCATGGTGGTTTCGGCTTCCGTGGCCACGGCGGTTTTCCTGGGCGGCTGGTTGCCGGTGCCTTTCCTGGCGTTTTTACACCTGCCCGGATTTGTTTGGTTCGTTTTGAAAATTCTATTCATGATTTATTTGATTATGGCTTTCCGATGGACTTTTCCCCGCTTGCGGGTGGATCAATTGATGGATTTTGGCTGGAAGGTTTTGATTCCGCTTTCGATTCTCAATATTTTGGTCAGCGGCGCGGTTATTTTGATGTTGGGGAAGGGGAACTGACATGGGCGTTCTGAACTATTTCCTCGGAATCTTCAAGGGTTTTTGGAACCTATTGTCGGGCCTGTCCGTGACCATCCGTTATTTTTTCAAAAAAACCAATACCCAGCAATATCCGGAAGAACGGCTCCCGCTGCCGGAGCGCAGCCGAAGCATGATCAAGCTGATCTATGACGGTGAAAAAGACATGTTCAATTGTGTGGCCTGCCTCATGTGCATGAAGGCCTGCCCCAACAGCTGTATCAAGCTGGAAGGGGTGAGGATGCCGGACGGGAAGCGGCGCATGACGACCTTCAAACTTGATTTTTCAACCTGCATTTTTTGCGGCTATTGTGTGGAAGCCTGCGGGTTCGACGCTTTGACTTTCGTGTCGGAAGAATATGAGAACTCGGTTTATAAACGCGGAAGCCTTTTGCAAGACGAGAACGCGATGAAGTGGGTCCGTCCCGCGCAGCCTGTCTTAGCGCCTCTCGCGTCCGAAACGCCGGCCGCCGCCGCGCCGCCGGGAGTTTGACCATGGCCAACACAATTTTTTACGTCCTCGCCGCGGTTTCCCTGTTTTCGGCCCTGATGGCCGTGACTTTGAGAAACTTGTTTCATTGCGCTTTGTTTTTAGTTTTGGCCATGTTTGGAGTGGCGGGCCTTTTTCTTTATTTGAACGCGGAGTTTTTAGCCGCCGTCCAAGTCATTATTTATGTGGGGGCCGTGACGGTTTTTATCTTTTTCGGGATTATGTTTACCCGAAATGTGATGGATGAAAAAATCAACGTCATGAACCGGCAGTTTCTGCTCGCCTTGGCGGCGGCCGTCTTTTTTGGCTGGATCAGCTTTAAAGCGGTCCATCAATCCTCCTTCGCGAATTCCGAGCATCCCCTGATTTTAACGGCTCAGGCATCCGCTAACGCGGCGGGGGACACCGTTACGACAGTGGCCTCCTTGCCGAGCTCGGGGAACGAAAACTCCGACGTGGATGTTTACGCGTTGGCCACCGATTTGCTCAATCCGGCCCATGGATTCGCTTACGCTTTTGAGTTCGTCTCAATTCTTTTGCTGGCCGCGCTGGTGGGCGCCATTGTGGTGGCGCGAAAGGAACCCTCGTGAGCACCATTCCGATCGCCTACTTTTTATATTTCGCCGTTCTTCTTTTTGGCATCGGGTTGTTCGGCGTTTTAGCCCGAAAAAACGCGATCTCGGTCTTGCTGGGTGTTGAGTTAATGCTCAACGCGGTCAACATCAACTATCTGACTTTCGCCAAATATTGGGGTTGGGACCATTTAACGGGTCCGGTTTTTGTCATTTTTATCATCACCGTCGGCGCCGCTGAAGTGGCGGTGGCCTTGGCGATTGTCATCTCGGTTTACCGCCAGTGGAAAACCGCCAATGTGGACGAGGTTCGTTTCTTAAAAGGCTGAGTCGGTGGAAGAGCGGTTCCAAGTCATCTTGAATGAAGGATAGGGGCAATGATTCAGTATTCCTGGCTAATCCCGGCGCTTCCGGCCTTGTCGTTTGCCGTCATCGCCCTTTTGACCCGGCGGTCGAAAGGACTTTCGGCGGGGATCTCCATCGCCACCATGGCGATCTGTCTTTTGTTTTCAACGGTCGTCTTTTTTCAACTCTTGGGATTGGACTCAAGCCAAAGGTTGGTTTCCTTGAGTTGGTCCTGGCTCGCGGTTCCGCCTTGGGAAGCCCATGTGGGAATTCTGATCGATCCCTTAAGCGTCAATATGCTTTTGGTGGTCACGCTGGTTTCCTTGTTGGTTCAAATTTATTCTTTGGGCTACATGCGGGATGATGAGCGGTTTTCAACTTATTATTCTTATCTCTCCCTTTTCACGGCCTCCATGCTGCTCCTGGTGGTTTCCAACAATTTCCTTCAAATATTCGTGGGTTGGGAATTGGTGGGCGTGAGTTCTTATTTATTGGTCGGCTTTTGGTATTTCAAACCGGAGGCCGCGGAGGCCGCGAAAAAAGCTTTCGTGGTCAACCGCATCGGGGACGTGGGTTTTCTGATGGGAGTAGCCGCCATCGGCATGACCTTTAATACCTTTGATTTCGCCCAAGTTCAGGATTTGGTGGCCCATGGGGTGGCCAATGGGACTTATAAGGCCAGCTTTATCGCGGTCATCGCTTTGCTTCTTTTCTGCGGCGCGGTCGGCAAGAGCGCCCAGTTTCCACTGCATGTCTGGCTGCCGGACGCCATGGAAGGCCCCACGCCGGTTTCTGCCCTGATCCATGCCGCCACCATGGTGGCCGCGGGCGTTTATATGGTGGCCCGCACCTATTCGCTTTTTTCAGCTGATCCCATCGCCATGACCGTGGTGGCTTATGTGGGCGGATTCACGGCTTTGTTCGCCGCTTCCATCGCTTTGGCGCAAGACGACATCAAGCGGATCCTAGCCTATTCCACGCTATCCCAATTGGGTTACATGATGTTGTCCTTGGGGGTTGGGGGTTATACCCCGGGGATGTTCCATCTGACTACGCACGCTTGTTTTAAGGCCCTGTTGTTCCTGGGGGCGGGAAGCGTCATTCACGCGGTTCATTCCAACGACATTTGGAAGATGGGCGGCTTGATCCGGCCAATGAAAATTACGGGCTATACCTTTCTCATCGCGGCTCTGGCGATTTCGGGGATTCCACCCTTGGCGGGTTTTTGGTCCAAGGATGAAATTTTTTCCGCGATTCAGGCCAGCACGGTTCCGGGCCATGAACTGCTTTTAATCACCGCGATCTTCACGGCGTTTTTGACCGCCTTTTATATGTTCCGTCTTTTCTTCGTGGTCTTCCTGGGCGAAGAGCAAGGGCACGGCGCCCATGAGTCCCCGGCGGTGATGACCGTTCCTTTGATGATTCTGGCGGTTTTGTCCATCTCGGTGGGCTGGCTGAATTGGCCGGGTTTAGACGCTTTCTCGAAGTTCCTTTTTTACGGGCCCGCGCCCCAGGTGGAAAGCTTTGACTGGGTTCTGGCTTCGGTCTCCAGCTTAATCGCGATTTTAGGGGTTTTACTTTCCGGGCTTTTTTATTATTGGAAAGTTTTCTCGGCCGAGAAAGTTTCCGCGACCTTTCGTCCGATTTACCTGCTGTTGAAGAACAAATATTACGTGGATGAGTTTTATGGATGGCTGGTCAAAAAGTTTATATGGGGCTTGGCCGCGATTTTCAATTGGCTGGACACGCAGGTGATCGACGGGGGAATCGTCAACGGCTTCGGACGGGGAGCCCAACGGGCGGGTGGACTGCTTCGCCTGACCCAGACCGGTCTGGTTCAAAATTACGCCCTGGTGGTGTTGGTCGCGGTGGCGGTCATTTATCTCTTGGTGAGTTTCTGATTTTAATTTGATGAAGCGATTCGACTCGGAGGAGCGCAGGATGCTTTCAGTATTGACCGTGATTCTTTTACCCTTGGCGGCGGCTTGGGGTCTTTTCCATTCGCCGGTTCAAGGGCCCAATGTCCTGCCGGTTTTGACTTCTTTTATTTTTATGCCGATCATGGCCGCTTTCCTCACGTTTTTCACTCCCGGGGAAAAAGCGAAATGGGTCAGTCTTTTTTTCGCTTCCGCCCAATTGGGGCTGGCCCTCAAGGTTTTTTTCCTCTATCAAACGGTTTTGGGCGGTTATCAGTTCACCGAGCAATTTCCCTGGTTGGAAGGCTTGGGCATTCATTACGCTTTGGGCGTGGACGGGCTGAGCGTCCCCCTGCTGATTTTGGTGGCCGCGGTTTATTGGGCCGGGGTTTTGATGTCGTGGAATGTGGCCGTTCGTCCCAAAGAATATTTTGTTTGCTTTTCCTTAATGGCCGCGGGCGCCGCGGGGGCTTTTGTGAGTTTGGACCTGTTCTTTTTCTTTCTCTTTTATGAGCTCGATATTCTGCCCATGTTTCTTCTGATTGGGGTTTGGGGGAGCGGGCGTAAACAATACGCGGCCACCAAATTCGCGCTTTATCTGGTGGGCGGTTCAGGTTTGCTTTTGGTTGGTTTTTTGGCGCTTTATTTCACCTCGGGCATCCATAGCTTTGACGTAAGGATTCTGGGCGACTTAAACCAAACGGGTTTTGGTTTGGCTTTTCAAAAAGTCTGGTTTCCGTTTTTGGCGGTAGGTTTTGGGGTTTTACTGGCGTTGGTCCCGTTTCACACCTGGTCGCCGGATGCCTACGCCTCGGCCCCCACGGCCGCTTCCATGATGAACGCCGGGGTTTTAAAAACCTTAGGGGGCTATGGATTGCTGCGGATCGCGGTGCCCGCGCTTCCGGACGGCGCCAAGGAATGGCTGCCTTTCTTCGCGGTTCTGGCCGTGATCAATATGCTTTATGCCGCTTTGGTGGCCTTGAAACAAAAAGACATCAAATATGTGGTGGCCTATTCTTCCGTCGCCCATTGCGGTTATTTGGTGCTCGGCATCTGCGCGCTTCAAACCACCGGGTTCAGTGGGGCGGTGATTCAAATGTTTTCCCAAGGGATATTAACGGCTTTCGCTTTCGGTTTGGTGGGGCTGATCGAGACCCGGACGGGAACCCGTCAATGGGATCAACTGGGCGGGCTTTCGGCCGCGGCGCCGCTTTTGGGCGGACTTTTCATGATGAATACCATGGCCAACGTGGGTCTGCCGGGCTTCAGCAGTTTCGTGGCGGAATTTATGGTTTTTTTAGGCGCCTTCCGCAGCGGGTTTCAGGGCGGTTTTCCGATCTTTAAAATTTTGTTTCCTTTGGCCGTTACGGCCATCGTGATCGGCGCGGTCTATTACCTGCGGTTAGTCCAGAATGTTTTCTTTGGGCCCCCGCGCCCTTCGCCGTCGGGATTAATCCTGAAAGATGTGAACGCGATGGAGATTCTGCCCCTGGCGTTTCTTTTGGTTCTTTCCTTATGTGTCGGGCTTTATCCCAAACCCTGGGTGGATTTGGTGAATTCCAGCGTGGTTCCCCTGATTGACCATATCGGAGGATTCAAGTGATCCAATACAGCGCTTTCTTCACCGAGATTTGGCTGGTCCTCACGGCGATCGTGGTTTTGTTGGTCGATCTTTTTTTTGAGTTTGAGAATAAAAACAAGGCCTTAAACGGCATCGCCTTTTTGGGAGTCTCCTTGGCGCTTTTGACCCTGCCTTGCGCGGGAAGCCTTTGTTGCTCCGGGGTCTGCGCTTTAGGAACCCTGCCTGTGGAGGCTTTCAACGGATCCTTGAAGACGGATGGACTGGCGATTTATTTTAAACTGATCATTCTTTTGGGGACGCTTTTCACGCTATTGGCGTCTTTCCGGTATTTCAATAGTCAGGCCATCCGGCATCGGGCCGAATTTCTCGCGATCCTTCTTTTCGCCGCGGCCGGGGCCACCAGCTTGGCTTCGTCCCAAGAAATTATCACGCTTTACGTGTCCTTGGAAACCTTGACCATCAGCAGTTTTCTTTTGGCGGCGTTCCTTAAAAAGGATAAAGCCAGCAACGAGGCCGGATTGAAATATCTTTTGATGGGCGCCTTTTCTTCCGCCATCCTGCTTTTTGGTTTTTCCTATCTTTACGGATTGACGGGAACGACGATGATCGCCGAGGTGGGACAGCGGCTGGCCACGGTGCCTTCCAGCGCCATTGAAATCCTCGCCGTCATCCTGGTGGTCGCCGGGCTGGCCTTCAAAATCTCATTGGCGCCGTTCCATATGTGGACCCCGGATGTTTATGAGGGTGCGCCGACGCCCGTGACGGCTTTTCTGTCGGTGGTTTCCAAAACCGCGGGATTCGCGGCCTTCGTGAAGCTTTTTTGGGAAGGGTTGGCGGCGCCGGCGCTCACGCCGGTTTGGGTCGGGCTCTTTTCCGTCCTGGCGGCGCTCAGCATGGTGCTGGGCAATTTAGAGGCCCTGCCCCAATCGAACCTCAAGCGTTTATTGGGTTATTCCTCCATCGCGCAAGCCGGTTACCTCATGGCGGGTTTTTTGGCGGGCGGCTCTTTAGGGTTAACCGCGCTTCTTTTTTATCTGATGGTGTATCTGTTGGCCAATATGTCAGTTTTTTTAACGGTGGTCATTGTCTCCGCCAAAACCGGAAGCGAGCAAATCGTGGATTACGCGGGTTTGTGGAAGCGGGCGCCCCTCTTGGGGGTGGTCTTAACCGTGAGCCTCTTTTCGTTGGCCGGTCTTCCGCCCTTCGCCGGATTCGCGGGGAAGTGGTATTTGTTCAGCGCCGCCGTTTCCAAGGGGTTTGTCTGGCTGGCTTTGACCGGGGTTTTGTTCAGCGCGGTCTCGCTTTATTACTACCTTCAAATCGTTCGCCAAGCGCTTCTGGTGGAACCCAAGGATTCTTCATTGATTGGGGTGGGGCCTTATGAAAAAATCGCCCTGGGGTTAAGCGTGGCGGCCTTGATTGTCTTCGGTTTTTGGCCGGCTCCGCTCATTCAAATCGCGCAAGCCGCCGCCGCTTCTCTTTTCTAGCCATCGCTGGAAAACAACGCAAACCCCGGCTATCCTAGCCGAGGGTTTTTTCTTTTCAGGCCGCGCCCGCTAGGCGCTACTCCCAAGGAGGCGTTTATGGGTTGGTCGGATTTCATTTTGATCGGCGCGGTTTTGGCTTACGGGATCGGTTGTGTCCAGTCCTTGCGCTATTTGGCCGATTTTGATCCCGCCTTGGAAAGATCCGCTTCGCGTTATTTAGTTTGGGGAATCGGATTTCAAGTTTTGTTCCTGGCTTTTTTGTGGATTCGCGAAGGCTATGCCCCCGTTACCAATCTTTGCGAGATATTGGCGGTTTTGGCTTTTTGCCTGGGCTCGGCCTTGGCGTTGGGACGGCTTCGAAGCCCGGTACCGCTGCTTAGCTCTCTTTTTTTACCCTTCCTATTTCTTCTATGCGCCTTATCCCTAATCGCGGGGCTTCAGTTCAAAGGTCCCATGTCGGCGCTTTTGACCGATCCCTTTATCGCGACTCATATTTTTCTCACCCTGCTGGGTTACGCCTTCTTTACTTTGGGATTCGGGGTGGGAATCACCTATTGGCTTCAGGAAAGCCAGATCAAGCGCCATCAAATGCGCAAGTGGGCCAGTCTGCTGCCGGCCCTGGACCTTTTGGATGGATTGACCGTTTTTTACACCGGATGGGGATTTGTTTTTTGGACCGCGGGATTGAGTTTGGGAATTCTCCAGGCCGTGAAAGTTTGGGGAGGTATTCCCTGGTTCGATCCAAAAATTCTGGGTTCCTTTTCGGTTTTGGCGATTTACGTGGCCTTTTTCCTTTGTCGTTGGGGTCTTTCCATGCGGGGCAAAAAAACCATGGTGTTGATTCTGGCCGGTTATTTTTTAGCCCTCTTCACCTTTTTGGGAGTTCAGATCTTCCTGAATTCCCGCCACATTTATTAAACCGTCCATCACGAGAAGGATCCGATGAAATTCCAGGTTTACGGACTTAACCACACGACGGCCCCGATTTCGGTCCGGGAAAAATACGCGCTGGTTCCCGACGCGGTGAAGTCTTTTTTAAAGGAATTAAAGCCCTTGGCGCCCGAGGCGGCCTTTCTGTCCACTTGTAACCGGGTCGAGTTCTATTTTCTTTCCGAAAACGACGAGCCGGTTTTAGAAAAAATTAGAAAAGGATTGAACCGGCATCACCGCCTTCAAGCCTCGGAGGCCCGTAAGTATTTCTACCGGCGGGAGGGCATTGAGGCTTTCCGGCACCTCTTCAGGGTCGCGGGCTCACTGGATTCCATGGTGGTGGGGGAATCCCAAATTTTGGGCCAGGTGAAGGACGCCTTCCGTTTTTCGATGGAATCGGGCATGGCGGGTTCCACCCTGACGGGAATTTTTAACCGGGCCTTCGCGGCGGCCAAAACCGTGCGCAGTCAAACCGAAATCGCCCGGATGCCGGTGAGCGTCTCCAGCGTGGCGGTGAATTTGGCCGGCAAAATTTTTGATAGTCTGGAAGAAAAAAAGGTCCTTCTTTTGGGCGCCGGTGAAATGAGCGAGTTGACCGCCAAGTATCTGGCGGACTCCGGGGTCCCGGATTTTTGGGTGGCCAATCGGACCTTGGACCGGGCCAAGGCCTTGGCGTCCAAATTAAAAGGCCACGCTTTTTCCCTGGAGGATGGCATCCGTAAAATGGGGGAAGCGGACATCGTGGTGACCTCGGTGCAGGTCGACCAGCCGCTGGTTTCGACCGAGGCGGTGGTGACCGCCATGAAAGTACGCAAGGGAAAGAGGCTTTTTATCATCGACATTGGCGTTCCCCGCAATGTGGACGCTGAGGCGGGGAAGCTAGATCAAGTCTACCTTTACAACATTGACGACCTGTCCTCGATCGCCCAAAACAACCAGGCGGAGCGGCAAAAAGCCATCGCGGCGGCGGATGAGATACTGGACGGCGCCATCGGGGAGCTTTGTTCCTGGCTCAACAACCTGGAATTGGTTCCTACGATTGTGCGGCTTCGGGAAAGTTTCGAGAAGATCCGGGAAGGGGAATGGAATGATTTTTCCCGCCGGCTGGCGCATTTAAACGACAAGGACCGGGCTTTGGTGGAGCGCCTCAGCCGGGATTTGACGGCCCATCTTTTACACGACCCATTAGTGACCTTGAAAAACCTGCCGGACGCCCGGGAACGGTTTGAATACGCCAAAATGCTGAACGATCTTTTCAAGCTCTGGAAAGGCTGACTTTGAATCCTTTCTTTTTAGGAACCCGGGGAAGCGCTTTAGCCCTGGCCCAGGCCGAGCAGGTTCGGCTTCAAATGGCGGCGCTGCTTCCTCAAACTTCCATCCAGCTGGAGGTCATTAAAACCAGCGGGGATCGTTTTTCCGCTTCCAACGCCCCCGATAGCGCCCTGGACATCTCCATTCAGGGAATATTCACGAAAGAATTGGATGAGGCGCTTTTAACGGGTAAGATCCGCACGGCTATCCACAGCTTGAAGGATGTACCGACGGTTTTGCCTCAGGGGCTGCGCTACGGCGCCTTTTTAAAAAGAGAAGACTGCCGGGACGCGCTGATTTCCCGTGATGGCAAAAAATTCAGCGAACTGCCGCTAGGCGCCCGGGTCGGCACCAGTTCGCCCCGACGGCAGGCCCAGCTGATGGCGGCCCGGCCTGATTTTTCGGTGACGGCGCTTCGAGGAAACCTGGATACCCGTCTTCGCCGCTTAAACGAAGGTCAGTTTGAGGCCGTTGTAGTGGCCGGGGCGGGTGTGAGGCGTTTGGGACGGGAATCCGAAATTACGCAGTGGCTGGACCCTCATCTTTTCTTACCGGCCCCGGCCCAGGGGGTTTTGTGTTTGGTGATAGGTGAAGGGGATGAGGAATTGACCCGGGCTTTGGGCCCTTTAAATGATAAAACAAGCCAGTTGTGCGCCACCGCGGAGCGTTCGTTTCTTCGCGCCCTACAGGGCGGCTGCCGGGTGCCGGTGGGGGCTTTGGCGAAAATCGATGGTCCCAGTTTGGTTCTTTCGGGATTCGTCGCGGGGAAAACCGGCCAAGCGCTCCAAAACCAATTATCAGGTCCCCTCGATCATCCCATGGAACTTGGCGTGGAACTGGCCCAACTTCTTCTTTCCCAAGGGGCGGGGGAAATCCTAAAAAATTATGGTCGACCCTAATATTCGCCAGCTTCAAGCCATGGGGTCCACGTCCCAAATGGACAAGTTTTTCCGTTTTCGCTAAGATTAAGACACCATGACCCCATTCCTCTCTAAAGCCTTGGACCCCCGTCTCTGGGTCTTGGTTTTTTGGCTGGCCGTTTTTTCCCCGGCGCGGGCCCAATATTTGGCCCAGGCGGTTTCCCAGGTGAACGCGGGCAACCAGGCTTTCCGAGCGAAGGATTATGGCTCCGCCCTTTTAAACTATCAGGCCGCCACCTATTCGGATCCCCAATGTGGACCGGCTTACCAGGGAATTGGAAACAGTTTGTGCCAATTAGGGCGCTATTCAGGAGCCTTGAGCGCTTATGAATCAGCCTTGGCGTTAAAGCCGCAAGACCCCGGGTTGTTGAAAGTGATCGGCCAACTCGACGCCAAACTAGGATTAGCGACGCCCACACCCGCTCCGGCCGCCATGCCGCCGCCCCCGCCGCTTTTGGCCATGGCCGCGATTCCAACCCCCGTTCCGGCTGCCGCGACACCAGCCCCACTCGCGCCGTCGCCTTCACCCACCGTGGTTGTGTCCGCGCGGACGCCTTCGGGGGATGGCGGGCGATTTGCCTTGGTACCCCAGGGCGGCGGTGCCGGGGGAATTGGAAATCCATTTGGCGTAGGGTTGGGCGGGGGAGTTGGAGTGGGTTATTTTTTAAGCGATGATTTTTGTCTCAACGCCGGTTTTACCGGGTACCTTCTCAAGGATTTGGCCCATCTGACTTCGCCCAATACTACGGGTCTAGCCAATATTTTAGAAACAAGCCTTGAAGCCACTCTGGGGTTTAAATACCGCTTGGCGCCGGGGGATATCCGTCCTTACCTCATGGCCGGGGGAGGGATTTCTTACTTGGTGACTTCAGCGACCACTTCCGGTACCTATATGGGCAACCCTTTCAGTGTTTCGAATCCCGCTTTAACCCGGATAGCGCCCCTGGTTCAGGTGGGGACGGGACTTGAGTTTATGGCGGATTCCCGCAGCAGCTTCTTCGTCCAAGTCCAGTGCGATATGATTTTCGACAATCCCGGGAGTTCGACCGATATCAGCCCCAATGTAACGGCTACCCTAAGCACGGGGGGCGGAGTACTGGTTTATGTCCCTGTCCAAGTCGGATTCAACTTCTATCTTTGATGTCCGAAGGCTCCTTAAGGCCTTAAGAAGTTACTTTAACTGTTTTGAAAACCCAATAAAAAAGGCTTTTTTAAAATCAAGCTGGGCAAGCCTTGGGTGATGAGGCGCTTTGAAACCCCCGTTTCGGATAGTCGGTGATGAAAAGGCTCCCAAGGCGTCTTGGACAAAGTTGGGAAGCGTTTCTAAGCGGTTGGAGATGGGTTTAGAACTGATGGATCCATTCTGTGACTCAGTTGATTCCGGATTGTTTTTAGCGCTTTTGATGAAGGTCCGATGATTGCTCCCCTTCATTTATCTTTCAAAAAAAACAGGTTTAAATGCAAATTCGGCTCATTTCGCGCATTTATTTTTGAAAGAGTCAGGAATGATCGCTCAAAAGGAATCCGCTCGAAGTCAATTCGCGATTAGCCTGAAGAATAACAACTTAGCGCGTCAGTCCTTCAGAAGGGCCGGTTTTGGTTGATCGAAGAGCTAAATTTTAAGTGCGTGGGTTCTGTGGGAAATAGAATCGATTCGAAATAGAGTGAAAGCATGGGAGTCGCCAAGAATCCTGTTTTCGACGAAGATGGATGGGCCCAAAATGAATTTCATATAAGGTGAAAGGAATGGATCAGGAATGACTCAAAAAGGCAGGGTGTACCTCGTGGGCGCGGGACCGGGAGACCCAGGATTATTGACTTTGCGCGCCCGGGAAGTCTTGAGCCGGGCTGATTCGGTCATTTATGACACCCTGGTCAGTCCCATGATCGTCAATTTGGCGCCCCCGACGGCCCAAAAAATATTCCGCGGCAAGCGTTCTAAGCCCGGCGCGTTAAGCCAAGCGGCGATTAACCGGCTTCTGGTAAAGCTGGCCAAGCAGGGTAAACAGGTAGTTCGCTTAAAAGGCGGCGATCCTTTTGTGTTTGGGCGGGGCGCGGAGGAAGCCCAGGCTTTAATCAAAGCGGGTTTGGAATTTGAGGTGGTTCCAGGAGTGACTTCGGCCATCGCGGTTCCGGCTTATGCGGGCATTCCGGTGACCCATCGGGACTTAAACTCCAGCTTTACCGTGGTTACCGGCCACGAAGACCCGACCAAGCAAAGTCCCATAATCGATTGGATGAATTTGGCCCAAAGCCAAGGTACCTTGGTTTTCCTCATGGGTTTACACGCCCTGCCGAACGTTTGCGGCCGGTTGATCATTGAAGGAAAATCGCCTTCAACCCCCGCCGCCATTATCCAATCCGGGACGACCAGCCGGCAAAAGACAGTGACCGGCACCCTTCAAACCTTACCAGGATTAGTTTTAAAGGCCCAATTGAAGCCGCCGGCGACCTTGGTGGTGGGGCCGGTGGTGTCGCTTCGGGAATCGCTTCAATGGATTCAACGACGGCCGCTTTTTGGTTGGCGGGTTTTGGTGACTCGGGGAAGGCTTCCTTACAATTCTTTGTCGGAGCTTTTAACCCAAAAGGGGGCGGAAGTTATTCAAATCCCCACGATTGAGCTCGCGGCGGTCAAGTTAAGCGCCTCTCAAATCAATCTGGCGCGGCAGGCTTCCGGTTACGATTGGATTGTTTTTTCCAGTGCCAACGCCATCGAGTTCTTTATGGCGGCCCTTTTAGGTGAAGGCTTGGATGTTCGGGTTTTGAGGGGTGTCCAAATCGCCTGCGTGGGGGACGCCACGGCCCAAGCCTTGAAAAAATATGGACTGATCGCGGACCTTGTCCCAAAAGAATTTAAGCAGGAAGGCTTTATCCAAGCCTTTAAGTCGATTGATTTGAAAGGGCGGAAGATTTTAGTGCCCAAAGCCCGGGAAGGCCGGGAAGTGTTCGAGCTTTTCTTGAAGTCGAAGGGTGCCAAGGTGGATCTTTTAATCCTGTATGAAAACCGCGTTCCCGCCGCCGCGCGCCGGCAAATTCAAACCCTTTTTGAGCAACAGGATGGTGTGAGCTTGCTGACCTTTGCCTCTTCCTCGGCGGTTGATCATTTCTTTCAATTATTGACGCCTGCCCAGCGAAAAAAATGGGTTTCCAAGCTTCCGGTAGCCGTGATGGGGCCTGTAACAGCCCAAGCGGCGCGCCAATGGAAGGCTAAAGTGGCGGTTCAACCAAAACGTTACACCGTCCCTGATTTGGTGGAAGCGATCGTGAAATGGGCCCACAAGAACAGGAAAAGATTTAATATAACTCCGTAAATTGAAACCCTTTTGAGGTAAAAATGACTTTTCCCATCCAACGCTTGCGGCGGCTTCGGCGGACCAAGGCTTTGCGGCTTTTGACCCAGGAGACCCAGTTGACGTCGTCCGATTTCATTCTTCCCCTTTTTGTCGTCGAAGGCTTAAAGAAACCCGAGGCCATCACCTCGATGCCCGGGGTTGAGCGGCATAGCCTGGATACGCTCATCCGGGAAGCGAATTCGGCCCATGCTTTGGGGATTCCCGCAGTTTTGCTGTTTGGTATTCCTAAGAGAAAAGACGCCGGCGCTTCCGAGGCATACCGGGCCGAGGGGATTATCCAAAAGGCCGTCCGGCGGTTGAAGAAGGAAATTCCGTCCTTAGTGGTCATCACCGATGTTTGCGCCTGCGAATACACGTCCCATGGCCATTGCGGCATCCTTAAAAACGGCGATGTCGACAATGATCCCACTTTAAGTCTGCTCCAAAAGATCGCGTTGTCCCACGCCCAAGCCGGAGCCGATATGGTGGCGCCCTCGGACATGATGGATGGCCGGGTGGCGGCCATCCGAAAGGGCTTGGACGCGAAAAATTTCACTCAAACGCCTATCTTGAGCTATGCGGCCAAGTTCGCCTCGGCCTTCTACGGACCTTTCCGGGACGCCGCGGATTCGGCGCCGGCTTTCGGCGACCGCAGGTCCTATCAGATGAACGGGGCCAACGCGCGGGAAGCCATGCGGGAAATCGCCGCCGATATCGAGGAGGGCGCCGATTTGGTCATGGTCAAGCCGGCCTTGAGCGCTTTGGATATCATCGCCAAGGCCCGTCAAAAATTCGACCTGCCGATTTGGGCCTATCACGTGTCGGGGGAATATTCGATGATCAAGGCCGCCGCCCAAAACAAATGGCTGGACGAGTCGGCGGCCATGGCCGAAAGCCTGATCGCCATCAAAAGGGCCGGCGCCGACCGGATTTTGACCTACTGGGCCAAGGAAGCGGCCCGGTTTTTCAAAAGGGGATAAGGCTGGGTTTGTTCGGACTTGGGGATTTCAAGGAGGGCGGACTTTGAATCTTGGGATGATCGCGGCCTTGGGGTTTTACATCTGGTCGACTTTGGTGGTTTTGATTTGGGGTCTGCGCCAATCCCTGGGCGCCCTGATCTGGTATTTCCTTTTTCCCGCCGGGTTGCTTTTGACTGATTTTCTCGGTTTTTGCGCGAGGGCTTCTTTCGGCTACCACGATCCGACCACCGCCGATTTTTGCGTCTTTGGGGCTGTGGGAGTCCTGCTGTTTGAGTTTTTTTTCCGGGACTTGGCTCCGGATTCTGAGCAATTATGGCTGGCTTTTTGTTTCCGGGTGGCCTCGCTCATTCCTTGGTTCTTTTTTTTATTTTTCTACGTCGTCCCGCGTTTTTTAACTTATCCGCAGGCGCGGGAAGCGGCTTTCTACCAATCCATTTGGGCCTTGGCCGGCGCGGCGGCGGTTCAATTTTATTTGCGGCGCAAGCGTGACCGGGAAACTGAGGCGCAGGAAGCCATCGTGAGTGTAAAGAAAAATCCCAAAGGGAAGGCCAAAAGTTGAGAAAAAAATTCGGTTTACGCCAGTCTGAAAAGCTTTTCGCCGAGGCTCAAAAGCACTTAGTGGGGGGCGTGAACAGCCCGGTCCGGGCCTTTAAAGGCGTCGGGGGGACCCCGATATTTTTTTCCCGGGGAAAAGGGCCTTATCTCATCGACGTGGATGGGAACCGCTACATCGATTTGGTCGGCTCCTGGGGGCCTTTGATCTTGGGCCACTTGAATTTGGAGGTGGCCAATCAAGTCCGTCGGACCATGCGCCGCGGGTTTACCTTTGGCGCGCCGTCACCCTTGGAAACTGATTTGGCCGTTGAGGTCAAAAAAGCTTTTCCCTCGATTGAAAAAATTCGGTTTGTAAGCTCAGGAACTGAGGCCACCTTGAGCGCGCTTCGTTTGGCGCGGGCGGCGACGGGGAAGAAGCGGATCTTAAAATTCGACGGTTGTTACCACGGCCACGGGGACAGTTTTTTGGTGGCGGCGGGAAGCGGTCCGGCGACCTTGGGGTTGGCGGACAGCCCGGGAGTGCCGGCGGAATTCGCTTCTTTGACCTTGAGCGTGCCCTTTAATGACCTGAAAGCCGTTGAGAAAGCGTTTACCACTTTTGACGACATCGCGGCGGTCTTCGTGGAACCGGTCGCGGGCAACATGGGTGTGGTGCCGCCGGAGTCCGGCTTTTTGCGAGGATTGCGTGAGCTGTCCCGTAAATTTGGTGCTATTCTAATCTTCGACGAGGTCATGACGGGATTCCGGGTGGCTTACGGCGGCGCGCAAGAATTGTACGGTGTGACGCCCGATCTCACGACCCTCGGAAAAATCATTGGTGGAGGCATGCCGGTCGGGGCCTACGGGGGCCGGGCGGATTTGATGTCTCAAATCTCTCCCGAGGGTCCCGTTTATCAAGCGGGGACCCTTTCCGGAAATCCACTGGCCATGACGGCCGGGTTGGCCACTCTTAAAAAATTAAATCAAGACGGGGTCTACGCCCAACTGGAAAGGGCGGGGACCTATCTCGAAAAAGGAATCCTTCGAGCCGTTGAAAAAACCGGTGCCCCGGTGGTTTTCCAGCGGGTCGGAAGCATGGCCACACTCTTTTTCACAAAGGGAAAGGTCCAAAACTACGAGGACGCCAAGAAGAGTGATCGGGAAAAGTTCTCCCGATTTTTCTGGGCCATGGCCAAGCGCGGGGTTTATTTGCCCCCCTCCCAATTTGAGGCTTGGTTTCTTTCCACGGCTTTGGGCCCTCAGCATTTGAAAAGAATCGTGAATGCCGTATCGGAAAGTTTGATGGAGGTTGAGCAGCAAGGCCGGTGAAAATACGGGGAGGTGTGAGATGAAAAAGAATCATGCCGTTTGGACCAACCGCCAATTTTTGACCACTGTGGCATTTGCCGTTGTTTTGGGTTTGGCGGGGGCTCCGGTTTTCGCCGAGGAAGAAATCCACTGGGACTCGAATGAGTCAACCCAAACCTCCAAACCCCTTGTGACCCCGGCGGAGTCCCCGATGGCCTCTACGCCCACGGTTTCGGACGCGCCTTTGGCCGAGCCCCAAGCGAAGCCGGCTGCCGGCATGGCCGAGTTGGCCCCGACCCCGACCGAAGAAACGGATTCCGACCTTCAAGAGTCCGAATCTTCCACGTCGACTCCGACGGCCGTTACGCCGACCGCGACCGTTGTCGCGGCTTTGGCCAAAGCCTCGCCGGCCGTGACTGTTTCGGCCGCCACTCCCCAACCCACTTCATCCATTATGACGGTGCAAGGCGTCTTGAAAATGAAAGATGTCTATGCCTTGGGAATGAAATGCTACAATCAGAATAATTTCGTGGATGCCATCAAATACCTGAAGCAATCCCTCACGGTCAAAGATCCCTACACGCCTTCGTTTTATTACGCCGAAGCCAACGCCATGTTGGGGGTGATTTATCAGTTCCACATTGTTCACCCGGATTTGGCTTATCAGTATTATCATGAGGCCTTGAAAATCGATCCGACGACGGAAACGGCTAAGAACCACATCGATCAAGTGAAACCGGATCAAAATTAATCTTCACGAGGAATTCAGGGTGAACATCCAACGACTTTTGGGGGTCTTATGCTTTTTCGCCATCGCGGCGGGAGCGGGGGCGGACCCGTTGCCATTCAATATCACGGTTTATGGTCTATACGGGGCGCCGACCCAGCCGGATTCCCTGGTTCATTCCAACTTTGACGGTTTAGGATTCGGCGGGTTGGTCGAATGGAATCCCTCTTATTTCGCCTCGCTGGGTTTAAGTTACGAGGAGGCGACCTTTTACGGGGCGCCGAGTCTTTCCGCCGGCACCTTGAACCTGGAAGGTAAATATTATCTCGCGGCCTTTATCCAAAACGACGCGCCTTATCTTTTGGCCGGCGCGGGACTCAATGTGTTTAAGCCAAAGGTTGGTTGGCAGGGGAATTTGGGATTAAAAGTGGGAGTGGGCGAAAAGGTTTCCTTTATCGGCCCCACTTTGCTCGATATTGGTTTTGATTACCATTGGATGGCCGATACCGGCAGTTTCCAATACGGCGATTTGCACGCGGGTGTGGGCTACGCTTTTGACATCAAGGGAGGCGAACCGGATGAGAAGTCGTCCCGCACGTCCAAGCCGACTCCGACCCCGCAAGGCTCGGTCACGTCGACGCCGACGGCCACCGTGACCGCTACGCCTACCGCGACCGGAAGCGTGACTCCGTTTTTTACGGCGACGGCAACGGCCACCGTGACCGTCACGCCCACGCCCGAACCCACCTTGACCACCGCGCAGGCCAAGGCGGTGATCTCCAAAATGAAGAAGTACTACCACCAGGGTGTGGTGGCGCTCAAAAATCATTACTACAAGACCGCGGTGAAGAACTTCGATGTTTGCGTGGATATCCACGAAAGCGTCGTTCCGTCTTATTACTACGCGGAAGCCTACGCTTCATTGGGCGTCATCTATCAGTTCCACCATCCGACGCCGGGCCATTTGGACCAGGCCCGCGCCTATTACAAGATGGCCCTCGCGATCGATCCTCAAACCGCGACAGCCAAGAAATATTTGGCCAAGCTGACGCCCAGCAAGGTCAAAAAGGCCAAAACGAAAGCCAAGGTAAAGCGCGTTGTCTCGGCCGCCACGCCGTTGGTGACGGCGGTCGCCACCGAAGCGCCTGTGGCGGCAGTGACGCCGGTCGCGACAACCGCTTCTATGAATTCCGGTTTTGGATCGCCAAAGACTCCTTCAACGCCGGTTTCTAAAAACTAAAACCGCTTTTCAATATCTTTGCGGCGGCAGTCACTTGGGTGGCTGTCGCCGTTTTTATTTCGATTGCGGAGCGCGATTAATTGCCGCCCTGGGCTAGTTCGGCCCGCGCGTCGGCGATGGCGGCCAGCACCGGCTTGACGGCTTCCTTCAGGTTCTCGCCGTCCGTGATGGCCTGTTGGACAGTTGGGGTAAGGGCGTCGACTCCCTTGGGCGTGAGATCACTTGAAAGATAAACTTTAATTTGATCGATGTCGGAAATATAGGCCTTGAGTGATCCCTTGACGCCGACGCTTGCCGCCGAGATGTGGGCGAAGACCTCGCTGAGATCGGCGCGGCGCTGTTCGCTGAGGGCCTCAATCTGTTCATCGGTATACGTATTGCCCTGCATCCGCCATTCCTCAAAATAATTCTTTTGCTGCGTGTTCATTTTCTCCGCGCGTTCAAACAATCGTTTGCCCAGGGTTTCCATTTTGCTGACATTGTTTGAGTATTTATCGTAAGCCTGTCCTTCGTTGGGTTGGCCCGGATCAATGAGGGATTGGAGCGAACCGTCCGTGACATCCACTTGGGCCATGGCGTCAATATAATCCTGTTCCACAGTTTTCATCGTGTTGCGGGTATCGGCGGATCGTTGATTGCCGGTGGTCGCGCAACCGGATTGAAGCAGGGCGGTTCCGAGGATCGTAGCGCTTAATACAGCGGTTCGCATGGTTTGTCGTTTCATAGTGAATCTCCTTTAAATTAAATCAGTGTGGTGATGACGATCAGGGTTTGATAGGAGGCAAGTATTGTGCCTTGTTTTACTTTGGAAATTAACGCGTGACACGATGATTGTGGCGGCGGGCGCCGATCATAATGATTTGGCCGCGTTCATTTTGATCGTTTTGATTTATTGGAGAGACGCGCGGGGGTAAAGTAAATCAAATTTGGGGCGCTGAGTTTGTTCGTGGTGAAAAGGGAAGGCTGGGTTCCGGCTTGAGTTTTGATGGTTGGGAAATTTTGTCTGAATTATTTAGCGGTCCTAAAGCTTGTAACTTTTAGTTCACCATTTGCCGGATGCGCTCAATCTTAGTGGCTTTGCCCGTTTCCTTGTCCACTGAAACCACAACCGCCTGGAACAAATAGGGCATAGCTTCCGAAACCTCAAAGCGGGCGGGGGAGCCGGTTAAAAAGCGGTGCAATACTTGCTCTTGTTTCATCCCGATTACCGAGTTCGGCGAGCCGGTCATGCCGATGTCGGTCAAATAAGCCGTGCCGCCCGGCAAAATTTCCTCGTCCGCCGTCATCACGTGCGTGTGGGTGCCGGTTACCGAGCTGACCCTTCCATTCAAATACCAACCCATGGCGCGCTTTTCGCTGGTGGCCTCGCAATGCATATCCACGATGATGATCTTGGCTTTGCTTTGAACCTGCTCAATGGCCCGGTCGGCGGTTTTGAAAGGGCAGTCGATGGGGTACATAAAGACCCGGCCCATCAGGTTCAAAACGGCGATCGGCGTTCCTTTGCAATCAAACACACCCAAACCTGAACCGGGATTCTCCGAAGGATAGTTGTGCGGGCGAAGCAGCCGGGCGTCCTTGCCCAAAATTTCCCGGACTTCCTTTTTGGCCCAAATATGGTTTCCGCTCGTCACCACATCCACGCCGGTTTCCAGCAATTGCTTGAAGGAATCGGGTTGGATGCCGGTGCCGTTGGCGATGTTTTCCCCGTTGGCCACCACGAAATCAATGGCGTGATCGGCTTTGACTCGGGCCATGCAGTTATGGACGGCGTGACGGCCGGGTTTTCCGATGATGTCGCCGATGAGAAGGATGTTCATGAAAGCCTTTAGTCGAAAGGAATGGGAAGCCCGAAGAGATTAAACAAAACGACGGCGAAAAGCAAATAAGAGTAGAACCAAAACAAACTGCTCACGCAAAGACGCTAAAACGCCAAGGTGGAATGGAAACAATTTTGATTAAAGCCCAATTATACGGATATTTTCAAACAACAGAATTTTGTCTTTCTCAGCATCTTGGCGTCTTTGCGTGAGCTTTTTTTATTGGTTTATTAGGAACTACAGTATTCCAGCGCTTTTTCGTGGAGAAGGGCTTTCACCGGAATGTCGTGCGCGCCTACGGGAACCTCATCGACCACTTGGAACGAATAGCAAAGTCCGATGGAGACGGAGTCGGGTCTTAAGTGGGGCAAAGCCCGGTCGTAATAGCCCTTGCCGAATCCTAGACGGTATCCTTTTCGATCAAAGGCCAAGCCGGGAACCAGTATGAGGTCGATTTTATCCAGGGGAACCGCGTGAACCGGTTCGGGGCATAAAATTCCGAATTCACCCGGGGAAAGTTTTTTTAAATCCGTGACTTCATAAAAGCGAAGCTGGCTTTTGTTTTTGGAAACGTGGGGGAGCGCCAGCTTTTTTCCGGAGGCCATAATGCCTTCTAAAAGTGGGTAAGTATCGATTTCGCCCTTGGTGGAAGCGAAAGCCGCCACAGTTTTAGCTTTTTTGTAATCCACGTTCTGTTGAAGCAGGTGAAAGGTCGCTTGACTGGCCACTTCAATAAAGTCCCGTCCGATTTGAGTCCGTAGGGCCATTAATTGATCCCGGAGTTTGGCCTTGCTTTCGTTGATGGCGGATTCGGAGTGGGAGGTCATGGGGCCTTTTCGGCGGGTTTGTCTTGGGATTCCAGTTGTTTTAAATGCTCGAGCCAGGCTTTGATCTTAGCCTCATAACCCATCTCGGTGGGTTGGTAATAACGGTTCACGCCCTCGGCGTAAACCTGTTTGACGTAATGATCTTTAAAATCATGGGCATATTGATAGCCTTGCCCATGGCCCAAGGTTTTCGCGCCCGCGTAATGCGTGTCTTTCAAGTGCGTGGGGACTTCCTTGGTGGTTTCTTTTTTGATGTCAGCGGTCGCGTTTTCCAATCCCATATAAGCGGCGTTGCTTTTAGGGGCGCAGGCCAGATAAACCGTGGCTTGGGCCAGCGGGATGCGGCCTTCGGGCAAACCGATAAATTCCAGCGCTTGCTGGGCCGCCACGGCCAAGGTCAGGGCTTGGGGATCGGCGTTGCCGATGTCCTCCGCCGCGGAGATGACCAGGCGCCTCGCGATGAACCGGGTGTCTTCTCCCGCGTAAAGCATCTTGGCCAGCCAATAAAGCGCGGCGTCCGGATCCGAGCCCCGGATGCTTTTGATGAAAGCGGAGATGGTGTCGTAATGCTGGTCGCCCGAGGCGTCATATTGGATAAATTTACGCTGGACGGATTCTTGGGCCGCTTCCAAATCAATCCGGATAAGCCCTTTCGAGTCGGGGGGCGTGGTGAGCACGGCCACTTCCAAGGCGTTTAAAAGAACGCGGCCATCGCCGGAAGCGGATTGAATTAAATGGGTCCGCGCGTCGGAAGCCAACTCGACTGGGTATTTCCCCAGGCCCCGCTCAGAATCCTTTAAAGCCCGGTCCAAAATGAGCGTGAGATCTTTTTCTTCCAGAGGTTTTAATTCACAAACCCGGGAGCGGGAAAGCAGGGCGCTGTTCAAGGCGAAGAAGGGATTTTGCGTGGTGGCGCCGACCAGGATAATAACGCCTTGTTCCAGATGGGGAAGCAGGGCGTCTTGTTGGCTTTTATTGAAGTGGTGGATTTCGTCTAAAAAAAGAACCGTCGATTTTTGATAAAGCTTTTTATTTTCGGTGGCTTCGGCGAAAACCGCGCGAAGCTCGGCTAATCCCGACGTCACGGCGTTTAAGGCCACAAAGCGGCCTTGAAGCTTGCGGGCGACCAGCCGGGCGAATCCGGTTTTGCCCGTTCCCGGGGGGCCGTACAAAACGAGCGAGACAATTTTACCCGATTCCAAAAGCCGCCGTAAAAGTTTACCGGGGCCAATCAAGTGTTCTTGGCCGACATACTCCTCCAAGGTTTTGGGGGACATGCGGATGGCCAGGGGGCGAAGGGCGTCTTTTTCTTCAGGAACGGAATCGAATAAATCCATGGGTCAATAATAAAGCGGGTCGAGCGGGGCAACAAGGCCCCGCTTCGCCTAAAGGCTACGCCGGGCATGGGGTCTGTCTTGTTTATAAGGTTTTTCGGGAGCGGGTATGTCGGGCGTGGCTAAAGCGAAGCCCGACCGTCTTCACTAGCGGGTTTCGCCGGGTAAAAAATAAAAAAAGCCACCCGCCTGTGCCGTTTAAGACAGTACTTTTCTGAGGCCTGACTAAGTCAGGTGGGTGCCCGATCAAGCGGTTCATCGGCTTCCGAAGAAGACTATCCCCGATTGGTTTTGAACACCCGGTTTTTATTTTGTGGCTCAGAATTTCCCGCCCCAAGCTCGAACACCGCAGGAGGCCCTAAGAACATTCTATGAACGCGGGGTTTCTTGTCAAGGGATCCGAGGGCGGGAAAATTTGAAATGAGGGTTGAGAATTGGGAAAGGCTGTATCAGAATGCATGCCATCTTCCAGGGAGTAAGCCCCGTGATGAAATTTCAAGTACAAAGCTTCCGGGCGCCGGGCTGGCTTTTTCCCATTGTGTTGTTGGTGGGCTTGGCCTTGATCCCGGTGGCGCTTTTCATCGCCGTCGCGGTTTTGGGGCTGGCTTTCGCGGGGGCGGTGGTCCGGTCCTTCCTGCCCGCGCCTTCCCCTTCGTCATCCTCTTCTCAAACAGTTTCCGCCCGGAAGGCCTCCGGATCCTTCTCGAATCAACCGGTTTTGGATGTTGAATACGAAATAAAGGACGACCATGAAAAAGCCCAACGAAAATAAAAACAAGGCCGGTCATAAACCAAAATCCGATTCCACCAATCCCTACGCGGATTACCACAAGGGAACCCGCATCGAGGATTTCGTCCTGTCCTTCCAAAATAATTTGAAGTACCGATTAATCAAAGAGCCCGCCACCGCCACCGATTACGACCGTTATTTGAGCCTGGCATACGGCGTCCGGGACCGTTTGGTGGAAAATTGGGTGGCCACGCAGGACACTTACCGCTCCCAGAAGGTCAAACGGGTTTATTACTTATCGTTAGAATTTTTGATCGGCAGAACCCTCGGCAATTCCATCGTCAATCTTCAGGTGGATGACAAGATCAGCCGGGCCATGGAAGAGTTGGGGTACAACCTTGAGGAACTTCGCGAGGTGGAAATTGACGCGGGGCTGGGGAATGGGGGCTTGGGCCGCTTGGCCGCTTGTTTCATCGACTCTTTGGCGACCTTGGAAATCCCCGCCTATGGCTACGGCATCCGTTACGACTACGGTATTTTCCGCCAAAAAATTGTCCATGGTTACCAAGTGGAAGAGCCGGATGAATGGCTGGCTTTCGAGCATCCGTGGGAAAAGGCCCGGCCGGAGTATTGTTACCGGGTAAAATTTGGCGGCCATGTGGTCCAGCGCACGAACCGCTCCGGTAAGATGGTGTTCGATTGGATCGGCACCGAGGACGTTTTGGCGGTGGCTTATGACATGCCGATCCCCGGATACGGCAACCGCACGGTCAACAATCTGCGCCTTTGGTCGGCCAAGGCTACGGAGGAATTTGAGCTCGACTTTTTCAATAAGGGCGACTATTTCGCGGCAACCTCCAAAAAAACAGCCACCGAGTCCATTTCCAAGGTCCTTTATCCCAACGACAACAGCGCGGAAGGCCGGGAACTGCGTTTAAAACAACAGTACTTCTTTGTGACCGCCTCAATTCAGGATATTTTACGCCGGTTTAAGCGCGAGCATGACGATCTGCGGCAATTGCCGGACTACGCCGCTGTTCAACTGAATGACACCCATCCAACGATCGCGATCGTGGAGATGATGCGCATTTTGCTGGATGAGGAAGGGCTGGATTGGGAAGCGGCCTGGGAGATCACCCATAAGGTTTTCGCTTACACCAACCATACGCTCTTGCCGGAGGCTTTGGAAAAATGGTCGGTCGGCCTCTTTGGGCGGCTTTTCCCCCGGCATTTGCAGGTCATCCAAGAAATCAACACGCGTTTCTTAAGGGAGGTGGCCAACCGCTTTCCGGGCGATACGGAAAAGCTTCGGAACATGTCCATCTTTGAGGAAGGGCATGATCCCCATATCCGCATGGCCTATTTGGCCATCGTGGGCAGCCATTCGGTGAACGGCGTATCGGCCTTGCACACCGAGCTTCTGAAATCCAACGTGGTTCCTGATTTTTATTTGCTCTATCCCGAACGGTTCAACAACAAGACCAATGGAATCACGCCCCGGCGCTGGCTAAGAAAGTGTAATACCGGACTGGCCGAGCTGATTACTTCCCGGATCGGGGAAGGATGGGTGAAGGATTTGGACCAGCTGAAAAAACTGGTGAAGTACGCCGACGATAAAAAGTTCCGCGCCGAATGGCGGGAAGTAAAAAAACAGAACAAGCAAAAATTGGCGCAGTTGGTGGCCGAGGAACAGCGCTTGGCCATCGACACCAATTCGATGTTCGATGTGCAGGTCAAGCGCATCCACGAGTACAAGCGACAGCTTTTGAACGCCCTGCACGTGATCGCGCTATATCTTCGCATCAAGGCCGATCCCAACGCGCCCATCGTGCCCCGGACTGTCTTTTTCGGCGGCAAGGCCGCGCCGGGTTATTTCAAGGCCAAGCTCATCATTAAGTTCATCAACTCGATCGCGGACATCGTGAACCGGGATCCGCAGATCAAGGGAAAATTGATGGTGATTTTCCTGCCCAATTACCGGGTGTCTTTGGCCGAGAAAATTATTCCGGCCACCGACCTGTCGGAGCAAATTTCGACCGCCGGCAAGGAAGCTTCGGGAACCGGAAACATGAAGTTCGCCCTCAACGGCGCCTTGACGATTGGCACCCTGGACGGGGCGAACGTGGAGATGGAAGAAGAGATAGGCAAGGAAAACATTTTCATCTTCGGGCTCAAAGCCGATGAGGTGGCCAAGGTGAAGCAGGAAGGGTACCGGCCGAGCGAATATTACGAGAAATCGCCGGAACTCAAAGCCGTGCTGGACTTGATCGCCAGCGGCTTTTTCTCACCGGAAAACCCGGATCTTTTCCGGCCCATTTACGAGTCCTTGATGCGGGAAGATGAGTATCTATTGTTGGCCGATTTTGACGCTTATTTGGAATGCCAGCAGAAAGTTTCCAAGCTTTACGAAAACCAAGAAGAATGGACCAAAAAGGCCATCTTGAACGTGGCCAACATGGGCAAGTTTTCTAGCGACCGGACCATTCGGGAATATTGCGAGGAAATTTGGGACGCCAAGCCGGTAAAGATTCAATAAACTAAAAAACGATTAAAATAAAAAGCCGCCTCATTCGTTTGGATGAAGCGGCTTTTTTATTTAGGGGAGCTTTATTCTAAAATCGCGTCCATCTTACGGAAGAGGGCGGCTAATTTTTCCTCGGGGAGGGCTGTCGACGGGCCGTGATCCTTCGCGACGGGTTTGCGGGTGAGCTCGATCTGGGCTTTTTCCAATTGGCCTTGGGTTTCCTTGATCTCTTCTTGGATTGAATTGTTCTTTTTCGATTCTTCCGCCAGCTTTTTGCGGATTTCCTCAAACTCGGGCTTGAGGGTTTCCAGTTCTTGCTTGTACTCCATGGCTTCTTCCTCGAACCGGACGATTTTTTCTTTGGCCTCCGCCAACTCATCCCGTAAACGTTCCCGCTCTTTTTCGGCCTGCTCCACGAGGGAACGGGTCTGATCGGCTTCCGCCTTGTTCTTTTCCAGGTGTTCTTTCATTTCCAGGGTGTGTTTGAGGGAGCCTTCGGAGGACTTTTTCATGTCCAGGAGGTTTCTTTCCAAGGTCTCGATCAATTTAAGGTTTTCCGCTTTCATTTTCTCGAGCCGGTGAAGCTCGTCGGAGATATTCATGGAAGCCAAGATGGCCACCTTGGCCGCGGGGGCCGAGGACTTTTTCCCGATCTCAGTCATCTTCGCGTCGACGAATTTGGCCAGTTCCAAGATGTATTGGGGATCGGCCTCACCCTTGAGGGTGTATTCGTTGCCGTAAATCGTGACCGTGACTGATTTTTTGTCGCTCATAACCGTTCCGAGTCCAATTGTTTTTTACCGTTGCGAAGCTCAGCGGTTAGCTTTTCCATGTGAACCAGATTTTTTTGGAGTTGTTTCAGGTCTTCCAAGGCTTGCTCATAATTTTTACGGAGTTTTTCATTTTCAGCCGAGAGGGCGGGGGATTCGGCCGTTACCGGGGCGTTAGCGGGTTTATCCCGCAGTTGATTCTTGAGGGCCATGTTTTCTTTCATCAATTGGCCGTTGGAATTACGCAGTTGGACAACGCTTTCCAAGAGGCGGTTGATTCGTTTTTCCAGGGCGTCCCAGCCGAATTGGGGCTTGGACACTTCGGGGAACAATTCATCGGAGGGCAATCGCGTACCTCGTTTTCAAGTCTTCGACTATTTTTGAGACTTTCCCCGCCACTTCCTCGTCGGTCATGGTTCTTTCCGGGTTTTGAAACAAGAGGCGATAGGCCAAGCTTCGGTGGCCGGGGGCCACATGCGGCCCTTGATAAAGATCAAACAGCCAAACCTTTTTCAATTCCACGCCGCCCTGGGACTGAATGGCCTGAATCACCTGCTCTGATGTTACACCATCGGGAACGACCAAGGCAACGTCCCGCCAGGCAGCGGGAAACTTAGGCAGCGGATTATAGTCCAAGGAAAGCAGGGGGGATTGGGCTAGGGCTTCTAAGTCGACTTCCAAGGCGAAGCAGGGGCCGGTCAGGCCTTGTTCTTTCAATACTTTGGGATGGAGGGCGCCGCCCTTGAGAAGGAGATGTCCTTTGGGATCCAGGGCCTTAAAGCTTTGGGCCGCGTAATAGGGGGCGGAAAGGGTGTTAAATTCCCATTTCCATCCGTCCAAACGCAGGGCGATGAGCAGGTTTTCGGCCAATCCTTTGATGTCGTAAAAGTCCGCTTTACGGGCGGGCGACTGCCATCCCACTTCGGCGGTTTGGCCGGCCCAGACGGCCGCGGCTTGGCGTTTTTCAACGACGCCCTTGGGTGAGGGTGAAAAGACCTTGTTGAGTTCATAAAGCGCCACGCCGTCTTGTTGGTGCGACAGGTTGGTTTGGACGTTCAAGAGCAACGAAGGCAAAAGGCTGGGGCGCAGTACATCCTGATCATCGGCGATCGGATTGGCCAAGGCTTGCAGCTGGCGCAGAGGATCCTCGGGCCCCAGTTTTAATTTATCCGGAAAGTGCCGGGACAAAAAGGACGAGTTGACGGCTTCGTTAAAGCCGGATTGGTGAAAGATGGATCGGATTTCGGACTCGAAGGGAATCTTGGTCGTGATCTCGTTAAAGAGAACCGGAACCCGGGGCAAGAGGAGGGGAATTTTGTCGTAGCCCATGACCCGGGCGACTTCCTCGATGAGGTCAATTTCCCGGACCAAATCCACCCGGTAGCCCGGCACGGTGACGGCGTAACCTTCCACCCCCGGTTTTTCCGATAAGGAACAACCCAAGCTTTTTAAAACCCGGATTTGATCGGCGTCGGCGAAGTTGGTTCCTAATAGGGTCCGGCAGCGTTCGGGACGGAACTTCACTTGCGCGGGGGTAAAGGGTTTGGAAACGACGCTGACGATTCCGGCGGCTAATGTTCCCCCGGCAATTTCTAAAATCAGGCCGGCGGCGCGGTCGAGGGCCCGTTCCACGCCTTGCGGATCGACGCCGCGCTCAAAGCGATAAGAAGAATCGGTGGAGATGCCGAGGGCGCGTGCGGTTTTGCGCACACTGCCGGGCAAAAAGAGAGCCGCTTCCAAAAGAATGGTTTGGGTTTTTTCGGTCACTTGGGAATTACCGCCGCCCATGACCCCCGCCAAGGCCACGGGCTTTCGGCTGTCGGCGATCACCAGCATCGAGTCTTTTAGTTCCCGTGCACTTCCGTCCAGCAAAGGAATCTTCTCGCCGTTTTTGGCTTTGCGGACCACAATCTGCCCGTCTTGAAGACTGGTGAAATCAAACGCGTGCAGGGGCTGGCCTAATTCCATGAGCACATAATTGGTGACGTCAACGACGTTGTTGATCGACTTTTGGCCTATTTTTTCCAAGGCTTGCGCCAGCCATTGGGGTGAGGGCCCCACTTTAATGTTTTCAATCAGCCGGGCGTTATAAGCGAAGCAAAGCTCGGGCGCTTGCACGGCGACCTTCACTTTTGAGGCGATGGCCGGCCCCGTTTCTTTCAGGGAAACCGGCGGCAGGAGAATCGGCCGGCCTAAAAGCGCGCCCAGCTCCCGGGCCAAGCCGATGTGGCTTAAGAGGTCCGAGCGGTTGGGGGTGATTTCGAGCTCGAAAAGTGTGTCCGGAAGTCCCATATAGAAAGTGAAGTCCGCCCCCAGGGGGGCATCGAGGGGAAGCTGAAGGATGCCTTCGGCGTCGGCGGCCAACCCCAGTTCCTTGGCCGAGCAAAGCATGCCTTCGGAGTCCACGCCCCGGATTTTAGCGGCCTTGATTTTAAAATCCCCGGGAAGCACGGCGCCTAATTTGGCCAGCGGCACTTTTTGGCCGGGGGCGATATTTTTAGCCCCACAAACCACGCTGAAAGTTTCCGCGCCCGTGGAAACCTTGGTGAGGGAAAGGCGATCGGCTTGGGGGTGTTTTTCAACGGCCAGAAGCTCGGCCACCACGACGCCCGTGATGTCCGCGCCGATTTGGCGAACGCCGCCCACTTCAACCCCTGCCTGGACCAATTTTGGAAGAATCGTCTCAGGGGATTCAGGAAGCGACAGGTAATTTCGAAGCCAATTATAGGAGATGAGCATAGGAGACCTGTTCTATGGGCGAAAAGCCCGTAATTTCGAGAGTTTAAGGGAGGCTCCAAGGGCTGTCAACAAAATGCGCCGATGGCGCTCAATCGGCGCCCGCCTCATTTTGATGATGATTTTTAAACCGATTCACCCTATAAGATTGTCCAGCGGTTCTATTTTCCCTTCGAAAGGTGGTGGTGAGATTGGCGTTGTTCGAATTGGACGTCAAGTCTCTGGAGCGTAAGTTAACCGAAGTGAGGGATCATCTTTGACCCCGCTCAAACGCGACGGGAAATAGAGCGGCTCGAGGCACAAACCACCCATCCTGATTTTTGGAACAATACCCAAGAAGCCCAGGCGGTCACCGGACGTTTAGCCCGGCTCAAGGACAGCTTGGCGCTGGTCGAGAAGTTTGAGAAACAATATAGCGACCTTTTAGCCTGCCAGGAATTGCTCAAAGAAGAACATGACGCGTCCCTCCAGGAAGAGCTCAAGCGTGAGAACGATAAGTTCGAGGCGGAATTCCGCGAATTCGAGCTGAAGCGCAACTTCACGGGCAAATACGATTTTAATAACGCTTACTTTTCCATCCATCCCGGCGCCGGCGGAACCGAAAGCCAGGATTGGGCTCAAATCCTTTTGCGCATGTACCTGCGCTGGTTGGAAGAAAAGGGCTATAAGGTCGAGACCATGGACTATCAACCGGCCGACGAGGCGGGGATCAAGTCCGTCTCGTTATTGGTCACGGGTCCCTGGGCTTACGGATTTCTAAAAGTTGAGAAGGGCGTCCACCGCTTGGTGCGCATTTCCCCCTTTGACGCCGCCAAAAGGCGCCATACCTCTTTCGCTTCGGTTGACGTGATGCCGGAGGTGGAGGACGTTGAGTTTGAGATCAAGCCCGACGATATTCAAATGGACACTTACCGATCCGGCGGCAAGGGCGGCCAGAACGTCAACAAGGTTGAGACGGCGGTCCGCTTGACCCACATTCCCACCGGCATCATCGTGGCCTGCCAAGCTGAGCGCTCCCAGTTTAAAAACCGGGACAAGGCCATGAAGATGCTCCGGGCCCAGTTGTTTCAGTATTACCAAGACAAACAAGACGCTGAATTGTCCAAGGTGGCGGGTGAGAAAAAGAAGATTGAGTGGGGAAGTCAGATCCGCTCCTACGTCTTCCAGCCTTATCAATTGGTGAAGGATCACCGCACCAACACCGAAATATCGGATATTGCCCGGGTCATGGACGGGGATTTGGATCTTTTTATTGAGGCGGCCTTAAAAGCCAAGCTGGTGGATTAATGAGAATGGCCTTGCGGCCCGAAGCGCCCTCGCGCCGCGCGGGAAGAAGCTGCTGCCTAGGTTAGCCGCGTTTAACCAAACAGCCTAATTCAAAACGAAGGATGGATATTGAAACGAGAAAAGTGGGACGGCCAACGGGAAACGTTGGATGATTTACTCGAAGCGGTCCATTACAACCGGTGGATTTACCGCAATGTCGAAGCCTTCCTGGGTAAAAGAATCCTGGAAGTCGGTTGCGGCACGGGAAACATCACGGGATTTCTCGCGGATGGGAGGCGGGTTTTGGCCGTCGATGTCCATGGTGGATACCTGGAGTCGGCTAAAAAACGATTGGGCAAAAAACCGAACCTGCGTTTCCGGGAGTTGGATCTTCGAAAGGGTGTCCGCGAGTTTCGGGGTTTTCGTCCGGATACGATCATCAGCGTTAATGTTTTAGAGCATATCGATGAAGATGAGGCTTTTTTGAAAGAAAGTTTTGACCTGCTTCCGCCGGGAGGGAGGTTTTTAGTTTTTGTGCCGGCCTTTCAATGGCTGTATGGATCGATGGACATCAGCTACGGGCATTATCGCCGCTACTCCAAGGGTTCGCTTAATGACAAGCTGAGGAGAACGGGTTTCGAGATTGATTATTGCCGCTATTTGAACCTCTTGGGTGTTTTAGGCTGGTGGGTGAACGGCAAAATATTAAAGCGAAAGATCATTCCAAAAGGACAGATGCTTCTTTATGATCAAATTCTGAGATTGGTCGCGCCCATTGAAAAATATCTACCGAAGCCCCTGGGACTTTCCCTGCTTTCGGTTGGCCGTAAACCTGGTTGATCAAAAGACGGTAACAAAACCTTTTCACCGCCAAGGCGCCAAGGACGCCAAGAACAGCGAAAGACTAAAAATCAGGCAAAAGGTTTTAAAATCCCTGTTTTTGTTTTGGTCTTTCTTGGCGAACTTGGCGTCTTGGCGGTGAAGATTGAACTGAGTTTTGATTTTTGTTACCGGTTCTAAATAAAATTCTCTGGAAACGGACGGTTGACATGTCGGAATTGAATGAATTTATCAAGGTGCGGTTGGACAAGTTAAAGGCTTTGCGGGAAAAGGGCGTGAATCCTTATCCCACTCGTTTTGATCCCACGCACCATTCAGCGGATCTTCTTGAAAAATACAAGGACCTGCAAGCCGCGGAACACCGCGAGGCTGACAAGGTTTCCATCGCGGGCCGGTTGGTGACCATTCGGGGGATGGGTAAAAGTTCCTTCGCCCATATTTTGGACGGACAGGGCAAAATTCAAGTTTATGTAAAACTCGACGGCATCGGGGAAAAGGATTACGAAATTTTCAAAATGCTGGATTTGGGCGACATCATCGGCGTCAAGGGCTTTCCCTTTAAGACTAAGACCGGCGAGGTCAGCGTGCACGTGGAATCCTTCACCCTTTTAGCCAAGTCCCTGCATCCCTTGCCGGAAAAATGGCATGGCTTGACCGACGTGGAAGCCCGTTACCGGCACCGCTACGTGGATTTGATCGTGAATGAGAACGTCCGCAAAACTTTTGAGATCCGCTCCAAGGTTGTGGGCGCGATCCGCCGTTATATGGATGGTCAGCAATTTCTCGAAGTTGAAACTCCCATGATGCACCCGATTCCCGGCGGCGCGGCGGCCAAGCCTTTTGTGACCCACCATAACGCCTTGGATATGGACCTTTTCATGCGGGTGGCCCCCGAGCTTTATTTGAAGCGCCTGTTGGTCGGCGGCCTGGAGCGGGTTTATGAGATCAACCGCAACTTCCGCAACGAAGGCATCAGCATCAAGCACAATCCCGAGTTCACCATGTTGGAGGCCTACCAAGCTTACGGCGACCATGAGACGGTGATGACTTTGACGGAAAATCTTTTGGCCGAGGCCGCCAAGGCCGCCGGTCAATCACTCGAGATCAAGGTCGGCGAACAGGAACTTGATTTCACGCCGCCTTTCAAGCGCCTGCCCCTGTTTCAAGCTTTGAAAGAAATTGGCGGGGTGGATTACGACAAGGTCGACGTGGAAGAGCTCAAAAAGCGGGTGAAGGGGACTTCGGCCTCCGTGAAACATATCGACAGCTTAAGCAAAGCTGAACTGGCTTATCTGCTTTTCGGGGAACTGGTGGAGTCCAAACTGATCCAGCCGACCTTTATCACGGAATTCCCGGTGGAAGTCTCGCCTTTATCCAAGTCGAAGCCTGACAACCCCGCTTTGACCGAACGGTTCGAGCTTTTTGTGTTTGGCCGGGAAATCGCCAATGGTTTTTCCGAACTCAACGATCCTGTGGATCAGCGCAAGCGTTTCGAAAAACAAGTGGAGCTTCGTAAGTCGGGTGACGAAGAGGGGATGTTTTTGGATGAGGACTATATCTTGGCGCTTTCCTATGGCATGCCTCCGGCCGGCGGCGTGGGAATCGGCATTGACCGGCTCCTGATGCTTTTGACCGACAGCCCTTCCATTCGCGACGTAATTTTGTTTCCCTTACTTCGCCATAGAGATGATGAAGAAAAGATGGTGTTTGAATAAGAATTTAAAAAATTCAACCACCAAGGTCACCAAGAAGGCGTGAAACGAGCTTTGATTTTAGTCTTTCTTGGTGACCTTGGTGTACTTGGTGGTGAAATGGTTTTTACTTTTATTGTGAAGGGCTTCTTTTGAATCTTCCTTTTGAAATCTTCCTGGGCCTTCGCTACCTGCGATCCAAGCGTAAGCGTTCGGCTATTTCCGTTCTGACTTGGCTTTCGGTCATCGGCGTTTCCATTGGGGTCATGGCGCTCAATGTGGTGCTTTCGGTCATGAATGGTTATGACTCCGAACTCAAAAAGGACATCGTGGGGATCAACCCCCATGTCATTGTTTCGGGTTATCACAACCAGCCGCTGGCCAACGCCGATAGCTTTACCCAGGTGATCGGCAAGATGGACCATGTGGCTTCCGTGGGGCCCTATGTGCAGGGCCAAGCTTTGGCCCGGTCGCGCGAAAGGGCGGTGGGAATCATGGTGTGGGGCGTGGACCCCGATCATCCCCAGGCCTTGGCGGATTTGGACAAATATTTATTCGAAGCCAAGTCCCAGGATTTAAAACCTCCTACAACCGAAGGCGCCAGCCGTGAAGCGAGGATTTTTTTAGGGAGCGTGCTCGCCCAAAGGCTTCGGGTGAGCGTGGGGGACGACATCCTGCTTTTTCTCCCCAATATGGAAATGACGCCCTTGGGGATGACGCCGCAAAGCATGAAATTCCAAATCGTGGGCGTCTTTAACACGGGCATGTACGACTATGATTCTGACTTTGCTTATGTGGCCCTGCCCATCGCCCAAAAAATGTTTGCCCTGGGGGATAATGTCACCGGCGTGGCGGTCAAATTGGATAACGTGGATTTGGCGCCGAGCCTCGGCCGCACTATCCGCCAGGCTTTCGGCGGTGATTATTACGTGCAGGATTGGCTGGAGGTGAACCGCAACCTCTTCACCGCCATCCATATGGAAAAACTCGTGATGGGCATCATTCTTTCGCTGATCGTTCTAGTGGCGGCGCTCAATATCGTCAACCCCTTGACCATGATGGTCATTGAAAAGACCAAAGAAATTGGAATCCTCAAGGCCATGGGCGCCACGGATAAAAGCGTCACGACGATTTTTATGTTTGAGGGAATGTTGATCGGGATTCTGGGTATTTTGTTGGGGTTGATCATCGGCTACATTCTTTGCGAAATTATCGCCCTGGTGCCCATTCATATTCCCGGAGGCGGCATGGTTTATTACATCGACCGTTTGCCGGTGAAGGTGGATCCCTTCATCAGCTATGTGATTGTTCCCGTGATGGCGGTGTTCCTATGTTTCTTGGCTACGCTTTACCCGGCGCGGCAGGCGGCCAAGCTGGAACCCGTCGACGCCATCCGGTACGAGTAGGGGGAGCCCATGGAAGTTATCCGCGTGGAAGATGTCACCAAGAGCTATTTCATGGACGCCGAGGAAATCCGCGCCCTGCGAAAAGTTAATTTCTCCTTGGACGCCGGGGACATCACGGTCATTTTGGGTCCCTCGGGATCCGGCAAGAGCACGCTTCTGACCCTTTTGGGGGGGCTTGGAAAACCTTCCGAAGGCAAGGTCTGGTGCCGGGGAAAGTCCCTCTATGACTTATCCAACGCCGAACTGGCGCTTTGGCGGAATAAAATTTTTGGTTTTGTTTTCCAGTTCCATTATTTGATGCCCGAATTGACGGCGTTGGAAAATATTATGCTGGCCGGCCGCATTTCCCGAAAACCAATTGAGGAATGCGAGGCTCGGGCGCAAAAGCTTTTGGCCCACGTGAAGCTATCCTCCCGGGCCCAGCACAAGCCCGGCGAGCTTTCGGGCGGGGAACAACAGCGGGTGGCGGTGTGCCGGGCCTTGATGAATGAGCCTGAAATTATCCTGGCGGACGAGCCCACGGGCAATTTGGATTTAAAAACCGCCGAGGGAATCCATGACGTGCTTTGGGAAATTTGCCAGAAGGAAGGCCGCACCCTGATTGTGGTCACCCATTACGAACCCCTGGCCAAACGCGCGGACCATATTTTGAGTCTGAACGACGGCCAAGTCGTAAAGAGGAAGAATTAGGCTTGAAACACAGAGTTACACGGAGTTGCGCGGAGTAAGATTTTAAAATTTAATTTGATATTTATCGGCTGCGGCTTATTCAGGTGATGTGATTTTGGTTCACTCGGTGAACCCTGTTAACTCTGTGTTTCAAAGTCTTGAGATTTGAGGATTTTATGCTTTGTCAAAAGTGCCAACAGAGGCCCGCGACCGTCTTTTTTTCCCAAACGGTGGGGACTAAAACCACCCAGACCCATCTTTGCGAGCCTTGCGCCCGGGAACAAATGAAGGCTCAGGGCGTGGTCACGCCTTTCGCCTTGAACCCCTTTGCCGCCATGGCGGATTTTTTCAATAACTTCATGGCGGGCGCCAATATCCAAGAAGCCGCCCAGGGACGCGCGCCGGTGTCGGGGACGCCGTCCATCGGTGATCCTTCGGTTCAATGTCCTTACTGTGGTTATCAACTTTCCACCTTCCGTCAAAACGGAAGGCTGGGCTGTACCCGTTGTTATGAGGCCTTCGCCGGATTTTTGGGGCCCTTGGTGGCCAGCATCCATGGCAATGTTCGGCACACGGAAGAAGTTTCGGAAAAAGCGAATTCCGCTCCGCCCGGGGCGCCGATTGCCGCGCCGCTGGGGGAGGACGCTGAAGTTTTAGGCTTGCGCGAGCAATTAAAAACGGCGATTCAAAATGAGAAGTTCGAGGAAGCGGCGCGACTTCGGGATGAAATCCAAAAACGGAAGGATCCGCCCCTTGTTTGAGGAACTGCTGACGGGACAAAACGATTGGTTCTCCAAAGCGGGGCCCTTGGACGGGGTGGTCCTCTCCAGCCGGGTGAGGCTCGCGCGCAATCTGGACAAAATGAAATTTCCCCATCAAGCCAACGCCCTGGAACAAAAACAAGTGGTGGAACAGGTGGAGAAAGGCCTGAGCCGTTTGACCAAGGGTGAAAAATTTAGATTCGTGCGGTTGAATGAGATCGCTTCATTGGACCGGCAATTTTTGACTGAACACCAGCTTATGTCGATGGAACACGCCGCCAGCCTGGGCGAGCGGGCCGTGGCTTTTGATCCCCAAGAGGGATTGAGTTTCATGATCAATGAAGAGGATCATTTACGGCTTCAAGTTTTTCGGCCCGGGCTTAATTTGCGAGAGGCCTATCGCACGCTTCAAAAAGCCGACGAGTTGATCGGGCAGGATTTGGTTTACGCCAAGCATGACCAGTGGGGTTATTTGACGGCCTGCCCGACCAATTTGGGCGCGGCTTTGCGGGCCAGCGTGATGCTGCACCTGCCGGCTTTGGTTTATACCAACCGGATCGCCCAAGTGCTTCAAGGCGTCGCCCAGGTGGGTTTGACGGTGCGGGGGTTGCAGGGCGAGACCACGCAGATTTCCAGCCCCTTTTTCCAAATTTCCAATCAGTCGTCGCTGGGCAAAAAGGGATCCGAGATCGTGGAACACGTGGACCGGGTGGCGCGTCAAATGATTGAGGTGGAAACCCAAACCCAAAAGGGCGTCTTTCAACAGGATGGGCTCAAGATCAAGGACCGCATTTGCCGGGCTCTGGGGACCTTGAAAAACGCGCAGCTTCTCCCCATTGAGGAAGCCTTGAACGGTCTGTCGGCCCTGCGGGTCGGGGTGGAGCAAAAAATCTTAACCGGCTTGGACTTGCCAAACCTGAACAATCTTCTGATTTTGATCCAACCGGCCCATTTGGCGAAGATCGCGGTGCGGGAATTGAGGCCGGAGGACGAGGTCCAGGAACGGGCCCGCTTATTAAGGCTGGCCTTGAAGCCCATGGAAGTCGCCGGCTAGCCGAAAAAGCCTCCTAATTGTTGATTTATGGACGCCATTCAGTTGAAATAGAAACATCCTGCAATTCTAAGGAGCCTGCCATGTTTGAACGATTTACCGAACGGGCTAAAAAAGTCATCAACCCCCTGGCCAAAGAAGAGGCCCGGCGTTTAAACCACAATTTTATTGGAACCGAACATCTCCTGCTGGGTCTTATCCGGGAAGGCGGCGGCGTGGCCGTGGCCGTTTTGGAATCACTGGGGGTGGATTTGGAATCCGTGCGCATTGAAGTGGAAAACCTCACCACGCCGTCATCCGACACCTTGACCATTGGCGATCCGCAATTTACGCCCTCGGCCAAAAAGGTTTTGGAATTGGCCGCCGAGGAATCCCAAAAACTGGGCCACAACTATATTGGAACCGAGCATTTACTGCTGGGGCTCATCCAAGAAGGCGAGGGCGTCGCGGCCCGCGCTTTGGAAAACCTGGGCGTGACTTACGAAAAATCCCGGGACATGGTGATCAATTTGTTGGGCGGAACCTTCCCGAAATTCTCCAAACAAGTGAAAAAATCTAAAACTCCGGCCTTGGATACCTTTGGCCGTGATTTGACCCAAATGGCCCGGGATGGAAAACTCGATCCCGTTATCGGCCGGGAAGACGAGATTGAGCGGGTAATCCAAATTCTTTCCCGCCGCACCAAAAATAACCCGGTTTTGATTGGGGAGCCGGGCGTGGGCAAGACCGCCATCGCTGAAGGTTTGGCCCAGCGCATTAAAGAAGGAAACGTTCCCGAATTGCTTTTGGACAAACGGATTGTGACTTTGGACTTGGCCGCTTTGGTGGCGGGAACCAAGTATCGGGGTGAGTTTGAGGAGCGATTGAAGGCCGTCATTAATGAAATCCGCCAATCCGGCAAAGTGGTTTTGTTCGTGGATGAATTGCACACCCTGGTGGGAGCGGGCGCTGCGGAAGGCGCGATTGACGCTTCCAATATGCTTAAACCCGCCCTGGCCCGCGGCGAGCTTCAATGTATCGGCGCCACGACTTTAAATGAGTACCGTAAGTACATTGAGAAGGACGGCGCTTTGGAGCGCCGCTTTCAAATGATCACCGTGGATGAGCCGTCGGTGGATGAGACCATCCAGATCATCAAGGGCCTGCGCGATAAATACGAAGCCCATCACCGGGTGCGCATCACGGACGACGCCATCCAGGCGGCCGCCCAATTGTCGCACCGCTACATCTCGGGCCGGTTTTTGCCGGATAAGGCCATCGATTTGATCGATGAGGCCGGAAGCCGCACCCGCCTTCGCATCACCACCATGCCGCCGGAAATCCGCACGCTTGAAAAAGATGTGGAAAAGGTGAAGCAGGAAAAAGAAGAAGCCATCAAGACGCAGGAATTCGAGCGCGCCGCCGATTTGCGCGACAAGATGAAAAAAATGCGCCAAAAGCTGCAGGAAGAAAAAGAAAAATGGGAAGCGATGAAATCCAAGGAAGACGCCGTGGTCACTTGGGAAGATATCGCCTATGTGGCGTCCAAGTGGACGGGCATTCCCATGATCAAGCTGGGTGAGAAGGAAAGCGAAAAGCTTCTCAAGATGGAAGAGGATCTGCATAAGCGCGTGGTGGGCCAAGAAGAGGCTATCGTTTCCATCTCGAAGGCCATCCGCCGCAGCCGCGCGGGCATTGGGAATCCTAAAAAGCCCATCGGCAGCTTTATGTTCATGGGACCGACGGGTGTGGGAAAAACCGAGCTGGCCCGGGCCTTGGCCAATTTCTTGTTTGACGACGACGACGCCCTGATCCGCTTTGACATGAGCGAGTACATGGAAAAGTTCAACGTGTCCCGTTTGGCCGGCGCCCCTCCGGGCTATGTGGGCCATGACGAGGGCGGACAGCTGACCGAGAAGGTTCGGCGCAAGCCCTACAGCGTGGTTTTGTTCGATGAGATCGAGAAGGCCCATCCCGAGATTTTCAATGTCATGCTTCAAATCTTGGAAGACGGCCGCTTGACCGATTCTTTGGGCCGGGTGGTCGACTTTAGAAACACCGTGGTCATCATGACCAGCAACTTGGGCGCGCGGGAAATCGGGACGATCAAGACCTTGGGCTTCCAAACCGGGGATGACGCGATCAGCTTTGAAAGCATGAAGAATAAGATTCATGCCGAGTTGAAGAAGGCCTTCAACCCCGAGTTCCTCAATCGGATCGATGACATCATCATTTTTCATCCTTTGGAAAAGAGCCACATCGAGAAGATCGTGGATATTCAGCTATCGGATGTCCAAAAACGCCTTCAGGACAAGAACATCATCCTGGAGTTGGAGCCTTCCGCGAGGGACTTCCTCATCGACAAGGGCTACGACAAAATGTACGGCGCCCGGCAGATGAAACGAACGATCCAGCGTTATGTGGAAGACGCGGTGGCCGAGGAATTGCTGCGCGGCCACATCAAGGATGGCCAGAAGGTCACCCTGACGTCCGGGGGAGACAAATTGATTTTCACGACTGACGCGTCCTTGACCGCGGTATCTTCCGCGCCCGCCGCCACGGTTTAGCCGGAAATCGCGATGGGGAATAAGCCGCCAAAACCGGGATGGCTGTTGCCGTCTTCCATAGGTTTGGCCGCTCTTTTGGTGGCGGGTTATTTCTTCATTCAAGACCATGTGGTGGACGCGCAGCTTCAGCCGGCTCTCCAAAAAAAATTAACCGACCTGCTCCATTCGCCCGTCAGCCTGGAATCGGTTCGGGCGGACATTCGGGGCGGGGTGGAATTGCGCAATGTCTCTTTTCAGATCCCGGTTTCGGGTCTGGAAGTCCGTGCGTTGGTTGAAAAAGCCTCGGTCCGTTTGTCCTTGGTGGACCTGCTTTGGCGCCACAAAAGCGTGGCGGATTCCCTCGAAAGTTTGACCGTCCATCATCCCAAACTGTTTATTAGCCGCGGTTCTCCGCCGGCGGCAGGCGAAGCCGCGCCGCCGACGTCCGCGCCGACACCCGCGTCTTTTCCCTTGCTGCCGTTTAAGAAAATTTTTGTCCGTGACGGCGAGCTTTTTTTCCAATCCGGCGAGGATAAGGAAGGGAAGCGTGTCGCCCAGCAAATTGATTTACAAGCCTTTACCGATGATTCCCACCGATGGGGACTTTGGATCGAAGCCAAGCCGCCGGAAGAAAAATCATCCGGGTCCTTGGTGCTGACGGGCAGCGTGAATCTGGATGAGGCCAAATTAGTGGGGAAGGTGGAACTGGCAGACTGGACTCTGGCCGGTGTGGGTCCCATGCTCAAAAGCTTGACGGGTTGGGATCTTTTGGGCGGACAAGCCAACGTGGATGTTCCTTTCGCCTATCGGCCCGGCCGCAATTTTTGGTTTGATATCCGGGGCCATGTCCAAGACGCGACCGTCCGGGCGCCCGGCCCAAACGGGGTTCTTTTCACGGGTATCCAGGGCCGCACGGCGATCCGGCCCACGGAGCTGACCCTGAGCCAGCCCTTGCGGTTTCAGGTGGGGCAGACCGCGTGGCAGGCTTCCGGCGTCATTCCCTTTGACGGGCGTCCGGTTTCGCTGACCACTTCCACCGACGCGCTTTATTTGACCACCTTGATCAACGATGTGCTTCAACTTAAAGATTTGAAAACCGACGGAGTGGGGCAGGCCGCCATGACCGTGACGGGCCAGTTTTTAAATCCCACCATTCAGGGGTCGGCCGAACTGGGGACTTCCCACGTCGGGGATTGGCAATTGGATTCGCTGGCGCTGTCGGCCAATTACGATAAGGGCGTCTTTCAGTTGACTCAAATCACCGGAAAATTGTACGACGGGACCTTGAACGCCAGCGGGCAGGTTTTATTGAACGGAGCCAGTGAGCCGGTTTCCTTGAAAGCCACGCTGGAAAATGTGCAGGCGAAAAAAGTGGCGGCCATCCTGGGGTTGAACGGGCTGGAAGGAACCACCAACGCCCAGGTGGCCGTGAGCGGAACGCTTCAGGAGCCGATTTTCTCCTCCAACGCGTCGTTGGATTTGGTGCGGACCCTTCGGAACACGCTTTACCACTACTCGATCACGAATCAGATTCAACTCAAGGACCAGAAAATCAAGTTTTCGGTGGTCTTGAACGACCAGTCCCACTTGAGCGGTGAATTTATCGAAAAACCGGACGCTTGGGAATTCGGGAAACTTTCCATGACCAACGGCAAAAGGACCATTCAATTCCAGGGACAGGGCCAATGGCCGAAAGCCATGGACAAACCCATTCAAATGCAAATTCAGGGTACGGGTATTTCCCTCCAAGATTTGGTCTTTTTCAAGGACCAATTTCCCGAGGTGTCCGGTCAGGTCGCGGTGAAGTTTATTTTATCCGGGACCCGCTCCGCCTTGGCGGGATCCTTGGGCCTTCAATCGCCGGACGTGGTTTTGGGCAAAGGTTTGGCGCCGGGGCCCCTTTCAGTTTTTCTGGATTGGACGCCGGACAATCTGCTGATCCATGAGCTGCGCTATGGGAATTCGTCCAATCAAAATTTTTCCATCACGGGAACCTTAGGCCTGCAATCGGACTCGCCCATGGATTTAAAAATCCAGGCGGATCAGATGCCCCTCGCGCTTTTGGCCGAGATCACGAACTGGAATAATCCGCCCCAGCCCTTTACCGGGTCGGTGACCGGAAAAATCCATTGCGGCGGCGTCCGTAAAAACCCGATCCTGGAGGGCGAAGGCCAAGTGGCCCATCTTCAATTTGGCGAACAAACGGCGGATTTGGTGGACGCCCTCGTCACTTCCAATAACGGAAAAATCCAAATTCAAAAGATTAATTTGACCCAAGGCGCGAACGATTTAAAAGTTTCGGGTTCTTGGGACACGGGCGCGGCGCCGGCCCGGATGGCGCTTGACTTTTCGGCGCATCATTTTCAGATATTGAATGGGCCCTCCCTCACCGGGGATTTTCATTGGGACGCTCAAACCGGCGATCCTTGGTGGGGAAATTGGAAAGGAGTCTTTTCGTCCGCCCTTATTTCGCTTCAAACCGCGCCCCAGACCTCTTATCAGTTTCATGATTTCGCCCTGAACGCTTCCAGCCAGAATTCGGTGATCAAGGGGTTGGTGGGCTTAGGCAAGACGGCCACGGGTACGGCCACGATCGATTTTTCAGGCCCCCAACCACAACTGGAAGCCCAACTGAAAATTGACCCGGTGTTATTATCGCAGGCGCCGGACTTGACGCAGTTTTTGCCGGCGGGATTAAACGCGGCGGGGCTTATTTCGGGAAACGTAAGTGTTCCCAAGACGACTTTTGGCGCTTTGGCCTTGGAAGGCCATTTCGCCGTCGCCGATGGCAAGATCCAGAATTACGCTTTCGACAGCCTCAAACTTGATTTCACCGGAAACCAGGGCAAGTTGAGCCCCACCTTGAACCTGACCCGGGACGCGGCCACTTATAGCTTGGCAGGGACGATCGCGGCGGCCAGCGTCACGGAAGCCTTTTGGAATCCGGATGGTTTGATTAATTTGAACGGGCCTTTCGCCAAGGAAAAACTCTCGAATATCCTGGCCCTCTTAAACGCCGATACCGCCAGCCACAAAATCGCGGGCACGGTGGATGGGAATTTGGCCGTGACCGGCACCCTGGGGCATCCGGCGCTGAAGTTTGACATGATGGGAACCGACCTTCGTTTCGACCAGAATATCGCGCCGACGGCCGATCTTCATTTTTCCGTGGATGTGGCTCAACACCAGTTGGCCGTGGGCGCCAGCCACATCTCGCTCAGCAAGGGACAAATCAATATCGATCAAGGAAGCCTTTCGTTAGATCCGCAGGACGCTAGTCTTTTGTCCGTGGATTTGACCGGCTCCACCCAAAATCTACCGATCGCTATTTTTCAGCTTTCCAGCCAGATTCATATGAAGGGGCAGCTGGCCCTGGCGGATAAGCCTTCCCGTCCCACCTTCGCGGGAACCGTATCCGTCATTGACTCCGAATCATCGGGGACTACGATCGCCTCAAACTCGGCCGCCGGCGGCAAGGCCTCGGCGTTTGATTTGAGCTTGAGCGTGGACCATGGGCGGATTGACTTTAAGCCCTTGGACACGCCCAATCCCCAATTGGTCGGGGTATTGGATTACTCCCAAGCCAGCAAAATTTTATTCGACCATTTGAGGCTGGTGAATTCCGCCGGCAGCTTCCTTTTGAATGGAACCTTGGATTTAAACGGTCCGTGCGACTTGACCTCGGACGCGCAAAATGTACCCATCGAAGAAATCGGAAAGTGGTTTTTTCCCGGTTTTGGTCTAACGGGTAACGGTAATTATCATTTGATTTTGCAAGGGACCTTGGTGGCCCCGATTTTTAACGCGTCTTTTTCCATCGCGGGCGGCAAATATGAGTCGCTCAACTTTGATCTTTTGAGCGGCGACTTAAAATCCAAGGGAAACACCCTGTTGTTGGGGACCGAAGACGTGCCTTTGGTGATCAGTAAGAAGGGCCTTTACAGTTTCAATGTCCATGGGCAGATTCCTTTTACCTTCTCGCCGGCGGGTTGGGCCAAAATCAAAAATCAGGATATGAGCATCGACGCGGCGATGGATCAAGGGGATTTCAGCCTCATTCTCTTAACCGGGTTGGTTCAGAAGGCCTCGGGCAGTATGGATTTTTCCGCCCATGTCGGCGGGACCTTGGATGACCCGGTGTTAAATATGGATCTGGATCTCGCGAAGGCTTCATTGGTGCCCCCCGGGTACGCTCATTCGGTGGATGACTTGAGCGGGCGCATCAAGGTTCGGGACAACCATGTGGCGGTCGACGATTTGAACGGATTGATCGGGCATGACCGGTTCTTTATTTGGACGCCGCCCCTGAAGGACAGCAAGATGGTGCTGCAGAATTTCATTCCCCAATATTTAGACCTTCGGGTGAGGACTGTGGGGGACCGGGGTCTTTACTTAAACATCCCCGGCATCATGAACGACGATGAATGGGGCGAAATCGAGTTTTATGGGGCCACCAAGGAAGACCCGATGCTCATTGTCGGGCCCATCACCGCGCCTGAGATCCACGGAACGGCGTTGCTCCAGACGGGTCATTACACCTTCCCACCGCCGGAAAAGGGGGGCAAGGTCGTCACTTATAATTCACTGGCAAGCGTGCTGTTTGACCTGACCTTGATTTCAGGCAGCAACGCTTGGTATTCGAACAGCTTCGCCGGGGAATATCTGGAGCTCAAGATCGACCCGGGGGATACGATGAAAATCGTCGGCCGGGACTCGGATAAGACGGCGGACACGCCGGGGATAAAATGTATCGGCAGCGCGGGATCCAAACAAGGTTTCTTGCGCTACCTGGGCCAGGAATTTCAACTGGGGGAAGCGAGCCTTTATATCCCCAAAGGCAAGCTGCCCGTCATGCGGGGCTGGGCCACGGATACACTTAAAAATGTCCAAATCGTCACCGCGGGAGGCGTGCGCCAGTCGGATGTTCAAATCCGGGTTGATTTCAACGGCCCCTTCGGCGACGTCGATCTTAAACTAAGCTCAATCCCCCGGGTGGCCGCCACCAACGACGAGGAAGCCCAACAGCAGATCCTGCTTTCCTATCTCATGTTCAACCGGGATATGACGGGTTACACCCGGGAAGATTTACAACAGGCCTATCAACAGAATACGGGCAGTGTGGCCACCGACGCGGCGTTGGACGCCCTTGACCGGATTTCCTCGGCCCAATTGACCTCGGCTTTGAGGCCGTTGGCTCAAGGCCTGGGAGGGCTGGACGTGAATATCCATTCCAACGCGTTCTCGAACAACTTTGGGAGTAATCCCAACGCGTCCACCCAGAATTCGGGCCCCGGAGGAGTCGAGCCGAATGGAACCACTTTGCCGGCCGGCGTCTCGCCGGTGGTTCAACTTCAACTCCAGAAATATTTGGATTCCAAATTTTCCGTGCAGGGGGAGTTTGGTTATTTGAGGGATCAGGCCACCGGTTATTCGGACATTCAAAGTCAGCTCGGGGTTGGCTACGATTTTAATAAAAACCTTTCGGTGAACGCCATGACGGGACAGAACGATTCGGGTCAATACGAGAATAAGTTCACTTTGGGATTTCACGCCGAGCTGCCGAATATCATGTCGGCGAACAAAGACGATAAGGACCCTCCTAAATTCGTCAATGTGGAGGTGTATCCGCTTGGCCCGGGGAAAATACATGTGGATTGGGAGACCGATAAGGTGACCCAAGGCGAAGTCCAGGTTTTGGACGCGAACAATTCCTTGGTCAAGGACCAGGTGGAGGGGAAGAAACCGGACGATTATGACCATGAAATGGATATCGATGGCTTGAAACCGGACACGCCTTATAAGATTCAGGTGCTGGTCAAAGACCTGAATCAAAATCAAAGCATCAGTCAAGCCAAGGATGTCGCCACCCCGCCGGGTTGAACCGCGCGCTTCAGAGCTCTTTTTCGTCCATTCAGCGTCTAAACCCATTAAATGCTTTAGACTTTCAAATTAAACATGCTAGAATACGCACCATTTTGCGCCCAGTCCATTTGGGCTTTCCATCATCTTTTCGTGGAGGATTTTTTGCGCTCTTGGCGGCTCTTGGTTACCAACCTGTCGGTGTATTTTCTGTTTTTGGCGGCGTTTTCCGCGCCTGTCCTGGCTCAAACTGATGATACCCTTCCCAAAATCGAGAAGATCAACATCGACGGCAATCACAATACGTCCGCCCTGGTGATCTACGGCCATTTGCGTGAAAAGGAAGGGGATACCTTTTCCTTGCGCAAGGTGCGGGACGACATTCACGAACTTTTCGCCATGGGCGATTTTAAGGACGTTCAAGCGGACGCCGCCGCCGGGACCCACGCCAATCAGGTCATCTTAACTTTTACCGTGGTGGAGCGGCCCCAGGTGGGGACGATTACCTTCAAGGGAAACCGTAAATGGGGCGCTTCCAAGTTCCTCGACGCCATCAAGACGGCGGCCAAGACTCCTTTTGACCCTTCTAAAATGAACGGGGACCTGGACGCCATCCGCGGCCTTTACCTGGACGAGGGTTACGCTTCCGTCAAGGTGAGTTATGAAAGCCATCTTCAACCGGAAACCAATATCTTGGATTTGCAGTTCGTGATCGAAGAGGGCACCCAGATCAAGGTGGGGCCGATTGAAATATTGGGCGCGGAGGCTTTCAGCGCGAAAAAAGTCGCCGACCAAATGAAGGACATCCATAAGGGCGATAAGTACCAGCCCGATAAACTGGACACGGATTTACAACAGATCGAGGATTTTTATCATGACGAGGGTTACTTGCGGGCCGCCGTGGTTTCCCATAAAGAACGCATTGATCCGGTTTTGCGCCTGGCCTATCTCTCGATCACGGTGAAGGAAGGGATTCAATACACCGTTGGAACCGTTCAATTCGAGGGAAACGTCATATTTGACGACAGTGACATGCAAAAAGCCCTGGTGCTTAAGACCGGGGACCTGCTCCGCCAAAAGGACCTGGATACGGGGCTTCATAATCTGCGCAGCCTTTACGCGGACAAAGGCTACATCTACGCCAATGTGAACCAGCAGTTGACCTATAACGACGACGCCAAAAAAGTCGATTTGGATTTTAAGGTCACCGAGGGCTCGGTGGCTTACGTGCAAGACGTGAAGATCGTGGGCAATTATAAGACGCGGGATTATGTCATCCGCCGGGAATTGTTGATCAAGCCGGGCGATAAGTTTGAGGCCGACTTGGTGCGGGAGTCCGCGGCGGCCCTTTACAACCTGGGCTATTTCGAGGAAGTGAATCCGGAGATCCAGCCGGGCGACACGCCGGGCAAGGAAATTTTGGTGTTCCGGGTCAAGGAACGCCAGACCGGGTCCATCAGCGTGGGCGCGGGTTACAGCTCGGTGGAACAATTGGTCGGAAACGTCTCGTTCAAGGAAGAGAACCTTTTCGGGAAGGGCCAAAAATTCAACGTGGACTTTCAGTTCGGCGCCCTTCAGACCAGCATCGACGCGGGATTCACCGAACCCTGGTTGTTCAACACGCCGACTTCCCTGAGCGTCCAATTTTTCGACACGACGCAAACCTACAATACCAACGTGCTCGGCAGCTCGACCTCCACCCAGTATTACAATCAATACCGGGTCGGCGGCTCGTTGAGCTTAGGCCGCAAGCTGAGCCGTTTTTGGAGCATCTTTGGGACCTATGATTATGAATATGACACGATTTACGGGGTGCAGCCGCCCTTTGATGATCCGACGAATCCCCAATATGTCCCAAGCTCCCATGGAGCCACGAGCAGCTTCACGCCCCGGCTTGTTTATGATAGCCGGGACAATTATTTCGATCCTCACGCGGGATGGAAGCACCAGATTTCCCTGGAGTTCGCCGGCGGCCCCTTGGGCGCCAATTACAACTACATCAAGGCCGTGGAAGACACGAGTCATTTCATCCAGTTGCCGCTCGATTTCGTTTTGGGCGAGCATGTGCGTTTTGGCTTGGCTCAAGCCTATCCTTTCTTGAATTATTACGCCGACCTTCCGATTTACGATAAGTTTTTCGCCGGCGGCACGGACACCATCCGGGGCTACAACGAGCGAACCGTGGGGCCTTTGAACGGTGGCAACGCGCTTTTCGTGAACAATTTGGAACTCAAGCACACCCTGGTCGGCCCCTTGCGCGGTGTGATCTTTTTGGACGCGGGAGATTGTTGGACCGATTACATCAACATCAACGGCGACCTTCAATGGGGCGCGGGGGTGGGCGTGCGCTTGACCATTCCGGGAACCGTCATGGCCATTCGATTGGATTATGGCTGGCCCATCATCACGGACCTGCCGATATCCTCGGCGCCTCCGGGCGGTGTGCTGCACTTTAATCTCGGGGACATTTTTTAAATCGAACGCTTTGAACCACCGACGCGGACAGATCAAGGCGGATAACGTCGGATAAGTTTCCAGATCTTTTTTGATTTTAGAATCATCTGTGCGCAACTGTGGTTCCAGCCTATTGTTGTGGATTTGCTTTTCGCCTATGATTTCCCCATGAAAATCTTGCTGACCAACGACGATGGATTTGACGCTCCGGGCCTCCAGGCCCTTGTGGAGGCCATTCGGCCTTTGGGCGACATCGCGGTGGCGGCCCCGAACGAGCAGGCCAGCGCCAGCGGCCATTCCATTTCGCTTCACGCTTCCATCAAAGTCGCCTCGGACAACCGGTTTGGCCTCGAGCAAGCTTTTCGCGTTTCCAGCACCCCGGCGGATTGCGTCCGGTTGGCGGTGCTTCAACTTTTGTCTTGGAAGCCTGATTTGGTTGTATCCGGCGTGAATCAAGGCGCGAATTACGGATCCCTGATTTTTTACTCCGGGACAGTGGCGGCGGCGGCCGAGGCCGCGCTTTTGGGGATTCCTTCCATGGCGGTTTCGCTTACCAGCCATACCTCCCATGATTTCGCGGCCGCCGCCTTCTATGCCAAACAGTTGGCCCGGCAAATCGCCGAAAGAGGTTTGGAGCCGGGTGTTCTTTTGAACGTGAATGTGCCGCCGTTACCCGCGTCAAAACTGCGGGGGATCGCCTTAACGCATCAGGGGAAGTTCAGGCACGTGGACGATTTGGCGCCCCATCCGGAAATGGAAGGGCATTACCGCTATGTTTTGGACAGTCCCACCGCGCCGTCCGAGGAAGATCCGGATTCGGATGTGGCCCGGGTCCGGTCCGGATATGTTTCGGTCACACCGCTCCATTTGGACTTGACCGCCAAACAGGGATTTCATCATTTCGCCAAGTGGCCTTGGGGGGATGAACCATGGATGGATTGAGCCCCGGTTCCCGGTTGGCGGTGGGTTCGTTGCCGCATTTGGACGCGCCCGCGGCGGTCCAGTCCCAGCTGCGTTTTTTCGCTGAAATACCGGCCTGGCCTCAATTGCCCAAACGTTCCCCTAAGGAAGAAATGCTGCGCCAAGGGCTCTTGGGGATCCCGGGGATGGTTTGGACCGATTCCCAGAAGCCCTTGTGGACTTTACGTCCCGCGGATACGGAGGAGGCTTTGGATCTTTTAGCCTCCGAAAATGAGGCGGCTAAGCTCCACCGGGCGTCTTTTCACCAGGACGAGGCGCCGGGATTCGAGCTGCTTTTGGAAATTTTGAAACGGGACAAACTGGAAGGCGTAAAGGCCGTGAAAGGGCAGTGCGTGGGGCCCGTGACCTTAGGGCTTCATCTGATGGATGAGACGGGGCAACCCGCGCTTTTCTCAAAATCCCACATGGAAGTTTTGGTGGAGTATTTGGTGATGCATGCCCGGTGGCAGGCGATGCGGCTGGCGCAGGCGGGAAAACCGGTGGTCTTTTTTATTGATGAACCCGCGGTGAATGGTTTGTTCGAGCCGGAAACCTATGGTTTAAAATGGTCGGATCTGGACCGATGGTATGATGGGCTGCTGGGCCGCCTTCAGGACGAAGGAATCTTAACTGGCATCCATAGTTGCGGCTCCGGACCCTGGGATTGGGTGTTTCGAACCCCCGCCGAAATTTTTCATTTGGACGCTTTTCGATACTTCGACGAGATTGAGCGTCAAGCCGGGGCCTTCAGCGCCTTCATGCGAAAAGGGGGAGTGGTGGCGTGGGGATTGGTGCCCACGCAAAAGACCCGGGGCGCATTCCCGGAGCCGGCTGAACTTTTAACCCGGTGGGCCGATGGGGTGAAAAGCCTGGCCCGAAAAGGTTTGGCGCCCGCGGAAATCGCGGGGCGGTCCTTTTTCTCGACTTCCTGCGGATTGGGATTGAGCGGCATGCCGATGGCGGAAGAAGCCGTTCGTTGTTTGGATATGTTGGTGACGCTTTGGAAAGTGGAAATGGAGTCCGGTTTTGACCGGTCTTTTTAAGGGAGCGACATGAAATTGCGCAATGACTCAAAGTCAACCTGGGTGGCGTTGGGGATGATGATTTTGGCTTGCGCCGCGGTTTGGTTTCTAACCGAGCCCTATGAGTCGCAGGCCGCGGCTTTTTGCGGCGGATTGGCTTACATCGGTTGGTTTCCGTATTTGACTTTGTTCGGTTTGTTTTTGACCGCCCGGATCAAAAGGAACATTTTGCTTTTTTGGTTCTTGTTCAATTTGGCGGCCGATTCAGCCTTGCGTCTTCATGTCTTAATGGGAGCCCGGGATTTGTTCAGCCTATTTTTGTTGTTGGCCCTGCCGTTTATTTTTTGCGTTTGTTTGACCACGCTTTTTGTTTATTCCTTTGATAAACGCAACGGCCCCGAACTCTGATACAGGCGCCAATAAGGCGAAAATATTTCGCAATGATTCAGGCGGATGAAAGCCGATTTAGAACAAAATGTTCATTCGGATGTTTTTTATCGGTGTCAATCGGCTTTTATCATTGCTGAATTGCATTTGATTTTGTCTTTAAAACCGCTTGGTTTTTTTGTTGGTGGCGGACGCCAAGTCACTTATACTGTGCGCGCTTTCTCCTCTTGCCATTCCACGCTTTTTCGACACAAGCTTTTCTTTTTCCAGCCGGGTTCTTGTCAGGCCGTTATTTCGTTTCTCTCGAGGGGGTTTTTTTGATCGCGCGTTACACGCTGCCGGAAATGGGACGCCTTTGGTCCGAAGACGCGAAATTCAACGCTTGGTTGAAAGTGGAAGTGGCCGCCTGCGAGGCCTGGGCCAAACTTAAAAAAATACCCGCCAAGGATTTGGCGATCATCAAGAAAAAAGCCCGGTTCAGCGTGCCCCGGATTGAGGCGATCGAGCGCAAAACCAACCACGACTTGATCGCCTTCCTCACCTCGGTGGCTGAGTTTGTGGGTCCCTCGTCCCGTTTCATTCATTTAGGCCTGACTTCCACCGATGTGGTGGACACCGCCCAATCCCTTCAACTGGTTCAGGCCACCGATCTTTTGGCCTCCCAGTTGGCGAAGCTTCGATCCATCTTGAAAGTCCAAGCGATCAAGCACCGTCATTCCATGATGATCGGGCGCACCCACGGGGTGCACGCTGAGCCGGTGACTTTTGGCCTCAAGATGGCCCTGTGGTTTGATGAGGTGGGCCGCCACCAAGAACGCCTGACCATGGCGCGCCGCCAGATCGCGGTGGGTAAAATCTCCGGCGCGGTAGGCACCTTCGCCAATATCGACCCCAAGGTTGAGGAGCAAGTCTGCCGGATCTTAAAACTCAAGCCCGCGCCGGTTTCCACCCAGACCCTGCAGCGCGACCGCCTGGCTTTTTACCTGTCGGTTTTGGCCGGCATCGGGAACTCGTTGGAAAAATTCGCCACCGAGATCCGCAATCTACAACGCACCGAATTGTTGGAAGCCGAGGAGTTTTTCGCCGAAGGCCAAAAGGGGTCTTCCGCCATGCCGCATAAACGAAATCCGCTGACCTGCGAAAGGGTGGCGGGACTTTCCCGGGTGATGCGGGGCTACGCCTTGGCGGCGCAGGAAGACGTGGCGCTATGGCACGAGCGGGATATCACCCACTCTTCCGTGGAACGGGTGATTTTGCCGGACGCCACCATTTGCCTTCATTACATGTTGGCGAAATTCATCGGAGTCATGGAAAAACTGAATGTTTATCCCGAGCGCATGCTTAAAAATATCCAATTGACCCGGGGACTGGTCTCCTCCCAGCAGGTGCTTTTGGCCCTGGTGAAGAAGGGCCTGACGCGTGAAAAGGCCTATGCCATCGTCCAACGCAACGCCTTGAACGCCTGGAAGAATGAGCTTAACTTTAAGGACCTGGTCCGCCGGGACCCGGAAGTGCACTCTAAACTCAGCCACGAGGAGATCGAAAAATGTTTCGATCTCTCGTACCATTTAAAGAACGTGGATTACATCCTGAAAAGGGCCGGAATCTTTAAATAAAACCTGTTTCACCGCCAAGACGCCAAGTGCGGCGATGACAATCAGGGTTTAAACGGGGATGGTTAAAATATTTTTTGTTGTTCTTGGCGTCTTGGCGGTGAAAATTGTTTTTGAAGTTACAGTTATCCAGGTAAGGAGCCGCGAATGGGCTGGCACGTGAATGTTTATGTGACGTTGAAACCTTCGGTGATGGACCCGCAGGGCGCCACCGTGCAGCGGGCGCTGGCCCAAATGGGTTACGACAAGGTTTCGAGGGTGCGGTTGGGAAAATTCACCGAGATGGAATTTGACGGCGCTTTATCCGAGGCTGAGGTGAAGAAACAGACGGATGAGATTTGCGACAAGCTGTTGGCCAACCCGAACATTGAAAGCTACCGCTTTACCGTGGAGAAAAAATAAGATGAAATTCTCGGTCGTCGTTTTTCCCGGTTCCAACTGTGATCATGACTGCGAGACCACGCTTCGGGACGTCATGGGCCAGCCGGTGGAGATGATTTGGCATAAAGATACGGACCTCAAAAAGCCCGATTGCGTGATCGTGCCAGGCGGTTTTTCTTACGGCGACTACCTGCGCACGGGCGCCATCGCCCGCTTTAGCCCGGTCATGAAATCCGTGGCCGATTTCGCCGCCAAGGGCGGTTTGGTGATGGGCATCTGCAATGGTTTTCAAATTCTTTGTGAGGCCAAGCTTTTGCCCGGGGCGCTTTTGAAAAACCGGAGCCTTCAATTCATCTGCAAGGAAGTTTATCTGCGTTTGGAACAAGAAAAGACGCCTTTTACCAGCGCCGGTAAGCCGGGCCAAGTCTTGAAAATTCCCATCGCGCATGGGGAAGGCAATTATTTTATCGACGCGGACGGTTTGAAACGGCTGAAGGACCAGGGTCAAGTGGTGGTCCGCTATTGCGACGAGAAAGGCCGGACCACCGACGCCGGCAATCCGAACGGTTCGTTGGACAACATCGCCGGTATCTGCGGCGAGAAAAGAAACGTCTTTGGCCTGATGCCGCATCCCGACCGCTCCAGCGAATCCGCTTTAGGCAGTAACGACGGCCGCCTCTTCTGGGAATCTCTGTTAAACGCGGCGGTAAAAGCGTGAGCCCCGTGACGATTGAAATCACTCCCGAAATCGTCAAAGAACACGGCCTGAAACCGGATGAATACGATCGGATTTTAAAAATTTTGGGGCGTAAGCCCAATATGACCGAGTTGGGCGTTTATTCGGTCATGTGGTCCGAGCATTGCGGCTATAAACACTCGAAAGAAGTTCTTCGAAAATTCACCACCACCGGCGCCAAGGTGCTTCAGGGCCCGGGCGAAAACGCCGGTATTATGGATATCGGGGAAGGCTGGGCGGTGGCGTTCAAAGTCGAAAGCCATAACCATCCTTCGGCGGTGGAACCCTATCAAGGCGCGGCCACGGGCGTGGGTGGAATCTTGCGCGACATCTTCACCATGGGCGCCAGGCCCATCGCGAATTTAAATTCCCTGCGGTTTGGGCCCTTGGCGCTTCCCAAGGTGAAACATCTTTTTACCGGTGTGGTGCGGGGCATCGCCGATTACGGCAATTGCATGGGAATCCCGACCGTGGCCGGGGAAGTGGTTTTTGACGAGACCTATACCGATAACTGCCTGGTCAATGCCATGAGTGTGGGGCTGGTGCGGCATGAGCACATCATCCGGGGCAAGGCCACGGGTGTGGGCAACAAGGTCATTTATATCGGCGCCACCACGGGCCGGGACGGTATCCATGGGGCGACCTTCGCCTCGACCGAGATCAGCCAAGAATCCCAAGAAAAACGCAGCGCGGTGCAAGTGGCCGACCCCTTCATGGAAAAACTTTTGATGGAAGCCACGCTGGAACTTATTCATGGGGACCTTTTGATCGGAATTCAGGATATGGGCGCGGCGGGTTTGACCTGTTCGACCTGCGAGATGGCCAGCCGGGGCGGCGCGGGTATTGAGATTGACGTGGCCAAGGTCCCCCAGCGCGAATCGGGCATGACAGCCTATGAAATTCTTCTTTCGGAGTCCCAGGAGCGGATGCTTTTGGTCGCCAAACCCGGATGCGAGCAAAAGGTCCATGAGGTTTTGGCCAAGTGGGATCTGCACGCGGCCACCATCGGCCATGTGACTGACACGGGCATGATGGTCGTTAAAGAGAACGGCAAAATCGTGGTGGAAGTCCCGGCGGAGTCCTTGACCGAGCCCCCGATTTATCACCCGGCTAAAAGCGAACCGGAGATTTTAAAAAAGCACAAAGCCTTTGATGAGTCCTCGATTCCCGAGCCCCAAGACGCCACCGAGGTTTTGCTCAAGCTTTTAGCGGATCCGACCATTGCCAGCAAGCGCTGGGTTTACCAACAATATGACCATATGGTCCGGACTAACACTTATGTTCGTCCGGGTTCGGACGCCGCTGTGGTCCGGGTGAAGGGCACCTCCCTCGGCTTGGCCATGACCATTGACGGCAATGGCGCTTACTGCGCGCTGGATCCTTATGAAGGCGGCAAAATTGTGGTGGCGGAAGCGGCCCGGAACATCGCCTGCTCGGGCGCTGAGCCCTTCGGCATGACCGATTGCCTCAATTATGGAAGTCCCGAAAAGCCCGAGGTGTTTTATATGTTCGAGCGTTCGGTCTCCGGCGTGGCGGACGCTTCGGCGTTTTTGAAAATCCCGGTGACCGGCGGCAACGTCTCGCTTTACAACGAAAGCCCCCAAGGCGCGATTGATCCGACCCCCATTGTGGGCATGATCGGGCTTTTTAAAGACGTCTCCAAACGGGTGACCCAGTGGTTTAAAAATGACGGGGACTTCATCTATTTACTCGGCAATATCGGCGATTCCATTGGTGCCAGCCGTTATTTGCACCTGCTCCATGGTAAAAAGACCGGCTTATGCCCACAATTGGATCTGGAAGCCGAACAAAAATTACACCGGGCCCTGATCAATTTGGCGCAAGAAAGCGTGCTTCAAAGCGCGCATGATTGCTCGGATGGCGGATTCGCGGTGGCTTTGGCCGAAAGCTGTTTTAGCGGTTTTACCCATGAGCAAAGCCTCAGGGGCGCGGCGGTTAAATTGCCGGGGTCCGGCCGTCTGGATGGCCGGCTCTTTGGCGAAGCGCAATCCCGGGTGGTTGTTTCTTGTCAACCAGGGATGGCCGGGCGTTTGGAAGCGGAGATGAAGAAACAGGGCGTGCCGTTTGAGAAAATCGGCCTAGTGGGCGGCGACAGCTTGACCATTGATTCGGTGGTGAAAGTTTCAACACAAAAAGCCGCGGATTTGTTCTTCCAGGCTATTGAAAAAGTGATGGCTTAATCTTTTATTTAAAAAAAGATAGGCGAAGGCAATTTTACAATGATGAACGCAGATGGACGCCGATGAAAATCAAATCAAATGATTTATCAGCGTTTATCCGCGTCCATCATTGTTCCAAAGATTTTTGCCGTTAGTTTTAAATCTAAAATGGGGAAGTGGCGATGAGCGAAACCAGAGTTGGTTCCTTCGAAGAAGAGAAGACCCGATACCAACTGGATGACGATAAGCCCCACGATCAATGCGGAGTCTTCGCGGTTTTCGGCCATCCCGAAGCCGCTAAGATCACCTACCTTGGCCTGCACTCGCTTCAGCACCGGGGCCAGGAAAGCGCCGGCATTTGCACCATGCATGACGGCCATCTGTACAATTACAAACGAATGGGCCTGGTCGCCGATATTTTCCAAGAGAGCGTTTTTAAAGACCTGCCCGGAAAAACCGCCATCGGCCACGTGCGTTATTCCACCACCGGTTCCAGCCAAATTCGAAACGCCCAGCCTATCGCGGTGGAGTATGCCCGCGGCAACTTGGCGGTGGCCCATAATGGAAACCTGGTCAACGCCCGCCGTATCCGCGATGAGCTGGAAGCCCGGGGGTCCATTTTTGTCTCCACCATTGATTCCGAGGTCATCGTCCATCTTTTGGCCCGCTCCACCACCCATACTTTGATCGAGGGATTGATTGAGTCTTTAAAACAAGTGCGGGGTGCCTATTCACTGGTGGTTTTATCCGATGACGGATTGATCGGCGCCCGGGACCCTTCGGGCTTCCGGCCGTTGTGTCTGGGCAAATTGGACAACTCCTGGGTTTTGGCCAGCGAGACCTGCGCTTTCGATATTATCGACGCGAAGTATGTCCGGGACGTGGAACCGGGCGAGATTGTCCTGATTAACGAGAATGGGTTGGTGTCCATCAAGCCCTTCGACAAGGTTCCCGCCTCCATGTGCATCTTTGAGTATATTTATTTCGCCCGGCCCGATTCCCGCATTTTCGACACCAGCGTGCAAAAGGTGCGCAAGCGCTTGGGCCATGTGCTGGCCCTGGAAAGCCCCGTTCCCGGGGACGTGGTGGTGCCGGTTCCGGACTCTTCCAATATGGCCGCCACCGGTTACGCCGAGGAATCAGGCATCCCTTACGAGATGGGACTCATCCGCAATCATTACATCGGCCGTACTTTTATTGAGCCCGACCAGGCCATCCGGGATTTTGGCGCTCGCCTCAAGTACAACGCGGTGCGGGAAGCGCTGGAAGGCAAGCGGGTCATCCTGGTGGACGACTCCATCGTCCGGGGAACCACGATGCGTAAAATCGTTAAGATGATCCGAAACGTGGGGGCCAAAGAAGTGCATCTGCGCATCACGTCGCCGCCGATCATCTCGCCTTGTTTTTACGGCATGGATTTTCCCAGCCGCAAAGAACTGATCGCCGCGACCCACAGCTTGGAGGAGATCAAGACCTACCTGCGGGTGGACAGCCTGTCTTATCTTTCAGTGGAAGGCATGATGAAGGCCGTCGAGGGCACGCCTCAAGGCCATTGTGTGGCCTGCTTTACGGGTAAATATCCGGTTCCGTTCGACGAGGAAACCGAGAAATACAGCCTGGAAGTTGGGAAGTGCTAGGAGCTGTTCCTCTGGTTTAGCGCTTCGGGGATTTTTTGAATGGATTTTGACGGATCATTCAAAGCGCTTTTTTCTCCCGCCACTTGATAAATGGTGATGGTCCCGCTGGTTTCCACCGGTTTTAAAACAAAACGCGATTTGAGTTGGTTGAAGAGGGTTTGTTCCAAATTCAACCTTTCCCCGGGCAGGGCCTGCGGTTCGTCCATGTCGGGTGAGGTATAAATGTAATCCCCGGTTTTCAAGTCGGGGCGGGTTGACAGGACGCGCTCCCGGACGGGCTTGAGGAAGACGGCTTGGAGGATGTCGTCGTAGGGGTAGGTTTTCGAGCGGCCGTCATACATCGCGATTTCGATTCCTTTTTCCCCAAAAAAATAAACCGGAAATTTTTGGTTTCCCGAGTACTTTTCCATTAATCGCTCCGCGTTTTTCGCGAATGCCTGGTCCCGGGGAAGGTCCCGGCCAGCCATCAGGAACTGATCAACCATCCGCGGGGGGGACATTCGCCGGCATTGCGAATCCAAAAGATCCTGGGTGGTGGAGATGATGGGTTGGACGGCGTACAAGGACAGACCTAGGAATAAAACCAGCCAGGCGTTTTGGACGAATTTGGGGACCTGCGGGAAGTCCTTCGCCCGCAAGGCATAAAGCCAATAAAGCGATAAAAAAATCTCGGGCATCAACACGGGATAAAGATTGGTGCGTATGGAGCGGCCGAAATAATAGAACAATTGAAAGATGCCGTAAAAAGCCGCCAAGACGAGGACGCTTTTGTGGGGCATCTTTTTTTCCCCGGGAATGAGGAGCCAAAAAAGCGAGAAGTAGAGGATGCCGACGACGATCCACCAAGGCCCCAGAAGCGGGGTGTCGATCATGCCAAAACCTTGACCATACATTTGAACGTAATCGAAATAATATTCCCAGTGCGGAAGTTGGCCCGCCCGGAGCCAAGTGAAGAGGTAAATAAAACCCGCCAGCAGGGCGATTCCCAGGGCCGCCGGGACGAGGCGGGTCAAAAATTTTTTAATCGACTCCGCCGTCAAGGGTTCGGGAAAAAGAGTCTCGTAGGCTACGAAGGCTAGGTAGGGCGGGACAGTGTAAAAACAGACCTCGAAACTCCAAAAAAAAGCCACGGCAACCGTAAAAGCCTCCAGCCAAATAATTTGAGCGGCCTTTAAGGGATAACGGCTCCGTAAAAGGACGAGCGCGGTCAACCCATAGATAAAACCGAACCGCAGGGCGCCTTGGGATGGATACCAAAGCGGGTTGGGGATCTGGTCGCAATTGAGCAGGATCAACGCGACGGTGCCAAGCAGGGGATAAAGGATGGAGCTGAATAATTGGCGGGCGATCCAAAAGAAAATGACATATTGGGCAAGCCATAGAATGGCGTTCAAAAAATAAAAAGAATGGAATCCCAGGGGCAATAAGCCGGGGAAAATCAGCCTCAGAAAAAAATAAAGAAAAACGCCGTATTGGGCATTGATGTCCACCAGCATGGTTTTTCCGTTGATGAAATCGGCCAGGGGGCCGATAAAGAAACGATCGTTGCCGATGTCATATCCGCAAGAAGGGTCGATGAAAAGGAACGCGAAGAGAAGGGCGGCCAGCGAGTAGAGGATGAGGTTTCCGATCCAAGAGTTCACTTTCAAATGAAGGCGGGGAAGTTTCGGGTTCAGGTCGATGAGAAAGGCGTAGGCCAAGGCGGCGGCGAAAAGAATGTTGCAAAAGCGCCAGGGCAAGAGGCGCGTTTTCCAACCGGGGACGAGTTGGGTGAGCCAAGATAAAAACAGGACGGCCATGGCAAGATAAATGGCGGCGGATAAAGTTTCCCGTCGAAGCGGCGCGAAACGTCCGCTCCACGCGGCAACGGCCCAACTGAGGGCTTGGGTCATGAGATAAAGGGCGATCCATGTGATAAGCGGCCAGGGAGCGGGGGTTTGAACATCCCAATAGGCGGCTAAAACCAGGATAAAATTGAAAAAAACAAAGCTTCGGCGATAAAGAAGCGGAGAAGTGGTTGGGGTGCGAAAACGCTCGATCAGCCGGGTGATCGCCATGCCGATGAGGGGAAGGCAAACCCAGCTCAACAAATAAAGCTCGTATTGAGGGGTTTTGTTGTCGGGCTTCAGCTGGACGAGAGTAAGCCAAATTCTTGAAACAAACAGCAAGACCATCAGGCCGTGAAAGGCGCTGGAAAAGCAAAACTCAAGGCTTGAGCCGGGCGCCGGAGAGGAGCTGGTTTTAGCGCGGGAGGATTGGTTTTTATTTTGGGGTTGGGTGGTTTTAATTTGACGCACGATGTTTTTCATTTTGTGGATGGGGAACCTGGCTCACAAGTACTAAAGACGGCCCCAGGTGCCGTTCAAAATAGTACACGATTCATCCGGCCTCTTATAGTTGTTTTGAAACGTCGAAACCCCCAAAAAGCGCCTTCTCCGGTTTAGAGTTTAAAGGCGCTTCCCACAGGGGCTTCCTTTGGCGAGGCGGCAGGGGTGCCTTTTTCGCCCAGCACCTTATAAACCGTGATGGTGCCGCTGGTTTCCACCGGTTTTAAAACATAACGCGCGTTCAATTGATTGAATAGAGTCTCCTCCAGATGCAGGTTCGTTCCCAGAATGAGGTTTCCATCGGCCATGTCCGGGGAGGTATAAACACAGTCGCCGGGTTTTAGGACCGGCTGGGTGGCCAGTATTCGGTAGACCGCCGGCGTGCTGAAAACGGCTTGATCGATGTCATCATAGGGGTAGGCCTTGGAGCGGTGGTCAAACAGGGCCACATCGATCCCCTTGTAGCCGAAAAGATAAACCGGGTATTTGTGGTTTTCCGAGTATTTTTCCATCAATTGCTCCGCGTTTTTCGCGAATTCATCTTTGCGCGGGACGTCCCGGCTTGCCATCAAAAAATCCCAAGCCATTTGCGGAAACGACATTTGTTGGCGCTCCCAATCCAGGTGAGTTTGCGCGATGGAGACGATCGGTTGGACGCAAAAAATTAAAAGCGCCATGAGCGATCCGAGCAGGACGACTTTCACGGCCTTGGCCGCTCCCTGGGCCGGCGTGACGCGCAGGGAATAAAGCCAGAAAAGAGTCAGCAGGGTGGAAGGCATCACGAGCGGAAAGATGTTCGTGGGCGCGGAACGGCCGAAGTAATAAAAAATTTGGAAAATGCCGTAAAAAGCCACCAGCGCCAAGACGTTCAAATGAGCCCGGGTTTTCTCGTCCGGCGATCCGCGAAAGGCGAAAATCAGGAAAAAGGAGAAATAGAGGATCCCGACGATGATCCACCAAGTCCCAAAGATGGGGGTCGCGATCATATCGTAGCCGTATCGGTACATGAAGACGTAATTGAAATAATATTCCCAATGGGGAAATTGTCCGGATCTTATCCAGGTGTCCAGGGTGATATAAGCGTAGATTAATGCGATGCCGGCCCCGACCATCCCAGCGCGCTTGAAAAAAAGCGGGAAGTCAAAACGGAAAGGCCGTCTTTCCGACAAGGACTCATAAATCATAAAGAGTCCATAGGCCGGAACCGTGTAAAAACAAACCTCGAAACTCCAGAAAAAAGCCGTGGCCGCCGTCAAGGACTCGGCCCATAGGATCATGTTTTTTTTCTCCGGGAAGCGGTTGCGAAGGAGCACCCAAGCAGCCAGGAGATAGATGAAGCCGAACCGCAAAGCCCCTTGCGAAGGATACCAAAGCGGGCAGGGTCCCGGCACCAGCAGGCAATTGAGCAGGATGAGCACGAGCATGGACATAAAGGCGTAACTGGCCGAACGGAACAGATGCCGGGCGATAAAAAAGAACACCAGGTACTGGAGAAGGCGCAAGGTGCCGTCCAAAAAGAAAAAACTGGTTAGTCCCGTCGGCAGGACCGTGGAAAAAACGAGCTTGAGAAAATAATAGAGAAAAACGCCGTACTGGGCGTTGATGTCCACCAACAGGGATTTTCCGTTGACGAAATCCGCCACGGGCCCCATGTAAAAGGTCAGGTTGCGGGTATCATAGGTGCAATAGGGGTCGAGGAACATGAAAGCGGCGATTGACCCGACCAATAGGTACACCACAAAATTCTGGAGCCGCGTGACGGGGATCAATCCCCGAATCGGCCTTTTAAAATCAATCCCGAAGACAAAGGCGAAAACCACCGTCGCGGCGAAAAAATAATTATAAGAGTGCCAAGGAACGATCAAGCTCCGCCAGTCGGGGATCAACACCATGAGCCAAGCCTCGAAAAGCACCGCCATGGGAAGATAAAGGAGTACGGAATTTTTTCGGAATCCCCCGGGGAAAAGGCGGGCCGTTGCCGCGGTGATCCCGTAAGCGGCGGCTTGAGCCGTGGCGAATAGGCCGATCCAAACCGGCCCGGACCAAGGGTGTTCGCTTTGGACGTCCCAATAGGCCCAAAGCGCCAGGCTGAAGTTTAAAAAGAGCGGGACCCGCAGATAAGGGAGGGGCGCGAACCGGGGCCGGTACAAAAGGTCGGTGAGAGCAGCCAGTCCCAGCCCGGTGAAGGGGACCCAGACCCAGGCCAAAAGATAAACACGGTATTGGAGGCCTTTGTTCAGGATGACCTGGGGATCGAATTGATAGAAACCGAAAAAAATCTTTAAGGCCATTAACCCGAAAAGCGCGCTTAATAAGGGGAACTCAAATTTAGGGCCCGATTCGTCGGGCGGGGCGGAAGCGGCCTTCATCGGACGGTTTTTGTTTTTCTTGGGGATTATTTTTTTTTGAGGCAAGAGAAATTCCTCCCTGTCGGTTGAAAATTGTCCGCTGTCTTAAATTTAAAACGTGATCAAAGAGTGCCGCCCACGGGCGGTGCCCCGTGAAATGGCCCGTGATTCGCTATTATAAAAGTGGCTTATATCCTGATTTTATTCCCCGCAAAATCAAAAGCGGCGCGATGGAAGCCAATGTTTTTCTCGCTTGCGGTCGGCCGGTTGGAACCTTTACCATGGTTTCGGTTCATTTCAGCCTCACCGGAGCCGCCTTGGATTCCTTCACCCAGATACGCCTTCAAGCCAAAAAACGGCTGCTCCAAATGCACTTTGAGAGCGGAGTGGGACACATCGGCGGCAACCTCTCCTGCCTGGACTCATTGTTGGTACTTTACCATCAGGTTCTTCAAAAAGACGATCTCTTTATTTTGTCCAAGGGCCATTCGGCGGGCGCCTTGTATGTGGCGCTTTGGACCAAGGGCCGTTTGAAGGACGAGGATTTAAAACGGTTCCATGGCGAAAATACCCTCATCAGCGGACATCCGGCCCCCAAATGGAGCGAAGATATTCTTTTCGCCACCGGCAGCTTGGGCCATGGCTTTTCCCTGGCCGCGGGAGTGGTCTTGGCCAAGAAACTCAAAAAAGAACCGGGCCGCGTTTTTTGCCTCATGTCGGACGGGGAATGGCAGGAAGGCTCCAACTGGGAAGCGCTCATTTTTTCCGTCAAAAAAGAACTTTATCCGCTGACCCTCATTATTGATTGGAACGGGCTTCAAGGATTTGGAAGCACGAAAGATATCGGGGGACTGGAACCTTTTTCGGAAAAGCTCCGGGTTTTGGGGATGCCGGTGGAAGAAGTCGACGGGCATGATCCGGCGGCCCTTGAGAAAGCCCTGAACCGGCCTTACCCGGGTCTTCGGGCGATCATTACCTATACGCATAAAGGCAACGGCGTTTCCTTTATGGAAGATAAAATGGAATGGCACTACAAACCGCTGACCGAACCGCTTTACCGGCAAGCGCTGGAAGAAATTGACAAGGCCGCCCAGGGATTAAACCCCCGGCCGGGGCTCGTGCCATGAGAATCGAACTTTGCGACGCGCTGGTGCGCCACTGCCTCGACCCGAAATTTGTTTTTTTAACCGGGGATTTGGGGTTCATGGCGCTGGAACCCTTGCGTGACAAGGCGGGCGATCGGTTCATCAACGCCGGAGTCGCCGAACAAAACATGGTGGGAGTGGCGGCCGGGCTCGCCAGCCAGGGACTCAGTCCCTGGGCCTATAGTATCGCGCCTTTCCTATACGCCCGCCCTTTTGAGCAAATCCGCAACGATGTTTGCTTGCACGACCTGCCCGTCAAATTCATCGGCAACGGGGGCGGCTACGCTTACGGCGTCATGGGCGCGACCCATCACGCGCTGGAGGACTACGGCGTCTTGTTGACCCTTCAAAATATGCGAGTCTTTGTTCCGGCCTTTGGCGCGGACGTACCGGTCATGGTGGAGAAGCTGATGACTTTTTCCCATCCGGCTTACTTGCGCTTGGGCCGGGACGAAAAACCAAAAGAGTTGGAGCCGCCTCCCTATGCCGCTTGGCGAAAAGTGAGCGAAGGATCCGGCGCGACGCTGTTGGCGGTGGGGCCCATGGCCGGGGTTTTGTGGACGGCGATTTTAGGCCTGAGCGATGAAACCGCCCGGCCGAACCTTTGGGTTCTTACCGAGTTGCCGGTGGCCCCGGACGAGATGCCCAAACCATTTCTGAAAGATATTGAGCAGTCGGGCCATTTGGCCGTGGTGGAAGAGCATGTGTCCCATGGGGGCGTCGGGGAAATGATGGCCCGAAACCTGCTCCTCAAGGGGTTGGCCCCGAAGAAGTTCAGCCATTTTCATGCCCGGGGTTATCTTTCCGGTTATTATGGATCGCAGGTTTTTCATCGTAAGGAAAGTGGTTTGGCGGCGGCCGACATCTTGAAAGTATTGGGATGACCATGCAACTCGAGGAAAAAATTAAACGCTTGCGGGGGCCCCTCGTGGTCCTGGGCGCCAGCGGTTTTGTGGGCGCCAACCTGCTGAAGCTTCTTTTGCGCTACCGCGAGGATGTTTACGGAACGGTTTTCCATACCCCGGCCTGGCGCCTGGAAGACGTGCCCCTGAAAAATGTCATTCAATCCGATCTCTTGGTGGACTCGAACCTGGAGCGACTTTTCACGACCTTGGAGCCCAAGACGATCTTCAATTGCGTGGCTTACGGCGCCTATTCCTTTGAGACCCGCAGCGAGTGGATTTACCAAACCAATTTCAACCTGACCGCTAAAATCCTGCACCGCTTAAGTTCCACCGACCTGGCCTGCTATGTCCACTCCGGGAGTTCTTCCGAGTACGGGGACAAGGCTTCGGCTCCGCGGGAGGACGCGCTTCCCGAACCCAACAGCGATTACGCGGTTTCCAAAGTGGCGTCGGCCAACCTGATTCATTTTTTCGGAAAAAAGAAACTACTGCCTTGCGCCAATCTGCGCCTTTACGCCATCTATGGCCCTTTAGAGGATTCGGCCCGCTTGATTCCCAACTTGGTGAAGCGGGGTTTGGAAGGGAAATATCCGGAGTTCGTGAATCCGGAGATATCGCGGGATTTTGTTTATGTGGATGACGCCAGTGAGGCCTTCATCGACACGGCTTTGAATTTAAAGCCCGCCGATTATGGGGAGTCGTTCAATATTGGAAGCGGAAAAAAAACCACCATCCGGGAAGTGGCGAAAACCGCCGGGGAGCTTTTTGGGATTACCGAAAAACCCGCTTTTGAAAGCCTGCCGGACCGCAAATGGGACGTGATGGATTGGTACGCCGATCCCAAGAAGGCCAAGGACCGGTTGGGCTGGGAAACCAAGGTTTCGTTCAAAGACGGCCTGCGCAAAAGCAAAGAATGGTATGAGGGCCTGCCGGACAAAGAAAAGTACAGGCTGTCCTCCAAACAGTTCGGCTTGGACGCCAAACACAGCATTTCGGCGATCGTGGCTTGTTATAAAGATGTCCAGGCCATTCCCATCATGCACCAAAGGCTCAAAGCCGTGTTTGAGAAGCTTCAGGTGGATTACGAGATTATTTTCGTCAATGACAACAGCCCGGATGACAGTGAGGCGGTAATCGCTGAGATTTCCCGCCAGGACCGCCGGGTCACGGGAATCTCCCATTCGCGTAATTTTGGGTCCCAGTCCGCCTTCCGCAGCGGGATGGAAATCGCCGCTAAAAACGCCTGTGTGCTTCTGGACGGCGATCTGCAGGACCCGCCGGAACTCATCGAGAAGTTCGTGGAAAAATGGAAGGAAGGTTACGATGTTATTTTCGGCCGCCGGGTGAAGCGGCAAGCCTCTTTAATGATGCAGATCGCCTACAAGTCTTTTTACTGGGTTTTCAACAAGTTTTCCTATCTTCCCATCCCCCGGGACGCCGGTGATTTTTCGCTGATCGACCGCCGGGCGGTGGAGGCCATTCTCCAGTTTCCCGAGCGTGATTTTTTCTTAAGAGGCGTCCGGGCCTATGTGGGTTTTAAACAAGTGGGGGTGGACTACGCCAGGCCTGAAAGACTGTTCGGCGTGACCACGAATAATTTCTTTAAAAATGTTGAGTGGGCCAAAAAGGGAATTTTGTCCTTCAGTTACACGCCCCTGAGTGTTTTAAGCACCTGCGGCGTCCTGCTTTTTGGGCTTACGATTCTTTTAGGTTTGGCCCAACTGGTGATGCGGTTACTTTTTCCCGACGCGGCCCCCAAGGGCATCACCAGCATTCTTTTGGCGGTCCTCTTTTTTGGCTCCGTTAATCTTTTTGCCTTGGCCGTGGTGGGCGAATATATCGCTAAAATCTTTGAGGAAGTCAAACAACGGCCTCATTTCGTGCGCCGGGCCATGATCAAAAACGGGGAAGTCCGGGCGGTTTCCACGGACCGGTCGGGCAAGGACCGCTCCTCGTGACATTGAAAATGACGCCGAGAGTTTGTCCGGTTTGCGGAAACTCGGATGACTCAAAGGTCTTCGCGCCGGCCCGCTTTGACTTAGACCAATTGGACGAGTTCGCTTTCGCTTCCCGCAAAATCCCCGAATACATGAATTTCCGGCTGGTGATTTGCCCCCGGTGCGACCTGCTTTACGCTAGCCCTATTCTTTCGATGGGAAAAATATTGTCCGCTTATGAGGACGCGGCTTTTGACAGCCAGCAAGAGGCGGCCGCGGCCGCCCGGACCTATGGCCGCATCCTGGACGGCTTTCTCGACCAAGTTCCCTCGAATCGGGATGGCGCCTTGGATATTGGGACCGGCGACGGCGCTTTTTTAGCCGAGTTAGTGAAACGCCAATTTACCCATGTGCGGGGGATTGAGCCGTCCAAAGCCCCCATTCAAGCGGCGAAAGAAGATCTAAGGCCCTTGATCAAGCAGGGCGTTTTTAACCCCAAACAGTTTAAAAAAGACAGCCTGTCGCTCGTCAGTTGTTTTCAAACCTTTGAGCACGTGGGAAACCCGCTGGAAATCGCCCGAGGCGCCTTTAAAATTCTTAAAAAGGGCGGCGTCTTTTTTGTGATTTCCCACAATCGCAAGGCGCTCTCCACCCAAATTCTTGGAAGATACTCGCCCATCTTTGACATCGAGCATCTCCAACTTTTTTCTTTTCCAAGCGTACGATTTTTATTCGAGAAGGCGGGATTTAAAAAAATCATGATCAAGCGTTTTCTCGACACCTATCCTTTGAATTACTGGATGCGGCTGGCGCCTTTGCCCGCCAAGCGAAAGCTGATTTCGCTGTTTGAGAAAATGGGTTTGAGCCGGCTGCCGATAAAGATTTACGCCGGCAATATGGCGGTCATCGGGGTGAAGGAATAAGTCATGATGAACAAAAAGGTTTCCGCCGAAAAATCCTTAAATGAAAGACTCATCCATCCTCCAGTCAACCGGGCGGCCTATTCGGACAGGACCGCTTGGATTTTGGCCTGCTGTTCCAAGATGGCTTATCACAAGATCCCCCAGTTAAGAGCCGGACTCAAAAAGTTTGATTTAAGATTGGTGAAGCAGTTTTATTGCGACGATAACCAAAATTTCGCTTATTTGGCTGTCCACTCAACCTACGCGGTTTTGGCCTTTAAGGGGACAGTTCCCGGCGAGATCCACACGGTCGAAACGGACGCGGATTTTTGGCAGGTCCAAAGTAAATATGGCGCCGTGCACGAGGGTTTTTTGGACACTTACCGGGAATTGGCCAAGGAAATCGAACCGGCGCTTCGAAAAATCGACCTTCCCATCTATATCACCGGCCATAGCTTGGGTGGAGCCTTGGCCCTTTTAGCCACGGTGTTCATCACGGATCAGGACAAACTGGCCGCCTGTTACAACTACGGCTGCCCCCGGGTGGGAACCGATCCCATGGCCGACCGAATTTTCAAAGTGCCGGTTTACCGCTGTGTGCATCACGCCGATATCGTTCCCGCGGTTCCGCTGCTCATTCAAGGTTACCGCCAATATGGGGACACCCGCTACTTACGGGACAATGGCAAGGTTTGCGAGGGAAGCCAGGCTGTGGCACGGCGTTTTTTCGCGACTTTAAACCCTTTGAATTGGCTTCACTGTATTTCCGACCACGGAATTGAGAACTATATCCGTATCTTGGAAGAGTACGCCAAAATCCGGAACCGCTAGTCCCTCCGCCCGTTTAAAGCTCTTGAGGTTGATTTTTCTCACTCGAAAGTTGATCCTCTAGACAGGTTAAAGATAAGAAGCGGAAAGCGGGCGGCATGAATGGAACGATGAAGGTGTTGGCGGCATCCCACTACGGTCCTTTGGATCAACTTCGGGTCATCGAACTTCCGACTCCAGAACCCGCCCCGGGTGAAATTCGCGTGCGGGTCGCAGCCTCAGCGTTAAACCCGGCGGATTTTAAAGTCATCCTGGGAACGATGAAATTTCTGCATGGCCGGAATTTTCCGTTGGTGCCCGGCTATGATTTTTCGGGGACAATTGAGGCGGTGGGACCGGAAACCGAATCTTTTAAGATGGGCGACGAGGTGTTCGGCTTTTTGCCTTACGGGATGAAAAACAAGCGGGGCGCCTTCGCGGAAACGATCATCGCGAAAGCGGCTGAAGTGGCTTTTAAACCGGCCAACGTTTCCCATGCCCAAGCGGCCGCTTCCGCGACACCCGGGCTTACCGCGATTCAATCCTTGCGCGATCTTGGCGGCCTTCGGGGAACGGGTACCCGAATTTTGGTCAATGGAGTTTCCGGTGGAGTGGGTTCAATCGCCATCGGCATCGCCAAGCGGATGGGGGCTTCGGTGACCGCCGTTGGCGCGGGCGGCGGGCTTGATTTGGCCCGGAAATTGGGGGCTGAAACCGTCATCGATCGAAAATCACAGGATGTTTTCGCCGAAGCCAAGGGCCTTTTTGACGTCGTTCTTGATGCCGCGGCCGCTTACCACTGGAGCCAATGGAAATCGTTTTTGAAGCCGGGCGGGGCCTATGTCACGACACTTCCATCCTTGGGTTACGCCAAGGACATGATCACCAGCTTTTTTAGCTCGACGAAAAATCGGTTCATCATGGTGAAATCCAAAGCCAATGATCTGAAGCTATTGGGGGAATGGCTGTCGACTGGTCTTGAGGTGCATCTGGATTCGACCATTCCGGTACGGGATGTCGCCAAAGGCTTGGCCCGATTGCAAAAGGGTGAAACGGTTGGACGGATTGCGGTGGATCTTTTGAATTGGTTCGAAAACTAACTATTCAATATTTAATTTAATTCAGAAAGACTTTTGTGAAGAAGAAAAAAGCTAAGAGAATTGGGTTCAATATAAAACCATTTCACGACTTAGTCGTTTTTGACTTGGAAACAACCGGTTTCGCGCCGGCGGATATCATCCAAATCGCCGCGATTCGGATGACTGAAGGTCGTATCGTTGAAGAAGACTTCTTTTTTTCGTATGTCAAACCCAGTTGTCGTCTGGATCCATTCATCATTGATTACACCGGCATCACTGAAAACGACGTTAAAAACGCCCCTCGCCCTGATGTTGTTCTTCCAAAATTCTTTGAATATTGTAAAGAATCCCTTCTGGTCGCCCATAACGGACAATCTTTTGATATCCCTATGATCCGCAGGATTTCCGAGCAATATGGCCTCAAAGCCCGTCCTACCGAATCGATTGATTCAATGCATCTCTCCTGGAACTTGTGGGGACGACGAAAAGTTTCCTCGCATGGATTGGACGCCGTCATTGCCCGTTCAAACGTATCTAAAGAGGGAATTCGCCGGCATGACGCCCGGGGTGACGTGATGATGACCGCCAAATGCGTTCAACACATGGTGAACGAACTTGAAAAACGTCCTGACGAAATATCATTAAATATCAACAATTGTTTGTTCTCCAATTAATTGATTTTGAATATCGACAGGGGCGAATCGAGCCTTTAACATACAGTCCTCACTAGCCACCGGACTTTTGGGAGGATCTTTTGAAGCAAGTTAGCTACGAAGACGCGGGCGTCAATATCGAGAAGGGCAACGAGTCGGTCCAACGGATCAAGCAACTCGTCAAAAAGACCTTCAACTCTGCGGTTCTTTCCGACATCGGCCTGTTCGGCGGGCTCTTTGAGTTCGATACCACCAAGTACAAAAAACCCGTTCTCGTCTCCTCCACTGACGGCGTCGGCACCAAAACCCAAATCGGTGTGGCGATGAAGCAATACGCCAACCTGGGCCGCGATATCGTCGGTCATTCGATTAATGACATTCTCGTTCAAGGCGCCAAGCCGCTCTTTTTTCTCGATTACCTGGCGGCGGGAAAGCTGGATGTTTCGGTTGTGGAGCAAATCGTTTCCGGCATGGTAGATGAATGCGTCAAAGCCGGGTTGGTCCTGATCGGCGGGGAAACCGCTGAAATGCCTTCGGTTTATAAAGAAGGGGATTACGATATCGCTGGAACCATTGTGGGAGTGGTGGAAAAAGACAAGGTCATCCGTGGTCAAAATGTGAAGCCGGGTGATTTTTGTATCGGCCTTCCTTCGGTTTCCTTACACACCAACGGCTATTCTTTGGCCCGCAAATTGGTGACGGATGTGGCCGGTTTGAAATACACCGATTTCGTCAAAGAAGTGAACGGTGTCATCGGGGAAGTCTTGCTCGTTCCCCACAAAAGCTATTACCCTGAAATTTACCCCATCTTGGATCAAGTCGAAGTGAAGGCCATGGCTCATATTACCGGCGGGGGGTTGATTGACAATCCGCCCCGCGTGCTTCCGGAGGGCTGCCGCATTCAATTTAAGCGCGGTTCTTGGAAGACGCTTCCGGTTTTTGACTGGTTGGTTAAAACCGGCAACATTGGTGAATTTGAAGCCTATCGGTCGCTCAACATGGGCGTCGGCATGGTCATCATTGTTTCCAAAGACAACGTCGATAAGGCGGTTGCCTTGCTAAAACAAAACGGTGCCGATCCTTCGGTGATCGGTGAAGTGGTGGCCGGTCAAAAAGGCGTCGAGTTCGTTTAAAGCGAAAACATGTTTCATCGCCAAGACGCCAAGTTCACCAAGAACAGCGGAAGAAAAATCAGCGATGTTGAAAATCTAATCTCTTTTTTTATTTCTTGGCGAACTTGGCGTCTTGGCGGTAAAAGGGTTTTGCTTATCCTTAGTTTTTACTGAAAGGTTCTTGGTGCGGGCGGCATCCATTCCTGAAAACAAAAATCCGACCGCGCCGATTCAGGTGAGCGGTTGGAAATTGGCCCTGGACCGGGCCCCGCTTTTTATGTCCGTGCTTCTTCTGTTTATCCTTCCTTTTATCACCCAACCCGACAGCGCTGATCCGATCGAAGTAAAAGCCTTGCTCGCCCAAATCATCGTCTTTTTGATCTTGGGTGCTTGGGTTTTGAAGGTTTACTTAAGCGGTCAGTGGACCGTGGTTTACACCACTGCGTTTCTCCCGCTTTTGCTTTTGGTGCTTTGGGTCGCGGGGACCCTCTTTTTTTCACCCTTCGCGTCGGTGGGGTGGCGAAGCTTCTTTTCGGATATGTACCTGCCTCTTTGGTATCTGCTCCTCACTCAAACCTGCGTGGAAGTTTGGCGGGCGGAAAATTTAATCATCACTTTCTTAATGGCGGCTTTTGGAACGTCACTGTGGGCCATTGCCCAAGCCCTGGGGTTTGACCATGGCGTGTGGGGAGTCATCGCGGCTCAAAGCTTTCAAGGACGGGTCACGGCGGGCTTGGGCAACCCCGAATTTCTGGCCGGCTTTTTATTAACCGCGTGGCCATTGGCCTTGGCTCTGTCACTTCGGGCTTCCTCGAAAGGCGCCAAGCTTTTATGGGCGGTGATTTTGGTGACCTCTTGGATTGCCCTGGTCTTAACCCAAAGCAAAGCCGGCTGGCTGGGCGGGGTGATCGGTCTTTTGACTTTTGTTTTCTTTTACTTCTGGAAAAGCCAGGACACGGCTTTAGCCCGCCGATGGTTTATCGGTCTGGCGCTGTTGCTCGTGGTTTTGACCCTGGCCTCGCCCCTGAAAAATAGGTTATCCGATCTTTCGAATCCTCAAAATGAATCCATCCAGTTTCGGGAAGAAGTCTGGAAGGGAACTTGGGAAATGATCAAGGCCCATCCCATTCGGGGTACAGGATGGGGAACTTTTGAGACGGCTTACCCGCCTTACCGCCCGGAAGCTTTGATGTTGAACCAAAAGCAAAGAAGTTTTGAGGTTGAGCATGCCCATAATTGGGTTTTGGAGTGGGTGGCGGAGACGGGCTTTGTGGGATTGGGGTTATTGTTATTTTTCGTGGCGGCGGTTTGTTTTCAGTGGTGGAAGCTTTACGCGGCCAAGGCGATTCCGGCGGCGCTGGGGGCGGCGGCCGCGGCGGTTTTCGCCGGAGTCAAGGTTGACAATTTTTTTGACGTGAACAGCAGCCTGCCTTCCACGTTGGTCCCGCTTTTATTCGTTGCCGCGCTTCCGGTGGCGCTTTCCAACCGCTTCGTTCAAATCCCGGGCTTTCCGGTACGGGCCAAGGTTTGGAATTTAAAAGACTATAAAATTTACCTGGCGCCGGTCACTTTGTTGATCGTCCTTTTGATGATGGCAGGGGTCAACCGGGCGATGGACGGCCAAATAGCCGGCGCGATTTTGAAAATCGCGGAAAGCGACTCGCAATCCAAGCAGTGGGACAAGGCGATCGATTTATACAGCCGGGTGATTCGTATTGATCCTTCCAATGTGGAAGCGATTTATTTTAGGGGCGCCTCATACCTGGACCGGGACGCGGCGGGGGACGCGGGGCTAGCTTTGGCGGATTTTTTGGCGGTCCAAGCCCTGAAACCTGATTATGTTTTAGTTCATTTTAAAAAGGCATTAGCTTTGAAGAAGTTAAATCGACTGCCCGAGGCGAGAGTCGAGATGAACCAGGCGGTGTCGCTTGATCCCGAATTGATCGACCAGGATCCCGACTTTTTAAGGGCCGAGGGGCTGGCGGCCAAAAGGGATTATAAAAAGGCTTTGCCTCTTTATCAAAAATTGGTTTTCGACTATCCTGCCTGCGTTCCACTGCTCATCAACACCGCCAATACGATGGTGGAGTGCGGTTTGACCGCCCCCGCCCTTGATCTTTACAACCGGGCTCTCGTTTATGACCCGGGCAATTCGGACGCCCTTTCCAATTCTGCCGCTGTCAAAAAGATGAAGGAATAACCTTAGAAATTTAAAAAACCTATTTCACCGCCAAGACGCCAAGTAAAGCTAAAGTCTGAATTTTGATTTAAAGATTTGACCCTGTTGATTTTGTGCTCTTGGCGAACTTGGCATCTTGGCGGTTCAAATTGTTTGTAAGGAATCTACTTTGATCAAGATTGCCGTATTCGCGTCGGGGGGCGGGTCTAACCTTCAGGCCCTGATTGACGCCCAGGAAGCGGGTCTTTTCAAAAAAGCCGCCATCGGCTTGGTCTTTTCCAACCAACCGGAAGCGGGGGCGCTGGAGAGGGCCTCTAAACACCAAATTGAGGCGGTTTCGATCACCAGCAAGGGTTATCCCGGTACCCGGGAAGAATATGACGAAGAAGTACTTCGGCTTTGCCGGGCCAAAAAAATTGATCTTATCTGCCTGGCCGGTTATATGCGAATCATGACTCCGGTTTTGATCAAGCCCTATCTTTATAAGATGATGAATATTCATCCGGCGCTTTTACCGAAATTTGGCGGGCCGGGCATGTATGGCCACCATGTGCATGAGGCGGTGGTGAAGGCGAAAGAAAAAGAAACCGGCGCGACCGTTCATTTTGTGACCGAGGGCGTGGACGCGGGCCCGGTGATTTTGCAGGGGGATGTGAAGGTTTCACCGAATGATACGCCCCAAACCTTGGCCGAGCGGGTTTTGCGGGTGGAGCATCAAATTTACCCGGAAGCCGTGCGGCTCTTTTGCGAGGGGAAGATCAAAGTTGAAAATGGGCGCGTGAAAATCAGCTATTAACAAAATAACTATTTCGAGGGGAACATGGCCGACGATAAAGTCAAAATCAAACGGGCGCTGATCAGCGTTTCCGATAAAACCGGGTTGGTGGAGTTCGCCCGGGTGCTGGCGGATAACGGCGTGGAGCTTATCTCCACCGGCGGTACTTCCAAAGCCTTGAAGGAAGCGGGGTTAAAAGTATTCGACATTTCCGAAGTAACCGGCTTTCCCGAAATGCTGGATGGCCGGGTAAAGACCCTGCATCCGGTGGTCCATGGCGGCCTTTTGTCCCTGCGGGACAATCCGGAGCATATGAAAACCATCCAAGAGCACAACATCAAGCCCATCGACTTAGTTTGCGTGAATCTTTATCCCTTCGAGGCCACCATTTCGAAGCCCAATGTGGAACTTCATGAGGCGATCGAGAATATCGACATCGGCGGGCCCTCCATGATCCGCTCGGCTTCTAAAAATTATCGAAGCGTGACGGTAGTCACTTCGCCTTCCCGTTATGCGGACGTCATTTTGGAAATGCGGGAAAACGACGGAGCCACCACTTTCAAACTGCGTCAAGAATTGGCCATTGAGGCTTTCGGCAATACCGCCCGATATGACGGCATGATCCACGAATATCTGCACCGGAAACTTTCGGACAAGCCCTGGCCGGATGTCTTTACCTTGTCCGGCATTAAGCTTCAGGAAATGCGTTATGGCGAAAACCCCCATCAGGGAGCGGCTTTTTACCGGGAACGGGCCAATCATTTGCCGACCATCGTCAATGGCAAGCAATTGCAAGGCAAAGAACTTTCGTATAACAACATCATGGACGCGGACGCGGCCTTGGGATTGGTGAAAGAATTTATCGACCCGGCGGCAGTCATTATTAAGCACACCAATCCTTGCGGCACGGCGATTGGCGCGGGAGTCCAAGAAGCCTTTCTGAAAGCTTTCGAGGCCGATCCCTTGTCGGCTTTTGGCGGGATCGTGGCCTTGAACCGGCCGGTGGATGAACAAACCGCCCGGCTTGTTTTGGAAAAGCTAAGCTTCTTTGAAATCATGCTGGCGCCTTCTTTTGACGCGGGGGCTTTGAAATTATTCGGAGCGAAGAAAAACCTGCGGGTCATTTCGGTGGAGGGCCTTGGCTTTGTTACTGAAACGGTGCCGGGTTACCATGTGCGGCGCGTGGAAGGGGGCTTTTTGGTCCAAGAATTCGATCAGGCTTCCGAGGATAAAGGTGTTTATAAAATAATGACTGAAAAACAACCCGATTCTAAATTGTCCAAGGACATGGAAGTGGGTTGGAAGATCGTCAAGCATGTCAAGTCGAACGCCATTGTGTTGATCAAAGACGGCGTGACGGTGGGGGTTGGCGCGGGCCAGATGAACCGGGTTGGGTCTTTAGCGATCGCGATCGAGCAGGCGGGGGACAAGGCTAAGGGAAGCGTGATGGCCTCGGACGCGCTTTTGCCTTTCAGGGACAGCGTGGACGCCTGCGCCAAAGCGGGAATCGCGGCCATTATTCAGACCGGGGGAAGTGTAAGAGACGCGGAGGTCATCCAAGCGGCCAACGAGCACGGCATCCCGATGGTCTTTACGACTTATAGGCACTTCAAACATTAACCAACACAAACTGCTCACGCAAAGACGCTAAGACGCCAAGTAGGGCAAAGACGTAGGATTTTTTAGGGGGATGCTTTGGATATTCTAGTTATCGGTAGCGGTGGACGGGAGCACGCCCTATGTTGGGCGCTGGCCAAGTCTAGCCGCAAACCCAAGCTCTACTGCGCGCCCGGAAACGCCGGGATCGCCGAATTAGCCGAGTGCGTGCCCATTTCCGCCGAGGATATCCCGGGTCTGGTCCACTGGGTTCGAGACCATAAACCCAATCTCGTCATGATTGGCCCCGAAGTGCCACTGGCCCTCGGGCTGGCCGATGAACTGCTCAAAGAAAATGTCATGGTGGTCGGACCGGTTAAGGCTGGGGCCCAAATGGAAGCTAGTAAAGACTTCACTAAGCAACTCTTAATTGAAAACAACATCCCAACGGCCAAGTCCGGCACCTTTATCGATTATGAGAAGGCCTTGGCTTATCTCCGAGCAGAAGGCGCGCCAATCGTCATCAAGGCTGATGGATTGGCCGCGGGCAAGGGTGTGACGGTTTGCGAGAATCTAGAACAAGCCGAAGCCGCTTTGAAAGAAGCGATGAAAGATAAGGCCTTCGGCGAAGCCGGCTCCAAAGTGGTGATTGAGGAATTGCTAGTCGGTGAGGAAGCTTCGGTTTTGGCTTTTGTGGATGGAGAAACAATTGTTCCCATGGTCAGCGCCCAAGATCATAAACGCGTTTTTGACGGGGACAAAGGTCCCAATACGGGCGGCATGGGCGCCTATTCACCGGCCCCCGTGGTAACGCCCGAGCTTGAAACTTTGATCCTTGAAACAATTCTTAAGCCAACCGTGGAAGCCCTGAAAAAAAGAGGAATTGTCTATCGGGGAATTCTTTACGCCGGGTTGATGATGACGGCGCAAGGTCCCAAGGTGATTGAATATAACTGCCGGTTTGGCGATCCTGAAACCCAAGTCATCTTGCCCAGGCTCAAGACCGACCTCGTTAATATCCTGATGGCGGTTGCCCAGGGAAAACTGTCCCACTTGAAGGTGGAATGGGACATCAGGCCGGCGGCTTGCGTGGTTTTGGCCTCGGGCGGCTATCCGGGATCTTATGCCAAAGGCAAAGTCATTCATGGCTTAAAAGAAGCCGCTCAAGTGAAGGACTCGGTGGTTTTTCACTCAGGAACGGCCTTAAAAGACGGGCAGGTGGTTACAGCGGGCGGCCGGGTACTTTGCGTGACCGGCCTGGGAGAAACGATTGAGGTTGCCATTCAAAAGGCCTATGAAGCGCTGAAGCCAATCCAGTTTGAAGGGGCCTATTTTCGGCGTGATATCGGCTGGCGGGCCATCGGCAGGAAATGAAGATTCATGCTGAAAAATCAGCCGTTCTTTGAGAAAATCAGGGTAGGGCTGGTTTAACGAAGCCCAGTTCCGTAAATTGAACCGTCGGTTATCACTGAATGGGGTCCCAAAATGAGCGGAAAAAAAGCCGAGACGAAGGTTCTGCCTTACTCTCAGCCTAATTTATTACAGCTGGCCGAAGTCCTGCGCAATGGCGGCATTGGCATTTTCCCGACCGATACCATTTATGATATCGGCTGTTCGGTCAAAAAGCCTGATGCCCTCAAGCGGATTTTCGCGCTCAAAGCCCGCAGTTTAAATCAGTCGCTTTCCATCCTCATCTCCCGGCCCGAAGTGGCTTTGGAAATCGCTGATTTTCGTGAAAAAGACTTGGATATCCTCAAGAAAATTTGGCCGGGTCCTTGGACCTTGATCACTAAAGCCCGGGCGCCTTTGCCGGCCGGAGCCGTGGGTCCGGATGGAACGGTCGCCCTGCGCTGCCCGGATCATGGGATTGCCTTGGAATTATTGCGGGATGTGGGGGATACCTTGGCGGTTTCCAGCGCGAATTTTTCCGGCGCCAAAAGCCCGGCCCGGTTTGATGAAATTGATCCTGAGGTCTTGGAACAAGTTGATTGCGCTTTGGATGCCGGCGTCTGCCCCTTGGGCGGCGAGACCGCGATCGCCCGTTTTGAGAACAAAAAGCACCGGATTATCCGCACCGGGTGTGTTTCCAAAGAAGAAGTGGCCCGTATTGAAGTCCTTTTAAACCAGATCAACCGCGACTAAATCCATCCCGTCGGTCTTGGAGGGTACGCCAGTTGCCTCAAAAGATCGTCTTTGTTTGTACGGGAAATACCTGCCGAAGCCCGATGGCCGAAGGATTATTGAGGAAGGCCGCGGGTGAAGGTCAAATCGGCGTGGAAGTTCAATCCGCGGGATTAGCGGCTTTCCCCGGGCTTCCCGCGACCATGGAAGCGGTGGAAGTTTGCCGGGAAAAGGGCGTGGACCTTTCCGGCCACCAAAGCCAGCCCCTAGGAAAAGATTTGGTGCTTAACAGCGACTTGATTTTAACCATGACGTCGAAGCATAAAGACATGATCCTGAAAAAAATGCCGGCTTTGGAAGGTAAAGTTAAACAGTTTTCCGAGTTCGCGGGAGACGGGGTGGTGGATGTGGAGGACCCAATTGGGCGCCCATTGGATGTTTACCGTCAAGTGCGGGATCAAATTGAGGGATTCATCCAGAAATCCTTGAGCCAATTAAAGTGACGGGGAATCAACCATGAAAATAGCCATAGGCGCCGACCACGCTGGTTTTGAGCTCAAACAACGTTTGGTGGAGCATTTGAAAAGCCAAGGCCACCAAGTCCAGGATTTTGGAACCAACTCGTCCGAACCCGCCGATTATCCTGAGTACGCCTTTCCGGTCGCCGAATCGGTGGCTCACAAGCAAAATGAGCGGGGAATCCTCATTTGCGGAAACGGCATTGGAATGTCGATCGTGGCCAACAAGGTGCCGGGAATCCGCGCGGCCTTGAGCGTAACGGAAAAAATGGCCAAGGCGACCCGGGAACATAACGACTCGAACATCCTGGTTTTGGCGGGCCGGGATTTACCCGCGGACAGCAACCTTAAAATCACCGATGTTTGGATGACCACGCCTTTTTCGAACGCGGACCGGCATATTCGCCGGGTGGAAGAAATTAAGGCGATCGAGGATAAACTCCATGAATCATGAGGGCCTGATGGGCGCGAAGGTGAAGCGGGCTTTTTTAATCTTAGGAGCGTTGGCCTTGCTGGCGGGTTGCGCGCTTTCGCCGGATGAGAAGGTCAACCGGGTCCAGATCCTCAAACAACAAGTGCAAAGCTTCGTGAATTCGGCGGTTCAAAAGGATTGGGACGGGCTTTTTCGCTTAACCGATGGAAGCTTTGATAACGTGGACCATTTCCAATCCTATATGACCCAGCCCTGGGACTCGACCGCGGTCTTAACGGGGGGCAATATCACCTCGTTGGCTTGGGTGAACGACACCACAACCAAGGTGAAGGTGAATTGGATTTTCCAGGACGGATCGATCTTAAGCTATTCCAGTGAGACCTTTATCTGGGTCTGGAGCGACGATAACTGGAAGCTAAAAGGCCGGAGTTTACGCTGAAACGGCCGCGCTAGCGGGGGCTGTGACGGCAGGAGCGCGGCGGGTAACCGGGCGCTTCTGGATCTTGCCGGAGCGGATACAGCGGGTGCAAACCAAAACGCGCTTGTGCGTTCCGTTGATGACCACCCGGATGACCTGCAGGTTCGGCATTTGACGACGGGTATGAATCCCGGTCACGTTTAATCCGATACCACCCGACTTCTTCGCCTTACCACGACGGGTGATTTTCCGCGCCTTGATGGGTCCCTTGGAACAAATGTCGCAAACCTGAGCCATGATGAATCTCTCCTGAAATCTGATCGTTAATTAAAGCCGCTGAAGGCCGGAACTCTTTTTCGTTTTGTCGAAAAGAGCGGTTATTATAGACAAAGCATTTCAAATTAAACAAGCTTTTTTAAGCCGTGAAGGGGTCAAAATGCCCCTTTTTCCCCGCTTAAACGGCCTTCGGAACCCTGATGCCTTCGACCGATCCCAAAATTCAAAATCTTTTAAAACCCCTGCGTCTGGAACAAAAAAAGAACTTCAATAATCGCGCGGTCTCCGGCGGGTTGGACCAGTATGTGATGCGGGGTTTGGATGAACTCTTAAAGCAATATGAAGCGAAGACGCGGGCCGGGCAGTGGCTTGAAAAAACAAAATCCGCCTTTGGCCAGTACATGGCCTTATCCCCTGAAGAAAGAAAAGAACTGGTCGCGACCACCTTGAGGCGGCTTGAGCAATTGCCCCCGCTGGAGGCGGACGCCAAGCCGGTACCGGTCCCGCCAAACTCGGTTCCCGCCATGGATTCCGTCCAGGCGCCCGCGGTAGTTTCCGCGCCGGCTTTGGACCAATCCCTCGCTTCTTTTGTGCCGGGGGAAAAGTCGCGGGCCTTTCAAAGAACAGGGTTAAAAACTGTCCGTGACCTTTTGTCTTACACCCCCAAGTGGGTCCTTCACCGCTCGGTTTTCACCCCCATCGCCCAATGCGTGCGCCGGGAAGAGCCCTATTTTATCCTGGCGAGGATCAACGGCATTTCCCAGGTCCGCCGGGGCCCCCGTGAAATATTGAAGGTGGCGCTGGAAGATGGCACGGGTACCTTGATCTGGATTTGGTTCAACAGGCCATACCTTAAAAAAGACCTGACCAACGGGCGGTGGGTGGTTTTGCACACGATGCCGGATGTGTCCAAATGGGGAAAACAGGTCGTGGGCCAAGCGGATACTTTTGAGTTTCTGGATGACGAGGAAAAAGAGGCGCTGGAAGCCGGGAAGGTTTTACCGCTTTACTCCACCACGCCGACCTTGACCCAGGATTTTTGGCGCGGGCTATTCAATAAGGTTTTGCCCAGGGCTTTGGAGTCGATTCCAAATTTAGTCCGGGAAGCCCAACCGGGGCAGGCCTTGAGGCTGAGGGATGCCTATGAAAAAATCCACCGGCCCGAAAGTTTGGAATCATTCGAGGCCGCGCGCAAGCGCTTGGCCTTCGAGGAGTTTTTGATCCTTCAAACCTATTTGATCTTAAAGAAAAATGAGACGGCCCGGCGTGAGAAAAGCCGACAATATGTTTTCGGGGGCGAACGCATTTTAAAGTTCAGGGAATCCATTCCCTACGAACTGACTAAGGCCCAGAAACGGGTCTTAAAAGAAATCCGCGAGGACTTGGCCAAACCCCATCCCATGAACCGGCTTTTACAAGGCGATGTGGGAAGCGGAAAGACCCTGGTCGCGGCCATTACTTTTCTTTACGCCGCCGATTCGGGAATCCAAGGGGCCTTGATGGCGCCCACCGAAATTTTGGCCCAACAGCATTTCGAAACGCTTCAAAAATTATTGGAACCGGTGGGTTTCAAGGCCGCGCTGTTAACCAGCGGGATGAAGGTGAAGGAAAAGCGGGAAGTGTTGGCGGCGATCGCCGAAGGCCGGGTTCATGTGGCGATCGGAACCCACGCGTTGCTTGAAAAAAACGTGGTCTTTAAGAATCTGGGGATTTTGGTCATCGATGAGCGGCATAAATTCGGGGTGCTTCAAAGGGCGGCCTTGGAAGAAAAAGGCAAGTGGCCCGATGCCCTGATGATGACCGCCACCCCTTTCCCCCGGGCCTTGATCCTGACCGATTACGGCGACACGGATTTGTCCCTTTTGGATGAGTTTCCCAAGGGCCGGAAGCCCATCGTGACCCAATGGAAGCCCGAGGCGAAAAAAGAAGAGGTGTATCAGTTCGCCAAGGCCCGAATGGCGAAAGGCGAGCAGGTTTTCTGGGTGTTTCCCGTGGTGGAAGAATCGAAAACCTTTTTAAAATCAGCGACCCAAATGTATCAGTATTTCGCCAAGGATATCTTTCATGGTTTCCGGGTGGGGCTTTTGCATGGCCGGATGAAAAAAGAGGAAAAGCAGGAAGTCATGCGGGCCTTTGCCGAACGAAAAATTCAAATTTTGGTCTCAACCACCGTAGTCGAGGTGGGTGTGGATGTGGCCAACGCCACTGTGATGGTGGTGGAACACGCCGAGCGCTTTGGGCTTGCCCAGCTTCATCAATTGCGTGGCCGGGTGGGCCGGGGCGCGGACCAAGCCTATTGTTTTTTAATGACCTCGCCTTTGATGTCGGCGGACGCCGTGCAACGGGTTAAAATCATGGTCGCGACCAACGACGGCTTCAAGCTTTCCGAATTTGACTTGAAAATGCGGGGCCCGGGTGAGATTTTTGGGCTCGCCCAATCCGGCCGCCGGGAAGGCGGCTTGGTGGACCTTAGGCGGGACGTGGAATTGGTCGAGCGGGCAAGGGATCAGGCGGGGGAAATCCTTCGACAAGATCCTTTGCTTAAAACTGTGGCTAATGAGGAACTGCGTAAAGCGTTGAAAACCCGGTATGATTTTCAACTGGCGCAGATTTCATAGGAGTAGCGGATGCGTGTGATCGCGGGAACCTATCGGAGCCGGGAAGTGAAGGCTCCCAAATCGATGAAGATCCGTCCCACCTCGGACAAGGTAAAGGGCGCGCTTTTTAATATGCTGGAGCCCCTTCGGGATTGTACGGTCGTGGATTTTTATTCCGGCACGGGGAACCTGGGGATTGAAGCGATCAGCCGGGGAGCCAAACAGGTGGTCTTTGTCGATAACGGCAAGGAGGGCTTGGATCTCATTCGGGAAAACTTGGAGAAACTGAAGATTCCGGTTTCGGGGCAAGGGCCGGCCCAGATTTTAGCCTTGGAAGCGGGCAAGGCCTTTTACAGCCTGCACCAGCAAAAGCGGACCTTTGATATCGTACTGGCGGACCCTCCTTACGAACCAGGCGCGCTCAAGCGGGTTCAAAAACTATTGGCCCAGTACCCGATTTTAGCCCCGGGCGGCATTTTGTCGGTGGAGCACGAGGCGCTCGATATGGAATTAGACCCGGAGTTTCCTTTTCCCTTGGTTCGCCAAAAGAAATACGGCGATACCTTTCTTTCGTTATTTAAAAGCCCGGACACGGTCGCTTGAATGCTAAACTAACAAGTGACGAGGGCATTGGAACAATGATGAACGCAGATGGACGCCGATTTAAGATATAAAAAAATATATGTTTCAATCAAATCTGCGGCCATCTGCGTTTATCAATGTAAATAGCCTTGGCTGGAAGTTTTTAATGTTTTGTGAGGTGAAGTGTGAGCAAAAAAATAATCGGTCTTTATCCCGGGTCCTTTGACCCCATTACCAACGGCCATGTGGACATCGCCAAAAGGGCCATGCGGCTTTGCGACGAGTTGCATGTGGCGGTGGTGGGCAACCCTTCCAAAAAGAGCCTTTTCTCGGTTCAAGAGCGGGTGGAACTTTTAAAAAAGACCGTGGGTAAGATTCCCGGCGTCAAAATTTCATCCTTCAACGGTTTATTGGTCGATTACGCGCGCCAATTAAAGGCCCAGATCATCTTCCGCGGCTTACGGGCCGTTTCCGATTTCGAGTATGAGTTCCAAATGGCCTTAATCAACCGGGCGCTTCATCCTGAGATTGAAGTCATGTTTTTGGTCCCCAGCGAGAAGTATATTTTCCTTTCTTCCAGTTCCATTAAGGAAGTCGCGAAGTTTGGGGGCGAATTGAAGGGGTTTGTTCCGCCGGAGGTTGAGAAGGCTTTGCGGTCGGCTTTCGGTGGTCCTTCCTTGAAACCCAAGCGCCGACGTTCCTAAATTACCCTGAATAGCTTTAAAGCACGCAACAACAAGGCAAAACAGGGGTATTTTCTTGACACTTTTAGACGGGGCTCCCTATAATCCCCACTGTTTCAGGCCCGGAAATAAGGGCTTTTGTACGGAGGAAGCGCGTCTATGCTGAAAGTTGAATTGCGCTCTCTTGAAAAAGAAGACCTCGTTTTGGAAGAAGTGGGGCCCGCGAATCAGCTGGGGGTGGAATTGACCCCGGAACTGTGCCCGGCCCCTTTAGCGATTTACTGCTCTATTTCCAAGACCGGGGATTACATCCTGGCCAAGGGCTGGGTTCAGGGGAAGATGCGTCTGTCTTGCGACAGGTGTTTGGTGGATTTCGAGAACGGCTACAAATCCTTTTTCGAGTTTCAATACCGCCGGTCGGAAGAGCAGAAGCCGGACGAAGACGAAGTGGAACTGTCTTTCTCCGAGACCGAAACCATTTATTATGATGGGGAAATACTCGATATCGCCGACGCGGTCCGGCAGACCGTCCTCCTTTCGGAGCCCATGCGGGCTCTTTGCCGCGAGGACTGCCGGGGACTTTGCGGAGGATGCGGGGTTAATTTAAATATCGGGGCTTGTGGATGCGGGGAACCGCCGACGGACTCTCGTTGGGAAGCCCTGAAACAGTTGAAAGTGTAGGGAAGACAGTCAATAAGAGGCTGGCCGGTCCAAAACCCACGGCTCAACGGGTTGGTTGAAGTAAAATTTTGAATTCAAGACCATCGGCTTTGGCCTTTTGTCTTTTTAAATCTGGAGGAAATTCATGGCTAATCCTAAACGGCGGCATTCGCGCCAACGCCGGGATAAGCGTCGCACAAACTGGAAAATCAAAACCAAGTCCTTGTCCGTCTGCCCCCAATGTAAAAGCGCTAAATTGCCCCATCGTGTGTGTCCGACCTGCGGATATTACAAGGGACAAGAAGTTCTTCACGTTGACATCGCCTAAAGCCACTCAAAAATGACGATCAAAATCGCCCTGGACGCAATGGGTGGGGACGCGGCTCCTCGGGAAATCGTGAAAGGAGCCGTCATGGCCGTTCAGGACGCTGAAGTCCTGAAGATGGCCAACCACGACCTGGAGATCGTCTTGGTGGGCCGGCAAGAGGATATTGAACGGGAGCTTTCCAGTCTGGGAAGCTATCCGAAAAAATCCATCTCCATTATCAACGCGCGTGAAGTGGTCGAGATGGGCGAAAGCCCGGCCCAAGCCTGTAAGCAAAAACGGGATTCCTCAATCGTGCGGTGTTCCGAGCTGGTGAAGCGAAAAGAAGTCGCGGCCTGCGCTTCTGCGGGAAACTCCGGCGCCACCATGGCGGCGGCGCTCATGACCTGCGGCCGCATTGACGGAGTTCTCCGGCCCGCGATCACGACGATGGTTCCCAGTATCCAAGGTGTCTCGGTTTTGGTCGACGCCGGCGCCAATGTGGATTGCAAAGCCAAACATTTGCTTCAGTTCGCCCTCATGGGCGATGTTTTCGCCCGTACCGTTTTGGGTTTTAAAAATCCCCGGGTCGGCCTTCTTTCAATCGGCGAGGAAGAAACCAAGGGGAATGAGCTGGTTTTTGAGACCCAAAAATTATTGAAGACGGCGCCGCTGAATTACATCGGCAACGTGGAAGGCCGAGATATCGTCAACGGCAATTGCGATGTCACGGTTTGCGACGGTTTTGTGGGCAATGTCACGCTGAAGGCCATCGAAGGCGTGGGCGAGCTCGTTTACAACTTATTGAAGAAAGAAATGCAGTCGAATCTTTTCTCGCTGGTGGGGGCGCTGTTGGCGTCTTCCGCTTTCCGCCGTTTTAAACGCAGCATCGACTATAAAGAATACGGGGGAGCGCCGCTTTTGGGGATTGACGGGATCAGCATGATCAGCCACGGAAAATCAAACGCTTTCGCCATGAAAAACGCCATCCGGGCCACCCTGCGGTGCAGCAACAACAACATGAACCAAATTCTTGAGGAGCGCATCCTGAAATACGGTCAAGTCAATGACAAGCCCGAACCCAAGGCGCCCGGGGCCGGCGCGTGAGCCAGAAAATCAGGGCCGGTTTTTTAGGAACGGGTTCCTATCTTCCCGAAAAAATCCTGACCAACAAGGACATGGAAAAAATCGTCGACACCACCGATGAGTGGATCGTCACCCGTACCGGCATCCGGGAGCGTCACGTGGCCTCCGAAACCCAAGCCACCTCGGACCTGGCCACCGAAGCCGGCAAAAAAGCCCTGGCCGACGCCGGCCTAAAAGCTTCCGACATTGACCTGATTATCGTGGCCACCATTACCCCCGACATGCCCACGCCCTCCACCGCCTGCTTGGTTCAAAGCAAATTAGGCGCCACCAAAGCCGCGGCCTTTGACGTCTCGGCCGCCTGTTCGGGGTTTGTTTACGGCCTCTCCATCTCCAAAGCTTTCGTGGAAAGCGGGATGTATAAGAACATTCTTCTCATTGGCGCTGAAAAGCTGACGGCTTTCGTGGATTGGAAAGACCGGGCTTCCTGCGTTATTTTCGGCGACGGAGCCGGCGCCGCGGTGATTGGGCCTGTGGAAGCGGGAAAAAGGGAAATTTTATCCTCGTTCATGGTCGCCAACGGCAATGACGCCGATTTATTAAAAATTCCGGGCGGTGGAAGCCGAAACCCGTCCTCAACCAATTCGCTGGAACAGGGCATGCATTATTTGAAGATGCAGGGCAAAGAAACCTTCAAGGTGGCTGTGAAGGTCATGGAAGAGGCCACACTGGAAGCGCTTCGGCTGGCGAACTTAAATATGGACCAGATATCCCTAGTCATTCCACATCAGGCCAACCTTCGGATTATCCAGTCGATCGGGGAGCGGATGCAGATTCCAGCGGAAAAAATGGTGGTGAACCTGGACCGGGTGGGCAATACTTCCGCCGCTTCGGTCATTGTGGCTTTGGACGAATGTGTGCGTACGGGCCGCCTGAAAAAAGGCGACGCGATTGTGCTGGTGGCTTTTGGCGCGGGAACAACCCTGGCTTCGGCCGTGGTTCAGTGGTAATCCCATGACCCAGCGCGCGTTTGTTTTTCCGGGACAAGGATCGCAGGCGGTCGGCATGGGCAAGGACCTCTTTGAGGCTTTCGCCGAATGCCGGGAATTATTTGAGCGCGCCGATAAGGCGCTGGGTTTTTCGATCTCCAAGATTTGCTTTGAGGGTCCCGAAGACGACTTGAAAAAAACGGCCAATACCCAGCCGGCCCTTTTAGTGACTTCGATCGCGGCCCTGACCCAGCTTCAAAAAAAGGGAGTTGCCTTTAACGCCGTGGCGGGACATAGTCTGGGGGCTTATAGCGCTTTGGTCGCGGCGGAAGCGATTTCTTTTGAGGACGGCGTCAAGTTGGTTCGGCGCCGGGGTGAATTGATGGAGCAAGCGGGCGCGGGCAAAGGCACCATGGCCGTGATCCTTAATTTGGATGAGGACAAGGTGCGCCAAGCGTGTGAAGAAGCCTCGTCCCTGGGCGTGGTGGAGCCGGCGAACGTGAATTGTCCGGGTCAAATTGTCATTTCCGGCGAGAAGGCCGCGGTTTTGGCGGCCTGTGAAAAAGCGAAAGCCCTGGGCGCCAAGCGGGCCATGGAGCTGGCCGTGAGCGGTCCTTTTCACAGCTCGCTCATGAAACAAGCGGCGGACGGATTAAAAGAAGCTTTAGGGTCGGTTCGATTGTCGGCGCCGAAAGTGACCTACTATTCGGATATCGACGCCAAGACCATGCAAGACCCGGCCGTGATCGCCGAAAGCTTGGTGCGCCAGTTGGTGGCGCCGGTTCAATGGATCAAGACCATCGACGCCATGGGCCGGGAGGGCATCACGACTTTTGTGGAAGTGGGTTCGGGAAAAGTGTTGAATGGGCTCATCCGTAAGATCAACAAGGACGCCGTCATCTATAACGTCGGGGACAGGCAAAGCCTCGCGGAAGCGGATCAATGGAAATGAAATTAAAAGATAAAGTCGCGGTCGTCACCGGCGGAAACCGGGGCATCGGAAAAGAAATCGCTTTGACCCTGGCGCGCGAAGGCGCCTCGGTGGCCCTCTGTGGAACCAATGAGGAAACGATCAAGGCGTCGGTGGCCGAGATCGAGGCTTTGGGCGTGAAGGCGTTGGGCGTCAAAGCCGATGTGTCGAAGGCCGCGGACGTTGAAAATTTCGTGACCCAGGTCATGACGGCTTTCGGCAAGATTGATATTTTGGTCAACAACGCCGGAATCACCAAAGACAACCTTTTGCTTCGCATGGGCGAGGCCGAATGGGATGATGTGATCTCGATCAACCTCAAGAGCGCTTTTTTACTGACCAAACTGATCGTGAAGCCCATGATGAAGGCCCGGCAGGGGCGGATCATCAATATGACCTCCATCGTGGGGGTGCGGGGCAACGCGGGCCAAGCCAATTACGCGGCCAGCAAGGCCGGGCTCATCGGCTTGACCAAGACGGTGGCGCGGGAATTCGCCAGCCGCAACATCACCTGCAACGCGGTGGCCCCCGGATTTATCCAGACCGACATGACCCACGCTTTGGGCGATAAGGCGAAAGAAGAGTTGATGAAAGAAATTCCCCTGGGTTTTTTGGGGGAATCGAAAGATGTGGCAGCCGCCGTCTTGTTTTTGGCGTCGGAGGAGGCCCGGTATATCACGGGTCAAGTCCTTTGCGTCGACGGTGGAATGGTGATATAAGAAGGTGGTTTGAGACGGGAAGCGCGGGGGCGATGGATCCCCGTAATTTTTTAGGAGGTGGAGAATGGCGACTGAAGATAAGGTGAAAGAAATCATTGTGGACCAATTGGGTGTGGAAGCCGATCAAGTGAAGCCGGAAGCCTCGTTCATCGACGATTTGGGCGCGGATTCCTTGGATACGGTCGAGCTGGTCATGGCCTTTGAGGAAGAATTTGACTTGGAAATCCCGGACGAGGACGCCGAAAAGATTAAGACCGTTGGAAACGCGATCGATTACATCAAGTCGAAAGCTTCTTAATCACTGACTGATTTTTGGAGGAAGCCTTGAAACGTGTGGTGGTCACCGGTTTGGGAGTGGTCGCGCCGACGGGAAATAACCCGGCCGATTTTTTCAAGAATATCTGCGACGGGGTCAGCGGGATTGGTTTAGTCACCCGCTTTGACGCGTCCCGGGTTGCCAGCAAGATCGGCGGCGAGGTCAAGCAATTTGACCCGGTCGCTTTTGGCATTGAGAAAAAAGACGTCAAGAAAACGGACTTATTCGTCCAGTTCGCCTTGGCGGCCAGCCTTCAAGCCATGAAAGATTCGGGATTGGATATGTCGAAGGAAGACTCGGCGCGGGTCGGTGTTTTAATCGGCTCGGGCATGGGTGGTCTTTCGACGTTGGAAAAGCAGCATACCCGGCTGGTTCAGGACGGACCGGATCGGGTGAGCCCTTTTCTCATTCCCATGATGATCATCAATATGGCCTCCGGAATGGTTTCCATTTATTTGGGGGCCCGGGGACCCAACGTCTCCACGGTCTCCGCCTGCGCTTCCGGGGCCCACGCCATCGGGGAAGCCATGCGGTGGATTCAAAAAGGCGACGCGGATGTGGTGATCGCGGGCGGGGCCGAGGCTTGCATTACGGAGCTGGGTTACGCCGGTTTTTGCAACATGACCGCGCTTTGCATGGACTCGAATGAAAACCCGGCCAAGGGAAGCCGTCCCTTTGATAAAGCCCGTTCGGGCTTCGTCATGGGCGAAGGCGCCGGCATCGTGGTTTTGGAATCTTTGGAGCACGCGAAGTCCCGGGGCGCCAAGATTTACGCTGAGGCGGTCGGTTATGGCATGACCGCGGACGCTTATCACATGACCACGCCGGCGGAGAACGGAGAAGGGGCGGCCCGTTCCATGCAGTTGGCTTTGGACGACGCCAAACTGACCCCGAAGGACATCGGCTATATCAACGCCCACGGAACGTCCACGCCTTATAACGATAAATTCGAGACGCTGGCGATCAAGACGGTTTTCAAGGAGCAGGCGGCGAAGGTTCCTGTTTCTTCCACCAAGTCGACCACGGGCCATTTGCTGGGCGCCGCGGGCGGCGTGGAGTTTATCGCCTGTACCCTGGCCATTCAAGAAGGCGTCCTTCCGCCGACGATCAACCAAGAAACACCGGATCCGGATTGTGATTTGGACTATATTCCCAACGTCAAACGGATGGCGCCGGTGGAGGTTTGCCTGTCGAACTCCCTGGGGTTTGGCGGCCATAATGTCTCGCTCATTGTTCGAAAATTTAATTCCTAAAAAAAAGTCAAGGTCTCCCGCTCGACTGAAGCCCCAAGTCGACATGGACCCCGCGCGCCTGAAACAGCTGCGCCGGTTTTCCAAAACCCTGCGGATTCCGTTGGGCGACGGCAAGCTTTTAAATGACGCCCTGACCCATAAATCCTATACCCATGAGCGCAAGATGCACGCCAATCTCCACAATGAAAAATTGGAGTTTTTAGGCGACTCAGTTTTGGGCCTGGTCATCAGCGAGCATGTGTTTGAGGCCTATCCGGAAGCCACCGAAGGCGGACTTTCCAAGGTGAAAAGCGTGGTCGTGAGCGCCCAAGTCTTGGGGGAAAAAGCCAAACTGATCAACCTGGGGGATTACCTTTTGCTGGGCAAGGGCGAGGAAAAATCCGGTGGAAAAAACCGGGCTTCCTTGTTGGCGGACGCCCTGGAGGCGGTTCTGGGGGCGGTTTATCTTTTGGGGGGATTGGCGCCCGCAAAAAAACTGATCCTCAGCCTTTTAAAAGACGACGTGGATAACGTGTTTACCGGCCGGATGGAAAAGGATTATAAAACGCTTTTGCAGGAACACTTTCAAAAAACCCAAAAGACCGCGCCCCGCTATGAAATCGTCAAAGAGTGGGGCCCGGACCATGACCGCAACTTTGAGTCGGCCTGCGTCGTCAACGGAAAAACCATCGGGGTGGGTGTCGGTAAAAGCAAAAAAGAAGCCGAACAGTTGGCGGCGCATGAGGCCATCCAAAAACTTCAAATCGTGGTTTCGATTCCCAGCGACCATAAGATCAACCCGGTGAACGGCTAGACGCAAGAAAAGGAAATGTCATGGCGGCAAAGAACTTCGGCAGGGTCATTTTGTTGATCCTGGTGGGGGCCGTATTGGGAGGTTATGTGGGGGAGTTGCTGGGATTACTGATCCCTTCGGGCCTTTTCCACGACTTATTCACTAAAAGTTTTGACGTGGGATTGGACACGATGGTTTTAGACCTTCGCATCGTGGTTCTCACTTTTGGTTTTAAAATTTATATTAACCTCTGCAGTATCATTGGGATGGTCTCCGGGTTTATGGTTTCCCGTTGATGCGAAAGCTCATTCTGGCCTCCACCTCGCCGCGCCGCAAAAAAATCCTTAAATTCCTGGATGTTTCTTTTAAAAGCACGGCCCCCCGCGGTGTCACCGAAAATATGCGGATCGGGGAAGCGCCCCGCCGGTTGGTGGCGCGTTTGGCCTTGGAAAAAGCGCTTTCCGTTCATCGATTCCACAAAAACCAATGGGTCTTAGGCGCGGATACCTTGGTGGTTCATCAGGAAAGGATCTATGGAAAACCTGGAAACGCGCGAGAAGCGCTCCGAAATTTACGCCGTTTCAGCGGCGCGGGGCATCAGGTTTTAACCGGAATGGCTTTAATCCCGCCGGGCGGCAAGGTTTGGATCGGCGTCGGAAAAAGCGTGGTTTATTTCAGGAAGCTTGGAAGAAACGAGCTGGCGGATTACGTCCGCACGTCCGAGCCTTACGATAAAGCCGGCGGTTATGATATCCGCGGCTCGGCGAGCCGGTGGATTCGTGGGTTGGAAGGGGATTATTTCAATGTGATGGGTTTGCCGGCCGCGATGCTTTTAAAAGCCTTGACCGAAACCGGATTCTTCAAAAAATAAAAACCCATTTAGCCACAAATGATTATTTGAGATACATCTGTATTTATCCGCGGCCAAAAAAAGATTGGCTCTCTTATCTTAATTGAGGAAGGTTTTGACCTTCAGTTTTTGGCGTTGGTCATCCAAAAACGACTTCACCCATTGGTCTTGTTTGGCCGTAATCAATTGTTCTTGGGCTTGGGCCAGGTCCTTTTGCTTTTCCTTGTCCGAAAGAGGACGATCCTGGGCCTGCGTGATTTGGAAGAAACAATGGTCATCGCCCAAATCCAGTGGGCCCCGCCACTCACCCACATACAAGGCGGCCAAAGTCTGGCTGACGGCCGTCGAATCTTTGTATCCGGGAATGCCCGCGCCGGCGGTGAACCAGGCGGTGGTCTGGGTTTTCAGCTTTAACTCACCGGCGGCTTTGGCCAGGGGCTCTTTTTGCTCAAGCTTGATTGCCACTTGTTGGGCCAGGGCTGAAATTTCCTCCTGGGCCTTTTCCGATCGGTATTGGTCCAGCGCCTGGGAACGGACGCCCTCGAAAGTGCTGGTATAGGATTTTTCGTAATCCTCCAATTGCACGATGTGGTACCCGAATTGGGTTTTGAAGGGTTCGGAAATCTGGCCTTTTTTCAACTTGTCGAATATTTGATCCTCGAACTCTTTCACCATGGTTCCGCGGGTGGCCCAGCCTAGCTCGCCGCCTTGGGGCGCGGAGCCCGGGTCTTGGGAATACTTTTTAGCGGCGTCCGCAAAAGTTATTTTCCCCGACGAGATTTTTTCCCTTAAGTCCGAAAGCGTTTTTTGGACAGCCGCTTCCTCTTGCGGCGCGGCGCCGGCCTTCAAGGTGATCAGAATGTGGCGGGCTTTGGCCCTTTCAGGATGGTCGAATTGGGCTTTGTTGCTTTCGTAGTAGGACTTTAATTCGTCGACGCTCGGCGTAATGGTTTTTTCATAGCTTTTCACGTTGAAGGACAGGATATCGGCCTTGAGGCTGCGGTTTAAAAGATCGGCGTAGTGGTCCACTTCCGCGGGGGAAAAGACAACGGCGTCCGCCAACACGGAGGTGATTTTTTGCGTGAGGAGCTGTTGTCTTTCGGATTGCTCATATATTTCGGGGGTGAGCTGATTTTTCTGGAGAATATCAAAGTAAATGTTTTTATCGAATTTACCGTTGCTTCCCATGAAATAAGGTTGGCGTTGGATCACGGCCGCGACTTCTTCCGTGGATACCGTAATGCGCAGTTTTTCGGCGGTTTGGTTCAAAATGGAAGTATTGATCAATTGGTCCAGAACTTCCTGGCGTAACTCGGTCATTTCCTCTGGGGAGGGAGCTTGGCCGGAGCTGCTGTAAAGCCGGTTGACCGCGGAGTCGTAAATCTGGTTGAGCTGATCAAAGGTGATTTTTTCTTTGCCCACCTTGGCCGCCACATTGGGATCGGTTTGATTGAGGCCCTGATATTTGGTTCCCACCGCGATAAAGACGAACCCCACCACAAAAGCGAAAATCAGTATCCAAAGAACGATGTGCATGGTTTTCTTGTCGCGCAATGTCCGCATCATGAAAAGAGCCCTCCAATGGGGTTTGAATTAAATTTAAGCCGGTTTTAGGCCTTTTTTACCCTTTTAAGCTCGCGCATTATATCAATTTGTTTAATGAAGACAACGTTAAGTTAGGCGGGGCCTTGGCCCGAAAAGCGCGGAATGATTCAAACCATGAGGGCGCCGGCGCTTCGTTGACAGTCAAAAGGTTTATCGTGATATAATCGCAAAAATCATTCGCCCCGGGTTTCATGATCCAAAACAAAACCTTTCTTTACTCGATCATTTTCTACTTCCTTGTTCTTTTGATGGGATGGTCCACCTATTCTTTTGCCGGCAGCACCAGCACCTCGGGCGTTCCTTTTTTACAAATACCGGCGGGAGTGCGCGGCGCGGGCATGGGGCAGGCCTTTTCGGCGATGGCGGATGATCTGGGGGCCGCTTATTGGAACGCGGCGGGGTTCGCCCAAATCACGGATCCTGAAATTTCCCTCTCGCATATTTCCTATTTTGAAGGCATCGATTACGAATTTATCGGAGCCGCATTGCCCCTGGCTTCCGGCAGCACTTTGGGAATCACCGCGAATCTGGATTCGGTCGGGGATTTTAATTCGACCGGGAACCCTTCCGCCACGCCGGGAAGCGCTTTGGATTGGGATTTGGGGGTGGAATTAGGGCAAAGTTTTGGCGAGAATTTTTCCTTGGGGCTGGGGGCCAAGTTTATCAACAGTACCTTGGTTTCTTACAGCGCCACGGGGCAGGCGATTGACGCCGGGCTTCTGGTCTATACCTCCCATAAAGAACTGACCCTGGGGCTGTCGGTTCAAAACGTCGGGCAAATATCCGGTTTCAACCAATTCGGCACCCAGGAAAAGCTGCCCACCACTTACCGAGCCGGTCTCGCCTATCGATTGAGCCCGGAAGACCCCACCCATCTGGCGTTGGATGTGGACATCGAAAAACCCATTGACGATGATCCCATCTTGCACGCCGGCGGGGAAGTGTGGGTCGATTTTCAGGGAATTTCGGTGGCCTTTCGCGGAGGCTACAGCTTCAACCCGTTGAACAGCGATTTAGGGGGGACCACCGGCGCTTCCGTCGGCGCGGGCGTGAAAGTTTCCCAGTTTGAGTTTGAGTACGCGCTGGTTCCTTTCGGCCTGCTGGGGGACAGCAACGAGTTTTCGATCACCTATCGGTTTGAGCCCCCGTCCCAAGAAGCGGCCGCCGCGGCCTCGGCTGAAAAACCGGCGGTTTTGGACATTAAACCCCAGCTGGCGGATTACAAAACCGGGGCTTTACAGCAGGCGACCTTTGAAATTAAACCGCAGGCCCGGACTGAGATTAAAAACTGGAGCCTCGAAATCAGGGACCCGAGCGGAAATCTGTTGAGAACTTATTCCGGCAAGGGTGTGCCGCCCAAGCAAATCGCGTGGGACGGTAAAGACGCTTATGGACATGTGGTCCCACAAGGTATTTTCGCCAATTACAATTTTAAGACCGAGGACGTTCAGGGCCAGCAATTGGTTTCGAGCAACCCTCTGTTTAAAATCAGCGGAGTGACCGAAGGAACCATCACCCCGGGCGTGATGACGCCCCAATTGGCGGCCATGCTGGCGCAGGCCCAACCCGAGCCCATCTATGTCCCCGTGTTGCCGGAGCGAATCGAGCCCATGGGGCCTTCGGGCCAAGTGAAGATGCCGTCGGTGGGTTTTGCCGAAAACTCCAGCCGCTTGGATCCGGGCTATCTTATCTTTTTGGACCAGGTGGCCCAATATATCCGCAAATACCCGAACGCCCGGGTGTATATCGAAGGGCACGCCTCGGCCGATGAGCCGGTTCGGGACGCCCTTCAGTTATCCCAAAATCGGGCGGATTCGGTTTTAAGATACTTGGTGGAGAAGGGTAAGGTTTCGCCGGGGAATCTTTACGCCCGCGGCCACGGCCGGGCGACGGACTCAACGGAAAGTGATTCGGAAATCGCGCACTTCAGGACCCGAAGTGTGGATATCATCATATTGACCAAATAAACTGTTCGAAGGCGAGGTGCAGCGTTTTGAAACAACTCATTCCCATTTCGTTAGCGGCTTTTTTGATGGTCGCGGTATTTGGCTGCCAGAGAAACAACCAACTGGAAACAGCGGCGGCCTTGGACAAGGCGGGCCAATATCCGGAGGCCATCAAGCTTTACCAGGATTACTTGAAACAATATCCAGCTTCGGCCCTGACCGCGCGGGTTTATTACCTCATGGCCAAGGATTACGGATCCGGTTCCGACTATACGAACGCGATCCTTTGGTACGATAAAATTATCGCCCAATATCCACAAAGCCCCGAGGGGCTGCTGGCCTTGCTGGATGAGGCCGCCCTGTATAAAGACAAATTGAAAAACACCGCCAAGGCTTACGGGTATTCGGAAAAAGCCGTTGGACAATATTTCGCGAACAGCCAGGTCAAGGATGACATTCAATTTTTAGTGGACGCCCAATATCAAAGCGCCACGGCGTTTTACGCGAAAAAAGACTTCAAAACCTCGAATCAAGTGGCGTCCTCGATCTTTGCCGCTTATCCGGTTCTTTTCATCAATCCGGATTCCCGGGCCAAAGTCGAGGCCCTTATTGACCAAACCCGGCGGGCGCTGGGCATGGCCCAGCTTGATTCCAGCGCGGTTTCCATTCGAAGCGAGGAACCGTTCAACAAAAGTTTTGAGGCGGATTTTGATTCCAATACTTCCACCGTGGAAGCCAAGGTGCTTTCCCCGCAGGGAGATTGGGTGGTTTCCCGCAAACAAGTGTCCCATTCTTATTATCTTTATCTGGCGAAAAACGATCCCAAGGCCGGCAAATTACGGTTTAACATTATTCCGCATACCTCCGGCGCCAATTTGCCGAATTGGTCCCCGGATGAGGCCAATCTGGTGTATTTGCGCGTGACGGGCGCGGGACGGCGCTTAGACCGGATCGAGTTGAAGACCGACAAGACACAAACCCTCTTTCATTCGGAGGACGCGACCCTGGGGCTTTATCCGGTTTATCATCCGTCGGGTTCCAAAATCGCTTTTGTTTACGCGGGGAACGTGTGGTTGGTCAACGCGGACGGCACGGACAAAAGTTTATTGAAAACGAACGAACGGCTTGATTATACTGCGCACCTGACTTGGTCCGGCGACGGCACCATGCTTCGATGCGAACAAAATGGGAAAAAAGAAAAGACGGTCGACGAAGTGCTCATTTTGGACGCGGTGGGAACCTTCAATCCTTGAAATTCAGGGGAAAATCTTGAAAAAATTAATTCTTTTTATCGTCCTTTCGGTTTGGGGTTGCGCGGCCTCGCCGGCCGGGGCGCAAGACGCCACCATCGCGACCCTTATGAACGCGGTGAAGGCGAACCCCAATTCCTATGACGCCGAATTCAATCTGGGCGTCGCCTATTTCAACGCCCAACAATATGACTTGGCAGCCCCGGAATTTAAGCGCGCGCACGATTTGAAGTCCAGCGATACGACCTCCCAAGAAATGTACGAAAGCAGTTTGGGGATTTCGGCCTATCTCAAGGCGGATTATCCGACGGCGATTTCCCATCTGAAGGCCGTCTTGAGCGTAAACCCAAAAAATCCCAACGCCAACTTGCTTTTGGGAAACGCTTATATCCAGACCAATGACTATAAGGACGCTGAGGCTTTCCTTTTGGGCAACATCGCGTCCTCCCCGGATAAACCCCAGGTCCTGAAGGACGCACATGAGGGTTTGGCCAAGATTTATATGGATCAAAAAAATTACAAGGCGGCGGAGGATCAGCTTACCGCTTTACTCGAGTTGCTTTCCAAGTCAAAAGAAGCGGACCGTTATTTCGGCGCCGCTCAAAATTTAGGCGTCGCTTACTTCCAGTCGGCGGAAGGCCAGCCGACCTCCATCCAAGCCGGCGATTACGCCAACGCGGTGAGCGCTTGGCAGAAGGCCCTGCAAATACATTCGGACGCCCAAATCGAGAAATTTTTGGGTTTCTCCTATTACAACTTGGGCCAATTCCCTGAGGCCATCAATGATTACGAGCTGTCGTTAAAACAAAATCCCGACGACTCCGAGACCTATTACAACTTGGCGGTGGCCTACAACGACAACGGCCTTTACGACGAGGCCGCGGCCAATTTCGCCCAAGCGTTTAAAATTGACCCGAAAGATTCCAACGCCGCAGTCGGCCAAGCCCAGGCCACCGAGGCGGCGATTAACGCGGATCTTGAGAAGGGAAGCAATTATTCCTTGAACAGCCAATATAGCGACGCCATTCAGGAGTGGGAGAAGGTCTTGGGTTACCAGCCGGACAATAAACAAGCCCAGGATTTTATCGCCGATGCGAAGTCCAAATTAGCGGTGGATGTGGAGAAGCATTATGAATTAGGTCAAACCGCTTATCACAACGGGAACAGCGTGGTCGCGTTAACCGAGTGGAACACGGCTTTGAAGATGGATCCCTCCAACGAAAAAGCGCAGGAGGCGTTGAATAAACTGAAGCTTAAAACCAGCGAGAAAATCAGCTCCCTGCTTTCCGACGGCGACGAGCTTTACGCCGAGAAGGACTACGCGGGCGCCATGGATAAATACCGGCAGGCGGCCAAAATCAATCCCGGCAGTTCGGCCGTTAAAAAGGCGATGAAAAAACTGAAATCCACCCAAGGAGACGCTTTCAATACTTATTACGCGGCGGGAAAGTCGAGCGAGCAAAAAGGCGATTTGAAAAAGGCGCTGCTGGATTACGAGACGGCGTCGGGCATTGATCCTTCCAACGGCGACGTGAAGGACAGGCTGTTCGGGGTGCGGAAAAACTTGAGCAATAAAATCAGCCAGCTCTTGGACGAGGGATCGGTCTTGATGGACAGCGGTAATAAAGACCAGGCCAGCCAGAAGTTCCAGCAGGTGTTGACGCTGGACCCGGAAAACGTCCGGGCCAACGACTATATCACCAAGATGACGGGCCAAACCTCCGAGCAAAAGGCGAATTCGGAGAATGTGAAGACGCTTTATTATGAGGGTGTTAACCTATACCTGGATAATAAGATTCCCGACGCCATCGACAAGTGGAAACAGTGCTTAGTGCTTGATCCGGGTAATGTGAACGCGCAGCAAAACATTTCCAAGGCGCAGGCGAAATTGGAGTCGATCAAGAAGTTGAGCGGAGCCTAGTTGGTTTTTTAAAAAAAGCGCGGGCGTAATTCAGCGGTAGAATGCCAGCTTCCCAAGCTGGACGTCGTGGGTTCGAGTCCCATCGCCCGCTCCATTTTTTTGTTTAAGCGAAGGTGTGGCCCTACGAATTTTTTCTCCCCCATTTTTTCAGTTTCCCCTCTCAAAAAAAACAGTTCGTTTTTTGTTTTGGTTTTATGGATATTTGTTTTAGGAAAACCCGCGGGCGCCCAGTCCTTGGCCCCGGCCGAAAGCCAGGACTTCGCCCAATCCGACACCGTTTTCCTTCCCGCCGGCACGGATGATTTGGGGTCGCTACCTTACCGGATCCAACTGGCGCCCTCACAGGATGGGTTCAACTCCGTGGCGGGGCTCTTGTCCGGGCAAGTGGGATGGGGGAATGATCTGGGCCAGGGCGCGGCGGGCCTGAGGGCTTTGCCGCCCGGTCTTTTATTTGAGGGGGTGGCTTATCCGCTCGCCAACCGGAATATTCTCAACTGGATGCCGGCTTTGGGTTCGATGGAACTTTTGAACTTTCCCGCGGAGGCTTGGTGGGGTCCGTCGGCCGCGGCGGGCGCGATCCAGGTTCGGGAACCGGAATTGGGTGATCACCCGGCCGGACAAATGACCCTTTGGGGCGGGACGGGACCCTTCGGCGATTTTTCGGGAAAATATTCGGATTCAAACTTGGCCGTTTTGGGTGATTACAGGCATGCGCCCGACAGCGATTTTGTAAATTTGACTCAGCAAACTTTCACCTTACAAGCCAAAGCCCAACTGATCAACGATGATGAATGGGATTTGCATGGCGGTTTTTTGGGCGCTCAAAATGACACAGGCGATCATTGGTATTCCTGGGTGGGCGATTTGCGGTGGTCGGATCAAAATTTTCAATCCCTCAGGCTGCGTCCTTATTTTCAGTCCGCCAAGGCTCAAAATGAGCAGGCCGATGAGGCGGGAAGCCGCCTGGACTATGACGTCAATTTGGCGGGGGCGGTGGAAGGGAATGTGGCCCTGGGACTTAGCCGTCTTTATTCCAACGGCGGCGGCCCCTGGGGGAATCAAAACCAAGGCTATGTTCAAAACACGGATTTGATTGACGCCTTGGGGGATTTTACCCTCAACTTGGCTTTTCGGCTGGATTTTTCCAGCGTTCAAAATTCGAATTTCTCCTCTTTGATGGGTGTGCAATACAACCTGGGAATCGTCACTTGGCTTGGGGATTACGCCGCGGGATTGGATCCTCTGTCCGGGAATTCAGTTCAGCAGGAAGACTTGGGCGCCAAAATCAACCTCGAAACCGAGGACGAACTCGATCTTTTATACGTCCATCAATACAACAGCCAGGTTGTTTTAAACGGCGGCACGGTGAAATTCTTGAAGGGTTTTGAGCGCTTGGATGGCCCGGTTTTGGAAGAGGCGTCTTTGGATCTCGAGGCCCAAGTATTGAGAACTATTTTCGGACAAAATTTGGGGGATGTGAGTTTAGGATTTACCGGCCGCCTGTTTCATTCGCTCCGGGTGCGGATCAGCGCGAGAGCGACGCAAGACGCGCCCTGGTACGGAACGGCCAGTTTGGCTTATCCCGTGGAACCCCGGCTGGTGTTTTTTGTCACCGGTCAAAACTTGGGAAATAATCCGGTTTCTTGGCCCGAATCCGATTTTCAGCCGGGGTTTAACTTGATGGGGGGCATGACTTTGGGATTCTAAAGGCCGTCCTTGACCCGCCCAAACCCGCGTGTTAGTTTTTACTTATGAAAAAAAATGTCTCAGCCGCGCTTGTTCTTTTGGTTTTGGCCCTTTTCGGGGCGCGGGCTGTTTTCGCCCAAGACCCGGGAACCAGCGGAGCGGACATTCTTAAAAGCCCGATCGGCGTTCGGGCCGCGGCCATGGCGGGAACTTACGCCGCATTCGGGGACGATGTTTATGTGATCGGCTATAACCCGGCGGGTCTGGCCCGGATTTCAAAATATAGTTTGGGACTGGATCACATTGATGGAATCGCGGGGGTTGAAACCGAGGCCCTGAGTGTGGCGATTCCGACCCGAAATTACGGTAATTTCGGGGGCCAAATCATCTACCGCCATTTGCCGGTCATTCAAAATACACTGGCCACCGACCCGCCCGTTGAATCTTCCGATATCGTTTTGACCGTGGCCGACGCGCAGCAGTTTGGGGGGATCGCGGTGGGCGGGTCTTTGAAAACACTTTTTTCCAACCTCGGCGGCAAACAAGCTTTGGTGGAGGCGATTGATTTAGGGATAAAGTTCCAGTTGTTGCAGACTGACATGGCTTTTGTCCTCCAAAATATGGGGGCGGGAGTCCAGTACCAGCCCAATACCTCCGGTGCTTCCGATCCCTTGCCTTTTACCGTTCGTTTCGGATTGGCCCGGCCCTTGATTGTCTCGCCCATTTCCACCCTGTTGGCCGGCGCCGAGGGGCTTTATGTGAATGATGAGGGGCCCCAGGCGTCCTTTGCTTTGGAATATTGGTATCGCAGCATATTGGCTTTTCGGGCCGGGTACCGTTTTAGCGATCCCGGAAACTTATCGGGCGGCCTTTCGGCCGGCGCGGGATTTCGCTTTACCATTGGGGATCTGGAGGGGGAGGTAGGCTACGCTTGGCATCCCGCTTCGGTCGATTCAAATTTCATGGTGAATTCCAATAATTTCGGCTTGCTTTTGTGGTATTAAGCCTAGGTTGCGCTTGACAAGGCGCCCCCAGGCCCATAAACTCATACGTTCTTCGGCCTATTTCTCATTGAGATTAGGCGTTTTATTATTTTAGGGAGGCAGTTCATGTACGCCGTGATTCAAACGGGTGGTAAACAATACCGCGTTTCTGAAGGGGATGTGATTACGGTTGATCGAGTTCAAGGCGATCCGGGCGATCCGATCGTTTTTAATAAGGTCATCCTTTTGGAAAACGCCGGCAAGCTTCAAGTCGTTTCGACGGAAATGAAAAACGCGAAAGTGACGGGAAAAATTCTCGCCAACATGCAGGGCAAGAAAATCCGCGTTTTCCGTTATCGCCGCCGTAAAAACACGATGAAAACCAAAGGTTCTCGTCCCAAATACACCTCGATCTCCATCGAGAAAATAACCGTTTAATCATCCAGGAGGATAACCATGGGTCAGCATAAAGCGGGTGGTTCCACCCGGAATGGTCGCGATAGCAATAGTCAGCGGTTGGGATTGAAAGCTTACGGCGGAAACTACGTGACGGCCGGAAGCATTCTGGTCCGTCAAAGAGGGCTTCGTTATAAGCCGGGTACCAACGTGGGCGTCGGAAAAGACGACACCTTGTTCGCCACGGTTTCGGGCTTGGTTACTTTTCGCGAGTTTAAAAAAGGCGGGAAGATGATCAGTGTTGAACCGGCGCAAGCTTAACTCAAAAATTTTCTAATCTTAAAAACCCCGCCTATGGCGGGGTTTTTTTATTTACGGGCAAATTTCTAAACAAATCGGATGGTTGAAGTTCATGATTATCGACGAAGTGGTGCTAACTTTGGAGGCGGGAGCGGGCGGCGATGGATGCCTGAGCTTCCGGCGGGAAAAATTTATCCCCCGAGGCGGTCCCGACGGCGGCAACGGGGGCCGGGGCGGCAGTATTTATTTTGAGGCCCGGCTGGACGCCCACACCTTGATCGATTTTACTTTCCGCCCGATTTTCGAGGCCCATCACGGACAGCATGGCAAGGGCAAGAATATGCATGGCCGCCACTCCGAAGACGTGGTGATTCCGGTTCCGGTGGGAACCATGGTTTTCAACGCGGACCGGGAATTGATCGTCGACATGGACCAAGCGGGAAAGCGGTTTCTCATCGCCAAGGGAGGCCGGGGCGGCCGGGGCAACACGACCTTTACCAATTCCACTCATCAAGCGCCAAAGATCGCCGAAAAAGGGGAACCGGGCGAGAAAAAAATAGTCCGCCTGGAGCTCAAACTCCTGGCGGATGTGGGTCTTTTGGGGTTTCCCAACGCGGGAAAATCCACCCTTTTGTCCCGGGTCACCAAGGCCACGCCCAAAATCGCCGATTATCCCTTTACCACTTTGGAACCGCATTTGGGGGTGGTCCAGTTGTCCGAGGGGCGAAGCTTCATTTTGGCCGATCTTCCCGGACTCATTGAGAATGCCAGTGAGGGAAAGGGATTGGGCATCAAGTTTTTGAAGCACTTGGAACGAACGAAGCTGCTTTTGCATTTGGTGGAGCTTAACGAAGCTGAGCCCTTGGCGAGCCTTGAGAAAAAAATCAAGACGATCCAAAAAGAATTGAAAAAGTACAGCGCCGGGTTGGCCAAACGGCCTTGGATTTTAGTTTTGACTAAGGCGGACGCTTTTTTTGACCGGGATAAGATCGCCAAATGGAAGATCCGCCTTGAAAAGAAATACGGACAGGTTTTTCTCATTTCCTCGGTGGCGGGACAGGGTTTGAAAGAGCTTTTGGAGGAAGTTTGGAAAAAGCTTTCCGTGATATGGGAAGAGGAAAAAAAGTTCGTGGCCGAGCCCGTGGAAGCGGTTTACGAGTCGAAGGAAAGATTCCATATTGAGAAAGAGGACGGAACCTATTTTGTGACCGGGCCCGAAATTGACAAGTGGGTGGCCATGACCAATTTTCACACCTGGGACGCGCTGGAGCGCTTTCAGAAAATTGTGGCGAGAATGGGCGTGGTGCGCGAATTGAAGAAAATGGGCGTGAAAGAGGGAGACCGTATTTATTTCGCCGATCAAGAATTGACCTATGCCTCGAACAATCTGGGGGTCGACCGTGAATCGTGACCGTTCGAAAAGCCTCGCGAAAGTCAAAAAAATCGTCATCAAGATCGGCAGCAGCTTGTTGACGGGCGATCAGTCCACCGGGATCCGAACCCGTTTTTTGGCCGCCATCGCTTCCCAAATCCAAAGGCTGCAGGCCCGCGGGTTGCAATGCACCGTGGTGTCCTCGGGCGCCATTTCGGCCGGCTTGTTCGAGCTCAAACTCAAAAAAAGGCCCAAGGCGATCCCCCAATTACAGGCCCTGGCGGCCGTCGGGCAAAGCAGCTTAATGCACGCTTATGAGAAGACCTTTCGGAAACGGAAGTTGAAAGTCGCCCAGGTTTTATTGACGAGGGAGGATTTATCGGACCGGAGCCGGTACTCCAACGCGCGCAACACCTTTACCGAGCTGTTCAAGAACCGAATCGTCCCCATTGTGAATGAAAATGACACGGTGGCGGTCGAGGAAATTAAATTCGGCGACAACGACACCTTGGCAGTTTTGGTCTCCCATCTGACGGAGTCCGATCTTTTGGTTTTATTGACGGATACGGATGGGTTCTATGAGATGGATCCTAAATTAAACCCGAAAGCCAAGATCGTTTCGGACGTCAAAAGCTGGGATGTGGCCTATGAGAAGAGCGCCTCTTCCTCGCGCTCCCTGGTGGGAACGGGAGGCATGATCACCAAAATCCGCGCGGCGAAAAATATGATGGATTCGGGCGTTCCCATGGCCATTGTCAATGGAAACTCCAAAGACATATTGCTGAAACTGACCCAAGGGCAGGACGTCGGCACTTTTTTTCATTCGGCCGGTTCCAAAATGAAAAGCCGGGAGCGCTGGCTGGCCTGGAGCGTTAACCCGAAGGGCGAGATTATGGTGGATGACGGCGCCCGAAAAGCGATAGCGGAAAACCATAAAAGTCTGCTTCCCAGCGGTGTCCAGAAGGTGTCGGGACAGTGGGGGTCGGGGGATGTGGTGAAAATTATGGACTCGCAAAAACGCGAGCTGGCGCGTGGAATCGCCAATTATTCCTCGGTGGAGCTGGATCAAGTGAAAGGATTGAGGACTCAGGACGCCCGCCAAGTCTTGGGCTATGCCGTAAGGGATGAAGTGGTGCATTGCGATAACATGGTCCGCACGGAAAATTAAACCTATGCGAGACATTCTTCAACAACTGGAAAAGGCGAGAAAGGCTTGGAACGCTTTATCCATCGCCTCGACGGTGGAAAAAAACCGGGCTTTGAGCGAAATGGCGGCGGCGATCGACCGGGACCAAGCCAAGATTCTTGAGGCGAACCGGGTTGACCTTCAAGCCGCTCAAAAGTCGGGGATTACCGGAGCCATGCTGAGCCGGTTGGAACTCAACGATAAAAAACTGAAGTCCATGATCCAGGGAATTCGGGACATTGAAGCCTTAGAGGATCCGATCGGAAGATCCTTGTCCACGGTAACGCGGCCCAATGGGTTGCAAATCACCCAAATGAGCGTCCCCATCGGGGTGACCGCGGTCATTTATGAGTCGCGCCCTAACGTGACCTCGGATGTGGCGGCGCTGGCTTTAAAGTCTGGGAACGCGATCGTTTTACGCGGCGGAAAGGAGTCGATTCACAGCAACCGCGCGATTGTTGAAAGCCTGACCCAAGCCTTGGAAAAAACCTCCATCCCAAAGGACTGCGTTCAATTCATTGACACGACTGATCGGGAGGCCGTGACGGCCCTTTTGAACGCCACCGGATTGTTGGACTTGATTATTCCCCGGGGCGGGGAATCGCTCATTAAAACCATTGTGGAACACTCCCGGGTTCCCGTCATTTATCAATCCACCGGGGTTTGCCATACCTTCGTGGACGCGGACGCCGACTTGAAAATGGCGTTGGAAGTGGCCGTGAACGCCAAAACCTCCAATCCCTCGGTTTGCAACGCCATGGAATGTCTTTTGGTGCATCGGTCGGTGGCCGAGGATTTTTTGCCGGATCTTTTCAAAAAAATGACTGAATTGAAGGTTGAGATCCGATCGGACGAAAAAGGGCGAAAGTTCATGCCCGAAGCCAAGCCGGCCGCGCCGGAAGATTTTGGCCGTGAATTTTTGGATTTGATTTTGGCGGTGAAAGTGGTTGAGAATTTGGAGGAGGCGATGGAGCATATCGGCCGCTATGGGTCCCGCCATTCGGAGGCGATCCTGACGAATAGCTACCCCAACGCCCAAGCCTTTTTGAAGCGAATCGACGCGGCTTGTGTTTACGTCAACGCTTCCACGCGTTTTACGGATGGGGGCGAGTTTGGCTTTGGGGCGGAAGTCGGGATCAGCACCCAAAAGCTTCATGCCCGGGGACCGATGGGGCTTCATGAATTGACCACCACCAAATATTTAATTTTGGGGTCGGGGCAGATTCGGTAACTGTAATCTTTTTTTACACTTTATGGCTTGTCAAAACGCGGTTTGGCAAGTTTAATTGTATTCACGACAATTTAACCGACTCTGAAAAGTCAAAACGGGTCTAAAAATGCCAATCAAAAACTACTACGAGATCTTTAAGCTCTACCCCCCTGTTGAGCCATCCCAACTGCAAGACGCCTATAAACAACTGATTTTTGAGTATCATCCGGACCGCAACGCCGATCGTCAGGATTGGGCCATTGAAAAGACCATGGAAATTGTGGAGGCCTACAACATCCTCAGCGATCCCCAAAAGCGGGAAAACTACAATTTTCAAATTAAAAACGACATCCGTAAAGAGCCGGGTGAAATGTTCGGAGTTAAGCGCGGCCTTTTGAAAATGAAGAAATCCAAAGAGGAATTGGAAGCCGAAGAGCATTTTTTCAAGGGTGTCGAGTTTTTTGACAATAAAGACGATTGGGCCCAAGCCCAGCATGAGTGGGTTCAGGCGGTCAAAATCATCCCCGGATTCGTGAACGCTCATTTTAACCTGGGCATCCTGGTGGGTTCCCAAGGGAACTTTAAGGACGCGGTGGCTTGTTTTGAGCGCGTGGTCAAACAAAACCCGGCGGATTATGACGCGAAAAAAGTTTTGAGTTCGGCGATGAGTTATGTTTACGGCAAGAAAATTTAAGGGACTCTGAAATATGCCGGATAATCAAATCGCGGTTGGAATCGATCTGGGAACGACCAATTCCTGTGTGGCCTACCTGAATGACGATATTCCCCAAGTTATTCCGAACGCCGATGGATACCGGACGACCCCCTCGGTAGTCGCTTTCACCTCCCAAAAGATATGGTTGGTGGGGCAGGACGCCAAACATCAAGCCGTCATCAATACCAAAGGAACCGTTTCCTCGATTAAGCGGTTTATCGGCCGGAAGATTACGGATGAGGATGTTCAACGGGATAAGTCGCTGGTTTCCTACGACCTGGAAGCCTCTGAAAATGGCGACATTCGGGTCCGGTTGGATGATCAGTTAAAATCCCCGGAGGAAATTTCAGCCATCATCCTTCAAAAAATCCGGCAGGATATTGAGGCGCGTTTGGGCGAGAAGGTCACCCAGGCGGTCATTACGGTTCCGGCTTATTTTAACGACTCGGAACGGCAAGCCACCAAAGACGCCGGCAGGATCGCCGGTTTTGATGTTTTGAGAATCGTGAATGAGCCGACGGCCGCGGCCCTGGCTTATGATTTTGACAGCAAAAAAAACCAGAAAATCGCGGTTTATGATTTGGGCGGCGGTACGTTGGATGTGACCGTCCTGGAGCTGCTCAACGGCCTTTATCGCGTTTTATCCACTTGCGGGGATACCCATTTGGGCGGGGATGACTTTGACCAGACCCTGATGGAGTGGATCTTAGCCAAGTTCCAGGCTGAAACGGGGCTGGATTTACGCCAAGATCCGGTGGCGATCCAGCGCCTTCGGGAAGCGGCTGAAAAAGCCAAGTGCGACCTCTCCTCGGTCACGGCCACGGATATTAATCTTCCCTTTATCATGAAAAAAGACGACATCCCCCTGAATTTATCCTACACGGTCAGCCGCGAGGATTTTGAAAAGATGGTGGCTCAATTAGTGGAGAGGTCCTTGGACCCCTGTAAAAAAGCCCTTCGCGACGCGAATTTGAACGTGAATGACTTAACCGAGATTATTTTGGTGGGCGGAATGTCCCGGATGCCGATGGTTCGCGAGGCGGTCAAAAAATTCTTCGCCAAAGAACCCAATACCAAAGTCAATCCGGATGAAGCGGTGGCGATGGGCGCGGCGATCCAAGCCGGGATCATCAACGGCAAGGTCAAAAACGCGCTTTTGTTGGACGTGACCCCTCTTTCACTGGGGGTGGAGACCTTGGGCGGAAGCTTCAGCCCGATCATTCCCCGCAACACGACGGTTCCCACCAAGATGAGCAAGCTTTATTCCACCGTGAAAGACATGCAATCTTCCGTGAATGTGAAGGTGCTGCAAGGCGAATCGAAAATTGCGGCCCAAAACAAAACGCTGGGATTCTTTTCGTTCGTGGGACTGCCCTTGGCGCCCGCCGGGACAGTTCAAATTGAGGTTACCTTCGCCATCGATTCCAATGGAATTGTGAGTGTGACGGCCAAAAACGTGGCGACCGGTCAAACGCAGCAAATGAAGGTTTCCGCGACCAGCGGGTTGAACAAAGAAGAGCTGGATAAATTGGTCCAAGGCGCCAAGGGCCGGGTGATTTCAAGCGCCCCGCAAGAAGAAAAGCCTAAGCCGGTTCAGGAGGCGGCCTCCAAGGCGGCGGCCGGAGCGGGTAGCTTCTCATTTTTTCCCTCCTTTTCCTCGTCTTCGTCGGCCGAGAAAAAAGCCGTCGAGGAAAAGAAATCCGCTGATGGGGAATTTTTAACCGGCGACATGATCGACGATATGCTGAAAGGCGATGATGAAAACACAGAGGCCTAAACCCACCTTATGAATTCCGTTGCCCTTTTCGGCGGCACCTTTAACCCCATTCATTACGGCCACTTGGCCATCGCGGAAGAGGTTCGAACCAAGTTTAATTTGGACAAGGTTATTTTTCTTCCCGCTTTTTTACCGCCGCACAAAAAAAGCGAGGATCTGGCGGAGGCCAAAAACCGCTACTTGATGACCCAATTGGCGACCGTCAGCAACCCTTGTTTTGAGGTTTCCTCTTTTGAGATCGATAAGGGCGGAAAGTCCTACTCGATTGACGCGGTGAACCACTTTCGACAATTTTATGGGGAAAAGGTGCAACTTTACTTTATTGTGGGCGCCGATACGCTGCTGGAACTCTCCACATGGAAGAATGTCAATGAGTTGGTTAAAAAATGCCGGTTCATTGTGGTGCCGAGGCCGGGCTATGATTTGGCGAAAATATTGAATTATCATTTTTTAGGCTCGGAAACCTATTCGCTGGCTTCCGAATTGTTGGAAAATGTTTTGATCGGGGAAACGGCCATGTTGGATATTAGCGCCACCGCCATCCGCAAACGAGTGGCCGAATGGAAGAGCATCAAATATCTCGTTCCCGAACCCGTGGAACAGTTTATTCACCATCAACAACTTTATGTTTGAAACGAGGCGGGCATGAAACTATTGAATTACATGGAAGAAGCGGCACAGCGGACGCTGGAGGAACTTTTGCTGGAACCAGCGAACCAGCAGTCTGAATTTAAACGAGGTTCAAAAACTTGATATTTTGGCTTACGCGTTGAATCGTCTGCCGCCGCGTTATGTGGTCACCGACAAGGGCCATCTTTTTACCCGGGTGGATGAGCTGAAGCAGCAATTTAAGACCGACTTGATTGTTGAGTTGACCAAGGCGATTCATTTCATTAACTCGAATCCTAGATGAGCAAGGAACCCTTGATCCCGCCCCAGTTGACAACCATCGTCTCGGTCTTGAATGATAAAAAGGGAATTGACGTCCGGGTTTTGGATGTTCGGAATCTCGTTTCTTATACCGATTACCTCATCTTGTGCAGCGGATCCTCCACCACGCATGTTCGCGCTTTGGTTTCGGCCGTGGATAAAGCCTCCGAAAAAACTGAGACAAGGGTCAACTCGTCGTTGGACGATAGCTGGTGGATTCTGGATCAGGTGGACTGGGTGGTCCACGTTTTTCGAGAGGATATTCGGGTCTTTTACGATTTGGAAGGTTTGTGGGCGGATGCCCGATCTTTAAAGGTCTAAAAAGCCTTATATTTAAATGAATTTAGGCTTTGATGGGATTAGGGTAAACTTTTACCTTTAACCTTTTAGATAATTTGATATTATCTAAAAGGTAGGCGTTTAACATTAAACTATGTGACTTTAGTTGAGAGAGGGTTTTCAACCAGTTTAATTGGGTAAATGTCGCGAATAAGTGCAAGTTTTTTGTCGTTTTTTGTTTTTTGATTTTGAGGTATCTCAAATGACGGGATTTAAGAATAATCGTTAAAATCCTGCAGCTGATGGCCGAGGTTGAAAAAAGGGGATATGGGTCGCATGAGAAAATTCAACAAAAACATAATTCTCTTTTTTTTAAGCCTGGCTTTTCTTTTGATCATCTCGTTTCCAAGAACGGCTTTCGCTATTTTTGAGCGCGAGGGCAATGTGGGGGTGGGCGCCCGCGCCATGGGCATGGGCGGGGCGTTCGTGGCCGTGGCGGATGATCCCAGCGCGGCCTATTGGAATCCGGCCGGCTTAACCCAACTACCGGTTCCGACTCTACTCTTCATGTACGGGTCCCTTTTCAATGACAAGACCCAGAACTTATACACCGCTTTTCAATATCCGCTGCCGAACGATATTCATTTGGCCTTGAGCCTGAATAACTCTTTTTTCTCGGCGACGGGCGGAGCCCAGCAAGGCCAGTACCAAGGTTCAGTGGCTTTTCCGCTTCAGTTTGTCCCCGAGAAAAGATTATCAGTCGGATTTAATTTTCGGTATTTGAACGCCGGCTTGGGGTCGACTTTAGGGAGCGCCCAAGGGGTTGGCGTGGATCTTGGTTTTTTGTACCGGCAAAAGTTAGAAAATCAAATGGAGCTTAGCGCGGGACTGGTTTTTGACGACATCGCGACCACCGCCCGTTTTGACAGCGGGGTCGAGGAAAACCTGCCGACCATCATTACTCCCGGATTGGCTTTTCGATTTGATAAGGACACTTTGGTTTCCTTGGATTTGCCTTGGACGGTTTCGGATTACACGGATGGAACCTCGGATCTTGAATTTCGAAGCGGATTGGAACATTGGTTCTTTGACGGCAAGCTCGGGCTTCGGGTGGGCTATTTGAGCCTGCAAACCCTGCCGGGGGAGTTTACGGTGGGCGCCAGCTATCGGAATTATCAATGGTTCGTGGATTACGCTTATATCAATCATTCCAACGATCTGGGAAACAGCCATCGAATTGAGGGAGGATGGTATTTCGACACGCAAAGTCCTGATTTCAAACCCGAAGCCAGGCCCTATGTGATTGAAACCTTTGTCTCGGATCAGAAGATTTATTTTAAGTGGGACGTTCCCCAAGGAAGCCAGGCGGACGGTTACTATGTGTATATTAAGACTGACGCCGACAGCGCTTTTCAAAAAGCCAAACAAGAAGCGCTCGACACCAAATACTGCCTCTTGCGGGGCGCCGTGAACGGGACCCGGTACCAGATCTACATTGTTTCGATCGTCGATGGAAAAGAAAAACTTTCCAGCAACGTTTTCATCGCCACTCCCAAACCGATGTCGGATGACGCGATGCATTATTATCAAGTGGGGGTTCAGTATTTTAATCAAAACAACCTGTCCGCCGCTCTTTATGCCGCCCGTAAAGCCGAGGAGTTGGACCCGGATAATTACGACATTAAGGATCTTTTGAGAAAATTGGACACGACCCATAGCCAGGGCCTGGTTTCTCAAGACGAGGGAGCGAGTCTCAAATGAAAATGAACCGGTTTTGTTTGATCCTTGTTTTTTCATTTTTCTTTTTCCCCGGGTTTGGGCGCTGTCAAACGCCCGCGTCCGAGCCGACCCCCGGAGCCGTGACAGGGGATTCCCTTTATCAGCAGGCCTTGGACACTTATTTGAACGGGGATTATGACCAGGCGATTCTTTTGGCGGCCAAAGCGGTCCAAGCCGATCCTCAAAATCAAAAAGCCCAAAATCTTTTAACGCTTCTCACCAATGAAAAGAAGGACATCGGTAAATATGAAATTTGGTTGTCCGGCCAAGGCGGCAAGGCGGCGACGCCGATCGATGACTCGGCGGGCGTGAACGCGGACGCGGGGATTCAGGACCAAATCCAGAAGGTTCAACAACACTTCAATTATTTTTATACGGCCCAGACCCGTGAAAATGGACAGTTTCAGGGACAAATTCAAGCGGTTTCGGAATTGCTTCGGGAAAACTCCAACCACCAGTACGACGAATTGCGGAAATCACAAAACGATTTGATCGGTCAAGTTCAAGTGATCAGCCAGGGCCATGATCGAAGCTTATGGATCCTTTATTTTTTGTGTTTCATGAGCATGCTGCTGTCCTTCTGTGCGCTTTGGGCTATGCTCCGAGGCCCCCGGGGCCGTGCCTAAGCCTTCCCTTACGGATCTTTACTTCCTTGTTTTAACCCGACTCTTCGCTTAGAATGTGCCAGCTTATCGACTTTGACTCTGCCCTGGGGCGGAGTTTTTTTTTGTCTGTTCAAGGAAAGGCCTCCATTTTTTGATGAAAACAAAATCGCGCGTAAAAAAAACTTCCAAACGCCGGTTCCAGAAAAAGAACTTGGTCATTATTGGGGCCCAATGGGGTGACGAGGGTAAGGCCAAGATGGTCGATGTTTTGACCGAGCAGGTCGACTTGGTCGCCCGTTATCAAGGCGGCAGTAACGCGGGCCATACGGTGGTTGCGAACGGGAAAAAATTTGTTTTCCATCAAATCCCCTCCGGAATCCTGCACACAGGTAAGATTTGCGTCATTGGAAATGGGGTTGTTTTGGACCCGGTCGCGCTGCTGGGGGAGATCGATAGCTTGCTGAAAGCCGGCGTCAAGGTTTCGGACCGCCTGGTCATCAGCGACCGCGCCCATCTTTTGATGCCTTACCACCGTCTCTTGGACGGCGCTTCGGAGACCCACAAGGGCATCTCGAAGATCGGAACCACCCATCGGGGGATTGGGCCGGCTTATATGGACAAGATGGCTCGGGTGGGTCTTCGAGTGGTTGATTTATTCGACCCCAAAAGCTTTCGCAGCAAGGTACGGGTGGTCGCCAAAGAAAAAAACTTTTGGCTGAAAAATTACTTTGGCCAATCCCCCAGCAGCGCCGAAAAAATGGCGGATCAATACTTGAAGCTGGCCCAGCGGATTAAGCCGCTAGTGACCGATACGACCCAGTATTTGCAAAGCCGGTTGAAAGCGGGGAAGAATTTATTGGCCGAGGGAGCCCAAGGCACCCTTTTGGACGTTGATTTCGGCACTTACCCCTATGTGACATCCTCCAGCGCCAGTGTGGGAGGGGCTTGTACGGGATTAGGCGTGGGGCCCCAGTGGATTGACGAAATTTTCGGGGTGGCCAAAGCTTATACAACCCGGGTGGGAGAAGGCCCTTTTCCTTCCGAGATGGACGTTGATTTTTCGGAGAAGATCCGCCAAAGGGGCGGTGAATATGGAGCCACCACGGGCCGGCCGCGGCGCTGTGGATGGCTGGATCTGGTGGCGCTTCGATACGCCTGCCAGGTGAACGGCTTTACGGGAATCCTGCTCACCAAAATGGACGTCTTGAGTTATTTAAAAAGTTTAAAGCTTTGCGTGGCTTATCGTTATCGAGGCCAGCTTTTACACCGTTTCCCGGCCGGGCTGGATCAACTGGCCGAATGTAAGCCTGTTTACAAAGAGATGAAGGGATGGGACGGGGATCTTTCTCAAGCCACCTCGTTGAAGGAGCTTCCCTGGGAAGCCCAGAAATATTTGCGAGAGATCGAAAAGGCCATTGAAACGCCGATTACCTGGGTTTCGGTCGGCCAAGATCGCAAGCAGATCTTTCAAAAGTAACCGCCTCTTTTTGATTTTTTATAAAAAAGTATAATTCGGCGGTCGGTTGTCAGTATACTTTCGGTTCTTCTGTTGGAGGGTTTTGGGTGAGTCGTTAGCTCAGCTGGTAGAGCACCACACTTTTAATGTGGGTGTCCCGGGTTCGATCCCCGGACGACTCACCGAGAACCCTCTTGAAATTTCCCCTGCTGGATCCCGAAGCGCTAGCTTAGTTTTTGTAGGACCTGATCAAGGAGCTTCCATGTCAGCGACCCAATCCACCATGCTGGCCCTGGGCACCCAGGCGCCCGATTTTTCGCTCCCGGATGTGCGCACCGGCGCTATGGTCTCGCCCAAGGATTTTTTGGGCAAGCGGGGATTGTTGGTCATGTTCATTTGCGCCCATTGCCCCTATGTGAAGCATATCCAGGAAGAAATCGCCCGGGTGGGGAAGGACTTTGGCCCGAAGGGCATCGCCTTCATCGCGGTTGGCTCCAATGACGCGGTGAATTATCCCGACGATGGGCCCCTGGGACTCAGGGCCCAGGCCGAGCGCTTTGGTTTTGACTTTCCCTATGTTTTTGACGAGACCCAGAACGTCGCCAAGGCCTACCGGGCGGCCTGCACCCCGGAGTTTTACCTCTTTGACGCTTCCCAAAAGCTTTATTACCGCGGCCAGCTGGACGATAGCCGGCCTAAAAACACCCTGCCCGTGACCGGCCAGGACCTTCGCGCGGCCTTGGACTCGCTCTTGACCGGTCAAACTGCCCCCGGCGACCAAAAACCAAGTATTGGCTGTAATATAAAATGGAAAAAGGGAAACGAGCCGGATTACTTCGGCTAATGGCCCAAGACAGCCTTCCAATATCCCTGTTTTTATTTTTAACCAATTGGTTTATCATTAATCGATCAAATCAAAGTTAAGGTGTTCATTTGAACGTTCCACATAGGCTGAAAACCTTTTTGGACGATGTTTTGCTGAAAGCCATTGGGGACATCGGTGAGGGCATCCTTGTTTTAGAGGGTACCCGAATTGTCTATGCCAACGAGACTTTTCAGGAAATGACGGGCTATTCGGAAGCCCAACTCCTCGATAATTCCTCCTTCTTCGATCTTCTGGAAGACCTGAATAAAGAAAAACATCTTGAGAAGATCGCGGCCTTCCGAAAAAATCCAAAGGGTTTGCTCCGCTTCCAAGCTTCCATTCATGCCGATTCCATTCGAATGATTTCTGCTGAAATCACATTGACCGTTTTAAAAGATGATCCCCAAGACCGGATGGTGGCCCTGGTCCGTGATATTTCAGACCAGAAGCGGCTGCAAGAGGCGGTGAAGGACCAAGAAGTTCAATATAAGCTTCTTTTTAAAAACAACCCGAATCCCATGTTCATTTACGACTTGGAGAACTTGAGGATTTTGTCGGTCAACGACGCCGCGATTCAAAAATACGGTTATACGGAAAAAGAATTCCTCAAAATGACGTTGAAGGACCTTCGGCGCGAGGAGGATGTCCCGAAGCTTTTGGAGCTTTTAGACGGCCTGAAAACAGGCGTCAATGTTTTAAAAGACACCGTGATCCACCGCAAAAAAGACTCGAGCTTGATCGAGGTGGAGGTGATTTCCCATTCCACGCTTTTCGAGGGAAAGGCCGCGCGGGTCATGATGGCCTACGATATGACCGAAAGCCGGAAAGCTGAAAGCGCCCTGCGCGAGAGCGAGCAAAAATTTCGGGAGCTTTTTAATAACGCCAATGACGCGATTTTTTTATACACCCTGTCTGATGACGCGATCCCGGGTAAGTTTTTGGAAGTGAATGATATCGCCTGTCAAAAATTGGGATACAGCCGCGCCGAGCTTCTGACCATGACTCCTTTAGATATCGTGGCGCCGGAAGACTTAAATGAAATGCCGAAGATTTACAAAAAGTCCCTCCGCCAAGAGCACATCACCTACGAGAAGATTCACGTCACCAAGACGGGGCTTAAAATCCCGGTGGAAGTGAACTCGCATACCTTTCTTCGCAACGGGCAAAAGGCCGTGCTTTCCATCGCCCGGGATGTCACCGACCGCAAGCGGGCCGAGGAAACCATCCGCCGGCAGGCCTATTACGACCCCTTAACCAATCTGCCCAATCGGACCCTTTTTAAAGACCGCCTGGAACAGGCCATGAGCCACGCCCATCGAAACAAGCAGTCCCTGGGCGTGATCATTCTCGACTTGGACCGCTTCAAAAATATCAACGAGACCTTGGGGCATATTTTGGGGGACCGGCTTTTAGTGGCGGTGGCCGAAAGATTGATCGGATCCATGCAGGAAGGGGAAACCATCGCCCGTTTTGGCGGGGACGAGTTCACTTTGCTTTTGCCCCAAGTCAATCAAGTGGATGAAACCACCCAACATGCCCAGAAGATTCTTGAGATTCTGGCCGAGCCTTTTCGAATCAACGATCATGAACTGCACTTGACGACCAGTATGGGAGTCGCTTTTTACCCCGATGACGGTGAAAACGCTGAAATCTTGCTGAAAAACGCCGAGACCGCCATGTACCGGGCCAAGGAGCAAGGCCGCAATAACTTCCAGCTTTACGCCTCCGTCATGAATGTGAGCGCCTTTAAACAGCTGCTAATGGAAAACAGCCTTCGCCGGGCTTTGGAAAAAGAGGAGTTCGTCGTTCATTATCAACCGCAGATTGATTTGGTCAGCCGCCAGATGGTGGGGGTAGAGGCTTTGGTGCGTTGGCAGCATCCGGATTTAGGATTGGTTTTTCCGACCGAATTTATCGGGTTGGCCGAGGACACCGGTTTGATTGTCCCCATCGGGGAATGGATGATTAAAAAAGTCTGCCAGCAAAATAAAAAATGGCAGGACATGGGGCTTCCCAAAGTCTGCATTTCGGTCAACTTGTCCGCTCGGCAGTTCCAACAGCGCAATTTGGTGACCTCGATCGCCAAGGTCATCGCCGAGACGGGCCTGGACGCCCAATATGTGGGTTTTGAGATTACTGAGAGCATCGCCATGAAGAACGCCGATTTCACCATTTCGGCCTTGAATGAGCTTCAAAAAATGAAGATTCATCTTTCACTGGATGATTTTGGAACGGGTTATTCCTCGTTGAGCTACCTCAAAAGGTTTCCGTTGGAGACCCTGAAAATCGACCGCTCGTTTGTGCGGGATATCGCCACCGACCCCAATGACGCGGCCATCGTGACCGCGGTCATCGCTTTGGCCCACAGCTTAAAGCTGAGCGTGGTGGCCGAGGGCGTGGAGACGGAGGGTCAACTGGCGTTTCTCAAGAGCCATCAATGCGACCAGGTTCAGGGCTATTACTTCAGCCATCCCTTGTCCGAAGAACAGTTTTTCAGGATGTTGAAAGAGATGAAGAACAGCCAGGTGCCGCAGGCAAAGGCCTGAGGTTTAGCGGAACTTTCGCCCCATCTCCAACTCGTTCACGATGGGAAATTACCTTAAACAATTAACGCCGGGAGCGGTTTTTGAGGGCCCGGTCGATATCGCGGTTGGCTTCTTTTTCCTTCAGCTTGTCCCGCTTGTCTTTGACGTTCTTACCCTTGGCGACCGACAATTGAATCTTTACTCGCCCGTCTTTGAAGTAAAGCTTCACCGGCACCAGGGTGAGGCCCTTTTCTTGAACCTTGCTGGTGAGATGTTCGATTTGAGAGCGGTTGAGTAATAGTTTTCGGGCCCGCGTGGGATCGGGATTGTAGCGGTTGCCCTGCGCGTAGGGGGTGACGTGCATCCCATAGAGGAAGATTTCGCCGTTTTCCACCCGGGCAAAACTGTCCTGGAGGTTGGCTTTTCCCAGGCGGATGGATTTCACCTCACAGCCCACCAGGGCAATGCCGGCTTCCAGGCTTTCCAGGATGAAATAATCGTGGAAAGCCTTTCGGTTTTGCTGACTGGGCGCGCGTTCAGGCATATTCTTTGGACAGGGTCAACCTTTGAAGGATGGGATCCACGGACACGACTCGGGTTTTCATTCTTTCGCCGTAGCGGACAAAAGAACCCCGTTGGCCGCGTAAGACCATGGATTTCTCATCAAATTGATAATCATCATCGGTTAAATTTTCAATGGGCACAAAGCCTTCCAAACCGTAGGGCTCCATATCCACATAAACCCCGTGGGCGGTCATGTGGCGGACCAAGCCGGTGAAGATTTGGCCGACCTTGTCTTCCATGAACTTCAATTGCTTGATGCGCTGGCTTTCGCGCTCGGCCTTTTCGGCTTGGCGCTCTTGCAGGGAACAGTGGTGGGCCAATTTTTCATAGTGATGGATGTCGCCCTTGATCTTGGCCTTATCGAAAGACTTTTTAAGCGCCCGATGGACCACCAGGTCCGGATAACGGCGGATGGGGGAAGTAAAATGACAATAGGACTTCAGGCCCAATCCGAAATGGCCCGCGTTATTGGAGGAGTAAACCGCCAATTTGAGGGATCTCAGCGACAAAATGGAGATGACCGGTTCCAGCGGGTGGCCCTTGACCGATTCCATCAAATGCCGCAAGCCGATCGGCGTGGTGAGGTCCTTTTTCTCGAAGGGAATCCGGTAAGCCTGCATCAAGGCGATGATTTCTTCCAAATCCTTCATGTCCGGAGGCTCGTGGATGCGGTACATGGCCGGAAGATGGTTTTCGCTTAAGTAGGTGGCGACGGCTTCATTGGCGGCCACCATGAAATCCTCGATTAACTTATGGGTTTCCAAACGTTCGGTTTTTTTGACATCAATCGGGTTTCCGGCGGCGTCTAAAACCACCCGAATTTCCGGGAAATCAAAATCAAGGGCGCCGGCGGTTTCCCGGCCCTTTCGGATTAAATGGGATAACTTCAACATTTCCCGCAGCATCGGTTCTAAGTCGGAATACTTCTGTTTGACTTGATCTGTGGCGGTTTTATTCAAAACGTCTTGGACTTCCTGATAGGTGCCCCGGCGGAAACTTTGAATCACGGAAGCGCAAAATTCTGTTTTTAACTGCTTGCCCGAAGGCGAATAAATTAAAAAGGCGCTGAGGGTCAAGCGGGGGACGCCTTCGCGCAAAGAGCAAAGTCCATCCGATAGTTCGTGGGGAAGCATGGGCAAAACCCGGTCGGCTAAATAAAGGCTGGTCGACCTGGCTTGGGCATCGACGTCCAAGGGGCTGGTTTCGCGCACATAATGGGACACGTCGGCGATGTGAACCCCTAAGCGGTAATTGCCCTCGGGTGTGGTTTCCAGCGAGATGGCGTCGTCAAAATCCTTCGCGTCGGCGCCGTCAATGGTGAGGATGGGTGTTTTTCGAAGATCCAAACGGCCTTCCCAGTCTTTTGGCTGAGGATCCGGGGGCAGGGCCAGGGTTTCGGACATCGCGCCTTTCGAGAAGGAAGTCGGCCATTGATATTTGAAGATGACCGTTTTCATATCAACGCCCGGCTCATTGGGAAAGCCGAGGATTTCGGTCACGGTGCCTTGAAGAATCTCGGTGGCGCTGGGCCAATGGGTGATTTGGGCGACGGCCTTTTGGCCTTCTTTTCCATGGGCCGGCCAGCTTTTGAGGGCGACCATATCGGTCAGGCGCGCGTCATCCGGCTTTAAAAAAGCCCGGCCTTGCTCTTTGACCAGGGTTCCCACCAAGCTTTGATAGGCCCTTTTTTCAATGGAGAGGGTTTCGGCGATGAATTTACCGGCCTTGCGGGGATCGTTCATGACCCGGGCCTTGATGGTGTCGCCATTCATAATATCCCGCATTTGATGGGGAGGGATGAAGGCGTCCGGTGAGCCGTCTTGGGGGATTAAGAACCCGAATCCCTTTTCATTGGCTTGAACAATGCCCAATACCTCATAGCCGCCGGAGGGTTTGTCTTTATGTGAGCGGTTTTCGTGGGAAGAATGTCCCGGGGCCTTGCCTCTGCGTCCGGAGCCTGAGGAAGAAGAGCGGTTTCTTGATCTGTTTTTTTTCGGCATGTCTTTTTTAATCCTGTTCGTGTGTTTGATAGTTCTTTATTTTAAAGAGAGCGTCCAAAACAAGGTAAGAACGACTTGCGTTTCTCGGAAGAAGAGCAGTTTGTCTTGAATTTGACGTGCGGGGCCCATTGCTTGACACCCATCGGACGCTACTTTATACTACGGCCTCTTTTTACACAAGGTTCCCTCAGTTTGAAAAGTTGAACGGTTCACCAGGCGGAAGTGGCGAAATTGGCAGACGCACTAGATTCAGGTTCTAGCGGGGGCAACCCCATGGGGGTTCAACTCCCCCCTTCCGCACCAGTTTCTGGTGCTTCCAGCCCCGTCTTTTTCAAAAAGTACGATTTTGGACAATCCCTTTGAAATCTGATTTAAATTCTCCGGTCCTTTCCACTGTTCATCAAGTCCGTTTGTCCAATGGCGCCACCCTTCTCATTAAAAAAGACACTTCGGTTCCCGTGGTCTCGCTCAATCTTTGGGTCGAGGCCGGTTCCATCGACGAAATGCCGACGGAACGGGGAATGGCGCACCTGATTGAGCACATGATCTTCAAAGGCACTCAAAAACGGGGCGTGGGGGAGATCTCCCGGGATGTGGAAGCGGCGGGCGGCTATCTCAACGCCTTCACCAGTTTCGAGCACACTTGCTTTTATATCGTTCTTCCCAGCGCGCAAATTTTTAAGGCACTGGATATCCAGTTCGACGCTTTTTTAAATTCCACCTTTGACGCGGGCGAGCTGGAAAAGGAAAAGGAAGTTGTTTTTGAGGAAATGAAGATGCGCAAAGATGATCCTTGGAGCTGGTCCTGGGAATTATTGTTCAAGGCCGTGTTTAAAAAAAATCCCTATCATTGGCCCGTCATCGGGGATGAGAAAGTTTTAAAAGCCGTGCCCCGCCAAAATCTCCAAGACTATTACAAGCGCCATTATGTCCCGGAGAAAACGGTCATTTGCGTGGTGGGGGACGTCTCCATTGAGGAGACCGAAAAATGGGTTCGGGACCATTTTGAAAATGTCTCGCGGCCGGCTCCGCACGGACGCGGCTTTGAGATGGACCAGGAGCCCCGGGCGCTTCAGTTTTTGGACCAGCCGGGGGATGTTCAACAATATTATGTCTCGCTGGCTTTTCCCACCGTGTCCATCGACCATCCGGACGCCGCGGCCCTGGAAATATTGGAATCCATCCTTTCCGACGGCGGCTCCAGCCGCTTAAGCCTTTCGATTCGGGAAGGCAGCCGGTCGGCCGATGAGGTGGGCGCCGATCATTTCACGGGAAAATACGGCGGGTCCTTTGTCTTTCAGGCCGCGACCGATCGAAAAAGAGTGGAGCGCTTTTTGACCGAAGTGATGGGGCAGGTGGCCAAGCTCAATGAAGCGGACGCGGCCCCGGATGAGCTTCATAAAATAAAAACACGCATCAAGGCTTCCAAAATATACGAGAAGCAAAGCGTGGATGGACAGGCGAAATCCTTGGGCTATTGGCAGTTGCAGGGGGATTACCGGCTGGAGGAAAAGTTTTTGGCCGCCTTGGACGCCGTGACGGCTTCCGACCTAAAGCGGGTTTCCCAAAAGTATTTACGGCCCCACCGGGCCACGCTTCTTTTTTACCGTCCGGCGTCGGATAAGGCCTTTGCCCCGGGCACTTCTTGGCAAAGCTTACTTCAGGACGCTTTGTCTCCCGCCGCGCCGCCGGCCTCATCGCCCGTTCAAAAACGCGAATCGCTTCAAAGGTTTCGCCTTTCGAACGGATCAAAACTTTTGATCCGGGAGAGGCATGAGGTTCCTTTGGTTTCCTTGGGGGTTTATCTGAAGGGCGGATTCCGGGACGAACCCGCGCGGCAAAGCGGTTTGACCGCCTTGATGACCAAGGCATTGCTCAAGGGAACCGAGAAAAAATCTTACGGCGAATATTCCCGGGCCGTGGAGCGGCTGGCGGCGCATGTGGACCCCATACTGGAAAAAGATTATTGGGGCCTGACGGTTGAGAGCTTGAGCGATCAGTTCGCCGAATCCTTCGCCTTGATGACGGAAACGCTTTTAACGCCCGCTTTTTTAAAAGCGGAAGTGGAGAAGGAAAAGCAAATGCAATTGGCCGCCCTCAAGCGGCTCAAGGACGATCCGGCCGAATACGCGCTTTTGCAATCCGATGTCTTGTCTTTCGCGGGAACTTGTTACGCCCATCCGCCTCAAGGAACCCCGGAGTCGGTTGTCCGATTGACCAGGGATCATGTCATTCATTGGTATAAGAAGTTTTTATTCGCGTCGAACATGACCTGGGTGGTGGTGGGGGATGTGGATCCGTTGAAGGTTAAAAAAATGATCGAGGATTCATTTGCCCGGGTTCCGAAAAAGATGACGGAAAAGTCCCGGGGCCCGATCCGGCCGGTGTCGTCAAAATTAAAGTCCTCATTTGAGAAAAGCAAGAGCCAGCAGTCGAACATGGTTTTGGGTTTCCGCGCGCCGCACTTTAACCAGGAGGATTATTTTGTCTTCCGGGTCCTGAATACTTTATTGAATGGAATGGGGGGGCGGCTTTTCGTTGAGTTGCGCGAAAAGAACAGTTTGGCTTACAGCGTCTTCGCCGCTCATGAAGCCTTGGAGTACGCCGGCATCTATCAAATTTATATTGGATGCGCCCCGGGGAAACAAGAAATGGTGAAAAGGGAAATGGCTCGAGTCTTGACGCGGATCATTGAGGAACCGATCCCGGCCGATGAGCTGAAACGGGCGAAGACTTATATGATCGGTCTTTACCAATTAGGTTTGCAGGCGAACCGTTCCCAGGCGGGTTCCTTCGCTCGGTATGAGTTGATCGGGCCCGGCGCCGAAGTGGTGCAGGATTTTTCGAAGCGGGTGGAGCGGGTGAGCGCGGATCAGATTAAAAAAGCCGCCCGTCAATACTTAAAACTCAAAGAGTCCAATTGGGTGATCTTATCGCCCGATTCTTCTCGAAAGGCGAAAGGCTGACATGTTCATTCTGGCGAATTTATTGACGGCGCTGGCTAAATTGTTGGACACCCTTTTGGACTTGGCGCTGATTGTGATCCTGGTTCGGGTGGTTTTATCCTGGGCTAACGCCGACCCCTACAATGCCTTGGTTCGGGCTGTTTTGGCCCTTACAGAGCCGATTTTGGCCCCATTTAGGCGCCTGGTGCCGCCTTGGAAGCTGGGAGGCGTGGATTTGTCCCCTCTTTTTGCCGCCCTCACTATAGAATTATTACAATGGTTTCTTGTGCCAACGCTCTATGAGCTGGCTTCGCGAATCCAGTAAATTCCTTTTAAAAAACGCATTGATTGGCAGGAGATTTTAAATTTTGAATTCATCGCTTATACCACGCACGATTACCTTTTTGTTTTTACTGGGATTTATCGTTGAACCTTCTTGGGCCATCGATCCGCTTCCCGTCCAAGACGCTTATGGAATTGGAATGGGGGGAGCGGACAGCGCCATCGTGGGCGGAACCCACTCGATTGAAGTCAATCCGGCCGGATTGGCCCAAGCCACGGTTCCCATGGGACAAATCGGGCTGGGGCTTGCTCCTCAAGGAACTTTTGATTTAAACAACGTTGTTCTTTATCCGCTTCAAGATGGGACGGTTTTCGCGCTCTCCCAATTCACCGGGTTTTACAGCGGTTATTCCAACACGGCCATTGTGGGATCCGTCGGCCTGCCGCTGGACTCGTCCCGGGATCTGTCTTTGGGATTGAACCTCAAATATCTGCTTCTTTCCAATCCGGCGAATTCGGTGGAAGGCCCTGGCCGCGGATTTGGAATGGATTTAGGTTTTACCTATAACCTCAGGGATTCCAAGGGAACCTTGGCCTCCTTTGGATTAACGATTAAGGATTTAAGCTCCGAGATTCGCTTTTCAAATACGGGCGAGGAATCCGTGACCCGCACCTTCTCCCTGGGCGCGGCCTATGACGCGATCCAAGACACGCGGATTGAAATGGACGCTGATTTTGTGGATAAGACTTTGGGGCCCACTTTGTTGCACGACCAGTTTGATTTGGGCGCGGAGCGGTTTTTTCAAGACCGGAATTTTTCGGCCCGGGTCGGTTATAACGACATGTTTCAAAACGATGGGGCCTTCACGCTGGGCGGCGGCTATCATCCCGCCCAACCTTTTGAGATCACTTACGCCTTCGAGGTCTCGACCGATTTCAAGCAAGTTTCCAATTTTTTAACTTTTGTTTACCGGTTGGATGATTGGAATAAAAACAAGACCGAGCAAACCGATAGCAACGGCGAAATTACGCTGGGGCATTCCACGGAGCCTGAGGAACAGGCCGCGCAAGAGCCGTCCGCGTCGATCTCCCATACCGGAAGGCCGGTTTCGGGAGTTCCTTTACGAAAAATGCAGGTTTCGGCGCAGCCTAGTTTGATTTCGGAGTCCGGCGCCCAAAAAACAACTCAGATCACCTTCCCGGGTGAAAAGCCGGACGATATCGCGGGCTGGGAAATTTTGATTAAAAACTCGACCGGAAAAATTTACCGGAAAATCGACGGAACGGGCAAGCCTTTTTCGGCCCTGGCATGGGATGGAACGGATGACTCCGGAAAAACGCTTCCCGAAGGCGTTTATCAAATCAATCTTCGAACCTTCAACGCTTCCAATGATTTGCTGTCCGACGATTTCACCGACTTGCAAATTGTTCCGGCCCGGTCGCGTTTTGGAATGACGGTCAACTCGCCTTATTTGTCCATGGCGAAGACGAACAAGACGCCCGGACTTTTATTCACGCCGGACCCGGGCGGTTCCTATGACGCTCCGACTTGGGAATTGAAAGTGGAAAACGCCGTCACCCATGAGGTGGTTTATGAACATAAAGGCAAGGTTCGAATCCCGAAGACCCTCAAATGGAACGGACGGGGATTGAAAGGGTTGCCGGTCCCCGATGGAACTTATGAGTGCACTTTGAGCGCGGTGGATAAATTAGGGGACCAGTTAAGCACGGAGCCGGTTGAAATTATCGTCCGCAGCGCGCCGCCGGCGGCCGCTTTAAAAGGAGACGATCATTGGGTTGATTTTTCCAAAACGGAAAAATTGAGCCTTCATTTGAGCGCCGAGGATTCGGCGGGAATTCAAAACTGGTCAGTGAAGTTATTGGATGAGGATGACAATGTTTTGAAGACTTTCCTGGGGCAAGACGCCCCGCCGGAAGAGGTGGCTTGGAACGGCAAATTGGACTCTGCGGAGACCATTCCGGACGGAAGCTTTGTGCGGGCCGAGTTTTGGGTCCAAGATAAAGCCGGTAACATAACCCAAACCGACGATTTTCCCATTCAAGTTTTAGTCAAGGCTCCCGCGGGCCAGGCCAGTCTTTCGCTTAACTTAACGACGGTCTATTTCGCCGATGAAGCGGATACCCTGAGCCCGGAAGCTAAAAAGGAAATACAACAAGCCGCCATTTCCATTAAACCTTACCTGGATAAAAGTATTTTTGTGATCGAGGGCTACGCGGACTCCGCTGAAAACGATGATTTGGTGACGCTTTCGCATGACCGGGCCGACAGTGTCCGGGAGTATTTGATGAAGACCTTCTCGGTTTCGGCGGATAAGGTTTTCGCCTTGGGTTATGCCGCCCGTGAAACGCTGAAGGACGCGGCTGGGGCCGAGCCCGCCGATAAGCAGCGCCGCGCCACGATTACGCTTTATACCCAGCCTTAGACGGGTTGAGCCGAGTCATTCCAACCGACAAAATCCCGAAAATTTGTTAAAATAACAGCCTTACTTCCCAAGAAAGGCTTTCCTTTTAATGAGAAAACTCTTAGGTCTTCTCGTTGTCGCCGGACTGGCGCTTGGACTGAGCCAGTTTCTCATCCAGGAAAACCGAAAAACCCTTCAAGATCAAACCGTGACCCATCTGGTGTTATGGGATCGTCCCCCGAAGTCCTTGCCCTTGGACCGGCAGATTTGGGATGAGACGGTCGATCGTTTTGAGGAAGCCAACCCGGACATCAAAGTGGAGAGCTATGAAAGGACCTACCAGCCCGAAGAATTCATCACGGTGATGGCCGGCGGCAAGGGGCCGGATTTGGTGAAGGTATGGGTCGGCGCCGTCCAAACCTTGGCCAACATGGGTTTTTTAAAACCGGTGGATGACTACATCCAAACCTGGAGTCAAAAGGACTACATCAAACCTGTGTTATGGGAAAGCACCCAGGTGGGAGACCATACCTATGGAGTTCCCGCGGACACTTATTTTTTATTTTTACTTTACCGCAAGGACCTTTTTGTTCAGGCGGGGCTTAATCCGGATACGCCTCCCGCCAATTGGGACCAGTTGGCCGCCGCCGCGAAAATATTGACCCGAAGGGACCAGGGGCAATATGGGTTAGGGCTGGTGCCCAAAACCTGGTATTTTCAGGATTTTGTCTGGCAGGCCGGCGGGGACATGACAAAAATCGAGAATAATAAAGTGGTTTCGGCTTTCGCCGATCCGCCGGCGGTTCAGGCTCTTAATTTTTGGAAGGATCTTCGGTGGAAGTATGACGTGCTTCAACCGGATGTTTTAAATAATGAGACCGAGCTCCTTCATCTTTTCGCTTTGGGAAAAGTCGCCATGCTTTTTGGGGTGGCGGATGAATTACCGGCTTTGATCACCCGCTATAAAATTAAAGCGGATTCTTTTGGAATCGCACCTTTGCCGGCGGGCCCCGCGGGCCCCGCGGCCCATCTGGGCGGGCAAATTTACATCATTAATTCCACTTCCTCCAAGGACAAGCAGGACGCGGCCTGGAAATGGATCGAATTTGAGCTTTCACCGGCCAATCAGCTTTGGAAATGGAAGCGAATGCATGATTTAAATATGGTCATATTTCCGGGCGCGTTCAGCTCGGCCACCGATTTGTTAAACCAACCCGAGTTTAAAATGGTCCAGGACGCCATCACCACGGCTCACTTTGAGCCCCATGTCAATGGCTGGCCTGAAGTCCGGGATTTGCTGGACGAGGACCCGCTTCAAGAGGTTTTACTGGACCCGGACGCGGATCCGGCCCAACTGCTGCTGGATTACGCTAAAAAAGCCGACCGGGATATTTTTTCTAAATTGAATTAGGAGCCGCCGCTTGCCGAAAGACTTTAAACCCTTTTCCATTTATGACGACGACGAAGAGCACAAGCCCGTTCAGATGCCCTCGGATTTGGGGAAAGAACCTGAGGGTGATTTGGGTTTGGAGATCGAGGACGGTCCCGAGCCCGAATATATCAAGGCGCGGGAAGATCTTTTGAAACAACTGGGCTTGGATGGATCCTCCGAGGCGTCGAAAATTCCGGCGGCTTCTTCCGCGCCGGCTTCCGAGAATCTGGAAAACGCCCCTTTTTTACAAGGCCAAGTGGATCAGTCCGTGGAAGACCGGGCGAAATCCATTATTCAAAACCGGAAAGAAACGGGGAAAATACGCGACCGGCGGAAAGTCGCCTCGATTTTTGATAAGCCGATTGAGCCGGACAAACCGATCACACCGGGAAAGGCGAGTTGGCATCCCTTAAGCCATCGGGCCCAGGCCTTTTGGTTTTTGTTCCCAGCGCTTTTATTATTTTGTGTTTTTTATCTTTATCCCATGATCAAAGGTTTTCAGATCAGCTTGACCCACTATAGTCCGCTGGGAACGAGCGATCCGGCGGGCTGGGATAATTACGAAAAGGCCTTCGGCGACTCTTTTTTCTGGCAAACGGTGGTGAACGCGGTCGCTTTCACCTTGGCGTCCCTCGTGATCGGGTTTTGGCCGCCAATTTTTTTAGCGATATTATTGAACGAGGTTACCCGGGGAAAGGGCATGATGAAGGTGATGTATTTACTGCCTTTCGTGATTCCAGTGGTGCCCGCCGCCAATTTGTGGCGGTGGATGTTTGACGATGGGTTCGGGGTCTTTAACTCGATCTTGCAAACGCTGACGGGCGACCCCCATTCTAGGATCGGCTGGTTGAGCGATCCCCGTTGGGCGCTGCTTTCCATTGTGGTGATGTTTGTCTGGAAGAACATGGGCTGGTTTATGCTGATCTATTACGCGTCCTTGCAAAATCTGCCGGATGAGCTTTATGAGGCGGCGGAGCTGGACGGAGCGTCCATTCGAAAAAAGCTGGTCAGTATCACGTTGCCGTACCTTTTGCCGGTGATTCAAATTTTGCTCATTATACAGGTTTTGACGACCTTTCAAATTTTTACCGAAGTGTATGTGATGACCAACGGCGGTCCCATGCATTCGACGGAGGTCATCGGCACCTATATCTATAAAACCGCCTTCGGAAACATGGATTTGGGCTACGCTTCGGCGATGGCCATGCTCATGTTTGGGGTATTGCTTATTTTTTCGATGATTCGTTTGTATCAGTTAAAACAAGTTTCCCGATAGGAAAATGGGAATGGAAAAAAATCAAAAAATAAAAAAGATCCCGGCGGCGCCCGCTCCCAAGATCCGCGGGCTTTTTTCCCCACAGGACCGGCGGAGCGCCTCAGTGAGGCTGTTTCTGGCGCTGGGAAATCTGGGCCTGTTTCTGGGCGCGCTCGTTATCATCTCCCCGATTTTATGGATGGTTTTAGGGTCGTTTAAGACTCCGGAAGAGCTTTACGCCGTTCCGCAAAGTTACTTGCCCCAATCCATTCAACTGGATAATTATTTCCAAGCTTTTCAATTGGTCCCTTTGGTGCGCTATCTTTTGAACAGCTTGTTCATTTGCTCGGCGGTGGTCGCGGGGCAACTGCTCTTTTGCTCCATGGCCGCCTATTCCATCTCCAAATTGCGGGTGAAGTTCGCCGGGGGGATTCTTCTTCTTTTCATGACGAGTTTGATGGTTCCTTTTGAGGTTTTAATCATTCCGCTTTACTTGATCACTAAAAACTTCCCCTTGGGGCCCGGTTTCCCCGGCGTCAATATGCTGGATAGCTACTGGGCCATTATTTTGCCGTCCATTTTCAGCGCTTTTGGAATTTTACTTTTGAAGGATTTTTACGACTCAATTCCCAACGAAATTCTTTACGCGGCCAGAATCGACGGATGCGGCGAGCTGAAGGTTTTCTTTGGCTTCATCATCCCGATGACCAGGCCCATTATGGCTATTTTGGCCATTTTTTCCTTTGTAACGACTTGGAATAGTTTCTTTTGGCCTTTGGTGGTATTGAACAATCCGGATTTTTACCCCTTGGTTTTAGGGGTTCAAAAATTAATTGATATGGGCGAGCCATGGAACATTGTTTTGGCGGCGTTGGTCCTCACGACCTTGCCGTCTGTTTTGCTTTTAATCGCTTTCCAAAAAACGATTATCCGCGGAATCGCCTACACGGGTGTTTACGGTTGATTCGGGAAAATGAAAAACTAAAAGCCTGGGTGAAAAGCCAGGTCAGTCCCCGGCGGTTTAAGCATATCCAAGGGGTGGTCAAGACTTCCGGCGATTTAGCGGGGCGATTCGGTCAATCGGCCTCGAAGGCTAGGCTGGCGGCATGGTTTCATGATTGCGCCAAGGAAATGACACGCGCACAAATGTTAAGCTGGCTGAGGGGAACGCCTTTTCGATTGGACCGGCTCGAGAAACGGATGCCCGGGCTTTGGCACCCCCACGCGGGGGCGGCCATCGCGCTCAAAAAATGGAAATTAAAGGACGCGGCGGTTTTGGAAGCCATTCGATCGCATACGTTAGGCGGGGAAAGAATGGGGCCCTTGGCGCAAGTCGTGTTTGTGGCGGATTTCATTGAGCCGGGCCGGGTTTTTGAGGGAGTGGGGCTAGCCCGCGCCGCGGCCCGGCGTGGATTAGCTGAAGGGGTTCGAGTGAAAACAGTCCTCACCTTGGAACAGCTTTTAAAGAACGGCGAGATGGTTCACCCCCGGCTGCTATTGACATGGAACGCTTTTTTATCAAAGGACGGAAAATGAAGGCCTTGATCGGATGGTTAATGGGTTTCGCCCTTGTTTTGTTTTTGAGCTGGACAAGCTATCAGGCTTTGTCCCGCTCGCCGCTGAGCGTCTTTTGGGTTGAGAGGTCCTCGGAAGGGGTGGACGCCTTTCGAGTTAATTTATTTTTATCCGGGGCCCGGGGGCAAATGGCTCCGATCAGTTTGACCGACGCGCAAAAAAAAATATTACAAGACGCCTTTGATCAAAAAAACGTCAGCGCGATCGAGTCGCTGGGACAAGAAGTAAACGGGGGACAATGGTTGGTCGGCGTTTCCGGATCGCCGGGGGATTGGCCTTGGTTTATCGGCGGGGGGCTGAAAAGCCTTTGGGGCGTCGACAACAACGTGGCTTTTGATAATCTGACGGCCCTGGACCGGATTTACCTGTGTTTGGCGACCCGGCCGCCCGCCGGTCTTCCGATCGAAGGTGTGCCGGCCGCCCAAACCACCAGCGCGCCGGCCCCCCATTCAACTCCCGTTCCCCCGACCGCGCAAACAACCGAAGCGGTGGTGCGAGTTAAAATTTTGAACGGATGTGGTATAACAAATGCCGCGGATTGGGTGGCGGGCCGTTTAAAGGGGCCGGGAATCGTCATTTCGGAAGTGACCAACGCGGATCAATTTCACTATCCCAAAACCCTTGTCCAATCCTCCATCGGCGTCCCGGTGGCGCTGGCCGAAGCGTTGGAGCGGCTCGGCGTGGGCCAAGAGGATGTGGATCAGACTGGGGCCGCGGAAGCGGACGCCGATGTGGTGGTGACCGTGGGAAAAGACTATCTGAATTTACGGGGAAAAGCGCGTGAGCGAGCTCATAACAGAAAAAAATAAGATCAAGCAGCTTTTTTCAAACCCCACTTCCCGAACCTTGATGGGAATTTGGGTTTTGTTGAAAGGCTCCCATTTTTCATTGAAGGCGGTGTCCGAGCTTTTGTCCGTCTCCGAAGAAGGACTGGACGCGAAGTTCCAAACTTTCGCCGGCTTGGGGCTCATTCATGTCAGCGCGGATTTTCAAGGGGAACGCCAAGTGGAGTTTTTGTCCGGCTCAAATCCCGATTTGGAAAGATCTATCGTGGAATTTTTCGAGGGGCGCAAAAATGATTTTGAGATGGTGGAGTTAAAGGTTCGTTCGCTCATTTATAAAACCATTTTGACCACGTTAGTTTAACCCCCATGATTGACATTTTTTGGATTAAAAAAACACTGACCGACGCGTTTGAAAAGGCGCTGGGGGAGCTGGGCTTTTCCGACGTGGCGGCTTCCATCGAAATACCCAAAGAAAAGGGGCACGGGGACTTTTCCTCGCCGGTCGCCATGTTCTTAGCTAAAAAAATGAAAAAGGCCCCCCTGGCGATCGCCCAAGAAATCGTCCAACATTTAAGCTTTTCCAAGGATTTTTTGCTAAAGCTCGAGATCGCCCCGCCCGGATTCATCAACTTAACTTTAAACCCGCGGGTTTATCACGAAGCCCTTCTCTTCGCCATTCAACAAGATCGGCAATTTGGGGAAAACAACCGCTCCAAAGGATCAAAAATTCTTTTGGAATTCGTGAGCGCGAATCCGACGGGTCCCTTGAATGTGGTGAACGCCCGGGCGGCCGCGCTGGGAGACTCGATTGGGAATCTTCTCGCGGCCTCAGGTTGGAAGGTGGAACGGGAATATTATGTGAATGACGCCGGGGTTCAATCCAAACTTTTTGGGGAGTCGCTTTGGGCGGCTTTTCAAAGGATCAACGGAAGCCCGGTGGAGGCGCCCGAAGGCGGTTATCAAGGCGCTTACATGGAGGATTTGGCCCAAACGCTTAAAGCCAATCCCGAGTTTAACGCGTTGTCCAAGACAATTTCCAAGGAAGAAATTTGTGATTGGATGGGAAAATGGGGAATGGACCAAGTCGTGGCTTGGCACCGCGCGGCCATGGAAAAATACGGGGTGCGTTTTGACCGCTGGTTCAGCGAAAATAAAAATTTGCATCAAACCGGGGAAGTTGAAAAAATCGTCGAAACGCTAAAGAAAAAAGACTTGGTTTATGAAAAAGAAGGCGCGCTTTGGATCAAAACCGCCGAGTTTGGATCGCCCAAGGACGAGGTGATTGTCAAAGGAAACGGACTTCCCGCCTATTTTACCGCCGATATCGCCTATCATTCGGGAAAGTTCAACCGGGGTTTTGACCGGCTGGTCGATATTTGGGGGCCCGATCACCATGGCCATATTCAACGGATGAAATCGGCGCTGTTGGCTTTAGGCTACCCGGTGGATCACTTCAGTGTTTTAATCGCCCAGCAGGTCAATCTGCTTCAAGACGGGGAAAAAGTGAAGATGTCGAAACGGGAAGGGAAATTCGTGACCATGGAGGAACTGCTCGACCAAGTCGGAAAAGACGCCGCTCGGTTTTTTTTCGTGATGCGAAGCGCCAATAGCCATCTAGATTTTGATATCGCGGTCGCGCAAAAGCAAACCGACGAAAATCCGGTTTATTACATCCAATACGCGCACGCGCGGATTTGCAGTTTGCTTAAAAAAGCCGTGGACGCCGGCTTTAAGGTCGCCTCCGATTTGGAGGATTTGAGCCAATTGGGGGCGGTCGAGGAGATGGGACTTCTTAAGGAAATCCTGGAGTACCCTCAATGGGTGGAAGAAAGCGGCCGTAGTTATGAGCCCCATCGTATTGTCGCCTATCTTCAAAATCTGGCGGCTCAGTTCCATCTTTTTTACGCCAAACACCGGATTTTGGACTCCCCGCCCGCGCTGGGGAACGCCCGGTTAGCCCTCGCTTTTGGGGTCAAAAACGTGATTCGAAACGCCTTGGATTTGTTGGGAGTTTCGGCTCCCGAAACCATGTAAACTTGCGGGAAATGGGAGGGTGGTTTGATTCGATTATTCGCCGCTTATCTAATGGTGGGGATGAGTTGTCTTGGATGTTCCCGGCATGAGACGGCCGGAATTTCAAGCGATCCCAAACTCGCGCAAGCGCAAAAATCGATAGCGGATGGAAACTACGACGCGGCGGTAAGCCAGACAAAAGAAATCGTTTCTCAAGCCCCGGCCTCCACTTTAACGTCGCAAGCGCTTTATTTGGAAGCCTATTCCATGGTTTACGGATGGGGCGATTTTCATCAAGCCGCTCGGGCGCTCCGTCAGCTCTTGCAGTCTGATCCGAAGGGTTCGTTGGCCTCGCCGGCCCAAAGACTACTCGCCGATTGCGACTATTGGCAAGGCAACTATTCCAGGGCGATCCGTGAGTATGGCCCATTGGCGGCCTCGGGGGAAACCGACCCGCGCGAGGACGCCAATTTACAGATCGCCAACTGCCTTCTGCTGAAAAACAAGGTCGGGGACGCGATCACCGCTTATCGCGCCATCGTGGACAGGGTCCCCGCCAGTTCAAGCGCGGATAAGGCTCAAATGATGATCGCGAATATTTACCTGAAGATACAAAACCCAACCCAAGCGAAGACCGAGTTTCAAAAATTATTGTCTTTCACGAAGAACAAAACCTTCGAAGAAGACGCCCGAAATTGTGTGCGTCAAATTGACTCGCAGGCGCCTTTTCAAAAATCAAACGGGGACAAGGAATGAGTTCGTTCTTTTGGATGTATGGGATCGCTTTTGTCTCGGCGGCGGCCGTGGGTTTGCTTGTATTCTTTTTGTTCCGTCTCACTCGGGGTGACCGGATCCCGTCCTTTGGTTTTGGCCAGCGGTTCGCGGGTAAAAAAATGAAGGCGCCGCCGAAGGTTTACCTTTTTGGGGCGCTGGGTCTTCTCACGATCGGCTTGGGCTTTGTTTATTTTTTCGTTTTTTTGACCATGGGTTTGGCCTGGGGGACTTGGCGTTTTTATCCCGTTTTTTTAGCGCGGCAACGGTTGAAAAAGAGGATCGATAAAATGAACGATCTTTTTCCACAAACCTTGGGTATGGCCATTCAAGCCTTGAAAGCGGGGCAAACCATTCCGCAGGTTTTGGAATATCTTTCAAAGGAAAGCCCGGCACCGCTCCGGGATGAATGGAAACAAGTTTGCGCTGAAATTGATTTGGGAGCCTCCTCGGAGCAGGCCCTGATTAAAATGGGGGAACGCTATCCCGCTTTCGCCGATTTCCACCAATTTCTGCAGTCCTATAAGATATCCCGGCGCACGGGCGCGAACTTGACTCATTTATTGGAGGTTTTGCTCGAAGGAACGGAAACCAGAAGCCGTTTATTAAGAAAAATGGACTCCATGACCGCCCAAGCCCGGTTGTCGGGGCTTTTGATGGGGCTTCTCCCCTTCATTCTCGCCCTCGTTTTTTTTACCATGGACCCGACCATCCTCAAGCCCTTGGTGACTCAAAAAGCGGGTTGGGGAATATTGGTTCTATCCGCTCTCATGGAAACCATTGGTTTTTTGTGGATCCGACAACTGTTGCGGATTGAGGTTTAATGATTTATTTATTATGCCTTATCATTTCCGGTTCGATCGGATTCATAGTTTTTCAAACGACTTCCACTTTGGTGCGCCGGGTGGATCTTTACCAAGAAAATTTGCAAATCAAAATACTAACCGGTCTTTCTCAACGCAAGGTGCCTTTGCGATTTTACGTGGAGCGCGTTGAGGCGTTTGTCGGAAGCCTGAAAAAATCCCGATTTTTATCGCGATATCTCGGCGCGCTGGGTGCCTGGATTGACCGCGCCTGCCGGCCGGAACTTAAGCCGACCCAGTTATTTTCTTATCAAATATTTTTGTTTTTCGCCGCGTTTTTCCTATTCCAGTTTTTGGTTCAAAATGTTCTTATCTCATTGGGAGCGGGGGTCCTGGGAACTTTTTTGCCCTTTAGTTGGATCCGGGACAAAGCGCTTCGGCGCGAGGGGGAAATTTTAAGGGAGCTGCCCAACGCGCTGGAAATTCTGTCATTGTGCGCGGAAGCGGGATTGAGCTTGGAGCAGGGGTTGGTTCACTATTTGGAAAACGCTGCGGCCCAACCCCTGGTCGATGAGTTCTCGAAGGTTTTGGAACAGACCCGGATGGGCTCGAGCCGAAAAGAGGCCTTGCAAGCCATGGGCCGCCGGGTTAATTTGACGGATGTTTCCCTCTTGGTATCGAGCGTTGTTCACGCTGAAAAATTCGGGACCGGGATCGCCAAAACGTTGCGCCAGCTATCCTCCTCATTGCGGGATAAACAAGCCCAACGGATTGAAAAAAAGGTAAATGAATTGCCGGTGAAAATGCTGCTTCCTTTATTACTTTTTATTATGCCGGTGACGTTCCTCATTATTTTCGGCCCCATCTTATTAAGTCTTTTAAATTAAAAATGAAGAGCCATTTGATTAAAAAGATGCGGGCGGCGGATAACTTTTGGCTGCGGTTGATTGGTTTGATGGGCCGGCTCCGCTGGCCGTCCGGGTATGATGTTCTGATGTTTCGGAATTGCCGGTATCTGCACACTTTTTTCACTTTTCTTCGGCCTGATTTGATTTTTACATCGAAAGATGGAAAAATCATCTCGGTTTTTCGTGCGGCGGGTCCTTGGAAATTTTGGGGGAGCTTTTCGGCCCGGCATAGTTTTGAAGCGCGCCCGGGATTCATCGACCGCCATCAAATGAAGGTCGGTGATCGGTTAAGATTCGAAGATTAACCAAGTTTGTGCTGGAATAGGCAACACTTCAATTCAAGGAGCGGACATGTTCTCTGATTTTTTAAAATCGGATCCCGAGGTATACAGCGCGAACGTAAATGAAATCAAACGGCAAAATGAGAAGCTGGAGTTGATCGCGTCTGAAAATTTCACCAGCCTAGCGGTGATGGCGGCCCAGGGCGGCGTGATGACCAATAAATACGCGGAGGGTTATCCGGGGAATCGTTATTATGGCGGGTGTGAAAATGTGGATCGGGTTGAGAATTTGGCCCGGGAAAGGGCCAGCCGTCTCTTTTTTGACGCCGAATATGTGAATGTTCAGCCCCATTCGGGGAGCCAGGCCAATATGGCTGTTTATTTCACTTTTGTCCAACCGGGCGATGTGGTTTTAGGGTTGGATCTTTCCCATGGCGGTCACTTGACCCACGGCAGCAAGGTGAATTTCTCGGGGAAAATGTATAACTTTTTTCCTTATCAAACCCGCAAAGAAGATGGAAGGGTTGATTTGGATCAGGTTCGGGATTTGGCCCTCCAACATAAACCCAAGATGATCAGCATTGGCGCCTCGGCTTATTCACGGGACTGGGATTACGCCGCCTTTCGAAAGATCGCCGATGAGGTGGGCGCTTTTTTATGGGCGGACATCGCCCATACGGCGGGTCTCATCGTGGCCGGGGAGCTGAATAATCCCATGGCCTACTGCCATGTGGTTACCACGACTACTCACAAGACGCTGCGGGGACCCCGCGGCGGGTTGATTTTGATGGGGAAAGATTTTGAGAACCCCTTTGGAATTACGGCGCCTAAAAGCGGGCGGGTGAAAAAAATGAGCGAGTTGATCGACAGTCAAATTATCCCGGGAATCCAAGGAGGGCCTTTGATGCACGTGGTGGCCGCCAAAGCGGTCGGGTTCCGGGAAGCCCTGGATCCTTCCTTCAAAACTTACGCCAAGCAAATCAAGCAGAACGCCAAAGCACTTTGCGAGGCTTTGATTGAAAAGGGGTTTCAGATCGTTTCAGGTGGCACGGACAATCATTTAATGCTGATCGATCTTCGCAACAAGAAGGTCAATGGAAAACAGGCCCAACTGGCTTTGGATGAGGCGGGATTGACCACCAACAAAAATGCGGTTCCTTTTGACACCGAGTCGCCGCTCTTAACGAGTGGCTTGCGGTTGGGAACACCGGCCTTAACCACCCGCGGGTTCAGGGAAAAAGAGATGAAACAAGTGGCTCAATGGATTAACGCCATTATTGAAAGCCCCGAGGACCCGGCGGTCCGACAAAAGGTTTTGGGCGAAATTAAGGAACTGACGCCGAAATTCCCGCTTTATCCGGAGCTTTTAAAGGAGATTTAGACAAGCGGCTTGGCGAAGAAGACTAAGGCGGCGGTTTATTTCCCGATGGGGGTGGGAAGCGAAACGGCCGCTTGGATCCCGGGAGCCCAAGAAGGCGAAGTGCCTCCGTCGGAAGTCAGCGCCTTGATGTTGGCGCCGCTTTGATCGGCTATGTCGATGTTTAAGGTATCATCCTCACTGGTGGCAGAACAATAAACTATTTTTTTGTCGTTTTGCGCGAAGTGGGGACAGAGGCTGTGGGTATTGGTGGTGAAATTGACGGGGTTGGTTCCATCGCTATCCACCGTGTAAATTTGGGTCATATTGGCCCGGTAAAGATTGAAAAGAATTTTTCGGCCGTCGCTGGAATAGGAGGGGGAGCCTACATTCCAATCGGTGTAGTTGGTCAATTTGGTGACGGACTTATCGGAAATGTTCAACAACCACAAGTTGTAAACGCTGTCGCTGGCGCTGGAAAGAAAGAGGACATTCTTTCCGTCCGGGGATAGGACGGGACAGATCGCCGAATGGTCGGTGAGCAATGTCTCGGGATTGTAGCCGTCGGCGTCCATCATCCAGATGTCTCCCTCAATCGCGTAAACAATTTTTTCCCCATCCGCCGACCAAGAGGGGGAGTCGTTGATCAGTAAATTCTCGTCGTTGGTCTTTAATGAGTTAGTTTCGTCGAAGGTCAGTTGTTCCCGGTGATGGGACCCGCCCAGATCGATTTTCCACAATTGATAAATTCCACCTTCGGCGTTTGACCAATAGACGGCCGCGTCGCCTTTGGGCGAGCAAGCCGGAAACCATTCGGTGCTGGTTCCACTGGTCAGGGGGGTGATCTCACTCGTCACGAGATCCATCATGGCCAGATGTCCCCTTTGAACAAAAACAACCAGCCCCGCGGGCGCGGCGGGAAGGGGTGTGGGCGCGGGCGGGGGAGCCACGATTTCTTTTTTCTTACAAGAAAGAGCGGAAAGGCCGGCGAATGAGGCCAGTGTTAAAAAGGCGGCTAAACATAAAAAATAATGTTTTTTCATTTTAGGTTGGCTCATTTTCTCGACCAATCAGGAAATTGAATGCCGGCGACGGAAACTTCGGTTTTGTTCGATCCGTCGGCGTTCATCACCCAGAGATCACCCGATTGAAGATAGGCTATTTTGGTTCCGTCCGGCGACCATAAAGCGTCGGTGACGCCGGGCTCGGTTAAATACTTGAGGGTTCCCGTATCGGTCAGGTCTTTACTCTTTTGATCCACCAAGGCCACCCGATAATCCGTCTCCGATAAGTCTTTTTTGGCCAGTAAAAGCAAATTGGCGGTTCCGGTTTCCGACGGGGAATAGCGAATCAGAGGGCCTAATTGGGGGCTCGCGTTTTGAATCACGGGTTGGGGAAGCGAGGTCTCCGCCGAAGCCGTGTAAATGAAATTAGAGTTATAGAGATAAGCCACGTGATCGGTATCGGCCGACCAGGACAAATCTTGCGCCGCATAGGGTATTTCAACCAATTCTAAACGGTCGAGCAAGCGGGGGTTCGCCAGCCAAAGCGCGAAGGCGCGTTGACCCTTTTGCACGAAAAAGGCGATCGATTTATTGTCGCGGTAAGGCGCCCAGTCAATATCGGTCACTGAAAAGCTGGGATCGCTCGGAGTAAACAACGAATTGCTGGATTGGGACTCAAGGTCCACTTGCCATATTTGATGATGGTAAATGTAGGCGATTTTATCGCTTTTGGGAGACCAGGAAATAGGCGGCTTGATCGTACCGGGGATTGGCAGATCCATGTCATCATAAAAGGTCAGTTGATGAGCTGTTTTTTCGCCCTTTTTCAGGAAGAATAGATTCACTTTTCCCGTTTCACCCTGGTTGGACAAAAAGGCTAAAAGCTTACCATTCGAGGACCAGAGAGGGTACCAAGCGCTGGTTCCCGGGGGGCTTAATCGAGTGGAGTTGGATCCATCGGTATTCATAGTCCATAAGGTTGGGTTTTGATTTTCAACCACGGTATAGGCGAATTCTTCCATATCCTCGGGGGTGGGAGTGGGGGTCGGCGGAACAGGAGCGGCGGAGGTAGTTTCAGACCCCAGGGATATTTCCATTTGGCTCTGGTCTTTAGGATGGGAGGCTCCGGGAGTCGAGAGCGCGCCGGGTTTGGCCGATCCCAAGGCGATCGGATTGGAAGAAACCGTGTTCACGGGGATAGCGCTCGTGGAAGAGGATTGGGGCGGCATCGGAAGGGAAGTATTGGTTGTTTTAAAGAAAGGAAGAGTTCTTTTTCCGCAACCTGGAATGTTAACAACGCATCCGGATGAAATCAGCAATAAGACCAAGAGCATTGCTGAAAAAATGGAGAGACTTTTAAAGGTTTCGCGCAATCGGATGACCTTGGTGATAACGTGATAAAAACCTTCTATTTGCAGGCAGTTTATGGCCTTGTGGATAAAAAGTCAACAAAACTCAATGCTTTTGGCCATTTTCCGCTTTCTCAAGCACAATAAGCCATCCGGCTTCCTCGTTAATGACTTCAGCCCTTATCGCGGTTGGCGTCAAAAAGGCGTTTTGGATTTTGCCGTTTCGCCCCTGTTTGAAAATTTCGAGTAAAGCGGGATGGGGTGATAGATCCAAAATATGATGCCCTAAAATCTGGTTTGGTTTTTTTTCGAGAAGGACCGCGGCTGTTTCCGAGGCGAACTTCACCAAATAGCCCTTATCCACCCTCAAGTGAGGGGGCTGGGTAGCCGAGAAGGCTCGGCTCGCTGTTTCCTCAATATTAGAAAAGGACAAGGGCGAGTCTGGTGCTTCGAATTCCTTTGAAAGGCTGTTCTCTTTATTGAAAAACAGAATCTTGATTCCTACCCCCATCAAAAGACAAAGAAGGCTGTTGAGGATCGCCCAAACCCAAGGATTGGGGACCAAAGGAAGACGAAGGCAGAGATCCAATTGAGAACCGGACGATTCGGGGAGGGGTGTGATGGAATGGAAAATCCAATGGCCTGGAAATTCAAAATAAAACCCCGGAGAATTGTAACGCCGCGCCGGCGCGTGGTTAAGATCGCCCAGTGAAATCGTGGTTTTTCCGCTCGAGGAGGCGTTGAGGGCTAAAAAAGGATTTGAATTTTTTAAAAAATTTCCAAAATCGATTAATTCCATGTCATCTTTTTCAGACAAGATATAAATTAATTGGGTTTGGATCAGCTGGGCGGTTTGGAGGGCGGACTTGGCGCTGGATTGATAAAGCGTGTAAAAAATCAAAAAACCGGAAAAACAGGCCGGAAGGCTGATCGTCCAAAGCCACTTGAGGCTATCAATCTTTTTCATCTTTATTTACCGGCGTTCCCCTAAACTAAATATAATTAACGCTCAAATCATATTAATCCCGTTTTGAGGTTTTCGAGTGAAAAAAGAAGATCAACGGTTAAAAAGACTACGAAATGTCATTGACGGCGTGGACGGGAAAATTGTCCGCCTTTTAAATGAACGGGCGCGGTCTGTGCTTCAAATTAAAACGATCAAAAGCGCCGGTTCTAAACAGTTTTACGCGCCCCATCGGGAGATGGAGGTTTATCGAAAGGTGACCCAGGCGAATCGAGGACCGTTTCCGGCCGAAGCGATTAAAGCCGTTTTCCGGGAAATCATGTCAGGCTCTTTGGCTTTGGAGAGCCCGCTGAAAATCGCCTATTTTGGTCCGCCGGGCAGCAACACCCACATTGCGGCGGTTCAAAAATTCGGCCATTCCTCGGTTTTCGCGCCGGTGCCGGCGATTAAAGACGTTTTTCAAGAGGTGGAGCGGGAACGGGTTCAATATGGCGTGGTTCCGGTTGAAAATTCCACCGAAGGAATTGTGAACCATACCTTGGATTTATTCGTGGATTCGGATTTGAAAATTTGCTCTGAAATTTCCATTCCCATTACCTATATGTTGATGTCGCTTTCGGGTGATCCGTCAAAAGTGAAAGTGATTTACAGCCATCCGCAGGCTTTGGCGCAAACGAGGATGTGGGTGGAAACCCATTTGCCCGAGGTGAAAACTGTGGAGGTCGCGAACACGGCCAAGGCGGCCCAGATGGCCTCGAAAAATGGAAACGCGGCGGCCATCGCCACCGAATTGGCGGCGCGCTTGTATCATTTGAAATCGATCGCGAATCGAATTGAGGATTTAAGCGATAACCGCACGCGGTTTCTCATTATTGGAAGAACCCAAGCCAAGCCGACGGCCAACGACCGCACCTCCATTATGGTTTCCATTAAGGATAAAGTGGGCGCGCTCTTTTCTTTATTGTATCCTTTCGAAAAAAGGGGGATCAGCTTAACCAATATTGAATCCAGGCCTTCCCGTAAAAAAGCCTGGGATTATTATTTTTTCATCGATTTTTCAGGTCATATCAGTGATCCTTCAGTTCAAAAGGCCTTGGCCGAAATCGAAAAGGCGGCCTTGACCGTTAAAGTTTTAGGGTCCTATCCCCGCGGAGAAAATTAAGTTCCATGACGTTTCAAGTGCCTATTCGCCCCCATATTCAACGGATGACCCCTTATGTTCCCGGCAAACCCATCGAGGAAGTGGAACGGGAATTGGGGATTTCCGGAGTCTCCAAGCTGGCCTCCAATGAGAATCCGCTGGGCCCCTCGCCGTTAGCCTTGGCGGCGGTCAAAGAAGGCGTGGGTCAAATTCACCGTTATCCGGACGGCTCAGCTTTTTATTTAAAACAAGCTTTGTCCGAGCATTTAAACCTCAGCGCGGACCGGTTTTTAATCGGAAATGGATCCAATGAGCTGTTGGTTTTACTGGCCCAATTGGTGTTGAACCCGGGCGAGGAAGTGCTCTTCGCCGATCCGAGTTTTGTGGTTTATCCCATTGTGACCCAATTATTTGAAGGCTCGGCGAAACCCATTCCATTGCGCGAGGCCGCGCATGACATGAAGGCTTTTGCCGAGGCGTTGAGCCCCCAAACCCGTCTGGTTTATCTTTGCAATCCGAATAATCCGACGGGCACCATGGTGCCCTTGCTGGCGATCGAGGCTTTTTTGAAGATTTGTCCCCCGCGGGTTTTAGTGGTGTTGGACGAGGCCTATTATGAATATGTGGATGAAAAAAATTACTTTGAGTCCACCCGATTATTGGAAAAATACCCCAACCTGGTTATTTTACGGACCTTCTCGAAAGTATTTGGTTTGGCCGGATTGCGGGTGGGGTATGGCATGGCGGACCCCGCTTTGGTGGACGCCGCCCAACGCGGCCGACAACCCTTTAACGTCAATAGTCTGGCCATGCTGGGGGCCCAGGCGGCGCTTCGGGATAAATCCCATGTGGAGCGGGTTAAAGATTTAAACCGGGCCATGCGGGAAAAAATTCAAATCGGGCTTAAAAAAATGGGGCTGGCTTACGCGCCCAGCCACACCAATTTTATTTACTTTAATATTTCCGGCGCGGCCGCCGTTTACGAAAAATTATTGCGCGGAGGCATCATTGTCCGTCCCATGGGACCGGACGCGTTAAGAGTCACGACAGGCACCGAGGCCGAGACGGAAAAATTCTTGCGATCTTTGGAATCGATTGTGGGGGACAAGGTTTAAAATGAAACACTCCCCGAAAAAACAAAAAAAAGTCGCCATCATTGGGGTGGGCTTATTGGGCGGGTCCCTGGCTTTGGCGCTGCGCAAACAAAAAAATTTTTCTTTGGTGGGTTGGAATCATCGGCCGTCTTCCCGCAAAAGGGGATCCCGGCTTTTAAAAATGGCCCCCGACCTCAACTCGGCGGTTCAAGACGCCGACCTCGTTTTGCTTTGCGCGCATTCCAGCGAGGTGGTTTCGTTGCTGCCGAAGATCTCACAATGGGCGTCCCCGGACGCGCTGATTTTGGATGTTTCCAGCGTTAAAGGCGAGATCGTCCAAGGCGCGTCCCGCTTTTCGTGGGCCCCCGGGCATTTTGTTCCCAGCCATCCCATGGCGGGCCGGGAAAAGTCGGGGCCTGAGAACGCGGATGCGGATCTTTACTCGGGAAAGATTATTTTCATTACGCCGCTGCCCAAGACCCCCCCGCGTGTTTTAAAACGAGCGATAAGCTTTTGGCGGAGGGTGGGCGGAAAGCCGGTTGTTCTTTCGCCCGAACGCCACGACCAGTACGTGGCCCTGACGAGCCACCTGCCTCATTTATTGGCGTCCGCATTGGTGGAGGTTTACGGAAAATACGCGAAATCCCATCCGGCGGTCCTGCAGGCGGTCGGAACGGGATTTCGCGACACGACTCGGGTGGCCGCGGGAAATCCGGCCATGTGGGCCGATATTTTGAGGTTGAACAGCCGTGAAATCGGTTTTTTCCTTTCGGCGTACCGGAAGAATTTATTGGAGTTGGAAAAAAAAGTGAGGCTGAAAGATTTTAAGCGTTGGCATGACTATTTTGAAAAAGCGAAAAAAACCCGAAATCATTTATGAAAAAACTAACTGTCTCACAAGCGACGGCTCTTCAGGGAACGGTGGAAGTGCCCGGCGATAAATCCATCTCCCATCGATCGATTATGTTGGGCGCTTTGGCCGCTGGAGTGACGGAGATCACTCATTTTCTTCCATCGGCCGATTGTTTATCCACGATTAATATCTTTAAAAAGATGGGCGTTTCCATTAAACGCCAAGGCGAAAGGGTTTGGGTTCAAGGAAAAGGGCTGAATGGACTCACGCCTCCCCGAGGTGTTCTGAACGCCGGAAATTCCGGGACGACGTCCCGGATTTTACTGGGTCTTTTATCCGGACAGGCTTTTACCACACGGGTGACCGGGGATAAATATCTCAGGCGCCGGCCGATGAAACGCGTGGTGACGCCGCTGACGCTCATGGGCGCCCGGATCACGGGTCCGAGCGGTTCAGACTACCTTCCGCTGACCTTGACCCCGCGGAAATTGAAGGGCATTTCTTATCAACTGCCGATCGCCAGCGCCCAAGTGAAAAGCGCGATCCTGATGGCGGGACTTTTCGCCGAAGGGACGACCCGGGTGACCGAGCCGGCGCAAAGCCGCGATCACACGGAACGCATGTTTCAGACTTTTGGAATTCCTTTAAAGAAGCGCGGGTTGTCAATCATTCACGAAGGCCCGGCCAAACCCTTTCGGGCGCGGAAAATAAGCGTTCCCGGCGACATCTCGTCGGCGGCTTTTTTCATCGTGGCGGCGTTGCTGGTCCCGAATTCGAAGCTCATTTTGAAAAACGTGGGCATGAATCCGTCCCGGACCGGTTTGATTGATGTTTTACTACGGATGGGCGGGAGAATTAAAATTTTTTCCCAGAAAACCGGCTCTGGAACCGAGCCCATGGCGGATCTTTTAGTGGAGTCCTCCAAGCTGAAGGGTGTGGTGGTGGAAGGCGATTGGGTCCCGCGCATGATCGATGAATTCCCGATTTTGGCGGTCGCGGCCACCCAGGCCGAGGGCCTGACCGTGATTCGCAACGCCGAGGATCTAAAGGTGAAAGAATCGGATCGAATTCTAATGATGTCCATGACGCTTCAAAAAATGGGGGCGGATATCGAACCTCAATCCGATGGATGGATAATTAAGGGGAAAACCCCCTTGCGGGGAAGCCGGTTGTCCTCCGGGGGGGATCATCGGGTCGCCATGTCTTTGGCCGTTGCCGCCTTGATTGCGGTGGGCACTACGACTATTTTAGACACGGAGAATATCAACACGTCGTTTCCGGGCTTCGAAAAATTGTTGAAGGGCGTTGTTCAAAAGTAAGGCAGGGTTGTCAATATTTCTTAATGATAGAGAGAACGATCCATGAGCGGAGTGATTATTGTGGCGATTGATGGGCCGGCCGGCGCGGGGAAAAGCACGGTGGCGAAGCGGTTGGCGAAAAAACTGGGGTTTCTCCATATTGACACCGGGGCCATGTATCGGGCGGTGACGCTCTCGGCCCTTCGTCAAAAAGCCGATTTGAATAGTGACGTCGAGTTGGAGAAAATCGCGTTAAACTCCAAGATTGAGTTGAAGCCGGGCGATCCCGAGAATAAAGTTTTTTTAAATGGGGAAGACGTTTCCCAAGAAATTCGCACGCCCGAGGTGACTCGGGCTTCGGCCTATATCGCCAATTCGGTCCCGGTTCGCAAAATATTGGTGTCCCGCCAACAGCAGATGGGCCGGGTGGATAGCGCGCCTTATGGGGGCTCGGTGTTGGAAGGGCGTGATATCGGGACGGATGTTTTCCCGGACGCGCAATTTAAATTTTTTTTGGACGCTTCAGTGGAGACCAGATCCCAACGCCGTCTTTTGGAGTTGGAAAAAGCCGGCGTCGCCACGACGTTAGAAAAGGTCCAAGCGGAAGTCGCCGCGCGGGACGAACGGGACTACAACCGGCCGGTGGGCGGGCTCCGCAAAACGGCCGACTCCATTGTTTTGGATCATTCACACTTAAATGTGGATGAGTCGGCCGAGGAACTTTTCCAGTATGTTCAGAAAGCTAAAAATAAAAGTTAGGGTTGGTGAGTGATGTCCGAGGATTTTGAAGAAAGAGTCATGCCGACCATCAAACGCTCTTCCTGGGCCCGTTGGGGAACCATGACCTTGGCCTTTGTGGGGGTGCTTTCTTGGTATTTGTCCGACAATGTGATCGTGGGTGCGACTTCCGCGGCCGCGGCCCTGATCATCTTATTTTTTTCCTGGCGCGCCCTTTGGTTTCAAGCCCATATTTTATCCTTGAAGGAGCTTGAGCTTTTCCTCATGCGCAGCCGAATCCTGCCGCCCGAGTATAAATACTCAACGGTCAAAAATTTGTCCCAGATACAAAAAGTCAAAAAAGATTTAATGGACTTAGGCTACGAGGGATTTAAAACCCATCAAAAAAAGCTGCAAGAAACCAAACACGTTTTGGATAAGTTCGTCGGAACCAAGGCCTCGCAATTCGCCAGTCAAACCGGGAACAAATCAGTTTGGGAAGGCCAGATTTCCAAAATTATCGTGCTTTTTTCCGACGTGCGGGGATTCACCTCGATGACGGAGAAGTTAAAACCCCAAGAAACGCTCCGCTATTTAAACCGCATGTTCTCGGAAATCGAGGAACACATCTTTTTGGCCGGCGGGGAAGTCAACAAATACATGGGGGACGCCATTTTGGCCTATTTTCCTTTTCCCGAGGAAAATCCCGGCCCTACGGTCAAAAAAGTGCTTCAGGCGGCGCTTCGCATGCAGGATAGTTTTCATGAGATGCAGAACAAGTTCAAGGACAGCTATAGCGAGATTGTGCACACCGGAATGGGCGTGGGGATCGCGGTGGGGGATGTCATTATGGGGAACCTGGGCTCCACCCGCCGGATGGAATTTACCTTGATCGGGGATACGGTGAATTTAGCCTCGCGCCTCTGTTCCATCGCCGAAGACGGCCAAATTCTTATCAATACGGACTTGGCCCATGTCGCCGCGGAGCAGTTTCGGATGGAAGCGCTGGATCCGGTTCGGATCAAGGGTAAATCGGGCACTTACACACCCTACGCGGTGACGGGTGAGCGGATTCAGCAGGGCCTGGCTTAAAACTCGGGCCGGACGTTTTGAAAATCCTGTGGTTCGCGCGGTTGAAATTCTTTTAAAAACTCTTTGGGTGAATTCATGGAAGAAAAAGTCGTCAAAACCGATGCCGAGTGGAAAAAAATCCTGACTCCGGAACAGTACGATGTTTTGCGCCGCCAGGGAACCGAACGGGCCTTTACCGGGAAATATTGGGACAACCATGAAAAGGGTCTTTATGTTTGCGCGGGCTGCGGATTGCCCCTGTTTACCTCGGCGACAAAATTTGACTCGGGAACCGGTTGGCCTAGTTTTTATCAACCGATTTACACCCAAAGCGTGGAAACCCGTGAGGATGTGTCGATGTTCATGAAACGGGTGGAGGCTCGGTGTCCCCGTTGTTCGGGTCATCTGGGGCATGTCTTTGAGGATGGCCCGGAGCCCACCGGATTGCGCTACTGCATCAATTCGGCGTCCATTCTGTTTCAGTCCGCGGATGCCCGAAAATAAATCCGGGCGTCTTGGAGGCCCTCGCCCAGCCTTTTTTCCCGTTGGAGTCCCGAGGTGACAACAAAGGCTTTTTTGATATGATGGCCCGGTTTTAGACTGGGATTTTAAAGGGGCGTCATGCGGGATTGGGCGAAGCCGGCCACGACTTTATTGATGGCCCTCGTTTTGAGCTCGGCTTGTTTTTGTATTTATCTTTCCCATTTGGCCATCAACCACACTTACGACGGCATGGTTTTCGCCTCCCTCATTGAGCAGCCGCAAGTTTCTTTTTGGGAATTATTTCATCCCCATCATTTAATCTATAACTTTTTGGGCCGCCTGTTTTTTCTTTGGGGACACACCCACGGGGCGGATTGGGACGGTCTGGAAGCCCTTCAATTTTTCGATCTTCTCACCGGCACCCTGGGCGTGTTGCTGGTCTTTCATCTCTTGGTCCGCCTGACCAGGGACCGATGGATCTCGTTTTTATCCGCGCTCGGGTTGTCTTTTACCTATAGTTATTGGTACTTTTCCACTTCCCCCGGGGTGCGCATTTTGGCGACCGTCACCCCGCTTTTGGCCTGGTACGTCTTTTCATACGTGAAAGATCGAGGTGTTTTTTACGGTTTGGTTTTAGGCCTGGCGCACACCTTGGCGGTTTTAGGACACCAAACCAACCTCCTTTTGGTTCCGGCTTTCCTGGGCGGGATTTGGTGTGTCCGCGAAAAAAGCAAAATGGAAAAGCTATGGATCAGTTTCTTTTACTTGGGGTCCCTCGCAGTGGGCGTGATAGGGGCTTACGCGTTTATTGGGCGTTTCTTATGTGAAAGAACCACCTACGCCGCTTGGGTTTGGTGGTTGATGTCCTACATGCACGTCAAGGAATGGGGAGGACACTTGGGACCGGCGGGTTTTGAGCGGGGAAAATTCGCGATGGTGTTTGCCTTTTTAGCCGGTGCTTACCCCACCAAGCCGCTGGGGGAGTTTTTGACCTTTGGATTCGCCAAGAGCATCTTTCAAAACGCCCTTTTATTCGTGCTGGGGGCCCTATTGATTCAAATTCGTTCTTTGTGGGAGAAATACTCCTCAACGCTTTGGATTGGCTTGTTTTGGCTGCTGGCCTTTGTTCCTTTTTTTGTCTGGTGGGAACCTTGGAATATTGAGTTCTGGGTCTCCTCCACCGTCCCTTGCTGGATTTTGATGGGAATCGTGGTTTCGGACCTGTCGTTGAAATTCACCAATCCGGTCCTTCAATACTCCAACCGATTTTTATTTATTTTTTTATGGGCCTGTTTAATCGGATTGCTTTTTCTCTATAACTTTGAGGGCCGGGCTCCCAAAAGCCCGGCTTCGTACGCCAATAAAACCCTTTTGACCGCCATGGACCACTCGATGAAATCCCATGATCTTTTAATTTTAACGGGGCTGAACACGATCCCGTTTTACATCGACCGGTTTGATCATCGCCCCTATTTGAGCCTGCAGACCTATTTTAAAAAATACCGGCCGTCCACGGATGACGCCGACGCGGCACCGCAAGCGCCCGGCGATCCATGGCAAGATCTGGACACGCTTTTTCAAACCACTTGGAAAAACCACCACCGGGTTTGGGTTCTGGCCGAAGTGGTGGATCCACAGGATGGCTGGGGCTCGCGGTTGGAACAGATGGAAAAAATGCAGGATGGAAGTTTGAGGAATTTTTTTGATGGATACGATTTAAAACCCGCCCCCGATCAAGACCGGGCTTATTTTTATGAGGTTGTTCCAAAAGCGCCGGCGGGCACCGCGGCGGCCCCCTCGCCCACTCCCGCGTCGTCCCGCCAATCCGGTAAATCCCGATGAGCGCTTCCACCCGATGGATCCTGATCGGATTTCTTTTGTGGGGTGGATGGGCGGGGGCGAACGCGTCCCTTGACGCCCAAGAGGATTCGATCGGTTTTCAACCCAACGCGACCCTCACGGTAGCGCCGGATTTGACGCCCAGCCCGACTGTTTCGGCGGCGGGGGAGCCCTCGGAGTCGCTGGGGCAAGACCGCCCTTGGTTGAACGATCTCTATTTGTGGAACGAATCCTATAACCTGGATAAGGGGGGGGTCTCCGCCCAAAAGGCTGGCGCCTATTGTGTGGGAAATGGGCATTCTTTCACATTGATTGGGTTGGAATCACCGCTTTGGGATTGGTCGAGTATTTATGGGGATTCTTATCAAGAGCCGGATCTGGGCCACTTTCAAATGGGGATTTCACGGGACGGCTCGGACGTGCGGCTGGCGCAGCAAAAAATAGGATGGGTCCGCCGTTCCGGTGTGGTGAAGGTTCAAGCCCAAGGGAACGGACTGCTGGTGGAGTCTTATGACTTCGCGCCTTGCCAGTGGAATCGCAGTTGGGAAGACAATCCGCCGGCCTTGATCCGCGTGGTGCGTGTGGTCAACCAAGGCTCGGTGACTGAAAGCTCCTTGAGTCTTCATTTTAAAATCATTCCGGCTTGGAACGTGCAAGCCCAGTTCAAAACCGAAAAAAACGACTCGGTGATCATTCAAAAACCCACCCGGGCCAAACGAAGGACCTATTGGCGCCTGGCGGCTTTTGATGACCGGGGTTGTTCGGCTCAGCCCCGGTTATTGGATGATTCGCTCCCGCCGGTGGCTCCGGGCGGGGAAGTCTGGGCGGCTTACTTCCTCATCTCCTCCGACAGCCCGGAAGAGGGAAAGGCCCTGGCGGCCCAACTACGCGCGCAAGGACCGGCCAGCCTTTTGGATGGAACCCGGGATTATTATCAAAAATGGTTTCAATCGGGAACGGAATTTTCCGGAGCCCAGCGGATCACGGACCTCTTTGAAATTCAGTCCCTGATTTATAAAAGCGAGGAGTCCCATTCGGGCGGCTTTTCGCCCTTGATCGGTTATTCCTACACCTGGATCCGGGACAACAACGGGCCGATCCGCTGGTTTTTGAAAACCGGCCACGAAAAAGAGGCCAAGGGCGCCATTGATTTTTTTCATGGCGTGGCTTCCAGCATGGGTTCCTTGCCCAACAGCATCCGGGTGGACTATCCCTTGAGCTACCGTTTGCAGGATTTATCCGCCATTCATGTGGAACACGCGGAGACACCCAATTGGATTATTTTGCAGCATTGGTGGTATTACCTGGCCACGGGGGATTTGGGCACAATCCGTCAAAGGTGGCCCTATCTCAAACGCTGTTTGACCGGACAGGTTCAACAAGAGGGAAAATATTTTTTTCATCGCGACGAAACCTATCTTTGGTGTTTGGAATCACGCTGTTTCGACCATGAAACTTATCCCAATTACGATTTATCCACTTACGCCTTCGCGACGGACTCCAGTTTTGATTTCGTGGCGGCCGCGGACCGATTGGTTTATTTGGGAAATCTTTTAGGCCTCTCCACCGTGGATATTAAAACCACGGCGGATTCGGTTCGGGACACCGCTGAAAAAACCTATTGGAACAAGGACAATCAATATTGGGCGCCCGCCCAGTCGCTCCTGGGGCCGCTTTATAACGCGCCTTACGCCAATATTTTAATCAATCCCTTCTGGTGCGGATACGCCCGCAACGATTTGGACCCTTTGGGCGAGACGCCGGACACGGAAGCGAAAGCCATCCAGGCGCTTTCAGCCGGTTATCAATGGCTGGGCAAAAGCGATGGATTTTGGAAGACCACGCCGAACGTGGATTTTTTTGTCGGCATGAACCCGGGACAGCTTCTTTATGACCTTTGTAAAGCCCGCCTTCCTTGGGCCCAAAAGGCCTTCTCCAATGTTTTGGACATCGCCAGTCCTTCGGGGGATTTTTCCGAGATGTATGATGGAAAGTATTTGCCTTGGAATCCGCCGGCCTGGGGATTGGGGACCAGCGGACGGGTCCGCCCTTGGGAAGGGGGACTCAGTACGGAGTCGCTTTTTGAGTTCGTGACGGGATTCGCCCCGGACGCGGGTCGGGGCCGGGTCGTTTTCGCGCCGCATTTGCCGCCCCATGAAAATGAGTTCGCGGCGGAAAAATTACCGGTCAAGGATTGCAAGGTCTCTTTGGAAATGAGGCGGGTGAATTCCGACAGCTGGCAGGTTTTGACCCGATTGGATCAAGGGAGCTCGCTTCAAGTGGTCCTTGATTTTTGGCCCACGGACCGTTTGATCGCCGCCGTGGATATGCCCAACGGAGTGGACTGGCAAAAAACGGTCGATCAAACCCAGGGCGGCGAGGCCCGATTCCAGTTTAACTTGACGTCCGATCAACCCGAGACTTTTGTGGTTCATGAGGGGGCTTCGTTATCGGAGTCCGTCAAAAACCCGCCCGCGCCGGAAAAATTTAATCCCAAACCTTACTCAACGAACAATTCGGACATTCTATTGTTGACGACGCCCTCGGCGGTTTTTTCTTATCACGGCCACGTTTTGCCCGTTAACTTTTTAAAAGTGGGCCGGGAAGAGCTCGCTTTAATGAATCGTTTATCGCCTTCGGTTAGTTTTCTCGACTTGGATCTGCCGATTTCAACCCACGACGTGGCTTCCGCCTTATTGGATGAACAAGGCCATCCGAAAGTCAAACTGGCTGTCTGGGGCCGGGGGGCGCTGTCTTCCGGGAAACACGATTTTAAGCCGGATTCCTATTGGGAAGATGCCGAGATTGGAAACGCGGTTAAAAAATTCCTCGAGGCGGGCGGCAATGTGCTGATCGGCCCCTCTTACTTGGACCGGGAAGTCCAGCCTGCCTGGCTGGTGGATTTGACGAAGGGCGGCTGGGACGAGGGCGAGACGCCCGGGACGGCCGTCGCTTTGGGCCCGAAGGAAAAATCGCCGCTTAAATTCATGGATGAAATTGATGTCGCCAACGCCCAATCGGAAGCCGACCATCAGGTTCAATCCGACGGATTGGTCTCCATGGACAAGGTGAGTTTGCCCGAATTGCCCCGCTTAACCAAAAGTGTGGAAGACGATGGGCGGAGTTTTAAGGGCTTTTACCAATTTACGGCCAAGACCGAGCCGGGCCTTCCGCATCGGGTTTGGGTCCGCGTGAATACGGGTAAAAATACCGCGGGAATGGCGTTGATGGTTCGAAAGGGAAGCGATTGGGTCCAAGCGGGCATTCGGACCAAAAATTCCGGGAACGGGACCAATTTTTTAACCTTCTATTTCGAGGTTCCTCAAGATCTGATTCAAGCGGATCAAACGGTCTTCCGCTTGGTCGACAAAAACACCGTGGAAATAAACGCCTATCATCTTTGGGTATTCCAATTGGCCTCGGAAGCGGAAGCCTCGCCGGCGGAGCTATTGGGTTTCCCGATCAACCAAACCGTGGGCCCAGTCGACCATGGATTGATTCCGAAGGGACCCTCCTGGGTCAAGCCCCTGGTCTTAAGTCAAAACCCTTCGGAAGCGGCGCTTTTAATGCAACGGATTGGGAAAGGCACCTTGATCCGAAGCCAGCTGAGCCTGGCGGATTCCTTAAGCTTGATGACGACTCTTTTGAACCCTTCGCCGGAAATGAGCGCGACGACCCCGGAGGCGAAGGAATGAGTTTGGGCTTTTAAATTTTTGTTTTTATTTGCTAAAGTAATTGCGGATTAGGAGGGCGGGTTGAAAACTTCGAAGCGGTTATTTCAAATTTCAAATGTTTTTGAAAAGGGCGGCGCGGTCCCCAAATCCGCGGAGACCCATCCGATTCTCTCGATTTCCGAGACCCTGATGAAGGTCAAACCCACGATCTGGGTGGTGGGTTATGGTTATGTGATGGCGTTTGTTTTCTCATTTTTTGTCCACCGTTTTTTTCTCTGGTGCCCGCCTTATTTGCAGGAAATCGCTAAAAATTTGAGGGGACTCCCTTTTTCTTGGTTTCAGGTGATTCTTTACTGGATGGAGCGGGGCGTGATTGGAATCGCTTTTTTAAGCGCGATTTACCACAATGTCTGGAAGCTGGCGACGGTTTATAAATTGACGGATCACGATATCCAAATCGCCAATTGGTTTCCCATGCGCCATCTTCAAAGTATTCCCTATGGCGCGGTCAAGCGGCTGGGCTTTAAACAAAGTTTTTTGGGAGTGCTGTTGAATTACGGCCATGTGGAGATCGACACTGGGAGCGCCCAAGGGCCGATTCTTTTGGTCAATTGCCCTCAACCCAAAAAGTTTATGGAAACCCTTCAACATAAAGTCGAAGAAGTCCTACAGCCTCAATTGCTTCAAAATCGCTCGTAAAACTTAAGGGGCGGCGGGGGGCTTGGCACTCGCCATTGAAAACCCTATAATTCAGCCCACGTTCCTCACAAGATCCATCAAAAAGGTTCCCGCATGCCAACTCAAGCCGCTAAAAAAATAAAAAAACAAAAATTCCTGAAAATCGGCGGGGTCACGCTTCGAACCAAGGCGCAAGATACCCATGTGGCCGAATCCCAAATCCTCATTTCGCCCAAAAAGGTGAAGTCCAAACTTCCGGGGAATAAAAAAGCCTATGAGACGGTTTTAAAAGGGCGCCGTGAGATCGAGGCCATTTTGGACCATAAGGACCGTCGTTTATTCGTGGTGGTGGGGCCCTGTTCCATTCACGATCCGCAAGCCGCGTATGAGTACGCTACCCGGTTGAAAAAATTGGCCGGTATGGTGAAATCAACCCTGCTTTTAGTGATGCGGGTTTATTTTGAAAAGCCCCGCACCACCATCGGTTGGAAGGGTTTGATCAACGATCCGGACATGAACGATTCTTTTCATATTGAGAAGGGAATTCTATTGGCCCGGCGGCTGCTTTTGAAATTCAATGAAATGGGCCTTCCGACTTCCACGGAGGCTTTGGATCCGATTATCCCGCAATATATCGCCGATCTCATCACCTGGTCGGCCATCGGGGCGAGGACCACCGAGTCCCAAACCCATCGGGAAATGGCCAGCGGACTCTCGATGCCGGTGGGTTTCAAAAACGCCACCGACGGCAGCATTCAAGTGGCGCTCAACGGCATCAAAGCGGCGCGCACGTCCCATCATTTTTTAGGGATCGATCAAAACGGCAAAACCGCCGTCTTTCGAACCACGGGGAATCCTTACGCCCATATCGTGTTGCGGGGCGGAGCCAAGCCCAATTACGATCCTCAATCGATTAAAGCCTGCGAGACGGCTTTGGCGCAGGAAGGGCTTCCGAATAATATTGTGGTCGATTGCAGCCATGGCAACTCGAATAAGGATTATCGTCAGCAGCCCCTGGTTTTCGACCAAGTATTGGATCAAGTGATCGAAGGGAATCAATCCATCATGGGCTATATGGTGGAAAGCAATATTCACGAGGGCAACCAGCCTTTGGTGAAGGATCTCGGAAAATTAAAATACGGAGTGTCCATTACGGACGCTTGTATTAATTGGGAAACGACCGAGGAATTGATTTTGAAGGCCCATGGCCGTCTGAAAAAGGCTTGGAATCGTTAAGCGACCGGAAACCAGCATGGCCTCTTTTCCTTTAACCCGTGTTTTAACCACCTGGTTTGTCCGGCTTTATTTCCGAATATCGGTCCAGGGTGAAAACTCGATTCCCGCCGAGGGCCCCTTTGTGGTGGTGGCCAATCACGCCAGTTTTTTAGATCCCTTTTTCATTGGTTACGCCAGTCACCGCCGCCAAGTCGGTTTTATGGCCAAGGAAGAGCTTTTTAAAATTCCTTTGTTTGGCGCCCTGATCCGCCGTTATGACGCTTTTCCGGTCAAGCGCGGCCAGCATGATTTGGACGCGGTTCAAAGGTTTCATGATTTTCTGCATCAAAATAAACCGCTTCTCATTTTTCCCGAAGGCACCCGAACCTTGACGGGCGAGCTTCAAAAGGCCAAAAAGGGCGTGGGGCTTCTTTTATATAAGGCTCAAGTACCGGTGATTCCGGCTTACGTGGGCGGTACTTATCAGAGCTGGCCAAAGGGAAAACTTTTTCCAAAGCCGTGTAAAACATCCGTTCGGTTTGGAGAGCCGCTTTTATTAACCGACCTTTATCGTGAAAAACCTGAAAAAGACACTTACCGCCGAATCGCGGAAAGGGTCATGGAAAGCATCGCTCGCTTAAAAGCGATCGAATCATCCGATCGCCTCTAACGGATATCATTTTAAGGCCATTTTCAACCTTTCCAGGTTTCCCCGCCTCGGCGTCTGATGTAGAATAACGCCATCTTCATTATCCCCTCCGGAAGGCCATCCTTCCTGGAGTGAAAGAACCCGAGGTTTAACATGTCCGAATCACCCATCCCCGAAATGACAATGGAAGAACTTTTAAACGAGGAAAAGCGGGTCGCCCGCGGCCAAGTGGTGAACGGCGTCATTGTGAAGATCGAGTCCGATGAGATCATCGTGGACGTTGGTTACAAAACCGAAGGTGTCATCCCCAAGTCCGAGTTTTTGGATATTTCGGGTGAGTTGACGGTGAAGGTGGGCGACCGGGTGGATGTTTCGGTGGAGCGGATGTCGGACTCCAACGGTCGTTTAAGATTATCCAAAAGAAATGTCGACAAAAGCCGGCTTTGGCAAACCTTGGAAGAAACCTTTGGCGCGGGACAATTGATCAAGGGCCGGGTGACCAAAAAAGTCAACGGCGGGTATCGGGTGGACATCGGGGGAGTGGAGGCCTTTTTACCGGCCAGCCAGGTTTCCTTGCAAAAAACCAGCGACTCGGACGAATACATTGAAAAAATTTACCAATTTAAAATAATCAAACTCGACCGGGCGCGCTCCAACGTGGTCATTTCCCGCCGGCCCGTTTTGGAACTGGAACGGGACTCGAACCGTCAGAAACGGCTGACGGAGTTAAATCCCGGGGACATTTTGGAGGGGCGGGTCAAGAGTTTGGTCAGTTATGGCGCTTTTGTTGATTTGAACGGTGTGGACGGGCTTTTGCACATCGCGGATATCGACTGGGGGCGGGTCAACAAGGTCGAGGACTATCTGAAACCCGACCACGCGGTGAAGGTCATGGTTTTGCAGGTGGACCGGGAGAAGGGAAAAATCTCGCTGGGCATCAAGCAAATGGCCGTGGACCCCTGGACCGAAGCCGATAAGCGCTACCGCGGCGGGCAGATCGTGGAGGTGGAGATCACCCATTTCGCCGACTACGGGGTTTTCTTGAAAACCGCCGATCACTTGGAAGGTTTTTGCCATATCACGGAAATTTCATGGTCCAAAAAACTGAAGAAACCCTCCGAGCTTTTTAAAGTCGGGGATAAAAAACAGGCCCAAATCGTCGACATCGATTTTGAAAAACGGAAAATAAATTTCAGCTTCAAACGCCTGGAAAAAAGTCCTTGGGACAATGTGGCCCAACGGTACCCGATTGGGGTGACGGTCAACGCCACGGTCACCAATGTCACCGACTTTGGCTTGTTTCTGGAGATCGAGGATGGGCTGGAGGGGCTTTTGCACCAATCCGACATCAGCTGGGATAAAAGGACCAAGGCCCCCCAAAAGGAATACAAAGTCGGTCAAAGTTTGTCCGTCAAGATGCTGGGAATTGACTTGGAGAAAAAAAGAATTTCCCTGGGTTTGAAACAAGTCGATGGGGATCCCTGGGATAAAATCGAGGAAAAGTACAAGGCCGGCCAAGTTTTGACTTCCCAGGTTTCCCGATTGGTGGAATTCGGTGTTTTTGTGGCCTTGGAAAAAAATGTCGAGGGATTGATCCATAAGACCGAGATCTCAAATCCTCCGCCCAAAAGCCTGGAAGAGTTATTCAAACCCGGGGATGAAGTGACCTTCAAGGTGATTGGAGTGGATTCGGGCAAACGCCGCATCTCCTTGAGCGTGAAAGCCTTGACGGGAAAGCCTCCGGCAACCGAGGAGCTCGATGACGAGCAAATTGTGCATCGCCGCACCAGCGCCTTCCAAAAGATGCTGAAGAAATTCATGAAGACGGCGAAAACGGCCGAACCAGAAGAAGACGAAGACTTCTAATGAGGGTGAAGGCGTTCCCGGCCTTCCGGAAGTTTATTCTTTCCGGTTTTTTAGTGATGGTTTGCGCCCCTTTTGAAAATCTCCATTCCGCGGGAATTCATCAGCCGGATCTTTTGGACCAAGGCCGGGTTCTTTTACGGGCCCGCGCTTATGAGCTCGCGCTCAACCGGTTTTTATGGTTGGAAAAAAACAGCGACAATGACGGGGAGCGGTCCTTGGCCCTGCGCATGGTCGGCGAGACCCAGTTCAAAAACGCGGATTACGCCTCCGCTTATCAGGCTTATCAAGAGTCCCTTCGGCTGACCCCGCTTTCTTCCGGCAAGCTCAACCTCGAGTTTAAGGCGGCGATTTCGCTGGTTTATCTGAAAAAATACGACTCCGCCCTCGAGAAATTAACGCGGGTGGAAAATCGGGTGGCCGATAAGGGCTTTTTGACCGACCTCTATTTTTGGGAAGGGGAGTGCTATTTCCAGTTGGGCCAATATGACTTGGCCCGGCAAAAATACGGCAAGATATTCGCCACCAATATGCGTTACCGATACGTTTATCTGGTCCGCTACCTCGATTCCTGGTGCGCGTTTGAGCAGAAGGATTATGACGCGGCCTTGGGAGGCTTTAGCGAAGTCGAGGCCAAAACGGATGATTCAACCTTGAAAAAGACGGCCGCTTTCCAGGTGGCGGAGTCGCTCTATCGGGCCGGGCGTTATCCGGAAGCGCAAAAAAAATACGGCGATTTCGCGGCGGACTACCCGGCGGATCATTTAAAACCCGCCGCGGTCTATGGACTGGGCTGGTCCTTTGAAAAACAAGGGAAACTGAACGACGCGATTCAGGCTTTCGACCAGGTCCAGACCCAATATCCTAACGACCCCCTGGCGGCTTGGGCCGCGGTGCGGGAAGGCGCGGACGCCTCAGTCAACAACGATCCTGCGCTCGCTCAAAAGTCCTACCAAAGGACATTGGAATTGGCGCCCAATAAAATCCCGTCGGATTTGGCCGAGTTCGGCCTGGGATGGCTGGCTTTTTCCGGCCAGCATTATGATGAGGCGGCCGCGCATTTTCTGAAGGTCTCGCTTTTCATCCCGGCAAGCCAGCTTTTGTGGGACGCGCAATATTTACGCGCCGGCGCGGCGTATTTGGAGGGGGATTACGTATCGTCCGAAAAAATTTATGAAAAGTGCTCGGCCGGCGCCGCGCCGGATCTGGCCCAGGCTTCCCAGTTTTGGATGGCTTGGTGTGATTATCATATGGGCCACTACGAGGACGCCAAAAACTCTTTTGAAAAACTCGCCGAAGGCGCGCAAGACGATCCCTGGACCGCGCGGGCCCTTTGGGGCGCGGGGGAATCGGCCTATCAATTGACCCAATATGACGGGGCGGTTTCGCTTTATCAAGGCGCTTTGGCGGTGGAGGACTGTCCCGTTTCCCAAGAGTGTTACTCGGGCATGGGGTGGAGTTATTTTGAGGAGCAGAAATACCCGGAAGCTTTCAGCGCGTTTCAAAAAACGGTGTCGGTGAATCCGAGATCACCCCTGGCCTATGAGGCTCAATTGCGGGCCGGGGATTGCCAGTACAATCTGCACCAGTTCGATCAAGCGCAAATCGAGTATGAAAAGGTGATTAAAAACAAAGACGGGGCGCCCTATGAATTGGACGCGTTGGAACAGTTGGGCTGGTGCGCTTACCGATCCGAGTCTTTTGAGAACGCCGTAAGCTCGTGGAACCTGCTGGCTTCGCGGCCCGGCGCGGAGGAGCGCAAACCCCGGCTTTTTTACTGGATGGCCTGGGCTTATTTCCGCGACAAAGCCTATGAAAAGTCCGCCGCTGAGTTTAAGGCGGTGGAAACTAATTTTCCGGATGATCCGCTCGCCCCGGAGTCCCATTTGCGGGAAGGGGACTGTTATTTTAACCTGAAGGATTTTCATACCTCGAAAATAATTTACAAGAGTTTTTTGGACCAGTATCCCAATCATCCCCTCGTTCCCGACGCGCTTTATGGATTGCAATGGTCCGCGGATAAATTGGGGGAAAAGGACGAGGCGGATAAGGAGGCGCAGGATTTCATGCAAAAATTCCCGGCCAGCCCCTATTCGCCGGATATCGAGCTTCGATTGGCGGACAGCCGTTTTCACGCGCAAGATTATTCAGGCGCCGTGAGCCAATATCAGGACTTTATCCAGCGTTTTGCCCAAAGCGATCTTTTGCCCCGGGCTTATTTTTGGATGGGCACGGCCCTGGTCAAACAAGATAAAACGGACGCGGCGGTTCCGGCTTTTCAAAAAGTCATTCAGGCCTATCCCTCGGATCCCCTGGCGCTGGAAAGCCAATTCAGCCTGGCATCGCTTTATTTTGAGCAAAAAGATTTCGCCGACGCCCTTAAAAACTATTCGGACATTTACCACAACTATCCCGATCATCGCCTGGCGCCTCACGCGCTTTTTAACAGCGCGGTGTGTGAAAAGCAGCCTGGGAGGGCCGGAGAAGGCCTTGGATGACTTTAACCAGCTCAGCCAGAAATATCCGGACGATCCGCTGGCCTTTGAGGCCGATATTCAGTCGGGTATTCTTTTGGAAAAGTTTTCCCGCTTTGACGACGCTTTAACCGCTTATTTCAAGGCGGGGCAGTCTCCCGACCCGGATTTGGCGGTCGAGGCCCATTTTTACCACGCCGATCTTCAACGCCAGCTGAAGCGCTATGACCCGGCGGTAAAAGAATTCAATGATTTGACGGCGAAGTTCCCCTCGGAGGACCAATGGGTGGTGACGGCTTTCGCCCAAATCGCGAAGTGCTATGAGGAACAAAATAAATACGACAAGGCTTATAAAGCTTATGAGCGGATTTTAAAATATACGAAAGATAAAAGCTACCGGGCCGCCACCCTTAAACATATGAAGGCGCTGGGGCCTTATCTGAAAAAAGCCCCTTCCGCCGCTCCCGCCGCGGTTAAAACGGAGGCGCCGAAATGATTCGAACGAAAGGCCTTATGATGGGGTCTTGGATCGGTTTGGCTGGATTTTTTTTCACCTTTTCCAATCTTTCGGCTCAAACCGCCGCTCCCACATCGGTTGACGCCGAAAGTTTGGCGTCAGCGACGCCGGCCGCCCTGCCGACTCCCCTCGGTCAAGCCGCCACCTTGGTCAAACCCAGTGATGTCGAAATGGAACAAGCGCCGCAAACCCTAAATCAAAAACCTTCCCAAGCCGAGGGCGTAACGGCGCCGGCGGCGTCTAAACCCACGGAGGTTCCGCAGTTTTCACTTCCCGATGTGGTGATTACGGGTGACAACGAGTTGACGATTGGGGCCAAGCGGCTTGAGCGGCCGGAAAATGACGTGACCCTGGGAACCCGGGATTTGAGCGACTTAAACCGCTCTTCGGATGATTTGCCCGGACTGGATAAAACCATAACCGCCTTATCCACCGAGGACACCGGCTCACCCCGCGCCTCCGCGCTGATTCTTCATTTAGGCGGCGGGGATTTGGGGACTTACGGCGGCTGGGGGTTGTTCGGGCAAAGTTTTCAATCGTTCGAGTATTTGCTGACCGGCGGTTATTCCAATTGGGGAGGGGAGCCGGCAGGGCCGGGGCACGATGGGGAGGAGCGCGCTAAAATCGGGTTTGACGGGGAGCTTTTACCCCAAGGCCCGCTGAACTTGGATTTTTCCGCCAATGTAGAAAAGGCGGACGCGGAACTGCCCTATGAAAATTCCTCGAGCGAAACTCGATCGGGTCTGAATTTAAAAGGGACCCTGACGACGAAACTTTCGAATTTCACCGATCTTAATTTTCAAATTCAGGATGAGCAAACCCAATTGACCACTTGGGATCTAAATTTGAGCCAAGCCAGCGTCAATGAGTTGGAGGGGAAGGGCCGGTTGTCATTTGACGAGATAAACTCTTTCCTGGAAAATATTTCCCTGGAGGCGGGCGGCCGGGACGGGACGTCCTCCGATTTACCGCCGGGAGCGGTGAGTGATTATCACTGGGGATGGATGGAAGCGTCCGCCCAATGGAAGCTGGGCGATGAGGGAACCCTGACCACCCGGCTTCAAGGACAAGGCGGGGGAGGCGGCCTTGATTTACCGCTTCGGTTTTATCCTTCGGCGGATCTCTATTGGCATCTTTTTGAGGATACCCAATTGGAATTCAATTACACCAACAGCCGGTCCATCGATGACTTTTACCAAAGTTATATGGAATCCGATCATGTTTCCGACTCGGCGGGATTCGCCCTTCCGACCGAGCGGATCAACGAGTTCGGCGTAAAGTGGACGCAAAAGGTCACCGATCAATCGATCTTCTCGATATTTGGATCGGATGGTGAGATCAGCAATTATCATCAATGGACCGACCTGTTGCCCTCGGGCGCGGTGACTTATATCCAAGACGATTCCACCATTGGGCTGATCGATTTGAAAAAGGCCGGCGTCAATTTTCAATTTGATTTCGACCGAAATTTGGCACTGTCGGCCAAGTATCAATGGGAAGAGGGGACCAACAAGTCAGATGGACAGAATTTAACCGAGCTGCCGGCCGATCAATTTTGGGCCGCCCTTTTGAAAACCGAGGACAATTGGGACGCCAAAATCGGGCTGCAATGGGTTTCCGCGCGAAACGCTTTCGCGACCCGTCCCGATCAACTGCCGGCCTATTGGACCTTGGGCTTTTCCGGAAGCTATCATTTTGAAAGAGCCCTGAGTCTTTGGTTTTCAGCGGAAAATTTGTTAGGGGAATCCTATCAGTTGGAGCCGGGGTATGATGAACCGAGATTTTACACGCAGGCGGGGATCGAACTCATTTTTTAATTCATGAAACGCGGAGGTTGATATGTTTCAAGATTCGTTATTACTTCAACTGCTTCAAAAGGGCGGATGGGTGATTTTGTTTTTATTGGTTCTTTCGGTGGTGGTTTTCGCCGTTTTCTATGACCGGTGGCGTTTTTACCGGAAAAACCTTCAACCTTTGAGCCGGGTTTGGATGGATTTGGAGAATAAGGTGGAAGGAAAATCATGGAAAGAGGCTTTGGAATCCTGCCTGAGGAACGACAGCTTTTTGGCGCTGGTCGCGGCGGCGGGAATCAAAGCGAGGCTGGCGAAGCAGGAACCGGTTCCCGCGATGGAACGGGAAGCCAAACTTAATTTGTTGAAGCTGGAGGCCCGGCTGCCCTTCCTGGCCACCACGGGAAGTATCGCCCCCTTCATCGGCTTATTCGGCACGGTCTTGGGCATCATGAACGCTTTTAAGGATTTGGCCGCCACCAATTCGGGCGGCGCCGGGGTGGTTTCGGAGGGAATCGCCGAAGCCTTGATCGCGACCGCCAGCGGCTTATTCGTGGCGATCACCGCGGTCTTTATTTTCAACACCTTTCAAGCCCGGCTGAATGTGGCGGCCCAAGAGGCTGAAATCATCATCTCGCTCATGTCGGAAAAATTAGCCGCTTAGGAGACCCCATGCAAAGCCGATTGAGGGCAAAGTCAAAACTGATGGCCGAGATCAATATGGTTCCTTTTACGGATTTGGTGCTCGTGCTTTTGGTGATCTTTATGGTTACAACGCCTTTTTTGTTTCAAGGCCATTTTCAAGTTCAGCTGCCCAAAGTGGCGGCGCCGACCCCGAATCTTCCCGAGGTCATTACCTTGACCATTACGGAGGGGGACAAGATCTATTTGAACAATCAAGAAACTTCCGCTGAGGATTTGACCGGCCAGCTCAAGGCTTTGGTGGCGGCCAAACCGGATGATTTGGTGATGATCAACGCCGATAAAAATGTGTCCCATGGAACCGTGACCGGCGTGATGTCCCAGGCTTATCTGGCGGGCGTCACCAAAGTCGGGATCGCGGTCGAGATTCCGAATTCCACTGGAAGCGGCGCGGCCGCTCCAGCGGTTACCCCGTAAGGAAAAGCATGGAACAGCGTTCTTTTCTTAAACCCGTTGTTTATTCCACCTTGCTCCATTTGTTTATTCTTTTGCTCCTGGCGTTTCTTTTAAGCTCCTTTTTGACGCCTAAGACGCCTTTGATGATGGAACTCACTTTAATCGGGCAGATGTCCAAAGGAGAAGGATTAGGCTCCATCGCTTCCAATCCCGGAAAACAGCCGGATCAATCGCCCGAAGTGAAAACCCAAGGGACTTTTTCCAGTCCGCAAAAAACCGCCTCCAATCCTGAAATCACGGCGGCCCCGTCAAAGGTTTCCATCCGCAAGCCGCTCCCCACGCAAAAGGTTTCGGGAAGCGCCTCCGCGGAATCGTATCTGGAAAGCTTGGACAAAACCGCGCCGATCGGATTGTCGATCCACAAAGAGGCGACCAATGAGATTAAAACGACCGCGGGGCTCGGGCACTTAGGAGTCGCGGGCGCGCCGGATGGGAACGCCCAAATTGAGGGGGAATTGGCGGCCCGGGAAATTAAGACAAAGGTTTTTCCCAAGTATCCGGACTGGGCCCAAAAACAGGGTGTGGAAGGATCGGTTCGCTACCGGTTGACCGTTCTGCCGAATGGGCTTTTGAAAGATGATTTGGAATTGGAGCAAACTTCCGGTTATCCCGAGCTGGATCAGGATGTTTACGCGGCCTTGATCCAATGGGAATTCAGCGCCTTGACCCCCAGTTCCCCTCAAGTGGATCAATCGGGCGTGATCACCTTTTCTTTCAATTTCGCGAAAAGCCAATGATGGAAGCCGCTTTTTCGGGGTTAGATTAAACCGATATTTTAAAGGGACTTTTTATGACCAGGGCGGCCGCGGTTTTTCCCAACGAAGGATCGCACTATGTGGGAATGGGGAAAGAATTTTATGACAAATCGCTGACCATCCGAAAATATTACGATGACGCGGAAAAAATCCTCAAAACTAAAATCGCCAAGGTTAACTTTTTAGGCCCGCCGGAGGAGCAAGACTTGGCGGTCAACGCCCAGGTGGGGACTTTTTTAAGCGACACGGCGTTTTTCGACCTGTTGGTCCAGTACAAACGCAAGCCGGAGTTACTGACCGGCGTCGGCGTGGGAGAGGTCGCCGCCCTGGTTTGGGCGGAGTGCTTATCCTTCAGCGCCGCCCTGCAATTTGTGGCCAAAAGGGCCGCGCTCGTCCAAGATTTCGCGCTTCAAAATAAGGGGATGGGGCTTTTTCTTTCCGGTGTTACCCAGGAACAACTGACCCCGCTGCTTGATCGCGAGGAGGGGAAAATCACCGTGACCCATTTTTTGTCCCCCGAGCATTTCATCGTATGGGGCCCGATTGAGGCGATCGGCTCGGTCGAGGCCGAGTTAAAAGACGTTCGGCCGATCAAAATGAAACGGCAGTTGTCCCGGGGTCCCTTGTTCAGCGAAATGGCCCAAGGGCTGGAGGCGAAAGTGGAGGCCTTGTTGGACGAGTGCTTGACCGAAGGCCCTTTAAAACATCCGAAGATGACTTTTTTATGCTCGGATGAAGGACGGCACATCGCTACCGCGGGCGATGCCCGCGCCCTTTTGATTCAACAGTATTCCAAGCCCGTTCAATGGGTGAAGACGGTTCAGGCGGCCATTGGCCGGGGGTTTCGCACCTGGGTGGAAGTAGGTCCGGGTAAGACCTATACGGGTTTTGTCAAGAAGACGGATGTGGATACCCGAATAATGAATGTGGAAGACGTTAAAAGTCTCTCCACAACTGTTAAGATAACCGGGTAATGATGAACTTTAAAAGCGGATTAATGGTGGGGGGCTTGGTTTGGGGGATGGGCGGGTTTGCGCCGGGATTATTCGCCGCCAATGGCGCGCCTGTGGCGACGGCCGCGGCTTCACCCACTCCGGGAGCCATGGTATCGCCGACGCCTTTGTTAAAGCCGCCTCTTCCGGGTTCCATCACGCTGGTCCCCAACCCCTTGGGGAATGAAATTACATTCAGGGCTTTGGTATCGGCTCCTTCGTCCCTTAAAATCAGTATTTACGACCACTTTTACGCGCCGGTCACTGTTTTGGCCGCCAAAGGCGACGGTTGTTTTGATGTTCTGTGGAAATTGAAAAAAGTTCGGGATGGAATTTATTATTTCGAATCCCAAATTAAAGATGTCAAAAGCGGCGTGGTTTCAAAACTGCCGATTCAAAAAGTGATTGTGACCAAGTAAACAAACTTAAGGTGAAATGATGCCTCTACCGCAAATCCTCATTGTCGGCCGGCCCAATGTGGGAAAATCTACTTTTTTTAACCGCTTGATCGGAAAGTCCATGGCCTTGGTGGACAATCAGCCCGGGTCGACCCGGGATTTAAAAAGCCATGACGTGGATTGGAACGGGACTTATTTTACCGTGTTTGATTCCGGGGGCTGGGTTCCCGGGGACGATGATCCGATCGGCGTCAAAATAGGCGAGATGCTCGAAAAAAAAGTGAAGCAAGTCAAAGCGCTGTTGTTTATGGTGGATGCCCAGGATGGAATCATGCCGGCGGATGAGCTGGTCGCCCGGTCACTTCGAAAATACGGCGTCCCGACCCTATTGATCGTCAATAAAGCGGACGAATTTGATAAACGGCACGAGATTTTGTCGGATTTTCAAAAGCTGGGATTCGAGAAAATATACCCGATTTCAGCCACCCATGGTCTTGGCATTGATGATTTGCTGGACGAGCTCATCCTGGTTTTTTCGAAAGACGATGATACCGCGGCCGTGGAAGATGAGAAAAAACCCATGCGGATCGCGGTTTTAGGCAAACCCAATGTGGGCAAGTCCTCACTCGTCAACTCACTTTTGGGACAAAAACGCTTGATTGTGGATGATTTTCCTGGAACCACCCATGACGCCATTCCGGTCGTCATCGAGACCGAAGGGGAAACCCGGGTGGTGGTGGATACGGCCGGGATCAAATCCGGGAAACAGCAGGACAGCCGGATTGAGAAAATCAGCGCCGCGCAGGCCCTGTTTGAGCTTCAAACCTGTCAAGTCGGATTCTTCTTATTGGACGGCGAGAAGGGAATCACTCATCAGGACGTGACCGTCGGGCGGATTATCGCCGAGGCCTTTCGGCCGGTGATTGTTTTGGTCAATAAATGGGATATCCATCCCAAGGGCGCCGAACAAGCCAACGCCGAGAGGATTATCCGGCGGCAATTGCGCCATTTACCCTTCGCCCCGATCCGGTTTATCTCGGCCAAAACCGGAAAAGGATTGGAAGGGCTGATGGATCTGGTCAGCCAAGTCTATGAGGAGAGCTGCCGTCAAATCCCCACCCGAAAAGTAAACGACGTGCTCCACGAGGCGGTTTCGAAACATCCGCCGCCGTTTAAATACGGGCATCAGGTGAAGGTTTTGTATGGGTATCAACGCCAGGGTCATCCGCCGGCTTTTGAGGTTTTCGCCAATCACCCGGAAAGTGTGACACCCAGCTATTTGCGCTATTTGGAACAAGAAGTTCGAAAAGGCTTCGAGATGGAATTTACCCCGCTCCAAATCGTCATGAAAGAGAAGAAGCAACCGGAGGAGGTTCGGCGAGCCCACCATAAAAACCGGAATAAATTCAAGCGAACCAAACCCGCGGAAAAAGGCCGAAGAAAATGACGCGCTTATTTTTCCTTGTTTTGTTTTCTTATTTGGTCGGTTCCATACCGACCGGCTATTGGCTGGTTTGGCTGGTCAAGAAAAAGGATGTTCGCTCCCAGGGCAGCGGCAATATCGGGATGACCAATGTTTGGCGGGTGGCCGGGGCTCCCTGGGGAATTTTGACCTTGCTTTTGGATATCTCAAAAGGTGTTTTGGTGATTTGGGCGGCCCGAGTCTTCTTTCCCCAAGATCAAATCGCTTTGTTACTGGCGGCGCTGGGTGTTTTATTAGGCAATGTTTTCACTGTTTTTCTCAATTTTAAGGGCGGCAAGGGTATTGGCGTCAGCGTCGGGGTTTTCTTCTCAATATTACCCTTGGAAAGCACGCTGGGCTTGATCGGTTTTTGTCTCGCGGTCCTTTTGACCCGTATGATTTCCATGGGAAGCTTGGTGGGGGTGACCTTGATGGTCGTCGCCGCTTTCGTCAAATTAGGGCTTGGATGGTTATCCGGTTTCGCCTTATTATCCGGGGCGTTGGTTTGGTGGACCCACCGGGAAAACATCAAAAGAATTATGGCGGGAACCGAGAATCGAATCGGAAAAAAAGGCCCGAGAAAATAAAATGAAAATAGCGGTCTTAGGCAGTGGAAGCTGGGGAATCACGCTGAGCATCCATTTAGCCAATACGGGACACCAGGTTTTTCTATTGGCGTCCAACGAGTCCAAAGCCAAAGAGTTGGGCCTGAAACGGGAAAACAACCGGATCTTGCCGGGCATTCAACTTCCCCCGTCGGTCACGGTTACCTCGGATATGGAAAAAGCCCTGGCGGCCGCGGAAGGCGTTGTTTTTTCCATTCCTTCCCATGGGTTTCGGGCGGTGGCCCAGCGGGCCGCGGCCCATTGGCCCAAGGGCGCTTGGGCGCTTTCGGCCAGCAAGGGTTTGGAAGAGTCGAGCCATGACCGCATGAGTCAAATTTTGGCCCAGACCCTGCCGAAGGGAACACGATTAGGCGTGCTTTCGGGTCCCAGCCACGCGGAAGAAGTCTCCAAAAAAATTCCCACCACGGTCGTCGTGGCGTCCACCGACGAGAGCCTCTCCACCCAGATTCAAAATGTCTTCCACGCCGATTATTTCCGGGTTTATACCTCGCCCGACATCATCGGGGTGGAGTTGGGCGGCGCCCTTAAAAACGTCATCGCGATCGCCGCCGGGATATTGGACGGGCTGGGTTTGGGCGACAATACCAAGGCCGCGCTCATGACCCGCGGTCTCCATGAAATGAGGCGCTTGGGTGTGGCTTTAGGCGCTTCGGCGGAGACCTTTTCAGGATTAACCGGAATGGGGGATTTGATGGTGACCTGCGTGAGCCGCCATAGCCGCAACCGCCTTTTAGGCGAAAAGATCGGCCGGGGTGCGAATTTGACCGAGGCGCTCCAAGAAATGTCCATGGTGGCCGAAGGCGTTCGGACGGCCCAATCGGCGGTGGAACTTGCCCAACAGGTGAAAGTGGAGGTCCCGATTATGCGGGAAGTTTACGCTGTCTTGATCGAGGGAAAGAACGCGAAAGAATCCATGATCAACCTGTTATCCCGTTCCGCCAAACCGGAGAACGGTTAAAAAAGAGCCCCCATGACACGCCGTGAAATTTTGAAAAAACTCATCGCCTTAGGATTGACGGAAGCCCACGCCAAGAAAGCCATCGATGGGTTCTTTAATTCCATGCTTCACGCCTTGGAGGCGGGAAAAAAAGTTTCGATCACGGGGTTTGGGTCCTGGGAATGGAAACAGACCAAGCCCCGCAAGGCCCGCAATCCCAAAACAGGCCGTTCGGTTTATCTGGCCGCGCGAAAAGTTCTTGTTTTTAAACCCAGTTCCATATTAAAAGATAAGTTAAATAGTGCGGAAAAAACCTGATTTAAGTGGATAATAGGGGAAATGATCGGCTCGGGGTTAACATGGCAAGCGACGATAAGCTTTTTTACACAATCGGTGAAGTCTCAAAATTGGTGGATGTGAAGCCCTATGTTTTACGTTATTGGGAGACAGAGTTCAAGCTTTTGAATCCCCAAAAATCGGTGACGGGACAGCGAACCTACCGAAAAAAAGACATCCAAGTCGCCGTGACGATTAAACGCCTGCTTTATGATCAAAAATTCACGATCGCGGGAGCGGTTAAAAAATTGGAAGAGCTTGAAAAAGAGGGTTTGGATCAAATCGATCTTTTCATGGAAAAGCAGGCGTCCCCGGCGGGGGATCACGAGGCAAGCGAACGACTGCCGCGCCCTTTATCGCTGGAGATGTCCGATTTCTCCGAACAAGTCCAGCTGGAGCCGGATGTGAAGCTGATGGAGCTGGAGCGCTTGATTGTGGAATGCGGCGACATTTTGAAGAAATACGGCTGAAATGATTTGTTTTAAGGGTTTTTCCGTTCCTGCCCGTCTTTTCTTTTCTTGAAACTGGCGGTTTTTTAAACTATATTAACTTTCCCTTTTTAGTCTTTGCCTGGCCACGGCACAGTTGTGAATTGGTTGTTTTAAGAATGTTTCTGACCACGAAATGGTATCTTGAGCGGGGTGTAGCGCAGTGGCTAGCGCACTTGGTTCGGGACCAAGGGGTCGGAGGTTCGAATCCTCTCACCCCGACCATGATGCCATTTTGGTTGGTTGGATCCCGCTGGAAAATAATAAATGTCGGGGCGTGGCGCAGCCCGGTAGCGCAGTTGCATGGGGTGCAAAAGGTCGCAGGTTCAAATCCTGCCGCCCCGACCATTTTATTTTCTGGTTTCGCTCAAGGATCCACATGGTTCGGAATAAAAAAGTCATTGTCGTGATGCCCGCCTATAACGCTGAAAAAACCCTCGCTGAAACCTATCAAGAAATTCCGTTGGATTTGGTCGACAAGGTCATTTTGGTCGACGACGCCAGCTCGGATCATACGTCGGAACTCTCTGAAAAATTAGGCTTGGAAACGATTGTCCATCCCCAAAACCGCGGGTACGGGGCGAATCAAAAGACCTGTTATCGGGCGGCTTTAGACGCGGGCGCGGACATTGTGGTCATGCTTCATCCGGATTATCAGTACACGCCCAAGCTCATCTCCGCCATGGTTTATCTGCTGGAATCCGGGACTTTCGAGGTCGTATTGGGATCCCGGATTTTGGGCGGGAAGGCGCTTTCGGGAGGTATGCCGGTTTATAAGTACTTCAGTAACCGGGTTCTGACCTTCCTCCAAAACTTTTTGATGGGCGCCAAGCTTTCCGAATACCACACCGGCTACCGGGCCTATGACCGCGCGGTTCTGGAGGCGATTCAATGGGAAAAAAACTCGGATGACTTTATTTTCGACAACCAATTTCTTTCTCAAATCCTGTACAAAGACTTTAAAGTAGGGGAGATCAGCTGTCCCGCCAAATATTTCGCGGAAGCCTCCTCAATCAATTTTAGCCGCAGCGTAAAGTACGGGTTGGGTTGCTTATGGACCGCCCTGGAGTATCGACTGGCCAAATGGGGTTTTCCCTCCCGTTCGTTCCCCGTACCGCATGCCTGATTCGTCAAAAAATAAACTTCAAACTCTAAAAATTTGACAAGAAACTGGATCGATCGATAAGGTTTTAACGGCTCATTTTGAGTCTTTTCACGACAGGGCGGTTTAACATGAAAAAAGCCGTTTTATCCATTGTCCATGGAAGGGTTCAAGGGGTCGGATTTCGGTACTTTTTGCTAAATAAGGCCAAATTACTGGGTATTTCAGGTTGGACGAGAAACCTGGCGGATGGAACGGTAGAAACCATGGCTGTGGGGGAAGGGGCGGCGTTGGAACGGTTTATGCATGAATTAAGGACAGGACCTGTTGGAAGTCGGGTTCGATCGGTTGATTTCCAGTGGGTGGATGGTTCCTTTGAGTTTCAGGATTTTGAGATCCGGGGATGAATTCATGCAACGACGTTCGGCCCTTAAAAAATATTCGGATGAGCTCGAGTCCAAACTGCCGTTGGGCAGATCCGTTTTATTGTCCCCGAAGAAAAACGTTTTTTTGTATTCCATTAAAACCTCCCCGTCCGCCGATCGAGTCACGACCGACAGCTTAAAACTGTATTTCAAGGAAATCTCCAGGGTCAAATTATTGACCGGGCCCGAGGAAGTCCAACTGGCCAAGCGGATCGAAAAGGGCGATGAGGCGGCCAAGCAGGCCCTCATTTCGGCCAACCTCCGTTTGGTCATCAATGTGGCGAAAAAATACGTCAACCAAGGCCTTTCTTTCCAAGATTTAATCGAGGAAGGGAACTTGGGGCTCATCAAAGCCAGTGAAAAATTTTCCTGGCGGCGGGGATTTAAATTCAGCACTTACGCGACTTGGTGGATCCGCCAATCGGTCACCCGGGCCCTTTCGAACCAGTCCCGCACGGTGCGGATTCCGGTTCATATCTCGGAAGATATCAGCCGGATGGAACGGGTTTCCCGGAATTTAGCCAAGAGCTTGGGTCGCGACCCGAATCAGGCCGAAATCGCCAAGGCCGCTAAGCTGAAACTGGAGAAAATTCATAAGCTCCAACGATTGGGGCAGCGAAGCGTTTCCTTGGAAGTCCCGGTGAATGGCGACGCGAACGCCAAATCCATCGGCGATTTTATCGAGGATAAAAACAGCGAGAGCCCGGCCGAAAGCGCCTTTTTGAGCTTGCGCGCAGAGAAATTGAGCGAGCTGATCCATCGGTTGAACGAAAAGGAACAACAGGTTATTTCGATGCGGTTCGGTTTTCAGATCGACGCGCCTCAAACCTTGGAACAAACCGGGCGGTGCTTAGGCGTGACCCGGGAGCGGATCCGTCAAATCGAGGAAAAAGCCCTTCAAAAAATAAGGTCTCTCATGAAAATCCATCTGGAAGAATATCGTGAACTTTTACACGAATTTGTGTAATCTGGTCCCCGCCTAGCCGAAGCTCAACCGTCATTCAATTTAATTGAGGAATTCCATGGATCTAAAGGCCATTATCCGTGACGTGCCTGATTTTCCCAAAAAGGGCATCCTGTTTAAAGATATCACCCCGCTTTTAAAGGACCCGAAGGCTTTTTCGTTTGTCATTGATACTTTCGCGAAGCGGTACGCGTCTTACCAACTGGACGCGGTGGTGGCCATTGAGTCCCGCGGATTCATTTTGGGCGGCGCGCTGGCCAAAGCGTTGGGCGTTTCGTTTGTTCCGGTTCGTAAACCGGGAAAGCTGCCCTGGAAATCCATCCAACAAAGCTATGCGCTTGAGTATGGGACGGATAAATTGGAGATTCACGAGGATTCTTTCTCGAAGAACTCGAAGGTTTTAATTTTGGACGATGTCTTGGCCACTGGCGGCACGGCGGCGGCCACCGTTCAACTGGTGGAAAAGGCGGGCGGCCAAGCCGTGGAAGCGGCCTTTTTGATTGATTTGACCTTTTTGAACGGCCGGCTCAAATTGAAAAACACACCGGTCTATTCTATAATCCAGTACTAATTTCGACGCTAAACCAAGCTGCCCTCGTAGCTCAGTTGGATAGAGCGACCCTTTCCTAAAGGGTAGGTCACGCGTTCGATTCGCGTCGAGGGTACCATTTAGATAAGTTTAAACTTTAGGCACTAAAAGAGGTTTTATGGTTTCGCCCATGGATCATTCGCATCATTCGTCACCCGAGCTGATTTTTTGGAAAAAGTTGTTGGTGAAGGCGAAAGCCCATCAAGAGGCCCTGGCCGTCGCGGGGATCATCGTCATTATCATCGCGCTTTTTGTGCCTTATTACCTGAAGAGCAAAGCCCAAAGCGAGAAAGACGCGGCCGATGTTTTAAACCTGGGGCAATACTATTTAAGGGCGGGCGTGGGAACCCCCAACGCGCCTTTTAAGAGCGAGGCCGAAAAGTACCAGCAATGTTTGCAGACCTTTCAGCGCATCAAGACGGATTTTCCGGGAACCTCATCCAGCAAGGTCGGGGAGTATTATTTGGCCAAATGCCAATACTTCATGGGCCAATACACCCAGTCCTATTCCAGCTTTGAGGAATCTTCCCGCGAATTAAAGGGAACCCCTCTGGGGGAGGAGGCTAAGGTGGGGCAAATTTTGAGCCTGGTGGCTCAAAAACAATGGGAACCGTCCCAGCAATTGGCCCTGGCCTTTGTCAGCGACCATCCGGATAGCTTTTTAATCCCGGAAGTCAAATTGGACTTATCCGATATTTATCTTCAATTAAACGAAAAGGACAAAGCCGTCGCGGAGTTAAAAGAGGTGGCGGCTGTTTCGGATACCGGCTGGAGCCAAGAGGCGTCCCGTCGTTTGAAGAATCTTCAGTCCTAGTTAAGGGCGGGGAAAAGGGCGGTTCTTCGACTTTTTCATCTTTCCGCCAAGTATTTTTCCAGCCGGAGCGCACCTTCCTGAAAGACTTCGGGTTGGGAAAGTAAACTCAAGACCCAAAAGCGCCGGTCCGCGGGGAAGTCGTAAAACCCGCCTGGGTGCACCAGAACCCGTTTTTTTTCGAATAAATCCAAGGCCAGCTCCTCGTCGTTCGACTCTTCGTGAAATATCTCAATCAAAGCCACCCATCCGCCTGGGCTCGGCCAAAGCTTCGCTTTGGAGGTGCGGGACAGCGCTTGGCTCAAAAAATCACGGTTGGACAGGACTCGGCCCAGAATATTTTTTTGGATAACGGGCGCGAAAGAAAATAAATGGGGAAGGGTCGCTTGAACCGGCGTATTGACCGACAGATAAGTATCGGCGATCAACTCCAGCCGCTGCTTGCAGGAGGCCACGGACTTGGAAGGCCCCTGTAACAGCATCCAAGATAGCTTGAGCTGGGGCAGGCCCAAACTTTTTGAAAGGCCGCCCAATCGAAAAGAAAGAACATTTTCCGGAATCCAAGGCGCGGGCACCGGAGGTGCGTGAAAATAATCCCGAAAAACCTCGTCCGAGATGGCGATCCAATCGTTTTTTTGACAAAGTTCCGTCATCATATTTTGATCCGATTGATTCAAAAAGGTTCCCGTGGGATTGTGCGGATTAATGGTAATGAAGCCCTTGGTATTGGGCTTGATTTGCCCGGACAAGGAGTCCCTGTCCAAAGGCCAATCCGCCTGGGGCTTTAAGGCGTAGGGAAGCATCTCCAGGCCTTCCAAGGCGCCCAAGTGGTCTAAGAGGGGATAGCCGGGCGTTGGAATGAGGAAGGCGTCTCCCGGATTCCCGAAAAGTTTAAAAAGATACGAGTAGGCTTCACTGGTGCTTGAGGTTAAAACAATATTTTCAGGCTCCGCCTTTTCGCCTTTCGAGTTTAAATAAGCGGCCACCGCCTCACGGGCTTGTGGGCTTCCGAAAGGATGGGGATCATAGGCGTAAGAGTCTTTCGCGTTGAGGCCTTCCAAAAGATCCTTGGGATAGTCAAACCCGCAAAGCGTGGGATTGGTTTGGGTCAAATCCCAAAATTTTTCCGTGGAAGATTTTTCAATCGCGTTGAAAATTTCATTATGGGATAAGTCATCCGGTGTCCGGTTTGAAAAGCGCAAGTTAGGCCCTCGGTTTTTGCATTTTACGGAATTGTTTTAACACCGCGTCCATTTCTGAAATCGGCGTTAAATTCAAGGCCTGGGTCCCCGGGCCCGCGCCAAAGGCCCTCCCATGGGCTTTGCGGGCACCCGTGGAAGCCAGCTTCACGTAGCTTTCACTGACCACAATGCTGGAATGGCCCATTAAATCCCGAATCTCATAGGCGGAAGCCCCGGATTCGGCTAATTGGGTTCCAAAGGAGTGGCGCAGGGCGTGGACGGTGATATCCTCGGCCATTTCCAATCCGGCCCAGGCGGCGGCCTGTTTCACCCAAGTCTCAATGTAATCCGGATGGATGGGTTTGGCCGCGCTCCGCGGGCTTGAGAATAAATAATCGGAAGCCGGCAGGCCCGCCGCGTTTTTTTCCGCCAGGTACCTTTTTAATTGGGTCTGGAGCATTTTGGTCATGGGGATGGTTCGTTCTTTGTCGCCCTTGCCGATGACGGTGACTAAGCCTTGGTCCAGGTTGACGTCGCTCAATTTCACGCGAGAAATTTCGGAGACCCGCAGGCCGCAGTGGTAGCCCAAAAGGACCGTCAGGCTTATTTTGAGGTCGTTGAACTCCTGGACCCTTAACCCCTGGACGAGGCGGTCCCGGTCCTTGATCGCCAGCGGATGGGGGTTTCTTTGGGGGCTTCGGATGTTCAAGTTATGGAAGACGGCCGTGGGATCATTGGTGATGTACTGGATGGAGGCCAAATGCCGGTAAAAAGAGCGGGTGGCGGCCAAAATTCGTTTCATGGACCTGGTTGAGTAGGCCGCCCGCGGCTTGCCGCTGGGAGTCAAGCCGGGCTTGGTCAAGGACGCCGCGAAGCGGATCAAGTGCTCGGGTTTTACATTTTGAGGCCCCTCAATGCCCAAACCATCCAAAAACTGCTTCAGGATCCTTAAATCTTGATGATAGTTTTCCTGGGTGTGGGTTGACTTGCGCAGGGACAAAAAGTCGTCGTAGGGGCTGAGGAGGCGCAAATCTTGCGCGGGTTCGTTAGGATTGGCCGATGGATGGGATGGAGTCGGTTTCATATTTGGTATAACTGTAATTATACCGAATAACTTTCCGGGTTCAAGCCTAAAATGAAAGCCCAATTAAATCTGGTTGATCGCCCGCTGAAAACCATCGGGGTCTTCCAACGGGACCAAGTGCCCCGCGCCCTCAAAGATTTTCAATTCGCTATCGGGGATGGCCTGGGCCATGGTTTGAGATTCGCTATTCGGAAACATGGCGTCTTCTTGGCCGGCCCAGACATGAGCCTTCACTTTGATATTTGGCAGCCATGCGCTTTGATCCCGGCGGCTGGCCATGACCCTTTGGGCTAAAGCGACCCCTGGGGCCGGGGCTTCTTGGAGCCATTGGCCCAGCAGTGCGGCAGTTTGGGGTTTATTCCGCAAGGTCGTCTTGCCCAGTAAGCCCGGAACCATCCCTTCGGCTATGCCGGCCATTCCCTCTTTTTCCACTTGATCGGCCATCTGAAGCCGTTTGGACCGTCCCTCGGGCTTATCCACGCCGGCCCGGGTGGAGATCAAAAGGAGTTGTTCGATCCGATTAGGGAACAAGCGGGCAAATTCCATGGCCCAATAGCCGCCCATCGAGATTCCGCCAAGAGTAAAGGGCGTTTGAACGCCCAGGTCGATCAAATGCTGTTCCAGTGACTGGGATAAGAGGGTGAAATCAGGCACGTCTATTGGTCGGGGCAAAGGCGAAAGTCCAAACCCGGGAAAATCGGGAAAAATAAAACGGGTTCCCGCCCGGGGCTGGAGGGTCCGCCACATTTGATGGGAAAGGGGAAAAGCGTGCAAAAGAATGACAGGTTTCCCCTGTCCAACGGTCACTGACTTAACAAGCAGTTGAGCCACCGTTGTTTCCTCGAAATTTTGACGGCAAAGGGCCTAAACGAGGCGGTTTAAGAGGCGTTAGGGGTTACGGTGCCCGTGGGAACTTCTTTAGGGTTAACCGCGTTTTTGACCTTATCCCAGAGGGTGGGCCCCGGGGTGGGCGTGACCGTGGCGGTCGGGGTGGGCGTGGGCGCGACCCGAGCGTCGATCAGGATATCCCGGTCATGACCGCCTTTTTGGACGGTTTCAATCACATGAACCACGATGGCGTATTCGGATTTATCCAGGTCAAAAAACTTTCCATAGATCGCGATTCTTTCCCCGGGCTTGAGCGCGTTCAGTTCGCTCAAATCCCCGGTTTGGACGGGGAAAAGCAACAGGGGAAACGAATAATGAAGGTCGTCCTTTTCTTTGATTGAGAATTTTAAAAGATTAAATTGATCGACATTTAAGCCCGCGGCCTTCAATTTTTCCCGGTACTCAAATGGTTTTTTCCATTCGTAGGAGCTGAAGCTTCCTTCGGATTGAATCATGCGTCCGTTTTCCACCTCGTAATAATACTGACGAAGAAAGTCAAAATTGGTCATTTCATATTGGGTAAAGTAAAAATCGGGCGTGGGATCGGCCCAAAGCGGAGCGGCCATCAGGGACAACAAAAGGAAAAGAATGGGTTTCAAAGGGGTCTCCCTTTTTTATTTCTTAAACGAGCCATTATAGCCAGACTTTTTGCATCCACCAACGAGATTGTGGCTCTTCCCCGCCGGCTTGGGCTAAAAAATAGGGGCTAAATTAAAAATAAACTCCGGCGGGACGTTCTCATCGGTGCGCCAAGCCACGTCAAACCTTAATTCCACTAAGGATTGCTGGAACAAGAAACTGTAAAAACGGATGCCGGCTCCCACGCTGTTATGAAAAACGCTTTGGGGCAATTCCCCGATTTTGTCCGAAACAACCCCCGTGTCCATGAAAACCGCCAGTTCCACATCCTTGATCAACAGAAAAGACAGGGGCTGTAAAACAAAGTTCAGGTTTTCGACCAAGGGATACCGCAATTCGGTGTTCCAAAGCGCCACATTGCTTCCAAAAAAAGTCTGTCCCCCGAATCCCCGGATCGTGGTGAAGTAGGATTGAAAGGGCTGGTCGTCCCCGAGGAAAAACGTCTGGGGGTCCGGGCCTTGGGAGGTGATGCCGACTAAGCGGTTGGCCCAGACCAAGTGATTGAGGAAATCAAAATTAACGTAAGCTTGGGTCTCTAAAAAGACGTTGGCGAAATTGACGTTGGAATCCAGCACGGGAAGCGATTGAAGGAGCGTCAGATTGTAGGAGTAGCCGCTGTCGGGCCAAAATTGGGTTCCCCGGCGGTGATCTTTGATGTAGGCCAGCCGGTAAAAATTGGCCACATCCCATTGGCTGGAATTTTGGTTGTAGTTGGAAATCCCCTCGTTGAACTGCAGGTAAAGCGGGTTGCCTTGGAAGCGCTGGCTGCCCACGCCGTACTCCACCCGGGTATAGGTATCCAGCGGATAGCTGAAGGTCAGATCAAAACCGTTTTCATTGTCCCGGTACTGGTTCACGATATTCCCGGTTTGAAGGTCATAAAGCTGTAGGTAATTTTGATAGTAGTAAAAATCAAAATCGACCGTGGTTCTCCACTGGGAGAATTCATAGCCCAGCTGGATTCCGGTTTGGACGCTGGGGATGGAGTTGCCCACCAGCGAAATGCGGTGGTCCCCCAGGTAATCGCTCATTTGAACCACTCCCCCGCCCACAAAGCCGAAGGAACTGTCGTAGCCGGCCAGGAACAACAGGATATCGGGCGTCATTTTGATTCCGTAATCGTGGCCCTCGGTTTTGGATTGGGGAACGGCGTCCACGATGGAAGACGGCGCGCTTTCGCCCGACGCGTTCTCGGCGGTCACGTAATAAAAGTAATGCTGGGCGGACTCCACCTCGAAATCGTTGAACACATTCACGTTCGCGTTGGCGGTTTTCCCCGCGAAGCGGAAGGGCGCGCCCGGGGCCGTGGCCCGGTAAACGCGGTAATCATCCACCGGCGTCTCTTCCCCCTCGGTGGCGGTCCACTGGAGTTGGACCAGATTCGTCGCTTGAACCACCTGCAAGGCCGAAACCGGCGCCGGTTGGGACGGTTGGGGGCCCGCGGCCGCCGGAAGCGGGACCGGCTTCGCGTTGGGGTCCGAGGCGTCCAAGGCGGTCACGGTGTTGGAAACGGGGATCACCTTGGCGGCCCCGGAAAAGTCATTGGCCAGGAAAACGGCCCCACCGGGTGGATTGGGCAGGCGCTCGAACGCCTCCTGTTTAAACTGATAAAGCGATTCTTTCGATTTTTGGTAGAGGCCGACGTAAAAGAAATTCTCATCCGGCGACACCGAGACACTGAGGGTGTCCGTGAAGGTGTTGGTCAATTGGGTGAGGTGGGCGCCGTTCAAATCCATTTGATAGAGGTTAAATATTTTATTGTTCCGGTTCGAGGTGAAATAAATCGATTGCCCGACCGCCTGGAACGAGGTGATGGAGTCCAGATCCTTCCCCAGGGTCACCGGAAGGGCTTGCGGGTCCGGCAGACCGTCCTGGGTTAAACGCAGTTGAATCAGCGCGGTGGTCCCGGAATCCTCTTGAAGGTAAAAAATCGAATCGCCCCGGGTGGAATACTGGGCCCAGGACTTGTTGGCGGTGCTTTGGGTGAGGCGGTCCACCCGCCCGGTGGCCAGCTCATAACGGTATAGGTCGGTTGAAAAATAATCGTATCCGGAAAACAGGATATATTTTTGATCGATGGACCAAGCCGGCGAAAAAAGCATGGGGAGATTTTTGACCGGGTATTCCTCGGACTTGCGGGTCCTCACTTGGGTGACCCAAAGCCGGTTTTCCCCGTTCCGGTTGACGACGGCGGCGATAAATTGACCGTCCGGCGACCAAGCCAAACCGGACCCGCGGGTATTGAACGTATCGCTCTTTAAAACATGCTTCTCTTTGGTGGTGGTATCCAGGATTCCCAGCTCGTCCCGCTTCAGGTAGGCCACCCAGCGCCCGTCCGGCGACACCGCGCTTTTGCCGGCTCCGGCTTCCAGCACTTCCCCGTATTTTTCAGGGACAGGCAAGCCTTGGATGCGGGCCCAGGTCTGGGCTTTGAGGAAAAAGTGCCAGTTTTGGTAGAGCTGATCCATGCTGAGGCCGAAAAGATTTTTGATCACGGCGTCCGGCGATTGGTTGTTCGCCATTCTTTTCATCATGTCGGGAACCTTGTCCGGGCCGTAAACTTGGGTGACATAGTCCAGGATGCTTTGGGATTCCTTGTAAGCGGTGTAAACCTGGGGAAAATGCCCGAAGGAGTTCAGCAGATTCAAGGGCAGCACGTCGTCATTGAGGATCGCGTCCCGCAAAACCATTTCCCCCTGCCCGTCCAAATGCTGGGCGTTCCATTCGGCCATGCCTTCCATCATCCAAGTGGGCACCAAGACGGATTTAAACAAATTGATGGACCGCCAGCCTTCGCCGTAAATCAGGTTGTATTGAAAGGCGTGGGTCAGCTCATGGGTGATGACCTTATTCAACTCGTAATAAGAGCCGTCCATGGGGACCACGATCCGGTTTTTAAAAACCTCGGTAAAGCCGCCCACGCCCTCATCCAGGAATTCCTCCGTAATGTTGGTTTCTTGGAACTGCTGGGGGGTGCCATAGATGAAAAGCGGGATTTTATTTTGAGGCTGGGGGACATAATTGAACATCCGGCTGGTTTTTAAAAAAGCCGCTTCGCAGTCTTGGCTGGCGATTTGGGCTAATTTCTCGCAAGGGTCATAATAGTAAATTTCGAAATGATCAGTTTCCAGAACGCGCCAATGGAGGTCATCGTGATACCGGACTTTGTTGATCCCGAACTCAAGCGCGTCCGCGCCGGTGAGAAAGCCAAAAAACAGCAACAACCAAGCCCCGACGATGGGTTTCCAGGTTTTTGAGAGGAAAACAAAATTCATGCAGGACCCTTCACAAAATGACCGGATGAGCTAGAACCCGGATGTTTTAGCGAAGCGCGCCGATCCAAATGCCCAGCCGGTTGATCGAAGGGTACCATAAATTTTCAGGGCAAACGAAAGCCACGTTGGCGCCGTTGGGCGTCGGGGCCGGGTCCCGGGTCGCGATTTGGGGCAAAATGAGGTTTTGAACGGTGTCGAGGTTCGCGTCCAATATTTTGACATGGGTAAAGCCGGTGGTTTTCCCGAAAATTTTCTCGTTTTGCTCAAACAAGATCTTTTGGGCGTCCGGGGTCCAGGTGATTTTCCCGATGGAGTCGCTCGTCTCGTAAAGTTTCGCCTCCTTGGAACCGTCCGGATGAACGGTCCAAAGGCTGGTCAGCTTCCCGTCCTGGCGGACGAATAAAAAGCGGAATCCGTCGGGGGCCGGAATGACTTTAACCAAAGTGAAGTGATGCGGCGGAAGGTCCGCGGGATTGATCGCCTCATCGTGGTCGGCGCCTAAAAGACGCAGTTCTTGGCTTTTTTTGGCGGCCAGGGAGTAAACCTGGAGGGTGGAGGCGGTTCCGGTTCCCTCGATATAGGCGATCGATTTTGAGCCGTGGATCCAAGAAGGCGACGCGAGGGAATCGTTGGAAAGAAGGATGGTTTTAAACTTCTTTTTCAAAGGCGAAACCGTGAGTATGGCGTTTTGCCCGTCTTTTTCCGCCAGAAAAAGAAATTCGCCCAAGTCCTCGGACCAAAGCGAGCCGTCCCCGGTTTGGATCACGCCGTTTTCAGTCAACGTTTGTTGGGCGGAGGTGGAAAGATTGGTCAACCGAAGATTCCGGGTTCCGCCGGAGCTGACATCCGACAGGATGTATTTTCCGTTCGCGACGAAAACCGGCGTGAAGGAGTCGTCCCCCGCGGGATATTTAATCATGGGGTTTTTGCGGTCATTCGGGGTAAAGAGCTCCAAATACCATTGGTCGGTTTTAACCGAGAAGGCCAGTTTTTTTCCGTCGGGCGCGTAGCTGAGCGCGTACACGTCGCCGGCGATTCCCTTCACGGCCGAATCCAGCTCAATCAGGTTGCATTGGGATTCTTTATTGAAGAAAAAGTTGTAAGCCGAAGGAACCAACAAGGCGATGGTTCCCAAAAGACAAACCGCCCGGATCCAAACCCGGCCCTCGGGCGATGAAAAAGGCGAGGAGCTGATGGAAACCAAGACCATGACCAAGGAGAAAAAAGCCAAGATGAGTCCCACCAAAACAAAAAAGTTTATGGTGAGGGAGGCCAGGAAAGCCAAGGCCAGGGCCAAGGAGGCGATCTTAAGTCCGGCGTATTCGGGCGAGCGATTTTTAAAATGCGATACCACGTACCAAAGCAGATAGGACAGGAATAACAGGAACAGAAGCAGCAACAAGACCACGTTTTGCATCTTGGGCCAAAAACGCAGGCCCACCCCGATGGCGTAAAAGGCCAAGAGGTATAGGAAAAAGCTTTGTGTTCCAATGAGCGGAATCTTCCAGCTGTGGGGAAATTGACGGCTGTTTTTAGCGGCGGCGGCGTAGGCGTTTCGGGTCATGGCCCTTGACCTGGCGATGAACAACAAGCCGATCCCCGTCAGCAAAAAGGGCCAGCTGGTGACGGACGCGGTCAAGGGGCCGGTCACGTCGGGAATTTTAAAAAACGCTTTTTTGGTGAAGACCGTGATCCAGGTCAAACCGACGATCGCGAAACCGATCAGCGCGATGGTGGTGATGGATAAGAAGGATAAAACATTTTTAAGGAAACTTTGGCCGGACGCCAGCAATTTTTCAACCCAGGGCCGGGGCGCCGGCGCGGCCGGGGGCGCGTCTTGCGGTCCGGGGGTGTTTTGCGCGTTGATTGGGGAGTCAGCCACGGTCATCCTCCAAAAGTGGTTTTGGTTTTCGCGATCGGCTAAAAGGCTTTGTAGTCCAACTCGAGCCCCAGGTGCGACTGGCTTAAGAATGAAAAGGGCGTCAGGTTATCAAGCATTTGGCGGAATTTCGGCGGCGCGTCCAGATAAACCTCGGGTGTTCCCTTGATGCCGGCCAATTTGGCTGTGGCGTCCACCGCGTCCTCGTAATTGCCCAACTCGTCGATGAAACCCAGCTCACAGGCCTTTCGGCCGGTCAAAACCCGTCCATCGGCGTATTGCAGGATATATTGCCGGATTTGGGCGTCGCCGATTTTGTCCGCTTTTTGGCCGGTGGTTTTGGCTAATTTCGCCTGGAAAACTTTCCGGCGGGAATCCAAAACGGATTGAAGAAATTGCCCGAAGACATCATTGATGGTGGATTGGAGATAGTCGCGCTCTTGGGGGGTCATGGAACGGCTGAAACTTCCCGTGTCTTTAAACTTCCCGCTTTTGATGGTTTGGAATTTTAAGCCGACTTTGTCCAAAAGCGAGGAAGCGTCGGGAAACTCGGCGATCACGCCGATGGAAGCCGTCAGGGTGCCCGGATCGGCGATGATCTTATCGGTGGCCGCGGCGATGTAGTAGGCTCCCGAGGCCGCCACGCTGGACATGCTGGCCACGACGATTTTTTTATCGGCGCGGGCCTTTAAGATTTCGGAATAAATTTCCTGGGACGGGGCCACCGCCCCGCCGGGGCTGTTCAAACGAAGCAAAAGGGCCTTGGAGGAGCCCAGGCGGAACTCTTTGATCCTTCGGACCAGGTCGTCGCTCTCATAAATCGGCCCGTTGATCTCGATCAAGGTGATCTGGTCGGAGCCGCCCGAACCCTGGCCCACATGGCCGATGATTTTCTCGGCGCAAACGGCCACCACGATCAGGCTGATCACGAAAAACAGGCCCAAACCCAGCAATAAATAGACAAAGGAGTGGCTGGTGGAAGGCGCGGTCGGCGGGTTGGGTTTCATGGAAAACGAATTTTAACAGACAATGGGGGTCGATGCAACCAACAGTCTTAGAGTCGCTAACAAAACCTTTTCACAATGATAAACACGGATGAACGCAGGGAGGAATGGCCGAAATCCTATGATTTCCCCAAATCAGCGTTCATCATTGTTCAGTGACTTTGAGTTTGATTAGAAGTTCTTAATTCAATGGTCTTTCCAGCGGTTTCCAAGGTATCCCGGCGGTTTTTTCCATCCCGATTGGATTCCCTCCAAAATTTCAAGCCGGACGTCCGGATGCAGGGTCATGGACATCAACTCGGATAGGGGATAATAAGCGGCGTCCCGTAAAACATTGTCCGGCGTTACGGTAATTTGGGTCTGGTGGGAGGTGACGCGGAAATAAAGGTTCAACACTTGCCGGTGGCGGTCCGGTGGAATCGAGTCCTGGACCAAAACCAGCTCCCCCACCTCAATCGGGAGCCCCACTTCTTCCACAAATTCCCTTTTCAAGGCTTCTTCCAGGGTTTCGCCAAACTCCACCCCGCCTCCGGGCAGCAGCCAATAGCTTTTTCCATTCTTTTCATGCCGAACTAAAAGAATGGTGTCATCCTTTAAAAACAATCCCGCCACGCGGATTCGAATGTTCGCCACGCTGTTCCTCCTAGGCCTTGATCAAATCACTCAAAATGAAACCGATCACGTCCGAGATTTTATCCCGTTCGTCCAGATTGATCCACTGAACTGAATGCTGGTGTTTGAACCAGGTCCATTGCCGTTTGGCGTATTGGCGGGTGCGCCGGAAAATTTTTTCTTTGGCTTCCGCTTCCGTCATCTGTTGGCTCAAATAAGCGTCCGCCTCTTGATAGCCGATGGCGCCCCAGACCGGATGATCCTCCGAAAGGCCCGAGCGCCGCAAAAACCGGGCCTCGTCCAAAAGTCCCCGGCGCCACATGGTCTCGACGCGTTCCCGCAAGCGCAGGTCAAGTTTTTCCCGGCTTCTTTCCAAACCATAAAACTTAAACTGGTCGGGTTGAAAGGCGGGCGCGGGCCTGAGCGAGGGAGCCCCATAGGATTTTTCCAAGGCCCGGCCGATCCGGTAAATATCGTTGGGATGGATCCGTTTCGCCGATTCCGGAGATCGTTCCATAAGCCACTGATATGATTTTTCGGGGCCCTTTTCGGTGATTTGATCCGAAATCCAGGAACGCAGTTCCAACGCCGGCGCTTCCCCCTCGGGCACGCCTTCCACCAGGGCCTTCAAATAAAAACCCGACCCGCCCACGACCACGAGTTTTTTTCCCTCCGCCTGACAGGTCTTGATGAGGCTGGACGACCTTCGGGCGAATTCCGCCGCGTTCCAGGTTTCGCCCATGTCCAGGCAATCCACCAAATGATGCGGGACTTGGCGCCGCTCCTCAATTGAGGGCTGGGCGGTCCCCACGGACAAACCTCGATAGACCTGAAAAGCGTCAGCCGAAAGTATCTCCGCGCCCCATTCCCGGGCCAATTGGAAGGCTACCTCAGACTTGCCCACACCCGTGGGGCCGACTAAGACCGGGTAAGGGATCAGGGAAACTCCGCTCAATGTCGGTCGAACTTTCGATAAAGTTCGGATAAGGGGATGCCCATCAAGGTCGGCCGCCCATGGGGGCAGGTGAAGGGCAGGTTTTCCTTTCGCATTTGGTCGATCAAACCAGTCATTTGTTCCTGGGTTAAGTGGTCTCCCGCCATGACCGCGCTTCGGCAGGACATAAAGGTGAGCGCCTTTTCCCTGATTTGCTGGATCCGGTCCGGGCCCTGGGTGCCGTTTTTCTCGTTTTCGGACATTTCTTCGATCAAATCTTTTAAAAGTTGGGTGACATTTTTGCCGGCGAAATCGGCCGGAACACTGCGGATCAAAAAGGTATTTCCCCCGAAAGGCGAGACTTCCAAGCCCAGTTCCATCAAGACATCTAAATGATGGCGCAGGACCTGGGCTTCCCGCGGATTAAGCTCCAGGGTTTGGGCCACCAAAAGCGGCTGGACTTCCAATTGATGCTCCCGCAGGCCCTTCATCAACCGTTCGTAATTGAGCCTTTCGTGCACCGTGTGCTGGTCGGCGATGTACATCTCGTCGTCGGATTGGAAAACAATGAAGGTGTTGAACAATTGGCTGAAGTTATAGAGCGGGATTTGGGGATCGATCCGTTTGGCTTGGGCCGAAGCCTTATCCAGCTCGAACTTTTCGGAAGGTGAGGGAAAGCCGGAATGATTTTCCGAAAGCCCCCGCAAAAGCTTAAAGGGGTCGCTTCCCTGCGCCGCGAAAGCCGCCAGGGGAGAAACTGTGTTTTCCCGGGCCAAAGGAAGCGGTGCCGGGCTTTCGCCCGGTTGAGCCAAGGCGGGCGCGTCTTCGGAAATCGGCGCCGTGCCGTTCATCGCGTCCATGAGCGCTTTTCGGATCGCTTTCACCACAGCGTCGAAAATTTCCCGGTCTTTGGCGAATTTGACTTCACGCTTGGTGGGATGGACGTTCACATCGACTTCGTCCAAGGGTACATCGATGAATAAAACCGCCACGGGAAAACGCCGGGTCGGTAAAAAGGTGCGGTAGGCGGTCATGACGGCGTAACCCAGCGAGGGGTTGTTGATCCAGCGGCCATTGACGAAATAAATCATGTTTTCGCGGGTAGGTTTGTTGACCGTGGGGACACTGATCATTCCCCGGATTTTCAAATGGGGCCCTTGCCAGTCCAAAGGAATCAGGCTGGGAAATAGGTCCTTCCCCAAAACCTTCGAGACCCGGGCTTCAAAACTGGAAGCGGAAACATCCAAGGCCACTTTTGAGTCCAGGGTCAGCTTGAAACCCACCTGGGGATTGGCCAAGGCGTAAGTCGTGACCACCATCAAAATGTGGTTTTCCTCGGTGCTTTTCTTTTTCATGAACTTCAACCGGGCCGGGGTGTTGAAAAACAAATTGGAGACGCTCAAGGTGGTGCCGATAGGCCGTCCCATCTCAGTTTCCACGGGAGCGGAGCCGCCTTTTATTTTTAGGGAGATCCCCGAAATCGAGGCCTTAGTCCGGCTGGAAAGCTCAAAATGGGAAACCGAGGCGATGCTGGAGAGCGCCTCGCCGCGGAATCCAAAAGAATGAAGGCTTTGCAGATCATCCACTTGGCGGATTTTGCTGGTGGTGTGTTTCAACACCGAAAGGCGGGCGTCTTCGGGCGCCATCCCTTCCCCGTCATCGGCGACCTTGATGAGTTTGAGGCCGCTTTCCACAATTTCCACTTCAATGAAACCAGCCTTGGCGTCCAGCGCGTTTTCCAATAATTCTTTCACCACCGAAGCGGGTCTTTCGACCACCTCACCGGCCGCGATTTGATTGATGACGTTGGGGGGCAGCTCTTTTATTTTGGGCAAGAAAAAACCTCAGGGACTAATCTCGTAAACTCGAACGGCTTTTTCAAGTTTTTCACTTGGAGTTCCAAATGGCAACGACCGCCTGGTTGGCGAAGGTGGATAGAAAATAAAGGTCTTCTTCATTGAAAGCCAGGGTTCCTTCGGCCTTATCGACGTAAATCACGCCGATGATTTTATCCCTTTCCCAAAGGGGCACGCAAATGGCCGAGGACAGGGGAAGGTTTTTCAGGCTTTCCCGGTTTCCAAAACGAATGTCTTGAAGCGCGTCCAAAACCAGGATCGGCGTCTTTTCTTTTAAGACCGCCTCGATGATGGTGGAACTATAGGGCGACTGGGCCTCGCCGGGCGTCAAAGAATGGGTCGCCACCGGCTTTAGTTCCCCATCTTCTTGGCGAACCAATAAAAATCCCCTGTTGGCTTGGAGCGCGCGGATCGCCATGGTCATGATGATGTTCAAAAGGGTTTTGAGTTCAAGCGCCGAATTGACCAGATTGCCGATTTCATAAAGCGCCAAAAGTTTTTTGTGGGCCAGCTCGTCGACTTTTTGGCTTTTCGTATTGTCCCCGTCTTTCACGATGTCCACCGCGAACCGGAACCGGGTATTCCCGACTGAGATGATGTCTTTATTCTGAACCGCCCCTTCCATCACGCGGATCCCGTTTAAATAGGTGCCATGGGTACTGCTTAAATCCTTTAAGGTCACCCCGTCCATTCCCAGCAAAATCTGGCAATGGTGCCGGGAAACCAGAGGATCCATTAAAAGGACTTCACAGGTGCTGGACCTTCCAAAGGTGGTCGTGGGCCGGTCGATTTTATGGATTTGCCCTTGTTCTAATCCGGCTAAAACCGTGATGGTAATTTGGGGCCGGGCTGTGTTTTTGGAAGGATTGAAAATACCGGCTGCTTTTGGATCTTGGGTTGGATTAGAGGACATCAAAATTCCGTTTCGGACAGTGACTTTAAAACCGGGAGCCACTATAAATTATTTTGAACCGAGGGGATAGCCCCCGACCCGCTGGGCGTTCGTCAGCCGTTTCAGGCTTTTTTTCGGCTTTTAATCCATTCCAGGCTTTCCGTTTTTAGCCCCTTGGCGATTGACCAATAGACCAGTGCCCCCACGGCGGCCGGAAGAAAGACCGACGTCACTTTGATTCCCGGAAATTCCCCCTTTCCCAAAAGATCGAGCGCGAGCCAAGCCGCCAAACCCATTCCGGCGGTGGCGGCGATGATTTTGGCGATCTCCTTAAAAATATTCGTGAATTCCAGATGAACCCCATAGCGCGCAAAGCCCCAAAGCAAAATGAGGAAATTCACCAAGGCGCCCACGCTGGTGGCCAGGGGAAACAAAAGAAATTTGGTGTGCGGGTCCGCCACGAAAAGAAAAGCGCTTAAATTCAACCCCGCCGTCGTCAGCATGTTGGCCAAGGCGGCCCAAAAGGGCCAGCGGGCTTTTTGGATCGGGTAAAAGGCTTGGGTCATTATTTTAATTCCGGTTTGGGCGAACATGCCCGAGATGTACATGCAAGTGGCCTGGGCCACCCACTGGGTGGATTCGGGGGTGAATTCGCCATGCTCAAAAGCCAATCGGCAGACCGGCAGACTGACCACCCAAAGCCCGACCGTGCAAGGGATGGAAATAAAAAAACAGGCTTCCATCGCGCGGCTGAGGGTTTGTTGAAAGGCCCGCCGGTCTTCCGCCGCGGCTTGCCGGGAGAGTAAGGGATAAACCACGGTGGCGATGGAAACGCCAAAAACGCCGTAAGGCAGTTGCATCAAACGGTTCCCGTAATTCAGGCAAGTGACGCTTCCCGTGGGCAAAAAGGAAGCGAAAATCTGGTTCAACATCAGGTCGATTTGGGTGACCGACAGGCTGAAAATCGCGGGGACCATCAAGGCGAGGATCTCGAAAAAACCCTCGTGGCGAAGGGGCCAAGTCCAACGGATTTTTCCCCCCAGTTTCCAAACCGCGGGCAATTGGACGATCCATTGCAGGGCCATGCCGGCGGAAGTGGCGACGGTCCAAATATAGATATTTTTCAAATCGTGATCCGGGCCCGTTCCATTGTCCGCGATCAGGAAAAGTCCGGAAACAATCAGGGTGAGGTTCATGGCGATAGGGGCCAGAGCGGAAATGCCGTACCGTTGATGGGAATTAAGGACCCCCATGCAAAGGGCCGCCATCGAGACGAATAGGATCACGGGAAATAGGATCCGGGTGAGCTGAACCGTCAAATTAAACTTGGCCGGATCGCTTAAAAAGCCCGGCGCGATGAGATGAACCAAAAAGGGGGCGAACAAAATGCCCAAAGCCGCCACCAAGCCCGTGGTGAGCAAAAGAAAAACGAAAACCTCGGAGATCAACCGCCAGGTTTGCTCGAGTTTTTCCTTTTGGAGGCTTTTGGACAGGGTCGGGACCAGCGCCGCCGACAGCGCGCCCTCCGCGAACAGGTCCCGAAGCAGGTTGGGAATCCGGTTGGCGGAAAAGTAAGCGTCCGACAAAAGGCCCGCCCCGAACAGGTGCGCGTTGATCATGTCGCGGGCAAAGCCGGTCAATCGGCTCAGTCCGGTAGCCATCGAAACGATCCTAAAATGGCGGCCCAGGGCCTTGGCGGGGCCCGCTTGATTCGAATCAACCATTCTTGACAGCCCCTTTTGCTTCGTTTAGGATAACCGTCCTATTATCACCAGTAATACCTGAAAGGAATTCAATGCCGATCATTAAGTCGTCGATTAAAGATGTCCGCCGGATCAAGCGCCGCACGGCCCGGAACTCCGCCGAGAAGAACAAAATCCGCACTGTGGTGAAGGCTGTCCGCGCCGCGAAAACCGCCGAAGAAGCCCTGGCGAAGTTGAAGATCGCCATGAAAACCCTGGATACGGCCAGTTCCAACGGGATCCTCAAGCGCCAAACCGCTTCCCGGAACGTCGCCCGTCTTTCTTCCTTCGTTCACAAGAAGTTCAAGAGCAAGTAATTATTGCCCGTTGGCCGCCAAGGCGGCCAACGGATTTTTACCCCACTTCACGATCCACCATTCCAAAAGGGTGGATAAGCCGGTCTTCCCAATCCGTCCCACGACTAACCCCGCTTGAATCCGGATTAAATCATTCATCGCCGCTTTAAGTTCCTCGCTGGAATATTGGCCGGCCTGTTCCCACAAACTTTTAACCCGGAAAGGGTGCAGTCCCAGCCGCTGGGCCATGTCCCCTTGGCTCAACCCTTCCGCCTTCCCCGCCGCCAGGCCCAAAAGGTCCCGCATCCTTTGATACATCATGAACACGATCCCGTTTTCGGATCCGGGCGCCATTTCGTGGAAGGACTGGATGGCTTTTTCGGTCCGGCGAAAGCCGACGGCGTCCAAAAAGGGAAAAATCTCGGCTTCGGTCCCGGGAATGGGAAGATCCAAAATATCCCGGAGCGTGGGTTTCTTCGCGGGCAGGATAAAAACGGATAAATGCTCCAAGGCCCGGCTTAAGTAGGCCATGTCGGTTCCCGTTTTTTGGATCAGCGCCTGGCAGGCTTCCTCGTTGATTTCAAGGCCCATCTCCTTGGCTTGCTGGCGGACCCAGGGGACCAATTTCCAATCCGGAATATCGGAGCATTGGACTGCCCAGCCTTTTTTCTCGAGATAGGCGACAATTTTGGAAGTTTTACGCAATCCGTTGGCCGTGAAAACCAGGGTGGAGTCCGGGCTGGGATTCTCGAAATAATCGCTTAAACGGCTCAGCGCGGAGTCGGACCGGCCGCCCAAGGCTTTTTCCGCGTTGCGCAGGACCAACAGCTGTTGATTGGCGAACAAGGACGCCGTTTGCGCGCTGGACAAAAGCTCCGCGAACTGGGCTTCCCCGCTCTCAAAAACATTCACGGTGCCCTGCGGGAATTTGGACTTAAAGGCTTTTTTGAGATGGTTGTACCCTTCCGAAACCACGCCTTCGGAATCCCCGTAAAAAAGAACGGCCGCAGGCCAAACGCCTTTGGCGAGTTTTTGAATGTACTCATCGAAGTACATGGAAATTCCTTTTCGCTATCCGGTTAAGGAATATTTCGCGGGATGGGCTGGCTTGAAACCGGCGTACTCATGGGAAAAGCGCCCGGGATCGACATCGCTCCCGCGGACTGCGCGGCGGCGGCCGCGGCGGGCGACAGGGTGGCGATCGGGGAGGGGGGCTGCAGGGGCTGGTCCTTCACGTAAAAAAAGGTGATTCCCACCAACTGTCCGTCCACGCTGGTCCTAAAAGAATAAAGCCCCGTGTCTTTCGGCAGGCCGGTTTGGCCAAATTCGCTGTGCAAATGATCCATCCCCAGGGTCAGGGTGGTTAAAAACCATTGATAGGTTTCATCCTGGATCGTGAGCAGCCGATCCACGAAGCTGACCCGGTACTCCTGGTCGTATTTGGCGATTTGAATTCCCGAGGGATTAAAGCACTCCACCGTAACCGTATGGATGCGGCTCGCGGGCTTGATGAGGAAATAAAGATAAAAACAGACCTGGTCGTTTTTATTCAAATAAAAATAGTTGACGCTGTCGTTGGGATAATCGTTCACGATTTTGGTGCAGGTGATCATGTGGCTGATGATGATGCCTTGATCGCCGGAGGCGCCGGAAACCGGCGCGGCGGCCGGGGCGTCCTTGACCGTGGTATTCACGCCCGAGTCCAGGGTGTTTTTAGGCACGCTGCCGGTGATCCATTGCAAGTCGGCATGGGCCGTCGATACTAGTCCCGACAGGATGAAGAAAAACAACCCCAATCCCGTCTTAAAACCGGTTTTACCGCCAAGGCGCCAAGGCGCCAAGGAAGACCCTAAATCTTTTTTGGGTTTTAATATTAAAAGCATTCCTTGGCGTCTTGGCGTCTTGGCGGTGAAAATTTGATTTTTCATTTTATTAATTCCCTTCCAAAACGCGCCGGACCAGGGTCCGGCATAATTCTTCGGCCATTTGGGCCTGGGCCTGCGGGTCCGTTTGCGTGATCGCCCCCACATATTGGGACGTGTAGTAAAAGTAGCTGTGGATCTTATCCTTGTCTTCCACCAGGGTCCGTTTTTGTTTTTGGTCGATCGCGTCCAAGTCATAGGTGATCGTGATCCGGTATTGAAGCACCAAATTAGTCTTCGGATCGAACAACATGGGAATCTCATCGAACTTTTTAATGTCGAGATTGACCACCAAATCCGCGCCGGCCGGATTCGAGATGGGGATCCGGCCGTCCACTTGAAAAGCTTGGATCAATTGACTTGTCATGAGGGTATCCAGGCCGTATTCGCTTGTCTCATTTTGCACCGGAGAGACCCCCACGGATTGGATGTAAGACGGCACGATCATAACCGCGGGCGCGCATCCACCCAGGCCAAAGATGGTTAGGGCTAGGGTCAGGACAAGCGTTGGTTTCAAGAAAAATGAAAAAATAAAATTTTTACCGCCGGGACGCCAAGGCGCCAAGGACGGCATATGTTTTTTGGGATTTATCATCATCTCATTCCAATGATTTTCTTGGCGTCTTAGCGTCTTGGCGGTGAAATGATTTTTTAAGCGGCTTTTTGTCTTTCGCATTTCAACCCACGATGAAGTTGGCCAATTTATCCTTGACCCAAATCATTTTTTTAATTTTCGCTTCTTCCACAAACTGCCCCACCTTGGCGTCTTTCAAAATCTCAAGCCGGGCCGCCGTCTCACCCAATCCCACGGCCAGTTCCAGCCGGGCCTTGAGCTTGCCGTTGACCTGGATCGCGATTTCGACCCGATCCGCCGTCAACCACTGGGAATCAAACTGGGGCCAGCCGGAGTCCATCAGACTCTTGGCATGACCCAGGCGGTTCCACATTTCTTCCGCGATGTGGGGTGTAAAGGGCCCCAGCAAACGGATCAAGGCTTCCAAGGCTTCCCGGATCAAAGGCGTCTTGGCTTCCGGGCTTTCCTTGTAGATATAGAGCAAATTGACCAGCTCCATCATAGCGCTGATGGCCGTATTAAACTTAAATCCCCCGGTCATATCCTGGGAAACTTTTTGGATGGTTTGGTGGGTTTTACGGCGGATTTCCTTGTCCGCTTCCGAAAGCCCTTCGGCGGAGGGGGCGGCCGCTGAGGTTTTGTAGTCCCCTCTTTCCAAAAGCTCCGTGAACAGGCGCCAGACCCGGCTCAAAAACCGGAAAGAACCGTCCACGGCCCGGTCATCCCACTCGGCGTCCCGCTCGGGGGGGCCGATGAACAACGTGTAAAGCCGGAAGGTATCCGATCCGTATTTTTCAATCAGCTCATCGGGTTGAACCGAGTTGCCTTTGCTTTTGGACATCTTGACCCCGCCCTTGGTGATCATGCCCTGGGTGAAAAGCTTTTTGAAGGGTTCGTCGAAGTTAATGATGCCGATATCTTTCAGGACCTTGGTGATGAAGCGGGAATAAAGCAGGTGCAGGATCGCGTGCTCCACGCCGCCGATGTACTGATCCACCGGCAGCCACTCATTGGCGGTCTTGGAATCAAAGGCCTCTTTGTCGTTGTGGGCCGAGATGTAGCGTAAAAAATACCAACTGGAATCCACGAAGGTGTCCATGGTGTCGGTTTCCCGTTTCGCCGGTCCCGCGCATTGGGGGCAAGCCACATTGACGAAACTGGGGACGCTTTTCAGGGGCGATTCCCCGGTGGGTTTAAACTCGACGTCGCGGGGCAGGCGCACCGGCAGGTCTTTTTCGGGCACCGGAACCCAGCCGCATTTTTCGCAGTGGATCATCGGAATCGGCGCGCCCCAATAGCGTTGGCGGGAAATGAGCCAGTCCCGGAGGCGGTAATTGATCGAGCCTTTTCCGCAGGATTTTTCCTCGAGCCACTCAATCATCCGCGCTTTGGACTTTTCGACATTGAGGCCGTTTAAAAAATCCGAGCCCATCAACAAACCGTCCTCAGTGTGGGCTTCCTTCAAGTCGGCGCTTTTGTCGCCGTTGGGCCCCTCGATGACCCGGACGACGGGAATTTTATATTTTTGGGCGAAGGCGAAGTCCCGGGTGTCGTGGGCCGGCACGGCCATGATGGCGCCGGTCCCGTAATTCATGAGCACGTAATTGGCGATATAGATGGGAATTAATTTTCCGTTGACCGGATTGACGGCTTGGCGGCCCGTATCAACTCCCAGTTTATCCCCCGTCTCCCCAATGCGCTCCAAGGAGCTGAGTTTGCGCGCGTTAGCGGCGAAGGCCTTGATCTCTTTTTCCGTGGGACTTCCGGCGGCCAGGCGTTCCACCAAAGGATGCTCGGGGGCCAGCACCATGTAAGTGGCGCCAAAAAGGGTGTCGGGCCGGGTGGTGAAAACCGTGACCTTGGCGTCCATCCCCTCGACTTTAAAATCAACCTCGGCGCCCTGGCTTCGGCCGATCCAGTTGCGCTGCATGGTCTTCACGCGGTCGGGCCAATGGTCCAAACGGTCCAAATCGCTCAACAAGCGGTCGCCATATTCGGTGATTTTAAAGAACCATTGTTCCAGGTCCTTTTGTTCCACGAGGGAGTCACAGCGCTCGCACCGGCCGTCGATGACCTGCTCATTGGCCAAAACGGTCATGTCGGTGGGGCACCAATTCACGTTGGCTTTTTTGCGGTAGGCCAGCCCCCGCTCGTAAAGTTTGAGGAAAATCCATTGGGTCCAGCGGTAATAGTCGGGCAGGCAGGAAACCACTTCTTTGTCCCAATCATAGCCCATGCCCCAATCGTAAAATTGGCCCTTCATGCGTTCGATGTTTTTCAGCGTCCAATCTTCCGGATGGATCCCCTTTTTGATGGCGGTGTTCTCGGCGGGCAGTCCAAAAGCGTCAAAGCCCATGGGATTCAGGACATTGTGGCCTTGGGACCGGAAGTAGCGGAAAACCGCGTCGCCGATGATGTAGTTGCGGCCGTGGCCGGCGTGAAGAAAATCCCCCGAAGGATAAGGAAACATGACCAGGGTGTAATATTTATCGGCGGGTTTGCTCAGGTCACAATAAAAACTATTCTGGTCTTTCCAGAATTTTTTCCAGCGCTGTTCAATCTCCGCGAAATTGTAGGCTTCCATTCCCTATTCCTCTTTCCCGACCGGGACGAAATTATAAAGCATTTTTTTGGAAAAACGCGTCAATTCACCCAATGGCGGCGCGAGAGAAAAACCACCAGGATCGTGAAAAAACTCCAACAACAGAAAAGCTCGAACCAGAGGGGGCCCGGAACCTTGGCGAAGGCTTCCAGGACCGTGGACAACCAAGGGGAGTTGTCCTGCTCGGCCTTGAGCAGTTTTCCCCAAGCGTCCGCGCTGAGGTAAAAATCAACGACGAACCAAAGCTGCAGCGGTGTCACGGTCCAAACCGTGCTTTTGGAACCGCTTAAAAAAGAGGCGCCGCAGACGAAAAAGGCCAGCCCGGATAAAATCCAATAACAGAGTGAAAAGGGCGGGCCCAGGGGATGGCCCAACACAATGACCTGGCCGCAAAAGGTCCATCCGCAGAAAAAAACGAAAGCCAGCGTGATCTCGCCCATGCCGGCCAAAAGGACGTAATCATTCAGCTTGAATTTCGGATGGATGATCTTGATGTCCGCCACCACATGGGCGGACGAGGAGGTCAGATAACGGATCCCCAGGCAAAATTCCCCCAGCGTGGGATTCAGGTGCTCCCGGCACCAAAGCAGCTCGGCCACCAGCAGGATGAGAAACGACGAGCTCCAGTAACTTTGCCATCCAAAGGTGAAGCAGACGATCCAGGCGAAAAAAGACGAGATCAAGACATCCAAATAAAGGCTGGCCAGGCGCCTCAAGGCGGAAGGTTTGGCCGCGGGTTCGCGGCCTCCCGGGGTGGGCGCGCCCGCGGCGCCGGTTGCCGTGGATCCGCTCATGGGTGCCCCAGATTGAGCAGCATGGCGATTTCATCGCAGTCGGAAAACTTGGTGCAATGGACGCAATCGCCCCATATTTTTTGGGGAAGCGTCAGTTTCTCGACCTGTTGAAAGCCGAGTTTATTGAAAAAAGCGGTTTGATAGGTCAGGGCGAAAATCCGGTTCAGCCGCATTTCATTCGCGTCCTCAATACAGGCGGTCATCAGGCGTTTGCCGATCCCCTTGCCAATCAGGGATTCTTCCACGGCCAAGGAACGGACTTCGGCCAAATCCTCGCCGACCGGATGAAGCGCCACCACGCCCTTGACGACCGTGGGTTCGCCCTCGGATGCTTCCAGGGCCACATGGAAGTCCCGGATCTTCTCGATGATCTGCGAGAAAGGCCGTGGCAACATGAGTCCCTTGGAGGAATAGAAACCGATCAAATTGAGAATGGAACGGGTATCGGAAGGCCGGGCCCGCCGGTATGTGATTGCGTTCATGGTCGCTTTATAATAAAAAAGCTGGCTCCCCAAACCAAGGGAAACCAGCCTTTTTAAATTATTTGTTTAAACTTTTATTCGGAAAAGAGCGTCAAACCGCCGCCCACGAGCAAGCCGACCGTGCCGCCCAAGTCCAAGCCGCCAAAGGCCTGCAATTGAACGTCGTGCCCGGTCCGAATACCCACCAAGAGAGGGGTTCCGCCCAAGCCGCCCGCCACCACCACGCCGTTGGTCGCCAATTCGGCGATACCGGTCAAATCCTTATCAAACGGATAGGCCGCGCCCAAATCCATTTGGAAGTAGGACCAGCTGCCCGAAATGCCGCCGAAGTTATAAGTCTGGATATAAAGCCCCAGCTTGCCGTTCAACTGCAAGCCGTCGGCGAAGGTATAGGTGACGACGCCATAAGGGTCAAAGCCGAAAACGCCCGAGCCCAAAGAGTTCGACAAGGGACCCACGGCGAAATCCAACCCCGCGGCGATATTCAGGTTCTTGTTATGTCCGACGTCCGTGAAGGCATACTTGCCGCCGAAGCCCAGGTAATTCAGGCCGCTGCCGCCGGTGACGCTGTAAAAGGCCGTGTTGACGTTGACGGTGATCTTATCGGTGATTCCGTAGCTGACGCCGAAGGGAACCTGGAATTGATTGCCCCAAGTATCAAAAGTCACGTGGGCGTTCCCGGCGATTTGTCCCTGACGCAGGACCGAAGCGGTATCAGCGAAGAAGTAACCCGGCTTCCCGGAGATATTCAAACCGGAAATCGGCATCGGCTGCCCCATGGCTTCCATGCGGGCGTGACGCTCTTCCTTCTTCACTTCTTCTTTTTTCTTTTTCTTTTTGGAGGCGGCGTCCGCCGGTCCAGCGCAAAGGCTCAAAGCCAGCGCCAAGGTCAATCCACCTAAAACCCAACGGTTCAGAAGCTTCATAGTCGCAGTCCTCCAAAATTTTGTTCGTGCCCCACGCGAAACGGTCCCCCGGGGGTCACCTATCTAGTGGGGCGCATTCTAACATAGAGTTCCTTGGCGTGGGAGCGGGAAGTTTCGGAAATAGGCTCTCCGCCGAGCATTTTCGCCAGCTCCTCGATCCGTTCGGGTTCCGTTAAACGGCTTACCTGGACGGCCGTTAGGCCTTTTTCGACCGATTTGGAGACTTGGAAGTGCCAATCCCCCAGTCCCGCGATGGGCGCCAAATGCGAGATGCAAAGCACTTGCTTGGATTGGGAAAGCCGGTTGAGCAAATCGGCCACCGATGGGGCGGTGCGGGCGCCGACGCCGGTGTCGATCTCATCAAAAATCAAAGTGGGGATATTATCGCTGTCCGCCAAGACGGTTTTTAGCCCCAGCATGACCCGGGAAGCCTCGCCTCCCGAAGCCACCTTGGCCAAGGGCCTTAAGGGTTCGCCCGGATTGGCGGAAAAAAGAAATTCCACCCGGTCCCAGCCCAGCGGGCTCAATTGATAAGCCGTTCCCTTTTCCACAATCGGACTGGCGGCTTCCTCGACCGGCGTGACGGAAATGGAAAGCTTCGCGTGCGGCAACCCCAGTTCTTTGAGCGATTTTTCAACTTGCGCCGAAAGGTCCTTGCCGACTTTTTCCCGTTGGCGGCTCAGCGCCTGCGCCAGGTTCTTGTAAGTTTGGGCCGCCGCCTGTATTTCCGAGGCGATCTGGGCCAACCGGCCTTCCCGGCCGGAGAGATTTTTCAACTCCTCGGCAATTTGCCGGTGGTAATTTTGAATTTCAACGAGCGTGGCCCCGTATTTTTTTTTCATCCGGTTTAAAAGATCAATCTGGTCGGATAATTCCTGGTATTCCCCGTCGCTAAAAGCGTAGCCCTCCAGTTTATTGGCTAGTTCCAGTGAAAACTGGCTTAAGGACTCCTGCAAAGCGTCGCCTTGTTTGACCAATTCTTCCAAGCGTGGATCCAGTTTGGCGGAGTCCCGGAGGCGCGAAAGCGAGGATCCAAATAAGCCCTCGGCGCCGCCTTCGTCGGAATCCAGGGATTGTTGGGCCTCGGTTAAGTGCTTGACGATTTTTTCCGAGTGTTTGAAAAGCTGGAACTTTTGGACCATCTCGTCCTCGTTCATGTCCAATACGCCCGAATCCTCAATTTCTTTCACTTGAAAACTCAGAAGGTCGATCCGGCGCTCGATTTGGGCCGCGTCGCCGCCCAAGTTTTTTTGCTCGTCCAGGAGCGCGGTTATTTTTTGATAGCTGTCGTTTATTTTCGGAAGCGAGGAATCCAAATGGCCGTAGTCATCGACCAGCTGGCGGTGTTTGGAAATGTTAAAGATGGCCTGGTGCTCGTGCTGGCCGTGGATGTCGACGAGCTGATCGCCCAATTCCTCAATCATGGCGGCGGTGGCCATCTCACCGTTGATATAGCTTCGGGTTTTGCCTGAGGAGCGGGTGAACTCGCGCTTCACCACCAATTCCCCGTCCCGGACCTCAATGCCCCGTTCCCTTATTTTCGCCAGGACCGGATGTTTGGCCGGAAGATGGAAAAGCGCCTCGACCAGGGCCCGTTCCTCGCCCTGGCGCAGCATGTCGAGCTTGATCCGGTCCCCCAACAAAAAATGCAGGGCATCCACGATGAGGGACTTGCCCGCGCCGGTCTCGCCGGTCATCACGTTGAAACCGGGGCCGAATTCCAAGGCCGCCGAATCCACAATGGCGAAATTTTTAATTGAGATTTGCCTTAACAAGTCAGCCTCTCTCGCTTGAGTCTTGGCGGCGCGCCTGCAGTAAATAAGTGGCTTCCGCCCCCAATAAAATAATCACCCAGGAGAGATAAAACCACAACAAGATGACCGGAATCATCCAAAGGGCGCCGTAAATATTGGAATGGGAGACGATGTTGACCGCATACCAGGTGATCAGCCTTCGGCCCGTCTCGATCAAAAACGCCGTCACGGCCCCCGCCAAAAGGGCCGGACGCCAGGCCACCTTCGTGTTGGGGATGCAAAGATACATGGCCGCGCAAATCAGGCCCAGTAAAAGATAAGGCACCAGGGTGGTGAAGAGCCAGTGGTGAAAGCCCGGAGACAGCCAGCTTTCCCGCGCCATCCAGGTTTCCAGGCTTAAAACCGTGATGGCCGCCAAGGGCGCTCCGATCAACAAAATCCCGTGGCGCAGGATTTGGGCATGAAGCGCCCGCTTGTCCCCCACTTCCCACAAAATGTTGAATGAATGCTCCACGTCGCGCATCAAAAGCAAAAGCACCACGAAAAAAGCCGCCAAGCCCAATAGGCCCACCTTGGCCGAATGGGCCGCGAAGCGCTGAACGGAAGCCCGGATCTGGTCTTTGGCGACCTGGTTCAACCGCTGGATGCCCTTATGCTCGCCGGCGTCCAGATTCAAACTGGAGTCGTCGACGGGATAAATCAGGTCCACGATCTTGTTCACGAATTGCTCCCGCTGGTCGGCGAAGCTGTCGGCGGATAAGACCGCCATGCTGATGGCCAGGGCCGGAACGAGGGCCAAAAGGGTTTTAAAGGCCAGCGAGCTGGCGTAAAGCCTTTTGCGGCCGCGGATCAATTGCTTGGCCAGGGTCAATAGCCGGCGCGGGCTCAAGGGAGCGGGCTTAGGGGCGTGGGAAAAATGCCGGTCGCTCGATCGGAAATGTTTCAAGCTGTCTCCATTGGTTTTTAAAGCTCGAGTTACTTGTCGTTACATTAATTGGAACTATGGACCTAGCAAACTCGTGAAGATTTTAGTTTTTCTCCTTTTCCCTTGAGGGGAGAAGGTCGGGATGAGGGTGATTCCATTAAGGCTTACCGCTCACCCTGACCCTCTCCCTCAAAGGGAGAGGGAAATTATTTTAAATGGGTTTGCCGGGCGTTTTGTTCATTATTAATTTATCCCGAAAAATAAAAAAGCCCCCGAACCTTGCGGTTCAGGGGCTTTCGAAGCTTAAAATCTAATTGAAATTAGATTTTGCGAACGTTTTCGGCTTTCAAACCTTTGTCACCGCGGGCAACTTCGAATTCCACGCGATCACCCTCGTTCAGGCTCTTGAATCCATCCGACTGAATGGCCGAGAAGTGAACAAATACATCTTCACCACCGTCCTGGGAAATGAAACCAAAACCTTTTTCATTCTTAAACCACTTCACTGTACCTTGTGCCATTGCTGTAAAACCTCTACTCTTCTAAAAATTTAAAATCTTCCTTTCGGCGTAAAGCCTTAGGAAGCCGTTATCATACAAGAATTAGCGAAAATGTGAAGAAATTAATCAACAAATTTCAGTCTTTTCCGTTGAAAACGCTGTCGAAAGGGTAAGAACCGGGGGGCTCGTCTTCAAGGCCATCGCCTAAAAATAGGCCCTAGACCTTCGTCAGATCTTTATTGACCGGCGCGGGCTTATAGGCTTGGGGAATCTCCTGGCCGGATAATATCTGCTCGGCTTGGGACTTCGCCCGTTCCATTTTGGGGTAACGGACCGCCCGGTAGCCCCGGACTTCCTCCGGCAGGGATAAAACGCGGACCCAGCGGTCATATTGCTCCGGATTTTTGAACTCAAACCGGTCGACCAAGGCCTCATACCAGCTCCGGAAGGCCTTTTCTTTCTCGTGCCAGGTCGGAAGCAGGCGGCGCAGGAATTTCATGTGCTTCATTCCGTTCAACATCCAGTCCCGGGTTTTCATGTCGAAGACAATCTTTAAACCGAAGAGGTCAAACTCAGGCCGGTTGAAATGGCGGTACTTGATCTTGTCGCCGGAGGTCAAATCGACCTTATAACGGGCGGCGTCTTTCTCGTACTTTTCGGGGCTGGTCAAAAGATGGGCCACATAAACCTCATCCTTGATTTCCATGACCTTATGCAGATATTTCACCACGGCCTGGGTGGCCGCCCAGTTCCCCGCTGCGCTGTCCTTTTTAAAGACGGCCAAGACCCGGTCCAAATAACGGCGGGCATAGGCGGCGTTCTCGAATTCGAACAAGTCATAAAGCCGGCTGACGAATTGCTCGCGGGTATCGTCGTCCCCGGTCCAAATCGACAGGAACTCCTCGGTCATTTTCAAATAAGTCTTGGCGCGCGAGCCGCCCAAGAGTTTGGCTTTCTTTTGGGTGACCTCTTCCAAGCTGAGGCGCACCGCCACATTGTATTTTTCAGGATGCAGGACCAAATCCCGTCCCAAATGGAACGCGTCAATATTGTGCTTGGCGGCGCTGGGGCTGAAATTATCCTTCACGGACTCGATCAGCTCGCTCAAGGTCAAGGGCAGGAGGCCTTTTTGGAAAGCCACGCCCAAGAGCAGGATGTTCACGAACACCTTGTTGCCCAGGTAATGCTCGGCAATGTCGCACATGTCGGCGCCGAAATAATCCAGCGCGTGTTTTTGGAACAACTCCGCCAATTGGGACGGCGTAAAATCGTCCTTGCCTAACAGGCTCAGGATGGTATGGGTCTTGTGGGTGTTGATGACCGAATGGGTTTTTCCCTTGGAGCCGATCCTAAACTGCATCTTGGGGTCCAGGCCCCGCGCGGCCTCCAGGATATCCAGGCCTAAAAGCAGGTCGACCTTGCCCTGGGGCATGAGCGGTGAGACCACTTTTTTATTTTTGGAGTAGGTGATCTGGGAATAGACCCCGCCGTTGCGGATGGCGATTCCCTTTTTATCGCAAAAGGTCACGTGATAGCCGTGCTTCAAGGCGGCCCGCACCAAAACCGCGGTGGAGCTTCCGATCCCCATGCCCCCCACCCCGGCGATATAGCCGCGCCAATCCTCGTCAAACTCGTAAGGCTTGGGCTCCGGCAGGGTCGAGGGATCGGGCAATTTCAGCGCGGCCGGTTTGTGGGTGCGGACGATGGTCAGTTCCTCGAAGGCCGGGCAGGCCTTCACCCGGGTACAGGCCATATCGGACACGCAATAGGAAAGGTCGGTCGACATTTTCGGGCCGTAAAGGCTGGGCTCAATAGCCAGTCCCGGGCAGCCCGTCAAGCGGGTGCATTCCAAGCAGTATTCACAGGTGTGGTCGTTGACGTTGATGCGCTTTTGCTCGGGCAGGTAGCCCAGCTTGGCCTTTTCCCGGCTCAATTCTTTTCGTTTGCGGCGGTGGAAGGTGATGCCGCATTCCTTGTCGGCGATGATGAATTTCACCCCGTCTTCCAAAAGCATGTCCTCTAAAATTTGGCGGTAATCTTCCCGGTTTTCGGGGTTGATGCGGGCGATGGAGACATTGTCCCCTTTGGTGAAACCCTGCAGGACCGTTTCAATATCCTGGCCGAAGGTGGGATTGCCCATCAGGTCCTCGTCCATGCCCGGATTGGGCTGGTGGCCCGTCATGGCGGTGGTTTTGTTGTCCAACACGACGTAAAGCACGTCCTGGTTGTTTTTAATCGAGTCGGAGACCTCCGCCAGCCCTGAGTGGAAAAAGGTCGAGTCGCCGATGAAGCAAACCGATTTGTTCGTGGAAAAAGGCGAAAGCCCCGCGCCCGTTCCCCCGCCCAAACCCATGCCGATATAGTTGTGCATCAAGGGGCCGTTCGGCGGCATGAACAAAAGCACGTAACAGCCCGCGTCCCCGTGGAACAAAATGTCCAGCGGCTTGCTCTTGTGCTTCTTTTTCATGTAAACGGGATCTTTGAAATCAGCGACCAATTGCAGGAATACCGAGGAAGAATCCCGGTGCGGACAGCCCGGGCAGAAAGACGGCGTGCGGGCCGGAATGGAAACCTCAATTTTTTCCAAGCTATCCAGGAAGGCAATTTCTTTTTTTACCTGGGCGGTGGAAACCTCGAACTCCTCGAACAAAGGCGCCAAGGTGCGCATCACGACAGCCGGGCTCAAACCTTGATCGGTCGGGAATCCTTTTAAATCATCCGGGAACGATTTTCCCCAGACGGTCGGCATTTCCTTAATCTCGCCGGCCTGATACATATCCATGGCGATGTTGCGCACTTGGGATTCGATGAAGCGGCGTTTTTCCTCGGCGACCACCAGGGTGGTGGAGTGTTTCAGGATTTCTTTGATGGCTTCCGGATCCACGGGATACGACATGCCGAGTTTCAGGATGGGAAACTGGCCCGACATCCCGAATTCGGAAAGGGCTTGGATTAAATAAGTGTAAGAAGCCCCCGCGGTGATGAAAGCGAAAGGCGATTTCTTTTTGCCCGGGAAAATTTGGTTGATTCCCTTTTTGCGGACGGCCTCTAAAAGCCTGGGGAATTTGACATGGATGGCTTCTTTTTCCAGCGGCACCGTATGGGGCGGCAATACGATGGAATGTTTCACGTCGATCAAAGAGCTGTCGATGGTCGTTTTGTTCAGGGTCGAAAAACCCTTGGGCGGCTGGTTGGGATAAACCTCCACGCTGCCGCCGCCTTCGGCGGTATAGGTGATCAACAGGTAAGCGATAAAAAGGTCGGCTTCCTCGGACAGCTCAAAAGCCACCTTCATCCAATCCTTGATTTCTTGGAAAGTGGAAGGCTCCAGCACGGGGATAAACAAATGATCGGATAAACGCCGGGAATCCACCGGCACTTGGGTGGTATCGCTCCAGGGATCATCTCCGATGACGATGACGCCGGCCCCTTGGTGGTCTTTCTTGGCCAAGCTTCCGGCCACCAGCGCGTCGGCGGCCACATGGAAACCCACGGACTTCATCACGGTCACGGCCCGGAGGCCGGCCATTTGGGCGCCGTTGAGCCGGGCGGCCGAGAGCGCTTCGTTATTGGCGATTTGGGCCAGGACGCCCGTTTGCTTGAGATAAGGCGCGGCGTTGGCGGCTGCCTCAAAAACATCAGCCACCGGCGAACCGGGATAGCCCGTCAAAAGGGCCATGCCGGCTTCCAAACCGCCTTTTAAAATGAGTTCATTGCCGGTGTAGGTTTCAATGCCGGCTTCTTTTGTAAATCGTGGGTCCATGAACTAGTTAACTTACCTTTCCGGTTGGGATAAATCAATAAGACAAAATTCCTAAAAAACAAACCCTTTTTCACCGCCAAGACGCCAAGTAAGACAAAAACCAATTGGGTTTTAAATCAATTTTGAGTTCTTTTTAAATCCGTTCTTGGCGAACTTGGCGTCTTGGCGGTGAAAAGGTTTTGACTTACGTTTTAAATCAGCGGCAAAGGATTAATCGCTTTTCCGTTGCGCCTGATTTCAAAATGCAGATGCGGTCCCGTGGCGTGGCCGGTGGAGCCGACCTTGCCGATCAATTGCCCGCGTTTCACTTTTTGTCCCACCGTGACCAAGATCTCTGAGAGGTGGCCGTAGTAAGTGTTATAGACCTTGTTGTGATGGATGATGATCAAGTTGCCGTAGCCTCCCGCGACGCCCGCGAAGGCCACCCGGCCGTTGGCGGCGGCGAAAACCGTTTTTCCAAAGCTGGCCCTGAAATCCAATCCCGTATGAAACTCCCGCTTGCCGTTGATCGGGTCGATCCGCCATCCAAATCCGGAAGTGATGGCCTCGCCGCCTTTGGTGAAAGGCACGCCGAAAAATCCGCGCTTGTCGAAATAGTCCTGCCATTCCTTGGCCATGCGGAGCGGATGCGCGTCCGGAATGAAAAGGACGTCCCCGGGTTTAATTCCCCGCCACCAATGGATCCGGTTTTCCTGATGGAGGATTTTGGGGTCCACGTGGTAAGCGGCGGCGATCCTCGCCAGGGTGTCCCCCGGATAAACCATGTGCAGGACGCCTTTTCGGGAAAGGAGCAAAACATTCAACCCGATATGGGCCTTGAAAGGCAGGGTCGGATTGGCCCCGATGAGCGTGTAAAGATTGATGCCGTTGTCGTTGGCCACCGTCCAATAATTGTCGGTGACGTCCAATTTATAGGGGGTGACCACGACGGTTTTGGATAAGAGGCGGTTGAGAACGATGGTTTGGGGGGTGCTGTCGATCAAGTCCGAAGGGGCGGGTTCGGGTGTCGGGGTCGAAAGATTGCCGGTGCCGGGAACGCTGGCCATAGGAGCGGTGGTCGCGACGACCGTGGGGACGCCCGCTTCCTCAGCGTCCTCATCAACCGCGCCGGGCGTAATCAGGATTCTTTCGCTGAGCGCGTTTTGGCGGGTCACTTGAAAATGATGGATGGCGGCATAGCTGATCGTAAAGAACGCGAAAGCGCCGATCGTGGCTGCCAATATCTTCAAACGGCGGTTGGGCACAAACTTCATTTTAAGAGACGACCCCGAGAACCGCTGATTTTTGGGAGGCGATCAGTTTTTTTACTTCGGCGGCGATCTGGTGGGCTTCCAGCCCGCAATGTTCCCGTTGAAGCTGGGGTTTGCCGTGCTCGATGAATTCATCGGGAATGCCGATCTGCTTCACCACGCAATCGCTGATGCCGTTGCGTTGCAAGGCTTCCATGACCGCGCTTCCAAATCCGCCGGCCTTCACGTTTTCTTCCAGGGTCAACAGCACCTTGTTTTTCCGGGCGATGGAAACCAATAACTTCTCGTCGATCGGCTTCACAAAACGCATATTGGCGACGGTTCCCTCGAAGCCTTCTTTTTTCAATTGGGTCCGGACCGCTTTCGCGACGCCCACCATGCGGCCGATGGCCAGCAAGGCGTAGTCTTTGCCCTCTTCCAGCAATTGTCCCTTGCCGATTTCAACTTTTTTGAATCCCGGCTCAAGCGCCACGCCTTCCCCGTTGCCGCGCGGGTAGCGCAAGGCGATGGGCCCGTTATATTCGGTGGCGGTGTAAAGCATATTGCGCAGCTCGTTCTCGTCCGACGGCGCCATCACCACCATATTGGGCACACAGCGCAGGTAACTCAGGTCGTAAACGCCTTGGTGCGTCTCGCCGTCGTCGCCGACCAAGCCGCCGCGGTCCAGCGCGAAAACCACCGGCAATTTTTGAAGACAAACGTCATGGATGATTTGGTCAAAGGCCCTTTGTAAAAAGGTGGAATAGATGGCCGCCACGGGCTTGATTCCCTCGCAGGCCAACCCCGCCGCCATGCAGATGGCGTGTTCCTCGGCGATGCCCACGTCAATAAAACGCTTGGGAAATTTCTGGCCGAAAGCTTTTAATCCCGTTCCCTCCGGCATGGCCGCCGTGATGGCGACGAGCTTCTCGTTTTTCTCGGCCAGCTCGATCATGGCGTCGCCGAAAACCTTGGTATAGCTGGGCGGGGCCGGCACGGTGGAAACCGCGCTCTTCCCCGTTTGTTTGTCGAACACGCTGACGCCGTGGAACTTTTCCGGGTTTTCCTCGGCCGGGGCATAGCCCTTGCCCTTTTTGGTGACCACGTGAAGCATCACGGGCCCTTTCAGTTCCTTCACCCGGCGCAAAATCTCGATCAAGGTCGGCAGGTTGTGGCCGTCCAAAGGACCGTAATAACGGAAACCCAATTCCTCAAACAAAGTCCCCGGCGTGACGAAACCTTTCAAGGCTTCCTCGGCGTGATGGGCCATCTTCACCATCTGGGGCCCCACATTGGGGATCTTGTCGATCAATCCCTCGATGTTGCTTTTGGTTTGGTTGAAGGTTTTGCCGGTCAGAATTTTATTGAGGTAGCTCGTCATCGCGCCCACACTGGGCGAGATGGACATTTCGTTGTCGTTCAGGATAACGGTGAGTTTCATATCCGGATGGTCGCCGATATTATTCATGGCTTCCATCGCCATGCCGTTGGTGATGGCGGCGTCGCCCACCACGGCCACGACGTTGAAGTTTTTCTTTTGAATGTCCCGGGCCATCGCCATTCCGCAAGCGGCGGACAAGGCGGTCCCGGCGTGACCCACGGCGAAGGTATCGTATTCACTCTCGTTGCGTTTCGGGAAACCGCAGAGGCCCTGGTACTGGCGAAGGGTCGGGAAACGGTCCCGGCGGCCCGTGATGGCCTTATGGCCATAAGCTTGGTGCCCGACGTCCCACACGATGCGGTCATTGGGGGTGTCATAAACATAGTGCATGGCCAGGGTCATCTCGACCGCGCCGAGGCTGGCGCCCAAATGCCCGCCGGTTTCAGCGACGGCCGTCACCAAAAAGTCCCGCAATTCCTCAGCGACCTTGGGAAGCGCCTCCATCGGAAGCTTCCTCAGGTCAGCCGGGGTGTGAATGTTGTCCAAATATTCGTACATGCGGTCCTCTTAAAAGCTAAAGATAATTTTCACCGCCAAGACGCCAAGCTCGCCAAGAAAATCAAGAATTATGGTTTTTCAAAATTCTTAAATCTTCCCTTGGTGCCCTTGGCGTCTTGGCGGTAAAACATGTTTTGTCTTCTTCGTCTATATCGAGTAAGCCACAATCGCCACGGCGATCCCCACAAAAGCCCCCACAAAAACCTGGGTCGGTGTGTGTCCCAGCAGTTCCTTCAATTTCGCGGGGGGGATGGGCTTATTCTTGTAAAAGTCGTCCACCAGCTCGTTCAGGATCTGGGCCTGTTGGCCCGCGGCGCGTCTTACCCCCGCGGCGTCCGACATGATGACCAGGGCCATTCCCAAAGCCAAAAAGAAGACCGGCGAGTCAAAACCGGCCTCGTAACCGATCGAAGTCGCCAAACCGCAAACAAAGGCCGAATGGGAACTCGGCATTCCCCCGGTGCCCACAAATAGGCGAAAGTTGATTTTACGGTGTTTTAAATAGTAATTCAACACTTTGAATCCCTGGGCAAAGACCCAAGCAAGCGTCGTGACAAGCACGATTTTCGAGGGATGGTGATGGATGAAAGGATCCAATTTAAATCGTCCTTTCCGCCATGTATTGCGCCAGCGCCACCAAGGGAGCGGCTTTCGCGCCAAAGGGTTTCAAAACCGCGACCGCTTCTTGGGTGAGCTTGGTCACTTCCCTTTTCGACGCCGACAATCCGACAGCGGCCGGATAGGTCATTTTACCCCGGGCCTGGTCGCTTCCCGCCGACTTCCCCATTTTTTTCGCGTCACCGGTAGCGTTTAAGATATCGTCCACGATTTGAAAAGCCAATCCCGCCGCCCGGCCATAACGGGTAAAAGCCGAAACCGTTTTATCGGAAGCGCCAACCAGAATCGACGGTAAACGAACTGAAGATAAAAGAAGCGCCCCCGTTTTGCGGCTATGGATAGAGTAGACCTTTTTCAAACTGGGCTTCTGCTTCTCCGCCAAGATATCGTCCACCTGTCCGCCCACCATACCCGGATAACCCGCGTGAAAAGCCAATTCATGAATCACCATCGGCAGGTTCTTAAGATATTTTGAAGGAATTTGAGTCGGATCTGAAACCCATTGAAAAGCCAGGGTCTGAAGCCCATCCCCCGCCAAAATGGCCATAGCTTCGCCAAAGACCTTGTGGTTGGTTTTGACTCCCCGACGATAATCATCATCATCTAAAGCTGGAAGATCGTCGTGGATGAGGCTGTAAGTGTGGATGAGCTCCAACGCGCAAGCAATACGAAGCGCCGCCTTCTGCGGCAATCCCACCGCATCCGCCGCTGCCAGGCAAAGGACAGGTCGAAGCCGCTTGCCCCCGGCAAAAACGCTATAGCGCATCGATTCCCAAAGTCTCGTGGGACAGTCCCCGCGAGACTTAAAGACTTCCTTCAGGGCCGCATCGACGATTTTTTGCTGTTGGACAAGGTACTGCGTGATTGAAAAGATCAATTGGTTTTCCTGGAAGATTTTCTGTCATTGCGAGGAGCGATTTTTGTGACTTTTAGTGACGCGGCAATCTAAGTCTATGGGGTATTCTTATTCCGCTTCATCTTTCGACTTAGCCGTTTTCAGCAGCTGTTTGACCTTCTTCTCGATCTCGTTCAAGCGCTGGTTACATTCCTTAGTCAGCTTCATGCCCTCTTCAAATAGCTTAAGCGAATCCTCGAGTTTGAGGTCTTCGGACTCCATCTTAGAAACGATGGTTTCGAGCTTGCCGAGTGAATCTTCGAATGACGGTTGTTGGTTGGCCATGATTGCCTCTCAATTAAGATTGGGATATTTTACTCGACTTCAAACAGGAAATGTTTGGTTTCAGTAGTATGAAATACCCATTTTTCATTGAGGGCGTTCAATTAATTTAGTTTCGATGCTGACAAGAAAATCGCGAATGATCCTGTATTCTTTTTGGCTTAAATCAATGATTTCGCTAATTTTTTTGTGTTTTCGTTTAAAGGCGTTAAATTTATTTTTATTTTTTCCAATCAACAACAAAGCGTACTTTGCGGTCGTTTCTGGCTCAAATATATATAACCACTTACTCAAAGAAATTTGATAATCCGTCTTTTTGAAAATTTTATCCGATAGTGCTTTTAAAGTCTTTAGCTCATTTTGAGTTGTTTTTAGTGTTTTCTCGTCAAGTTTAAAAAGCGAACTGACTTTCTCGATGGATTTTTTAGACGGGCTTGTTTTTTTAGACTCGATTTTCAGGAGACGAGTAATTTTCTGAAGATTGTTGAATTTTTTGTCGCTACTTTTCGCCGTTTCAATTATTTGTTTTTCATAATGCGATAAAATCTTATCTAATTCTTCTTGAGATTTTTTAAATATTTCTGGAAGTGTCGATCCCTTTAAATATTCGGCGTACTTTTTTTCAGCATTTGGAAGCGAAATCTCATTCACGATAATAGAAGTTTGCAAATTCCTAAGGTTCGATAACACCCATTCTTCTTGAGGTAATTTGGATAGGTGTGAAGTAATTAAAAAAACGGCCGTCAATAAAAGACCAATTCGAATGTCACTAAAGTTAACAACAATATTTCCCGAATCTTTAATTTCCAGCAAAACAAAAAACAGAATAACCAATCTTGAAAATATGATGAAGGGAGAAACTTTCAAAAAACCTTTGTTTTTTAATAGTGGGAGATCAAAAAAGTTTAATGCTAAAACCACTAAAAAATTGGAAAGATCGAAGATCAAGAAAAAGTAAATGGCCCAATATGTTTCAAAACTATGTTTTTCGCTCTGAAAAAATAAATAAAGCAATGTTAAGCTTTTGAAGAGTGATGCACTCAGGAGCAATCTTATCTCTGGGTTAATTTGCAAAAATCTCGGTTTTTCACCTTCCGATTGTAATTGGGAGGTGTTTAAAAATTTAAAATCTTCAAATAAGTCATATAAAATTGAAAAAAATACAAACCACCATAATGAATTAATTAGAGAAAAGTCGTTTTTTTCGGCTATCACAAGAAACATCCAACAGAGCGTGGCCATTGCGCCCCACGCAACCCAAAGATTTACTCCACGATTTTTCTGTTCGGATTCCAAACTTTTAATTTTTAAATCGATCAACTCAATCAGATTAAATTTATCGGATTTTCGAACCATTACTAAAACCTCATTTATTTAGTTCTTGGACATAGATTGGTTTCTGATACATAAGAAACAAAGTTCAATTTTTTAAGATTACGAATTTGACTAATTTTTGATGACTTTCTAAGTGGAAAACAGAACATTGTATAAATGTCGCATTTTGGATGGCCTGGGCCGATACTCAAAACCATTATCTATTAATAAATTCTGCAAAATAATACGCTTGCATTGACATTTTAGCCCAAATAGGCGCAGTATACGCACATTAGTTAAGGTTAAACGTACAGCCCTCTGCGGAGGTTATATGGCCAAAAGCCATCCTCGAAAGCAGAGCCTTCTGCAAAAGGCCCTCCAAGAAAAAAAGGTTCTTCAACACCAAGTTCTCATGTATCAGCGCCTGATGGAAATCATGCGGGATGAGAGCAGTTTTGAAGCCATCCTCAAAGCCCTCATCAACCTGATCACCAAAGGTCTGGGCTATGACCGCGCCGGCATCTTTCTGGCCGAACGGGAAAAAGGCATTGTCGAGTTAGTCCTCGGCATCGACCGCTACGGCCATTTTGAAGGCGGCAGTAAGGCTTACCAATATCCGCTCTCCCCTCTCAAGGGAACCAACTGGATATCCGACATGGTTTACGGCCACACGAAACCCTTCTTCGCCAATAACCTGACCCGGCTCCCAGCCAATAAACCGCTTCCGCCCAATTTGCCTCCGATGGTCATTTGCAACGCCGTGGTTCCTATTACCGTGAGCAATAACGACATCATCGGCGTGATCGCGGTAGACAATCTTTTTACCAAACGCAAATTGAAAAAGTCCGATCTCAAATCTTTGCTCAATTTCGCCACCGAAGCCGGGCTGGCCATCGAATCCTTCCGGTTACATGAAAAAATCAGGAGCATGTCTTTCAAAGACGGTTTGACCGGCGCTTTTAACCGCCGTCATTTTGAGAATTATTTTCCCCGGGAAGTTCAGCGCTGTGGCCGCTATGACCGGCAGTTGGGGCTTATCTATGTGGACTTGGATCATTTCAAAAGCATTAACGATCAATTCGGGCATGCCACGGGCGACTTGGTTTTAAAAACAACGGCCGAACGGATGATGAATGTCCTGCGCAACGTGGATACGGTGGTGAGGATCGGCGGGGATGAGTTCGCGGTGATCTTGCCCGAAGTCGATCCGGAAGGCGTCAAGTATGTGGCCATGCGGCTGTTTCAAGCCATTACCCGCATCCCCATGCCCTTAGAGCAGATGGGACACCCGGACAAAAAGATCGGCGTCAGCATGGGCGTGGCCTGCATGGTCAAGCCCTCAACCGATCACAATGCCCTGATTCGCTTGGCGGATCAAAGTTTGTACGAGGCCAAAAAGGCGGGCCGCAACCGGGTGGGCGTAATGATGTTTGGTGGTGGAGCCGGGTAAACAAGACGAACCACTTCACCACGCTTCATCCACTATCCAGTCACCGATCCGGGTAGAAACAAGGGATATCCGTCCTGTCCAACGTTTGAGGAGCTCCAAGTATGAACTTGTGATTAGTTTCATTCCAAATCAATGGCACTCGATCGCACGATATGCCTGGGGCACTCTGGTATAAGAACAAGGAATTCTGTTCCTCTCGCAGCAGTGTCTTCCAACCGTCTCTCATCGCCGTATATTTAAAAACTTTTTTAAATTTTCCATTTTCAAATAGGTAAATCGCGCTTCCTGGAGTGGGTGAGGTATTTTCATGGTGAATGTCGTCATCCAGTATTAAAAGTCCCTTATGCGAACCCCAGGAAATGGCCTGGTAGTCGGCACTGGTGGAACCGATATTCGTGAATATCTTTTGGACTTGACCCTGTTTATTTCTCTCGAATATCTCACAATCATTTTCGCCTAATCCTCCGCTGTTGCTCCCAGCGTTTACCGAATTGAGGGTGACATACATCAAACAAGGAATTGGAATAGAATCGAACGAGACTTCGTCCCAATAGGAATCGCTGCCGAGCCGTCTTTGGATATTGGGATCATCAGAATGATAAAGAGGAATGGTAGAAAGCTTCCGGACCTGGGGCATCAATCCCAGCCAATCCTTATCAATGAAATGATAAGGAATTCCTAAAAAATCAGGGAGAGGATCATAAGAACTTCCGTCGCTTTGATAGGCCAGAGTTTTAATCGCCAGGAAACCATTGTCTCGAGTCCCCCGCGAGAGGGAAAATCCAAAACCGGCCTCGGTCGAGTCATGTCCCAAGTAAATGGTCTTTTCGACTGTCGTCAAGCCGCCCATTTTCCCCTTCTTAAAATTCTTCTGATAAGTAGTTATCTCAGAGGCGGCATCTGGCAAATAACCAAGGATCACTTTCACCTTGACGGTATCTTGGCGTAGTTCCCAAAGATTTATCGTCCAGTTCAACTTTTGAAAATCCCCACTATACGTATGATTGACGCACAATTTCGCTTCGGGCGCGGGTTGGGAATAAGTCGTTGATCCAAAACAAAGGAAAATAATCAAGAATCGGAATGAGCCTTTGAGTGTCATGAAGACTAACCTTTTCGCAAATCAGCGTTGCTGACATGATTGGCGAAATGCCAGGAATGAAAATTTAGCCACTGCTTTTTGGTGAAGGGCCCTAAAACCGGGTGGTCGCTGACAGGCCCCTCAAATTCCTCGAAGGTATCCAAAGCTTTACGATATTTCAAAACCGCTTCCGTCTCATTCCCTTCGATCCGTTCCTTCGCCGGCCCCGGAAGACCCCGTGGAATTCGGCCGTAGAGCTTGAAAGCGATATAAGCGACCGGACCCACAAACCACTTTCGGATAAAAGGCATTTCGTGCTTGGCGCCCTTCAGGCTGTTTTCAATGCCCTTCGTCAAATGGGTGATGATTTGGTAATAGGACCAGCTTCCTGTGGTCGTCACCGGGCCTTTTTCAAGCCGAGCCAATTCTTGGCGGATATGCGCAAAGTTTTGGCAACGAAGTTTACGGGGCATTGTATTTTTTACTTTCGGACGTTGATTTCAATCTCATATGGGTTCCTAGTTTATTCATTTCACCAATCTTTATCGACCGCGTCCTTGGGTAGATTGTCATCAAAAATGCTGGTCACATCTTCCGGGTACAATTTAAGCGTCGGACGATAATATTTGGCTTTTAATTCGCCCCGAGAATTGGACCATCGAAAATAGCCGTCGGTTCCTTGCGTGCCCGTCAACCCAGGGGAAGTTGCGGGGGCTGGCGGCGGAGCCTTTACGGGTTGGTTTGATTTATTAATGTAACGATAAGTGGACAAGGGGCCGTCCGGGAGGTCGCAAACTTTGGCCACCCCCCCGGAAAAAGAACTCTTTTCGGACTCATCAAACGGAATAATCACATTGCCCTTTTCATCGATGAACCCGTTATAGCCGCGCTCTTCATAGACCAGCGCCAAGCCCTCCGAGAAGGGTTCACACGCGTCATATTGGGCGGGAATCACGACCTTGCCGTTTAAATCCATGTACCCCCATTGTGGCTGTAAATAGATGTGGCCATCGGAATCACTTCGGACCGTGATGGGGCACGAATATCCCAAAAGCTGATCGCCCACGCCAGCTCCCGTATCGTCAAAATCAATATCCGCTAACGTACTCACAACCGAGCCTGTCGAATCAATGATTTTTGTTTTCCCTTCCGACTGGACGACCGCCATCCCATTCACAAAGTCCTTCGCTCGGGTGAATTGGGGGGCAATCACCGTTTGTCCTTCCCCGTTCAGATATCCCCAGGCGACTTTTTGATAACGCGTCAGTTTCCCCGAATTGTCGCCGACGTATGAATAGGGGCCCAAGATAAACTTCCCTTGAAGATTGATATAACCCTGGCCCGCGGTCGTTTCCACAAAAGCCAATCCATTCTCAAAGGACTTCGCGTTGATAAAATTCATCCCAAACTGGCGGGCCCCGGTCTTATCAATGAAGAAATAGTAATAGGTGTTTTCCGTCATCTGGCTTACTAAGGCAAAGCCTTGGGAAAAAGGCTCGGCGGTTTTAAAGCGGCCTGGAAAAGCGAAGTTTCCCGTTCGATCGATATATCGCCAACCCCGTTCAGGGTTGTCGTCATCAACCTCCAATAAAACGGGCGCCAAGCCATTCACAAAGGGTTTTCCGGTGAATGCGAATTGGAGCGGAATGACCTGATTTCCCTTTTGGTCAATATAGCCGGCCTTGCCCGCCAGGCTCACCATCGCCAAACCCTCCGAAAAGGGCCCGGCTTCGTCATACTGAGGGGGAATGATTATTTTTCCTTTCAAATCAATGAAGCCCAATTTTTCCTTAACGCAAGTGACGGCCGCCCCTTCGTTGAAGCGACTTAAATAGCCCTGGTGATAGAAATGGTCTCCGCCATAAACCTTGTCTTTTTCGTCTTCCGACTCTCCTTGCCAGTCATAAAAATCCCGGCCCGTTTTATCGACGTAGGATTCGTATTCGATGACAGGCGAGCCATGTCCCGAGCTATAGGCTAAAACCATCCCATCCTTGAATTGGACATGACAGACCGGATCCAAATCGCGGGGCAGCGTTTTCAAGGTGAATACGGTTTTACCCTGGCGGTTGATATAGGTTCCGCAATTCACGTTGGCCAAACCTTCCGAAAAATTGAACGCGTCGTCGAACTGGGGCACGATCACCCATTGTCCGGCGGGGTCCATAAAGCCCCACTTGCCGTTGGTTTTAACGGCGGCTAAATTTTCTGAAAAGCCACGGGCTTGATCGTATTGAAAAGGAATCACAATGGTTCCTTTCCCATCCGCGAAACCCCATTTACCGTTCAAGTTGACCGGGGCCAATCCCCCCCGCAGATCGCCGACAAAATCGTACTTGGGCTCCAGGATATAGTTCCCCTGTTCGTCGATCAGTCCGTACTTTTCGTCAAGGAAAACAACGGCGCGCCCTTCCGAAAAATCCCGCTCAAAATCAAATCGGGCCGGGATAACGACTTGGCCCGCGGCATCCACATAGCCCATTGGGTTCACGCAGAAAAGATAAAGCGGTTTGCCTTGAGCCGTCTGGGCGACGGCGGCCTGATTCAGAACCGCCAGGAAAAAAATAAAAAAGATTGTTGGGATCCGCTTCGGCTTCATATTTTTTTCCTCAAGCTTTGTCGTAAAGAGTTGAAATAACGGATAAATCCATATCGCCTTTATCAGAAACGACTTCCTGAGTCACCACATAGGCCGCTTCGGCGGCGGGCAGCGAAAGCTTTTCACCTTCAGCCGCTTTCAAGACCAACCCCAGGTCTTTGTTCATGAGCCTTAAGGGAAACTGGGGCGAATAATCCTCTGTCCGGATTTTCTCAAACTTGCCCACGAAGGCCGGGCCGATGACGGCGGTTTTGGAAAGCACACTTAAGAGCGTGTCCCGGTCAAGCCCCAGCCCCCGCCCCAAGCGGATGGATTCGGCGATGGCTTCCATGCCCACGCCCAAGAGTAAATTCACCACCAGCTTCATCCGGGCGCCCGAACCCGCCGAGCCCATGAGGAACCATTGTTTGGCGATGGATTCGTAAATCGGCACGCAGGTGTCAAAAACTTCCTTTGAACCTCCGGCCAAAAGAGTGACGCTTCCCGCCTTGACCGCCGGTGTGGAACCGGCCACGGGAATATCCAGCATTTGAATATTTAAGCTTTTCGCCTTGGCGTGAAGTTCCTCACTCACCGAAGGCGTGATGGTGCTCATCTCAAGAACGATTAAACCGGGTTTGGATTTGGAGAAAATTCCGTGGGGCCCAAGATAAACCGCTTGGGCGGCTTCGTCGTTCATTAAGCTGGAGAGAATGACATCCGAGTTCGCGGCCAAATCCGAGGGGGTTTTGTCGACCGGAACGCCCTTCCCCGCGAAGCTATGGGTTTTCTCCAGGGTGCGGTTCCAAACCCGAAGGGACCAGCCTTGCTCCGCTAGGCGCTGGACAAAGGCGCTTCCCATAAGGCCAAGCCCCGCGAATCCGATTTTGGTTTGGGTTTTATCGACAGTCATCATGCCTCAACACTTTCAGGCGACCACTACAAATGAAAAGCCACCGAAGCGCCCAAAAAGGGCCCGCTGTTGTCCAATACCGCCGGCCGGGATCCCGCCGGGGCCGAGCTTCCCGCCCCTTGATCAATGGTAGGGACACATAAAATCCCGTTAGAAACCGGGACGATGACCTTCCCCGTACTCGTCGGAACCACTTCCAGCGTGACCGTGGAACCTTGGGCCACACCCGGAACGTTGCTGTTATTGATGGTGTTATTTAAATTGCCGACGCTGGCAAGCTGGTAGCCCGCGAAAGCCGTGATGAAAAAAGAATCACTAAGCTTAAAATCCATTCCCAACTGAGCCTGTCCCCCAAACCCAAAACCATTGAAAGGACCCTTAAAATCGTCATTACCACCGGGGCTTACCAGATGAAAAGTATAATTGCTAATGTTGGCGAAGTCCAAAAGCGGACCGGCCGAGACCCAGGGCTGCATGTCGCCCGCCCCTAAATAATACCGGGCCGATAAGACGCACTCGCCGAGGAACATATTGTAGGAATCATTTAAAGTAAAGCTGCCGTTGTTGGTAATCGTATCGTTGGCGGTCCCCACATCGATTAGGCCTATCTGGAAAGACCAATCCAAATCCGTCAGCAAAGGATTTTCCACTTCCAGGGAGATTCCCGGTCCCATTGTGGGCACCGAACCGCTTTCCTGGATATTGGGATCGGACAACTGAAGTTCTTTAGCCGCCGCCACATAAGATTCCGCGCTATTTTCGAAATCCGTAAGATTGAAAAGGGCGATAAAGGGTGAGATACGGTAAAGCCTCTTGCGGCTTTTGTTGCGTGTGTTGCTGACAGGAGCCTGCGCCACGGTCATCGATTGGACGCTGGCGCTTGCCGCCAACTGCCCATCCATCCACGTTTGATCCTCCGGCGACAGCTGAGCCTTCAGTTGGTCGGCGTATTGTTTGACTTGCGGATTGGGAAGCTTTTGATCCGAGAGGGTCAGGTTGACGCAAGCTTCCTTGGACTGGCCCGACAACACCTGGGACAGTCCTAAATAATAATAACTCTTCCCGTCGCCGGGATTTTCTTGGACGGCTTGTTGGAAAAACGGGATGGCCTGCGGATATTGTTTTTGCTGGTAAAGCGACACGCCTTGGTCGAAAGAACTCGGGCCGGCGGCCGCTCCGGGCGGATTGGGGGGAGGCAAATTGGTAGTGTCCGTGCCCGCTCCCACTTTGGCTTGCAGGGATTGGATCATTTGCGCCAAGGCGTCCGAAGGCGTGATGGATTGCACCTTTTGATAGTCCGCCAAAGCCAGGGAATATTGTCCTTGGGTGTAATAGCAATTGGCCCGGCCTTGAAGGGACGAGGTATTGTTGGGATCCAGGCTGATCGCCGCGCTGAAATATTGGATGGCCTGGGAATAGTTTTGGGCGTTGTAAAGCTGAAGGCCCGCGTTGTAATAATCGACGGCCGTGTAGGCGCGGCCGACTCCAACCAAAATCGTGAATTGAGCCGCCAAGACAAAAAGAAAAGAAAATAATTTATTCATTTTTATAGTTCCTCGGATAACCAAAGCCTTTTATATTTAAAAACGAAGGCATAAACAATGCGGTGATTTTAGCAATTCCCCCTCATCTTAAAAGAGAATAATTTTAGGCCATTGCCGGCCGAAAAATGATATTCAGGCCCGGTTTTACGGGGACGCGAGCCGAATGACGCCGGACTGCCGGGCGCCTTGCGGGGCCAAACCGCCGCTCAATACCGCGCCTACCTTTCAGTCCCCCGCCCGGCAACCATTCGGGCGCTGCCGCGGAAGTGAATGGTTTTATCGCCTCGGAGTTTTACACCTGCGCGGAAAATTTAAAATAAACTTTCTTGGCCAGCTTCAGGTTCCGACGAAACCACTTGGGATTCCAGCTTGCCCTTTTGGAGTTCCACAATCAAGCGGTCGCCCTTGGCGGCATCCGCCGGCGATCGAAGGATTTTCCCCGTTTTTTTACTGGTCACAATGGCGTATCCCCTTTGCAAGGGGCCGTGCGGGTGATAGGCCTTCAACTGGGCTTCCAGTCCATTGAGCTTTTCCCGCAAGGGCTTCATCAATTGAAGGGGCGTGAAGCGGGACAAAAATCCAGCCAGATGATCGAGCTGTAACTGGCGGTCCTTGAGTTTTTGGTCCAGGGCGTCCCTTAAATTTTCCAGGCTTAAATCCACTTGTTGGCGGGCCTGGTCCAAAAGACGGTCGGGACGGCGTTCCCGGAGGCTGTTGCCCATCTCGTCCAAATCCCTTTGCTTGTTCGAAAGAAGGCTGTCCCAGGCTTCTTTTAAGCGGTGCTGAAGGCTGTTGAGCTGGTCCCGGGTCTCGTCCAAGCCCGGCGCGATATGGGCCGCCGCTGCGGTGGGCGTGGCTTCCCTTCGATCGGCCACGAAATCGCAAAGGCTGAAGTCAATCTCATGGCCCACCGCGCAAATCGTCGGGATGGCGCAATCCGCCAAGGCCCGTACCACGCCCTCGTCGTTAAAAGCCGCCAAGTCCTCCAAACTGCCGCCGCCCCGGGTGATGACCAAAACATCGTGCTTCGCCAGTCGGGACACTGTCTCGATGGCCTCAACAATTTCCCCCGGCGCCTCGACTCCCTGGACCTTCACGGGAAAAAGTTCCACTTCATCGATCCCCACGCGGGTTTCTAGTATCTTCATAAAATCTTGGATGGCGGCTCCGGAGGGCGAGGTGATCAAGGCGATCTTGTGGGGATGCTCCGGCACGGGCTTTTTGCGGGCCTCGTCGAAAAGCCCCTCGGCCAAAAGTTTTTTCTTCAATTGCTCAAAAGCCAATTGAAGCGCGCCCAATCCCGCCGGTTCCATCGTGCGCACGATCAATTGGAACTGGCCCCGGGCCTCAAAGAGGCTTAAAGAACCGCCCACAATCACCTTTTGGCCGGTGGCGGGCTGGAAGGCCAGAGAGTTATTCATGCCTTTAAAAAAAGCGCAGGACACCACGCAGCGCTCATCCTTCAAGTCGAAATACATATGACCCGAAGGGTGTTTGGTGAAGCGGCCGATTTCGCCTTGGACAAAAATTTGGCCGAACTTGGCTTCCAGCAGGGCCCGGGCGCTTTGAACGATTTCGCTGACCGAATAGATGGGGACGTCGCTCACGCGTGGATCTCCAGGAGCCGGACTTGACCGAGCGCCTTTTGAAAGGCCGCCCGGGTAAAACCCTCAATTCCGCTTTGCGCGACCACCCGGGCCGCCGCCGAAGCCCAGCGGCAGCGGTCCGCGAAGGCCAATTGATTTTGGCTGGCCGCCAAGTAGCCGGCGAGAAATCCGTCACCGGCGCCCACCACCAACCGGCGTTTCAAAGGCGCCGCGTTGCGCAGGCCCAGGACCAGGCCGTCTTCCCAGGCCAAGGCGCCCTCCGCCCCATGGGTGATGGCCCCGTGGCGGATTCCTTGGGCCCTGAGTTTGGGGATTTGCGTGGCCGCTTTGTCCAAAGTCGGGCAAGCCGCCGGCCAAATGCCGTTGAACTCATCCAAATTGACCTTGAGAAACCAAGGTCTTTGGGCCATCGCCTTTTTGAGCCCCAAACCGGAAGCGTCCAAAAGGGTCCGGACCCCTTGGGCGTTCCACCGCTTGATCCATTCGGCGTAAAGACCGGTATTTTTTTCGGGCAGCCTTCCGGTCAAGACCAGCCAATCCCCTTTTCGCAGGGACTTCCGGAGGCGGCGGTTCCATTCCCGGGGGTTGATCGGAAAACCCGCGTGGTTGAACTTGGCTGATTCTTTGGAATTCCGCAATACCACATTGGCCCGCACCGGACTTTCATCCCGGACCCACTCCACCCGGAGTTTTTTAGGCCGGGTCAGGTGGAAATAAAGCGCCTGGGTGGCTTCCTTTTCCCCGAAGGGGGCCCAAAGCACCGCGGGGACGCGCAGTTCCCGTAAAAAGCAGGCCACGTTCATGGCCTTGCCGCCGGGTGAAACGGAAAAGGATTCCACCGAGCCGATCTTGCCGGAGGCGGGCTCCGATAGCCGGAAATCAAAATCCAGCGCCGGGTTGGGATTCAGAAGATGGATCAAGGAATTTTTCGAACGGGCTTGGGCGGCGGATGGGCGTGAAGCAACGGATAGAGGCTTTTTAATTTTTGGGCCGCCTCGATTTGAGTGCCCTGGTCATCGCTTTGCTTGAGGATTTTTTGCCAAAGATTGATCGCGTCCTGGGTTCGGCCCACCTCCGCGTAAGTATTGGCCAGGATATTGACCAACATTTCGGGCGCGCCCCCGCGCTCGATTTGGGCCTCCAAAAAAGGGATGACCTTGTCATATTGCTGGGTATTTTGATAGGCGATGGCGGCATAAAGCAGCTTCAAACTGACGTCATTGGGATTGGCCAAAATCCCCTTTTGCAGAAGCTTGGCGGCTTCCACCGGCCTTTTGACGTGAAAGGCCAAGGCGGCCGCCCCAAAGTTGTAGATGGGCGTGAAATTGGGGTTTAAGTCCGAGGCCAGGCTGCAGTAATCATAAAGTTTCGCGTAGCGCGTGGAGGCGTTATCCGAGTTGCCGTAATATTGAATGACTTGTATCCAAAAGACATGGCCGACCAAAAGTTTGAAGCCGCTTAAATAACCCACCGCCCGCAGGGCCGACGGCACATCCTTCCCTAACGTGTCCTCCGAAAAGGGCCGGGGATGGACCCAGGCGCCCAGCAAAGTGGAAAAAAAGATTTGCGCGGCCATCGCGCCCGTGATGGCCTTGAAACGCCAATCCCGGATCCAGGACGCGGATGGCCCCGGACTCAACGGAATTCCCTTTTCTCCAGCGAAATCCAACCGATCAAGAAAACCACCGCCGAATAAAAGAAAGAATAGAGCAAAACTTCCTGCCATTGCGCCAAGCCCACCACCAGGGTCGGATCGTAAATGCGGTCTTTCAAATCAAATATCTGTAAATTCGGAAGACAGTAATAAATAACCATCAGGATCCATTTGACGAAGGCGTCATGCTGTTTTTCCATGAGCCATAGGATCTCCCCGATCATCCGGCCCAAAAGGATGGTGAACAAGGTATAGAGCACCACCCGGACCATGGATGTGGCGATCATTTGATAGGTCAGCCCCAAAAAGGTGAGGACCAGCATTTCCAAGATCATGAAAATCACGCTGGAAACAAAATAAACTGGGATGGTTCCCCCGCCGATCACGACCACCATGAAAACCAGGAAAAACACGTTGCCCAGGATGACCAGCATATTCATCATGAAAAAGCCGATGACGCGGCCCAATAAATACTCTCCCCGGGTCACGGGCTTGGCCAACTGCAGGAAAATGGCCTTTTGGTCCATCTCGGTGGTGTAGGTGACGGCCAGGCTTAAAAGTAAAACCATCCAGCCGGCCAATTCGGTTCCGCCCAGTCCCAAATCCATGAAAATTTTCAACGCGTCCCCATAGCTTAAAAGGGACAACAAGAAAGACAAGCCGCCGATGGCGATCACCGACACCACCCAAACGATCAATAAATTACTGCGGATCAGCTCGCGATAGGTAAAGTGCGCGACCGCCAGGACTCGTCTCATGATTTGCCGCTCCCTTGCGAAACGTTTTTTCCAATGGCGTTCAGAAAGTAAGCTTCCACCACGGAGGATAAGGGCCTGACGCCCGCGATTTTGGCTCCCCGGGATTGAATTTGGGACAAGGTTTCATTTAAAGAAAGCCCGGGGATTTGAACCCCGCCGTGCTTTTGAATGGAATCCTGATATGGAAGGCCGCCCAACTTGGAGGCGTCGGTCTTTTCGACATCCAGCCAATAGTCCACCGGTAAATCCGAAGCCAACACTTTGGAAATGGGCGCCACATCCCTCAAGACGCCCTCATGCATGATACCGATCCGGTCGCAAACCCGTTCCACCTCATCCAAAATATGGGTATTGAGAAAAAGGGTGGTTCCGGTTTTTTTTAGGTCGAGAAAAATATCCCGCATTTCCTTGTAACCCACCGGGTCCAAGCCGCTCATGGGCTCGTCACAAATCAAAAGCCGGGGTTTTCCAATGAGCGCTTGGCCGATTCCTATGCGTTGGAGCATACCCTTGGAATAATCCGAAAGCCGGACGCCCGCCGCCTTGGTCATTCGGACCAGTTCTAAAACCTCCTCCACCCGGCTGGAGAGCGTTTTTCCGGAGATTCCGTGTAAGGCGCCGAAATAGGACAAAAGTTCCCGGCCCGTATGCTGGCGGGAAAAATAAGGAAGCTCCGAAAGATAACCGATCTGTTCCCGGACGCGGCGGTCCGTGATCCGGCCCCCCAAAATCTCAACTTTTCCGGCGTCGGGATAAACGAAACCTAAAAGAACCTTCAAGGTCGTTGTTTTGCCCGCGCCATTGAGCCCCAGCAATCCGAAGGCTTGGTTTTCATAAAGATCGAGGTTGAGGGATTTGACCGCCGGAGTGACTTTAGGCTTAAACCAAAAACCGGTTTTGTAAGTCTTGGACATGTTTTGAATGCGGATGACGGTGGGGGCGGCGGTAGGTTCCATTAGTTCCCGATCTCCACGAAACTTTCCAACCGCTCAAAAAGGGCCATGGCCGCTTGGATGGCCAAGGCGCTGGTTTTGGGATTCTCAACGGAAGGATGGTTACGGGTCACCGCGGTCAACTCCCCAAAAGTGCCTTGAACGTCGATCTGGTGCTGATTCAACCGGGCTTGGGGGTCGGCCACCACCCGCACTTTTACCAGCCGCGGGTTTCCCGAAGCGACCGCCAAGGTCGCGCTGACATTCACGTTGGCCGGAAAACGCTCAATGGCCCCCCAAACATCACCCTGATAAAGATAAAAAGGTTTTTGGGCGCTGTAAAGCGACTTTTTTTGCGCCGCCGTCAATCCCGGGGCCCCTAAAAATCCCTTGGGCGGCTTGGTGGAAGTAATCGATATTTTTTTAATTTTCCCCAATTGCCGGGCGGCCTTTACGCCGTCGATTCCCGCCAAGGCTCCTGAGGGCAAATAAACCTTGGTTTTGTATTTGCGGGCCAGCGCCTCAATTTGTTTTTGATGCTTGAGAAATCCGCCAGTACTCATAAGAACGACGGGCTTTTTGGACTTTAAGGCCGCGGGCACTAAAAGCGGGACCGCCTTGACGGAGGCCGCTTCCAGCACGAAATCCACCCGGCCGATCAGATCGGAAAGCTTTTGGGCGACGGCGGGCCGGGATTTTAAGCTTCGCGCCAGTTTTTGGGCTTGGGAGGTTTGAACATCGTAAACGGAGGAGACGCGAAAGGCTGATTTTCGTTTTTCCAGAAGGCGAGCGACCGTCGAGCCGATGGCTCCACAGCCCACAATCCCCAGACGCCGTGAGTTGGCCTGAGGCCGGGCGCTCACTTCGTAGGCACCGCCGCCAGCATGCCGTCGAGGGCCTTCAAGGCCTTCAACCGGATTTCTTCGGGAATCTCGATGGGGTGTTTCAATTCTTTCAAGGACTCATAAACATCCTCCAACTGGGTCATCTTCATGTTGGGGCAGATGAGGCCCTTGCTGGGTTGAAGAAAAGTTTTGTCCGGCATGGCCGTGCGCAAACGGTGCAGCATGCCCATTTCGGTTCCGATAATGAAGGTCGTCGCGGGGGACGCCTGGCAATAGCGGAGCATTTGCGAGGTGGACAGGATGGCGTCCGCCATATTGCAGATGTCCTCGTTGCTTTCCGGGTGGATGACCACCTTCGCGTCCGGATATTGCTGTTTCAGGTCGATGATGTCCTTGGCCTTCATGCGCTGGTGGGTCGGGCAGCAGCCCGCCCAAAGGATGATTTTCTTTTCGGTCTGGGTCTGGACCCAGCGGCCCAAATGCTGGTCGGGCACGAATAAAATCTCGTCCTGCGGCATGGCGTTGACCACCTGCACGGCGTTGGCCGAGGTACAGCAAACGTCCGACATGGATTTAATTTCCGCCGAGCAATTCACGTAAGCCACCACGGCCGCGTTGGGGTGTTGGGCCTTGGCTTGACGCAGTTGGTCGGGCGTGATCATATCGGCCAGGGGGCAGCCGGCTTCCGCCGCCGGCAATAAAACGGTTTTCTGGGGCGAGAGGATCTTGGCGGTTTCCGCCATGAAGTGCACACTGCAAAACACGATGACATCGGCGTCGGTCTTGGCGGCTAAACGGGAAAGTTCCAGCGAGTCGCCCACGTAATCGGCGATATCCTGAACCTCGGGCCGCTCGTAGCTATGGGCCAAGATGACGGCATTGCGTTCTTTTTTGAGTTGGGCGATCCGGGTTTTGAGCTCGTCATCATCCAGGAATAAGTCGAGTGACATGGTCAGCCTCCCTTTTTGACTTTTTTAACCTTGTTTTGGGCGCTCACGTGGACCACCGTGGGAGCGTAGCCTTTGGGAGGCGCCGAGTTGAAAGTCTCGTAGGTTAAAACAATGATCTGGTCGCCCACCTCGGCGTGCCGGGCGGCGGCGCCGTTGAGGCAGACCACGCCGGAGTTGGCTTTTCCCAAAATCGCGTAGGTCTCGATGCGGGCGCCGTTGTTGAGATTGAGCACATGAACCTGCTCATAGGGAGCGATATCGGCCGCTTCCAGCAGTTTGGGGTCCACGGTGATGCTTCCCTCGTACTGTAGATCGGTTTGGGTCACGGTGGCTTGGTGGATTTTGGAACGGATGAAGGTTCGGCTCATGACCACCTCTAAAGTCTATTTTGATTCCAGCCCCAACTCATCCATTGATGGAAAAGGCCTATTGTATGGGCTTTTTCAGGCCCTGTTAAGAACTGTTACGTTAATATCAGAGGATAAGATTGTCAATAAGACGAACATTGTCAATAAAAGCGGCCAAAGCCAGCAGGACTCCCGGCTTTAACTGCCCGGCGGGCTGCAACAGGCCTGTTTCCACCGCTTCCAGGTACTGAAGCTTTACTTTTTTTTCCTCACGGATCACTTTTTTCATTTCGGCTAAAACTTTGTCCGCGCGGGTCTCACCCAAATCAAAAATAGTCTTCCCCACCTTCAAGGCCCGGTACAAAACCGGCGCGATCCGCCGTCCCTCCGGCGTCAGACGGACATTCCGAGAGCTCATGGCCAGGCCGTCAAACTCGCGCACGATCGGGCAAATGACCGTTTCCACGTCCAGGTTCAAATCCTTAATCACTTGCCGAAGCATAATGGCTTGTTGCGCGTCTTTTTGCCCCAGATAAAGCCGGGTGGGTTGGACAGCGCCCAAAAGTTTGGCGACCACGGTGGCCACGCCGTCAAAATGCCCTGGACGAAAAGGCGCGCACAAACCGGAAACCAAAGGCCCCGTCACCTTCACTTGACTGGAAAAACCTTCCGGATACATCACCTTGTCGCTGGGGGTGAAAACCGTATGGACCTTTTCTTTTTTCAAAAGGGCCAGATCGGCTTCCAAGGTCCGGGGATATTGTTTGAAATCTTCTTTCGGACCAAATTGGAGCGGGTTGACATAAATGGAAGCCACGACCACTTGGTTGGCTTTGCGCGCGATCTTCACGAGCTCCAGATGGCCCTGATGTAAAGCGCCCATGGTGGGGACAAACCCCACGGACTTCCCCGCTTTTTTCCACAACCGGGCCTGGGCCTGCATGGCGGCGGGATCGGGAATAAGCTGGATGGGCATGGATACTGACTTCAGTTACGGACGAAAGTGTCGTAGTAACAGGTAGCGGGACCGGAGCCGGTCACATCCAGTTCCAGATAATAATTTCCGTTGGGCAGGGGCGTTCCTTGGGCATTGGCGGGGGTGACGGGCAAAGTCGCCGGTGAAGTCTGGCCGGAATGCAGGTCGGTTCTTACGTTCGAGTAGGTGGAATCGAATATTTTCACTTCAACGCTCGCGGTTCCAGTAAAAGGTGGGACCGCAACTTGGCCCGTGCCGGAACCGGACCAGGGGTTCGGCGTCAACAAGGTGGTCTGGGAACATTGGTTGAAACTAGGCGTGTTGGTCGGTGTGGGGCCGGCGCCGTAAAGCGTGAGCTTAGTATCCTGGCAACCGAGGATGGCGAACAACGGAGATGAACAGACCAATAAGATCAAAAATAATTTTTTCATCATAAACCTCCAAAATTCATAACCCCATTTAAATTAATTATACCTTAGGAAATTGACGGGTGCGGACTTCCTCGGAGTAACTCATCAGGGCCTTCCGGATGGTCTCGTGTAAATGGAGATAAGCCTTGGCGTGTTTGGGATGAAAATCAGGCAAAAGTCCCAAAAGGTCGTGAAGCACCTGAACCTGCCCGCCGCAATGGGGCCCGGCGCCGATGCCGATGGTGGGGATCTTTAAAGCCGCCGATATTTTTTTCGCCGTATCCGCGGGAACCAACTCAAGCACTACCGCGAAAGCCCCGGCCTGTTCCAGTGCTTTGGCTTGCTTCAAAAGCTTGGCCGCCGAAGCCTTGTCTTTACCCTGCTGGCGGTAGCCGCCCATTTGATGAATATGTTGGGGCGTGAATCCGACATGGCCCACGACGGGGATTCCGTTTTCAACCAAAAAGGCCGTGACTTCCGGCGCTTGGGGGCACCATTCCAGCTTTACCGCTTTGGCTCCGGCTTCGGCCAAAAAAGCGCCTGCATTTTCCAAAGCTTCTTCCAAACCCAACTGATAAGACAGAAAAGGCATATCGCCGATGACTAAGGCGCGCTTGGTTCCCCGCCCGACCGCCTTGGTGTGATGGATCATCTCATCCATGCTGGCGGAAAGGGTCGAGTCACGCCCCAGCATGGTCATGGACAGGCTGTCGCCCACCAAGATCGCGTCCACGCCCGCGGCATCGGCCGCCAGGGCCATGGAATAATCGTAAGCCGTGACCATGACGATCTTTTCGCCCAAGTCTTTTTTCTTTTGGAAGTCCAACACAGTCACGGGCTTGTCCACGATTAAACCCCTTTATTAAGAAAAACATTAACCAACAAAAAAAGCTCACGCAAAGACGCCAAGACACTAAGAAGGGCAAAAACAAATTAGGTTTTAAAATCAAAAATCTTCAACGACTACCTTGGCGTCTTAGCGTCTTTGCGTGAGCCCTTTGTTTTGGTTTTACTAAATACCCTTTACTTCCTTACGCTCACCGGTTGGTAATACAGCGTGCCCTTGGTGATATTTCCCATGTGTTTCAAAAGGTCGTCCAGGTCAGCGTCCCGGTGCACAAAGTCGATCTCGTTGGTGTTGACCACCATGAGCGGCGTATCCTGATAGTGGAAAAAGTAATAGTTATAGGCTTGATTGAGCTCGGTCAAATACTCCGGCGTGATGTGGGACTCGAATTTGCGGCCCCGCATGGCGATACGTTTGAGCAAAACCTCATTGGAGGCCTGCAGATAAACCACCAGGTCTGGCTTTAAGACTTGGCTGTTGAGGATCTTATGGATTTGGTCGTAAAGTTTTAACTCATTGTCATCCAGGGTCAGATTGGCGAAGAGGCGGTCCTTGGCGAAAATATAATCGCTGACGATTCCCTGCTGGAAGAGGTCGCTTTGCAAAAGGTCTTGCTGCTGGCGGTAGCGGGACAAAAGGAAAAAAAGCTGGGTCTGAAAAGCGTGTTTGGGCATGTCCTTGTAAAACTGGGTGATGAAAGGGTTTTCTTCCAAACCCTCCAAAACCAGGCGCGCGTTTAATTTTTTGGACAAAATCTCGGCCAGGCTAGTCTTGCCGACGCCGATGGGCCCCTCAATGGTGATGTATTTATGGCTCAGCATGGACCCTTACCTGTGTGTGATCCTCAACCCGGCTCAAGGCTTCCGAAGCCGTCAGGTTGAGGCCCGGAATCATCAAACCCGGCGCCAACTCAGCCAGCGGCACCAATACATGCCGCCTTTTCGATAACCGCGGATGCGGAATCAAGGGATCCTTCTCCTTTTGGACGAGGCTTCCGTAAAGCAGCAAGTCCAAGTCCAGGGTGCGGGGCCCCTTCGGGATTTCCCTTTGGCGATGCCGCGCCGCTTCCAAGTATTGCGCCCATTCTAACAGAATTTCCGGGCGTTCCTCAGAAACAACCTCGGCGACTTGGTTCAAAAACCAGGGTTGATCCGTCATGTCCACGGGTTCGGTTTCATAAACAGCCGAAAAACGCGCCTGGTCAAACCGCGCGGCAAAAGCCTCCCGCGCCGCGGCCAGATGTCCGTCCCGGTCGCCGAGGTTGGATCCCAAGGACCAATAAACTAAAGGCATTATTGACAAGCCACAGCAACAATCCAACTAGCAATTATGCCCCGGGGCTCCAGATAGAAGTTTGGGAATCCCGGGACAATGCCGCTCTCCTTGACTCTGATTTGGAAGAGCGGCAAGAACGCTGATAAACGCCGATTGAGGAATAAATTCTTTCTTCCTACGACCCATCCATGTTCATCAGCCTTGATCATCGCAAAATGCCTTTGCTTAACTTTTAAGTTTGGAAAGCCGTTGCAGGGCCTCTTCCAAACGGGCTTTGTCCACCGTGATCGTCATGCGGAAATAACCTTCGCCTTCCGAGCCGAATCCGTTGCCCGGCGTGGCCACGATGCCGGCCTCTTCCAATAGTTTCCCGCACCAGTCCGCCGAGGACATCTTTTGGGGAACCTTGATCCAAAAATAAAAAGCGGCTTCCGGAATTTGGAACTGCCAGCCCAGTTTTTTGAGTCCGGCCGCGAAAAGGTCGCGCCGTTCCTGGTAAATTTTCCGGATATTTTCCGTCACGGAATCCGGCGCTTCCAGGGCCGCGATGCCGGCGATTTGCACCGGGTTAAAAACACCCGAATCCAAGTTGCCTTTCACATCGGCCAAGGCCTTCAAAACCGATTGGTTCCCCACGGCGAAACCCACCCGCCAGCCGGTCATGTTGAAGGTTTTGGAGAGGGAGTGGAACTCCACGCCCACTTCCTTGGCGCCCGGGATTTCCAAAAAGCTCACCGGTTTTTTGCCGTCGTAATAAATTTCGGTATAGGCCGCGTCGTTGGCCACGATCAGGTTGTGTTTTTTGGCGAACTCGACCACCTTGACGTAAAAGTCCTTCCCCGCCAAAGCCGAGGTCGGATTGTTGGGCGAATTGGTCCAGATGAGCTTCGCCCTTTTGAGGATGCCGGCCGGAATCGCGTCCAGGTCCGGCAGAAAATTATTCTTTTCCAGGAGCGGCATGAAATAGGACTCCCCGCCCGCGAACAAAGTTCCAGCGTGATAAACCGGATAGCCGGGCGACGGCACCAGGCAAACATCGCCCGGATTCAAGACGCCCACGGGCAAGTGCCCAATTCCCTCTTTCGAGCCGATCAAGGCGACGACTTCATCCTTCGGGTCGATCGTCACATTAAACCGGCGTTTGTACCAGGCGGCGACGGCCTCCCGGAACTTCGGCAAACCTGTGCCCAGCGGATATTGGTGGTTGGCTTTGTCCTTGGCTGCTTTATAGAGCGCCTCAATGATGAAATCCGGCGTCGCCAAGTCGGGGTCGCCGATTCCCAAGCTGATGATGTCCACGCCCTTTTCAATGGCGGCTTTTTTCTTTTTGTCGATCTCGATAAAAAGATAAGGCGGCAGTTTTTTAAGCCGATCAGCGGGGGCGAATTCCATGGTAGCTCCTTAGGCTTTAACATTTTTTTACAATGATGAACGCTGATAAACGCGGATGAATCAACAGATTTTCATTTTTATCGGCGTCCATCAGCGTTCATCATTGTTAATTGCAGTTGCTTAAGTCACTCGACTATGTTGCGTAGTATTCCAATTCCCTCAATTTCAACCTCCACCGTATCCCCCGCGACCATGGGTCCAATGCCGGCGGGCGTGCCGGTGGTCAAAACATCCAAAGGTTCCAGCGTCATCACATGCGAGGCGAAAGACAAAAGCTCGGCCGTTTTCCAAATCCTCGAGGAAATTTTATCCTCTTGCTTCACCACGCCGTTCACCCGGCTGGTAATTTTTTGGCTGCCCTCGATAAAATCCGTCACCAGCCACGGCCCCAAGGGGCAGAAACTATCAAAACCTTTGGCCCGGGTCCATTGTCCGTCCACCTTCTGTAAATCACGGGCGGTGACATCATTACAACAGGTAAATCCCCAAATCGCTTCCAGGGCCTGCTGGGGCTTGGCCTTGGTCAATTTCGACTTCAGCACCACGGCCAACTCCGCCTCATAATCCACGCGTTTGGAAGAGGGAGGATACAGGATTTTCCCGTCCGGATTCAATAAGGACGAGGACGGCTTGAGGAAAAGTACCGGCTCCGCGTGGTCATCGTGCTTCATTTCTTTGACATGATCCCGGTAATTCAACCCAACCGCCACGATTTTGGTCGGGATGGCGGGGGCTAACAGTTTGTCGGATTTCAAGGGAAAGGACTTCGAGTCCAGCGTGGCGTCGTTCCAAGGCTCATCGGACATAAAACAACGGTAGGTGTCCACCGAGTCCAAAAGCATGACCCAGCGGGGTTTTTGATTATGAAGAAGCCTAGCGATTCTCAAGGAAAAACCCGGAATCAACCACCAAGGCGCCAAGACACAAAGGAATAATTTTTCAGTTCAAACATCATTCGCCTTCCTTGGAGTCTTAGTGCCTTGGTGGTGAGCTGTCTTAGTGTGAGGTTTGCCGTAATCCAAGAACATCTTGCATGTCATAAAAACCTTTTTTCTTGTCCGAAAGGAAATAAGCCGCCGTCAAGGCGCCGATCGCGAAAGATTCCCGGCTTTGGGCCCGGTGGGTCAGCTCCAGCCGCTCTCCCGTGCCGGCCAAAAGCACGGTGTGGTCGCCCACGATATCGCCGCCGCGCACGGCGTGAAACCCAATCGTCCCGGCCTTGCGTTCGCCCACTTGGCCTTCCCGGCCGTGGGTGGAAACCTCTTTTAACTTCACTTTCCAAGCCCGGGCCACCGACTCGCCCAAACTTAAAGCCGAGCCCGAGGGGGCGTCTTTTTTGAAATGATGATGGGCCTCAATGATTTCGGCGTCATAACCCTGTCCTAACTTGGCGGCGGCTTCCTCGACGAGGGCGAAAAGCAAGTTCATTCCCAAGCTCATATTGGTGGCCATCACGACGGGGACTTTTTCGGCGGTCTGGTGGACCTTGGCCTTCTCGGCGTCGGATAAGCCCGTCGTGCCGACCACCATTCCAAAACCGAGGGCAAGGGCTTTGTCCAAATAACCGGTCGTGGCGGTGGGATGGGTGAAATCAACGAGAACTTGCGGTTGGATCTTAAATTTCGCGGGATCGGATTCCAAGGTCGCTGGAAGGCTGGGGCCCAGGGAAGGCAAAACTTCCGAAAGCCGTTTTCCCAAACCGGCGTGGCTCGGGCTTTCCAAGCCGCCCACGATCTCAAATCGGGAATCTTTGGAGGCTAATTCTAAAAGGGTGTGTCCCATCCGGCCGGTGGCGCCGGAAATCGCCAATCGAAGGGCCATTAACGGCGTCCAGCGGTGGTCAAAAGCCCGAATTTTTCCAAAGCCAAACGGATGCTTTCTTTGGCTTCCGCGGAAGCCGGCACCAACGGCAAACGGAATTCCTCGGCGATTTCGCCCCGGAGGGCCAAAGCGGTTTTGATTCCCACCGGATTCACTTCGGCGCTCATGATGGTTTTCACCAACTCAAAAGACTTAAAGAATATCTCGCGGGCTTCTTCCGCTTTTCCATCCAGGTAGCTATGGACCATGCGGGAAGTCTCGCCGGGCAGCAAATGCGAAGTCACCGAAATAACCGCCGTTCCCCCGATGGATAAAATCGGCAGGGTCAGCGTGTCGTCGCCCGAGATGAGGGCGAAGTCCGGATCGCAGATGGATTTAATTTTGATCATTTGTTCCAGGTTGCCGCTGGCTTCTTTGACGCCCATGATGAATCGGTTCTTGGAAAGCTCGGCGATGGTTTCGGGGTTCATATTGATGCCGGTGCGTCCTGGGATGTTATAAAGCAGCATGGGCATGGCGGCCGCCTCGGCGATCGCGGTGAAATGCGCGACCAAACCTTTTTGACTGGGTTTGTTGTAATAGGGACAGGCCAACAAAGCCGCGTCCGCGCCGACTTCTTTGGCGTGTTTCGTGTAGCGGATGGCTTCCTCGGTGGAATTGGAGCCCGTGCCGGCGATGACCGTCACCCTTTTGTTGACGGTTTTCACCGTGAAGGTAATGACATCATCATGCTCTTTTTCGCTGAGGGTGGGCGATTCGCCCGTGGTGCCGCAAGGCACCAGACCGTCGATTCCCCGGGTGATCTGGGACTCGATCAAATTCGCCAAGGCGGGATAATCCACCTGGCCGTTTTTAAATGGGGTCACAAGGGCCGTATAAGCGCCGCGGAACATTTTTCCTCCAAAATTTACGTCAGTTGAACAGTAAGAAAGCGGCCCGAGGGCTTCAATGACGTGAAGTTATATTAGGAAATTTTCCCGCCCATCGCAAGTAAACTTTGGGCTACGGATTTTAGGGGCGCGGACCTTTAGGTCCAGATTTTTTCCAGTCGCACCAAATCCGCGACCGATTGGCGGCGGCGGGCGATCGCGAAGCGTTTGCCCCGGACCACGACTTCGGGCGCCAAGGGCCGGGAGTTGTAGGTGCTCCCCATCACGCTGGCGTAGGCGCCGGCGGAGAAAACGGCCAGCAAATCGCCTCTTTTGACTTGGGGCAAGAGACGGCCCTTCGCGAGAAAATCCCCGGATTCGCAAATGGGACCCACCACATCCACCTTCACCGAACCTTTTTGCGGACCCTCGACCGGCGCGATCCCGTGGTAGGCGTCATAGAGGACGGGCCGGATCAAGTCGCCCATTCCGGCGTCCACAATGTAAAAAGTTTTTTTGCCGCTCTTTTTGACGTAGGTGACCCGGGTTAAGATCACGCCCGAATTGCCCGAGATGAACCGGCCCAGTTCCAGAATGAGACCCGCGTTCAGCCTTTTAATTACCGGCAGGACCAAGGACGCGTATTGGGAAGCCTTGGGCGCCTTTTCACCTTGATAGTTGATCCCGTAACCTCCGCCCAGATTCACGTCGTAAATGGGGAAACCCTCATGCCGGAGCTTTAAGACGATTTGCTCGATCACCCGGGCGGACTTACCCAAAGGCGCCGTTTGGGTCATTTGACTGCCGATATGGGCGTGGACGCCCGTCCAGCGCACCGACTTGGAGCGGCGCACGGTGTCCATGACTTGGTCCAAATCACCGAGGAATATCCCGAATTTATTTTCTTTTTTGCCCGTGGAAATGTAGTGGTGGGTCAGCGCGTCCACGTTGGGATTGAAGCGGATGGCGATGGGCGCGATTTTTCTCATCTTCGCGGCGACCTCATTGATCGCCGTAATTTCAGGGACCGATTCCACGTTGAAATAACGGATCCCCTCTTTCAGCGCGTAGGCGATTTCATCGTCCGTCTTCCCCACGCCGGCATAGATGATTTTGTTCGCCGGGACGCCGGCTTTGCGGGCCTTGAACAACTCCCCGCCCGAAACCACGTCCGCTCCCGAACCCAGTTTCGCCAAGGCGCTGATGACCGAAAGGTTGTCGTTGGTTTTGATGGAATAGGCGACCAAATGCGGCACCGATTTGTAGGCTTGATCCACTTCAGTAAACCGGTCCTCAAAGGCGTTCAGGCTATAGACATAGGCAGGCGTCCCCGCCGTTTCGGCGATCTTGGAAAGTGGAACTCCGTCCACAAACCATTTTTTGTTTTTGAAATGAAATCCACGCATGCCAAATCCTTTTATTTGAAGATTTAAAACCTATTTACCGCCAAGACGCCAAGTTCGCCAAGGAAAAAAAGATAAAGCCCCAGTTGAGTTACTACAGATACCTCGGATTTAGCTTTTCGGGGCGCCCTCGGTGAACTTGGTGGTTCAACTTGTTTTGTCTATATTCTCGAGAGTCGTTTCTTCACCTGCAGGCTTAGTTTGCCCAAGCTTTTAGCCTGCGAGGCCACGTTCAAGGGCGAGGTTCCACCAATGGCCTTTTTTTGCGCCACCGAATTCCGCACCGTCAGTTTTTCTTTGGTTCCGGCCGGGAATTTAGACGAGAACTTTCGCAGCTCCCCATCGGTTAAATCCCGCAAGCCCTTCCTTTGTTCGAGGCAATATTGAACTATCTGGCCCACGATTTCATGGGTCTGCCGGAAAGGAACGCCTTGTTTGACCAAAAGATCGGCCAAGTCGGTGGCCAAAAGCCCAAAATCGCTCTCGGCGGCGGACAACATTTCGCCCCGGTTGAATTTTACTTTTCCGAGGAACGCGGCCATCAGGGCCATCGAAGACGAAACCGTATCGGCCGAATCAAAAACGAAATGTTTGTCTTCCTGCAGGTCCCGGTTATAGGCCAGGGGTAAGCCCTTCAAGACGGTCAGAAGTCCCAAAAGATTGGCGAAAACCCGGCCGGATTTCCCCCGGATCAGTTCCACCACATCGGGGTTCTTTTTTTGCGGCATCAAGCTGGAGCCGGTGGCGAAAGCGTCGTCCATTTGAAGGTAATTAAATTCCGCGCTGGCCCAAAGGATTAAATCCTCGGACAAACGGGAAAGATGCATTTGAGCTACCGCGGCGGCGGACAAAAAGTCGACGAACACGTCCCGATCCGAGACCGCGTCCAGGCTGTTGGGCAAAATACTTTTAAGATTTAAATACTTGGCGGTTTTCGCCCGGTTGAAGGCGTGATTCGTGCCGGCCAAAGCCCCGGAACCCAAAGGCAGGGCGTCCGCCCTATCCCAAGCGGCGAGGAACCGGTCCATATCGCGGGCGATCATAAAACCGTAAGCGGCCAAATGATGGCCCAGGGTCACCGGCATGGCCCGTTGCAGGTGCGTATAGCCGGGCATGATTGAGTCTTTTTCCTGCAAGGCCAATTGGGAAAGCACTTGAATGAGGGACAGCCCCGCTTGTACGGCTTCTTTCGTGGCCTGCCTCAGATAAAGCCGAAGATCGGTGGCCACTTGGTCGTTGCGCGACCTTCCGGTATGGAGCTTGCCGCCGACGGGCCCCACGATTTGGGTCAGGGCTTTTTCAATGGCGGTATGGATGTCTTCCAGGCTTTTATCCAACGGCAATTTTCCCGCCTTCAAAAGTTTCCCAACTTTCAGCAGGCCGGACAAAAGCGTTTTTCCCTCGGCGGGAGTTAAAAGTTTGGCGTCCATCAGGGTGCGGACATGGGCCCGGCTTCCCTCGATGTCGAAAGGCCCTAACCGGTAGTCAAAAGAGATTGACTCGGTAAACGCCTCGACCCGAGGGTCGGTGGGTTTTTTAAATCTTCCGCTCCAGGTTTTTTTCATTTCGTTTTCCTTTTAACGGCCCCAACCACTTTGAGAGGCAGACCAAAAAGCCGGATAAAACCTTCCGCGTCTTTTTGGTTATAAACCTCATCCTCGCCAAAAGTCGCCAAGTCCTGCTGATAAAGCGAATAAGGCGACTTCACGCCGGTGGCGGTGACCCGGCCCGGATTGAGCTCCACCCGGACATCGCCGGAAACGTTCTTTTGCATCTCGTTAAAAAAGGCTTCCAGGCTGTCCCGCAAGGGCGAAAACCATTGGCCGAAATAAATCAGCTCGGCGTATTTCACCGACAAAAGCTGGCTGTAATGCAGCGTGTCCCGCTCCACCGTCAAGGTTTGCAAAGCCCGGTGCGCCTCATAAAGAATCGTGGCCCCCGGCGATTCATAAACTCCCCGGCTCTTCATGCCCACCAGCCGGTTTTCCACCATATCCACCCGGCCCACGCCGTAAGCGGCGCCCAGTTGATTCAATTTTTCCAAAAGCGCGACGCTGGAAAGTTTTTTGCCGTTCAATGAAACCGGGAACCCGTGCTTAAATCCGACTTCAATATTCAACGGCTTCTTGGGCGCTTGGGCCGGATCCTTGGTAATTAAAAAAACATGCTTGGAGGGTGCGTTCCAGGGATCTTCCAATTCCCCGCCTTCATGGCTCAAATGCCACAAGTTACCGTCCATGGAATAGGGTCTTTTTTTGGTGACCGGAATCTCGATGCCCCGTTTTTGGGCGTAATCGATCGCGTCTTCCCGGGACCGGATATCCCATTCCCGCCAAGGCGCGATGATCTTCAAATGCGGCGCCAAAGCCATGGCGGTCAACTCAAACCGGACCTGGTCATTGCCTTTGCCGGTCGCGCCATGGGCCACGGCGTCCGCGCCTTCTTTTAGGGCGACCTCGACCATTCCCTTGGCGATGACCGGCCGGGCCAAGGAAGTGCCCAGCAAATAAATCCCCTCGTATTTCGCCTGGGCCCGGAGCGCCGGGAAACAGTACTCGTCCACGAATTCTTTTTTCAGGTCTTGGATCACGGCTTTCACCGCGCCGGTCTTCAACGCCTTTTTGTAAGCCGCCTTGGCTTCCCCGCCCTGGCCGACATCGGCGATGTAGGCGATGACTTCGCAGCCATAGTTCTCTTTAAGCCAAGAGATGATGATGGAAGTGTCTAATCCCCCCGAGTAGGCAAGGACTACTTTCTTGATTTTTTTCATTTTGTGTCTCCCATAAGTTCAACGAGTAAGGCCTTTTGCGCGTGAAGCCGGTTTTCCGCCTGGTCAAAAACCACGGATTTGGGTCCGTCCATGACACCCGCCGAGACTTCCTGTCCCCGGTAAGCCGGCAGGCAATGCATAAAGAGGGCTTTCGGCGACTCCGCCATTAATTTTTCATTCACTTGGTATCCGGCGAAATCCTTCAAGCGCTTGGCTTGCTCGGCTTCCTGGCCCATGCTGGTCCAAACATCGGTGTAAACCACGTCGGCTCCCTTGACCGAACCCGGAACCGAGTGGACAATTTCCAAACGGCTTTTGGTTTTCGCCGCTTCTTTTTGGGCCGCTGAAAGAACGGAAGTCGCCGGCCGGTAATCTTTCGGGCACACGATTTTAAGGTTCATGCCGGTCTTGGCCGCGCCAATCAGCAGGCTGTGGGCCACGTTATTGCCGTCGCCCACGTAAACCATCTGGACGCCCTTGAAACCGCCGAGTTTTTCTTTCACCGTCAAAAGATCGGCCAAGGCCTGGCAGGGATGGTGAAGATCGCTGAGTCCGTTGATGACCGGCACTGACGCGAACTCGGCCAATTCCTCGACCGTTTGATGGGCGTAAGTCCGCGCCATGATGCCTTGCGTCATCCGGGACAAAACCCGGGCCGTATCCGCGACCGTCTCGCCTTTTCCCAATTGAATGTCTTGCTTGCCCAAAAACAAAGCCTGGCCGCCGAGCTGGGCCATGCCCACCTCAAACGAAACCCGGGTCCGGGTGGAAGTTTTCTCAAACAACATGGCCAGGGCCTGGCCCTTGAGCGCCTTGCGGACTTTGGCCGGTTTATTTTTTATTTTTTCAGCCGACTTTAAAAGGTCGAGCAGTTCGGAATTGGAAAATTCCAATAAGGTCAGAAGGTCCCGTTTCGAGGAGGGCATGTTTTTTTCCTAGGATTTTAATTCTTCGGTGATGGCGGCCTCAAGTTTGACCATGGCCTTGTCGATATCCGCCGGAGTGGCGATCAGGGGCGGCAGGAACCGGAGCACGGTTTCGTGGGCGGCGCCCACCAAAAGACCCTGCTTGGCGCATTGGGAAACCAAAGAAGCCGCGTTCCGGGTCATTTCCAAACCTTGCACCAATCCAATTCCCCGCACCTCGGTAAAAAGCTTGGGATATCTTTTCTGGACCGTCAAAAGTTTCTCCCGCAAGTACTCGCCGTGCTTCGCCGCCAAGGCCACCAAGTCTTTCATAATGATCGTCTCAATATTGGCGATCGCCGCGGCGCTGATAATGGGATTGCCTCCGAACGTGGACGCGTGGTCCCCCGGCTGGAAGCCCGTGGCCGCCTGATTGGTGACCATGAGGGCGCCCATCGGAAGCCCGGCGCCCAGCGCCTTGGCCGAAGTCATCATGTCCGGCTCAATGCCGTAATGCTCGTAAGCCCACATCTTGCCGGTGCGGCCCAAGCCGGTCTGCACCTCGTCCAGAATGAGAAGCAAGCCGCTTTCCCGGGTCAATTCCCGGAGGTCTTTAAGGAATTTCTGGTCCGCGGGATAAATGCCGCCCTCGCATTGGATGACCTCGACTAAAACCGCTCCCGTTTTGACCGTGATGAGCTTCTTCACGCTTTCGATATTGTTGAAGGTGGCGAACTTGAATCCGGGCAAAAGCGGGTCCAGGCCTTCCTGGTATTTCACCTGGCCCGTGGCTGAGATGGCGCCCATGGTGCGGCCATGGAAAGACCGGTGGAAGCTGATGATCTCGTGTTTGTCCTGGCCCTGCCGCCTGAAATATTTCCGGACCAGCTTGATGGCGGCCTCAATGGCCTCCGCGCCCGAGTTGCAAAAGAAGATTTTTTGCGCGAACGAAATTTCGCACAAAAGCTTGGCCAACTTGACGTTGGGCTCGTTGTAATAGTAATTGGAGACGTGGCCGAGCTTCTTGGCTTCCTCGATGATGGCGTTCACCACCTCCGGATAGGCTTGGCCCAGGCCATTGACCGCGATACCGGAAAAAAAGTCCAGATAGACGGTGCGTTCGGAATCATAGACATGGACGCCTTCACCGCGCATGAGCACGATCTTTTGCCGGTTATAAACCGGGAGAAGATGATCGTCGCCGCTTTGGATGATCTTGTAGGTTTCCATGTTTTTCTCCTGAAAAATGAAAAAGCCCCCGTTGGGCTGTGCCACGGAGACTTATCGGGGGCATCTTACCGGGAATCCGGGGAGCCTGTCAACAAGCCACAAAAAGGCTTGAAAACAAGACTTGGAACAATGATGGACGCGGATGAACGCGGATAAAACAATTACGATTACTCGGCTTTAATCATCTGCGTTCATCAGCGTGCGCGCCGCTCCTCCACATAAGGGTCAGCGGGGAGCGGCATTGTCCCGGGATTCCTTAACTTTCACGTGGAGTCCCGGGGCATCATGGCAAATTGACTTTTTGTAGTTTTAAACCCGCACGCTGGGATTGGTCAGCTTTTCGTATTCCTGGATGGCGAAACGGTCGGTCATCCCGGCGATATAGTCCGCGATCGCGCGGTGAAGCGTCTCTTGGCCGGACTTAATCTTTTCCCGGGTGGCCTTGGGCAGAATATCCGGGTTGGCTGAATAGAGCCTGAAGAGTTCCTGGATGACTTTTTTCGACTTGTCCTCAATACGGATCACCCGGTCATGCCGGTACATATTTTGGAACAAAAATTTCTTCATGTCCTGATGGTCAATACGCGCCTTATTCGAAAACGCCGCGATCTCCTCGGGCGCCCGGCGCACCTCCATCAATGTTTTGATCCCGAACTTATCGATCCGGCGCTGGGTTTCCTCAATGACATCCGTCACCCAATAATTGATCAACCGGTTCACGGCCTGGTATTTGGTCTTCCCCCGGCTTAAATTCGGATAATCGGTTTGAACCTTTTTGAGCGTCTCTTCCCAAATGGAGACCGCCTTGAGTTCCTCGAAATCCAGAAGCCGGGAGGTAATCCCGTCGTCGATGTCATGGGCCGTATAGGCGATCTCGTCGGACAGGTCCACGATTTGGGCTTCCAGGGTGTATTGCTCCCCATAGCCTTCCTGGGGGCGGTCATAGCGGGTCCGGTGCTTGTCGATACCTTCCAACACTTCATAAGAAAGGTTCAGTCCGTCAAAGTCGGGATATTTTTCCTCGAGGTGCGTCACGATCCGGTAGCTTTGCGCGTTGTGCTCGAATCCCCCGTCGTTTTTCATCAAGTCATTCAAAACCTTCTCTCCCATATGGCCGAAAGGCGTATGGCCCAAGTCGTGGGCCAAGGCGATGGCTTCGGTTAAATCCTGGTTGAGCCCCAGGGTCCTGGCAATGGACCGGGCGATCTGCGCCACTTCCAAAGTGTGGGTGATGCGGGTCCGGTAATAGTCCCCCTCATGGTTGACGAAGACCTGGGTTTTATATTGCAGCCGGCGAAAGGCCGAGGAATGGATGACGCGGTCCCGGTCCCGTTGAAAGGTTGTCCGGTAGATATGCTCGGGCTCGGGATATTTGCGCCCGGTGGATTGGGCCGCCCGGACCGCGAATGGCGCCAGGCTTTGATCCTCGAGTTTTTCCAAATCTTCCCGGCGATACATGGGGATCCTGACGGCGAAAGAATTAAGGGAGACATGGAAATAGTAGCGGGTGGAAAGGCAAAGTGCTAGGGGGAACAATAGATTCGGGAAACACAAAGAAAACCGACGGGCTAGGGGAACTTCGAGATACAAAGTTAAAGGTCGTTCGGGCTTATGGCGCCCCAACAATCTTTATTAAATTTTTTGGAGGTTGGGACCATCCATTTTTTCCATATCGTCGCCAGAGGCGACATTTTGTAATGAAAAAAATGGTGGAGGCGATGGGGATCGAACCCACGACCCCTTCCATGCCATGGAAGTGCTCTCCCAGCTGAGCTACGCCCCCTCCGGTCTAACAGCGGACAGTGATTCTAACTAAAATGGATAAAAAAACAAGCGACATCATAAAATTGGCCTGCCAACTGTAGCGGCTCGTTGAACCAGCCCCCTACGCCGAGGCTTCGGGGGCCAACTTTCGCTATTATCAAAATTTGATCGTAGCGAAAGTTGGTGGGCGAAACAGGATTTGAACCTGTGACCCCCTGCGTGTAAAGCAGGTGCTCTAACCAGCTGAGCTATTCGCCCGTAGTAAAACCTTAATTAAGCCTATACTAAAAACAAGACCTACAACTAAACTTGGGTGGCCCTGAGCAACGTTGAAGGGCTGAGCTATTCGTCCCCAAAAAACAAAACCCTAGGCCGTTTTCAGCGGCTAGGGTTGACAGAATGACCACCCAACGTTTTTCAGGCGTTTTTTTCAATCGAAAGTAAAAATTTGATGGCGCTCTTTTTCTCGCCGTCGATGGTCAGGTGGATAAACTCGGGTTTGCAACTGGCGTCCATGCCGTCCCCCCGCAAAAAGCCGCGGGCGATCGCGATGGCCTTGACCGTGTTATTAATGCTTTCCGGTCCCATGGCCACGATCTCAACCTGCTTCCCATCCCGGACGTTGTTGGCGATGGCCCCAGCCACGGTGGAGGGATTGCTTTTGGCTGCGACTTTGAGCGTCATTGTCCCCACGAGGTGTGGCTCCTTCTTAACAACGAACCGATTTAGCAAACTTTTTATATCACGCGCCTAGGGGGCTGTCAACCAAGGGGCCAAAAGCCCCCCTTCAGGCCGATTATCCGAGGATGACTTCCACTTCGTTCTTCGCTTTACCCTTTTGAGTCGGAATGACGTTCCCGGCGATCCGCTTTCCGTTCACAATCACCGATTTCACGCCTTGGCTCACATGTTTCGGGTTTTTCACCGTGATGTGATAAACCGCGCCACGGAACTCACGGGTCACTTCATATTGGTTCCAATCCTTCGGAATACAAGGATCCACCATCAATCCCTTATAGGTCGGCCGGACGCCCAGGATGTTCTGGGTGGCGGCCACATAGTTCCAGCTGGCGGCGCCGGTCAGCCAAGAATTGCGGGCAAAACCAAAATCCCGGTGTTCCCGCGAGGCGATCGCCTGGGCGTAAATATAAGGCTCTGCCCGGTGGATTTCCTGGATCTTGTCCTTGGTGGTCGGCAGCAGTTGTTTGTAATACTTCATGGCGATATCCGCGCGGCCCAACTTGGTTTCCGCGATGACGGCCCAAGGATTGGCGTGCGAGAAAATTCCGCCGTTTTCCTTCAAGCCCGGCGGGAAGGTGCTGACGCCGCCCAAGCGGGGGCTGAAATGCTTGAAGCCCGGATACATCAAAGCCACGCCGTACTTGGAATCCAAGTATTTCTTAACCGCGTCCATGCACTCGGGGCCGCGCTTCTCGTCCGCGACGCCGGAGATGACGGCCCAGGTCTGGGTGTTCAAATACACCTGGCCGTCTTTCTGCTTATGGGATCCCAGCATGGTTCCCCATCCGTCAAAGGCCATGGCGTACCAAGCGCCGTCCCAGCAAACCTTGTTGGTGCGGGCGGCCATGTCATCGGCCATCTTCCGGTACTTCTTGGCGTCGGCGGACTTGCCCATCGTCTCCGCCAATTCGGCGAAGTCCCGCGCGCACTTCACCAGGAACTGGGCCACCCAAACGCTTTCGCCGGGCTTAGGCCCGTTGATTTGCAGGGTGTCATTCCAATCGGCGAATCCCATGCATGGAATCTTATGGGCTCCGATATTGTGATAGGTGTAATCCAAAGGCGCGCGCAAATGCTCGTACATGGTGGCCGCGCCCCCATCGGCCCACTTTACTTTTTCACTCAGGAACTTAAAGTCCCCGGTTTCCTTCACATAAGCCGTGGTGGATAAAATGATCCAAAGCGGATCGTCCGAGTAACCCTTGCCGTCCCCTTCGCCGGTGAGGCGGAAGAACTGGTGATAAGCGGTCCCGTCCTTGAACATATTCTTGGCCAAATCCGTGATCAGCTTTTTGACCTTGCCCGGCACGCTGTGAATAACGCTCAAAACGTCCTGGTTGCTGTCGCGGAATCCCATACCGCGGCCGATGCCGCCCTCATATATGGAAGGACCCCGGGACATGCTGAAAGTCGTGTGAACCTGGTAGGCGTTCCATTGGTTCAAGGACAGGTTGACGTCTTTGTCCGGAGTCTTGACCTGTAACGAGGCCAGCTTTTCGGTCCAATGGGACTTCAATTCCTTCATGACCTTATCGACCATGCCGGCTTTTTTGTATTTGGCCACGAGTTTGGCGCCGGCGGCAGGGCCCGAGGCGACCCCCAGGATGTAGGTGACCGACTTGCTTTCACCCGGTTTCAGGGTGATTTGAAGGGTGGTGGCGGCGACCGGATTTCCGCCGTCAGCGGTGGAACCCGAGCACTTGCCCTCAATAACGGCCTTGGGGTTGGCTTCGGAATGATAAAGACCCATGAATTCCTCACGGTCGCAATCATAAGAAGCGAACTTTTTATCCGCCGAGAAAAAGGCGTAATGGCCCGCGCTCTCGATCATCGTGGTGTGATGGATGATGTTGTTCTTCTCAAAGGCCTTGGCGATGTTATAGGTGTATTGGAAGTTGATCATGTCGTTCTGGGCAAAGAACAAGCACAATTCCGCGTAAGAGGTTAAAGTCAGGGTCTTGGTGGCCGAAGTCTGGTTTTTGAGCGTCAGGCTCCACAATTCCAAATTATCGTCCACGGGCACCACATACAGCATGTCGGATTCCACGCCCTTATAGCTGGAAGTCACCCGGGTATAGCCGAAGCCGTGTCGGGTCTCGGTTTTGTATTCGGACAAATCCTTCAACACCGGCTGCCAGGTGGCGGACCAATAGTCCTTGGTTTTTTCGTCGCGGATATAAACGTACCGGCCGGGCCGGTCCATGGGAATGTTGTTCAAACGGTAGCGCAGGATGCGCTTGTCGCGCGCGGAAAGGTGGAAGCTGTAGCCCCCGCCGTTGTTGGAAATCAAGGCGCAATATTCATCGTTATGCAGGTAATTCATCCACGGCACCGGGGTATCGGGTCTTTCAATCACATATTCCTTATTAGGGACGTCGAAATAACCGTAGCGCATGGTCATCCTCTTTTTTGTAGTGTGAACTTTTTCCAACGCTCTTCAGCCGCAAACAATGAAACCGATTTAATGACTTCGAATTTCTCAGAGTCCGCTTTTAGCGAAACCCGGAAATATATGGTGGGTGATGCCGGGCATCGACCCGCGCTTACGCGCTCATAGGGGAAAAACCCCCTATGGACCCCATCTAAAACCGGGGAAACTTCCGTTTCCCCTACCCTTCCCAGGTTCTCGCCCTGCGGCGTAACTTGGAACATATGGTGGGTGATGCAGGGCTCGAACCTGCGACCCGCTGATTAAGAGTCAGCTGCTCTACCAACTGAGCTAATCACCCGTTCAAAAAAATCAAAAACAAAAAATGGTGCGTACCTGGCACCGTACAATAAATCAATGAGGCTGGTACATACCCCATTTTTTTATTTGAAGCTCTTGGCTCCAAACCTATTCAGAAAAATGGTGCGCCTGAGAGGGCTCGAACCTCTGACCTACAGATTCGGAATCTGTCGCTCTATCCAACTGAGCTACAGGCGCCTGAAACTACGCCCAAGGTCCAGGGTCCATCACTCTTCGCCGCTCAAACCCAGTGGAAAATCGCTTCAAAAAATGGGGTGAGAGACGGGACTTGAACCCGCAACCCCCAGATCCACAATCTGGTGCTCTAACCAATTGAGCTACTCCCACCATCTTCTTCCGCACCACTAAGGTCATGGCAGGACTTCAGTTTATTTCCCTTAAAAAAGCCGAGAACACAAACCTTTCCCAAAAGAGCCTAACCCAACGACCAGGAGAAAAGCCTTAAAAGTGTAAAAGTACACTATAGAAATGTAAAGTTATATTTGATTGAAGTTGAGGCGGAATAGACCACCGAATCCGTGAAAAGTTTGGAAAACAGAAGGAGAAAAATGGCGCGCCCAACCACCTCAATCAACCCATTATGAAGATTGGACTTGTACCATTTTTTGTGTTCCAACAAAACATCCGTTTTGTTGATCTGTTAATGAAAAATGGTGCGGCCAATTCCCTTCAGTTGGTCTGTTAATGAAAAATGGTGCGCCCGACCGGAGTTGAACCGGTGACCCACTGCTTAGAAGGCAGTTGCTCTATCCAACTGAGCTACGGGCGCGTGGATGAAAAGGAAAAAATAAATAGCAAAACAATCCGTTTGAACAATTTGGTCGGGGCGGTGAGATTCGAACTCACGGCCCCTTGGTCCCAAACCAAGTGCGCTACCGCTGCGCTACGCCCCGCTCAAATTGTTCAAACCGGAAACCGCCTCAGCCTAAAGCCAAAGCGGGAGCCATTTTATGGGATGTTTCGAGTTTCTGGGAAATAAAACCGGGACTAGGCCTTCGCCCATTGGGACAAAAAGACCTTGGCTTTTTGAACCGCCCGGCCCCGATGGCTGAGGACGTTTTTCTCTTCCAAGGTCATCTCGGCGAAAACCTTTTCAACGCCTTCGGGTTGGAAAACCGGGTCATAGCCAAAAGTTCTTTCCCCCTGGGCGGTCGGTGTAATCAGCCCTTCCACCCGGCCCTCAAAGACCCGCGGTGATTGGCCCGGGAAATAAAGCGTGATGATCGTCCTGAAAGCCGCTTGCCGCTTGGGCGTTGGAACGTCTTTCATCACCTCCAGCAATTTACGGACATTATCCTGGTAGGTGCATTTTTCACCCGCGAAACGGGCCGCGTAGATTCCCGGCTGGCCGTCCAGCGCTTCCACAAAAAGCCCCGTATCATCCGCCAGGGTCGGTAAACCCGTAAAGGCGGAAATCTCCTTGGCTTTTTTAAGGGAATTTTCCTCGAGGCTTTTTCCGTCCTCAATGACATCCGGCACGCCCGGAAACTCGAAAGCCGCCGTCAGTTCCAACGGCAAATCTTCCAATTCTTTTTTGAGTTCGACGAACTTGTCCCGGTTATGGGTAGCGACCACTAACTTTTTCATTTCGGCTTGGCCATCACCTTTTTTTGCGCTTTGAAAACTTCGCCGATCCCCTTTTGGGCCAGGGCCAAGAGGGTGGCAAGCTGGGCGTGGGAAAAGGGTTCCTTTTCAGCCGTCCCCTGGACCTCCACGAAACGGCCCGATCCGGTCATGACCACGTTAAAATCCACGTCCGCCGAGGAATCCTCCTCGTAACACAAATCCAAAACCGGTTTGCCCTTGACGAGTCCCACGCTGACCGCCGCCACGGGTTCTTTGACCGGGGAGGACTTCAGCAGACCCTTCTTTTGAAGTTTTTGAACCGCGTCGGTGAGCGCCACATAGGCTCCGTTGATGGAAGCCGTGCGGGTGCCGCCATCGGCCTGCAAAACATCACAATCGATCACGATTTGGCGTTCTCCCAATTTTTCCAAATCCACCACGGCCCGAAGCGACCGGCCGATAAGCCGCTGGATCTCATGGGTGCGTCCCCCGATTTTTCCCTTGGCGGACTCCCGGGGACTGCGGTCTTGGGTGCTTCGGGGCAGCATGGAATATTCGGCCGTGACCCAGCCCTTTCCTTTCCCCTTTAAAAAGGATGGAACATCCTCGGAAACGGAGGCGTTGCACAAAACCTTGGTGTTTCCCATGGAGACTAAAACCGAACCTTCGGCGTAGCGGGTGAAAGACCGGACAAATTGAATGGGTCGAATGCCTTTGGGAGCCATGGGTTTCCTTTAATTAAAATGATCCGAGGGGGACTTCGCGGCGAAAAAACTAAACGACGAAACTCTTTAACCGGGTTAAATCGTCGACTTCCTTATTGGCCTGGGAGGCCCGTTCCACCTTCTCATTAATCCATTGATAGAGCCGGGCCCGGACTTTGTTTTTCATCCCGGTTCCCAAACCCTTTTCCACGGCTTGAAGCCGCAAGGACAAAAGCGTCCCCAATCCGGCGTCAAAAACGGCGTTGGCCTTGGAAGGGTCCAAACTATTTTTGTTTTCCACCAATCGCTGGCTGTCCAAAGAGCCGTCCTGCAATAAATTGCCGGCCGCGTCCCAATTGGCGTTGCGGAAAATTTCAGGATACTTTTCCCGGGTCAATTCCACCGTGCGTTCCAGCATCTTGAAGGTTTTCTTCTCCCCCACCAAATCTTTCAACTCATGGATGATGATGTTCCGGAACTCGTCGTAAAGCAGTAAAAACTCATATTCCTTCTGGGCCTGTTTCAGGCTTTCTTCGGCCGAAACCGCTACCGCGGCCGCGGCGACCGGCGCCGCGGGCGTTGTCGACGGAAGGAAAGGCGCGGACATGGGCTGGCTAAAATCAATGTCGAGCCCCGCGTTGGCTTCGGCGGGCGGAGGGGCTTCCACGGCGGCACCGGGCTCCACCGGGACGGGGGCTTCTGAAACGATGGATTCAACGCGAGCGGCTTGAGCCTCAACCGGCGCTTCTTCCACGGGAGCCGTTTGGGCGGCTTGTAATTTTTGTTCCAATAAATCTTGGAGGCGCCGCTCCAATTCCTGGGTCTTCGCCTCGAGTTCCTTTTCCCGCTCGCTTATCCAATCTTGATACTTTTGCTCCACCGCGGCCGGAGGCTCGGACACGGCCGCTTCGGGGGTTTCCGGGGACGAAGCCGCTTCCTCAATCTTTTCAACGGCTTGACGCGCGGGTTCAAGGTCGCCCCCGAACAGCTCGCTGATGTCAATTTTTAACTCGTCGTCGGATTTGCGCATCATTTCACCTTGATTTGGAAAGCGTGTGCATCATATCGACTACCCTTAAAGCTTGTCAACGCAAGCACGGACGAAGCCCCCACCCACATATAAAGACTCATAACGAATGTGGGGACGAAGCCCCCACCATCGATAAATTGAGTTTTAGGGCCGCCGGAATCAAAAGGCCATCTTAATTTGGGCCGAAACCACGTCTTTAATATAGTACTGGCCCGGCTGGGTCGATTCATTTTTCACCCGGCTCAAACCCAAACTTCCGGTCCATCCCGGCGCCCATTCCCAGGTGCCCTTCGCCGCCAACAGGTCTTCCCCATCGTCATTCGTGTACCCCAGCTGCAGGTCGGGAACCGCCAGCGGCTGATAGTCATAATCCTTCTCATAGAGCCGGAAAAAAAGCTGGAGATAAAAATCTTTCATGGGGCTTAAGACACCGGCCCAGGAAACGCTCTCCACCGAATTGGAAAAAGCGTAACTATTGGAATTGGTCCTCGACGCGTAAAGATGGATATCTTGAAGGACTTTCAAAAAATAAAGATGAAACCCCAGGTCGGCGGAAAGGGTTTCGTCATTTTGAAGGAATGGAGCCGTGGTCACCGCGCCCGAATCCACGACCACCGCGTAGCGGTTGAATTGGCGGTTGTTCAGCTTCATCTCGAATTTGGCGCTGAAGGATTCCGACCAAATCCTTTGGGTCGAAAGCGATAGCCCGTCGTCCGTAAAATTCCTGGAAACGACGTAATCGGCGTCATTGTAATATTCCCGGGTGAGGATTTCGCCGCCCCCCTCCAAATTCCAATTGGGCGCCAAGCTGTAATCAGCGGCTACCAGGTTCGCCTCATCAAAATAATCAAACTCGTAATAGGCGCTGGAACGGAAAAAAGAATCATTGGTATACCGAAGCGAAAGCGGGCCCGCGTCGCCCACAAGGTTGAGATTCAAGTCATGGGTGAAATTATTCAGTTGGGAATAAAACTGATAAGTGTCCGCGTTTAAGGAATACTCGGCCTGGGCCCGGAAGGGTCCGCTTGCCGCCAGCGCGCTCACCCCCGCCGACAAGGAATCAATCTCATCCGTAAGCCGCCCCTGGTCCGAAACCAGGCGGAAAATATTGTTGTCATAGCGGGTTTCCAACCCGAGGGGCTGCAGACCCAACTGAACTTGACCCCAGGCACCGGCCGCCGCCCCGAAGGCGCATAAGCAAAAATAAAAGGCCACGATTTTCCTCATTGGGACGCCCCCCCGCTCAATTTTTGAATTTGGGCCTGCACCGCCTGGATATATTGCCGAACTTGGGCCAGGTCGCTTTGGTCCTTAGCCTTTTGTTTTTGATCGGCCTCAATTTCCTTTTGAAAGTTGGAGTCCTGGGTCTGGCTTTGGAGGGTTTGCAGGTCGCCCTGGTTCAAGCTCTCTCGGGGAACCGAGGAATCCTCGTTCATCTTCCGAACGTCCGAGAGAAAATCCCGCATTTTTGATTGGAGGTCGACTTCCTGTTCCAGTTCGGCCGCCTGCACGTCGGCTTTCTCAATCTTTCCCTCAAGTTCCTTTTCCCGCTGCTGGAGGATGTCCAAGGTAGTGCTTAAGTTTCCGGCGGTCTGGTTGTCGGTCTTTTCCAGTAAGGACAGGGGGGGCATCTTCTCGTCAGCCGACGCTTCCGGAAAACGGTCGATCAAGGCTTGAAGCGCTTGGCGCTTCCGGGCGGTTTCGGTCAAGGCGCCGAGCTGGTCCGCGGATTGGTCCCCGATGGCCGCGTCCAATTGACGGCCGATTTCCTCGTCATAAAGGGAGAGCAAGGAAAGGCTTTTTTGCTCGAAATTTTCCAACGAATCGCGCCACTGTTGTTCCAGGCCGGATTCGGCCTCCAACTCGCCCCGCAGGTCATTCAATAATTTTTTTAATCGAAGCTGGTCGAAAAGGTTCAAATGGTTTTGATTGCGCAGCGCGGTGGTCTTTACTTCCAGCTTCTCAATTTCCCCGTGAAGCTCGCCGCGCCGGTCCTCATTTTTGACGAGGTCCTTGGCCTGGTCCGACACGGCTTTTTCAAAGGTTTGGATGGATTGCTCCCATTCCCGGACTTGGGACGCCGGGATTTGCTCAAAGGAAGGCACGGGGGTTTGCGCCGCGGCGCTCCCCGCCGCGCCGGCGAACCCCATCCCCAGCCAAAGTAAAATAAGAAGCGGGCGGCTCATCCTCATTCAGCCTCGACTTCCGCGCCATCGGACAATAATCCGTATTTTTTCAATTTATAAATCAAGGCCGTCCGGTTCACGTCCAAAAGTTTGGCCGCCTTGGTCTGCACATGATTGGCCTTTTCCATGGCCTTCAAAATAAGCTCCTTCTCGTAATTCTCCACTTTCTCCGTCAGGCTCGCGTCCTCCTTCAAAACATTCAAATACTCATCCTTTTGAAAGGTTTGGATATCCAAGGGAAGATTGGAGGGATAGATGGTCTCGGAGTCGGACAAGACGACCGCCCTTTGAATGGCGTTTTCCAGTTCCCGCACGTTCCCGGGCCAGGCGTAGCGCATCATGAAATCCAGGGCTTTTTTGTCGATCTTCGTGATTTTTTTGTTGGCTTCCAGGCTATAGCGGGTCAGGAAATGATAGGCCAGCCTTTCAATATCGTCCCGGCGCTCCCGCAGGGGCGGCACAATGATCGGAACCACATTCAACCGGAAAAACAAATCCTCCCGGAACTGACCCTTTTTAATCGCCTCTTCCAAGTTTTTGTTGGTGGCCGCGATCACGCGCACGTCGGAACGGATGCTCTCGGTCCCCCCCACCCGCTCGAATTCCTTTTCCTGGAGCACCCGGAGCAATTTCACCTGGGTGACCAGGCTGATATCCCCGATCTCATCCAGAAAGATGGAACCGCCATGGGCCAACTCAAACCGGCCGATCCTTTTGCCCGCCGCGCCCGTGAAGGAGCCCTTTTCGTGCCCGAAAAGCTCGCTTTCCAAAACCCCCTCGGCCAAAACCGCGCAATTCACCTTAATAAAGGGCTTGTCCTTGCGCTTGCTGTTGAAATGGATGGCGTGGGCCACCAGTTCCTTGCCCGTGCCCGATTCCCCCCGGATTAAAACCGCCGTGTCCGTGGGAGCCACTTTTTCAATCAGCTCATAAACGGGCTGCATGGCCGCGCTGTTGCCCACGATGCGCTTGTAGTTGTACTGGTCGTTCAACTTTTCCCGGAGGTATTTGTTCTCGTAAAAAAGTTTTTGGCGGTCGATGGCTTTGTCCACGGTGATCTTGACCTGCTCGGTGGAAAAGGGCTTGGTGATGTAGTCGTAAGCCCCTAATTTCATCGCCTCGACGGCCGTCTCAATGGTTCCGTAGGCCGTCATGATGAGCACAATGATCTCCCCGTCGATTTCCTTGATCATTTTCAAAAGGGTCATGCCGTCGACCTTGGGCATCTTGATGTCCGTGATGACCACGTCCACGTGCTTGGACTTGATGATCTCCATGGCCTTTTCGCCGTCCTCGGCCTCCAAGATCGAATGATTGACCCCATCCAGGGTTTGTTTCAACACCTTGCGCATGCTGGACTTGTCGTCCACCAACAGGATTGTGCTCATTTCGGCATCTCCTCGACAGTATTCGAAAAAGTCCGGTGAGGACTTTTTATTCATAACGAACGAGCCGCCTAAAAATCATATTTCGCGGCCCGCTCTTTCATTAGTCTATCGGTTCGGCGTTTAAAAATTTTGATCGCCGAACCCTACTTTGGAACAACCGGCAAAAGAAGCGCGAACAAGGCCCCGCCATCCGGCGCTTGGGCCGCGCCCACATCGCCGCCGTGCGCTTCCAATATTTTTTTGGTGATGGATAGCCCGAGGCCGAACCCCTCGGTTTTGGTGGTGAAAAAAGGAGTGAACATCTTTTTTAAATTCTCGGGTAAAAAGCCGGGGCCGTGGTCCCGCACTGAGACACAAACCCAAGCGTTGACCGTTTCATTCAAAAGCAGGGGTGAAAACTCAAAACGCCTCAGCCAGGCCGTCAGTTCCCTGCGGGAATACCGGGTTTGGATGATTTCGATGGCGGATTTCGTCGGAGCGGCCTGGATGGCGTTCAGGATGATGTTCAAGAGCGCCCGCCGAAACTGCTCGGAGTCCAGGTGCAGGAAGGCCTCTTGTTTGGCCTCAAAGGTCACCTTGATTTTTTTGGATTCGGCCTCTTTTTTCACCAGCGGCAACAAACCCTGGATCACCTCGGCGATATCGACCTCATGGGCTTCCACCGCGGTGGGTTTGGCGAAAACCAGGAAATTGGTCACGATTTTATTTAAGATCTCGATCTCGGTGGCGATATCGGTGACCATCTCCTTGGCCGCGTCGTTGTCCTTCACCCTTTTCTGGAGAATCTCGGTGAAACCCTTCATCGCGGCCAGGGGGTTCCGGATTTCATGGGCGATCCCGGCGGCCAATTCCCCGATCGTGGCCATTTTTTCTGCCACCTTGATGCGGGTCTCCAGACGCCGCAATTGGGTCTCATCGGTGAAAATAATTTCCGTACCGATGATTTTCGAGTCCGCCCCCAAAACCGGTGTCCCGCGGACCTGGATAATTTTGAGCGGCTCCTCGGATAAGTAAACCTCGGTATCGGCCAAGCCTGCCTTTTGAAGCAGAGGCGCCTGGATCACCTCAAGAAAAGCCGGGAAAGCCTCGAGCGCCTTCTCGACCGGCCGTCCCAGGACGCCCGTTTGGGAAAAGCCCAAAATGGAGGCGGCCGCCTTGTTGAAGGTGGTGATTTTTCCCTTCAGGTCCACCACCATGATCCCGTTGGACATACTTTCGAGAATATACTCGTTGTGCGATTCCAGCCGTTTGGTCATCTCGTTGAAGGCGAAGGCCAGCGCCCCGATTTCGTTGTTGGAAGTGACTTCCACCCTTTGGCTGAAGTCCCCCTCCGACACCCGTTGGGAAGCCTGGGCCAGGTCCTCAATGGGGGCGATAAACCTTCGGCCAAAAGCGTAAAGCAAACCGCCCATCAAGGCCAAACAAACCAGCCCGAAGATGAACAAAATGCGGGCGAACTCATTGAGCCCGTCCATGAACTTGGCGCTGGCTTCCACGCCCACGATCGCCACCACGGCTCCCGACCCGTCCCGAACCGGGCTGTAGCCGATCTTGTAAATGCCTCCGTCATTCTCAGGGAAAAGAATGGAAGCGGTGGATTGACCCTGCTTGGCTTTAAGAAAAGGCTCCGGGTCCAAATCCTTCAACCAATTGGTCTCCCGGAATTGGTAATTGTTATCGGCGTCGACCAAGACCCGGCCGTCCCCATCCAAAACAAAAATATCCTTGGCTTGGCTTTGCTGTTGGATTTCCACGAGGGTTTGCTGGAAGGTTTTGTAAAGTTTGACGCCCGGATTTAAAAAAGGAATCCATTCGCCTTTGAGTTGGCCGGCGGAAAGGCGGGCGATGGCCACCAGCCGCTCCCCCATTTCCCCGTCAAAGGTTTCTTTGGAAATGTAGTAAGAGAAGCCGCCATAGACAAAGAGGATGATGATGCCCACGAACAAAGTCCGGCTGACGAGTTCGGCCAAAATACTTCCGCGGAATGTGAAACTGGCCATACCGGCTCCCAACTGTTAGTTCTCCATCAGCCTCAAACAGCAATGTCATTAAATTGACTAATTTGTTAGATAATAGCACTAATCGGAAAAATTAGAGGGATTTTTGACTTTAGGCGGATAACAAGGATTTGAAGGGATTTTACACAGGATTTCGGACAATAAAAAAGAGACGGAAAAATGCCCGTCTCTTTTGAGAACTGCGCTGTTGAGTGACACTCAAACTTTACCGCCCGGTTGAAGACCGGATGGCGAATCAAAATCTCAATGGTATTCCATTACAGTCACCTTGTTAACGCCGCCACTTGAATCCACGTAAGCGACATAGGGGTCCCCACCGGTGTCGAAAGCCAATGAATTATAGGTAGTGCTATAGGCGGAGAAATGCCCGCTCCCAACCGTCACCCAACCCGTGGTTCCTGCCCCCGTATGCTCCATGACCATCGCTTCACTGGTCGGGTTCGACTCATCAGAAAAAGAAATATAAGCGTTATTGTTGGTGGGGCTAAAAGCCAGCGTTGAGTAAAAAGAATTGTGGGGAGTAAAGCCTGCGGTGCCCACCGCCGCCCAACTTGATCCACCCCACCCCATCACATTGTCCATCGCATTATTGCTGTTATCCATGTAAGCAACATAGGGGTTTCCGTCGTTAAAGACCAGCGATGTGTAATTCGCGACATGGTTGTTCAAGGTGCCTCCGCCTCCGGCACCTCCAAACCCGCCCAGATAGGTCCAAGCGCCCGAGACATACTCCGCGATCGAAGCGCCTCCATAATAGCTATCCCCAAAGGCAACATAGGGATTATTGCTACTGTCAAAAGCCACCGATGGAAAAGTCCCGCCGCCGGTCGAGAAAGCACTGCCTCCCACCGTGACCCAATTCGTTCCGTTGTACGCCATCAAGTAGCTGTAAGTGGCACCCTCAAAAGCCACGTAAGGTTTTCCCGTGCTGTCCACCGCGATTGAAGTATAAGAGGCCTGTCCGCCAAAGCCGGGGTTTCCAATCGTTACCCAAGCACTTCCCGTATATTCTTCAACGGTGAGATAAGCCGATTCCGTGCCATCCGCGTAAGCCACATAAAGATTGTTGTTATAAAAGGCCGCCGAGATGTAAGAAGCCGCGCCCGGCGTAAAATCCGCGCCATATACGGCCGACCAAGTAGATCCGTTGTACTCCTCGACCATACCCTTATCATTGTTACTCTCATCCGCGTAAACCACGTAAGGATTGTTATTGTTAAAATGCAAGCTCGTGTAAAGCGCTTCCGATCCAAATTCCGCGGTTCCCACGACCTGCCATGAGGCCCCACCGGTGGTCGGGGTACTTGTGACTGTCGGCGTGGATGTCACCGTCAAAGTGGCCGTGGCCGTCTGAGTCACCGTTGGGGTGACCGTAAAGGTACGCGTCGAACTTGTCGTGGGCGTCAAGGTGGCCGTCGTTGTTTTGGTCGCGGTTGGCGTGAGGGTAACCGTAGGTGTCTTGGTAACCGTAAAAGTCGCCGAAGGCAACCCGACCGTCGTCGTACCGGTCGGAGACGAAGAACCAGGTGTGGTGGGGGTCGATGAGCCGGAGCAACCAACATAAAAAAAGCCAGAAGCCAGAGTTCCCATGAATAAAACGACAAAAGATAAACGCTTGCGCATAGTCCCGCCTCTGAAATTTTAATGATGGAAAACTAGGCCTGACTCTAACGAGTCCTGAATCGGTTGTATAGATGAAGTGCCCGTGATAAAGGTAAAACGACGACCATGAATTAGGATTTTTAGGAGACGATAAAGATTTTGAAAAATTAACCCAACGAATGGAAATGTTGATAGAGCTTGGCGGCCAGTTCCTTCGAAAAACTCGGGACGGCCTGAAGTTCTTCCAGCGAGGCTGTTTTGACCTTGTCCACGGACTCGAAAGTATTCAAAAGCGCCCTCAATCGGGATGGACCAATCCCCTTCACTCCGCGTAACAGGGATGTTACCGCGTTTCGGTCACGGATGATCCGATGGTAGCCCACGGCGAAACGATGGGACTCGTCCCGGACCCGCTGTAATAAATAGCGCGCCTTCAAATGACCGCGAAAGTCCACCGGATGGGATTCCTCGGGCAAAAAAACCTCTTCTTCCCGTTTGGCCAAGGACGCCAATCCGTAATCGCCGCCCAGGCCTTCGTCCAGAACCTGTTTCACGGCGCTCAGTTGGCCCTTGCCCCCGTCAATGAGAAACAGATCCGGCAAGGGATTGCCTTCCCGCTCAACCAGGGCCAAATAACGGCGCATCATTTCCTGGTGGGATTTGAAATCATCCTGGCCCACCACGTCCCTGATTTTGAATTTTCGATAGCGGTTCTTTTCCGGGATGCCATCCTTGAAAAAAACCGCCGAACCCACGTTGAAGGTTCCTTGAAGATTGGAAATGTCGAAACAAGCGATATTGCGCGGAAGTGCCTTCAGGCGTAAAAGTTTTTTCAATTCTTCCAATACATCGGTCTGGCGCAGGTCTTCCTTGAGGGAGGCCAGGGCGTTCCGTTCGGCGATCTCCATCAAGTCGCTCCGCCAGCCGGAATCGGCGTTTTTCACCGTGACTTTTTTCACCTTCAAAGCCGACACCCAGATTTGGATATCGGGATCGATGGGAAAGTCGCGGGCCACCAAAATCTCATCCGGCACGAAAACACCCGGGACATAAAATTGGCGCAGGAAAAACGGCAATACTTCGGCCAAAGACTGTTCCAGCTCGTTCTCCAACACCAGTTTGACGTGGTCAATCACTTTTCCCTGCCGCACCTGAAGCACGGACGCCAAAACTTTCCCCAGACCGGCGGTTAGGGCGATCACATCCAGGTCCAGCTTTTCCGCCGTGATGACCGCGTAGCCGTTTTGCATCTGCTCAATGGATGAAAGCAGGTCCCGGCACTTGGCCGCTTCCTCGTATTCCAGCCGCTCGGAGGCCTTCAACATCTCCGCCTTCAGGTAATTCATCAGCGATTCGTGCTTCCCTTCCAGAAACCACTTCACCCGGTCCACGATGGTCGCGTAGCCGGTTTTATCGATGGCGCCGATGCAGGGGGCCGGACATTGTTTGATTTGGTAACTCAGGCAGGCCCTTTCGGCCTTGCCGTCGATCTCAATGTCGCAATCCCGGATATTGAAATAGCGGTAAATGATTTTGAGGATTTCGCGCAGTTTCAGGTTGGGAAAAGGGCCATAGTAGCGCGAACCATCCGCCATGGGCCGCCGGGAGATCAAAACCCGGGGGAAATCCTCCCGCGTGGTCAGCTTGATATAGGGATAGCTTTTGTCGTCGCGCAAAACCACGTTGTACCGGGGCCGATAGCGCTTGATCAAATTGCTCTCAAGTAAAAAGGCCTGGGACTCGTCGGTCGTCACCACGAATTCCAGGTGATGGACCTGCGTCACCAGGGACCTGATTTTGGGGCTGTCTTGGGCGTTCTTATTGAAATAAGAAGCCACGCGCTTTTTGATGGAAACCGCCTTGCCCACGTAAAGCACGGTGTCGAAAGCGTTTTTGAAAAGATAAATGCCGGGCGCGTCCGGAAATTTCGAAACCTGTTCCCGAAGCTCCTCGATCTTTTTTTCGGGTTCGGACTGGAGGGTGGACATGTCGGTGGGGCTTAAGCTTCGGTTTTTAAACGGTCGCGCAAAATCCGGATCTGGTCCCGGAGCTCGGCGGCCTTCTCATACTCGTATTTTTGGGCGAAGCTCACCATGGATTTTTCCAGTTCCACGATTTTACGCGGAATGGCCGCGGGCTCCAGGTAGGCCTGCCCTTCCTCGGCGGCGATGGGCACCGTGTAGTAATCGGCCTCGTAGACCGTGGTCAACAGCTCCCGGATTTGTTTCTTGATGGTGACGGGCGTGATGCCGTTTTCCTTATTGTAGGCCGTTTGAATCTTCCGGCGGCGCTTAGTCTCCGCCAAGGTCTTGCGCATGGAATCGGTTTCTTTATCCGCGTAAAACAGAACCTTGCCTTCCACATTGCGGGCCGCGCGGCCGGCGGTCTGCATGAGCGAGACTTCGGAGCGAAGGAAACCTTCCTTGTCCGCGTCCAGGATGGCCACCAAACTCACCTCGGGCAGGTCCAGGCCCTCCCGGAGCAAATTAACGCCGATCAAAACATCGTAAACCCCCAACCGCAAATCCCGGATAATCCGGATCCGGTCCAAGGTCTCCACGTCCGAATGTAGGTAAGCCACTTTCACGTTGAGCTGTTTCAGATAGCTGGTCAGGTCCTCGGCCATTTTTTTAGTCAGCGTAGTGACCAAAACCCTCTGGCCTTTGCCCGCGCGGTCCCTGATTTCCCCGATCAAGTCATCCACCTGGGTTTTCGCGGGACGAACCTCAATCTCAGGATCCATCAGCCCGGTCGGACGGATAATCTGCTCCACCACCTTGTCCCCGCTTTTTTTAATCTCATCCGGCGCCGGCGTGGCCGAGACATAGATCACCTGGCCCACCTTCGCGTTGAACTCATCAAACTTTAAGGGTCGGTTGTCGTAGGCGCACTTGAGCCGGAATCCGAAGTCCACCAGGTTTTTTTTGCGCGCGAAATCGCCGTTGAACATGGCCCGCAATTGGGGCTGAGTCACATGGGACTCGTCAATGAAGGTCAGGAAATCCTTCGGGAAATAATCGAGCAGAGTAAAAGGCGGATCACCCGGGCTTCGGTTCTCGAAATGGCGGCTGTAATTCTCAATCCCCTGGCAATAGCCCATCTCCTCAATCATTTCCAGGTCAAAGGTGGTGCGCTGTTCCAAACGCTGGGCTTCCACCAACTTGTTGTCATTTTTAAGCTCCACCAGCCGGAGCCGCAACTCTTCCCGGATATTATCCAGCGCCGATTTTTTGACTTCCTCGGGCATAACGTAATGCTTGGCCGGATAAATGGGCAGCACCTTCCGGCGGTTGAGGCTTTTACCCGTCACGGGGTCCATCTCGGATATTTTCTCGATCTCGTCCCCAAAAAACTCGATCCGGAAAGGATTTTCCTCATAAGCCGGATAGACCTCGATCACGTCGCCCTTCACCCGGAAACGGCCCCGGCTGAAGTCGATATCGTTGCGGGCGTATTGAATGGCCACCAGTTCCCGCAGAAAGGATTCCCGGTGGATTTCCGAGCCTTCGCGCAAAACGATATGCATCTTTTTATAGTTTTCCGGCGAGCCTAAACCATAGATGCAGGAAACCGAGGCCACAATGATCACGTCCCGCCGCTCCTGAAGCAGCGCGGTAGCTTCCAGCCGCAGCCGGTCCAGTTCCATATTGATGGAAGCGTCTTTCTCGATGAAGGTGTCCGTGTGGGGGATATAGGCTTCAGGCTGGTAATAATCGTAATAACTGACGAAGTAGGCCACGGCGTTGTTGGGGAAAAATTCCTTGAACTCGCTATACAGCTGGGCCGCCAGGGTCTTGTTGTGCGAAATGATCAGCGCCGGCCTTTGGACCTTTTGGATCACATGGGCCATGCTGAAGGTTTTGCCCGATCCGGTCACGCCCAGGAGGGTCTGGTGCCGGGCGTCGGACTCGAGGTTTTTCACCATTTGGGCGATGGCCCGGGGCTGGTCGCCGGTAGGCTTGAAGTCGGAAACAATTTCGAATTTCATGGAGCCATTGTGGGACAGGCGAAAGCTTTATTCAAGGGTAACTCAAACGGAAGGGTCTCCCTTTCGCTTGAGTTTAACCCACTTTATCCTCAATGAAGAACGATGACTTTTCCGGTTTTGTGGTAATCGAATGATCTGTTTGAAACTTCGATGGCGTAAAGATACAGTCCGCTGGCCACATCCGCTCCCTCTCCATTGTTTAACTTCCAAATGAGGTTATTAAGCCCGACGGTTCCTGTCATTTTCCCCTCATAGACCTTTTCCCCCGAGATGGTGTAAAGAATCAGCTCAATTTGGGCCTCTTGAGTCAATTGCACTTGGAACCGAATCGGCTCCTCATCCGTGGAGATGTTCGGTATTGCTAAAACTGAAACAGTATCTTCAGGAGCCGTTGTCGGGGTCGGTGTAATAGGCAACGTTGGAGTCATAGTCAATGTCGGCGAAGAGGTTGGCGTTTCCGTGATATGAGGTTCGGTAATTGAAACCGCTTCAGCCATGGCAATCTCTCCCGAGGGGGTTGGAGTTTTCGTCGGCGTTCTAGTCGGCGTAATCGTAGGCGTTTTCGTCGGTGTTTTGGTTATCGTTGGAGAAAACGTTCGCGTTATCGTCGGAGTCATCGTAATTGTCTTTGTTTTGGTAGGCGTCCACGTCGAAGTTTTACTGGGCGTGATCGTTGGCGTCCGGGTGATCGTCGGAGTTCTGGTTATGGTCGGAGTTTGAGTCACCGTCTTGGTAGCCGTCGGGGTCTTCGTAACCGTTGAAGTCCGGGTGATCGTCAGCGTAAAGGTGACAGTTCGAGTAAATGTTGGTGTAGTGGTAGCCGTTATAGTGGGCGTAAAAGTTCCTGTTTTCGTAATAGTCGGCGTTGCAGTCGACGTAATCGTCGGTGTCAGACTCGGCGTCAAAGTGGGTGTTCCTGTTGTTGTCGCCGTGATTGTCATCGTGGGCGACGGCGTGTTTGTCGAAGTAAAGCTTGGTGTAGGCGTAATAGTTGGTGTACTTGTGAAAGACGGCGTTTGGGTGGCTGTAGTAGTAAAAGTAGCCGTATTAGTCGGAGTAATCGTAAAAGTAGGCGTGGCCGTTGAAGTCGCTGTCGGGCTTTGGGTTGGCGTCTGGGTGGAAGAAATTGGACAATTCAGTCCACAGGGCGAGAATTTTTGAACCCTGTCGGAGATCAATTCCGTGGTGTAAAGGTTATTGGAGCTGTCAAAAGCAATTCCGTTCACTTGGTTGAATTGGCTATTACCCGTCGGCGCGAAAGTCCCAAGGTAAGAACCGGTATTCGTGAAGGCTTGGATATTGTTATTCTGCCAATCGGTCACATAGACGTTTCCGCAAGGGCCCACCGCCACCCCGTAAGGACCATAAAATTGGTCAGTCCCCGAACCTTGCGATCCCCATTGAGTGATATAGGTCCCACCAGTTGTAAATTTTTCAACCCGATCATTCGAGAAAGGCGGTCCAAAAGTGGTTCCACGATAATCAACAATGTAGATGTATCCTAATCCATCCAGCGCGACCCCCAACGGATCATTAAACTGACCATTTCCGGCGCCATTACTTCCCCATTGAGTCACATAGCCATTAGATGAATTGAATACTTGAATTCGATAATTTCTGGAATCCGAGACATAAGAATTTCCACTTCCATCGACCGCTATCCCAACGGGCCCTTCAAACATGCCGTTTCCACTTCCAGCCGTACCCCATTGCGTTACATAAGTTCCACCTGAAGTTAAAACCTGGATACGATTATTGCCAAAATCCGCAATATAAACATTCCCACCGGGACCTATCGCTATCCCAGCGGGCTGATTGAATTGGCCAACTCCACTTCCGGCTGTCAAACCGCCCCAGGTCGCCAACCACGTTCCACTAGTGGTGAATTTTTGAATTCGATTATTCGTCGTCTCTGACACATAAACCCAACCATTCGCCGAATCCACCGCGATATTAGCCGGTTGAATGAACTGGCCATTGCTCGTTCCATACCCGCCCCACTGAAGGCTGGGACAAAACATCGGTTGCGGCGTGGGCGTGGGCGTCGCCGTCGGGGCGCCCGGCGTGGGGGTCGCCAGTTCACAACAAGGGGAATTCCAAGTCCAAGGTGTGGTACTGGTATCATTCGTCAAAACACTCCACACATACCCCAGGTATGAAATCACAATTCCAGTACCCGAAGAGAACGAAAAGGGCGTCGCCGTATCCGTCTCACTCCAATTAGCCCCATTCGTCGAAACCCAAACATCACTCAAAGTTCCACCGCTACCCGTCCCTCCGACTATCCACATGGAATTACCGCATACCACACCCGAAGCTCCAAATCTTCCCGAGGTGAACGCGCTGTTGGTAGCCTGCGTCCAATTAATTCCGTCTGAGGAAGACCAAGCGTCGTTATAAGCAATTCCCGAAGCCCAACTTGAATAGGTTCCACCGATGACCCACATTTGATTGTTGAACGTAAGACAGGTCGGACTCCATCTTGGGCCGAAATTGGCCGACGCACTCGTTTCCGTCCAATTGATTCCATCTGAGGAAGACCAAACATCATTTAAATATTGATTCGTATAGGGATCACCGTAGCTCAAGGACGGATCGCCAGCAATCACCCACATTTTATTGTTGTAAGCCAAGAGCCCAAAATCAAACCTGGGCGGAAAAGGCGCGGCCGATGTCACTTTTGTCCAAGTCGATCCGTTGCTGGAATGCCAAACATTCGAAGTTGTCCCTCCGGGACCCGCATAAGCATAAACTCCACCCACCACCCATATCTGGCCATTGAAAACCACCGACTGCTCGCCTTGCATATTTTGCGGACTTATGGGTATGGTTCCCACCAGCGTCCAATTAATACCATTGAACGAAGAATAGGCTTGGCCCCCTGAAGTAATCACCCACATCCTCGGCCCTAATCCATCCTGCGGATCAAATACAAAATTGTTACCCGCCGAACCCAATAAATCAGTTGGCGCATTGGTCGTCAACGATGTCCATGTATTTCCCGGTTGGCCCGCTGCGCACATTCCAAATGTCGGTGTCGGCGTCGGGGATTGAGGAGTATAGGTGGGACTAGGGGTGAATGTAGGCGTGGGAGTAAAAGTTGGCGCAAAACCTTGAAGATCATCGAACAAGTTGCACTGCGGACTCCCCAAACCCGTGGTCAGGTCATAACCGGAAACGGCTTGATATTGGCTTGGAACGGTACCCCAATAATTGTTACTACCAATTTGAATGTCATGAAAATCGTTGGCATAATTCGTCAACGCCAATGAATATAACGCGGGATTCGCAAAACCAATCGGTCCCTTCCCAGCGGATGCCGCTTGTTGATTAACCAAAGCCATAAATCCCGCCCAAAGAGGCGCGGCAGCACTGGTTCCGCCAGTGCCATAAGCTTCACCCATGAAATAAAACATGATGTCATCCGCGACTAACGCGACGTCCGGAATATTCCGATACAAAGACGACGCGGAGTTCGTGCCATTCACAAATGGCACTTGATACGTCGGGATCGGAACTGGGGTGTAAATCGGCCCGCCACAGATTCCACCACTACTAACCTCGTTGGGTGCTGGCGTAAGGGTCGCCGAGGGACCCGGAGAATCATTCCAAACCGTTTCCCCCGACCAAGTTTCGTTACTTCCAGTCGCTAAATTGGTTCCACCGACAACTGTGAAATTTGAAAGTTGATCCATGGGCGCTTCGATGACCGGCTGCGGGTCACTGGTGACATAGGCGCCTAAATCACCTGAAGCCTGGAAAAAGGATTGTCCATCCGCTTGAAATTGGAGAATTGAAGTTTGTAAGTTACCATCTGTGGAATAAGTTGGCCATGACCATGAACTGCTAATGAGATTACAAAATGGGGCATTTATAGAACTAGGGTTGGCTATAGCGGCAAAAACATCATCAGGTATAAAATTATTGTCATTACCTTCAAAAACCGCTAACTGGGATAACCCCGGCGCCATCGCAATTACCATCTCTACATCCAGGGTCACTTCACTGGTATAGGCATAAGGACTTTGTGGTGGATTCGCGTCCGGAACTCCACTGAATCCATCCAATAAGTAGTTGTTTATGGAAAGTGTCGGAGCAGGCAATCCATAAGCGACCGCGGCGCTCTCGTAGTTGTTAATGTCATTTGATAGATACCCGTCAAATTCCACCAAGGCAACCGATTGGCCTGTTCCAGTAAGAGAAACACAGGGTACATAAGCCTTCCTGAAATCCTCACCAATATAATAACCGTAAAAAGAACCATCGAGAGCGTTTGTGGTCAGATTTCCCTTTTCAGCTCCTGGCGAAGTTTTTACGGACTTCGACGGACTCAGAGAGGACGGCAAAACATTCCGAGTAGATTTCATCGACGACTTTGGTTGTTCATAATTTTCAAGTCCGCTAATATGCAAAATCGGGACGTCCAAATCCAGGGAAGGCTCCACATCGGACGCACGAAACAAACTACCATCGGGCCGTTTATAATTATTCAGATGCAAATAAAAAGTTTTTTCAATGTCGGCGGCGGTTCCACTGACATCAATCAAGGCTCGATTGGTATATGCCCTCTGTATCTTTAGATTATGAGAGATTAAAAAATTCTCTACCGCTCTAAAATCAGATTCAGTCGGACCAAACATTTCCGTAAATTTTTCCGGAGTTAAAAACTTTCTGAAGTTTAGGCTTTTAGGATCGTAAATATCCTTCAATAGGTATTGCAAAGCTTCCTGGTTTCTCAACGGCAAGCCGATAGCGAGATTCAGTTGAGTGGAATCGGGAACACTCCCGACCAATTGTGAAATGATTCTCGCCGGAAGCATATGACCGTGAAGCTGTTGCCTACCAGTCGCCTGAGCGTAGGAGGGAAAAACGACAGTCAAAAACATCAAGAGTAATGTCAGATTTAAACCGAAATGAGATTTCCGTGAGTGGTTTGGGGAAGGATTCAGTTTTCGGTTCATTGTCTTCGGCACCATATATAAATCCATTCAAAAACATGTTCAAAACATACGATAGACGCGCAACGATTGAACGAAGAATAATCCAGAAAAAAAATACTTCAACAAAATTCTTTGTTAACTAAATAATAACTGCACTAAAACTGACCGGTCGCAATGAGCCACATCAGCAACGCCGGAATTAAACCGATTTTACATTCAAGGTTTTCCGATTAACTAAAAATCAGAAACTTAAAAATAATCAGCTTCATTGGATTTATTTTTTTAGATTAGTTCGATTGCAGAGTTGGAAAAACAATGGATTACAATTGGTCTAAATCGCGATTCGAAAAATCCGAGTTGACTTAAAAGAGTACTCAAATAAAAAAAGCCCACATCCTTTCGGATGTGGGCTTTTATGCTTAGTCGTTATGGTATTAGAGTAATGTCGTCCACCCAAAGGTCAAAGTTTCCGGCACCTTGCGGTTGCCATTGCATTTGCCCGACTTGAGTCGTATCCACGGGATGCGCAGGAGCACCACCGCAACTTCCCCCTGAATATGTGGCCGCAGTCGTCATTGCACTGAACGTAATCGTCACCGGTGTCCAGGCAGCGCTCGCGGAGAGCGCAGAAGCAAGCTGGTTTGGCGGATAACAAGAACCACCACCATTCCAATTCTCCTCATCTGTTATGGCGAATTGATAACTGGTACTCGTGGCGCTACGGACATAAAAGGCAACTTTTGTATAAGAGGAAATATCATTTGAGAACGTGTTCGAAGCCCCTAACCAAAAACCCATTCCGCAATAAGCCGTTTCAGTTCCTGAAATATGAGCAGCCAGACTATTTCCGCCAGTGTGGCCCGGCGCGCTCAAGAAAAACGCCGTACCTGGCTCTCCCAACGGACACATATTGGCTTCTGTTCCACTATAGGGCGGCACGTTTGGACTTGGCCCATCTCCATAGGCAAACCAGTATCCTCCAGCTCCGGCACCATATTGTATTTGAGCGGTTCCCGTTACATTGGTATTGTTCATTACCGCTTGGAAATTATCGATAACGTTCGCCGCTGGCGGAGTCGCAGCCGCAGGGGCGGCAGCGTTGGTGAAATGAATATCGTCCAAGGAGATGTCCGCGTCGTAATTTGTCGTCCCATTACTCTGGGGAACAAACTTAACCGTGGATAAACCCGTAGGGTCGACATTGGACCCAGTCTTGCTCAAGGCTTGATTGTAAAAAACCGTGTATTGCTTCCAAGTATTCGTTAACGGAATCGCCACGTAATGATCAGTAGAAGTAGCCGCGTCAACAAAATCAACGTTGACCACTTGAACTTGTGTGCAATTGGTCGCCGGGAAACTATTAGCGATCGCATAAAAGCTGATGCCCGTATAGGTTGAGCCAACCGTCGCGTCATAAGCGGTTCCACCGCTTAAAAATGTAAAATAAAGTTGATCATAGGTTGAATAGGACCCCGAAAGCTCAACAGCAGTCGTGGAAACGTATCCGGTCGTAGGAGTAAAGGTTACAGAAGCTCCATCCGAGTTAGCTCCCCAGTATCCAGTTCGAGCGACTGAGTTTTGATCTGTAATCGCTGCGATATTGGCTACGTTATCCTGGCCTGCTCCCCCGGTTGATTCAAAATCATCGATCAATGTCAGATCCGGAGTGTTTGTGGCCGTAGGAGTAGCGGTTGCTGTAACCGTTGGCGTCGAAGTTATTGTAAAAGTATTTGTCGGAGGCGCCGGAGTGTTGGTAATGGTAAAGGTCGCCGTGGGACCATTCGGGGTCGGAGTGATGGTCGGCGTTAAGGTAGCTGTCGGCGGAATCGGCGTAAAGGTATTCGTCGGAGAAGTGTTCAAGGGGATGGTCGGGAGAACCGATATCTGGCGTGTGCAACCCAAGAATAAACCGGTTAAAGAGACGCCGATTAAGGTAAAGCAAATCGCAAGATTTCTCCAGATTCTCATGAACGGACCCCCGGGGTTAATTTAACTTATCTCTGTAATGGGCATATTGGGTGCCAAAAGCAACGTCATAAATTACCACAAATAAGGCTTTTTTCAATAAGGCGGACCCTGAAAACGGTTTCATGGGCTCCGAAATGTCATAAAACAATCCAAAAGCGTGGGCTTTCTGACTGAGTTTACCCTAGATACAAAGTACCCGGGCTTCGCCTAACGGCTACGCCGGGTGCTCCAAACCCATTATTAAAATTTCAATGAAGTTTGGATCATATGCCTTTCATTTTTAGGATGTTTCTCAGCTTTTCCTTCACATCCTCGTTATCCGGATCCTCGTTTAAAATTCTCTCATATATCTTGAGTGCTTCCACGAACAAGCCCTGCTTGGCGTAAATATCGGCCAAAGTTTGACGGATAAAGGGATCCTCGAGCGAATCGCCGCCCACCCCGGTTCCCAACTGGGCCGCCGGCACCCCCGCGGGCCCGGAAGGTTTCGAAACCGCGGGCGCCGGCAAAGGCGGCGGGGCCGGGGGCGCGGTCTTCTTTTCCCGTTCCTTTTCCTGCCGTAAACGTTCCATTCCGTGGGAAATTTCCTGGTTCACCTGCGCCCGGGCGGTTTCGTGGACCTTTTTTTGCTCCTCAAACTTGGCCCGTTCTTGTTCCTGTTTTTGAAGCGCGGCCTGGAGTTGGGCTTCCCGCGCGGCGTCTTTTTCCCGGCGCTCTTTCTCGGCGGCTTCCGACTGGGCCCGGTCCTTCATTTCCCGCTCGAGTTGCTCCCGGATTTTCTGCTCATAGGACAGCTTGGTTTGTTCCAACTCATCCTTAATCTTATTGATGGATTCAAGTTTTTCCTTGTCGAGCCGTTCCCGCTCCTGCAGCAGCTTCATTTGCTTTTCCTCGAATTCCTTCGAGATCTTCTCGCGCAGCTCGTCTTCCTTCGTGCGCTGGACCTGCTCCATGAGTTTGGATTCCAGGTCCTGCTTCAACCGCATCTGCTCCAATTCCCGCTTCATCTCAGCCTCGAACTGCCGCTCTTGGGCGTACCGCTTTTGTTCCTCGGCCAACCGGCGGGTCTGCTCTTCCATTTCCTTGCGCATCTGTTCCTTGAGCTCACGTTCCAACTCGGCCTTGATCTCCTCGGGCGAGGGGTGTTTCTCCACCGGTTCGGCGGCCCGGGCCATCAAGGCGTAGACCTGCTGCAGCCGGGTGCGGATTTCCGGCCACTCCGGCCAGCGCTTGAGCATGTCGAGGTAAACGTCGATCGACTGCTCAAACAAGCCCTTCTCCGAATAGGACTCGGCCTGGGCCAGCATGTTCTTTTTATCCTGCTCGTCGTCATTGGGAGTCGCGGCCACGGCCGCTTCCGGAGCCGGAGGCTCCTCGGGAATCGGGGCTTCCAGGGGCGGCGGATTCAACCCCAGGGTATAGGTTTTGACGTCCTCATTTTCCGGATCCATTTCCAGGATCACGCGCTGGATATCCCTCGCCTCGTCCAAAAGGTTCTCGCTGAAATAAACGTTGAGGATTTTGAGATAAACGCTTACCGCCTGGGGCGCCTGTCCCAATCGCGCGTAAGCCATGGCCAAATATTTCAAGGCACCGACATGGTTTTCCTGTTTGGCTAAAAACTTCTCGAAAGCCGACCGGGCTTCCTCGAATTTTTGCTGGTTGAAGTAGATGACACCCAAGTGGTAGTAGGTCTCGACGTCGCCCAGTTGGATGGAACGCTGGGCCGTTTTCTCGGCTTTTTCCAAATCGTTTTTGCCGATATAAATCTCGACCAAGTTTTGAAGGCTGGAAACCGCGGCGTCGATTTGCTTGGCTTCCACCAAAAGATCGCTTAATTTTTCCCGGGCCTCGATGTTGTAGGGGTCCCAAGCGGTCACCGTTTGAAGGATGTCAACCAGCTTTCCCGTTTGGGTGGCCGGGTCCAAAAGCGAGGCCAGGTTCATCAAAAGCTCGATGGCCTCAAACTTCTGGCCTTTTTTCATCAAAAGCTTGGCCAGCTGAATATTGACATCCAGGCGGGCGGGTTCGGCTTTCAGGATGGAGCGGTAAATGTCGGCGGCTTTGTCGGGCTCGGCCTCCTCGGCCTGGGCGGCCTTTTCCATGTAACGGTCGATCAAGTTTTTGACCGCGGCCAAAAGCTCGGTGTCGTTGGGCATCAGCTTGAGCATGCGCTTGTAGACCTGCAGGACCTTATCGACCTGGTTTTTCTGGTCGAAGCCCTGCGCCACGAGGTCATATTGTTTGAGGGCTTCCTTGGCGTCGCCTTTTTTGGCGTAAATATCCGCCAACATGTTGTGGACGTTGAGGTCCTTCGAGTCCATCTCGGCGAGTTTGTGGTATTCCTCGATAGCCCTATCCCAATCACCTTTTTGGTAATAGGAATAGGCGGTTTTAATTAGGGCTGACTTGTCCTCGGGCAAAGCGGGGAAACTCCTTCAAACGGGAGACTTGGAGAAAGCAATTTAACACATTCGGGCGCCGCTGCGCTATGCCGGACAAAACCGAGCTTCGCCGGAAAACGGCGCCACTGGGCAGGCGCCGATGTCGGGCGTTGAAAGGGCCGAAATAAGCGGCCGGGATGGGTCGAAATGCCGTGAAAAGCGGGCATTATTCCCCACCCCGCCAAACCCCGCTCTACTTCGCGGGGGTGATCTCGATACAGGTGATGGAATAGGGCGGAAACTTATAGGCGAAACGGTTCCCCACCGTGGCGGAGGCTTTCAACCGCGAAGGCCCTTTGTCGATGACGGCCCGGTACAGGTTCTCGCTCCATTGGTACTCGTTCGAGCTCAACTGGTAAAAATCCAGTTTCGACTTCGACTTGGCCGACCCGCCCAGGTTCAGCTGGGTGTTGTAAGCCGTCGAGTTGCTCTTGTTGATCACCAAAAGATATTTTTTCCCGTTGCCCGTGCTGGCGTAAACCGCCAAGTCGTCCTGGTTGGAACGGGCTTGGAAGAGCGTCGTCCCAAAGTGATGCTCCATCATATTGATGGCCCAATAGTGGGCCCTCGGTTGGAAGGGTTCGGACGGATTGTTGTTGGGGTCGATCGCCCCGTGTCCCCCGCCCAATCCGGTCTTCTGGGTGTACAAGTCCCAAATATTGGTTTGGTTCACGCCCCAAACCATCATCTGGGCCAGGAAGTCGGCGGCGAAGATGCCGTTGACCAGCTTGGCCGTGGTGGGAGTCTCGTCCCCGGAGTTCCACTCCGTGACCGCGATTTCAATTTGATTGGCGCGGTCCGGGATATTTTTTTGAATCGACGCGCGGATTTTGGGGATGATTTGCGACCACAAGGCGGTCTTCGCCAACAAATTACCGTCGCTGTCGTTGGACCAATAGGGATAGCTATGGACCGAGATCACATCCACATAGGGACCGCATTCCTCCAAGAACTTTTCCACCCACCAGGGTGAATCCGGCGAGGCCAGCCAGGGCGAGCCTTCCTTGCGCTCGCGGCTGTCCTCGTGGGCGATCGTCGGGCCCATCAATTTTAAATCCGGGTATTTGGCCCGGATGGCCTTGGCGAATTCCAAGTAATGTTTGCAATAGTTGTCGATGACCGTCCAATATTGGTTTTGGCCTTGGTAAATCAAATCCTGCGTATAGTCGGGCTCATTGCCCATCTCCACGTATTTCAGCGGGATACCCCTGGACTTGATGTCCGCGATCCAATCCAAAGCGTCCTGCGGCGTGCCGGTCATCATATTGACCGTCAGCAAAACCTCTCCCCGGGGGACGGATTGCACGAACTCCGCCATCTTGGGCCAGTTGAAATCCCAAGTGGTGGAAACGGTCGCGCCGTCGTTGTTGTAGGTCTGGCCCGTGCGCCAATTAAAAAGGTTGGCGAATCCCCCGCCCGGAAGGCGGAAATAGGAAAAGTCATCCTCGGTTTCCTTCAACCCTTTCGGATCGGTCATCCATTTCGGGTCATACCAAGCCGCGATATTCACCCCGTATAGGTAGTGCGGGTTGAAGGAGCGGATTTTTTTATCAAAATAAATGTCGGCGACGGCGGGTTGCACCTTATAAGCGTTGGCCGAAAGCGTCACGTTCCAAACATTGGCTTGGCCCGCGTGCACCTTGACGGTTTCCTTGTCCGATTTGTAACCGGGCGCGAAAGCCTCCGCGACGTAGTCATCCTCCGGCAGGTCGGCTTTAAAGGAGCCGTCCGAACCCGGGGTAATGAGCTGTTTGGCGATGGCCACAATGGCGCCGGGGACGGGTTTACCGGCGGCGTCCAAAACACTGCCTTTCAACTGGGCGGCGGCGCCCTTTTCAATTCCCCGGACGTTGTCGATGATGATGGACCCGGCGATAGGACCGCCCGAATTAAAGACCAAAAACACCTTGGTCAGGCCGCCCTTGAACTGGGTGCCGTCCACCTCTTGTTTAATATGATTCCAACCCTCATGGACCGACATCTTGATTTGGTTCCAGTTATTGGCCGGGCTTTGGGTTACCAGATACACTTCCCCGTAAACAGCCTTCGCCAAACTGCCCTGGGGAAAATAAATATCCATGGTGATCGCCTTGAAATTTTCCCATTGGTTGGCCAAGGGTACGGTCGTGCAAACCGCCAGGGCCTGGTTCCAGCCCTGGGACCCGTCGGTGTCCACCCGCATAGAGCCGGTGCCTTCGGTGAGGGTCACGGTCTCGGCGCTGACCTTCCCCGTGAATCCGCCCATGTCGCCCCCGTTGAATCCCCAAATCAAATCACCCGAGGTCGAGGCCGAATTTTTTCCCGCCAAAGGATCCATTTCAGCCACCACGGCTCCCGGCATCGCGACCTTCGGCGAGGTGTTCACATAAACCGTCTGGCCCGCGAATTGGAGCGTGCCCCAGGTGGAAGGGTCCTGCCAGCTGGTGGAACTGCCCGACCAGGACATTTGAAGCGAACGGGTTTTGCCCATCGGGCCGCAGTCGTCCAAGTCCAGGTCAAAGCCGATGGACTTGCCGGGCCCCACGTTGATTTTGAAAAAATATTGGAGCGGAATCGAGGCTTCCAAAATATAACCGCCCGCCGTGGCCGTGGTGGCCACCTTGGCCCCCGGAATATCGGCCTTGTCCGTCATGCTGTAAACTTCGGCGCCGTCGCCGGCTTTGCCCGGGGAAATAATGACCTGGACATCAGTGGCCGAGTAGGACTTGCGGGCCGGATTGGAAATATCCGTTCCCACGTAAAGCTCCAAGGCGTCCCCGTTATAAATGTTGCTGGCGTTTTGGCTGTTGAACTGGGGATTTTTGCTCGCGATGTCCGCCGCGATATATAAATTGGTTTTATCGTAGGTGATGTAGACCTTGCCGCTGAAAAAATCCGCGCCGGTCCAATCCGATTGGCCGATCACCATCTGGGTTTTTTGGTCGAGCACAATGACGGGCTTGGCGGGCCAACCGGTCAGATCCCCGTTCAAGGAAGGCGGCGCGGCCGTATCCATGATGGAAACCGTGGCTTGGGCGTCCGCGAAAACCGGCGCCAATAAAATAGTCCAAAATAAGATCGTTTTCAGGAGATTCATCGAGTACGTCCCTTTCTTTGAAGCGGTTGAACGACACGACGCAAAAATAAAATTTACAATGACGGACGCTGATAAACGCCGATAAATCCAACTTCATTCTTTTGATTCAACATCTGCGGAATCATTGTAAATGACGTTTTCTTTATTTACGGTTTTCAGCTTCCTTCAAATAGAAACCGCAGCTTTCCCGCACGACCAGCTTGGTGGGGAAAAACCGGTGGGAATAATCCAGCGGTCTTTTTTCAATCTGGTTCCAAAGCATCTTGGCGGCTTCATAACCCATGTCGTAAATCGGCTGATGGACCGTGGTCAGGGTCGAATCCAAAGGAATGTCGTCGAAACCGATGACCGCCACATTCTGGGGCACTTTGATGCCGTTCTTCCGAAGCTGTTTGATGGCCCCCATCGCCATCACGTCGTTGGAGGACAAAATCGCCGTGGGCGGTTGTTTGACTTTCCAAAAATGCTCCACGGCCTTCATGCCCGATTCCTCGGTCCAAGGACCGGAGAAAACAAGGTCATCCGAATAAGGGAGATTTTTCTTTTTCATCACATACTTAAAAGCGTTGTAACGATCGAGCGTATTCTTGGAAAACTCAATGTCGCCCGAGATAAAACCGATGCGCTTGTGGCCTAAGGCGATCAGGTGGTCCACTGCGTCAATGATGCCCTGGGTATTCAAGCAATCCACGAAACAAACCTGGGGATCATTCACTTGGTAGTTGATCAAGACATAAGGAAGGGATCCTTGCTTCAAGTCTTGGAAAAAGCGGGATTCCACGGGCGGCGCGATGGCCAGAATTCCGTCCACCAATCCGGAATTGACGAAATTGGCGTAAACCCCCGAGTCCCCCATTTCCCGGCTGAAGGTGTTCATCAGGATGTTGTATTTTTTTTCGCTTAAAAAGTTGATGATGCCGTCCAGCACCCGGGTCAAATAGAAGTCACTGAGGGTCGGCCGGTCATACCAAAAGAAAACCACGCCCACATTATAGGTTTTGCGGGTCTTGAGGCCCCGGGCCATGGTGTTGGGGTAATAGCCCAGTTCCTTCAGGATCTTCTCGATGCGCTGTTGGGTCTTCGCGCCTACTTTATGAATGTCCTTTTGGTTGACCACACGGGAAACCGTCGCCACGGAGACCCCGGCTTTCAGGGCCACATCCTTGATCGTAATCGCCATGGATACCTCGGTTCGCTTTTATAGGACTCACGGATTACACAACGCCGCTCCGGTCTTTTGTCCGGGCTCGATCAGGACTTCGGCTTCTCCAAGGTCACCTTGGTCATCTTATCGCCTTGGCGCAGTTTCAACACAATGTCCATGCCCTTCAAAACCTTGCCAAAAACCGTGTAGCTTCCGTCCAAATTGTGGGCCGCGTCCAGGCAGATATAAAACTGGCTGGAGGCCGAATTGGGATCGGCGCTGCGGGCCATGCCCAAGGCGCCCGCGTCGTGCTGGTGGCCGGTGATCTCCAGCGGAATCGTCTTGCCCGATCCGCCGCCGCCGGTTCCCGTCGGGTCCCCGCCCTGGATGACAAACCCCGCCACGTAGCGGTGGAAGGTCAATCCGTCATAAAATCCCGAGGAAACCAGATCCACAAAGTTTTTCGTGGTGGTCGGCACATCGCCGAAAAGTTCCACGGTAAAATCACCCTGGGTCGTTTTGAAATCAATGATTGGATTCACGACCGCCGAAGCCGAACCGTCTGAAGAAGTATTTTTCGCCACGCTGTCCCCTTTCGCGCAACCCGCCAATAGAAAAACACAAACCATCGCCACATGAATTTGTCGAAGCATCTGTTTCTCCTTGTTTCTTTCGGGTTTTATGATAAACGCTCCCCGGAAGATCGTCAAAAAATTTAAGCGATTTAAAACGGGGAACGGCCTCCCAACCCGCCCGTTCCTTTCTTGACTTCCCCGTTTCCCTCCTCTAGAATCTGCTCTCTTTTGAACAGCTATTGCTTCAAAAACAACATCCGACCCCATCGTCTAGAGGCCTAGGACACCTGGTTTTCATCCAGGCAACACGGGTTCGAATCCCGTTGGGGTCACCATTTTTACTTCCTTTCACCGCACCCTTGGAGTCCCAAAATGATAAAAGTTGGCATTTACGGAGCCACCGGTTACATGGGCGGAGAAGCTTTACGGGTCTTGCTGGAGCATCCCGGGGCGCAGGTTTCCTGGATTACCAGCCGCTCGGAAGCCGAACTCGCCGATTATCACCCCAATCTTTATGACGCCGCCCTCCGCTTTATCCGGCCGGAAAATATAACCCCTTGCGACGTGGTTTTTATGGCCGTACCCTCGGGCGTTTCCATGGAAGTGGCGCCCAAACTGCTCAAACAAGGCATGAAAGTCATCGACCTGGGATCGGACTTCCGGTTGGGCGACCGCGCGGTTTGGGAAAAAGTTTATAAAAGAAAACACACCAGCTGGCCCCAGGCCCAAAAAGCCGTCTACGGCATCACCGAACTCCATCGGGAAGAGATTAAAAAGACCCAATTGGTCGCCAACCCGGGCTGCTTCGCTTCCGCCGCCATTTTGGGGCTCGCGCCGCTGGTGGAAAACCAGCTGATCGACCTTTCCAAAATCACCGTGGACGGCCTTTCGGGAACCGCCGGCGTGGGTTCCGAACTTTCCCGGCCGGCCCATCACGCTGAAATCGGCAACAACTTGATCCCCTACAACGTGGTCAACCACCGGCACACCTATGAAGTGGAGCAGGAGTTGACCCGGTTGGTGAAAAAGAAGGTCAGCGTCCATTTCACCCCGATCTACGTCCCCATCATCCGGGGGGTCCTGGATATCTGCCATGTTTTCCCCAAGCGTAAAATCACCCGTAAAGCCCTGTTGAAGCTTTATCAGGAATACTACGAGGGCGAGTTCTTCGTGAAAATTTACGACCTTCCCCATGAAAAAGGCGTTTCGTGGCAATACAAGCCTTACCCTTGGGTGAACAGCGTTTCCGGCACCAATTACAACTTGATTGGAATGGACGTGGATGAGGAACGGGGACGGATCGTCATTTTCAGCGCCTTGGACAGCATCGGCAAGGGCGGCGCCCACGCCGGGGTCCAGAATATGAACCTGATGTTCGGCCTGGATGAAATGACCGGCCTGACCCGTTACGGCCTTCATCCTATTTGATTTCAACCGAAAGCAAACCCATACATTCGCAATGATCAAAGCGGATGAACGCCGATTTTAATAATTGAAAATTAAAAAGGATTTAGTTCTCATCGGCGTTTATCGGCGTCCGCGCCGCTTCTCCATATAATGGTTAGCGAAGAGCGGCATTGTCCTGGGAACCTTTGTCTTCAATACGGGATCCCGGGACATCAGCGCTAATGGACTAAGCCTTTCGGTCAGCTTTCGCCCCAGTCGATCTTATCCAAGATCGCCCAAACCGATTCGGGATCCTGTTCCACCGGCACCCGGTAAAGGGCCGCCCCATTGCAAGGGCCGCTTTCGCACTCCCCGGTTTCAGGCCGGTAAATCGCCCCATGGCTTTTGCAAACCACCCAAGCGCCGTCCTCGGATAAAAAATCATTATCGTCATAATCCAAGCCCACCATCCAATGCCGGCACAGGTTTAAATAAGCGTAAAACTCCCCGCCTTTTCGGATGAGAAAAGCCTCGGTGACCCGGTCGGCGCGGCGGATTTTAAATTTTTTGGTTTGGCCGTCTTTCAGCTCATCGATCCGGGCGATTTTGACCCGGCGGGGGCCCGCCTTCTCTTTTTTAGGCATGGGGTTCTTCCTTTTTCCGCGGCAAGATCGACAGGACCATCAACAGAATCCCCGAAAGGAAAAGGCAAAAAAACGCGAACCAGTGCCCCCATTTAAAATAAAAAGTCGGTCCCGCCGCGGTTAAAACCGGTTCGGTCAAAAGGGCTTCCTGATAAAGCGGGGTCTGGCCCAAAAGGCGGCCCAAAGGATCGGTCGCCAGTGAAATTCCCGTGTTGGCGCAGCGGAAGAGCGGTTTGCGTTCTTCCGCCGCCCGGACCACGGCCATCATGGCGTGTTGATAGGCGCAGGCCGTGCGGCCATACCAGGCGTCGTTGCTGATGTTGACCAAAACATCCGCCCCCGTATCCAGCGCCGCCCGCCGGATGTCCCCGGGAAAAATGGCCTCGTAGCAGATCACCGGAGTGAACGAGAAGCGCTCGGTCTCAAAATGGGAATAAGCCGGACCGGGTTGAAAACTCCCCAAATCGCTCACGACCGGCCCCAAGAAAAATAAATATTTTTGGAACGGCACATACTCGCCGAACGGGACCAAGTGGCGCTTGCGGTAGATTCCCAGGGGCTTCCCGGCGGCGCCGAAATAAACGGCCGCGTTGTAATCCGCCTCCCCCGCTTTGCCCGTCCGAAGCAAATCCAGGCAGCCCACCAAAATCGGCGTCTTGGCTTGGCGGACGATTCCCGAAACCGTCGCCAAGTCACCCGGCGTCCAGAGTAAAAAAGAAGGCGCCGCGGTCTCCGGCCACAGGATCAGATCCGGCTTCTCCCGCGCCGCCGCGTCGGTCCCCCGCGCCAAACGGCGGTAGGTGTCCTCGGCGTAAGTCCGGTTCCATTTGACCGACTGGTCGATATTGGGCTGGACGATCGCCACGTTTCCCGCCGCCGTCAGCGCGGCGCGATGAACTTCAAAGCCCCCCACCATCCCCAAAAGCGCGGTCAAAACCGCGGGAAACACAAAATATTTTAAGACGACGGCGCGAGAGCCTACGGAAGCGCCCTCCCACCATAATAAATAAAGTCCCCGGGCCCCCAAACTGCCCGCCCCCACAATCAAAAAGGTAAGGCCTTCCACGCCCAAAAATGAGGTCCAAAATAAGAATGAGGGATAAGGCGCGCAAGCGTAGCCGATTTGATCCCAGGGGAAACCCCCAAAAAACCAATTGGCCCGGATGGTCTCCAATCCCACCCAAAGGACGGGGACGCCCAGCTCAAAGAGCCACGAGGAGCGCAGGCGGGCGCGGGCCCAGGAAAAAAGGAAACCAAAAACCAGAAAAAAAAGACTGAGGCCAAAGACCAGGGCGGCCCAAGCCGGAAAGCTCAAATATTGGGCCTCGCGCAAAAGCGCGATCCAGTAGAGGATCCCCCCAAATTGGACCAGACCGAAGACCCAGCCCAAAAGGGCTCCCCGCTTTAAATCCGCTTGTTGGAGGGCGAGAAAAAAAGGAACCAACGCGACCCACACCAAGGGCGCGCCCCAGGGAGTCAAACTTTTATCCAGGAAATTGGGGAAAGAAAAGACGACCAGCCATCCGCTCAAAACACAAAGCGCCAAGGAGCCTTTGAGCGAAAATGGTTTCATGAAATCACTTAAAAAGCGGGTTTATTTTTTGCGGGGTTTGGCGGTCGACTCGCGGATGATCAAATCCACGTCAAAAGCCCGGTGCAGGTACTCGATCGGGGTCCCGTTCAAGATCGAATGCGCGATATTGACGGAGGCTTTCCCCATCTCTAAAAGCGGCTGATGCAGGGTCGTCAAGGAAGGATCGGCGAGCCGGGCCACGTAGGTATCGTCAAAACCGATGATCGAGATATCTTCCGGAACTGATTTTCCCTTGTGGCGGGCCGCCTTGATCACGCCGATCGCCATCGTGTCGGACACGCAGCAAATCGTGGTCAGATCGGGGTTCTTGTCCAACAGCTCCTTGCCCAATTGGTAGCCCGCGTCCAAGGTGAAAGGATCGGGCCGGAAATGGGAATAAACCACGTTTTGTTCTTGAAAAGGAATGCCGTGGTCGCGTAAGGCGTCCCGGTAGCCGGACAGCCGGTCCTGGCAGATCTTTAAATGCTCCGGGCCGTTCACGAACCCGATGCGTTTATGATCCAGGGAAATCAGGTAAGCCACCGCCTTATAAATGCCTTTGCGGTCCTCGGCGTGGAGGGTCGGGATTTTTTCCAAGATATGGTTCGGGCCTTCCATAGCCACCGGCTGCAAAATAATCAAGGGCAGCTCTTCTTTTTGGAATCGTTCCAGAACCGCGTCTTCCATGGGAACGGACAAGGCGATGACGGCGTCGATGCGGCGTTCGCCCAAAATGCGGTCATAAATATCGTTGAATTCCTCCAAGCTTCCGTTGCAATTATAAATTTTCAAATCCACATTGGCGTGACGGCATTCCATCTCAATGCCGCGGATGATTTCGTTGTAATAAGGGGAATCAAACATCGTCCCGAAAATACCGATGGTGTTGGTCCGGGACATCACCAAACTGCGGGCCGCGACATTGGGATAATAGTTGAATTTTTTGATCGCCTCTAAAACCTTTTCACGGGTTTCAGCGGAGATCCGGGGATTTTGGTTGATCACCATGGACACCGTGGTGTGGGAAACACCGCAGTATTTGGCGATTTGTTTTAAGGTCGCGCGGGACCGGCTATGGAGCATGATATCGTTTTAAATACCTCGTTAAAAAAACTGCTTAGGGTTTTTGGGGCGCCGTCGTAGCCGGAACCGTGTTGGCGGAAGAAGCCGCCGCGGGCTGTGAACCCTGCGCCGCCTGGGCCGCTTGCTGCTGTTGGACGATGGTGTCGGCCACCGAACTGGTCTGATTCTCGAACCGGGGGAAAACCGACAGACCCAGGCACAACAACATAAAGAGAGCGGCTAAAATGGTTGTGAACTTGGTCCAAAAGGTTTTTCCGCTGGTTCCCAAAAGGCTTTGGCCCGTTCCGGCGAAAAGTCCCCCGCCGGCGCTTTTCGGCTGCTGGATCAGGATGACCCCGATCAAAAGAAAGGCGGTAAAAACAAACAAGGTCATAATAAAGGTGTACATGATTCTCTCCAAAAAAGGTTCCGGGTTTAATCAAACCCGGGTGTCTAGGTTTCCGGCGAAACCAAACCGAAGCCGTCAGGCGGATTTAAACCGGAGGGTTATTTTAAATTAAACCGGGCGGAAAGTGCCAAAAAAATTGGGTTTAAAGCGCCAAGTTAGTACCGGACCAAGGCCTCAAAAGAATCGGCTTTAAGGCTGGCGCCGCCCACCAAAGCCCCGTCAATATCCGGCTGGGCCATCAATTGCTTGATATTCTCGGGCTTCACGCTTCCCCCATATTGAATCCGGAGGGCTTCCGCCGCTCCCGCGTTGTATTTGGCCTTAACCCATTCCCGGATGAAATGATGCACCTGGTTGGCCTGCTCCGGCGTCGCCGTCTTCCCCGTCCCAATCGCCCAAACCGGCTCATAGGCGATGACCACGGATGCCAAATCCGCCAGCGAGATATTCTCAAAGCAACCCTTCAACTGGGTCTCAATGACCGCCTCGGTCTTTCCCGATTCCCGCTCCTGAAGGGTTTCCCCCACGCAAACAATCGCCTTCAAACCATTTTTCAGGACGTTTTTAAGCTTTTGGTTGATCCGGGAGTCGGTGTCGTTGTCATATTGACGGCGCTCCGAATGACCCAAAATCACGAACTTCACCCCAACCGCTCGAAGCATGGAAGGACTCACATTGCCGGTAAAGGCGCCCTCGTTTTCCCAGTGGGCGTCTTGGGCGCCGACTTGGATTTTGGAAAAGCCCAAAACGCCCGTGACCGCGTCCAGCGACAAGGCGGTGGGGCAAACCACGATTTCCCGGCCTTCGACGTCTTTCAATTTTTCGTCCAATTGTTTCGCGAAGTCCACGGACTCCTTGACGGTTTTATACATTTTCCAGTTACCGGCGATAATCGGGGTGCGGGCCATATGAGGTTCCTTTCAAATTTCAAATCAAGAAACTGCGATTTACCACGAAGTTCACAAAGTTCACGAAGTTTAGGCAAAACAATCTACTTTTGATTTTTGTCTCACTTCGTGCACTTTGTGAACTTCGTGGTGAAAAATCTTATTTCTTGTCGGTTAACGCGACAATTCCTGGAAGTTGTTTCCCTTCCATGAACTCAAGCGAGGCGCCGCCGCCGGTGGAGATATGGGACATTTTGGAAGCCAATCCCATTTGGGTCACCGCCGCCACCGAGTCGCCGCCGCCCACGATGGTAATGGCTCCCCGTTCGGAAGCTTCGGCCATTAATTTGGCGATGGCCAGCGTCCCCTTGGCGAAGGGTTCCATCTCAAAGACTCCGATGGGGCCGTTCCAAAAAATGGTTTTGGCGGTGCGGATGAAGGTCGCGTATTTTTCAACGGTATTCGGCCCCGCGTCCAACCCTTCCCAGCCGGGCGCGATGCCTCCCCGGGGGACAATCTTGATGTTCGCTTTGGCGTCGTATTTATCCGCGACCACGTGGTCGATGGGCAAAAGAAGCGGCACATCGGTATCAATGGATTGCATCATCAGATCCTTGGCCAAATCGATCTTGTCGTTCTCCACGATCGAATTCCCAATCTCCAATTTCCGGGCTTTCAAAAAGGTATAGGCCATCCCGCCGCCGATGATCAAAACGTCCACGACCTTCATTAAGCTCTTGATGACCTCAATTTTCGAGGAAACCTTCGACCCGCCCACAATGGCCACGAAAGGCCGCGCCGGGTTGGATAAAGCCCCGCCCAGGTACTGGATTTCTTTCATCATCAGGAATCCCGCCGCCGACTGGGGGATGAACTTGGTCACGCCCTCCGTGGAAGCGTGGGCCCGGTGGGCGGTGCCAAAGGCGTCGTTCACGTAAAGATCGGCCAAGGCCGCCAATTTTTTGGCGAAAGCGGGGTCGTTCTTTTCTTCCTCGGGATAAAAACGGATGTTTTCCAACAAGGCCACATCCCCGTTCTTCATGGCCGCGACTTCCTTCTCGACTTCCGGACCCACCGAATCAGTCAAAGCCTTCACCGGCTTCTTTAAAAGCTCGGACAAGCGTTCGGCCACCGGCTTCAAGCGCAGCTTCTCGTCCACGCCCTTGGGGCGTCCCAAGTGGGAAACCAAAACCACCTTGGCCCCTTTATCCGAAAGATATTGGATGGTTTTCAGGGATTCGCGGATACGGGTATCGTCGGTGATTTTGAGATTCGCGTCGAGCGGGACGTTAAAATCCACCCGGACCAAAACCCTTTTACCCGCCGGGCTTAAATCTTCCACCGTTAATTTGTTGAGCGCCAAGATCCGCCTCCTAAAATGTCTTTAGAACCTCTAACAAAAATCAAAGGCATCGCAACAATGATGAACGCTGATAAACGCGGATTTGTAAAAAATCATAGGACTTCGACCATTTTTTATCAGCGTCCATCCGTATCCATCATTGTAAAAAAGGTTTTTGTAAGAGACTCTTAGAACCTCCAACAAAATTAAACGTCATTGAACAATGATGTTCCCAGGCTCCATATTGAAGTCAAAAATACCCGGGACACCGCCGCTCTCCCATAACCATGATATGGAGAAGCGACGCGGACGCCGATAAACGCAGATTTGAGAAAACATAAAATTGGGCCATTTTTCATCAGCGTTCATCCGCGTTAATCATTGTAAAAAGTCATTATTAGAGACTCTCACTTCTTTTTTGCCTGCATATCGGTCTTGAAGGCTTCCGCGATCGTGCTCAAAGCGCCCAAGGTTCCGCTGGCTTCCATCGGCAAAAAGATCTTAGTGGCTTGGCCGTCGGCCACGGTGCCGAGCGTCTCCATGTACTTCAAGGCCAAAATATCCTGGGTCGGATTTCCGTCATGCATGGCCTTGAAAACGGTGGTGATGGCCTGCGCCTCACCCTCAGCCAAGGCGATTTTTTGGAATTTATTCGCGCTGGCGACCTGTTGGATCGCCGCGGCCTGTCCTTCGGCGCTCAGGATGGCCGATTGCTTTTCCCCTTCCGCCTTGGTGATGGCGGCCTGCTTGATTCCCTCGGCCTCGATGATGGCGGCCCGCTTGGTGCGCTCCGCCTTCATTTGGGCGCTCATGGCGTTCACGATATCGGCCGGCGGGTCGATCTTTTGGATTTCCACGCGCGTGACCTTCACGCCCCATTTGTCGGTGGCCTCGTCCAAAATTTCCCGCAGTTGGGTGTTGATGCGCTCCCGGCTGTTCAAGGTCTCATCCAGCGCCAGTTCCCCGATGGTATTGCGCAGGTTGGTTTGGGCCAGCTTCAAGGCCGACATCTCGAACTGCTTCACGTTGTAAACCACCTTGAAGGCGTCCGTCACCAAGAAATAAATGACCGCGTCCACGGTCACGACCACGTTGTCTTTGGTGATAACTTCCTGGGGCGGAACCCCGATGACCTGCTCGCGCATGTCGACTTTGCGCATGGTCTCGATGAAGGGAAACACCACGGTCAAGCCGGGCTCGCTGGTCTTTAAAAACCGTCCCAAACGCTCCACCAAACCCTTTTCAAAGGGCCGCACGATCTTGATGGCCATGGACACGTAGATAAAAGCGAAAATGAAAACAATAAAAACCACCGGACCTTCCAAAGCGCCTAACGCGTCCATAAAGCCTCCTGGAAATTAAAAAAGTTATTGGGTTGGGTTAATAATTTCGACGATTAAAAGATTGGACCTAACTTCTTTCACCCGGACCTCATCGCCCACCGTCAAGGACGGAGACCCTTGCGACTCGACCCGCCAGGACTGGCCTTCCACCATGGCATAGCCATGGGTCGGGGGATTCGACAAGAGCTTGGTGACTTTTCCGGTTTGCCCGATGAGTGAGTCCACATTGGCCAAACGGGCGCTTTTACCCGATAGCTTGGCGGCCCAACGGCGGGTGACGGCGACGAGCAACACCGAGGAAACGCCAAATAAAATATACTGAATGACGTCGGAAGGAACAAAAAAACTGACGATGGCCGTGAGGACTGCCCCCGCGCCTATCCATAGGAAGAAAAAAGAGGTGGTGGCGATTTCCAGGGTGAACAACGCCACCGCCAGAAGTCCCCACCAGAGCGCAGGAGCCATGAGCCCGCCTTTTACAGGAAGCTTTACTTCTTCGAGGCCATGTATTCCACGAGGTCGACCACGCGGTTGGAATAACCCCATTCGTTGTCATACCAGGAAAGCACCTTGACCATATTGCCGCCCACCACGTAAGTGGAAAGCAGGTCCACGATCGAGGAATGCGAGTTGCCTTTGAAGTCCAAGGAAACCAAGGGTTCGTCGGTCACGTCCAGATACTTGTCCAGTTTCGGGCTCTTGGCCGCTTCTTTCAAAGCGTTGTTCACGTCGTCCTTGGTGACGGTTTTGGAGACTTCGACCACCAGGTCGACCACCGAAACCACCGGCGTGGGAACGCGGATCGACAATCCGTCCAATTTTCCCTTCATTTCCGGCAGGACCAAACCAATGGCCTTGGCGGCTCCCGTGCTGGTCGGGATCATGTTGAGGCTGGCGGCGCGGGCGCGGCGCAGGTCCTTATGCGGAAAGTCCAAGGTGACCTGGTCGTTGGTGAAGCTGTGGATCGTGGTCATCAAGCCCTTCACGATGCCGAACTTCTCGTGCAAAACCTTGGCGAAAGGCGCCAAGCAGTTGGTCGTGCAGGAAGCGTTGGAAACCACATGGTGGTTCGCCGGTTCGTATTTATCCTCGTTCACGCCCAAGACGATGGTGATATCCTCGCCCGTGGCCGGCGCCGAGATGATGACTTTCTTCACGGAATCGCGAAGATGGGCCTTGGCCTTTTCCTTATCGGTGAAGAACCCCGTGGATTCCACCACGAATTCCGCGCCCACGGTTCCCCAAGGAATCTGGGCCGGATCGCGCTGGGAGAACACTTTGATTTCTTTGCCGTTGACCGTGATGGAGCCTTCGCCGGCCTTGATGTCGGCGTGCAAGTTGCCCAGCACCGAGTCGTACTTGAGCAAATGAGCCAGGGTTTTGGAATCCGTCAGGTCGTTTACGGCGACGATTTCAATGTTGGGGTTGCTCATCGCGGCGCGATAGACGTTGCGTCCAATGCGACCGAATCCGTTGATTCCGACTTTAATGGCCATGCTGTTCCTCCGGTTTTGATCCAAAAAGGGATAAATCAGCCCAATAAAAGGGCCTTAAATGAAGCGATAAGCTAACACAGGGGGTTTACTGGGTCAAGGGCCGGGGGTAAAGACTGAAGCGGGATTTAAACCGCTTCCGCCTCAAAATGATGCGGGGTTCGTCCATAAACAACCGCCTTCACCACCGACACGCCCGCTTGGCGTAAAACCTTCGCGCATTCTTCCAGCGTCGCCCCAGTCGTTAAAACATCATCCACTAAAACCACTTGGGAAGCCGGCGGCTGAGAGCCGACATAACGATAGGCGCCCTTGGGATTGGTCAGTCTCTTTTGACGGCTCAAGGACATCTGCGCCGGGGTTGAAATCGTTTTAACAATAGTTTCTTTTAGGGGTTTACGAACCCGCTTCGCGATCGCGCCCGCCAGCAATCGGGCCGGATGATAACCCCGCTCCCTTTCTCGTTCGGAACTTAAGGGCACGGGCACAATCGCGTCGACGCCCTCCCAAAAAGAATCGGAACTCTCCGCTGTCATTTTTTCAGCCAAAACTTCCGCTAAAGCTTCCATCCCTTCAAACTTAAAGGCGTGATGCGCCAACCGCAAAGGGCCCCTATAAGCGCCAAAGGCGCGGGTTTCCGTTAAAAAATAATCACGATCCCCGCAATCCCGGCATCGGGGACGGACCGATCCCTCAAACGCTCCTACGGCCAAAGCGATTCCACAATGGCCGCAACGAACGCCTTCGTAAGGTTCAACGGAATCAAAACAAGAAGCGCAAAGGACGTTCGAAAGGCCTTCGCGGAAGGGGTCGCCGCAGTAGCGGCAGACTTTAGGAAATAGCGTGTCGATCAAGAACATAAGAAGTTACCTCGCCTACTTGACGACCGCCACTTTATCAATTTCCTGGTGGTCGGGCATCTCGGTGGTGATGAGATAGACACCGGAAGCAACTAGACTGCCGTTCATATTTTTCCCATCCCACATCAAATCGGGATCCACCAGATGGGTATATACACCAACCGACGCAAAATTTCTGTGGACCAATTGCTTGATGAATGTTCCCGCCAAGTTGTAAACCTTGATCGTCACCATTCCCGCTTTGGTGATCGCCAACCGAAAATGAACCGCATTGTTCGCCGTACCGGGACGAATCGCGTTTAAATCCAAGGCGTTGCTGGCACCTAAGGCAAAAGCAGTTACCACGTTATAAGATGAAAAATGCGCTAGGGCGGTCGGAACATCCGGCGGATTATCAAAAGCTTGCACTAAATAAGAAAAAGCATTGCCCCCAACAATGGTCTCCGGATCAGAATAAGTCACCAAACCCGCGGAAGGTTGACTAATCCCCGTGGTAAAGGAAACCGGATAAGTGGCTCCGCCGTCCACCGACTGGTAAACCACGTAGCCGCCTAAGGGATACATGGTGGTCGGGTCAAAAACCGTCACCGGCGGCGCGGTCAAAGGAACCGCCAAATTCGCGGGGTACCAACTCAAGGTATTCGCGTTCCCGCTTTGGGCAATCGTCACCGTTCCATCATTTACCACCGGCGGTTTGGCGGGCAACGCGGTTACCGAGGCGCTTAAAGCGGTGCCGCCAGACACCGTATCAATCGTCTCCATTTGATACACATAAAAGGTTTTATCGAGCAAACCCGAATCGGTGTAATTATTGCCGGTGATCCCTGTTTTCACGACTTGGAAACTTCCCAAGGTGTCCGCCCCTAGTTTTCTAAAAAGCGTATAGCTTACGGCGCCGCTGGGCGCGCCTTGGAAATCCCAGCGAAGTTGGACAAGGCCATCCCCTGAAATGGACGTCAAATTTTGAACCGGTTGCGGAACCACCACTTCACTGACCGAAGCCGAAAACCCGCTTTGGACCCCGCCTCCCGAAATCGCCGCGACTTGATAAAAGTAAGTCCCCGAGTCTGAAACGGCGCTATCCGAGTAGCTGGTGGCCGCCGCTCCCGGAACTTGGGCGAGTTCCACAAAAGTCGGGGTCGCCGAGGGCGTGGCAACCGCCCGGTACACCACATAACCTGATACCGATCCCGGCGTGGGCGTCATGACCGGCGAAAACTGGGCCCAGACCAGCTCATTGTGATCCGCCCCCGGAGTCACGCCAAGGGACGGCGGATGAATGGCGATGATCCCCGCGGTCACCGGCGAGCCTTGGCCCTGGTTGTTATAGGAAGTCATGGAATAGTAATAAGCGGTCGCGGGTACCACTTGACTATCTACGGTGGTAGCGCTGGAGGGCCCCAGCGGAACAAACAGCGGGGTCGGTGTGGCCCCGGCGGTGGTGGACCGGTAAATTTGATAAGCCGTCACAGAAACATCACCGGCCGGCGCGGCCCAAGCCAAGGTCACCGCGGAAGGGCCCGCCGATAAGTTAAGCGCCGAAGGCGGATTGGGCCACATCGTGACCGCGGCGTTCCCCACGACGTTTTGATTGGCCGCGATTCCCAACCGCGAAGGAACCACCCGGTAATAGGTGACATAGCCCTGGGTTAAAGTCGCCGGGTCCGAAAGGAAGGAGGTGGGCGACGATACGGTGCCGATGAGGTTCTCAAAAGGAAAGCCGGAATCGGTCGAACTATAAATGGTGTAGCTGTCCACGTTGGATGGGTAGGTCAACCCGGATATCCAAACCACCGGCGGAATCGCAGGGGTCGTTCCCGGTGTGGGTGAAAATCCCGGAGGCGGCGAGAGACTGACCGTCGGGGTCCAAAGCGGCGCCGAAAAAGCGGTAGCGGGCATGCTCGCGTCACTGAATCCTTGGTGATTGATGGCGGCCACGCTGTAAGACGAAATGGTTCCGGGAGTTTCCGTGGCCTGCCAAACAAAAATCGGCGTCGGCGTGGGGCTCAACAGGGTAACCGGTGCCCCGTTATAAGTGGCGATCGGAGTTTGGGTCGCGTTCAAATAAATGGCGTAAGCCGTGACCGCGTCCGTGGTCGGGTTGGGCGGCCAGTTCAAAGTGGTCTGCGTCACTCCCCCAATCGCGGTCACACCTTGAGGAACGGTTGGCCAAGTTAAGCTGCTTCCTTCCGGAGCCGGAGTGGAAGGCGGGTAGTTAGGATAAAGCGGGCTTTCGGCGACCAATTGACCGGAGGCGTTCGATCGTGCTGTGATCCGGTAATAGTAAACAATTCCAGGTGTTAGGGTGGCGTCTGGATAAGTCAGTTGGGTAATCGGCGCTGTGCCAATCAGCGAAAAATTGGCCCCCGAAGTCTCGGAGCGATAAACACCATAAGAATCCACTGAACCAAAACCCGGGGTTAAAGTCACGTTCGGCGTGGCATTCCAACTCACCTGCATTTTCCGGCTACCGGATGCCATTACCGCCGTCACAGCGTAAGAAGGCAACCTAATCCCCGATAAAGTGACCGGCGGCGCGCTGGACCCATGGGCGTTTTGAGCGAAAAGATAATCAAAGACTGAGGAATGCCAAAATGGGGCTGTTTGAGTAGTCGATTGAGTAAAGGTATAGGTTGCGGGACCAGCGGCGTCGATCGCTAAAGGCGTTGACGTCGGCGTAGCACTCGAAGTGGTTCCAAAATCCGGACCATAAACTTGATATCCAGTCACTGCGTCGGTCAAAGGATTCGCAAGCCAGCTATAGGTTAAGGAATTCCCGTCGCCGGTTAAAGGTAAAAGCACGGGCTGGAATGGCCCTGAATTGTTCGGGCCCGCCGTCACTTGATTGGAAGCCGATGACAAATCCGAAGTACTTCCCACCCCATCGATCGCCCCGACTTGATAAATGAACCTCGTTCCCGCGGAGGCGCCCGTGATGAAATCATTATAAGAAGATTGGGCGGCTGAAACGGTGGCAATGGGCGTGGGCGTCACGACTTGAAACTCCGTCACGGGTTCCCGATAAATCCCATAGTCTTGGATGGGTCCATAAAACCCGGCCGTCGTTCCCGGCCAACTGACGACCACTTCATTGTTCCCTGTCGGCCCTGTAGCGGTGACCGCCGAAACGGGGGTTGGGGCCAAAGCCAGGGTTTCGGGCGTCGGCACGCCCATAGCCCCCTCATGGCTGGTCGTGTCGTAGGGCGCGACCCAATAGGAAATGCCATTGGCGCTGGCGTCGGACGTGTCAACCGCTTGAAGTGTCGCCGCGGCCGCCAAGACCACAGCGAAGGGGGTTGGAGTCGCCGTGGCGGACGCCGCGAAGGTCAAGGTTCCGGTCGGCGTCGGCGCGGTCGGAGGAGGCCCGTTAAGGCTTTTATAAATCCTATAGCCTTGAAGTCCATAAATGCCGTTCGAGCCTTGGGACCAAGTGATCGTCACGGCGCCGATTGCAGGACCTGGGGTCACCATGATGGGGCTGGAAACCACCGGGCCGTAAAAAGAGACCGGAGCCAAATTGGAACCGGTGTTGCCGTTGGATCCCATGGCCGATACCGAGTAATCATATGGAAACGCGGCGGAACCCGAAAACGGAACGGTCGTATCGTCATAAACATAGGTCGGCGTCACGCTGGCCACCGGAACCTGCAAAGTGGCGACGGGCGTGTTGTTTCGCATCACTTGATAAACCGACACCACTCCGGACGCCACTTCGGACGCGGCCGGTCCATTCCAAATCAAATGAACACCATAGCCGCCTCCGCCGATAATGGACGCCGACAAGTTGGGCGCCGCCGGGGCCAAGGTGACCGGTTTGCCGGGAGCGGAAGAAAAATCCGGAACACCGCTGATATTTCCGGCCGAGTCTTGGGCCAAAACCACATAGAAAAAGTAAGAATTGGCCGGACTGCTGACCGACGAATCCGTAAATTGATTGGTGACGGCCATGGCATAAGTCACCGGGTCAGCCGTCAAAACCACCGAACCCGGAACCGGCGAGGGAGTCCCCGTTACCGTGGCGATCGGGACCACATACCGGTAAATTTGGTACTCGGTCACCGGGTAAGTGGAAAGCGGGATTCCCCAGTTGATATTGACGGCGTTTGTAAAAAAATTATCCAACTGGACCGATTGGATGATCGTAGGAGGGCTAAAAGGGGTGACCGTGACCGCCGAGGAAGGGCCCAGGCTATTATTGAACCCGGCCAAAAGATACTGGTAGGTTCTTCCATTGGTGACCTGGCCGTCCACAAAAGCCGGCGTCGCGGCGGCCGACACGATGGCCACCGGCGTCAGCGTCCCCGTGGGGGTCGGCGCGGCCGAAACATTTCGATAAAGATAATAATCCGTCGCCGCCGGCGTGAGCTCCTGCCAACTGAGGCTGACCGCCCCATCACCCGCCGCCGCGGTGAAAGCCGAAGGCGTCGGAAGGGTCTGAGCGGCCAAAGGCGCCGCCAAAACCACCGCCAAAAGGATTCCCCGCATGAGGGCTGAAGGTTTCAAGTCTTGTCCCATTTAAAACCGGGCCTCCCCGCTGACGGTGGCCTCGACTAAGTCGTATCCCAATGTGGGCGCGTAGTAATTGTTCAAATGCTCGTAGGTAAAACCAATCCCCACCCGAAGGTTCTTCAACGCGTTGTAATTAAGGGACAGTGTACCATTGTACCTTTGGGTCACAAGCTGGTTATAGCTGTAGGACGATTGATTGTTGATCAGCTCCGCCAAAAGCACGAGCCGGGCTTCCAAGGGATTTTCCAACTTGATCTTCCAATGGGTGAAGGGGACGTGGATGGTCTGGTTGTCCAGGAATTTTTGGTTGTACTCGATCGAATACTGGTCATCCTGCATCGAGGTATAAACGCCCTGGGAAGTTTGATCCCCCCGGGTGTATTGAATGCGGATATTGCCCTGGGCCCCCTTATCGATGTCATAAGGCAGGACGAGGGAGATCACGTCGCTGTTGGAGAGCAAAAACGGGTTGTTGTTGCTGTCATATTGATAGTTTTGGGTGCGGGTGAATTGGACTTGGGCGGAGTTGATGTTGAGATTGATCAAGGGCAAGGTGAACAGCTTTTTGCTCCAAACCGTGGTGAAGCCGAAGGTATTGATATCCTGCGTGGTGGGATTGGTCCCCAAGGCCACTACGGACAAGGTCTCGCCCCAGGACCCCGTGGGACGCATATCCCACCCATCCAAAATATTGAAACTGGCGTTCAAGCGGTCGGTGATGGTCTCGCTCCCCAAGTAATCCTGCGTCACGGGCCGCGACACCAGCCAAGTTTGGTCAAAATCCAAGGGCTGGCTCGCTTGGAAACTATTCGGGTTGATCGATTGAATGGTGGCGTTGGAACTTTCGGTGCGGCCCGCGTCCACGGACAGGTTGGTTTTTTGCAGGAAAGGAAGCCAGCTGGCCGGCGTGAAGCTGAGCAGGTAATTGATGCTGTTGGCGTTGGTGAATTGGGGCTGGGGAAAAGAAACATAGTCATATTGGACGCTGCCCGTGTAATTCACCGAGGGGATCAGGCCCGGAATGCCGCGGTAAACCACACCGGCCGTCGGTTGATAGCGGTTCTGGAAAGGCGTGTAATTTTGATAGAACATCGTGGTCGGCATTCCCGGCGTATTGGTGTTGCCCACCGCGTCGACCAGGGTGAGGGTATAGCCGGGGGAAATCACCAGGTTCTTAATCAACTCGGTGGTGTTGGTCCAGCCATAAACCTGGTTGCGCGTGGTCCGGTCGTAATTATAAAGGTCCGGGAAAGTGACCCCTTCCGCGATATTAAAATCCTGGCTGTCATGGGTGATCGAAAAAGTCTCGGTGAATTGATTCGTACCGATGGGAATGGAAAATATCTGATTCGGGGCGTCGTAAGTGGAGGCCAAGGCCACGATCTGCTCGGCTTTGTTGGTATTGCCCTGCACTCCAGGCTGACTCAAATAAACATCCTCGTACCGGTCTTTTTCCTCGTTGGTGCTTTCGGAAATACGCACCGAAGTGAACCGGCCAAAGCTCGGCCCCAAATCCTTCGTATAGCCGATGCTTCCCGTGGTGCTGTCCACATAGCTGTTGGGCAAAAGCTCGAAATTGGGATTGGACGTGTCCGCCGCCTCCGTGTAAGTGTCCTGATGGGTGTAAGAAAACTGGGTGACCAGCGGCTGGGAGAAAAGACTGACAGCGTTGGAGGAATAATCCGCGCCCAATTGAGTGGAATGCTGGAACCGGGTCGCCTGTTGATCCAACTGGGTGAATCCCGAGTCCACTTCCCGGTAGCGGGCGTTGATCGTGGCGAAATTGTCCCCCACCAGCAAGGTCGCGTTGGCGCGGCGGGCCACGCCCGCGCGGCTGATGGGATTGGTGGTGCGCAGGTTGTTGATCCACAGCTCGTTGGTCGTCGCCGTCGGGGCGTTGGGCGACAGAACCCCGAAGGAGATCTGGCTGACCCGGTTGATGAACGGTGTTCCAAAAGTGCTTCGATTACCGTCCGAACCGTCCAGGTCGATGATCACGGATTTCCAAAGGAGATTCTGATAAGCCGTGGTCAAGGGGATATTGTATTGATAGTAATCCTGCTGGTCGTTCCCCAAGCGCACGAAAAGCACATCCCCCGGGCTAAAGGAAACCGCCTCCAGGTCAAATCGCATTTGGCTGTAAATGGTGAAATCCAGGGTTTGGCTGAAAGTGCGGGTGGCATAATAAATTGGGCGTCCATTGATGTTGCCGGGAGGATCGAAATCCGTCGAGGATAAGTTGTAATTGATTTGAAGGGCGCTTTCCTTGGCCGTGATGGAGCTTTGATCTTCCCCTTGGGTGAGGGTCACAAACCGCAGGGTCGGGTTGTAGCTGGAATTGATCGGCTGGTTGACCGTGGTGACGTCGAATTTCGACGTGTTCACCGTCACCCCCTGGTCCACATTGGCCGTCGGGTCTACTTGCAATTGCCAAAGATTATGTGTAAAGGCCATGCTTTCTAAAAGAAAGTAACCATCTTGGGCCGCCGCCGAATTTCCAGTGGTCCACAACCGCACCGAACGTACCACTTGGGAATTAGGCACTCCTACCGAATGGAAGAAATAATTGACGCCCGCATCCGTGGTGTTGGTGCTGTCGGGCGGCGGCGCTGTATTGGCCGGGAGATTTACTGGAATTTTCACTTCTTTCCAACCGTTCCAGTTCGCGTGAATCCCATACTCAAAATAAGCGTCCGCGCCGTCCAAGGTGTTGTCACTGTTCTGGTCTTCGGTGATAAAAACGTCAGTACCCACACCTTCCTGTGTAGAAGTGGTCTCAGTGGAAATTCCCGTAATGGCCTGCAAGATTCCCGGGCCTGCCAATGGATTCGTGAAATAAAAACTGGGAATGCCATAAGCGGGGTTGGGATGCGCCTGATTCGGGATAGTAACCCCATTAGCGTCAACCGTCGTATCCTGGTCCAATATCCCATTGCCATTGGTGTCCTCGGCAAAAGAACCAAAATCCGCCATGATCCACTTGTCCTGGCCGTCGTTGTAAATCCAAGACTCAAAAAAGACCGTGTTTGAAAGATCAGTTCCCAAGGTCGATAAGGTTTGCTTTAACCCCGCCCAGCGCTGGTTGGTTAAGTTTGAATAGGGAAACTCAAGTACACTCACGATGTCGGTCCCGACTTTAGTGGTCGCGTAAATATGTCCGCCGGCCCCAGGAACCGTAACTCCTGGAGGCGACGTCGTGCCATTTGTCATCTCTTGCTCCGAAATGGTTTGGAATTGGAAGCCGTTGTTATAATTAAAGAACCGGGCCCGGTTATTGGTCGAGGCATTTGAGCTTCCATCGTAAGTGGTCGGACCCAAAAACGCCGGAACCGATTCGGGAGGCGGCGAAACCAGCCAGGAAGTGGCGTTCACCGAAAGGTTGGTCGCGCTGTCGATTCCATCCATGTTGTCGATCATGGCCACGCCGGTCTCGCCTTCGGTGTCGAAAGTATTGGGATCGTAAAAGCTCTTGGCTACTTCCCCGGACAACTGCAGGCTCAGGGGCGGGGTCCAGTTTTCCAAGCCCGGGATGAGGCTGGTCAAGGCCTTCACCGAATTGCGGTCCACGTCGAAGCGGGCGTCGGCGTCAATGATGGCCAGGTCATTGGGCTCACTGCCGATTTGGGGGACATCGGTAGGCTGTTGGGTGCCGCTATAGAGGAAGGTCGACCCCAGGAAAAAATGGTCGGTCACGTCATATTCGGCCCGGGTGCCGAGAATATTTTCCTGCGCGAAGGCGCCGAAGGGTGAGTACTCATAAGTGACTACGACCTGGCTGTCCGGCAGGAGGATGTTCTTGTTCACGAAGTCGAGGTTTCCCGAGGTGTAATCGAAAGAATAATCCGTATCCCGGTGCAAAAGCCGGCCGTCCAAGTAAACCGTTTCGCTCCCGAGCAGGATGTTGAAACGGCCCATGTTGAAGAAATTCTGCCGGGTGTCATAGACCAATTGCATGCGGTAAAGGCTGGTCGGGACCGTGGTTTGGCTGTAAACGTCGTTGGGCCCCGTGCCGTTGGTATTGTCCGGCGGAGGATTGGCGAAAGGCCTCTCGGGGAAGGACGCGTTCTGGGTGTCGGTCACGACGAGCAGGTTCAAATCGGTGTTCACATTGACGCTCCAACGGGCCCCCACCGCCGTGCCGGTCTGGACCACGCTGTTTGTTCCCTGGTTGATGATTTGGAACGAGAAATTGGGATCCTGGTTGGGCGGCACGATGGGAACGGTGCCCAAGCTGAAATAATTCAACAAGTAAAGCGCGCTGACATCGGCCGGATTGGAATTGTCTTTGATCAAATGGGGCTGATTGGGTCCCGGCTTCATCATCCCGCCCGGAGGCACGGTAAGGTTCGGGTTGTTGATGGGCTGGTTCAAGTCCAGGATATTGCCGTTGACGTCTTCCCCGACCCTTTGCCCATCCTGCTGGACGAAAGCCACCGCGATGCGGGAGCTGATGTTCACCGGCGTGATGAAGGTCACGATGCCCGTGGTGTAATCAATGGTGTAATCCCGGCCCGGTAAAAATTTTTGGAAGGGACCGATATAATTCGCGCTCTGGGGCGGTAATTGGCCCGTGCCCGGATCGACCCAAATCTGTTCCGTGCCGTTTTGCGGCAGGTCCACGTTCACCACTTGGCCGTTCAGGGTTTGATTATTCACCGACTTCGTCATCATGAAATATTTATAAGGGATAAATTGAATGTCGTTGAGGGTCAGGTTGACCTGCACCTGGTTGCCCTTGAAAACCTTGGTCTCCGAGAGCCCCTTGGTTTGGGCGAAAAAGGAAGTCACCCGCAAGTCATCGAATTTCAGTTTGGACTGGATGCCGAAAAGCTGCTTATTGAACCCGGCGAACTCCGTGTTGGGAAGCACCAGATTGAGGTCGCCGAAAGACACTTCCTGTACCGGGCTGTTCTCGTCCCCGTGATACACGATTGAGATTTGCTGCTGGGTCTGGTCCAATCCCCCGGTCCGGTTGACGTCGCTGTAATCCACGTGCACATCCACGTTTTGCCCCACCTTGCCGTCCAAGTTCACGACCAATTCCTGGTTCACATTGGTGGAATTGGAATTGGCCGAGAGCCCGTTCAGGCCGTCCGGGCGGTCGAAATGCTGGAAAGTAAAATCAGCCTCGATCTGCTTATAGCCCTGGATCGACAATTGGCTGTCGGCGGGAAGCTGGAATTTGAAGAGATTCTGGTCGGGAATCTTCAACTCGGTTTCTTCCGCCGGGGTGGGGGTCGGCGTGGGCGTTTCCAGAACCCCCGGGGGCGCAGGAATGTCCAACCCCTGGGGCGTCACGGCCAACTCGTCCGAAAAGGCGCTCACATTTCCCTGGGCGTCGATGGAGGCCACGACGTAAAAATAATCATCCCCGTTCTCGGGCGCGGGCAAGTTCGTGCCCGCCCCGTCGAGAAAATAAGGCGCGTTCAGCGGCTTGGGATTGAGCAATCGATAACCAAACCCCGGCATGCGGGAGCGGTAAACCTCGTAACCCACCACCGGGCCTTGGGCCGGGGCGGCGTTCCAAGAAAGATAAACCCCCTCTTTCAAAAGTAAGTTCGCGAGCCCGGTGGGCGGCGGCACCGACGACGCGGCAGCCGTGGCGGCCGCGCCGGTCACGCTGGCCGGGCCCGCGGTCGCGACCGGTACTTGAAGCACTTGCTTTTCCTGGGTGGTCGCGGTGGGAACCGCGTAATCGTTATTAGCTGTTTGCGAAAAAACCGCCGGGGGCAAAAACAACAAACCGCCCGCCAAGACAAGCCATAGCGCGGCCCCCGAACCTCCGCGCGGAAAGCCGGAAGCCGTCGGACCCGGCAAAAACCCTAGGATGAGCGTTAACTTCTTTTTCAGCATATGGAAAACCGAGCCTCTTTTTCGAACGTCCTCAATCCAGCCCCAACTTTTCCCTCAGATCGTCCAGCCGCTCCCGGCTGATCGGAAGCCGGGTTTTCGCGGCGTCGGACAAAACCGCCAAATACTTCCGGTCCCCCTCGTGTTCCAGTTCCTTGAGATAATCCAAATTAATCAGCGCGCTGCGGTGGACGCGAAGAAACTTCCGGGGATCCAGCCGCTTGGAAAGCGTGTCCAGGCTGTCGTCGACTAAAAGTTCCTGGCCTTCCACCAGAATCACCACGTAATGGTCGCGGGCCACCACCGCCGAAATGAGCGCGGGATCAAAAACCCGGTACTTGGCGCCGCACTTGACGGCCATCCGGCGCTTGGCTTGTCCCTCCTCCATTTTTTCGTAAAAACGCGCCATCTCCTCGAAGGCCGCGGGACGCCGGCGCTTGCGGATTTTTTCCACGGTCTCCGCCAGCCTTTCGGGGGCCACGGGCTTGACCAGATAATCGGCCGCGGACAGCTCAAAGGCTTTCAAAGCGTGCTCGCTGTAAGCCGTGACGAAAACCACGCTGGGGCCCTCGCCGGCCCAGGCCTGGGCCGTTTCCAACCCATTCAGTTCGGGCATCTCAATGTCCAAAAAAACCAAATCCGGTTTTAAATCCTGGGTCGCCTGCAGCGCCTCCAAACCATTGGAGGCCTCCCCCACCACTTGGAGGTCGGAAAACCCGGAAATCATCCGGGCCAACCGGGATCTGGCCGGCGCCTCGTCATCCACAATCAGTACCCGGATCATATCGCCTCTTTTTTCAAATCCGGGATGAGCCCCGGAAAATGCACCACCATCCGCGTCCCGTGGGGGGACCGGGGAAGAACCTCGATCGTGCCGACCTGGGAGTAGCTCAACTCCAAACGTTTGCGGCAGTTTTCAAGCGCCGTCCCCGAACCCCGGTAGGAGGAGTTTCCAAAACCCACGCCGTCATCCTCCACCCACACTTTGAGGCCCAAGCCTTCCCGCTCCCAACCCACCCACAAACTTCCGCCCTGGGCCCTCGACGAAAGCCCATGCTTGACCGCGTTCTCCACTAAGGGCTGTAAAATAAGCACCGGCACCTGGATCGTTTCTTTTTCCCGCTCATCCCCCTTTTGGATCGCGACTTTAAGGCGGGATCCGAATCGGGCCTGCTCGATTTCCAAGTAATCCCGGCAGAAATCAAGCTCTTGGGCCAAGGAGTGGACGCTTTTACGGCTGGCCGCTAAAACCGCTTGGAAAAGTCCCGAAAGTTTAACGACCACCCTTTCGGCCTGGGCGGGATCGGCCGGGATCAAGGCCGCCACCGTGTTCAAGGTATTAAATAGGAAATGCGGGTTCATCTGGTCCTTCAACTTGGTCAAAAGGGCCTGGAGCCTTTCCTTTTCCATTTCCTCGGTTTTCAACTGCCCTGCGGCCACCGCGTCCCGCAAGTCCTGCCAGGAGATAAAAAAGAAACAAATGAGCAGCAACAGCCAACCGCCGAATATTTCTTTGCCGTAGTAAAACCATTGAAAGCGGGGCTCGATAGCGGGCCCGATATAAATCCAATTAATCAAGGACACCATCAAGTGAAGGGCCAGAATGAGGCCCGGGGGAATCAAAAAAGCCAGGAACAACAGGTACCAACCCATCCCGTGCCGCGGCCGGTCGCGGCCCGACCAGGAAATCCAACCCCGCTCCATTTCCAAATAAAGCCGGATCGCTCCCATGCCGAACAAACAAACCAGCGTGGCCTCAAGAAAATCCCATCCCCACCGGAAAAAGATGGAATCAATGGATTTTTCCCCGGAAAAGAAGCTGACTCCCAGCGTCCAGAGGGGATTCACGATGAGCAAAAGCTTCAGGAAAGAACGGCCATAATCCCGCGCGAAGTCCAGTGAAAGAAATTTTTTCCATCCTTGGGGCATGCCCCATCCTTTCTTGTCAACCCGGCGGACCGTCCGCGAATCGCCCCAAATCATAGCAATATTCCCCAAAAGACGATGACTCATTTTCGCCCGCCCCCGGCCCATTTATTCAAACGCCCCTTACTAAATATCCCACAAAAAAAGGAGCTTTAAAAAAGAAACCCCGAACCGCCGGAAAACCCGCCCCAACCGCCGGAACACGGCGTTTGGAACCGCCCCCCTCCGGCCCTTGGGCTGTGTTATACTCGGGCCCGAAATTATCCAAGGAAACCTCATTGAAAATCGCCCAACGCTATATTCTTTGGGAAATCGCGCCCTCATTCCTGATCAGCGTTTCCGCCCTCACCTTCATCTTCATCCTCAACAAGGTTTTCGTGCTTTTGGATCTGGTCATTAATAAAAAAGTCCCCTTGGGGGACACCTTGGTGCTTTATTTCAGCCTCATTCCCTTCGTGCTTTCTTTAACCGTTCCCATGGCCATGATGATCGCCACACTGATGGCCTACGGCCGCTTGAGCTCGGACATGGAAATCACGGCCTTCAAAAGCGGCGGAGTCCATTTGTTCCAGCTGATTTATCCCGTGCTTCTTTTCTCGGTGGTCATGACCGCCGGCATGCTTTATTTCAACGCCTTCATACTCCCCACCGCCAATTTCGCCTTCAAAAAAACCCATTTTAAAATCCTGGAAAACCAGGCCAACGTGGCCGTCCAGGAAAAAACTTTCATCAATCTTTTCGACGGCTATCAGTTTTATATCGACCAACTCGATCCCAGCGGGCTCTTCAAGGACGTCAAGGTTTTCAACCGGGTTTCTTCCACGGCCCCCTTGCAGACCACAGTGGCCCAAAGCGGCTGGCTGGACACCAATCAAAAAACCTTCCAACTTTTTTTCCACCTCAACCAAGGCGTCATTATGTGGGACAACATCAATTACCATAGTTACGACCGCCTCTACTTCGATAAATATCTCATCCATTTGAACATGGAAAATCAGCTGGCCCATTTATCCGACGTTAAAAAAGACTATGAGGAAATGAACTTGGGCGAGTTGTCCGATGAGATCGCCACCTCCAATGATCCCAACCGGATCCTTTACCTGAAAGCCGAATACCAAAAAAGGCTGGCCTTGCCCTTCGCCTGCCTGGCCCTGACTTGGTTTTGCGCCCCCCTGGGACTCTGGACCCGATCCAAGGGTTTCATGGCCTTTGTGATCGGCATCTCCATGATCTTTATTTATTACTTACTTTTGGTTTTGGGGCAGGTTTTAAGCCAAAGGGGCGAGCTCAACCCGATCGTGGGGTTGTGGGGGGCCAACGCGACCCTGGCGTCCATTGGATTTATCCTCTACTATCTGGTCGCTTTCGAGAACCAGGCTTTCCGGTGGCCGATCTCTCATCGTAAAAGAAGGGCCTCGTGAAAATCATTTCCCGCTATATCCTGAGCCAATTCCTGCTCCCCTTTCTGCTTTCGCTTTTCGCCTTTTCCGTGATCATTTTAATCATCCAGGTTTTCGATGAACTGCATTATGTCATGCAGCAAAAACCGGGCTTTTGGATCACCTTGGAATACTACCTTTTAAAAATTCCGGGGCTGCTTTTGGAAATTATCCCCATCGCGGTGCTGATGGCCGTTCTTTTCTCGCTCAGCAACCTGGCCAAGTTGAATGAACTGATGGCCATGCGGGCCGGCGGAGCCAGTATTTTCCTGGTGGCGCGGCCCATCCTGTTTTGCGGCGTGGTGGTTTTTGGACTGACCATCCTTTTCAACGAGTTGATCGTCCCCAAGGCCAATTCACTTGACCGCCAGATCCGCTGGGACGACATTGAGCGCCGCCCCCAAACCCCAACCACCGCCAAGTCGAATCTGTCGCTGATGGGATCGGACAATCAGATGATCCATATCGGTCATTTCGACGGCCCCACGAACACGATGAGCGACATTATTGTCTTGAGCTTCGACAATGGAATCCATTTGAAATCCCGCATCGACGCCAAACAAGCCGTTTACCAAAATGGTCAGTGGTTTTTCCAAAACGGTTATTTCAGGATTTTCGACGACACGGGCGCCGAGCTATCCTGCAAGCCCTTCGACCGCGCGCCATTCAACTTGGATGAAAAACCCGGGGATCTGCTCAAGGACGAGGAAGAAGGCGCGGTCGTTAACATCGTGCAGCTTTATTACAATATCCAGCATCTGAAGGAAAACGGCGCGGATTATCACAAGGAATTAATTGAGCTTCACAAAAAAATCGCGTTCCCTTTCGCCTGCGTCATCCTGGCGCTTCTTGGGGTGTCCTGGGGCTGGAGCATGGGCAAGTACAGCGGCGTGGCGGCGAGCTTTGGGATCTGCCTGATCGTCGCCTTTATTTATATCGGCGGCATGCAGGTTTTTCAGACGCTGGGAACCTCTGGGACCCTTTCGCCCTTCGTTTCCATGTGGACCGCCAATGTCCTGTTCGGCTTAGGGGGAATCTGGCTGCTGCTTCGAAAGAACCGCTGACGGCGGCCGCTTAAACCGCCTGAAGAAACAACCCCGCGCGGTCGGCGAAAGCCACGGTCTTTTCTTGATCCAGCAAAAAGGTTTTGCCCGCCTCCACGACCAAACCGGCGGAATGAATTTTCGCCAAATGTTCCAAAGTTTTCAAACCCACCGTGGGAATATCAAACCGCCAATCCTGGCGGGGGCTCGCCGTTTTGATCAGGATGACGCCCTTGCCGGCCAGGGTTCCCGCGCGCCGGATCGCCTCATTCGTGCCCTCCAAGGCTTCCACGGCCACCACCGCCCCGCCTTTTAAAAGCAGGGTCTGGCCCACCGCCGCCTTCGCCAATTGTCGGGCCATGGCCAAACCATACCGGATGGTTTTTTGCTCGAACGCCGAGGGTTTTCGCCGGGTCATTCCGCCGCGCGCCGCGATCAAATCGTCCATCAAAAAACGCGCGTCCATCAACCGCACGCCGTCGCGGCCCAGTTCAAAGGCGATTTCTTTCAGCAGGGCTTCCCCGGAGCGGTTTTTGGCCCGGGCTAAAAGCGCCAGCGCCCTAAAATCAAACCGCAGATTCGAGAACAATCGGCCGTGCCGCACCCGGCCGTGCATCACGGCCTGGCGCACCTTTTCTTTTTTGAAAAAGGAAATGAGTTTCCCCAATTGCCCGATGGAGATCCATTCCACCGCGTCCCCCAGCCGTTCCAGGCTCGGCGAGGCTTCGCCGCGCAAGGCGGCGATTTTAAGCGGGTGACCCGCCTGCCGGGCGCGGGCCGCGAAAAGAAACGGCAATTCGCCGGCCCCCGCGATCAATCCAATGGTGGGAGGGGTTTTCACTATCCGGATTACCGGACGATTCCGCGCTGGGATTGGGTGAGGAACTCGACCAAGGTTTTGATCTCCTCCAAAGGCGGAAAATCCCGGTTCAGCGCCGTGACGGCCTCTTGAAGCGTTAGGTTACTTCGGAAAATCACCTTATGGGCTTTCTTCAAGTGATCAATGGTTTCTTTGGGGAAATTCGCCCGCTCCAACCCGACCTGGTTGATCCCGGCGATATGCAGGGGTTCCCCGCCCGCGATCATGTACGGCACCACGTCTTGAACCGCCCGGAAGCCGCCGCCGATCATGGCGTATTTTCCCACCCGCACGAATTGATGCACCGGGGTGACGCCCCCGATATTGGCGTAATCATCGATCCGGGCATGGCCGCCCAGGGTCGCCAAATTCGCCAGCTTCACATGGTTGCCGACCACGCAGTTGTGGCCCACATGGCTTTGGATCATGAGCCAATTGTCGTTCCCGATTACGGTCTTGGTGCCTTCGCCCGTGCCGGGATTGATGGTGGCGTATTCCCGGATCAGGTTGTTATCCCCGATCTCCAGCCAGGTTCGCTCGCCCGCGTATTTGACGTCCTGGGGCTCGCTGCCAACCACCGCACCCGTGAAGATACGGTTATTTTTGCCTAAAATCGTGTTGCCCGTGATGACCGCGTGCGGACCCACGGACGTGCCGTCGCCTATGGTGACGTTGCCGTCGACAATGGCGTAAGGGCCGATTGTCACGCCCGCGCCTAACCGGGCTTTGGGATCCACGATGGCCGTCGGATGAATTTGAGACATTAGACCATCTCCCCGCTTTGTCCCTTATCCACCAGGGCGCAGGTGATCTCGGCCTCCGCCACCACTTGACCGTCCACCAGCGCCTTGGCCGCCAGTTTGCAGATTTTCGTGCGGAGGACGATCACATCCACTTCCAAGCGCAGCTGATCCCCGGGGTTGACCGGCCTTCGAAACCGCGCCCCGTTGATGCCAGCCAGGTATTGGATTTTGCTGTTGTCCCCGTCCCGGGCGGCCAAAACCGCGACGCCGCCGACCTGGGCCAAGGCTTCCAAAATCAAAACTCCCGGCATGACCGGGTGGCCAGGAAAATGACCCTGAAAAAAAGTCTCGTTCATCGAGACATTTTTAAGCCCCACCGCCCTTTTACCGGGTTCCAATTCCAGGATCCGATCCACTAAAAGAAAAGGATAGCGGTGCGGCAAAAGCTTTTGAATCTCGATGATATCAAGCATGGTTTCTCCCTTTTTCTGGTTCGACGGCCCGGCGGCGGCGCTTTTTTTCCCGAATTTTTCCTCCAAGGCCTTCGCCAACTCCACATGAAAACGGTGGCCGGCTTTTTTCACCGTAATCTTGCCTACCAATGGCCGGTTGAGCAGGGTCAAATCGCCCAAAAGATCCATGGTTTTATGCCGGACAAACTCATCCACGAACCGAAGCGGTCCGTTCAAAACCCCTTTTTCCCCCACCACCAAGGCGCAATCCAAATCGCCGCCCTTGATGAGTCCTTGCTGGCGCAAAGCTTCCACTTCCTTCTCAAAGCAAAAGGTGCGGGCCGGGGCCAACTCTTTCTCAAAGTTTCCCGGCGTAATCGCGACCTGGACCTGTTGATGCTCCAATCCCGGATTCGGAAAGGAAATGGTCACATCCAAAAGGAGGCCGTCAAAAGGCTCCGCTTTCAAAAACACGTCCCCAAATTGAAGCTCCAGGGTTTCGGTAATGACCAAGGGATCCACCTTGTCCCCCTGCTCCACCCAACCGGCCTGATCCAGCGCCCGGCAAAAGGAAACCGCGCTTCCATCCATGATGGGCATTTCCTCGCCGGTCATCTCAACTTTTAAGTTGTTGAGGCCCAAGCCCTGGACGGACGCGAGGAAATGCTCAATGGTATGGATCTTGGCGTTTTTCTCTCCCGTCAAAGTCGTTCCCCGGGCCGTGCTGGTGACCCCATAGGGCGTCAGGAGGATCTCCGCGCCGAGATCTTTTCGGAAAAAGCGGATCCCGCTTCCCGCCGGGGCCGGCGAAACGGTCACCGCGCATTCGGAGCCCGTATGAAGCCCCTTGCCTTGGAAGGAAAAAGCTTTTTTGATCGTGCGTTGTTGGGGAAATGTTTTAAGCGTCATGTTTTTTCACGCCTTGGATTTTTTCGATGGCTTTTTCCAACTGACGAACGCGTTTCAGCAAGACGGGCAATTGGCGGTAAGCCGCCACATTTTTCATTTCTTCCGCCATCGGCGCCGAAGGCGAGCCCCAATAAAGGCCCTTCGCCGGGATGTCTTCCATGACTCCCGTGCGGGTCGCCAGGGTGACTCCGTCCCCGATTTCCAAATGGCCCGCCAAACCTACCTGGCCGCCCATCATGGTAAAGTCGCCCACGGTGGTGGAGCCCGCGATTCCGGTTTGGGCCGCGATCACGCCATGGCGGCCGATGACTACGTTATGGCCGACCTGAATCAGGTTGTCTAGTTTGGTGCCTTCGCCGATCCGCGTGGTTCCCAGCACGGCCCGATCCACGCAAACATTCGCGCCCAGTTCCACATCATCCTCAATCACCACGTTTCCCACCTGGGGAATCTTGACGTACTTTTCCTTGTCTTTGGCGAAGCCAAACCCATCGGACCCGATGACCACCCCGGGTTGAAGAATCACCCGGTTCCCGATCCGGCAATTTTCCCGGATCGTGACATTGGGGTAAATCAGGCAATCCGCGCCAACCACCGCTTCGTCTCCCAGGAATACCCCCGGAAAAAGGACGCTTCGCGCGCCCACTTGGGCGCCCGCCGAAACCGTAACGCCCGCGTAGATCGCGGCGGACGGATCCACCCGGGCCGACGGATGGACCTGGGCTCCGGCACGGATCCCCGGTTCATGGCTTGGGCCGGGATGAAAAAGCGAAATAGCTTTGGCTAAAACCAAATAAGGATTGGGCACCAACACATAGGCTTTATTGACCCCCGGCATTTCCTTTTCGCAAAGAATCGCCGAAGCGCCCGTGGATTGGGCGAAGGAAGCGTAGCGGGAATGGGTCACAAAGGTCAGATCCCCCTCGCGGGCCGACGCCAAAGGCGCGATGCCCCGCAAAGACGTTTGGGGGTCTCCAATAAAGGAGCCCCCCAATTTTTCCGCCAATTCTTTTAAGGAAAAAGACCGGCCCATCAATTAATTCGCGGGCGAGGCTGATCCACTATCGGACGCGGCCGGGGCCGACGCCGGAAATTGTTTGGCGACCTCGTCGGTCAAATCCACCGGGTTATTGACGAGGATGGTTTTTTCCGAATCCAACACCACGTCGTAACCCTTGGCTTGCGCGACCTTCACGATAATGGCCTTGATCTGGACCAACAGATCATCGGTCATTTGATCCTGCTGGGCTTTCAACGCGGCCATAACCTGGTTGCTATCCTGTGTGTAATCCTCGTATTTTTTCTTCAGGATATATTCCTTGTCCGATTTTTGCGAAGGAGTCAAAACCGAGGCTTGTTTATCGAAATCATCGCTCAGTTTTTGCAAATCCTGTTTTTCTTTCAGAATGCCCTTTTGCTTATCCGCCGCCAAGGCCGTGAATTTATCCTGGGCGTCTTTGGTGCCCGGATATTCATTAAACAGCTTGGCCAAATCAACGGTCGCCATCTTGAAATCTTTCGCGAAAGACGTGGAAGCCAGCAAAAACAAGCAGGTGATCAAACTAAGAATACGCATGAACAACTCCTTAAAAATAGTATCGGCCCTGAGGTCATCCCATCTTGAAGTTGGACGAAGCAGGAGCTCGCCAAGTTTCCCCCGCCGCAAAATTCACGGGATAAGAATTCAGCCGATTCGGGCCAGAGGCACGAGGCAGGATTCTAACACGAGGTTTCCTCTGGAACAATCCAGGGAAAAGAGCCTCTTTTAAGCGAACCCGTTCTTTTGAAGGAATTTTACGAGGATTTCATCATCCTGCGGACGCAAAAGGGTAAATTTTAAGCCGTATTCATAGCGGCCTTGGGAGGGAAAATTGTGATAATTCGACCGCACCACTTCCGCCTGACCCAAAAGGGGCGCTTCAATCGTTTCAAGGGGGAATTCAATCTCAACCAATGAATTGACTTCGAGATAGTTTTTGGTGGAAAGAAAAAAGCCTGTCCGGCTGAGGTTGGCCATCAAATTATTGCCGTTATGCAGGTTTTCCTCGGGCGCTTCCCCGCTGGGAGAGCGTAACAAGCGGAACCGGATATGAAAGTGGACAGGAAAACGGGGGGCCACCCGTTGATCAGAAGGGTTCGGTAAAGTCATGGGTTGTTCCAACGGCTCCGGAAAAGCCTATAGAAAAAGCAAAACCGCCGTGACGACCGCTGTCGCGCCAACCGCCAGAACTTTCATCATCCCCGAAGGCTTATTTTTTTTCGCCTCGAGATTGCTGACCTTCATCGCGTCAAAGGGACGCCCGTAACTCCACAAATCCTCTTCCTGAATGTTGGGCTTGGTTTGGCTGACCGCCCCGTTTGCCGCTATTTGGCTGGGGGCCGTCTGTCCCGCCATCACCGGGAAAGTCACCCGGCCCAATTGCGGATTATAAAGGCCGTCATAAATCGTTTTAGCGATCAGGTTGGGATCGGTTTGTCTAAAATCGTTATCGGGCAAAACCATCGATTTCGGGGAGTAGTTCACGATGTTGTAGTTCAAGTTGTTGTAGATGTGGTTGTTCGAGATAGTCGGCGTCCCGAAATCTTTCAGGTAAAACCCGTACTTGTTGTTGTAGATCTCATTATTCGAAATCACCGGGCTCGAGGTATCCGAGATCAACACAAAACCCACACCATTGGCGGTGATGCGGTTATGAATAATTTGGGGGCTGGAATTAAGTGCGATTTCCACGCCGCTTTGGGCTCCATAGATGGCGCAGCCGGTGATCATGGGCGAGGCCGCGTTACAAACCACCCGGCCGCCTTTAATTAAACAAGCCTGCAAAATGGAGTTCGCCGGGTCGCTGCCATAAAAGTAAATCGCGCCCCACAAGGTTCCGTTGGTATCCGGCATAAAGGAGATCGGCTGGGTATTATCGGCCACCGCCCTCAATCCGCCTTCCACCACCAAATTGGGTCCATCCCCCGGCTTGCCCGAGGTATTGGCCACAAAATGGATCTCAGTTCCCGGGGCGATGGTCAAAACCGCGCCCTTGGCGACCGTAATGTCATTTTGAATGATGTAAGGATTGCCGTCGGGGGACCAGGTCGTGTTGACGCCGATGGAATCGTGAATATAAGTGGGACCCGCCGCCTGAACCTGGGAAAAAGTCAACGAAATCAAAAGCGCGCAAAAGCCAGACCCTAAAATTTTCCGCAAAGGAAGCCTCTTGTTGGTTGAGGTGAATGAAAGCGAAAGTTAGTCTAACAAAAGCTTTAAGCTTTGCAAAGTTTTTTGATTTCGGGGCCTACTAACGGCAAACTCCGCGCGCACTTTAGAAATAAAGAAGCGATAAAGCCCCTTAGGTTTTCCGTTAAAGCGGAATAAACTCGGCGGGAACATCAACACCCAAACCACCAATTCGCTTAGGGCCGGGTTGACAATTTATTTTAAGCTTACTTTTAAAAGGTAATTTAGAAAGTCCCATAGATGGAAACGGCCGCGGGGAACGCGCCGATGGTGGAAGCTTGATTGAAAATAGCGCCATTTTCCTTGATGGTAACGGTCAAGGCACTGCTCGCGTCCGAACCATTGTTCTGGGCGTAAAGATAGACATAGGTACCCATATAAGTGCCTTCGGTAATCGTCGCCGGAAGGCTTATGGTCCAAGGCAAACTAACCCCCAGCGTGGCGGCGTTGCTTTGAATCGGTGAGGCATAGGTAATTGAAGCGGAATTAGTGACTCCCCCGCTTCCGGTCACGTCGTATTCGAGCGTCACGTGTTTGGGCCCGCAACTGGAACCGCTCAGCGTCAGGCTCAACCCCAGTACCATGCCCCAAGCCAATAAAAAAAAGAAAGTCCGGTTCATTCGAATCTTATTTCAAACTCTTGATATCGATGACAAATCGGTACTTCACGTCGCCTTTGACCACTCGATCATAGGCTTCGTTGACTTTATCCACCGAAATGACCTCGACATCCGAACCAATCTTTTTAAGACCGCAGAAATCCAGCATCTCCTGGGTTTCACGGATTCCGCCGATGAGCGATCCCGCCAAACGATGGCGTTTGCCGATCAAGGCGAAAGCCGTGACCGGTGCCGGCGCCGTGGGCACGCCCACCAAGACCAAGGTGGCGTCCCGCTTTAATAAGTTCAAATACTGATTGAGGTCGATATTGGCCGCCACCGTGTTGATCATGAAATCAAAAGTGTTGGCGTGCTTTTCGAAAGTTTTCGGGTCTTTCGTGTTGGCAAAATGCTTGGCGCCCAGACGCTCGGCATCGGCCTGCTTGTTGTCGGAAGTACTCAGAACCGTGACCTCGGCTCCCATCGCCGCCGCCAGTTTGACCGCCATGTGGCCCAAACCGCCCAGTCCCACCACGGCGACCTTGTCGCCGGCTTTGACTTTCCATGTCCGCAAGGGCGAATAGGTGGTAATCCCGGCGCACAAAAGCGGCGCGGCGGCTTCCAACGGAATACCCTCAGGAATGCGGAGGACATATTTCTCATCGACCACGATCTGGGCCGAGTACCCGCCATAGGTCGGGGTTTTGCCGTCTTTCTCAAAGCTGTTGTAGGTAAAGTTAGAACCCTTTTCGCAATATTGCTCTTCCCCGGCCTTGCAAGCTTCACACTCGCGGCAGGAATCCACGAAACATCCCACACCCACCGTGTCCCCCACTTTGAACTTCGAAACAGAGGCTCCGACCTTGGTCACCTTGCCCACGATCTCGTGGCCCGGAACCATCGGGAAGGTTCCCGGTCCCCATTCCTCGCGGACCTGATGGATGTCCGAGTGGCAGATACCGGCGTAGAGGATGTCAATCACAACGTCCGGCGCGCCCGGTTCCCGGCGTTCAATCGTATGAGGGCCCAAAGGGGCTTTAGCGGTTTTCGCGGCGTAAGCTTTGACTGTCGGCATGAATATCCTCCGGAAGATGGTTGATTTTGGAAGGCTAACACTGAAGCGGTTAAAAAAGCAAAGGGATACAAAAATAAAACCAATCAATGAGAAATTCGTTCAAAGTGTTTAGATCGAAAACCCCGACCGAATGGCTTTTTAAATACTTTTCAAATTCAACAGCCTTTAAATCATCGTCGAACCAGACAACCACTTCCAGTTTCCATGGCTTAAATTTTGACGTATGGGGCGACTTGCCGGTGTTGTGTTCCGTCAGCCGTTTCTTGAAGTCTTGCGAAGAACCTACATAGGTTTGGTCAGGGTGTTGAATACTGCGAATAATATCGACGTACATGAATGAGTCCTACTATTAACCATAGCCCCTTTAGGGGCCTAATAAAAAAAGCGAGGCAAAATCGCCCCGCTTCGTTCCCTCACAAGGGAACTACGCCGGGCAGTCTCCGCATAACGCTACCGTTTGGTAACGCGAATACCGAAGACTGGCTTGCCAGGCGTAGCCCCCCATAGGGGCGGAGACTGGTGGAGGTGGTGGGAATCGAACCCACGTCCTGAAAAACATCCGTAAAGGGCCCTACGTGCGTAGCTCCGGAATGAATCTCGCTCTCCGCTCGCTCCCGAGCGGCCGGCGGAGAGCCAGTCCCATTGGTTCTCGTCCGTTCGTCGGTGGAACAAACCCGTCACGGACCAGCCTACTGCTTACGTTCCATCCCCTTAATAGGCATCAAGGGTGAAACGCTAACCGCTTTAAGCGGCCAGAGCTAACTGGTTATCGGCAGTTAAACCGTTGCCATGTTTGACGAGCGATGGCGCCTCGACACGCTCCCTAAAGTTCAGTTCCCCAGTCGAAACCGGTCACCCCCATGAAATGTTCCACGAAATGTCCAAAACAGACATTTCATGATCCCCTGTTCTGTCTGGCGCAGCGTTAGCGGAGCCGGACGTTTTGAACAGGGGGCACAAAAATTATCCTACAGAAGCTTGAAATGTCCCCCGAAGCCCCCACGCAGCGTTAGCGGAGTGGAAATGGGGCGAAGGGGGACACTTTGTCTCTCGAGGAAAACTCAGTCCTCGAGAGCAGCTGTTCATCCTAAGGTTTAATCCCGATTTTCTCAAGGATGGCGGGCACATCTTCCAAAGAAACCTGCTTGAACCAGACATTCTCAGGATAAAACAGCACATTCGCCCCTTGCTCGCAGACGTCCAAGCAATAGGTTTTAGACACCCGGATCTTTCCGGCCAGCCCCGCCTTTTTGACAGCGTCCTTAAAGGCCGCGGCAAGTTCCTTCCCGCAAAAGCTGGATCCACAAGCCACGCGCTCCCCTGCCGGACGCTCATTGACGCAAACCATTAGATACTTTTCAAATTCGGGTTTTGAGGATTCCAATCTTTGCCTCCAATGAAATGATAAGAGGCAAAGATTGCCTGGCGTAGCTCAGCGAAGCCGGGCACATCGAACGACACCCCTCACCCTAGCCCTCTCCCGCAAGGGGCGAGGGGATAAAAAAGCAACCTATTCCCCCATGACCTTAATCAAAAGACGTTTCTTGCGTTGGCCGTCAAACTCGGCGTAATAGACCTGCTGCCAGGGCCCCAAGTCCAATTTTCCCGCGGTCACGGGCACTACGACCTCATGATGCACCAAAAGGCTTTTCAAATGGGAATCCCCGTTGGTTTCGCCGGTTTGGTGATGCCGGTAGCCTTCTTTATAAGGAGCCAGCTTTTCCAGCCACTCGTCAATGTCGGCGATGAGCCCGCTTTCGGCGTCATTCACGTAAACCCCGGCGGTGATATGCATGGCGGAAACCAAAATCATGCCCTCTTGAATGCCGCTCTTCTTGAGGGCCTTCTCGACTTCACCCGTAATGTTGATGTATTCGCGGTGGTTTTTGGTGTTGAACCAAAGGTACTCGGTGTGAAATTTCACAAAAACCTCAATCAAAGGCATTTTGCATTGATGAACGTAGATGGACGCAGATTTTCAAAAGATTCATAATCCATTTTTATCGGCGTTCATCTGCGTTCATCATTGTAAAAAAAATTTTGCTTAAATGCTTGGGGAGATCGGTTCTTCCTCAAATTGGGACGAAGCGTCCAAGACCCAAGACCGCATGGAAGCGAACTTGCCCTTTTGGATCGACATGATCACATAGGAGAACCCGGGCCAAGCGGCTTGGCGATCCGTCTCCGACGCCTTGTCCGGATGATCGGGATGCGAATGAAAGATGCCGAGGACATCCAGACCCTTTTGACGAGCCAAGGCTTCCCCCTTGAGGTAATCCTTCGGGTCCATGTCATAGCGGGTTTCGGGTTTGAGCTTATTCAGGTTTCCGCATTCGAAAACCTCAGTGACAACCCGTTCAGGCGAGGACTTGCCCAACATTAATCCGCAGATTTCATGCGGGAAACCCCGTTCCCCAATACCCGTCATCTCGGCTTCAGCTTTTTTCTCAAAACGGATCATGAAACACCCTGTTCCCACACGCGAGTGGAAAGATATTTATCCCCCGAATCCGGGAAAACCGTCACGATACAGCCTTGCTTGATTTCCTTGGCCAATTTTATGCAGCCGTCCATGGCGCCGCCGCTGGAAAGGCCCACTAAAAGCCCTTCCTTCCGCGCCAAGCGCTGAACCCACTCGTAAGATTCTTCCGTGTCCATGGCGATCTTAAAGTCAAAACCATGGGTGTCGTAAATGCCGGGCACAATGGAAGAAGCCATGTGTTTCAAACCTTCCAAACCGTGGAAAGGCTCCGCCGGTTCCAATGCCACAATTTTCACGGAGGGTTTGAGCTCCCTGAGCCGTTTGCCCGTTCCCATCAAGGTTCCGCTGGTTCCGATCCCCGCCGCGAAGTGGGTGATCTCATCCCCCACGCATTCCATAATTTCCTCAGCCGTGGTCAGGTAATGGGCTTTGGGGTTTTCGGGGTTGTTGTACTGATCGGGAACATAATATTTTTCGGGGCTCCGCTTATACATTTCACGGGCCAGCCGGATCGCCCCGTCGGAACCGTCCATCGGACTGGAATATTCCACCTGGGCGTTAAAAGATTTGAGAATGCGTTTGCGCTCATCACTGACATTGGCCGGCATGGCAAGCAATACCTTATAGCCCAGGGCCGCGCCGATCATGGCGTAAGCGATGCCCGTGTTGCCCGAGGTCGCGTCCAAGATAATTTTATCGTGGGTGAGCAGACCCGAGCGGATACCTTCCTGGATCATGCGGACCGCCGGACGGTCCTTGACCGAACCGCCGGGATTAAACGATTCGAGCTTGGCGAAAAGCTTAACGCCGGCGACCCCGTGCGAATGGATCTGAACCAGCGGGGTTCGCCCCACCAATTCGGTGACTCGCTCGTAAATCCTGGGTGCGGCGGCGGATGCCAAGCTCAATGCGTCCTCGATTACAGGTTGTAGAAAACGTCCCGGCCTAAGTACTGGGCCGAATCGCCCAACTCTTCCTCAATGCGAAGAAGTTGGTTGTACTTGGCGATGCGGTCGGTCCGGGAAGCCGAACCCGTCTTGATCTGGCCCGCGTTGGTGGCCACCGCGATATCGGCGATGGTCGTGTCCTCGGTTTCCCCCGAACGGTGGGAAACGATGGCGGTATAACCGGCCTTTTTGGCCATCTCAATGGCTTCCAAAGTCTCGGTCAAGGTCCCAATTTGGTTCACCTTGATCAAAATGGAATTGGCGATTCCCTTTTCAATCCCGGTCTTCAAACGGGTGGTATTGGTCACGAAAAGATCGTCCCCGACCAATTGGACCTTTTGGCCCAGGCGCTCGGTCAGCTTTTTCCAGCCGTCCCAATCGTTCTCGTCCAAACCGTCCTCGATCGAGATGATCGGATACTTTTCCACCAGATTGGCGTAAAAGTCGATCATTTGGAGGTTGGTCTTTTCCTTTTGGGCTTCGGCTTCCAGCAAGTAATTCTTTTTGCTTTTTTCATAGAAGCTGGCGGAGGCGGCGTCCAAAGCGATCAAAACATCCTTGCCCGGATGGTAGCCGGCTTTTTTAATGGCCTCGATGATGACCTGTAGGGCTTCCTCGTTGGATTTCAAATCGGGGGCGAATCCGCCCTCGTCACCCACGGCCGTGTTCAGCTTTTTGCCGTGCAAAACACCTTTCAGGGCGTGGAACACCTCGGCGCCGATCCTTAAAGATTCCTTGAAGCTCTTGCCGCCCACCGGCATCACCATGAATTCTTGCAGGTCCACGTTGTTGTCGGCGTGAACGCCGCCGTTGATGATGTTCATCATGGGAACCGGCAGGGTCTTGGCGTCGGTGCCGCCCAGGTAGCGGTATAAAGGAAGGCCTAAAGAAGTCGCGGCGGCTTTCGCCACGGCCAGGGAAACGCCCAAAATCGCGTTGGCACCCAATTTGGCCTTGTTCGGGGTCCCATCCAATTCGTTCATATAACGATCAATGGCCCTTTGGTTGGTCGCGTCAAAGCCCATGACCTTCGGCCCGATTTTCGTGTTCACGTTCGCCACGGCCTTGGACACACCCTTGCCGCCATAACGTTTTTTGTCGCCGTCCCGAAGCTCGACCGCCTCATATTCACCGGTGGAGGCGCCCGAAGGAACCGCCGCGCGGCCTAAAGTCCCGTCTTCCAAACGAACATCCACTTCCACGGTGGGGTTTCCACGGGAATCTAAAATTTCGCGACTTTTCACTTCGACGATTAAACGGCTCATGAGGCCTCCTAAAGATGGGGGTTTTCGAGGGCCCGATTCTACCTATCCCCCGGCTCCACGGCAAGGACAACAACACAAAAACAAAGGCATTTTGCATTGATCAAGGCGGATAAATGCGGATGATACTTTTTGGAACTGCATACTTGGCAAACAAGACTTGTCTTGGCCGTCATTGCGGTGAAATTGCTTCATCGCTAAAACCATTGAACGATGTTCCGCCCAATGACGTAGGGACGGTTTACCTATAGCGCTTTCCCCAATGCGTAGTTCTGTATTTTTTATCGGCTTTCATCCGCCTTGATCAATGCAAAATGCCTTTTTTGCGGTGAATTTTAAAAAGAGTCCAGGTGATTGAAGACCAATCCCGTAACGAGCTTGGGATAAAAGTACGTGGATTTTTGGGGCATGCGTTCTTGTTTCATCGCCACATCCCGCAATTGATCGATCCGGGTGGGGTTCAGGAAAAAGACCAAGCCAAAATCCCGTTTTTTAAGCCTTTGAACCGCTTCCTCGGCTTTGCTGGTGAAAGAAATCTCATGCTCCACCTTTTCCTTGGTGATGCCGAAAAAGGGTTCCAATACCAGGCGGTGCAAAAGCGTGACATCCAAACCCTTTTGCGCGTCCGACAAGCCCTTCAATAAGTCCGACCCCTTAACCGCCGGTGAAAATTGAAGCGCGAACAGCTTTTTGCCGTCAAAGGAAAAACCAATCGTCGGGCGCTTAGCGCCCATCTTGGCCAGCCAATTCCAAGGCGCGGAGCCGGCGAGGCTTTTCCCGTAGGGATGGATCTCCCCCAAGGACGACAATCGGCTCAAAAGAAGCGAAGGCGAATCGGCGAACTTATGCGGCAACATGCGGTGGGTGGGCAGGATGACCAAACCCGGATCCCTCATGGCCACAAACATCATCATCACGTGATCGAAAGGACGGCTCCCCAGCTTCCCACCCTTGCCCTTGCCGCGAAAAGCCTGGTAAGCCAAGGCGGTTTCATAGCGGTGATGGCCATCGGCGATAAAAAGGGTTTCCGATTTCATCTTTTGCCGCAAAGCCGCGATCCATTTGGGATCAGAAACTTTCCAGACCTTGTTGACGATCTCTTGCGGATAAGCCACCGTCATGTCAGGCTTGCGGGCCGTCACCTTTTTCAAAAGCGCGCCCACGCCCTTTTGATCGGGGTAAAGCGAAAAGATACAGCTGAAATTAGCGTGACAGGCCTTCATCAGTTTAAGGCGATCCGCCTTCGGGCCGCTGAGCGTGTGCTCGTGGGCCAAGATACCGCCTTTTTTTCCGCCGAAGGGCGTGAGCTGGGACAGCCCCACGAAGCCCGTGCGCTGATAAGTTTTTCCCTCAATCTTAAAAACCTGCTGGTAGATGTAAATCGAGGGCGTTTCGTCGCGCTTCAAGGATTCGGATTTTTGCCAGGCTTTAAAATGCCTCTGCGCGGCCGAATAATCGGAAGCCTTGTGTTGTTCGTGGCTGGGATTGCCGATAATCAACCGGATCACGTTGAGGGGGCTGCTTTTTTGCAGTTCCTTTTTTTGCGCCGTGGAAATGACATCATAGGGGGGCGCCAAAACCTTGCTCAGATTCGACGATTTTCCTAAAGCGTAACGGACCGCGCGAAAAGGCCTGATTTGTGCCATGGTTTTTCCTTATTTGATTTCCACACAAGACTTATTTAGCATTGATAAACGCAGATGGACGCCGATAAAGATAGATTTTAATCCGCGTTCATCTGCGTGCGCGTCGCTTCTCCAAATAATAGTTAAGGTAAGCGACATTGTCCCGGGCTTTCAGAAAATGATAAGGAGGCCCGGGGCATCATTGCAAATTGCATTGAATGAATCTTAGCTTTTTTTGGAGTGCAGCTTTTTGACCACATCCAGAAACGCGTCGATATTGTTGAATTGAAGGTAAACGCTGGCGAAACGGACATAAGCCACATCGTCCAAATCCTGAAGCCGGCGCACCACCATCTCCCCCACTTCGGTGGAGTTGATTTCCTTCGCCGCCCGTTCCATCAGGTTGTTCTCAATGTCATCCACCAGCGACTCAATGCGCTCCGAGGAAACCGGGCGCTTCTCAACCGCCTTGCGGATGCCCGCCACGATCTTCAAACGGTCAAAGGGCTCCCGGCGTCCGTCGCGCTTGACCACCATCGGAAGAATTTCCTCGATCTGCTCGTAGGTGGTAAACCGTTTTTCGCACTTGAGGCATTCCCGGCGGCGGCGGATGGCGGACCCGCCCTTGCTTGGCCTGGAATCCATCACTTTATCTTCTTGGTGACCACAAAAGGGGCACTTCATGAATGGAACCTCAACCTGTGGTATAGAGTAGCGACGGGCGGAATTATACCACAGGCCGCCGAAAATCCACGCGGAACAATGCGTAAGACCTTCGGAAGATCGAAAATCTTTATTAAGGAATGATTTCGGTTCCCACGCCGGAAGGCGTGAAAATTTCTAATAGAAGCGCGTGGGGCTTGGTGCCGTCAATGATATGGGTCTTATGGACGCCCTTTTTGAGGGCCGTCAAACAGGCTTCCACCTTGGGGATCATGCCACCCGAAATGACGCCCTTCTTAATCAACTGGGGCACGTCTTTGGCCTTGAGCGACGACAAAAGGCTTTTGGGATCCTCTTTTTTCCCGCAGATACCCGGCACATCGGTTAAAAAAATCAATTTTTCAGCCTTCACGGCGCCCGCGATGGCGCCCGCCGCCTCATCCGCGTTCACGTTATAAGTCTGTCCTTTGGGCCCCATCCCCAAGGGAGCGATCACGGGAATAAACTGCTCCCGGTCTAAAATATCCAATATAGAAGTGTTCACCCGGGATACCTTGCCGACAAACCCCAAGTCTTTCCCCGACTTCGACTTGACCTTGGACGCTTGGAGCATGGCGCCGTCTTTGCCCGACAAACCCACGGCCTGCCCGCCTAATTGATGGATGACGCTGACAAGCTCTTTATTGATTTTCCCCCCCAAGACCATTTCCACCACTTCCATGGTAGGAAGATCGGTGACCCGAAGCCCATCCACGAATTGGGACCGGATCCCCAGCTTTTCCGTGATCCGGGAAATATCCTTGCCGCCCCCATGGACCACCACGGGTTTCATGCCGACAAACTTCATCAGCACCACGTCTTGCAGGGTATTTTTGAGTTCTTCCGCGCCGGCCCGGGTACTGCCGCCGTATTTGACCACTACGGTGGCGCCATACCATTTTCGGATATAGGGAAAAGCCTCAATCAGAATCTGGGCTTTCTGTTGGGAATCGTTGATCAAGGCGTCGCTCCAGACTTTAAGTGGCGGTTGGGGTATCGGCGGGCGCCGCGGGCACGGCAGGCGGCTCAGGAGCCGTGATGATCGCGCCCGGGGGGGCGGACTCCGCGTTCGGGAATTCCTTATAGTCGCATTCCTTGTTGGGACAGGAGATGTGCGGGCCTAAAGTTTTCGTGTACTTATCCACCAGGTACAAGCCATGACACGAGGGGCAAGGCCGGTTCACCGGTTTATACCAGGAAATAAATTTACAATCCGGATAGCGGTTGCAGCCGTAAAACACTCCCCGGCGCGAGCCTCTCGACACCACTTCCCCGCCGCAGCCTAAGGGGCAGGGGATCTTCAGCGAAATCGGCTTGGCGGTCTTGCATTCGGGATACTTGGAACAGGCCAAAAATTTCCCGAAGCGGCCCATCTTGACCACCATGTCGCTTCCGCACTTCGGGCACTTCTCGTCCGTCGCCGTGTCCGTGTCGATTTGAATGGACCCGTCCGAGGTTTCCTTCAAGCTTTTGGTGTTTTGGCACTCCGGGTAACTGGCGCAAGCCAAGAACTTTCCATGCCGTCCCCATTTGACGATCATCATCTTGCCGCATTTTTCACAAGGAATATCGGTGACCTGCTCAATTTTACTTTTTTCCTCGCCAATCAGTTTTTCCGCCTCCGCTAAGGTATCCTTAAAGGGAATATAAAAATCGCTGATGACGTTGCGCCATTCCTGTTCCCCGGCTTCCACATGGTCAAGCTCGGTTTCCATCTTGGCGGTAAAGGCGTAATCCAGGATGGTCGGGAAATTTTTCATCAGGATTTCCAAAACCAAGTTTCCCAATTCGGCCAAAAAGAAACGCCCATTCTCTTTTTTCACGTAATGGCGTGTTTGGATGGTTTCCAAAGTAGGCGCGTAAGTGGAAGGCCGGCCGATGCCCAATTCTTCCAAAGTCTTCACCATGGAAGCGTCCGTAAACCGGGGTGGCGGCTGGGTAAAATGCTGCTCGGGGACGGGCACTTGCCATAGCATCGGCTGGCCTTCGGCGATGCCCGAAAGCTTATTGGGGTTCATTTGCTTCTCGTCGCCTTCGCCCTCTTTTTTGTCCTCATCCGCGGCTTCTTCGTAAACTTTGGTATAGCCCTCAAACAAGGTTTCGGTCCCCGAGGCCCTAAAAACAGCGTCGGCCCCGCTGATTTCCACGCTGGTTTCCCGGTACAAGGCGTTGCTCATTTGGCTGGCTAAAAAATCCTCCCAAATCAGCTTATAAAGCTTGAATTGTTCCGGGGTCAAAAAAACCTTCATTTGATCGGGGGTGCGGAAAACCGATGTCGGCCGGATCGCCTCGTGGGCGTCCTGGATCTTATTTTTACTGGAAGTGTCCCGGTCCCCGGGGCTCAAATATTTATCCCCGTAGGTCTCGGCGATGAACTTGGCCGCTTCCGCCTTCGCCTCGGGGGAAACGCGCTTGGAATCCGTCCTCATATAAGTAATCAATCCCATGGGACCGGAGTCGCCGATCTCCACGCCTTCATAGAGGCCCTGGGCGATCGACATGGTTTTGCGGGCGCCAAAGCGCAGCTGCTTATAGGCTTCCTGTTGTAATTTGGAAGTCGTGAAAGGCATGGGGGGCTTTTTAGACTTTTCCCGGTGTAAAACCGCCGAAACCTTGAAATCGGCGCTCTTGAGCCGCTCAATGAGGGCCAGGGTTTCTTCCTGGGTTTTCAAATCGGGCTTTTCGCCGGCCACCTTGGCCAGTTTGGTGCGGATCAGCCGCTTATCCTCGGTCAAGAAATCGGCTTCCAGGGTCCAATATTCCACCGGCTTGAAACCCTCGATTTCCTTTTCCCGCTCATAGATAAGCCGAAGCGCCACGGATTGAACCCGACCGGCCGAAAGACCCCGGCGGATATTTTTCCATAATAAAGGACTGATCCCGTAACCCACCAAGCGGTCCAAAACGCGCCGCGCCTGTTGGGCGTTCACCATGTTTAAATCCACTTCACTGGGCGTCAGGATCGCCTCTTCAATGGCGTTTTTCGTGATTTCATTCAGCCGGAGCCTAAAAAGCGGCGGCGTATTTTCGGTGGCGCTCAAAAAATTCTTAATATGCCAACCAATGGCCTCCCCTTCCCGGTCCGGGTCGGTCGCCAGATAGACAATGGTTGATTTTTGAGCGGCTTTTTTCAGTTCTTTGATGATCGAGGCTTTTCCACGGATAGGAATGTATTGGGGCTCAAAATTGGCGTCGACGGCCACGCCTAATTTGCTCTTGGGCAGATCGATCAAGTGCCCCTTGGAGGCCAGCACGATAAAATCCGAACCCAAATATTTATTAATGGTCTTCGCCTTGGAAGGCGACTCCACGATCACCAGTTTTTTGGTGTTTTCTTTTTTCTTCCTGGCCTTTGCCACGAAAAACTCCCCGGAGCGGACTTGAGCTGATTCGGACCGCCGATTCGCAAGAATAGGTAGAGGAGATATTTTTGTCAAGTTTTCTCAATAAACAGCGTGACACACCCGCGTCCTTTCAGAGGCCGTCTAACGCGGTTATTTCGTTTTAAAGTCAGGGGAAAGTTCAAATTCAGCGGGGGAAAATCACAACCTTAAATAACAGTGGCCGGGCGCCTGCTCCACCAATCCCTTGATTTCCAAAACCAGCAATAGCTCGTTCAAACGCCGGGAGGGCAAGCCCACCGATCGGCTTAAGGCGTCCACGTGCAAGGGATCGTTTCCCATTTGTTCCAAAACAATTTTTTCCTCATCGGTGACTTCCGCCGAAGCCTGCGGCGCCGTTCCCGGAGCGAGGAAGGGCTGGGAGCGGTAAATTTTCTCGGCCTTGCGGTCCTGCAACTCGTCGAAAATATCCTGCACCCCCACCACCAAACGGGCGCCTTGCTGGATCAGCGAATGGGTTCCCTCGGACTGCGTGTGGTTGACGGGCCCGGGAACGGCGAAAACCGGTTTGCCTTGCTCCATAGCGTGGTCCACCGTGATAAAAGAACCGCTGTTTTTGTTGGCTTCCACGACCAAAACCCCTTTGGAAGCGCCGCTGATCAGGCGGTTGCGCTGGGGAAAGTGAAGGGCCAGGGGTTTTCCCGCCAAGGGATACTCGCTGAACAAAGCGCCTTGCTCCGCGATCCGTTCGGCCAATTTTTTGTTTTCCGGCGGATAAAGATTTAAAAGACCGCTGCCCAAAAAAGCCAGCGTCCGGCCGGCCGAAAAGCGAAGCGCCCCTTGATGCGCCAAGGAATCAATCCCCCGGGCCAATCCGGAAACGACCGTGTACCCGGAGCGGGCCAAATCATAAGCCAGGCGTCCCGCCACATCCCTTCCATAAGAACTAGGTTGACGGCATCCGATCACCGCCAGCGCCTTTTCATCCTGGGGCAGGTAGGAGCCTCTCATCCACAAAACAAAGGGCGGGTCATAAAGCGTCTTTAACGCCTTGGGGAAAGCCTCGTCATTCTCGACTAATAAAGAAATACCGGCCGCCTCAGCCTTTTCGATTTCCCGGTTACCCCGTTCTTCGGGATTTTCAAGCGCGAGAACCTTGCGGGCCACCGCGATTGTCCAAGTGGGCAGATAGGAAAGTCGGTCTTCGGCGGCCCCAAAAACATCGCTTAAATTGGGGAAAGAAAGCCTCAAGGCGGCCAGCCGGCGGGGCCCCACCACACCCGTCAAATGAAGGGCCAAAAGGGTTTGCCGTTCGTTCATACGCTTAATCCGATAAAACCGCTTTGTTGGGACCGGCTTGTTGAGCTTGTTGAAGAAGCGTCATGGCCTTCTCATACAGCCCTTTCGGATCGGTCGAATTTTCCGGGTACGACGAGGCGCTGAGGTTGATGTAAACCGCGGGGGTGGTCCCAAGAATTTGTTTGAAAAATTTGAACACGCGCTTGGCGATGATCCCGCAGGTATTGGTAGCGGTATCCGGAAGCACGATGGCGTATTGATTGGGCGATACGCGGCAAAGCACGTCCACCCGCCTTAAACTTTTAATGAGCACTTCGGCGATATGGGCCGCCACTAAATTTTCATCGGGCCGGGCTTCGCCTTCGGTGAAGCCCACGCTTAAGATCAGCAGGCACATATTCCGGGAATAACGACGGGCCCGTTCCACCTCAATGCCCAGGCTTTCATCAAAATAGCTTCGATTATAAAGCCGGGTCACCGAGTCCACCAAATGCGTCGAACGGTTCGGAACTCCCGGCAGCAATTGCTGTTCCTCCTCGACGATCTCTTCGAGGGAGCGCGCTTTGGCCGAAGCCGCATTGGACGCGCTGGGCGCGGCCGCGGATGGAGCGACGGGCGGCGGCGCGGCGGCGGGCGGGGCCATCTTGGCCTTCGCGATTTTTTCCACCGTGCCGCTTAAAAGTTCTTTCCACATGGTCCAAACCTGGCTCACATCCTGCACCAAGGGCAAGGCGTAAGTCCTGGAATCCACATGGCCGCAGCCCAAAAGCAAATATTCTTTTCCCGGGGTGTTGTAAACCATGAACATGGCGCTTTTGGGTTTTTGCATCCTCAGCGAGCCATATTGATTAAAGGTGGGCTTCCCCGTGATATCGGTGTAAACCTTGATCGGCAAACGGGTGAGGGCCACTTTTTCCTCCGGTCCCAACCGGTATAGGCTGGCGTCCATCACATCAGCGTTGCCCGCGAAAGTGATCGGAATCAGTTCCTCTTCCGGCGTGGCGGCGGCCGCCACAAAAACCGTATCGAACTGATATTGGGTCATAATTTCAGAGCAGGCGTCTTTTAGATTATCGGCGGAAGGAGGATTTTTTTTACAGGCAAGAATGAGTTTGTCTAATAGTTCGGAAGCCGTTGGCATAAAATCCCCGCTGATAAAAGTGTCGAAAAGTAAAAGCGCCCAAATGAAGCGACAATCATGTTAACACGCGAAGCCCCGGGGACCCTTCGAATTAAGAAGGCTGCCTCCGTTTTCAGCCGGCTTATATCGTTATCACGTTTAAACTGGGGATTGGTAAACCTTTACTTGACCTTGATGGCTTGAAAAATGGCCCGCAGGGAAACCGCGTCCGGCACCAATATGAAATACCCGCCGATCACCTCTTGGGCATCAATGAATTTAGTCTCAATGCAAATCACCTTGACCCCCTCTTCCATGCCTTGGGTGATGGTGGAAAGCAAAGCTCCCGCCATGTCGAAAACCAGGGTGGGTACCGAGATTAAAAGAAGCATGCCTAAAAACTCATTAAGGGCGCTCAAATAAGCTCCCGTTAAAATGTTCCCCGCTTCTTTTATCGCCGAGTGGCCCATCTCATTAAGTATTTTGCTGGTTCCCACCGGCTGTTTTAAAAGCATATCAGCCAAATGCAAAGCCGAGTCCCGGGGAAACAACAGGATAATTTTTCCGGTCGCGTCCCCCAAGATGGAAAGCGTCAAACCCGCCACCAAGGTATTGGGATCCCCCATCAATAGCGGGATCTCCGAAAGGGGCAAAATGGTCGCGTTGGGCACCGTGATATTGATCCGCTTTCCTAATAATTGGGAAAGCGCGGTGGCGCCATGGCCCGCCCCGATATTTCCCACTTCTTTGAGCGCGTCAATTTGGGCGGGCGTTAATTCATCGAGATTGAGCAACATGATTCCCTTTCTTAAGGCGTTTGAGATTCTCCAATTGGTTCCGCTTTTCCTTCAAATCCTCAATCAAACTGGAAACGTCCAAAATCAGGGCGATCCGCCCCGTTCCCAATATGGTCGCGCCCGCGAAACCCCGAATTCCCTTGAGCACCCGATCCAAAGGCTTAATGGCGACTTCCTGCTGGCCCAAAACCTCATCCACGATAATCCCGACCCGGGCGTCCCCCACTTCCGCGATCAAGACCGTCTCCACCGAGCGGGAAACCCCCGAAGCGGCCTCCGGCATTTCCAGAAGCTCGGTTAAATAATATAGAGGAATGACCTCGCCCCTCAACAATAATGCCTCTTGTTGTTGAATATATTTTTTGTCCAAGGGCGTGATGTCCAAAGTTTCCACGATCCCCACCACCGGAACCGCGAACCGCTCGTCGCCGCTGCGGATCAAAAGCGCCTTAATGATGGCCAAGGTCAGGGGAAACCGAAGTGAAAAGGTGGTTCCCTGCCCCTTTCGGCTGTGAATCCGAAAGGTTCCGCCCATGGACTCCACTTTCGTTTTCGCCACATCCACGCCCACCCCGCGGCCCGATATCTCACTGGCCGATTCCACGGTGGAAAAACCCGGCAAGGCGATCAACCGGACGGCTTCCTCGTCGTTCAACCTTTGAGCCTCATCCCGCGAGATAAGCCCTTTGGAAACCGCCTTGTTTTTGATGACGTCCGGATCGATCCCCCGCCCGTCATCGGCGACCGAGATGACCACGAAGGACCGCTCGCGCTTGGCTTCCAAACGGATCACGCCGTAGGATTCTTTGCCCTCCCGTTCCCGGTCATTGGGGCTCTCGATGCCGTGATCCACCGCGTTTCTCAAAAGATGGACCAAGGGCTCGCCCATTTCCTCAATAACGGTGCGGTCCAGCTCCACCTCCACGCCGTTCATCTCCAGATCCACATCCTTGCCCAAATTTTTCGCCAGATCCCGCACCATCCTGGGAAACCGGTCGAAAATTTGCTTCACCGGCATCAATCGAACCTTGGTGATCTCATCCTGCAGCTCGTCCGTGATGTGATTGAGCTGGGAAAGCGGGTCCGTTAAATCTTTCACGTCATTGGAAGCCACCACTTGCTCAAACCGGATCTTGGCGATCACCAGTTCCTGAACCAGGGACATCAATTTGTCGAGCTTGGTCGTATGCACCCGCACCGTGGGAAGCACGAATGATTTTTCGTCCGGCATGGGCTCGGCCATGGAACTGAGTGAGCCGCTAGGTTGGGAAGTTTCCGAAACTGCGGCGCCGGGGTTCCAAACCTCCACTTGGGCCGCCTGGACCTCGGATATTTTCATCAAGCTTTCCCGAATCACCTCGGGTTTTCGATCCGTGATCACCAAAAGCTTAAACTGGCTCTCAAACTGCCCCTTCTCGATGGCCTCCGGGTCCGGGGCGGCTTTCACGATCTCCCCCTGGTCATTGACCGCGCGCAGGATCATAAAGGCCCGCACCTCTTTAAAAGCGCTTTGCGGGTCCACCTCCATCAAAATCTCCAAAACGTGAAACCCGCTCATTTTCGCCTGGGAAAGAATGTCCATTTCCTCTTTTGAAAACGTGAAACCGGACCCGGATATTTTCGCCGCTCCCGGCTCCGCCTTCGACGCCGAATCCGTCTCGGGCGCTTCCGAAACCTTCTTGAGGGTTTCCAAGATCGCGTCCAGCCCCTCGCCGGATAAATAATCTTGGGACATGAGGGTCCGCACCCAGCTTTCCAGGCGGTCCAAGCAGGCGAACAAAACATCCACCAAAGAAGACGAGAGCTTTTTTTCCCCCGACCGCACGGGTTCCAACACGCTTTCCATGTGGTGGGTCAAGGTCGCCATAGGCTCATAGCCCATGGTGGCCGACATGCCTTTTAACGTGTGGGCTGCCCGGAAAATTTCATTGATGGACTGGGCATGCCCGGGGTTTTTCTCTAACTCCACGAGGGCATTATTGAGGTTGGAGAGATATTCTTTCGCTTCCGTGAGGAAGGCGTCTTTGTAGTCGCTGTTTTCCAAAACTTCCCCCGCGCTCGATCATGGGATGACCCAGGGGATATTTTAGGGTTTTAAACGATTTAACGGGATAAAAAAGACAGAATCTCGCCGGCGATGTCAGGAATGGGCAGCTGCCGGTCCACCACTCCGCTGTCCACCGCGGCTTTGGGCATGCCATAGACCACGCAGCTTTCGGCGTCTTGGGCGAAAGTCCTTCCACCGGCTTCGTGGATATTCTTTAAACCGGCGGCGCCATCCCGGCCCATTCCGGTCAAAATGACCCCCAAACAATGTTTGCCGGACGCTTTGGCGACCGATTGCATCATGACGTCCGCCGAAGGGCGCACCCCCATTCGCGGCGGCGAGTCATTGAGCGCGATCCGATAATTGCCCGGCCCGCCTTGAACCGTCAAATGACGCCCGGCCGGCGCCACGTAACCGAAACCGGTTAAGACCGACTGACCTTCCTCGGCTTCCACCACATTCAGGGCGCCGCATTCATCCAACCGGCGGGCCAAGGCCTTGGTGAAACCCGTGGAGATGTGCTGCACAATGACCAAAGCCGCCGGGAAGCCGGTGGGAATCTTCGTTAAAAGCTCGTGCAGCGCCCGCGGCCCCCCGGTGGAGGAGGCCACCGCCACCAGCGTGTGCGCCGGAGCCGAGACTTCCAAAAGCTGTCCATGGCTGGGCTTGGGGTCCTTTTTGGGCTCCAACCCGCTCATCTCGCCCTCACTGCGTTTGCGGGGATGGGACAGCGAAGCGACCTTTACTTTTTCAATTAACTCGTTCTTGATGCTTTCCAAATCCGTGATGGGAATCCCGGAAGGTTTTCCCACGCATTCCACGGCGCCAATTTCCAGGGCGCGGATGGTGGTTTCCATCCCCTTGCCCGTGTGGGCCGACAACATGACCACGGGAACCGGATCCTCCACAATGATCCGCCGCAGCGCGGAGAGGCCGTCCATGTGGGGCATTTCCACATCCATCGTGATGACATCGGGTTTGAGCAGCTTATTCTTCTCAATAGCTTCCAGACCCGTTTTGGCCGTGTCCACGACGGTGATTCCCTGCTTGGGATCATCCAAAATTTTTACCAGGATTTTGCGCATGAAAAAGGAGTCGTCCACGACGAGAACGCGAATCAGGTGAGGGGGTTGTGCCAACATAGCTTAGTTCCGCCAGGCGTCAAATTGAGTTGCGTTCAGCCCAAAACCCGCTTGATCGCCTCGTGAACCCGGGGCGTTTGAAAAGGCTTAATGATAAAATCCCGGGCGCCGGCCTGGATCGCGTCAATCACCATGGCCTGCTGGCCCATGGCGCTGACCATGATGATCTTCGCCTCGGGGTCAAAACCGCGTATCTGTTTGACCGCCTCGATTCCGTCCATGTCGGGCATCACAATATCCATGGTCACCAAATCCGGACGCACCTGTTGATATAACGCCGCCGCTTCCGAACCCGTTCCCGCCTCGCCCGCCAGTTTAAAATCATCCTTGATGATGATGCTTTTCAGGATTGCCCTCATAAAAGGCGAGTCATCCACAATCAAGACATTAACGGGCATTCACGCGCTCCTCGGTGAGTAACGACCACTCAAAATCGGCCAAATTCTTGATTTCTTCCAGATTAAAGACCCGCTCCAAGTTCAGCATAAGAATAAAACTATTTTTCGACTCCACCACGCCGGACAAAAATTTCGCGTCGATCGTCAAAAAATTCCGGGACGGCGCCAAACGTCTGCTCAGGGCCACCCTTTGCACTTCCAGCACCTTGTCCACCAGCAATCCCACGATTTGGTCGCCGACTTCCACGATCATAATCCGCGCGTCCATCGTCAATTCACAGGCGGGCAGGCCAAAGCGTCTTTTAAAGTCCAGGACCGAGACAATTTTTCCCCTCAAGTTGATGATGCCGGAGAGAAACCGGGGAGCCTTGGGCATCCGGGTAATCTCAATGACGCGGATGATTTCCCGAACCCGCTCAATCTCAATCCCAAACTCGGCGCCCGCCAAATGAAAAACGACCAACTTGAATTCCTTCTCGTTTTCCGGGACCGGCATCGTTTCCATGTAAGACGACATATTGAGGCCCTTTATCTCACAACCAAAATTCCGGCTGGTTTAATTTCTTTATTTTAATCCGGCCGTCCGCCAATGAAAATTGGATGGTCCGCCCGAATTCACCGCCCAAATCCTCGCCCACAATCGGAATGGAGAGAGTCCGCAGCTTTTCCCGGGCCGCCGTCGCGTTCCGGACCCCGATCGGGACCGGATGGGAAACAATATGCTTAAACATGTTCGCCCCGCCCACCAGTTTGGCCTGCAGCCGGCCAATGTCGCTGCCCAACCCCTTCAGTTCCCGTACCAATTGGTCAATCGCCGTATCCGCGTATTTCCCCGGGATGAAGCCCCGGGTGAAAAGCGCGCTGGAGGGAAGCATCACATGGGCCAGTCCGCCGTTTTTTTTATCCCGGTCGAACAAGGTCACTCCCACGCAGGACCCCAGGCCGTAAGCCACAAAAGAATCCGGGAATTGAGCGACTTTCACCTCGGCAATCCCGACCGCCCATTCTTTTTCACCCATTGCCGGGGAGTCCCAAGGTATTGGCGAAGGCCTTAAAAAGCCGCTCCAGGCTTCCCGCTTCGGGCAAAAGCAAAAATTTGCTCGTCATTTTTTTGTTCTGGGCGATGAGTTCGGTCTCGATCACGATGGCCAAATCCTCTTTTTCCTCGAGTTCCACCAGCACGCTGTCCAAAATCGCCTGCGCCATGTCCATCACCAACTCGGGAACCCCGTGCAAAATTTGAACGTTGATGAAGCGAAAAAGGGCGCTCAAATAAGCCCCGGTCAATATGCTTCCCAGTTCCCGCAGCGCGGATTTCTCAATGTCCGAAAGTCCGTCGGGTCCGGGAATAGCGGTAAAATTGGGCAGGAGCATCCGGGTCAACTCATTGATCTGATCAAGGGGGAAAAAAACCAAAACCAATCCGGTGACGTCGCCGTAAACCGGAAGACAAACTGAGGCCACGTTGGAATCGGATCCACCCAGAAATTCCGCGATGGCGTCCGTGGGCAAAACACAAACTTTCGAAACCGACAAGTCAATCCGCTGGCCCGTCAGCTGGGACAGGGCGGTCGCCGCGTTGCCGGCTCCCACGTTCCCCACTTCACGGAGTGCGTCCAGTTGAAACTCATTAAGCGATGGCACAAACCCACTCCAAGTTGTTTTTAATTGAGGGTTTTCTTGACCGCTTCCAAGACATTGGAGGGTTGAAACGGCTTGACGATGAAATCCTTGGCTCCCGCCTGAATGGCCTCCACGACCAAAGACTGCTGGCCCATGGAGCTGCACATAAGAACTTTGGCCGCCGGGTTCGCCTTCACAATCTCCCGAACCGCGTCGATCCCGCCCATTTCGGGCATGATGATATCCATGATGACCAGATCGGGTTTGAGGGTTTTATAAAGCTCAATCCCCTTGGCGCCGTTTTCCGCCTCGCCGACGATCTCGTATCCCGCGCCCGCCAAAATATTTTTCAACATCATCCTCATGAAGGATGCGTCATCGACCAGCAGAACTCGTTGAGCCACGTCTTCCTCCTCGACTTAATGTACCGGCTTAGAGAGCGTTTTCACCCTGCTCTCCCGTTCGAACCCGAATGACGTTATCTAAAGGCATCAAGAAAAATTTCCCGTCGCCAATCCGACCCGTCCGAACCGTATCTAAAAGCAGCTCAACCACCTTCTCAATTTCATCGTCCAGCAAAGCGATCTCAATCCGGATACGAGGCTGGTATTGTACCTTATAATCCGCCCCGCGAATGGAATCCACTTGAACTTTTTGATAGCCATAACCCGAGGCCTCCGAAAGGGTTACCCCTCGGACTCCCGCCTCCCAAAGAACCTTCTTTACTTGTTCCAGTTTCTTGGGAGAAATAACGCAGATTAGTAATTTCATTTGGGCCTATTTAATCAGTTTGGTGTTCCCCGCGCTCGGGGAAGTCTGCAATTGCCGCTTCCAAACCTCGATTTGCTGCATCACGTCCCGCGCCTGACTGGCCTTGTCCACATCATCGCCCGGGGAGTCCAAATACTTTTGAAACTGGTCCAACGCCTCATCCCACCAGGATTTGTACCGGTAGACCTGGCCCAAATAAAAATGGACATCGGGGTAATTCGGCCGCAAATCATTGGTCTTTTTCAACTCCACCAACGCCTCGTCCCACCATTGACGCTCAATATAAACTTTTCCCAATTGCAGGTGGGCCTCCGGCGACGAAGGATTCACCGAAACCGCTTTGGCCAGTATTTTAACGGCGTCGTCATAGGATTTTAAATTAATAAAGGTTTCGCCCAGTTGCTCCAGGGCCTGCTGGTACTTGGGATTCAGCCGGAGGGCTTCCTGGAACTCCCGGGCCCCTTCCTGGTTCTGCCCCGTATTTTTGTAGACCATGCCCAACTCAAAATGAAGGGTCGGATTATCCGGATCGGCCATGATTTGTTTGATCAAGGCGTCCGAAGCCTCGGTCAACACCATCCTCTTTTTCAGGGCCACAGCCAAATTGTTTTGCGCCGTTTTGTACTCCGGCTCAATCTCAACCGACTTTTTAAAAGCGTCGATGGCCTTCTCATATTGGCCTTGCTTAAAATAAACCACACCCATGTTGTTATAGGCTTTCGCGTATTTGGGATTGTAGGTGATCGCCAACTCATAATGCTGGATCGCCTCTTTGGAAAGTCCGGCGTTTTTGTAGGCCACGCCCAAGCTGTTATGGATGATGGGATTGCGGGGATCAAACTCCAGGGCTTTTTTATACTCGATCACCGCTTCCTCGAAACGTCCCTTATCGGCCAAGGCCAGCCCCAAATAAGTCAAAGCCTCGGCGCTGGAAGCGATCGACACATTCAGCTCGATCGCCTGGTTGATTTCCCGGATCGCCTCGTCGAATAGGTTCACCTTGTAATAATAAACGCCCAAATAGTAATGGGCTTCCGCGTTATCCGGGTCAATCTCCAAGGCCTCCCGGACTTCCCGGGTGGCTTTTTCACTTTCCCCCATCTTGAAAAAAGTCACGCCCAACTCAAAGTGGGCCATGCTGGAATGGGGAACCAACTCGATGGCTTTTTTAAACTGTTGGGCCGCCTCATCCGCCCGTCCCAGTTCCCGTTGGGCGATCCCCAACTGCATATAGTTCTCCAGATGATCCGGTCCCAAGCTGACGGCTTTTTGATGGGTCATCAAAGCGTCTTCCAGCATCCCCTTTTGCAGATAAACTTCCCCCAAATGCCGGTAAAGCCGGTCATCGGTGGGCGCCGCCTCAATGGCCCGCTTGTATTCCCGGACCGCCTCCTCCAATAAACCTTTCCCCCGATAGGCGGCGGCCAAACTCAAATAAGTGTCGATCTGGGGCGTCTCATCCCGGACCTGGTTGGAAGTCCTTTCGGCGATTTTTTCTTCCAAACTTTTAGAACGCTCAATGGCCAGAAGCGCCTGGGCGCCCTGCCCAAAATTCGGGTTCAGGTCCACGGCCTTCTTAAATTCCCTCTCGGCGTCTTCCAGCATGTTTTTATCGCCGAAAACAAAGCTCAGGTTATAGTGCGCGATCGCGAAATCCGGACTGAGCGAAATGGCCTTTTTGAACTCAATCATGGCCTCATTCACCATGGCCTTTTTGTAATAAATCTCCCCCAGATTGTTGTGCAGGTCCGCGAAATAAGGATTTTTTTCGATGGCTTTTTTAAATTCGGTAACGGCCGCGTCCAGATTGCCCAGGCATTTTTGGGAGACGCCGAGATAATTGCGGGCGAAGGGATGGGCCTCGTTCAGTTCCAAAGTCCGGTTATATTCCCCGATCGCCGACTCATATTGGCCGGTGTAGCGATAGGCGTTCGCCAAGTTGTAATGCGCTTCCGGATCCATGGGAAACATTTGGGAGGATTTTTTAAAGGCCTCAATCGAGCGGTCGTAAAGGCCCGTATGGCGGTTGACCGACTTTAAATTCTCCAGCGCCTGGGTGTTTTCCGGCTCCACTTCCAAGGCGGTTTTAAATTCCTTGATTGATTCGGCGTACATGCCCTTGGAATAGTAAAAGACGCCCAGATTGTTGTGGGTCGACGCGTCGCCCTGGTCCACGCCATGGGCCATTTCACGGATCATTCGGGTTTCAGGTTGGGATGGCATCGCGAACCTCAGAAAGCGTTGTTTTTAAATTTTGTTCATCCACCAAAATGTCCGGATTCAAAACCGAATACAGGTCTTCCTTGATTTTTCCAAGGCAATAATAAATCTCGGTGTTCTTCCCGTAGAGATAAGTCGGAACGGGCTCGATTTGATCCACCTTGAAGCGCCTCACTTCCAAAACCTGATCCACCCACAAGATAAAGTAATAGCCCTTTCGCTCCAAAACGATAAACCATCCCTTGGACTCGCTCCCCAAATCTTCCTTGGCCAAAATCTGGCGGAAGGACAAAACCGGTAATAGATTGCCGCGCAGCGAAAAAACCCCGGCCCAATGCGGCTGGGACAAGGCCGTTGGGATCAAGGCGCCAAACTTCAAGACTTCCCGGACGCGGTAGGTCTCCACCCCGTAAAACTCATTCTCGATCCGAAAGGTCAAAACCAGCATCCCCTCCATGACTTGGAGGATATCCTGTTCCAGCACAAACCCCAAGCGCACCAAAACTTTCCCGATCGGCTCCCGGGTTTTCTTTTGTTCCACCAGGGCCACTTGGATTTGCCGGGAAGTGATTTTCCCGGCCTGCCGTAAAAGTTCTCCCAGGGATTTTTCCTGGACCCGCATCGCCATCAGACTGTTCCTTTTACAATTTTCAAATTATTTTTCAAAATCTCGTTGGACGCGTCCACTTCCAAAGCCTTTTCCCAATGCGAGACCGCCTGGGGCTTATCCCCCATTTTCAAATAAATGTTCCCCAGCTTGGACAAAGCGTCCACATGGCGGGGATTCAGCACGATCAGTTTCCGAAACTCGGTCAAAGCCTCGTCGAATTTTCCAAGCTTGTAGTAAATGGTCCCCAAATTATCCAAGATCAACACGTCATTCGGATCCAAATCCTGGGCCTGTTTATATTCCTCCAAAGCCCGCTCCATCTCGCCCTGCTTGTCATAGATATATCCCATGACATTATGAATGCTGGCGTCCTGCGGATTGAGCTCGATGACCTTTTGATACATCTTCAAAGCTTCCTCGTGCTGAAGCCGGCTGGCGTAAATCATCCCCATCTTGATATAGGTTTCGGAGCTCCCCGGGTTCTTCTGTTGAGCCACATTTAAAAAAGCCATGGCCTTGTCATAATGGCCCATCGCCATATAAGTCTGGCCCAACTTCAAATCCACTTCCGGCTCATTCGGATTCAAGGCTAAAGCCTCTTGGTAAGACGCGATGGCCTTCTCATTTTGGCCGTTCTTTTGATAAAGATTGCCTAAAATCGCGTGGACCACCGAATGCCGGGGATTAATCCCCAGGGACTTCTCATAATATTGAATCGCTTCCTCGTTTTGGCCGCTCTGCTCGTAAACATCCCCCAATTTGAAATAAATCTCGGAGTTATTCGCGTTGATCTCAATGGACTTCATGTATTGATCAATCGCATCCTTTAATCGCCCCGCCTTCACCAACACATTTCCCAGTTGGTTGTAAAGGGCCGCGTCCTTGGGGTTCAGCTCAATGGCCTTTTCCAATTCCGAAATCGAATCCTCAAATCGGTTTAAAAACTCTAATAAAGTCCCCAATTTCAGCCGGGCGTTAAGATTCATGGGATTCAACTCGAGAGATTTGCGGTAATAACTTTCCGCCTCCGAATATTGCCCCATCTGGCCGTAAAGACTGGCCAAATGAAACAAAACCTCCCCATCCTGCGGACTTAGCTCCAGCGCCCTTTTAAACTCACCGACCGCATCGGCATACCTTTTAGAAATGGAAAAAGCCATCCCTAAGTTGATATGATCTTGCGCCTTATCCAACGTCCATCCTCCACCGATAAAATTGCGGCTTCAGCTCAAACCTTTTTGCCCAGCGCCAGCTGATAAAAGCGGCTGCGGATATCCACACAGCGATAAAGCTCCCGAGCGGGCCCCAATAAAGTCTCCGTCAAACCCAAAACCAAAAAACCGTCCAATCGTAAAACCCGCGAAAAATGCTCATATAGTTTTTGCTGCTGGGGCGCGGTCAAATAAATCAAAAAATTACGGCACACAATAAGGTCAAAACCCCAATAATCCGAAGGCCATTCCCCCAATAAGTCGTGTTGAGAAAATCTTATGTTTTTTTGGAGTCCGGGTTGAATCTTAAACTTGGCCCCCTCCACCCGGAACATTTTCCCGATTACTTTTTTCGAAAGCTTCCCGACGCTTTCACTCGGATACTCCCCCAACCGCGCGGTCCGAAGGCTGGCCCCGTCCACATCCGTGGCCAATATCTCGTAAGAAAATCCCGGAAAATCCTTTAAGCCCTCGCTCAAAAGAAAAGCCAAAGAGTAGGGTTCCTCACCCGTACTGCAGGCCGCCGACCAAATTCTTATTCTTTTATCCACCGCCGTCCGGACGATCTCCGGAATCACTTTTTCCTGCAGGGACTTGTAAATTTCGGCGTCCCGAAAAAACTCCGTCACGTGGATGGTCAATCGGTCCAGAAGATGGGTGGCCTCTTCCGGATTCTGGGTTATAAAATGAAAGTAATCCCGATAAGTGCCGGCGTGCGTCGCCCTCATCCGAACCGCGACACGCCTTTTAACATAATTGACTTTATAATTGAGTCCATCAAAACCCTTGATCTTTAAAACCAACTCAAGAATCTTGGGAAAGTAAGCCTCATCCTCCAGAATCATTCCTCAACCTGTTTTTCTTTCACGCGCCGCGGCAAAAAGCTCGATCTCAAGGCTGATACCAGGCCTCGAACCCTTTTTGAATCGGCTCCGTGCTGTTTAAAATCTGCGCCATGGAATAGTTGGGGCCCGCATAAAAGACCTGGGCCAGCCCAAAGGGTTGGTGCACGTCCTCCGCCAACCAGCCGGTTTCACTTTTTTGCCGGAGCCTGAAAGTCTGGCCTTCCACCACGCCGTCTTTTTGACCCGCGGTCAAAACAATCCAATCATTTTGCGCATAATAGCTCAGTGAGGGTTTTCCCTCGGCGACATAACTATGGATAGGTTGAGCCGGCAGGGTTTTCCGGCGTTGGGCTTGTTTCCAACGCACAATCTCATCACTGTAGGACTTCACCGAATCCCCCGCTTTAAACGGGGCAAAGCTTTCCTTGGTTTCCGCCAAGCACCTTGTTTTTTGGATTTCAATCACCTGAAGAATGGCCAAGTTTTCCACCCGGCGGCCCACGAACCCGGCATGATCCTCGTTAATGTTTCCCGCTATCCGATAAACCACCAAAAAATCCCCGGGCTTCACGATCGCGTTCGAAAGTTCCACATAAGTCTTCTGCGGAGTCGAAAACTCCATTTTTTCGGAGAAGTCACCGGCGATTTTCCCCAACTGCGGAATTTTCGAGTCGTCCTGCGTTAGATAACCCGCGGAAACAAAATAATAAAATCCCACATTATCTGAAATGCGGACGCGTTCCGCCGCCGCGCTTGAACCGTCCCCCGCCGTTTCCACGGCATCGTCATCCGCCGCCGTCGCGGTCGCGGTGGGCGTGTCCGCCGCCGCGGCTTTGGGGGGCAGGCAACTCCCCAACGCCAAAATCAGGCCGGCGAAAAGAAAAAAATTCCAAGTCTTAGTAAAATCAATGCGCATGGTTCACCTCGTCGGAAAGATCTTTCGCTTTCGCGGTCCATTCGGTCTCTGAGGAATAATGGTCAAAGATAATTTGCAGGTAATTATTGGCCAACTTAGGCGCCCCCGTCGTCTCGTCTTGAATCTCAGCGCAATGATAGAGCCCGGCCGCGCAAAGGTCCCCTTGCTCCGGATAAAGCTCATAAAGCTTCATGTAGGTCACGATCGCCGTTTGGTTATCCCCTAAAATGTCGCACCAGCGGGCGGCGTAATAAAGGGCCTTCGGCGCGTTCGGATCCTTGGGGTTATCTTGAACCCATTTCTCCGCTTGATCCGCCAGCATGGAGGAATTCAGCGCCACAAAAAAAACGCCGATCAAAATAATCGCGAAAAAAATCATCTTGCCCATGACCCAGCCTTTCTAAATTGAAATCAACTCATTTTCGAGAAAATACCGCTCAACGTGTTTCGTTTAATCTTGGCTTCTTCGAGCTTTTTTTGCGCCCTTTCATTGGACGGTTCCAACTCCAGGATTTGACTCCACAGCCGAACCGCTTTGTCCAAATCGTTCGAGTCAAAGGCCTCTTTACCTTGCGTATAAAGCGTCTCAATATTTTGGCTGATCTGGGCCTTCAAGGCCCCCAACTGCCTGACCGCGTCCGGGTGTCCCGGCGAGAGCCGCAAGACCTTCGAGAATTCCCTTTGGGCCGCTAAAAGTTCCCCGGCCTGCTGGGCGTTGACTCCCTCTTGGAATAAGTCTTGGATCTGCTGCTCAAGCATTTGCTGGGATTTTTGAAGATAAGCGGTCAAATAAGCGTTGGCCTCGGCTTTCCCCAAGGCTTTCTTGAAAAAATCGATGGCGGTTTGAAAATCACTGCGCACATAACTGCGAACGCCTTGTTCGAACAAAGCCAAAATGGCCGCCTTATCGGGATTCGCGTCCACGCCTTCCACGCCGAAGGACAAAAGCTTGGTGAGCCCCTGCTGAAGGTAACGGGCCACATCCTCCATTTCGGAGTTGATCTCATAAGCTTGGTTCCAAGAAACCAAGGCCCCCAACAAATCCCCCGCTTTGTACAGCTCAATCGCGGATTGGTTTAAGTTGATGGCTTTGGTTTTGGCCAAGGCTTTTTGACCCGCGATTTTTATTTCCCGATGTAAAACTTTGGCCGTCTCATTATCCGGATCCAAAACCAGCGCCTGCTCCACTTCGGACAAGGCCTTTTCGTATTCGCCCTTTTGATTGGCGATCTGGGCTTCCTGGATCACAATACGGGCTTTTTCCCGGTTGGCCATCTCCTCGCCGATCGCCTTAATGTAGGCTTGGGCCTGCTTATTTTCGGGGTCAATTTCGAGGGCCTTTTGAAACTCAATAATGGCGGATTGATGTTTCTTTTCCCGATAGAGTTGGAGCGCGGCCTTGATATTGGAAGTCGCGTCCTTTTTCTTCTCGCTCTTATCGTCCATTTCACGAAGCCGGGCCATGAGAACGTTGGCCTCTTTATGGTCGGGTGATTCCTGCAAAATTCTTTTAAGTTCGCCCCGGCTCTCATCGTATCGTTTGCGGTCGTATAGGTCTTGAGCCCGCTTCAACCAGCCTCCGATACGCTCCTTGGACTGGCTGTTTTCCATTTGGGAAATCAAGGATTGGGCCGAGGCCCTCGAGGAAGAAATGCCTTTCAATCCCAAATCAAGCTCTCCGGGCGAAGTGGCCTGTTCCATGGCGCTTTCACGGGTGATCGCCCCGGTCCGCACCAAAGAAATCAAGGACTGGTCGAAGGTTTGCATTCCGTACTGGCTCTGGCCTTCGGCGATAAAGCTCCGGATATGGCTGATCTTGTTATCCGCGATCAGCGATTTAATCGTTTGATTGACAATCATGATTTCGCAAGCCGGCACAACCCCTATGCCGTCGGCCTTGCTGACCAAACGCTGGGAAATGACGGCCTTCAAGGTATTGGAAAGCTGGATTCGAACTTGGTTTTGTTGTTCCGGGGAGAAAAAGTCCAAAATACGTTCCATGGTTTGGATCGTATCCATCGTATGCAGGGTCGATAAAACCAAATGGCCCGTTTCCGCCGCCGAAATGGCCGCCGACACCGTTTCCACATCCCGCATTTCACCCACCAGGATGATATCCGGATCCTGGCGCAAAACATATTTCAACGCCGAACGGAAGCTTTCGGTGTCCAAACCGACTTCCCGCTGGGTAATGCTTGATTTTTTATCCGGATGGACAAACTCGATCGGGTCTTCCACCGTCACGATATGGGCGTGCCGGTTCTCATTCATTTCGTTGATCATGGCGGCCAGCGTGGTCGACTTCCCCGAACCCGTGATGCCGGTGACCAGGATAAGCCCCCGCTGTTCCATGGCGATCTGTTTCAAAACCGCCGTGGGCATTCCAATCTCTTCGATTTTCGGAATTTTTTGCGGGATCACCCGCATGATGATTTCGGGAAGGCCCCTTTGCCACATGGAGTTCGTTCGAAAACGGGCCAACCCCTCGACGGCGTAAGCCAAGTCGACTTCGCGGTGATCCTCAAAAAAGAGCTTTTGTTGTTTTTCGTCCATCAGAATGGAAGCGACTTCCGCTATTTCCTGCGCGGCAAGGGGCGTCTCGCCCTGGGGGGTTAAATCACCATCAATACGAAACAGAGGGACGGAACCGGCCTTTAAATGGACGTCGGAGGCCTTCTTTTCGACCATAGAATAGAGGATTTGTTGTAGGTCCATAGCTATCCGCCCAAGAGTGAGATAACGAATCGCATTATAACAATTCCAGGCCAAGAAACGGCTTTATTTTAAGGAGAAAGGCTTCGCCCGGCCCAATGGTTACAGACCGGCACCCGTGGGGTCTTGTGAAAGAATTTCAGATATTTCAAAGGCTTTTTGCGCTAAATAAGTCAAACCCGCCGCTTCATAACTTTCGGCTAATTGCGCGTAATAAATCGCGGGACGCGGCGGATGAGGAACAGCGGATGGCTTGAACCCCAAAGACTCCGGATTGACCGCTTTCAAAACATCACTTCCGCCCCCCACCAATGAGGATAAAACCCGATAAGAAGCCGCCGCCTGGTTCGCGTAACCTTGCTGTTCGTAAAGCCGGGTTAAATTAAACCAACTGGAAACTGAACGCGGATTTAATTCCACCGCTTGCTTTAATAGACCCACCGCCAATTCCCAATGGCCTCCCTGGTTGACTAAGTAGGCCAACTCACCGCAAGCCCGCGTGTCCATCGGGTAAAAACAAAGCCCCTTGTCCAACCAGGCAAGCCCCTCCATCGGACGTCCTTGCTCCCGAAACCAATCCGCGACCTCAAAAAACTGTTCTCCGTAGTCGTAAAAAATCCCCGTTGAGGAAAAATCCCGGTCAGCCGAATTCCAGCAGGCGGACAATCCCCGCGTTCTTTCAGCGTTCAACCCGTGCTCAAGCGCCAGGGGGGCAAATTGGAATCTCCGGCCTTGCGGAATCCACCGAGTGGCCGCCCCGGCCGGCACCCAGTTCCCTGGAATTTGGCCCAGAACCGGTTCCAAATCGCGCGTCCCTAACGCGTAATAAACCCCGCCGGCGCCATCCCCTTTTTGAAGCAACCAACCCCATCGGCCCACGAGCGACTTTTCTTTTTTCCAATCCACACCCCAGTCAGGCCGCGCCTCGGTGATTTGATCCCATCCCCATCCATGAACCAGAAAAATATCAGGCGTCACCAAAATGTCCCGGCGAAGACCAAGCACAAACTGATCATAAAACAAAGGCATGACATACTGATCCGTACCAGCGGCCAACACCGAGTTTCGAGGGGCGAGCTTTAAGACGTTTTTCCCAAAATCACCGGCCAAGGTATAAAACCGCTTGTTTTCCAGATGAAAGACCGAAAAACCCCAAAATCCAAGCGTGATTCCAAACAAAATAAAGACCGCCGCCCCCGCCCGTCTTCCATAAGACCGAAAAAGCTTTTCGAATAAAATCAAAAAACCCCAAAACCCCAACAAGGCCCAAACACCTGAAACCGGAACTAAATAAACATTCAATAAATAATCGATGCTTTGCGGCTCATGGACACTGGCAATCGCGGCCACCAGGGGGAAATAAAGCGACAAAAGCGAAAAACCCCAGCCCAACTTTTCCCGGAAAATAAAATAAATCCCAACACAGGCCAACAGGAAAAAACCCGGACACCAGTAGAACCATAAAACCTTAAGAATTTCCCGGGAGGACTCCAGGTAAAACGAGAGGAGATGAAAATAGGATTCGGTCCCCTTCACCAATCCGCGAGAGACCACCCAAAAGAATTCTCGAGGCGTTGTGGGATCTCCCCAACAGGGAAAAGGCGCTTTGCACGCCCGGAGCGGGAGATAAAGATAGGGTGAAATACCGATCCCCAAACTGGTCAAGGCCCATGCCAGTTTTTTGAAGGAAAAGGTCCAATGGGAGGTCCAAAACCAAAATCCCAAAAAGGGAATAAATAAAATGACCGTCTGCCAATGATTGGTCAGGCCTAACGCCCACAAGAAAAGCAGCAAATAGCCTTCCGGTTCGTTTAAGCCTTTTTTTCCATGGCGCACCCGCCACCAAACCCAGAAACTGGCTAAAACTAAAGTCAGGGTATAAACGGCGCCCTTCGCGCTTAAGGCCTGGGCGAAAAAACCACGGTTAAATACGAGAAGAAGACCGGTGCCCATGGCCAAACCCGGGGCGATCCAAACGGACTTTGAAAACCCCCGGCGGTCCTGGACCAGCCGGAGCGCGGTCTTAGCGGTTAAAAGAACCGCGCCCAAACCCAACAGGGCGGAAAAAAGGTTATAACGAAAAGCGATGGATCCGACCGGAACGAACGAGAACAACCGTCCGAGTAAATCAAAAAGCGGATAACCCGGCGGATGGGGCAATCCCAACGTCCAGGAGCCGGCGATCATTTCCCCGCTGTCGTCCGACATCAGATCCGGATTTTCCGCCCGCAAAAGGATTTCCCAGAGACACAGGAAAAAAAAGGGCCAAAAAAACCGGCGCCAGGGAAGCTTGGATAATGGATTGGGTGAAGGATGGGCCAAAGAGGCCACCTGCTCTCAGGGTTTATTCAACAATTTCCACAACTCGGTTTGAGCTTCCTTGTTTTGAGGGTCAATTTTAAGAACCCCCCGTAAAGCCTCCTCGGCCTCTTGCCGGTTCCCTGTTTTTTCCATCAAAAGCGCCAAAGCCATTTGGGACTCCAGTCTTTGCGGATTCATTCGCACGGCGGATTCCAAAAGATTTTGAGCCGCCTTCACATTTCCATCCTTCTCGTAAAGCTGTCCCAAGTGATATTGGGCGTCCGCCAAGACGCTGTTGAGCCGGACGGTTTCATTCAACAAGTCCAAAACCGCCGCGTCATTGGCGCCGTTTTTCATTTTATTCTGGTCCATTTCCCCCATGACTTCCTTGATCCTGGCCGGGTAGGTTTTTACAATTTTCTCAAAATCCATCCTGGCCGCCTCCAATAAATTATCCTGGGTATAAATCAAGGCCAAGGATTGTTTGGAAATGGTGTCGTTGGGATCCAAACTGAGGGCCCTTTCATAACTGCGGATCGCGGCCGAATATTGCCGCTGTCCCAGAAGCCATTGCCCCAAGCCGTCGAATCCTTCCACATAGCGGTGGTAGTATCGGGCCGCGGGCCCGTCGCTCGCATCCTTTGCCTGCACCACATCGGTCAAATCGTAACGGGCTTGGACATCCTCCACCTTTTCCGGGCTCAACGTATTCGGGCTGAATCGTTGGGTGAGCAAGGTCGGAACCGCCGCCGGACCGTCCCAGTTTGCCGGCAGCGAAGCGATATCCCAATCAATTTCCCTTCCACTTTCGTTGGATCGGATCAAATCAATCAGGACCGATTCGCTGGAGCCGTTAATTTTGGAGAAAAGCAAAGCCGAGTCCCGGCCGATGACTTGGGACAAATACCATTTTTGGTTCAAATCCTGCTCATCCAAAATGAGGATGCCGGGGGTCAGGGGTTCAGAAAGGCGGGCCACCCGGCAGGCGGCCGCCTCAAATGGATCTTGGCAAATAAGGACACCGTTGGCGTCAAGCCCCCGAATGAGATTAAGCGCGTGCTGCTGCGGGAACAAAAAATCCCCCCGAAGAGAGGACTGCCCCGGAAGAAAAGCGGCCGCGCAAGACAAAAGAGCCCCGGCGGCCAATGTTCCCGCCCAGAGACGAAGGGACACTCCGGCGGCCGATTTACGGTCATAATGCTTTTCGCCGGTCCGAATTAACAGCTCGGCCAACCCGGCGAAAACCCAAAGTCCGGTCGGCCCCGCCTGCCAGGACGACTCGGACGCGAAACCAACCGCCAGGATCAACGCCGCAGCCCAAACGATAAAATCTTTTCCGGCCGAGAAGGCGCCCGTGATCTTCCACCGGTAAATCAGAAGAAACAAAAGCGCGAGTAAAAATGGAACGAGCGCCCAGCCTAAAAAACCGAACGAATCCAGGAAACCCCAGTCAAAAAGAAAATGCCTTTCCACGAGATCTTTGGCCTGCGTCATCCCGACGCTAAAAGGCGAGGCGCCGCCCCAGGAGGGAAAAAATTGAAGGGTTCTAAAAACCACCCATAAAAAAGGGCTAAGCCCCAAGACTAAAAACAAAAAGGCCCTTTTCGGTCTTTCCACTTCCCGTGAATCGGCCAGCCCCAGGTTAAGAAGTCCTAAGACGCCCCAGGCCGGATGCACGCTCCAAAGCAGTCCCGTGAGAAGCCCCAAACTTTCCCCTTGGACTTCCCCCGCCTTTAAGGAAAGCCTTTGCCAAACAAAAAGTAAAAGTCCCAGCATGGCCACGGATCCGGAAGCGATCGTTCCCGCTTCCCAAAAAGGACGGCTGGCCAGCACGGATCCGGATAAAAGGAGAAGAACCACAAACGAACCGGCCGTTTTTTCCCGGACCAGGGTGAACCACCAAAGCGCTATCAAGACAAAACTAAAACCCGCCAAAACCACAGCCTGCATGGGCAGGGTAAAAAAATCCCCGTGAAAAATATAAATTGAGGCTTGCCCCAGCAGATAAGTCAGCGGTGACCAAAGCGGCTGGGTGACCGCGCCGGCTTGAACCGCCAAAAAGTAATCCGGATCCCGGCCCCAGTAAAAAGAAGGCGCCTGGGTCAAACCATATAGCGCCACCGCGCCCACGCCGCTGAGCCCGGCCCCCAGCCACGCGAAAGAGGAAAACGGGTGGAGCCGATGCGCGCCCCAGCCCGCCAAAAAAGCCGCGAACGACAACAATATCCAAACGGATCCCAAGCCCATGTTGCCTTGGGCAAAAACGAACCATCCTCCCAAACCCATGGCGACGCCCGCCGCATTGGCGGCTTTTCGGAAAATCCGCCGTTGGTGGCGGCGAACCCGGATCTGCTCTTCGGCGGCGACTTCCTCAATATTACGCATGCATTCTCCCGGCCGCGAGCGCCAATCCCATTAAAGTCAAATCCGGCTCGATTTCCCGGAACAATCCCGTGTCCTCAAATACATGGCACCAGCCGCCCGTGGCCACCGCCGGGCAGCGCGCCGCGCCCAGTTCTTTTCGGATCCGCGAGAGAATCTCACGGGTCTCTCCCAAGGTTCCGTAATAGATGCCGGAACGGATGGCTTCGGTCGTTGTGCGGCCCACGGTTTTTTTCACTTTGGCGAACTTGACCAGAGGCAGTTTAGCCGTTTGGTCGTGCATGGCCTTCAGCGACATGCCGATCCCGGGAACAATGACGCCGCCCCGGTAGGCGCCGGCCTTATCCACCACGTCAAAGGTCGTGCCGGTCCCGTAATCCACCACAATGACGGGAGCGCCATAAAGATGTTGGGCCGCCAGGCTGTTCACGATCCTGTCCGCTCCAACTTCGCGCGGTTTTTTATAACGGATTTCAATGCCAAGCTTGGGATCGCCCGGAACCACAAAATCGGCTCTTTTCCCAAAAACTTTCAGAACCGCCTTGGCGACGATGGAATCCACCGGCGGAACCACGCTGGAAACAACCACTTGGTCCGCTTCCCCGATCCCGCCAAGCGCCCGGGCCCATCGCAGGGCGGTCGAAGGGGCATGAAGCGCCTGGGTCTGGGCGGCATGGCGGCGGACGACTTTTAAATGACGCATCAGCCCTGAAACCACCCGGCTGTTTCCAATATCAATGGCCCAAATCATTTTTTCCTCGTTTTTAACGAACGGTTATGGATTTTTCGCTTCGAGAGGCGCAAAAGTTCCACGTCCCCCGCTAAGATTTTTTCCACCATGCCCAAATCATTGCGGACCAAAAGGGCGCCGCCCTCATCCACACCCACCACTTGGGCGTATAAAACCCGGTTCGATTGATGGATCCGAACCTGGCGCTGATTCAATAAAGAGCGTTTACGCCATTCCGCCAGCACCCGCTGAAACTGCCGCTTGCGGACCCACCCTTCCACTTTTTGTAAATGAAGAAGCAAATTTTGAAAAAAGGCGACCCGATCGATTTTTTTACCCGTATGCCGGTAATAACTGGTCGCCTGGCTTCGTAAGTCCCGGGAAAAATCGCCGGATTCCTGGTTCAAATTGACGCCAATGCCTAAAACCGCGAAAGCTATTTTATCCTGTTTTCCCCGGGTTTCCGTCAAAATGCCGCAAGCTTTACGCCCCCCCAAATAAACGTCATTGGGCCATTTGATCTTCGGCTTCAATTTCCAGTTTTCAAAAGTAAAGGCCACCGCCACCGCCGCCGCCAAGGTGAGCTCCGAGGCTTCTTGAAAGGACAGCGTCGGCCGCAAAATCACCGAAAAGGCCAAACCTTTGCCCTCGGACGAAATCCAGCTTCGCCCCTGCCGGCCCCGTCCGCGGGTTTGGTTTTCAGCGACTAAGACCGTTCCGTCCGCCGCCCCTTTTTCGCCCAGGAGCAGGGCCCGGTCATTGGTGGAGGCGATGGTTTCAAAAGCCTGAAGCGTCTTGCCGAGCCGGTCGGTCTCCAAGCCCCGTAATAATCTTTCAGGAAAAAAACGGTCCGGTTCGGACGCGAGCCTTAATTTTCCATCCGCTTGCGTCTCAAACCCATAACCATCCCGGGCCATCGACGCCAATTCTTTTTCCAATTCGTGAACGGTGAGTCCCGCCGCCGAAGCCAACTTCCCCGGAAAAACAGGGCGGCCTTCCCCCTTGGCCAACAAAGTAAGAATCTTGAATTGAGAGGGAGAAAAACGATAAGCCGCCGTCTCGACGCTCATGAAGGCTCCCGGAAATTATTTTGATACGGGAAACAACGCCATGGAAAAATCAATGGAAGGCGCCGAATGGGTGAGCGCTCCGGACGAGAACCGGTCCACCGGCAAGGAAGCGTAACGCCCGATGTTCTTCAAGGTCAGCCCACCCGAAGTCTCGATTTGGACCCGGCCCTTGGTCTTTTTAATAATCTCGCGGAAAAGCCGGGGCAAGGCGTTATCGACCAAAATAAGGTCGGCGCCGGCCGCGACGGCCGCCAAAGCGTCCTTTAGATTCTCGACCTCCACCTCAATGAACTCCCGGCGCCCATAGCGCTGGCGGGCCGCGGTGACCGTTTGGGTGACGCCACCGCCGAGGGACAAGTGGTTGTCCTTGATCAGCACATGGCCGGAAAGATTGAAGCGGTGGTTTTTGCCGCCACCCACCCGGACCGCGTACCGCTCCAATGGACGCAGGAGCGGTGTGGTCTTGCGGGTATCGTAAATACGAGGGCTACCCAATTCATCCCGGAAACGCCGGGTCAAGGTGGCCACCCCCGAAAGACGGCTGAGAAAATTCAGCGAGAGACGCTCGCCGGATAAAAGCGCTTGGGCCGGTCCGGAAAGGACCGCCACCTTAGTTTCTTTTTTGATTTCCCGGCCTTCTTGGCGCAGCGCCAGGACCCGGCAGCGGGAATCCAGCAATCGATAAATGGACGCGACCAAGGGAAGTCCGGCCAGAACGCCCGGCTGTTTGGCGCGGATCTCGCCCCGGGCCCAAAGGGACCGGGGCACGGTGGCCCGGGTGGTGCGGTCGTTCTGCGCGCCGTCCTCTTCCAGGGCTTGGTGCAAAATTTTTTGAAGCGAGGCTTTCGAGAAGCCTTCGGCGCTTAAATCCAGGGGTCGGACGGGGATCGGGCTCAAGTTTTTAAAAATTCCAGGTTCTTTCGGATCCGGGCCGCTTTTTCCCGGGCCTCGGACAGCTTCGCCTTTTCCGCCGCGATGACCTCGGCCGGGGCGCGGCTGACGAACTGCTCGTTGGAAAGTTTCCCTTCCACCGACTGAACAAATTTTTCCAGTTTTTGCACCTCTTTCTCTTGCCGCGCCGATTCGGCGGCCAAATCGATAAGACCCTCCAAATGGACATAAACTTCGCCCCCGCCGACCACGGCGATGGCCGTCTTCGCGGGCCGGGACGCCGCTTGGCCGATCTCGCTCACCTTGCAGAGTTTTTTCATCAGTTCTTCCGAGCCGGCCAACTTGGACAAAAAGGCCTTCTCCTGGAGAAGGGAAACCCGGATCTCGGTGGCCGGCGGGACGTTCAATTCACTGCGGGCGGTCCTCACCGCCGTCACCACTTCCTGTAAAAACTCAAAAGCCGCCACCGAGTCGGGCGCTTGGGGATATTCGGAAGCGCTGGGCCATGGGGCCAGCATCAGACTCTGTCGTGAACCCGGTAAGCGGTGCCAAAGTTCTTCCGTCACGAAAGGCATGATCGGCTGCAAAAGCCTCAACACCGCGTCCAAAACCGCCACGGCCAGAGCCGCGGTTTCTTGTTTCACGGGAGAATCCGCCGGCAGATAAAGCCGGGGCTTGATCGATTCCCAATACCAATCACAGACCTCGTTCCAGAGGAAGCGGTAAAGGGTTTGGGACAGTTCAGCCACCTTGTAACTTTCGTAATAACGGCCCGCCTCCTCGATCACCCGCGACAAACGGGTGACAATCCACTTGTCTTCCAAGCGGGTCAAAGGGGTCTTTTTAAAATCATAAACCGAGACTTCCTGAGTTCCCACCGCCATCAAAAGAAACCGGGTGGCGTTATAAAGTTTATTCACGAAATTTCGGGATGATTCCAGCCGATCCGGCGTCAAGGACACGTAGCGTTGGCGGGTCTCAATGGAGGTCAAGGTGAAGCGCAAAGCGTCGGTGCCGTATTTGTCGATCATGTCCAAAGGATCCACCACGTTCCCCTTGGACTTGCTCATCTTTTTGCCCTCTTCGTCCGCCACCAGGGAATAAATGTAAACCTGCTCAAAGGGCACCCGGTCCATGAATTTCAGCCCCATCATCATCATGCGGGCGACCCAGAAAAAAAGAATGTCCCAGCTGGTCACCAAAACGGAGGTGGGGTAAAAAAGCTCCAACTCTTTGGTTTTTTCAGGCCAACCCAAGGTCGAAAAAGGCCAGAGGGCCGACGAGAACCAGGTGTCGAGCACATCGGGATCTTGCTCAAAAACCTGTTTGCCGCAATTGGAGCAAACCTTCGGCTCCCCGTCGGAGGCCATTTGATGGGAACAGGCCTTGCAGTTATAAACCGGGATCCGGTGGCCCCACCAAATTTGGCGGCTGATGCACCAATCCTGGATATTGTTGAGCCAGCGGTCATACTCGGCCCGCCACATCTCGGGAATGAACTGGGTTTTTCCGTCGGCCACAGCCTTCAAAGCCCGTTCGGCCAGCGGTTTCATTTTGACGAACCATTGTTTGGAGTAGTAGGGTTCCACCACGGTCCCGCATCGGTAGCAATGGCCCACGTTATGCTCATGGGGCTCGACTTTTAAGAGCAGGCCCGAGGCTGTCAGGTCTTCCACAATTTTTTTACGCGCGGCAAACCGGTCCAACCCCTTATAAACTCCCGCGTTCTCATTCAGGGTTCCGTCCGGATTGAGGATGTTGATCTGGGGAAGTTTATGCCGGTTGCCGACTTGGAAATCGTTGAAGTCATGGGCGGGGGTAATCTTGACCACGCCGGTTCCAAAATCCTTATCCACATAGGTGTCTTGGATGATCGGAATACGCCTTCCCGTCAAAGGCACCGCGACGGATTTCCCCACCAGCCCGGCGTAACGGTCGTCATCCGGATGGATGGCCACCGCGGTGTCCCCCAAAAGGGTCTCCGGCCGGGTCGTCGCCACTTCCAACCCGTCCTTGGGGTCATGCACAAAGGGATAGCGGATATGGTAGAAAAAACCCTGGGTCGGTTTATGTTCCACCTCAATGTCCGAGAGGGCGGTTTGGCAGCTGGGGCACCAATTAATTAAATAGTAGTCCTGATAAATTAACTTATCATTGTAAAGCGAGATAAAAACCTGGCGGACGGCCTTGGAAAGACCCTCGTCCAAGGTGAACCGCTCCCGGCTCCAATCGCAGGAAGCCCCCATTTTGCGGATCTGTTGGGTAATGGCGGTTCCGTATTTTTCTTTCCATTCCCAGGTGCGTTTCACGAAAGCCTCGCGCCCCAGGTCATAACGGGTTTTGCCTTCCTTGCGCAATTCCCTTTCCACCACGTTTTGGGTGGCGATCCCAGCGTGATCGGTTCCCGGAAGCCAGAGCACGTTAAAACCATTCATGCGTTTGTAACGGGCGATCAAATCCTGCAGGGTGTGGTTCAAGGCGTGGCCCATATGCAGACGGCCCGTCACGTTCGGCGGCGGGATCACCATGGAAAAAGGCGGCTTTTCTTTTGAGGTGGAGGCCGTGAAATAGCCGGATTTTTCCCAAAACTCATACCAGCGGCCCTCCAGATCCTTTGGATCGTAAGCGGGCGGCATCAAATTGGGGTCATTGTTTTCCATAAACATCCTCAGTGGAATTCGTGGCGTTGGAAGCCGTCGTCGCGCTTTCCGTGGTTCCCAGGGCGTAATGCCCGGCTAGGCTGGGCGCGTCCAAACCATTCACCAAAAGCTTGATTTGCTTCACTTCCGAAAAATTCTTAGTCAAGGTCTCAATGAGGCCCCGAACAAACAAAAGCTCCTCATAAAAACCCATGGAGCCCGCCGTCAAATTGGCGGTGGAAACGTCCACGACCGCTCCTTCTTGCGGCGTAAAATAAACCTCATTCACCGTGAGCCCCGCGGGAATATCCAGACGATTGCTCTGGGCCACAAAAGCCAGAACGGCTTGTTTCATTTGGTTCAATCGGCTTTTGCTTTGGCGGATAGTCACGGGGAAATCAGCCCATTTCCCGGTTCGAAGATCCAATCCTTTTAAGTTAATCTTCAGCGGTTTATCCTCGGGCGCGAACAAGGGCAATTCAACGCTGCCGGCATCCGTCACCGCCGGCGCGCTGGTTTTCAACGCCCGGTCATGGAGCGCCGCGATGCCGAGTGCCGCCCCCAAAAACAGGGCGCTCGCCGCCGAAAGAATCCATTTGTTTTTCAGGTTCAATCTCAATCCAAGCCTCCGAAATAAAACCGCGTCATTCGTTGGGAATCCGAAGATACTCGTCCACACCCTTGACGGCTTTGGAACAAAAGGAATCGATGGCGGCCGAATCGGAAAATTTCTTGAGATCGGACGCGTTGGTTAAAAACAAAGGAATCACGTCCACCGAAGGGATCGTCAAGTTCCTCAAGCTTTGCTCCGGCGCGCAAAGAATCCGGCCCGTCGCCGTGCCCGACTCCCCTAAAAGTCCCCGGCTGTCCGAAAGGGCCGAGAACTCCTGGTTGGTCCCTAACTGAATGGCCAAAGCCCGGGCCAAGCGAAGGCTGGCGCGGTATTGGGTTAAAGTCACAATGCCCCAACGGCTGATTTCGTCCCCCGGCGCGAAGTCCGGATGATTGGGCGGCTCGACCACTAAAAAAGGCCCCGGAATGATCCCGCTCATTTCCCGATCCGCGTGAATCACCAAAACAGCGGCCGCGCCCGAAGTGTTGATGAGTTGGGCCCTTTTGTCGGGATCCAGCGCGATATCCCCGTCCCGGGAGAGCGTCACGTCAAATCCCGCGCGCGCGAAAGCCCCCTTGAGGGCCAGCGCGAACTTCAAATCCCAAACTTTTTCCTGTTCTTTGCCGGCCACACTCCCGCTGTCCGGACCGCCATGGGCCGCGTCGATAAAAATAAGCGGATTGGCGAAGGCTTTCGGACCCAAACAAAGAAACAGGCCGAAGAGAAATAAAATTTTAAAGCTTAATTTTTTCGCCACGTCAATTTTCCCCTCATGGGATGGTTTGAAAACAATCCGGCCGAAATATTCGACTACGAGTTCCGAGCCGTCCGGTCTTATTTGTCGCGGAAAACGCCGATTTGTCGGAACTTCTCGTAGCGTTGCTTTTCAAGGGCTTCAGGCGAGAGTTTAACGAGGGCCTTCAAATTTCGCACCAGCGCGGTCTTCAGATTACGGGCCGATTTGTCCCAATCCAAGTGCGCGCCGCCGGCGGGTTCCGGCACAATTTCCTCCACGATCTTGAAGCGAAGGAGGTCTTCCGCCGAGGGCTTCAATACTTCCGCGGCTTGCTGGACCATTTCGCGGTCATTCCAAAGGATGGCCGCGCAGCCTTCGGGGGAAATCACCGAGTACCAGGCGTTTTCCATCATGAGCACTTTATTGGCCACACCAATGCCTAAGGCTCCGCCGCTTCCACCCTCGCCCAAAATGACCGCGACGATGGGCACCCGTAGTTTGGCCATTTCCAAAAGATTACGGGCGATAGCTTCCGCCTGGCCCCGCTCCTCGGCGCCCAACCCCGGATAAGCGCCCGCCGTGTCGATGAAGGTGATAACGGGCTTGTTAAACTTTTCAGCCAATTTCATAATCCGAAGGGCCTTGCGGTAGCCCTCGGGATGCGGCATGCCGAAATTACGGCGCAAATTTTCTTTGGTATCGTGGCCCTTTTGTTGGCCGATCACCGCCACCGGTTGGTTTTCAATAAAAGCGAACCCGCCCAAGGTGGATAAGTCATCACCAAAGGCCCGGTCTCCGTGGATCTCGAGAAAATCGGTGAAAATCAGCCGGGTATAGTCGGACGCGTTGGGCCTTTGAGGATGACGGGCCAACTGGACCTTTTCCCAGGGGGTCAGCTTTCCCGGGGTCTTTTTGGGGGCTGGTTTCACGCTATTTTTTTGGTCTTTCATGAAAAGCGACGCCTTTCCGGATCAAAAATGAGGGCTCATTATAAGCGGGTTTAAGCGGGTGCCGCAACTCGCAACTTATTGTTAAGGCCTTTGTGGTTTAGGGATGGAAATTTGAATCGCTTAAGCTAGCGGGACATCAAGCCAAATGGACGAGAGGGGTGGCAGTTCAACCACCGCCGAATGGGACAAACCATGCCAGGGATGCGATTGCGCGTGGACGCCGCCGCCGTTTCCAAAATTACTTCCGCCGTAATGGCTCGAATCGGTATTGAGGATTTCCGGGTAATAGCCCTCCCGGGGCAATCCCACCCGGTAGCCCGGACGGATGACGGGTGAAAAATTGCAAATACAAATAAGCCGCTTGCCGGAAGCCGGGGCGGTGCGCATAAAGGCCACCACATTGTCATCGGCGTTGCTCGCGTCAATCCACTGAAAGCCGGCGGGCTCCACATCCGCCTCAAATAATTGCGGGAGGCTTTTGTAAAGCCGGTTCAAATCCTTCATCAAATCCTGCAGGCGCCAATGATCCGCCCATTGGGTCAGATGCCAATCCAAACTGCGCGAATGCGACCATTCGCTGAATTGACCGAACTCACAGCCCATAAACAATAATTTTTTCCCCGGATGGGCCCACATGTAGGCCAATAGCGCGCGCATATTGGCGAACTTTTGCCAACGGTCGCCCGGCAGTTTGTCGATCAAAGATCCTTTTCCGTGCACCACCTCATCATGGGAAATGGGCAGCACAAAATTCTCGCTCCAAGCGTAGAGGAATCCAAAAGTTAAATTGTTGTGGTGATAGCGGCGATGGATGGGGTCCCGGCTGAAATAATGCAGGGTGTCATGCATCCATCCCATGTTCCACTTGAAACCAAACCCCAAGCCACCCGTATAGGTCGGACGGCTGACGCCCGGCCAGGCCGTGGATTCTTCCGCGATCATGAGGGTGCCGGGATATTTGGCGTAAACCACCTCATTCAGTTTTTTCAGAAATTGAATGGCTTCGAGATTTTCATTGCCGCCATGGATATTGGGAACCCATTCCCCTTCCTTACGGCTGTAGTCCAGGTAAAGCATGGAAGCCACGGCGTCCAGACGCAACCCGTCGATATGGAACTCCGAGATCCAGTAGAGGGCGTTGGACAAAAGAAAATTTTTCACTTCGTTGCGGCCGAAGTTAAAGACATAAGTGCCCCAATCCGGATGCTCGCCTTGGCGGGGGTCCAAATGCTCATAAAGGGCGGTGCCGTCAAAGCGGCCCAGCGCGAACGCGTCTTTGGGAAAATGGGCGGGCACCCAATCCAAAATGACGCCGATTCCATTTTGATGAAGGGTATCGACCAAATATTTAAAATCGTCAGGGCCCCCAAACCGCGCCGTGGGGGCAAAATAAGCCGAGACTTGGTATCCCCAGGAGCCGCCAAAAGGATGTTCCATGATGGGCATGAGCTCCACGTGCGTGAAACCCATTTCTTTCACATACTCGGTCAATTCGCCGGCCAGCTCCCGATAGGTCAGGGGACGGTCCCCTTCTTCCGGTACATGCCGCCAGGATTCCAAATGCAGTTCGTAAATCGACAAGGGTGATTTGAGCGCGTCCTGGAATTTTATTTTTTCAGTCCAAGCTTGGTCTTTAAAGTGGTATTGGGTCTGGTAAAGCACCGAAGCGGTCAGGGGCGGGCATTCGGTGGCGAAGGCGTAAGGATCGGCTTTTAAAAGATGACCGCCGCCATGGGTGTGGATTTCATATTTATAGCGTTGTCCGGCTTTGAGGCCCGGAATGAAGATTTCCCAGATGCCCGAGGAGCCCAGGCACCGCATGGGATGGAGCCGGCCGTCCCACGAATTGAAATCCCCCACCACGCTCACGGACCGCGCGCCGGGCGCCCAAACCGCAAAGGCCGCCCCGTCCACGCCCTGCCATTCCTTCAGATGGGCGCCCATGCGCTCATAAAGATTCTCATGGGTGCCTTCGCCCAAAAGGTAAAGGTCCATCTCGCCCAAGGTGGGCCAAAATGAGAAAGGATCCCAATAGCGAAACTGGTTTCCATCCGGATATTGGGCTTCCACTTCGTAAGGTTCCAGCCTTTGGAGCCCCAAGAAAAGCTTCTCGAACAAACCGCTTTCATGGGTCTTCTCCAGTTTTTCCCACTTGGCTTTTCCGATGGAGACCCTAACTTCCAGAGCGCCGGGCCTAAAAACCCGGATCACCGCGCCCTTGGGCGCCGGGTGGATGCCTAAAAAGGAATGGGGATCGCCGTGGTTCAAGTGAAGGAGTTTTTGAAGCTCATTCGACACCGAGGGCGCGGGAGCCGATTTTTTAACCGGCGACTTTTTGCGCGGCTGCGACTTAGATGCCATGATGCCTCGGTTTAAACGGCGGCGGGAATCGCCTTCCGTCTTTCGTTATTTTTCAACAAGAGCAAGTCCGTCCGCATATCGAGCAAATCGCTCAACTCCGCCATCTTGGGAAAAGCCGCGGAGTTTTCAGCGGCCCCGTAAACCGCTTCCTGCGCCAAATAAAGGTTGGAGTCCAACCCCAGCTTTTTAGCCAACTGGACGACCGCCAAAGCCGCCTTAATATTCTCATCGGTGGGATTGGCCACGGACGATTCCACAATCTCGGTGATCAAATTCCGGAAGGTGTGTTCCGCCACGAAACGGTCAATTTGATAACCATGCTGGGTCACGTCATCCGCCAAAGCCAAAAGATTTTGATAGGCCAGCGAATCCTTGAACCATTCCTTCTTTTGAATCTCTTCCTCGAAAATCCGTCCGAAGGTGAACTCGGCCGCGGCCCGGATTTCCCGGGGTAATTCAAACCCGACCGACTGGAGCATTTCCAGGTTCCGTCGGTTGTCCTCATACAAACGCACGTATTGCTCGGAGAAATGTTCCACCAGGCTGCCGAACACCTTCCGGAATATCTTCTGGCGGCTCTCCGGAAGCAATTGTTCCACACTGAGTTCCTGGGGTCCGAACTCTTCCTGCATCAACCGAAGCAGCTTGGGCAAAGAAACGGTGTAGAACTGGCCCCAAAGTTTTTTGACCGATTTTTGGAAATTTTCGGCCCGCAAATAAGGACGCACGGCCCCGTAAAAATCGATCCCTCCCAAGTGGAGCCCGGCGAAAGCGTACCGAAAATGCTGGCGGGTCATGGTTTGCTCCAATAAGACATGGCCCGTGACGAGCGCGAACCGGCCATGTTCTTCCCGGCGCACATCCGCCAATTCGTATAGAAACCCCCCGGCCTCGGCCCTTTCGGGCAAATGTTCCTCCACCAAATAGGACATGGCCAAATGGGCCACCACGCCCTCGGGCGCGACCCGGCTGGGTTCGGCGAATTTATGGAAAATATCGGCCGCGTTGCCAAACTCCGGAATGTTGCTCTGGGCCTGGGAAAGGATTTCCAAAAACTCGGATTCGGGCGATTCGTAGCCAAGCGACTCCAAAAGGTCGAATATTTGAGCCGCGTATTTCAAAACCTGGACCGTCTCAATTCCGGAAACCTCGGTGAAAAACCATCCGCAGCTGGTGTACATCAGCATGGCGCTTCGTTGGATTTCAAGTTGGGTCAGGGCCCGCACGATTTCCAAGTCGGTCAAGGTTTTTCCCGCGTGCTTTTCCAAAAATTCTTTTCGGGAAAGCGCGGGGTCTAGCAGAAGGTCGATATAGTCGTCGCGGGTTTTCCAAGGATCGATAAAAAGCTTCCCTTTTTCATCCTCAAAGTAGCCTGAAACCTTGTCCCGCAATAAATCAAAAGCTTTGCGCAAAGGTCCCCGCCAGGCCTGCTGCCAGCCTTCCCGGCCCCCGGTTTGACAGCCGCAATCCCTGAACCAGCGGCCCACCCCATGGGCGCAACTCCAGGATGTGCCCAGACCGTCCTCACCGAGCTTAATTTCCACTTCCATCGTGGGAGGGTGCTTTTCCAGGAACGCGCCGTAGTTGGTGACCCAATAATCCCGGCGGGGCGCCTCGACCGCCAAAGCATAGGCCAAGCTTCGATCGCCGAACTTGGTGTGATGTCCGTAAGACTCCCCGTCGGTAGCGGCCTGGATGACCCGGCCTTCCCCGCCTCCGGCGCGGGAAATCCGGTCAATGAGGGTTTGGCTTGAGATCAGGGCCCCCTCAAAGGCGATGGAGCGGGCGATGGCCATGTCATAAAAGAAAATATCGATATGACGGCCTGAGCCGTCCCGGTGGAAATAACGATAAGCCATTCCCGGATCGATCGATCCATTGGAAACATTGTGCCAATCCCCACCGCTTAAGGGACGGACCCGCTCGGCTTGATCCGGGGATAAAAGGACATAGGAAAGCCCCTCATCGATCAAAGTGCTTAAGGTGGCGTCATTGCAGGCGGTTTCCGGAAGCCAAAGCGATTCCGGATCGCGCTTAAAGCGGGACTTAAAATCCGCGATGCCCCACTTCACCTGGGTCACCCGGTCCTTTTCATTACAAAGCGGCAGGATGGTGTGGTTGTAGCCTTGGGCGATGGCGTTGCCGTGGCCGTTATTTTTGACCAGACTTTCCCGGTCCGCTTCCAAAATACGGCGGTAGGTGTTGGGATGGTACTTTTCCACCCAACTCATCAGCGTCGGCCCCATATTGAAGCTGATCTGGCTGTAATTATCGATGATGCTCTCAATCCGCCCGCTCTTGAGGTCGATAACCCGGGCAAAAGCGTTGGGACGGTAGCATTCGTAATAAATGCGCTCATTCCAATTGGGAAAGGGTTGGGCGCTGGGCTGGTCGTCAATGAGGCCGGTCCAGGGATTTTCCCGGGGCGGCTGATAAAAATGTCCATGAATAATAAGGGCGGTTGCCATTCAAGCCTCGAAAAGCGGGAGTGAAGAAGGCCCTATTCTGCCGGGTGGGACCCGCTAATTCAAACCGAAAATAGGCGTTTTTTAGGCCAAGTCCTGGATCATGCCGGCGGCGACCGTGTTATTGGTCAATTCGTCAATCAAAATGAAACTTCCCGTTCCCCGGTTTCGGGAATAAGGATCGAAACAAATGGGCTTCAAGGTTTGAATTTCCACCTCAGCGATGTCATTGAGATTCAATTGTTCGGCCGTGTTTTTGTTCATCGTCTTCATATCCCGAACCCAGCGAATGCCGTCAATCATGGCTTTCACCTCGCCGGTCCCCAATTTTAAAAGATACTTTTTCCTCAAAGCCATCTGTTCCTTCACCATCCAACAAAGCTTGGCGGAAAAATGTTTACCGGTCTTCGGCTCATTCCCCGGGTAAACCAGCATATCCCCGCGGGAAATGTCGATTTCAGTTTCAAGCCGCAGGGTCACGCAAGAAGGCGGCCAGGCCTCCTCGAGCTCGCCGTCAAAAGTATCGATCGATTTAATGGTCGAAACCGCTCCCGAAGGAAGCGCCATGATCTTCTGTCCCTTTTTCGCCACGCCCGAAACCACTTTCCCGGCGAAACCCCGGTAATCCAAATTAGGCCTCAAAACAATTTGCACCGGGAAACGGAAATCCTCAAGATTGCGGTCTTTGGAAATTTCAACCGTTTCCAAATACTCCAGCAATGACTTCCCCTGGTACCAGGGCATGGCGGCGCTTTTCACCGTCACGTTGTCCCCTTTCAAGGCCGACAAAGGAATAAACTCAAGATTCTTCATCGACGGGGGAGCCGGGTTCTCATCCGCCAATTGTTTAAAAAACGCGGTGTATTCTTTTTTAATCTCCTCAAACTTCGCCTCGCTGAATTCAACCAAATCCATTTTGTTGACCGCCACCACGATATGGGGAATGCCCAAAAGTTTGGCGATATAGCCATGGCGTTTGGACTGGATCATGACCCCGTTGCGGGCGTCAATCAAGATGATGGCTAAATCCGCGGTCGAGGCCCCCGTCACCATGTTGCGGGTGTACTGCTCGTGGCCCGGGGTGTCGGCGATGATGAACTTGCGCTTGGCCGTGACGAAATAACGGTAGGCCACGTCAATGGTGATCCCTTGCTCGCGCTCCGCGGAAAGCCCATCGGTGATCAAGGCGAAATCGATGTCTTCGCCTCCCTTTTTTTCCGTGGTGCGGCGGATCGCCTCCAATTGGTCCTCAAAGACTCCCTTGGAATCATAAAGAAGACGTCCGATGAGGGTTGACTTGCCGTCGTCCACGCTGCCCGCAGTGGTAAACCGGAGCAAATCCATCTTTTCGTAATTGAGGAGGGTTTTGGCTTCGAGGGTCAAAAGTAACCTTCCTTTTTCTTTTGTTCCATCGAGTCTGTCGGAGCCGTGGTCGATGATCCGGTTTTCCCGTTCGCTTTTGCGGGTGGTGATCAGATCCTCGATAATCCCCCTAAGGTCCGTCACTTCCTTATCCGACTGCACCGCGCCCGTACAGGACATACAGCCTAAAGACCTAAAACGCACCCGCATGTCTTTGACTTCATCCCCGGGCAAAATCGGGATGTGGGAAACAAAAGGAATCAGCAGGTTTTTGCGTTGGATAATCTTACGGGTGTGGGTGAAATAAATCGGGACCACGGGAATATTTTCCATCTCGATATAAAGCCAAATATCCAGTTCGGTCCAATTGGACAAGGGGAATACCCGGATCGACTCGCTCTCGTTGATCTTGGAGTTGTAAAGGTCCCATAATTCGGGTCTTTGGTTTTTAGGATCCCATTGTCCAAAGGCGTCCCGGAAGGAGTAAACCCGTTCCTTGGCCCGCGATTTTTCCTCTTCCCGCCGCGCCCCGCCGAAAGCCGCGTCAAAACCATGCTTCCCCAGCCCGTCCAATAATCCTTGGGTTTTTAAAAGTCCGCAGCATTTTTGAACGCCATATTTAAAGGGGCTGGATCCGCCGGCAATGGCTTCCTCGTTACGTTCCACAAGGAGTTTGGCCCCGATTTCCTTGACCAGCTTGTCCCGGAACTCGTACATTTCGGGGAATTTATAGCCTGTGTCCACGTGGAGCAGCGGAAAAGGGATCTTGCCGGGGAAAAAGGCCTTTTGGGCCAGCCGCAGCATGACACTGGAGTCCTTGCCGACCGAATAAAGCATGACCGGGTTTTTAAATTCCGCCACGACTTCACGGATAATGAAGATACTTTCCGCTTCCAACTGACGAAGATGGGATAGGGTTTGAGATTGGGCGGCCGTTGACATTTTTTCCTCAAAAGCGATTTGAGCTCATTGTTGGACTTTCAGCTAAAAACGTCCAGGGGGCGGCCAAAAGCCCAACAAAAATACTATGTTTCGGGGTCAAACTCAATGCCAAAGAAGCCACCAAGACATTTGCCACAGATGTCCCGTGGCTCCCTATAAGTGTCAAGGATGCCCGGGACGATGCCGCTCCCCCTTAACTTTGATATGGAGGAGCGGCGCGCACACAGATCAATACTGATGAACACAGATGAGGAAAATCTTTAATTTAAAGGCTCGGACGGCGAAAAACGACTTTTGAGGAAAAACTTTCTTTGCGTCCTTAGAAAATCTTCATCCGTGTTCATCAGTGTGCATCTGTGGATAAAAAAGGTTTCGGCTTTTAGCTTTGGTTTTAAAGCGGAAAAACGTGGAAGGCGGTGATAGCGGCGTAGACTTCCTGGTTTTCCTTGAAGCCGCTGGCCAGGGCCACGCCCTTGGGCAGTTGGGCCGAGATGATCTTATCCTCACCGATATCGAGTTTGTACTCGATGACGGTCCCCTTGAAACGGGTTTGGACAATCTTTGCCTTGACCTGCAGGGTCTCAAAGGACTCGGTCACATAAACATCGTTGGGCCTGAAATAGATCCGGATTTTTTGCTTCACTTGAAATCCCCGGCTGATGGGGAACCGGAAAGGCCCCCAGATGGCCAAACCCGGCTCGGCGATTTCGGTGTCGATAAAATTGGTTTCCCCCACGAATTGGGCGATGAAATGGGTCGCGGGCTCATCAAAAATTTGAATCGGTGTTCCGTCCTGCTCGATCTCGCCGTGATTCATAATGAGGATCCGGCTGGCCACTTCCAACGCCTCGTGCTGGTCATGGGTCACGAAAAGGGTGGTCACCCGGCTTTGCTCATGCAGTTTTAAAAGCCAGTCCCGCAATTCTTCTCTCACCTTGGCGTCCAACGCGCCGAAGGGTTCATCCAACAAAAGCACCTCGGGCCGGGGCGCCAGAGCCCGTGCCACGGCCACCCTTTGGCGCTGTCCCCCCGACAATTGGGAAGGATAACGCCTCTCGTATCCGGTCAATTGAATGAGGTTTAAAAGCTCATAAACCCGGTTTTTCACCTCGGCCTCCGGCGTCTTGCGCACCCGAAGACCGAAGGCGATGTTCTCGAAAATGCTCATGTGTTTAAACAACGCGTAATGCTGGAACACAAAACCCACATTCCGTTCTTTGGCCGAAACGTAAGTGGCTTCCCGTCCCGTCAAATGGATCTCACCCGAATCCGGCACCTCAAGCCCGGCGATCATGCGCAGTAAGGTGCTTTTGCCCGAACCCGAAGGGCCCAGCAAGGCGACCAGCGACCCGGTCTCCAGCTTCAGGCTGATGTCCTTCACCGCCTGAAACTTGTTGAAGGTTTTGCTTAAGTTCCGGACCTCAATACTCATAAGATGCCCTCTTGTGTTATGGATAAATTGGACAGCTCACGTTCCCGATCGACCCGGGCTTCCACAAAGCTTTTGGCGACCAAGGTCACCAGCGCGAGAAAAGCCAAAAGCGACGCGGCGGCGAAGGCCGCGGTAAAGTCATACTCGTTATAGAGAATCTCCACGTGCAAGGGCAGGGTATTGGTCAAACCCCGGATATGGCCCGACACCACCGATACGGCGCCAAACTCGCCCATGGCCCTGGCGTTACAAAGAATGACTCCATAGAGAAGCCCCCATTGAATATTAGGAACCGTGATAAGGCGGAATATTTGCCAACCGCTGGCCCCCAGCACCATGCCGGCTTCTTCCTCATCCGAGCCTTGTTCTTCCATGAGCGGAATCAATTCCCGGGAAACGAAAGGAAAGGTCACGAAAATCGTGGCCAGAATGATCCCCAGCGGCGCGAAAATGATCTGAATGTTGTGGTCCTTGAGCCAATGGCCCATCAAACCCTGGAGCCCGAATAACAGCACAAAAACCAAACCCGAGATGACCGGGGATACCGTGAAGGGGATGTCCACCAGGGTAATCAGGAGGTTTTTTCCCGGAAAACGAAAGCGGGTAATGGCCCAAGCCGCGGCCAACCCGAACAAAGTATTTAGAAGCACCGAAAAGAAGGCCGTGATCAGCGTCAAGCGGATGGCCGAAATGGCGGCCGGGTCGGTAACCGCTTGAAAGTAGTAGCCAATTCCCTTTTCAAAGGCCGTGCAAAAAACCACCCCCAGCGGCAAAAGCAAAAAAAGTCCCAGAAATAAAAGGGAGATCCCAATCAAAATAAACCGGACCCACTTGGGTTCGGTCAGGGCCGCCGCCGGATCGGCGACTTGCCCTTCCCTTCTTAAACTAACCAAAAGCACTTCCCGTTCCATAAATCCCTCAGTGAATAACGCGGTGCTGGCCGATTTTCGATTGCAGCCAGTTAATCAGTAAAAGCAAACCAAAAGAAATCGTCAGCATCACCACGGCGATCGAAGTGGCCCCGGCGTAGTCATATTGTTCCAGCTTGGTCATGATCAGGAGCGGCGCGATCTCGGTTTTCATGGGCATATTGCCTGAGATGAAAACCACCGAGCCGTATTCCCCCACCGCCCGGGCGAAAGCCAAGGAGAAACCCGTGATCCAAGCCGGGGCCAAGGAAGGCAAAATCACCCGGCTCAAGGTTTGCCAGCGGGTCGCGCCCAGACTGACCGCGGCCTTTTCAATTTCCGGATCCAAAGATTCCAATACGGGTTGAAGCGTGCGTACCACAAAAGGCAGTCCAATAAAGGTCAGCGCCACTAAAATGCCCAAGGGCGTGTAATCCACCTGGATCCCGAGAGGAACCAGAAAGCGGCCGATCCAACCGTTCGGCGCGTAAACCGCGGTTAAGGCGATGCCCGCGACCGCCGTGGGAAGCGCGAAGGGAAGGTCCACCATGGCATCCACGATCCGCTTGCCCGGAAAGGAATAGCGCACCAATACCCAAGCCACCACCACCCCGAAAACGGAGTTGATCAAGGCCCCCAAAAAAGACACACCAAAGCTTAATTTATAAGAAGCCAATACCCGCGGGCTGGATACCTCTTGGACAAATTGGGCCCAGGTAATGGTGGTCGTCTTTAATATCAGCGCCCCGATCGGAATTAAAACAATGAGGCTTAAATAAGTGAGGGTGTAACCCATCGACAGCCCAAAGCCGGGCAAAACGCCGGTGGATTTGAAAATCGGTTTGGAGTTCACGGATTAAAATTCCTCTTAATACTGCGGGGTTCTAAATCTCGCCGCTTTTGTCTTTCCACTCTTTGAGCAATTGCCGGATCGCCTCAACGGCCTCGGAGGCGTCCTCTCCCTCGGCCGAAAACTCCAGCACACTACCATAAATCGCCCCAATCGTTAATAAGTCGATCAAGTTCTTGGCGTTCACCGCGTAGCCGCTACCGTTCGAAACCAGTATTTTGCTTTTAAAACGGCTAACTACCTTCACGAGTTGCGCCCCGGCCCGCAAATGAATGCCCAGTTGATGGAGTACGGGTATCTTTAATTTCTTTTTCATGGCCTCATCCCCATTTAAGCCGCTCAAGACGACTAGTTTCGCCTTCTTGTCCCAATGTCCGCCTTTTTTCAACTTGTCCGGGCGCCAGCCCTGTTTCGGGATCTCAAAAAGAGGGTTGATGGTCGAATATTTAATCAACATCGTTTCCCCCTTCCTCAAATCCAGACTTTGGTTTTTCCACAAAATAAAAACGCGGGAAAGCGTCCCTGTCCACTTCCCCGCGCCAGGCCTTTAGCCCTTACAGCCACCAGGCATAAGCAGCTGTCTCATGCCTTGAACAAAAACTCGTCTCTCAATCGACGGCGGGACAGGCCCTCCGTCAAACACTCAGGACTAACGCTCAATCCGATCTGGCATGAGACGCTTTGACTCCTATTACACTCCAGTCCTACTTAGGCTGATAAATCTGGTCAAACACCCCGCCATCACCGAAGAAAGCCGGTTGGGCTTTGCTCCAGCCGCCGAACACCTTGTTGATGGTGAAAAGGTTGATCTTCGGGAAAGTTTTGGCGTATTCCGCCGCCACTTTCTTGTCCCTCGGCCGGTAGTAATTCCGAGCGACCACTTCCTGGCCTTCGGGCGAGTACAAATAGGTCAAGTAGGCTTGCGCCAAGTCGGTTGTGCCGTGCTTCTGGGTATTTTGATCCACCCAGGCCACCGGCGGCTCGGCCAAAATGCTGACCGAAGGGACCACGATCTCAAACTTGTCCTTGCCCAATTCATTGACCGCGAGAAACGCGTCGTTTTCCCAGGCGATTTCCACGTCCCCCACGCCCCGTTCCACGAAAGTCGTGGTCGATCCGCGCGCGCCCGAATCCAAGACCGGCACATTCTTGTAAAGCTTGGTCACGAATTCCCGCGCCTTGTCCTCGCTGCCGTATTTTTTCAAGGCGTAACCCCAGGCCGCCAAAAAGTTCCAGCGGGCCCCCCCGGAAGTCTTCGGGTTCGGCGTAATCACCGAAACATCCGGCCGGACCAAGTCATCCCAGTCGCGGATGTTTTTGGGGTTGCCCTTGCGCACCAACAACACGATGGTGGACGTATAAGGCGTGCTGTGCTGGGGCAAACGGCTTTGCCAGCTGTCCGGCAAAAGCTGGGCCTTGCTGGCGATGGCGTCGATATCCCCCGCCAGGGCCAATGTCACCACGTCGGCTTCCAAACCGTCGATGACCGCCCGGGCTTGCTTGCCCGATCCTCCGTTGGACAAGTCAATCGTCACATCCTGTCCGGTCTTCTTTTTCCAATAATCGGCGAAGACCTTGTCGTAATCAGCGTAAAGCTCACGCGTCGGGTCATACGACACATTCAGCAAATGCGCCGCGCCCGCCGGGGCGCCATCCGCCCGGACAACCGAGACGGAAGTCGCGGTCAGCGCGAAACTTAAGATTCCCGCTATCCATTTTTTCTTATTCATTTTTCTCTCCTTGAGAATGTTCGGCCAATTAGATCCTTCCGGAAGCCCTCGGGGCTCCCGGAAGAAATCCCGAATTAAAGGTTGATTTCAGCCTGTCCGATAACCGCCTGGTATTGCTTGAAATGGTCCTCGACATTGAGCGAGAGCTTAAAGCGGTCCTTGGCTTGGTACCAATCAATGCCGGCGGTCGCCACATCGTTGTTCCAATGGGCGGGTCCGTTATAGACGTTGGCGATATAAGACTCGCCACGCACCCCGAAACGCACGTCGCCGATCCGGTACTGCGCCGTCAAGTAATAACCTTGGGGCCAAGATTCCTTCGTGGTGCTCGGATTGTAGTAGTTGCCCGGTTCCAGCTTGCCCTGGATATATTCTCCTTGCAGTTTGAATCCGTTGTAAACCCAGCGAAGCTCAAACCCCGTGTTGCTGCGTTCCCCGGCTGGGGCGTAAACCGTGCTGGTTTTGCCCGCGGCGGAAGTGACCGAAAACAAAGCGTCCTGTTCCCAGCCGCCGTAGAAAGACAATCCGGTCCAGAGGCCGGTCGCGCCCAATCCGGTCCAATCCACGCCGCCCCGGAAAGCCGCGTCCTTGTTGTCATTGCTATCGGCGATATTTTGCCCCGCGCCCGAAACCAAGGCCAAGGCGTAATCCACCGCCACCGGTCCAACCGGAATCTTGGAAGCCGAAGCCTGCAAAGCCAAATCGCGCCGGGCTTCGAAGGCCGTCGTCACGAGGGCCGTGTTGATGAAGTCCAATTCACCCGAGGGTGTACGGCCTTCCAAGGCTTGGGCGTATTTATACTGTCCAAACTGAAGGTCCGCGAAGGGGATATAGGACGCCTTCACGTAGTAATCCTTCAATTGTTCCCCGTTGGAAACACCCGGCTTCGAGACCGCCGCCGCCGTCACCGGCGTGGCGAACGGACTCGTAAAGGAAGGACTCACCGCCGCAGTGGCGGCCGCCGGGTCATACTTCACTTGGTACGAAAGCTGTCCCGGGATGAGATCCCCGAAAAGGCCGATTTCCACCCGCTTGACCGAAAATTGGTCGTAAATGTCGTTGAATCCGGCGGCGGCCGGCGCCACCGGCGCCTTAATCCCGGGAGCCACCGTGCCGAACTGGCTGGCATTGGTGTATTGACCCTGGACCAAAAGGCTCACCTTGGCGTACTTGGCCAAGTCCGAAATTTTCTTGTTGATGAGCTCCAGGTCCGAAACCGAAATGGCCGACGGATCATCGGCGTCCGCCGCGTCCTGAGAATCGGTCACATCGGACGTGGTGGCGGCGGTCGTATCCGTGGCCGGCGCCTTATCCTTGGCCCAAACCTTGGCGTTGCCAAAAGACAGGGACGTCAGCAAAACCAAAAAAGCAGCTAAAAACCGTTTCATGATCTACCCCTTTAAATATAAATTTGTCCTCATTTAACGGCGCGGACTTTCGCCGAAAAGGGACCCAAACAAAAAATCCCGGGTCCCGCTGGCTTCAGCGGACTCGGGATTAGGAAAAATTCCATAATCACTAAGACCGCTTTAGCGCCCAGTTCGCCTTTGCAGGCACGGTCGGGGCAAGTTGGTGGCGGATACGGACAAAGTCCGCAACCGCCCCGGGTGTGGTCCCATTCTTTCCGGGTCCACGGGTATTCCGTATCTTTTTGGGATTCGGAATAACGCCGGTTAAAGCCTCACCGTTTCATCGATTGTTCAGAGGGGATTTTTGTTGGATGAAAACAAAAATCCCGAACCACTTGGCTTAGAGCGGTTCGGGATTCGGGAAATTCTCGAATTCTTCACCGCTTTAGCCCCCAGTTTTTTTCGACCCCAATGACGGGCCAAAAACGGTCGGGGCAAGTTGGTCAATCCTCTTTCAAGGACCGTTGGAAAAGCCTTGTTCAGACTTTTCGCCAATTAAAGCCACACCGCTTGAAGCGAATGACAAATCCAGGGTTAAAACAAAAAACCCGGGCCGCTTTAAAAGCGGTCCGGGTTTAGGGATTTCTCTCTAAATCGTCATTTCCGCTTTAGCTCGCTGTTCGGCTCTTTCGAGCCACGCCGGAGCAAGTTGAAACTTAAAGCCCGCGCTTGATGTTGGAAATATAGCTCGCCACCGATTTCCTGTCAACCGAAATTATTTTTTTATTATCCACCTACCGTTAAATCAAATCGCTTCTTTTTCAATCGGTTCAGGTGTCCCTCAAGCAGCTTTCGAATCCTCGAAAGTTCTTTCACCCATCGAAGCAGTGTCTCGCGGGAGAAGCCGCGATCCGATTTTCTTCCCAGCCGTTTAAAATTTTTCCTTTTCGGCATCTGGCTTCTCCCGACATCCGTATCCAAAAAATCACCGAGCCGACGGAACCCTTCCCCCCACCAACCGACAAAGAGCGGACTCCAAGGCGTCCAAATCCTCGAAGGTGTTATAAAAGGCCAACGAAGCCCGAACGGTTCCCTCCAGCCCAAAACGACGCAGGATTGGCTGGGCGCAATGGTGCCCTGACCTGACCGCGATCCCTTCCTTATCCAACGCCTGTCCAATCTCCTCGTTCTTAAACCCATCGATCACAAACGATAGCACCCCGGCCTTTTCCGCGGCGTTGCCAATAATCCGCAATCCCGGGATGGCCTTTAGCTTTTGAGTCCCATAAACCAGCAGTTCATGCTCATGACGGGCCACATTCTCCAGCCCGACCCGATCCAGATAATCGAGCGCCGCGCCCAAACCCACCGCGTCGGCGATATTGCCGGTCCCGGCCTCAAATCGTCCGGGAGCAGGCTGGTAAAGGGTCTTCTCGAAAGTCACATCGGCGATCATGTTTCCCCCTCCCTGCCAGGGCTGGAAGGAATTTAAAAGAGCTTCCTTGCCGTGCAAAACCCCGATTCCCGTCGGCCCAAAAACCTTGTGACCCGAAAAAACATAAAAATCACTATCCAGCTCCGCCACATTCACCCGGAGATGGGAAACCGCCTGGGCCCCATCCACCAATATTTTCGCACCATGGCGGTGGGCGATTTCAATCAACTGCTTCACCGGCGTCAACGTTCCCAAGGCGTTGGAAACTTGCGTCACCGAAACCAACTTCGTCTTGTCCGTTAAAAGTTTCTCGTACTCGTCGAGTAGGACCTGTCCCGAATCATCCACAGGAATGACCCGCAGTTTCGCGCCCTTGGCGGAGGCGAGATGCTGCCATGGAACGATATTGGCGTGGTGTTCGAGCCAGCTGACGATAATCTCGTCGCCCGCCCCGATGTTCTGCTCTCCCCAGGCCTTGGCCACCAGATTGATGGCCTCGGTGGCGCCCCGAACGAAAACAATTTCTTTCGCCGAAGAAGCCCCCAAAAATCGCCGCGCTTTTTCTCGGGCCCCCTCGTAAGCGTCCGTAGCCCGGGCGGCCAGGGTATGGGCGGCGCGGTGAACGTTGGAATTCTCGTTGGCGTAAAAATAATCCAACCGGTCAATGACGGTTTGGGGTTTTTGCGTGGTGGCCGCGTTGTCCAACCAAACCAAGGGCTTCCCGTTGATCTTCTGCCGCAGGATGGGAAAATCTTTTTTATACCAGGCCGCGTCAAAGACCGGACGCGGACCGCCCGAACTCAGGGGAGCCACCACTGGCGTAAAAGCATAAGGATCCGCCAAGACGGCCCCCGGTTCATTTCCGCCCTCCAAAAGAACCGATCCCGGCACGCCGCTCGTTCCCGCCGAAAAAATTTCAGAGGATGGCTGGGTCGACGCGGGGACGCTGTTTATCTGATCGGACACTTTGGATGGCGCCTCAGCCGGGGACTTCGCTTTTGGATTTTCCTCAAGTTTCAAATCCTCGGGAAAAACCGCCGGAAATGAAAAAGCCCTGCCATCCGTTCCGATCGGCAGCGCGGAACCGGAAAAAGGGTTCACCGTTTCCGAATGGGAACTGGGGGCGGAAAAAAAAGCCGACAACCCTAAACCCGCCGGAATCCCGGCCAAAACCCCCGAGTCCAAGGGTTCGGTCAACAGTCCGGCCGGCGATGAAATCGGCGTGAAGGGCTGGAACGAGGCCAAACTGCCGGTGGGTCCTCCCGGAACCGGTGAGGGCGCCGCGATGGCCGGTGAAGGGCTTGAAACCACCGAGGGCAACGGCGGCTGCCCCGACAAAACAGAGCCCGCGGACGGCGTCGCCGGATGTCCCGGAACGGCCCTGAAAAACTCGTTGGCCAACTCGGTCAACAAGGCCGGATCCGGAGCCAAGGTCCCCCAAGAGGATTCAGGATTGGGGTTACTTGTAGTCATAGTATTGCGCCACATCGACGTCCTCGAGCACCGCCACCGCGTCATCGGTCAAAACAGCCAAGGAGCAGTAGAGGGAAATCAAATAAGACGCGATCGCTTTGCTGTCGATGCCCATGAACCGCACGGACAAACTGGGGCTGACTTCCCCCGGCAGTCCGGGCTGAAAAAGACCGATGACCCCCTGTTTTTTCTCCCCGGTTCGGATGAGGAGAATATTCGTCTTGTTCTTTTCGTCGATCTTGACCTTATCGCTCGACACGATCGGGATTCCGCGCCAAGTCAAAAAGGGCGATCCAAACAAAGTCGTCGTCGGAGGCGGAACACCCCGGCGGGTGCATTCCCGCCCAAAGGCCGCCACGGCTTTGGGGTGGGCCAAAAAGAAAGAAGGCTCTTTCCAGACCTTCGTGATCAATTCGTCTAAATCGTCAGGCGTTGGGCGGCCCTGGCGGGTCTTGATCTTTTGCGAATCCAAGGCCGAATGGATCAGGCCGTATTCCTTGTTGTTGATCAACTCGCCTTCCTGGCGTTCCTTAACCCGTTCGATCAAAAGCCGCAATTGCTCCTGTATCTGGTCGATCGGCTTGCTGTAAAGGTCGGAAACGCGGGTCTGCACATGCAGGACCGAGGTCACCGCGTTCAACCATAATTCTTTCGGGAACTCGTCGTAATTGACGAAGGTCTGGGGCAAATCGGCGTCTCCCCGCGGGCTGCATTCCACATCCGGTCCGTTGCTTTTATCTTTTACTTTATTCAGCCGGAAAATCCCCGATTCCACCGGCACCCATTGAAGAAATGGCACCAGCCACCGCGGCGTGATCCCCTCCCATTGGGCGTGTGTCTTCGTGACATTCGCCAACTGCGTGGCCGCGTTTTCTCCCAGCGTTCTGCGCACTTCTATTGATTCCGCCATGACCGCCTCCCTGAATGAAATAGTTCGTCCACTACCGGCTCAACGTTTCATAAGACTCAAAAACCGCTCCGACCGGCGCTTGGAAGATGGGTCGTGGTTTTAGCCCTGTTGACGGACCAATCCAATTCCGACTTCCCGGCCTTCCTGAAGCCATTCCTGAAATAGGCCCGCCAAACAATCCCCAGGCTTCCCAAAAACAGAATGGGACCGCTTTTAAAGCTCGAGGCCAAAAACCAAAGGGTCAGTCGCTTGGAAGCGACCAAGTCCCGCTCAATTTCCCGCCTCCACAAAATCAATTGCTTCGTTTCTGAATTCATCTTTTCCTCCCGCGGCGGGATAAAAAAAAATCCCAAACCGCCTGATACTCGCGGTTTGGGATTAGGGGAAAAACCCGATAATCTTCTTTCCGCTTTAGCGCCCTGTTGACCCCTCGCGGGGCACGGCCGGGGCAATTAGGTCAACAAAGCCTCGCCGGTATCCCGATTCTTGTGAAATCGGGAAAAAAGCATTGAATTTAAGGGTTTTTTGCCCATAAACAAAAAACCCGGGCCGCTTTAAAAGCGGTCCGGGTTTAGGGATTTCTCTCTAACACGATCTTCGCCGCTTTAGCTCGCTGTTCGACCCGAAGGTCACGCCGGAGCAAGTTGGAACTTAAAGCCCGCGTTTGAATCTTTTAAATCCTACCACTCCCTTTCGGCATGTCAACCGGAATTTTATTTTTATTTGATAATCTCTCCCGGCGAAGACAAGATGCTTTTTTCCGCGGTCCATAGACAAACGCCATTCCAAAATAAAAAACCGAGACTCCTGTAAATACAATGAAGTCCCGGTTTTCCAATTGCCTCGGCCATAGTTATTCGACGGAGGCCTATAGAATTTTAACCTGATTAAAACAGCCAAAACCTTTTGTGACTGGAAGCCTTCAGCTTGTTCGAGTCCAATTCTTCCACCGGATTTTCCGAATGGGGCGTCCCGGCGGGAACCCAGTCATAAGGAACAGGCTGGGCCCGATAAACCCAGTTCACAATGATCCCCTGCCCGCTTTGGTCCCAACCATCATGGGCTTGGTTAACGTAGGGGTTGACATATTCCCAGACGATCTCCCCAGTCGGAGTCACTTGGAAAAACCGTCCATCCCGTCCCTCGTCGATCAGCGTATTACCATTGGGAAGCCTGCGGGCGCTGCTGATGAAATGGCTCTGGAAAGACCAAATGGGCCGACCGGAGTTCTCGCCCGTGTACTGCCAAACGATCTGCTTGGTCACCGGATTAATTTCCAAAACCCGGGATCCGCCAATCAAAGAAACCGGCGGCCATCCCGCGCTGCCCTGGTTGTCGAACACCAACAGGTCACCCGCGCCCGGCAAGCCTTCGGGAATGATATGGGCGTCATGTTGGCCGGAGATCTGGTCCACGGGCCGCGGCACTTTGGATCCCTTAACCGGCGGATAATCCGGTCCTTGGCGCCAAACGACCTTGCCTGTGTGCCGATCGATGATCACGATGAAATTAGCGTTGCGGGAATCAAGAAGGATATTATCCGGATTGAAGCGCTTGTCTCCCGCGTCAAACCAATGGTTCGGACCCACTACGTTGAACTTATTAATGGTCAAGAAGCCGCTGCCTTTTTGCGGCGCGTTGTCCCCTTGGTGAATTTGTTTTTTCAGGTAGGCGATCCCCGCCGGTGAAATGCCAAACTCGCTTAAGTGGTCTCCCGCCACCCATTTCCAGACGATTTTACCGTCCGGCGTCACTTCATAAATGGCTTGGTCGGCGATGTCTTGGTCGCCCAATTCCTTGATTTTGTGGACCACGGTGACATCCAGCAGCGTATTGCCGTTGGGCAGTCGGTGCCAGTCATGGTTCTGGCGGGCCGCCCCGCCCGGCGCTTGTTCGCCCCACTCCCAAACGGTTTTTCCGTCCCAGTCCAATTCCCCAACGGTTTTATTGTGGAAAATCCCGCCCCAAGTATCTTTGCCGTCCGAAGAAAGTTGGACCAGCACATGACCCAGCTTTCCGCCGGTGATTTTGGGATCCAGCAATTCACTGGGAAAACCCCAATGGTTCCATCGGTGGACCTCATTTCCATCCAAGTCAATCAGATGGGTATTTCCATCCGGGGCCCCGAAGAGTACATAGCTGTTATAGGCTTTGGCCGGATCGTAGATCGTGGTTCCCGTCAGGTAAACCCGGGGTGCCGCCGACAATTCCCCCGTTCCGATGGCGGTCAAAAGAACGGCCGCCGGCAATATCAGATTCTTTTTTGAAAAAAATTGACACAGTCTCATTTTCTTATCCTTTTCTTAAAATTTTATTTCTGTGCGGTCGGAGGTGGATTAAAAATCTCAGGCTCCGCCACCGGCTTTTCCGAATGGGGCGTTCCCGTCGGCACCCATTCGTACGGCACCGGGATAGCCCGGTAAACGTAATTACTGATCACCTGAGCGTTTCCCGTGGGCGCCCAAACCTTGTCGCCGGGTTGGTTCACGTAGGGATTAACGTATTCCCAGACGATCTTGCCGGTTGGGGTGATCTGGAAGAATCTTCCGTCACTTCCCTCATCGATAAAAGTATTGCCGTTGGGAAGACGCCTGGCATCGCTGACGAAATGACTGCGGAAGGTCCAAGCCGTGCGACCCGAATCCTCACCCGTGTATTGCCAAATGATCTGTTTGGTCACCGGGTTGATTTCCAACACCCGGGAGCCGCCCAACAAGGAAACCGGGGGATAGCCCGCGCTTCCCTGGTTGTCAAATACCAAAAGATTGCCGGCGCCCGGCAAGCCCTCGGGAATAATCTGGGCGTCATGCTGGCCCGAGATTTGATCCACCGGACGGGGCAATTGGCTCTGCGGATTGTCCACGAATTGGCTGGTCACCTTCACTTTGACGCGGGGAAAATCCGGACCCAGGCGCCAAACGACCTTCCCCGTTTTTTTGTCGATGATGATGATGAAGTTGGCGTTGCGGGAATCCGTGATGATGTTGTCCGGATTAAACCGCTGGTCACCTTCGTCAAACCAATGGTTGGGCCCTATGGGTTTCATGTTGTTGAAATGAAGATACTCGACATTCTTGCCCCGCCCCACGACCTCACGCAGATATTGCAGGTCGCTCGGGGTAAAACCGAACTCGGCCAAATGGTCCCCTGCGGTCCAAGTCCAGGCGATTTTCCCATCGGGCGTGACTTCATAAAAGACTTGGTCATGCACCGGCGCCTTTACCAATCCCTTTACCGGATGGGTGACATTCGAGAGGATCAGGGTATTGCCGTTGGGCAGGCGCGCCCAATCATGGTGCTGGTCCGCGGCCCCGCCGGGGGCATTCTGGCCCCATTCCCAAACGGTTTTGCCGTCCCAATCCAGCTCACCGAATATCTGGTTGTTGAAAAAGCCCCGTTCCCGTCCCGGCGCGTTCTTGAGTTGTAGCAGAACATGCCCCAACTGTCCGCCCGCCAGCTTCGGGTCGAGCAACCCCGCCGGGAAACCCACATGAGGCCAGGAATGGACTTCATTCCCGTCCAAATCGATCAAGTGGGTTTTTCCGTCCGGCGCGGAAAAAATCACGTAGCTATTGTAGGCCTGGGTCGGATCGTAAATCGTGGTGCCCGTCTCAAAAATCCGGGGATTGGCCGAAAGAGTCGAAATCCCCGCCAACCCAATTCCCGCCGCCAAGGACAAAATCTTTAACGAACCCCAAAAAATTCCTGGCGGGGACGCGATGGGTCCCCGCCATTTCGATAGTTTGTCGGATTTATTCATGGCTCACCGCGTTCAATCCAAAGACATCCGGCTTGACGACGGCCTTTTCCGAATGGGGTGTTCCAACCGGAACCCATTCATAGGGCACCGGGATGGCCCGGTAAACGTCATTGCTAATGATCGCGCTGCCGGTGGCGGAAAGCCTATTGACGTAGGGACTCACATATTCCCAAACAATCTCGCCCGTCGGCGTCACCTGGAAAAACCGTCCATTCATACCTTCATCAATGAAGGTATTTCCATTGGGAAGACGCCTGGCATCGCTGATGAAATGGCTGCGGAAAGTCCAGGCCGGACGGCCCGAATTTTCGGCCGTATATTGCCAAACGATTTCTTTTTTCACCGGGTCGATTTCCAGCACCCGGGAACCCGGGCCCGTCGCGACGGGCGGGTAACCGGCGCTTCCCTGGTTATCGAACACCAGCAAATCGCCCGCGCCTTGCAGTCCCTCCGGAATAATCTGGGCGTCATGCTGGCCCGAGATTTGGTCCACGGGCCGGGGCAATTCGTCCTTCGGACTTACGGACAAACCCGCGGCTATTTTCAAGCGGGGATAATCTGGGCCTAATCCCCAAACCACCTTCCCGGATGGCTTGTCGATAATGACGATGAAATTGGCGTTACGTGAATCCACGATGATGTTGTCAGGATTGAAACGTTGGTCTCCCGCCTCAAACCAATGGTTTTTTCCAACGACCTTCATGTCGTTGATGTGCAGGTAATCCACGTTCTTGCCGCGCGCGACGACCCCGCGCAGGTAGGCCAAGTCCGATGGGCTGAAACCAAACTCACTTAAATGATCTCCCGCCACCCAGGTCCAGGCGATCTTGCCGCCCGGCGTCACTTCGTAAATGACATCGTCCAAGACGTCCTGATCGGACAAAGCCTTAACCTTGTGGGTGAGGTGGGACAAAACCAGGGTGTCGCCATTGGGCAGACGGCCCCAGTCATGGTGCTGTTTGGCGGCCCCGCCGGGCGCCTCCGTTCCCCATTGCCAAACGGTTTTGCCGTCCCAGTCCAGCTCCCCAAGCACCTTGTTGTTGAAAAAACCCGTTTCAATCCCCGGGTCATTCTCGAGTTGGACGATCACATGGCCCGGTTGTCCGCCTGTTAAAGCGGGATCAAGCAACCCGGCCGGAAAAGCCACATGAGCCCAGGAATGGACCTCATGGCCGTCCAAATCGATTAAATGGGTCTTTCCATCCAACGCCGAAAAAATCACATAGCTGTTATAGGCTTTGGCCGGATCGTAAATCGTCGTTCCCGTCTCAAAAACCGAAGGCGAGGCCAATCCCATACCAATCCCGGCCGCCCATAACAACGCCGGCATGGCCGAAATCTTCAATCTTTTTGAAAAAATTTTTTTCCAATCCATCGTCTTGTCCTTTTTAAGGAGAAGTATTTCCAGTGGACTGGTCAATTTTTCTCTTAGATTTCCAGGGAACCTTCGTCCCCCTTTATCGCCGTTGTCGGCGATCCGCTTCATTTTCAGCCGTTCTCGTCCTTCACCAACCGGATCCGCTCAATCTTGTCGATCTGCGTGATCCGGGAATTATGGACGGTGATTTGCACCGTCCCATAACGCATCCCCTTGATCGCCGCCAATATTTTTTGGACCAGTTGAACTTGTTCTTCTTCCGTCAAAAGCTCGTTCTTCGCCGACATAAAATCCCCCCCTTTCCACCGATAAACCTCAACTTACAGAATGTAAAAGCCCGCGCCCAGGTTGAATGTGGTGCCCACGTTCTCGTACACCGAGTAGTATTTCAGGTTGAAGATGTTATCCACCCCGGCCGAAATATTGCCGCCGTTAAACTTGTATTCAGCCTTGAAATTAAAGGTCGTGAAGGGATCAAAGCTCCCCTGCACGCCGTTGACCGTATCAGAGTTGTTCGAGGTGGTGTAACGCTTGGACTGATAGGTTCCTGAGAGGGAAACCAACCAATCTTGCGGCGTGAAATCCACCCCAAAGTTCACCTCATCCGCCGGGATATTCGGCACCTGGTGCCCGACCGAAGTCGGCTGGGCCGCGTTAACCGTGATCTTGTCATCCAAATGGGTGTAGTTCCCGAAGACATCAAAATCCGCATTCACCTTTTGTTTTAATTCCGTCTCAATGCCGTTGATTTGCGCTTGGCCCGCGTTGAAGTACTGCGTGATGGTGGTCACGCCCGCAGTCGAGGTGTCGGCGTAAATCAAATTGGTGAGCGCGTTGTTGAAATAAGTGGCCGAAACGGTTGTTTGGGTCGGCAGCTCATATTCCCCGCCGATTTCCCACGCCGTATCCAGTTCCGGCTTGAGGTTGGGATTGGGAATAGTCTCGGTGTTGGTGCCTGACGAGAAGAGGTAAAGCTCGCCCGAGGTCGCGGGGTTAAAAGCCTGCCCCCAAGAAGCGCGCAAGCTGCCGTTTTGGTCCACTTTGTAAACCAAGCTGACCTTCGGGGTCACTTGGTCAAAGCTGACCGTGGGATAGGTCACTTCCGTCGACAGTAGTGTATTGTAAATTTTTCCGTCGGCGGAAATCCAATGGTCCCAACGGGCCCCCAAAAAGGCTGTCAAGGAGGGGAAAATTTTCCATTGGTCCTGCGCGAAAAGCGAGTCCGTGGTCTCGTTGTCCCCGTTGCCTTGGCTGGTATTCTCAACGAAATCGTTGATATCCGTCCAATTGGCGAAGGTGACGTTGTAGCTGGTGAAGGCCGCGTAGTCCCAATTGAACCCCACGATCACTTCATGGTTATCCAGCTTTTGATCGGCCTGGATGTTCGCGAATCCTTCCCAATCGGCCTCCATGTCCGTTCCCGTGCCGGTTCCGGAGAAAGGAGTCGTGGCCGCCGGAAGGGCCGACTCGGCGATATGCAAAGGTCCGGCCGTCCAAGCGAAACTGCCCGTCAGGTTTAAATCCGCGTTCTCTTTGCCCTTGTATTGCAGGTAGGACCCGAAGAAACCGTTCTTCCCCGGCGCCGTCAAGAACTGCGATTGATTAACGCTGATGTTTTGTCCCGTTCCCGCCAGGGACACCGAACCGTTCAACACCGTGGCCGGGGCGCCGGTCGTGGCGTCCTTCAGGTAAGAGGTCCCGATTTGTCCCGTCGGGTTGGTGTTCGGCTGGTCCCAATAGGAATAATTGAGAAGCAGCGTGAAGATCTGGTCCTTATCGGGCGTGAAGTACAACTTACCCGTATAGTTGTTATTCTCCTGAACCGTCCGGGCGATCTCCCCGATGTTATAAAGAACGGTGGTTCCGCTGTTGTTCGTCGTTTGATTAAAGCCAGTCACCACTTCGGTGGGGGTCAACCCGGTTTTAGCCGCGGCTTGGACGAACTGATGGTCCGTGTATCCATCGATTCCGGTATTTTGAAAGCCGAAATAATAGGCGAACAAATCGTTGGGCTTATTCTCGTAGCTGATATTGGTGGTGCGCACATTGGCGCTGTTCCAATCCTCGCTGAAATTGAAGCTCTCACCCTCGGGTTCCTTGGTGATTACGTTAATGACCCCGCCCACCGCGTTTTTACCCCACAAGGCGGAAAAAGGCCCCCGGACCACTTCCACGTGGTCCACCAATTGGGAGGGAATCCGGTTCCAGAAAACCCTTTCGTTGCCCAACTGATTCAGCTCAAAACCATCCAGCAAAGCGAGGTTCTTTTCATATCCGGGAATCCCCCGCAAAGAAACCGTGACACCCTGGCTGCCCTCACCACCCGAGCGGTCAACCTCGACCCCCGGTAAGCCGGTCAAGGCATCGTCAAAAAATCCGATATCCTTTTTGGCCAGATCGTCTTTGGTGATGACTGAAATAGCCGCCGGCGAGTCCAGAATTTTTAATTTACTTTTGGTCCCGGTGATCACAACGGCGTTCAAGTCGTAATTCGGAGCCGTGGTCCCGGAAGCCGGGGCCAAATTGGCGGCCACCGGAGTTTGCGCCGTGGCGGTCGTGACGTCCGCGTCAGGAGCCGCCGCGGCGTCACCTGCCCCCGTATCCGGATCCGGAGTAGGGGTTGATTCCGCCCCCACCCAGGACGAAAGTCCTAAAAATAAACCCGCGGTCAAAACGAATGAAAATAACTTAGACATTGCTAACCTCGCATCAATTTGATGAGCAACGCCAGTGGACTGGAAGTTACCGAATTTTTTCACTTCGTTACCGAGCGGAAGTCCGCGCCGTTTAAAATAACCACAAAACCAATGCCCCTTCTGCCAACCCGCCATAAGCTCCTTCGCTCAATTCAGCTGGAACAAAATCGGAAGCGTCACTTCACAGGCCACCGGCGCGCCGTTCGCGTCGCAAGCCGGGGTGAAAATGCCGGCCTTGACCTTTCGGATCGCGAATTCATTCAAAACCTCGTAAGTTCCCTTCAGCAGCCGAACCTCCTGAACCAGCCCCTGGGCGTCAATGTGGAGCAGAAGCACCACCCGGCCGTCGCTGCCCGACTGGCGGGCCACCGAGGGATAATCGTCCGGATCAATCAAATTCCCCACCCAACGGGGCTTGCGAGAGGTCTGCGATTCGGGCACCCAAACCGTCTGCGATTGGACCGGTTCCAGATGTACTTTTTCCGGAACGACTTTCTCGGCGGCCTGGTGCCCTTTTTTCGGCAAGGTCCATTTAAAAGGCGGCTGGGTCACAACCGGGTTCATTTCCAGGTCCGTGATGACGACCGAGCGATGCGCGAAAAACAACAGGTACAAGATCAAGAACAAAGCCGTGTGGACCAAAATGGAAAGGCTAGTTCCCGCCGCCAAGGGCTCTCCCCAGAACTGCGCGAAACCGGCTTTATTTGTCAGAGACAAGTGCGACATGGTCGACCCCCGCTTGTTTAATCACATCTAAAGCCGACACCACCTGCTGGTAAGGCAATCTACTGTCCGCCGCCAGCGTGATTCGAACCCCCGGATTTTCCGCCACCTCCTGGGCCAGCGCGGTCTTCAGTGCAGCCAAGTCCGTCTTGTCTTTTCTCAAGTAAACTTGGCCCTTGTCGTCGATGGAAACAGAAAGGGTCGGAGCCGCCGGACTGTCCCCCGTTTCGGTTTTCGGCAAATTGATCTTGAGGCTCGCCTCCGACACGAAAGTTCCCGCCACCATGAAAATAATCAAAAGTACCAGCATGATGTCCACCATCGGGGTGACATTGATGCCGGTCACCGTGCCATCTTCTTCGATATAATTTGAGCTCATGGTCCCCCTCTTTCTTCTTCACTTTTTTAACGGCTTAACTCCCGGCTCAACTTCATCAAGAAACGGCCGCCGGATGCCGTCCCTCCACTTTTTGCTGGCTCTTGATGGCGCGGCGCAAAAGTCCCTCACTCTCATCCCGGAGATAAACCTGAAGCAGATGGATCAGGCTTTGGGTATTCGCGATCTTTTTGCGCAAACTGGTTTGGAAAACGTTGTTGGCCACCACCGCCGGAATCGCCACGAAAATCCCGAAGGCTGTGGCGATGAGCGCCGAGGAAATGCCCGCCATCACCACCGAAACTCCGGAGTTGCCGCTGACCGCCAGGTCATTGAAAGCCTTGATGATTCCCAGCACTGTCCCCAAAAGTCCGACAAAGGGGGCGTTGTTGCCCAGGGTTCCCAAGATGATGAGGTGTTTTTCCAACCGGTTTCGCTCAAGCACCAGGCGGGAAGTCATGGCCTCTTCCACCGAAGCGTAGCCCTTATGCAGATGGGTCAATCCCGCCAAGGCCACATGGGCTTCCACACCGGAAGCTTTTTTCACCGTTTCTTTCGCTCCGTTTAAATTCCCCTTTTCGAGGAAATCCGAAAGCTTGTCCAAAAGCTGGGAGAAATCCACCGCGCTGGCCTTAAATACCCGCCAACGCTCAAAAATCACACCCAAGGAAAGCACGCTGGCGGCCACCAGCGTCCACAAGGCCCAAACATCCCCGGCCAAAGCCAGTTTTTTGAATAGTTCCGTCATAAGTCCGCTCCTTTTAGGTCTTGCCCGAAAAAACCGGGCTGACAACAAAAAACCCGAACCGCTTTCAAACGGTTCGGGTCATGAAATAAATCATTGCCTTCAAACCGCTTTAGTTCCCGATTCGCCCAAGGGTTGAAACCTCAAACCTTGGAGCCGGCTGGGGGCAAGTTGGTACTTAAATCCCGCCGTAAAAATAATCCGTAAAAAAAAAATCCCAAAACCACTTCTTGTTGAAGCGGGTTGGGATTCCGGATCGTCCGATAATCTTGTTCCGCTTTAGCGCCCTGTTTATCCCCTCTCGGGGGATACGGCCGGGGCAAGTAGGTCAACAAAGCCTCGCCGGTGTTCCAATCCTCCCAAAATTCATCAGCCGGAGGTTGAAACCACACCCGCTTCGATTCGGAGCGGGAAAAAGCTTAAATTTAAGGGTTTTTCGCCATAAACAAAAAACCCGGGCCGCTTTAAAAGCGGTCCGGGTTTAGGGATTACTCTCTAACTCGTTCGACACCGCTTTAGCTCACTGTTCGACCCGAAGGTCACGCCGGAGCAAGTTGGAACTTAAAGCCCGCGCTTGATGCTTTTGAAATTTATTTCAATCGACGAAAAATGTCAACACGAAAAATAAATATATTTTTCAATCTAACCGTTGGCCGCGCAAACCGCTTCCGACAAAACCTGAACCCGTCCCTGACCGCAAGCCGGACAATCCGGGTTTCGCTTCGGAACCATCGTTCGAATCCGCCGTTGCGCCGCGTCCACTTTGAAAAGCCGCAAGGGGCCCTTTCCTTGCCCCAGACGCCTCGCTTCCCGAGCCACCCAATAGCCGATCGACTGCGAAAAGGCGCCTAAGACGCCCGCTTCCTGGCAAGTCGGCATGGCGAAAGGCGGGGGAATTTTCGGCAGAAGACATCGCAGGCAAGCCGTTTGGCCCGGCCGAACGCCGAGCACTTGGCCTTCCAGCTTCACCACGCCCGCGTGCACATAGGGCTTGTCGAGTTTGACGCACCAGTCGTTCAAGAAAAATTTCTTTTCCAACCGATCAAGCCCGTCAACGACCAAGTCATATTGGGGAAGATTTTCTTTCAAACTTTCGGCCGTCATCATTCCCTCAAGGGGAATAATCTTAGTCTTAGGAAAACGGGAGTTCAGATAATCTCGGGCCGCCGCGACCTTGGGCCGCCCCACATCTTGGGCGGCGTAAAGGATTTGACGATGTAAGTTGGAAAGTTCTACTTTGTCAAAATCCATCAATCCCAAGGTTCCCACCCCGGCTTCGGCCAAGGCCAAGCCCGAAGGGCATCCCAGCCCTCCCACACCCACGATTAAAATTTTTAAATCGCTGAAATTCCTCAAAGTCACCCGCTCCACCCCTAGTTCGACGACAAAGGCATTTTACGGATAACCTGGCCATCTTTGGAATAGCGCAGTGAATAAGTTTCGATTGGAAGGCTTCGGCCGGCGCTATCCTTCCCGTCCCATTGCACCCAAACCTGCTCACTGCCGGTGAGCGTCTTTTTCAACAAGGTTTGGACCAGCTGCCCCGACTCATCCGTGACATCCAACTGATAAATCCCCGGGCCGTCCATCAAGCTGACATAAAAGCTTTGGGGTTGCTGAATTCCCGCCGGAACCGGTGTCAGCGTGACCGTGGGCCAAGGAGTGTTCGTCGGAAATATTGTGGGCGCCATATGTACCTCCATCGTTTCGGGCGCCTCCCAGGAATCCGCCACCCGCGCTTGACGGTCCGGCGCGTCGACCCCATTGCCCGCGGGAATCTCGGGCGTCGGCGTGGGGGAAACCCACGAGGGCGTCGGAGTGAAGGCCTCTTCTTGCGCGAAGTAAAAAGGCGTCGGGGTCGGCCGATTGGACCTCGTCTCGCAACGGGGATTGGGCAGTACATCCAAGTGAAACTGGATTCGAAAAAGTTGTTTTTCGCCCTTTTGGCTCACCGCCCCGGAAGAACCGGAAGCCGAAAGAAAGGCCACTTGATCCCCATCCGGATCGGGCAGGATGGCGGCGTAAGGCACATGCCCCGCGTCAAAAGCCTTCACCCAGGCATGGTCGTCAAAACCGGGTTGCTGCCATCCGTAGGGTTCCAAGTCCCCCGGAAGGTATAACGCCCGATGCTGGTCCACCTCGCTGCTGGTGAAAATTTGATGGCTGCCGTCCGAAAGGACCAACCGAAGGATATAAGCCACGCCGATGGTGGAATGCCCGGGGCTTTCAACGCGGATGGCCAGGGTATTGTCCCGTTGAAAAAAACAAAGATGATCCGGGAGGGCGATCCGGGTCTGGGGCCCGCTTTCCAATCCGGTATAGTTTTGGGTAAAAAGATGATGGCCGTTCAACCAAAAATCCGCGGTCTGATCCGCCGAAACCTGAAAAGACGCTTCTTGGATATAGCGGTCGGTCATTTGGGCGTGAAGGCTGGAGCCCCAGGCGCCCGCCGCCCAAAAGACGCCGATCATTATTTTATCGCGCAAGTCCCATTTCATGGGCCATAGTATAATCAGAAAAAGGCGGGCGATTAAAACCGATGGCCGAAAAAACAATCCTCCAATCCAAAGTGAAGGCGGCCTGCGCCGGCCAAACGCTGCTGGATTACGTCTCGGGGCGTTTCCGCTATCAAAGCCGGGATCATTGGGAAAAAACGATCGAAAGCGGGGATTTGACCCTCAATGGAAAAAAAACCTCGGCCCAAGTCCCGCTTCAAACCGGCGATCTTTTAGCCTATGCCGTGGTCCTCAATGAGCCTCCCGTCGACACCGACATCCAAATTTTACATGAGGAAGAGGGCTTTCTGGTGGCCGTGAAGCCCGGATGGCTCCCTTCCCACGCCGATGGAAACTTCATCAAAAACACTTTCATCCATTTGGTGCAAAAGACGCTCAAACAAAAGGGCTGGGGCGGCAAGGCCCACCTGGCCCATCGTTTGGATCGGGAAACCAGCGGGCTGATGGTGGTGGCGAAAACCAAAGACGCCCTCCGCCACCTGACCCGGCAATTTGAGACTGGGTTAGTGCGCAAACAATACCAAGCTATCGTCCAGGGCCTGGTCAAGGAGGATTCCTTCGAGGTCGGCGGCGCCATCGGCCTGGATCCCCAAAGCCAAATTTCCATGCGCCGAACGGTGGTTCCCTTGGAAACCCCCGGCGCCCAAAAAGCCTCGACTCATTTTGAGGTGCTCCAGCGGCTCGTCCAAAACACCTTGGTGCTTTGCCAGCCCCAAACCGGCCGCACGGGCCAGATCCGGGTTCACTTGGCTTCCATCGGCCATCCTTTGGTGAACGACAAGCTATATGGCCGCTCCGATGAGCAGTTTTTGGAGTTCGTTCGGGATTCCAAAGCCGGTTTGTGGGAAAAGGACCCCGGCCGGCGGCCCCGCCATTTGCTGCACGCTTCCCGCCTTGAGTTTGCCCATCCCGCCACCGGGAAGACCGTGGTTTTTGAATCCGAACTGCCTAAAGACATGAAATCATTTTTAGAGTCCGAATAGAAAACGCCTCTTTTTTCAAAGGAATCAGGGTAACGTTATCCCAATAATACCCTTCTTTTGTTTTGCCTTCTTTCTGTCTCCCTTTAGAATGATGCGAATTATTAGCCAACTTTATTTGAAAGAAAAACCAATGGACTCTGCCCAGTCGCTGGTCGCCTCCAAGGATAAAAGAAATCATCCTCGAACTAATTGCCACATCCCCGTCAAACTCCGCAATATGGATCCGGACGATCTTCCCAAAGAGGCCAAATCCCTCCGGCCGCAAACACTTCAAACGTTCATCTCGGATCTCAGTTTGGGGGGCGCATTCTTGGAGTTTCCGGGGGCGTTGAAAGCCGGTAAGCTTTATCACCTTCAAGTGGAGATGCCAAAACCTTATACCGCCTTGGTGGCTTTCATCGAGGTACGTTGGGCGAATGACAAGGGCGGGGGGATCCAATTCTTGGCCATCCAAGAAGAACGGCTCAAAGACCTCAAAAACTACCTGCAAACCCAGCCAGCTTAAGAAACCACAACAAAAACTCAAATCCATTTAACAATGATGTCCCGGGTGTCTTTGACTTCAATAGGGGACCCCGGGGCATCATTGCTAAATGGATTTTTGTTAGAGACTCTAAGGCTTTTTCTCGAACTCATCTTCCAAACTAAAATAACGCTCGCCCATGTCGCAACAGATCGTCACGATCCGCGCCTGAGGGCCATACCGGCGGGATAAGCGCAGCGCCGCCGCCACATTCGCGCCGGAGGAAATACCCAGCATCAGCCCTTCCTCCTGGGCCAGGCGTTTGGTCATTTGAAAAGCTTCCTCATCCCCGACCGTCACCACTTCATCCAAAATCGACCGATCCAACACCGGCGGAATGAACCCGGCGCCGATGCCTTGGATACGGTGCGTACCGGGCGCGCCGCCGCTTAAAACCGCGGACTGGGCCGGTTCCACGCCCACTATCTTTATCGCCGGATTCTTCGCCTTAAAGTAGCGTCCCACTCCGGTGATGGTCCCGCCCGTTCCGATACCCGCCAGAAAAAGATCGAACTGGCCCTGGGTGTCATGGTCGATCTCGGGCGCGGTGGTCTTGAAATGGGCTTCCGGATTGGCCGGATTGGCGAACTGTTCCGGCATAAAATAATCCGGGTGCGCCTCTTTCAAGACCCGCGCCCGATCGATCGCCGCTTTCATGAGTCCCGCCGCCGGCGTCAGGATCAGTTCCGCGCCATAAGCCTTGAGCAGGACCCGTCGCTCGTGGCTCATGTCTTCGGGCATGGTGAGAATCAACCGGTAGCCCCTTTGGGCGCAAATCATGGCCAAGCCGATTCCCGTATTGCCGCTGGTAGGCTCCACCACCGTTCCGCCGGGTTTTAAAAGACCCTTCGCCTCCGCGTCCGACAGCATGGCCAAGGCGATCCGATCTTTCACGCTTCCGCCCGGATTGTTGAACTCAAGCTTGCAAAGAATTTGGGCGTGGTCTTTTTCGGGGACGCGTTGAAGCTTTAAAAGGGGGGTTTTGCCGATGAGCTGGGTAACGTCGGCGGCCGCCGAAAGCCGGGGGGAATCTTGCGGATCGGTCATGGGGTGACTTTCGCGCCCCGGGCAATCAAATCCGCCGGGCATTTGGATGAGGGAAAAACCGGATGATGAAAAGACAAGCCCTCATTAAGCGAGGTGATCCAAACCTTATTTTCCACCGGGCTCTCGTTCGTTAATAGCCATTGCAAAAGCTCCGCCGCCGCCATGGCGCCTAAAAGACGCCGCGCCTCCGGGCTTCCCTCGTTAAAGGCTTTGGGATTTAAGGTCTCAAAACACTCAAAGCAGGGACCCGAGGATGATTGAAAGCGGGAGAAGAAAAGCGCCCAACCGCTGCCCGCGCACCAGCCAAAAAAGGCGGGCCGGGGCTTCAAACGCAAAGAACGATTCAGGCCTCGGCGAAGTTCCGGATCGTCGGTGAGGATTAACAGGGCCGAAAGATCCTCGGAGTCCCTCAGGGATTTTGAAAGCCTGAGATCGCTTTCGGGATAGCGCTTTTTCCAGGAAACCAGGTCGAACGATTCGGCGGTTTGAAGACGGATCGACGAAAGGCCGGAAGTCGTCAGGGCGAGAAGAGCCGCTTCCAAAGCGGTTCCCTCCCCCACAAGCCCCACGGCGGTTTGGGCCCATTTTTCCTGGCCCGCCTCGCCCACGGCCGGAAGGATCACTTGGCGGCTGAACCGCTCTTTCCACTGGCTTCGGTCGGAAATTTCCACCCGGATTACTCGACGACGTCTTTTTCGATCGGGTTGACATCGATGCCTTGGCTCGTTAATTCAGCCAGGGCCCTCTTCACCTCGGCCTCATCCCCGCTGATCTCGGCTTGGACATAGCCGAACCCTTTGGTGATGCTGGCCCGGCGGATGTTCATCAAAATATCGTATTTTTTAATGAGATGGGCCAAGACGGGCTCGGTGACCAAATTCGTCGGATAATCCAATTCAATGATTTTATTGATCCGGCCCATGGCGCCCTCGAAATTTTAAAAGAAGGAATAAAAACTAGAAGCTTTAACAAAACCTAATTAACAATGATGGACGCGGATGAACGCAGAAAAGAAAACATCCCGAATCCCAATATTTTTAAAATCTGCGTTTTCGCCGCTTTTCCTTTAATCAAGTTGTGGGAAGCGGCATTATCCCGCACTCATTCGAATGATATTTAACAACGATTTGCGGGGCATCAGCGTTCATCATTGTTCAATGCCTTTGAATTTTGGTAAATGGCCTCTTAGAACAATCCGCCCGCGATGGCCGGCACAATCGAGATTTGATCCCCGTCCTTCACCACGGTCGCTTCCCCTTGCAGGAAGCGGATATCCTCTTCATTGAGGTAGATGTTCACGAAACGGCGGATCTTGCCGTTCTCGTCGCAAAGGCGGTCCTTCAGTCCGGCGTATTTTTTTCCCAAGGAATCAATCAATTGAGAGATGGTGGCGCCGTCGGCGGCCACTTCGGCCTCATTATTGGTCAAGTTGCGTAAGGGAGTGGGAATCAACACTTTCGCGGCCATGAACAGCCTCCTCAAGGATGATAAGTCTCTGGATTATGGACGAAGCGCGGGAGGATTTTCCAGTGGAAAATCAGGGCTTTTTTAAACGATCAACGGCCCGCGGTGGCCAATTGGGTCTTTTCAAAAGCTTCCAGATTCGGCTGAATCACCGTGACTTTTCCCAAATGATCCGCGACCGCCTCTTGGGTCTTCAGTCCGGTTCCCGTGATATAAGCCACCGTCACCGCGTCCGGATCCAGATCGCCCGACTCGGCGAGTTTTTTCAAACAAGCGATGGTCACACCGCCGGCGGTCTCGGCGAAAATCCCCTCGGTGCGGGCCAGGAGCTTAATGCCTTCCACAATCTCATCGTCATTGGCCATTTCGGCCCCGCCGTTGGACTCCGCGATGGTCCTCAAAGCGTAATAACCGTCCGCCGGATTTCCAATGGCCAAAGACTTGGCGATGGTGTTGGGTTTCACCGGCCGGAAGGTATCCGTCTTGGCTTTATAGGCCGTGGTGACTGGAGAGCAGCCTTCCGCTTGCGCGCCGAAGACCCGCATTTTCTTTTCGGAAATGAGCCCCACCTTCACGAATTCCTGGGTGCCTTTCCAAATTTTGGTTAAAAGCGAGCCCGACGCCACCGGGACCACGACTTGGTCCGGCGCCTGCCAGCCCAATTGCTCGGCCGTCTCAAAAGCCAGGGTCTTGGACCCCTCCGCGTAATAGGGCCGCATGTTGATGTTCACGAAAGCCCATTTATATTTTCCGGCGATCTCGCTGCAAAGACGGTTGACGTCGTCGTAATTGCCGTTAACCCCGATTAAGTTAGGATCATAAACCAAGGCGCCCACAACCTTTCCCTTTTCCAGATTGGAAGGAATAAAGACAAAGCGCTTAAGTCCGCCGCGCGCGCCATAGGCCGCCACCGCGTTGGCCAAGTTCCCCGTGGAAGCGCAGGCCAAGGTGTCAAAACCAAGCTCGATGGCCCGGGTCGAAGCCACCGCCACCACCCGGTCCTTAAAGGAGTGGGTCGGGTTGGCGCAATCGTTTTTCAGATAAAGATTTTTGAGTCCCAGCTCTTTGCCCAGCCGGTCGGCCCGCAGGAGGGGCGTGTAGCCTTCTTGCAGGGTGTTGTATTGGGTGCCTTCCACGGGCAAAAGTTCCCGATAGCGCCAAATATTGAGGTCGCGGGAACGGATCTTTTCGCGGGAAATGTCTTTTTTGATTTTGTCGTAGTCGTAAGCGGCTTCCAGGGGGCCAAAGCAAAACTCGCAAACATATTTCGCGGTCTTCTCGTATTCCTGGCCGCATTCCCGGCATTTTAAGGACTTCACGTAACTCATGATTCTTTTCCTCCGACGCCCGGAGCCTTTCACCAAAAGAAAAAGGCTTCCATCCCGAGATGGAAGCCTAGATTCGGATTTCCATCTCTCATCGACCCCGGCCTAAAGCCGGAGCAGGAATTGGCACCTAGCAATTCCCCCCCTACGGGGGAAATCCGGTTGCCGTGGTTTCATAGGGCCTGTCCCTCCACCACTCTGGATAAGAGCGTTAAATTGTCCCAACAATAGTATAAAAGTCGCCAGGCCCTGTCAAGGGAGCCGGGCCGCGGCTTAAGCCTCCGCCACCGATATTTTCAAAATCTCGTACTTCAAAACACCCGCCGGAACGGGAATTTCAACCTGTTCGCCGATTTTTTTCCCGATCAAACCCCGGGCGATCGGCGTGCTGATCGAGATTTTCCCCAGCGCGAAGTTCGCCTCTTCCTCGCCCACCAAGGTGTAAACTTCCTGCTCTTTGCTTTTAAGATCCTTCACCGTCACCACGCAACCGATGGACACATGTTCCCCGGTGATCTTCTCGTCTTCCAAAATGCGGGCGCGGGCCAGCTTGTCCTCGATCTCGCGGATCCGGGCTTCCAAAAGAGCCTGTTCTTGCTTCGCCGCGTCATACTCGGCGTTTTCTTTTAAATCCCCATGAGCGCGCGCCTCTTCCAACGCCCGGGCGACCTGGGGCCGCCGGACCACCTTCAATTGCTTCAACTCATCTTGTAATTTGTCGCGGGTCGCCCGCGAAACCAGAAAATCAGCCATAGAACTCTCCAGGCTTAGGATGATTACCAAAGGATAAGCCTTTGGTAACTAATTACCCGTCTTCGCTACGCTTCGCCGGGTATCCTGACGTTTCAAGAACGAAATCCGGCATAGCATTAATAACTAATTCCCGATGTCAGCGAACCGCTGGCGAAGCCGGATAAAAACCAGTCAAAAGACTTTTAAAGGCTCAAACATCCGAGGATGAGCCGAACAGGTGGTCTCTAAAGTATACCGGGAAGGAGGCCCTATCTTACAAGATTCCCCTGGCCGGCGTTGTTATTTTTCGTTCTTTTGGCACTTTTGGCAGAGGCCATAAAGCTGCATGCGGTGGGACGTGATTTTAAAACCGTGTTTTCGGCCTACCAACTCCTGCAGGGCCTCGATCTGGGGGTTCAAAAACTCCACATAGGTCCCGCACCGGGTGCAAATGAGATGGTCATGGTGTTCCCGCTCGAATTCCCGCTCATATTTAATCCGGTCATCCCCAAAATCAAGCTCCCGCGCCAACCCGCACTGGGTCATGTGCTTGAGGGTGCGGTAAACCGTGGCGAAGCCCACATGGGCCTGTTTTTGGCGGGCCTTCTGATAAAGCTCCTCGGCCGAAATGTGGCCGGGATGGCCCAAAAAAGTATCCAAAATCAACGCCCGTTGGGACGTCAACTTCAGATGACGTTCCTTCAGATAACGATTAAAAAGATCGTATTCCCGGGGCAAGACTTTTGTGTTTTCTCGCATGACCTTTTTCCGAGGGTTTAATTCAGCATGACCGGCATCAATACGTTGGACCGCACGACGTGCTGAAAGGCGCCCGCAATATTGTCCGTGGCGTCGCTCAAGGTTTGGAGGTAATCCTCTTCCACTTCCCGGCTTTCCACCAAAAACGAGGTCTTCAAAAGTACCGACAGCTGGCCCTTGATGACCTTGGAAACCTTCACCATTTGGTTATGGAAATAATCCGGATGGTCTTTGCGCAGCCGCTTGGCGGTCCGGGGCTTGAGATACTTCTTTTGGTTGACCGCGATCGTGGCGATCATCTGGGCCAAGTGATTCTCCAGCATGGCGCGGTCCACCCGCTGGTTGTGGATCAAGCGCTCGATGGCCGTTTCCATAAAAGAAACGTGGGAAAACAATTCCCGATAAAGTTCCAGGAAATTCTCGCGCGTGTCATCTTCATGCGACAGGCCCATGGTTTCCCCCTTATCCGGCTGATCAAATTATAACGCCCTCACTGTATGAAACAAGCCGTCCAAAAACAAGCCAACCAGGCCCTTAATGGGCGGCCGGGACGGGCTCGGCCAAAAGCTGTTGAAAGAGCGCGGCAAAATCCTCTTCCGAATGCAGCCCGATAAACGAAGCGGCCACCTTGCCTTCGCGATCGATAAAAAAGCTCGCTGGAATGCTGTTGATGCCGTAATCGGCGGCGGTTTTGTTGCTGGCCAATCCCGTGGGATAGGTAATATCGTTTTGGGTCAAAAACTGATCGAAAAGGCCCCGGGGAACGTTGCTGTTGATTTCCACCGAGAGCGCGAGAAACTCCACGCCCTGGGGATGATAGGTTTGATAAAGCTTAATAAGCGAGGGGATTTCCGCGCGGCAAGGCCCGCACCAGGTGGCCCAAAAATTGAGCAAGACCACTTTTCCCCGGAGTTTTTCCAAATTCGGCGAGTCCGGCACATTCAAAAAGTATCCGCTCACCTCCGGCGCGGCTGCCCTTTGGCTCGGATCCGTGACTTTAGGACCCGAACCGCCCCCGGCGCCGCAACCGGCCAAAAACGCGGCCAAGACTGAAAGCAAAAATACCTTTTTCACGGCGCCGCCTACTTTCCCATGGGTCAGAAAAAGCTGACATACTGGATTCGAAGGATCCTGGAGAACAACGCGGCGTTATTGATGTCCCGGAAATCCACGCCCACCCGCAGGGGACTGTCATAGTCAAAAATACAGTTGGCGTTGAACTGCCAATCCTTCATCAAGACATCGTTGAGTTCCAGGTTGAAAACCAGGGATGAAGTCAGGGCGAAGGAGGTTCCCCCAAAAAGTCCCAGATCATTGGACGTGTTGAAGTTATCGAACGTGACGGCGTTGACGCCCCCATGAAGCTGGATGAAACCGGCCGCCGGCATTTCTTTGCTGGCCACCACGTAAAAGCCCTTTTGAAGTCCGGGGAAAAAACGGCCGCCCGACTCAACCCCATAACCGCGGTTGTCGTAAGCCGCCGCCAAAGAGAATGGCGTTCTTTTTTCATCTAAAAGTTTCACTTTAAAAAAGAGACCGGGTGTTTGAATTTGAATTGTTCCGGTTCCAATGACGTTGGTGGCGTTGCCCGAAAAGCCAAACATGAAAATATCTTTAAAACCGACATCACCCCTGAGGAAAAGACCTCCCTGTTCATACATCCGCATGACCAGGTCATATCCGCCATGGGGCAGGATATAAGCCGTGGGGGCTTCCACCATTTCATAGTTGGAAGGACCGGTCTCTAAGGTGCCGGCGGCCCAAAGGCATGAACTTAAAGACCCAAAAACAACGATGAGCAAAGCGCGTGGGAATTTAACGGGAGACCTCCGTTTTTTATAATTTTAAGGGCCAAAGGCCCAAAGTCAACCGACGGACCTTAATACTTCTCGATGAAAACCCGCTCCACTTTTTGAATGCTTTTCCCCAAAAAGCGCTGGGCATGCTCCTTGAATTTGCGGGAGACATCGCTGACGTAATAAGAACCGCCTCCATGGCCCAAAAGCTCAATGCCGTGGGTTTCTAAATTGCGGTGCAGGCTCCTGGCCGTTTCCTCGGCCGAATCAACGATGCGCACCTTGGGCCCCGCGACCTTGGCCAGCGTTTTTCGAAGCAGGGGATAATGGGTGCATCCCAAAAGAAGCGTGTCCACCCCGGAGCGCAAAAGCGGCTTCAAATATTCCCGGACAACCGCCTCCGCCACCGGACCGGTCACCTTCCCCTCTTCCACCAGCGGCACGAAAAGCGGGCAGGCTTGGGTAAAAACCTTCGCCTTGGGATACAAAGCGTGGATGGCTTCTGGATAGGCTTTGGAATAAATCGTCCCTTCGGTGCCGATGACGCCGATCTTCCCGTTGCGGGTGACCTCCACCGCGGCGTAAGCCCCCGGCTCAATGACTCCCAAAATGGGAATGTCGAATTCCCTCCGCAAACTTTTTAGTGCCCAGGCCGAGGAGGTGTTGCAGGCCACCACGATGGCCTTCACTTTTTCTTTTTTGATCAGGAACCGGACGATTTGCCGGGAGTAATGAATGATGGTCTCGGGAGCCTTGGTGCCGTAGGGGATACGAGCCGTGTCGCCAAAATAAGCCAGTTTTTCCTTGGGCAGTTCTTTGTGAATGGCTTTCACGACCGTTAAGCCGCCCAAGCCTGAGTCAAAAACACCGATGGGTCTGGACTTCAAGATCGGCTCCTCGATTGACGAAATAAAAACCACTTCCCCGCTTAAAGACACCCAAACCAAGTTGGGGTTCCGCCCAAATTTTCCGCCAGCGGGATCCAACGGCTGTCCAAACGGGCCGCCAAATTGTACAAAAGACCGCTGGTCTTCGGGTCCCACTTTCCTGAAAAACCCTTCACCCCCGCCTCACGTCTTTTCGCGTCAAAAGCGACAGTGGAATGAACAAACTCAATATGGGATTCTTTTCCCTCAGCGAAAGGCTCGAGCCACTCCAAGGCTTTTTCCAGCGACGCGCCCTTCGAGTTGGTGAGATGAAGCCAATCCTGTCCATGGGCCTTGGCCGCCAAAGCCGACAGCGCCAGGGGTTCCAAATCGTAAACCGTGTAATGGATCGCGTCCCTTTCGCTGTAGTCAATGGTCGATCCGTCGGCGTTAAGGTTCACCTCAAGTTGTTTTTGAAAAGCGGCCTTCGCCCGGGAAATAAGTTCCGCGTCGCCCAGCGCGAAAGCCGCTAAAACCGCCAGCTTCACCCGGTGGCTTTGCCAGTTATTGGTCCGCGTCCCTTCCATCGTGATATTTCGGCCTTCTAAATAACCCGTGGCCATGTCCCGCAAAAACGCTTTCATCCTTACTTGGGTCGGGGCCTCGAGTTTGGCGCCCACCAAGTCATACCCAAGAACAAAGGAATCAAAACGGGTTTCGTCAATCGGATTGAAGCTAGGATGATAAACCGTGAGCCAAGCGTCGTAATAGTTTTGACAAGCCGTCAAATAGCCGGCCTTTTCGCTCAATTGATAAGCCGCGGCTAAATCCAGGATCGCCTCCATATCCTTGAGCGATTCAAGGCTTTGATCGTAAATGCCCTGGTGCGGAAGCGTGCCTTCCACGTGGATTAAAGCGATGGCTTTTGGCGCGCGATGGGAGGCCGCGTCGGCGGACGAAAGGATTTTTTCAGCGATTGGGCCCGTGACCGGCGTGGAAAAGACCGGCGGGTTCAAGACGGCGAAATCCCGCGCGTTGACCGGGAGCGTCAGCCCCCCAAACAAAAAAGCGATTCCTAAGAAAACCTTCCGGCTCAAGATTTGCGTCTTTCACGGTCTTTCAAAAGCTTGTATTCAATCGAGTCGACCAAGGCCTCCCAGGAAGCCTCGATGATATTTTCGGAAACACCCACGGTTCCCCAACTGTCTTTCTTATCCTGACTCTCGATTAAAACCCGAACCTTGGCCGCGGTTCCTTCTTTGGCGTCCAAGACCCGAACCTTAAAATCGGTCAAACGGACGTCTTTGAGGCTGGGATAAAATTTCGTCAGCGCTTTTCGCAAAGCCTGGTCCAGGGCGTTGATGGGACCATCTCCCTCGCCCACGGTATTTTCTAAAACCCCGTTCACCTTCACCTTAATGGTGGCTTCGGAAACCATGTCCCCTTCGTTGCGGTTTTCAACGATAACCCGGAAACCCACCAAATCGAAAAAACTCCGGTGTTGGCCCATGGCCTTTTTCAAGAGCAAGTCGAAGGACGCTTCCGCTCCCTCAAATTGATAGCCTTCGCTCTCCATCTTTTTAACGGTCTCAATGACTTCCCGGGCTTCGGACTTGTCTTTATTGAGGCGGATGTTTTTGCTGCCCGCCTTATGCATCACGACGGCCAAACCGGCCTGGTCGGACATCAGGATATTTCGGGCGTTACCCACCCGCGCCGGATCGATATGTTCATAGGTCTTGGCGAATTTATTGACCGCCGCGATGTGGACCCCCGCCTTGTGGGCGAAGGCGCTTTTACCGACATAGGGGGCGTTATCCCGGGGGTGTAGATTACAAATTTCATCCACCCGGCGCGAAACTTCGGTTAAGCGGTCAAGATGAATGGGTTTGATAAAAGACGCTTGGTACTTCAGGACCAAATTCGGAATCATGGAGGTCAAATTGGTGTTGCCCGTGCGTTCGCCGTAACCGTTCACGCAGCCTTGAATCTGGGTCACGCCCGCCGCCACCGCCGCGTGGCTGTTGGCCACGGCCAAGTCGCCATCATTATGGCAATGAATGCCCAAAACCGCTTCAGGAAATCGCTGGCGGACCCGGGTGACCACGGCGTCCACGTCTTCCGGCAAGGACCCGCCGTTGGTATCGCAAAGCACCAAACAGTCGGCGCCTCCGGCCAGCGCCGCCTCCAAACATTGCAAAGCGTATTCGGGATTGGCTTTATAGCCGTCGAAAAAATGCTCGGCGTCGTAAAACATCTCGTCCACGCGGGATTTTAAAAATTTCACCGAATCCTGGATCAGCTCAAGATTGGCGCCCAGTGAGATTTTAAGCGCGTGCTCCACGTGAAAGTCCCAGCTTTTGCCGAAAATGGTGACGGTGGAAACACCCGCCTTGACGAGATTGACCAAGACCGGATCTTGGGCCGCTTTGCGGTTCGCCCTGCGGGTCATTCCAAAAACCGACAATTTGGCGTTTTTGAGTTTTAATTTTTTGGCTTCCTTGAAAAAAGCGTCGTCCTTCGGGTTCGCGCCGGGCCAGCCGCCCTCAATGTAATGAAGGCCCAAGCTGTCCAAAGCTTCCGCCAGGCGCAGCTTATCCTTCACGGATAAATTGATCCCTTGGGTTTGGGGCCCTTCCCTGAGGAGGGCATCGTAAAGAACCAGCTTTTCGCTCAAGATTTTCTCCCAGCTTTATCCAACCGGAATTTCTTGTGGATGGCGTTAACGGCCTTGGCCACGTCTTTTTGGTCGATGATCACCGATATTTTGATCTCCGACGTGGAGATCATCTCGATGTTCACGCCTTCTTCGGCCAGCGCTTTAAACATACCCGCGGCCACGCCCGAATGGGACCGCATCCCCACCCCGACCACCGACACCTTGGCGATATCCTCGTCGGCGATGACGCCGGCGGGCTTCAAAGTCTTAGCCGCTTCCGTGACGACCTTCATGGCTTTTTTGAATTCCGATTTGTCCACGGTGAAGGAAACGTCCGAATGGCCCTTCTCCCCGATGTTTTGGATGATCATGTCCACGTTCACGCCAGCGGTTCCCAATTTGGAGAAAAGGATGGAAGCGACCCCCGGCCGGTCCGGCACGCCCCGCACCGTGATCTTGGCCTCGTTTTTATTGTAGGTCACCCCGCTGATGACCACTTTTTCCATGGCTTTGGTCTCATGCATCACGATGGTCCCTTCCTTTTCATTAAATGTCGGCCGGACATGGATTTTGATGTCAAAGTTTTTGGCGAATTCCACGGACCGGGCGTTCAAAACTTGGGCTCCCGCGCTGGCCATCTCGAGCATCTCATCGTAACTGATGGCCGAAAGCTTCCGGGCGTTTTTCACGATTCCCGGATTGGCGGTAAAAACACCGTCCACATCCTTATAAAACTCACAAACATCGGCTTTCAGCGCCGCCGCGATGGCCACGGCCGTCAAGTCGCTTCCGCCCCGGCCCAAGGTGGTGATTTCATGCTCCTTATTTTCGCCTTGGAAACCGGCCACGATGACGACCTTGCCTTCGTTCAAAGCCTTGCGCAGGGTCGAGTCGCCGACTTTAACGATGCGGGCCTTTCCGTGAGCGCTGTCGGTCACGATCCCCACCTGGGGGCCGGTGAAGGATATCGCGTCGCAACCCAGGCTTTTCAAGGCAATGGCCAAAAGCGCGATCGATTGCTGCTCCCCGGTGGCGAGCAAAACGTCCATTTCCCGCTCGTCAGGTTCGTCGGTGATTTTCCAGGCCAAGTCGATGAGATTATCCGTCGTGTCCCCGGGCGCCGAAACGACGACCACGATTTGGTTTCCCTGCTTTCGGTTTTTGGCGATCCGTTTGGCCACTTCCAACATCTTGGCGGCGTCCGCCACCGAGGATCCGCCGAATTTTTGAACGAGTAGGGCCAAGGTTAAATCCCCATAATTTTTAAGATGTCTTGAACTTCCGGCTTCACCACGTGATGCTTCGCCTTTTGTTTCACCGCCGTGTCCGGATCTTTCAAACCATGCCCGGTCAGCGTGCAAACGATCCGCTTTTGACCGTCCAGGAAAAATTTTTCTTTGTTCTTTTTAATCACGCCCGCCAAGGAAGCCGCGGAGGCAGGCTCACAAAAGATGCCTTCCATGGACGCCAGCATGTTATAGGCTTCCAAAATCTCATCGTCGGTGACCGCCTCGATCAATCCCCGGGACTCGTCCCGGGCGGCTTCCGCCGGCTTCCAGGAATAGGGATTCCCAATCTTGATGGCGGTGGCGATGGTCTTGGGATCCGAAATGATCTTTTTTTCCACGATCGGCGCCGAGCCCGCGGCTTGGAACCCGCACATTTTAGGAAGCTGCTTGGCGATTCCCTTGCGTTGGTATTCCTTATAACCCTTCCAATAAGCCGTGATATTACCGGCGTTGCCCACAGGAATGGCGTGATATTCGGGCGCGTCGCCCAAGGTATCCACGATCTCAAAGGCGGCGGTTTTTTGGCCCTCAATGCGGTAAGGGTTGGCCGAGTTGACCAGGGTCACCGGATATTGGGTCGTGATCTCACGGACCAAGTCGAGGGCTTTATCGAAGTTGCCCTCAATCGCGATGACTTCAGCCCCGTGGATGAGGGTCTGGGCGATCTTACCCAGCGCGATGGCTCCGTGCGGTAAAATTACGCAGCATTTCAATCCCGCCGCGGCCGCGTAAGCCGCCGCGGAGGCTGAGGTGTTGCCGGTGGAGGCGCACATGACGATTTTACTTTTTTCCTCAACCGCCTTGGAAATGGCCATGGTCATGCCCCGGTCCTTGAAGGAACCGGTCGGATTAAGACCCTCAAACTTCATGTAAATTTTAAGACCGTTGCCGAGTTTTTCAGAAATGTGGCGAGCGAACAAAAGCGGCGTGTCGCCTTCCTTTAAGGTGATGACGGGGGTGGCATCGGTGACCGGCAGATAGGGGCGGTATTCCTCAATGAGGCCCTTCCAATAGGCCATCTTATTCTCCCCGGTCCATGCGGATGAGAAGCGTTTCTTCCCGCACGAAAGGCAGGCCATTGATCTTTTTCAAGGCTTCCTGCACGTTTTTCTCAACAGCCTCATAGGTCACGATCACCACCGGCACCTTGTCGCCCTTTTTCTGTTCTTTTTGGATGACCGAGGCGATGGAAATTTGATGCTCCCCCAGAATTCGGGCAATGGCCGAAAGCACGCCCGCCTGGTCCACCACGCTGAACTTTAAATAATAGCGGGACTTGATGTCGCCCATCTTGCGGATGCGCTTTACTTGGGGGTTATCGCTCAAAAACCAGTTGTTGGACGTCTCGCCCGCCACATTGTCATGTACGGCGCGGCTGACATAAATGAGATCGCTCATGACCGCGGAGGCCGTGGGGTTTTTCCCGGCGCCCAGGCCGTAATACATGGTGGTTCCCACGAAATCGCCGGTCACCAGGACGCCGTTATATTCCCCATCCACCTTGGCCAGCAAATGGTCTTCCGGAATCAAAGTAGGATGCACCCGAACTTCCAGCTCATCGCCCTCAACTTCAGCGATGGCGAAAAGTTTTACCACGCGGCCAAACTCTTCCTTGGCGAACTCAATATCCTGGACCGTAATGCGCTCAATGCCCTCAACATAAATGTCCTCGACCTTGACCCGTTTGGAAAAGGCCAGCGACGCCAGGATGGCCAGCTTGTGGGCCGCGTCCATGCCGTTGATGTCGAGCGTTGGATCGGCTTCGGCCAAACCCTTTTTCTGGGCCATTTGCAAAGCTTCTTTGAAAGTTTTCTTTTCCTCGGTCATCTTCTGAAGGATGAAATTGGTGGTGCCGTTCACGATGCCGTAAATGGAAGTGATGTTATTGGGAGCCAATCCGTCGTTGATGGCTTGAATGACCGGTATCCCGCCGCAGACGGCGGCCTCGAAATAAATGTCCACTTTATTCTGGCGGGCGGTTTGGATGAGCTCATCCCAATGCACCGACAAGACCGCCTTGTTGGCCGTGACGATATGTTTGCCCTGGCGCATGGCGTCCAGGAGATAGGTGCGGGCCGGCTCGTAGCCGCCCATCAGTTCCAAAACGATATCGATCTCGGGATCGCCGACAATATCCTCGAAACTGGTGGTCATCATGCCTTCGGGCACGACCACTTCCCGAACCTTGGCGATGTCCTGCACCAGGATTTTTTTGATCTTGATCTGGGCGCCGATCTTGTCTTCGATCAGGGTGCGGTTTTTTTCCAATAGACGGTAAAGCCCCTGGCCCACATTGCCGAAGCCCACCATGCCAATTTGAATGACCGATTTTTCAGCCATGCCAACGGTCTCCTGGAATTACCGGAATAGAAAACGCCCGGGACCAACGGCCCGGGCGTCTAAAAGCGAGTGGAAATACTAACGAAAAAAGCCTTTGTTTTCAACCAAAAGACCCGTGGCGGCCTAAGCCACCGCGTCTTTAAAGCGCTTCAGGCCTTCTTCAATGACCTTTTCGCTGGTGGCGTAAGAAAGCCGCAAATAACCCTCGGCCCCAAAGGCGATTCCGGGAGCCAAGGCCAATTTGGCCTTCTCGAGTAGGTAGTCCGAAAGCTCCAGGGAGTTGGCGCGGCCTGGTTTGAAAAGCCCCTTCACGTTGGGAAACACGTAAAAGGCCCCCGCCGGCTTCAGGCACTTCACGCCCGGAATGGCGTTAAGGCCGTCCACGATCATGTCCCGGCGTTTTTGGAAAATCGCCACCATCTTTTGAATTTCGGAGTCCGGCAAGGTCAAGGCCGCGACGGCCGCCTTTTGGGAAATCGAGGAGGGGTTGGAAGTCGAGTGGCTTTGGAAATCCCCCACCGCCTTCATCACGTTCGCGGGTCCGGCCATATAACCGATGCGCCAGCCAGTCATGGCGTAGGCTTTCGACATCCCGTTGATCAGGATCGTTTGAGCCGCCACTTCTTTGGACAAGGTCGGAAAACAAACATGCGTTTCCCCATAAACGAGCTTGGCGTAAATTTCGTCCGAAATGACCCAGAGCTTATGTTGAAGCGCCAACTCCGCGATGCCTTCCATCGTTTTGCGGTCAACTACCGCGCCCGTGGGGTTGCTGGGCGAATTGAGCAGAATGACTTTGGTCTTCGGGGTGATCTTGGCTTTCAAAGCCGCCGCCGTCAATTTGAAGCCATCGGCTTCCGGACATTCCACGTAAACCGGAACGCCCCCGGCCATCTTGACTTGCTCCGGATAGGTCACCCAATAGGGTGAAGGAATCAAAACCTCGTCACCCGGATTGACCAAGGCCAGCATGGCATTATAAAGCGAATGTTTGGCGCCATTGGAGATGACAATGTCGTTCGGGGAATATTGGATTTTATATTCGCGGTTCAGGTAATCCCCCACGGCTTTACGGAGTTCAACGGTTCCCGCCGCGGGCGTGTATTTATGGTGGCCTTCGTCGATAGCCTTCTTGGCGGCGTCACAGGCGATTTGCGGCGTGTTGAAATCGGGTTCCCCTGCGCCGAAATTGAGGATGTCTTGGCCTTCTTCTTTGAGCTTTTTGGCCTTCGCGTCGATGGCCAAAGTCATCGAGGGGGCGATTTGCTTCATGCGTTCAGCGATATCCATTTCTCAATCTCCTGAATTTTAAAACTTCTTCGAAAACCCATTTCACCACCAAGACACCAAGGCACCAAAAACGAATTATTCCGATTTAATCAAAACTTTTTCTCTTGCCACCTTGGCGTCTTGGTGCCTTGGTGGTAAAAGCCTTTTTTCATTAAGAAAACAGCTTCTTCATATTCCGCAAGGCCTGACGGCTGCGGTCTTTGTTTTCCACCAGGGCCATGCGGATATAGCCTTCGCCCAAGTCCCCAAAACCCGTGCCCGGAGCGACAGCCACACCCGCTTCTTTTAAGAGCATCATGGAAAAGTCCAGCGAGTTCATTTTCGAAAACTTCGGCGGGATTTTCGCCCACAAATACATGGCGGCGCGGGGCTTATCCACCGGCCAGCCCATTTGATTCATGCCCTCCACCATAATGTTGCGGCGCTCTTGGTAAACCGCCGCCAACTTGCGCAGGTTTTCTTCCGGGCTATCCAATGCCGTAATCGCCGCCACCTGGATCGGGGTGAAGATTCCGTAATCCATGTAGCTCTTGATTTTGGCCAAGGCCCCGATAATTTTTGGATTCCCGGCCGCGAAGCCAATGCGCCAGCCCGCCATGTTATAGGACTTGGACATGGTGAAAACCTCAACGCCCACGTCTTTGGCGCCCTTCACCGAAAGAAAGCTCGGCGACTTGTAGCCGTCATAAACAATGTCGGCATAAGCCAGATCATGGACAACCGTCACCTGGGTTTTCTTGGCCCACTTCACGATGTCCTTGAAATATTCTTGGTCCACGCTGACGGTCGTCGGGTTATGGGGGAAATTGATGATCAGCACCTTCGGCTTGGGGCTGGATTTTTTATAAGCCTTTTCCAGGTTTTTAAAAAAGACTTCCGGACCCTCGATGATGGGCACGGAAACGATTTTTCCGCCGGCGATGATGATGCTGTAATGGTGGATCGGGTAAGTGGGATTCGGCACCAAAATTTTGTCGCCCCGGTTGAAAAGCGCCAACCCTAAATGGGCCAACCCTTCTTTGGAACCGATGACCGAGACCGCTTCGGTCTTAGGATCAATGGAAACGTTATATTTGCGCTCGTACCAGCGGGAAACCGCCTTGAGGAAGGCCGGAATCCCTTTGGACGTGGAATAGCGGTGGGCTTTCTTGTCCCGCACGACCTCAATCAATTTGTCCACGATGGGCTGGGGAGTTTGGTTGTCCGGATTCCCCATGCCGAAGTCGATCACATCCACGCCCTTGTGGCGCGCCGCCAGTTTTTCGGCGTTCAACCGCGCGAAAATATAAGGCGGGAATTTTTTGATGAGTTCGGACTCAAATTGAAAAGCCATGGTGTCTCACTTGTCGCTAATAAAGTACAAGCGCGAAGGTTCGCCCTTCGCGCTTGCGGGTGTGGCTGTTGATTGGTTTATAATTTTACGGTAGGAAGGCTCGCGAATCGATAAAATTCTTTGGCCCTTTGGCGCACCTTGCCCAAGGTCAAGCCCGCCACGCCCTTCACGCCCAACTGCTCCACCGTGAAGGAAGCGGTGAGGCTTCCCGCCACAATGGCTTGCTTCAAGGTTTCCAGATTCACTTTGCCCAGACGGGCCAGATAGCCGATAAAACCTCCGGCAAAAGTATCTCCCGCGCCGGTCGGATCCACCACCCGTTCCAAGGGCATCGCCGGGGATAAAAAGACGCCTTCCGGGCCGATGAGCATGGCGCCATGCTCCCCCTTCTTGACAATGACCCGCTTGGGCCCCATTTTCAAAATCGCCCGGGCCGCCTGCTTCAAATGGGCCTCGCCGGTCAAGAGACGCACTTCCTGGTCGTTCAAAACCATGAGATCGACTTTGCCCATGACCTTCAACAAATCCTTTCGGGCGATATTGATCCAAAGGTTCATGGTATCCAAGAGCGTGAATTTGGGATGACGCATTTGCTGGGTGACCTTGTATTGAAGCGCCGGGTGAATGTTAGCTAGGAATAGGAACGGAATATTTCGGTCCTTTTCGGGAATCTTCGGATCAAAGGTGGCGAAAACATTCAAGTCGGTTTTCAGGGTATAGGCGATGTTCATGTCTTCCTTCTTATAGAAGCCCTTCCAATAAAAGGTCTTGCCCTTGGCCCGAACCAAGCCGTCCAATCCGATTTTTTTCGACTTGAGCAATTTGAGATCGTTAGGATGAAAGTCTTCCCCGACTACACCCACAATATGGGTTTTGGTATAAAGGGACGAGGCCAAGCTGGAATAGGTCGCGGCGCCGCCCAGCGTGCGTGGGGTAGAACCATAGGGGGTTTTCAATCCGTCATAAGCCACCGACCCAACAATGAGTACTTCGGACATTTCAAAAACCTTTCCAAATAATTGATTTCAAGCTAAAGCCCAGACTTTCACAATCCCGACGCGAGCATCGTTATAGCTTCATTTCCCCGACTTTTCAAATCTCGAATCACCAATCCGCTTCATTTTTTTGACCGACCCCACTTCCACGGTTCCCCGCTCTTTTCCCGCGCCGATTTTCGCTTGTTCATAGCTTTCAGATTCGGTCAGGCTTAATCGAATCATTCGCAGTTCCTCGATGTTTTCCAAAAGGGCCCGGCAAAGCGGGTCGTTGCTTTTCGTCTCCACCGATTCCCGATAGGCCTCGGTCAATGGATTTTTCCCGTCCACTTTTTGGAAATATTTTTCAGATTCCACCGGCCCCAATCCGATGGCGATCCCTTCCACGACCTGGCGCTGCCAATCGCTGACTTTGGAATAGAAATCCTTATCATCCGAATGGGCGCCTAGCTTCCCGCCTTCGTTAATGATGAAATCCAGGTAGGACTTGAAAAAATTCTTGGAGGTGAAATCAAACCGTTCTTTCCGCCGAAGCGAATATTCAATGGCCGACCACCACAAGAGGGCCAGCCAACCAATCACCCAGGCATACCAAGGAACCCATTTCTCAATTGCGAGGATAGGTTTTGTCATAGCCCAAGGTGGAACAAGACCAACAACAAATCCGGCAATTTGGAGAATGGCTAGAACTACGAGGAGCGGCGAATGTTGAAAGATGAGTTGGATGAGTTGAAAACGATCTTTAAACCATTTGATCATTCAAAATCCTAAGGAAGTATCAGACGGGTTTAAAAAGCACCAAACCGCGGCTCGAGCAAAATAGGACAAACACCAATAACGCCAGCAAGGTATCCCCCACTAACCTCAAAACCAGCGGGTTATCCTCATCCTTGTTGCATTGAACCTTAAGGCCGTGGGCGGTCGCGCCGATGAAGTAATAGTGGCGGTCATGGTCATAAGTCTGAGCCGGGATTAACCCGGCCTGGACCAACTTAGATTCGTCAAATCCCTTGTCTTTGTCGTCGGAGTCCGTCATGGCTTGGTCGGGATGGGCGGTGTTCCATTGATTCACCGCTTTTTGGAAAAGGGCGACCCGGGCGTAGCAATCCAGTTCCTCTTTAGGAATTAGGATTTGCCGAAGGCCCCAAACCACCGCTACGGTGGCGACCCAGCAAATCAGAAAAATTGCCCATCCCTTTTTCCAGGTCAAGACTTCAAGTTTTTTTGTTTTAATGACCATCATTTTCTCCTGTCGAATTGCGCCGAGTATACCAAAAAACCTCAATCAAAACCTGTTCACCGCCAAGACGCCAAGTTCGCCAAGAAAAACTAACAAGATTGAATTTACAAATATTTAAACGCTTATTCTTTCGCCGTTCTTGGCGAACTTGGCGTCTTGGCGGTGGAGGTTTCTATCCCCTGCGGGTGCCCACCAAAACCGGACGGCGGTTGGCGTAGGAAATATTCAAAAGCATGCCGATGGCCGCGTAGCTGAAAACCAACGAGGTTCCGCCGTAGCTGATAAAAGGAAGCGTCAGCCCCGTGACCGGCAAAATGCCGATGGTCATCCCCACGTTCACCACGATCTGCACGGCGAAAATGCTGGAAATTCCCAGAGCCAAAAGGGCGCCTTCCCGGTCCCGGGCCTTGCGGGCGATTTGAAACGACTTTTGAATCATAAAGTAATAAAGACCCAGTACCACCAGACATCCCACGAAACCCCATTCTTCCCCGACCACCGAAAAGATAAAGTCCGTGTGATGTTCCGGGATAAAAGAAAGCTGGGTCTGGGTTCCCTGCAAATAGCCTTTGCCCGACACGCCGCCGGAGCCGATGGCGATGATGGATTGAATCAGGTTATAACCGGCGCCCAAGGGATCGGCCTGGGGGCTCAAAAAAACATCCAATCGTTCCCTTTGGTAATCCTTCAAAAAATGCCAAATAATCGGAAGGCAGGACAAACCCAAGATGAGCATCCATAACAACCAGCGCAGTTGAACCCCGCCCACGTACATGAGAATGATAGAGACCGGAACCAGCAGTAGCGCCGAACCCAGGTCCGGTTGTTTGAGGATGAGGATTAAGGGAACCCCCAAAGCCAGCAAAAGGAAAAATAAACGGCTTAGGTAAAAAAGCTCCACGCTCCGGCTTCCAATATAACGGGCCAAAAAGAGGATGAGCGAAAACTTCGCCAGCTCCGAAGGCTGGAACGAGAGGATGCCGAGCCTAATCCAGCGTTGGGCGCCGTTGGTGGAACCGCCCCAAAAAAACACAATCACCAAACAAATGATCGACAACCAGTAAAAGATGTAAGACGCCTCGATCCAAAACCGGTAATCAATGCGGGAAAAAAGCCACATGGCGAAAAGCGCGATGCCGAACCCCACCAATTGCCTTTTCCAAAGCTGGGAAATGTCTGGATTGCGGGAAGTGGCCGAGTAAACCACAAGCAAACCAATCACGGTCAAAAGCAAAACCTGGATGACCAAGGTCCAATCCAAACCCCGAAGATAATTTTTCAAGGCGCCACCCCCATGATGGGCGTCGGTTTTTCCACCGGCGTGGGCCCCACGGTGGGCGTGGCCCAAGGCGAGACTTCCATTCCTAAAGAGGCTTCCATCAACCGCTGGGCGATGGGGGCGGAAACAATGCCGCCTTCCCCGCCGTTTTCCACCAAAACAATCACCGCCACCCGCGGATTATCCGCCGGGGCGTAAGCCGTGAACCAGGCGTGGTTGTCGCCATGGGGGTTTTCCGACGTGCCGGTTTTACCGGCGACCAAAACACCGGGAATGCGGGCCTTCTTGCCCGTGCCCCTGTCACTGCTGATCACTTTTTCCATACAGCCTTGAATGAACTTCAAATGCTCCGGATCCAAGCTCGTCTGGCCCAACAGCTCGGGCGCCTGGTCGTAAATCGACCGGCCCGTCTTTTGGTCCACCACGCGGTAAAGCAGGTGCGGTTTGAATATTTTACCGTTCATGGCGATCGCCGAATCCATATCCAGCATCTGCAGGGGGGTGGTCAACAGGTATCCCTGGCCGATGCTCATTTGAATGGTGTTTCCGGGAAACCAAGGCGTGTGCTGGGTGCTTTCCTTCCATTTGGGATTGGGAACCAGGCCCGGCACTTCGGAATCTAGATCCACCCCCGTCTTGCTGCCCAAGCCCATCATGCGGGCCACCCGGTAAATCTGATCGATCTTCACCTCAAGCCCCAATTGATAAAAAAAGATATCGCAGGATTCGATGATGGCCGTCTGCAAATTCACCCAGCCGTGTCCCGAGGTTCTCCAACAGCGATAGGGCCAGGTTTTGTACCAAAAGATGCCGCGGCAAAGAAAAACTTTTGAGTAATCGATCACATGGTCTTCCAACGCCGCCAGGGCCGTGATGAGTTTAAAAATCGATCCCGGCGGATACTGGCCCTGGATGGCCCGGTTTTCCAGGGGAAAGGTTTTGTCTTTGATCAGCTTGTTCCAATCCTTGAAAGAAATGCCGCTGACGAATTGGTTCGGATCGTAATTGGGCGTACTGACCATGGCCAAGATCTCGCCCGTGCTGGGATCGGTGACGATGATCGCGCCGATATTGTCGCCCATCAATTCTTCGGCGAGCTTTTGAACCTTATAGTCAATCGACAACATCACGGTCTGGCCTTGGATTGGATTTTTATAGGCCAAGGTCCGGCGCTGAACCCCGGAAGCGTCCACCTCGACTTCCACGCCCCCGTTCTCGCCCCGAAGCACATTGTCGTAGGTCCGTTCCACGCCCTTCTGCCCGACCCAATCCCCCTCATGATAACCATCGTCCTTCAAGCGGCCCAACTGTTGTTCGCTGATCTCGCCGATATAGCCCAATACGTGGGAAGCCAATTCGCCATGGGGGTAATAGCGCTCCGGCTCCATTTGAATATAAATTCCGGGCAGGTGAACCAGGTTCTCCTCGATCTGGGAAATCAAGACGGGGTCCAAATGGGTGCGCAGGCGGATCGGCTCAAACTTTCGCGTCTCGCGGCGGCTCTCGACCAACAGTTCCATGTCCGAAAGGGGCTCGCCCAATATCTGGCTCAACTTCACCAAGGTCGGGCCGTAAGCCTGGACTTCGGCGGGCACCAAAAAGAGCGAATAGGTGGGGCGGTTAGTGGCCAAAATCTCCCCGTTGCGGTCCGTAATGATTCCGCGCGGGGCCTTTTCCGGGATGAGGCGCAGGCTGTTGACGTCCGACAAGTTTCGGTAATAGGGATAATTGAGAATTTGGATATAAAAAAGACGGGCAAAAATACAAAAGAAACCCAACGAGATCAGCGCGAGCAAAAGATTCATCTTTTTCTCGGGCGACCGGCCGAATTTTAAGTTGGTTCTTTTAAAAGACATGATTCCCCATTTTTAACCGGCGCTTAAGCCGTGGCCGGGTCAAACCGCCGGCGCCTGAAACGCACCACCCCGAAACACACCACCGCCCCCACCAATGAGGTGAGGAAAATCGAGGGCAAGGCGATCCACAAGGCGTCCACGAAGGTGGGGGCTTTGCCGTCCCATTTCATCAATATCCAAATGACGATTTGTTGGATGGAAATATTAGCCAGGATCAGCAAGGCCTGGGTGGGGATGCGCTCCCTGTAAATTTTCTTTTGGGCCAAAACCGCGATCAAGGCCGTCAAAACCTTGGCGATCAGGTTGGGGCCGATCCACCCCGCGGATAGAAGATCCTGGCTCAATCCCATCACGAAACCGATGGAAGCGGCCTTTAAGGGCGTCGTCCTCAAGCCCACCAAGGAGACAAAAATGAGCGGCAGGTCGATTCCCCAAATCGCCGCGAAGGATTGCTGGAAAAAGAAAACGCCGAAAGCCCATAAAAAAAGCGCCGGGGGCCTCATAGCGCCTGCTCTTGAAAGGAGTGCCTATTGGTAAACATTAATGGGCTCCAACACAAACACATAGTCCAAGACCGCGAAATCCACCGCCGGCACCATCTCGATTTCGGTGTAAAGGCCGTTATCCGATTGGGTTTTACTCAAGACCGTCCCTAAGGCGTAGCCCTTGGGAAAAACCCCGCCCAGCCCGGAGGAAACAATGGCGTCACCGGATTGAATGTCCTCGCCGATGTCCACGTAATCAAACTTCAACCGGTTGCGTCCCGATCCCACCGCGACCCCCGTCACCCGGGACCTGGAATCAATCCCCCCCACGCCCGAGTCCGGATCCAGGATGAGAAGCACCCGGGAATATTTGGCCGTGGTCTCGATGATCCTTCCCACGATGCCTTGCTCGGAGATGACCGGCGAATCCACCTGGACGCCGTCGTCGGTGCCTTTATCAATCACGAAACTTTTGTTCCAAGTGCTGGGATCATGGGCGATGATCCGGGCGAGCTGGGCGTTGTGCGGCATGGTGGCCTTGATCCGAACCACATCCTGGAGCCGCTTTAACTCATCCCCCACCAGTTTGTCCGATGAGATTTCAAGCCGAAGGGACTGATTGTCCTGTTGGAGCCGGGTGACTTCCTGTCGCAAGTGGCTCAATTCCTGAATGGCGTCCAGGGTATTTTCGGGAAAGGTCAAAATCTGATCCACGCCGTCCTGGATCGGCTGCCAAACCGAGAGCGAGACGTTTTTAGCCGCTCCCGCCTCGCGCAAAGTCCGGGCGTGGCGGTGGAAATAAATCCAGACGCACAAAAACAAAAGCAACGCCAGGAGAAGAAGCGATCGGTTTTTGATAAGGAATTTAAGCACGGCGTCTTAAGCTTTCAAAGCGTTTGGCGGCTGGCCGCTGGGGACGGAGGATTAATTGTATTCTTTTTCAAGAACCGAAATCCGCTTCAACAAGTCCAGGGACTCATCCAAAAGCTTGCCCGCGCCCATGGCGACGGCCGTCGTGGGATCGTCGGCCAAGTTCACCGGCACACCCGTCTCGTCCCGTAGACGTTCGTCCAAATTCTTTAAGAGTGAGGAGCCACCGGCCAGGATAATACCCCGGTCCACGATGTCCGCGGCCAACTCCGGCGGCGTGCGCTCCAGCGTCATCTTGATGGTCTCGATGATGGGAATCAGCGGCTCTTCCAGCGCTTCCCGAATTTCTTCCGAGCGAAGCTCGATGGATTTGGGAAGACCGGTCACCAAGTCCCGGCCCTTAATCTGCATGCGCAGTTCCTGCTCCAGCGGGAAAGCCGACCCGATTTGGATCTTGATATCCTCGGCCGTTCTTTCACCGATCAGGATGTTATAGGTCTTCTTGATGTGGCTGATGATGGCCTCATCCATTTCGTCCCCGGCTACCCGGATGGATTTTCCGTAAACAATGTCGGTCAAGGAGATAACGGCCACTTCGGTCGTGCCCCCGCCGATATCCACGATCATGTTGCCTTGGGCTTCCCCGACGGGTAACCCGGCGCCGATCGCCGCCGCCATGGGTTCTTCCACCAGAAACACTTCCCGGGCGCCGGCCTGCTCCGCCGAGTCGCGCACGGCGCGCTTCTCAACTTCGGTACAGCCGGAAGGAATGGCCACCACGATGCGGGGGCGGATCAGGGACTTTCGGTTGTGGACCTGGGAAATAAAGTGGCGCAGCATGCGTTCGGTAATCTCAAAATCGGCGATGACCCCGTCCTTCATGGGCCGGATGGCGACGATCGATCCCGGGGTGCGCCCCAGCATGGTTTTGGCTTCGTTGCCGACAGCCAGGATTTGGTTGGTAGCTTTATGCACAACCACCAGCGAGGGTTCTTGCAGGACGATGCCCCGTCCCTTCACGTAAACCAATGTGGTGGCGGTCCCCAAGTCGATGGCGACGTCACTGGAAAACAGCCCTAATAGGAAGTTCAGCAAAGGTCTTCTCCTCGCCGCGAATTCGCGGCCGGTTTTTAAAGAATCTCGCTACCCAAAACACCTATAAAAAAAACAACCCCGGTCGAAAACCGAGGAAACTCAAGGATTTACGAACCCTTCGGTAAAGGCGCAGTAGTTTAACATAGGGCCTAGGCCTGTCCAATATTTTTCAATAAATATAGGCCCGAAAATGGCGGTTTATTAAGACGAAATCGGCTTTTATGCAGTGGGTTCGATTGGGGAAAAAAAGAAACTTCCGGCGAAATTTACGGCGTGGGGGCGGGCGGTCCGCCGATGCCGCGTTGGGCTTTCATTTTCAGGACCCGCTCAAACAACTTTAAATATTCTTTTTTCAAATCGGCGTGAGAAAAGCCTTTGTAGCCGTTTTCGTTGTAATCCTCGCCCAGGTATTCTTTGCTCTGTTTGATGAAGGTAAGGACGGTCCCCACAGTCTCATCCTCGGCGTTGGCCGCCTGGATCGCGACCTTTTGGACCACGCCGTTTTTATAGCGGCTGATCTGTTCGGGACTGGGATTGACGATCCCCCCGATTTTCCCGGTAAAGGAATCGTTATAAAAGAGCACCTGGACTTCTTGGCCGATTAACCCAGCGGAGTTAAAGAGCTGTTCGTTCACCTTTTCGCTGGCGGGCATTTCAGCCCCGCAGTCCGAGCAGAACTTGGCTTTCGGGTCATTTTTCACGCCGCAACGGGGACATTTCATGAATTTAAGGATTCTCCTGGGAAAGTTCGGGAAACTATACCAGCCAATTCCCCCAATTCAAGGGTTCTCATAGCTGTTTTAACGTTCGGATTCCTTATTTTATAACGACAAAAAACCTGAAAACCTTAGCCCCAGGCGATAAAAACAAGGGTCTTTTCAACCTAATAGACGGTTGGCGGGGGTCAAAAGTTACCCCCCGAAGCCCGTCAAAACACCCGGAACAACTCCAGCCAACAGGCCGAACTTGCGGCCCGCAATAGATGACAGTGTTTGTGCATTAAAATTGATTTAAGAAATAAATTTAATTCCCCAGAATAATATCTTGAATAATTTTTGTCCTTATTGAAAATACAGCGCATGCGTTTGAAAATTCCGGCATTTAGGAAAACCGTCGAAGCCGGACAAGCCGCGACCGAGTATCTATTGCTCGCCGCCATGATTTTGATGGTCTTCACCGGAACAACAGCGCTCTTTTCAAAACAGATCCAAAATTATTTGGACCTGTTACTTGAAATGATTTGTCTACCCTTTTAAATTTCGGAGGCCCCATGAAACTCAAACACTCTCTCAAAAATAACCGCGGACAAGGAATGACCGAGTACATTTTGATCGTCGCGCTGATCGCCGTTTTTGCCATTGGAGCCATTAAGTTCTTCGGAAAAAGCACCTCCGATAACTTCACGGCCGCCGCCAACGCCACCAACTCGGCCGTTAACAGCGGCACCGCTGGTTCCTCCGCCGGCGGGGCGTTGGGAGCCGTCGCTGGGCATTAACCGCCATGAGAACCCAGGCAAAAAACACCAAAGGCCAATCGTTGGTCGAGTTCACGCTCATCGCGCCTTTGGTTTTCTTTGTCTTTTTGGGAATTATTCAACTGACCTATATGGCTTTTGTTTTTTTCGCCGTGCAAAACGCGGCTTTTTCCATCGCTCACAAAGCCGCCGCTTCCGCTTCCCCCAAGGAATACAATCCGGCCCTCGATTTAATTTATGACTTGGCCCCTCTGGAAAAAATCAATTCTTCCCTCGTCCTAACCGCCTTGGCGTCTCAATGCCAAATTCAAAACCAGTCCGACCAAGTCCAGCTAACCTTGCGCTATCCCATGATTATTTGGATTCCACTGTTCAAAGAACTTTTTGGCGAAAAACTTTCTTTACCAACGACTTCTGAAAATCTCGACTCGAATCTCGTCCAAAATATTTTCGCCCTTGCCGGCGTCTCGATCCCCCTACTGCGGGCCGCGGGGGCCCAAGCGCCTTACGTCCACTGGTTTGTCGTCACCGCGTCAGCGCTGGATGAAAACTCCGTTCCGAATACCGACGCTCTTCGGACACCCTTATGACCTTACTTATTCGAAAAAAAATCGAAAAACCGGAGGGACAGGTTCTCTTAGCCACCTTGTTTTTTTGTTTTATTTTCGCGGCTTTATTCGCGGGCCTCTACAAATCGGGGCTTGTTTATAGCCTAAAGGAAAGGTCCAACCGCTCTTGCGAATTAACGGCTTTATCCGCCGGGGCCGTCTACGCGAACGGCATGCAGCTGGTCCGGTTGACCAATGTGCTATTAATCGCCTTCGCGATGATCGACCTGACCGTCATCGCGGCCGAAGTCGCCGCGGCGTCCTCGGTCAGTTTCGGCGCCTTAGCCTTAATTGCCAGCCGGGCCGATCCGCATACGCGGAAAATAGTTCAAGATCTCCAAAAAGTTCTTTTCGGAATTGACATTAAGGTTCCCGGCCTTTACCCGCTCCTCATTTTGACGGAAGGGCTTTCCGCCGACGAAAAAAACTGTTTAATGAACAATTGGTCCATCCCTGCCCACTTATCCTTTCACGTCCCTTTTCCGCCTTCTCCCTTATTTCTTTTCAGCGTTGAAACTTCCACCCCAATATTTATTTCGGCGGTACCTACCATGGCTTTAAAATTCCGAACCGCCGATCAATTCATCAATGATATGGATGATTCCAACGAGAACAAAGTCTATTACCGGTACAAGGATCAGCAAACAGGAACCTATCATTACGTCGAAGAAAAGGACACCGAGGAAGCGCCCGGATCAGTCCACGAAGGACAAAGACGCGTCAGAGAGGGTTTACCCGGATCAAACAAACTTCTCAAAATGGAACCCGTCACCATGACGGAGGCCGAAAAGGACGCCTTGGGCTCGGCCGAAGGCGAGCTCCCCAAACACGGCCTGACTCAAATTCAAAGTTCTTTTGGCGCCATCGCACACCTCTTAAACGGAATCCCAATGGATGTCACCGATCGGGACGACCCGCCCAACCACACGGTGGTCGTTTATTCCACCCTTCCCACAACCCTTCAAAAGACAAGCCAGTCCGGCGTGAACCTACAATCCCTGAGCGAAACCAGCGTCGAGGGTCCGGGATTAGCCGCCTGGGATTTTGAAAACCCCTTATACCAAGCCCGCCTGACGGAGTTCGACGCTTCCCGCGCCGCTCAAATCATAAGCTCCAAAATAAATTTGCAAAACCTGATCGGGTCGGGACAAATCCCATCGCTTCCCCATTTTTCCAATATTCCCGCCGCGCTTACGGGGTTTTAATGAAAAATTCCCAAGGGCAAGCCCTTACCGAAATGGTCCTGGTCATTCCCCTGCTTTCTCTTTTAGCTTTTGGGCTTATTCAGTTTGCCGTCTTTTTTTCCGCCAAGTCTGCCTTTGAATACGCCTGCGGTCAAATGGCCCGGCAATACGCTTGCGGACGCGTTTCAAAGACATCCGACCTTTCCGGCTCGATATGGAACGCGCTGGGATCTTATCAGCGTTTTTTTGACCCCTCGTCTTTACGCGTTTCCGCCTCTCCCTTCTCATCCCAACTCGCGGCGCCTTTTTTATCCATCGCGAACGCCATGCCGGGCGCGGGCTTATTGACCTCCACACTCGGGGATGGCTTTCTGAATTACTCGGGTCAGACTTGGATCGTCACGCTCCAATACAACGGCCTTCCCTTCTCCCATCTTTTCCTGTCCCGGGGGGTCCAGCTTCAAACTCAATTAGCCGTCCTCAAATATCCCGACGGGGCGATTCCATGAAAAAAACATGGTTTTGGGCCACCCTGGTTTTTTGGGGAATTCTCTCAAGCGCCGTCATTTCCCGGGCGCTGATCTTTTCGCCTTTACAATTCGACCCCCAAACCATTCAACACTTTGAAACACAGGTCAACGGGCTGCCTCAAGACCATCGGGTGTGGGTTAATTCGGGAACGCTCAATCGTTTAATTCCCCTCATCGAAACCCAATATAAAAATCAAGGCTGGAACTTGGTCGGTTCGGGAATGGACTTTGCCCCAACCGCCCTCGGGATTCAAGATCCGTCCATCGCCTTTCCCGATACTTTTCAAATCAAGATTTTTGAAAAAAACGCCGTCACCCGCACATTGGGTTTATGGCAATCGCCCGGGACGGATCAAACTTACGGCTGGACTTGCGATACGTCCCAAGCCATCCAGGACTTCGTTCAAGCCCGCAAAAACTGGAATTTCCCATTCGCGCCCCCGCCAAACGCCACTTCTTTTTTCGTTGAAAAAATAAGAAACTGCCAGATCGCGATCATCTTGGTTCCCGCGACGCCCCATCCCTTGGAGGAATTTGACGAAATTTGTCGCGCCCAATCCTTTGAGAAGAACCCCTACACCGGCGATACCTCCAACCCCACTTTTATCCTGAAAAAAAACAGGCTCCGCCTTTTAGCCCAACTCATCGCCGGAAAAACCCAGACTTCCCTCTCATTTGTGGATTTAAACAAATAAAGGAAAAGCAATGAACGACAAAAGAATTCTGATCGCCTTGGGCGCGGGACTATTCGCCGGCCTACTCGCCTTTTGGCTGATGGCGGAAAAAATAAAGGTTTATGAGAGACAATCCACTCCCACGGATGTCTTAGTCGCCACGACCTTTATCCCCGCCGAATCGCCTCTTCGGCCCAACCAAATCGAAAAACGAAAAATTCCGGCCGAGTTCATCGACCCCAGCGCCATTCAAGATCCAAAAGAGGTCGAAGGGCTCATTACCTTGGTGCCCATTTCAGCCGGCGAACAAATCCTCTCAAACAAATTCGGGCTTCCGGGAAACGGCTTGGCCCTGACGCTGCCGCAGGGACTGCGAGCTTTCACTCTTGAGGTCAATGAAATGACGGGCGTCGGCGGTTTACTCAATCCCGGAGACCGGGTCGATATCCTTTCGCACCTTGAGACCAATCAAAAGCAAATTACGGCGACGGTTCTTCAGAATGTCTTGGTTTTGGCCACGGGAATTAAAACCAGTAATTTCTCGTCCGATCATCCGTCTTCCAACGCCGCCCCGGCAAACCCCGGGGAAAATTCCCAGAATTCTTACGATACGGTCACTGTGGCCGTCACACCCGAGCAGGCGGAAATGCTCGCCTTTTTGGACGAGCGTCATCCGCTGCGCTTTGTCCTGCGTTCCCCCGGCGATGAGGAGATTTTACCGTTGGCGCCTCAAAGCGATTTGGAAATGATCAATAAAATCGGGACTTTTTCGAAACCTCGCGAAAAAAGTTTGGAAGTCATTCGAGGAATCCAAAACACCGAGGAAGGACAATAAAATGACAAAAAAATTATCGACTCTGATCCTGGCTTTTTTCACCGGCCTTTCGCCGGTTTGGGCTGAATCCGACACATTCCACCTGACTATCGGGGACTCCAAACTCCTCCATCTTCAATCCACTGAAAAAATAGCGGTCGGCAATCCCGCCATTGCCGACATCACGACCGTCAGCAATGACGAAATCCTTATTTCGGCCAAATCCGTCGGCAGCACCTCCCTGACTTTCATTGCCGCCAACGGAAATCAGACCAGCCAAACGATTATCGTAACCGCCCACAATTTAAAGAAAGCCATGATCGAAGTCGGGGCTGAGATTATGGAGATACAATCCCAAAGCGCTTTGGAAGCGGGATTGAGCTGGGGGTCCGTCTCACCGAGCGCCGTCACTGGTACCGCCAGTACGGTGGTTTCGAATAGCCTGGTCGTCGGCGAAAATTCACCGCCGCCGCTTTTGTCTTTCGGCTCCTTGAATCGCCAAGCCATTACGGCTTCCCTTCAATTATTGATCAATCGAGGAAAAGCCAAGGTATTGGCCAAACCCAAGCTTTTGGCGGTGAGCGGCGAGGAGGCGAGTTTTTTAGCGGGAGGGGAAGTTCCTTATATCGTTCAAAACAGCCTGGGAGCTTCCAGCGTTGACTTTAAACCCTACGGAGTCAAGCTCAACGTCAAGCCAACCTTGGACGCCGATGGGAATATTTTCGCCACCTTGCGCGCGGAGGTCAGCGGGATTGACTCCCAGAACGGCATCACCTTAAACAACGCGGTCATCCCCGCCCTTCGCACCCGCTGGGTCGAAACCAGTGTGTATATGCGAAGCGGAAGCACCTTGGTCATCGCCGGCTTGATTGAGGACGAGAGCCAAAAACTCACATCCGGCATCCCGATTTTAAGCGACATTCCCGTTCTGGGCGAGTTGTTCAAGTTCACGGACAACAGCCAAACTCAAACCGAGCTGGTTATTTTCGTAACGCCTTCTTTGGTGGGACAAAACGACGAGGCAGATTAAATTCAGTTTTTTTATTTTTCGGCCGCGGGCGCCGCGGACAAGCCTTCCACTTGATCCCCCGCCTTCACCCCGTTGTTCTTGTACCACCCGGTGTTCATTTCCAAGGCGTACTGGGCCTGACCCGTCGAATAAAAGGTATCCTCGGTCTCGGGCGGCATTTCCAAAATGTTCAATATGACACCCCGGCTATCCATATAAGCGATGCTCAAGGGCAGGAGGGTGTTTTTCATCCAAAAGGCCCTAATTTGGGCGTCCGGAAACACGAAAATCATTCCATGGTTCTTCTCCATCTCGCTTCGAAACATTAATCCCGTCATGCGGGTGGACTCTTTATTCGCGACTTCCGCCTCAACCGCGTGGCCGTCAATGGTCAGGGTCACCACCGGCAAAACCGACTTTGCCTTGGGGTGACAAGCCGAGATTGAAACAGTCAACAACCCCAAAACAAAGATTGAAAATCGGATGGTTTTCTTCATGATTTTTTCCGTTTCTCCGAAGTGAAAATGATCAAAAACCCTTATTTTTAAAAGGTTTTTCAAGATATATTAATTGACGGCTGAATTGCAATTGCTTTAAGATAAATGCCATGAAAAAACAATTTTTGGCTTTCGTCTTTGTTCTTTCCGGCGCCCTTCTCGCTCCTTCCTTAGGAAAAGCGGCTCCCAGTGTCGAAGAAGCTTACCAATACGCCTACAGTCTTTATAGCGCCAATAATTTCGCCCAGGCCAAACAATATTACCTCTATGTCGTCTTGAACGGCACCGATTCCGAGCAAAAAGCCAATTCCCTCTATCTACTTTGCCAATGTTACCTCCGTCTCGGGGATTACAACAATTGCGTGAAAGCGGCCAATATGTTGGCCGGCGGATATCCCAAGTCCAATATCGTCAAAAATGGCAGTTTGACGAATTTTTCCACCAGCCTAATCAGCCAAGTCAGTAACTTTGACACCGATTGGGATTATTGGCGCTATCAAGATGGAACCGACGACAAGGACCAAATCGTTTGGAAAGAAAGCGTTCCTATCGGGAAAAAAATCAAGCAGATCGATTTCAAATTGGCTTTCGGCCTTTACCGGGCCTTGGCGAAGCTAAACCCCAACGCGGCGGAGACCCTGGACGCCAAGAAAAAATTGGACGCCATGTTGTCCCGCCCCATGACCATTATTTGGGTCGATGAAAAAGCGGCGCCGAGCCGCAATGGGCATCCCGCGGACTTTTTCTCGCTTTTCACTAAAAACGAGAAAAAAGATTTCTCGAAAGTAATCTGTGAACGAATGTTCTACGACTGGAAAAGCGACATGCTTTGGCGGTTCATGGACATGTACGACGATGTCCGCAACTTAAAACCTCAATACACCGCGAAAACCTTCAATCTCGACAGCGATAATTCAGGGGATACCGGCGTGGCCGCCGCGGCCCCAACCGCCACTCCCAACCCTTCGGCCGCCTTGCCTCCTCCGCCGCCGCTTCCAGGCTTAGAAGCCTCGGCCGACACCACAAACTCGAAAACCCCGCCTCCACCGCCGGCGCCCTCCACGGCGCCCACCGATACGGACTTGACCCTCGGCCGGCTTTTCGCGGCCGCCGCCTACGATCCCTATTCCGACACCTTCAGCAACCCCGCCGAAACTTCCGGGGCGACCGCCCCAAGCCTCTGAACCTCATGAACCGGGAGAATCGCCAAAAGGTCGGTCATTCCCTCCTTGTCGGCTTATGGCTCATCGTGTTTTTCAGCTTGCCCGCCCTTTCATTGGCCGATACTAGCGCCACTCCAACGACCGGCACGTTAACCGCTTCGCAGCCGACCACCCAACAATACGGCAGCACGAAGCTTTTGGAAATTCACAAACCCATGATTCCGACCGCCTGGGGACGGGTCATCCAATATAAAAAAGACATTAACTTCGTTTTAATCGGCCACAACCAAGAAACACTTTATGAGTTTGTGCTCGAGACGAATGACGGGATCATCCGCACCGCGACTTATCATGAAACCTCAGACGGGGACGGCTATTGGGAAGTTTACGTCTGGGACCAGCTTTGAGCAAAAAAGGGAAAATCATTTCGGTCATTGGGGCCCAACCCGCCACCGGCAATTCCACAATCGCCCTTATGCTCGGAAGATATCTCCTCTCACAAAAATCAGCGGCTTCCGTCTTTATTGACCCCGGTTCAACTCCGCCTTTGTTTTTCCCCTTTCAGCCGCCGACGGCTTCCGCCATCCGTTCTTTTCGCCAGCTCCTTCCTTACACCGATCAACTTGATCTCAAAACAATTGAAAATTTCTTCGCGTCCTCTCCTGAGGGCCTTCGATATGTCCCATTAACCGAATCTCCGAATCCCAAACCAGACGGGAACGAAAGCCTTCGGTTGATAAAAACACTGCGGCCATTTTTCGACTATTTAATTGTGGATTGGGGATCCTCCTTGGGAGAAGCGCCCTTAGCGCTCCTCGAAATGAGCGATTTGATCCTTTTCACCTCGTCATTAGAAAACTCATCGGTAGCCGCCCTCCAGAAAGTCGAAAAATCGCTGTTATCCCGCCACTTCCCTTTGCACACCTCAAAAGTCATCTTAAATCAAACCGCCGAAACCCAGCCTCACCTCAGCGATTTTACGAATTGGACAAGCGCCTTTTCATTCCTCGGAACGCTTCCTTTCCAGGGTGGAAACTTTAAAAAAACATTAGGCGGAAAAGAACCGGCGGCTTTTTTGAAAAATCAGGGCGCGGGCCCTCTTTTCAAAGCCGTCGAAACTTGCTTGGAATCAGGAATCCTTTTACCACTAGCGACCCCTACTTCTTCAGAGCATTTTGAACGGGTCCATCGATTGCACCAAAAATTATTGGAAACGCTTCGAACTGGCGGGCATCTGGACTCATCCCCCAATGGCGGGATTCTAAAACGCGAGCTTTTGGAGCCCAAAGCCCGAGAAATTTTAGACCGACTTATTCAGGAATTCAAAATTCCAACCCGGGAACAAACCCAGACGCTCATGAACGAAACGATTGATCTTTGTTTCGGATTTGGTCCACTGGAACCGTTACTCCAAAGCGCCGAAATCACCGAAATAATGGTCAATGGCCCCGGCCACGTATTCGTCGAGAAGGAAGGCCGCCTGGAAAAGACGGATATTCGCTTTATCAATGATCAACAATTATTGACAATCATTGAACGGATTTTGGCCCCCATTGGGCGCCGGATCGATGAAAGCCAGCCTTATGTGGATGGAAGACTCCCCGACGGGTCAAGAATCAACGCGGTCATCGCGCCATTAAGCCTCAGCGGACCCGTGTTAACCATCCGAAAGTTTTCCAAGCAAAAACTTCAAGCCGCCGACCTCGTCCGTTTCGGCTCCCTCACTCAAGAGGCCGCCGACTTTTTGAACGCTTGCGTGCGGGCCAGAAAAAACATTGTCGTTTCCGGGGGAACCGGCTCCGGAAAAACCACCTTGCTCAATGTGCTTTCCACCTTTATCCCCGACGATGAAAGAATCGTGACCATCGAGGATTCCGCCGAACTTCAGCTGGCGCAAGCCCATGTGGTTCGACTCGAAGGCCGTCCCGCTAATCTCGAGGGAAAAGGGCAAGTCACTATCCGGGATTTGGTCATAAACGCTTTACGCATGCGCCCAGATCGGATCATTGTTGGCGAGGTTCGGGGAAGCGAGGCGCTCGACATGCTTCAAGCGATGAACACGGGGCACGACGGCTCTCTCACCACGGGCCACGCCAATTCGCCGCGAGACATGTTGGCTCGTTTGGAAACCATGTGCTTATTCACCGGATTAAGTCTTCCGCTTCGGGCCATCCGAGAACAAATCGCGCGGGCCGTGCACTTGGTCGTTCAGCAATCCAGGCTCCCCAACGGACGAAGAGCCGTCACCCGGATCACGGAAATCCAAGGCATGGAAGGCGATGTGATTCTTTTGCAGGACTTATTCGCGCGGGAAGACGGCGGGGGGTTGGTTCGAAAATCTTTTGCCCCTAAATTCATTCCCGATTTAGAGGCGCAAGGTTATCACTGGCCCGGACATACGGCCAAGTAGCGCCCTATTTCTGCGGGGTCGACTGGATCTTCACTGAAAAGTTGGGCGAGGGGGCGTAAGACGTGTCCCCGACCGGCGTGATCTGGGCGATCTCGGCTTGGTACTTGGAGTAATCCGGACGCAAGGTCCTCACATCGGCGTCCATGGGGCCTTCGGGCGGGACCCAATCCCCCAAATAAGCCCGGCACAACCATTCTTTTTCCGCGGCCAAATCCACCCACTTGCTGTGGGGCGGCGTGTAGAATTCCTGCACTTCCTGGTAATCCCACATGGCTTCTTTGTATTGTTTCTGTTGGTAAAGCGCCTCGCCCCGGTCGTAGGCGTTATGGGCCCGGCGAAGAAGCTCCAAATTGGCCATCCCATAGGCGATCGCGAGGGTCACCAGAATGGTCATTCCGGTTTTAAAACCTTCCCATTGGTAAAAAGGAATATCTTTTTTCGAGTCGGCCAAGACAGCCCTCCGCCTAAAATTGGTTTAAAAACCGAACGTCATTCTGGTAGAACAACCGGATATCGTCCACATGATACTTGGAAATGGCGATCCGTTCCACGCCCATTCCAAAGGCGAAACCGGTCCATTTTTCCGAATCAATTTTGCAATTCTCCAAGACATTGGGATCGATCATGCCGCATCCCATAATCTCAATCCACCCGGCGTGTTTGCAAACCGAACATCCTTTGCCCTCGCAAAAAGCGCAGGAAATATCCACCTCGGCGCTGGGCTCGGTAAAGGGGAAAAAACTGGGCCGAAAACGGGTCTTAATTTTAGGACCAAAAAACTTTTTCACAAAGGCATCCAGGGTTCCCTTTAGATGGCCAAAGTTAACTCCCTCATCCAATAAGAATCCGTCCACCTGGTGAAAGATATGATGATGGGTCGCGTCGATGGCTTCTTTACGGTAGACCCGGCCCGGCATAACGACTTTAAAGGGCGGCTTGGCGTTTTCCATCACCCGGACTTGGACCGGGGTTGTATGGGTGCGCATCAGGACTTCTTCCGTCAGGTAAAAGGTGTCGTGGGAATCACGGGCCGGATGGTCGGTCGGAAAATTTAAAGCCAGGAAGTTATAATAGTCGGTCTCAACATCCGGTCCCTCAACAATATCAAAGCCAAACCCTTGGAATATCCCGCAAATTTCTTTTTGCACCAAGGTGAGGGGATGGAGTTTGCCAATCGGTTGGATACGTCCCGGCAGGGTGGAGTCCCATCCCGGTATGGCCTTTTGGGATTCCTGTTCCTCGAAAGCTTCTTTTTTTTGATCCAGGAGCACGGTAATTTTGTTTTTGGCCTCGTTCAAGGCCTTGCCCATCTGGGGCTTTTCTTCCGCGGGAACCTTACCGAGTTCCTTCAAAAGGTTGGTCAATTCCCCGCTTTTACCCAAAAACCGCACACGGCAATCCTCGACCTCTTTAAGGCTCCCGGATTGGGCGGCCGCCGCTTCAGCGGCTTTTAAGATTTCCTGGATACGATCAATCACGACTCCACCTTGTTGATGATATTTTCACATCTCGCGTCCGCATTCCTCATCTAAAACTCAATGGGATACAACGGGAGCAGATCCCAAAACAGTCGGATCTTCCAAAAGCTCCTTGAAAAACGCCTGGTTTGGCGCAGTAAAAGCCAGCTCAACATAACCATTCACGGCAACTATTTTAACCAAAACCTGTTTTCCGTTGATGATTTGTTGGAGCTGATCCAAAGTCAAGTCATAGTAAATTCCTGAAGTATTGGCGTTTCGGGCGAATTGGAGCAATTGCCCATCGACATTAATGATTAATGAATAGCCATCTGCAACTTTAAACGGCTGATAATGCACAAGACGCATTTCGTATGTTCGAGCTCCGGTTTTGGAAACAGTTTCTTTCAATCCAAGATTAAAAACACAATTATAAATTGCTGGTATCGCTCCACCATTCGTCCAAGCCGTATCACATGGCGTGCATTTTTGGCCGTCCCAGTTGCTCAGACCATTTGTATCTGCTTCATAGGTGGTAGTCATTTCAACGGAATCTGGAACAACGTTTAATTCGTAATCGGTTATTTTAGTGGTCGCACAACCACAAAAGAAAACACAAAATATCAATAAAAGAACAATTGGCACATAAGCCTCCTAAAACCGGATATCGACGACACTATCCTTTTGGACGATTCGCCACCCAGAAAAGGGCCAAACTTCCCGCCACTCCCGCGTTTAAAGATTCCGTCTTGCCCGCCATCGGAATCCCGACCCGCGCGTCACAGGCCGCCATCAATTCTTCCGACAGTCCCGCGCCTTCAGACCCCACCCAAAGGGCCACCTTGGCGGGCAAAGGAATTTCAAGCAAGGACGCTCCAGGATGGCTCGTCAGCGCTAGCGAATAAAACCCGTTGGCCTTCAGCCACTCGATATGGGCGGTCCAAGGCATCTTGTCTTGAAATGGCAGACGGAAAAGGGCGCCCATGGTGGATCGAATCACTTTGGGATTGAAAACGTCGCAAGAACCTTCGGTCAATAAAACCCCGCCGGCGCCGAAGGCCTCCGCGGAACGAAAAAGAGTCCCCAAATTTCCGGCGTCTTGAATCTGGTCCGCGCATAAAAGAATCGCGGCGTCTTCTTTCGGCCATTGGCTTACGGGCTTTTGAACGACCGCCAACAAACCCTGCGGAGTCGTTGTATCGGAAACATATTGGATGATCTTGGGATGGACCGGAACCCAACGGGCTTTTTGCTTGCGGCACTCAACTTGAAGCTTTTTTCCCAACTCGGTCTTTTCAGCGTCCGGGGTGGCGAAAACGTAGCGGACATTCAAATTGCTGGCGAAGGCCTCTTCCACCAAATGAAAACCCTCGCAAAGAAAATCAAACGACTCTTTGATTTGCTTGGGTTTCTTTAAGGAATAGGCGTGCTTGACCATGGAGTTTTGCACGCTTTGAATGAGGGAAGATTCGCTCATGGATTAATCCCTGCCTCCGGGCAAAAAAACACCCCTTATCGTCTTGAAAGAGGATAAGGGGTGAAAAAAACGAGAAAGCTTAGGACTTTTTCGAACTCTTGGCCACTTGGACCAATTGCTCAAAAGCCTTGGTATCCGTCACGGCCAGGTCGGACAGGATCTTGCGGTCCAATTCCACCGAAGCCGTCTTCAACCCGTTCATGAACTGGCTGTAAGACATGCCGTGCTCGCGGACCGCCGCGTTGATGCGGGTGATCCACAACCGGCGGAACTCGCGCTTGCGGGCCTTGCGGTCCCTGAAAGCGTAATTCCCGGAACGCTTCGACGCTTCCCGCACCGTGCGGTACTGGCGGCTCTTGGCTCCGAAATAGCCCTTGGTCAGTTTAAAAAACTTCTTCTTCCGTTTTCTCTTCGCGACCGCTCTTTTAATACGTGCCATGTTCTGTTCTCGCTCCTATATTCCCAGCATTCTTTTAACCGCCAGCTCCTGCGTTTTCTTCAAAAGAGGCTGGTCTTTCAAATGACGTTTCCGCTTGGGGGATTTGCTCCCCATCAAATGACTGCGGCCGGATTGCTTCTTGACCTTGATCTTCCCGGTGCCGGTCACTTTAAAGCGCTTCGCGACGCTTTTTTTACTCTTGAACTTTTTGGCCATTTTCGGCGTCCTTTTCCTTTGCAGGTGTAGTTTCCTTCCCAGCGGGCCGATTCGGCTTCGGGGAAAAGACTGCGACAATCTGGTTGCCTTCATCCTTGGGCGGCGCTTCCAAATCGGAGAACTCGCTCATGTCGGCGACGATCCGGTTCATCAGCTGCTTGCCCAAATCCTTGTGGCTCAACTCACGGCCGCGGAACATCAAGGTGCATTTCACCTTGTCCCCGTGCTCAAAAAAGCTCCAAGCCATCCGCAGCTTGGTCTGATAGTCATGCTCGTCAATCTTCGGGCGCATCTTGAGTTCTTTAACCTTGATGACCCGCTGTTTTTTAGAGGCTTCTTTTTCCTTCTTGCGCTGGGCGTACTTAAACTTTCCGTAATTCAGGATGCGGCAAACCGGCGGCACGCCCTCCGGGGCGACTTCCACGAGATCCAAGTTCCGTTCTTCGGCCATAGCGAGCGCCTTGCTCAGTTCAACGATGCCTAATTGTTCTCCAGCGTCCCCCACCAACCGGATTTGACGCGCCCGGATTTGATGGTTGATCCTTAATTCTTTTGAGGGCGAAATAAGTGCTTACCTCCGAATAAGATTGGGTCCAAAAAAAAAGGACGAACCCGTGGGTCCGCCCAAAAAAGTAGGTCGCCATTAACAGCCCAATGGAAAAACCGTAACCCGTTCGCGCCCGAAGGGCTTAGGGTGAGGGGCGGACGCCCCTGCTTGAGCTGATAATGTTAATCGTAATGGGATTGGTTGTCAAAGCCTATTTGGACGCCAAAACGCCGATGAAACGGGGTCGATACTGTCGCCCTGGCTTCAGCCCAATCTTCAAGTTAGGCCGGGGTCTCTCATTTTTTTCAGGCTCGGCCAAGCCGAGCCCTCCATAGGATGAATGTCTTTAACCTGTGAATAATTATCCAGTCCTACGCCTTTCCAGAATTCAAAATATTTATCGGTATCAAAATCATTCGCATGGCTCCAATTTTTAAGTTTGATCCTCATCTCCTCCGGGGTACGTCCATAAGCGAAATGCAGGAGACGGAGGGGAGAGACTTTCTTGTTCTGGCCCGTGTGTCTCGCGCCGATGTATCCTCCCCGGAGTCTGGTGCCAACCGGATGATGATGGTTCTCCTTGTCCACTACCAACAACTCATTTCCGATTTTTTTGTAAACAAGGATCCAATGGGCGAGAATCATCCCGGAACCGTTCCCTGAGTCAATCCACTCTTTAAATTCCTCGGGATTCAGCAGGATTTCGTCGGAATCGATTTGAATGATCCAATTGCCTTTTTGGCACAATCCGGAAAGGTAGTTCCGTTCGTGGGTTTCGCAGGCCATGGGATCAGGAGCTGAATGAAAATCCTCCTCAACAACCCGTATCTTGCCCTCGGGGTCGAGTCGCCGAATCATCGATTGGAATTCCACGGTATCGAACTCGAATGGCTTTTTGGTGAAAGAGATCCTGTCTCGATCCAAGCCCAGAATAATCTCGTCGGCAATGGAATAAAGAGACTTGATGACTGGAGGTAAATACTTGTAATCATAGGCAACCAACACCACAAAGCTTAAAGGCGCGACACCTTTTTGAGGATGTCCCAACCATTTCAACCAAAGTTTAAGTTTCACCGCCACCTCCTTGCACCCAATGGGAAAGACTCAAGAACTAGTTCCATTTGAATTAGGCTCCAAAAGAAACTTTGAAACGCGCAATATAAATCAACGGGACTCAAGCGAAATTATGCCAGATCAACATATGAATCGCGATATATAGGAACAGGGCCATCTCAATCCCCGCCGCGATCAATAGCAGTCGGCGCGGTTGTTTGAACTTGGTGATAAAGGAGAAGAAGACAAACCCGAAACCTAAAACAACAGTCCCAAATACTCGAAGCAGCGCGAAAAACGAGAAAAACACCCACAAAGAATGGGTATTCATACATAAAATCCTGACCGCTAGCATATACCCCTCAGCCAACGGCCCAGTTAAGGCCAACCCGATCGCGAAGATTGAGAATAAGTTCCAAAACTTTTCATTGGACCGCAGGAAAAAAAGAGCCAAGGCTACCGGAAAGATCGATAAAAAAGTAAAGGCCCCGATGAAAAGGATCATTTCTCCGCCCGCCACCATCCCACCGGATTGGGCATTAAACTGTGAGGTGGCCAAATCATCCAAATAAGCCGCCAAGCAAGCACCGGCAAAGGCCAAAATAAACCCCGCTATAACTAAACCGATTTTCGTCATTGTTTTCATTGGAGCCTCATCTCGAACGATTGTTGATCTTCTCTATTTTTGTTTAACCCGGCCAAACACAATCGCCAATTGAACCCCGATCAATAGCAACCCCAACCCGACAGCCCCAGCCTGCGCCAACTGCCGGATGTCAAAATCTCCGACCCTGAAAATCAAAAAGTAAGCAATCAATAAATTAAAAAGCCCCCAAAGAACATTAGACAAAGGCGAGGACAATCCTTTTCCAGGCGGTTTGCCAAAAGGCGACGGAAACTTTCGTCCGGAAACGCCATTAACGAAATGAGGAACAAAATTACCCAGAAAAGCCCCACCAAAGAAGTAAGCAACATAAACATACCATTCCATAGTCTCCTCCTCAGTTTTCCGATTAGTTGAGTCTATCAAACGATTCGCGAACCATTCGACAAGCGGGCAGATCATCAAAGCTTAAGGTTTATAGACAAGCATCGCCTTGATGTACATGGCGATCGCTCCGACAATCCAGCCCGCGAAAAATATAGCGACTAGCTTGGTTTTTTCTTTACCACCCTTGAGCCAAAATAGGCCCAGAACGACAGCCATAACGATGGCCACCGCGATCCCCCAACTTACGAATGGATTCATAATGTAAGCTCCGATTTTCGAACACGACGTGTCCCTATTCCGTACGATTTGCGAACCGTTAGATTCAAGATACGTAGATAGAAACAGTCAGTTAAAAATCACCCGGGTTAACTGACCCTTGAAAATGGCGAATCTTTCGGATTCACCAAATGCTTTAAAAACCTTACGCAAAGGAACATATTCATCAGAAAACCAAATACAATTGCGAAGCTAAAAACGAGGGGCGCTATTTCAATAAACGCCCATGTCCTTAAATTAATTTTGTTTGTGGAAAATATAGTCATAAAACCAAAAAATAATGAAAAAACAATGAAGAAAATTAAAATTGAAAATAAAATCCTCATTCCGGCCCCATCTTTGGTCTGAATAACGAATTCAGGTTTGTCCAAAGTACTTTCGACCCTCCCCATCATTTCGATTTTTTGTTGGTAACCCGAGCCCCCATATCTTCGATTGGTATAAGACCATCGGCTTAAAATAAAATTGTCTTTATCTTTCCAAAAAAGTCCATAACGTGCAGGAAGAGGACCAAACAGCTGTTCCTTTAATGAGATGACGTCAGGAATATCCATTTTTTCATGTTCCTTGAAGATTTTGCGACATTCCGCAAGATCGATGCTTGAATTAATCCTGAACTTTAGTGGCATGATTTTTTTGATCCTTCCCCGGGTTGGACTCGAACCACCCCACAGTTCGTTTGGATATGCACTATTTTAGCCCAAGAAGAAGAGAAGTATTTATAGATTTGGAAGGGACCGCGAAATAAAAAAGGGCAATGGAATCCTTGTTGAAAGGATACCATTGCCCATCAAACGGCCAAATGAGCTATTTTTAGGGGCAAACCCAATCGGCGGAAATCTCCGGGGCCGAGGCGAAACTGAACACCGAACTGCTGGGGAAAGTCGCCGGGAGCAGCCCCGATCCGGGGCCGTAGGAAGCCTCGTTTGTACCCGTCGCATTGGTTAAAAGATACTCGACCGCCTGCGAGGACCCCACCGCCAGCCAATAATAACCCGCGGGCAAGTCCACCCCGCCGCCGGAAAAGTCGAGGGTCACGCCCGCGCAGGCCGTCACTTCTTGGCTGATCACCGGGCTCACCAGGGTTCCGGGCGCCGAAGTACCATCCGAATAGATGCCCACATTGAAGGTCGTTCCCGCCGATCCGCAAACATTGATCCGAATGTCGGTGACCTTCGCTTCATGCGTGAATTGGTAACGAGAGGCGTACAAGTGGTCCGTGGTGGTCGTATTGGTTCCATCCGTGCTGTTTAACCCAACGTTTCCACCGGTACAGGGAGCGGGGCCGGACGGCGAGGAACCGCAACCCAGGTTGGTAAGAATCGAAGCTAAAATAATGGGGCAAGCGAACAAAAGCGTGAATACTAAATTTTTCATGGATTTAGTTCCTCCCTATTTTCAATCCAACTATTCCGGCAGCGTCACATCAGCGAAGTTATCCATCAACCGTTCCCTGACCATCTTTTCAAGCATGTCCTCGGCCTTGGCCAAGGGCGCTTGGATTTGTTTCTCGGCGGCATAGCGGCGCCAAGTGATGGTCTCGTCTTTCACCTCGTTGGCCCCGACGATCCAGATATTGGGAATCTTTCGGGTGATGGCGTTGCGCACCTTTTTCGAGAAAGAATCGTTGGAAAAATCGACCTCGGCCCGAATCAACCGCGAGTCCAATTCGGCTTTGATCTTTTCGGCATAGGGCAAAAAATCCTCGGCGACCGGAACCACTCTCACTTGAGTCGGCGACATCCAGGTCGGGAAAGCCCCGCCCCAACGCTCGATCAAGAATGAAATGAACCGCTCATGGGTGCCCAAAGGCGCCCGGTGAATAATGAAGGGTCTTTGCTTGGAGCCGTCCGAAGCCGTGTATTCCAACTCGAAGCGCTCGGGAGAAGTGAAGTCGAGCTGAACGGTCGCCGCCGTCTCTTCCCGGCCCAGCACATTCTCGGTCTGGTAGTCGATCTTGGGGCCGTAAAAGGCCGCCTCGCCCGCCACTTCCTCGTATTCCACATTCAATTCTTTCAGCACTTCCCGAAGGATATTTTCGGTGCGGATCCAAAGCGGCTCATTTTCCCCGAACTTGTCCTTGTCCTTGTCATGGAGCGAAAGCCTTACCCAGATCTTGTCCATGCGGAACTTGCTGAAATAAAACTGGTGCATGGCCACGACTTTTTTGATCTCAGATTTAATCTGGTCCTCGGTGCAATAGATGTGGGCGTCGTTCATGGCCAACCCCCGCACGCGAAGAAGCCCGGCCAATTGGCCTGATTTCTCGAAACGGTACACCGTGCCGTATTCGGCCAAACGCAGGGGAAGCTCCCGGTAGCTGCGGGGGCGGGCCAGGTAAATCATGTGGTGATGGGGGCAATTCATGGGCTTCAAGTAAAATTCTTCGGGAGGCGAATCTGGGTCTTTTTCCACGCTTCGCATGGGCGGGAACATTCCCTCTTTATAAAGCTTGAGATGGCCCGAGAGTTTGTACAGGTCTCCATTGGCGATATGGGGCGTGGCTACGCGGACATAGCCGTCCCGGAACTCGGTTTCCTTGGCGAAGGCTTCCAATTCCTCACGGATCACGGTCCCGTTAGGAAGCCAAAGGGGTAATCCCTTCCCCACCCGCTCATCAATGGTGAAAAGTTCAAGCTCTTGACCCAGCTTGCGGTGGTCGCGCTTCAAGGCCAGTTCCCGGTCCTTGACGAATTGTTTCAGTTCCGCCTCAGTGGGAAAAGCCAGGCCGTAAATGCGGGTCAGCATGGGATTCTTGGAATCTCCCCGCCAGTAACTGCCGGCGATGGAATCAAGCTTAAAACCCATCAGGGGAATCTTGGAGGTATCCGCGACGTGGGGGCCTTCGCACATATCCACAAAGGGGCCGCTGGAATAAAAACTGAGGTTTTCCCCCTCGGCAATTAATTCTTTGGCGTATTCGGTCTTCAGGCTTTGGCCCATGCCGTCCAGTTTCTTGAGGGCTTCATCCTTGGGCAGGTCTTCACGCTTGAACTCTTGTTTTTCCTGGATGATTTTACGCATGCGTTTTTCGAGGTCGGGGAAATCGGCTTCGGTGAGGGGTTCTTCCAATAAAAAGTCGTAATAAAAACCCGTACGGATGGGGGGGCCAAATCCTAATTGAGCCTTGGGCCTTATCTGTAAAACGGCCTCGGCCAGGATATGGGCCATGGAATGGCGTATCTTGAAAAGCGTCTCATCCATTCTATGTTTTGGTTCGTATTTTTCGGACATGATGGTTCCAAATCGACTAGCGGTGAATCGGCCGGGAAAAATGGTGGGCGTAACTGGACTCGAACCAGTGACCCCTTCCATGTCAAGGAAGTACTCTAACCAACTGAGCTATACGCCCCGGAATCTAAAAAAGAAGCCAACAGCAGACCGAATTGTAGGGGGGCTTCCGAATCTGTCAAGTTGACCGGAGTCACCCCAACGCCTACTCGGGGAAAATTTTCTCCATTAAACGGCCCAACTCGCTGAACTTTTCCTGGTAATCCTCTTGGCTGAGCCGGATCACCTGATGGGCCTCTTCCCGGCCATAAGTATGCACAATATCGGTTTGTCCCTTGTGCATGGTGGGAAAGTCCTTGTAGGTAAGGAAGTAATGGCGCAAACGGTCGACCAGGTTATGCGGGCAATCGCTGATGTCGTTCCATTCGCCATAGACCAGGTCGCTTTTCAGCACCGCGATGATTTTGTCGTCCGCTTCCCCATTGTCAATCATGCGGAGGCCCCCGATAGGTTTGGCCTCCACCAGGATGTCGCTCTTAAAAATCGGCCGCTCCGAAAGCACGCAGATATCCAGCGGATCCGTATCCCCGTCCATCTTGGAGATTCCGGCTTTTTGGGCGAAGTAGGCGGATACCCGGGGTCCGCAATAGGTCCGGGGAATGAAACCGTAAAGCGAGGGGCATTGGCTGGAAAAGGCCTGGGGCCGGTCCACCCGGAGGAATCCGGTATTTTTGTCCACCTCATACTTCACGTTGTCCGTGGGCGTGATTTCGATGTAAGCGTTCACGAAACGCGGCGCTTCATAACCGATATCCAGGCCGTGCCAGGGATGATGTTTGAATAAAAGCCGCGCGTATTTTCCGAATAATTGATCTGACATAAAATCCTCCAACCCCCCGCAGAAAAGTGCCTGATTCTACCGAACTCAAGGCCTCTGTCTAGTTTTTATTTCGCCTTCGCTTCCCCAAGTAAAGCCTTCACCCGGCTAAAAAGCGGCAAGCCCGCGTCCTTCGCCGACAAGACCGGGTTTTGTACCGGCCATTTGATTCCAAGCTCCGGGTCGTTCCACAAAATCCCGATTTCGTCCTTCGGGTCGTAATAATCCGTGCACTTATACTCGATCTCCGCCACCGGGCTCAGCACACAAAACCCGTGAAAAAAACCCGGCGGTAGATAAAGCGCCTGAAAGTCGGAGTCCTTCAAGCTGCAGCCAAACCACTTCCCGTAAGCGGGTGAACTTGGGCGGGCGTCCACGGCCACGTCATAAATTTCCCCGAGAGCCACCCGGACAAATTTGCCCTGGGGCTTTTGAAGCTGGGCGTGAAGCCCGCGAAGTACGCCCTGCTGGGAGCGGGAACGGTTGTCCTGCAAAAACCTCTCCGTGATCCCCAATCCCGCCAAACGGCTCTCATGATAATTCTCGACGAAATAACCCCGGTCATCGCCATGACGCGTCAATTGGATCAGTTTAAGCCCCGGCAAAGGTTCTTGAAGCAGACGCATGGCCCGTTCACCCCAAAAGTGATTTTAAATAATCCCCATAGGATCCCGGATAGTTCTCGGCGATCGTTTTAAACTCGTCCCGGCTCAAGAATTTTTGCTTGTAGGCGATCTCTTCCAAGCAGGCCACCCGCAATCCCTGCCGTTCCTCGATGGCTTGAATGAAGGTGGAAGCCTGCAGCAGCGACTCCGGCGTCCCCGTATCCAGCCAGGCGATTCCCCGGCCCAAGGTCAAAACCCCCATTTTTTTGCGCCGCATATACTCAAGATTCACATCCGTGATCTCCAACTCCCCGCGCTTGGAAGGTTTCAACCCGCCCGCGATCTTCACCACGTCTTTGTCATAAAAATAAATTCCGGGGACCGCGTAGGACGATTTAGGCTTCGCGGGTTTTTCCTCAATCCCGACCACCCCGCCCTTCCCGTCAAACTCGATCACCCCATAACGCTCGGGGTCCCGGACAAAATAAGCGAAGATCATGGCCCCATCGGTCAGCTTGGCGCCTTCCTGCAAATGCTGGGTCAAACCCTGTCCGTAAAAGATGTTGTCGCCCAGCACCAGGGCCACCGGCTCATTCTGGATAAAATCCTTGCCGATCAAAAAGGCTTGGGCGATGCCGGCGGGTTTTTCTTGGACCGCGTACCGCATCCGGACCCCCACGGAGGACCCATCGCCAAAGAGCCGTTTGAACCCGGCGATGTCGTCGGGCGTGCTGATGAGTAAAATATCCCGAATGCCGGCCAGCATCAAAACTGAAAGCGGGTAATACACCATCGGTTTGTTATAAACCGGAAGCAGCTGTTTGCTGACCGACCGCGTAATGGGATGGAGCCTGGTTCCGCTCCCCCCCGCCAAAAGAATGCCTCTCATTTTTCGCCCCCCGCCAATCCCAGCCTTTGCCGGTTATATTTTCCCGTCTGGACCTTCGCGCACCAAACCCGGTTCAGTAGATACCACCGGACCGTTTCCCGGATGCCTTCCTTAAATCCATGCTTGGGCTTCCATCCCAGTTCCCGCTTGATCTTGGAAGCGTCGATGGCGTAACGGCGGTCATGGCCGGGCCGATCCTTCACGAAGATCTTCAATTGGTCGTAATGCTTGACCGCCTTCGCTTTCAACACCGGGTTTTGCCCGGGCGGCACCGCTTCTTCCAAACACCGGCAGATGGTATCGACCACTTGCAGGTTGGTCTTCTCGCTGTGGCCTCCCACATTATACTTTTCGCCGGGCTTTCCCCGGGTTAATACGGTCCAAAGGGCCTCGCAATGGTCGCCCACATAAAGCCAATCCCGCACATTCAAACCATCCCCATAAATGGGCAGGGCCTTGCCTTCCAAGGCGTTTAAAAGGGTCAGGGGAATCAGTTTCTCCGGATATTGGTAGGGACCGTAATTGTTCGAGCAATTGGTCATCAAGACCGGAAGCCCGAAGGTCTCGAAATAGGCCCGGCTCAAATGATCGGCACCCGCCTTGGTGGCCGAATAGGGTGAATTGGGTTGATAGGGCGTCTCTTCTTTAAACAGACCCTTCGGTCCCAGGCTTCCGTAAACTTCATCCGTTGAGATTTGTAAAAACCGAAAACCCTTGGCTTTTTTCTTGGCCAAAGCCCCCCAGTAACGGCGGCTTTCTTCCAAAAGTTCAAAGGCGCCTAAAACATTCGTCCTCACGAAAACCCGGGGCCCCTCGATCGACCGGTCCACGTGGCTTTCCGCGGCGAAGTTGACGACAAAGTCCGGCCGAGCGGCCAGAAAAGCTTTCCGCACCATCACCGGATCGGCGATATCGCCCTTGATCATTTGAAAGCGCTTATTCCCCAAAACATCCCGCAGGGTCAAAAGATTCCCCGCGTAGGTCAGTTTGTCCAATACGGTCACCCGGACATCTTGGCCCTTGCCCAAGGCGGTCCTCACGAAGTTCGAACCGATAAACCCGGCCCCCCCCGTCACCAAAATGGAAGTCATCACGCCCCCTTGATCAAAACGATTTTACAGGTTAACACTGGAACCGGTTTGATGCGCTGGTTTCAATAGGTCAAAAACGGTCTTCACCGGGTTAAACGTGGCCAAGGGCACTTCCACGAAAAGGGTTGTCCAGCCCGCCATGGCGCCGTTCCAAAGCCCGGGAAGTTCCAAGGCCTTTAACTCCCGCCCCTGATGGGATTTGCGGCTGATAAAGACCGCTTTCTCGTCCACATAGTCCGCCAACGAATAAGGTTTTCCACGCCGATCGGAGACGGCGCAAACCAAGTCCACCGGATTGAAATGCGTGGATTCGCGGAAAAGCGCGGCCTGGGCCTCGGAGTCGGGATCGACTTGGGACCCTTCCACGATTTGAAGCGACTCCCCGCTCCCGGGGCCTTTGACCCAAAAAGGACCGCCGCCCGGCTCTCCCGTGTTCGGGACGACACCGCAAACCCGCATCGGACGATCCAACAGTTTTTGAAGCCACTTCACTTTTTCCGGCTCGTCCTTTTTCGCGAATGTGTCGGGCACTTTGACCCACAAAACCTCCCGGACAAATTCAGCCATTTCCCGAAGCGACGCCTCGGAAACGTTGCCCTCGTCCAAACGGCGCAGAAACTCAAAAACCCTCCCCTGGGTTTCGAGCAGGTAACCCGCCAAAAGCTTTTTCCATTCGATGGTGGGTTCCAGAAATTTCTCGATCACCACATTGTCGATGTTCTTAATGAACACGATGTCGGCGCCCAGCTGGTCGAGGTTTTTTAAAAGCGCCCCATGACCCGCCGGCCTAAAAACCAGCCGGCCTTCCTTATCCCGGAAGGGCTCATTATTTAAATCCACCGCGACCGTTTGATAAGACTTTTCCTGTTCGGAAAAACCGACTTGAAACCGGGCGCCCATGGGTTTCTCAAGGGCTTGGGTCAATTCCGCGACCCGCTTCTCGTAAGCGGCGCGGTGTTCGGGAGACACCGTAAAATGGATCCGGCAAACACCTTGGGCGTCCTTCAAATAATGGACGCCTTCCCGCAAATGCTCTTCCAGCGCCGTCCTGGGCCCCTCCGGATGGCCGTGAAATTGGATAAGGCCTTTGGAAGCCAGGCCATAACCCAATCCTTCCTCCGACAAAAGCGATTCCCAAACGGGGCCGTACTCGCCTTGCTTCAACAGCGCGTCGAGGTCTTTTCCCCGCGATTGGAGTTGTCGCTTGAGATCGCCGTAAAAAGCCACACGGGGCAGCGAATCCATGAAAAACAACAGGCTCAAGGCTTCGGCGTCGCCCAAAGCGGACTTGGCTTGAAGCTCCGCGCGCCGCGCGCAGCCTTCCTTCAAAAATTTTAAGAACGATTGGAACATGCGGGTCGCCGCGCCGGAGGCCGGGACAAATTTCGAAAGCCTTCCCTGGTCCCGGGCGACGCCGTAAGAAGCCAAGAGCCCCGGCTTTTGCGGGTCCTCGATTTTATGGATTCCATCGGATAGGACCGCCGGGCGCGCCAAAACGGCGAAAGGGGGTGGATTTTTAAAAAGGGATATCTGCCGTTCCACCTCGGCGGGCGGAAGCGCAAGTTGTCTCATTTGCTCGAAGTCGGAAGCGGACCAGGAATGGGGGCTCATGACTGGGCCCCTCGGGAAGAAAAAGGAAAAGAAATGGAGGCGGCAGGCGGATTTGAACCGCCGAATCGCGGTTTTGCAGACCGCTCCCTTAACCACTTGGGTATGCCGCCCAAAAAACCAAAATCTTCCGGCGCTAAAAATGAATCAAAACCCTCGGGAACCAATTTTTTAAATTCGGGGGGGTTTGAAAAAAACAAAAAAATGGAGCGGGAAACGGGATTCGAACCCGCGACTTCAACCTTGGCAAGGTTGCACTCTACCACTGAGTTATTCCCGCGTTTTTCACGAATGAATCTCTCGAAACGGAGCGGATTATACTGATCGCTAAGGCAGGAGTCAATTGGGGAAATAAGGCAACGCGACCCACCTTCCCCACAGACGCGAACCCCATACTAATCCTTCTTGAGCCCCAGGTCTTTCGCGACTTGGTCGATAATCTCGGCGTCGATGGTTTCTTTTTTCAGCAAATAGCCTTCCAACATGGCGTTGTCGCACGTGGTGTTGATCAATCGGGGAATACCCTTGGTGTAATCAAAAATTTTCTGATAAGCGTCCAGCGTAAAGACCGGCTTCACGCAGCCGGCCACGGACAGGCGATGCTGGATATAATTTTCGGTGCTCTCCCGGGTCAATGACTTGACGAAAAATTTCACCGCGATCCGTTGAAACAAGGGCGGGTCCAGGGCCAGATACTGCTCGAGCTCGGGCAGACCCAAAAGAATAATGGAGATGAGCTTGCGGCCCGGCACCTCCAGGTTTAAAAGGCCCCGAAACTCCTCGAAAATTTCCTTCTTCTGAAGCATGTTCGCCTCATCGATTAAAACCACCGCCTTACGCCCCTCCTCATAAATTTTCATGAGGCGCTCGTAAAGCTGGGAAATGATCTGTCCCTTGGTTTCGCCCGGGTCTTCCACGCCCAACTGAACGGCGATTTTTTTGAGCATCCATTCGGCCGTGATTTCGGTATGAACGATGACCAAGAGGGTGGCTTCGTATTGGGGATCCTGCTCCAGTTTTTCCAAAGCTTTGCGGGCCAAAAGGGTCTTCCCCGCGCCGATGTCCCCCACGACCACAGTCAAGCCCTTCATGGTATCGACCGCGTGAAGCATCCTCACCATGGCTTCCGAATGTTGGCTGCTTTCGAAATAAAAACGGCTGTCGGGAGCGTTGGAAAAAGCCTGTTCCCTTAATCCGTAAAATTGTTCGTAGCTCATAAGTCCTCGGGAGGTGCCTTTGGGTTCGGCGGGTCCGAAATCCAAAAACGGAATCAAGGATGCCTGTCGTTTTTCGGCTAGAATCTGTTAATTTTTAGTACGAAGTCCAATAATTCTTGAGCAAAGAACTTGGATCAAACGAGAACAACTAAAGAAGCCCCAAATCAGCGTCAAACGTAGCCTACTCGATTTGACTTCTTTTTGCCACCCGAATTTTCCCCCTCGGAGGGGTTTTCGGCGGCCGAACCGGCCTCGGGAGCGGGTTTTGGCGTCGAAATCACCGCCGCGGGAGGCGCGGCGGCTTTGGGCCCGCCCTTGGCTTTCATCAAGTTTTCCACGTCCGCCAGCTTTTTCTTAGCCTCAAAATTATCCGGTTCGGCGTGAATAATCCTTTGATAAATCTTCATGGCTTCCTCATAGAGGCCCTGACGGGTATAAATTTCGGCCACGGCCACCGTCATGAACTCATCCCGGCTTTCTTCCAAAGCGGAGTCGGTCTTGGAGTGCGCGTCCAGCTTGGACATGCCCGGCGCGGTCACCGCATGGGGCGCGGAAGCCGCCTTCGGCGCGACGGAAGGCGCGGGCGCGGGGATGGGTGCCGGCGTGGCGGGCGCGGGCCTTGAGGCGGCCTCTTCCCTGGCTTTGGCGGCCATTTCTTCCCGGAGTTTTTTCTCGATTTCTTCCCGGATCTTTTGTTCCATTTCCACGCGGGCTTTCTTTTCCATCTCTTCCCGGAGCTTCTGCTCGCTTTCCTGCTTGGCTTTTTGCATCATTTCGTCCTGGACCTTGCGTTCCAGTTCCTCGCGCATCTTATGTTCCGCCTCATCGCGGATTTTCTTTTCCATTTCGACGTGCGCTTGGCGGTCAGCCTCCGCCCTGGCTTTTTGCTCCAGTTCTTCCCTCAGCTTTTTGGATTCTTCCTCGGCCTTGCGTTCCATTTCATCGCGAAGACGCCGTTCCTCGTCTTCCTTGGCCTTCTTTTCGGCTTCCAAGGCCCCAATCACATCGTCGCCGGTCTTCACGTAAGCCGTATAGGCTTGGTTCAATTTCGTGCGGATTTCATTGTTGTCCGGATGGGCTTCCAACAGCTGTTGATAAATCTCGATGGCTTCTTCCACCAGGTTTTGCTTGAGGTAGTTTTCCGCGATCCCCAATTGGGCGTTCAGTTCGATCAAAGGATCTTCCGGGGCTTTCGCCGCGGGAGCGGGTGCCGGAGCGGCAACCACCGGCGCGGGAGCGGCCGCGGGCGTGTCATCCTCCAAATCCATCACATTTTCAGCCGCCTTCGCGGGCGCTGGCGCAGTCCCCACGGGGGGCGCGGGCGAGTTCCCGGCGGATTCAACGGCTTTGGCCCCCGCAGGGGGCGCGGCTACTGCGGCTTTGACAGGCGGGGGCGGAGGCATCGCGGGCTTCGGCGAAGTCCCCGCCGGGGGCGCGGCTACAGCGGGAGCCGGGGTCGCCGTGGCGGTCGGATTCAGTTCCTGCGCCTTGGTCATCCAAGCGGAAGCTTGATCGGCTTTTCCTTGGGCGGTGGCCAAGCCCGCCGCTTTTTGAAAGGCTTCCACGGCTTTTTCTTTTTGTCCGCTTTTTTTCAAAAGATCGCCGAGCCGTCCCACCGCCGCGAAAGCGTTCGCGTCGAGCGAAATCACTTTTTGGGCCACTTCCACCGCGTTGGGCAAAAGACCCTTTTCCTCATACTTGCCCACCAGCACATTGAAGCCGTTGATGGCCTCGAGCTTGGAGCCTTTTTTCAAGGAGATGTCCGCCAGCGCTTCCAAAGCCCCCAAATTATCCTTTTCGACCTTCAGCGCCTTCTGGATGGATTCCACCGCTTTGTCGAGTTGCCCCTGCTCGCTTAAGACCAATCCCAAATGAACCAAGGCGCCCACATGGTTGATTTTGAACCGGAGCAAACTCTCAAACTCAGCTTTGGCTTCCGAGTATTGCTGTTTTTTTAAAAAAATAAGCCCCAAGGTGTAATGGGCCTCAATGCTTTTGAACTCGATGGCTTTATTGGCGTAAAGCAAAGCCTTGTCCATGTCGCCTTTGGCGTGGGCCAATTCGGCGATGGATAAGAATTCTTTTTTGGCGTCGCTCTCGGAGCCTTGTTTGATGAAAATTTGGGCCAGATTGATGCGGGCATCCAAGTTCCCCGGTTCCAGTTGGACGATTTTCTGGAACATTTCCTGGGCTTTTTTGAAAAGGCGGTTTTTGAGAAAAGCCGAGCCGATGGCCAGGTACTGCTGGATGGCCTCATCCATCTTGCCTTGTTTTTCCAGGAGTTCGGCGAGCTTGGAATAGGCGGAGAGGTTTTCCGGGTCCAGTTTCACCACTTCGCTCAGGGCCTCGGTAGCGGCGTCCAGATTGCCTTGTTCCATGGCCGAATCGGCCTTGAGGGTTTGCTTGATGAGGCCTTGCTTCTTTTGCGCGTCCGCCGATAATTTGGAGGTCTCAAGCGCCGCTATTTTTTTGTTCACCACAAGGGCCTTGTCTACTTGGCCCCGGGATGAAAAATCGGAGGAGACTTTGTTATAGGCGTCAAAAGCCTCGGCCACCGCGCCTTTTTTCACATAAACATCGCCCAGCATGTTGTGGGTATTCACGTCCTCAGGGTCTAAAGCGATGAGTTTTTTGTATTCCTCAATCGCTTTGTCCCAGCGGCCTTCCTGGAAATAAATATAGGCCATTTTGACGATGTTTTTTTTGTCGCCGCCGGCTGGGGTGCTCATTCAGGCCTCAAGTTGGAATAAAGAAAACAATCGAGTTTACCGCTTCACCTCAGAACCCTGAGTTTTTTTACTATAACATTGGGTAAAGTGGAGCGCAAGAAAATGCAGGGATTTGTTGGGTCTTTTCCTTATCGCGACCGACTCCGACGCCTTTTTGGTCAGAAAAATTATCGCGAAGGCCTTCGCCAAGGAATCCGCAAAATCCGCCTCACCCTCCATCGGCCTTTGTGACGCGGGCGACACCCAAACTATAAACCGAAGGTTAAAGAAACCGCAAAGAAGCCTTTTTCCGCTTCAAACACCTGGGGCAATTGAGCATCCGGGAAGAAGCGGAGTCCGCCAATCCCGGCCGGATAAGCCGAAACCATTCCGACGTCCACGCCCCTTGGCTTTTATCCAAAAAACGCCCCAGTGGTCTTTCCGAAATGAAAACATGGGCACATTGACATTTTTTACAGGTCAGGGCCAGCTTGGTCTCCGAGGGTTCGGCCAGAATCTTTTCCCAGGCTTTGGCGTTTTCAGCCAACAGCTCCATGCCCAAAATCTCGTCCCGGTAAACCCCGCCGCCGACCCGCCATTCTTTCACCTCGCCCGGGAGGGTTTCCCAAAGGGTCAAAAGCCGGTAACCCGCCTGCTCCTTGAGGAAGCCATAATGACGGTTGAAAAGAAAGTTATTCCACCAGCCGTGAAATGGATTCATGTTCTTCTTTCCGGGAAATCCAAAATAAAATATCGGCGCCCTATTTCCCCCATTCTAAGGGATGAAACGCCTTCCCGCACCCGTTACAACCGGGTTAAATAAAAAAATCCACGGAATTTTTTATTGGGAACTCGGCGGTTTCAATCCATACTAGTCCCATGCCCCTTACCCAATTCCAGGACAATCCTTTTTACATCGGGTGCCTGATCGGCCTTTTTTTCTCCTTTTACCTCTGGACCATCCTCGATTATTTTTCCCGGTCCCGGACCAACCAAAGGGCCTTTGAAAACCTCGCCCATCAACTGGACTTCGAGTTTTACGAATCCAAATGGCTTTTTGAGAAAAACGGCTTCGCCTTACCGGCGCCCGTCTGGCCATACCGTCCCCGCAAACCCATTTTCAGCGTCAGCCCCGCTTGGGGCTGCCGGAATATCCTGAAGGGCGCGCGCAACGGATGGGATGTCCTCTTTTTGGAAAGGGCCTATCAAGACCGGGACTTCAAGGACATCCGCGAGACCCTGGTGCTTTACGACCGCAAAAACGCCCGTCTTCCCCAAATGGAGCTGGTGCCGCGCCGGCTTTTCGACAAATTTCACCGCCGCCTGGAACTGGAAATCAGGACCAATCCCCTCACCGCCAAAATGGTTTTAATCGAGGCCGGGGACCTCGGCCATTTCAAACGGCCCAGCCATTATCTTTGGGGAGAACTCCAAGACGAACCCCGGATCCGGGAACTTTTAACGAATGATTTCTGGCTTTATCTGGAACGCTTCCCCAACTGGCGGCTCAAGGCCCAAGGCGATTGGCTCCTGGTCTTCGAGGAAAACATTCCGGTGCCTCCGGAAAAAATCCTGGAATTCGCCGATCAGTCGGCGCGCGCCGCGGATTTCTTTTTCAAGAATTAAAAAAGCCCCCGTCAATAAGCCGAGGGCTTTTCATGGTCGATTTTATTTAAAATTTCACGGCTTCAAGGGAACCGAAGTCGCCACACCCATGGGCAAGTTCAGCGTATTGCCCGGCTGGGACGCCGGCGTCGCCGTAGGCGCGGCCATGCCTACCACGGTTCCGCTCATAATTCCTGAATTCGCGGCCGACGAAGTCTGCGGGGCCGCCCGATGATGGTGGCGGGGCCGCGGCGTCGATACCGGTGTCACCACCGCGACCGGCGTGATGACTTGACCGGCTCCTGAGGCGCGCACTGAAGACGGCAACCCGCCGGTTGTCGTTTGCGCCCAAAGGGTCGAAAAGCTCAAACCTAAAACCGAAAGACCTGTGATCGCTAAAATATTCTTATTCATTTTCAAGCTCCTCGTTTGTTTTCTATGGATTTAGACGAAGGGCACAGTCCGGAAGTTCTACGTTTCTAAATGATAAAGGGATTAAGGGGCTTTTCGAGCCTTAGCGGCGGGTAAACGGTTTTTCTGGCAGGATACCGCGAAAAAAAGAAAAGCGATCGAAATGAGAATCGCCGCCCACAAGGGCATTTCATCCCTCCAGAAAATTAAAAAAACGGTTAAAGCGGTCAAAGCCGGCGCGTGGCTGACGACCGCGAGCCTCAACGATTGGTCGTAATCCAACCGCTTTTTGAGCCCCTTGGCCACCAGAAGGCCTCCCAGCGCGTAAATCAACAGCGCCGCCATCTCGAAAAGAAACCAAAACAATACGATACAAAAATAGCCCAGACTTCCGGACCAGCGGACCAGAAAATCCGTCCAGCGCTTCAGTTTTTCACCGGTCACGCTCAGATCAGGAAACAAGGCCCAGTTCCGGACCTGATCCCGGGCCAAACCCAAACTCACGCGTCTTTCTTGAAACTGCGTCTTCGTCGCCAAGAGGGCTGTTTGAAGATTCTCCACCCCGGGGATTTTGTCCAACTGGTTGATTTTCCCGGTCGTGTCGATCACCAGGGCCGATACGGAGCTGAAATCCACACGGTAAGGCTGGGAGACGGGCGACGAGAATTGTCCGCCTTCAATTTGAAAATCCGGAATTTTATCGGCGATTCCCGGCAAAACCTGGGAAGCCGCGGATTGCAGAAGAATCGCCTGGGGCACGGCCAAAACCACCAAAAGTAAAAAAAGAAAGCCAAACCCGGTTCCGGACCAGCGCTCCCCCACTTCCAAATAAAGCTCGGGGGAAAAAAGGGAAAACAGGATGGTTTTCCACGCCGGTGTTTTCTTTTTTAGTTTTTGTTTTTTCATTAGACCGTGGAAGGCGGGAAAGTTTTCAGATAAATCTCAAGGGATTTTCGGTCATCGTCCGTCATCGACACGAAAGTCAGCCCGGCTCCGGACGCGTTAACCCAAGCGACTTTGGCGAAGGCTGAAAAAGGGGCGGTTCGACCCGGGATTGAAAACTTGAGCGTGACCAAATCCTGAGCGGTTAAATCCGGATGGCCGCCGAGCAGCATCCCCCCCAAACTGGCGTCCACAGTCTCGGCCATTTTGGTATTGGCGATGAGGTCCTGAATTCCCCGGTCCTTCTGCTGGCCTTTCATCACCAAGTAAGTCACCTGGATATGGGCTTGAACCCGGGGATAGGCTCTTTTATTGAAAAACATTTTGGCTTCAGGCATGGGTTTCCTTTTCGGAAGGCATTTTACCCCGAAATGATAATGGAGGTGATAAAAATTAACTCCGGTTCTCTTACCGAAGATCCACAATCCGCGCGGGGAATTTTCAACCCCTTTCATCCGCCATATTCCAAAATCATTTGGATGGCCAGGCCGCAGGCCGCTTGAATTCCCGCCCATTGAAAAATCCAAGAGAGCCTGTTGCAAAACCGGCAAAAAAAAAGCCCCCTCGGCTTTCGCCGGGGGGGCTTGACTTCGAAAAGACGGTTAGATCTTGACGACGTTTTCGGCCTTGAGACCCTTATCCCCACGAACCACTTCGAATTCCACGCGGTCCCCTTCGTTCAGGGACTTGTAGCCATCCGCTTGAATGGACGAATGGTGAACGAATACATCCTCACCACCATCTTGGGCGATAAAACCAAAACCTTTTTCATTCTTAAACCACTTCACGGTACCTTGCGACATTGTTTGAAACCTCGACTTTATTCTAAAAATTTAACTGCATCAGTTGAGGCCCGAAGGCCTTTCACGGATGGTCCCATCCTACAGCACCGTGGCGAAATAAGCGACAAATCGGCGTCCGGCGGCGACTATTTTGGCCCAAACAGCCATTTTTACCCCTGGCGCAGGGATCGTTTGATGCTTTTCCAACTCGCCCGGGTATCGGTCGGCCGATATTGTTCGCGGATCGCGGCTTTCAACGAAAGGCGGTATTTTTGATTTTCGGACATTTTCCGGATTTCGGCGTACCAAGCCGCCGGCTGGTCGGCTTCCAGGGCCGGCATGATCCCGCGGGTGGCTTCCCGAAGCGCGGGCGTGGTGGACACAATGACCGGAATCCCAAAATCCAGGCATTCGGAAGCCCCCAGACCCCATCCCTCCAACCAGGACGGCATCACGCCGAACATCGCGCCCCGGTAGTAGTCAATCAACTCCAAATCACCCACCTGTCCGGTAAAAATCATTCGTTCGCGTAATTCGGGATTTTGTTTCAGATATTCCCGCAATTTCTCCAAACCCCAACCCCACTTCCCCGCGCAGATAAGTTTGGGCAGCCGCACGCCCTCTTCCAAGGCTTGTTTCCAAATCCGGGCCAAGAGCAAATGATTTTTCCTAATTTCCACCGTGGCGCAATAGAGGATGTAAGGTTCTTTCGGCTTCAGCGGCGCGGTCCGGCCCAGCTTTTTGGCCTTTTCGTAAAGAATCGAGGGCATGGAAAAACGGTGGACGGGCACCGGCAAGCTTCGGGAGCCGTTCAAATAAGAACTCATCATGCCCTGGGAAGACTTGGAGGTACAAACCACCCGGGTGCCTGGCGCCTTCAGGAGCAGATCAATATTCTCGGTAAACCGTTTTGCCTGAACGGGCTTATCCAGAAAATCCGGTTTCAAGATCGGGATCAAATCATGGCAAATAAAGGCCCGGCGGCGGCTTTCCCGGACCAACTTGGGCAATTGAGGCCCGGTCAAGGCCGCGTCGGATAAAAGAAGGATTCCTTGCCGGGTATCCACATCGGGCGCTCGCGAATCTTTAGGGCGAAGAAGACGGCAATAAATCCGGCGGGCCCTGAAAACAAGTTTAAAAACATAAAATAAAAAACGAAACCGAAATTTCCGGGTAACGAGATTCGCGTAATAGCGGTCGGAAGATCGACCCAAGCCGGGGTTCTCGCGGATCCGGCGGAACGCCCACGCAACAATCCCCGCCCATGATCCTTGGCCGATCTCGGCGGAAACATCCCCATTCCGATAAACAAGCGATTCCCTTTCCCAGGCATGAATTTCCTGGTAGGCCCCCCGTCCGGGGACGAAACGCACTATTTTCACGCTGGCATCCGGATCATTCAGCGCGCACTGAAAGATGAATTTTTCGACCCTCGGAATGCCGGAGAAGGACTCGGCGAAATTCAATAAGGCGCTGGTGGCGTCCACGTAAATGGGATCGTTTCGTGTCCCCATGACTAAAACCTCACACCCGATAAAATCCATCGTGACAGGCTGATCAAAATCAACAAAGCGCCCAGAAGCACAAAGACCAATATCATCCGGCGCGCGCGACGGCGACGTTTTTCTTGATCCACCAATTTTCCCGTCTGAAAGGCAATGTCCAGCGCCCGGGCGGGCAATAACCCGCGGGCAGCGGCCTCCGAATCCCCTCCCGGAGAAAGCCGGACTTCCTGAAAAAGTCGGGCTCCCGGCTTTGCCAAAAATATTTTGGCGATTTTCAAATTGTCTTTGACGTGGCGTTTTAACAAGGCCGTCTGTTGCCGAGGAGAAAGCCACTCCCGAACCCTGGATTTCATGTCGCCTCCGGATTCCATTCGAGCCGCCTCCAACACCCATCGCCGAGGTAAGGTTGGCTTTCCGTCATTCATCCGCCGATTGAGAATACGGATGAACTCAATAAAATCCCTCGGGGGCGTCTTATTCACCGATTCAAGGTCCTCGTCCGGCGGCTCCCAGGAAGCCGGCACCTGCAATCCAAGCGCTTTTTCAAAAAAATCCGACACCACCCCTAGGGGCAACCCACCCGGCTCATAGGGTCGGACCAGTATTTTTTCGGGCCCGAAGGCGCCGGACCAAAATTTAAGCAAGCCGCGGCTCTTCATCCGGGGCCCAAAACGCCCCCGGAAATCCTTAAAATCAATCGTCGCGGTTCCCTCGCCCTTGATGAGCTGGGAGTAATGGGAAACCAACAGCTCATCTTGCCGGCGCAGATAAACCACGAGCCTGGGATCATAATTTCGTCGATAAACAAAACCAGCCAATAACTGGGCGGCCGTCTTCACCCATCGCGGGTTAAATTCGATCTCACTGGCCATATGCAGGTCGAACAGGTCCTCGGCCGAAATAAGCAACCGTTTCGATTTAAACCGCCTGAGTTGAGAGTCGAAAGAATCAAATATCGAGTCCAATGATTCAAACGGCCTGCAGTAAACCCCGTATTTTCGCCAAAACTTATCGGCGGCTTGAGCGTCGCCATGCTCCAGCATCGCTTGGCGCCGCAAAAGAACAAAGACACGGAAATGGCTGTTGGCGTAAGCCCGAACGCCTCGGTTGAAACGAGGCGCCAAAGGATAAAGGAGTCCATTGGCCTTTAAAGCTTTTTCGTTTTTCGACAAAAAAGACTGGAGGGCCTTGGAACCGGTTTTATGCTGACCGATGTGGAGAATGAGTTCTATCCGGTGTGCGCTCACGCTTTTCTGCCCAAGCCGATGATCCGAGGCGGATTCATGACCTTGAAAACCCTGACATCCTTGAGTCCAGCCAACAAAACTTCACGCATGGCCTGCTCCGTAAAGCGGTAGTAATCCCCGGGAAACCGGTGTTCTCCTAAAGTCAGCGTACCGGCGTTGAAAAACTCGGCGCGGGTTACCTGAGCAAAAAAACGGACCAACATTTTAATCAAAGAACGCTTTGGCAAAAAACTATCCAGACCCATTCCGTGAAATCCGGGAACCCCGATGACCACCCACCCGCCGGGCGCCGTCACCCGTACCATTTCCGAGACCGTTTTCCAGAAAAAAGGGTCATGTTCCAAGGTGGAATTGCAAAGCACCGCCTCAAACCGGTTATCCTCGAACTGGGACATCGAATGGGCGTCCCCTTGCAGGATTCGCCAGCCTTCCCCCGACGAGGCTTCTTCCAAGTTAAGCCCTATCCTTTCAGGCACTTTCTTGAGGCATTCCATCGCTAGAAGATTATCTGGTCCCGGAACCGCGCCCACTTCCAGCACGGACCGGCTCAACCCCATGGGTTGAATCAAACGCTCGAAGGCTTGATAAACCTCGGGACTCACGCCGAATCCTTTCGCGCGAGTCGGCCCGGCCATAGGGATCGTGCCATCGCGATCAAACGCCGTTTAATGAATTTACGCGCCATTCGAAAGTACGAAGCGATAAACCGAAGACTCGTCATCAGCCGGGGATTCACCGACAGGGCCACGCTCCAAATTTTGAACCAGGGGAATCCGCCTTCTTGGGAATGGGTGAGACTTTGGTTAAAAAGAAAAGCCAGGGTCTGGGCCTCATAACGGGACAAATGCGGCTCAAGGCGGGACTGAGAGGTCAATCCCCTTTTAATGGCCATTTGGGCAATGGAGCGGAAAATCCGCGAGTTGGCCGATATCTGGTGGAATGGCACTTTTGAGCTGGCATTGTCCCCATGCTGGACCCAGCAGCCAGCGATCGTGTTCAAAAGAAGAACCTCGCCTTCCAGCGACAGTCTTAAAAAAGAATCCATATCCGAGGAACTGATGGGAGCCGTATAGCAGCCGTTCCGGACCGCTTCCCGGCGGTCGAACAAAATTCCCAAATGGGTGAAGAAGCCTGTTTGAAAGACAAATTTCAAATAATCGGCCCCGGTCAGACATTTTTCGGATTCGGGGATCGGGGGCAATAAATCCACATCCGGTTTCTTTTCATCCGCGAAATGAACCCGATGGCCGGCCTGGGCGAATAAAATTTTCCGGCCCGACTGCCTCCCAATCGCTTCCCGGGCGCGGCTGATAAAGACCGGGTCGGTCAAATAATCATCCCCGTCCAGCATCAGAGCCCAATCCCCTTGGGCGCATTCGACAATCGCTTTGCGGTAATTGGCCGCCCGGCCCAAATTCGCCTGGTTGCGGACATAATGAAAACGCGGATCGCTTTTCCACTTTTGACATAAGATCCCGGTTTTATCGGTGGAAGCGTCATCGACCACAATGACCTCCAAGGAGCGAAAATTTTGCATCAGGGCGCTGGAAACCGCCCGATCCAAAAAGCCTTCCTGATTATAGGTCGGGATAAGAATGGAGACCTCGGGGCGGGCTTCCCGGAGAGGCCGCTCCTCTAAAAGTCCGGCCAAACGGGCCGTCTCGCCGGCCCCATCGCTGAGGGGCGGGGATTCTTGGATGTTTCGGCCGAATTCCTCAATTAATCCTCGATTCAACAAGAGGCGGCTGAGGGCTCCATCGATCGCGGCGGGGTCGTTGGGGACGATGAATCCCGTGCGGCCATTTTCAACCAACTCATCCGCGCCGTTCACATCGGTCATCAATACGGGTTTCCCCGCGTGGAGGGCCTCTAAAACCACCATGGAGCTGCCTTCGGATTTTGAAAGCAGCACAAATAGGTCGCACTTCGCCAACCAGGGATCAACCGCCTCTTGATGTCCCATCAAGAAGAACCGATCTTCCAAACCCAGTGCCTTGATTTCGGTTCGAAGACGGGGTTCTTCGGGTCCTTCCCCCAGGACGATCCAGCGAAAATCAATCCCTAAATCACGGAGCCGGGCATGCGCCCTTATGTTTTCAAGGATTTGTTTATCCGGAACCAACCGGGCCACCGTGAGCACCACGAGCAAGTCCCGCGGGACAATAACCGGTGTTTCACCGGCGGAAGAACCCGGCTCGTCCTCGCCGATCGGCGGGAACATCACCTGAAAGGGCCGCTCTCTCAAAGGCGGGCAATGGGGAGCGATGGTGGTCCAAAGTTTCCGGGAGACCGTCAGGATAAGATCGGCGGCCAGGAGGCAGCTTTCCACGGAGCTTCTTTCCCGAAGGGATTGCTTGGAAAAAAAGATCAGCCCTTCATCCACCAGAAAGACAATTTTCCGGGGACTCCGCGCCAAGCTAAAAGCCACACAAGCGCGCCAGTCGGGAAAAACCGAGGTGCCCAGGACGGCATGATAGTCCCGTTGAAGGGGCTCAATCTTTTCACGCTGTAAAAAAAGCTCCATCGAGCCCAGCGAGTCCTGTTCGCCTAAGGAGTAAGCCCCCGTGTCCCGATGGCCCATTTGAAGCCGGAAAAGCCCCACTTCGGCCGGAAGACGGGAAAGCATCCGCTCGTCCGCGGGGCCCGTGACCAGGAAATCAATGTCATAAATGGAAACAAGACGCCGGATGTGGCGAAGCGCCAACAAGGCGGCTCCGCCCGGAGTGAATTCCCAAGCGATGAACAAGATTCTTTTTTTGGGCGTCATGGTGGACAAGATCCGGTCGTTTAATTGATTCCATGACAATCATAATTGCGGCCGGGTCGTTTTTGGAAAAAAGCGTCAGGTCTCGTCCGATTCGCGGGTCGCGAAAATAAAAAAAAGGCCGGCCCACAGGGCCGGCCTTTTTCGCTTTATTCGTTTAAATCCAACGGGTCTTACTGGCCGTCATACCGATGGTCATTGTACCAGGGGTGATTGGACCGCCAATTATCATCATGGTCATGATCGTAATGCCACCTGGAATCATGGACCACGACCTCAACCCCCGCGCCCTGGCCGCTCATATGGGCGTAACAGCCCGAAGTCCAAGTGACGCAAAGCGCGAAAAGAACCGCGTAACAACCCAACGTAAAAATTTTCATCAACACACCTCCCCGAAATTTAAAACCATTTCGAACCCATGGCTGTTTTCATCCTAAATCCCTCAAAAAGAAGGCGGGCGCGATGGCGCGCCCGCCCCAAGAAACGGATGTGAAATTGTCGATTACTGCGCCGCCGCGTCCTGTTTTTTGTCCGCGATCTTCTCGTCGGTTTTATCCAGCTTTTGCTCGTTGGAGTCCATCTGCTTCACGTTCGCGTCGCGATGCATGCGGTCAGCGTCCAACTTAGCGATGCTTTTGTCCCGCTTGGCGCGATGGTGTTTTAACTTCGCCGCGTCATGATGGATATCGTGATGGTCATCCCGGATATCGGCGCGGTCTTTTCGCGCGTCTTTCGAGTCGCCATTCGCCTTGGCATCCTTCAATCCGGCCCGATCCTCCGACAATTGCTTCGAGTCGGAGCGCTCATCCTTTTTCTCGCCCTTAATGGCCGAATCATTATCTTGGATGGCGTTTTGATCCTTGCCCATTTTGTCATCGGCCTTATTCACGCCGGTTTGATCCTGGCTCACGTCCGTTTTGAGATTCTGCTTATCATTTTGAAGCGAAGCGTCATCGGCCATCGAAATCCCGGCCGCCGACACAAACCACAATCCCATCAAAACCGCCAATTGCTTTCTCATTTTTTGTTTTCCTTTTTCTTTCGTCTATTCAACTTTAAAAGCTCAAAACCCCGGCAACGCCTTAGGGCATCGTGATGTTATTGGTCAACAGCGTCACTTCGCCGGTCTGTGACAAGGCCCGGCCCACCAGAACCGCGCCGGCGGCAAAGGTGATGTCCGTATGAGCCATCACGGTTCCCTTGAAGGACGTCGTGGTGTTAAAGGCGCAGCCGCTGCCCACTTGCCAGAAAACGTTGGAAGCTTGCGCGCTTCCGGTCAAGATGACTTTGCGTCCGGGACCTGTCGTCAGGGTCGAGGCGATCTGGAAAATAAAGACGGCGTCCGGGTTGCCCAAACCATCCAAAGTCAGGTCTCCCGACGATATCTCAAGCGAACCGGTTGATTTATAGAGCCCTGGATAAAGTGTTTGGCCCCCCAAATTACCGGAAACCGACGCGGGCGTAACCCTTCCCGCGGCATTGTTGTAAGCCGTGGTCAAATCCCCTTGAGCGATCGACGCGGCGCCGTTGGCCACATCCGAAACCCCCGAGCAATTGATCACCCACTGCGTTCCCGTCACCGAGCTGCCCGGATATTCGCCCAGTCCCCCGCAAAGAGTGACCGGACCGCTTTCCGTGATGGTGGTGGAAGCGAGGACCACGTAATTCGCCGCCGCCCCAAGCGTCACCGGCGCCTGAACGGATTGAACCGTCCCCAGGCCCGCGGGACTACCGGAACAACCCGCGATCAAACCGGCTGACATTAATAATGGCGCGACCAAAAAACCTTTGAATTTTTTCACACTCACCGTTCCTAAGAATTTTTTATGAAGGTTACAGGGGAGGTTAAAGCAAGGAACGTGCCTCGAAGGTCGGAGGCCAAAGCTTGGATAAATCGAGCAAAAGCGGGGCTTCCCGTGATTTAAAAAAATGGGAACGATCCAAAGAACCGCGGCGTCAATCAAAACGAGGCTCTCGATTATCGTTTTGATCGCCCCGACAAAAAGTCGAATTAAAACAGGGCCGGGTATGAAAACGGAAGCGGCGCCCCGCAGGAAGCCGGCGCGGGATCCCCGCGGTTTAGGGCAAAGCCTTCCAAACCCGGCCGGGCGCGGCGGGAAGCGAATCCATGTGTTTCAGGAAAAGAGTGATTTCCCAAATTTGCTCATCGGTGAGGGTTTGGCTGAAACCGGGCATCCCAGTCAAGCGGATCCCGTGTTTGATCTTCCAAAAAGGCGCGCCATCCGGGTCATCCTCCACACCCTCCCGGGCCAATTGGGGGGCGGGTTGGAAAAGCCCCACGGCAATGTTGGACGCCTTCGCGTCGGAATAACCGTGGCAGACCGCGCAATTCATGGAATAGAGCCGGATTCCATCAATCAAATGAGAATCCGTGAGGGCCACGGGGTTGGGCCCTTGGGGGGCTTCCCGTTTTAAGGTTGCCCGAAGGGATGTGTGCGCCGCCCAGCTTTCAAAAAAACCGGGCTTGCCGTCCGCGTTGGCCGGCATGAATCCCAGAATGATAAAAAAATAAACTCCCAAGACACCCAGAACCAAAGTCAGCGCGATTCCGATCGCTATTCCCTTGAGCATTGTTTTTTCCTGTTCCGGCCGAACTAAAGCCGATGGTTTGAAGCGTCTTGCTTGTCCGCCGCGGACAACATAAAGAACAACCAGACCGTTCGTCCAATAAAAAAGCCGTTCCATGTCGGAACGGCCTCCGAAAGCTTTTATTCCATCCCATTTCAGAAGCCGAGATTCACCCCGCCCGAGAAGTTTTGCGCGGCGTAATGGGTCATACCCAACTTATTTTGATAATCCACGTGGACATTCAGGTTTTTGGCGAACTCCGCGTTAAGCCCGACCCCCAAGATCGCCGCGTCGGTTCCGGTGGCGGCCCCGCTCACCGTAAAGTCGTTGCCCGATCCCAAGTTGGCCGTCAGGCTGTCGTCATTTCCTTCGTACAAGTGCTCCCAAGCCGCGCTCAAAGAAGGCGAAAACTTCACTCCACCCGCCGTCCAAACCCGGCTCAATTGAACGCCCAAGTCGCTGCTCAAATAGCCCTCGCCTTGGGCGGCGTAAGTCAAAGGCGACGCCGAACCCTTTTCGATGAATCCGTTCACATTCACTTGGGTGAATTGGCCCGAGAGCGACGGGCTGATCGTCAAGCCGTCGGTTTCCCAATCAAATCCCAGGTTGGCCTGGCCTGTCATTTGGGTTCCGGAGGCGCTTCCGTTGGCCGCCCCGCCGAGGGAGGCGCGCTCCGTGCCGTAGTTGTCGATGCCGGCTTCCACCAAACCATTGAGATGAAGGTCGGCTTGTTTGAACCCGGCGAAAACTCCCAACTGGCCGCCCGTCACATTCACCGTTCCGGTCGATTGGCTGGAACCGGATTGAGTGTAGCCCAGCATCAATCCGCCCATGAGATCCTTGCCCAGTCGGGTCTGAAGGCCCGCCATCGTGCCTCCGGTGGAAAACTGATAACCGGCGCCATTGCCGTCGCCCGTCACGGTCCCGAAATCACCCAACCCGCTCACGAACACGTTCCAGGCCGGGCCGGCGTTTTCCAACCCCTGCGCCATCCGGGCTTCCTGCCCCGCCGGCAGGTTTCCCGCGAACCTCGGTCCGTTCGTATTCCAAGCCGCCGAGCGCGAGCCCTCCTCCAATCCCAGCCCGTCCCAGAAGTTTGAAATTTGCCGGCCGATGAGTCCGGCTTCCATCTGTGAATTCGAGAATCCAATCTTAAAGATCGGCGTCAGGCCGTCCGGCGACAACAAGTTGTAAATTCCCGGCAAAGCGCTGTCCGGATGGGAATTGAGAATATTGAGTAAGCCGGGGTCCAGTGAATGGTCGTCCAAGAAATCCAAAACCCCCGCAACCGCTTTCTGGTTGGGCGTCAAGGCCAGATCCGAGAAAGTCGGGGCCACGATGGCCAAGGTCACCGCGCCGGTTCCGTAAATGACGGAAACAGAGGCGCTTGAAAGCGTGTCAAAAACCGAGGCGAAGGTCGTGCTTCCCAATCCCGCGGAATCCAAAATTTCAAAGGTCCGGCTTCCCCGGGTCGTGGACACGATTTCCAAGGCGCCGTCCAAGCTGGCCGTGCCGGTCACGTCCACCAAAACCGGCGAGGAATTACTCAGGCCCAACCGCAGGGTCGCCCCGGCGGATTGGGTGTAATCGCCGCCCACGCTTAAGGTGAGCGGACCGTTGAGGGCCAAGGTGGCGTTGTTCACCACATCGCCGGATCCAAGGGCGGTCGCGTTGCCGGCCGCCAGGGTACCGCCGGAAATCGTGGTGTCGCCGCTGTAGCTGTTGGCGCCGGACAGGGTCAAGGCCCCCGAACCTAGCTTTTCAAAACTCGCGTTGCCCGCGATCAATCCGCCGAAATTACCCGAGGAGGCTTGAATCTCGGCCGTACCGCCAATGACCGTGACCGAGCCCAATCCGCTCAAATCACCCAAGGCCAGCGACGCGGTTCCTGTCACCGAGCCCGAACCATCCAAACCTCCCTCGACCGCGAAAGAAGAATCCGAGTCCGCCAGATCTAAAGAAGTCAAGCTCACCGAGGCGTTGCCGCCCAAACCGTTGCTCACGCCCGTCGCTCCAGCCCCGCCTTCGGCCAAAAGCGAAGCGCCGTGATTCAACATCATGTTCCCCGCGTCCAAGGAAGCCTTGCCGCCCTGTCCGCCCACGCTATCCGTGCTGTATCCACCCGCTCCGCCGGAAACCGTCAAACCTGCGGCATCAATCGAAACCGGACCCGCCACCGTGAGGACCGCGTCGCCGCCGTCCCCGCCGTCACCCGAGCCCGCGTTGTTCGAACCAGCGCCGCCGGCCACGACCATGCCGGCCGCCGAACCAATGGTTTGTCCCGCTTGGCCGTACGCATTGGACGTCAAAATGAGTTCGCCCAGACTGGCGATCGCGGTGCCGCCCGATGGGGCTACGCCGCCCGCGCCATAGAAATCCAAGGCCAAACCGCCGGTCACGGACAGGGAGGCCGAGTCCACCGTCACCCCTCCATCCACCGTCAGGGCGGCCGATCCGCTCACGACGCCCAATTGATCCCCGTAATATCCCGACCCTACCTGTCCGCCGGAAACCGTGAACTGGGAAGTGTTGAACGCCGAAGTCAGGTAAAGGTTTTGGCCGATGGAAACAAAGCCATCGCCTCCCGATCCGCCCAGGTAGGAACCGCTGCCGCCGTACCCTCCCGCCGCGTAAAAATGGCTGGAATCAATCGAAACCGATCCATCGGTGGCCAAAGCCGCCAAACCGCCGTTGCCGGCGTTATCACTGTTATAGTCCTGCGCGCCCGCGCCCCCGGTCACGGAAAAGCTGGAGGTCAAAGCGGGCGACGTTGTTACGGGATCCGAAGTTTCCACCAGGCTTCCCAGGGTCACCCAAGCGTTTCCGCCGTTGGATTCGGTCGCTCCGGTATCACCGAGGCCGTAATACGAGTCCCCTCCTTGCGCGACGAAAATAGATGAATCCATCGACACGGGACCATGGATCGAGACCGCCGCGTCCCCACCGGGGCCGGAGTCGCCATTGAAATTGTCGTAAGAGCCATATCCACCGTAAACCCCGACGATTGACTGACTGCCAAGGGCCAGCCCCGTCGCCTGGTAGTTGTTGGAGGTGATGACCAGTTGGCCGGCGCTCAGAAAAGCGTTTCCGCCCGCCCCTTCGACTTGGCTGTTCACCCCTCCGCCAGAATTGCCCGAGCCGCCATCCACATAGAGCCCGCTTGAATCCACGGAAACGGCCCCGCCCACTCCCAGGCTTGCCGCGCCGCCGGAACCGGCCACACCCGGGCTGTAATAGGTAAGATCGGCGCCCGCGCTTCCCCCGGCGACGGTGAAATTCGAACCATCGTTATTCGCTGTCATCGTAAGGTTCGATCCGATGGTGACGAAGGCGCCCCCGCCGTCGCCGCCGGTCACATTGTCCGTGGAGCCTCCGCTGCCGCCATAAATATTGGCCGCGCTGGAATCCATCGACACGGATCCCGAAACCGTTAAAGCGCCCTGGCCCCCGGTCCCAGCCGTGTTTAAATAGTGGTTGTCGGATCCCGCCCCGCCCGAAATATTGAGAACTGTTTGAAATCCGTATTGACCGAACAAATCGCTGGTGAGCAAAAGGTTCGTGGTGGAAACCACGCCGTCCCCCCCGTTATCGGCCGGGACCGTTCCGCCGAAAATGTTTCCGCTCCCGCCCGCCACATTCACCGCGGACGTATCAATCGACACGGATCCTGAAACCGTCAAGCGGGCGCCGCCGTTGGTCCCGTCACCCAGGGCGTAGCCAACACCGTCGCCGCCGCCAAACAAATCGAAGGTCGAAATATTTTGGCTCGATGTCACGATGAAATTCTGCCCGATGGTCGCCGTGGCGTTCCCGCCGCTCCCCCCCACCGCGTCATTGTTATTACCGCCGTTGCCGGCGGTAAAATTCGCGTTGGCCGAATCCACCGAAACTCCCGCGCCAGCCAAGAAAAGAACGTCACCGCCGTCACCCGCCGCGCCCAGGCCCGTGTCCGCGCCGCCGTTGCCGGCCTTTAAGTTAAAGGAAATGTTGTGGCCGTTGCCCGACACCACCAAGCTGTCCGTCCACAAGGTCGCGTCTCCACCCGCGCCCTCGGTTAGGCCCGCCGAACTCGTACCCGATCCGCCGTTGCCCGCGATCAAGTTGATATTGCCCGAATCGAAAAGTTCACCCGCCAGGGTCACGCCCAAAGAGCCGCCCGCGCCGCCCAAGGCCGACCCTTGGGTATTTGATCCGCCGTTGCCGGCATTGACGTTCAAACTGGCGGAATTGGTTGAATAGTCCACGATTAAATTGGAGCCAAGCGAAACCCAGGCGCTCCCGCCGTTCCCCGCCTGGCCGAAGGCGCTGTTGCCGCCTGACCCCGCGGCGACATTGAGATTGGTGGATTCCACCGTCACGCCGCCCAGGTCCGACAAGGAAGCCGAGCCGCCCGAACCACCGATGCCGCTCACGCCTTCGCTTCCGCCGGAGCCGGCCAAAATCTCAAAACTCGGATTATTGGATCCCGCCACGGTCAAGTTCCCCAAGGACACCGAGGCGCCGCCGCCCGAACCCTCCGTCACACCCGCCGCCGCGTCGCCGGATTGCCCGCCGCCGCCGACCACGCTGACCGTACCCGAGGCTACCGACACCGCGCCCGCGACGGTCAAGGCCGCCTCACCGCCGCTGCCGCCCACGCCCAAAAGATCGTTGGTGCCCGCGGTTCCTGCGGCGGCACCGCTCATGTAATTACTGCCGTTAATTTGGCCCGAACCAGGCGTTGCCGACGAACCCGCTTTGCCGCCATTGCCGCCCAAAACGTTGAACTGGGAGGCATCCGTCAATGTCAAAGCCATCAAGCCGGCGCCCGCATCGCCCCCCACGCCGCCCGAGCCGCTCACGTCATCGCTTCCAGCCGTCCCGCCCTTGACCAGGCTGCCATCAACATTCTGGGCGTCGGAAATCGCGTTGCCTCCCAGGCCGACAGCGCCGCCTTGTCCGCCTAGGCCGGCCGTAACATTGAAAATGGAATTGTCCAGCGAAACCGCGCCCGCGGAAGCCTGAGCGTTGCCGCCGTCGCCGCCCGCGCCGCCCACGTCATCGCTCCCGCCGGCTCCACCCCGGAGGGTCGCTGCGTCATCATAAGTACTCCCATAGAAACTGAAAGGATTGGAAGTCAGCGTTCCGCCCATCCCCACGCCGGCGCCGGACCCGCCGGATCCGGCGGCGACCACGAGCGATCCGTTGGAGATCGAGGCAGCGCCCAAGGAGACCGAAGCCGAGCCGCCGTTGCTGCCCGCCGCTCCCGTGACCCCATTGGCGCCCGGATTGCCCGTAAGATTGACCATGTAAAGCTCGCTTTGAGACAGGATCGCGGCGCCGCCGACCTGGGCCGGGGCCGAAAGGCCCGCGGCGCCCGAAACCGTGACGTGGGACGAGTCGATGGAAACCATTCCCGCCACCGTCAAAGCCGCGCTTCCACCCGCCCCCAAAGCTCCAGGCGTGTCCGCGTTCCCAAAGTTCCCGCTCACCGTGGAGGGATAGGAAGTCGAACCGGTGAACTGGGCCGTGCCCCACAAGCCCGCCCCGCCCCCTTGGCCGCCCGCGCCGCCGGTGATATCGAGGGTCGAGCCGTCGTCCAGCGCCAAAGAACTGAAAGACACCGCCGCGCTCCCGCCATTGCCGCCCGCGCCGCCCACGTCACTGTTGCCGCCGTTGCCCGTCTGGGCCACGCCCTGATCGGAGCCGGCCAAGACCGCGTTGCCGCCGTCACCCGCGTCACCGCCGTTACCGCCCACGCCGGCGGAAATAGAAAGGGTTGAATCGTCCAGGGACACCGCGCCCGCCAAAACCGTCGCCGACCCGCCATTGCCGCCCGCGCCGCCCATGTCGCCATCACCCCCGATGCCGCCAACCTCGGTGGTCGCGTAGGAACTGCTCAGGGAATAGGCTGCGCCGCCGGTCCCGACGAAACCGCCGTTACCGCCCGCGCCAGCCGCCACGGTCATTTGGGAGCCATTCACGAGGGACAAGGATCCGAAGGTCGCCGCCGCGCCGCCGCCGTTACCACCGGCGCCAGCCGTGACACCGCTCTGCGCGTTTCCCGCCGCCAGGCTGATGGACTGGGTGTAATAGTCCGTCACCGAATCGCTTCCGATTCCGTTTGAAAGGCCCGCCGCGCCGGAAGCGCCCGCCACGGTCACCGTCGAGGCGTTCACGGCGGCCAATCCCGACACCGCCAAGGAAGCGGAGCCGCCATTACCAGCCGCGCCGGGCTCATCATCGGCCCCCCCGATCCCATTGGTGACATTGTCCCCGCTATAGCGGGTGCCGAAGAAATAGGTTTGTCCGCCCAAGCCCGCCAAACCGCCGGTCCCCGCCGCGCCGCCCGTGACATTCAAGTTGGAATTCCCACTCAAGGACAAACCGCCCAAAACCAGGCTGGCGTCACCGCCGTTGCCGCCGTCGCCCCCCTGATTACCGTTGCCGCCGTCGCCCGTCACGGAGGTTTCGTTGCCATAGTCATGGCCAAAACTGACACTTCCCCCCAACCCGGCGTTGCCGCCATCGCCGCCCGCGCCGCCGGCCACTGAAAAGTCCGCGCCGTCCGTCATGGCCAGTGAGCTTAAAGTGACGCCCGCGTCGCCGCCGTTTCCGCCGTTGCCCCCCATATTGCCGTCGCCGCCTTGGCTGGCGTAGCCATCCCCGGGATTTCCGCCGTAAGCCCCCCCGAACCAATCGGATCCGCCATTGCCCGCGCCGCCACCATGGCCGCCCAAGCCGCCGGCCACCGTGAAGGTGGAATCATCGATTGACACCGACGCCGCGGTCACCGAAACCGAACCGCCGTCGCCACCCGCGCCGCCGGTATTGTCATCCCCCCCAACGCCGCTGGTGAAGGGACTGCCGTCAAAGTGGTTGTTTTCCGTGATCGACCCGCCGCTTCCAGCCTCCCCGCCGATGCCGCCCGCGCCGCCGGAAACTTGAAGTTGCGCCTGGTCCACCAAAGTGACCGCGCCTAAACCAGCCGTCAACGAACCACCCTGGCCGCCCGCCCCACCGTTATTGCCGCTACCGGCGTTTCCGCCAAACACCTGGGAACTATTTCCACCGGTCGGAAACAAAGCGGTGCCGCCCAAACCAGCCGCGCCGCCATCGCCGGCCGAGCCGCCGGCCAAGGTCAAGGCGGAATCATCGAGCGAAAGAACGCCCGTCTTAACCGTCACCGCCCCGCCCATTCCGCCCATCCCGCCGGTGTTGTCGTTGCCGCCGTTTCCAGCCGTATATTGGGAAGTCTCCGTGAAATAAAAGCTCTCGACCAATCCGCCCGAACCCGCGGCACCGCCCGTCCCGCCGCTCCCCCCCGTCACATTCACGCCATAACCACTGGCAACCGTCAAGGAACCCAGGCTCACCCCCGCCGCGCCACCCTCACCGCCCGACAAACCCAATTGGGAGTCCAAGCCGCTCCCCGACGTCAAGGTCACGCCCGTGGCGTAAGCCGGGTAGGTATTAACCATGGTCGAGGCGCCCGCGCCCACGGAGCCCGCCGCCGCGCCGGCCCCGCCGGTAACGCTCACTCCGGTTGAATCCACAGCCACCGTGCCCGCGACCGTCAAGGCCGCCGCGCCGCCATTACCGCCTGAGCCCCCGAAATTATCCGCGCCTCCCGCGCCGCCCGTCAGCGCGAAGGTGGAATTGTTCAAGGAACTGGTGATGGCCAAACTATTAAAGGAAGCCGAGACGTCGCCTCCATTGCCGCCGCCCAAGCCATTGCCCGTTCCGCCCGCGCCGCCCACGCCATTGAAGGAACTGGAATCCACCGACACCGCCGCAGCCAAGAGGGTGGCGTCCCCGCCGTTACCGCCCGCGCCGCCGGAATTATTGGAACCGTTGGTTCCCAGAATCCCGTTATTGCTCGAAGGCGAACTCCCGCCAAAGCTGAACCCGCCGCCGGTTCCGGCCAAACCACCGGTACCGCCCGCTCCGCCCATGAGACTCAAGTTTGAGCTATTCGTGAGGATAAGATCGCCCAGCGAAGCCAAAAGGTTTCCAGCATCGCCGCCCCGGCCCCCGGTATTGCCGTTGCCGCCGTTGCCGGCTGTCACATTATTATTATCGACCACATTCCCGTAAAAGCTGACCGAACCGCCCGTTCCCGCCGCGCCGCCGTCGCCGCCCGCGCCGCCGGCCAGGCTTAAATTCGCGCCATTGTCCAAGTCCGTCGGGCCCAGGGTCACGGCCAAGTCCCCGCCGTTACCACCCGCCCCGCCGCTATTGCCGTTGCCGCCATTGCCGGCCAAGGCGCCCACCTTAAAGGCCCCAAAATGATCGGCCGTGATCGACCCGCCAACACCCGCCCCGCCGCCCGCGCCGCCGGAGGCACCGGCCCAATTGAGGTTGGTGCCTTCCAAAGAAACCGCGCCCACCGCGGCTGTGGCCGCGCCGCCATCGCCGCCTAAGCCTCCCAGGTTATCGTCGCCGCCATTACCCGCCACCAGGGTGGTGCCTTGGTTAGGATAGTAAGGGTCCGAAACGCCGCTGCCGTTGCCGGCCCCACCGCCTAATCCGCCCGAACCCGCCCGGGTAAACAGGGTCCCCGAATTGACCAAGTTCAAACCGCCCAAGCTGACCGACGCGCTTCCACCCGCGCCGCCTTGGGCGCCTTGGTTATCGCTGAAACCATCCACGCCGGATAAGTTGCCCGAGGAGTCGCTCACTTGGGAAGACCCCAACGCCAAAGCGCCCGACCCCACGTCACCCGCCCCGCCTCCGGCGCCGCCCACCACGCTGACCGTCCCGGCGTCCACGGTCATCACACCCGTCGCGGTCAATCCCGCCGAACCGCCCTGGCCGCCGAGGTTGGCCCGCGCGTTGCCGCCCGCGCCGGCCACAATATTGAGGGCGCTGGAACCCACCGAGACCGCCCCCGAAACCGTTAAAGAAGCGTCCCCTCCATTGCCGCCCGCGCCGCCGGTATTACTCACGCCGGCCCCGCCGACCGTCACCGCGTTGTAATAGAAATTAATGCCGGAGGGTTGAAGCTGCTCCGTGTCGCCGCCCAGCCCCGCGCCGCCGCCGTCGCCGCCGTCGCCGCCAACCAGGTTGAAGGTGGAATTGTCCGCCAAGGTTAAAGGACCCAGGGTCGCCGACGCGCTCCCACCGTTGCCGCCGGTTCCGCCCACGTTGTTGTCCCCGCCCTGGCCTCCCAGCATGTTGGTGTAGTAATAATAGTAGCCATAGCCAAAAGCCAAGTTTCCGCCATTCCCTGCCCCGCCGCCGGTGCCGCCCGTGCCCGCCGTTACGCCCAAAATGGAATTGTTAAGGGAAACCGCGCCGGCCGAAAGAGCGGCGTCACCACCCGTTCCCCCGTCGCCGCCCGTATTATCGCTGCCGCCCACCCCCCCGGTGAAAGCGCCGGGTTCCGAAGAAAGGGACAAACTAACGCCGCCGCCCAAGCCGGCCCCGCCGCCATTGCCTCCCGCGCCCGCCGCCACAACCCAGGTCGCGGCGTTGGTCAGGGCCAAGGAACCTAAGGTCGCTCCCGCCGAGCCGCCGTTGGCACCAGCCGTTCCCCTGTTGTGATCAAGACCCCCTCCAGCGGTGATCGTCACGTTGCTGGAAAAAAGATAATGTGAGGTTGAACCTGTCCCCGAATCGCCGCCGGCCGCGCCCGCGCCGCCGGTCACGCTGACCGAACTGTCATCCACCGAAACCGCTCCGGTGACGGTTAAGGAACCGTTTCCGCCCTGACCCGACGCTCCGTTGGTGTCGCCGGTTCCATCGGCGCCCACAATGGCCGTATTTGAGAAATTCGCCAAACTAAAATCGCCGCCGGAGCTGGCCGATCCACCCAAACCCCCGGCGCCGCCGCCCACGGAAAACTGGGAACCGCCGGTCATCGTCAAAGAACCAAAACTCACACCCGCGTCGCCGCCCTGGCCGCCGTTTCCGCCTTGGTTGTCATTACCGCCATTGCCCGTCAAGGCCAAGTTCAAATAGGAATTATTCGTGTCGGTCACTTGCGCGAGCCCGCCCACGCCCGCGTCGCCGCCGTTTCCGCCCGCGCCCGCCGCCACTGACAAGGTCGAGGCATCCAGGGAAACCGCTCCCCCGACCACCAGAGCGGCGTCACTTCCGTCAGCCGCGTTACCCCCGGTGTTGCCGCTGCCACCCGCGCCGGATATGAGCGTGGAACCTTGAGTGGTCCCATCGATGATCACGCTCCCCCCCACGCCCGCCGAACCGCCGTCACCGCCCGCGTCGCCTTGCAATTGCAAACCCGAACCGCCCGTCAGCGTAAGCCCGCCCAAGGTGGCGCCCGCGGCCCCGCTCAACCCGCCGCTCAATCCTTGGTTGTTATCCGTTCCCGCAAGACCTGTCACCGCGCCGTTCATCAGACCCGTGGCTATCTCCGAGACCGGAACCGGCCCGGTCGGCTCCGCCGCTCCGCCTTGCCCGCCCTCCACGCTCACTTGGCTGGCGTCTTCCGACACCGCCCCGGACACCGTTAAATTCGCCGAACCGCCGACGCCGGTTGAGATTCCAGGTCCGGCTGAAAGTCCAATGGTGGAACTGGAAACCTGGAGGGTGTTGGACGCCAGGGAAACCGAATTGCCGCTGTTATTCGCTCCCGCCAAAAACAGCGCGCCGTTGTTGTCCACGGTCAAGTCGCTTGAGCCCGCCAGCGAACCGTCGTTGATCTGGATGCCCGAGATATCGGCGGAGACCGCGGCGAGGTTGAGGACCTGAAACGCGTTCGCGCCATTCACTTGAACGAGGGCGCCCGTATTTAAAATCGTGACGTTGGCGCTGAGCGTGGGAAGGTCGGCGGTCAGGGAAATGGTCTGGTTCGAGATGCCCGAGAGATCGATGGTGCCGCCATCCGCGTTGGCGTTGATTTGATTGATGGCGTCGCCCAAGGATCCGGCGCTGTTATCGCCATTGGCGTTGGAAACAACGATATCCAGCGGCGCCGCCGAGAGGAACGGCGGCGCGCTAAAAAAACCAAGGGCCAACAGGAAAACGGCGGAGGGAAAAAGAATTCGAGTAAGGGGGGTTGAGGTTTTTTTCAAAAAGGAAACGCCCTCCGAAAATGGAACCGATAGAGAGTGTGGGAAGAGCGTTGAAAGACCGCCGTCAAGCGGCCCCCAAATTATGGAATGTGAAAAGCCAAAGAAAAGACGAATGAAAAGCAGTATAAAGACCGTGAAAAGCAGATCAAGAATTTAATGGGCAAATCCGGGTAAATTATTTCCCTCTTCCCCGAACCGAGGTACCTTTTTTTGTTGGAACTTTGTCCGGCGAAACTAATCCGCTCGACAAAAAATACCAAAAAAAAGGCCGGCGTGATAACCACGCCGGCCTTCAACCCCAATTTTAATTTTTCTTAATTCAAATATTCCTTCAACATGCGGCCCCGGGAAGGATGCCGTAATTTTCGAAGGGCCTTGGCCTCAATCTGCCGCACGCGCTCGCGGGTCACGTTGTACACGTTCCCCACTTCTTCCAAGGTGTGCGCGGAGCCGTCTTTCAAGCCAAAACGCAGGCGCAAAACCTCGGCCTCGCGCTCTTTGAGCGTCCCCAAAACCTTCGAGATATGCTCTTGAAGCAGCACGAAAGCGGCCGCGTTATCCGGGCTGACGGCTTCCTTATCGGCGATAAAATCGCCCAAGTGGCTGTCGGCTTCCTCGCCGATGGGCGTTTCCAGCGAGATGGGGTTCTGGGCGATCTTCAGGACGGCCCGCACCTTTTCCGCCGGCATATCCATGCGTTTGGCGATCTCGTCCGCCGTGGGCTCATGGCCCAATTCCTGCACCAATTCGCGCGACGCCATCAAGGACTTATTGATGACTTCATGCATGTGCACCGGAATACGGATCGTGCGGCTCATATCCGCGATCGCGCGGGTAATGGCCTGGCGGATCCACCAGGTGGCGTAAGTGGAAAACTTATAGCCCCGGCGGTACTCAAACTTTTCCACTCCCCGCATCAACCCGATGTTCCCTTCCTGGATCAAGTCCAGGAACGGCAGGCCGCGGTTGTTGTATTTTTTGGCGATCGAAATGACCAGCCGTAAATTGGCTTCCACCAATTCCATCCGGGCGTAATAAGCCTCGCGCTCGCCGGTGCGGATGGTTCGCATCATGACCTTGAGATGCTCCAGGTTGGTCAGGGCCTCTTTCTCGAGTTTCCGGATTCCCTTGCGCGACGCGTCCCACAAAAGGCAGGCCTGCAGAAGCGCCTCGCCTTTGAGGGCGCTGTGCTTCTCGATGCTTTTCAGGTTGGGATGTTCCGTGTCCTTGAGCAAGCCCGGAAGCTTGATGTAAAGCGCGGGAGGCAGCTGCATCTTCTTTTCCTGCGCGTGCATGATGTGTTCCTGCTCCTCGATGGACTCGCCGCGTTCCCGCAGGGCGGCCGTGAGGGCTTCCTTCACCTTCTTATGGAACTGGCAATCCTTGACCAGCCAGATGAGGTCAATGAGCTTGGCGTCCAATTGCTCCATCAGGGCTTTTTTGGCCTCGGGTTTCAGCGACTTCAGCGTCACCTTGTGCTGAAGGGCCTTAATTTGCTTTTCCTGGACCTTGAGCTTGGCGTGGTTTTTGCGCAGCTTAGCCAATATCTTTTTTTCCGGCGGGCCATTCGGCAGTTCGTCGTACTGGTCCAGGTTCATGGTTTCTTTGAGGGTCTTCTTTTTAGTGAGAATGTCGTTGAAAAGCTCGTGCAGTTGTTGGAATCCCAACAGCGACCCCAAGACCACTTTATCGGCCTTGAATTCACCGGCCTCGATGCGTTTGGCGATCGCGATTTCTTCCGCGCGGGTCAAAAGCGAGATCCGCCCCATTTGGTGCAGGTACATTTTAACGGGATCGCCGATACGGGTTTCGCTTCCGGCGACTTGGAGGGCCTTGTCGAACTCATCGGCCTCGTCGTCCGAGTCCTCTTCCTTCACGATCTCCCCGGGAAGCAGGGCGACGGTTTCTTTTTGCTCGTCCGGAATCGCGGTGACCTTCTCCGCCCGCTCCACGATTTTGATGTCGTTCTCACCCAGCATGAACAAGATGTTGTCGATCTCCTCCGAGGAGACGACCTCGTGCGGCAGAATATCGTTCACTTGCTTATGGGTGATGTAACCTTTTTCTTTTCCCACGGCCAGAATAAGCTTGGCGTGGTCCGACTTGTTCTTGGGGGCTTGTGGCTTCACTGAGTCTCCGCTTCTTGAAATCATCGTTGTTGAAACGATGGCCCGAAACGCCTGTTTACTTAAAAACCACGGCGCGGGGGGTATCTATTGTACCCCATCCATCGGCCTTTCGGGGATTCGTCTGAATGAAAAGTTCGCCTCGGCGGGGCCCTTGTCGCCTAGTTCATTATTGACCATAGGCCATGCTTAAAGCATGTGGGACCCGCCCCGGGTCAAACCCAAATATCGGTAGGAAGAGCCTGATTTTCGAGGGGTTTGCGCAAATTAAAGGCGGAAAAAGCACGCCGGCGAGAGCTTTTTCCTTCAGGTTTTTCGCCGCCCCGGGGGCCTTCGCGAGCCATTAGTTTTAGCAAAAGGGCGGGCGTTTCTTTATTTTACGCGGAGGGCCCGAGTTGAAAATACGCCTAAACCGGCGCCTGGGTTCCCGCGCTTATTTTTGAGTGGGCTCGGCGGGTTGATAGCAATGACCGACAACACCCGACTCAAAAGCCCTGGACTTTAAAAGTTTAAGGGGGATTCTTTTTTCAATGCCTTCAAACAGGGCCTTCCCGCGGCCCAAAGCCACCGGATGAACATTGATCCAGTACTCGTCGATCAGGCCCATCTGCATCAAAACCTGGGGAAATTTCGCCCCGCCCCACATCATCAAATGTTTCCCGGGTTGTTGTTTTAAGATCGCGATTTCCATTCCCGCGTCCCCCCGCACCAGGCGCGCGTTTTCCCACTCCAGGTTTTCCAACGTTTTTGAAAAAACAATTTTCGGGGTCTTGTCGAGCCAGCGGGAAAATGCCTTGTCGGATTCCGAGCTTTCACGGTTATGGGCGACCGCCGGCCAATAGTTTTTGAACTCTTGGTAGATCACCCGGGACATTAAAACCGTGTCCACCTGATCCAGGATGTCCTGGATGTGCCGCCAATTTTCCTTGGTGCGCGCGTGAGGGAAGGCCCAATCCATCTCGCCATTGGGCCCGGCGATGAAACCGTCCAGGGAGGTCTCGACTTTAAAAATAACTTTTCGCATCTCACGGCCCTTGCCGCCCTTGAACCCCTCGTACTTTTCCCGGATCATCCGGCCGACATCCATCAGTGTTTTCATGGGCCCACTATCCCCATTCCGAGGGCGAACCACAATAGCCCGCGAAAATTAATCAAAATATTTCAAGCGATCACTTTGATACAAAATTTATCATTCCGAGAATTCTCAAGCGCCGATCAAAGTGATGGAAATTAAATATTTTCAAAGCGGGGCCTCCCATCCTTGTGGTTCAACGCCGGATCAGCCATAGTCATTCCAGCGAAAAAGAATCAAGGAGACGAAAGTGAAAAAAAGAATTTTGAGTTGGTTGATGCTTTCCCTGATGTTCACCGCCGTTACCGGTTTATGCCGGGCGGATGAGGACGCGCGCATCATTGGTAAAATGGGTGAAAATTCGCCGACGGATCACCTGCGGAAAGCTTCCCTCTATATGGTCTTCAACGGCGCCAAAGCGGAAGGCTTGCCGGCTGTCCCCTCGGGAGCCGAGACCCGGTTTTATTCCAAGGTTTGGGACGGGTTGTACCTGCAAGCCACCAGCGAATCCGGTGATCACGGCATCGCGGGTTACCAGTTCTATTTTTCCAAGGATGAGGCCGGCCAGGATACGTTAGACACCGTGGAAGCCAAGGACGGCCCTTCGCTGAGCGAAATCACCGCTATGGATTTCCGCAGCGACGACAACTTCACCATCCGCCCCCTGAAACCGGGACCGGGTACGCCGGCCGACCGCGGAGCGTTCCGGGTCATTTCCTATGACGGCTTTAGCGCCACGATCCGGGTTCTCGAGTTCACCCTCGGGGACGTCAACCTGCAGAAGAAAGCCTATTTCAAAAGCCTGTCCTGCCTGGTGACGGTTTGCGAAAAGGCTTCAAACTAGCATCACGCTTTGAAATCCGAACATCGATAAAATAGGTTCGGAAGGTCCGAAGCCGTCCACTCCCAAGAGTGGACGGCTTTTTTATTTGATCCCAGCCAAAAACGGGAACCGCCGGCGCGCGTCCAACCCGCCATCCTTCACAGCCTTATTCCCTCGTTTTCAAACGGCCGCGTCCGCCATTTTTTTTGTTTGGGAAGCCGCAGCCTGAAACAAGTTCCCTGGCCCACTTCGGAAGTCACCGTGATGTCACCCTTTTGCAGCTGCATGAAATTTTTCGCGATGAAAAGCCCCAACCCGGCCCCGGCGCGGGCCGCTTCTTTGCCCAAAACCCGGCTGCGGGTGAAAAGCCGTCCCAAGGTCTCCGTGTCCATCCCGATCCCGGTATCGCTGACCTCGAGCCAGCCCTCCTCTTCCCGGTCCTTGATTTCAAGCGTGATGGATCCTTTATCGGTGCATTTCAGGGCGTTGTTGATCAGGTTACGGACCGTCTCCACCGTCTTATCCTTATCCGCCAAAACCGTGAGCGCCCCGTCCATTCCCTTGAGCTTCAATTCCAGTCCCTTTTCCCTCGTCACCTCTTCGTAATCGCGGATGGACAGCTCTACCACTTGCCGCAGGTCGATGGGCTGCAGGTCCACCGAAATCACCCCCCGCTCGATTTTGGAGACGCTCAACAGGTCCGAGATCAGCCGGTAATTATCCGTCCCAATGCTGCGCATATCCGAAAGGTACTCCCGTTGCTTTACGGTCAGTTCGCCCGCCAAGCCTTCCAGCATGTTCTCGATATACCCGTTGATCTCCGCCACCGGTGTTTTCAATTGATGCGACACCACGGAGATGAGCTCATTTTTCATCTCGGCGATTTGCTTGATCTCATTGATGTTTTCCACCACGGACAAACGGTAGAGGGGCTTTCCCTCGGTGTCTAACACGGTCGAGGCGGTCTCCTTGCACCAAACGCTTTTCCCATCCCGGGTCAGGTAGCGTTTCTCAATCTGGTAGCTGGGGATGAGTCCATCGAACAATTTATTGGCCATTTCCCGGTCGACCTTCACGTCCTCGGCTTCCGAATGCCCGTAAAAGGGCTGGTGGATCAATTCTTTTTTCCGGTAGCCCAACATCTGGCAAAAAGCCTGGTTCACGTTGATCCATTCCCGGTCGCGGTTGGTCAGGGTCATGCCGATGGGCCCTTCCTCGAAAAGATTCCGGAACATTTCTTCCCGTTCCTGGAGGATGTTTTCCGCCTGACGCCGGTCCGAAATATCCCGCAGGATGCGGGTATGGAAAACGCCCCCTTTGGTTTCCCAGGACGAGGACGAGATTTCCAGCGGAAACTCGCCCAGATCTTTTCGCCGCCCCACCAATTCCATCCGGGAGGCTTCCAAAGGACGGCCCCAGTCATCCCGGTAAAGCCGGTTGAGCCGCTCGGGCAAAAGCACCACAAAGGGCTTCCCCAGGATTTCCTCCGGGCGATAGCCAAAAATCTTTTCCGCGCTGTGGTTGAAGTACCGAATATCCCCGTGGGCGTCGCATAACACGATTCCTTCGGTGGCGGTTTCGGTCACAGCCTTGAATTTTTCCACGTTGTCGGCCAGTTCCTTTTCCGCCCTTTGCCGCTCGCCGATATCCACCAGGGCCGCCACGGCGAACTTCACTTTTCCGTTCACGTCCAAAATAGGCGAGCCCCACATTTGAAGCGCGGTTTCATTTTCCGGGAGCCGCACGATCAAATCCTCAACGTTAGATTTCTCGCCCCGCAAAGCCCTCAAGAGCGGCATCCGTTCCGCGGGATAAGCCGCTCCCCCCTGGGCTTCCTGGAAGCGGTAAGCCTTCGAAAGGGTCTCGGGGGAAACCTCCCGCAAAACCCCCTGGCCCAGGATTTGTTTGGCTGTTTGGTTCGCGTAATAAGGTTTTCCCATGGCATCCAAGACAAAAATCCCGACGGGCACTACTTCCAGAAACTGAAACAATCGGTGCTCATTGTCCATCAGGGTACGGATAAAAAATTTCCGGTCGCTGATGTCCCGGGCGATGAGCGTGAAATAACCGCCGTCACGGTTTTCCCGGGTTGCCAAATTGATTTCCACCGGTATTTTCACCCCATCCTTGCGGAGCATCTCGGCTTCCAGGAATTTCTCACCCTCCGCCGGGTCATCCTTGAAGAAAAAACCGTCGAGCGCCGCCGCGCCCACCCGCTCCAAAAACCCCGGTGAAATTAAAAAATAAATGTTTTGGCCCAGGAGCTCCTCCCGGGAATATCCGAACATCGCCTCGGCCGCGGGGTTTACGGCGGTCAGGACCCCATCCCGGCCAAAGGTGAGGAATGGGTCATTGGACGTCTCGGCCAAAGTCTTGAATTTTTGCTCGCTGGAGACCAGCCGGTTATGGGCGATCCGGCGCTGGCGGATTTGACGCAGCGTGAAATAAGCCGCCAACAGGCACACCAGGCCTAAGACCGCCCCCCCGACCAAAATCACATCCAGGTTGCGCCGGCTTCCAATCGCCTCTTCGGACCTGTGGATTTTCAAGGACCAGGCTTCCAGGCGGCTGAGGTCTTGAATGAGACCCTGAATTTCGCCGTTCGTTTTTTTGAACGCCGAACCCTGCACATCCCCCACCGCCAGTTCCCATTTCCCCGCCTGGGCCCAGCGGAGGCCCCGCTCGACGCCGGAAATTTGGGCGGCCACCAAATTATCCAACAGGTCCAAACTGGTCACCGGCAGGGGATCTTCCTCAACCGACTCCCGTAAATTCCGGGTGTCCTGATCCACGCGGCTCATTTCCCGGCTCAAGGGGCCCAAAATTTTGGCGTCCCGGGTCAACAGATACCGGGTGTAATCCACCTCAATTTGCTTCAAGTCCAATTGGATTTTTTGGAATCCCTGAATCACGCGAAACGCGTGATCCGCCCATTCGGCGCCGTTCTCCAGCTGGCGGATGCCGCTGTAGCCCGAGACAAAGATCAGCGCCGCCCCTAAAAGGACGCCGGCCGCCCCAATCTTCAGCCACTTCCTGAAAGGGGATCTCATGAGGCCGTTTTCCCGCCCAAATGAATGATTGAAACTTTCACGCTCAGTCCACCTTCAGCAAGGTCAGCTGTAAGGGCTGGCCCTGACTTTGGAAATGAAACAAGCCGAGGATGTCGCCGGCCGGGAATCGCGGTTCCCGGTCCGGCTCGGAAACGGCGGGCATGGAAAGAAAATGGTATTTGGTCATCATGCCTTTTAAATTCCCCCCCAGGATATTCACGATTTCTTTCAATCCGTCCCGGATTTGGTCCGGGACGACTTCCTCAATCGGGCACTGAAACATGGCGGCGGCGGCTTTTCGCGCCAGAATATCCGGGCACCTTAGGATCACCGTGATGTTCTGGCTGCCGATCACCCGGACCCAGGCCGTATAGACGCCCGCGAGCGCCTCTTCCCCGGCCGAAACGGCGGGCGCGATTTCCATCTCCAACATCGACCCCCAAATGTCGCTCACCAGCTTGGGGACGCTGTCCATCCGGATTTCGGTCGTTTCCATGCTCAACCTCTTTCACTTTTCAACTTATAACCGGTGATGGTTTTACCAAATGTCTCGCCCTGGAAACCGCTGTCCAGAAACAAGGTGCTCTCCGAGGAGCCCAGAAAAAGGGTCCCCTCCGGCCGCAATAACCGCCGCAATTCCAAAAAAATCTTTTCCTTCATCTCATCGTCGAAATAAATCAACACGTTCCTCAACAACAATAAATCAACCGGACCCGCTTCCAGCCTCAGGTCCTTCAAATTGCTTTCTTTGAACTGGATGAGCGCCCGCACTTCATCGTTCACTTGCCAATCACCCTCGAGGCGGTGGAAATATTTCGCCAAATATTCCGCGGACAACCCCCGGCGGATCTCGACGGGGTTATAACGGCCCTGCCGGGCCCGTTCCAAAATGGCCCGGGAAAAATCACTCCCCGTCAGCCTCAAATCCCAGTTCAAAAGAAACGGGAATTTTTCCTTAATCAATAGGGCCAAACTATAGATTTCTTGGCCGCTGGAACAGCCCATCGACCACAGGACCAAGCGCTTTTCCTTTTCGCGCGCCGCCACCAAGTCCGGAATCACCTTTTGTTCCAGCAGCTCAAACAAAGCCGGATCCCTGAAAAAATAGGTCTCGGCCGGGATCAAGGCTTCCACGACCTTGCGGGCCAAGGGCCCCCGGGAGTCCTGCGGCAGTTGGGCCATCAACTGGGCCAGGCTCTCAAATCCCCAGCCTTCCAAGGCCGGTTCCAGGGAAGAGGCGATCAAATATTCCTTGTCCTTGTCCAACAGGACCCCGCAATGTTCCTGAACCAGGCGCCGCAAAAAATCAAAATAAAGGGTCGTGGCGGTCATAGCGACATCCCCTCTTTTCGCGGCCGCGAAAAAGGCGAAGCGGAAAAATCCGCGCGTTCATACCGCGCCCGTCGAATAATTTCGGGTCCCATCTCCTGCAGGGGCAGCACCTTTTCGGCCAGTCCCGCCCGGACCACTTCCCCGGGCATCCCCCAGACCACGCTGCTGGCCTCATCCTGGGCCAGGACCTGACCGCCCCTTTCCACGATCTGTTCGGCCCCCTTGAGCCCGTCTTGTCCCATGCCGGTTAATAAAACCGCCAGCACATTGGGCCCATAAACCGCGGCCGCCGATTGGAACAACACGTCCACGCTGGGCCGGCAGGAATTAAAGAAAGGCCCCTGAAAAGTCCAAGCCTGGGGCCCCTCGCCCGAAAGCCGAACCGCCAGGTGATAATCCCCCGGCGCCAAGCGGACCATGCCGGGCCTTAAGACCTCGGACACCATGGCTTCCCGGACTTCTAAAACCGATTTATCCGTTAATCGCTCAGCCAGGGTCCCCGTGAAAACCGGCGGCATATGCTGGACGATCAAGACCGGCACGGGAAAATCCGCCGGAAGGGACGGAAGCAGGGCGGCCAGGGCGCTGGGGCCCCCGGTGGACACCCCCACCACCACCAAGTCCACCCGCTGGGGTTTAATTTTGGGGTTCTTCACGCGGGCCCGCGCGGGCCCGGGAAACAACGGCAAGGTTTCCATCCCCGGCTCAAGACTTGGCGGCTTGGGCATTTTTTCCGCCAAGGCCCGGATTTTGGGGATCAAATCCTCTTTCACCCGCTGGATGGATTCCTCCAGGAATCCCGAGGAGGGTTTTTCCAAATAGTCCTGCGCCCCCAAAAGCAAAGCGTCGATGGTGGCCTCCGCGCCTTTACGGGTAAAACTGCTGAACATGATGACCGGCAAATCGGGATACAGCCTCCGCGTCTGGCGCAGGGTTTCCAGGCCGTTCAGGTTCGGCATCTCCACGTCCAGGATCAACAAGTCCGGATTGCATTGGGGGATTTTAGCCAAGGCGATCCCGCCGTCGGGAGCGGTCCCGATCACTTCCATATCCGGCTCGTCCGAAAGGACGTGGGCCAGCATTCTTCGAATGACCACCGAATCGTCCGCCACGAGAATTTTGATTCGTCCCATGTTCAAATCCTTGGAAAACCTAAAAGCCCCAATTTTTCAGCCAATGATTCTTTGTTAAACGGCTTGGCGATATACTCATCCGCCCCGGCCTCTTCCATCCGCGACACACCCTCCGCCTGGGTCTCGCTGCTGACCACCACCAGTTTGACCTGGTCATACTCGGGTTTGGATCGCACCGACTTCACGAAATCGTATCCGTTCATTTCCGGCATGTTCCAATCCACCAAGACCAGCTCGGGCCTGGGCTCCTGGCCCAAAGCGTCCAATCCAGTCAAGCCGTTGTCGGCCTCCGAAACCCCGAACCCCATCTCCAAGAGCAGTTTTTTCAGGATCATGCGCATGGCCCTGGAATCGTCAATGATAAGCGCTTGCATAAAACCTCCTTCTCTTAACCTCTAATACTTGAACTGCCCTAACAGCTTTTGAAGCTCCCCCGCCGTGCGGACCAAGTCTTTGGCCGCCGCGCGCGCGTCATTGGCCCCCTTGGAAGTGCCGCCCGTGGCCAGGGCCACGCCCGAAATGCTGGCCGCGATCTCCGAGCTTCCCTTGGCCGCCTGCGTGATATTGCGCCCAATCTCGTTGGTGGTGGCGGTTTGTTCCTCCACCGCGCTGGCGATGGTGTTCGAAATATCGTTCACCTGGTTGATGATCTCGGTGATTTTTCCGATGGCGGTCACCGAGGCCTGGGTATTGCCTTGGATGGCCTCGATTTTGCGGCTGATATCCTCGGTGGCCCTCGCCGTTTCCCGGGCCAATTCCTTGATCTCGTTGGCCACCACGGCGAAACCCCGGCCCGCGTCCCCGGCCCGCGCGGCCTCAATGGTGGCGTTCAACGCCAAAAGATTGGTTTGCTCGGCGATCGAGGTGATGACCTTGATCACCTGGCCGATCTCGGCCCCGCTCTTGCCCAATTGGGTCACGTGCTGGTTGGTATCCCGGGCTGTCTTCACGGCGGTTGTGGCGATTTGCGCCGCTTGGTTGGCGGACACCGCGATTTCTTTGATGCTGTGGGCCATGCCATCGGTGGCCGTCGCCACCATTTGAAGGTTCTGGCTGACTTGCGCGGCGCCCACCGAAACCACATTGGCCTGGGTGGAAGTTTCCTGGGTGCTGGCGCTCATCAGCACGGAAGTCTCCGAAAGTTGCTCGGAGGCGCTCGTCAGGCTTTGGATATTGCCGCCGATCCCCCGCACCATCCCCTGCAGCCTTTCGGTAAAAGTGTTGAACGCCCCCGCCAATTCGGCCAACTCATCCCGGCCCGCCACTTCCAGCCGTTTGGTCAAGTCCCCCTCGCCGCGGGCGATATCCTTCAATCCGTCCAAAACCAGGCGCAAGGGCTGGGTGACATGCCGCTGTAAGCGGGCCGCCACGAGGAAGGAAACCAAAAAAGACAAAAGACACACCACCACCGTCAGCAGGGTGTAGGCCTGGAGCCGGGTCTGCATTTCTTTGAGGTCCGAAACCAGGTAAAGCGTCCCCACCCGGTCGTTTCCGGAAAAAATATCGTGGGTCAAGGCCACTTGGCCGTTGGAAAAATCAACGCTGTCGGCGTCGGCCCGGTCATTTTCCCGGCCCGGCGGCCGGGGGTTGAAAGAAACCGGATCAGCCGCCTGGGAGCGGTAGCTGGCGAAAGGCTCGCCAGCCGCGCCATAAAGGGCGGCCACCTGGATATGGGGGTTGGCCTTCAAGTTGTCGACCAGCTCTTGGGCGGTTTTGGGGTCATTAAAGCTCAGCGAGGCCGTGCAGGCATCCCCGATAATTTGGCCCAGGTTGGTCACGTTTTGGGCCATCACCTTGGGAAAAGAAATCCTCTCGTTCAGGATGAAAAGGCCGCAGGCCAAGATCAGCGAAATCGAGCTGGCGATGGACGCGATGGCCGTCACCTTGTGCCTCAAGGGTATATTTTTGAAGTCGATAAAAGGCATGGTCACTCTCCGGTATAAATTTTGGAAACCTGCAGCAGACTGCGCGCTCAAGGTAAGGCCCGCCTTCGTCGCGGGTCCCGGGTTGATCCCCAGCGTGATGCGGTCCCCTTCCTGGTCAAACAAAATCATGCCGCCCTTGGCCGGGAACCTCTCAATTTCGGACACCGTGAGGACCGGCGCGCCCTGGAGCGCGGTAAAAATCTCGGGCAGGCGGTCTTTTTCGGAATAGCAGATGAAAAGAATTTGGCATTTTCGGATCGAGGCGGTTTGGGAGTCCTCAAACCCGTCAAACCGCTTGATCGTGATGGAGCGGCCATCCACCATTTTCCCGTCGACCGCCTGTTCCAAAAGCGTTCCAAAGGGATCGTTTCCCAAAATGCCGATGGTGAATATCATCGACTTCCCGCCGAACGCCTTGTCGGGCCATTGGACGAACTTGGCGAAGTTGTAGAGATAAGCCGCCTTCACCGTGTACTCATTGACGTCTTGGGCGGCCGCCCGCGAGGCCGCTCCGGCGGACAAAAGCCAAACCGCGGCGGCCAACAGCCTTTTTATTTTTTTGAGGGGATTTTCCATGGGCTTAATACCGGACCGTGACTTGGCCGTAAACCGCCGGCACCGGGCTGGAACCGTTTAGGAAAGCCGAGGCTTCCTGGTGGGCGCCTTCCAAGTCCTGCCCCCATACCGAGATTTCCCAATGGTCGGCGGGCTTCCAGGTGGCGCCCAGGTCCCAGACATCATAAGGGGCCAGCACGCCCGTGAATTGTCCCGTCGGGTCGTTGATATAGGTCGCGTCCACCCAGTAAAAAGTGGTGTTGAATTGCCATTCGGAAGTCGCGTTCCAACTCAAGCGGCCATCCACGATGTTATGGGGAGGCGGGTCCCCGTTGAAAATATTGGAGATGGAGTTCGAGGTCGCGTCATAGCCGTTGTAAGTGTAAGCAAGGGCGCCTTTGAGATTATTCGTGATGTCCCACTTCACGCTGAGTTCGGCCCCGTAAATCCCTCCCCCATCCACATTGTCCACCAACAGTTCCGCCCCGTAAAAACCGCCGTAGGGAGTCGGCGGATAGCTGGGCCCGCTATTGACGACAAAATCTTCCCCGATGGTCCGGTAATAGCGGTCATAAAAACCGGCCAAGTCCAAGGACAATTGGGGGGTCCAGCTGGTGCGGAAACCCAATTCATAAGCCACCACGTCTTCCACCTGCAAATTAGGGTTGCCCACAATGGCGGTGTAAAAAGTGGTGGGGCCCGGAGCCACCTGGCCGTTGAGAAAATCGACGATGCCTTCCTCAGCCCGGCTGGGGACCCGCACCGTGCGGGATACGGCCGCCCAGACGCTGTTGGTTTTGTCCGGGGTCCAAAGCAGGCGCCCGGAGGGCTGCCACTCGTCGCCGGTGTAGGGGTTGTTTTCCAATTTGGCTCCGGCGGTCAGGAAAAAACGGTTCTGCTCCAAGGTCAGTTTGTCCTGCAAAAAACCGCCATAGGTATTCAAAGACGCTTTTTCCGGAATGTACAAAGTCCCGCCCGGAAGCCCGTAATCGTCCGAAACGTTGCGGAACTCCAAGCCCCAGGTGATCTCGTTCCAATCGTTGAGTTGGAAGCGGTGTTGGAACTCGGCGTCGACGGTGTTCAGCGCGGTCTGCCGGCCCGTTTCCGCCTGCATGTTGACCTGGTCGTAGTAAAGGTTCAATTGACTTTCCGAGCTGTCGGAAAAGGTATGGGTCCAATTGCCCAGGACATGGTCGTCCCGGTCCACCGTATCGGCGACTTCCTCAGGCGAAGTTTGGAGCGTGAATGGGTCGAAGGTGGTCCCGGGCAAGTAAAGGTTCGCCAATTGGTAATCCGCCTGGAGGGTGACCAGGTCCTTTTCCTCGTGCCAATCCAACCGCGTGCCCAACTGCTGGGCGGTCCAATTATCATCGCCATTTTTGTTCAAGCCGTCCGAATCGGAAAAGGGCCCTTGATTGAGCGTCTTGCCATAGACCCGGTAAAAAAGGTCATCCCCGATCTTGCCCCCGTAGCGGATGGCGCCCATGTTGCTGGCGCCGCTGCCGGTCAGGCTGGTGGCGTAGAAGCCCTGCGTGATCTTGGAATCCTTGGTGATGATGTTGATGATGCCGTTCACGGCGTTGGAGCCCCACAGGGTCCCCCCGGGGCCGCGGATCACCTCGATGCGGTCGATATCCTCCAGCGGAATGTCCAATTCATCCCAATTGACCCCGCCGAAGGTGCTTTGGTAAACGCTGCGGCCGTCGACCAGGACCAGCATCTTATTGTTATAGAGGGAGTTGAATCCCCGGGCGGTGATGGACCATTGGCTGGCGTCCACCCGGGAAACCTGAAGGCCCGGCACCATGCGGAAAAGATCGGCCAGGTGCTGGGATCCGCTTTCGCGGATGTCCTCGGAGGTGATGACGTAAAGGGCCGAAGTCGCGTCCCGGAGGGACTCCGCTTTTTTGGCCGAGGAAGTCACTTGGACATCCAGCCCCGCCAGGTTTTCCAGGCTCATCTGGCTCACATCGACCGTCGGCTCGGGCGTGGCGGCCGCGTCCAATTGGGCCCGGGCGGCGACCGGCAAACTCAAAACCGCCGATAAACCCAGGACCGATAGCCACATTCCCCGCCGCGCCGCTGATTTTCCTGTCATTTCGTTTTTCCCTTGTCCTTAAAATTTGACCGCCACGGTTCACCCATCGGATAAAGCAACCCACGTGCCAAAACAAAGTCGCTCAAAAAAAGAAAAACAAAGAAACTCCCGCTCCCCAACAGCGTCATTTCGACTCAGCGGGTATGGATGACCCGGCCGGTCACCTGGAACTTCACTGCCAATTCCGCGTCCCCAATGTTTCCTCCACATCCAAAGCCAGCAATAGGCTGCGCTTGAGTTTGTAAGCTCCCCGGATCAGGCGTCGGGACTCCCCCGTCAGCGTCGCGGGAACCTGCTCAAAAGAGCCCGAGGGCGGCTCCAGCACATCCCCGATCCCGTCCACCGGCAGTCCGATCCATTCCTCGCGGTCTTTCAATATGACGCAAAAGCCGGGAGAGGCCCCGCTGTCCCCTGTCAGCCCCAACCGCCCTTTCAAATCCAAAACCGTGACCACTTGGCCCCGCAGATTGACCAGCCCGGCGACCCAAGCCGGGGCCAAGGGGACCGGCGTCACGGAAAACCCGCGCAGCACTTCCTGGACCCGGCCGGTCTCAACGCCGAAAAGAAAATCCCCCACTTGGAAGGAGCAATAAGAAGTTTCAGGCGCCAATGGGAACGTCCTTTCCGATGCCCGCGGCCGCCAGCAAGGCCGGGACGTCCAATAACTCGGTGATCCGCTCTTTCAAGATCATGGAGCCCTTCACGAGCGCCCGGGCGGGCGGGCGCTGGACTTCCAAGGGAGCCTTCACGATGTCCAGCACCCGGTCCACCACCAATCCAACCTCTTCCCGCCCGTTGTCGTAGACCACGACTTGAATTTTTTCGAGGTCCCGGTCCGAGGCATTGCGGTTGATCTGCCGTCTTTCGGGAAGCATCCGGGAAACATAAACCAGCGGCAAAATTTTCCCGCCATATTGGATCACTTCCAGGCCGCCGGATTTTTCCACCGCGCCGGGCTGAAAAGTTTCCAGGCGCAAAACCTTTTCCAGCGACAGGGCCATCCGCCCGTCATCGGGCGTTTGAAACAGGATCGCCAGCTGGGTCTTATCCGTGAGGATTTCCGGCCCTATTTTTTTCGGCGTGAAGGCTTGGGATTCGGACTGCGCCGATAACACCCGGCAGCGTTTGGCCAATCCCGGCACGTCCATAATCAGCGCCACCTGGCCGTCCCCCAGGATGGTGCTGCCGGCGTAAAGCGGAATCGACTTAAAATGCCGTCCCAGGGGCTTCACCACCACTTCCTGGAAATCCGCCACCGAGTCCACCACCAGGCCCAAAAGCCTCTCCTCCACCCGCAAAACCACAATGTTGAAAGCTGAAAGCTCCTCGCTCCCGCCGGCTTTCAATTCTTGGCGCAGGAAAATCAGGGGCAAAAGTTTCCCCCGGAGCCGGTAAACCGGGGCCTCCGGCAGATACTCAATCCCCCGGTGGATGTAGCTGTCCTGGATGCGGATAATTTCTTCCACGTGGGCCCGGGGCAGGATGTAAGGACGGCCGTCGCAATGGGCCACCAGCGCCGGCAGGGTGGTCAAGGTCAGGGGTATTTTGAGTTTGAAGGAGGTTCCCTGGCCCGGCAGGCTTTGGACCTCGACTTTTCCGCCGATCTTTTCCAGGTTGGCCTTGACCACATCCAATCCCACGCCGCGTCCGGAAATGGAGGTCAGTTTTTCCGCCGTTGAAAATCCCGGCCGGAAAATAAACTGGGCCAGGTTGTCGGGATCGATTTGTTCGGCTTGGTCGGCGGTGATCAACCCGTCCCGTAAGGCTTTTCGCTTAATCTTGTCCAAACCCAATCCCGCGCCATCGTCCTTAATCTCCAACTGCACGGCCCCCGCCTCATGAAACGCCTTCAAGCTGATCCGGCCTTCGGCGCTTTTCCCGGCCTTCAGCCTTTCATCCGGCGATTCCAGGCCGTGATCGATCGCGTTGCGCACCAAATGGGTCAGGGGGTCGCGGATCATTTCCAAGACGCCCCGGTCGATCTCGATGTCCTCCCCCTCCATTTCCAAAACCGCTTGCTTGCCGCAGGCCTTCGCCGTATCGCGCGCCAGCCGGGGAAAGCGCCCCCACAAATGGGAGAGGGGCTGCAACCGCGCCTTCAAGACGCCCTCTTGGAGTTTCAAGGTCAGCTGGTTGAGGGGCTGGAGCACGGCGTTGAAAGCGGGATCGGTCTGGGCGGCGGCGAATTGGAAAACCCGGTTGCGGGCCAGGACCATTTCCCCGGTCAGGTTCATCAATTGATCCAGCAGTCCAATGGATACCCGAAGCCCGTTGTCTTCTTTCCGTTCGGATGACACCGGCGCCGAAGACCGTTCGCCATCGTCTCCCGGCTCAGCCGGGGCCTCACCGGCGGCCTGAAGTCTTTTAAGAAAGGCGCTGTCATCGGCCTTTTCCTCACCCGCGCCGGATTCAATCGGCCGCAAACCCAAGCGCAGCAAGTCGGTGAGTTCCAACAAAAGGGTGGCCAATGCCGGCGTCATTCGGATTTTCCCGTCCCGCATTTGGGACAAGACGCCCTCGCCGCCATGGGCCAGTTTTTCGAGGCGGGAGAAGCCAAGAAATCCCGCGGTCCCTTTCAGCGTATGCAGCACCCGAAAAAGCGCCGATAACTGGTTGGCGTCGGCGGGATTTTTCTCATAGTTGATCAAGCCGTCTTCCAAACGGTCCAAACCCTCGCGGCTTTCCTGTAGAAATTCTTGGATAATTTCAGCGGCGTCTTCCACAGGTTCCTCGGCTTTCGAAGGGTCAAGGCATCAGCTCGATATGACAAGGAAGAGCAACGAACATGCCAATTTTAACCTTGAATAAGCCAAAGTTTGTTCAATAACATTTAATAATTCGAGGGTCATTTTTACACTTGGGTAAATTTGACCCAATTATGTCCGGACGATTTTAAGCAAACGCGGGTTTTCCGGGGTTTAGGAAAAAGTGCCTATTTAACGTCGTAATTTGCGCGGGGTAGTTTTGACTGAACGGGGATGATCTCAGTGGAAATCAAAAACATTTTTTTTGGAAACCCTAAGACAAAGGTCGTTTTTATCTTGTCGAATGGGCGCCATCCAAGTGGGTTTGGATTTCCCCGAGGAACTTTGCCTTGGCCCGGGAACCGATCCACTGCCGAATGACCTGGCCCTTTTTGAAAAGTAAAAAAGTCGGCATGCTCATTACCCGGTAGGCGGCGGACGTTTCCTGGTTAACGTCCACATCCAACTTCACGATCTTGAGCTTTCCCGCCATCTCGACCGCCATTTCCTCAAGAAGAGGCGTCATCACCCGGCAAGGCGGACACCATTCAGCCCAAAAATCCACCAAGACCGGCAAGTCCGAATCCAAAACATCTTTTTTAAAATCAGCGTCGCTGGTCACCGCAAGATTTCCCATAGCCGCCTCCGTTTGAAAATTCCAACGGGAACAACCTAGGACCGGTTGAATGGGGGTTCAATGTTCGCGGGGAACTTGGGGAGAAAATATTTTCCAGAATGAATCTAGGCGGCTCAATTGGATTGAGCCATGGGTCACTCTGATTGAGCCGGCCCAGCTCACAACGCCAGGCGGCTATTGGCAATAGGTAATGGTGTAAGCGGCCAAGACATTGGACACGTTCCAAGTGCCGTTGGTCGGCAGATCCACGCTATAAGCGGCCCGCTCGGCGCTCGCCCCGTCTTCGTTCGCGTCGGGGAATCCGATATCAGTCCCATCGGTGGGTATCCCGAAAGCAAACCAATAAACCTGCCCGCCGACCAAGTGGACCGGCGGCAAGGCGAAAGTCACACTGCCCGCGTTGGGCGAAGCCGGGGGGACGACATTGTCCGACGAACTCAAGAGTTGGTCGGGTCCCGAATTGTCCGAATAAATACCCACCCGGATGTTTCCGGGACTCGCCACGGTTTCAAGTTCCGGCATCACCACCTGCCAGGCATTCCCCGTCGCCGGAGCCGTAAAGGGCGCGGCATAGCTATTGCCCGCGATGGTATAACTTTGGGTCCCGGTCGCTTGGCCGAAAGTGCCCGACACGGTCCCCGTGCAGGGCGTAGGGGTGGGGGTGACGGTGACCGTGGGAGTGGTCGTGCCTGTGGAAGTCACGGTGCCCGTGGCGGTCGGGGTGGAAGTGGCGGAGGTCGGCGACGAGGGCGTGCCGCCGCCGCAGGACTGAAGCCAAAAGGCGGAGGCCGTCAGACCCATCAAGAGTAAAAACAATGAGATGGAAAACAATTTGGGAGGGCGCATCAATATCCTTACAGAACAAAAATTTAACGGATCAAAGCCTAGCAAAACTTTATCTAGCTTTCAATTGAGGCCCTTGTTTTCCTGACTACTCCAAGTCTTCCGGAACCGCTTTTCGGGCCGCCGTGAATTTTCGAAGCGGCAGTTCTTTCAGGTAAAAAGCCAGGACCAAGGTCAAAACCAGAATGATAGGAATGAGGCCGAAAATGGCCTCCAAGGCCGCGGCGATCCCGGCGCTTTGGGTTCGCGTGGTCAGGATGCTTCCGAAAACCGCCAAGCCCAATGACGGGCCGATGGCCCGCATAAAATTCACCATCGAGGTGGCCGATCCCAAAAGAGGCATGGGCACGGCGTTTTGCGTGGCCAGATTGTAAACGGGGATGCAAAAGGCGAATCCCACGCCCACCACCATGATGTCCGCCACCAGCGTGGCGTGGGTCGTGGCGGGATTGAGCCGGGCCAAAAGCAAAGCCCCCACAAGGGCGACGGCCGGTCCCAACAGCGCGAAGATCCGGTAGCGCCCGGTGCGGCTGATCAATTGGCCCGTCACCGTCAAGGCGATGATCACGGTCAAGGTAAAAGGCAAAAGCAGGACGCCGCTGGTCTTAGCGTTGGCGCCCAAAACCTGCTGGACGAAAAGCGGCAGAAAAAAGGTGATGCCGAACACCGCCGCCGAGGTCAAGGCCGCCGACGCCAATGAGATGGACACGATTGAAATTTTGAAAAGTTCCAAGGGCAGGATGGGATGGGCGGCCCTTTTTTCGATCCAAAGGAAAACGAAACCGAAAAATAAACCGACGAAGCCCAGCCCCAAGATTTGAGGTGAAAACCAGGGATGGTCCTTGTCAATCCCGTCCAACGCCAGAAGCAAAGGCACCACCGAGGCGATCAAGGCGGCGACCCCCGCGTAATCGACTTTAAAATCCCCCGGCTTGGAAGGCTTTATATAAGGGGCGAACCGGGCCAAAACGGCGCAGCCCAAAAGGCCGATGGGCAGGTTGACGAAAAAAACATAACGCCATCCCGGCCCATCGGTCAAAAAGCCCCCCAAGAGCGGCCCCATCACGCTCGATACCGCCGAGATCGGCACGATGATTCCGATGATCTTGCCCCGCTCCGAAGGAGAAAAAAGATCCGCGATGGTAGTGGAAGCCACGCAGGTCATGGTGCCGGCGCCAATTCCCTGCAGCGCCCGGAAGGCGATCAATTCGGGCATGCTTTGGGCCAGCCCGCACAACACACTGGCCGCGGTGAACCAAAGGACGCCGCCCAAAAGATAATATTTACGGCCATGGACGTCGCTGAGTTTGCCCACGATCGGCATGACCGCCGTGGAGGCGATCATATAAGCCGTCACCACGCCCGAATAGCTGGCGAAACCGCTTAGCTCCCGCACAATCCGGGGCATGGCGGTGGCCACGATGGTCTGGTCCAGCGAGGCCATGAACAAAGCCAGCCCCACTCCCCCCATGGTGATCCACACGTCGCGCCGGGCCAGTTCACCGTTCGCCCGCGGACTCCATTTTTCTCGGCTCATTCCCATAAACCTCTCTTGGATCCCGGCGGGAATCCGCCGAATCCCTTAGGCTTTCTTTTTCTTGGAAGATTTCGACGGACGGGAAAGGTTCAGGGCAATCGCTTGGCGCACGAGGGCCTTAAAGGCGGCCTCGTTCACTTTTTCCCCCTCGTGGATATCGATGGCGCGGCGGGTATTTCCCTCAAGGCTTGAATTAAAGAGGCGGGCCGGATCTTTCAGCGCCGCACCCTTCGCGAAGGTCAGCTTCACCACGCTCTTGTAGGATTCGCCCGTGCAAATAATGCCCTCATGCTCCCAAACGGGAACACCCCGCCATTTCCACGACTCAAGAACGCCAGGGTCGGCTTGCTGGATGAACTTTCGCATCCGGGCGAGGGTTTTTCCCCGCCAATCCCCGAGTTCGACGATTCTTTGGGAAATAAGCTCCGAGGCCGAATGGCCTTGGCCCGCGTCTGACTTTTTCATGTGGCCGTCCTGGCTAAACTTAAAAAGGCTTCAGCACTATCCTTCCATAGACGACAAAGGCAAGCAAGAGGGCCGGCACAAAAGCCCAGAGAAGACCGGCCCCCGTATATTGGGCGAACAGCGCGATGCCGAGCAGTACGAGCCCGGCCAGGCCAATGGCCGCGCCAGAAACGAGCTTGGGCAAAAATAAACCCAGCGCGAACAATATTTCCAGCACACCGTAAGCGATCCAAACCGGCTTGGGCAAGGCACCCAAGGCCCAAGGCTTGGCCAAGTTTGGATAATGACCTATCATGTAAAAAGCCCCCATCAAGTTCCACAAAGCCAGCAAAATTTGAAGAATCCATAACAAAAAATTCATTTACTTTCCCTTTCTTTTAAAAATAGGCTCCGTGGCCGTCCGACCTTGGCGCGCGCCTCACTTTTCATCGTTTCACCCCGGCGGGATTAGAACGGCTTCGGCGTCATCCTGCCATAAGCGACGAACAGGGACAAAAGCGCGGGAATCAAAACCCAAAGCAGGCCCTGAAACTTGGGCCTTGTCAACGCGGCGACGAAAAGCGTTTCCGCGGCCACGCCGATGGCGGCAATGGGAATGAGAAGTGTTTTCCCGAACAAGCCGGGCAAGACCAATCCCAACGCCAGCAAGATCTGCAGAAAACCGATGGCCATCCAGACGGGCCTGGGCATAATTTTCAACCAACCCGCCGGGATATTTTTCAGCATCCAGCTCCCGCCCATCGCGTAATACAGAGCCAACAAAACTTGAAGCACCCAAAGCAGGATGTTCATCCTCCGCCTCCTCGAAATCGCCGGCAGGGGCCGGTTTGGTCAAAATCCTTCCCATCATACAATTGGCCGAATGACCAAGAACCAAAAATTTCAGATTAGGACTTGGCGGCCTGGTAAGTCGCGTCCGGCGTAGCTTTATAATCCATCAGCGGCCGCACCTCCACGCTTCCCCACCGCGCCGAGGGAAACCTGGCCGCGGCTTCCAAAGCGGTCCGCAAATCCGGCGCCTCGATCAGGTTGACGCCGCTCAAGGAATCCTCGGTCAAGTAAGCCGGGCCTTCCTGGATCAAAACCTGCCCCCCGCGGGATTGAACTGTCTTAGCGGCCGCCGTCGGTTGAAGCCCATAACCCACTTTTAATAGGCCCTTGTCCTTCAATTCTTTTCCCACCGCCTGGTACTCGACATAAATTTTGCCCCACTCTTCCTTTGAAAAATCCTTTTGAAGCTTTTCTTTTTGGTAAATCAAGGCCAGAAATTGCATAAATCCTCCCGATAAAATAATAATGAAGGGATGTCACACCCCATCCCGATGGTTCGTCATTAAGATGACGGCTGACACCCGGACTATGTGACAGTGAAAAGGATTTCAAATGACGGAAAGCGACTGGCTGGCCGAGCGGTTCCAAGAAAAGCGCGCCCATCTAAGGGCCGTGGCCTATCGGATATTGGGTTCCAACGGCGAGGCGGAAGACGCCGTCCAAGAAGCCTGGCTGCGCCTCTCCCGGTCGGAAGCGGACCGCATTGAGAACCTCGGCGGCTGGCTGACAACGGTGGTGGCCCGGGTCTGCCTGGATATGCTTCGTTCCCGCAAGGTCCGCAAGGAAGAACCCATCCAAGAAAATATTTTGGAAAAGCCTACAAGCACCCCCGCCAGCGACCCGGCGCAAGAAGCCCAATTAGCCGACTCGGTCGGCTCCGCTTTGCTTTTGATCCTAAGAACCCTGACACCCGCCGAACGGGTGGCCTTTGTGCTTCACGACCTATTCGATCTTCCCTTCGAGGAGATCGCCTCGACTTTAGGCCGGTCAACGGAAGCGACCCGGCAATTGGCCAGCCGCGCCCGCCGCCGCGTCCGGGGCGGCAGTGAAAACCGGGAAGACGAAGCGAAAAAGCGGACGATTGTCGCGGCCTTCCTCACCGCCTCCCGAGAGGGAAATTTTGACGCCCTGTTGCGCTTGCTGGACCCCGGCATCCTGCTTTACGCGGACGATGTGGCCGTCAAAATGGCGGAAGTCAACAAGTCCAAAGGCGCGCCGCCCTTCCAGAGCGAGATGGCCGGAGCCAAAAACATCGCCGAAACATTCAAGGGCCGGGCCGTGGCCGCCCAATTGGCCCTCATCAATGGCTCAGTGGGAACAACCTGGATTGCCGGCGGCAAACCCCGGGTGGCGTTCTTATTTACGATCGAGAATGGGAAGATTCAGGAAATCAATGTGGTGATGGACCCGGAGGATTTGAAAGAAATGGAAGTGGAGCCGCTCTCGGCTTAAGCGGCGCTTCGCTTCGCGTCCAGGCAGGACCGGATCCATCCGAAAGAGCCGAACCAAACTCCCCTTTTCACTCAAACTTTTCCGTGCCATCCGGCTCCGCAAGAACCTGCCGTTCCTTGGCGCTGGCTTTATAGGCCACCCGCCGGGCCCGCATGATGTTCCCCAGCGGTTTAAACTCCACGGGCGCGTGCCAGATATCAAACGAAAGTTTCTCGATGAATTCATAAAGCTTACGGCCCGGGGCCGAATCCGGGTCCTGCGGGATCAGGGTCAACCTTCCCAAAGTCACAAAGGGCGCGACGTCTTCCTTCCACTCCACCGAAACATCCTCAATGGGCGTTTGCACTTCGTCGACAAAAAATTGAACCGCGAAATCAAAGACCACAGGCTCTTTTTTGACTCGGGCCGAAAGGTCTTCCGCCAAATAATTGGGCGTCTGCCCCGGTTGAGCGTCAGGAGCGTTGGCCGCGTGGGGCTTGAGCCGGTAATGCACGGCGTAAGGGCCGAATTGAATGGGCGCCGCGCTGTAATAGTTCATTGTGGCCAGCGAGATCGTCGGGAGCTTTGGCCCCTTGGTGACCTTTTTGATAATGGCCAGGGTCCGGCCCAAGCCGACTTTGAGAATAATCAGGGGCAACCCGATCAAAGGATTGCCGATATGGGTGACAAAAGGGACGAACTCGTCGGCGTCTTTAAAAGGAAGGGCGGGCGACCCAATGAGTAAAAAATCCTGGGTGGGCGCGTTTTCCAAGCCGGGAATGATCTTTTTCCCACCCACGCCCAATAGCTTGACCGCGATGGCCCGGGTGGTTCCGGCCTGGCGGTCGTCGTCGACCGTACTTCCCCCATTGGAAAACCGGACGTAGGCCGGGTAAGTCGAGGGTTGGGCAAAAATGCCTACCTTCGCGTAGTCAGGCAGGTCGGGCAAAACGGTGAATTCGGCTTTGAGTCCCAGGTGGCCCTTGGGATGCAGTGCCCGCTTGAGGGGGCCTTGGGAATCTCTTTTCTTTTGGATGGCGTGAAGGGCTTGCGCGTACTTTTCCAGCCTGGCCGCTTCGCCGGGTTTGATCGTTTCTTTCCATTGAGTCGAGGGCGCCATGGCTGTTCCTTTTATTTAAAGGTGATTTCCGAATCCTTTGAAAACTAACCGAGTCACCGAGAAATTGCAATGCGTCCGCCCGGGAAGCCGGCTGGAGCGGACGGCCGTGAAATTCAGACCGGGATTAGGTCAGGAAGATTCTGTCCAATGTCAAAATAAATGCTAAAATCACGCCATCTAACGGTTTTCCCCTATTTTGACGGAGCTACCATGCCAAAGGCCTATCCCGAAAAGATCAAAAAGCTCCTCAAACGCCAGCGGCTCCTCAACCATGAAATCCTCATGTATCGACGGGTCATGGAAGGCATGCGGGAAGGTTTAGTCTTTGAGAACCTGCTTAAACTCATCATTGATTCGATGCGAAAAGGGATGGGCTTCAAGCGGGCAGGCATTTTCCTGGTGGACCCGGACGGAAAACATTTTCAGTTGGCTTTAGGGATAGGCGCCAACGGCAAATATGAGCACAATAAAGACCGGTTTCCCCTCGATACCAGCCCCGGAAAGGTCCCCCTGGCCGACGTCATCAACGGCCGTGTGCGTTACTTTCTCTCCAACAATATCCCCAGCCGCATACCCCAGCGCTATCAATATAGGGTGGAAGTCATCAACAACGCCGTGGTGCCCATCCAGGTGGGAAAAGAAAAGACTATCGGCGCCCTAGCCGTGGACAATCTTCATCTCAACCGCCCCATCACCCAATCGGACGTTTCCAGCCTGATGAACTACGCCACCCAGTTGGGATTGGCCATCGAATCCTTGAGGATCCACGAAAAGGTGATGAACCTGTCTTTGACCGATCCCTTGACCGAACTTTATAACCGCCGGCATTTCGACAAGGCCCTGGCCCAGGAAATCAAGCGGTGCCAAAGGTACAAACGCTCCTTCAGCTTATTGCTGATCGACATCGACCATTTCAAGCGCATCAACGATAATTACGGCCATGACGCCGGGGACCGGGTGATCCGCCAGGTGGGAAACCTGCTGAGGAACGCCCTTCGCAATCCGGACGTGGTCGGGCGGGTCGGCGGCGAGGAATTCGCGGTCATCCTTGCTGAAACCCCGCCCCAAAACATCACCCTGGTCGTCAATAAACTTCTGAGGGAAATGAGGCGGACCGTACCTGAGGTTCCGGCCATGGCTGAAAAAAATGAACGGGTGACCTTCAGCGTCGGGCTGGCCACTTTTTTAAGCGGGGACGTCACCGCGCAAGCGATTATGAAATTAGCCGATCAGAGCATGTACCAGGCCAAACGAAACGGCCGGAACCGGGCCGGATCGCTTAGGCTCATCCGGAAAAAACGCTGACGCGGATCAAAGCTTTAGCCGAGAAGGAGCCGCCTTGAAAAAATCCCTCCCCCCTCTCTGGGTCGTGGTCACCGGGGTCACCGCCGACCCTCCGGGCGCCACCTATGGCCCGCGGCTTTCCGATAACTATGAGCTCATCTGGATCATGGAAGGCGAGGTCAAGGCGACCTTCGACCAGGCCGTGATCCAAGGCAAGGAAGGCACCTTCCTTTTTCGGCGTCCGGGAGTCCGGGATTACTACGAATGGTCGACCCGAAACCGGACCATCCACGCCTATGTCCAGTTCGATATCCCCCGCCGGGGCGGCTTTCCCATTCCCTCCAAAGGCGTGCCGGTTTCCCGAAAAATAGCGGATAACGACGTGCTTCGTCCTTTATTCAATTACTTATTGCAGTTGGACAGCCTGAAGGAACCCCAAAGGACCGAATTGATGGTCCCCACCCTGGAATTGTTATTGAAAAGTTATATTTCCGGACAGGTGAAGGTGAAGCCTCAACTGGCCGCCCAAGTACCCGAATTAGTCGAGCGCTCGGTGGAGGTCATCACCCGCAAGACCACCCAGTCCCCGCCGGAGCGCTTGAGCCTGACGGAATTGGCCAAGACCGTCCACTCTTCCCCCGAGAACCTGTGCCGACTTTTCCAAAAGTCCCTGAACCTGGGTCCCCTGGAATACGCCAAGATGGTCCGGCTGGACCGGGCCGCCAATCTTTTGAGGCGCACCAATCAAAGCCTCGCCCAAATCGCCGCGGCCACGGGTTTCTATGACGGCTTCCATCTTTCCAAAAGTTTCAAAAAGGTTTATGGCCTGTCCCCCAAAGAATTCAAGGGTTCCAAATTGAACGAATGGATCACCCAAAAGAACCCGATCGTCCAGACCCTCTACAACGCCTACCACAAGCCCCTTCCCTAAACCCGCCGGGAAATGAAGCCGTTTTAGAACTATGCGCTTGGCAAAGCGCATAGTTTTTGAATGTCATCGCGAGGAACGAAGTTTGTGACGAAGCAATCTCCGTTTATGGGTTGTGGCGGCCTAAATCTCACGGTGTATTAAAAGGCCAGAAACTGGGATTGCTTCGTCGCTAAAGCCAATGAGCGACGCTCCTCGCAATGACAGATCGACAGCTCATCTCAGAATGCTTTCCCAGCACCCAGTTCCCAATCGTTTTCCCTGTGCCCCAAAGTCAAAATCATCCATCCATTGGTTATTCCTGTACATGGCGTATTAACACCCCTGGAGTAAACTTTAAAAACGTTACAAGCGCGGGTCTGTCGGACTCTTGGCCTTGAAACATTTTTAGCGGGGAAACCATGACGATCAGCTTTAAAAAAATCGCGGTTGGAACCAAAAGACGGTCGCTGTTTTTATCCGCGCTCTTGCTTCCCTTCCTGTCGGCCGCCTTCCCGGCCTGGGCCGCGCCTCCCGCCGGCTACAACCTGGTTTGGAGTGACGAATTTAACGGGCCCGTCGGGAGCGCCCCGAACCCCGCCAACTGGACCTATGACACGGGCGACGGAGGTTGGGGCAACAGCGAACTGGAAAACTACACCAACAGCACCAACAATTCCCGGATCGTCTCGGACACCAACGCCACCGACGGTTCGGCCCTGGCCATCATCGCCATCGACACCCAGCCCGGCAACCCGAACTACGGCACGGTGGGACGCTATACCTCCGCCCGCCTTTTAACGTCCGGCCTTCAAAGTTTTCAATACGGCTACATGGAAGCCCGCATCCAGATGCCCTATGGCGACGGCATTTGGCCGGCCTATTGGATGTTGGGGAATAATATCGGCTCGGTCGGATGGCCCGCCTGCGGCGAGATGGACATCATGGAAAATATCGGGAACTCCGCGGACCAGCCGCTCAACCACAGCTCCCTTCACGCCCCCAACTGGAACCCCACCGGGACCTATACCCTGCCCGGCGGCGCGCTTTATCACAACGCCTACCACACCTTCGCGGCGCTTTGGCAGCCCAATCAGATTCAATTTTACGTGGACGGGGTTCTTTTCGAGACCCAGAACTCGGCCGGGGCCGCCGGCGCCGGTGGCACTTACGAATTCAACAGCTCGATGTTTTTTTTGCTGAACCTGGCGGTCGGAGGCAGTTGGCCCGGTTCGCCGGACGCCGGCACTTCTTTTCCCCAAACCATGCTGGTGGACTATGTGCGGGTGTATCAACCATCAGCCGGAACCCCGACGCCCACCCCCACCCCGGTCGTCGCCTCCACTTGGCGGGTGGTCGCGGGCGGGGCCCAGACCACCGACAGCCAGGGGCATGTTTGGAGCGCGGATGAGAACTATACGGGTGGAACGTCGGCGGTCGTATCGACCAACGCCATCACGGGATCCCTTCCGGGAGCGGGCGACCAAGCCCTTTACCAAAGCCAGCGATACGGAAACCCTTTCTCTTATGTCTTCAATGTTCCCGCCGGGTCCTATCAAGTGACGCTTAAGTTCGCGGAGAACTATTGGACCGCGGCCGGGGACAGGGTTTTCAATGTTTCCATCAACGGAAACACGGTCCTGACCAATTTCGATATATTCAAATCAGCCGGAGGTGAAAACATCGCCCTGGATGAGGTGTTCAACAATATCGCGCCTGCCGGCGGGGCCATCACGATCCAATTCGGTCCGGCCAGCGTCGATAACGCCATGGTCGACGCCATCCAGATCATCCCGGAACCGGCCACGCCCACGCCGAGCCCCACTATCACGAATAGTCCCACTTCAACCAAAACCGCCACTCCCACCAAGACCCCGTCCCCAACCGCTACTACGACCTTCACCGCGACGAAGACCCCCTCCGCCACACCCAGCTCAACAGCCACGCCGAGCGCGACCGCCTCCCAGTCGCCAACGATGACCAATACACCAACTTTGTCGACGCCGACTTGGACAACGACCACACTTCCGACTTCGACCGTGACTTCCACCCCGTCCGGAACCCTGTCCCCCACTCCGACGCCGACCTGGACGGCCCTTTTCACGAGTACGGCCACGCCCACCAAAACCCTCACCTCGACTCCCACCCCCACTTCCACGCTTTCCTACACGCCAACTGAATCATCCACCATAACCCATACCTTTACACCTACGATGACGAAGTCCCCAACAGAGACCGCCACTTTCACCCCGACTTCGTCGTCGACTGGCACCGCCACACCCTCGCCAACGAAAACATTCACCCCGCCTCCGACAGCGACCTGGACCGATACCATGACCCCTTCGCCGACCCCCACAAATACTTCAACCGCCATCGACACTCCGACCCCGACCGCCACGGCCCAGATGCCGGTGGGAATTCCCATTCCATTTCCCAATCCCTCGACGGGCCCCGGGCCGGTCCAAGTGCAGATCCTGCTCAAGCAACCCGCCGCCTGGCTGGCGATCAAGGTCTATACCCTGGCTTTTCGGATGGTGAATGAGCAGAACTACCAGAATCTCCCGGCGGGGCCCAATGACTTTCCTTTGTCGCCCACCGGAAAAGGGGGAGCCCCGCTGGCCAATGGCCTCTATTACCTGGAAGCCACGACTCCCCAAGGTCACTCCGTCGGGAAGTGGCTGATTCTCCGCTGACCTTTCCTGTTTAAAACTACCGGTGAATGAAAAAATAAAGGGTTAAGAGAAACCCGACAACCGAAATAAAGTTCCGCAAAATCGACGGATTTACTTTTTCGAAAAAAAAACGCCCAAAAATCCGCCGCTCACGGCGCCCGCGATCATGACCATCGTCACCGGCCAATTCAGCGAATAATTAAAAAAGAAAATGCTGACGGCCACACCGTTCATGAATCCGGCCAAAAGCGTTTTAACGGCATTCATCGATTGGATATTTTTCATTCCAACCATGGAAAAAACGCCAAGATGAGAATGCCGTTGCATCCCCCGAAATAACCTCCATAGATCGCCGAAAGAAAAAGGACCGCCACCAAAAGAACGGGGGTCGATTTCCGGTTTTCCATCTTGCGGATCACCAGGGACCCAAAGGTAAAAGCAGGGTCGCGAACAAAAGGAGATAGGGCAGCAAAAAAGTGAAATAGCTTTGGGGCGCCTTGACTAAAAACTCAGCGCCAAGAACCGCCCCCGCCAGAGCCGCCGACAGCCAATAAAGAATTTGGGAGCCGTGGAATTCGGAAAATTCCTTCCGGTAGGCCCAAGCGGAGAAAAACTAACCAAAGAAAAGCCCCACCGTGCAGGTAATATTCGCCTCAACCGGCCGGATGCCTAAAAAGACAAGGATCGGGAAGGTGATCAGGATTCCCCCTCCCGCGATGGAGTTCAGGGCCCCTGCCGCGAAGGCCGAGAAAAACAGGAACAAATCGATTCGAAAAGGGGAAAAGTCCACCGGCACTAAGGGCAGAAAAAAGCTAGCTGGGCCACCTCAAAATTGCAATGCGTTTGATTAGCACCCAGCTGAACGGCCTTAGCCTTGGGGGCAGAGTGTCGAATTCTCGTCGTCCATGAAATCCTCACCATTCGCTCGATAAAGGCGAAAACCTAGTGTCCCCTCCGTTACGCTACGGGGAGAGCCATTCATCCAACAAAAAAGGCCATCCAGATGAACCGAATGACCTTTAATGACATGAATGGGCCCCCTCATAAGGCGTCGGGGACATCCACTTGCTCTATAAACAAAAAGCCGGGCAACACGCTAATTAGCATATTGCTCGGTTTTTGATGCAAGTGATGCCCGAGGCCGAACTTGAACCAACATGCGGTTGACCTCGATGGATTTCTCTAAATTTTGTCGCAAGAATAAATTCAGAGAAAAGAACTCCCAACCGTTTACATCAACAGTCCCTTTCCAAAACCTTTCCACCCCTAGCAAACCAACTTGTTCGGGACTTAGGGTCGTAAATCAATGGTCTGCTTTCAGTTTTATTCTCCGCCGAGGAGGTAAACCCGGCCTGGCAGTCAAGCTGACAAAGGTCGGTTCCGGTATTTTAAAGGCGTAGATTTGGATGATTTTCATGGAGAGGCCCCTGCTTGTGTATACAAGTACACACAGAACTTAAAAGGAGATTAATAAATGAGGATATTATCCAGATAAGATTTTCCCGGGGATAGGCTTAAAAATTGATTTCAAAAACAGCTCAGCTTATTTTCAAATAATTGGCTCGAAGGCTAGAAAAAATTAATCCACGTCCTCGTTCCCGGCCTTCCAATTCTTCCAATAAACATAAAACTGATAAATAAAAAAAGAAACAGCCGATATCGCCGTAAGTGAAAATTCCGTCATAAAAAAAGCAAGAACATCTTTTGAGTTAAAATTCAAACCACATTTAAAGCAAATTAAAAAAAAACCAATCGTAGAAAAAATTATCGGAAAAACCCAAATAACAGCAACAATGCTCCTTTGATTGGAATTTATATTAGCAACTTGAGAATAGGGAAAATATTTAACCATTATTAAATAATTGCATATTGATAAAAAAATACCAACGAAGATTCCGAATAAAATTGCGATTATCATCGAAGACCTTTTCCCCATTTTTCGGTTGTGCAGACATTCCACCAGATCGGTCATTTATTTAAGTTCATCATTCTACACGACTTCATAGCCATTAAATTTACTACAAGCTGTTATAAAAAGATTCTTTTTCATAATTTTCCCTAACTAGCTTCAGCACCGTTGTCGACCAACAAATTGCCAAAATGCAAGACAGCAAAAAGACAATAAGGAGAAATTTCGATATTCCCCAATAAGAAATTAAAAAGGAAAAAATAGCCAAAACAAAATGCTTAAAGGAATATGCCAAAGCCAGCCCAAACCTATATTTTTCTTAAAATCTTTTTCCAAAAAATAAAAATAAAAGACAAAACACGCATAACTGAAAAAAATAACTCGCAGTAGTAGAATTTAGTTTTTTAAAATAAGAAATCAAAATAAATAAAAAATCAAATGACGAATACCCCATAAATACAAATTCAAATATCTTTTATTCTCCCGAGCAGAGTTCCAATAAGTCCACAACTCGCTTAATTTCCTCCTAATCTTAACTCATAACTACCGTTAAGAAATAACGGTTTCGAGGACAAATAAAAGGGAATTTGGCCCCAGAAAAATGGCTACGTATTCTCCATCAAAACACTTCTTAAACGGAAGTCTCCGGTGTACGGGAAAATCATCTTTTACAGAAATCCCGGTTCTGAAAAGTCATCTGGTTTTCAATTAATTTCGTTTCCTCGTCGCCAAAAAGGCCGGATTGGTCATGGAACAGAGCTAAATATTCTCCAAACAGTTTAAGATCGGCACCGTCTTGCTACCGAGTATGGATTCACGTCTGGAAGGAAAGTCGTTCATGGGTTGCATTTCTGATTGAGCATGTAGTAAATCCTGGAGCTGGATTTCATTAGCAAAACTTTCTGTATTAAGACAATCCACTTGTCACCCGGAATTCTCAAACCTGTTACTTCTATAAATAGATCTTGATTGACTGCTTTTAACATCATTCCGCCTTACTTCTCGCCGACGCAATCCAAAAGGTTATACATTCGTCTCATAGCTCATCTTTTCCCAGCCCGGGTTTCGCCTCGGTTCCGTTAGCCTATTTTCTGTCTTTTAATATCCCCCGGAATCCAAATATATGTCCATGATGTTTCAAGATTTTCTACAAAACTTAGTTTCCGGGGAGCCAGCCGCTTCCCGCCCCGTCTCCCGGAATACCTCATGAAAGGCGACTCATGCTGACCTGTGTCCCGAAAACTAAACTAGTTTAAAGTAGAGACCTCTCGTAATAAACTACGAAACATGGGAGACTCAAAAATGAAAAAAAGCCGATTTACCGAAGATCAAGTGGTGCAGATTTTGAAGGAATCCGAAGCCGACACGGCGACCAACGAGCTTTGCCGCAAATATGGGATTTCTCCCGAAACCTTCGATAAGTGGAAATCGAAGTGCCGGGGATTGGAAGTCTCGGACGTGAAAAAGATGAGACAGTTGGAAGAAGAAAACTCCAAGCTCAAACACATGGTGGCCGAACAGGCGTTGGACATCCAAGCCTGAAAATGGTTCTCTCAAAAAAGTTCTAAAGCGCTCACAGAATCGGGAAGTTGTGGGCGCGATGGCTGAGCTTGGATTGCGTGAGCGAAAAGCCTGCGACTTGATGACGTTGAACCGAAGCACCCACCGCAATGAGACGCATCCAAGGGATGATTTGGCTCTACGGAAGAACCTTCTGGAATTGCCTCAAAGGTGGCGCCGGTTCGGTGGACGTCGCATGAAGATAATGCTGGAACGCGAAGGCTTCCAGGACAGTCCTAAGCGCATTTGACGTGTATATAGTGTGGAAAACCTGCAAGTTCGCAAAAGGAACCGTAAGAAGGTAGCTCGGTTCAGGGCGGCCAAGCTGGCAGCCCCAATCGGAAGAACGAACGGTGGTCGATGGATTTTGTGAGCGATGCTTTGGCGAACGGTCGAAAGTTCAGGACGTTGAACGTGGTGGACGAATACACGCGGGAATGCTGGACTATTGAAGTGGATACGTCGTTACCGGGTGTAGCCGTGGTTGAGGTGTTGGAGAGGCTAAACCAGGAGCAAGGCTTGCCGGAAGTACTGATGACGGACAACGGTCCGGAATTTGCGGGGACGGTGTTGGATGCCTCGGCTTTCAAAGGGGGCGTGAAGATGCACTTTATTGATCCGGGAAAGCCGACCCAGAATGCCTATGTGGAAAGCTTCAACGGAAAGTTCCGGGACGAGTGTTTGAACTAGCATTGGTTTTTTGATCCGGCGGAAGCGCACCAGAGGATTGAGAAGTGGCGGCAGGAGTACAACCAGATCAGGCCGCACAGTAGTCTTGGAAACGTAACACCGAAAGAATTTGCTCAAGCTAGAAGGGCTGGACTCCACTTATGATTGGTACAAAAATAGGGACACAGGTCAATGCCATCACTTCATCCATTCTTCGTCTAGAACTTCGTAGTCTTTCTGCAGTTGCGTGTCAAGGGTCATCTCAAGGAGCTCAGTCGCTAGAGCCGTCCAGAAATCGCGCCAATCGTTCCACGGGTTTGCGGTAGTCGGGCCGACCATAGGTGGCACGCTTCTCAAACACGAATGGCGTTCATCAAAAGAAAAGTCAGATAACTTTATATAAGGAATTTGAAAAATTGGAGAAGGAAAATATTCACGCGTAAATATAAGGGGCTGACTATTATCAATGAATAATCGCGACTTTCCCGACTTGATTTACTGGGCCACTCCCAATTCGAAGGGTATAAACATATAATCCGCTGGCTACCGGCGCTCCAGCAATATTATTTAACTTCCACGTCAAAGTGTTTAATCCTGTTTGGCCCTCAACATTAAATTGGTAAACTTTCTCGGCCGTTAATGTATAAAGCGTCAAATGCATGGTTTCACTTTGAGTTAAATTCACCCCAAATCGAATTGGAGCACCGTCTTTTGAGATATTTGGCATAGCCAACACCGTCATCAAAGGAATATTTGGAGTCGGAGTAATTGTTGGAGTGCCTCTGTTTAGTTCTATGCTTTGACCTCCGATACCCCCAGGAGTATCTGTCGGAGTTGGAGTTTCCGGAATAATTTGGATAGCGTCAATTTTAGGGACGTTTACGCTTCCAGGCGCGAATTGAATCAATATCAGTCCATTTGAATTTGGTCTAATATTATCGAATATCTTATCGTCCGCTTTATATTCCCCACCCGCATCAGAAAAGAGATCAAAATTGGGAAGTAACGTCGTATTGTTAATTCCGATGTTGTAAATTCTTTGCCCGATCCCAGTCATAAACAATTCGGCCATTTTTAATTTAACCTGATAGCTTCCTTGGGGAACTGGGAAAGCGTAGGTCACGCCGTTTCCATATCTTTCCTTTTGATATAAGGGCTGATCAGCCGAAACGGGACCAGAAATTGAAGCTGCCGTATATCCTAGATTCAAAGAATTACCATAATAATTTTCATCTCCAGCCCATACGTTTCCTGAACTATCCGTGACGTTCGCGAAACTGCCAGATCTAACTCGCCATGTAGTAGGCGCGGAAGGTTCAGGAATAATTTGAAGCGCGTCAATTTTGGGATTGTCCGCGATACCGGCTGTTAGAGCTACAACAATTTGTCCGTTAGGGTTCGGTAGAACGTTATCAAAAACCTTATCATCGGCGATATATTCCCCGCCGGCGTCTTGTACAATGTCGAAATTCGAAAGCATGGTAACCCCATTTAACGCTACATTGAATACTCTCATGCCTGTATTACTAAAACTGAATTCAGTAAATTTCATTTTCACTTGATAGCTACCAGGTTGAACATTCAAGGCGTAAGTTACAGGCTTACCTTTTCTTTCATATTGATAAAGAGCTTGATCCGCGGAAGCCGCTCCAGTAATAGAAGTACTTGTACTGTTTGTTCCAAGAGAAACCCCGGAACTGTATTGATCAGGTTGCCATTTATAACCTTGGCTATCTGTAACCGTAGTTCTGGAATTACAAATTCGCCAAGTTGTGGGACTCGAAGGTTCCGGAATTACCTGAAGTCCGCATATCGCCGGCCAGTTATATTTACCATTTGATAACTGAATCGCAATTTGTCCATTAGCGTTTGGCGTTACATTGTCGATGATTCTGTCATCCGCGACAAATTCTCCACCTGAATCATAATAAATATCAAAATTGGGATTAAGGATGTTGTTATTTATCCCAATATTGAACTGACGATCATTTGGAGCAGTGTAAAATTCCTCGGCAAATTTTAAAGTTACTTGATAGTTTCCATTTGGAACAGGCAGTAGGTAGGTAACCCCACCCGATCCTTTGACATACCGATAATCTTGATAGATCTCTTCATCGGCAGAATTCACCCCCGTAATAGTATTTGTCACAGAAGCAGTAAAATAATTGGATGCTTCGTAGCTTGTATCCCCGATCCAATAATTGCCCTGACTATCTGTGAATCCCGCTCCGCCTGAATTTATCCGCCAAACCGACTGTTGATTCGAAGGTTCAGGGATAATTTGAATTGCTTGAATTGAGGGCCTAGAAATGAACGGGGAACTTAATTGAATCACTATTTGTCCATTTCCATTTGGACTCACATTATCAATTACTTTATCATCGGCTTCATTTGCTCCCACTTCGTTGTAAATGTCTAAATTGTAAAATTCTATCTGATTGTTTATATAACCTCCAAAAAGTCGTTCCCCCTCTTGGGTTACTGTTCCATCTGTTTCCGCAAATTTTAAAGTTACTTGGTAGAGTCCAGGCGGAACGTTCGCCACATATCCAACAGGACTCCCTTCAACTGAATATGAGTAAACCGAAGTAACAGAAGCGCCACTTACCGGAGTACTATCTGGTCCATAGTCATATATGGTTGTGCCCACTGAGTTTGCCAAATATATAGAATAAACAGAAGACCACGAAACACCATTGCCATCAATAACCGGTGTTGTGTTCGCACAAACTCGCCAAATACTTGATATAGCCGTGGATGTGCCTGTCGGAGTTGCCATCGGGGTCCAGGAACCAGTTGGGGTAGGAGTAAAAGTATTCGTAAATGTCGGAGTAATTGTTGGAGTTGATGTGTAAGTCGGGGATAAAGTCATGGTTAGTGTTGGTGTAAAAGTTTGGATCGATCCCGTGCTAGCCGGAATGATCTCTATTGATCCAATTAAATTATTTGTACCAGAGTAGCTCAAAATGTACTGCCCGGTTGTAGTTGTCGCGAAATCATCCCCTTCGGCATAGGGGTTTGGCGTGAAATTCCATCGTTGATTTTGACCAGAAACCGCAGTAATTGCGGCGCCATTTACGTGTTCTGCGAGATCCACAATCCAACTATTTTGATATGTTGTGGAAATTGTGACCGCTGATGCCGCAGATACAGACGCAGAAGCACCGATTGGGGCTGACTGGTATACCCCATCATAACTCAGCGCCCCTACAAACATTTGGACAGAACTTGAAGTATGCACAATTAAATTATTTGTTCCACTTGTAGGATTTGCTAAATACCAAACTTCAGTTCCTAATCCCGACCCGGAACTTGTATTGCGAAAAGCCTTTATCAATGAAGTCCCGTTATATGTCACTGATGTAACTGACACTGAGCTTGAATGTATCGCCACTTGAGCTAAAAGCAAAGTATTTGATCCGCTAACTGTATGGGATAACGTAACGGTGGAACTTGTGACATTTGTGCTAGTAACTGAGTCAAAAGTAATCGGAAGTGGCGTTGAAGTGATCGTGGGTGTGCATGTGAATGTGGGTGTGCTCGTATAAGTGTTAGTAATGGTCGCAGTCACCGTTGGGCTCGCGATTTGAGAATACCAAATATCATTCGCGAAGGTTTCCCCGTTTTGGTCTCCAGCTAATATCCAAATTTTATTATTCGCCACCAAAGAAGCTTGATCTCCTCGCGGAGTAAATCCAGGCGAAGTTGATAACAAATTCCAATTTATCCCATCGTTCGATGCCCAAACATTGCTCGTATAAATGTTTGGACTTAAACTGGAATCACCACCAATTAAGATTATTTGGCTATTGAAATTTAAGGCCGATAAGGCAGCAGCATATCGGAATGGAGCGTTCGAGGAATTTTCCGTCCAGTTCAACCCGTCCGACGAAGACCAAATATCGTTGTAAATAGTATTGTTTTTGTCATTCCCTCCGATTATCCACATTTCATTATTGAAAACAACAGCTCCCATTCTTTGTCGGGGGCTAAAAGGAGCAATCCCAACTTTGGACCATGAAATTCCATCTGGGGAAGTCCAAACATCGTTTGTCACCGGCGCGCCCTTACAACCCCCTATCAAGAAAATCTGACCATTGTATACATAGGAGCTTTGGAAACTTCTCTTCCCAAAAGGTGCATTCGTAACGGCTTCCGACCAGTTGATGCCATCATTCGATGACCATACATCTGAATATTGAACTAATGGAGAATTACTTAATTCCCCACCTATGACCCACATTTTATTATTAAACACAAAAAGTGTATGACCATAACGTGGTCCAAAGGCCGCGTTAGGATTCGCCATCTTCCAATTAATGGCATCTGATGAGTACCAAACATCATTTTGAGCTCCGTTACTATCTTCACCTCCAACTAACCAGTATTGATTGTTAAAAAACGCAGCTGCAGGTGCTTTTCGGGCGCTGAAAGGCGCTTGGGCTGAAGCCAGAGTCCAGGCACTTGAAACTATCGCCGGAGTCGAGGTAACTAAGGGCGTAAATGTATTAGTGGGAGTATTGGTATATGTAGGAGTGAAAACTGTTCCTGTAGGAGTAGGTGTGAACGTGGGAGAATTAGTCATGGTCGGGGAAAAAGTGACTGTTGGAGAAAGTGTGATTGTTGGCGTCGCAAAAACACCTACGCTGGCCGGCACAATCTCAACCGAATCTATATCACCTGTAAATATTACGGTCCCATAAGTAACACCATATTGCCCGGCTGAAGTCGTGGGATAATCATCGCCCTCAGCGTCCGGAAGACTAGTAAACTTCCATCTTTGAGTTTGTCCAGATCCCGGTCCAAAATGTGTTGTTGCATTAGACGCAATATTCGCCAACCTACTGTAATTGTAGGTTGTATTAAAAGTAACAAATGAAACACCTTTACCTAAAGCTGTTGACCCAATTGGCCTAAATTGATTTACCCCATCGTAGCTAACTACCCCAACTTGAACAGTTACAGCTGAGGAAAAATGGACAATTAGGTTTTGGGCCCCACTTGGTGGGTTAACCAGATACCAGGCTTCCATATCCTGCGTAACACCACTATCAAATTGTTGATTTATTCTTGTCATAGAAACGCCGTTGTAAGTGGCCGATGTAGCCGAAACTGAACTAGACCTTGCCACAATTTGCGCCAAAACCAACCCATTAGATCCGCTACAGGTATGTGAAATTGTCACTGCTGAAGCCGCGTTCGCCGTAATACTCGTAGCCGAATCAAAAACAATGGGCACCAAAGTTTGTGTTGGGGTTGGCGTGATTGTAAAGGTTGATGTGGTGGTGGCCGTTGCCGTTGAGGTAGTAGTAGCGGTTGGCAAAGTACCTGTAGGGGTTACTGTTGGAGTTAGTGTTACGCTAGGAGTTAAAGTAATAGTAGGAGTAAGGGTAATCGTCGGGGTGATGGTTGGTGTAGGAGTAGGACTCAAGCCAATTGGACAATAGCCCAATTGATCGACTACATCATTTACCCAATCCGCCACATACCACGAACTGGAGGAGGCCGCGATACCTTCAGAATCTACAAATGTTGCTGGACCCTGACTGGTGCCAAGCCAACTTCCAACCGACGTAAAAAATCCTATTTCTCCATATCCATCTGAAATTCCAACAACCCCATTATTTACAGCGACAGATTCCGCGTCCATCAATCCGGTCGTAGTTGTCGCCGCGTTCCACTGAGTAACAGCAGCCCCGGAACCTGTGAATTCCTGCACCAAAGCAGTCGTATTATCGGTAACATAAACATTCCCTGAACCGTCCAAAGCCAATCCCCAAGGCGTTTCAAAAGCCCCATTACCGGTTGTCCCTACGGTTCCCCATTGTCCTAAATAATTTCCGGAATGATCAAATTCTTGAATTCTAGAGTTTTCGCTATCAGCAACATATATCGTGGTCGGCCCCACCGCTATCCCAACTGGATACTCAAATTGACCATTACCAGTTCCGATTGATCCCCACTGGTTTATATAGGTTCCTTGATTACTAAATTCCTCAATACGGTTGTTCCCGGAATCCGCGACAAATATATTTCCAGAAGTATCTAAACTCAAAGCCTCAGGATCGTTAAATTGTCCGTTTTGAACGCCTTGTATCCCAATGACATTTATCAATCCACCGAAAGAATTAAGAACATCCACTTGATCATCAATGTCGTCAGTCCCATAAATATTACTTGAGGAATCCAGCGCCAATCCCATCGGATTATTAACCGAAACGGCCATTGACAATGAGCATGGAATATAATTTTGCGTAGTGGCCGGTGTTGGGGTAAAGGTTGGGGTTAAAATGACTACTGGCGGCGAATACCAAGTGTCATTTTTGAAACCTGAACTATCTTGTCCTCCAATAACCCACATTTGAGGTTCACCGGTCGAAGAGTCATTCGCCACCAAAGCGGACGTCCCACTTCTTGCTGAAAAACCTGGCGAGGAATTCGACAAAACCCAAGTTGTTCCATCTGAAGAGACGTAAACATTTTGGCTTAATGTTCCGGAATCACTTCCGTCAATCACATAAATTTGATTATTAAATACCAAATCAGAGAATAATTTCAAAGGACCGAATCCAGCATTTGAATTAGTTTGGACCCAATTGACTCCATCGCTTGAGGCCCAAACATCACTCGCCGAACCAGATCCAGTTAATCCACCAATTACAAACATTTGGTCATTAAAAACAGCCGTACCAAAGGAACTTCTTGGAGTAAACGCTGCGGCTGAAACCGCCTGGTTCCAATTAGTTCCATCAACTGAAGTCCAAACGTTGTTTTTAATTCCTGTACTTCCAATCCCTCCAATGAGCCACATCGCGTTGTTAAAAACTAAAGCTCCCGCGTAGGCCCTATTCGCGAATATATGATTTTCAGTTTGAGTCCAATTAATTCCATCTATTGAATTCCATACTTCAGAGTTATAATTAGTTCCATCATAACCACCAATAACCCACATGGATCCGTTGTAAACCAAAGCCTGGTGGCCATAGCGGGGAGTAAAGGCAGCATTGGATGTTTTTAAATTCCAATTGATTCCATCTGTTGAGGCCCAAACATCATTTTTGGCCCCAGCACTGTCTTGGCCACCAATTACCCACATTTGATTATTAAAATAGACACTGGCCTGGCCGGTACGAGGAGTGAAAAGCACCCCAGAACTGCCTTGGGTCCAAGATGTTGATATTGAAGCCGGCGTACAAGAGGGAGTGGCCGTAAATGAGTTAATAATTGTGTAGGTGGGTGTGGGGGTAAAGGTGATTGTTGGGGTAAGTGTTTTCGTTGGGGTATTTGTTGCGGTGGCGAATGGCGAATCAGTAATGGGGATAATTTCCACGGAATCAATCGCAAAATTTGATTCTGTACCAGTTGTGTAACTTAAAACATTGCTGCCAACATCTCCCGTTCCATAATCATCCCCTTCATTGTACCAAACACTATTCTGCGGAAATTCCGCGTTAATCCATCTCGAAATTTGACCAGAAGAAGGAAGTAAATCTCCATTCGGCTGACTTACTTGATAAGTTTCCTCACTAACAACCCAACTGTTGGCGGCAGTAGTCGTAATCGTAATTGATTCAGAACCATTATTGGATGCTGTAGAACCAATAGCTTGGTACTGATTTACCCCATCGTAACTAACGGCACCCATAATTATGGTCGATGAAGCTGACGAAAGATTATTCACTAAGTAATGCGAACCACCAGAAGGATTAATCAAATACCAAGTTTCGAGCTCATCATTGCCAGTACTATAAACATCTTTTACGGCCCTTGTTAAAGTCACTCCATTATAAGTTGCCGAAGTAATAGAAACTGAACTCGGCTGTATCCAAGCTTGTTCAAGCAATATGGTATTAGTGCCATTCACCGTGTGTGTCACCGATACCGCTGAATTCGCAGACCAAACTTGGCTAGTTTGTGAATCAAACTGAATCGCAAAAGTTGAAGTGGGCGTAGGTGTATTTGTCCAGGTGGGCGTATTCGTGAAAGACAAATTAGGCGTAAATGACCAAACCGGTGTTTGGGCCGGTGTGATGGAACAAGCTGTGTACTTATCCACGTAGTTATTTAACCAATCGCCCGAATACCATACTCCATTCGCGGCGGCTAAACCTTCGGGATCTCCAAAAGTAACGCTTCCCCCCGTGCTAAATCCTAAATAAACCCCTGATGTACTAAACATTCCGACTTGACTTACTCCATCCGAAACATAAACAACTCCAGTATCACTGTCGACAGCTATCCCTTCGGCTCCGAGCAATCCGTTTTGTGAAGTATTCCATTGGGTAATAAATGTTCCCGATGGGCCAAAAACTTGCAAAAGAGATGTTGTGTTATCAGTCACATAAACGTTCCCCTGAGCATCCAGAGCGATTCCCCATGGGGTAATAAATGTTCCTGTACCACTTGTTCCAAAAGATCCCCACTGTCCCAAATAGGCGCCAGCGTAATTAAATTCCTGGATACGAGAGTTTTCTGAATCCACCACATAAATTGTTGAGGGACCAATAGCGATTCCGGTCGGATAATTAAATTGACCATTTCCCGCACCTACACTTCCCCACTGGCTCAAATACTGACCCTGGGCATTAAATTCTTCAATTCGGTTATTATTAGAATCCGCGACAAAAATATTGCCACTACTATTAACTCCGATTCCCTCGGGAGCGCTTAAATTCCCATTGCTGGCTCCCGCGCTTCCAAAGTTATTTAATAAATTTCCGTTGGAAGTAAAAACATTGACTTGATTATTGAGATCGTCCGTAGCATAAATATTCTCTTGGCCATCTAAAGCTAACCCGGATGCGTTTGAAGACGGCATAGAATTGGATAAAGTGCACGAAAGTAACATCGGCGTTGAAATAGGGGTCGGTGTCATTGTAATAGTTGGTGAAATTGTGGGTGTTGCAGTTGGAAATAAATAAGAAGCGGGGACAATTTCTATCGATTGAAAGTCTGCTTTACCGGTCGAATTGTTATATCCAATGTTATAGCTTCCAATACTGGAAGTCGGATAATCATCCCCTTCATAGTTATATCGATTCTGGCCCGCTAAATTAAATAGTTCGATTTGGAACGGGCTAACTGTTGTGATGGGTCCGTTGGTTTCAAACGACTGATTCAATAGGTAACTGTCATAATACGTATTATTAACCGTGACAGAATCACCTGATGAGGAAATCCCGTTAAATTGAGTAACAGCGCCTATCGGAACCAATTGATTAACCCCATAAAGGGTATCGGCCCCAATCGCAAAAGATGCCGCAGCCGAAAGATTAACAGTCAACGTCGCGCTAGTGGAATTCGCACCTGGAGGCATATACCAAGTCTCAAGATCCGCCCCGCCAGCACTATCGTAATCTTGATGAACTTTAGTTAATGTGACACCATCGCATGTCGCCGAAGCAACCGAAACTCCGCTTGTTGTATTAATCACCACCTGGACAAATAACGACAATGGGTTTGGTCCTTCAAAAGTTACAGGTTGAATAGAAAGTGAAGAAACAGGAGAATTTAAAGAACTAGCGCTGGACTTTTGCCAAAATCCAATCGATCCACCTGGACCCGACGGGGTATTTGTGGGAGTGGGGGGGAATAAATATGTTAATCGGCCACTGTCTGTTGAAAATAAAACACCACCATTTTCTATCGCAGGTGAAATTTTCGAATCTTTTTGAAACCCTATACTTCCAATGGTCACACCGTTTGATAAATTTAGAGCATAGAAATTATGGTTATCACAGCCTACGTAAACGGCCGCATTTGCCGAAATATTATTAATATTTGTGCTTGAAACCGCCGGACTTGAATAAATCGAACTAGGTAACAAATCCTGCCATACTTTAATAAAATTACTCGAGTTATCAAATAATTCCCATTCTTGGACATTCCCATCTTGACCCGCCGTAATTATTAAATCATTAGGCGCATTTGTTCTTCTAAATGCCGCTGGGGAAGCCGAATTTGCCGATCCTATCGATACTGACGCTTTAATGTTTCCATTATTCTTTTGGAGACAGGTGAGAATTCCATTATTTGAAATGTTATAGACATAACCATTTGTAACCGCAGGTGTTGATCGTGTGGCTCCAACAGATTTAGTCCAAGCCGAAAGTCCTGTTTGCGCGTGTAAGGCGTAAAGATTTCCATCATATGAGGGCTCAAAAATTAAATCATCAGTCACATCGTAAACCGGAGAGGAAAAAAGATAATTATTCGTAACTGAAACCGCACCTCCCCACAATTGAGTGGGTGAGCCAGGATTGTTAATATTAAAAGCTGAGATATTCCCAGAATGAGAGGCGCACGCAATTATTAAAGTGGCACCCTCTGAATATAATAGAGGGGAAGTAAAAACTGGCCCGCCAGTGGCCTCCTGGCAAACCGTAACGCCTGTTGAAGAATTAAATCCGTATAAATTTCCGTCCGTTGAACCAATAAAAACATAATCTTGAGTAACTCCCCCTGAAACGATCGTAGTTACTGCCGCGGAACCATAGATCGGAGCGCCTGTTTTATAACTCCATAACGGGGAATTTAATGATGAAGTCACACTGCCACTAAATGCGTATAAAGTCCCATCCGTTGAGCCAATGTAAGTTTTTCCATTCCATTCGGCGGGAGAGGAATAAGCCACTGCCCCATTGGTCCCAATCGTGACAGAACTATTCCACTTCAAAACAAAAGGAGGATATAAAGAATCGGAAGGATTAACTGAAGAATGAGCGACATCACTTTTAAACATCGGCCAGTCATCAGCCGAACATTTATTTACAGCAAAAAAACAAATAGTCAGAACTGATAAAACCAAATATTTTAGTTTAAATATCATTTAGTTTTTCTTTTTTAAAATACATAAATGATCCACATCCACTTTCAAGGTAAGCTATTAAAAATTTGATTGTAATTGGGGTTTCTGTTTGGATTATTCGGATCTATCGATTCCTGAATCCATAATTGAGTACCATCAACAGAACCGGAAGCGAGCCAACCACCAAAGATTGTTGCGCCCACACTATCTAATCCACTCGATATTGCTTGAGCATATGTCAAACCACCAACTCCGAAACTTAAACCTCCACCTATTCCAGCAATTCCAAAACTCGTCCAAGAAATGGGCCTTCCATTAGTTAGTGACGTTAACGATTGACCAATAAAATTATTAAGGGCCGCAAGGCCACCAAACAACAATACTGTTCCAAAAGTTGGGTCCGTTAATCCCGCCCATCCTCCAACAATTCCACCTGTAACCAAACCAACGATTCCTCCCACAATTTTGTCAAACAAATCCCCATATTGCGCTCCAGAAACTCCATTGATTAATCCAACAATCGCGCCGTAAATAACCCCTAAGATCGCTTCAATTGGAGTTCCTTTTCCGGTCGGATCATTGGCATTTAAAGGATTGTTTTTACAATAAACATAAAGATTAAACCCTCCAAAAATCCAATTCGGATCTCTAGAAATGAATCTCCCAATTTGAGGGTCATACCAACGGTTCTGCATGTATTCCAAACCAACATCATCGTCGGAATAAACATCATAATTTCCAACATATCGCTTATTATTATTGTCGTTTTTTATTCCCAAAGATTGACCAAAGGCATCATACGAATAACTATTTACCAAGTTTTGAAAATTATCCATTAATCCGACAACATCACCATGACCATTAAATAAATAATAAAACTTATTATTATTTTGGTCTTTAAAACTTGTTGAATCTATAAAACTTTTAATTACCTTTCCACTTCCATCCGTTTCAAACGCCACCTTACTTCTATCGTAAAAATAATTAATAGTTACGCCACTCGATAACTTCGCGATACGAAAATTATCTCCGTCGTAAATATAAGTAATTGCACCATTCGGAGTGACCGCCTTCACCATTCTATTTAAAGCGTCCCAATTGTACGAATAGCCCGCACTTTTACTTTTTATATTTCCTCTCGCGTCATAAGAAAATGATTCCCCGCTCGAACCCGAAATAGAAGCCAATTGATTTCCGGAAGTATAAAAATAAGTTTGCGTAATTCCGTTTTGTGTTTCACTTGTCCTATTACCCGCATTGTCATATGTATATTTAACTGTGCCTTCAGAACCAGGATAAGACGCTTGAATCAATTCGTAACGATTGTCATAACTGTAAGTAGTTGTCCCAGTTAAATCATTTGCAGAAAGAACATTCCCAACGGCATCATAGGTATAATTTTGGTTTGTTAATAAATCGCCTTCGGAATCTATGTTTTGAAGGCTCGTCAAGCGACCAGTATGATTTGTATAATCATAAAAATAAACTGCCGTTGCCCCATTTGGGTAATTGACATTTTGCAAATTATTGAGCGCATCATAAATAAAGGTAGTACCCATTCCATCAACATCAGTTGTTGACCTCAATGTGTTGTTTTCATAATAGGAATGATAAATCACACCTGTAATTTTGTTGTTATTTTCCGAAATACAGTTACCTACAGAATCGTAGGAATAATGGACAACATAATTTCTTGATACATCATTGATTGATACTAAATTATTCAAGGGGTCATAAACATAAATCTTTTGACCAGACCCATCTGTCATACCCGTTCTATTCCCATTCCCATCATATGAATAATAGATAGAAGGCGTTCCGTCACTAAATTGAATTAATTTTATTCTGTTGTTCCGGTAATAATTAATAGTTTTAACCACTCCACTTTGATCTATCGTAGAGATAACTTTCATCGCGCCATTGAAAGTATTTGTAAAACCTACTCCCTCGGAGTCCATGGAATATTTAAGTAAATTTTGTTCATTATATAAAAATGTCGTTTTTTGATTCTTTCCATCAAGCAACGAAATAGTATTTCCTAGTGGATCAAGACCGAACTGAGTATGTATGACGCTTCCGGAATAATTACTTATTTGCGATTGATAAACATCCGTTAAACGGTCATTCGCATCATAAGAAAAATTTGATATGGTCCCGTTTCGGTCTTTCCATGAAATTTTGTCCATATCTTGGTCGTAAGAATAGGTATCCGTCGTATTGTCGGGATACAAAATTTCCGTGACGGCATTTTGATTATTATAATAATAATTTTTGGTTTGATTTTTAGCGTCCGTGCTAGTCTGCATAAGATTTCGAGCGTTATAAGTTGAGTAGCTTGTAGAACTAGGAAGATTTTCTGGAGGTCCAATTGAAGGACTCATTATTTCGTTGATGTTCCCATTCGAATCATAATATGAAATTACCGAATGATTGTTCGCGTCCGTAATTGTCTTTTGCACTAATGACCCGTTACTAAAAACATAACTAAAATTCGTGATTTTTCCCGGCTGTTGGATTTGAGTTAAATTCCCATTTGCGTCATATAAATATGAACTTGTCACTTGGTTTTTGTCTTGATGATAAGTGATTTCACTTCTCGAATTATAGGAGCTGTATTCTTGATTACCTTCCGCATCCATTTCATAAATTTCATTTCCTAAAGAATCATAAGCCATAGTTGTTGGGTTTCCATTGCCATCAACGATGTTCGTTTCTAAAAAATTTTCATTCCAAGTATAGCTTTCAACATAAGGCCGCCCATCAATATCAAACCGTTTTTGATTCCAAGCACCATTGGGTCCATAAACATCCGTCTCAATCAATCCATATGGGCCAGAAGTACTGCACAAATGATTTCCTAAAGAATCCGTCGAATAATCGTACGAATAGATAATTCTTCCTAAAGCGTCTTTGATTTGTCTCACGGGGTTTATTGTAGAATTGGTGCCACTTTCAGATACATAAGTTAAATTCCGCGCACCAACTGGGGCCATGGGATCCTGAAATTTTCTCAATGTAAAAACACTAAATGAATTAGAACCAATGGGAGAAACAACATAATTGTAGTAACTATAAGAAGCGTTCAAGTTACTAGGAATTCTTTGGATTTGTGACACAGGTAAACTAAGTCCCTCGGAATTATAGTTCGATGGGGCGTCATCAAAAACAATCGTATCCCCAGCCGAATTCGTTATTTGTTTTAATCGATTGCTCGTGTTGCTTTGCCAATAGGAATAGGTATCAACGTTGATTAAACCGTCATCATAAGGGTTCGAAGTAACCGGGGTTGAAGCAATCGCACCGCTGGGATTGTCATAATATGAAAAATTAATTGTCCAATTACTATTTGGCCCGTTCACGCTAGTAATTCTTACCGTTGAATATGAATTTGAATTGTTATAGGTGTTCTGAACTTGCGCCCCATTCCAAACAGTCACCGCAACATTTTGGTAAAAAAATGTACATGGACCATAGTTAACCGTCGCTTCATTTCCATTTAAATCATCCATTTTTATCAAACGGGCAATATTCGGTTCTCCACCATTCAAGACAGTAAATTTTGATATATACCCGTACTTATCAGTAAGGACGTAGGTGATAGGGCTACTTCCAGCTTGAATTTGTAATTGATAAAAACATCCAGGTGGAGTTGTAAATGTATTTCCACCATCCAAGGTCAAAAAATTGTAAGTTTGATGCGGAGTTACCAAAACAGCATTTTGTCCACCACTAATAGTCATCGGCAAGTACAAACAAGTATCATAATTAGACATCCAATTTGCACCCAATTCACCGTTTGGCGATGTAATACCATTATGGAAATATCTTTCATACTTCAGAGGAAAACCATTACGGTTATAATTAAAATCTGTTACGGTCGCATAAGCGTCGCCGTTAAAAGTATTAACATTGACACCGGTACTATTTTGACCCGGTTTAGACCCATCGCCCTGAACTCCAGTAGCATCAACCGCATCGGGGCTATTTATTAAATCGGTCCCATCATTTATCAACGGTGGTTCTTGCGCGCGTGAAACACAGGTGATTAAAAAAAAGAATAAAAATAATGCTTTCGTTTTCAAGGATTACCCACTTGGAACGAATTCGAGGGTTTACTTTTCAATCTTTGTTGCGCAAGTGAAATAAACCTGGGCCGACTATTGATTTTGGTGAAGGCACCCGTTTCTTTATATGAAATCAATTCCGTCTCTTCTTGGATCCGGGCATTATCGGGCCCAGCAATACTTTTAACCTCCTTAACCAAACCTAATACCGGAACATCTTTTGACCACCAAACCTGTTTAGATAAAACGTTTGATGACTTTTGAGTTTTAAGATTAAAATTTGAGGCACTAAAGTTTCCCGCAACAACCTGAATCTCTTGGCTCTCAGTAACAGAATATTCATAACGAGAAATTGGCTTGCTTGAACTTACACTTACGGAATCCGAGGGAATTTCAAATTCATTGGTTGAATTAAATTTCTTATCATTTCCCAGAATGATTTGTTGGATTAATCTTTTAGGCTTCAAAACACTGAAATCATCATTTAAAAAAAATTCAAAGGGGATTTCATCGGGACGGAGGATCAATAACTTTTGGAGAATTTTCACACCGGAAGATTTATCTTTTTCCATTTCAAACCAAAGGTAATTTTTCCCATCGATGTAATCCTGACCAACAATGGAATATATATCCGTTTCCGAATTAATTTCCGTTCCATTAGAAAAGGTTTTGGTCAAAAGAGTAACGGTTTGACCCACAGACCAAGGAGCAATGATGTGATTTGAATTCGTGGCTAGAACCGCACGGGCCGGAACTAATACCCCTAAAGGGAAATAGCAAAAACAAAGAAATATAATTTTAGATCGAAAATATTTTCTCAAAATAAATCCTAAAATTGTTTAGGCTGAAAACTAATTTCAAAACATCAAAATATTAAAATAAATATAAATCAATTTGACAAAAACGACAATAATATTGTTTAATTATTTAGGCATAAGGATTTTTATAATTATTTTAATTAGGCATTATTTTCTTAGTGAATTAGCCTTTTTTTAAGCCTATTCTTCCTGAGGCTAGGGGTTAATTTTTATGGAGGGCAACAATGAAGAAAAGTAATAGATTTTGCTTCTTGCTAATTGCCTTTTTATTCGGTTTTCACAACTTCGCTTTTTCAAATTCCTACGCTGGCGGTAAATCAAATTTTAACAACTACCCTCTTTTACACCAAATCCACACCCGGATTAGAATCCAAACCAGAGATATTAAATTAGGTTTGAAAAACCACAGCATCACAAAAATTACCGCAAAAAATATTAAGCTTAGTCTTTTACAAGTGAAAAAACAGGAACTGGCTTATTTAAAGCTCAACGGGAATCAGGACTTAAATTCCGCCCAGCAAGATCAACTCAACCAATTACTTAATAAGAATTCATCCCAGTTAGGCGAAACTTCTTCATCGATTAATCAGCCTTAAAGTTTTGCAATTCATTATTTTCTTATAATAAACAAACCGTTCAAAATGAAAAGTGACGCCATGGGTAACGATTAGGTAATCGTGAATTATTGTGACAAGAGTCCGGGCATCCATGCTGATTTTCGGAGTTAAGTCACGATTTCCCACCGCGCCTTCGAGACTTTCCAAAATGATTTTTCGAAAAATGATTCCAGCCACCTCAAACTCCAAAGCCTTTTAAGATTTTTTTTGCGTGTGCGGCCGTTTTGTCCGCATCTTCCTCACTCATGCAAACACAATCCCAAATATGGTTCCAAAGATCCATAAAGTCACTTAAAAATATTTTTAAGTTCTTTCTCTAATATTTTCGGAAATAGTGGGTCGCTTCTTATTGGCTCTCCAACAGTGGCCTCCCCTGCAATCAACCCCATGGGGTGACACCTATGGCAAGTGTGGACAAGCGAAGGTATGAGCCGCAGTGCATCATATTTTTTTCGAATAAAGAACATTCCGCCAAAGGGCGAGTCAGACTACAAACCCAAAGAACAAGATGGTAAGCTTTTCCAAACGGTCAGGGCGACGATGGGCAACATCCGCCGAAACGACGCCCATGCTGCCAATTTTATAATGAAAAAAGTATCGCTAGGCCGTTTAAAAAAGTTTTACAAAAATTCCCCTGAACCGGAAGAATTAAATGAGGTTGACTATTTCAAAAGTACCAGGCGCAAAGAATTGATTTCCATTAAACAAAAAAACCTGAACCATATCAGAGTCTTTTATCGTGCGGTGTTCCCTCCACTTCGTTTCAGGAATCCACCAATCTCTCCTTAACAAAAAAGCCGAGCAATACGCTAGTCAGCGTATTGCTCGGCTTTTGACGAGATTGGTGCCCGAGGTCGGACTTGAACCGACATGAGGTTGCCCTCGATAGATTTTGAGTCTATTGCGTCTGCCAATTTCGCCACTCGGGCAGCGAAACAAAGGACCGCGGCCCTCCGACTGGCGCAGGGCGCGGGAAGGGTATTTTAGGCAACCCCTCTCCAATGTCAAGAAGGTCTTACGCGGCCGAGGGGAGATTCCGGATCAATTTCCCCAAATATTCCACCAGGATTTTTTCGATAAAGTCGGCGAGCGATAAACACTTCGCGCGTCCCCGCCCAATAGCCACATTCGATCCTGAAAAACCACGCACTGGCGGGCCATTCCCGAATCAAAATTGGACCGGGGCGCGACGCAAGTCCACTGCGCGCCATCCGGGCTGTTCCAAACATCCTGGGGCATAACGAAATTTCCCAAATCGCCGCCGATGACCCAAATCTTGTCCCCGAATACGACCGAGGCAAAATCCACGCGTCCCTTGAGGGGCGTGGAATCAACCACCTCGTTCCAATGCACGCCATCCGAGGTGGCCCAACTGTCATCCAACAGGTCATCGTAAGTGTTATAAAACCCGCCGCGGATCCAAAGCTGGTCCTTGAAGACAAAACTCGGGAATACGCGCCTGGGCTTGAAGGAAGCGGCGGTCACCGCGCAAGACCAATTCTTGCCGTCATCCGAAACCCAAACGTCGTTTTTAACCCCGCCGGCTCCCGTTCCCCCGATCAACCAAAGGCGGTCCTTGTAGACCGCGACCGCTTGCTGGGTCCGTCCTCCAAATCCCGCCTCGTCGGTCACCAAGTCCCAGTTTTTTCCGTCGACGGAGCTGTAAACATCCCCCTGGCTGCCGCCGGCGACGGCCCATAGCTTCCCATTGAAAACCACGGCGCTCCAAGCCGACAACTGTTCGGATCCGATGTGATCGGTGACCTCGGTCCAATTTTTACCATCCGGGCTGTTCCAGACATCCTGCGACCCGATTCCACCCAGCACCCACAACTGGTCCTGGTAAACCAAAACATTCAGGTCCCGCCTCGAGCCAAAGGGCGCGTCGTCAGTGACTTCTTCCCAATAACTGCCGAGCGGCCCGCTGGCGGAGACCGGGGCGGGCGAAGGCTGAAGACTGTGGAAAGTCGTGGTCAATTTCCGCGGATGGAGCGAAGGAATCTTGGCCCAAATCAAGACCACAAAAAGAAGAATCAACGAAAGCGCCGCGAAGTTCATCCAAAGTAAGAACTGAAGGTTGGAACGAGGGGGTTCCGGCGCGGAGGGTAAAGAATTTTCATCCAGACTCATAAAATGGCTCCAAAATAAAATTTAAATACCGAAACACCATACCTAACATAATTTAATCGAATTTTGAAAATGCCACAATTCAGAAAAGCGCTTGCCCGCTATAAACTTTCCCAAAACTCCCGGAGATCTTCCGAAAACGCGTCTTCCAACAGCAGCGGCTTTCCCGTGGCCGGGTGGCGCAGCTCAAGTTTGAACGCGTGCAAGGCCGTCCGGGGTAAAAGCACCCGCGCTTTCACCCACTCGTCAAAATCATGCTCATAAAAATGCAAAAAAACCTCGTCGTTTCCCGCGTACAGCTTGTCGCCCACAATGGGAAACCCCAAATGTTCCAAATGCACACGGATCTGATGGGTGCGGCCGGTAAGCGGACGGACTTCAATCAATGAGACGGCTCGCCCCCCGCCCCGGGACAAAACCTTTGTCTGTAAAAGTTTGAACTCGGTGATCGAAGGCTTGCCCTTCTCCAAATCCACTCCGCCCTTCATGCGGATCACCCCGCCCCGGGCGTCTTGGATGGGCGCGTCCACGATGGCCCGCCCTTCCGGAAAAGCGCCGAATACAATCGCCCGGTAGGTTTTTTGAACGGTTCCCTTTTCCCATTGCCGGACCAACGAGGTCAAAGACGTCTTGTCCTTGGCCAAAAGCAGGACCCCGCTGGTTTCGGAATCCAGGCGGTGCGCCAGGTGATAACCTTGCGCTTCCGGGCGGTCTTTTCGAAGCAAGGACATAAGCGTGTTCTGAAAATAAGCGCCGATGGCGTGGACCGGCAGGGGCGCGGGCTTGGAGACGGCCAGCAAAGCCTCATCCTCATAAATAATTTTATAATGGGGATTCACCGCCGGTTCTTCCCAGGAGCTCGTGGTGTAGGCCACCTCATCCCCGGCCCGCAAGGGCTGGCCCTCGGAAGCGGCGCGGCCATTGACCTGAACCTTGCCGGTTTGGATGCGCTCTTGCCACTCGGCCTCACTGTGATAAGCGAAGCGCTTGGCCAGATATTGAAGCAGGGTCTGGGAACTTTTCTGGCTGATGTAGGAAGTGAGGGTGACTTCAGGCTGGGAAGCTTGCGGATTATTTTTCATGGCGTTTGCCCGCGGAAGCTGGAACGCAAAACCACACGGCGGCCTGGGCCAACCCCAGAGCCAAGAAAGACCAACGCAAACCCCTATCACCATAAATTTTTTGGGCCCCCAGAAACAGGAGCAGGCCCGTTACCCGGCCGATTCCCAACGGCAATTCCCGGATAGCCAGATACTCGAGCCGGCGCTTCTTGCCCTCAAAGGCCCCGTCGATGACGGAAAGCGAAGCCGCGCTGAAGGAGATTTGAAACCAGCTCACCCCCACCGAATTAAGGACCGCGAAAACGATCAGCGCCGCCAAGTCCATGCGCCAGGTCAAGAGCGCGCTGGCGGCGCCCATGAGCAGGCAGGAGGCCAAGACCCCGAAATCCCGGTTCTTCGGCCCCACCCACTTGGCCAAAAGATAAGAGGCGATGACCGCCAGTAGGTTGGATCCCATGCCGTAGGTCCCCACCACCCATTCGTCCCGGAAAAGCTGATAGATGAAAAGGCCGGTGGCGAACCAAAAAACCCCGTTGCGCACACCCCAAAGAAAATAGCCCGCCATCAACTTGTTCCAATCCGGATTGGAAGGGTGAACAAGTGTCCGCCAATAAAGGAACCGGCCCCGATGGGGCCTCACCTTCAACCGGGAACTTTCAAAAATAAGCGCCAGATAAGCCATCAGCGTCACCAGAAAGACGGCATGGTAGCCGTTGAAGAGCCACCCTTTCTCAAGGGATAACCGGTTCAGGTGGAAAATAACCCAACCCGCCAGGGCCGGGGCCAGAATGCGGAAAACCGAGGACAATACCAGCGACACGGAAAAGAAATAGTCCCGCCGCTTGGAATGCACCAATTCAAAGGTCAAGGCGTGTTGGCCCAGGTAATAAAAGCCGATGCCGCCACCCGCCAAAAGCCCCAATATCCAGGGATGCTGGGTGGAGTTGTCCCGCCAAACCAGCACCCAAAAATAAAGCAAAGCGTTGAAGACGAAACCCAGCTGGTAACTGCGCAGGTAGCTGAAACGCCGGGCGAGGTAGCCGCCTCCCGTGAAAGCCGGGATGATGAAAATAAATTGGGACAAATTGAAAAGCCCTACGACTTTCCAGTCGTTGCCTTGGCGGAAAAGGAAGACATTCACGAAAACGCTGGAAAGGGCGTAGGTGAAGTCATAGAGCCCGATCATCCAAACCAGCTTGCGCTCGGGCGCCGACAGGCGGCCGGCGAAATGATTGAGGAACCAACCTGGGCTGATCCAAGCCGGAAATTTAGGTCGGGTAGAGGGGAAAGCTTTTTTCACAAAAGCATTATTATCAAAACCAACACAAAAAGCTTACAGAAAACCCCATCCACCGGGAGCGTGAACGGGCCTCATTAATCCTCATCCACCAATACGAACTCTTCTTTCGGGGCGCCGCAATTGGGACATTTTTCATGGATCCCTTCTTTGCGGGGCATCAATTCGCCGCAGCGCAGGCATTTCCATAGAATCTCAACCTTATCGGCGTTGGCGTCATACTTGTAATTATCCGGCGGCGTTTCACCGGGGGTCGGGGGAATGTCGGGCACGATAGGTTCCTTTCACGGCGAATAAATCGTTTCGTCAGCATGGGCGGGGTGGGTGAAAAAGGTCAAGACGGAGGACAAAAATATTCTCCGTGCCCAAGTCCCCTCCTCGGTGAAAGGGAAATAAAAATGGCGCGGCTAGAGGAGCGACTGCGGGTCGAGGTCGACCACCCGGAAAACACCCTTGGGAGTCTCGATCGTCTGATCCATCAAGGCCAGCGCTTGGCGGATGGGGCCGGGCTTTTCAGACTTGATTAAAATCTGGTAGCGGTACTGCCCCCGCAGTTTCGCGATGGCGGCCGGAGCGGGGCCGGAGACTTCGACGCCCAATGTCTTTTGCGACCTTAAAAACCGCGCGGCTTGCTCGGCGGCTTGGGCGGCCTGCTTTTCCGTTTTGCTTCGGTAGACTAAAAGCCCCAACCGGGAAAAGGGGGGATAAAAAAGCATTTTTCGCAGGGCCAGTTCCTGTTCCCCGAAAGCCTGGAAATTATAAACCGAGGCCGCTTGAATGCTGGGATGCTCAGGATTGAAGGTCTGCAAATAAATAAGGCCCTCTTTATCCGCCCGGCCCGCCCGGCCCGCGACCTGTACCAAAAGCTGAAACACCCGCTCGGACGAGCGGAAATCCGGCAAGGCCAGCCCGGTGTCGGCGCCCACCACACCCACCAAGGTCACCCCCGGAAAGTCATGGCCCTTGGCCACCATTTGGGTGCCGATCAAAATATCGACTTCTTTTTTCACGATTCTTTTGAGGATCGCTTCATGGCTTCCCATTTTCCGGGTTGTGTCCAAATCCATGCGGGCCACACGGGCCTCGGGGAATTTACGAGCGATTTCTTCCTCAATTTTCTCCGTGCCGAGGCCCACCAACCGAATTGGGCCGCCCTTGCAAGCCGGGCATTTCTCCGGCAAAGGCCCTTGCCAGTTGCAGTAATGGCAAAGCAGCGTCGCCTCATTTTTGGTGCCGCCGCTTTTATGGAAAGTCACCGGCACCGAGCAGGAAGGACATTGCAGTTGCTCGCCGCATTGAAGGCAAAGCGCCACCGTGCTGAAACCCCGGCGGTTGAGGAAAAGCAAAGTCTGTTCGCCCTTGGCCAGGGTTTGCCGAACCGCCTCTTCCAATGGCAGGGATAGGATGGGCCGGTCCGCGCCCCGGGCTTTCCACTCTTCCTTCAAATCCACCAGCCGCATTTTCGGCAGCGGCTTCTGGTTCACCCGGTCGGGCATCAGCAGAAGCCCATACTTCCCCGCCTTGGCGTTATGAAGCGATTCCAAGGAAGGCGTGGCGCTGCCCAAAACCGCGATCCCGCCCACCAACTGGGCCCTTTTGATGGCGGCATCCCGGGCGTTATAGCGGGGAGAATCATCCTGCTTATAGGAAGACTCATGCTCTTCATCCACCACGATGAGTCCCAAATTTTTAGCCGGCGCGAAAAGCGCCGAACGGGCGCCCACGACGACCGAAGCGTCGCCGGTCGCCATGCTTTCCCATTGGCGAACCCGCTCCCCCGCGCTCAACCGGCTGTGCAAAACCGCCACCCGGTCGCCGAAGCGGCTGGTGAAACGCTCCACGGTTTGGGGCGTTAGGGCGATTTCAGGAATGAGCACAATGGCCTGCTTGCCCGCGGCCAGGACCAGCGCGATGGCCCGAAGATAAATTTCAGTTTTGCCGGAGCCGGTCACGCCTTGAAGCAGAAAAGTTTTAAAACCCCCTTCCGCCAAAGCGGCTTCAATAGCCCCCAGGGCCGAGGCTTGCTGGGGATGAAGCGGCGGTCCTTTTTTCGTCTCGTGGGATTGTTTTTCCCGGGCCTTCATTTCACCCGGTTCGCCCAGTTTAAGTTCCAGAAGCCCGGCTTTTTTCAACGCTTCCATCAAGGGCTTCGTCCTCGCCGTAACCGGAACCGTGCCCGCCCTCAAATTGTCCCATTTCACGCCCCGGAGTTTCCCGGCTTCGGCCAAGGCCGATTCCACCGCCTCTTGCTCGGCGTCCGACTTGAGGCCTAAGAAGACTTTGGGGTTTTTGCGGTAGCCTGAGGGCATCATGGCGAAAAGGGCTTCCCCCGCCGAGCAATAATAATAATCGGCCATCCATTGGCCGAGCTTCAATAAATCCGGCGTCAGGCATGGCTGGATATCCATGAGCGAGTCGATGGATTTGAGATGGGGGACTTTCGGGGCCACCCGTGAGAGGCCGGTAACAAGTCCCACGGTTTGGCGGCGGCCAAAAGAAACCGAACAACGCATACCCGGCTGGATCGCGCCTTCCAACGCCGGAGGCACGCCATAGGTGAAGACTTGTTTGAGCGGGACCGGAAATACAATTTCGGCATAAAGGTTGAAGGATGTCAAAATCAGCGCTCGCCCTGGTGGCGCGGATCCATCCAATCGCGGAGCCCCTCGCCCAATAGGTTGTAACCCAAAACAGTCACGAAGATAGCCAGTCCGGGAAAAGTCACCAGCCACCAGGCGTCGGTTAGGTGTTCTTTGCCTTCGGTGAGCATATTGCCCCAACTGGCGGTAGGCGGTTGGACGCCCAGGCCTAAAAAGCTGAGCGCCGACTCGGTCAGAATGGTGGAACCCACCCCTAAGGTGGCCACCACCAAAACCGGTCCCAAGGCGTTCGGTAAAAGCTGGGTGAAAATAATGCGGGCGTCCTTCATGCCGATCACCCGGGCCGCGGTGATGAAGTCCCGCTCTTTCAGGGACAAAATTTCGCCCCGTACCAACCGGGCCACACCCATCCAAGAGGTGAGCCCGATCACCACCATCACGTTGAAAATGCTGGGCCCCACGAAGGCGATTACCATCAGGATCAAAAACAAGGTCGGAATGCAGAGCATGATGTCGACGAAGCGCATCAGGAGGATATCCACCCAGCCGCCGTAATAACCCGCCAGAGCGCCGATGGTGACCCCGATCCCCACATAAAGCGAAACCGCGACCACGCCCACCGCCAAAGAGATGCGCGCGCCGTAGATCATCCGGGACAACACATCCCTTCCATATTGGTCCGTACCCAGCCAATGGTGCCAGGTCGGCGCCAAAAGGCTTTGATCCAGGGATTGCGCGTTCGGATCTTGCGGCGCCAATAGCGGGGCCGCGAAAGCCGTCACCACCAAGGCCGCCACAATGAGCCCGCCCCCAAGGATGAGCGGGTAATGTTTCAGGGTGTTTTTTAAAGACATTTCAGCACCCCTCCACCAAAACCAAATTCGCACGCAAAGACACTAAGACGCCAAGAACGGAAAAATCTATTTGGGTAAAGCACAAATCGGAAAGCCTTTGTTTTTAAAAAATGAAATGTTACCTTTGCGTCTTGGCGTCTTTGCGTGAGCCGTTTTTGTTGGTTAAGGTTAATGAATTGAGCCCTAGTCATAGTGCACCCTCGGGTCCAGCCAGGCATAGCTGACGTCGGCTAAAAGATTTCCCAAAAGCGTCAAAAACGCCGAAATGATGCCGACTCCCATGACCACCGGATAATCGTGATTCATCATGGACTCATACCCAAGCCGCCCCATGCCGGGCCAGGCGAAGATGGACTCAATAATGACGCTTCCCCCAATCAACCCGGGCAGGGACAGCCCCATCAAGGTCACGATGGGAATCAAGGCGTTTCGTAAAGCGTGTTTAAAAATGACCTGTCTTTCGCTCAAACCCTTGGCGCGGGCGGTGCGGATATAGTCTTGGCGGATCACTTCCAAAAGACTGGTCTTGGCGTATTGGGAAACCGAAGCCAACCCCACGAAAGTGGTGACGAAAAGCGGAAGGATCAAATGCCAAGCCATATCGCCCAGACGCTCGAAAAAAGGCAGATCCTCGGCGCCCAGGCTCATCATGCCCGAAACCGGAAGCGCTCCCCAAGTCACGCCGAATAAAAGCATCATCATCAGGGCCAGCCAAAAGTCAGGCGTTGAAAAACCGAAAAAGACAAAACCCGTAATGAGCTTATCCGGCCATTTGCCCTGGTAATAAGCCGCCGCGATTCCCAACGGTACCCCGATCACAAAAAGAAGCAGGAGCGAAAGGCCGGATAAAAGCAGTGTGGCGGGCATATGTTCCAAGATGAGCGTCAAAACCGGACGACTATCTTTGAAGGACTCCCCCAAATCCAACCGCGCCAAATGGGAAAGCCAATGCCAATATTGGACATAGAGCGGGTCGTTCAAACCATAAGCCGCCCGGAGTTTTTCGATGTAGCTGGGATCAATCTTTTGGTTCATGGCCGCCGAAAGCGAAGCCGGATCGCCGGGCGCCAATTGCATGATGGCGAAACTGATGACCGAGATGCCCAAAAGCAGCGGCACCATCATCAATAACCGCCGCAGGATAAATTTCTTCATAAAATCCTCAAAACAAAACCCGCGAACTTAACCAACACCAAAAGCTCACGCAAAAACGCTAAGACGCCAAGGTAACCCAGACAAATCTCACGGAACATTTCATGGTTAAGGCAAAAGATTGTTTTAAAATTCACCACAATTAATCGCCCTTCTTAGCGTCTTGGCGTCTTTGCGTGAGCAGTTTTTGTTGGTTTTGACCTTGGCTTCAATCCGTTGGTTAGGGTTGATACTTTTGTTGGTTCGTGGGGACGTACCACTTCTCCGGCCGGGTGGCGATGCCGTTGTCGTTCACGGTGTATCCCTTGAAACGCTTATGGATGGCCGGCATGGCTTCGGGCACATACAAAAAGGTATAGGGCTGGTCGTCGTAAAGCACCTGGTGCAGGCGCTGGTAGATCAGCTTGCGCTTGGCCGGGTCCAGTGTGCGGCGGCCTTCCACCAATAGGGCGTCGACCGTCTTATTCTTGTAGGTCACAAAGTTGAACTGGTGCTCCCCGGTCTGGCTCGAATGGAAAATTTGGTAACAATCGGGCTCCGGCGACAGGGTCCAACCCAAGATGACCGCGTCGAACTTTTTAGGATTCACGTATTGGGATAAAAAGGTCGTCCATTCCACGATCTGAACGTCCACCTGGATGCCGATTTGCTGGTATTGCTGCTGCACGATCGTGGCGATTCGCTCGCGGCTCACATTGCCCTGGTTCGTCATCAGGGTGAACTTAAAGGGTTTGCCGTCGCGGGTGAGCATCCCGTCTTTGCCTTGCCTCCAACCGGCTTGTTTCAAAAGCGCCAAGGCCTTTTTCGCGTCAAAGGGCAAAGCCTTCACCTTGGGGTTGTTGGCCCAGGAATGAAGCGGGAAAGGCCCGGTCGACACATGGCCCTCGCCATAAATGACGTTTTTAATAATCGCGTCCCGGTCCAAGGCCATCGTCAAGGCTTGCCGGACACGCTTGTCCTTGAACAATGGATTGAGCTCGTTCCAACCGATATAGACATAAGACAGGTCGTCATATTGGTAGACGTTGTAATAATTTTTAAACTTGGGCGTGTCAATCTGGCGCGCGTATTGTTCGGGCGTCAATCCCCCGTGGAGCCAGGCGCCCAGCGCGTCCACGCCGCCATTGAGCAATTCCAAAAATTCGGTCGCTTGATCCGGTATCACCCGCATAACGAATTTTTTAATGTGCGGGGCGCCCTCCCAATAATCCGGGTTGGCTTCCAGGGTAATTTTTTGGTCGGTCTGCCAGCTCACGAATTTGTAAGGCCCGGTGCCGATGGGATGCCGGTTAAAATCCGACTTATTGATGTCCTGCCCCTCCAGCAAATGTTTCGGAAGGATGTTGTCAAAGGTGCTGGTCAGCGCCGGGGCAAAAGGTTGTTTATAGGTCACCCGGACGGTGTAATCATCCAGCTTGTCGACCGAGGCGATGTCGTTGTAGAAACTGCCCTCCGGCGTATCCACCGTGGGATCGGAATAAACCTTATAGGTAAAAAGCACGTCGTCAGCGGTGAACTCCACCCCGTCATGGAACTTCACGCCCTTACGCAGGTAATAGGTAATGACTTTGCCGTTCTTGGAAACCGACCATTTCTGGGCCAACGCGCCTTGCAGGTTAAAGTCGGGGTCATAGCGCAGTAAACCATTGAAAACCAGCGAGTCGATATCCAGCCCCCCCACTTCATCCACCAGAGGCGGCATCAGCTTCTTCGCGTCTCCCAAGCTGGGTTCCACGAGACAATCCCCCTCGGCTACCGGGCCGTCCTGGGCGTAGATTTTGGGGTCCTTGTGGCCGCAGCCGGTCAGAAACAGGGACGCCACGAGGATGATGAAGATGGAACGGATCATGAAATATTCCTTTTCAACCTTCTCCCTCGCCCTGGAGGGGAGAGGGTCGGGGTGAGGGTGATTTTACAACTTTTCCAAGTATTTCTTCCAGGACAGCTCGCGTATTACTCAACACTTCATGGTTCCAGAAGCGGATAACAAGAAACCCGCCTTGTTCTAAAAACTTTGTCCTCTTGGCGTCATTCTTTTTGTTTTTCGCGGGCTGGCCGCCATCCAATTCAACTATTAATTTTGCCGTAAAAGAGCGGAAATCAGCGATGTAAGAACCCAAAGGTTGTTGGCGCCTGAATTTAAGACCCTGAAATTGCCGAGACCTAAGATGTTTCCACAAAAGCTTTTCCGCTTCGGTTTGATCACGACGAAGGATTCGGGCAAAAACCTTGGAATCTTTTTTCATTCCCCCTCACCCTAGCCCTCTCCCTCAAGGGGCGAGGGAACTCAGCTCACAGCGAAAAATCAGGCGCCATGACATTTCTCGCGCCGCTCTTTTATCGAGCGGCATTCCCCAATCTTGCGCCTTGCCTGGCGGGCTCGACACGGGGCGAAATATGAAGCTTATGCCCCATGGCATTTCTTATATTTTTTCCCCGAGCCGCAAGGGCAAGGGTCGTTGCGGCCAACCTTCGGCTCGTCGCGTTTGATGGGAATCACCTTCACGGCTTCACGCGGCTGGCTTTGGGGATTTTCCCAAGGTTGTCCGCCCATGGGGAATCCCTCGCCCGTGGGGGGCGCGTTTTGACCCATCAAGGCCGGCGCGGAGACCGCCTCAGCGGCCGGAGCCGCTCTCTGAATCGCGGCTTTCGGGTCGAAACTGGGGTGCTCTTCTTTTAATTTCTTCGGCGATGGGCCGGACGGAAAAAGGTTCTCGGCCGGATCGACCTTTTGCACCATAAAGATCAAGCGAATGGATTCTTCTTCCAGCCGGTCTTGGAGCTCATCGAACATGGCGAAGCCCTGGCGCTTGTACTCGATCAAAGGATCCTTTTGGCCGTAGGCCTGCAGGCCGATCCCTTCCTTCAAGTGGTCCATCGCCAGCAAATGGTCCTTCCAAAGGTTGTCGACCACCTGCAGTAAAATCGCCCTCTCCAAAGTCCGCATCACTTCCGGCGTCAGGGCTTTTTCTTTTTCCTCATAAGCCAGGATGATTTCCCGCTTCAGGGCCTCATAAAGCGCTTCCCGGTCCATCAGGCGGAACTTATCCTCGTCCCAAGTCAGGTTGCCCCGGAAAATATCCTTGAACCATTTTTTCAGTCCCTCAAAGTCCCAGGTGGCCTGGTCTTTTTCGGGAGCGTAATTGCCCACGCCCATGACCGCCAAATCGTCCAAAACCTTCAACATGTGGGCGCGGATATCGCTTTCGCGCAAAACCCGGTTGCGCTGGCGGTAAATGACTTCCCGCTGTTTATTCATCACGTCGTCATACTCGATCAAGTGTTTGCGGATGTCGAAGTTATGGCCTTCCACGGCTTTTTGCGCCCGTTCAATGGCTTTAGAGACCCAAGGATGGGAGATGACTTCGCCTTCTTCCATGCCCAAGCTGGTCATCAGGTTCTTGAGTTTGTCGGAGCCGAAGATGCGCATCAGGTCGTCTTCCAAGGAAACATAAAAGCGCGAAAGCCCCGGATCCCCTTGGCGGCCCGAACGTCCACGGAGCTGATTGTCAATGCGGCGGCTTTCATGGCGTTCCGTGCCCAAAACCGCTAAGCCTCCAGTTTCCTTCATACCCGCGCCCAACACGATGTCGGTCCCGCGGCCCGCCATGTTGGTGGCGATGGTGACGGCGCCCGGTTGGCCCGCCATGGAGATGATCTCGGCTTCCCGCTCGTGGTTTTTGGCGTTCAAGACCTCGTGCTTCACGCCACGCCGTTTTAACAGCGCCGAAAGCATTTCGTTCTTCTCGATGGAAACCGTTCCCACGAGCACCGTTTGGTTTTTGGCATGGAGGGCCGCCACCTCATCGGCGATGGCCTCGAACTTTTCCCGCTCGGAGCGGTAAACCGCGTCGCCGTCGTCCTTGCGGATCATGTTCCGGTGGGTGGGGATGCCCACCACATCCAAATTATAAATCTTTTTAAATTCAGCCGCCTCCGTCTCGGCGGTGCCGGTCATACCGGACAGTTTTTTGTACATGCGGAAAAAATTCTGGAAAGTGATGGTGGCCAGGGTCTGGTTTTCGGCCTCGATCTTCACCCGCTCCTTGGCTTCCAAGGCCTGGTGCAGGCCGTCGGAATAACGGCGGCCCGGCATGAGCCGGCCCGTGAACTCGTCCACGATCACTACTTCCCCGTCCTTCACGATATAGTCCACGTCCCGCTTGAAAATCGCGTGGGCCTTGAGGGCCTGCTGAACATGATGAACCAACTGGACGTTTTTATGGTCATAGAGGTTGTCGATCTTCAAAAGCTTTTCCACGTGGGCCACGCCCGCCTCGGTCAAAAAGGCGGAGCGGGTTTTTTCTTCCACGTCATAATCGGCGTCCTTGCCTTTTTTAAGGGTCGGGATAATGCGGTCGATGGTGTAATAAAGGTCGGTGGATTCCTCGCTGGGGCCCGAGATGATCAGCGGCGTCCTGGCCTCATCCACCAAGATGCTGTCCACTTCGTCCACGATGGCGTAATTGAGCTCGCGTTGGACCGTGTGCTCAATCATCGTGGCCATATTGTCCCGCAGATAATCGAATCCCAACTCGTTGTTGGTGGCGTAAGTGATGTCGGCCGCGTAGGCCACTTGGCGCTCCAAATGGTTCAAGCCGTGCTTAATGACGCCGCAGGTGAGGCCCAGAAACTCATAAATGTTGGCCATCCCCTTGAAGGAACCCCGGCCCATGCTGTCGCGTTCGGCCAGGTAGTCGTTGACGGTCACCACATGGACGCCCTTGCCTTCCAGCGCGTTGAGATAAACCGGGAGCGTCGCCACGAGGGTTTTTCCCTCGCCGGTGCGCATTTCGGAGATGCGGCCCGAATGGAGGACCATTCCGCCGATCAACTGAACGTCAAAGTGGCGCATCCCTAAGGTGCGTTTGGACGCCTCGCGGACCACCGCGAAAGCTTCCGGCAGCAGATCATCCAAGGTCTCACCCTTGGCTAAGCGTTCCTTGAATTCAGCGGTTTTGGCTTTGAGCTGGTCATCGCTCAAGGCCTGCATTTGGGGCTCCAGCGCGTTGATTTCGGCCACCTTGGGCCAAAGCTTCTTTACTTCACGGTCGTTTTTGCTTCCAAAAACTTTAGTCAGAATGGTTTCGAACATAGTTCCTCGTTGTAGGGTTTGCGAAAAGAGGCCTAAGTATAGGGATTTCGCAAGGGCGGTTCAAGGCAATCCCCGGCCCAAAAAGGCAATTAACAATGATTAACGCCGATGAACGCAGATACTTTTAAAACCAAATTCTTATATTTTCACCCATCAGCGTTTATCCGCGTCCATCATTGTTCAATGGGTGTCGACGCTTTCAGAATCTGCGTTTATCTGCGTTCATCATTGTAACAATAGCCTTTGCTGTTCAATGTGTCGGCGTGGGCGTGAAGGCGGCCTCCTCAAAAGGCAGGAGCGCGGCTTGGGCTGACTCAAATTGATCTGGGGTAATCTTATCGGCGATCATCATGCGTTCCAGGATCGAATCCATGACCCGCTGATCCCGGACCGAGACCTGTCCTTTTTTAAAGGACCGGCTGTACCGAATGGGGCTGGGTAAAAGCGCGGCCAGATAAACCCCCTCATCCAGCGTCAAATCCCGGGCGTGGGCCCGGAAGTAGTATTGTGAAGCCTCTTCAATTCCGTAAAGCTTGTCGCCCCATTGGGCCGTATTCAGATAAATTTCCAAGATCCGATCCTTGGTCAAAACCTTTTCGGCGGCCTGCGCCAGGATCAGTTCCTCTATTTTACGGCTGATGGTTTTACGGCGGGTCAGAAGGGTGTTTTTCATGACTTGTTGGGTGATGGTGCTGGCGCCCCGCTTAAAGCGAAAGCTTTTCAGATCATCCTTCAGGGCGTCCCACATGGAATTCAACTCGAAACCCCGGTTGGCGTAAAAGTCGTCGTCCTCACTGGTCAAGATGGCCGTCACCGCCATGGGGGACACTTGGTCCAGCGGAACCCAAAGGGGCAATTTCAACTTCGCTTCTAAATAATCATCCGATTCTAGTTTGGGGATCTCCGGAATGAGCTTTTTCGCCCGCTCGACCGCCAACCCGACGATGAGCAGACCCATAAAAACAACCAGGGCACCGGCCCCGATCCCGATCCATCGCTTGTCCTTCCTCGCCATTCTTCACTGCCCCGCTGGAGTGGAAACCGCCGCCGGCAAGGGAGTCATTTGACTTTGAAGTTGGGCGATATGGGCCTGGGTGTCTTGAATATCCTGGGTTTCCTCGGCGGCGCTTAACAGCTGCTGCTGGGCGTTCAGCCGGTATTGAGCCTGCTGCCAAAGATCGTAAGCCAATTTTCTTTTCTCCACCGCCAGCTCAAATTCCAGCTGAGCCTCATCTTTATGCTGGGCCATCTTCTTTTTCCAATCCTTCTTGGCCGCCGCCCAACGCTTATAAGCCCTTTGGGCGCGCTGGCTATAGAGGGTGGATTCCAATCGGCTTCGATCCCAGGCGTCTTTTAGTTTTTGGACTTCGTCCTGGGCTTTTTGGACCTGATCCGCGGCCTGGGTAAGCTTGGTATCCGGCGCGGCCACAGGCGTCTGCGCAAAAACGACATCCCCGCCAACAAAAACGACGCACGCCAAGACGCCAAGACGCAAAGTTTTTAAAAAAAAGTTTTTGTTTTTTTTATGCAACAAAAGATTTAGCCGTTCTTGGCGTCTTAGCGTCTTTGCGTGAGCAGTTTGTTTTGGTTTCATTTTTTGTATTTCTTTACCATTTTTTCGAATTCGTCCTCGTTCAACACTTCCACGCCCAGTTCCTTGGCCTTTTTCAATTTCGACCCCGCCGCCTCACCGGCCACCACATAAGTCGTCAGCTTCGAAACCGATCCCGCCGCTTTGGCCCCCAGCTTTTTCACCAAATCCTCGGCTTCTTTACGGCCATAAGTTTTAAGCTCCCCGGTAAACACGAAGGTCTTGCCCTCAAAGGGTTGCTCGCCCGAAGGCTCTTCCGCTTTGAGGCGTTTAAGGTTCACGCCGTTCTTCTCGAGTTTTTTAAGGATTTTGACGTTGGCCGGGTTGGCGAAAAAAGAAACGATCGAATGCGCCACCACGGGCCCGATGCCATCAATCGCGGTCAGGGTTTCCTCGTCGGTCTCACCGACTTCCCAAAGATTTTTGTGTTTCGCGGCCAATATCTCGGCCACATGCACGCCCACATGGCGGATCCCCAAGCCAAACAATAAACGCCCCAGCGTCCGGCGCCGGCTTTCGTCGATCTGGACGATCAAGTTCTGGGCCGATTTTTCCGCCTTGCGTTCCAAATCCGCCACGTCTTTTTCGGTTAAGGCGTAAAGGTCGGCGTAGTCTTTTATCAATTTTTCCGCCAAAAGCTGTTTCACCACCGCCGGGCCCGCGCCTCGGATATCCAAGGCGTCCCGGCCGCAAAAATGCTCGATCCGGCGTTCCACTTGGGCCTCGCAGGCCGCGTTTTCACAACGCCAAGCCGCCTCGTCTTCTTCCCGCTCAAGCTTGGAGCCGCAAACCGGGCAAGTCGAGGGCATTTTAAAAGGCTTCTCGTTACCTTTTCTTTTCTCCGGAAAAGATTTCAAAACCTTCGGAATGACCAAGCCGCCCTTTTCCACCAGCACCCGGTCGCCGACCCGGAGGTCTTTGCGCTTGATCTCATCCTCGTTATGGAGGGTCGCCCGGGAAACCGTGGTGCCTTCCAGCGAAACCGGCTCCAGCTCCGCCACGGGCGTGATGGCCCCCGTGCGCCCGACTTGAAGGGTGATGGCCTTGAGCGTCGTCTCGGCCTTTTGGGCGGCGAACTTAAAGGCGATGGCCCAGCGGGGAATTTTGGTGGTCTCGCCCAGCTTTTCGCGCTGGTCAAAACGGTTGATCTTGAGGACGACGCCGTCGCAGTCAAACCCGATCTTGTCCCGTTTGGCTTGGGTTTCCTCGCAATACGCATGCACCTCGTCGATGGTTTTACAGAGGCGGAAATGCTTGTCCTCAGGAAAACCCATTTTGCCCAGCCATTCCAGACTTTCTTTTTGGGTGGTGAAAGGCAGTTTTCCCGGGGACAAAACGTAGTAAAGAAGAATATGCAGGGGCTTTTTGGCGGATTCTTTGGGATCGATCGTCTTCAAAGTTCCGGAAGCCGTATTGCGGGGATTGGCGAAAAGCTCCAAACCCATTTCTTCCCGGGCCGCGTTGACCGCTTCGAAATCCTTACGGGTGAAAAAAACCTCACCCCGGATTTCCACCCGGTCCGGAATCCCAGCGCCCTTGAGCTTGGCCGGGAGCCCCGGAATATTGCCGACGTTCTCCAAAACGTCATCACCCTTTTCCCCGTCACCCCGGGTCAAGGCCTGGACCAGAACCCCTTTTTCATAAATGAGCTCGATGCTGACGCCGTCGATCTTCAGTTCGCAGACATACTCGTGTTTTTCACCCTCCAGGCCCTTGGCGACCCTCTCATCAAATTCCTTCAGCTCTTCCAACGAATAGGTGTTGTCCAGCGAAAGCATGGGCACCCGATGGGGCCGGGTCTTGAAATGCTTGTTCGTGCTTCCCCCGATTTTTTGGGTGGGCGAATCGGCGCTTTTAAATTCAGGGTAGGTTTCTTCCAGGTCCTTGAGTTCTTTGAGCAGCTTGTCGAACTCAAAGTCGGAAATTTCGGGCTTGGCCTGGTCGTAATAAAGCTGGTTATGGCGCTCGATCTCAGCGCGCAGGTCTTGGATCTTTTTTTTAATTTGCTTGGGGGAAAGGAACATTATTTACCTGTCTTGAGCCGTTGAGCGAGGTAATCGGGCAGTCCGGCGTCGAGAGTCTTTTTCATCGTGGCCTCAAAATCATAATCCAACCGGCGGATCGATAGCTTGGAAGCGTCCGTATCATAAATCACAAAAGACGTCCGTGGATTCCCGTCCCGCGGCTGGCCCACACTGCCCACATTCACCAGGTAACGACAATGGGGCTTCAAGACGTAATCGGCTTCCGGAAGAATCCAAATGGCTCCGCTGGGTTCCCTTTCGGCGATGAAGGGCTTATGCACATGGCCAAAGAAGCAGATTTTCCCCGGGAAGTGGCGGAAGTTTCTTTCCAAATCCTCGGGCTGGGTGAGGTAGTGCCATTCTTCCGGCTCATGGGGCGAGGAATGCACCAAATCGATGTCGCCGATTTCTTCCCGCATCCTCAAAGAACTTAAAAAAGCGTAATGCCTGGGGGCGAGTCGTTCCCGGGTCCAGAGGATCGCTTGGGCGGCCGGCTCGTTGAAACGGCTTAAGGGCGTTTGGCCCAGGCAGGCCGCGTCGTGATTGCCCATCAAAATTTTCCAACAGTTCATCGAGTGGATGAGGTCCAACACTTCCACCGGATTGGCGTAATAGCCCACCAGGTCGCCCAGGCAAAGGGATTGCCCGACGCCTTCTTTTTTAAAAGCGTTCGCCACCACCGTCATGGCTTCCAGGTTGCTATGGACATCGGAAAATAGGCCGTATCGCATGGGGCATTCTACCTAAGGGCCTAAGAGACTAGAAGCTGTTTCAAAACCCAAAAACAGGACCATTTTCGCCGCACACGCCCAAGGGCGGCCCCATTACCGAACCATCAATGTCGGGGCAGACGCCAAGTCACCAAGAAAATAAAAACTATTACGGTAAATTCTTAGAAGACAAACGCCTTCCTTGGAGTCTTGGTGCCTTGGTGGTGAAGAAGGTTTTGAACCTCTTTTGCCGACCTCGTAAAAAGCGTTTTTACCGGACTTTTTTTTGCAAAAGATAGCTGAGGATTTTGAGGCGGTTTTCCTGCTGGTCATTGTAAGCCGAGAAGCTTTTAAAGGCCGCGAACTCGGGACAGGCCGGGTTCAACCGAAAGGCCAATTCCCCATCCACCCTCTTCTGGCCGGACAAAAGCTTCATTTCCGCTAATTTTTTCAGGGGAACCACCACTTCTTTTTCCGTACGGCCCAAAATCTGGGAAATCTGCTGAAGGCTGACCGGCTCATCGCCTTTTTTGGCAAAGAAGATCAACAAGTCCCAAGTGATGAAGGCATCAATGAACTCGTCGATAAACTTCAATATTTCCGCCGGCATATCAATCGTCACAACTTACTCCATAAGTTCCACAACCGATAGCGCCCCGGGAGGGCTGGTTAATCTTCATGATTCAAGCGGCATCCAGCGACGCTGGATTTAATTAATTTTTCCGCTCGAGTTTATCCAGGATACCATTCACAAACTTGCTGGAATCGTCCGTGCTGAAGCGCTTCACGATCTCGATGGCCTCATTGATCGCCACCGACCTTGGCACTTCCGCATCATAAAGTATTTCAAAGGTGGCGAGGCGAAGAATGTTCCGGTCCACCGCCGCCATCCGGGCCAAATCCCAATTTTCGGCCAAAGCCCGCAATTGGCGGTCAATATCGGCCAATTTATCCCAAGTATTGCGGGTCATTTGAAGTGCCAAAATTTTGGCACCTTCCGGGGCGCTGGCTTGGGGCAGAAAATTTTCCTCTAAATCCTTTAACCGAACCGTGCCCAAATCCATTTGAAACAGCATTTGGAGCGCCAATTCCCGAGCCCGTCGTTTCAGTCCCATGCCCAACCTTTTCACGAATTTCCAACCAAAGGCCCACCAAGCTACACAAAAGGGGGGCCAAACTCAAAGTTATTTTATTTGTTCCAGGGCCGATAACGTTTCAAGAAGGTGCAGGGCCGCCTCGGCGCCCTTGTTATTTGTGGATTCGCCCGCCCGGGCCAAGGCCTGGTCCAGGTTTTCAGTGGTCAGGACGCCGAACGAAACCGGGCAACCCGTCGCTTCCGTCAACCGGGTCAGGGACGCCGAAACTTCCCGCGCGATATATTCGTGATGGGTGGTTTCCCCTTGGATAACCGTGCCCAGCGCGATGGCCGCGTCAAAGCGGCCCGTCTTAAGCAGTTTGGCGGCCGCCACCGGAAGTTCCCAAGCGCCCGGCACCCAAACAATTTCAATATCCTTTTCCAATGTCCCGTGAAAGGTAAGCGTCTCCACAGCCCCGGCCACCAACCGGCGGCCGATCAAATCATTGAAACGGCTGGCCACGATTGCCACCCGGCGTCCCTTCCCTTCGGTTTTGCCCTCAATTGTTTTAGGCGGCATGGTTTCTCATTTTGTCGGCGGCTCCTGGGTTAATTTCAAAACATGTCCCATCTTTACCCGCTTGGTATCCAAGTACTTGGCGTTCACCGCGTTGGGCGCGATCTCAATGGGCACCTGCTCAACGACTTTCAAACCATAGCCTTCCAGACCGACGATCTTTTTGGGATTGTTTGTCAAAAGCCTTAGTTCTTTTACGCCCAAGTCGACCAGAATCTGGGCGCCGATCCCATAATCCCGAAGGTCGGCGCCGAAACCCAATTTCTCGTTGGCTTCCACGGTGTCATAACCCTGGTCTTGAAGCTGATAGGCTTTCAATTTATTGAGCAGGCCGATTCCACGGCCTTCCTGGCGCATATAGAGAATCAGCCCGTTGCCTTCCCTCTGGATTTGACGCATGGCGGTGTGAAGTTGTTCCCCACAATCGCATCTCCGGGAGCCAAAAACGTCGCCCGTGAGGCATTCGGAATGGACCCTGACCAATACCGGCCCGGGACCGATCTCGCCCTTCAACAAGGCCAAACTATCGTCATCCTCGGTTTCGGTCCGGTAAAGGATGACTTTCCACTCACCCGTGTCGGTTTGAAGGTTGAGTTCCAGCGCGCGTTTAACCAGCTTGTCATGCTGCCGGCGATAGTGGATGAGCTCGGCGATGGTGATGATTTGAAGCGAGTGTTTTTTGGCGAAAATCTCAAGATCCGGCACACGGGCCATGCTTCCATCGTCCTTCAAAATTTCGCAGATGACGCCCGCGGGTTTGAGCCCCGCCAAGACGGCCAAGTCCACCGTAGCTTCGGTATGGCCCGCGCGGCGCAGGACGCCGCCGGAGCGGTACTTCAGCGGGAAAATATGCCCCGGCTTCACCAAATCAGAAGGCCCGGACTTCGGATCCACCATCATTTGAATCGTGCGCGCCCGGTCTTGCGCCGAGATGCCCGTGGTCACCCCGGTCTTGGCGTCCACCGAAACCGCGAAGGCGGTGCGGAACTGGTCTTGCTGCTCGGTGACCATCAGCGAAAGTCCCAGCCGGTCCAGGTCCGCGCCCAGCATGGGCACGCAAATGAGCCCCCGGCCTTCCTTGGCCATAAAGTTGACGGATTCGGGCGTGGCCTTTTCAGCGGCCATGACTAAGTCGCCCTCGTTCTCGCGGTTCTCGTCATCGACCACCACCACCATCTTGCCTTGGCGGATATCGTCGATCGCTTTTTGTACCCGGTCAAATTCCATGTTTATTCCGTCCCTTAAAACCTATTTCACCGCCAAGACGCCAAGTTCGCCGAGAAAATCATTTTCAATCCTAAAAAACTCAACATTTTGCCTCGCCTCACTTGGCGAACTTGGCGTCTTGGCGGTGAAAAAATTTACGCTTTCTCTGATAAGTCCCCGAACCCTTCGGGATTCGGGGATAAGTAAATCATCCATTACTTTTTCGTGGATTGATTTACAAATAAAAATCCATCAAAAGGCCCCGGACTTCATTGAGGGCGGCCACGACTTTCATGGGTGATTGCTGGCCGGCCACCAAAAGCTGGGCCAAGTTTTCCAGGGCCTCATCCACCTTTTCCACCGTCAGGTAGACCACGAATTTCCCGTCTTTCTTCTGAGACTGTTTTTCCTCAACCTTAAAGGAACTTTGAACGGCTTTTTTGACGAACTTTTTAACCGAGTCTTTATAGTCCTCGAAATCCTTATGACCCTTGGACGAAAGCAGCTTTTTACCCTTTTCCTCAATCTCAACAATAAGGGACATCATCTGGCTTCTCAAGGCCGGGTCCGAGACTTTTGAGATACGATCATTCAGGGCCGGCGAAAAAAGGGCTTTCAGGGGGTCGGTTTTTAAAGGATCGTTGTCCCCCAGTTTTTCGATCTTCATCTCAGGACCCCTGCTTCTTCATATAAGGAGTGGATAACTTCTCCAAGTATTTGGCCAATAAATCCACCTCCACTTGAACACGGTCCCCGACCCGCTTCCATTTAAAAACCGTGTTTTCCACCGTGTGGGGAATCAAAGCGATTTCAACATCCGCGTCCTTCAAGGCCGCCACCGTCAGGCTGGTTCCATCCAAGGCGATACTGCCCTTTTCTACCACATAAACCTTGAGGGCTTCGGGCAGGCGGACCGTCAACCTTAGTCCCGCGCCCTCGGGTTTCTTCTCGATGATTTCCGCCGTGCCGTCCACATGGCCTTGGACAAAATGGCCGCCCAAGGGCTGGGAAAGGGTCAAGGCCAGCTCCAAATTCACCGGGTCCCCCGGTTTGAGGCCGCCCATCAAAGTCCGGCTCAAAGTCTCCGGCACCGCTTGAAATGAAAAATAAGGAGGTTTTAAGTCCATCACCGTCAGGCAGCAGCCATTCACCGCCACGCTGTCGCCAAGCTTCACTTGGCGCGACAGACTGGGCGCTTCCAGCGTGAGGAGCAAATCCGCGCCTTGTTTTTCCGCCGCCTTCACTTTTCCTAATTCTTGAATGAGTCCCGTGAACACTTAGTACCGGACCTTTCCTGTAATCAAATAATCATCGCCCAGGGGCTCCACCCGGGTTTGGATGAGCCGGGGAGCGTGGTTGGGATCGGGAAAACCCCGCCCGCCGATCCAGCCGGGGGCCGCGCCGCCGAAAAGCTTGGGAGACAAAAACAAAGCCACTTCATCCGCCAAGCGCTGGTCGATAAAGGACCCGTGAACACCCGCGCCGCCTTCCACCATCAGGGACCGGACCCCTTGCTGATGTAATCGACTCAAAACTTCCCTTAAAGATAACCGATTTTTCGACGCGGACACCCGGAAAACCAAAACACCCCGGCGCTTCAGCCGCCGCTCCGCCGCGGCCCCGGCCCGGGATGAGCAAAAGACCAGCGTTTTTTGGGGCCCCTTGAACAAGGGGGATTTCGGGGAAACCCGAAGCCTGGAATCCAAAAGAACTTTCAGCGGCCATCCGTCCGAGCGTCCATGCCCGTCCAAGCGCACCGTAAGCCGGGGCTTATCCTTCAACGCGGTCCCGCTTCCGATTAAGACCGCGTCCACCTGGGAACGCAATTCGTTATTTTTCCGCCGTGCTTTTTCGCCCGTGATCCATTTCGACCGGCCGGTGGCGGTGGCTAATTTCCCGTCCAAACTGGCCGCCGCTTTCAAGAGTACCTTTGGACGGCCGTGAGCCTGGCTAAAGATAAAATCCGCGTTCAATTCCCGCGCTTCTTTTTCCAGCAATCCGTTGCGGACCAAAATCTCGGCGGCTTTTAAACGGGCAAAACCCCGGCCGCTCACCAAGGGATTGGGGTCCTTCATGGCCGCGACGACTCTTTTCACGCCGGCGGCGATGATCGCGTCCGTGCAAGGCGGCGTCTTGCCCTGATGAGCATGAGGCTCCAAGGTGACATAAAGCGTGGCGCCCTTGGCCCGGGAACCTGCCCGCTTCAGGGCATTGATCTCGGCGTGGGCATGGCCGAAGCGCTCATGAGCGCCTTCACCGACCATTTTTCCGCCCTTAACGAGAACCGCGCCGACCTTGGGATTAGGCGAAGCGAAGCGGCCTTTTTGGGCGGCGAGCCGAAGCGCCCTTTTCATCCATTTCGTTTCGGAAACCGCCATACTCAGGTCCTCAAATCTTAAGATCATTTTTTACAGTGATAAACGCGGATGCACGCGGATGAAACCTGAATTAAATATCCCGTTTTTAAAAACCTTTATCAGCGTCCGGCTCTTTGCCGAGGGGGTATTAGTATGCACGCCTTCGACGGTCCAATCAACCCGGTCCGGAGTATCGACCGGATGCGTGCAAACTGGGAAAAAGGCCGCTCCTTGGAACTTCATTTTTTATCAGCGTTCGCGCCGCTCTTCATTTAAGACTCTAAAGAGAGCGGCATTGTCCCATATTCATCCAAGCATTCGAACGGCGGTATATGGGGCATCTAGGTTTATCCATGTTCCATAGATTTAAACCGATGTTCTTAGTCCTTTTCAAAAGCCCCGCCAGCGGATAAAATCACCATTCGATTTTCAACCTGACCGCTCGAAAAGGGGTACAAAATGCCGACTTTAGTTCTGGTGCGCCATGGCCAATCCCAATGGAACTTGGAAAACCGCTTCACCGGATGGGTCGACGTTCCCTTGACGGAGTTGGGCGAACAGGAAGCCCATCGCGCGGGCAAAAACTTGAAGGGCATGAAATTTGACATCGCCTTCACTTCCGAGTTGCAACGGGCCCAAAAAACCTTAGCCGTTATTTTAGGCGAAACCGGCCAAACCGGCCTTTCCATCATCAAGGACAAAGCCCTCAATGAACGCCATTACGGCGATCTGCAAGGCCTGGACAAAGGCGAAACCGCCAAGAAATACGGCGATGAGCAGGTCAAAATTTGGCGCCGCAGCTACGATGTGCCCCCGCCCAACGGTGAATCCTTAAAGGATACCGCCGCCCGGACCATTCCTTATTTCGAGGACAAGATCGTCCCCTATTTAAAAGAAGGAAAAAACGTGATCGTGGCCGCCCACGGAAATTCCCTGCGCTCCATCGTGATGCACCTGGAGCATTTGACGAAGGAACAAGTGCTGGAACTCAACCTGGAAACCGCCGTTCCCCGAGTCTATGAATTGGACTCCAACTTGAAAATTCTATCGTCCAAAGACTTGAAATAAACCCCGTGCGGACCCAAATCCCATTCGGGCGGTTTTGCGCCTTGGCGTTCTTCGCCGCCCTAGGCCTGTTAACGCCCTGGGCCTGCGCGCCCCGAGCCCTCCTCCAATCCGAGCCTCCCGCGGGAACAACCCAGGTGACGACGAAGCCTATCCCTTCGCCCGCGCCCACGGCCGCCTATGTCCCCTCGGACCTACCGCCGGAATTAACCACCGGACAATTATTCGGCTTCCGCCAGCCTCCCCATTTAACCGCCGACCCCGAAACTGGAAAAATGGCCCAAGCCCAAGTCATCGCGGCCTACGAGCGTTTGAAAAGCACCGCCGCCCAAAACGGATGGCACCTAATCCTGGTTTCGGGCTACCGCTCCTATTGGCACCAGGTGCAGGTTTGGAACGACCGTTATCACCAGGTCTCGCCTGACGGCAAACTTCCCGAGGCCGAGCGGTTAAGGGCGGTCATGGCTTACGTGGATCTGCCCGGACTTTCCCGGCATCAATGGGGCACGGAACTGGACATTTCGGAAGAAAGCCTGCGGGGACAACTGTTACACCAATCCGACGACCTACCCGAACGGATCAAACAATTTTACAAATGGATGGACGAGAATGCCCCCACCTTCGGTTTTTGCCGGACCTATAAAGGAACGGGCGGATTGATCCAAGACGAACCCTGGCATTGGAGCTATTCGCCTTATTCCCGAGTCTACAACACCCAGCTCCAAGCCATCACCGATTTCAGCCTGATCCAGCAGGACAAGGTGGAAGGCTCGGCTTACATCCTCAAACATTTTGATTTCATTTATAGGGAATTAGAAAAATCCGTCGACCCCGCCTGTAGTAACTAAAAAACGCCAGCACGGCCAACCCTTTTGCAATGATGGACGCGGATGAACGCTGATTCGAATAACATAAATTAGGTTTGATCATAATCGGCGTTTATCAGCGTTCATCATTGTTAATTTTTTTCGATTTTATTTTAAGCCTTCAAACCGATGACCTTCAAAGGATGGCGTGAGACGCCGATTTCCAGGCGGTCCCCCAATTTAAACGGAAACTCCAGGTTCGCCCCATCCAAAAAAATACGCCCTTGCCGCATATAGGAAATCATCCTGATTTTTTGCCGGGGGCCCAGAACGCCCCTCAACAACTTCCGGACGCCGAATTTGCGGTGATAAACTTCCCGAACCACATATTGAAAAGAAGTGGAGGTCGGGGCGAGTTTTTTGCCTCCGGCCGAAAAAAGGGCGGCCGTGGAGCCCGCCGCCGTTCCGATCCAAACCCCGCTGGAAAGCTGTTCCTCCGCCCGTCCGCCGGCTTCCAAAATATACCGGGACGTGCCGGCCGGATTGCCGGCCGCCACCAATATCTCGTTCAATACCAGCCAGGGATTTCGCTTTCCATTCACCGAAAACTCGAGCCGGGTAATTTTCCGGGTGCCCACCCGGCCTTTGCGGTAATCGGCCAAAACCTTCGGGAAGGCCTTCTCGTCGCAGCCGCTGAAACGCGCCACACTGTGCTTCGGGTCTGAATTCACCCCGAGGACCGGCACTTGCCGCAAATGGTGGGAAACCTCCAGTAAAGTCCCGTCCCCGCCCACGGACACAACCAGGTCAAATCGGCGGTCCAATTGCTTCAGGTTGTGGATGCGGCTTCGAAGGACCTGGGTGGTTTCGTATCCGGCCCCCGCTAAAACCTTCCGGACGGATTCCAGGCTGGCGTGATGCCTTTCATGGCTGGCGCGCAAAACATCCCAATAATCCCCTTTTTTAAAATGGGAAGCCAGTTTGCGGGCGGGCAGGTTGCGGGTGTAGGCGCTTTCCTTATAGACAATCAGAACGCGTTGTTTCGGCATGGGTTTCCTATGGATTTTTCTATTTCAGGGAGAACAAACCGACCCGGATCATCATCACCGCGTAGGCGGATAAAAGAAGGGCCGCCAGTTTCGAGCTGACCCGGGCTCCCGGCTCCCCCATCCATTTGATGAGGCGGTCAGAATAACCAAAAACAAGCCAGGCAAGCAACAGGTTCACAATCAGGCACAGGGCCACTTCCAGAAAAGAAAAACGGCCGCGCAATAAGATAAGCGTGGTCAGGACCGCCGGGCCCACCAAAAGCGGGATCCCCAGCGGCACCACACCGGCGCCTTTGACGCCTTTGCCCAGGGACATTTTCTGGTCCCACACGATATCCCGGAGGGCCACCACCAAAATGAGAAGGCCGCCGGCGATTTGAAAATCACCGGTTTTGAGCCCCAAGGCCAAAAGCACCAGCGGCCCCAAGGGAATAAATAAAAGACCCACCCCGCCGGCGGTAAAAACCGAATAACGCAAAACTTCCTGGCGGTCTTTGGGTTTTAAAGTCGAGGTCATTTGGACGAAAGACGGAAGGACGCCCACGGCGTCCATGGCCACAAAAACGGGGAGAAATAGGCTCAAGAGGTCGGAGAAGTTCATGGGCTTATTGTACAACGAATAGGATCAAGGCCGGGCCGGGGAAATGCGGCTTACCAACTCACGCTGCAGCCGCCGGCCGAGTCCGCCGCCGTTTGATCATAAGCGTAATAGGGCAGGCTCTTGTTCACGCGAAAAATAAAGCTGGGACAAGTGGGAAACGAGCCCGCCGTGAGCATTTGAATCCAAGCGAATCCGCCCGGAATGGTATTCAGCTTGACGCAATAAATGTCCCCCGCCTCGATCGAATTGGTATCCGCGCCCAAGGCCGCCGTTTTACAAATGGTCGAAGCGGATGAAAAACGGGAAGCGTCGGGCACCCCATCGTGGTCCACTAAATTTCCATTTCCCATATAGGCGATGGAGTTCAGGGTGTTTCCGGAAGCGTCCGCCAGATAAAAGGACAAGACCGAATTTCCAAAGTAATCCACTTGAATGTCGTAATTCGGCCCGACCGTGGAAGAGGACACTAAATTGTCATCGCTAAAACCATAGGTGTAATAAGCGTAGGAAGCCGGGTAATTCACGTAATAGCAGTTGCGGGTCACCGACCCCATCTCCACCACGGCGTTCGCCGTTCCCGCGCCGAGCGAATCGATGGCAAGAGCTCCGATCGCCAGCGGACTTTGAATAATGGGCGGCGGTCCCCCGGCGCCAACTCCCGGATAATAGGTGTTCAACTGCAAGGATAAAAGCTTGGCGCCCGGCGGAAGGGGTACGTCCAAATCAATGGCCCCCGTGGAAGCCGGCTCCGAAAGAGGCCCCGTGGTCCCCTCTAACAGCGAGACGCCATTGGCGCCATCCACCCGGTAATAAAGCGAATTGTATGAGTTCCCCAAAAACTCCGCTCGCAAATCATTGTTCATGGGGATGGAAATGTTCAAGGCCATGGCCCGGGCCGGCGACAACGGGCTTTTGGTGCATCCAATCACGAATAAATCCAACGCCAGGGTCAAAAGAAAGGCGCCCGCGAAAAAGTAGTTTTTCATGCCCCAAACCTCGTTTCGAATCCCGCTTAGAGTTTCACACCGTAAGAAGCCCCGACCGTCCAATAGCTGTAATCCACGTTAAGGCTATGGGTGCTGTCCGCGTTCTGGTGAATGATGAAATCATAGCCCGCCGAAAGCGTGAGGCTCGATTGGGCGTCCATTTTCAAAGCCAAGGAGGGCGTCAAGCCGAAGAGGAACCCGCCATCATCGTAAAGCCCGGAAGTGAAATCCGAGGCCGAATAGCCGTTGGGCAGGATGTATTTGATCATGCCGGCCAAAGCGAGGTCTCCCAGCGCCAAGGTCGGCGCCAAGTAAAAACGCTGGCCCAGCGAATTTTGAGGTTCGGTCGAAAGTGATCCCCCGTAAAGCCTCTCAGCCGGCAGGAAAAACTGTCCGCCTATCTCATAGGAAAACCCTTTCGGGTCATTGAAGGCGAAGGACAGGTTAACGTTTGGCCCCAATCGCAGGGTATCGACGCCTGAAACTTGCGTGGTCAAAAAGTAAAAGGCGGACAAACGCAAAGCGCTGGTTTGGCCTTGGGCGAAAGTCTCCACCCGGTTCAAAGCCAGATAAAGGGAATCTCCCAGCTTTTCCGAGGACGGAATGGAGCCATAGTCCGGATTCAAGGAGCCGGAGTAATAATAACCGGCCGCCACTCCCCAATCGGTTGTCCCGGAGGGGAACGCCAATCCATACAAGGCGCTGAAACCGAAACCCCGTCCCTGGTAGCGGGTGTCGATGAACTCCGTCGGAACATCGGAAGCCGATTCTTTCACTTCCCAACTCGCGTCCCCTGTCGGGAGGTTGGCCGCCAGATCCAGCATGGCGGGGGTTCCAAACATTTGAAAATGAATCCCGGTTCCAATCACCGAATCGGTCATATCCGTCAAGTTCAGGGTTTCGGTGCCGGCCGTCGAATCCGTGTAGCTTCCATTGGCAAAAGCCGTCTGGCCGTAAAGGTCCCAACCCTTATCCAATTGGAGTCCAATGTTAAAAGGGACCATTATTTCATGGCCGTCAAAAGGCTCATCCGAATTTGCCGCCCAACCGTTGTACTCAACGCCCAAATTCAAAAAGGATTGGGCGCACAAGGGACCGACAAAAGCCAAAAACAATCCCGCCAAGACAAACCATCTCAGATTCAAAGAAGATGGCCTCATGGGACATTCTCCCCGGGCGGAACTTTAACGGTGATATTCAAGTTGGAGGTACCGCCCACCGCCGGATCGGTTTGCCCGTTGTCATGGTTCACGTTCACGTTATTCTGAAATTGGAGGTTTAGATCCTGCAAGGCCGGGTCATTGGTGGGACCCGTCGACTTCAAATGGCCCAGCCAATTACCATCCAGGAATTGGCCCTCGCTTCCCGCGCCGAAATCCTGCGAATGACCATGGAAATGGGAATAAACCGTTCCGTCAAAAACATCCAGAACCAGTTTTTGGTTCTCGGGGTTAAAGTTCATCGAAAAATGGGTTCCCCGCACGCCGCAAACCACGCCGCCGGCCTGGATCTCGAAGGCCGAATCGCTGGAGCCCAATTTAGTCACCCGGGCGATCAACTGGCCGACCAGCATTTTGAATTTCAAAACCTTACTTTTGTCCGAGGGCTTCTCAAGTTTGCTGAGCCAAAAATCGGTGTTGGGCTTGATGGTCAATTGGGATCCGTCAAAAAACTGGAGGACCGCGTTGGAATCCTTCTCCGTGACGACCCTTTGTCCCTGAACCACGGTGTCGCCGACCTTGGCCAAGCGGGCCTTATGGCTGGTTTGGGATTTGATCTCGACGGTACCGGAAACCGAAATGAAAGTCCCCTTGGGGGAAACCTTGGCGAATGCCGCGGTTCCGGAAATGAAAAAGGCGAAGGCGAGAAGGCTTGAGAAAATTCGGGTCATGGGGCTTCTTTCAAAAACGAATCTACGAGTGGTTTAAAACGGGGCCATTGTAGCCGAAAGAAAAGAAGTCGGATAAGGAAAGACGAAAAAAATGTAAGAAGGGATCAAAAAAGGGTTAGCGATTTACCTGTTGATCGGAAAAGGAAAGGGGTTGTTTACTTGGTCTTCATGATAAACACGCCGTCCCAATTGGCGGGCGGCGGATTATCCTTCAACAGGCGGCAGCGTTCCAAAAAGATTCCCGAGGGACCGTCATGGGGATCCAGGTGCAGGCAGTTTTTGAATTCCCGCGAGGCTTCCTCAAACCGGCTCGCGCGATAATGGGCCAAGCCTGCCTCGAAAGTGCGAACCTTGAGTTCCTTATCCCCCGCGCCCTTGAGCCGGTGGTCCACCAACTCATAAATGCGGATGGGTTTGGTTTTACCCTTCACCTGGATGAGGTCCAGTTCGCGGCAAAGCATGTCGGACTTCACCAACGCGTAGGTAGTTTCGCTGATGATGATGGAAACTTTGTACTCTTTGGTTGTGCCTTCCAAACGGCTTCCCAGATTTACCGCGTCGCCGATCAAGGTGTAGCTCTTAATGGACTCGGACCCCACGAACCCGACGACCATTCCGCCGCTGTTAAGTCCGATGCCGATTTCCAATTTTTCTTTACCCTCAATTTCCCATTTGGGGTGAAGGGTGTTTTCCAGAAGGTCCACCATGCCCAAAGCGGTGCTGCAGGCGCGGTAAGCGTGATCCTGCTGGGTCCCCGGCGCGCCCCAGAAGGCCATGATGGCGTCCCCGATATATTTGTCCAGCGTCCCCTCGGTTTGGAAAATCATATTGGTCATCTGGGTCAAATACTCGTTCAAAACCTCGACCACTTCCGGCGGCGTGTGTTTTTCGGAGTAAGTGGTGAAGCCGCGGATATCGGAGAACATAACGGTCAATTGCTTTTCCTCGCCGCCCAGCGCGATACCCTCGGGCAGTTTCAGGATTTCCTCGACGACCGTGGGCGCCACCATGCTTTGGAACATTTGCTTCATGTAACGGCTGTGCCGGACCTCGGTGCGGAACTTATAGGTGGTCAGGATTAAATAAGTCAGCAAAAGCGAGATCAAGGGGTAAGTCATGTTGATAATCACGTGGCCGGAGGCGAAAGCGATGCAAACCAAAACAATGTAACCGGCGAAAACGATCAGGAACCATCCCATTCCCTGGGTGGGGTTCCAACGGGGGACCAGGTACCACATGATCAAAGCCATGACCAAGATGAGAAGATACTTTAAAAAATTGGGGGCCAACCGGATGAAATTTCCGCTGTAAACGTTCTCGATAATGTTCGCGTTGATCTCCACCCCGGGGGAGGCTTTGGTAAAAGGCGTGGGGCGCAAGTCGTACAACCCATTAGCGGTGACCCCGATCAAGACCACCGCGTCTTTCAGTTCCTCATGCGGAATGCGGTCGTAAAGGATATCACTGGCCGAATAAGAAGGAATGGTCCCGCCCGGGCCGCAATAGTTGATGAAGGCGAAGCCGTTATCCAAGATCGGCAGCTGCCTCCCCGCCACCTCGGCGTATTTACCGGCCACAATCTTCACGGGATCTTTTTCGTCATTGAGCAGGTAACGGCTGATTTGCAGGGAAAGGTTCGGAAGTAATTTTCCCTTGTAGGCGACCGCCGTGGGGAAATAACGGTAAATACCGTCCAAGTCCGGCAGGTAAAGGATCAAACCCGAGTCTTGGACATTCTGTTGAAGCTCGGGAATTGAGACGATCAGCGACTCGGCCGGAAGGAACGAGGAAATATTCCCGCCAAAAAGGGTCGCCCCCGTGGTGTGCAAGGTGTCAAACTCGGGGCTCCGGCCTTCGTTGCTTTGGCCGCCCTCAAAGATCGCGTCCATGGGCAAGAAAACATTGCCCGTCTCTTTTAACGCTTTTCCAAATTCGGCGTCCCCATTTTCTTTGGCCTGGAACTTTTTGATATCGTCCATGACCTTGGTTTTGGTTCTGGAGCTTTTACCCAAGGTGGAATCTAAAACCGTCTCCAACTGCCCCAGCATTTGTTCCTGGGTGCGTTCAGGCTCGGGGTAAAAGACGTCGTAAAAAACCGATTTAACCCCGTCGGTTTTCAATTGGCGGATCATTTGGGCGTGGATGGCCCGGGGCCAGGGCCATTGGCCCACTTCTTTCAGGCTCTTTTCGTCGATGGCGATGATTTTGACGGGGGCTTCGGGTTGGCGCACGCCGCGGACGCCGAAACGGAAGTCGATGGTTTTACTTTCGATTTGCTGGAAGAGGCTGGAGTTGAATAGGCAGAACAGGGATAAGACCAACACGACCCCTCCCATCATGTAGAGGGAGGTCCGCTTGCGATAATGAACTTTAATTTCTCTTGGCGCGGGAGGAGTTGGCATGGGCGATATTCTAAGGGTGAAGAGGGCCTCGACAAAGACTTTTTTTACCGGCCAGCCGGGAATAACAGGCAATTAACAATGATGAACGCGGATAAACACAGATTTAATTCCAAGCCCAAGATTGACAAGAAATCAAAGGTTTGGTGTATCGGCGTTCATCCGCGTCCATCATTGTTCCAATTTTTTCAGGAAGAGGCGCTGCGGTAGCGTTTGAGGCCCCGGTCCCAAATCCAGACCGTCAAAAAGAAAAAAACCAGACCCAAACCAAACCCATAAAACGCCAACCCGCCTTCCAACTTGTGGACCAGGACCGCCGCCGGGAAAGTGGAAACCACCAACATGGGGACCAGGGTCATCAAAAAATGGCGCAAGAGCCAGGGATAAATATCCCCGGGGTAGCGAGAGAATTGGCCGAACTGCCAGTAAAGTTCCATCAGGTTGCTGGAGCGGCCGATCCAAAAGGTCCAAACCGACAGAATGAAAAGGATGGCGTAATAAATAAGGATGCCGTTCACCACCAGCGCGGCGAAAAGAATCGCTCCCCACAAAGTAATCCCCTCGCCCATCCGGTGCAGGCCGTAGAGGATGATGCCGATCCCCAAAGTGCTGTTGAGCATGGAAGCGTAATCCGTATAACGCAGGGACACCAGGAACTGGGTATTGATGGGTTTGATCAGGCTGAAATCCAAATCACCCTGCCGGATCTGGTCGACCAGCTTGGTGCAGTTGTCGTAGAAGAACGCCTCGAAAAGCTGGCTGATGACGTGGTTGGTGCCCACCAACACCACCATGTCCCATTTGGTCCATCCCACCAGTTCGCCGGTTTGTCCGTAAAGGACTTGGATGAAGATGAATTGCATGAAAAGCCACATGCCCTCGGTGAGCAGGCGCACGAGGAAGTTGGCCTTGAACTGCATCTCCCGCACCAAACAGTTCTTCATCATAAGAAACAAGAGACGGCTATAACGCCTCATCGAGGAACCCATTTTAAAAACCTTTCAAAGCCGGACATTTTCGCCTGGCGAAAATGTTAAAACTTAAAACCGAGAACCCGGAACTTAAAATCAATTTATCATCCCCCCACCGCCGAATAGCGTTTGAGGCCGATTTTCCAAATTAACCGGCTGATGCCATAAAAAACGAAGACCCAGAGAACACCAATCCCCAACAAATGCGGCAGTTGAGCCGCCGGCACTTTCCCCATGAGGATCATGCAGGGCCAGTAACCTTCGTATCCGAAGGGCGACGCGTTCAGGAAAGGCTGCATATAAAGCGGCATGAGGTTCAAGGGAATCAAATGCCCCGACAAAAAGAACTCGAACATCATTACCACGAAAAGGAAGGTCGAAATCTCCAAAAACCAAAAAGCCAATAGCCCAATGGAAAAAGTAAAAAGCATGCCGATGGCGAAAGCGATCACCAGCGAAACCACAAAGGATCCCAATTCCAAGAGCGAAGGCGCGTGGGTAAAAAATTGGCGCATCAGGAAAAAAATCGGCGGGAAGGTGAAAAGCGCCACGTTCCAAAAAACAACCTTATGGGCCAGCCGGTAGCAGACCTGGTACCAGAAATAGTCCATGGGACGGATCAAGTAGCGGTTTAACAGCCCGTCCTTGATGTCTTTGCTGATATCCCCCATGGTCCCGGGGATGCTGGAAAAACCCCGGGCGATATACATATAGGCGTAGTAGGTGATCATGTCCTGAAAGCTCATGCCCCGGATGGAGAGCGCCGCCCCCCCTTGCTGGCGCGAATGAAAAACGGCCAACCAGATGAAGATGGTGGTGACCAGCGGCAGAAAACGGAAAATCGCCCCAAAAATATAATTGGCCCGGTAAGCCATATCTTCCTGGGTCCGGGTCGAGAGAATAATCCAGTACTTGTGAAAAGCCGATCTTTTTTGATAAGTATCCATGGTTGTGTTTTCAGTCTCCATGGGACCCCGCGAAGACCTTCTCGATCACTTCCTCAATCGGCACTTCCTCGATATTGATGTCATCCACGTCGAATTGATTCAACAGATCGTTCGATGACTTTTTCACCTTGTCCCGCGCCACCCTTAGGACAGCCTTTCCCGCGGTGTGTTCCACCACATCCCCCAAAGGTGAAAGCTGGTCCTTGGAAACAGTGCCGTTCTTGAAGGTCACCGTGACCAACTTGGATTGGGAGAACTTTTCCACCACGTCATCCAACCGGCCGTCGAAAATCTTTTTGCCATGGTTGATCACGACCACCCGGTCGCAAAGGGCCTGGATGTCGTTCATATAGTGGCTGGTGAGAAGGATCGTGGTTTTGGTGCGGCGGTTGTAATCCTTGATGAACTCGCGGATATTTTTTTGCGCCACCACGTCCAAACCAATGGTGGGCTCGTCCAGGAAAAGCACCCGGGGGCTGTGCAGCAGCGAGGCGATCAGCTCGAACTTCATGCGCTCGCCCAAGGACAGCTCACGCACCATGATGCCCATCAGCTTCTTCACCTGCAAAAGCTCCGTCATCTCATCCAGGATTTTGTTGTAGGAATCATCCGTGACGCCGTAGATTTCTTTATTCAGGTAAAGCGACTCTTGCGCGGGCAAATCCCACCAAAGTTGGTTTTTCTGGCCCATGACCAGGGCGAATTGCCGGCGGTATTCGTTCTTGCGCTCCGAGGGAATGAAATCCATGATTTTGACTTCTCCCGAAGTCGGATAAAGGATGCCCGCCAGCATCTTGAGGGTCGTGGTCTTCCCCGCCCCGTTGGGCCCCAGGAACCCCACCAGTTCGCCTTCCTGAATCGAGAAAGAAACCCCGTCCACCGCCCTGACTTCGGTGAATTCCCGGCTGAAGAGGCCCTTCACGGCCCCCCCGATGCCCGGCTGTCGTTTTTGAGTTCGATAAATTTTAGAGAGGTCCTTCACGTCGATGATCGGTGGCAAGAGGTGTCCTTTGGTTGAGGTGGGCGTCATTATAGGAAACGGCATCCCCGCTTTCCAACCCCCCGGAAAGATTTCTTCGTTTCTTTTATCCCTTTCAATTTCAGAAGCGTCTTATTAAAGTTTCCCCATCATGTCCAATCCCCACACCAAGAAAATCATTAAAGAGCTCCAGCGCCTCTATCCCGACACCCGTTGCTTTCTTCACTACGAGACACCCTTTCAACTGCTTTGCGCGGTCATTCTTTCGGCCCAATGCACGGACGCGCGGGTGAACCTAGTCGTTCCCGGTTTATTCAAAGTTTTTCCAACTCCCGAAAAAATGGCTAAGGCCAAATTGAAAGACATCGAAAAGCTCATCAAGAGCACCGGCTTTTACCACAACAAAGCCAAAAACTTGCTGGGCGCGGCCCAAGCCTTATTGCAGCTCTATAAAGGAATCATGCCGAAGACCATCGATGAAATGCTGGAGATTCCCGGCGTAGGACGAAAGACCGCCAATGTGGTTTTGGGTGAGATTTATGGAATCTCAGTCGGCATCACGGTGGACACCCATGTGACAAGGCTTTCGAACCGCCTGGGATGGACCAAACATCAGGACGCCGTGAAAATCGAGCGGGACTTAATGGAGATCGTGCCCAAAGATGAGTGGCTTCACTTTTCGCACCGCCTGATTCAACACGGCCGCAAAGTCTGCGACGCCCGCAAGCCGCTTTGCGGAGTCTGCACGTTAGCGAAGTGGTGCCCCTCAGCGAAAACCTAAACCAACACAAACCGCTCACGCAAAGACGCAAAGGTAAGCCAACCCAACACTTGAATTTTAAATCCAGATCAAAAAAAGAATCTCTTTGCGCCCTTCTTGGCGTCTTAGCGTCTTTGCGTGAGCGGTTTTCTTCGGTTTATATTTTATTCCACGATTTGAAACTTGCCCCTTACCTGTTCCTCAACTAAAGCATCGTAGTGCCACCACTCATGCCGAAGCTGGCGGAACCCCGCTCCTACCATGGCCTTTCTCAAAATCATCCGGTTGTCGATTTGGGTTTGGGTGAGCTTCCCTTCTTTTAGAAGCTCGCCTTCCAATTGGGGCTCCGAAAGCGGCGTGAAGCCGTCAAAGGGCGCGCCCATATCCACCATTTTTCCTTGAGGATCGATCAAGCCGATATCCATGGCGAAGCCGTAATTGTGCATGGAACCTTTTTCGGGGTCGGCCACATATTTCTGTTGCGGAGTGCCCTTCACGATGTTCCAAAGCTTCCATTGGACGGAGCGGGGACGAAGCGTGTCAAAAAGAACGATCTTGTAGCCCGGATGGGATTGGTGGAGCGACTCGAGAGCCTTCTTGAACTTCTCGGCGGCGATTTTGTGGATGTAGGCCTTGTGCCAGTCTCCGTAAAGGTTCGTGTGGGTGAAATTGTCCGTGGAGGCGTACTTAAGGTCGACGGTCACGCCTTCCCAGTGGGAAATTTCAACAAAGTTGGGATTGGCGGCTAGTTCCTTCAAGGATTCCTCGACCGTTTTGGACTGGGCAAAAACAGGGATGCATAAAAACAAAACCCCCAAAAGAAGCTTAAAGTTCATTCACGCTCCCCCAAACCAACACAGCTCATTTTAAGCCCAGTCTTTATTTTCGCTTCTTCTTTTTCGCGAAAAGCCGTTCCCAAAACTCGGCCAAAAACTTTCTGAAGACCACGATCAAGACAACCAGAACAATGCCACCTAAGATTAAATAAAGCGCCGCAGGGCCGAGCCAAGCCTTCAACAGCTCCCATTTTTTCCCTAAAAAATAACCGATCAGCAAATAAGCGGCCGCATAGACCGCTGACCCGGCGAAGTTATAAAAAAGAAACACCTTCCACTTCATTTCGGTCATCCCCGCCAAGAGATTCGCAAACACCGGCGGAAGAAACAGGATAAACCGCGCGATAAAAACGGCCCCGGGACCATGGCGTTTGAAGATGCGCTCCCCCCATTTGATCCTTTCAGGCGTCAGGGGGATCCAGCGGATTTTTTTGATTCGTTTGTGGCCGAAATGCCGGCCAAGCCAAAAAACCAGGGTCCCCCCTAGAAAGCTGGCGGCCGTCCCCGCGGCCAAGGGTTGCCAGAGCGAAAACACGTTTTTACCCAGGATGAACCCAGCCCCCAACAAAGCCACCCGGCCCGGCAAGGGAATGCCCAGGTTGTTGATCAACAGCACAATGAAAACGAACAGCCACCCGAAATGGGGAACATGGGGAAGCAAGGAATGAAACCACTGAGCCACTTTTACCGTCTTTCTTCGAAAACCAACACAAACTCAATGCGCATTCACCGCTAAACATTAAACCTGAAATGCACCACGTCGCCGTCGCGCATGACATATTCCTTGCCCTCGGTGCGGAGCTTTCCGGCTTCCCGGGCCTTAGCGGTGGAGCCGTTGGCGATCAAATCGTCATAGGAGTAAACTTCCGCCTTGATGAATCCCCGCTCAATGTCGGAATGGATCTTGCCCGCCGCCTGGGGTGCCAAGGTTCCTTTGGTAATGGTCCAGGCCTTGGATTCCATCGGGCCCGCGGTGAAAAAAGAGATCAGCCCCAGGGTCTCATAGGACTTGCGGATGATGGCGTGCAGTCCCCGCTCCTTAATTCCTAAATCGGCCAGAAACTGAACCGCTTCCTCTTCGGACAACTCCGCCACTTCGGACTCGATCTTGGCCGAGATGGGCAGACAGCTGGCGCCTTGCTTTTGCGCGTGCTGGGTCAATTCTTGGTAATACTTATTTTTGGAAACATCGAGCAAATCATTCTCAGAAACATTCCCAATAAACAAGAAAGGCTTGCGGGTTAAGAGGCTTAATTCCTTCAGCTTCTTTTCTTGGTCCGGCGTCGCCTCGACCGAGATGGCGGGCTTCCCCTCTTCCAAAGCCTTCTTAATAGAGGAGAACAAGTCCCATTCGGCCGTCGCTTCCTTATCCCCCGCCTTCTTTCCCTTTTCCACGCGCTGCAGGCGCTTGTCCGTGGTATCCAGGTCCGCCAGGCAAAGCTCGGTCAAAATAATCTCAATGTCCCGGATCGGGTTCAAAGACCCTTCCACATGGATGATATTACCGTCCTCAAAACAACGCACCACCATGGCGATGGCGTCGACTTCCCGGATATGGGACAGGAACTTGTTTCCCAACCCCTCACCCTTGCTGGCGCCCTTCACGAGCCCCGCGATATCCACGAACTCCACGATGGCCGGAACCCGCTTTTCGCTTTTTTCCATCTCGGACAATTTGTCGATGCGCTCATCCGGAACCGTGACCACACCCACGTTGGGATCGATGGTGCAAAAGGGATAATTTTCCGCCGGGGCTTTTGATTTGGTGATGGCGTTGAACAAGGTGGATTTGCCCACATTCGGCAGGCCGACGATTCCGATTTTCATTTGCGAAGGTCTCCTAGGGGATTGGCGCGAAGCGGCACAAAGTGTAACAGGAACGAATCCTATTTCAAAAAGCAAAACAAGCCATTTTTCACCACCAAGACACCAAGAAAGGATTAAGAAGATATTGTCTTATCTCTTTTTACGATTTTCTTGGTGTCTTGGCGCCTTGGCGGTAAATGGGTTTTACTGTTTCAACTTTTCTGGAAAACCACCGGTTTGGACGGCCGGGGGATCACCATGATGGCCCAAGGCCGGGTCACCTGGCGCTTGGTCATGGAAAAGGGCCCCGGTTCCTTTTCGTGGTAAATCAGAACCTGAGAAACGCCGCCATCCTGAATTTTCTGAAGCTCAATTTCATAACCGGTCGTTTTCTTTTGTCCTTGAAAAAGCAAAACCACCGCTTCTTGGTCAAAATTAACGCTGGGTTCGGGCAGGCCGGGCTGAAGCAATTGCCAATAAGCCTCAAAGTCTTGTTCCACCGTCACGCAATCCTGCTGGCTTTCCGCCACCGGGCCGTCTTCCCCCGCCCAACGCGGAGCCTGGGCTGGATTCCAGCCGGCCGCCTCGGGGGACTCATGGAACCATCCGGTCTTAGCCTCGATGACCAGCGACTTGACGCTTTGAATTTCGGTTTGCACAAATGGGATTCGAAGCAGGGGTTCCCAGGCCTGGTGCGGGACCAACAACAACAACGGCGTGATTGGCACCACCAGGACGAACATCATCAACATACCGATCAAGCCGATTTTCTTTTTTCCCGCGGGCAGGGGGGCCGACAGAGGCGTGTTTAAAAGCGACTCGAGGTCGTTTCCGGCGGGAGCTTGCTTGGGCACGGCCGGTTCGGCGTTACGGGTGATCCAAGATAAAATCTTTTGATCCCAAGGCAGGGCCGGAAGGGCTGGGCGGTCGGGCGGGGGTTTTCGCGCCCCGCTTTTGTACTCGTCGAGTTCCCGCCTCGCGGCGGCGCAGAGGTTCAAGTGACGGGCCACCCACCGGCGCTCGGTCATGGACAACTTATCCCGAAGATAATCCGGAAGCCGGGGATGAACTTTATCGCATTCATTCATGATGCTTCGGCGCCTCGCGGTTGGAAAAGGCTTACCGTGAGATAATAACAGCTTTGCCCCGTCCCGGGGACCCTTTCGCTTGACAATTTTTCACCGGCTCAATACCGTAAACCCGCGTTGAAAAACCGGGGTCGGCCCTAAAGGCCCAAACCCCGTAAAAACCGGAGGGTCTATGTCAACTTGGACGGATTTCTTTAACATTCTTTTCCGCTGGATCCATTTATTTTCGGGAGTCACTTGGATCGGCTTGCTTTATTTCTTTAACTTTGTGAACGCCAATTTCGCCGCCACCCTGGACGCGGACACCAAAAAAAAGGTGGTTCCTGAGCTCATGCCCCGGGCCCTGTTTTTCTTCCGTTGGGCTGCCATGTTGACGCTGATCGCCGGCTTGGTTCTTCTCTATATCAACTATATGCCTAACGGCGGGTCCGAATTCACCACCACCCGCGGCCATTGGATCATGATGGGCGCCGGCTTCGGGATCATCATGTGGTTCAATGTCTGGTTCATCATTTGGCCCAGCCAGCGCAAGATCATCAACGGCATCAAACAAGGAAGCCCGGCTCCCGCCAACGTGGTCAAAACCGCGGCGTTGGCCTCCAAGATCAACGTGTTTCTGTCCTTCCCCATGCTGTTCGCCATGTTGGCCGCCAGCGGTCATTTCTTGCACGACGACTGGTATTGGTTCCTTGGCGTGATCGTCGTTGGTTTCGGCATTGCCCAGCACCTCTATAAGGTCGCCCCGAAAATCTCCACGAACGTCTGATTTTAAACAATAAAAAAGCCCCTGGCCGTAAGGTCCAGGGGCTTTTTTATTTCTAAATCATCGGCTGGCTAGTTAAGCGGCCTGGCCTCGCCCACTTCCTCAGGCTTGAAATCCATCTTCTGATCCAAAAAACTTTTCAGATAGGTCTTGCGAACGGTCTTGAAGAACTTTTCCAGGTCCGGATCCACGCCGTGGGGTTCCAAGGCCAAAAGGTTTAAGGCGATCGAAAAGGCCATCTCCACATATTCATGCTTAAAAGCCTGGCTCTTGATGACAAACTCGTTATAGGTGCGGATGCCCCGGCGGTAGACCTCGGCCGCTTTCTTGTTATCCACGCCCTGGTAATACTTGCCCATCAAATAGAAGACTTCCAGGTCCAGCACGTCATTGTGCACGATGTTCTCGAAGGCGTTCACGGCCTCGGTCACCCGGCGCCGGGTGGAGGTCTGGGTATCCTCATGGTTGAAATACTGTTTTAGGCAGTATTTGGCGAATTTGGCCCTTAAGTAAGTGTCATTGGGATTGCGCCGGACGGCGGCTTTAAAACGCTCGTATTCCACCCCATTAACGAAGTGGCGCAGTACATTCAGGAAAGGGGAAAAGAAGTAGGAGATGATTTTCATGACATTCGAATGTTATCACTCGAATTCCAGGCTTGTCAATTTTTTATAAACCCGGATGAAAATTTGTCAGGAAAAGCTTTTTATCGGAAAACCCGGCTAAAGGCCGATTAAATATTGTCGTCCGAGTCCGCGGTCGAATCGAGTTGAAGCATTTTTAATTGGTCGGCCTGCTGGGGCGTCAGGATCTGTTTTTCGATCGTAATTTTGGCTTGCGCGCGTTCCAAAAGCCTTTGGCCCAGTAAATCGCCGATGGACTGGGTGAGGTCGGCCAGTTTGTCCTGATCCGGCTCCGCTTGATCCATCTCATTTTCCAGTTCCACTTGCTTCACTTGAAGCTGGCCGTTCAACTCCGCCATTTTTTTACGGTAGGCGGCGCGGCAATCCTGAATCTGCTGGCGTTGGGCGTCGGTCAATTGAAGCGCTTCCAAAATCTCCCGGCGGTGGGCCGGACGCGGGCTGGGGGTCTTGGTCTTCACGGCCGCCGGCATATTGGTGGCTTGGGCCAAAGCCGGCAGAGCCGTCGAACCCATGATCAGTATCAATCCGGCCGCCGCGAAAAACTTAGAACCTTTCATGTCGCCCCTTTTCAGTTAAATCTGGAGAAGAATATCGTCGTCGTCGGCCGTTGAAAAACTCACGTCATGAATCGGGGCCTGATTGTCGTCGCCCAAAAGGATCGGCACCTTCACCGTTCCCAAGTCTTTCGCGGAAGCGGCTTCCTCGGAATTAGCGCCGGCATCCGACAAGAACACGGGGGTTTTCACCACGCCCAAATCTTCCGGCACACTGACCCGGGGGTCCGAAATATTCAGGATATAGGAAGCCAGTTCGGCTTGAGAAACCGATTGCTGATAGGCGACCATGCCGATCAAAACGGCGCAAAAACTGGTGGCCGCCAAGGCCAAGCGGTAAGGCCGGCCCCAGGGATTGATTTGTTTCCAAAAACCGCGCTTTTGACGCGCGGACACACGCGCCTCAATTTTGTCCCAAACCCGGTCGGCCCAGGGCAACACATTGGGCTCTTTGGCCGCGGCTCTCAGCGCTTGCGTGATTTTTTCGTCTGTCCATTTTGTCATGGTCGTCCTACCCTTCGTCGCTCAAACCCCTTACCGTTCAAACATCCTCAGGAGTCACACCTTGTTTTTCCAAACATTCCTTCAAAAAACCTTTCGCCCGGTGGATATTGGACTTCACCGAGCCCAGCGAAAGCCCTAAGGCCTGGGCGATCTCCTCGTAACTTAAATCTTCCATCTCCCGCATCACCAGGCAGCGTTTTTGCTTTTCCGGCAGTCGGTTCAAGGCCTTTTGCAGGATCGGACTTAATCCCATTTGGGCGCCCAACCGGTTGCTCTCGGTCTTGTCGGAGGCTTCGGGCGCGTTATCCATCCCGATAAACGAGAGAATCTTGCGGCGCCTGAGAATGTCCAAACAATGGTTCGCCGTCATCCGGTAGACCCAAGTGCTGAAAGCCGAATCGCCCCGGTAGTTCTTGATCCGGTCGAAAACCTTGATAAAGATTTCCTGAAGCGCGTCCTCGGCGTCCTGGGGCTTTCCCAACATCCGCCAAGACAGGTTGTAAACCTTCGTCCGGTGCAAATCGTAAAGGACGTGAAGTCCCTCGATTCGACCCTCACGGCAAAGGTTGATCGCCTCCGTTTCAGTCATTCCTCACCTGGTATTCCACAATTAGGACGGTCGAAGCCGGAAATAAGTTTCAAACAGCCGTTTTTGACCCCCGAGAGGGTCTTCAGGAGTTACGCAAATAGGTCAGTAAACTGCGCACCATAAGCCCTGTTCCCCCATAGGTTAGGTAAGGCAGGGCCGGATATTCCCGCTCGAGGTAGGCGGGACCCGCGATATCCAGGTGAATCCAAGGGGTGTCGCCCACAAATTCTTCCAGGAAAAGGCCCCCAATAATGGTTCCCGCTTCCCGGCCCCCGCCGATATTCTTAATATCGGCCACTTTACTGCGGATATCATCCCGGTATTCCTTGACCAAAGGCATTTCCCATATCCGCTCCCCTTCGGCTTCGGTGGCGGCCTGGAACTGAGCCAGTAGCTTGGGTTCGTTCGAGAGCGCGCCCGAGATAAGCGATCCTAAGGCCACCACACAGGCCCCGGTCAGTGTGGCCAAATCGATGATCGCGTCCGGTTTTTGCCTCACCGCGTAAGAAAGCCCGTCCGACAGGATCAAGCGCCCCTCGGCGTCGGTATTCAGGACTTCCATGGTCTTGCCGTTCATGGCTTTCAAAACATCCCCGGGCTTATAAGCCTTCCCGCCCGGCATATTTTCTGTCGTGGGCACGATCCCGTGGACTTCCACGTTGGGTTTGAACTGGGCGATCTGGCTGAAGACCCCCAAAACCGCAGCGCCGCCCGACATATCCATCTTCATGGTTTCCATGGACCCGGCCGGCTTCAAGGACAAGCCCCCCGAATCAAAGGTGATGCCTTTACCCACCAAGGCCACCGACTTTTTCGGCTTGGCGCCCGCGGGTTTGTAGTGCAGGTGGATCATAAAGGGCTCTTGCGCGCTGCCGATATTGACCCCCAACAGGCCGCCCGCGCCCATGCGTTTTAAATCTTTTTTGGTGAAAACCTTCAGCGTTATATTTTTGTTCGACTTGGCGATTTTCCGGGCCACATCGACTAGAACCTGGGGCGTCACGTCGCTGGGCGGGCCATTGATGAGATCCCGGGCTAAAATGGCGCCCGCCGCGTAGCTTTCAGCCGTCTTCACGGCCGCGCGCGCGGAAGCCAAGGCGCCGGGGCTTACTTTCAAGACTAATTTTTGAAGTTCTTTCGGGGCTTCTTTCATTTGGGTTTTATAAAGGTTGTACTGATAGGAACCCAAGATGGCCCCTTCCACGAAAGCCTTCATCTGTTCGGCGTCAAAAGCCCGCGGCCATTCAAGCCCCGCTTCTTCCAGACGGATCTCCCGGGCCTTGCGGCCCAAGCGGCCACCCAGCCGCCTTAAAGTCTCCACCTCGACGGCGTCCTTGGGCCCCAGCCCTAAAACCAGCACCCGCTTGGCGAAGAGCCCGCCCAGGGGATGCGCGACGGCGGCTTGGCCTTCCTTGCCCAAAAAGCCCTCGTCCTCCAAATTTTTTCGAATCGTGTCGCCGGCCTTGCCGGGAGCGTTCACGAAACCCTTTTCCTTCTCATAGGCGAAAAGAATCCAGGATTCGGGATGGGGCTGACGATGGGATGAGGAAACGACTTGGAATGTGGCCATGATGTCCTCCGGCTGAAATTTAAGAAGTTTAACCTGGAACAAGAAACAAACTACATTAGAGCCTCAAACAAAAACATTTTTCACAATGATCAACGCGGATGAACGCCGATAAGAAATAATCCAATGTTTCCAAAAAATCCGCGCTCATCTGCGTCCATCATTGTTAAATGCCTTTTCTTATTTTATCCCCGGAAAGCCCGAAGTTACAACCGGCAGTTAGGCGTTCGGCGTGAAACGAGAATATAGGCCTTCCCGCTTAAGCCTTGCTTTAATCAAATCAAAAGACCGGTCCAGCTTCTTTTTGTTCTCCGGAAAATAAGGCCAGGGACTGGCGCCCGAAGGGTGTGGAATGGGAATCACGAAAGCCGGGCCGCCCGGCAGGTCCTTTTCAAACTCAATCCCGATGGTTTCGGACATTTTTTTAAAACCCAATATCCGCTCAATCGCCATGCTTCCAATTAAAACCACCACCCGGGGGGCCAAAAGCCTCAAGGCCTCATCCAAATAAGGGGCGCAGTTCTCAATTTCCCAGGGACTGGGCTTGCGATCCCCGGTTCCCTTGGGATTTTTCCCGGGATAGCATTTGGTGACGGCGGTGATATAGCCGTTTTCCCGGATGAGTTCCTCGGTCATACCGATCGTGTTGAACCATTTAAAAAGCCTTCGGCCGGCCGTCCAAGCGAAGTTTTTCTGGGCCACCGGCTCTTTAATGCCGGGAGCCTGGCCGATCAAAAACAAGCCGCCCCTTTTGGGCAGGCCCGTTCCCGCGACCGGGCAGTTGCCGCCCTTTTCAAAACACTTGGAACACCCGCGTATGGTTTGGTGAAGCTCCTTCAGTTCGGCCGACAGCGCGCCTTTACTTGGCGGCTTGGCTGTCCGGGCTGTCGGTGGTTTGCGGTTGGCTGGATCCATCGTTGGCGGATTCCTCTCCCTTGTCATAAGCTTTGGCGGCGTCCGGATCGAGGTCTTTGAGCTCGTCCAAAGCCATCGTCATATTCTCCGAATGATAGGAAGGATCGATCGCGTTCGCCCGGTAAAAAACGTCCACGGATTTCTTCAAGTCCGCCACCGTTCCCCGGCCCGAATCATAAAGGACCCAATAGCTGTATCCCAAATTATTTAAATAAACTTTTTCCTTCGGCTGGGCGGCTACCGCGCGCTCAAAAAACGGCACCGATTCCGGCGGACGGCGGGCGTCGAGCAAAGCCTTGCCGGCCCGGTTGGCCGCCGCGCCTTTGCCGGCGGGAGTGCTGGACAAGGCCTCCGCTTGTTTAAAAGCTTTCAGCGCCAAGTCAAATTGGCCTTGGGCCTGGGCCGCGTCCCCAATGGCCAAAAGCGCCTTAAAACTTTGCCCCGTCAATTTGGGTTCGGGGCCGGGCGTGGCTTGGGCGTAACTTTCTTCACGGGCCAAATCCGCCTTGGCCCGATCCAGCAGTTCCGGACTGTCTCCGCTGGCGTCCAGGTTTTGAATGGCCGCCTTCAACTCATCGGTCCCGGCCAGACCATACTCATAAAGGCTGTAAGAGGCGGCGCCTAAATTTTTGAGGGCGGTTTTATTGCCGCCATCCTGGGAAACCGCGTCCGACAGGGAAGTCTTAGCGTCCGTCCAATCCTTCGCCCGCAAGTAGGCCCAGCCTTGGGCGTTGGCAGCCTCGCTTTTGCTTTTGGGGCTGGAGGCCAAATTCTCAGCCGCGCCGTAATCCCCGGCGGCTTGGATGAACTTGCGATCCTTTAAATCCTGGTTGCCGGCCGCGTAGGCTTCCTTGAAAGTGCTAAAGACCGGCGACGCGGCCGCGCCCGTCGAGGCGGCGGAGCTTTGGGACCAGCCGTTCAAAGGCATCAAGCTCAAACCAGCCACACTGATCAGAAGAATCAAGCGCGTCTTCATGAAAGCCTCCTCGTTGGGTCCGACAAAACAAATTCCTAAACCTCATTCTAAGCAGACCCCGGCGCCTTTCACAGAAAATTAAGGACGGGTCCCATGTTTAAAAACTGAATCGAACTTTTTTAGATAACAAAATCAAAGGTTTTAAGGCAAAATAGGCCTCCATCACCTTGAAGGATCGACATGTTCAAGCAAAAAAGCACCTGGATCGGCCTCGCGTTTATCATCGTTACTTTTTACTTTCTTTTCCGCAACCTGGACTTCAAATTACTTTTGCAGGCCTTGATGCAGTTCCAGCTGGTTTGGATCGTTCCCGCCCTCATCATTTATTTGTTGGGTTACGTGATTCGGGGCTACCGCTGGATGATTCTTCTCTCCCCCATCAAACGATGCGACTTTTCCAGCCTTTTCTCGACCCTCATTATCGGCTTCATGATGAACAATATCCTGCCCGCCCGCTTGGGGGAATTTTACCGGGCCCATTTGAACGGCAAAAAACAGGGCATCAGCCGCAGCGCCTCTCTGGCTACCATTATTTTAGAAAGGCTCTTTGACGGCCTCACCATGATCGTGGCCCTTTGGGCCGCCCTGTCCTTCGCCAATCTGCCCATCCAGGTCCAATCCATGCCGTTGAGCATCCAATACGCCATCCGCTGGGCCCCCTGGTTTTTTGGGACGGCTTTCTTTTTTTGTTTCGCGCTGCTCATCTTTAAACAAACCGCGATCGCCATCATGAATTATTTCATTTCCCACGCGCCCCACAAATACCAAGAGGTCCTCTCGAAAATCGGACACGCCTTTATCGACGGGCTGCAAATTTTGCAAAACTTCAAGGAAAGCTTCGGGGTCATGGCGCTATCGCTCTTGGCCTGGGGCTGTGAGTTTACGTCCTACTACTTTATCGCCATCGGATTCTCCCTGGCCCCGGCCCCGCTGAATCTTTGGTCGGCGGCGCTTTTAATGGCGGTGGCCAACCTTGGCATCCTGATCCCCAACGCTCCCGGCGGAGTGGGTCTTTTTGAGTTCATCGGTGTGGGTCTTCTTTTACCCTACGGCATCGCCAAAGCCACCGCCGTCGGCTATATGTTCTTTCTGCATTTTTTATTGCTGATTCCCATCACCCTGATGGGACTTTATTTCTTCGCCAAAGAAGGACTTCATTTTAAGGACATTGGCAAAAAGGAAATACCCTCATGAAAATCGCGATTATCGGCGGGGGCGTGGCGGGCTTAACCGCCGCTTACCGGCTGGCCCAAAAAGACCACGAAGTGGATGTTTATGAGGCGGCGGATTACGTGGGCGGCTTGGCCGCCGGTTTCCCCGTGGCGGGCACCCGGCTCGAGAAGTATTACCATCATCTTTTTACCAGCGACCATTCGATCCGGGGCCTGGTCCACGAACTGGGCCTGTCCCATAAGCTCAACTGGTTCACCAGCCAGATGGCTTTTTATCACGAAGGCAAAATTTATCCTTTCGGCACCGCCAAACAGCTTTTAGCCTTCAAACCCCTGCCCTTCTGGGACCGCATCCGTTTTGGCGTCCAAGCCCTCTATCTGGGAAAGGTGAGCCACTGGAAAAAGTACGAGGAAATCACCGCCTATGCCTGGCTGAAAAAATACGCCGGCCCGCACATCCTCAAAGTGATTTGGGAGCCCATGCTGCGCTCCAAGTTCAGCCAATATTTCGACAAAGTGGCCATGGCCTGGTTCTGGGCGCGGGTTCATACCCGGGCCTCCTCCCGAAAAGGGTCTGTGGAGAAGCTGGGTTATTTCGAGGGCGGCTTTGACGCTTTCATTAATGAGTTGGCCAAGACGGTCCGGGCCAAAGGCGCGACCATCCATTTAAAAAAACCGGTGGAAAAAATCGTCACCTCAGGGGGGAAACTAACGGGCATCGTCGTGGACGGAGTGGAGATGAAATACGACCGCCTGATCTTCTCGGCGGCCACCCCGGTTTTTTTGAAAACCTGCGCCGAGCTTCCGAAAGAATATGTGGAACGGCTCACCCAATTGGACTTCATGGCCGCCCAATGCCTGATCCTGGTGATGAAAAAGCCTTTCAGCGGCATGTATTGGATGAACATCTCCGATATGCAAATTCCCTTTTTGGCCTTGGTGGAACACACCAACTTCGCACCCAAGGATTGGTACCAAGGTAAAAGCTTGATGTACATCGGCAACTACCTTCCCAAGGAACATAAGCTTTTCAATATCCCCAAGGAAGAACTGCTGGCCGAGTTCCTGCCGCACCTGCAAAAAATCAACCCCCAGTTCAGCGCCGCGGACATTGAGGAATCCTTCTTATTCCGGGACCGCTTCGCCCAGCCCGTGGTGCCCCTGCATTACAGCGCCGTCAAACCGGACTATACCACCCCCATCGAGAATGTCTTTTTGGCCAACATGTCCCTGGTTTACCCGGAAGACCGGGGAACCAATTTCGCCGTCCAAGTGGGCGACAAGGTTTCCCGGATGGTCGATCCCGAAATCCTGATCCCCACCTTTAAAGAACCCCAGTAAGTTAATTTTCAAGGGCCCCGCCCGGGGCCCCTGTGGTACTATTTCCCGGATTTCAAAGCAAAACCAGGCCGAATCATTTACATGGATGAACGCAGATGGACGCCGATTAAACACAAGAAATTATTTTTTATCATCAGCGTTCATCCGCGCACATCATTGTTAATTGACTAAGATTTAAGGAGTTTTTGAAATGCCCAAAGTCCCGTCCCTGTCGGTTTTTTTTCCCGAATATAACGAGGAAGCCAACGTCGAGAATATGGTGAAGACGGCTCAAGCCATCATTCCCGAGGTGGCGGAGAAATGGGAAATCATCCCGGTCAACGACGGCAGTAAGGATAAAACCGGCGAGATCATTGACCGCCTCGCCAAGGCCGATCCCCATGTCAAACCCGTCCACCATGAGAAAAACAAAGGATACGGCGGCGCCGTCATCTCCGGCCTGAAGGCCTCCACGATGGACCTGGTTTTTTTTACCGACGGGGATTTGCAATTTGACCTCCGGGAAATCACCCTGCTTTTGGAAAAACTTGACGAGGGCGATCTCATTTTAGGATTCCGCAAGAACCGCCGGGATCCCTGGAACCGCAAGCTAAACGCCTTTTTATGGGGCTCGCTGGTGAAGTTCCTCTTCGGCTTCAAAGTGAAAGACGTGGATTGCGCCTTCAAACTCATCAAGCGTAAAGTCTTGGATAAAGTCGAGGTCACCGCGGGCGGGGCCATGGTCTCCACCGAGCTTTTAGCCCGGGCCCACAAGGCGGGATTTAAGTTCGTGGAAGTGGGCGTCACCCACCTCCCCCGCGTCGCCGGAACCCAAACCGGCGCCAACCTGAAGGTGATTTTGCGGGCCTTCAAGGAACTGTTCAAGCTTTACGGCAAGATCAACAGCCAAAAATAAAACGCCGGACGTTTCGCTTCCCTTCAGTCATCCCAAGGCCGGGAAGGTCCAAAAAAACGAGGCGCCTTTCCCCAACTCCGATTCCACCCAGATGCGTCCGCCATGCCGGGTCACCACCTTTTTGCAGATGGCCAGCCCAATGCCGGTACCCGGATATTCGCGCCGGGTATGCAGGCGTTTAAAGATCTCAAAAATCTGCTCGGCATAGCGCGGCTCCAATCCAATGCCGTTGTCCCTGACGCAAAAGAGCCACTCGCCTCCATGCCGCTTGGCTTCCACATGGATTTCCGGAGGAGCGGCCGTCCTGAATTTCACCGCGTTGGCGATCAGGTTCTGGAACAACTGGGTGATTTGGTTGAAGTCGCCTTTGACTACCGGCAGTTCGGATTGAAAAACCTCGGCCCCGCTTTCCTTTAGAACCCCGTCCTGCTCGGCGAGGGTTTGACGAAGGGCCTCCGCGCAATCCACCTTCTCGAAGGGCCGTCCTCCGCTGTCCAACCGGGAATAGGCCAAGAGATCCAGGATAAGCGCCTGCATACGCATCACGCCGCTCACAGCCTCTTGGATATATTGGTCGGCGGTCGCGTCCAGCTTCCCTTTGTACTCCCGCGCCAACAGTTGGACAAAGCTGGCGACCATCCGCAAAGGCTCCTGCAGGTCATGGGACGCCACATAGGCGAATTGCTCCAATTCCTTGTTGGAGCGGGCTAATTCCTCCATTTTCTTTCTTTGGGTGATATCCCGCCCGATTGAGGCGCTTCCCAAAGGCTTTCCCGTTTCAGGGTCCTTGATATAGACCACGCTGAAATGAACAGGAACGGGCTGGTTGGTTTTCTGGTTTTTCAACCGGACTTCCCCTTCCCAGTAGCCCTTTTCCCGCGCGCTCACGCCCTCTTGCGCGTCCAAAGCTTGAAGCCGCTGAAGATCTTCCCCAAAAAAGAACGCCTCGGGGCGAAGCGCGGCGACGTCGGTCTCCGGGTCAATTCCCAGAATCCGGCGGCCCGCGTCATTGAGATAGGTATTCTTGCCATCCGGGTCGCTCATGGAAATAAGGTCACGGCTGCTTTCCACGATACGGGCCAATTTCCGGACTTCTTTTTGATTTCTTTTGTTCTCCGTGATGTCCCGGAAAACCGAGACCCCGCCCCGGATCGCCCCGCCCAAGTCCCGGATCGGGCGACTGGTAGTGACCAGGTGGATCCCATCGGGCTTCAGGGGATTTCGGACGAAAAGCTCCACGTTATCGGAGGACTTTCCCGCGAGGGTCTGGGAAATGGGAAAATCCTCCGGCGAGAGCGGGGGTCCATCCTCGCTGAAGCAAACGACGTTTTTCCGGTCCCCCCGCGGCGGGAGCGGGTCCCCTATTTGTCCGCCCAAGATAATCTGTGCCGCGGGGTTCACAAAAAGGGTTTTGCCTTTTTCGTCGCAAACCAAGAGCCCCTCGCCCATATTGTCGACGATCGACTTCATCAAGTCCGCTTGTTCCCGAAGTTCTTTTTCGTCCTTTTTCTGCCGGGTTAAATCCCTCACGCAAGCGACCCGGGCGTCCCGCCCCTCAAAGTAAATGGGTTTGCCGGTGGCCTCGGCCGGAAAAACCGCGCCATCCTTTCGGAGCCCCTTGAACTCGTAGGCGCTTTCCACCCCGGCGGCGATATTTTGAAGGACCGCCGAGCGGCTCCCAGACTCAATCAGGTCGCCCACCGGCATGCCCCGCATTTCCTCCGAGGTGTAGCCAAACATCCGGGCGAAAACCGAGTTGGTCGTCAAGATGCCGGCTTCCCGGGTGATGACGATGCCTTCCCGGGTGGACTCCGACAACTGGCGGAACCGCTCCTCACTTTCCAAAAGGGACAAGCGGGCGATTTGACGCTCCGAAATGTCCCGGGAATTCACGATGATTCCCCGCACCGCCGGCTCCCCCAGGGCGTTTTTACCAATGGACTCCAAGTCCCGCCAAGACCCATCCTTGTGCCGGCATCGAAACCGCACGGATTGGGTTTGTCCCGGATCCCGCAGGAGGGCTCCAAACTTTTCCCGCACCCTCGGAAGGTCCTCTTCGTGGACCAAGCGAAAAACGTCCGACCCCGCCAATTCTTGGGGCGGGTAACCCAAAACGGCCTGGATGCCGGCGTTGACATAAAGGACGGTGCCTTGCCCATCCAAAATCGTCACCACATCCAACGCGTTTTCGATCAAGGCGCGGAAATATTTTTCACTGTCCTGCAGAGATTTTTCCGCCCTCCGGGCTTTTTGGAGGTTTTTTTCCGCCAGATTTCTTTCCAAGATAGCCGCCGCCAAAGCCAGAGAAGAGACGCAGGTCACCGCGGCGAAACTTTGGAGAACTAAAAGGGCCTGGTCGGGCGGCAGTCCCCCAAAAGGCCCCAAATGATTCAATGTGTTTCTTAAAGCCACGCCTGAAAGAATAAGTCCGCCCAGGGCGGTTTCCCGGGGGCCGTAACGGTAGGCCGTCCAAAGCAGGAGGGGCCCCCCCAGGAAAGCCAGGGGAAAATGTTGGCCCTCGGACAAAAACCATCCGCCGAAAACCGCCTGTCCGAGGATGAAAATAACCGCCAGGCTGGCGAGTATTTCCGGAACCCGGCGCCAATGGATTTTAGGGTCCCGCGCCCATAGCAAAATAAAAGGGGTCACGATGAGGGCCCCCGTCATGTCTCCCAACCACCAAGTCATCCAAATTTTCCAGTAGGAAGCCCAAACCGCGAAACCGCTCAAGCAAAGACTCAGGACGCCCAGCGTGGCGCTGATGAGGGTCGCCAAAACTCCAGCCAATCCCACGAACTTGAGGATGTCGGGAGCCCGTTCAAAAGCCGCGGGCCCCTGGGCAAACCGCCGGACCCAATAAGCCCCCGCCAGTCCTTCCAGGCTGTTGCCCGTGGCGATGCCAAGGGAGGTCCAAACCGTGCCCGCGGTCGTGAAGTTGACCAGAAACGCCCCCAAAAAAACGGCGGGCCAAACCCGGAAACCCAGGATGAGGAAACCCGCTAAAGCGATTCCCGTGGGCGGCCAAACCGCCGTCGCGCTGGCGTTGACGAAAGCCAGTTGAAGCCCCAGTTTCGCCGAGATGACATAGGCCGCGAAAAGGAGGATCATCCCTCCCCAACCGCGCGTCCGTAAGAATAGGGCAAAGTCGTTCATGCGCTCATCCGGTCTTTATTTCCTGGTAAACCTCAAAGCGTCCCTTCCCGGCGACCTTGGCTTGGTACATGGCCGCGTCCGCAGCCCGAAGAAGGGCGTCAGGCCCCTGAATCGCGCCGGAAGAATAAGCGATGCCCACACTGACCGTAGTCGTCACTTCACTCCCCCCCACTTGAAACGGAACCTGAAAGGCCCGCAAAATCCGGTTCGCCACCTCAATGGCTTCGGAAGGGTCTGGAATTTCCTCCACCAGAACCGTGAACTCATCGCCCCCCATTCGCGCCACCAGATCATTAGGCCTCACACTGGAGCGAAGTCGTTGGCCGACCTCAAAAAGAAGCTGGTCTCCCGCTCCGTGGCCGAAGTGGTCATTGACATATTTAAAACGGTCCAAATCCAGGAATAAAAGCGCGAAACGGCCGGAGGGATGACGCCTCAACTTCTCAAAACATCTCGCCAAGCTTTCCATAAAATGGGGGCGGTTGGGCAGCCCCGTGAGGGGATCATAAAAGGCGCGGAGCGCCAATTGTTTTTCCATGTTCTTGTGGCGGGTGATATCGGTAAAAGAACCGGCCACCCGGGTCGCGCGCTTGCGGTCATCCCGAATCGCCATTCCCCGGACCAAAACCCACCGGTAGCGGCCGTCCTTTTGCCGAAGGCGGTGCTCGCTGGTAAAATGCGGGGTCTTGCCGCAAAGATGGTTCGAAAGGTCCCGTTGCACTCGATCGTGGTCCCCCGGATGAACCCGTCCGAACCACTCCTCCGGCTTGTCGCCGACTTCCTCTTCCGAATAGTCCAACATGAGTTTCCATCGCGGGGAGAAAAAGACCCGGCCCGTTAAAAAATTCCAATCCCACAAACCATCGTTGGAGCCGCGCGCGGCCAAAAAATACCGTTCCTCATTCTCGCGGGCCCTTTTGAGCAGGTCATATCGTTCGACGGCGTAGCTAATGGCGCGTTTGAGCAAGGGGCCGTTCAACTCATCCTTTAAAAGGAAATCTTGGGCGCCTTCATGGAGGGATTGAATGGCGGCCTCTTTATCCCCCAACCCCGTCAAAACCACCACAGGAACACGGGGTTCTATTTTAAGGACCGATCGAAGCGTGGAAAGGCCGGAAGAATCGGGAAGAAAAAGATCGAGCAGCACCACATCGAATTCGCCTTTGGATAGGCAATCCAGGCAAGCTCCCAACCCGTCCACCCGTTGGAGTGAATAGAGGGATTGCGATTTTTCCCGGAGCGCGGCTTGAAGCAAAAGGGCGTCCCCGGGATTATCCTCAACCAACAAAACTCGAATCGGTTTAGGGTCCATAAACGCCTCTTAGGACAACCCAACCCCCGGCCGTTTAAAGCCAGGTATCTTCCACGTACCGCAGAGCCACGAACAACCGATCCAAGTCGGAGGGTTTGACGATGTAAAAATTCGCCAGGGACTCATAGGCCCGGCTGACATCGGTGTCCAATTTGGAATTCGTCAAAACCACAACAGGAATTTCCAAAAGCCTCGGATCCCGCTTGATTTCTCGCAAGACCTCAAACCCGCTTTTTCGGGGCATGTTTAAATCCAAAAGAATGAGATCGGGCTTCTCGGTTTTCAAAAAGTCCAAGGCCTCCACCCCGTCTTGGGCGCGGGATATTTCAATGGGGCGTTTGGAGGATTTAAAAACTTCCCGAATCAAAGTAACGTCGCCCGGGTTGTCCTCGATCAGCAACACATGGGTGGAACGGCTCGTCTCTTGAGTCAACGATGTCATAAAACCCCCTCTGACGATTGGCGCGTGGGTCGAAATGAGCGGGGCCGCGAATGCGCGAGCTCATATTCGGTAGGCTAAAATTAAAACGGAGAACAGGCTAAAAGACGAAGCGGCAACTTCGTGGACTCGGTTGTAACCTTCATGAAAATTTTACCCCCAAAACCCTCCGGGGGGTCCCCCACAAAGTTCACGAATCCGGGAAATCAATTACCCACGCCCTTTGGACGCCGGGCGAGCCACGGGCGGGCCGGAGAAAAAAACGCACAAAAGGGACCACGGGTTTTCCAGAAGCCCGGCATGGGCCTGGAAATTCCCGGGAATGCGGGAGGAATTAAACCGCCCCAAAAGAGCCGGCTTAAAACGAGATGAAGATCAGCCCGCAAGCCCGTTAAACCAAATTCAAAATCACCGGAAACAAAAAAGGCCCCCATGTTGGGAGCCTTTTTTTCAGGGTCTTGATTCAAATTAGCTTTGGGCTTGCAGGTAATCCAGATGGCTCTTGGCTTGCTTCAAATAATCGGGCGTCTTGGCGTATTGGAGCACTTTGTTCCAAGCGTCCTCCGCCTCCTGCTTTTTTCCCAATCGTTCGTAGGTCAGCGCCATATCGTTGTAGATGGAGGCGTCCTCAGGCCGCAGGTTGGAGGCTTTTTGGAAAGCGCCCAAAGCGTCCTCGGGCTGGTCCTTGTCCAAATAAACATCGCCGAGGTTGAACTCAAAATCCGCGTTGTTGCCGTCCATGGTCACCGCTTGCTGCAAAAGCGCCAAGGCGTCATCTAAATTGCCCGAGCGTTGGTACATGATCGCCAAGTTATTAATGGGATCGGCGAACTGGGGATTGAAGCGAAGCGCCATCTCATACATGCGGACCGCGGCGTCGTTCATATTGAACCGGGCGTAAAGATAACCCATGGCGAAATAAGCCTTGGCGTAGGTGGGGTCGATTTCCAGGGCTTTTTTCAAGCTGAGGAAGGAGCCGTGATAATTTTTTTCGTCGAATTGCTGTTTGCCCTTGGCGTAAAGCGAATCCGGATTCCCGGTTTCAATCACCGGGTGAACTTGCTCAATATTCGTGGTAACGACCGGATTCAGGCGGTGATGAACCACAGGACCCGCGTGGTGATGATAGACAGGTTTGGGCTTTGCCGCCAAAACCGGGGTTTGCACCAACTTCGCTTGGTCGGTTTCGGTGAAAAGAAAAGTCCAGTGGGTCATTTCGCCTAAAAAACCCACGAACAAAAGAATCAAAATCGCGATCAACCAGACAAGATCCACCATATCCCGGCCGATATCGCGCGCGCCATACTTACCCTCGTCGGGTTTGCCTGAGGCAGGCTTGGCCTTGCCCGCCGCAGCGGTGGGCGGCACGAAAGCGGTCGTCTTAGGAAGCTCGGTACCGCACTTGACGCATATTTTCGTGCCGTCTGGGTTTTCAGCGCTGCAAGCCGGACAAAAGATCATGAAACATCCTCGGGAGTTCAGGGTTATCGCGACCGACGAAAACGTGCCAATTTACCGCACAGCGCTAAAACCTGTCAACGTTTACAGGGCGGGCCCCGCTTAAAACCCCAAGCTTCCGGGCAGGCCCCCGGAGCCCCCAACCGGGCCACCCCCGAATTGTTCTATTTTAAACGTTCTAACTCATCCAACACGCGTCGTGAATTTTTCTGAAGCTGATCCAGGTTCGTCTGGACCAGATCAAACTGCTTGCGGGCCCGATCACCGCCTTGATAAACCTGGGTGATCAATTGAAGCATTAAATCGTTGTCATTTCGCTGGTCTTCCAGCGCCTGTGATATTTCGCTCAACACACTGCTGGCTTTGCGGATGGATTTGACGATCGACATGAAAACGTCGCCCGCGTTATAGACCAGGTTCACGTTTTCTTCGATTTTCCCCGTGGTGTTGATCAACGTGATGGCGCTGGCCGTGCGCTGGCGGATGTCATCCACCAAGTGCTTCACGTCACCGGAGGCCCGGGCTGAGGCCTCGGCCAAAATTTTGATCTCACTGGCGACCACGGCGAAACCCTGGCCATGTTCCCCGGCCCGGGCCGCCTCAATCCCGGCGTTCAAGGCCAAAAGATTTGTCTTGCGGCTGATGGAGGTGATGGTGGCTAAAAACTCGCCGATTTGGTCCGAGGCCAGGCTTAATTGCTGGATGACTTCCGCCGAGGATCCGATGGTGGCCTTGATGTCGGTCATGGCGTTGATTTCCCGGCCCACGGCCTTGATGCCTTCCATGGCGGCTTTGGTGGCGGTGTCGGTGTCGACCGCCACTTTTTTGCTGTCATTGACGATCAGCTCATTTAATTGGAGCAGGGATTTATTGATCCGGCTCACTTTCTCGATGGACGCGGTCCAACCGCGGATAATGTCCTGGAGCCCATGCAAGGAAGTCAACATGCCGTCTTGCTCGGTCATGAGATTGTGGACCATCTCGAAAAGAAGGCGAAAATCCCGTTCGTTGACCCCGGCGGAGACGTCGGTTTTCACCTCCACACCCGGCGAGGCGGCGGGTACGGAATCCCAAGTTTCCAAAAGGGCGGCGACCGATTGGCGGGCGTCCAGCCACTCCCCCGCCCTTCGCGCCTTTAAGCTTTCCGTTTCCAATCGCCCGACCCAGGATTCGAGCTCATCCCGCTGCCGGCGCGCGAACGCCGAGGAAAAAAACGCCCCCAAAAAAGCCCAGGCGACCGCGGCCGCGATGTAAAACCAGACCGCGCTAAAAAAGAAACCGCCCCAGGCGGTGCAGGCCCCCAGCGCGGCGAAAAGGAGTCCTTGCCGCCAAAAGGCCTGTCGGAATTCAAATCGCATGAATTTCAGCTGCCGCTTTTCGTAAGATAGGATTTCAACGACTCCACATCGTCCTCGCGCATGGCTAAAAAGTGGAGGCCGCCGCCGGTTTCGTTGGCCCAAACCACCTCGGCGAAGGCCGAGATCAGCACCGGATGGTTGGGGATCGAGATGTCGAGACGCAATATGCTGCCCACCTTCAAAACCTGCTCCGCCACGATGTAAAGCCCGCCCAAACTCACGTCCATGGTGCTGGTGCTTTGTTCCCTTTTGCGGCGTTCAAACACCGAATCGAGTTCTTTTTGATCCTCAATCAAGCGGTACTTCACCGGAATCTTGATGGAAACCCGGGGAAAAATCCTTTTTTCGATGAACATATTGGCATCGGGGGACATGACTCGCTCCTTCTTGGTTTATAGGTCAAAAGGTCGATAAGTGACGGACAAAAAGAAAAGAAAACCGAAATCCGGCCGGGGCACCACGAACTCGGTCGGGAAGAAATCCAATTTCCCTTCCACCGTGAATTGGGGGTCCACCCTCACCGTCAATCCACCGCCCGAGTAAAAAAGCTGATCCGCGTAATGTCCTTGGTCATAAGAAAGCGGGATTTGATTCCAGAGCATAGTCCCGATTTTTCGCATCCGAAACTCGTAAAAAAGGGTCACCATGCGTTGGGCCCTCTCAAAAGCTAAAAACTCAATACGACCCAATGCCTGAAACTCATCCGGCCACTGAAAGACCCCGGCACCCAAATAAGGGTCAGAGGAACCCAATTGCAAAGGCAATGAACGTTGGTAGTGTACGCTTTCAAAAAGCGAAAATCTACCCAGTTGTTGGCGCAGGATAAGGCCCAAAGATCCTTCTGGAGTTCCTTTTCCCGTGGAGAGGATGGGAGTGAGTGTCGGTCCGAAAGGACTGGTTCCGGTGGCGAAGCGCCACCATCCATCCAAGCCGAAGTAATTGCCGCCGGACCTCTTCCCCGACAAAAGATAGGTCGCGCCTACTTCCAAATCGCCCAGGGTTTGACTGCTTTGGGTCACGTTGGTTAAATCCTCGAACGCGTTCGCCTCGAAAGGAAGCGAAAGCCGAAGCTGAATGTCTTCGGTCGGCCAAGCGCTGACCTGAAAACCGTATTCAATGCCGCGAAGCGAATAAACCAGCGAAGCGCCGGGGGTTACGGCCGGATCGGATAACCTCAAAACACCGGTAAAAAAAAAGTCCGGAAGGCCCGAGCTGGCCAAATAAAAACTGGGCTCTTCATAGCGGTAAATGGAAAAGGAAAAATCATCCTGGTTGAAATTCTCAAAGGGGATGGTATCCATCTGGGTCGCCTGAATGGGAGGCGCGGCGCCGGCCCCCAGAAGCCCGATCAGACTCAAGGCCGCCAAGCCGATCCTGAATCCCCGGGTCGGTCTCACGATGAATTCGATTTAGAAATGGTAAGAAAGTGAAGCGCTGGCCATCGGTTGAAGCCCCAGCGAAAGGGACACGTAATGGCGCCGGTTGTAATCCACCGCCCCATCCAGGGCGTCCTCAATGCCAAAACCATAAGCCGCCAAAGTCAGAAGGCCAAAAAGCGAACCCTTTTGCTCATCCTTGGCGATCACATCGCCCGGGCTGTTGGGGTTGGGTATCAGTTGAAGACTTTCGATGGTCTGCCAAAGCGATACCCCAAAAACGGCGGCAAAGGCCACGCCCTTCAGGGGGTCGTCGTCATAAACTTGTCCGGCCCCCGGTATCAACAGGGAAAAAACCGCCGCCGTCGTGGGATCTTTACGGTGAATTCCGGGTTCAGGCGTAGGGGTGGCGGTCGCGATTCCCACATAGGGGGCGACCACGGGAGTCGGAGTGGCGGTTAAAACATCATTGGAGTCGCTGGGGACCATCACTTCCGGGGCCGCCACCGGAGTCGGGGTTTGGGTGCCGCTGGGATTCCAAAAGGAAGGGGCCGCGTGGAGCGCCGAAACACCGATAAAAAAAGCGAAAACACCCGGGACAAAAATTTTTTCTTTCATGCGGCTAAGGTATCTCCCCGCTTCCAGCCTGTCAAGTTAACAGGATAAAGGCGCTTGTCGCGCCAAGGCGCGGCGCCCCGCCCTTAAAACCGGATGAATTTCAGCTCTTGGATATCGGGAATCTGCCTTAATTCCTGCATGACCTTCTCAGGAACCTCGCTGTCCACGTTGACCATGGCGATGGCGTTCCCGCCCACCTTTTGCCGTCCCACGTAAAGTCCCGCGATGTTGACGTTGTTGCTCCCCAGCACGGTGCCGAGTTTCCCCACGATGCCCGGCTTATCGTGATGGGCCATCCAGATCATGTTCCCTTCAGGCGAAAAGTCGGTGTTGTTCCCGTCCAGGCTCACGATGCGGGTCTCTCGTTTCCCAAAGACCGTCCCCGTGATGACATGGGTGTTTTTCTCGTTCTTCACCGTCACTTGAATCAAGGAGGAGTAATCCCGGGCCACATTGTTCACGGTTTCCGAGATGCCGTAGCCCTTTTCCTTGGCCATAAACAAAGCGTTCACGTAATTAACCGAGTGGCTCATGCCTTTTTGAAGAATTCCCTTCACCAAGCTCAATGTCAAGGGTTTGGGATCATACTTGGCGATCTCCCCCGTGTATTCCACGTGGATGTCCTTAATGTAGGACTCGGCCAATTGGGAGTGGAATGAGCCGATTTTCTCCACCAATTCCAGGTAGGGCCGGAGTTCTTCCAAAATTTTCGGGTCAATCGACGGCATATTGACCGCGTTGCGGACCCGTCCGCCCCGCAAGGCCTCCACAATCTGCTCGGCCACCACCACCGCCACATTGACCTGGGCTTCCTGCGTCGCCGCGCCCAAGTGGGGCACGCAAACCACGTTGTCCAAGGTCAAAAGCGGGTTATCGAAAGGAGGTTCCTTTTCAAAAACGTCCAGGGCCGCTCCGGCGACCTTGCCGCTTTTCAGGCCGTCATACAAAGCCGTCTCGTCGATGATGCCGCCGCGCGCGCAGTTGACCAGCCGCACGCCGTTTTTCATGGCCGCGATCTGCTTGGCGCCCAACAAACCCTTGGTCTCGTTGGTGAGAGGCGTGTGGACCGTGATAAAGTCCGAACGCTTAATGACATCTTCCAAGGTCACGATCTCAAACTCATGCCCCTTGGCCGTGGCGGGATCAATGAAGGGATCATAGGCAATGACGCGCATGCCCAGCCCGATGGCCTTGCGGGCCACGTTGCTGCCGATACGGCCCAATCCCACTACCCCCAAAATTTTGTCGTTCAATTCGCAGCCGATAAACTTACTGCGTTCCCACTTTTTCTCTTTCAGCGATTGCTGGGCTTGGGGAATTTGGCGGGCCATCGCCATCAGCATCGCCACGGTGTGCTCGGAGGTGGAGATGGTGTTTCCATCGGGCGTATTCATCACAATAATGCCCTTTTTGGTGGCCGAGGGAAGATCCACATTGTCGACGCCGACACCCGCGCGCCCGATGACCTTCATTTTGGTGGCCGCTTCAATGAGTTCCGCCGTGGCCGTGGTGCCGCTGCGGATCACCCAAGCGTCGTATTCGGGCAGGATGGCTTTGAGCTCGGCGGGAGTCTTGTTGAACTTTTCGTCCGCCTGGATATCTTTTTCCTTCTTAAAAACATCCATCCCCAAATCGGACAACTTGTCGGTGATTAAAATCTTGAACATTTTTCCCCCATTTAATTAATAAGCCAAAAAGAGTTTTTCACCACCAAGGCGCCAAGACACCAAGGAAGACAAAGCCTCAAGACAAATTGGTTTCAGACTTCTTGGTGCCTTGGTGTCTTGGTGGTGAAAGGCGCCGATAGATGCCTATAGATTCTCGGCCAGGATAATTTCCTCAACAGCCTTCACGCCGGCTCCCAAGGGAACCTTGTGTCCCAGCTTGGTCAAGACCATCTCGCAAACCGCCATGCCCAGAATAATGTCCGAGCCATCCACGTAGCCCAAGTGGCCGATGCGGAATACTTTTCCCTTCACCTTGCCCTGGCCCCCGGCGATGCTCATGCCGTAAACGTCCCGGAAAGTTTTGTTGACGGCCCCGCTGTCGATTCCTTCGGGCGCCAAAACCGCCGTCAAAGCCGGCGACGGCGCCGTGGGCGCGAAAAGTTTCAAGCCGATCGCCTGAACGCCTGTCCGCATAGCCTTGGCCAAAGCCTCATGCCTTTGCCAGACCTTTTCCATGCCTTCCGCTTGGATGAGCTCCAAAGCTTTTCGCAACTGGATGATCAATGAGATCGCCGGGGTCCATGGCGTGTCCGGCATGGTTCCTTCGGTGAGTTTTTTCAAGGCTTTGTCGTAGCTGAAATAGTAGCGGGGATTTTTGGCGGCCTTGGATTTCTCCACGCCCGCGGGTGATAAGGCCACAAAAGACAATCCCGGCGGAATCATGAAGCCCTTTTGAGCGCCCGACAAAACCAGGTCCACGCCCCAGGCGTCCATTTCCAACGGCGCCGCGCCTAAGCCTGAAATAGCGTCCACCACGATCACCGCCCCGGCCTCATGGGCCACTTGGGTCAGTGTTTTAATGTCGTTCACCACTCCTGTGGAAGTCTCATTTAAAGTCGTGAAAACCAGCTTCACGTCCGGATTGGCCTTCAAGCGTTTGCGCACTTCCTCCGGGTCAACCGCCTTACCCCACTCGCTCTCATATAGGTCAGCCTGTACTTGGTACACCTGGCAGATTTCTTTCCAACGGTTCCCGAAATGCCCCGAAGAGGCCACCAAAACCTTCTCGCCGGGCGAAGTCATGTTAGCCACCGCCGATTCCATCGCGCCGGTTCCGACCGAAGCGAAGGTCATGACAGGCTGTTTCGTCCTAAAAAAGGCCTGCAAACCGTCATTCGCGTCCTTAAAGATGGCCTGAAACTGCGGCGTGCGGTGATGGATAATTGGAAGGCCGCCCTCGGCTAAAACTTCAGCCGGAATAGGGGTGGGCCCCGGGGCCATTAAGTACTTTTTTCGCATGAAAAACCCTCTTTTGAAATGGACTGTGGGATTGGAAAGGCGTTGAAAAGCCGGATCTTGTGATTTTTTTCACAAAGTGGAAAGTAGTATAAGTTTCACGAAGAAGCTGTCAAGAGACTTTGTGAAAAGTTTCACAAGGAATTTACAAAGGACGCCTAGGGCTTAAGCCCTCAAAAACTCGAGGGTAAAATCGGCCGTTGGCCCTGGTTTTTCAAAGGGAACCAAGTGCCCCGCCCCGGCCACCACCTTAAAAACCGCGGAAGGATCGGCCTTTTGAAAAGCGGCCTCACTTTCGGCCGTAAAGGTGTTGGACTCCGCGCCCCGAATGACCAAACACGGCACCTTCAATCGCGCCGCCGCCTTCCAAACGTTCGTGGGAATGGTTTGGTAAATCTTCGCTTCCCATTCGGGAGGATAAACCAATCTTACTCCCCCTTGGAGATCCGGCGCGGTCATGCTTTTGGCGTAATCCTCGACAACTTCCGGGTCCCAAGTCCGAAACAAAGGTTTGGACTTAAAACTTTCAAGCGCCGCCTCCAGACTGTCCCAATGGCGCCGGCGCCGAAGAGCTCCCGCCACCAAATCGGGGCGAAATTCCAAACCTAATTTTTTCATCCACCAAACTTTTATTAAAAGAGGCGGCGGAAGCATGGTCGGGTCGATTAAAACAATCCGGCTGAACCGCTCCGGCTCTTTCAAGGCGGCGTTTAGGGTGAGAACAGCGCCCAAGCTATGGCCCACGCCGATTATTTTTCCCCCCGGGGCGCGAAGGTCCAGGGATCCAAGCGCCGAAAGAAGATCATCGGTCAACAAAGACCAGTCCCGGAGGGCTTTCGCTGGAGGGCATCCCGGCCACAAAGGCCGCGCGGGAAAAGCCAGGCCCTGATAAAAATTAAGAAAAGGTTTAAAAAAAGATCGGTAGGTAAGCGGGGGAAAACCATTGGCGTGGGCTAAATGAATGAGGGGTTTATCCGAGGGCGCGTTAAATTGAAAAAAATCCATGGGAGCCGTTACTCAGGCCGTTACGCGGTGTTTTCCCCGCGGCCTTTTTGATAGACCAAAATCGGCTCCTCTTTTTTGAGGACAAAACCCTCAGTGGCCACCACTTCTTTAATGTCTTTGCGGGACGGCAGCTCATACATCAGGTCCATCATGGCGTCTTCCAAAATCGCCCTTAAGCCCCGGGCGCCTGATTGACGGCGGATCGCCTCCCGCGCCACGGCCTTAAGCGCCTCAGGCGTGAATTTGAGCTTGGTATTTTCCATCTCAAAATATTTCTGGTACTGCTTCACCAGCGCGTTCTTAGGCTCGGTCAAGACCTTCACCAGCGAGGGCTCGTCGAGTTCGTGCAGGGGCGCGAAAACCGGCAAACGCCCGATGAATTCCGGGATCAACCCATACTTGATCAAATCTTCCGGCTGAACCTTGGCGAAAAGCTCGCCCAGTTTTTTATCCATCACCGAGGACGACTCGCCCTTAAAGCCGATACTGCGGCGGCCCAATCGGGCTTCCACGATCTTTTCCAATCCCACAAAAGCCCCGCCGCAGATGAAGAGAATGTTGCTGGAGTCGACCTTGATATATTCCTGATGCGGATGCTTGCGGCCCCCTTGGGGCGGCACATTGACCTCAGTCCCCTCGATAATCTTCAAAAGCGCCTGTTGAACCCCTTCGCCCGAGACATCCCGGGTGATGCTGGCGTTTTCCGACTTGCGGCTGATCTTGTCGATTTCGTCGATATAGATAATTCCCCGCTCGGCCTTTTGGACGTCGAACTCGGCGTTTTGAAGCAGTTTGAGGATGATGTTCTCGACGTCTTCCCCCACGTAACCGGCTTCGGTCAGCGTAGTGGCGTCGGCCACGGCGAAAGGCACGTCCAAAATTTTCGCCAGGGTTTGGGCCAGCAAGGTTTTGCCCACGCCCGTGGGGCCGATCAGCATCACGTTGCTTTTTTGAAGCTCCACTTCCTGGGGCCCGGACTTGAAGTTAAGCCTTTTGTAATGGTTGTGCACGGCCACCGACAATATTTTTTTGGCCCGTTCCTGGCCGATCACATACTCGTCCAGGATCGCGTTGATCTCGGCGGGTTTGGGAATGACCATCTTGGCCTTGGCGCCGCCCTTGGTGTCATCCTTTTCCTCTTCCTTCAGGATGTCGTTGCACAAGGCGATGCACTCGTTGCAGATATAAACCGTGGGACCGGCCACCAGCTTTTTGACCTCGTCCTGGGTTTTCCCGCAAAAAGAACACCTTAAATAAGTTGTCTTATCTTTTTCGCCCGCCATAAACGCCCTTACTTGTCCTTTTTAACTTCCGGCCGCTTCATGATCACTTCGTCCACCAAGCCATAGGTCTTTGACTCTTCCGCGGACATGAAATAGTCCCGCTCGACGTCCTTCTCGATTTTATCAAGCGATTGGCCCGTGTGGTGGGAAAGAATTTCGTTCAATTGCTTCTTGGTTTTCATGATTTCCTGGGCTTGAATCTGGATATCAGTGGCTTGGCCCTGGGCCCCGCCGGACGGCTGGTGGATCATCACCCGCGCGTTGGGCAGGCAAAAACGCTTGCCTTTGGCGCCCGCGGCCAAAAGCACCGCGCCCATGCTGGCCGCTTGGCCCATGCAGATGGTGGAAACCGGGGCCTTCAAAAACTGGATGGTGTCATAAATCGCCAGCCCCGCCGAGACCACGCCGCCCGGGCTATTGACGTAAAGGCTGATGTCCTTATCCGGGTCTTCCGAGTCCAAAAAGAGAAGCTGGGCGATGATGATGTTCGCCACGTCATCATTGATGGGCGTGCCCAAAACAATAATACGGTCCTTCAACAACCTCGAGTAAATGTCATAGGCCCGCTCGCCGCGGTTCGTCTGTTCCACCACCATTGGAATCAGCCCCATAAAAAGCCTCCCTCGTCGTTTGTTAAGTCCCGTACAAGCTAAGAAGAAACCGTTCTAAAATTCAAGCCGTGTCCTAAAAATCAGGCTTTTTCAACTTTGGCTTCGGACACCAAAAAATCCAGGGTCTTCTCATAGCGGATCCAATCTTGGATCGATTCCTGGTTCCCCTGCTGCTGGATATAGCGCTTCACCGTGTCTGGCGGCTGGTTCACGTTTTTGGCGACCTTCTCCACATAAGCGTCGAAATCCACGGGTTCGGTATGGATATGTTCCTTATCCGATATCTTCTCCACGATTAAAGCCATCTGCACGTTGCGGGCCGCGACAGGCCGGAGCTTTTCCACGAATTCTTTCTTTTGCTCCTCGCTCAAATTGTTCACGTCGATGCCTTGGGACTGCATGCGCTCGGCGCCCTGCTGCACCAGGCGTTGCTGCTCCATATCAATCAAAGAATCCGGGATGTCAAAAACATGGTCCTTGATCAATTGGTCCGCGATCTGGTCCGTCGACTTCATGCGTTGCTCGGCCCCGCGGTGCGCCTTGATATCTTGCTCGATCTTTTGGCGAAGTTCCGCTACCGTTTCGACGCCGCCCACTTCCTTGGCGAAGTCATTGTCCACCATAGGAAGCTTCTTTTCTTTTACCTCATGTACCATCACGGTGAACTCGGAGTTTTTTCCGGCCACTTCTTTGCCGAAGTAATCATCCGGAAACTTCATGGGGAAAGTTTTACTCTCGCCCTTTTTCATGCCCATTAAGGCCGCCTCAAATTCCTTCATCATGTTGCCGCCGCCCAAAACCACCGGGTAACGGGTGGCCTTACCGCCCTTAAAAGGCTTGCCGTCGATTTTGCCGTCAAAATCCACCACTACCATGTCGTCTTTTTGCGCCGCCCGGCCCTCTTCCGCCGGGACAAACTGGGCTCCGCGCTCGCGCAAATCGTTCAAGGTCTTATCCACGTCCGCTTCCCCAATCGGCGTCTCGTCTTTTTTAATCTTGATACCTTTATAATTTTTCAGCTCAAAAAAGGGCTTTACTTCCACCCGGGCGATAAATTTCAGGGGCGCGCCTTCCTCAAAATTAAGCTCCGTGATCCGGGGTTGGGCCACCGGATTGAGCTTTTGGTCCTTGATGGCCTCGCGGAAAAACTCCGGCAGTTCGTATTGGAGGACTTGGTCCCGGACGTTGGATTTGTATTCTTTTTTAATCACGTCCATCGGCACTTTTCCCTTTCGGAAACCCGGCAGCTTGGCCTCCTGGGAAATACGGCTATAAATGGCGTCCACCCGGGTTTGGACCCGGTCTGCCGGCACTTCCACCTGCACGTCTTTGGTACAACCTGTCACTGAATTCACGCTGACTTTCACAAGAGCTCCTTAAAAAGTTGGGTTGAATTGAAGCGTTTCCCATTTCCCAATTGAAAACAGGATATTTCATATGGTGCGAGAGGGGGGAGTCGAACCCCCATGGGTTTCCCCGCCAGATCCTAAGTCTGGTGCGTCTGCCAGTTTCGCCACCCTCGCTCGCCCCGGGCAAAAGGGCCCTTATCTTAATGAGGCCTTCCCTCAACGTCAATTTACAGCCCGTTTATTTTCCCATGAAATCCCAGGTTTTGGCTCGTCTATCCTGGGGAAAATCCTTGGATTCCTTCCCCGCTACCAGGTAAAGTCTGATCATGAGCCAACCCCTCCCTCAGGAGACCGACCTTCTCATTATCGGCGGCGGCATCAACGGCGCGGGCCTGGCGGCCCTTGCCTCCCACTCCGGCCTTTCCGTCGTCCTTTTGGAAAAAGGCGACTTCGCTTCCGGGACTTCCAGCAAGTCCACCAAACTGGTTCATGGCGGCATCCGTTATCTGGAACAAGCCAATTTCTCGTTGGTTTTCGAGGCCCTTCATGAGCGAAGCCATTTGTTGAACCTAGCGCCGCACCTGGTCCATCCGCTGGCCTTTCTTTTGCCCGTCTATAAAGGAGATCAAAGACCGCCTTGGATGCTCAAGATCGGCCTGTGGCTTTACGACCTTCTGGCCGGCGCGCACAACATCGCCCGGCACCAATGGTTTCCCCCCCAAGCCGCCCTGGCCATGGCGCCCACCCTCCGCTCCGAGGGACTGTTAGGCTGCGGCCTTTACTACGACGCTCAAGTCAACGACGCGCGGTTGGTGCTTGAAAACATCCTGGCCGCCGAGGAAGCCGGCGCCGTCTGCCTGAATGACCATCAAGTGCTTTCGGCGCGGGAAACAAACTTAGGCTCGACCGAAATCCGTTTTCAAGACCTGGCCACCGGAAAAGAAAGCGCGCTCTTGGCCCGGTGCGTGGTCAACGCCTCCGGACCCTGGGCCAACCAAACCGACAAGTTTTTTCACGCCGGGGCCAAACCCCTGGTCCGGCCCACCCGGGGCACCCATTTGGTCGTGAAAGAAGTATTGGGTGAAAAGGCCCTGCTCATCACCACCCGGCGAGACAAAAGGGTCATCTTCGTCATTCCTTGGCGGGGCTTTAGTTTGGTCGGCACCACGGATATCGATGATCCGCGCGACCCGGATCAAACCAAACCCGACAACGCCGAGATCGATTATTTGCTTACGGAGGCGGCCCGGCTTTTCCCGGGTCAAACTTGGGACCGTTCCAAAGTTTTAGCGGTCTTCACGGGACTGAGGCCATTGGCTTGGGCCGAAGCCGATCACGCCTCTTCCGTGTCCCGGGAAGACAAGATTTTGCGCGCGCAAAACAAGATTACCATCGTCGGCGGAAAACTGACCACTTATCGGGCCATGGCCGAAAAAGGCTTAAAGGCCGCGATCTCGATTTTGGGCAAGCGTATTCAACAAAAAAACTTTAGCCTGCCCGGCGCGCCCGCGTCCTCGTGGAAAGTTTTTTTAGAAACGGAGGTTTCCCAGTGGCCGGACCGATACGGTATCAGCGCGGCCCAAGCCGATCACCTGGCTCGCCTTTACGGTCAAAAAGGCGAGGCGGTCCTGGAACTCACCCGAAAAGATTCCCGGCTTTTGGAAAAATTACACCCCGAACGCCCCGAGATACTGGCGCAAGCGGCTTACGCGGTTGATCATGAAAAAGCGCTTCATCTTTCGGATGTCCTGCTTCGCCGGCTGGAGATCGGCTATACGCCCTATCATTGGGGCGAGGCCAGTGAAAAAGTAAGCGCTTTTATGGCGAAAAAACTGGGATGGGACTCTAAAACCTTGTCGCACGAATTAACCGTCTATAAAAATCTTTTGCTTCCCGCCGTTCAATAATTCCGGACACCCGAAACCTTTTTTCAAAACAAAACAGGCCTTGTTATTTAATGGCGTTTTAACTACCCTTCTAAATGAGACAGCAAAAGACAGCCAAACCGGAGGATTTCCATGGAAAAAGTCGTCATCATCGGCTCAGGCCCCGCGGGCTACACGGCGGCCCTTTACGCGTCGCGGGCCAATTTAAGCCCCTTGCTCATCGACGGTCCCCAACCGGGCGGCCAATTGACGACCACCACCTCCGTTGAGAATTTCCCGGGCTTCCCCGAGGGAATCCAAGGCCCCGAATTGATGGAGCGCATGAAGGCGCAAGCCGCCACTTTTGGCACCCGCTACAAAGTGGGGCTGGTGACGAAGGTCGATTTTTCCAAACGTCCTTTCAAGTTATGGGTGGATGAAAAAGAACTCATTGAAGCCGAAGCGGTGATCGTGGCCACTGGAGCCACGGCCAAGTACGGCGGGGTTCCCCGGGAAATGGAAATGATCGGGCACGGCGTTTCCGCCTGCGCCACTTGCGACGGTTTCTTTTTCAAAAACCAGGAAATCGCCGTCGTCGGCGGCGGGGACTCGGCCATGGAAGAAGCGAACTTTTTAACCCGTTTCGCCAAAAGCGTGACGCTGGTGCACCGCCGGGAAGAATTCCGCGCCTCCAAGGTTATGCTCAAGCGCGCCCAAGAGAACCCCAAGATCAAGTGGATGCTCAACAGCGCCATCACGGAAATCGTGGGAGCGCATACGGTGGAAGCCTTGAAGATTAAGGACCTGAAGAGCAACGAGGAAAAAGCCTATCCCTTTACCGGGCTCTTTTTCGCCATCGGGCACACACCCAACACCGGCATCTTTAAAGGCCAGTTAGACATGGATGAGGTCGGCTATTTGAAACTCCCGAATCCGCCCAAGACCATCACCAATATCCCGGGCGTTTTCGCCGCCGGTGACGTGGCGGACCATTACTACCGGCAAGCCATTTCCGCGGCGGGAATGGGCTGCATGGCGGCCATCGAGGCGGAACGGTGGCTGGAAGCGCAAGGCGAATAAAAGCGAAGACTCAACCGCTTTTACATGGTTCCGGGGATCTGCTGTAAATACTCGGTGTTAATGTCCACGCAAAGCACGAAGCTTTTTTCATCGGTGCTTTTGAACAACCTGGAAAAAGTGACGCAAAGGCTCCCGGACGACATGGAGATATAGGGATCCGTGATGTAGGTGGCCTTTTTCATCCCGCCTTCGGTCAGCATGTAAAAGTAATCCCGAAGCGTATGGTCGCTGCCCCGCATGGCTGGATTAAAAATCATCCGGTTCTTGTGAAAAAGCTGCCGGTCGCCAAAAACCGTTTCGGTCAGCTGGAAGCCGTTCTCATCCAATACATAAAAACCTTCCACCAAAGGGAAAAAGCGGACCAACCCCAATAATTTCGACTCAAAATGCTCGCTGCTGGTTTTGGAAAGCTCCGCCTGAATCTCCCGGGTCATCATCTCGTATTTGCGCAGGTTAAACCGCCGGACATTGAGCCGCTGGATCACCTTGTCCTTATAGCTGCTGGTGAGCTGGACCAGATGCCGCTCGACCGAAGCGTCGGAGATAAGATCATGTCGTTGGGGCTGGGCGAAGTAATAACCTTGGGCCATATCCACGCCCATTTCCAGGGCCACGCCCGCTTCCCGGTCCGTTTCAATGCCCTCGGCCACAATCAAAGCGCCGATTTTGCGCGCCAAACCGACCAGTGACTTGAAGACTTCCTGTTTATAAAAGTTCTCGGAGATATCTTGAACCAGATATCGGTCGATTTTGAGGATGTCGGGTTTAAGCAGCGGGATCCGGTTCAAATTGGAATGCCCCGCCCCCACGTCATCCAACGCGATCAGGAATCCATAGTCCCGATAGGTCTTGATGAATTTTTCAAGGGCCTCTATCTCTTCCACGTTCGACTCAATAATCTCAATGATGATGCTTTGGGGATTCAATCCCGCTTCTTGCACTTGATTCATGATATTGCCCGAGCCCTGCACGCCTTGATCCAGTACGGAAGCCTCAAAATTGACCGACAAGAGCCTTTCCGGGCGGCGGGTTTGGATGGATTGAAAAGCCTCGAAAACTTTTTTGCGGCACAGGCGGTCCAGCGCCAAGGTCGAGCCTTCGGCAGCGGCCCGGGCGAAGAGATCCAGCGGCGCGATCATCTTCCGGGTGGCGGGTGCCACGCCCCGGACCAAACCTTCGTAGCCGACAATGGAATTGTTTTTAACTGAGACGATGGGCTGAAAATACGGGAGAAGATGTTCGCCTTCGATAATTTCGGAAAGATCAAACCCTGAATCCGACGCGGTGTCCATGAGCGAGCCTTTTCTCAAGTGGTGATGCTCCCTTTTTGTTGCAAACAAAACCCGAATGTCGCAACAACTGTGCCATTTTGGGATTAAACGAAAATTAAGGTGAATTTACCGTTAAAAACAAAAAAGCCCCAACAAAAATCTCCATTTGGGAAGACTTGCGACACTTTTGTAGGCGGCTCCTAGAATTTCAAACTCCTCGCGCAAGTTCAAGTTAAATGCGGGGAAAAATCAGATTTTCCATTCTTTTTTGCGCCAAGAATTTTATGGATGTTTCGCCTTTAAATTTCGATTCTTCTTGAGAAATACGGCGATTACTTTTCACCTGACAAAAAAATAGGTAAAGGAACAACCTGTCGGTTTAAGGGTATGAATTGGCACATCCCTTGCTTTACCCAGTGATATCCAAATGGGGAGGGCTTATGGAAACCGAAATTCTAGCCGAAAAGGGAAAAAGTCCAATGTCCGAAACCGACTTGATCGCTTTGATCGAACAAAAAAGTGTGGCCGCTTTTTACCAGCCCCTTATTTCCATCAAAAAAAAATCCGTGGTCGGAATTGAGTCCGTGGGCCGCGGCATTGATCCGGAAAACCGCCGGCTCATTGAACCCGATGAGCTTTACCCCATCTCCTTCGAAAAAAACAAGGCGCTGGACCTGGACCGGCTTTTCAGGCTCAAGGGTTTGGAAGGCTACGCCGAGATCGAAGCCAAGATCCCGGGGTTGATTCTCTTTTTAAATTTAGAATCGGGCATCCTCACCGATGAAGTGGTGGGGTCGGGACACTTGCTCAAAATAGTCCGCCAGTTAGGCTTAAATCCCAGCCTGATCACCATTGAGTTGTCCCAATCCGCCGGTATGGACCTGAACTCGGTCAAACGCTTCGCGGAGATTCACCGGGAAAGTGGTTTTCTCATCGGTTTGGAAGACATCACCGCCAACCGCATCTGCCTGGACCAGATTTTGCACATCTCTCCCGACGTCATTAAGATTAACGCCAGCATCGTCAACGGACTTTCGAAAGATCCCTATAAACGGGAAGACTTTAAGACCATCCTCAACTTGAGCCGAAAGATCGGTTGCCTGATCGTGGCCAACGGAGTGGAAAACGAGGAAGACGCCTTGGTGGCCCTGGAGTTAGGCGCGGACATGCTTCAAGGCAGTTATTTCTCCAAACCCCAGCGCACGGAAAACTCCAGCATTTTGGGGCTCAAGGCCCGCATCGTATTTGTCGCCTCACGCTATAAGCGGATCCTGACCGATAAGATCAACAAGGACAAGGACCGCCGGACCCGCTACCTGGCCATCGTGTCGGAGATTTTCGACAGCTTGGAAAACGAATCGGAGGATTACGAGAAAAAGTTCGAGGATTTCCTGGGCCGCTATCCCCAAATTGAGTGTCTTTATTTATTGGATCAGGACGGGGTCCAGGTCAGCGAAACGGTTTTCAACAGCCGCAAGGTCTCCGAGCGGAAAAAATACCTTTTTCAACCCGCGCCCAAAATGACCGACCACTCTTTAAAAGAATATTATTATTCGCTCATTTACAACGGGTTGGAACGTTACGTCACCGAGCCTTATATTTCCCTGGCCTCGGGCAACCTTTGCGTGACAGTGTCGGGCACATTCAAGGATTCGGCGAGCCAAAAGATGCACGTGCTTTGCATGGACATCGACATCATGCGGGTGTAAAAACAGCGCGTTTACATTGATCACAAATGATGAAGGCTGATGGGTAAAACCATTCTGCCGACTGCCTCATCATTCTTTCATCAGTCTCCATCATTGTTAAATCTTTTTATTTAAGGGCCTTCAAAATCGCGGCGTGCACCAGGCCGTTGCTGGAGACGGCGTTTCCGCCCTCAATCGTCTTGCGGCCAGATAGATCGGTGAATTGCCCCCCCGCTTCTTCCACGCAAATTTTGATCGCGGCCACGTCGTAGGGCTCCACCACCGGTTCCACCACCGCCTCCGCTTTTCCTTGGATCACCAAAGAATGGCCGTAACAGTCCCCAAAACCCCGGTCGTCGTAGCATTGGGCGATTAAATCCGTGAGTTTTTTCCGGTAAGTCATCGGAACCAGCCGCAGGCCCCCGTAAGTCAGGGTGCCGCCCCTTAAATCCGGTATCTTGGAGACATGGGTCCGTTTCCCATTCACGTAACAGCCCTGCCCCTTGGCCGCCCAAACGGTCATTGGAAGCGCGGGATGGTGAATGACCCCCGCCACCACTTCCCCCCGGTATTCCAAACCGATGAGGGTGCCCCAAAAAGGAATTCCCCGGATGAATTGCCGGGTGCCGTCCACCGGGTCAATCCACCAGCGAAACTCCGACTTTTGTTTCTTATCCCAGCCAAATTCCTCGCCGCATAATTGGTGATCCGGAAATTTTTTACCGAGAATCGCCCGAATCACCTGCTCGGCTTCCCGATCTGCCCGGGTCACGGGAGAGCGGTCGATTTTTTTAATGACCGGCACATTTTTCTGAAAATAATGGAGGGCTTTTTGGCCGCCTTTTTGGGCCGCCAGTCTGGCCGCCGCCAGATATTGATGGAGTCGCTTGGAAGTTAAAGAAGCCGCCATGAAGTCCTCGATCGCTTGGAATGGCGGCCATTCTACACTTGGGCTCAAGCCGCCCCAAACAAAAAAGGCCCCTGGGGGGGCCTTTTCATCAAATCTGATTCTTTCAAGAACCTGAACGACAGTCCATTACATCATCGGTTTGACGGACCAATGAATCGGCTTATTTCCATCCGCGGCCACCAGCGCGGCCTTGGACGGAATCAAGGCGTCGGTTCCGTAGAGATCGCCCGTAATTTCAACCGTCTTACCCACCAGATTGGCGAAATTAGCCGCGGGAAAAAGCAGGACGTAAACCCGCCCCTTCACCAAAAGACCGGCGGGGCTTCCCAGGTTCAAGCAAGCTTTCCCGCAGGATTTCATCCCCATATGGTCGTCACCCGAGTCTCCGTCATCAAAATAGCAGGCCAAATCAATGATCGTCCCTTGAAGCGTCACGGTCGTCGGTTTGGCGGCCTTCATATCCATTGAATCGGCTTGGACCGCTGAACGCGCCGTCAGCCAGCCTAAAATCAAAAACAAGACCGTCAGTTTTCGCATCAAATCCTCCTGGAATTAATCCTTCGGTTTAAATAGCGCTTATCACCCCGAAAGGTTTCAAAAAGAGAACCAAGCGCCTAAGAACCTTTTTAGCATGGATAAAAGCGGATGAACGCTGATAAAAAATGACCCAATATTATATTTTCGAAAATCCATGTTTATCTGCATCCGCGCCGCTCTTCCATATAGGTGTCAAGGGAGAGCGGCATTGTCCCGGGCCTCCTTAACTCTTCTATGGGGTCCCGGGGCATCACTGCTCAAATGCCTTTTAGTTTTGTCAGAAGTTTTAAGTTAATTTTAAAATCCACTCCCGGGCTGCCGGAAATTCGGCCAAAAGCTTTTCGGATGGCGCCAGCTCAAAATCCTCAAAATCAAACCCGGGAGCCACCGTGGTTCCCATCAAAGCGTAGTTCCCGCCCTCATTTAAAAAACCCCCGAACCAGGTTCCCGCCGGAATCACCAATTGAAGAGCTTGGTCTTGGTCGATGGCGGGCCCCAAAACTTTAGTTTCCGATTTACCGCCGTCGCGCAATAAAATCCAAGTCACCGGATCCCCCAAATAAAAATGGAAAATCTCATCCGACGCGAGCCGATGGAATTTTGACCGGGCTCCCGGAACCAAAAGATAATAGATGCAGGTGGAAAAAGAACGGCTCGCCCCTTCCCGAAGAGGGATGAGGCCCGAACTGCGGTAAGACTCGCGGTAGTAGCCCCCTTCCGGATGGGGCTTCAGGTCAAATGATCGAATGATCTGGTCGAGGGTCATGAAACCAACCTCCTTCAAAAAAAAAACGGACGGCCTCAATCTAAAGGCCGTCCGCGCGCGGCTTTTAGCTTATTGAGCGCCTAAGAGCTGCACATCAAAAACCAAGGTGGCATTGGGGGGAATCACGCCGCCGGCTCCCTGCGAACCGTAGCCCAAATTCGCCGGGATCGTCAGCTTGCGCTTCTCGCCGATCTTCATTCCCGCCACGCCCTCATCCCATCCTTTAATCACTTGGCCCGCGCCCAGGGTAAATTGAAAAGGCTGTCCCCGGTCCACTGAGCTGTCAAACTTGGTTCCGTCGGTCAGCCAACCCGTGTAATGCACCGTCACTAATTGTCCCGCCTTCGCCACCGCGCCATCGCCGGGCTGAAGGATTTGATATTGAAGCCCTGAGGCCGTTGTAATCACGTTCGCGTCCGGTGTAGCCGCCATGGTCGTCACTCCCGTATTCATCGTTTGATTTTGAACTTCCTTCTTATTACAAGCCATCATCGTCGTCAAAAACCCCGCCACCAAACCCATCGTCATAAAGGATCGAAATCCCCGCATCGGAACCTCCCTAAAATCATTTCTCAAATAAACCGCGCCAAAGTATACAAGACAGACGGCTTCTTTTTCATCCACCCAATAAAAAAGGCCTCCAATCAGATCGAGAAAATCCAATGGAAGCCTGATCAAACTTAAAATTTAAGCGCCGGACACAATGGACCCAGGCCCAACCTATCCTAGCTGACACGGGATGGCCATGACTTAGGAGGATGCCGCCACCCTTATATTATTTGTCACATCATGAACACCAGCCACATGTTGGGCCAAACTAACCGGGGCCCAACATATCCTTGGCTGACACGGGATGGCCATGACTTAAGAGGATGCCGCCACCCTTATATTATTTGTCACATCATGAACACCAGCCACATGTTGGGCGGCGCTAAAAGCGGCCCGTTTGTCCTCGAAATCCTCCGCCGTTCCCGACAAAGTCACATGCCCTCCTCGAGCGGAAACATGCGCGTTCGAGCAAAAAGGCCTTATTTCCCGAGCCACCACGGCTTCCAACTCGACGTCTTTCGGATCTGAAGCGTATGGACTGTTCATCGCGTCCTCCTATCACTTGAGCTTAGTTTAAGCATACGCCCCTTTTCCCGGCCTTTCAAAGGTCCTCGATTACCCCGCAGTGTCCCCACCCCGATTCGCCAAGTTGACACAACTTACACCCCTCCTTAAGATGCACGGCTTATATGGAAAACGCCCTTCAAGTTGAAAATTTATCCAAAAGCTACGAACGAAAAATCCGTAAACCCGGACTTTGGGGTTCTCTACAGGGATTGGTCTCCACCGCCTCCGAGCAAGTTCACGCCGTGCAAGGCGTTTCCTTTACCTTAAAACGGGGAGAACGGGTCGGCCTTATCGGTGAAAATGGCGCGGGCAAATCGACCACATTGAAAATGTTGACCGGCATTTTGGTTCCCACCGGCGGACGCCTGGAAGTTTTAGGCCGCGTCCCTTGGAAAGAACGCCGTCAATTGGCCTTGAACATCGGCGTGGTTTTCGGCCAGCGCCCCCAGTTGCTTTGGGACATTCCAGTCCGGGAAACGTTTGAGCTGCTCAAGACCATGTACCGCATCCCCCCGTCGGTTTATGACGTTGTCTACAAAGAGGCCATCCAACGTTTAAGATTGGAACCGCTGTTAGGCACCCCCGTGCGCCATCTTTCCCTCGGCCAGCGCATGCGCTGTGACCTGGCCGCCGCCTTGCTTCACGCGCCGGCCGTGGCGTTTCTCGACGAGCCCACAATTGGCTTGGACCTTTCGGTCAAGGAACAGGTCCGGGAATTTATCACGGACATCCAAGCGAAGTTCGGCATCACGCTTCTCATCACCACCCACGACTTAAAAGACATCACCGAAACCTGCGACCGGCTTTTACTGCTGGATAAGGGAAAACTTTTATTCGACGGCTCCATCAAAGCCTTCGAGCAAAAATACGCCAATGACCGGAGGATTGTGGCGGAGGTGCAGCGGCTTTTGGACGCCGATTTATTGGAGCGGTTAAAAAAGGACGTGGCCGCGCTGGGGGGCAAAGTCACGGAAGCCGAAGGCCACCGGATCGTGGTGGAACACGGCGAAGAAAGCGCGGCCCCCGCCCTCATCCAGCTATTGCTGCAACGCCTGCCGGTGGTGGATATTAATTTGGAAAAGACCGACATCGAAACCATCGTCACGCGCATTTACCGCCCGGCCGAATCCGAAAGCCGGACTTCGTGAAAGCCCTGGCCGCCCCCTTAAACTTTCGGGAAAGCGCCGCCGGCTATCGGGCCCTGCTGAACCGGGCCTTGAAGGCCAACTTCGCCTATAAGGGCTCGACCTTGATCGGGCTTTTCACCGCGGCCTTGACCTACGCCATTACACTGTTGGTCTGGCGTCATGTTTACGCGCAAAAGGGCGGAACCCTTTCGATCTCCTCCGAGCAAATGTTCGCCTACCTGGCCCTGGCTTTTTGTCTGAACTATGCCTTGACCATCAATATTGACCAGCGGGTCGGCCAGCGCATCCGCTTGGGGCTCATCGCCACCGATCTTTTGAAACCCCTGGACTTCCAAATGTCGCAGGCCATGCAATCCTTGAGCGACTGCCTTTTTAACGGTCTGGTCGGAGCCATGGTTTTCGCCACGGCTTACCTTTTTTTAGGAAAAAGCCTCTTTCCGCAAAGTTGGGAGTCGTTTCTTTTTTTCATCCCCAGCCTGATCCTGGCTTTTTGGATCCAATATTCGCTGGTTTTTATTTTCATTCAAGGCGCCTTCTACACTTACAGCGGCTACGGAATCTTTTCATCCCGGATCGCCTTGCACCAAACTTTTTCCGGACTTCAAGCGCCTCTCATTCTTTATCCGCCGGTTTTGCGGACCGTCGGTGATTGGCTTCCCTTCCAACACATTATTTACACTCCGATCACGCTTTATATGGGCCGGGCCGCGGGACTGGAAGCTTGGCGGCTTTTGGGTTGGCAGGCGCTTTGGGCCGCGGGGCTTTATTTCATCGGCCAATGGGTGATGAAAAAGGCGCTCTCCCAGCTTGAAATTCAGGGGGGCTGACATGGGCGAATGGAAGGTCTATTGGATGACTTTCAAGGTCTCCCTCCAGGCCAAGCTCGAGTATAAACTCGACTTCCTCATCGGACTTGTCACGTCCACCATGCTGCAATTGGCGGCCTTGGGATTTTTATGGGTGATCTTCCATCAAACTTCCACGCTGCAGGGCTGGAACCAGACCCAAGTGGTTTTTCTATTCGGCCTGACGGCGACAGCCTTGGGACTTTCGGAACTTTTTTTCAACCACATTTGGATGGTGCCTTACTACATCGTGGTGGGAGACTTGGACCGGTTACTGGTCTATCCGGTTCGATCGCTTCCTTTTCTGCTCATCTCGCGCCCCGAACTTCATTCCTTCGGCAACATGGCCACCGGACTTGTCTTGACCTTCGGCGCGCTTTGGAAATTGCATTTACCTTGGATGGATTGGGTCCTGGTGCCCCTTTGGGCCTTCAGTGGATGTCTCATCTATACATCCGCCTTGGTCGTCTTTTCGAGCCTGTCGTTCCGGTTCGTCGGGCCCTTCAGCTACAGTCTGATGATCCCCCACACTTTGCTTCAGGCCAGCCGTTACCCCCTAAGCATTTATCCCGCGTGGGTGCATTACAGCCTGTTGGTCTTGGTTCCCTTCGGCGCCTTTAATTACCTGCCGGGCAATTGGGTTTTCGGAAATATCCCCTCACCCCTGGGCGCCTTAGCCGCTCCGGTAGCCGCGCTGATTTCGATGGCGGCCGCCCAATGGTTTTGGAACAAAGGCCTGGAGCAATATCAAAGCACGGGTTCCTAAAACAGGGTCTTAAAGAAAAAGAAATTTTCACAATGATGAGCGCGGATAAACGGCGATAAATCCAACTTTTGATTCATCTTTCCAATCAGCGTTCGCGCCGCTCTTCCATATCGTAGTCAGGGGAGAGCGGCATTGTCCCATGCGTCTTTAACTTGCATATGGAATCCCGGGACATCATCGCTAATTGCTTTTGTCGTTTGAACCCTACACAAAAATCCGTCTATGTGAATAAATTTGGTTTTTTACGAAGCGGGCTGAATCACCAAACGGTCCGACATGGTCTTGCCCCCGGCCTTGAGGACCACCGAATAGATTCCGGGGGGAACCGGACGGCCCGATTCGTCCATTCCATCCCAATCAATCTCATGAATCCCCTTCTGCCACTCCCCCTCATAAAGACGGCGGATCGGAGTTCCGTCCGCGCCCGCCACCGAGAGCGTCACGGATTGTTTTTGCTCGGATTCAATCGAGAGATAAATCCGGTCACCTTCCTGAAAAACCAATTCTTTACCCGCCGCCGAAAGACTAGGAGAGACGCCGATGGCGTCCTCCCGGACCGCGGGCGTCAAGAGGGCCCGCACCATGACTTGCCGAATCGGGGCGCTCAAGGGCTTTGGTTCCGGACGGAAATTCTCGCGCGAAACCTTCACGCGAGCCGGCTTGTGTCGCAAGGTTTGTTTCGCCCAATCCCCCAAAAGAAAAAGAAACCCTAAAGCCGCCAATCCCATCAATCCCAAACCAATCCAAGGCCGAAATTTGAATAGTATGGATTTCCAGGAAACCCCGGATCGTGCGGCGCCCGGCTTAGGCTCGGGTGCGGTTAAACCCTTTTGCGCGGGCGGCTCGTCCCGTATATGGCGGAAAGCTTTTTGGACCGCCTCAGTCACTTCATTTGAAAAAGAGGGATCTTTACGGGTCAGGCGCTCGAATTCCCGGCGGGCTTCGGGACTGAGACTGCCTTCAAGGTAGAGTTGAATCAAAGTTTCTCGGGGCCAAGGCATGGAATTATTATAGTGGGATTTTCCGCCGCCCCAAACTCCGAAAACGCCCAGGGGCGTTTTTTTAAGCGGCTGAAATTTGTCCCAAGGCGGCCAAAGTTTGAAGCGTGCTATTAATCGTGCTCACCATGCGGGCATTGGCCTCAAAACTGCGCTGGGCCAGGATCATGTTGGATAATTCCACGGTCAAGTCCACATTGGAGTTTTCCAAAGCGCCACCCAGGATGGTCCCCAGCCCTTCTTTGCCGGCCACCGTCTCTTCCATCGTGCCCGAACTCGACGAAGGGGTGAAATAACCGTTGCCCACTTGTTCCAACCCTTCCGGATTATTCACGGTGGCCATGGCTAGTTGGGCCAGCGCCTTAATCTGGCCGTTGGTGAAAGTTCCCTGGATGGTCCCGGTTTTGTCCACCGCCAGGCTTTCCAAAGTTCCGTCGGCGTATCCGTTTTGGGAGACCGCGTGCGCGGTAAATTGCGGGACGTAGGTATTGATTCCATTGACATTTTGATAGCCGCCTTCGGCGTCGCTGATAAGGCCATCCCGTCTTCCCAAACCCAGTATTCCAAAGGTCCCGAAATTAAGCTTTACCGCCAATACCTCAGCGCCCTGGGTCGGCAAGGGAGAGACCGGGGGAAATTGGTTTAAAACCGGAAGATAAAGCGTGGGCATGTCCATAAAGTTTCCATTGGGAAGCCCCGGCGGCGACGGCGGCCCCACGATACCCCCGCTGGAAGCCAGCGATCCATCGGTGTTGAACCAAATAAAATCCCCGGCCGCTTGCTCTCCCGGAACCCCCTTGTCATATCCGGTGACCCCGCCCATGACGCCCTCCCAAATGCCGGTTCCACCGATTAAATTCGCGGTCGAGACCGGTTTGCCTCCGGTCGTATCAAAAGCGTACCAGGCGTAACAAGCCTGGCTGGGCCCCTGCGGGGCGTTTTGAGTCAGGCTGTTGACTTGATAAAACTGAACCGTGATCTGGTAAGGATTCCCCAAAGAGTCATAAACCGTTTCCTCGGTCTGGGTGGCCGGGGGAACCGGCGGCTGTTGTTCCCAAGCGTAGTTCCCCGCGTTGGCCTGGACGTCGGCCAAATCAATGATCCCGTTATCCAAGGGAACCGGAGTGTTCGTGCCGGGAGCGGGCAGGGATAGGTTCGCCACTTGGGACAGCGCGAAACCCCCGCCCGCCACCGGCTGGGTGGTCATCCGCGTGGTATCGATTCCATTGGGCGGGGGAATCTGGGCCAGCATCAAACCCACCGGCAAGGTAAATCCAGCCGGCGGGTCCAAATTAAAAACATTGGCTTGCTGGAACGAATCCAGGTTGCCTTGGAAATTTACCTGGGTCGTGGCCTTCGGGGGGATTGTCATCGAGGGATTGATGTTGATGTTGGTGATATCGGCCGGATTGGTATCATTCAAGGTCAAATCGGCGTTGGTGATGACCGCCGGTTGTCCCGGCACGTTGGAAAAACTGTTGATGACCGTTTTACTGTATTGAAGCGTCGCGTTGAATCCCTGGATTAATCCTCCGTTGTTGTCCACCAGGTTCCCTTCACTGTCGAGCGAAAGGTCCCCGTCCCGGGTCAAAAAGGTTTGGTCTCCCTGCTTGGCCACCAGAAATCCGTTTCCCTGGATGGCCACATCCAAATCCCGGCCGGTGGTTAGGATATTGCCTTGGCTGAACAAACTATCGATCTGGGCCAATCCGGAACCCAATCCGATTTGCTGGGGATTAGTCCCTCCCAATCCATCGGAAGGATTGTCGGCCGCGCCGGAAGAGATCGCTTGACCGAAGGAATTCAAAAACTCCGCGCGGCTGGTTTTATAGCCAATCGTGCTGACATTGGAAATATTATTTCCAATCACGTCCAGCCAAGTGCTGTCGTTGCGCAAACCGGAAATCGCGCTATAAAGACCCTCAAGACCCATGCTTCTTTTCCTAAGGCCAAAGTAATGGATAAAGTCCTAACTCCTAACGGCTTTCCGGGAGAAAACCATAGGCGTTTCGCCACAATTTATGGGCTTTTGTATCTTTTAGGTAAAATGGGGATAAATTGAAAAAGGCCCTAAACAAAGGGCTTTGGTTAATTTGAAAGGTGACTTATTTGTGGAAAGAGCGCCCGAAGGATTCCCGCGGGATTTTCCAGGATTAAAGCGGGAGTGGCGCTAAATAAAAAGCCCCGAAACCGGAAGATTTCGAGGCGGATTTAAGCTTGGCACAAATCAAAACCAGGATTTAAACCGAACTCGCCTTTACTTTATTTCGGTATTCGGGGCCGACTTGAACCACCCCTTTGCAATTGGCCGCCCCGCACATGCATTTAAACTCATAGCTCCAGTTCCCCACGTCATCGGTTTCTTTATAGTTCCAACTCACTTCCTCTTCTTGGGGAATGTCCCGGATCGCCTTGAGCACAATGCCGTTTACGACCTTCGCGCTCGGATCGCAGGAATGATTGATGAAGCAAAGCGGGTCGCAGCCATTTTCATAGTCATGCAGCATGATAAAACCCGGATAAATATACATGGCGTGATCCACATTTAACTTATCGGCGGGAACCGTGCGGATCAACTCGTCCAGCTTCGCCTCCGGGATCACGATTCCGCCGAACACACCGATGACATCCCCGGCTTTGATCGGCTTCACGGCGTATACGCCTTTGCCTTCCATCCCGCTTTTTCTGACTTCCACGCTATCGCTGACCCAGGGTTGTATCTTCATGGCTTTAAGTGAACCGTCCTTCGAAATGAGTGACCAGAGGGCCGGCCTTCAGGGCTCTTCCCTTAACTGGAATGGGAAAGATTCTATCCAAAAGCTTTTCGGAATAAAGCGATTCTTGAGGATTTTTAGGGCCCTTTTAAAGGCGATTTAGGCTTTCGGGCCGTAAGCGGAATAAAGAGTTTCCACCTAGCCCCTCCTTTGCTAGTCTTCCTCGTCGCCCTTATTTCGATCAAGGACCCCTCATGCACCTCCCCGGACTTTTTCAATCCATCGATTGGAACCTTTTCGTTTCCACTTTTTTCATCATCGGCCTGGCGGAGCTGCCGGACAAAACCGCCCTGGCCACGGTCTTGATGGCCAGCCGCCATCATCCCGCCGCCGTGTTCCTGGGTGTGGCCGGCGCTTTTCTGGTGCAAACCCTGGTGGCGGTGCTTTTTGGGAATGTTTTGAATTTGCTTCCCCACTGGATCGTCCAATTGCTGGCGGCATTGATGTTCCTGGGATTCGCGGCGGTCAGTTGGATTCAATCCACCAAGCCCGAGGAAAAATTGAGGGGCGCTTCCGCCACGAAGGCCCAGTCCTTTTACAAAACAATCGCCTCGGCTTTTTTGGTGATCTTCATCGCGGAATGGGGCGACCTCACCCAATTGGCCACCTGCGCGCTGGTCGCCAAAACCCACCAGACCCTCACCATTTTCCTGGCGGCGGTCTCCGGGCTTTGGGCCGCGACAGCGTTGACCGTGTGGCTCGGCCTGCGGGCGAAAAACTTTATTAAGCCCAAGCCTTTGCAGCGCGCCGCCGCCGCGGTCTTCGCCCTCGTCGGGCTTTATATGTTATGGCGCTTAAAAACCTAAGGCCCGGCCTTGTAAATTAGAGGTGACAGGAGCCCAATCCCCGCTTGGCCAAGTATTGCTGATGATAATCCTCCGCCTTCCAAAAGGTCTCGGCGGGCACCACCTGAGTGACAATCGGATTGCGGAAATTTTTCTGGGCTTTTTCTTTGGAAGCCTTGGCGATTTTTTCCTGTTCGGCCGAGTGAAAAAAAACCGCCGAACGGTATTGGGAACCCACGTCCGGCCCCTGCCGGTTGAGCGTGGTGGGATTATGCGATTTCCAAAAAAGATCCAGCAACTGATCATAAGAAACCAGTTGGGGATCATAGGTCACTTCCACTACTTCGGCGTGACCCGTCTCGTCGGTGCAAACATCCTTATAAGTGGGGCGATCTTTAACTCCACCCTCGTAACCCACCGCCGTGGAAGCGACGCCTTTTAATTGACGGAAAGCTTCTTCCACGCCCCAAAAACATCCCGCTCCAAAAGTCGCTTTTTCCATGGCATCCTCCCTAAAATTTCATCCGCCCTCACATTACCGCTTCCTATTTAAAAAGGTTACCCCCTCACCGGCCGGAATTTCACGAAAGAGGGGAAGACGAAAAATAAAAGGAGCGGTATAATCCTAAAGATTTAATCGGTTAAACCCATTCAAAGCCGGAACCAAACCTTGATGCGTTCATCCCTATCCAAAGCCTTCACCCTCAGCCTTTGTGTCACGGGTTTATCCATCACCTTCTCATTTCCTTCAAACCTTTTGGCCCAATGCACGCCCACCTCGGCCGTCATCTGCGCCAATGGCGACGACTTAATGTCGGTGTGGATCAATAATTATGGACCCATCAATTTTACTTTTTGCTACTACACGAATAATTGCGTTCCCCAATGTTTCAGCCTTCCGGTTTCGATTTTAAGCCAAACCAACAACTTCGTCGCGGCCCAGATCACCAATAACGCTCCCACCCAAAGTTACGGCACCTATCTGCTGGATGTTTCCTGTTCCGGCGGAAACCACGCTTATGTCACCAACGCGGACGGCAACACCACCCTTTTTTACGACCCCACGGGAACCAACCCACCCCCGAACGACGGCGGAGGCCTGGCCTGGACCGACCCGGCTTATTCCTACGGCGTCACTTGGGGGCCCGCCGCCGCGGTGACCACTTTCGTACAGGGAAAATTATTAGTCGACCCCCTGACCGGCACTTATATCCCCCCGACGGCGCAGAACGCGCAAGCCTACGCGCCGCTGGGCACCGAGGTCGCTTATCTACGGCAATCTTTTCCCATTACGGTGGTTCATCCGCCCCCGGCGGATCCGATTTTCACCGTTTCCCAAACCATCCTGGGCCTGAGTTCGGGCGTCAGCACCCAACCCATCACTTACGTGGATACGATCTGCGATACCGGCGGCTTCACCGCCGACGCGGTGACCCTCACCGATATTTTGGACTCCGACTTAAGTTACGCCGGGCCCTATGGACCCTTCAACGGAATTAATTTCACCGGATCCGGACCCAACGCTCAATTCGATTTTCCGGCCACCCTTTGGTCCAACGGCGAATGCCAGTCGGTGACCTTTTACGGCGTTAATTATAGTTTTAACTCGGCGCAAAATTGCCATGTGGCCGGCAATGCCGGGTCCGTCACTTACACCGTGAACGCCGGTGTCACGGCCGGCGCCTTTACGGGTGTTCCCGCCACCTTTTATTGTCCTGGAACCCCGACCTCCACTTTCACCCCGGCCCCCACGTCAACCGCGACGTCCACCCGCACCCCCACTCCCACCCAAACGCCTCAGTTCACGCCGACCTGGACCTTGTCCCCCACCATTACCCTGACGCCGACCATTACTCTTTCCGCGACCTTCACCCAAACACCCACCCAAACCCGGACGCCGACCCAAACCTTTACCTTTACGCCCACCCCTACCATCACCGCGACCCCCACGATCACGAACACCCCGACCATTACCCTGACCCCGACCATCACGGACACCCCGGGTCCCATTACTTTTTATATTTCAAAAAACGTGATCACTTCCAGCTCGGATCCGGTTTCAATTTATGTCAGCTACCAAGTGCCGGGCGTTTACGGCCTGAAAATTTACAACTCAGCCGGCGAGTTCATTGACGACCTGACAAACTCAGGCACCAACCCCACCGGGCTCTCCCATACTTTTTCCTGGGACGGGTCCAATTACCTCAAGCAAAAATGCGCCAGCGGCATTTACATCATTTATTACTTGCAACCGCAAAAGGTGAGCGAAGCGAAGATCCTTTTATTACGGTGACCCGAACTGGACAGTTTGGGCGCTTGTCCGAGACGGCAAAGAAGTCAGACTTATTACAAAAAAGTTCAAAAATTGAACAAACGCCGACCTCAGGCCAATTGAAGCGGTTAACTTGTTTTATTCCAAAATTAAGCTCAGGCCATCATATTAACGATAAATAGATATCGCCCTTTAAAGGCACGGAAATTGCCCTAAAATACCTATAAACCTACTCGAACACCCACTTAAAGCCCGTAATAAAGTACGGAAAATTAATCACTTTTATGGTCTTTGGGCCGTTTGCTTGATAACGTTTCAAGTTGTTTCATCACTCAGGAGCCCTCGATTGAATTCGATGGAAAAAACTAACCGAATTCGCGCCCGCTTCCAGTCCACCTTATCTTTGGTGGCCCTCGCGTTTCTATTGCTTCCTTCTAAGACGCTTGCCGCCGCCATCAACTACACCGGAACTTCTTACTGTCCGACCTACACAACCTTTACCGTAAGTGAACAAGAAACCGCCTATGACTTGAATACTTCCAGCCCGACTACTTTGGGCGCATGCGGCGTTAATGAGAAAATGTTTGACTCGACCCATTATGCCGCCATTGAACCGGGCGATTGGGAAAACGGAGCGGCTTGCGGCGCATGCGCGGTTTTAAATTACAACACCCACGCGACCACCGTCATGATCGTGGATGAATGCGCGACTTGCGGAAACGGCTCCCATCATCTTGACCTTTCCTACACCGCCTACGGGGAGTTGGTCGGCTCCCCTGGTTGCGCCACCCCGACCGGTAGCGGCGGCGGCGTGAATACCGGCGGTTGTCCCGCCGCGCCAGGCGCCAACAGCACCACTTGGCATTTCATTCAATGCCCCCTTACCGGGGAAGCCGCCATCACCAACAGCAACGCCAGCGGTGATATCAGCTATATCTTTAAGGACGGCTCATCGGCTGGTTGGCATCCCATTGAGTTCTGGGACACCCTTTTCCCTATTGCCTCAGTGGCGGTCGGAACCTCCTCAACCTCCTTCACTAACGTTGCCCGCGACACCGGCGACACCCTTCCCGAATATTGGGGAGGCACCGGCGACCCCAGCAATGGCGACGGCACCCTTTACTACAAGATCACGGACGACCGCGGCAATTCGGTGACTCTCGGCCCCATTACGGCCGCTTCCCCCGTCCGAAATTCAAACAACTCGTTCGTCCAGTTCGGATCCACCAGCATCCAACTTCCCGCCTGCGTCACGGGCCCCACGAATACCTTCACGGTCACGCCGATTCCGGGAACTCCCACGAACACCCCAACCATCACCCGGACCTTCACCCCCACCGCGACCATCACTCCCATCTCGGGTTGCGAAACATTCCTCTACAACGGAACGGCGCCCACCGCCAAAGCCAACGTCTCCACCAACCAGAATAACCTAACCATCACCGAAACCACCGGCGCCGCCTATACCGCCGGAGGGGACACCGATGGCCTGAACCTGGCCGTCAACGTCGCCGCCAATACCTACTACGCCCTCATGCAGCTCAACTGGTCGAATTACGCCAACGCCAAAACCATCAACTTATCGAATTACTCCGTGGTGCAATTTGACATCGACAACACCACCGCCGCGGCGTCGCCCATGACTTATACAGTCTCCCTCTCGGATTACACGGGAGCCGGAACCGGAGCTCCCGGCACCACCCAGTCCAATCCGGTCACGGTCGTGGTCACGGGAACCGGATGGCAAACCATCAGCCTGCCCACATCCTCCTTTATGACGGGCGGGGCCAGCTATACCACCGCCAATGTCGGCGAGATTGATTTGGAACTGCTTACCTCCGCCGCCGCCGAGACCGCCACGGTTTATTTTGACAGTCTGGGTTTTTACGGCGCCTGCGCCACCCCGACCCCCACGCCCACCGTCACTCGAACGAGGACTCCCACTCCCACGCCGACCCAGACCAGCACGGTGACCGCTACCTTCACGCCCACCCAGTCCTTTACCATCACCCCAACCCGCACACCGACGCTCAGCCCCACGCAAACGTCCACCTTTACGCAAACTTTCACGCTGACGCAAACCGCCACCAAGACCTTTACCGGAACTCCCACGAATACTTTGACCGCCACTTCCACCCGCACTCAAACCTCAACCCCCACGATCACGGACACTCCCGTGCCGGGCGCCACCAGCACTTTCACCGCGACCGTGACCTCAACCTTCACCACGACCTCGACCCGGACCACTACCCCTACCGCCACCATTACCAACACCCCCGTCCCGGGAGCCACCAGTACCTTTACCGGAACCGCCACGACGACCTTCACCCAAACCTTGACCAAAACCCCGACCGCCACTCGTACCGCCACCTCCACGTCCACTCCAACGAACACCTCCACGCCTTTGTTCACCTTCACCGCCACCCAGACACCCCTGTTCAGCTATACGCCGACCTTCACCCCGACCATTACCCCGACCCCCACCATCACCGACACTTTCACGTCAACCTTTACAGCCACACCCTCCGGAACCCCCACCAATACCGCGACGGTCACCGCCACTCAAACTTCGACCCATACGCCGACCATCACCTTGACGCCCACTCAAACCTTTACTCCGACCGCCACCGGCACGGGGACCTCTACCTGGACGCCAACTTTCAGCCCCACGTCGACTCAAACCCCGACTTTCACCAAAACCCCGACCAACAGCTTTACACCCACCTTCACCCTGACCCCCACCAACACCTATACCCCAACCTTTACCCCCACGATGACCTTCACGCCGGTTCCGGCCTCGGTTAATGTTTCTACCGGCCCTTCGAATCCGCCGAATAGCGGTTCCATCCCGGGCGCCGCCAATGTTTCGGTGATGCAATTGCAAGCCACCAATACCAACGCCGAGGCCGCGACCCTGACCGGTGTGACCTTGACGGCGTCGGGAACCGGAAATTCCAACAACGGCGTCCAGGTTTACATCTATTTGGATAATTCCGGCGATGGTACGGTGGGATCCGGCACGACCCTTTTGGCTACGGGAACCTACGCGGGAAACACCCTGACCCTGACCTTCAACCAACCGCTTCCCGCTTCTTCCACGGTCAAATTGCTGATCGCCTACACCTTCTCGGGAACCGCCACGGCCGGCACCTATCAAGCCGCCGTCAACCTGAACTCGAATATCACCGGTACCACCGCCGGATCCAACGTCGCCATCCAGGTCACGGGCGCCCCGGTTTTAAGCTCGGTCGTCACGATCGCCGAGCCAACGGCCACCTCCACCGCTACGGCGACCCCGACAGCCACTTGGACGCCGACAATTACCTTTACGCCTGTGCCTTCCACCTTCTTCATCTCGGAAAACGTGATCACGCCGACCTCTGGTCCGGTTTCGATTTATGTCAGCTTCCCGGAAGCCGGTAAGTACGAGATGAAGATCTACAACTCAAACGGGGAATTCATTAAAGATTTGGGTCAGGGCGTCAGTTCGGGCGTCAACAGCTATTCCTTCTCCTGGGCCGGCACCAATTACTTGAACCAACCCTGCGCCAGCGGCATTTATATCATTTATTTCCTTCAGCCTTTGGGCGTCAAAGAAGCCAAAATCCTCCTGATCCGCTGACCCAGCCGTTTTTCGTTTTCGTCTTTCCCCCGCTTGAAACCAAGGTTCATCCCTGTCATTCTCGTTTAAACCTTTCCATCAATTTGTGAGGAGCCCCGCCATGAATAATCGGAAACTGGGCCAATCAGGCTTAGAAGTTTCAACCTTGGGCCTAGGTTGTATGGGCATGAGTTTCGCCTACCACCCGGCGGATGAGGCGGAATGTTTGAGGGTTTTTGACCGTGCCTTTGAGTTGGGGATCCGTTTTTGGGACACCGCTCAAAGCTACGGCCCTTTCACCAATGAGCAATTGCTGGGCCGCGCCTTGAAGGGCCGCCGGGACAAGCTGGTCTTGGCCAGTAAATTTGGTTGGAAAAACGGCAAGGCGACCCCCGAATCCCTGGATGGCTCCCCCGGGAACGCCCGGGAATCTTTGGAAGGCAGTTTGAAAAGGCTGGGAATCGACCACCTGGACCTTTTTTACCTGCACCGCGCGGACCCCCAACGCCCCATTGAGGAAACTTGGGGGGCCATGGCGGAACTGGTGAAAGAAGGCAAGGTGCGGTATTTGGGCTTAAGCGAAGTGGGTCCCCAAACCCTGCGACGGGCGCACGCCCTCCATCCGATTACGGCCCTTCAAAGTGAGTATTCGCTCTGGGAAAATGAAATCGAGAAGGAAATTTTGCCCACCCTGCGGGAACTGGGCGTGGGACTGGTGCCTTTCAGCCCCGTGGGCCGTGGCTTTTTAACCGGCCAAATCAAGCGTCCGGAAGATTTGGCGGAGGGTGACATGCGCCGCAACCTGCCCCGTTTCCAAGGCCAAAACTTTAGAGCCAATCTTCAATTGGTGGAAGCCGTGCAAAAGCTGGCGCTGGCCCGCAACGCCACAGCGGCCCAAATCGCGCTGGCTTGGCTGTTAAACCAAGGCTCGGATATTGTGCCCATTCCCGGAACGACACGGGTGAAACACCTGGAAGAAAACGCCAAAGCGGCCGAAATTACCTTAAACCCGGAAGAAGTGTCGGCCTTGGCTAAAATCCTGTCGCAAATCCGGATTCAGGGAAACCGCTACAGCGAAACCATGGCCAAAATGGTCAACCGGGAATAAAAGCCGCTTCAGAGACGTCCACTTTTCCTCGAAAGACGTGAAAAAGGATCCGTCACGGATCCCTTAAAAAGCCTTTTAGGGACCCGGCTCCCCGGCCTTTTTTAAGCCCCAGTCCTTAAGTTGTTATTCATCAGGCGGAATAAAAGAACCGTTGAATAGGCCCTTGGACGGGACTAAGTTCCACCGTGAATATTAAATTTTCCGGAAGAAGATTGGGTCTTTTAGGCGTTTTTGCATTTGAAGGCATTTTTTTTGAATGATTTTTAAAGGTCGCAAGCATCGAGACCCGCGGCCTTTTTGCTTTTCACGCTCTTGAACGACCTTTTTTCTTACCCCTTGCTCCAATGAAACAATCGCCCGAGAGCTTCTCAAACTCCGTTGAGCCTCGGAGGCCTCTGTTCGGCGAAGACCGGAGACCCTCGGCGATCGTTCGCGAAGGCTGGTCCAGATGACAATTCGATCCAGCGTCGCATTTTAAAAGGGTTTTTAACTTGTTTCAGAGGTCCACTTGAAGACCTCAAGTAAATCTTCGGGGTTGAAAGTCGGCCTTCGAATCAACCTTTTGTCAAAACTTCCTTCAGGGACCGCCAATGAGACCCCATCGGGTGCCGCCAATAACGCCCTCGTTTCCAAAAAACCCGAAAGCCTCGCGCCGAAGGCTTACTGGTGATGACCCGGCACTTCTCGCCTACCACCTCGAACGCCGCGCAGTTGTCCAAAGCGATCGCCATACCCGGAAAAAACCGGGTCATCCGTTTAAGCTCAGGCTCCCGGTCCTTTTCCACGTTGTAGTGGGGGCAAACCATGGCGTCCAGAAGCCCTAAGCCCGTCACCTTGATCAGTTTCGCCTTTGGGTTTTTATATTTACGGGAATCCGAATTCCCTAAGCGGAACCAGCAGAGGGCGCCGGCGCTCGTCCCGCAAAGGACCTTTCCCCGGTTTCCCGCTTGAATGAGAAGCCGGTCGAGCCCCAGCCTTTTCCACAGTCCCATCATTTTCAGGGTGTTGCCCCCGCCCACATAAATGATATCCGCGCGGGCGACCCTTTTTTGAATCACGCGAAAGGCTGGCGGCGCCTTCCAAAGAAGGAGGCTTTCCACCCAGCAGCCTAATTTTCGAAAATGGGCCTCCACGGCCCGGACATAGGCCCTATCATCGCCGCTGGCCGTGGGCAGAAACAAGAGATGCGGATGGACTTTCCCGCTGAGCTTTAGAATTTCCCGGCTGATGGGGGTCACTTCGGGCTTGGCGGCGCCAAAACCAACGCTTCCACCGCCGATGGCGATTATTTTTCGCATAAGCCTCTTTAAGCGTTGGGCTTTTGCGACCGACGCCAGCGGAGCCAATAGGGCCACCCCAGAGTGAACAGGGACAAAAGGACCGCGAAAAGGGAGAGACTATCTGAAAAGGTCCAGCCTTCCGCGGGGGCCCAGGGACCGGCGCGTTTAATGCGGTTCACAAATTCCCTCAAATCGGGATTATGGGGATTCAGTTTGAGGCTCAGTTCCATGTCCAGCAGGGCTTCGGTACGGTTCGAGGACTGGTAATAGGCCTCCCCCATAAATTGATAGGCCTGCCAATAGTCGGGCCGCTCCTGCAAAGCCGCCTGAAAATACTGGATGGCTTTTTCATTGTCCCCCTGTTTAAAAAGACCGAGCCCCGCGTTGAAATAATCCTCGGCCATGCCCGCGAAGGCCGCCGACGGAAGGCCGATCAAGATCAGAAATCCCAATATCTTTTTCATGTCAACCCCATGATTAAATTTGAAAAACAACGTGACGATTATAAGGATTTGGCCTTTTGTTGGGGAAGAAAGTCGTCGGGGAGAGTCAGTGTTCGGCCAGGACCTTTTCCACGTCCGGCGCGATGGCTTCCGGCGTGTCCGTGGGCGCGTAGCGGCGCAGGGGCTGCCCCTTTGGGTCCACCAGAAACTTGGTGAAGTTCCATGGGAGGTCCTCCGTCCCCGCGATTCCAGGCAAGGCCCGCTTCAAATAAGCGTAAAGGGGATGGGCGGAGTCGCCGTTCACGTCAATTTTGCTGAAAAGCGGAAAGGTAACCCCATAGTTTAAGTCGCAAAAGCTTTGGATTTCGTCCTCCGAACCCGGTTCCTGGGCCCCGAACTGGTTGCAGGGAAACCCTAAAATCTCAAAACCTTGGGACCGGAGTTTTTGATAAAGCGCCTCCAGCCCCCGGTATTGGGGCGTAAAGCCGCAGTGGCTGGCCACATTCACGATCAAAAGAACCTTGCCCTGATAATCCGACAGCTTGACTTCTGTTCCCTTGATCGATCGAACCTTGTAATCGTAAACGCTCATGGAAGACTCCTCGCCTAAAAATCAGTCGACGGCCAATGGAATCGATAAGGTAAAACAGGAACCCTTGCCCTTTTCACTCTCCACCCAAATATCGCCCTGCTGGGCCTTCATAAAATTCTTAGCCACATAAAGCCCCAGACCGGCGCCGGCCCGGGAAGCTTCGGTGCCTAAAACCCTTTTCTGGGAAAAAAGCTGGGCCAAGGCGGCGTCGCTCATTCCGGTGCCCGTATCGGCGATCTTGAGTTCCACCTGACCCTTCACCACCCGGGCCGAAAGGGTGATGCCGCCCTTGTCGGTAAACTTAAGCGCGTTACTCACCAAATTCCTCAACGTTTCCACTAATTTATCCCGGTCGGCCGTCACAAACACACCATAAGGCACGCCTTCTTTGGACAGGCTCAGGCCCTTGCGCTGAATGGTTCTTTCGTAATCCCGCAGGGCCATTTGAACCACCGCGGCGATCTCGCATTTTTCCAAATTAACCGCCACGAGCCCCCGGTCAATTTTAGAAAGACTTAAAAGATCCGAGATCAGGCGGAAGTTGTCCATGCCGATCTCCCGCATATCCATCAAATAGTCTTTTTGCCTGGCATTCAAGGGTCCGGCTAGACCGTCCACCATGTTCTCGATATAGCCGTTGATTTCCGCCACCGGGGTCTTGAGTTGGTGGGACACGATGGAGATCAGGCTGTATTTCATCTCCTCGATTTGTTTGCGCTCCGTGATGTCGCCAAATACCGACATGGCGTATAAAATTTCGCCGTTCACATCCCGTACCGGCGTGCCCCAAACCTGCAAAGGAACCACGGTCCCATCGGGCCGATGGACTTCCACGTCCTCAATTGAGGTGCTCTCCCCTTGCCAGGCCCGGACGATGGCCAGCTTTTCTTCCGGATACAGTTCTTTCGTTCCTTGCCGGTAGGCCTGTAAAAATAAAGCCGTGGAATCCCGGACTTCCCCTACGATGGTTCGGCCTAAAAGTTCTTTCCCTTTCCGGTTCAGGTAATAGGGCTGTTGGTTTTTGTCGACGATCAAAATACCCAGGGGAACCGCCTCCAGGAACTGAAAAAGCCGATGCTCATTCAACATGAGCATTTTCTGAAACTCGGCCCTTTTACCCGTCTCCCGCAGGACCATCCGGAAGGCCAACGCGCAAATCAATAGAGCCGCCGCCCCGCTGGCCAAGATGATCGCCAGAACACGGCCGGTGTCGGCTTCCTCGACTCTTTTACGTCGATCCAAAAGGTTTCGTTCCAAATCAACCACCGACCGGACAGACTCATCGATCTTTTGCGTTAGTTTTAAATTGTCCAGACTGTTGGAAAGATCAAACGCCTTTTTGAATTTCCCTTTGCCGCACAGGTCAATCCCCGCTTGGATATCCGCCATCCTTTGCCGAACCAGGACCTCGACCTGGGCTAAGTTCTCTATTTGCTCCGAATTATCCGCGACCAAACTTTTAACCTCGGTCAAATCGGCCAGGGTGATCCCGGCGCCGGCCCGGTAGCGTTTCAAATCCTCGGGGTCCCGAAGCAAAAGATAGGCCCGGTATTGGACCAAGGCCTTGCGCAAATCCAAGACGATCCGCTGGGTCCCATCAATGACCGTCATCGAATGGCGCACCCACCTGGTGGAGTCTTCCAATCGGGTGATGCTGATATAAGAAAGGCAGCTGATTAAAAAAAGCGCCAGGAGGGATCCGCTAAAACCCAGGATGATTTTACGTCGAATAGTGAGCGTCATGACTTCCTTTAGGTGTCGGTTGATATTACCGCATTCTATCAAACCCCATCCTGGCTTAAAAAACTCAATCAAAAGACAAAACAGCCGATTTCATGGGGTTTAGCCCCGGTTTTGAAATACCCCTATCGCGGCCCCAAGCACGCCCCGAATTTTGATTAGACAAAAAACAATGGATGCGGATCTATCCCACGAGTCTTGGAGCTTAAACTTTTTCAGGAGGATGAGGATGCGACAAACGGACTATGTTTGGGGAATTTTCGGGGCCGCCCTTTTATCCATACCCTTTGGATTGATTTGGAACCACTTGGCGCCCCTTTACTTTTATCAACTGCCGGCGCTTTATCAACGGCTTCCCTTTTGGCATTGGATGGGGCTTTTCGTCTTAGTGGCCATTCTGCGGACCCTGTTGTTTCCAGTCGGCCCGCCCGTCTGGGACTTTAAAAAACGCTTCAAGGACTGACACTCGGCCTTAAATCATACAAAACAAGTGAATTGTTTCGGCGTCCCCCACCGGTCCATCCGCCCGTCGCCGTCTCAATCGCCCGCGGGGATTGGGTCAAACGCCGGGATGGTGGATCCGACCACCAAAGGGATTTTTTAACCGGCTTTCCATGCGCCTTCGCCCATCGGACGATGTCCGCTTGAAACCCGCCGCGAGGGCCGCCCCAACCCGCCGGCCTTCCGGCCGGGTGAACCCTTCGTCCGCCGGAACCCGATTCCTGGATCAATAGGTATCGCAAATCACCGTCCCGGACCATTTGGGCGAATTGGGCGGCGGTCACAATCGGATCCGATCCCATGAACCCGCCTAATGCCACAAGGGGCTTCCCGGTTTGTATGATGATCGACGATATCAGCTGGCTGTTCGGGGCCGCCAGGAGGTATTTTTCACCCCGAGCGCGGGCCTCGAGAAACGCCAATAATTTCCCTGAATTCATCACGCGCCTAAACCCCGTGCGCGCGCCCTCTCCCGTCAAGAGATCGGGATTGGCCTCCACCGAGTTCCCGTCCCCCACAACCGGCGTCAAAGCCCATAAAGCCGGACAGATCAAAAGCCCGACCAGCGACATCGCGAAAAAAACCGCGGCCCAAGAACGAAAAAGACCGATTCGAACCGAATGGGAAACCCATAAACCCGCCACCGCGATTCCCACCAGGATCCAGACCATCGGGAGAATCAAACCCCGCCAATCCGGGTACTGGACCACGATGAAGCTTTGCCAAGCCGCCGTCAACGCTAAAACCGCCGTCAAAATGCCATTCGACTTTTTCCCCCCGGTTCGACACTCTTTCCAAAAAGCCCAGGCTCCAATCCCCGTCAAAGCCGCCGTGGCCGGCATCAGCAAGACCAAATAATAAGTATGCATGGCGCCTTGCATAAAACTCAAAACCAGCGCGTAGGCCGACAGCCAACCCACCCACAACCCCAAGGCCTGGTGCGCCGGCGCCCATCGAAGCTTTTGCGCGGATCGGGCTTGCCGGAAAGCCGCCCCAAGGCCGGCCAATCCCAAGGGTAGAAGCCAAGCAAACTGCCCCGCCATTTGTTTTTCGGTCAACCGAAAGGGTCCCGGATCGCCGGCGCCCATCCCCATTCTTCCGTTTCTCTCCCGTCCCGGCGCCCCGGCAATTCCCGCCGCGGTGGAAACCCCGGCTTGATCCGCCCCGCTTTTCTCCAGTGGACCCGGATCTTTGCCGAAGCCCCGGCCCCGGTTCAGTAATCTTTGAAAGCCGTTCCAGCCCAAAGAAAGCCCAATCATGGAATTGTCGCGGCTGCTTCCCACATAGGGCCTTTGGGAAGGGGGGGTTAAATCCACGGCCAGGGGCCAAGACAGGGACACAAAAGCCAAAACTAGCGACGCGATTAACAAATGTCCCGTCCGCCGCTTCCAACCGAGCGGCGCGGTGAAAAAATAAAGCGCGTAAAAAACAGGCAAAATAATAAAAGCGGCCATCATCTTGGTGTTGAACCCCACTCCCGCCAAAGCCATGGCCGCCAACAGATATTTCAACTCCCCTTTTTCGAACGCCAAGCTCATGGCCCCGGCCGATAAAAGCAGGACCAAAATTAAACAGCTATCCACGTTATTGTAACGGTCCACGGCCACGCAAACCGGTCCCAGGGCCATCACTAACGCGGCCAGAAGGGCGGCCCCGGCCTCAAAGCGCCTGCGAACTAATCCATAAACCAAAGCCACCGAGGCGCATCCTTCCAATACTTGGGGCAAGATCAGGCTGAAACCCGAGTAGCCCAACCACCGCGCGCTGAGTGCCTGGAGCCAAAGCGCCACCGGCGGCTTGTCCACCGACACGAAACCCGCGGGATCAAACGAGACAAAGAAAAAATTATGCCAGCTCATCAGCATGCTGCGAACGGCCGCCGCGTAATAAGGATTCCCGGTTCCATTTTGGGAGAGATTCCAAAACCGTAAAAAAGCCGCCAATAGCAGGATCAGAACCAGCGCGGTTTTCTCGGCAAGGGTGGAAAAACCGGGGGTGGACCCGGGTTCACTCTTGGCGGGTTCGACAAAAAGAGACGTGGAGACGGTTGATTCCATGGCCCTATAGACGCCGATCTCCCGCGCTTTGTGTCTTCCATCCCCACGCCCGGTTTGTACGTCCAACCGGTCGGGAACCTTTTGTCTTTGGGCCCGTTCCCACCGGCGAAACTTTTAAGAAGCCGCTCACGTCTAACCATCGAGTGGTAAAAAAAATCATCTTTTTCAACGGAGGTCGTTCATGAAAAAATTAACCGGGTTTCTACTGGCAGGAAGCTTAACCTTTGGTCTTCCTTTTTTGGCTTTGGCCCAAGATCAAGACACCGCGCCCACGGATACGGCGGCGGCAGCCCAATCGGCCCCCGACCATCCTTCCAAGGGCCATTGGGATAACGCCCGCCACGGCGGCTGGAAAGGCCAAGACCGCTTCAAAGAAAAATACGCGCTGACGGACGATCAATCCGCCAAGCTCAAAGATCTTTTCAAATCACACCGGGAAGAAATGAGGCCCTTGAGGGAAAAAATGAGGGTCGAGATCGACACCCTGCGACTCGACGTTGATTCAAACGCCTCCGAGTCCCAATTGAAGGCCGCTTTGGATAAACTCTCGGCGGATAAAAAGACCTTGGAAGCTTCCAATGAGAGCTTCAAGGGAAAATTGCGGGCCATCCTGACCCCCAAGCAACAGGCCCAAATGCTATTGGCGATGGGAGGCCGTTTCCAAGGCGGCTGGGGAGGTCATTTCCGGGGAGGCCGGGGCGCCATGGGACAGGGTTTCGGGCAGGACAAGCCTTCGGATGACGCTCAATCGCCGGCCGACACTTCCACCCAACCGTAATCCACACTCCAGCGGCGGCCCGTCGTATTTTTTACGGCGGGCCTTTTTTATTTCCCCATCCACCACCCCGGCCGCGAAATTCAATTTTCAACCGTTTTTAGGCTTGTTTTTGGCCCGAAGGCCCTTATCCTTACCCTTCCATTTCCATCAAGGACCTTTATGAGTATCCTGCTGAGCTGTCAAAATCTTTCCAAAAGCTACGGCCACCGGCCCCTATTTGAAAACCTATCCTTCGGCCTTTTCGAGGGCGAACGAACCGGCCTCATCGGTCCCAACGGCTCAGGGAAGTCGACCCTCATTAAGATACTAGCCGGACTGGAAAAATCGGACTCCGGCGTGCTTTCGGTCCGCAAAGGTCTTCGGGTCGGCTATTTGGCCCAACAGGATCATTTCGCCGAGGAAGCGGAAGGGTTGGATGTGCAAGGCGCCCTTCGCCGCGCGCTGGAAGGGCTGGGGTTGGAAGATTATGAGATCGACATTCGGGTGGACTCGGGGCTGGAAGACGCGGGTTTCACCGATCCCACCCAGTTGGTTTCCAAACTTTCAGGCGGTTGGCGCAAGCGGCTGGCGATTTTAGCCCAAGTTTTGCGCGAGCCCGACCTGCTTTTGCTTGATGAGCCCACCAACCACCTGGACCTGGAAGCCGTGCTTTGGCTTGAGAACTACATGGAAACCCTGAACTTCTCCTTCCTCGTGGTCACCCATGACCGCCGTTTTCTGGAAAAGGTCGCCAACCGGATCATCGAGCTGAACAAGCAATATCCGGAAGGGTACTTCAGCAACTCCGGGAACTACAGCCAGTTTCTCGAGAAGCGGGAAAATCTTTTTAACTCCCAGGCCCAACGGGAAGACACCGTGGCCAATACCGTGCGCCGGGAAATCGAGTGGCTGCGCCGGGGCCCCAAGGCCCGCCAAACCAAACAACAGGCCCGCATCGACCGGGCCGGGGATTTGATGGGCGAGTTGGACGAGTTGAAGTACCGCAATTCCCAGGGTAAAAATGTCGATATCGACTTTTCGGGAAGCGGCCGGCAAACCCAGCGCCTGGTGGCCGCCGATAAGGTGGTCAAAAGCCTGGGCGGGCGCAAGCTCTTCGGGCCGCTGGATCTTTTAATGACTCCCGGCGACAAGCTGGGCCTTTTAGGTTCCAACGGCAGCGGCAAAAGCACCCTGTTAAAACTATTGGCCGCGAAAATCCAGCCCGATTCGGGCACAGTCAAACAAGCCGATAAATTACGCATCGTGATGTTCGACCAGCACCGGGACCAGCTGGAGCTGGACCAGCCCTTGCGCAAAGCGCTTTGCGAAAGCGGCGATTATGTACATTACAAGGGCCAGCCCATCCATGTGGCCAGCTGGGCCGCCCGCTTCCTGTTCTCCAAAGATCAATTGGACCGGCGCCTGCGGGAATTCTCCGGCGGCGAGCAGTCCCGCGTCCTGATCGCGCGGCTGATGCTCAAGCCCGCCGATCTTCTTTTCCTGGACGAACCCACGAACGACTTGGATATTCCCTCCTTGGAAGTCTTGGAGCAAAGCCTGACCGAATTCCCCGGAGCCTTGGTGCTGGTCACCCACGACCGTTATCTTTTGGACCGGGTCAGCAAAAATATTTTGGCCCTGGACGGCAAGGGCAACGCTGACTTTTTCGCCGATTTGGCCCAATGGGAAGCGTTTAGGGAAAATGAGATCGCCAAAGAAAAGAACAAGGGCAAGAGCCCGGCACCGGTGACCGCCGTGGCTTCCCCGGTTTCGGCGCCCCAAAAGAGCGCCCTCACCGCGAAGGAAGAAAAAGAACTGAAGGGCATGGACGCTTCCCTGCAAGCCGCCGAGACGGCCTTGAAAGCCGCCAAGGCCAAACTGGAAGACCCGTCGATTGCCGCCAACGTTTCCAAGCTATTGGAAAACCAAAAAGCCGTTGACGCCGAAAAAGCCAAATTGGAAACCTTGATGAAACGCTGGGAAGAATTGGAAGCCAAGAAAAGCCAAAACGCCTAAGCCACAAACCCCGCGGCCGCCGGCGGAAACAAACACCGGCCCATGACGCCACCCGAAGAAAGTCCGCCCGGGAAAACCCAGGGAGACGGCGTTTGGATTTTCCCGGACTTTCCCAAAAACTAGGATTTAAACAATCCTTTGTAATATTTGTCCCAGTTGGCCCAAGCCAGGAAGATGGCCAAGATCACGTTCAAAATCGCGATCGGAAGACCCGACGGTTCCAAGAAACTATGGAACAATAAAATATTGACGATAATCGGGGCTAAAACCAAAAGCACCACCGGGGTGAATTGGTTGAGGATCAACAGCAATCCCATCGCCCCCTCCAAACCCTTCAGGAATGGGAAAAAGTAACCGGAAGCCTTCAGCCCCGCGGCGAATTGTCCCATGGGCGTTGTGGTGTCAAAGGGCGGGATCTTCATGAAAAAATAACCCCAACCGAACACCAAAAAGATCAGCCCTAATAAAATCCTAGCTGCCGCCACCGCCACTCGAACCGCTTTCCCTTCTTTCATCACCCGCCTCCTTAGATTTAATCCTTTTCCTTCAGATAAAGAAATCCACCCAACCAGGCGCAAGGCAGAGCGGAAACCAACAAAACAATCGAATACCAGTGGGGCCCCAGCGGCGGGACGTGATTCCAGGTGGCCAAAGTGCCCGCCAATCCCAAAAAGAATCCCAGCGCCCCGATCACCAACGCGTGTTCCAAGGGTTTGTTCGGGGCCAGCCGCGCCGCCCAATAACAGCCGACGACATTGAATCCCAGGCGGTAAACCGTCGGCACCCAAAAAAGGTCATCGTCCATCGGCTGGCCCCAAGGCGGAAACACGCCCAGGCGGTGCAACATTTCATCGGTTCCCAAGGACAAAACAGCGCCCGTTAAGAACCCGGCCAAGATCGCCCCCGCGCTGGGCCAAAAGTTTCCGCTTTTTTCCATCAAGCCCGCCTTATTTCTTTCCGGCTTCGGCCAAGGCCTTCAACTGCGACAGTCCCCGCTCAAAATCCGGGGCCAACATCTTGTCCGTGTCGCAAACCATATGGAAGGCTTTCTCCGGTAGGTTCAGGGGCCCGCTCATGGACCAGGTCACTTGGGTTTCCTTGCCTTGTCCCCCGGGAGTGAAGGTAAACTCGGCCAGGTCATTTCCCTTCATGGGTTTGAGGAATTCCAGTTGAATGTCGATCAGGCTCGAAGGTATGGACTTGATCAATGTCATCTTGCCTGATCCTACCTTGCCGTTGCCCGACCAAGCATAAGAAGCCCCCACTCCCGAAACCGGACCGTCATAGGCGGCCTGCATGCCCGGATCCATCTTGGCCCAAGGCGACCAGTCTTCCCAGATATGAAAGTCATTCACCAGCTTAAAGCAGGCTTCGGGCTTGGCCTCCACCGTGATGGACCTTGAAAAAATGAATTGAGACGGCTGGAACGAAGCCACCAACAGGAATATGGCCACCGCGGCCGCCAAACCACCCAAAATCTTCCAAACCATGAGAACCCTCCCAAATTGCCACATATTATTCGCGTTTAGGCCCAAATGCACCAGCGGCGCTTAGATTACCCGATCTTGGCCAAATACTCCGCCAAATTGTCCAGTGTCATGTTCGTCCCCGGCCCCATTCCTTCCAGCATGGGCTCACAGCCCGGGTTGGCCTTTAAGACCTTCACACTCAACACCAATCCCGTCTCGGCGCCCCGATCCTCCAGCTCCACGGTCTGCCGAATCAAAAAAAATGGATTTCCTTTTGGGTCCGTCGCCGAGGCATCCATGACCAACCGGCGCGGCGGATCCACTTCCCGGTAGACGGTCACGCAATGGTGTTCCCACCCTTCCGGCGCGCGAAAGGTATAGCGCCAAAAACCGCCGGGCCGCAGGTCCACCTCGCAATGGGGCACTGTAAAGGGCTTGGGCGCCCACCAGTGGGCCAAATGTTCCGCCCGGGTAAAAACCTCGAAGACCAAGGCCCGGGGCGCCCGGACGGTGCGCTTCAACACTAAATCCTTGGAATGTTTCTTTCCCTCAAAATCCCCTATTTCCACCGTCATCGAAATCCTCCCGGCTATTTTTTTGCCTTCGCGGCTTTTTGGAGACCCGCGATGTCCAACTTGCCCATGCCCATCATGACCGTCATCACTCGTTGGGCCTTCGCCCGGTCCCTGTCCCCCAGCAGACGGCTTAAGAGCGCCGGTACGATTTGCCACGAGAGACCGTAGCGGTCTTGCAGCCAGCCGCAACGGTCCTTCCGTCCGCCCTCGGAAAGTTTCTCCCAGAGCCGGTCGACTTCCGTCTGGTTCTTACAGTCGACGAACAAGGAAATGGCCGGGGTGAATTGGAAGTGTGGCCCGCCGTTGAGCGCCATGAAGTCCTGTCCTTCCAGGCGGAAGGTCACCGACATTACGCTTCCCGAGGGGCCCGGTCCCGCGTCACCATAGCGGGTCAGACCCGTCACTTTCGAGTTTTTGAAGAGCGACACGTAAAAACGCGCCGCCTCCTCGGCCTGGGAGTCAAACCACAGAAAGGGCGTGATCTTTCGGCCGGGTCGGGCCGCTGGATTCTTGGCTTTGACACTCATGACTTTGCCCCCAAGTAATCTTCCAACGCATCAAAGGAACCGGTCCAACCGCCGGTCATGCCCGCGCGGGCCTTGACGAAGGTCTCGATCTCCACCGAGCTTGGGTTATCCGTCGGTTCCCAAGTCAGCGTCACCCGGCTCTGGTTTGGCCCCTCGGCGGTAAAAACCACGGTCGTCAACAGGGTCTGGGGCCAAGTCGCCGACATGGGATGGCGGGAAACTTTGCCCTCGGCGTCGCAAAATTGCTGGGTATAGACCAGGCGGCTGGGCCTTTGGATCTCCAGATATTTTGTTTTCCCGTACATCGCCGGGCCGCCGGTCTCGGCGGACATGGAATAAAAGCCCTCGCCTCCCGGCCGCAGGTCCACCCGGATGAATTTCATGGTGAACCCCTTGGGCGCCATCCAAAGGGCCACCTGGTCCGGCTGGGTCCAGGCGTCGAAGAGTGTCTCCAGGGGGACCTGGAAGGAGCGATTGATGAAAAAGACTTCCTTTTTTGAGGAGTCTTTTTCCAAGTATTCGGCCAAGCGATCCCAGGTGGAATTGCCGTTGGCTTTTTTGATGATTTGGCGGGTCTGTTCAGCCGCCTCAGGAGTGGGAAGGGCCATGGTCATGTCCATGTGGGTCTTGCCGCCGATTTCCTTGAAAAGGACCGTGACCCGAAAGAGGGGCTTTTGCTCGTCATTGCCGCCGTGGTCATAGACCATCTTGGCGTAATTCTCGACTTCCAAATATCGGGTTTTGTTGACGTAGTCCACGCCATCGGGGCCGTGCATGGTGTAATGCCAATGGCCGCCGGCGCGGATGTCCTTGCTGTGGCTGGTAATGGTGAAGCCTCGGGGCCCCCACCATTGGGCGACTTGGTCAGGCTCGATCCAGGCGTCCCAAACCATCTTGACGGGCGCGTCATAAACCCGGATCAGTTTTATCTCATTGGACTTATTTTTTGTGGCGGACATTTTCCTTCTCCTTTTGCTTTAATTCCTTCAGGTAGGCGTCCAAGCGGTCCAACCGGTCTTCCCAAAGTTGTCGGTGGTGTTCCAACCATTCGGCCGCGTCCTTGATGGGTTGGGTCTTCAGCCGGCAAGGCCGGCTTTGGGCCACCCGGCCCCGCTCAATCAACCCGCTTCGCTCCAATACTTTTAGATGCTTGGAAATGGCGGGCAGGCTCATCTTGAAGGGCTTGGCTAATTCCTGGACCGAGGCTTCCCCCTTGGTCAGGCGGGCCACCATGGCCCGGCGGGTGGGGTCGGCCAGGGCCGAAAAGGTCTCGCTGAGTTGATCGGGTGTGGCGACGGACATATAGTTAACCTTTCAGTTACTTAACCTATTGGTTATATACAATCCCGCGCCCCATTTTGTCAACCCTGAATTTCAGGAAAGAAAATAAAAAAAGCCTTGGAACCAATGGGTCTCCAAGGCTTCCGTCATCTCTCATCCCGGCTTCAACGCAGGACTAAGACCTTGAGAATTTGACTGAAGGACTGGCTCCCTTTCACGCGGACCCTCAGGTAATAAAGTCCGTTAGCCACCGGCAGGTCCTCGTGATCCCGCAGGTTCCAACTCAGAGTGGTCTTTCCGGAAATTGGGAAGCTTGCGCAGCCGATCTTCCGGAAAGCGGTGGTGAAAACGTCAAAAGACAAAACCGCGTTTCCCGGCGCCTGAACGTCAAAATAAACATTCCCTCCCGTCGAAACCGGGTTGGGATAAGGGGGTCCCAGGGTGACTTCGACAGGCCCCAGGGTGGGACTGGGTGTGGGGCTCATGGTAATGGTGGGGGTTGGGCTGACGGTCGGCGACGAAGTCATAGTGGGTGAAAACGTTAGGGTCGGCGTCAAGCTGGGGGTCGGGGTCCACGTGGCCGTAGGGCTTAAGGTAATCGTGGGGGTCGCCGTCGGGGTAAAGGTCGGGGTCCCTGTCGGCGTCAAGGTGGACAAGGCGCAGCAATTCGAGGTATAGGAGCCGGAAGCGCCCACGGACCAAACCTGTCCCTCATAGGAAAGGCTCACTTGCGCGAATTGGGAAACCGGACCAAAGGGCGTTTGCGCCAGGGTTTGGGTCCAATTGGCCCCGTCCTGGGAAACCCAAACATCCGAGACCGGCCCCGAAGCCGTTTGGCCCCCCATCACCCAAATGGAGTTCGCGCAAACCACCGCCAGGTGATAGGCCCGGGGGGAAAAAATCGCTCCCGGAGTCGTGGGATTGGATTGGGTCCAATTGATTCCATCTCCCGTCGACCATACGTCATTGGTCACTCCCCCGGCGGTTTGGCCTCCCAAAACCCATAACCGGTTGTTGAAGGCCACCACCGCCAATCCTTTGCGGGCTGAAAAAGGCGGCGTAGCCGCGGCGCTCCAAGAGGAACCGTCCGAAGAACTCCAAGCGTCATTGGTCAAGCCCGAGGCGGTTTGTCCGCACAACACCCATAAATTATTTTGGAAAACCGCCGATCCGAAATCCAACCGGCCGGCGAATCCCGCGTTGGAAGTTCCCAAGTTGTAGTGGAAGCCGTCGAATGAAAACCAAGTATCGTTTTGGTAAGTCGCGCCGTTCAAAAGCCCGCCCAACACCCAAATGTAATTTTTAAAAGCCGCCACGTTATAGTGGATTCGGTTCAACAAAGGCGCTTGCGAGGTGCCGAACAGGCTCCAACCCATCGCGGGAATCCAATGGGCGATCGTGATGGGATTGCTTAGGGCTCCTCCGCCTAACTCAAAAGGCCGGGGACCATTGCCGTCCCCCACGTCAAAAACCGCTCCGCCCACCGATTGCAGGTCGTAAGTGGTTTGAGGCGACCAAAAAGCCCCCGGTTGGGACAGGCAGGCCGCCGGGGTGGGCGTGGCGGTCGCCGGAAAAGGCGTGGGCGTGATCGTTAAGGCGGGCTGGGCGCCCAAGGCCAAAGCGGATAAAACCGCCGCGTTCAAATCGAGCCGACCCCAACCACTGGTCTGGTTGTAGGTCCCCGGGGCGCCGATAATTTGGTGGGCCGTATTTTCCAGTATCTGAACCACCTGGGTGTTGGCCAAAGTCGGATTCAGGGCGAAAAGCAGGGCCGCCGCGCCCGCCACCATGGGCGCGGCCAGCGAAGTCCCCGAAGCCACGGCGTAATTGTTGTCGCAGGGATCAACTTGAAAGGCCGTATCCACCGTCGGCGAGGGGCAATTGAGGATGCAGCCAAAAAAATTATCAGCGGTATCAAAAGTATTGAAGAGGCTGACCAGCGCTCCGCCGGGCGCCACCATTCCCATGCCGGCTCCCGTTTGGGTGTAAGAAGTCACCGTATCGGCGGGTCCCACCGCGCCGACGCCAATCACGCCGGGAAAGGCCGCCGGATAACTTAAAGGCACCCCGTTGCCGGCGTTTCCAACCGCCGCCACCACCACGCAGCCCTGATTCAGCGCGAAGGTGACCGCTTGTCCTTCCAAGGGATCATTGGCGGTAGTCCCCAAAGACATATTGATGACCTTGGCTCCATGGAGCACGGCGTAATAAATCCCCTCGACCACCGTACCCGTGGTGAGCGAGCCCGTGGAATCGGCCCCCTTCACCGGCATGATCTTCACCAATCCCGGATAGCCGGCCACCCCCACCGTGCCGCCATTGAAACTACCGGCGGGAACCGTCCCCGCGGTACAAGCGTTTGTTCCGCCCGCGTTGTTCCACTGGGCCGCTAAAATGCCGGCCACCATGGTTCCATGGCCGTGATTGTCCACCGTATCGGTGGTATCCCCGCCCCAATCGCCGGAAGAGTTATAACCGGGGATAAAAAGCGAGGACGGAAGATCCGGATGCCGGGTTTGGGAATAGTCCGAGGCCACTCCCGAATCCAAAACCGCCACCGTCACCGGGTTGGCCGACGGACAAGCCAAATTAGCCCCCAGTTGAGCCCAAGCCGACGGCGCGTTCACGAGAAGATAGGGCCAATTGACATTTCCGTTGCCGGTGACCACGCCGCAAGCCGGGCTGGGAATAACGCCGGAGGTAAAGTAGGCGTCGGAGGCGGCGGCCGGAGGCGCGCAGCTTTGAAACAATTGATAGCGATAATCAGGCTGGGCCAGCGCCACGTCCCCGAGTGCCTTGACCAGTGCCAAGGCCCTTGGCACTGTCATCCCGCTCTTAAGATAGACTTGAAGAACGTCGGAGCGAAACGCGAGCGGCTGGTAAGTTCCCAAAAGGGACTGAACGCGGCCTAGGTCCAATGAGGAACCGTTCGGCTTGAATTGAACCAGGATTTCATCGGGCAAATAGGCGTCGGAAGTTGAAACCGCCGCGGCCGACGGCCAAGCCAGTGACAAGGTCAGCAGGATCAAAGCGAACCGGAGGATGAATACCATAGGTGGCCAAATACCTTATTTGAAATAGGGAACCCTTTTAGGACCCGGCGATCAATATAAGGTCAATAATACCACTTTATCGCGGCCACACCCGCGGCAGATCCCGATCATTTGAAAATTAAACCCAAGGTTTGAATTGGGCTGACTCCGTGAAAACAGGCCCCAGGCCATCTCAAAATAGGGCGATCGATATCTTAATCTTACGAAAAAAATCTTCCATCGCTTTTCCCCAAAAGTAAGTCGGGATCAAAAGCAATGTCAGGATTCCCTCCGAGCTCCACTTGGAAAACCGGGCGGCCTCCGAAAAGCCAATGCTTCCTATCCCAAAACACCAAACAGCGGAAAACAATGAAAAACATCGCGGACCCACAATCCGGTATTTTTTTCCCCGCATTCCCGACAATCGATAAACGCCATCCATCGTCCCCAAGAACGCGGTTGAGTAAAAACCGCGAGGCTTTATTTTATTGATTTTTAACCGGGTTGAAAAGCAGCTGGCCGTAAGTGCCGTTTTTCGAGACGTCTTCGGAAGGCGCGGAATAGGCGCTCAGGAGAATCTGCCCCGCCCGATTCACTTGAAGGCTCTCCAAGAGGCGGTCGTAATCCGAATAGTGAAAAAACAGGCAGATCATCTTGCCCACGAGCTCATCCGCTTCCAGGCCGGCCTTAGCCAAGTCGCCCACCTTATCGTCGAAAAAAATCAAAAGCCCCACCGGCTGGTATTTTCCGTCCTGGTAGTTTAAAAGCGTGATCGAAGCCTTCACCTGATCAAACGAATGGTCGGGCGAAACGACGTAACGATAATCCGTGAGGGCGCTTCCCATTTTTACCTGCCAGGCGTTGAAGGCGCTCTGGGCCAGCACCGAAACCGATCGGGCGCCATTGCCTTCCAGCGGCGCGGAACCGGTCGCGAGCGGGGCCGCCTGAACTTTACCAGCCAAAAGCAGGAAAAAAATCGAGAAAATCAAAAGAATGTGTTTCATGATTACCTTCTTTTAGTTTGATGAATCCTTGCCTATGGTACCCTCCCCGATAATTTTCCCCCACATCGATCTTCGCGTCTTTTTGATCGGTTTTTATCCCAAACACCTGAAAAACCAGGGATTGAGCATGGGGAAATAACGCCTAAAACAAAAAAGCCCTTAAACATTTCTGTTTAAGGGCTTTTAACTATTGGGCGGAGTTTTAAATCCGCCCGCTTCTTTTTATTTTACGATCGCGACTTTCACGGTCGAGGTGCTGGACTGAACCCCGGACTTCACCGTCACCGTCACGATATACAGCCCGCTGGACAAGGACTGGTTTTCCAAGTTCCGCTCGTTCCAGTAGAGGCTGTGGCCCGAGGACTCGAAACTGGTCTCCTCCACGGTCTTCACCCAGACCAATTGTCCGTCCAAGCTGTAAGCCCGGAAGGTCAGGACCCCGCTCGGATCAATTCCCGGCGATGTGCTGACGGCTTTCGCCCCGATCGAGGAGGCGCTTCCGGTCACATTCACCGACAGGTTCACTCCGTTCCCCGTGGAAGGGTTCGGGAATGCCACCACATTGGCCGTCTGCGCGGCCGGAGCCGTCACAACCGGTTCCTGTCCCCAAATCAGCGATCCGTTCAGATATCCGGTGATTTTGGTCGACAAGGTGAAGCTGGTCGAAGCCGTGTAGCTCCAGTCGTTATTCTGAAGCATGTTGCTCCAATCGCTCTTGTTGAAACGGCTTTGGATTTGCACGCTCTGGCCCGGCTGCAGCGTCAGGTTCCCCGCGAACTTATAGCTCACGTAATCGGTCTGGCCACCCAAAGTCGTGGCCACCACCGAGGTCAGCACATCCGCCGTGACCGTGCTTCCCGCGGGCATCCATCCCGCCCAGTCCACCCAGGTTTGGATCGATTGGCCCGTGCAGTCGCAGTTGAACCAGTAGCGCACTTCCACATTATTCAGGTTCAAAGGCGCCGTCCCCGTGTTCTTCACCTCAATCTGGGGATGGGGGCTGTTGGTGGTATTCGCCGTGACTCCCGACAACAAATACACCGTCAAGGATCCCGTGCCCGTAGGCGTATTCGTCGGAACCAAGGTGGGCGTCGAAGTCGGCGGCAAAGTCGCCGTCGAAGTCGGGGGCACCGGCGTATTCGTCTTAGTCGGAGTCGCCGTCGCGGTCGGAGGAACCGCGGTGGCTGTCCAAGTCTTCGTCGCTGAGGCGGTCGACGTGACCGTTAAAGTCGCGGTCGGAGGCACCGGCGTCGAAGTAAAGGTCGGCGGAACCGGGGTGTTCGTCGCCGTTGCCGGAACCATTGTCAGCGTCCCAATCGGCGTATCCGTCGTCGTGGGCGGCACGCTCGTGTCCGTCGGACTAGCGGTCGGCGTCAAAGTCGCCGTCAGAGTCGGCGGCACCGGCGTATTTGTCTTAGTCGCGGTTGCCGTCGACGTCAAAGTTGGAGGCACTGGCGTGGCTGTCGCTGAGGCGGTCGCGGTGGCCGTCGGGCTGGCAGTCGATGTACGGGTCGGTGTGGCGAGTGCCGGCTGCGGAATCAACTGCAAGGCCTCCACCATCGCGCTCGTGTCCGTACTGCTGGTCCCCAAGAACTGAATGGTGACCGCTCCCGCGCTGGGGGAGATATTGTTGATCACCTCGTTCAAGGCCTTATTCGCGCCCACTTGGGCGAAAACATCCAGGTTCGTTAAAACCGTGACCCCGTTTACGGCAACATCGAACACCCGGTCGCCGACCGCCTCATCGCCCGAATAGGTCTCGGCGAAAAGCAGGGTGGCTTGATAGCTCCCGGTCGGAACATGAAACACGTAGCTGAAATTGGAGCCGTAACGCTGGGTGTCATAAAGCGTCGAATCGTTGGTTCCCGCGATCGTCCCGCCTTCAGCGATGGTGCTGCCCGCCGTAAATTGGGTATCGGCCGACCAAGCGTTCCCGAGCGAATCGGTATAAGCCGGGCCGCCCGCGTTCACGCGCCAGGTGGAGGCGATAATCGGGGCCGGCGTGTTGGTAAAAGTCGCGGTTGGGGTTGGAGGAACCGCCGTAGCCGTCCTCGTTGGCGTGGCCGGCAAGGGTGTGGACGTCGAGGTGGCAACCGAGCCACCGTTGTTGACGGCCACAAAACTCGTCACACTGGAACCGGTCAAGCTATAGGTGAAGGAATTTCCCGACACCGGCACAGCCGACTTCTGGACTAGGTTGTTGCTGCCGTCGGTCACCCAGGGGATGACGGACGTGACATTGACCCCGTTCAGGCTGAAGGTCTGGCTGGTGGTCGAGCTGTTGTTGTTGATGGCCACGAAAACGATGGTCTGCGGTGAAGACGTATTGGTGTTCTTGAAGGCGCTGACCAAGACGCCGGAAGTCGGGCTCGCGGTCGCCCCCATGCGGTAGTATCCGGGACGGATGAACTTGCTGTAATTACCAAGAACATAGGCCTTGATGGTCAGGGTGTTGTTGCTGATCAGGTCGGTAAGCCACCAATAGTGAAAAGCGTTCATGCCGGAATTGACCAGAGAGCTTTGGATCCAACCCGCCTCCTGCAGGGCTCCCGGAATATCGGTGGTATTCCCCGACATCTCGGTTTCCCACCATTCCTGGTTCGTCACATGGGTGAAGCCAAAGGAAGCCAGGGGCGCCGGATTCGGGGTGCCATAAAGATGGGTTCCGATAATGCCGATCATGGGGGCCACGGTCGCATCGTCCATGGCGGTCGCGGCCAGGTTCATGCCGTCGGTATTGTCGGGCTCAGGAAGCATGATTTTGGTCGAAAGACCCGCGTTTTGGATGGCGTTATGGAAAGCCTGCGCGTAAACATCAAACTGGCCGGCCGTCCAAAGACAGGCTTCGTAAGTCGGGTTAAAGTTCGGCTCATTCTGGATGGAAAGGGCGTAAAGGTTGATCCCGTGGCTTTGGCAATACTGGATGAACGAGACTTGGTAAGAGGCCAATCCCGTGTCGGCGCTGTTGGGGGATCCGGAGCTGGCGCCCAGGAAAGTATCGTTGCTGGCGCCGCCATCGACGTTGTCATTGGCCTTGTATTGGGCCGGGGGGGACCACTCGGTAGCCCATAAAAGCACGTTGGGATTGACCGAATGGGCCGTCACGAGACTATTCACTTCCGACGAGAAGTTATTGGTGGGATCGATCCGGGCCCGCAGGGAGCTAAGCCCGATATGCCCGTTCACGTTGTCGTCGGCGAACAGGGCTTGGCCCTGGCTTCCGATGGCGCTCCAGGCGCTGGAGGCCCCGATGCAATGGATGAATTGGTTGGTTTGGGTGGCGTCCACCGTACAGGTGCCCGCCCACGCTTTCGAAAAACTCGCTAAAACCAGAAGTAAAAAAGACGCGGTAAAAATTTTTTTTATTTTCAAAACAGACCTCCATCTCAAATTACGGCGCCGGATAAATCAGCCTTAACCAGCAATGCCCGTTGCTTCCCTACCCCAACCACTTTCCCCCATCATCAAAAAATGAATCACCTCAAAATCAGGACCTTCGTGCCAGCCGTACTGCTCTGGCCTTTTGATTTCACCGTCACCGTCACGTAATAAACCCCATTGGCCAAAGACGCCCCGGCCAAATCCCTCTCATCCCAATAAATCACATGGTTCCCCGACGAGCCCAAACTGGCCCCGGTCACCGTGGTGGTCCAGATCTGCCGGCTCGCCAGCGTGAACACCCGGAATGTCACCTGCGCGTCCGGATCCACCACCGTGGGCGAGCCCACTTCCTGCGCGGACGCCCCCGAGGCGCCCGCGCCAGCGGTCAAGTTGACCGAGAGGTTGACCCCGCTCCCCGTGGAGGGATTCGGAAAAGCCACCACGCTGGCTGACTTCAAGGCCGAAGTCACGGCGGTCGGTTCTTGCCCCCACACCAGTACCCCGCCCAAATACACCGTGATTTTGGTCGTCTGGGTAAAACTGGTGTCCGCCGCGTAGCTCCAGTCGTTGCTCTGGGTCATGTTGCTGTAATCGCTCTTGTTGAACCGGCCTTGCACCTCAATAAACTGACCCGGTTGCAATACCAAGTTCCCGGAAAACTTGTAGCTGATGTAGTCGGTCTGCCCACCCAGAGTCGTGGGTTGAACCGTCGTCTGGACATCCCCCGTGACCGAAGTCCCGGCGGGCATAAGTCCGGCCCAGTCGACCCAAGACTGCAGGCTTTGGCCCGTGCAGTCGCAATTGAACCAGTAGCGCACTTCCACGTTGTTTAGGTTCAAAGGCGCCGTCCCTGTGTTTTTAACCTCAATCTGGGGATGGGGGCTGTTGGTGGTATTCGCCGTGACCCCCGACAACAAATACACCGTCAAGGATCCCGCGCCGGCGGGAGTCGCCGTATTCGTCGGCGCCAGAGTGGGCGTTGAAGTCCACGTCGCTGACGCGGTCGGCGGCACTGGGGTCCTAGTTAAAGTAGCCGTGCTGGTGGATGTCGGAGGCACCGCGGTCGCGGTCCAAGTCTTCGTGAAGGTATTCGTGGGTGTCGCTGTCACAGTCGATGTCACCGTTGAGGTCGCGGTCGGCGGCACCGGAGTATGGGTCGCCGTGAACGTGGGCGGCAATGGGGTATTCGTCAAAGTTGGCGGCACCGGGCTCGAGGTCCAGGTAGGCGTATCTGACGCCGATGCCGAAGCTGTAGGCGAGGCAGTTTCGGAGGCGGTGGTCGTGACCACTAAAGTAGCGGTGCTGGTAACGGTCGGCGGCAAGGTCGCCGTCAGAGTCGGCGGCAAAGTCGCCGTCGAAGTCGGCGGCACCGGCGTATTTGTCCTAGTCGCGGTCGACGTCAATGAAGCCGTCGACGTTAAAGTCGGAGGTATCGGCGTAGCCGTCAAAGACGGCGTGGCCGTTTTCGTTGCCGTAGCCGTAGCCGAGGCGGTTGGGGTAGACGTCGCGCTAGCCGTCGCTGTGCGGGTCGGCGTGGCGAGCGCCGGCTGCGGAATCAACTGCAAGGCCTCCACCACGGCGCTCGTATCCGGGCTGTTCGTGCCGATGAATTGGATCGTCACCGCTCCCGCGCTGGGAGCGATGTTATTGAGTACTTCGTTCAGGGCCTTGTTCCCTCCCACTTGGGCGAAAATATCCAGGTTCGAGATGACCGTCACCCCGTTCACGAGAACGTTGAAAATACGGTCCCCAGCCGCCATATCACCCGAATAGGTTTCGGCGAAAAGTAAGGTCGCCTGATAGGTTCCGGTTGGAACATGGAAGATGTAGCTGAAATTCGAGCCATAGCGCTGGGTGTCATAAAGCGTGGAATCGTTGGTTCCCGCGATCGTCCCGCCTTCGGCGATGGTGCTGCCCGCCGTAAATTGGGTATCGGCCGACCAAGCGTTCCCGAGTGAATCGGTATAAGCCGGGCCGCCCGCGTTCACGCGCCAAGTGGAGGCGATAATCGGGGCCGGTGTGCTGGTGAAAGTCGCCGTTGGAGTAGGAGGAACCGCCGTAGCCGTCCTCGTTGGCGTGGCCGGCACGGGCGTCGGGGTAGTTGCCTTGTTCGCCTTGGAGGTCGCCAAGCCAAGCTGCCAGGGAATTAAGTTGTAGGAACTGGCCCCATTATTGGGATTGTCGCCCTGGTAGAGAAAGGTCAGGTTGTTGAGGTTGATGGAATCGGTCTGGTCATCGCCGTCAATGACCGCCCCGCCGCTGCTGAAGTCCGAGGTCCAGTTCGAGACGCCGGAATTAAAGGTGACATTGTGCGAACCCAGAAAAGGGGTGTTGAGGTTCGCCGTATTGCCCAGCGGCGTCCAGGTTCCGCCCAGGCTGGTGGCGGTCAAGGCGCGGAAGAAGCGGTGGCCGTCGCTGCCGATGCACTCAATGTCGGCCAGATAGCCCCCGCCATTTTCCACAGTATAAACATTGTCCGCCTCAAAGAGATTGAACTCCGTATCCGTGTAGACGATGACAGGCGTGTTAAATCCATTGGGAAAGTTCGCGAGCGAAGTTGAGCTACGGTAGAAGTTCCCGTTGTCCCCGCAGAAGAACAGGTAGGCGTTGGTGGAATCGCAGATGACCCAGAAATCTATCCAATTGCTCACGCTCGAGGGCTGAGACGCGAAGAAATTCTTAGGCGTCGTCCAATTTTGGGGCTGGGTCGGGTCGCTATTGGTGGAGTACTGGGGTTGTCCGCTCTGAAAGATCAGGTACCATTTGTTCTGGGGGGCGAAATAAAAAACTTGGGGCGCGGTGTGATAGCCCGAGAAACCGGCGGTGTTGTCCATGAAATAAGGCGTGGCGGCGCCGGCCTGGCTCCAATCGCTGAAGTGCAGGTATTCCATGCCGTAGTTGCCGGCCGAGTTGACCGAAGAGGCGTAAACGATGTATTGGCCGTTATAGAAGACCGTGGAAGGGTCCTTCACGGCGATCATGTTGTGGGTGGAGTCGCTCTTGGGAGTGATGAGGGGGGCGGTCGATGTCCATGAAAAGGAGGTGGGAATGGTCTGGGCGTCGAGCGCGGAAACATTCGCCCCGAGTAGTAGGATGATCAGGCTCGGCAGAGCCGCTTTTAAAGATTTCAATTCCATCTCCTCAGTTCTTTTCACTTCTCGATCATGGCCTTCGAGGTCAGTGATCCAAATCCAAGGTCACCTGGATCCGGTCCTCCAAAAACGGTTTAAAATAAAATTTAAAAGTCAAACTGGGGCCCAACTGACAAAAGCCCTGACAGAATGGGTTGAGATGGCGGGGGCATGGTTCTGTCCAATAGATGGGTGTTTGGGGAAAAGACTCTATTCCCTAAAAACGATTAAAATTACGGATTGAATGGGAAATCGGTAAACCTAAGGGCTTTGCGGGTGGGCGGCTTCGTACTGGTCCAACCAAGCTTTCAACTTCACATCCGACGGGTTCAACCGGTAGGCCTGCTCCAAACATTGAACCGACAACTGGGTCTTCCCGGCCTTCCAATAAGCCAAGCCTAATTGATGCCAAGCCTCGGCATCCTGGGGATTGTCTTCGGTGGCTTTCTCGTATTGTTGAATCAAGGCCGCGGCCGCGAAATCCGTCACGGTGGCCGGGCCGCTGGCGGGAACCTCAAATAGCACCTTCACGGAAGATTTGGCCGGGCCGGGCGTGACCGCGGGCACAGGCGTGGGAACCGGCGTCACGAAAACCGTCACCGCTTTGACCGGAACGGGTGTTGGATTGGGGAAATCATAAGAAAGGCTGATCCGGTGGGAAGTCCCCAAGTCCCCATAGGGGACAAAAGCGTAATCCAAAGTGAGCGGCTCCAGCCGGATTCCCGCCCCCGCGCTGAAATTGGTAAAGCCCGAGACTTGGTTGTCCGAAAGCGGAAGTTGATAGCCCAGCCTCAAGAAATAGTTTTTTTGGAATCCCGCCTCGATCCCTCCCTGGAGCCGGCTCACCCCCTGGGGCTCGTAATCACCCGAGAAAGCCGTCAAAAAAGATAGGTCGCTGTTGAGATGAAAAAGACAGGAAAGGCCGCCTTTCAAATCGCTGGCGAGGGCTTGACCCGACACGGGCGTCCCAAAGCCGGAATAAACCAGGCCCAACCGAAAATCTTTCTCAGGGATCCACAACAACCCCGCTTCCCCGGCCAGGCTGGAGTAAAGTGAATCCACTATTTTTTGCTGGGTCCCATAAAGCGCCACGCCCATCGAAAAACCCTTCGCCCATTCCTTTCCCCATCCAATACTCAATGCGATGTCGTTATCCAAGTAGGTACCCTGGTCGACCCCTGAGGAATCCCGCGCGTCCAGGGCTCCCCAAAAGACATATTGGAGCGCCCCCGCGAATCCGCCCAGGCCGCCCGCGGGCAGGCCCACTAAAAGGGTTTCCTCAAAGGTGCTTCCCAAGTAGCTGTTGTGGTTCAAGCTGATGCGGGTGTCGGCCAGGCCCGAGAGGCCCGCGCTGTTGAAAAACAAGGCCGAGTTATCATCGGCCAGACCCGCGAAAGCGTCCCCCATCGCGTCCGCGCGGGCGGAAGCCCCCAGCGCGCTTAAGGGCGTTACCAGCGACGCGTTGGGGGAAATTACCTGCCCCCAAACCACCGCGCCGAAAAAAAACAAAAACACTCCCCCGCGTCCCAACGAGACAAAACCCGCGCGTAAAAAATAAAAAGAGCGCGTCATTTTTTCACGGCCAGGATTTGGGTTTGGAACGACTGCGTTTGTCCCGAGTCATAATGAAGGACCACGTGATAAAAATAATGGCCGGGCGCGAAGGAACGCACATCCAAGGAACTGGAAGCTTCCCCGGCGGCCTTAGCCTCATTGACCGTGGCCGCCAAGTTGCCCCAGGCATTCCAAACCTGGATGTCGGCTTTTCCCGGCTGGGCCATGGTGTACACAAAGGTGACCGTGGGACCCGAGGTCGGATTGGAGTAAACGTAAGGCTGGTTCACCGGCACCGGCGGGGTAGCCACGGGCGTGGGACAAGCGGAACCGATCGCCAGGCTGGCGTAAGCGGCGGTATTTAAATAGTCGTCCTCATTACCGTTAAGCATCATTTGACCGTCCCGGCAATTGCCCCCGTTGTGGTTGATATCCAATCCCACGTCAAATCCCAGCTCCGTTCCGTCCGAAGGCGTCATCCCCAAGGTCGTCCAAGGAATGGAGGCTTCCACAATGTACCCGCCCGCGGTCGTTGTGGTTTTCATCACCACGCCGGTTACGCGGCCGTTGCTTTCCACCGGCGTCGTGTCGCCCCACCGGAAAAAATACTCAAAATCATGGGACGTAATGGTCAGCGACTGGTCATTGGCGGTGTTCAAGTAAAGCTCCACGGTCGAGTTATGCCAAAGTGTGCCGGTTCCCGTGTTGGTCAATTGACTGTCCGTCACTTGGGCGCCGAGATAAAGGTTGCTGGAGTCCCATAAAAATTTGACCAGCGCCGAGGAGCCAAAACTCTGCCCGGAAACCGTCTTGGTGACCGAGGCGAAGGGGCTCCCGCTGTTCCAGGCCCAATCATCCAGGATCCCATCCACCACCGCGGTTTGTTGGCAGGCGTTGAGGATTTGAGGCGTGGGCGTGGGCGCCGGCAACGCGCCGGAAAAAAGATTCTCATGGGGGACGGGGCTCAAAGCTTGGGAAGCGCTTTGCCATATCAGTTGAATTTGGGGCGTTCCCCCGTTGGCGAAATAATCGACTTCAATCGGAACCTTGGTTCCCGCCGTCATCGGAACGGTTCCCGTAAAGGTCGACAAGGTCGTGTTTTCAGTCCACTGGCTCACCAAGACTTGTCCGTTGACGATGACGCTCACCCCGCCATTGACATCCGCCGTGAAGGTGTAAGTCTCGCTATAGTCCGCTTCAATTTGGCCGGTCCACTTGACCGAAAAGGCGCTGGGGGAAACCCCGGGATTGGGCGGACACCCTTGCCAAAAATACTCGACCGCGGGATCCACTTCCGTCACCACCGCGGTGTTGAAATTGACGCCGTTGTAATAAACCGCTTGAAGGCCGTCCCCGTTGGTTTGGGAAAGTCCGAGGGAAGGAATCATGGATAGGAAAAAGACGAGGAAAAACTCAAAACGTTTTAAATCCATCGCAAGAAAAACCTCCCGAGGAATTAATCTTATTATGCTTCCAGTCGGAAAGTTAAACCCTAAAAATTTATTTGAGATTGAGGCGGATAGCCTTAGTTTGGTGGGAATCCCCGGTTTGAACGTCAATCCTATAGTTCCCCGCGGGCGCCGGTTCCCCCGCCGAAAGATTCCCGTCCCACTGGAAAGCCCTTTGGCCCGGCTCCACAAAACCGGTGAATAAGTGCCGTACTTCTTGGCCCGCCGCGTCCAAAACCCGGACCGTCACCAATGACTTTTCCCGTGTGTCCACTACCACGCTTAATTCCTCGCCTTCCGCCGAAGGAGCGGTTGCTTCGGAGTGAACAGGCGCCGACGGGGATTTCAGGATGACTTTAGGCTCGAGAACCCGCGAAACAGGCGCCATCGGCGCGAGGGGCTGCGGCGCGGCCGGTTGGACGATTTCAGAAACCGGCCAGAATTTCCAGACCAACAGACCCACCCCGGCGGCGACCGCCGCCGCCAAGCCCGCCCAACCCAGGGCTCCCAGTTTTCCGGCCGCGGGCGCCCATTTTTGAAGCGAACCGGGCAATTCGGGCAAAGGCAGTCCCGTCGCCAAATAATGGGTCTCAAGCAAGCCCTCAAAGCGCAAAGCCGAGTCCGGGGATTCTTGCAACAGCTTCCCCAACAAGTCCGCCTCGGACTCGCTCAGTTCCCGCTCAAAAAACGCTTGGATCAGGTCAACCATTTCGCCCTTCCTCAATCATCTGTTCAACGAGGATCTTCAAAGCCTTTTTGCACCGCGACAACCGGGACATCACCGTCCCCAGCGGAATCTTCATCGACTTGCCGATCTCGATATAAGTCTTTTCTTCCTTATCGCGCAAAATCACGATCTCCCGGCACTCGGCGCCGATCTTGTCCAAGCCTTTGTCGATCAGCTGAAGCTTGGCGGCCTTGTCCTCATCCCGGGACTTTTGAGCCTCGCCCTCCAGGGACTTATGCCGCAAAAGGTTTTCCAAATCCGCTTCTTCTTGAACCACCATCTTGGCCCGCGACCGGTACCGGTTATAACAAAGATAGATGCAAATCTGCGTCAACCAAGTGCCCAGCGCCGACCGAAACTCAAAAGCCGGGAGCTTTCGAAAGGCGATCATAAAAGCTTCCTGCACCAGGTCTTCCGCCTCCGAATCCCGATAGCCTAAGAGAAACACGCAATCCTTATAGAGGCGTTCCCGGTATTGGACGTAGAACTGGGTCTTAGCCGCTTCATCGCCCTGGAGAATTTTTTGAACCAACTCCCGGTCTTCCAAACATCCCCCTGAACATTAGCCTTTTGAAGAGGCCTTTTATTCCATTTTAAGGTGAAAAAAGTCTTTTTTCACGCGACTGAGGATGACGTAAAACCCGCCCTTTGCCTAGCTCAAAAATGCCCCAGCGTTAAAACCCAATATTTTTCGGGCAAACAAAAGGGTTTGAGGAATTAAAACATTCTAAAAAAAGAGGCGGGGTTTTCAACGCGGGAGGGACAAAACAGTCAAACCCATGGCCCAGTGAGGTTTATCCCGCCATCAACAAAACGAGCGGCATCACGAAACCCGCCGCGAGCAATGTCCAGATCACCCATCGGGGGCGGAAGTATTTAAACGCCATCACCAAGCCCAACCCCGTGCTGAAGATGAACCCGGCGGACATCAGCAGAACAAATCCTTGGAGGGGCCAAGACGGCCGTGGCTGGGATGAGTCCGGCAATTTTTGATCCTTATGGATCTTCGCCATGACCTTAAATATTTCAGGGGCCTGGTAGCCGCCTTTCACATCTTTGTGGAGCCGGAGTGTTTGGAAAGCCCCGGACAGGGTGAAAAAAAGCAAGGCGGGTGCGAAGAAGCATCCCAAAAGAAGGTGAACGCGGTTCAATCCGATCATTCCGGCTCCCATCGATTAAAAACTCCGCCGCCCGGAATGATTTTTAATGGCTCTTTCGGGCGGCCCGGTGCGGGAAAAAAAGGACAAAAACTAAGATAAAAGCCAGCAGCGCCGCGGAAGCCGAATAACGGCTCAAAGCCAATCCCCCGTGAGCGATCGGTTTATCTAAAAAGTCGCCCAAGACGGCACCCAAGGGCCGGGTGAGGATGAAAGCCGCCCAAAAAAGAAAGGTTCGGGAAACCTTCGTCCAGTAATAAAGCCCCGCCAATACCGCTAAAAGCAGGAAGAACAAAACGCCGCCCCCCAGGTAACCCAAACCCGCCGAATCGGCGGTCCAATCCCCCAAGGCCGTGCCCAAGGTTTGCGAAAACATAATGGTGACCCAATAAAACATTTCAGATTTGGGTTCTTTGACCGTCTCAACCGCCACGGTTCCCAGTGTTCTATACCAAATGAAAAGCGACCCCATCAACAGGCCCAAAAGAAGCGCGGAGCCTCCGGCGTAGCCAATCCCTAAGGACCGGTCGGCGAAATCGGCCAAGGTTGTTCCCACGGTTGTCGTCGCGATGATCGTAAACCAGTAAATCAAAGGATGAAACCGCTCCGCCTTCATCTGAATGGTGACCGCGATAAGGAAAACAACCGCGAAAATAGCCGTTCCCACCAGGTACCCCAGGTTCATCGACATCGAAACGGTATCCCCGCCGGTCTCGCCGAGCGTGGTGGCGGCGATTTTGATGAGCCAAAAAAGAATCGTGATCTCGGGAACTTTGCTCAAAACACTTCCGCTTTTATTTTTTTTCATGTTGATCCAGGAACGCGGGATTTTTTCGAGATTGAACGGCTTAGCTTAACACGGACTTCCGGGGCCGGCCTTCGCATTCCCATCCTTAAAAAGCCGGTCCATTTATTTCCCGACCACGAGGATATGAAAGGTCCCCGGGACAATTTTCCGATGGGGTTTTGGATCGTCCTTCGTTGGCGCGGGCGCTTCTTCGCGCTTCGCCGTCGAAAGAAAAACCCGGCCCGTTTTCGAGTCAAACCCCAGGGTTTTCGCGCCTTCTTCGGTCACCAGGCTTTGCGCCAAGGTGTAGTGATTGGGTGAATCCTCATGGATCACCGTCAAGGTGCCATCCCCGTTGGAGCTGAAAATCGTCGATGAGGCCGGGTCGAAATAGGTGCCGTCCACATGGTCGCCAATGGGCAAAGTCTGAATCACCTTCCCGTTCGCGGCGTTCATCACGACCAGAAGCTTGTTGTGGCAGCCGCTGAAAAGCCGTTTGTTGGCCGTGTCCATCGAAAGTCCGGACGGGGAAACGCCCGGCGCCAAGGGCCAGCGGCGGAGGATCTTCATGGTTTTGGAATCGATCTTAAGAATCTCATTTTCACTTTCCAGATTATCAAACAGATGGCCTTTGCCGTCGGAAACAGCCACTTCCGGCGAGCCGCCCAAGTCCAGGGTCTTCACCACCTTGTCGGTGACGGGGTCAATGACGGTTGCGTTTTTGCTGTCGCCGTCAAAGGTCCAAATTTTCGATGACGCCTTGTCATAAATAATGACGTCCGCGTCCGGGGAAACCGGTATTTCGGAAACGCGTTTCAAGGTTTTCAAGTCAAAGACCACCACGCTTCCCGGCTCGCCGCTGGTGGCATAGCCTTTGCCCAGTTCGTCCAAAACCACCACGCCATGGGGATGGGGGACATTTTCAATGGTTCCCACCAGTTTCAAGCTGTCCGCGTCAAGCACTTGAACGCTGTCGTTATGGGTGATAAAAACCCGCCGGCTATCGCCGTCCACCATTAAGAAATCGAACCCGCCGTCGCCGGGCAGGGAAACTTTTTGAAGGATCTTATATCCGCCGTCCGCGGCGGCCTCTTGCGCGCGGGCCGCGCCCGACACGCCTGTCCCCGCCGTCAAAACCCCCAACAGCAAAAACAGCTTGAGCTTATTCATTCCCGCCTCCGTTTGTAGTGATGAACCTTTTTTCAACCCATCGATTAGACGCCCCGGCCTGATTTTCAGGGCGCCGGGTTAAAATCAAAAGCGTTGTCCAAATTAACCGCCTGGCCGTCCTGGTCATTCAGGGGCGCCAGCCCGAACCGGTTCTCGATAAATTTCAGGATCGACGCCGTGGTATAGGTCGTGTGATCGACGTAACCCTTTTTGGCGAAGGGCGAAATGATGATAAAAGGCACCCGGGTGCCCGGACCCCACCGGCCGCCCTTGAGGGGCGCCACATGGTCCCAACGGCCTCCGTTTTCGTCATAGGTGATCAGCACCGCGCAATCCTTGCCGTATTTGCTTTTCAATATCTTTTCCACCAATTCGGCCGAGTGACGCTGGCCCTGCATCAAGGTCGAGTCATGGGGATGCTCATTGTTCGTGCCCATGAATTTCACGAAAGAAACCCGGGGCAATTCCCCTTGGCCGTCCAAGATGGACATCAGCTCCTTCGTGTCCCTCAAGTGCTCTTGATTGCCGGGGGTTCCATCGGCGAAATTTTTGAAATAGACGAAGGCTTGGTGGTGGAAAGTGAAATGCTTGGCGGGATGACCCGCGAGGGCGTCGTTCCACCCTTCGGAGAACCAGGCCCAGGAAATTTTTTTGTCGCTCAAACGGTCCCCGATCGTGGGCATGGTTTGGGCGGGGACTAAATTTTCCGCAGGGGTGTCCGCTTTATGGGGACCTTCGGCCGGATCCAAATCGTTGATAACGAAGCCATCGGGCGAGACGGGGCCGTCCTTCCCCGGGAGCGGCATGCCGTCGGATCCCACCTGCGCCTTCAGGGCCTCCGGCGCGCCCGGAAAAACCGGGGGAGCCAAGGCCACAAACAGGATATGGTTCAAAAGCGAGCCCCCGAAACCGCCGTGGAAATAATGGTCGCAGAGGGTATATTGGGCGGCCAATTTTCCTTCGGGCAGTTGGGCGGCGTCCACGCCGCTCATGACCAGGCCGCCGTTGTTGCTGGCGGCCACGAACTTATCCATCTTCCCCCCGTCGATCTGGACCTGTTCCTGGTAAAAGCGGTGATGCATGTCCCCGGTGACGGCCGTCACGGGGACATATTGGGTGAGGTCATAGGGTCCGACGGGCAGTGACTTCGGGAAACGATCGTCCCCGATTTTCTTTTTCGGGTCCAAATAAGGCTGAGGCATGGCGGTCAGTGGCTTCCCCGCCAGGTCCACCTGTTTCACCGCGTCCCCGGCCTCCGCCAGCCCATCGGCGCCGGGAAACTTGCCGAAAAGGCCGTCGAAGCTCCAGTTTTCTTGATAAATAACGATGATGTGCTGGATTTTTCCGTAATCCACCGGCCCCGCGGCGAATGCCCGGCCGCCTAAAGACAAAATCAAACCCATCGCGATCAAGACCCGGCGCCGCATAGAATCCTCCCGATTAATTGAGCTTAAAGGAAATAGGAAGCCGCACCCGGCAATTCATCGGCTGTCCCGTCTTGTCCAGGGCCGGTTGGAACCTGGCGTCTTTCAGTTTGTCCAACACCACCGCGTTGAACGCCGGATCGGCGCCCTGAAGGATGGTCACTTGATCGACCTTTCCCTCGATATTGATCAGAAGCTCCACAATCACCCGGCCCTCTTTTTTTTGCTTGCGCATCTCCATCGGATAATCGTCCTCGTCGATCAATCCGCCCACCCAAGAAGGCTGGCGGCTGGCCACGGCGACCGCCGCCTCCTCGGGAGTTGGCGTCGGCATGACTTTCGGCGGCGGCGCCTTCCCTTTTTTCGCCAGGATCCAGATCTCCGGAAGCGGGGTGGGTCGGGCGTCCACCGTCAAAAGAGGGACGTTGCTCTGGTCGACGTCGATCCGGTATTCGGCATGCGCTTCTCCCCAGGCGATAATCCCCAAAGCCCCGCCGAAAAGCCCGGCGTGCAACAGTCCGGATATCAGCATGCCCCGGAAAAGGCGGTCCCGCAGAATTTCGCCGAAAAGGCGTTTCACTATTCCCGATCCATCGCCAGGGCCACCTTTTGGACGCCCCCCAGCTTGATCGCGTCCAGAACCGCGGCCAGCTTTTCATAAGTAATGTTTTTATCCGCCTTGAGGATCACCTTCACGTCGGGATCGGTTCCCGACTCTACCGCCATTTGCTGCCGCAAACCCTCCAGGTCGATGTCTTTTCGGTTGAACTTAAGTTCCCCCTCCTCACCCAAAGTGACCGTGAGGGCGGGCTGGGGGGCCTTTTCCTCTTTCACCACCTTGGGCAAATGCACTTGAAGCGCCTGTTCGCTGATGAATGAGGAGATCACCATAAAAATGATGAGCAGCACCAGCGTGATGTCGACCAGGGGAGTGACGTTGATGCCGGTGACCAGGTTGCTGTCGTCGGAGCTGGGCAGCATCATTTCGCCTTTTCTTGCTTGAGATAGGCCAGCAGGATCCGGGAAAGGCCGTCGGTGTTGGTTTGGATTTCCTTTAAGCGGGTGAGGAAAAAATTGTTGGCGATGACCGCCGGGATGGCCACCAAAATGCCGAAGGCCGTCGCGATTAAGGCGCTGGAAATACCCGACATCACCACGGCCACGCCGCTTTGGCCCGTCATTCCCAGATCATTAAAAGCCTTAATCACGCCCAAAACCGTCCCAAAAAGCCCGACGAAGGGGGCGTTATTGCCCAAGGTCCCCAGGATGATCAGGTACCTTTCCAATTCCATTTTTTCCCGCAGCCAATGGGCGACCATCACTTCTTCCACCGTCGCCGCGCCCTTGGAAAAGCTTTTCAATCCCGCCAGCGCCACCCGGGCCTCGACCCTTTGGCTTTTTTCAGCCAGGGCGATGGCCCCGGGGATATCCCGTTTTTCCAGGCTTGCCGCCAGGCTGTCCATCAAGGAGGCCAGATCGCCCTTATTTTTATTAAAGACCTTCGCCCGCTCAATCATCACGCCGATCGAACCAACGCTGGCCAGGATCAGCAACACAATCACCCAGGTGTCGCCCAACAAGGCCAGATGCATGAAAATTAAGCTCATTTAAATTCCTTTGTTCGATCTTGATTCAAGGAAACGCGGGTTCCCTTGATGATAAAAAGCCAAAACCAGGCGCAAGGTTTCGATCCCTGAAATCGAAACCACGCGCCGGGTTGGCCGGGGGATTTTGGTTGAATCCCTTTGAGTCTTCAATTCAAGCTTTTTCAACCCTCGGTTAAAAGTCGACGACCAATCCGCCGTCGAAGGAGGGACCGTAATACTCATTTTGAATCGGGAGGTTGGACGACCCCTGGTAATAGCGGAGCGGTTCGTTATTTAGGTTATTGCCATCGGCGTAGACCGTGAAGTCCTTGGTGAAGGCGTACTGGACCTTCGCGTCGATCTGGAAATAATCGTCATAATAAACATTCGGCACCGGGCCGCCCAAGGAAGACGGCAGGGCTTGGTCCCCGATCAAGGACAGGTTTTTCCCGGTGAAGGAACCGCCGACATCAATCGTCAGCCCGTTCTTCTTGTAAAAGAGCCCGGCGTTCCAGATGAGGTCGGACTGGCTGGGCAGTTCGGTATAAACCCCCGGGGAAGTTTCCCCCTGGGACCACATCCTGGAAACCGAGCCCCGGAAGCCCACTCCATCGAAGGGATCGGGCAGCATGGTGTATTGCTGTTGGTACTGGAATTCCAGCCCATAGATCTGCGAATAGGGGATGTTCGAGTAGGTGATGGTCGTCGTCACCCCGCCCGAATTGATCACCTCGGCGTAATCCGGCGCGAAGTAGTTGCTGATATCCTTCACGAACCCGTCGACGGCCAGGATGGCGCCCTTGGCCGGATAAAATTCCCAAGAGCTGTCGATGTTGTTCGAGACCATGGCCTTTAGGTTTGGATTACCGTAGGTGTTGGTGACGACCGGGTCCGCCGAGGAAGTTCCCCCGTTGTTGTTTTGTCCCAAGGTGGGCGAGGGAATATATTGGTTGTAGGTCGGGCGGGCCAGCGTCTCCGAAAAGTTGATCCGGGTGGTGAAGTCGGGATTAAACACGTACTTCATGCCCAAACTCGGCAAGACATTGGCGTAGTCGATGGTTCCCCTCTCGTGTGTCGCCGCGCCCAATTCCACGCTATCCACGGGGTAATCCGAGTAGGCGTTGTACCAGTCGTATTTAATGTCCGTCGCTTCCACCCGGACGCCGCCCATGACCGTCATTTGGCCCGAGGTCAGGGTATACATGGCGTAACCCGCGTAGACATTTTCCCAAGAGTCCCAATCCAAAGCCTTGTCGGCCACCGGATCGCTCTCAACCAGGGCGCTGGCATAGGGGCTGGAAGGGCTATTGAGCAGGCTCGTCAAGGCGCCCAGACCCGGGACCGGGCCCATGTTGTAAATGTCGCCGGGATAGAAAGAAGGCAGTGAAAAGGGGCTGAAGTCCGCCATGGTGGCCGGGTTCAGGGTGTTGGGGGCGAAATTCTTATCGTTGTAATCGGCGAAACTCATGTTCGCGTCCGCGCCGAATTTGAGGGTGCCCTTATCATCGCCGCCGAGGGACATATCGGTTTTACCGTCGGCTTTGAAGCCGTATTGATTCACCGTATAGGCCGATTGTTCGTTCGTGAAACCCGAAAGCGCGAAATTGGCCGGGTCATTCTCCCCGGTCATCGCGCTGTTGTCGAAAGTGGGGCTGTTGCCGTTGTTCGTGGAATTGTTATAAGTGATCGTCCCGCCCAGATTGCTGTTCTTGTTTTTAAACGCGTAGCCGTAATGCCAAGGCACGTTTTGATCCGAGTAGGAATAGCTGGCCTTATAATCTAAATCCAAGCCGTTGAGATTATTGTCGCCGCCCAAACCCAGCCCCAAGGTGCGGAACTGGGTCAATTCATAGCTGACCTTATCCGACAACTTGGTCCCGTCGGCGCCGACGTCAATCGTATAGCTTCCGTCCGGGTTCAAGGTGGCGTTCCCCGTGGTGGCGTCGATGTTTTGATAGGCCGTAGTCCACTTCGGGGTACGGTACTCGTCATAACCGCTGTACATCAAATCGGCGTAATACTTGTTGTCCTTGTCAACCGAGAGGTCGATGTTCGCCCCTAACCCGCCCCGGATGCGGTCATAATCATAATATTGGAAGTCATATTCGTTGATGGAATTGGGGCCCAATTGCCCCGAGCCGGCGGGGGTATAGGTCTCTTCCAGGTCGTCAATCCCGAATCTTTTCTCATCGCCCGAGGCCGTGAAAAGGAAGCCCAGTTTGGCCTGCCCCCCGAGGTTCAGGGTTTCCGCCCAGGTCAAGTCCGCGGCGTAGGTGGGATCCTGGCGCTCCGGGACATAACCCCCTTCGGCTTTGAGCTCGTGGAAGCTTCCGGCGTAATCAAAAGCCGACTTGGGAACGAGGTTCATCTGTCCGCCGACTCCCTGCCCGTCCATATCCGGCAGGATGGTCTTGAAAACTTCCATCTCTCCCACCAGGCCGGCCGGAATATCGTCGAGGTCCACCGACCGCGAAGAATCGTCATAAGACGGAATGAGCGTTTCGTTGAAAGTGACGATGTCCAGGTTCGAGTCCGTCCCCCGGATGGAGATGTAGCGGGGTTCCCCCGTATCGTGCTGGACCCCGACTCCGGGCAATTGCTGGGACGCCTGGGCCACGGTTTTGGCCGGGGTTTGGTTGATCTGGTCCTGGGAAAGGATGTTCACTTTATTCAGGGAGTCGTGCATCTGGTCAAAGGCCGCGGCTTGGTCGATCCCGCGGGCCTTCACCGTGACTTCGGGAAGTTCCGAAACGCCCGTCACGGCGGCGGCGAAGGTGTTGGCTTGGCCTTCCACGGGGGTGGGCATGGTGGCGTCGTCGGCTTTGGCGTTGGAAGACAACATGAAAGAGGAAATAAGAAACAACCCAAACGCTAAAAGAGGGGAGACGGTCCACTGAATCCGCATAACCACTTCCTTTCAAAAACCCAGGATCAAAGCGTGCGTGAATGTAGGGATCCGCCATGCCCCGAACGTTTCCAGTAGATTAAATAAAGGTAACGATCCGATGACGAAATCGTCATCTTGCCGTCATTTCAACGATCATTTACGCCCCGGCGATCGCGCTCAAATCGCGGAATTTAACTTGCTACTTTTCCGCGTTTGAAATTACATAGGCCCATGAAAATCCTCGTCATCGAAGACGAACCCAAAACCCGGAACTATTTATCCAAAGGCCTGACCGAAAACGGCTATTTGGTCAATTGCTCGGGCAAGGGCGGCGAAGGTTACCACATGGCCCGGGTCGGCGCTTACGATCTGCTCATCTTGGACGTCATGCTTCCGGAAAAAGACGGCTGGTCGATCTTGGAGGATTTGCGGGGGTCGGGCCACCGCTTCCCCATTCTTTTTTTAACCGCCCGGGACGCCGTGGGGGACCGGGTGAAGGGCTTGGAATCCGGCGCCGATGATTACTTGGTGAAGCCCTTCGCCTTCGCGGAACTTTTGGCCCGGGTCCACTCGCTTCTTCGGCGAAGCCCGGCCCGGTCGTCCGAAAGGCTGAAGGTCGCGGATTTAGAAATCGACCCCATCAACCACAAGACCCTGCGGTCCGGAAAAAGGCTCGACCTCACGCCCAAAGAATTCGCGCTTCTCTTTTTACTGGCGACCCGCGCGGGCGACGTTTTATCCCGGACCCGCCTGGCGGAGCAGGTATGGGAGATGAATTTTGACAGCGACACCAATGTGGTGGATGTGCATGTGCGCCGGCTTCGCGCCAAAGTGGATGACCCCTTCAGCCGGAAGTTAATCCATACCGTCCGGGGGGTGGGTTATGTTCTCGAAGACCGGGGATAAAAAAGAAAATTCAGCAAGCCCAGGCTCCCTGGCCACCCGCATGACCCTCTGGTACGCCCTTTGCGCCTTCGCGTTGGTCTTCACGGCCTCCGGATTTCTTTACCATGCCCTGTCCGACGGCCTAAATCACGAGAACGACGTTCTGCTTTCCCAAAATTTTCAAAGTTTAACCTCGTATATGAACAAATCGCCCGGCGACCTTTATGACCTCCAGCAATTCGTCGGCCAAAGGCCCAAGTGGTACCGGACCACCTCTTTTTGGACGAGAATCCTGGATGGGAACCAGCTCTTGACCGAGACCCCCGGCATGTCGCGGTCCCTGCCCCGCGCCCTGTTTCAAAAAGGATACCCCAATGCCTGGAACTCCTCCGTCCGTTCCACCGAGGGAATTCCTTTCCGGGTCTTATCCACCCAAGGCGTTTGGCCCGGCTATATTCACCCCCAGGTCGCCATCCAGATGGCCATTGATATGAGCCCGGACGAAAAGATCCTAAAACGATTCCGGAAAAAACTTTTGATCGTCTTGGCCGGTTCGCTTTTAGCCTACGCCTTCACGGGCTACTGGATCGCCCAACGGGGAATCCAACCGGTGAGGCTCATGGCGAAAACCGCCGCCCGGATCGGGTCCAGCACCTTGTACGAGCGCCTGGAGCGCGAAGGGCTCCCTTCCGAGCTTTCGGATTTAGCCGCCACCTTCAACGGCATGCTGGACCGCTTGGAGGATTCCTTCGCCCGGCTTTCCCGCTTCAGTTCCGACATCGCGCACGAGCTGAGGACGCCGCTCCAAAATTTGCGGGGGGAAGCGGAAGTGATATTGAGCAAAGAACGCGCTCCCGCCGACTACCAGGAGCTTTTGGGCTCTGCGCTTGAGGAATACCAGCGGCTCGCCAACCTGATTGACCGGCTTCTTTTCCTCGCGCGGGCGGAAAATCCCCAGACCCATATCCAACGGGAGGAGCTGGATTTGAAGAAAGAACTGGGACTGCTTCAGGATTTTTACAACTTATCGGCGGGCGAAAAGGGCGTCACTTTGCGGGCGCAAGCCCCCGAGGGGCTTCAGGCGGACTTGGATCGGTCTTTATTCCAAAGGGCCGTGGGAAACCTGATTGAAAACGCCTTGAAATACACTCCCGCCGGCGGGGCGATCCACTTAAAAGCTTCCAGTGAAACCGGGAAAGTCCGGTTGGAAGTTTCCGACACCGGAAATGGAATACCACCCGAACAGGTTTCCCGTGTGTTCGACCGCTTTTACCGGGTGGACCCTTCCCGCTCACCCTTGTCGGGCGGCGCCGGCTTGGGACTTTCGATCGTGAAAAGCATCATGGACCTTCACGGGGGGACGGTGGAGATTAAAAGCGAGCCTTCCCGGGGAACCACGATCACCCTTTGGTTCCCGGTTCTCCAACGGGCGTGACTTTATTTTAAATGAACCGCGTCCCGCAGAAACTGGACGGTTCCTTGCGCGCCCGAGTAGCCCACTTGTTGGGTGGACTGGTCGTTGGGGTAACGGACCACTAATGTGGGAAAACCGCTGACACTGTACTTGCTTTGAAGCGCGGCGACTTCCGGCGGGTTTTTCCCGTCCTCTTGATAGCGGTCCATCACCCGCACCGGGATGAAATACTGGTTGATGAATTGGGCCACCGGCTTCACCTCGAAAACTTCGGCTTCCAAGATCTGGCAATAGTGGCACCATCCCGCCGTGAAATCGTAAAGAATACACTTTTTGCTCTCTTTGAACTGGGCTTCCCCTTCTTGGACGGACAACCATTGGATGCTATCGCTGTATTGGCCCGGAATGGCCGGCGGGATTTCCGGAGGTTTGAAATAGTTGTAGCCGGCGATGATGGCCCAAACCACGAAGATTATCCCCGCCGCCTGGGCCAGGACGACCCAAATGGAAACCGATTCGGATTTTGAGCTCGCCATTCCACCCTTCCTTTGTGGTTCCCGCCCGTTCCGGGCCAAAGCGCCACCCGGACATTGGGTCATCAATAAATTGTCATCTATGTTCTAAATCATATAGCCAAAACCCGGAAGGAGCGAAACTAATTCCAATACAGGGAGGCCGCCATGAAAAAACGTCAAGTTTACGCCTTGTCCGGATGTTTCGTGGGCGCGGGCGCGCCCTTGGGCGCTTTATTGCTTCAATACCTTTTTCAGCATCCCGGCATAGCCCCTATTTCATTCGTCGACGCCCAATGGAACTCCCAACCTTTTTTTTACTGGTACATGCTCGTCAGCACTTGCGTGGTCCTCACGGTTTTGGGTTACTATCTCGGCCGCTACGAGGACCGGGAACTCACTCATCTTCGTTGGGCCCAATATAGCGCCCAATTGGATCCGGTCACGGGCGTCGTCGGTCCCGTCCAATTCGAGGTTTTAACCCGGTCGGCTTGGGAAAACTTTCCCGCCCGAGGCTTTTACCTCGCCGGACTGGCGATACAAATCGACGGCCTGGAGGAGATTGATAAAAAGTACGGACACACCTTCGGCTTAGGCGTCCTGCGGGATGTGGCTTGGCTCCTTCATTTTTCCACCCGCGAAGGGGACCTGGTCACGCGGGAAGAAACCAAGTTTGTCTGCCTCCTCCCCCGTTGCGACGCCGCAGAAGCCGCCTCCATCGTCCGTCGGCTTCAAGAAAAACTCAGGGACCAAACCTTCCGGTACGAAAACGAAGTGGTCCACCTCACTGTGAGCGCCGGAATTTCGGTCACCGACTCCCCCTTGACCGGAAACCCGCGGGATCTTTTCAGACAAGCCGGCGAAAATCTGGCGATCGCGGCCAAGGGCGGTTTCGGCCAAATTCTGTCGAGCGCGATGAACCCGGCTTCCGGATCCATTCCGGGGACCGAGACCGTGGCGGACGCGTCATAAAATTTCAGGAGGCGGCTATGTTAAATTTCAATCAATCAAACTCAAAAGACGCCGAATTAGGATCGGCCATCAGCCGCATGATCTCCGGGATGGCGTCGGGCCTGCATGTCAGCGCCGAGGCCGGCCATGTCACGATTTCCGGAATGGTGGATGACTTCGGGACCAAGCGGGACATCTCGGCCGCCGTCCAGGGCATGGGCGGGGTCAAGACCCTTTCCAACTGCATCCGGGTCACTCCCATCGGCGATTGATTTTTTAGGGCCTTCATTTCATTTTCCGGGCGATGAGTCCCGAAGACCCTCGTCGAGGAATTGTTTTTGGATCTCCCTCACCTTCTCATCGTTGAGGATAAGCGCGTTCACGCAATCCGCGTCCAGTTTGTCCACGGCGAGCTTTTTGAGCGCGGCATAGGCCTCCTCGTTGCTCCAAGCCCCCTTGTAGGACCGGACGCTGGTCAAGGCGTCAAAAATGTCGGCCACGGCCACGATCCGCGCTTCCAAGGGGATCTCCCCGCCTTTCAATCCCTTCGGATAACCCTTCCCGTCAAGCGTCTCATGATGGTACTGGGCGATGTTGCGAAGCAGGTCGAGTCCCTCCAGGTGCTCAAGCCCAAAGTTTTTCGCGATGTCCTCCACCATGGCCAGGCCGCGGGTGGTATGCGACATCATGAGTTCCCGCTCCTCGGGGGTCAGCGATCCCGGTTTTAAGAGCACCCGGTCGGGGATCCCGATCTTGCCCAGGTCGTGGAGCGGCGCGAACTCGAAGATACGGTCGATCATCCGGTCGTCGATGGAAGCGGCGCCCGAAGCGCCCAAGTGCGCCGCGATGAGCCGGGAATAGCGCGACATCCGGTCAATATGACCGCCGGTCTCCGGATCGCGGAAGTGGACCATACTGTCGGCGGTCCTTACCGCCGCCGCCAAAACCCGCACGGCCAGCATTTCGGACGCCACCAAGGCCCCGATGAGATGCCCATAAACATCCAGGAGCGGGAACCGGTCGGGCGTGAAGGCGTCCAACCGGAAGGAATTGAAGAACACAAATCCCCAGAAAGAACCATCCTGGAAAATCGGGAGGGTATAACTGGACCGGAAACCGAGGCTCTGGATGGCCTGAGTGTGGAAATGCGCCCCCGAATGGAAAATCGCCAGGTCATTCACCACGCGGGGACGGCCCACGCTTAATATCTCCCGGAGGGCCGGCGAATCGGCCAGTTTGGAATCGTAGAAAACCAGGGTGTTCTTCGATTCACTGCTGGCGATGAAAGTTTTGAGCATATCCGTGGGCCGGTCATAACTCGCCACCGCGACCCGGTCCACCGCGGAAAAGCCCGCCTTCAGGTGGGCATGAATGGCCTCAAGCTTCCGGCCCAGCGTCGCCGGGGTGTTGAGCAAACTCAAGGGGTCTTCATGGGGAAAGAGATTAGCCTGAGAGGCCGTGGTTTCAAGGCTCAAGAACAACTCCTTCCGCTTTTTTTACCCGCGCCTCTTTTGCGAATGGTGGCCCAAGCGATCGCCCAGGCCTTGTTTTTGGGGAGGCCTTTTTTCTCGTAGCCTTCCTCAATATGGGCGGCTTGTCGCCGTTCCTTGATGCTGTAATGGCGTTTGATCTTGGTTTTCATGGGCGCCTCCTTCATTCCTATTCGGATCGGTCTTCCTTAAATCCAGCTTACCACTATCGGATTCCGGCAATATGACCCAGCGCATAACACCCACGCGCGCCCTATCCTATGCTTAACTCGTCGGTTAAAAACACCCAACAGGAGTGGACCCTATGGATTCCCATCAATTATTTGACATCTCAGGCAAGGCCGCCATCGTCACCGGCGGGGCTTTAGGCATCGGATTCGGCATCGTGGAACGCTTGGTCAAAGCCGGCGTGGAAGTCTTGGTGGTGGACACGAACGAGCAAGCGCTGGCGGATGTCCCCAACCGCCTTAAAGAGGGAAAGGTACGCACCCTGGGATTGGATGTTTCGAAGGAGGACGGCTGGGATAAGGCCGTCAAAGCCTGCGTGAGTGATTTCGGCAAGCTGGACATTCTGGTCAACAACGCCGGTATCTATCCTCAAGTGCCCATGCTGAAAATGGACCCCGCGGTTTTCGACAAGGTCTACGCCGTTAATCTAAAAGGTTTGGCTTTCCTTTCCAAGGCCGCGGCCCTGCAGATGATCAAGCAAGGCCGCGGAGGCCGCATCATCAACATCGCCTCGATCGACAGCCTGCATCCTTCCATGGTGGGATTGGCGGCTTACGACTCTTCCAAGGGCGGGGTCTGGAGCTTCACCAAAAACTTCGCGGTGGAAGTGGCTCCCCACGGCATCCTGGTGAACGCCGTCGCGCCGGGCGGCATCACGACCGAAGGCGCTTCCAAACCTCTGGAAGGCAGCGGCATGACGGACGCCCAAATGAAGGCCCAGATGGACGCTTTTATGGTTCGGATTCCGCTCAAACGCATGGGAGTCCCCGATGATATCGCCAAGGTGGTGCTTTTCCTGGCGTCCAGCGCGGCCGACTATATGACCGGTTCTTTGGTGGTGGTGGACGGCGGCATGCTGCTCGCCTAAAGATCGTCCAACAACTCCGGACGGCTAACCTTCGGCGCGTTGAAGCAATTCCCGAAGGATGGTTAAGTCTTCCCGGGCGCGGATCACCAGGATTTTGGTTTTGGAGTTTTTCGCCGAAATTTCCATGTCCGGGACCGCCGCGAGATTCGAGGTTTCATCCAGTCCAACACCCGCGTATGCCAAGGTGGAAATCAAATCCTGGCGCACCCGGGGCTGGTTTTCCCCGATGCCGCCCGTGAAAACCAAGGTATCCATGCCGCCTAAGACCGCCATCATGGCGCCGATGGAGCGCCGGGCCGAAAGGATCAATTGCCCATAGGCCAGGATCGCCGACGACGAACCCTGATCCGCCGCGGCCATCACTTCCCTCAAATCGCCCGAGATGCCCGATACCCCAAGCAGCCCCGAGCCATGGGAAAGGGTTTCCAAAAGTTCTCGCGGTTTCAACCCGCCCCGTAGTTGAAGATGGAGCAGCAATCCGGCGTCGATGGAACCCGCCCGGGTGGACATCACCAGTCCTTCCAAAGGCGTGAAACCCATCGAGGTATCAATCGATCGGCCATTTTTGACCGCGGTAACGGAGGACCCGCTTCCCAAATGGCAGACCACCAAACGTTCCGGAACACGGCCCATCCATTCCGCCGCCCGCGCCGTCGAATAAGCCACGCTCAGACCGTGAAACCCAAAACGCCGGATCCCCCATTTTTTTATCCATTCGGGGGGCAAAGCGTATCCGGTGGTTTCGGGCAGGTTGGCGTGGAACGCGGTGTCGAAAGCGGCGAATTGGGGGAGGCCGGGGAACGCGCTCGTGATTTCGTCGATCCCTAAAAGCGCGGAACGCATATGCAGCGGATCCAATTCCACCAAAGACTCCAATCGGGCCCGGGATTCCGGGTCGATCCGGATGGTCTTTTGAAACAACGCCCCCCCATGGACGATCCGGTGTCCCACGGCGTCCACCGGGGGAATTCCCCGCAACACGCCTCGGATGGTTTCTTGATCCTTGGGGTTCGCGCCGGTCAAGTTGCCCTGCCCCTCCAAGAGAACGCTCTCATTGCCGGCGTCCAAAAGGGACCACTTCAAACTGCTCGAGCCGCAATTCAAGATGAGGACCTTTTTCATTCGGCCCATCTCCAATTTTTAATCTCCGGCAAGTCGTCTCCCCGCTCTTGGATATAGTTTCCGTGCTCAAACAGCTTATCCATCATGATCTGCCGGATATGCGCCGCCCGCGGGGCCAGTTTCGGCACTTGGCGGGCCGCATCGATGACCAGGTGAAAACGGTCCAAATCATTGCGGACAGCCATGTCAAAAGGAGTCGTGGTGGTGCCCTCTTCTTTATATCCACGCACATGTAGATTTGGATGATTGTTCCGGCGGTAGGTCAGCCGGTGGATGAGGAAGGGATATCCGTGGAAAGCGAAAAGGATCGGCTTATCCTTGGTGAATAACGCGTCAAAATCCTTGTCGTCCAGGCCATGGGGATGCTCGCTGGAAGGTTGGAGCTTCATGAGATCCACCACGTTGACGACCCGGACTTTCAAGTCCGGGGTTAGGGACCGGAGGATTTTCGCGGCCGCCAGGATTTCCAAAGTGGGCACGTCCCCGCAACAGGCCAGCACCACGTCGGGCTCCCCGCCTTCGTCCGACCCCGCCCATTCCCAAATCCCGATCCCCAAAGCGCAATGCTCCGCCGCCGCTTTCATGGGAAGCCATTGAGGCGCGGGCTGTTTCCCCGCCACGATCACATTGACGTAATTACAGCTTCGGAGGCAATGGTCGGTCACCGAAAGAAGCGTATTGGCGTCCGGAGGCAGATAAACGCGGATCACCTCGGACTTTTTATTGACCACATGGTCGATAAAACCCGGGTCCTGGTGGCTGAATCCGTTATGGTCCTGGCGCCAAACGTGGGACGTCAGCAGATAGTTGAGCGAGGGAATGGGCCTGCGCCAGGGAAGATGCCGGGTAACCTTCAGCCACTTGGCGTGCTGGTTGAACATCGAGTCAATGATGTGGATGAAAGCCTCATAGCATGAAAAAAATCCATGACGGCCCGTCAAAAGATAGCCTTCCAGCCAGCCCTCGCATTGGTGCTCGCTGAGCATTTCCATCACCCGGCCGTCTTGGGCCACGTGATCATCGGTTTTCAGGATTTGCGCCATCGATTCCCGGTTTGTCACCTCGAAAACGTCGCCCCAGCGGTTGGACGCGGTCTCATCCGGGCTGAAAACCCTGAAGTTGTCGGGGTTCATTTTGAGGATGTCCCGGATAAAAGCGCCTTGCACCCGGGTGCCTTCAGCGTCGGCCGCTCCCGGAACTTTCACGTCCACCCCGTAGGCGCGGAAGTCCGGTAGTTCCAAGGGCTTCATCAACAATCCGCCGTTGGCGTTCGGATTGGCGCTCATCCGTCGGTTTCCCTTTGGAACTAATTCCCTCAACTCTTTTTTCAGGCAGCCTTTTTCATCGAAGAGTTCCCCGGGCCGATAGCTTTTCATCCAGCTTTCCAAAATTTGAATATGCTCGGGCCGGTCCATCTCGCCCATGGGCACCTGATGGGCGCGGAAAGTTCCCTCGATTTGAATTCCGTCCACTTGCCGGGGGCCCGTCCAGCCCTTGGGGCTGATCAGGATGATCATCGGCCAACGGGGCCTCTCCCGGGATTCGCCCGAGCGGGCCTTGCGTTGGATTTCCTTAATTTGGTCGAACACCCGGTCCAACGTTTTTGCCATGTCCCGGTGCATGGAAGCGGGATCGGAGCCTTCCACGAAATAAGTCTCATACCCATAACCCAGGAAAAGGTTTTTCAGCTCTTCCCGTGAAATGCGCGCCAAGACCGTGGGACCGGCGATTTTGTATCCGTTCAAGTGCAGGATGGGCAGCACCGCCCCATCCCAGACGGGGTTTAAAAATTTGTTGGAGTGCCAGCTGGTGGCCATCGGTCCGGTTTCAGCCTCCCCATCCCCGACCACACAGGCCGCGATGAGGTTGGGATTGTCAAAAACCGCCCCGTAAGCGTGCGAAAGCGCGTAGCCCAATTCCCCGCCTTCGTGGATGGAACCGGGAGTCTCGGGCGAAACGTGGCTGGGAATTCCCCCGGGGAAAGAAAATTGCTTGAAAAGCCTTTGGAGCCCTTGTTCATCCTGGGTGATCCGGGGATAAATCTCACTATAGGTCCCTTCCAGGTAAGCGTTGGCCACCGCGGCGGGACCGCCATGCCCCGGCCCCGCGATGTAAATCATGTCGAGGTCCCTTTCGCCGATGAGCCGGTTGAGATGGGCGAATAGGAAGTTGAGCCCGGGGGTGGTCCCCCAATGGCCCAGGAGGCGGGGCTTAATATGCTCGCGGCTGAGGGGGATTTTAAGCAGCGGATTGTCGAGCAAATAAATTTGTCCGACCGAGAGATAATTGGCGGCGCGCCAATAAGCGTCTATTTTCGATAGGGTTTCAAGGTTTATTTCGGCGGCCATAAAACAAGCCTCCTGTCCAAAACGATTAACCGGCGCTGCGTCAATCAGCCCGCAAATCCAGGTTTCCCAGATCATATAAACAATGCGGATCGGGATAGGTCATGGACGAATAGACAATGCCCAGTTCGGCCAATCCTTGGACCGTAAAAATTTTAAATATTTCAGCCGCGCGGTCCGCCCCGGCGAAAACGGCGATCGGCGCGTCTTTGTTCATCAGAATCAATGTAGGAAATTGATCAACCGCGTGGGCCTTCGCGATAGGAGCATAGCGGGCGCAGTCTAAAATTCCTACCCGGACAATCTTTTCCCATTTTTCCAGAAAACCCGCCGAATGGATGCTTTGCCGGAAATCCGCCTCATCCAGGGGCATTTCAAAATCCACCAAGGTGAGCCGGCCGGATTTTTTAATTTCTTCCGCCCAATTTTCATCCGTCAAAATTTCAATCATGTCGAGTCTCCTAAATCCCTCAGCTGGCCTGGTTTTCACCCGGATCTTGGCGCTCCATCAGCCACTCCTTCATCATTTCGACCCGCCGGGACCCGCCAAAAGCCTTGACCAGATGCCCGGCTTGGAAAAGCGCCAGGGTCGGAAACTCTTGTATCCGATATTGAAAAACCACCTTCGTAAAGCGGGCCACATCCACGCATCCAATCCTCACCAAATCCAGCCATTCCTCGCGGAGTTGCACCAAGCTTTGGCTTTGGAAAAGGTCGGGATCGCACCAAGGCGCGCGAAAATCGACCAACACCGGTTCCTCCGCGTCCAAAACCTGCCCGGCCCAATTTTCCGCGCCGAACTTTTCTATCGATTCCACGAAAGAGCCCCCTCGCCGCTTTTCCCGCCGGCCGGCTTGACCCGCTCGAAATGGGCGATTAAAAACAAGGGATTGGAAAATCGGATGCGGGGGGCCGCGGATGACGCCATCGCCCTCAACCGCCCCGAGGATAAAACAGGTTGATGTTTTTTATTTTTCACTTGTTCCATCGCCAGCCTCCTTTGATTTCAAGATGTTTCCCGGATGATTTCCGCTTAGTTTTCGCCCAGCCGATCCGTCAATTCATCCAAATCCGGAATCGTGATCTTTCCCCGTTCCGTGGCGACCAGGCCTTCTTCTTCCAGTTTGGAAAAGGTGCGGATGGAAGTTTCCACGGTCGTCCCCACCATCTCGGCGATTTCACGGCGGGTTAAGGGAATGGTCGGGCCGAACTCCCCGGTCAAATCCACCAAAACCCGTAGGATCCGCTTCTCAACGCTTTCCTGCTCAAACACCTGGGCTTCCATCGAATGGCGCAGGCGACCGGACAATTGAATCGCCAATTTTGAGGCCAAAGCCTGGTTTTTCGAAAGGATCGAAAGAAAATCATCCATCGGACAAGACACCACGGTGACATCGCTTTCCGCGAGCGCCTGGCACACATAATGACCCTTCCCCAAAGAACAACAGGAACCGAACATTTTCCCGGGCCCCACCAGACAGAGCGTCTGGCACCGGCCGCTGGCCGCGTGGGTTTGGGTTTTTACATGGCCCGACTTGACGAACCAAACAAATTCGGCCGGATCGCCTTCCAAAAGGATTGATTCGTGCTTGGCGAATTTTTTCTCCACCAAACACCGGCCCAATTCAGCCAGATGGGTCGGCGGAAGACCCTCAAAAATATCCATGGAGGCCAAAAAACTTTTCGGCATGGTTGGGCGGACCGCTTGGTTCTTTTCGATCGTCTTCATTTTCTTCCCCCTTGGGACCTTCATAAAAGTGTTTGGGGGGACTTCCCGTCCCCCCGCAAATATTGCGAAATCAATAGCGGCAAAAAAACAGTGTCGATCGGTTTGGTGAAATAACCGTTGCAGCCGGCTTCCTGAGCCCGCGTTTCCTGGCCCTTTAAATCGTAGGAGGTCACGATCAGGATGATGATGTCGCGGGTTTTGGGATCGGCCTTCAGTTGGCGGGTCAGCTCAATGCCGTCTTCCCCCGGCATCTGCAAATCCATAAGAATGAGTTCCGGTTGAAAGCCCTCGAGCCTTCTCAAGGCCTCGTCCGAACTCTGGGCGGTTTCCACTTGATAACCTTCCAGTTCCAACAAAAGACGGGCCAATTTCAAATTCATGGGGTTGTCATCCACGATCAAAATCGGCTCCTGCCCGCTCTTTTTGAAATCTTCCGAAACAACCATGGTTGTCACCTCTTGGCTTCATTAAGGCAATGGTTGTGCCAGTCAAAAGCGGTGTAAAACGGGCCTTTATTTGAGTCGGGGCGGGGGGAAACAACCCCGGTATGGCGCCCACGCCATAGCGGACCCGCCAGGGGCGCATCGACCGGCAACCGCTTCGGCGCCCTTTGCGCCTTTATGACCGCGGTCATAGGGGCAAAAGCGCCCGGGCGTTAAATTGAAATCATGGAAGGGACAGGAGAGACATCATGCGAAACCAAAAAACCATCATCGAGGAATACTTCACCCAACGATTAAAACTAAGACGGGAACGCCTGGCCCACCATTTGACGGCGCCGTTGGAGCTCAATTTCTATTTTCAATCCACGCCGATCCCGGACAAGTGCCCCAAGATCGACGATACCCCAGCGGACGAAAGGAGCCATTCATGGACGCCCAAATCGAAAAACCCGGGTGGGTGAAAAACCTCACCCCGGAGTCCGAATTATTCGTTGATATGAACCGCTTCCTGCGTTACGGATTGGAATCCTTGCCCGAAGTGGAAAATCTTTTGAAAGAACTTCGGCCCTGCCAGGTCCTGCACCTTTGCGCCTTGAAAGAACCTACCATATTGGATGACATGTTGCGGTTGAGGGGCTATGAGAGTTTCGCCGAATATAAGGATAAGAGTTGGCATCTCTATTTCAAAAAATGTCTCTAAAGCACGGAGGCCGCCAATGAACCATCAATTGCTGGCCCGTTATGGTTGGATCCTTATCCTACGGGGGGCCTTCGGACTTCTTCTGGGAGCGGCCGCCGGCGCCCTTGGATTATCCTTAGCCGGGTATCCCGCTGTTTTTTGGGGACACCCCTTATGGTTTCATTCCCTTTGGGTGCTTTCGGACCTCATCCTGATCTTGGGCCTTTACGCCCTGATGGACGGTTTTTTCTGTGTCCTATTCGGAACCCGCCAGGACGGCAGCGGACGGTATTGGTGGGCCTTTATCGTGGAGGGCTTGGGCGGCATCGCCTTGGGAACCTTGACCCTACTGCGCCCGGAGATAAGCCTGTCGTGGTTATTGCGGTGGATCGCCTTTTGGGCCCTGGCCACCGGACTTCTGGAAATGAACCAAGCCCTTTCCTTCGCCGAGTACCGCGAGAGACGTTGGCCCCTCTTGATCGCAGGGGCGCTTTCCGTTTTGTTCGGTTTCGGGCTGGTCTTTTTCGACCTTCCGGCGCTGGCATTGATCGGCTGGGTGTCGGGCTACGCCATCGGGTTCGGCGCCTGCTTGTTTTATCTCGGGATACGCCTGCGGGTGTTTTTCAACCGTTACCGGCGCCAAAACGAAAGGCATGCCGCGTCCCTGACTTGAGTCCATCAAAAAAAATAAGGAGTTGAATATGCGCGCCCGTTCCAAAACAAAAACCGCTTCACCCAATAAAAAACAACCCCGCCGGAAATTACCCAAAACCCCCGAGGCCGACCAAGCGCCGGAAGTCCGGCGCGTCCTTTCTTCCGAGGACGATGAGCGGATCCTGGAGAATGTTCTGGACCAGGATCCTGAAAGGGCCTGAGCTAAGCGCCGGGATCCTGGAGTCCGTATTTTTTGATCTTCACATGGAGCGTTTTATAGTCGGTCTTGAGGATCTTGGCCGCTTGGCTTTTGTTGCCGCTGGTTGATTTTAGGACGCTCCGGATCGCCTGTTTTTCCGATTCTTCCACGGCCCGCTCGGCGATTTGCTTGAGGGATTGCCCCGGCAAGACCGGCACTTCCACCGGGCCCGGCGATTCCGCGGGGCTTTTGGACTTGCCCAAAAGGCTTTTCACCTGCTCGGCATGGAGAGTGGTGTCCGGGGTCAACAACACGGCCTGACGGATCACGTTGCGAAGCTCACGGATATTTCCCGGCCAAGCGTGGGCCAAAAGCCTTTCTTCCGCCTCCGGCGCGATGCCGGTGACGGTTTTTTTGAGCTCGGCGGACGCCTCTTCCCGGAACCGTCCGGCCAAAATCGGGATATCCTGCCGCCTTTCCCTTAAGGGCGGGATTTGAACCGTGAATTCCGCCAACCGGTAATAAAGGTCCAGCCGGAAACGCCCCGCCTTCGCTTCCGCTTCCAAAGGCGCGTTGGTGGCGGCGACAAAACGAACGTCGATCGATTTTGTTTTTTCAGCCCCCACGGATTTCACTTGCCTTTCCTGTAAAACCCGGAGCAGTTTGGCTTGAAGACCCAGGGGTAGGTTTCCAATTTCATCCAAGAACAGGGTGCCGCCCTCGGCTAGGACCAATTGCCCCTCCTTGCGCCGGTCCGCGCCGGTGAAGGCGCCTTTCTCGTGCCCGAAGAGTTCGGATTCCAAAAGGGTTTCGGTCAGCGCGCCGCAATCCACGGCGATGAAGGGCCCCTGATGCCGCGAGCTTTCTTCATGCAGGGCCCGGGCCGTCAATTCTTTGCCCGCCCCGGTCTCGCCCTGGATCAAAACCGTCATGGAGGAAGCCGCCACTTTGCGGATTTGATCGACTAAGTCCCTCAAACCCGGGCTGGTCCCGCCCATGCGGGAAAGCGCCGGACCCTTGCCGGCCTTTTGGCGGAGCTCCTCCATTTGGGACAACATCTCGTTTTTTTCCAGCGCATGGCCCAAAGTCAAAAGCAGGTGGTCGTTCTCGAACGGTTTGGTTAAATAATCGTAGGCCCCGGCCCGGGTGGCCTCGACGGCTTTTTGAACGTCCGTCACGCCCGTCAACATGAGAACGGGCAATTGGGGCCGGGATTGATGAAGCTCCGCCAATACTTCCAAGCCGCTCATATCCGGAAGCTGGAGGTCCAGGATGACGGCCTCCACCGAAGCCACCGCGCGCTCGATTCCCAAGCGGCCCGTTTCCGCCGTGATCACCTCGTAACCGGCCACCTTGCCCAAAAGGGTCTGAAGCAGGCGCCGCTCGATGGGATCGTCATCCACCACCAATATTTTTTTCATGGAACCATCCGGATTAAAGAATGAACAAAGTCCGAGGACTATTAAATCAGGTTTCCAGGTATCGCGCGATGATTTGGGGAAAAGCCTGGACATCGATCGGTTTGGGGATATAACCGTCGCATCCCGCCGCTGTTATTTTTTCCTCATCCCCCTTCATGGCGTAAGCCGTCAGGGCCACGATTTGGATGGCTTTTGTGTCCGGAGCGGCCTTCAGCCTCCGGGTCAATTCAAGACCGTCCATGCCCGGCAATTGGATATCCATGAGGATCAGCCGGGGTTTGAAAGCTTGAAGCGTCTTCAGGGCCTCTTCGGCGTCGGGGACCGTCCTTACCTCATAGCCTTCTTTTTGAAGAAGGACGCGGGCTAGTTTCAAGTTGATGGGATTATCATCCACAATCAGGATCGGTTCACCGGCCATCGGACTCTGCCTTCCATTCCAAGGGAAAGATGGCGAAAAAAACGCTTCCTTTTCCCGCTTCGCTCCTCACCCCCACCTGGCCGCCCTGGGCCTCCACCAAACGCTTGGTCAAGGCCAGCCCCAGTCCCGTTCCGGCGTATTTTTTCGTCGAGCCCGAATCCAATTGCTGGAACTCGATGAATAGCCGGCGCAAATCCTCCGGTTTGATGCCGATTCCATTATCTTCCACTTCCAGGCGGAACCAACCGGTCTTCTCGGGCTGGATCCGCACCTGTATGATTCCCCGCTCGGGAGTGAACTTAATGGCGTTGGAAAGATAATTATAGAGAACTTGTTTAAACTTCGAACCATCCAAGATGACCTTGGGGAGTGAATCGTCCACCTTTACCTCGACCGTGATTTCTTTGGCCGCGGCCAGGCCGCGCAAGATATCGCGCACCTCCGCCGTCACCCTCAAAAGATCCAGCAACTCGGGGCGGAATTCCATCTTGCCCGCCTCCACCTTGGTCAAGTCGAGCACGTCGTTGATCAGTTGGAGCAGATGCCGGCCGCTGGTCAGGATATCGCCCAGGTATTCCTTGTGGTCCGCCGAAACCGGACCCACCTTTTCGTGGTACATCAACTCCGAGAATCCGATGATGGCGTTCAAGGGCGTGCGCAACTCGTGGGACATATTGGCCAAAAACTCGCTCTTAAGGCGGTTGGCTTCCTGCATGCGCCGGTTTTCCTCTTCCAACAGCCTTTTTCGTTCGGTGGTATCGCGGATGGCCGCGGTCACAAAATCCCCTTCGGGAAGTTTCATGGGACTCAGGCTGATCTCGGCGGGAAACTCGGTGCCGTCCTTGCGCAAGGCGAAAAGCTCCAGGCCCGCCCCCATGGGCCTTGGTTTGGAGGAGGCGAAATAACCGTCCCGGTGGCCCGGATGGCTCGGGCGGAACCGTGGAGGAATCAAAACTTCGATTTTTTGGCCGACGAGTTCTTCACGCCGATATCCGAAAAGCTTCTCGACTTGGCCGTTGACCATGTCGATTTCGCCCTTCCGGTTCACGATGACCATGGCGTCCGGCGCGGACTCCAAAAGTCCCCGGAATTTGTCCTCGGCCTTTTTAAAATCGGTCACGTCCCGGGTGACCTTGATGAACCCGCGCGATTTTCCTTTTTCGTCCGTCAAGGCTGTGATCACCACGTCGGCCATGAACCGGGACCCGTCCTGGCGCACCCGCCAGCCCTCATCCTCCACCCGTCCGTCCCGCGCGGCGGCCCTCAGCAAGTCTTGGGGATGCCTTCTTTTCTGATCCTCGGGCGTGTAAAAAACCGAAGAGGGCTTCCCAACGATTTCCCCGCGCTTGTATCCCTTGATCCTTTGCGCGCCCTGGTTCCAGGTGAGTACATTCCCCTTGGTATCCAAAAGAATGATGGCGTAATCCTTGATGCTTTCAATGGCCCTCGCCTCATCCAGACGCGCGGTTTCCTCCGGAATAATTCCGGTTTTGGAAAGCTTGGGTTTCCCCGTCTTGGGGCCGATCCGCTTAGCCGGCTTTTTTATTTTTTTCTTCATTTTTTTCAATGGATGGCATCCCTTCGAGTTGAGCAATTCTAAGGGTTTTAGGAGGGCGCAAACAATAAAAGAAGCTTAATAAATAGGCCGTCTTTAATGCATTCTAGAGGGGCGCGCTGTGGCGCGCCCTTTTTTATTTCCCGGCTTCCCCATGGTAACGCCAAGCGCACCAAACCGGGGTGCCATCCCGGTCCAATAACCGCAGTTCCCCATCCTCCCGCTCCACCAGGGCGGCCACGATGACCGACCGGCCGTCCCAGGAGGAATAATAGCCATGGACCACCACCGCGTCACCCTTTCGAAGGCTGTCCGCCTGCCGGTCTAAAAACCAAACCGGGCCCAACTGAAACCCAAAGAAACCCCGATCGGTCGCCCAAAAAAGCTGGACGCTTTCATCCTTGATCCGCGGGTCCTCCTGGTATTTTTCTGTTTTTTCGACGGTTTCTTTATAGATTTGCCATCCTTGAGAATCCACCCCCGTATAAAGATTATCCTCGCAAGGGGCCCATCCCGACTCCATCCGGGAGCCTAGAGCTTCCCCGTCGGCCCAAAGGGGGCGTAAGGAAAAAAGTTGAATAGACGCGCAAAAAACCACCAAAATAAAAAAAATGTTCCGGCCGCAGGACAAAAGTTTCACGCCCCCCATTCCAAAAATCTTCTCAACAACCACCAGCCCTTAATGGGTCGTTTCCTTCCAAGTCGATAAAAGCGGCCACCAGGTTTCCACCCGGGTTCCCTTTCGCGTCTGGCTGTCGAGGACCACCTTGCCCCCATGCCAGGCCAGGATGCGTTGGACGATCGCCAATCCGAGGCCGGTTCCGAATTTTTCCTTGGCCTTCGCGTTGGAAGCCCGGAAAAACTCGCCGAAAATCTTTTTTCGCTGCGACTCTGGGATTCCAATCCCCTCATCCTGGACCGATACCACCATCCATTCGGGCTTCATTTCAACCTCAATCGTGACCGGCCCGCCCGTCTCCGGGCTGTACTTGACCGCGTTTGAGATGAGGTTATCCATCACCCGCCCAAAAGCGGCCTTGTCCGCCCATAGCCGGACGTCGCTCCCTCCATGCAGTCGAAATGAAATTCCCTTGGCCCTCGCCTGCGGCTCCTGGGCCTGAATCCGGCTCAAGACAGTCTTATAAACCTCGACCGTTTCCTTCTTCAAAGGCATGTCTTTTACCTGGAGCCGCGAAAGCCAGAGTAGATCATCCATGGTGGATTCCAGTCCCTGAACATGCCGGCGGGCGTCCCGGACCGACTCCCGCTCTTTCATGGAATTTTCAGGCAGGCTTTTTTCCAATTGGGCCAAGCGCTCTTCCACTTCCAACGTCGGGGTCTTCAAGTGGTCGGCCAATTGGTGGAGGAATTGGTTTTTAAAAACATCCAATTGTTCCAGCCCTTCCTTGGCCTCCTTCAGTTGGGCGGTTTTCCGCTTTAATTTCCATTCATTGATCCGCACGTCCAGGGAAAGCCTGGAAAGAAAAATCCAAAGACCCGCCACGGCGGCCGAATAGGCGATCAAAAAGGCCCTTTCATAACCCAAGGAAGGGCCGCCGGCGGGACCCCAAAAATCAGCGATGGAAGGCCGGGCCGTTTGAAGCGCGTAAAGCATCCAGGGCAGGACAATTGCCAGGGGGGCGTAAAAAAAACTTTCGGCCACGGGAAAAATGTAGGCTCCGATGGCCAGATGAAATAAATAAAAGAGAACCAGCGGATTCCCCGCGCCGCCGCTGAAATAAAGGAGGGCCGTCAAGACCAGGAAATCCCCCGCCATTTGAAGGTGTAAAAGATTGCCACCGGACTTTTCCAGGTCGAGCCCCGCCGCGCCCGATCCCCGAAGCTTGTTCCAAACCGCCAAATAAGTCCCGTTCAACACCGCCAAAACCACCAGGCAGACCACGATCGGGCCATAAGCGACCCGAAAGGAAAAAACCAAGGATCCCACTAAAAGGATGACGCCTCCGCCCAAGATGGCCGCCCAACGCAAATGGATGAACCACACCAGTCTTTCAATTTTGGCTTCTTGCTCGACGATCACCATAAAGGGTCTCCTTGAACCGGAATTGGACCATTTCAGTTTCCCGCCGAAATCCATTCCGGCTTATGACTGGCGTCATAGTGGGTTGGTTTTGGCGGGAGTAAGGTGGCGGCATCTTTCCATCGGAGGCTTGGATGAAAAAAATAATTCACAATGTCCCCGCGCCGCTTTGGTTCTTTTGGGGCGCGATCTTGCTTTTTGGCGGGACGCTGATCCAATCGATCATCCGTTAAAGCGTTTTGACTTAAACCCCAGACGCCGGGCGATTTTCCAAAGGCGGTTTTTAACCCCGCCCCACGCGTCCACCCGGTACAAGCCGCACTTGGGGCATTGCCCCGGTAAATCCGAGTCCTGTTCGGGGTGCATGGGACAGCCATAACGCTTTTTTCGTTTTCCAAAAATTAGATGAGTCATACCCACCCTCCTTCACTTTTCCCCAAGCTATCGTTTCGAGACTTTTTTCATGATGACGCCTATCACATAAAGGCTTTTTTTAATTGGCTTGGCGCCGCGACCATGGCATCCACGCCATAAACACCCTCTATGAGGCTCCCGCGCCCCGCGCAAATCCTGATTTAAGGCCATTTCGCCCTTGGCACCCGGGTTGCATTAGCCATTTGAAATTTATTTTTGGAGGTTTCACCATGCACAAACTATCAGTCCTGATGACGGCCATCGCCTTCCTAGCCTTTGCCCCCGTCCTATTGCGGGCCGACGGCGGATTCAGCGGCAACCAGCTCACCCAGGGTTATACCCCTTGGTACGCGAAGGCCGCCTCGATCACGGGTCCGGTCACGGACACGAAGCCCTTGGCGGGAAGCGGCGCCACACTCACCCTTCAGCCCGGCAGTTCCTTGTATCTGGAAGGGGACTCCACCCTGCACAAATACCAAATGCGGGCCGGTTCACTGTTGGGTTCCGCAAAGGTGGCTACTCTTCCCGAATCGAACCTGGTCGCGCTTCAAATCACCCAAGCATCCCTCGTAGTGCCGCTGGCGGACTTCAAGTCAAAGGAATCGGGCCTGGATAACAACGCCTATAAAGCCCTCAAGTCGGCCCAAAATCCCGAGATAAGCTTTTCACTCTTAAAAGGCCTGGTGACGGCCGGAGCCGCTCCCGGAACCTATACCTTCACGGCCCAGGGCACGCTGTCGGTGGCCGGCCAAAGCGCCCCCATCACGCTGAGCGCCGACGCGTCTCTCAAGAACGGGGCGATCCGCTTGAAGGGCGTCCAGAAACTCAAGATGACCGATTTCGGCGTAGCGCCCCCGTCCATTTCCCTCGTGGTGACTTCCATCACCTGCACCGATGAGATCGAAATTCACTACGACGTGACTTTCGCCGTGTCCCCAAAATAAGGGCGCGGCTTCATTTGTTAAAAAATAAAGGAGGTAGGGCGATGAAAAATCTTAAGAAACTAGCTTTGGGGGTGGCGCTGTTGGCCGGCCTCCCGATGCGCGGACACTCAGCCGAAATTTTCCAGAACGACGACTTGACCCTCAGCTTGGGCGGCCGGTTCCAGGAACTGGGCGAGTTGGAATTGGTGACGAACGACCCGACCCGGGAACATACCCGGATCTATTTGTTCAACGTCGAGGACCGCTTGACCACTTCGGGGCAATTCCAAGGCTACAAGTGGAACTTCGAGTTGGGGCTCGGCGGCGAGGCCATCAACAGCACCAACAATCAAATCAACCTGAAAGAATTTAACGCCGATATCCCGATCATTCCCGACATGGTCTATGTGAAGGTCGGACAATTCAAGGTGCCGACCAACCTGGAAAGCGCGGTCTATGAGGGCAACCAGCTCTTCACGGAAAAATCCCTCATCTATAATATGTTTTTCAACACGGGCTACGACAACGGCTTGTCCCTTTATGGCCAGATGGGTCAATTGGATTTCGCCGGCGGTGTTTTGAGCGGAGCCCCCAATTTGCCCCAACGGTACCTGCCCGAAACCTTTAATTTCCCCCCCCTGATGTTCCTGAGGATCGGGATTGACGACGGAATCACGAAGGATCCCTTTCACCAAGCGCAGACCGGATTCGTCAAACCGACGAAGACCGAGTTCGCCCTGCACTTGAACGGCATGTATGAGATGGACAGCAACGCGGGCCATTCCACCGATCTGGCCCTTCAAAGCGGTTATACCGGCGCCTTTGACGCCAACAGCGACTACGGCAACATGATGCTGTACGGCGCCTGGAACCCTTTCTTGGGAAAAACGGCCGCTAACTTCGGACCCGTCCACGCCCAATATTGGACCGCAAGCCTGGACACCCAAGTCCGGGCGCCCCTGGGCGACACCACCTTCACCCTGACGGCCCAGGCCAACCTGGCCCATTTTGACGCCTGGGACTTCGCGCCCATGGTCATCAATGGTCAAACCGTCACCTCCGGCCAGATCAATATCGGCGGCGCCGAAGTCATCGCTTCCCTGGGGGACAATCCGTGGGAAATCGCCGGACGTTTCGCCTTGGTGGTTCCGGATAATTCTTTCCGGGTCACCCCGGCCGCCGGCACGGTTTATCCCTCGATCACGGGCAGCAAAGTGCTTTATGAGTTGACCCTGCCTTCCATCACCTGGCACATGAACTCGAACGCCAAACTGGTGGCCGAGGCCATGTGGATGATCAACGCCCCGGAAGTCTTGGGCAACGACGGCATGTACGTCTTGGCCGAGATGCCCAACCAAGTCGCCGCCACCGGCCTGGGCAGTGTTTCGCTGGTTCCGGCGGGACGCATGATGTTCCAGTACTCGTTTTAAGGAAGACGCGATGAAAAGGCTTAAAGCGCTTCACACACCTTTTCGCGGGGGTTTCCTGGCCGCCGCCTGCGCCGCTCTCTTGAGCGGCGCGGGCTGGGCGGCCGAACCTGTTTCCATGACATTCCAGTCGAAGGACGGCTATTACCGCGTCAATTCCAGCTTTGACGTCGCCGCCGATCCTTCGGTGGTTTGGGATGTGCTTACCGATTTCGAGCACATCCCAAACTTCATCAGCAGCATGAAAGAAAGTAAAGTCGTCAAACGCGATGGATTGGGGATTTACCTGAGTCAAAGGGCCGAAGGCGGCTTCCTTTTCTTCACCCAAAGCGCCCGGCTTCTTTTGTTCGTCCGGGAAACTCCGGGCCAATCCATCACTTTCCAGGACATGGACCGGAAGGATTTCGATCTGTATTGGGGCGATTGGAGCATCGTTTCGTCCGGGGACGAAAAAAAACGGGTGGAAGTCGCCTACCGCCTTTTCGTACATCCTAATTTTTCAGCCCCCTTGGCCGGGGACATCATGCACGGCAGTTCGATGGATATGATGAATTCCGTCCGGCGGGAAATCCTGCGGCGCCAGGCCCTCAAGGACAAGCAAATTCCGATCCAGGTAACCCAATCCACCCCCGAGACGGCGCCGACGCCCCTTCCCTCCAGCTCGAATTAAAACCTCCCAATATGTTCCGGATCATAATGAACCCGCGAAGGAAGGCATAGGCTGGGTCAAGGTAAGCATCCGATAAAACCAGGAGCCATCATGACCCTTCCTCTTTCCGCGCCCACCCTTCGGAGCCTCAACTATTTTCACCAGGACTTGGAAGATCTTTTCCAGCAGTACCGGTCCAGCGTCCTGGATAAAGACCTTAAAAAAGCCCGGACCCTTTGGGAAGTTTATGAGCGGGCGCTCTTGGGCCATATCCGGGAAGAGGATGAGATACTGCTCCCGATTTACCGCCAAAGGGCGGCGCCCCAAAGGGGCGGATCCCCCGACCTCTTCGTGGGCGAACACCAAAAAATCGTCGAATGGCTGGGCCGGTTGAAACTGCGCTTGTCCCGGCTTATCCCCTCTTCTCCCGCCAAGGACATCCTGGCCCTGTTAGACGATCAGGCTTTTTTTAAAAAACTTTTGGAACACCACACCCAGCGGGAAAACCACATCTTTTATCCTGAATTGGACCGGTTGGTCAGCCCGGAAGAAAAAACTGCCCTGTTGCGCTTATTGTCCTTTAAACTCGGGGATGAAGATCCCGCCTAGGAGGCCCTCATGAAAAAATCCGCCGCTCCCGCTCCGCCGACCAAATTCCACGCCCTTTTTCATCCGCCCCACTCGCCCTGGATCATCGCCGGCTTAGGCTTGTTGATCCTCATTCTGTTGGTCCTCCGCTCCTGGTCCAGTCCGGTGAAGATTCATCCCAAAATCGGCGATATGGTGGAAGCCGTCTATGGCATAGGCACCGTCACTGCCCGCCATACCTTTGATTTAAAACTCGGGGTCTCCGACACCCTTGAAAAACTTTATGTCCAAGAAGGGGACGCCGTGTTGAAAGGCGCTCCCCTGGTGGCGCTGGCCGATCTTCCCGCCGTGCGCGCCCCCTTCGCGGGCGTTGTGACTTCCCTTCCTTTCAAGGAAGGCGAAACCCTCTTCCCCCAGATTCCCGTCCTGACCCTGACCGACGTGAAAAATCCCTATATCGTCGTCTCCTTGGAACAAGAAGGGGCGCTTCGGGTCCGCCAAAACCAATCCGCCATCATCAGTTTCGAGACCTTGCGAAGTGACCGCTTAAACGGAACCGTCTCCGCCGTCTATCCCAAGGACGGGCAATTCCTGGTGAATATTGAGGTGCCCCAGATGCCTGAAGGCGCGTTGGTGGGTATGACCACCGATGTGGCGATCCAAGTGGAAACCCGGAAACAAGTCCTTCAAATACCCGTGGCGGCGCTGGACCAAGGCGAGGTCAAACTAATAAGGAACGGGAACACCCTAAAGGTCCCGGTCAAGCTTGGCGCCGAGGACGGGACTTGGGCCGAGGTGACGGACGGGAGTATCCAACCGGCGGACCTCATCCTGCTTCCAAGGAAACCCTAATGCTCTTTCTGGCCATCAAACAGCTCTTAGCCCGGCCCCGTCAGACCCTTTTGGCGCTGATGGGCATTATTTTCGGCACGGCGGCCTTTTTGATCTTGTCCGGCATGATGCTGGGATTCCGGGAATATTTCATCCAGCGCCTGATCAATTCCACCGCCCATATCAGCATCTCGGCGGAGGACACCCAGTTGGAGGAACATTCTTTGGACTCCGTTTTTTTTCCGGGCGCCTTGGTGCGTTGGATCGCCCCCCCGGTCAACCACGACGTCACCCCGCATATCGAGTATCCCCAGGGATGGTTTGACCGCCTCGAAGCCGACGACCGGGTCCAAGCCTATGCCCCGGAAATGACGACCCAAGCCCTGATCACCCGGGGAAAACTTTCACGGACCATCAGCCTGGTCGGCGTGGAAGCCCGCCATCAAATCCAGGCGACCGACGTCTTGTCCGACATGGTTTCGGGGAATTTCCTGGACCTGGACAAAGGCGGCTTCCAGGTGGTGATCGGCCAGGCCCTCGCCCAAAAGTTGGGGCTCAGGGTCAACGACACCCTCATCATCGTCAATACCCTGGGGCAAACCGTCCCCGCCAAAGTGGCCGGCCTGTTCAACACCGGCATCGACCAAATCGACCAGACCACGGCCTACGCGCCCATCCACTATGTCCAGCAAATCAACCAGACGCCCGGACAGGTCTCCCAAATTATCGTCAAATTGAAGGACATCACCCAAGCCCGCCGGGTGGCCGACCAATGGGCGGCCCTCAGCCGGGAAAAGGTGCAGAGCTGGGACGAGGCCAACGCCAACTTTTTCACGGTCTTCAAGATGCAGGACATGATCCGCTACATCCTCAGCGCCGTGGTGCTCATGATCGCGGCCTTCGGCATCTACAATATCCTGAATATGATCGTCCTTCAAAAACGCGGGGAGATCGCCATCCTCCGCTCCATGGGCTTTGAGGCCTCCGACATCATCCAACTGTTCCTCTCCCAAGGATTGATCCTGGGATTTATCGGCGGACTCTTGGGCCTGGGCGCGGGCACCTTGGTCTGCCTTTATGTCCAATCCATCAAGCTCGCGACCGGCATGGGGGTCTCTTCCGTCGACCATATGCTCATCGCCTGGCACCTTTATTTCTATGAAATGGCTTTTTTGCTGGCCTTCCTGTCGGGGCTTTTCGCGGGTTTCCTGCCCGCCCGCTCGGCCAGCCGCATGGATCCCATCGACATATTGAGATCGGAGGGCTGACATGGGTTTGAAAGCGCAAAGCCTCGTCAAATCCTTCGGGAATCCCCCCACCATCGTGCTCAAGGGCCTGAGCTTTGAGATAAAAGACGGCGAGTTCGTGGCCATCACGGGTCGGTCGGGCTCGGGCAAAAGCACCCTGCTTTATTCCCTGAGCCTTTTGGACCGGCTCAGTTCGGGCAAGTTATTGCTCGACGGCCGGGACACGACCTCCCTGACCCCAAAAGAAAAACACCGGTTCCTGAATCAAAAAATGGGATTCGTCTTCCAATTCCATTACCTTTTGCCCGAAATAACCTGCGAGGAAAACGTGCTCTTCCCCGCCCGCAAAACCAACCGGCACGAGGAACTTCGAAAAAAAGCCATCCGGTTAATGGACCAATTCGAGATTGGTCCCATCCGCGCCAAGCTTCCCGGGCAAATCTCGGGGGGTGAAAGACAGCGTGTCGCCATCGCCCGGGCCCTCATCATGGAACCCCAATATCTTTTCGCCGACGAACCCACCGGCAACCTGGATTCGGTCAGCGGCGAAAAGGTGATGGAAATTTTCCAGCGAACCAACCGCCAATCCAAAACCACCATCATCATGGTGACCCACGATCTGGGCTACGCCAACCGGGCCAAGCGGCGGATCGGGCTCAAGGACGGCGCCATCGAATTCGACCGGCGCAAGGGTTGATTTCGCGCCTCAGAAAGGACCCGCCATGAAAAAGGCTACCGCATTCGGTTTATTGGGCGCGGCGCTGGGCCTGGGCGCGCCCCTGGGGGCCTTCCTAGTCCGCGGCCTGATGGCGCCCCCGCCGCTGCTCGGCCACCTGGCGGGCGAATGGGGCCAATACGGTTTTTTTTATTCTTACATGCTGTTGGGAACCTGCTCGGTTTTCGGTGTTTTCGGTTTGTACCTAGGCCGCCAAACCGACCGGGTCTTGACGCTCAACCGGGAACTTTCGAACGAAGTCGTGACCGATCCACTGACCGGGCTGGGCAACCACCGTTTCCTGCACGACTTCCTCAAGATTGAATTCCGCAAAACCTCCGTCCCTTCGAGGCCTCTTTCCTGCCTGATGATGGATTTGGACTTTTTCAAAAGGGTCAACGATACCTACGGCCATCCCTTTGGGGACCGGGTATTGGTGGGTTTTTCCAAGATCGTCCAACAGTGCCTCCGGCAGGGCGATGTGGCCACCCGCTACGGCGGCGAGGAATTCCTCTGTATCCTGCCCAACTGCGACGAAAAGGACGCTTTAAAGGCGGCCGAACGCATCCGCGCCGAGACTCAAAAGGCCGTCTTTCGGGACGGAATCCACGAAACCCAAATCACCGTCAGCATCGGGGCGGTCACCCTGCCCCGCCCTTTAGGGTTGGACTATCAAGCTCTCATTGACGCGGCCGACAAAAACCTTTACGAGGCCAAGGGCCGGGGCCGAAACCAGGTCGTGCTGCGTACCTTGGATGCCCCGGTTGCCCCTTGTCAAGAAAGCGGCCAACAGCGCGCAATATGACCCAAGTCATAAAATCGAGTCTCCCGCTCCTTTAACATCAAACTGTTCGTTTGACCTTTTCTTGAACCTGGAAAAAACAAGGAGCCATTCATGGATGTGCTGAGCCTTTCCCGCGCCCAATTCGGTTTCACCGTCGCCTTTCATTATATTTTCCCTCCCTTGAGCATCGGCTTGGGGCTAATCCTGGTTTCCATGGAAGGGCTTTACTATTTCACCCGGAAAACCCTCTACCTGGAAATGGCCAAATTTTGGACCCGGATCTTCGGACTGATCTTCGCCATCGGCGTGGCCTCCGGCATCGTGATGGAATTCCAATTCGGCACCAACTGGGCCACCTATTCCCGTTTCGTGGGCGACGTTTTCGGAAGCGCCTTGGCCGCCGAGGGCATCTTCGCTTTTTTCCTGGAGTCGGGATTCCTCGCCCTGCTTTTATTCGGTTGGGACCGCATCAACCGGGGCACGCATTTTTTCGCCACCTTCATGGTGGCCCTGGGCGCCCACTTCAGCGCGGTCTGGATCGTGGTGGCCAATTCCTGGCAGCAGACCCCCTCGGGCTACCACTTGGTGGGACAACCCGGCGGCGCCGTGCGGGCCGAGGTCACCGACTTTTGGCAGGTTGTTTTTAGCCCCTCCACCCTGGACCGCCTTTGGCATGTTTATATGGGCGCCTGGCAGGCCGGGGCTTTCGCCGTCTTAAGCGTGAGCGCTTATTATCTTTTACGGGGCAAAAACTTGGACTTCGCCAAAAGTTCCATGAAGATCGCCCTGGTCATCGCCGCCATCGCCTCAATCCTCCAGCTTTTTTCCGGCCATGACAGCGCGGTGGTGGTTTCCCAAACCCAGCCCGCCAAGCTGGCGGCTTATGAGGGCCATTATGACGCGCTGGGTCCAGCGCCCCTTTATTTATTCGGCTGGGTGGATGAGAAAAACCAGCAAACCCACGGCGCCTTCATTCCCGGTCTTCTCAGTTACCTGGTCACGGGTAAAACCGACGGGCCCGTCACGGGCTTGAATTCCTTCACGCCCGACAAGAGGCCGCCGGTGAATTTCGTCTTCCAAACCTACCACGCCATGATCGCCATCGGCATGGCGCTGATCCTGATCGCCTGGACCGGGATATTCCTCTGGCTCCGCGGTTCGCTTTTTAAGTCCGCCTGGTTCCTTAAAATTTTGGTGCCCAGCGTGCTTTTGCCCCAATTGGCCAACCAACTGGGGTGGTTTTCCGCCGAGGTGGGCCGCCAGCCCTACATCGTTTATAACCTGATGAAGACCTCGGACGCCCTGTCCAAGACCGTGAACGCCTCCGAGGTTTTGACTTCCCTGATTCTTTTCGGCTTCATTTACCTGCTTTTGTTCATCCTCTTCGTCTATCTGCTGAACGATAAAATCCAAAAGGGTCTCCAAATGGAAACCCCCGAACAAGGGAGGCGCGCGTGAACTTCGACTGGCAAACGCTTTGGTTTATTTTGGTGGGGGTGCTGCTCAGCGGTTACGCCATCCTGGACGGCTTTGACCTGGGAGTGGGCGCCCTGCATCTTTTCGTCAAGAAGGAGCAGGAACGGCGGATTTTCCTGAACGCCATCGGGCCCATTTGGGACGGCAACGAGGTGTGGCTGGTCACCGGCGGCGGGGCCCTTTTCGCGGCCTTTCCCGAGGTTTACGCCACGGTCTTCTCGGGCTTCTACCTGGCCTTCATGCTGCTCCTCGTGGCCCTCATTTTCCGGGCCATCGCCATTGAATTCAGGAGCAAACAGCCCATGGCCTGGTGGCGCAACCTTTGGGACGTGAGTTTCAGCGTGAGCAGCATCGTTTCCAGCCTCTTGGTGGGAGTGGCCTTGGGCAACATCGCCTGGGGAATCCCCATCGGGCCCGACCATGAGTTCGCGGGATCTTTCTTGGGGCTTTTAACCCCCTACCCCCTGCTTTTGGGCGTGACCACCCTGGCCCTTTTCATGATGCACGGCTCGATCTATATCGTGCTCAAGACCGAGGGAATCCTGCAGGCCCGTTTGAAAACCTGGGTGCCCAACACCATGATCGCCTTCATCCTTTTATATGTCTTCACCACCATCGCCACCCTGCTCTTCATTCCCCACATGGTGGACACCATCAAGCGCGTTCCGGTCCTGGCTTTGATCCCCGTCATCAGCGTGCTGGCCATCGCCAACATCCCCCGCAATATCAGCAAAGGACATGGCCTGGGGGCCTTTTTCTCCTCTTGCGCGGCGCTTTTGAGTTTGATGGCTTTGTTCGGCATCGGCATGTACCCAAACATGGTTTTTTCAAACCCCTCGCCGGAAAACAGCCTCACCATTTATAATTCCTGCTCCTCCATCAAAACCTTGAAGATCATGGCGCTCTTCGCCCTGATCGGAATGCCTTTGGTCTTGTCTTATACGGCCAGCATCTATTGGGTTTTCCGGGGTAAGGTCAAACTGGACAACCACAGCTATTAATTCAACGCAAAGCTTTCATTTGGCCCGGGAATGGGCCAAGTGAAAGAAGCGGGGTCGCTCAGCTAGGCTTGCTGCGCGCGGCGCAGGCGGCTTCGGTTGGAACGGCGCTCCACCTTCGCGCCTTTTCCCCGGAACCCCATCACGGCCTTTGTGGCATGGGGTCCATGGGGCTCCCGGTTGGAATAGCTTCCCCGGTGGTGAAACTCCTCGATGGCCTTGGTTCCCGCCGGCGGGGTTCCCTTTTGAGCCTTGGAAAAACGCCGGGTCTTGTTTTTCACCGGCTTGCCCCCGGGAATAATCCAAGCTGCGTCTTTTTTATCGGCCACAGGTAATTCGCCCGGCGGCGTCCAAAACCATTTACCCACGCGCCATTTAAATTTCTCGATCCATTGGTTTGCCATAGCTTCCTCCTTTTTCCTTGATTCCATCCTAGGCCGATCCGGAGGACTTTTTTATGACCTGGGTCATAAGTCAAAGTGACCGGAGTCGGAAAATGGCTGGCGGAGGGCTTGAAAAATCGAAACAAAAAAGCCATGGAACCGAACGGTTCCATGGCTTTGGAAACCCGGGCGGCAGCGGCTACGGATGCCACTCTTCCCAGTGATCCCCGTGGGCCCGGTGCCAATCATCGTCATGATGGTCATACCAGATCCGATGGTGGTCGCTATCGTAGTAATAAAGCGGATGGCCTAAGTCCACCGTTACCCGCCTGACGCAGCCCGCGGACAAACCCGCCCCCAAAACCAGAAGAAGGACCAGGACCTTCGCCGGACTCAAAGCCCGGCGCCCGCCCTTCAAAAACCAATAACCGAATCCTCCCACCGCCACAGCGGTCAAAGCCACTGCCAGAAAATGAATCAGTCCCATAAAGCACCTCCATGGGTCAATCACTTCCCCGCCGATGTGGCCGGGAAAATGAACTGCTCACAATCAACTCTGTTCAATTCCATTAATTTATCCTAGGCTCCAAAAGCTAAAAAATGCCAGGCCTGGGCAAAATAGATCTCATAGGCGGTCAAAATTTTACGCTCCCTCCGGGCAGGCTCCGGCGTCTAAAGGAAAACCTTGCCCTTCTTGAGAAATCCCTTTTCCCAATAAAAAAGCCCGCCGCCCAAAGGCGGCAGGCTTCCATCCACTTAATTTTGAAATTGAGATTTGACGCTTATTCCGCGGCCGCTTCCCTACATTTAATTGTCAAGTTGAGGAGCGACGCCTCGCCTACTCGGCGGCCATATGCTTGGTCTCCATCGCTTGGGGCCGCTTGAGGAAAAAGATCGGAATCGCCGTCAGGGCGATGGCGATCAGCATGTACCAACCCACCTCATCAAAACCCATCACGAAGGCCTGCTTCTTGACCCGGAAATAGGCTTCCTTGGCCAAGAGATTCATCGGATGGGACAATCCCACTTCGTTCGAAAAACGGTAAGCCACGCCCTGCACGCTCTGGGCCCACTGGCTGAATCCCATGGCGAGGGGGCTGATGAACTGGCGCAGGTGGTCATAGGCCTTATCCTGGGCGTGATCGAAAAAGACGGAAAGAACAGCGATGCCCAAGCTTCCGCCCAATTGCCGGGACAGGTTCATCATGCCGGCGGCCTGGCCCAGCGAGGGTCCCTTGAAGGCGCCCAACACCATGGCGTTCAAAGGAATAAAGATGCCCGGCAAGCCGATGCCCCGCACCATGAGCGGCCAGAAAAGTTCCCAATAGCCGGACTGGGGCGACAGATAGGTCAGCATGTACATGCCCAGCGCGGTGATCGCGATGCCCGACAGCATGAAAAGCCGGGGCTCATATTTAAAGAGAAGCGCGCCCACGATGGGCATCATGACGCCCATGGCCAGGGAGCTTGGCATAAAAAGGTAGCCGGTCGCCGTCGCGTCCATGTTTAAAATATTAGTGGCGAAAAAGGGGATGAAAAAAAAGCCGGCGGTCACGATGGTCCCCACCAAGCCCATGACCAAGACGCCGTTGGCCAGCTCCATGCGCTTAAAGAGCTTCAAATCCACGATTGGATATTCCTGATTCCATTCCCACCAAACAAACAGCGGCAGGGCCAAAGCGCCGATGAGCGTCAGGGTCATAATCGTGCTCGAGGAGAACCAATCATCCGCTCCCCCGCGTTCCAAAACAAACTGGAGGCATCCCACCCAAACGGTCAAAAGCGCCAGACCCATGCTGTCCATGGGCGCTTCCCTCATCCGGCGGTGCGCCTCGCTATCCTCGCCATCCTTTGAATGGTTTTTCACGAACAGGGTGGTCAAAAAGGCCGCCAAGAGTCCCAAGGGCAGGTTGATATAAAAGATCCAGCGCCAACCCATGTGGTCGGTCAGCCAGCCGCCCAAAGGCGGGCCGATGGTCGGCCCCACGATGACCACGATGCCGAACAAAGAACTCCCCATGCCCGCCCGCTTGCCCGGGAAAAGTTCTTGGATGATGGCCTGCGATGTCGGCAATAAAGCACCGCCCGCCGCGCCCTGGATGAGCCGGAAAAAGACCAAGGTCCAAAGGTTCGGCGAAAGCCCGCAAGCCACCGAAGCGGCGGTAAAAAGAAGGATGCAGGTGATCAGGTAACTGCGGCGGCCAAAGCGAATGCCCAGCCAGCCCGAAATGGGAAGCACGATGGCGTTCGTCACGATATAGCCGGTCACCACCCAGCCGATCTCATCCAGGGTGGCTCCCAGGTTGCCCATCATGGTGGGCAGGGCCACGTTGACGATGGTGGCATCGATGACTTGCAGCAAAGCCGCCATGCCCACGGTCAAGATGACCATGATTTCCACGCGGGTCAGGCCCCCGGCGTGTTCTTCCACCGGGGCGGGAGCGGTTATTTTCTTAGGGTTAGAGGCCGGCATTCGGGGTCCCTCTCAAAATTTCAGGGGCAGTTGGATGACTTTTCTATTAGTGGTATAAGGATTAGGGACTTTTTCCACAAGTAGGCACAAAAAGGATACCGACCCCTTGATGAAACCCAAGCCCGTCCGCCGTCAAAAACCCGTCCAATCCCTGGAAATCAACGGAGTGCGCTATGAGATCGCCCAGCGCATTGAGATCATCGGAAAGGTCCTCAAGGTGGTGGGCGGCAAGTGGAAGCTTCTTATCATCTACCACCTGACCACCAACAAGTTTTGCCGCTTTGGCGAGCTCCAACGCAAGATCCCCGGCATCACCCGGCGCATCTTGACGCTTCAGTTGAGGGAAATGGAAAAAGACGGCCTGGTCCACCGCAAGATTTACGCGGAAATGCCACCTCGGGTCGAATACACCATCACCAAGGAAGGCTATGCCCTGCGGAAGGTTTACCGCCAAATGCTCTACTGGGGGGCCAATCATCCCAAGCTTTTGAACAAGGCCAGCCGTTCGGAAGACAAATAAGGCGAAAGCCTTTCTTCCAAAAGTTTCCTCCGCCCTTGTTTTTTTATATTGTTACTATTAAAGTAACTTTATGGCAACCAACACCCAATTTTCAATCGCGGTGCATTTTATGACCGCTTTGGGGGTCAATTCCCCGAACAGCGTCACGTCGAGCCGGATGGCCCAAAGTGTCAACACTTCCCCCAGCTTCGTGCGCCGGACGCTTTCAAAATTATCAAAAGCGGGTTTGGTCCATACCACCACCGGAAAGAACGGCGCCTGTACCCTCGCCCGGACTCCCAAAGCCATTTCGCTCTTGGATATCTACGAAGCGGTGGAAAGCCCCAAGATTTTCGCGATCCACCACTATCCGGAGGATAAAAGCTGCGCGGTCAGCTGCAACATCAAACCCGTCATGGAAAAGGTGTTGAAAGCGACCCAAAGGTCCACGGAAGAAAGTTTGGGGAAAGTGAGTTTGGCGGACGTTATTTCCGGCGTAAAGGCCGGCTGATTTTTTTTGCTTATTTTGTTACTTAAAAAGTAACAATAAACTCAAGGAGAATGATATGAAAAGGCTCGAAGGCAAAGTAGCGCTGGTAACCGGCGGTAATAGCGGCATCGGATTAGCGACGGTCAAAAGGTTCGTTGAGGAAGGGGCTGTTGTTTATTTCACCGGCCGCCGTCAAAAGCAACTCGATGAGGCGGCGAAATCGATCGGCGCCAACGCCATCCCCGTGCAGGGCGACATCGCGAAGCTGGCGGATTTGGACCGCCTCTACGCCAAGATCAAACAGGAAAAAGGACACTTGGACATTCTTTTCGCCAACGCCGGCACCTTTGAATTTTTGCCCATCGAAATGGTGTCGGAAGCGCATTTCGACAAACAGTTCAACACCAATGTCCGCGGCACGGTTTTCACAGTCCAAAAGGCCCTTCCCCTTTTGAAGGACGGCGCCTCAATTATCTTGAACGCCTCGATCGCCGGCTTAAAAGGCATGGCCGCCGCGTCGGTCTATAGCGCCACCAAAGCGGCGGTCCGCTCCCTGGCCCGCACCTTGGCCACAGACCTCAAGAGCCGGAAGATAAGGGTCAACATTGTCAGCCCCGGCCCGGTCTTGACGCCGGGTTTTGACACGTTAGGCATGACCAAGGAGCAAGTTCAAGGTTTCCTGGACAGCATGACCGCCCAGATTCCCTTGGGCCGCACGGGACAGCCCGTCGAGATCGCTAACGCGGTTCTTTTCTTGGCGTCCGACGAAAGCAGTTTCGTGAATGGCATTGAGTTGGTAGCCGATGGCGGCTTGTCGCAAGTCTAAAAGAATTGGTATAAAAAAGCCCTTAGGCGGAATGCTTAAGGGCTTTTTTAATTTCACGCTAGTTTCGAGTCAAAACAATCTCCGTCAATTCTCAAACCGAACCCTTTTAATTTGTTCAGGGATGAAACTTTTCGCCCTTCGAAAGCATTTCCACGAATTGGTTTATCCGTTTGCGCCGGGTTTCAGGTTTTTTCGCCGTTTGAAGCCGGTAAATGATGGAATACACATTGGGGCGGCTCAAACTTTCTAAAAAGACCTTCGCTTTTGAATTTTTACTGACTTCCCGCAAAAAATCCGCCGGTAATTCGGCTGAACTTTGCGATTGGTAGGCTTTCAACCAACGTCCGTCTTTTTTAGCGGATTCGATTTTTTGTAGTCCTACCGGTTTCATGCGGCCCGCTTTGATTAGGCGTTCGGCATGGCCGACATTGATCTTCGACCAAGCACTTTTCGACTGTCGCGGGCCAAATTTCTGCAGCCAGGCCTTATCATCAAAAGCCGCCTTTTGGCCGTCAATCCAACCGTAGCAAAGGGCTTCGTCCAAAGCTTCCGGGTAGCTAATCGAGATGACTTTAGAATCTTTCTTAAAAATTTTCAGCCAAACACCCTGAGACGCGACATGATTTTTAGCGAGCCATTTTTTCCATTCATGGGCCGATTTGAAAGAAACGATTTTTAAGTCTCTGGCCATTTTTAAACGTTCCTTTACTGGTCCAACCCGGGGCCCCGTCGCGGACACCCGATCCCATCACATTGATTTTAATAAGGGAATTTCAAGATTTTCCATCAACTTCCCAGTAAAAATCGCTATCTTTTTTTCCCTTTAATGTCTAACGTACAAGCCAATATCAAGGCTCTAGGAAGCCAAAAGGAAATCGCAATGGATATGTTGAACAGCAACCCCACGGAAACCGAGGCGGTCCCCACCTCCGTTCCAGCCCCCATGCCCAGCACCCCGGAATCGGCCGCCACTCCGGCCCCGACCCCCGCCCCTGCGCCGGTCGCAGCCGTTAAGATTGAAGTTGCAAAAACGGATAAAAAAACGGTTGGCGGATGGAACCGCTTTGCGGGCTACAACCCCAATGCCGCGAAAAACAAGCCAAAGGACGGCCGCAAAGGCCCCGGTGGCCGTAAGTAGTTCTAAAAAGGGCACGCGTTTCTTTTTCGTCTGGAAATAAAAAAGGGCCACACAGTACGCATCGAGCGTGAAGAGTGGCCCTTTTTGTTTAACCCTTAGCTCTTAAAACATATGGGTCCAGTTGGAGTTCCCCCGCCTTAGTGGGCGGTCCATCTGTCAATTGTCAAGCCTGACCCTTTTACCTCTATATGACAGGCCGGCGCTCTAACCAAGCTAAAAATATTGTTATTTCAATACGCACCAAAAATTATCATCTTCAGCGCCAACATGGGCTTCTGGAGTGGTAGGTTGGCTCATACAAGCAACAACCTGTCCATCGCTATACTCCAAATACAAACCACTGGAGCTTTGAAATGTATAAACATTTGAGCCGTCCGGATCCACGCGCAGGAAAGTTATAGTCCACAAATGATTATTAGAATTGGCAAGACTATCTAACATTATTAAAGCTTTTGAATAATTGGTACCAAAAGGTCCTTGAATCAAGTAATAAACATTGGATCCATCAGAAAAATTATTACTGTAAATTGGCGTAACAACGGTTTGGCCTACCGCAGTAGGTATTGAGTTCATGCACCATTGGAAGTTTCTTGAACCGTCCGGAGGAGAAACTACGGTTTCTTGTTTATTGGTCATTCCGGCGCCATAAACATTAAGCCCGTATCTAATTTTATTTTTAGAACACCTCGAAAAAGTGTTGATGGTATAAACACTTGTCGGCGTAATAGCGCTTGCTTCACTTAAAAAACCAGAAATTAAATAAACGCTAACTAAACCAACGATAATAAAAACCCCAAAAAATAAACTATTATTAAACCAAGTGGTCTTTCCGATCATATGCAAGTCACCTCAAATAATTTAATTTAAACACAGCCAATTTTATCCCTGCATGTTTCGAAAACCGTTCACCTTCATGTCGACTATAACTTGAAGGTGATCCTCAATCAAAACCGTCTACCAATTTGATCCTTAATAAACACCGGCAGCAAAAAATCTGCAGTTAAATAATCCCCACCAATAATAGTATTGGTTAAATCGTATTGTTCGGAACTAACTAGTGCAGCACCAGCAGAAACAAAACCGCCATTTGACGTTCAACCGCCAGAAACAATAAAATCAAATAAAGATATACAAGCTAAAGAAATTAATTTCGTCATACATTCCAATCCGATTTAAATTTCAAGTATTGTGCCTTTTTTTAAACATATATATCAATAATAAAATGTACCAAAATATTTTTTTACATTCCCATAACACAAACCACTGCAAGAGAACAAAGGGTCGAATAGTCCATGCTTTCCCCAAATACAGACACAAAAATAAAAAGCCTAAATTGGAAACCCATGTTGGGGCCTTATTTATATGGCGGGGGCATAAACCCTCCAGGGGGGCTACGCCTGGATCTCTATCGCCCCACCAACCCTCCACCGCAAATAAAAAAGCCCCCAAATGGTTGTCCATTTAGGGGCTTTTACTAGTATGGCGGGGTTGACGGGGCTCGAACCCGCGACCTCCTGCGTGACAGCTCAACGCGGATTTAGCCCGACTGCTCCAAAACCATTACCCTACAATGCGAATCTTCACTCTGCCGACTTAGCGATCTGTCCGTTTGTCATACTGGTGTCATTGTACTTTTCCACCTGTTTAAAGGCGTCCTCCCGGTCTTTCCGGTCGATCCGGTTGTACCGTTTGAACATGGCATAAGTCTTATGGCCTGATATCGACATAATGACTGAATCGTTCACTCCCGCTTTCCTCAAATTAGTCACCGCGCAATGCCTAAGGTCGTGAAACCTGAAATCCACGATCCCCGCCTCGCGCCGGGCGTTGGTGAAAGCGGTTTTAATATCATCCATACGTTCGCCCTTATGGGTGAAAACATAAGGACTTCCAAGGGTCTTAGGCGTCCGTTTCAAGAGTTCAATCAAAGTCTCCGTCAACGGCACTTCCCGTTTTTCTTGGGTTTTAGTGTCGGCGGCTTCCAGCGTAATAACCTTATGCTGAAAATCCACCTGCTCCCACCTTAGGCCCAAAATTTCACCCTTCCTCATACCCGTCCAATAAGCCAACTGGACAATGGTACTGATACGGGGTGAACACCGCGCCAAAAACACCTGGTATTCCTCAGGTGATAAGGTACGGTCACGGGATGCTTCCTTGAAGGCTCGGACCCTCTGAATCGGGTTCTTCTCCGACAAACCGTTAAGAACAGCCCGATTCAAAATGCACTTGAGGATACCCAAGTCCCGGTTAATGGTGCTGTTAGACAGCGACTTCCCAAAACGGTTTTTTCCTGGACCCTGATTCCCGGCCTTCCGCCGATGGTTCAAAAAGCCTTCCACGAGGTCCGGGGTAAAACTCGTCAAGGGCCTGTCACCAAAATAGGCCTTGAGTCTGTCCACCATTTGGATGTCGTTTTCGTAGGTCTTCCTTCGCACTTCGGAATACCCTAGAAACGAATCCGCCGCCTCGAAAAAGCCCGGTTCCGGTTTGCCTTCGGCCAAAAACTTGCCCGCCACAATTTCCTGCGTATGCTTGGCAAGGATTAATCTAGCCTGGGCCGCCGGAATCTGTCCCAATCGGACCCTCTTACGCTTCTTAATTCCCCCTTCTTCGACAAAATAATCTAAAAAATAACCCTTCAAATCCTTTCGGAGATGTTCGGGCAATCCATGAACATTAGGTTTACTCATTACGTCCTCCCAATGTCCCTAGCGGCTCAATTGTATCAGGCTTGTGAAAAACCCGGTTAAACTCTGAAAGCCATATCCGCGGGTGTTTCCCCACCTTTACAAAAGGCAATACCCCAGTTTGCCGCCAATACTTAACCGTATTGGGGCTAACCTTTGCTAATTGGGCTACCTCTTGATCCGTTAATAAGCTATCAGCCATAAATTTAACCCTATCCTTAAATTACTCCCCGATAACCGGGGATAAACTTTCAAAAACTGCTTTTAAATTCGTTTAAAACTATCGGTTAACTTCTAAATAACTCCCCTAATATTTGGGAAATCCCTAAGAAGATTCCCCCTCCCCTGCTTTAGCCTTCTTTTTTAACCCCTTTTTAATTTGAAGCTTTATGGCTTCAATTTCGGCTTTTAAAGCCGTTTCAACGAACTTCGTATCCTCATCCACGAATAACCCCCTCTTATCCCTAACATCCTTCAATTTGGCCTTCACTTCTTCCAACAGGGCTACTTTTTCGAGGATTAGCCCCCCGGACTTCTTTTTGAATGCTTCGCCTTCCCCTTCCATCCATTCCCGAAGCTTTTCTTCTCCCCTTGCCCTTCGAATGAAAGCTTGAAGACCGCAGGCATCACATATGAAATACGGTTTTGCTTTCACCGTTTTCTTAACTTCAACCATTCCGCCACATAAAAAACATGGGATTTTGTTTAATTCCATGAAATGACCATCCTTTCGTTACGTTACGTTCGTTGTGGACCATTCCCCCAGAAAAGACTCAGGGGGAAATAAAAAAGCCCATAGAAGAATGATTCCTTCTATGGGCGAATACTAAACGACTAATGGAAAAAGACGGTAGGAGCGGACAAGGAACGACGAAGGAATGAAACAGATTTATCTTTTATGAATTTTGGGTAGGATTCTCAAAAGAAAGGCCGAGATCAATTTCCCGAACACTATTTTCGAGGTATTTCGGATTCAATTGCCAAAAGCCTTTTCCCGAAGGCCCAGCAATCACCAATTCATGCCACGATTCCCCTTTATGGCTTTTGAATATTTGGCTCAGGGAATCGCTTTGAATTTCCTTCGGTAAATAGGCGTGAATTTCGTCAATATGAATTTCGGGGAGGTTTTTCAAAAAGGTTTCGAATAGAATTCGAACAACCTTGGCCGCGTTCGAATGAAATGACCATTTCTTCTTCCCAAACATAACCACGTTACACAATTTCGAATAACAGAGCTGTGTTTTCGACTCCCCAAGGGAATTCCCCTGATTAGGATAAAGGCGTAAATCCAGCCTGAATTTCACCCAAGCTTCCCCTAAAAGGCTCTGAATATCTTTGTAATTCAAATAAACGTCAATATGCTCATCACCCGAAAACCCTATTTGGTCTTGGCCGAATTCCCCGCCTGTATTCCTAGTCCCACTTGACCAAAACGTTCCGTAATATCCCAAATGCCCTAGGGCCTCTTTCGAAGCTTCGACCGAAATTTCGGTCAATTCGGAAATTCGAACCGCCGAAATAGACTTCAAATTGGGGTTTTTACGAAGTTCAATCCGGATTGCCTTGATAACCTTATCAAGGTTTTCGAATACCGTATCTTTCGAATTAACTACCCAAATACCCAAAAGATTTAAAAGGTTGTCCGTAACAAAGGCCCGATGTAGGTTTTCATACTTAAACCCTGCTGGAATTTCACCGTAAAGATTCACTTTAAATGTCGCGGGATCGGGGACACCTTCATTGGCGTATATGGCCTTAAGCCAAAGCATTTCAGGCTTCGAAAGTTTAAGGTCTTTTAAAAATAACATCTATCATTTAACCCCGTTATTCGGAAAAACTAAAATCAACTAAACCACTTCAAAACCAAACAAATGCACATTCAATCAGAAGTAATTTTATTTAACCAAGATTTCACAATCTTCAGCGATTCTTCATTACTATTGTAATTTTCGTATATCTTATGAAAAAAATCGGAGGGCATTTTTTGAATATTTTTATTTTTCAAAAGCAAACACTTCCGCTGCAGGAAATGCATCATTCCGAGTTCATATGTGACATTTGGGTTGAAGATCGGTTTCCGTGGCAAAGAATCAAATATAGCTATGCCATATTTGGAACTTATTAAACAAGCTTGCCAGTTATACATGTCGTCAGTTAAAGAATGTTCATTCGCAATAATGGCATTGAACGTTTTATCGTTTTCATGATATTCGTTAATAGTTTTTTTTATCGCAAGATACAGCTTACTACTTGCTTTTTCGTAACGAGTCATAATAAAAACATTGGTATCAAAAGGATATTTTTTTAAAAATTTTTCTATTTTCCCGACATGTCCAACCAAATGAGGTGGAAATAATTCCGAAGGTAAATCCGGAATACTTTGAATGAACCCCAGATGTTGAATTGCAGTTCCCGGCGCCCCCCCAAACTTAAGGGTATTTATAGTCAATAAACCGATTATTTTTCGTATGTCTTTTAACTTTAATCGAAATTTAGATTTATTAATTTTTTTCGTAATATTCGAAAACACGTATTCAAATATTGGCTCAACTTGACTCAATAAGTCTGTATTGCTTTTTGTAGCGCTAAAAATAACCTTTATGTTCTGCGACCAGGTGAAATAGAGTTCGTTTAACCGTTCTTTAAGCGATGAATCAGTAATGGTTTTCGTACTGATCTTTGAAATGTCGCCAATGATGGCGTCCAGTTCCTGATTAAAAACTTTAATCTTTACCATCAAATGGCTAGATGTCATTTTTTAGAAGAAGCTATTAAATTCAAAACGATATCTTCTCCACTAGTTGTGAGTGCAAAAGTCCTTTTATTTTCTTCATTTTCACCCGCTCCCATCATTAACCCTTGCTTGACTAACTTAGAAACGGTGTCACTGATATTTGTGAATTTTGATTGCTTAGCGTTTTTACATAATTCAGCAATGTCAGATGTTGTGAAATTGGGCTTATCGAGATTATTTTCCAAAAAATAAGCTAATGCCAAAGCTAAATCAGCTTGGCTTTTTGGTGAAACTTTTTTCCTTATAAACTCGCTAGGAGCCAAAGCCTTATCAATCGGCTTCGAAACCGCTTGCGCAGCCGAAGGAATTACCATAGAGTCGCCAAGATTATTTTTTTTATGTTTGGCAATAAATTCTTCAATTTTATTTTCCACATACTTCTCAGGTCCCGTAACTTCGACGGAAAAATTCCCTAATTGTACTTTTATTGTTACGTTCGGCATTTGTTTCCTCGATTCAAAACTTAATGTTATTTGGATATTGAAATGCAAAGGAACTGCATCTCCGCAGTATACAGCTATCGTTTCCAGGCACATCGCTTTAATCAGATAATTCTAATTCGCAAACTACTATCTGGGTTAAATCTGAAAAAGCAAACTTCTGTCAAAGCAGACATTTTTAAATAATCAACGGCTTGTGGCATTTGAAATCAATGTTGTTCGATGTACTCCTGAATCTTCTTCTTAAACTCAATCGGGCTTTCAATACATTTATAAACTTCTCTAATACCGCCGGAACTCGCAATAATAATTGTACCGTAATTCAACCATCTCCCGAATATCCCCTGGTTTACAGCGATATTTGAAATTTTGTTTAACTGTGTTTCCAACGTGCGAGTTTCAAAAACACCCACTTTAATTAAAGTCCTCTTATCGGTAACTGCAAATTCAGAAGATTTTCTCTTTATAAAATTATAAACCCCTAAAATGATCCCCAATGGGAAAAATACTATTAACCAAAAAACCGTCCAACGAAAAACGATCCAATGAAATCGCGTTTCATAAATAAGTTTTTCGTCATTTGCTAAATTCTCATCAATATAACGGCCCATTGCCCCCCCTATTTCTTCACGATTTTAATATTTTCTGTTTTTTAAATCGCGCCTATTTCGCATTCACCTCATTACTCATGCTTTACTTTTTCTGACTTTCGACTCCAATCACCCAAGTTGAACCGCCATCACAACTTCACTTACATAAAATTCAATTTTGAGTTCTCGTTCTATTTTCAAAAAGGAGTTTTTTGAAGATCACTTCGTTGTGGTAAAACACACTTTCTTTGCTAACCAAATGGTCCTTAGCTATCTTTAATTTGAATTTATTTAACGCTATAGCGCCGAAGTCCAATAAAACATGATGTAAAGGACACACACAAATAACATTTTCTACTTTATCCGAGCCCTTGTGTTGTCGACCCAATGGCCTTATATGATGGGCTTCAGAATAGAAGTTTCCACGGGACAATCGAATTCGTTTGCCACATACCTGACACCGATGTTGGTGCATTTCCTTTACCCATCTGGAAACTTTGGTATCTCTAATAATTCGATAACTTTCTTTAAGCAACCTTCTTATCTCTTGAGAACCTTTAGGCATGTCGAAAGCCCGTAGTCGTCGCCTCTTAATATTTTGCGCTTTCATTTTTGAGGCTTGTTCCGAGGTTCGGATCATTTGTCTGACTTCAGAGTACTTAAAATTTCTATAGCCAGGAACGGCCGATATACCTTTCTTAACATGCAAATCATGCCCATGTTGAAAATATTTATTTTTCTCATAGGTCTTACGATTGCGAATTACTAAATAGCCGCCTTTGTCAAAGAGCACACCCGGGAAATTTTTTAGGCTGTGATACCACTTACCGTCCTTACGATATAAGGCATGTTTTGCCCCAAGGCCAAAGTGGGCATTCAACATCTTTCCAGTTAACTTTTCAGAGTTTTTTTTATTTATTATATTTTTCAAAACATTGTCCATTTAATCATCAAAAAAATAATTAGACCGCGTAAGGACGCCGAAGCGAAAGATACCCTTCGACCGTTTTCACAATTTGAATTGAAGCACCATCATCTATGTCAGGAACACCAATGACTTTAGAAATCCAAGCCATTTTTCCATCACGCCTAACTATCCAATTCGACAAGACTCCAGAACTATCCTCAATTTGAATTTCGCCATTAGGAATTCTAATTGTAGACGCAAACATAATTGCTCCATCAGTCGCACTATACTTTCCAAATCCCAAACTTTCTTTCCGAACATCTAAAGTCCCCTCAACACCATAAGCTACAACACCATTGCCAGTTCGAAAGACAGATACAGAAAGCATCTGAACATCCAAACCTAGTAATGCGAGTTCCCAAGAACGAAAATTTTTGTTAGCTACGACAGCAACGCGCTTGGGTACGTTATCTAAAAAATTAACAGCTTGTCCTCGGGAGATATCCAAGCTACTAGCCAGAGTACTAATACAATCATCCTCCCAGCGACCGTACCTTAGTACCTGAAGTTGAGGCAATACATGTTGCTCAAGAGAATGTGATACTAATTCCACCTCGATAACAAACCAATGAGAAGCGTCTGGAGCAACAAGTGCCAAATCCGCCCTAGATTTCCGGCCTTCAAAGCTGAAGGTCCCCCTAAATGGGATGCACTTATAGCCAAGCCTAAAACACATTAAAGCCTTTGCCACTTCGCTTTCAAACTGAGCCTCAGTGAAAGAGACAGGATCAACCAGTCCAAACCGACGATCATCTGAACACTCTCCTACCATAACCATCTTCATGCCTTGCCCCATTCCACTTTGGCAATTCCTTCCATTTCCCGTTCCTCTTCTTTTAACCGTGCCACTTCAGGATCAGTCGCGACCAATGTATAAACAACAGCATTACTCTTATCATGGGAAGGGCGCAAAACTCTCCCAAGTCTTTGAATGCGCTGTCGCCTTGTTGCCGTGCTCGCAGCGACAATCCCGATTTCAACTTCAGGAACATTAAAGCCTTCATCCAAAGCACGACATGTAACCAAAACATTTATTATACCTTTTCTAAAAGCAGCCAGTGTTTCAGCTCGCTCCCGTAAAGGTAATTTAGAATGATAGACGCCAGCTTTTACAGAGTTTGTCGTGAGCACTTCATAAATCAAATTGCAAGCTTCAATGTCTTCGTGAAAAACAAGAATCCTTCTTCCTGCGTTCTTCCGAACGAGACGCAACGCCAACTTTACGCGATTCAAACTCATATTTAAAATACGGCTCCTGCGCAATAACAGCGCTATGGTTTCTTCGGCTTCTATCCCTCGGCTTTGTATTGAGCGCGCAATCGATCGAGTTAACTTGTCATATTCCCTTTGATTATCTTCCTCCAAATCAAAAACGATATTTTTCAAAACGAAAGGAACAATTAATTTGTCACGAAGGGCATCTTTATATGTATATTCGTAAATTACATTTCCAAGCTGCGGAATTAATATTTCCGTCAACCAATCATCGTAAGCACGCTCAGGGGTTGCAGAAAGTCCCAATGATGCTGATCGAGGAACCTGGAAAATGTTGCGGAACTTCTCACTTGCAGCTTTATGACATTCATCAACAATTAGAAGGCAGGACTTACCCAAGTGTGCAGATGCTTTGGACCAATCCAATTTCGCAGCTGAATTCAAAACCGCAATATTGATCGCCCCACGCCTGAATCCTTGGCGCTTATCAATTATTCGTATGTCGTCGAGTTCGAGTCCAAAGTAGTGGCTAGCTTCTTCCCACCACTGTTCAAGCAATGCTAACGTGGGAACTACAATGAGAGTTGTTTCTGGCGAAATCTCTTTGATGCAGGCAAGAGCAAAAACAGTTTTACCGGCACCTGTAACAACACTGGCGATACCCTTATTACCTGCCGCTTTCCAAACCTTTAGGGCTTCCTTTTGCCATTGTCGTAATTGGTTGCTCATTTTTATCGCCTATGAAGTTGTAGGCCTTGACGAAGAAGATGCCTCAGGAACATTCGACGCAGCTTCCCTTTCAGTTGCTGCCTTGTTCTCAATCCTAACAATTTTGGCCTTAAGAAGATCATTTTTGAGACGACGGACACTGTCAGGATTCACGCGACCTTGCAAACTTGTAACGCGAAATTCCGAAATAGCATCATAAATAAACTGCCGCAAACACTCTTCGATAGCTTCGGTTGAATAAATTGAAGAGTAGTATGGATGAAGACCGTTGACAATGATATGGATGACCCCCTTTTCAGCCCCAGCCTCAATCGTAACATAGGGATCGTGCTCGCTTCTTTCCTGTTCTGAGACTATCACTTTCAGATCAGACAAAACTTCGAGAGTATATAGACGATCGTCCACGCTGAGTGAAGCGACTTGTTTAGCATTATTGGCTTGAATCGTCTCAACTGGAGGTAATACCACCGTACTAATTGCATCCTTGATCTCAGGATTTACGAATTCCGAAGCCATACTTTCAACCAAGTCCTTCATCTTTTCTTTTGACCATGATTGCCCTCGATCGCCCCGACGACTTTGAGCATACTCCCGATATGTTTTTGTTGCGTTTTCAAGATATCTTTCCAATTCCTCTTCTTCATTTCCTTGAAAAAGAATCGCATCCTTTGTATGAGAAACCTCAAAACCATCCAACTCGATGACTCCAGCGAGACGTTGGGCAATAAGATTATTTGCACCCTCATCATCAACACCGCCAAATATGTTACTCGGCTTCCAAGCATTTGGGACACCTTGGATTTGACGCCCATGTTGGAATAAGGAAAAACCTGCCCATTTTCTGCCACCACTCCCTTTACGAAGGACACCAAACCACCCCTTCACTTTCTTCCCTTCAATATTTACATCAAATTCTTGTTTCATAGACTTACCTTCTGCATCGGTATCGATAGCATATTTATCAATACTGGTAACCGCCTCACCGTTATAAGTAAGTTTCAAAACACCTGAAGAAAGGTCAAACCGATACATAGAGCCAAAATAAGTACGAATGGTATCTTCAGTTCTTTTCTGAATGTGTCTATTCAAATCAGAAATGATAATACGAGTGTAGTGTAAATTTTTATCTACGGGGCGGGACGTCAACGGAACGCGGGCGCGCCCTTCGACAATCGCGTTTACATCAATATCTGCCGTCCACTCAATACCACTATCCCATTCACAAGTAACTACCTGCCACCGTCTTCCTATCCAACACGCGGCCGTCTTCAATCCCATTCCATACTTCGATCGCCCCTTACTATCGCTAGTAGGATTAGCGATTTTAAGGGCTTGAATTAGCTTATCTTTAGTCATTCCAATTGAATTGTCCTCAATGGTTATCGTCTTTTGTGTTTTGCTGTGAATTATATCAACCACTAGACCTGTGCCTTCCGCCTTGAAAATATCATTCACAATTCCGCCATAATTCGTGCGCGATTGAGTCGAATTATCAATAAACTCGGCGAGCGCATACCACATCGTATAAGGCAGACGGCTAAACTGACTAATGGCGCTTACACCAACAGTTAAATCCGTTACATCATTTTCCTGTTGCACTTTTCACCCTCCTGTTTTTTTTAATCAATTTTCCAAATCGACCAACCGAGCCTCTTATATATTCTTTATTCGCCTCAATGGATAACCAACGACGCTTCAATGACTCGGCAGTCGCCCCAGTCGTATTGCTTCCACCAAACGGGTCCAAAACAAGATCCCCCTTAACGGTTAGAAACTTGATAAAAAATTCCGCCATTTCTTTCGGCATACGAGCCGGGTGAAAAGCTATATTTTTTTCTTTGCAATATTCCTGATAAGGATCGTTTGTTCTAGTATTTGAAAAAATCAAGACATTGCTAGGAATGGCCCCGCCGTTTTTAGTAAGAAATGAAGTCTCCCCAATGTTATGTTCGGAAGGGCGTTTACCGGAATTATACTTTTGGGTCTTTAGCAACCGTTTCATAGACTCGCTGTATTCAACGAGCACGCGCTTATTGTTTGCCTTAGGAAATGCATCTTGCGACATCCACCAAATATGGGTATATGCATCTTTTACTCGAATGCGCCGGACATTCACCCATTCAGCTGGTCCCGGTAAACGAGCAGGGTTATACCAAACAAATTGCTGGCAAAGCTTCAAGTGACCCAAATCCAGAAACGCAAGAAGAGATCGCAGAGCAAGTGTCGACATCACTGGTTCGCCAGGCTCCCATGCATTGCCCATTTCGAGAACAACAGACCCGCGCGGCTTCAAGAAATAATTCAATTCTTTGGCAAATCCCGAAAGCCACTTCGTGAATTCTTCCCCTTCCTTGTTTCCATATTTTTTTTTGCGGTTCAGCGGAAAAGGCGGGGAAGAAAAAATTAGATCGACTTTACCTTTATATTTTTCAAACATTTTCGACTTTAGAACAATTTCCGAATCCCCGTGAATCATGGCTCCCAAACTAGTCCTATAAGCTATTTTCGGTTTTTGAATACTGATTTTTTCCAATGTCGTTCCAAATTCAAGAAAATGTTTTAGTGATTCTAACCGAACATCATTCAAAAGAGAACTCAAGTCAGCCTATGCAAATAAAACCCCAAACTGATTAGGCCACCTAAAAGACAGCTTATAACGTCCCATTTCGAGCCTTTATCCTTCAATTTATTTCAAAGTTAAGCTAATACACATTTCCACTTCTTTACGAATCCAAGACAAGAATTGCCACCTTTGAAATTGGCCTTGATCGATTTCAACAACCTCCTGCATGAAACGCAGGTGGCTGTTCAATAGAACCTTTTCGTGTCATATACGTGTCATTCGGTGTCATTCAAAGCATGTTTTTACCATCTCTAACCGTCGACTACCATCAGAAATAAAAAAGACCTTTGCTCGCTCGGGTGATGAAACCCTTACAGGCAAAGGCCTTTGAAAATGTGCTAGGGACATTTTAATTTGTAATGGCGGGGTTGACGGGGCTCGAACCCGCGACCTCCTGCGTGACAGGCAGGCGCTCTAACCAACTGAGCTACAACCCCCTGCAGAAGGACGAAAAAGCGGGAAAACACATCGCTTTGTCACAGGCCCCAAGGGGCCTTCCCACAAGGGAAGCGAAACGAGGCGCTATACTACAAAGCGGGGCCGGTTTAGTCAAGAAAAGCCCGACTAAAACGGGTGTGCGAAAGCGGTGTTTCCAAAGCTTATGATATAAAGTCTCAAGTTAGCTTTGGCCCAATCCATTCCAATAGGAACCATTCTTACATGGCAAAAAAACTAAGCTGGTTGGAAAAGCACCCGAAAATAGTCGAAGTCCTGGATCGGCTTTGGCTTCTGCTGATCGCCCTCAACGTCCTGGCGGTGATTTACGGGACCGAGGAAGACTTGTATCAGGCCTACAAGTCTCGGTTCGACGGGTTCGAGTTTTTCTCGATCTTAGCCTTCACCTTGGAATACATCCTGCGGTTGGTCATTTGCACACGGGACAAACGCTACTCAAAACCCTTTAGCGGGCGGCTCAAATACGCCCTGACGCCCATGGCCCTCATCGATCTTTTCTCGTTTCTTCCCTTTTACCTGCCCTTCCTCATCCCCATGGACCTTCGGGTGCTTCGCGCCATCCGCCTTTTGCGCATCTTTCGAATCCTCAAGATCTTCCACCACTCGGGTTATTCCAACGCCCTCACGCTTATCGTCAAGGTCTTCCATAATCGGCGCAAGGAACTGGCGGTAACTTTTTCGGCGGCCTTGGTGATTGTCTTGATCAGCTCATCTTTGATGTACTTCGCGGAACACGACGCCCAGCCCGTCGTCTTCCCCGATATTCCCTCAACAATCTGGTGGTGCGTGATGACCCTTTCGACCATCGGCTACCACGAGATTTATCCCGTGACCTTCGCGGGAAGATTTATCGGCGCTTTTATTTCGATAGTGGGAATCGGCCTATTCGCCCTGCCGGCCGGCATTTTGGGATCGGGATTTGTAGAAGAAATTAGGAATGAAAAGCGGGTTGAGGAAGAAACTAAGAAGCGAAAGTGATCGTTCAAGCCCGACATTGTCCATAATTGGCTTTGTCCACGAAGGGTCCCTGTCGTGGACAGGATTAACACAAAGAGTCTGACCAAAAGTGGTAACTTCAGCCAGACTCCAATTACCAAATTTCGCCGTAGTTAAAGTTTCGGTCTTACTTTCGATTCCCGATTTTGATGTCAACTCCAGATACTTTTACAACCGCCCGCCAAAGGGCGTCCTGATTTGCGCGGTCATGGAGGTGTTCATGGCGCATGATCTCAATGGGACCCGTCATCTTTTTTGGAGGCGAGCAAAAGAACTTGCCAGAAACATCGACGCCAAACTTCGAGGCCGCGAGATATCTTTTGGCCCCTTCATCGACGGAATGCGACATTCCAGGAATAAGTTTCGAGATCGGCACAAATACGTTCTTCATCACAAAACCTAGATTGCGAGGCGCCTGGGTATCTGGAGCGGCTCCGGGTGAAACTGCGTATACGGCCATGTCCGCAGGAAGCTTTCGAGCAAGGGCCGCGACCCACCACGCGACAAATATTTTAGCATCAGAGTAAGCCGTGTAGGCTTGTATTTTACATTCGGGGAGCTGCGCAAAATCGCTTCTATGGCTGAAACCCGGTCGCCTTTGTACTCTTTCGCGGCGAATGCCGCCAAGTCGGTAAATTGAAACATGGGTACATCACCTCGTGCAGGTTCCGCACCGGCAATAACGATACGAGCATCCGGCGCCAGAAGTCCGGCCCCTAAAAGTCCCATCGTTAACTGGTGATGGCCGATCAACGGCGCTTGCGAAGCCTCAATGTTCTCGCTTGTCACAACACGTTCTTTGCCTGGCATCATACCGGCATTAAGAAGGAGAAAATCTATGGGTTCGCCTCCCTCTCCCTTAACTAGCTCGGCGACCGCCTTCTTCACGCTTGCAAACGAATCTAGGTCGAGGGCAAGACCAGCGATATTTTTCGTTCCGGCATCGGTCCTTAATCCTCTAACGGCTTCATCCACTTTGGCCTGGCTGCGTCCAGTGACTATAACCTGACTCCAACCATCCATGGCAAGCTGCTTGGCTGCCGAGTATCCTAAACCAGACGTAGCGCCGGTAACGAGTGCAACAGCCTTTTTCATAGTTTGTCTCCCAAATCCAACATTGAAGAAATTTCAAAAGCCCATTACTGTAGTACACGCTACAGATTTACGCATCCGCCGTCAAGCGATATTGTTGTGGTCGCTACAAATGGATTGTTTAATGAGTTTCGCGTGGGTAAAATAAGGCATGAGTCGAAAAATAGAATTTAATTACGATAAGGCGTTGGATCAAGCGATGCGAGTTTTCTGGGGTGAGGGGTACTCCGGCGCATCCTTAAGAGACCTTCTCAAGGCGATGAAAATTGGAGAAGGCTCCTTCTACAATACCGTCAAAAGCAAAAAGCAACTCTACCTCGAATGCTTGAATCGATATGGAGCGGTCGAAGGCAATAAAAGAATTTTGGCTCTAACATCAGCCCCGAATGCGCGTCTCGGACTGCGGGCTATGCTAAGCGCAATGTTCGATTGTCTCGATGATCCGAAGAACCCCTCATCTCTTTGCATGATCGCGGCAATGATTTCCAATGATGTAATGGCTGATAGCGAATTAAAGAAAATGGCTATTGCCCATGTCAAACAAGCAAAAAAGTTAATTGAAGATAAGCTCCATGAGGACAAAAAAGCTGGGCGTCTTCCAAAAAGCTATGACTCACATACAGTCGCTGATGTCATAGTTACTTATTTCCAAGGCATTTGGCGCATGGCCATGATTTCATACCAACGGGAACAGTTCGAGCGTGAATCAGAGGCATTTCTTCAAGGACTGGGCCTTTAGTTTTAAAATTCCTGAGTCACACGGATACTCCAACATCCAAGTCATCGACACTTCGCCGGAAATGAAACAAGAAAATTAATTTTCAAAGGTCTTTTTTCTTGTCCACGACGGGTCCCCGTCGCGGGCAGCCAAACAATGGCTAAATAATAAGCCGCTACCTTCAGAAATTATTCTTGGCCGAATGTTGTTTGATATGCGGGGGAATGAATGATTTGCCGAAATTGTGTATCAGCCTCAACTTTGGCCCTGTTTCCAGGATCCATTCCGTAAAGTATTTTTAAATCACTTATCGCGCTTGCCGCGTCTCCGGCCGCCCAGTCGGCAAGCGCCAAGTTATATCGGCTCATGTCATTCCCGGGGTCAAATTGGATTGAGGTTGAGAGAGCCCGGATAGCCTGACCGATTTGATGAACTCTATAGAAGGAATACCCCATCAAACCGTAAGCCTCACTATTTTTCGAGTCAACCTGAACGGCTTCCTGATATTTCCGGATCGCCGGAAAGAACTTGCCTTTCAAATAATAATCTTTTCCGGCTTTAATAAATTTTTCCAATTCCCCGTTTTGATCAATTTCCTGCGCGCCCCAACGATCGAACTTATTATCCGAATGTCCGCTCGTTAGAACATAATCTTTACGGGTATCGAGCTTATAAAAGTGCAATTGGCGGTCAACATAATCCATCCAGCAACCCTCCACCCACAGAACCCACTGTTTGTCCGGGGTTAGATCAAAATTGATGCCATCACCAATATGGGTCAAGGTTTTTTTCTCAGGATCAAAACTGTAATAGTTCCAATTGCGGCCATTCGAGGGACCACCCGAAACCGCGATAAACGCCAAATCCCGATTGGGGTCCCAAAATAAAAAATGCCACCAATCCTCGTCAGATTCGAAGGACTCACCGTCAAACGAGGGCATTTTGACCCGCCAGATCGCGCCTGTTTCATTATTGGCCAGGATCATTTCGGGGTCATTATATTGATTCGGGCCAATGGCCCACGACCCGGTCGGGGATACGGATTCAATATCTAAATCATACTCAGGGACCGAAGTCGCCCTTTTCATATTAATCTGCATCATTCCATCCGCGTCAAGTTCATCGCCCGAGGCACTTTGAATGGTGCCATTCGTGGTCAATCGGCATGGTTTAAAGTAACTTTTCCCTTTAAGTCGGTAGACCCGACGCCAAAAATAAAACGTGGGGAACAAAGGCTTGTCCATCGCTATATCCCCTCCGGCCACAAGTAAAACTTGCGCGGCCACTGGAGTCGCATTGAGTATCAAAGTGGGTGTTGCGGCAGGGATATCCTTATTGTTGAAGGAATCAGCAAAAGTGTTATTGGCGCAGATGAACGCCAAGAAAAAAATCCAAAAGAATTTCATATAAGAACCCTTCTTCAACGACTTCTTAAAGTCTCTCGATAAAAAGCGGGATCAAACTTACCCCAACTTTTCCCTGTCCACCACAGGTCCCCGTCGTGGACAGATCTGGAAAATCTTAATGCGCGTTAGAAGGCTTCTTTTTTCCAGCGACACTCAATAAGGCTTCGTTGATGACTGTTTGGTATCCAATCCCCTTCTCACGGCCTATTTTCTTGGCCCATTCCAAGGCTTTCGGGTTGAGGCGGATGGAAACCGGAAAATAAAGCTCATGAGGCGCTTTAGGCGGTCGACCACGCGGACGGCGCGGTTTTCCGGTGTGATGTTCGATTGCCCGACGGTTCTTCTCCACTTCTCCGGGAGTTAACCTCCGTGCTTTGTGAAACGGGAATTCATTTGAGCTCTTCATAACGGGTCCTTTCCCGACGGCTTGCCGGCCTCGCGCTGATGACGCGACAGACCTGGCCTTGTGAGCGCTTGGTGAAAACTACCACCAGAACTTTTCCACCATCAGATTCTCCAATTAACCATTCCCTGGACTCCGTGGTCGAATGCTTAGGGTCGGCGGCCACTAGGGCATATGGATCATCAAAGGCCGAGATAGCTGCTTTGAAAGAAACACCGTGTTTCTTGAAATTAGCTTCGTCCTTGGCGGCGTTCCAGTCAAATCGCATGTTATTAGTATATACTGTAAATGGGGGGTAGTCAAGATTGGGCTTACCAGCATCAGACCATCCCGCTTAGGGTTTTTAGCTGTCCACGACAAGAACTCGTCATGGACAAGCGCCGACTTTCCGCTTAGAAGGGGGCTCAACGTACTGCGCCCATAGGCCGCGAACAGGGACAGGACCACGGGGATCAGCCCTCTATGCAAAATGATAACCGTCGGCCACAAGCCAATTCCTTTAACTCATTTTTTGAAAATTGGCTAAGATTGCCGTATCGCGCGTTGATATCGACCATTCATTTTGGCAAATGAAAAAGAGGTCGGTTCACGCCCAATTCTCGTAACCACCTTATGGAGAATTGGGATGCCTCGCAATGACAAATTCTGAATCAAGCCGTTGTAGGCTGTGGTTCTTGCGCCTTAGAAGCGGCCTTTTGCATCTTCAATTTCTTCACCGAGAAACGGGACACGGCGTTCTTCGTAATGCTCTTGGCCGACAGCTTATATAAATATTCCCCTTCGGCTTTGCCCGTGGCGTCCCAAACGCTGACGGCGTAGGCGCCGCCTTCCCGGCGTTCCTCGATCTTGTCGATCAATCCCCCGGTGGAATCAAACACTTCCAAGGTGACCTGGCAGTCTTCCTTCAAGAAATAATAAAAGCGGATCGGACCGGGAACTGGCGGGATGGGGAAAAAGCCCATGTCTTCCACGAATAAATGCGCCTTGCCGTTTTCTTCCGGCTCGAGGGCGATATCTTTCAAACGTAAGACCGGGAATTGGTCGCTGTGCAGGCGGATTTCGTATTTGCCTTCGGGCATGTTGGAAAAGTAAAAGGCTCCCTTCACATCGGTCACCGCCGTGGCCACCACCTGGTCATTCTTGGCCAGCTCAATTTTGGTTCCTGAAACCGGGGTGGCGGCGTCTTTTCGGAAAAAGCGGCCGTTCAATTGGCTGAGTTTGCGGATGATGATCTTTCGATGGGCGGTGAGGGGCGCGGGTTTGCCCTTGGCATCCACCGCGGCCACATGGAAATACCAGGTGCCTTCGGGGATGTCTTTTAACTCAATGTTGCTTTCCGAGGTGAACACGTCATCGGCGGTGAGCTTGTCATCTTCCTGACGGCTGAGCTTGTAGATATAGCCAATCGCCTCATATTTGACGTCGGTGTTCGAGCGCAAATGAAAGATCGGGTTAAAAATCGGCGTCGCTTCGTCTTCTTTGGGATGGGTGGGACTTTCCACCAAAGGCGGTGGAATTTGACTGCCCGCGACCCGCACCGCCAAATGATTGGGGTCCGAGACATTCCCGGCCCCGTCCCGGCAAACCACATGCAGGTACCAGGTGCCCGGCTCGCCGGCTAAGGCCGTAAAGCCCGATTCAGTGGTGCGGACGACGGTGGAAAGGTCGGGGATCGTTTTGGCCGATCGGTCGAATACGTAGTAAAAGGCCTCGAACCCTGAAAGTTTCGGGCGGGGCGCCAATTGGAAATAAACCTTGCTGGCCTGATACCAACGGCTCTCATCGGGGTGGCTGGTGGAAACGACTTCCGGCGGCGCCGGCCGTTCCAGGTCCACCTTCATACGGTAATGGGCCGGTTCGCTGAAATTGCCCGCCCGGTCCCGGGCGACCAAATGGAAATACCAAATCCCGCTCTTGAGATTGCTTAAAGACGCCCGCAATTCTTCCGTGCCCGTGGCCTTGCCGGGCTCGGGCTTGGTCGTGGGATGCTCATCCAACAAATGGTAATAACCCGCGATGCCGGTGGCGTCCGAGGGGGCTTTCCAAATTAAAAGCGGCGCGGCGTTGGTGCTCCATTGATCCGGCGGATGGGTGGGGCTGGTAATTTCGGGGGCGTCCACGCCGTGGTCCGACAGGGCCGCGGCGGTTTGGTTGTCCTCGTGCTGTTCATTGCCCATCTTATCCACGGCCTGGGCGCAGTAATAATAGGCGGTGTTTTCGCGAAGGCCCGTTCCCTTGTCCATGAAACCCGGTTCCTTCACTTCCCCGTCGATGGAGATTTTTTGCTTTTTCTCGCCCTCGACCCAGCGGTAAACCCGGTAATAGGCGGTGCCCGAAACCCGGTCATTGACCGGATCCCACTTGAGCTCGATATCCCCATGGGGTCGCGACAAGGCCTTGAGGCTGACCACCGGCGGGGGGGGTGAAATATCCAGCGTCACGCTGGCCATCTCCACCGACGGGAAAGGTTCCACGTTGCCCACCTTGTCCTTGGCCCGGCAGCGGAAAGCGAAGCGCTGGCCGTCTTGGCCCTGGTAGCTGGCGCCCCTTTCATAAGTGTCCACCAGCCAATCGGTCCAAGCGCCGTTGGGGCCCGCCTTCACTTGCACATCAAAACAAGCCACGTCGCTTCCGGCGTCCACGGCTTCCCAGGTCACCGGGATTTGGGTGCGATCGAGGAATAAGGGCAAGGGATTGAGTTTTGATTTCGGCGCCGTAGTATCGATAAAGACCGGGTAATGGGCGGCTTCCCGGCTGAGATTGCCCACCTTGTCTTTGGTAGTGATGTGGAAATACCATTTGCCGTCTTTGAGCGCGGGCGCCTGGAACTGGTTGGCCTTGACCCATTGGCCGTTTTCAGGCGTGGGGATGGTTCCCGGATGGCCGTCGATTAAAAGGTAATAACCGTCAACGCCCGATAGCTCGGCCGGGTCTTCCCAGGTGAATTGCGGAGTCTGGCTTTTCACCCAGTGATGGGCCGGATGGGTGGCGCTTTTCACCAGCGGCGGCTTGGCGGAAGAATCGACTTGGATTTTAAGACGCCCCGCCTCGCCAAAGTTGCCCGCCTTGTCCTTGGCCGACACATGGGCGTACCAAACCCCGTCGTCGGGCAGTGTAAAAACCGTATGGGTTCCGGTGATCCAGGTCATTTTTTCCGCCAGCGGTTTCCAATGCTCTTCGGAATTCACGGCGAAGTAATAGCCTTCGATACCGGATAGATCGACGGGTTCTTTCCAGAATAACTCCACCCGCCGGGCGACCATCCAGCCTTCGGGATTGGGATGCGTGGGAGACGTCAAAACCGGCGCGGCCACATGGGTATCGACCTTGATCCGGTACCGGGCCGGTTCAGGCGAGGTGTTGCCCGCGGCGTCCTGACAGATGACGGACAGGATATGGATGCCATCCCGGGGAACGTCGATTTCCAGATCCGTGGATTCTAAAAAGGCCGAGCTTTTGGGATCGGGCGTTACCTTTTCATCTTCCGAGAAGGTGTAGTAATAACCGGTGATCCCCGAAGGATCCGCCGGGGGATGGAACTTGAACTGGGCCTTGGATTTCGAAACCCAGTGCTTCTCGTCCGGATGCGACGAGGAGGTGATCTGGGGCTTGTCGGCGTGGGTATCCACCCGCAGGGCGTAGTGGGCGGCCTTGTGGTCGATATTGCCGGCCTTGTCTTTGGTGGCCACGTGAAAGTACCACTGGCCGTCCCCCGCGATTTCCAAGGTGAGCGTCCTTTTATCGGTGAAGGTGCCGGTCTTGTCATTGGGCACGCTGTCGTTTTTTTGGTTCAGCGTATAGAAATAACCTTCCACGCCCGAATCATCCAACGGGTCTTCCCAGTGAAGCGTCACTTTTTTCTCGGCGTACCAGCGCTGGGGTTCCGGATGGGTGGGGGATGAGACCAAAGGCGGCTGGGCCTTGGTATCCACGCAGACTTTGTAATGGGCGGCCTGGTTGGAAAGATTCCCGGCCTTATCTTTGGTGCGAACGTGCAAGAACCACTGGCCGTCCTCGATGTCGGGCACGGTAAAGCTGGTTTTGGTCGTCCATTCGGAAGTTTCCGGATGCGGCAAGGTGGAAGGGTCTTGGTCCACCGTAAAGTAATAGCCGTCCACACCCGATAACTCTCGCGGCTCCGCCAGCTCGATCTGCATGTCCTTCGCCTTATACCACTCCCCTTCTTTGGGGTGGGTGGAGGAGCTGATTCCCGGCGGCAAGGCCTTGGTGTCGATCCGGATGGCGAAATGCGCCGCGTTGGGGCCTAAGTTCCCCGCCTTATCCTGGGTGGACACATGGACGTACCAAAGGCCGTCTTCCAAGGGGCCCAGCGTCTGGCGGTTGGACTCCGTAAAATCACCCGCGGTCAATCCCGGAACCGTTCCCGGCTCGTGGTCGACCTTCACGAAATAACCCTTCACGCCCGAAAGATCTTCCGGCGCTTCCCAGGCCACCACGGGTGTGGGATTGGGCGTCCAGACTTCGGATTTTTTGTGGGTTTCGCTTCCTAGATGGAGCGGCGGCAGGGCTTCGGTGTCGATCTGCGCCTTATAGTGGGTGGCTTCCGTGCCGATATTCCCCGCCTCATCCACGCCCGCCACGTGAAAATACCAAACGCCTTGGGAAGCCACCGGCAGCACCAAACGGCGCTCCGGGGTGTAAATGGCGTCCGGTGGAACGGGAAGGGTTTCGGGATAACGGTTTAATTTGTAGTAAAAACCGGCCAGGGGCACCGGAGCCTGGAGCTCGATTTCAATTTGATTCTTTTTTTGCCATTCCCCCTGTTTGGGGTGGCTGGGAGAGACGACCTTGGGCGGCAAGGCGGGTTTGGTTTTAAAAAAATCTTGCGACGCCGATTCCCGGGAAGAAGAGCGAAAAGCGCTCACGACCCGGTAGGCATACTGGGTATCGGCTTTTAAATTGGTGAGGCGGACCTTGTGGCTTAAAACCGGGGCCTTGTCGAGAACCGCTAAGGAATAATCCGGCGCGCCCCCATCACCTTCAGGGACGATGCCGTAATAAACCTCCGAAGTGGCCGGAATATCGGTTTCCCAAGTCAGGGTCGCGCGGCAAGAAGTCAGGTCTTCCAGCTTCACGTCTTTCACTTCGGGCATTCGGGCCATATCAAAAGTGGAGCGCAATAAACTGCCGCCATTTTCGGTGCAGGCGTAAAGATAATCCCCGAACAAGGCGAAGGACCGAACCCCTTCCACATCGCCCGCGAAAGCCGTGGTCCAGTTTTGGCCGTCTTGGGATTTGAGGATGCGGCCCGAATTGCCGGTTCCGGCGAAAAGGGTATTCTCGAAAACTTCCAGTCCGTAGATATTTAATTCCCGGGCGCTCTCATAAACCCGCTCCCAATCCTTGCCGTTCTCCGTGCGGTAAAGCGTAATGCCCTTGCCGCCGGAAGCCCCGGCGTAAAGAAAACCGTTAAATTCCTTGAAGGACTGGATGAAATTTTGGCCGGTGGCCGAGCATTCTTCCCAGTGAACGCCGTCCTCGGTGGAAAAGAGAATGCCGCTGGGGTAGGTGCCCGCGTAAAGTTTTCCTTTAAAGACGCCCATGGCCGTGACCGCCACTTCGCTGAGCGAAGCCAAATGGTTCCATTGGGTGCCGTCAAAAGCGTAGACCCGGCCTTCGGAGCTGGTGCCGGCGTAAAGGCGGTTTTTGAATTCGCATAGGGCGTGGACCCGGTCCTCGCCGGTGGAAAAGGCATCCTTCCAAGTTTCCCCATCGGCGCTTTGGTAAATGGCTCCGTTGAGATTGGTTCCGGCGAAAAGGGAAACTTCCTTGCCCGGGGGGGCGTAGGTCGCCAGGCAATAAATTTGGGTGACATAGTCCCCTTCGCCCTCAGAGCCCGGCTGGGGATTAAAAAATTTGGAGTTGCTGTTGGTGACGACATGGGCTTTCCAGGAGCCCGGCGCGCCGCTGCCGGACAAAAGCACCTTATCCCGGTTGGTGGCGGCCACCAGCTTGCCCTTATATTCTAAAAGATCGTAAAAAATCGGGATTTCGGGAAAAGACTCGCTGGAAGAGAAAAAAGCCGGGGCCGCCGAGGCGAAATAAAGGTCGATGGCGTTCTTCAGTTTTTCCAGGGCGTCCTTGGCGTTTTTGCCCTGGGCCTGACAGCCGGGCAAAAGCGGGCAGCGGGCCACCACTTGGCCATGGGCCCGGGTTTCCAATTCCACCGGGAAATCGTAAGGAAAGGTCTTTTGGGCTGGGTGCTTTTCTTTTTTCAATCGCCGTTCCGCAAGTGGGGTCAGCCCGGGAAGAAGAGCCGGGGAGGGCTATTTTAAACAAACCCAGGCCAAAACCGAAGTAAAACCATTTCACCGCCAAGACGCCCCGCCAGCCTATTTCAGGCTAACCACCGCTGGACAGTGCCGCCCTTGGGCTTGGGCGGTGAAAACTGTGTTGTCTGTGATTTGTTTGAGGATTCCAGCCCTATTCGCCGCGCTTTACCGCAAGAGGACGATTTTGGCCTCGCGGATCCGCAAGGGTTCGGTCTCGTAAAGGATATAAACACCGCTGGCGCAGTTTTGCTTGAGGTAGTTTTGGCCGTACCAGAGATAAGAATGAAAAGTGCCGTCCGAAGGCTCTCCCATCCCCAAATCAACGATAAATTCCCCCGCGGAGTTATAAATTTTCAAGCCGTGCTGGCCGGCGATCGGGTAACTGACATAGATCGAAACCGGGTCGGAGCCCGAGGTGATCACGTTTTTCGAGATATAAAAGTCCTCCGGCCCCGGAGTGTCGGTGATGGTCGGCGTCAGGGTGATGGTGGGGGTGAAGGTCACGGTAGGCGTCGGAGTGATCGTGGGGGTCCAGCTAGGGGTGAAGCTCGGCGTGGGCGTCAAGGACACCGTCGGGGTCGGCGTCTGGGTCGGAGTCCGGCTGAAAGTGGCGGTCAAGGTCGGTGTCTTCGTGATGGTCACTGTGAAGGTCAAAGTCTCGGTCGGGGTGTTCGTGATCGTTCGGGTGGGGGTGGGGGTCAAGGTCGCGCTGGGTGTCAGGGTCAAGGTCGGTGTTTTTGTATCAGTCCTGGTGCTCGTCGGCGACGGGGTTGAAGTGACCGTCGCTGTAAAGACCGGGGTCTGGGTGAGGGTCGGGGTGCGCGTGGAGGTCGCCGTCAGGGTACTGGTGATGGTTTGCGTCAAAGTGGGGGTCAAAGTCCCCGTCAGGGTCTGGGTGGGGGTCGGCGTGCGGCTGGCGGTGACGGTCGGGGTCGGCGTCACGGTAAAGGTGAAAGTCCTCGTGGGTGAAAGCGTGGGAGTCGCGGTTGGGGTGGCGCCGCAGGCCGCGCCGGTGCAATCCGACACCAAATTGGCGCAAAGTTTGAATTGGCCCCCGCCATAGTTGGGATTAATATCATCCACCGTAAAGGTGATGGTATTGGCGCCGCACTGAAACAGCGCCGGTGAAATAACCGTGTTCGGGCCGCTCGCGCAGACCGCGTTCCCGATATTACTGCATTGGACCGCCGCCGCCCCGTTGACCGAAACCGCCATTTGGTCGTCCATGCCATAACATAAGTTGAAAGTCGAGGCCGCGATGTCCACGCCCGGCGGGATCATCAAAGTCCGGGTATCCGTGAAAACGCTTCCCCCGACCCCGCCATCGTAACCGCCCGCCGTCAGAGCGAACCAAGTGGTGCCACAGGAATCGTTGAATCGACCTGGAACCGAAGCCGTCAGAAAAAGACCCGGGGTATCCCCCCCATCCCCGCTGCTCAGGCAGGTCGTGACCGTGGCGGGAACACAAGCCGGCGGAGGCGTCGGCGTGAGCGTCGGAGTCGGGGTAACCCCGCCGCCGCAAACCGCGCCGGTACAATCCGACACCAAATTGGCGCAAAACCTAAACTCACCGCCATAGGAAGCCGGCGCCGTATCATGCACCGTGAAGGCGATCGTATTGGTCCCACATTGGAACAAACTGGGCGACAGGATGGTATTGGGTCCGGTCCCGCAAATGCCGCCGCCGGAGTTAGTGCATTGAACCGCCGCCGCCCCATTCACCGTCACCGCCATTTGGTCGTCCATGCCGTAGCACAAATTGAAGGTCGAGGCCGCGATGTCCACGCCCGGCGAGATAAAAAGGAACCGGGTATCCGTAAAACTCTTGCCGGCTACGCCACCGTCCGTCGTGTCGATGCTGGCGGACACCCAAGTGGCCGAGCAGGAATCCACCCACCCATGGTCGGAAGGAACGGGAAAGGTGTAGAGGCCGGGCGTGTCCCCCCCGTCCCCGCTGGAAAAACAAGCCGTGGCCGTCGTCGGGGCGCATTGGGCGAAGGCGTTTTCCGCCGTGCCCCAAACCACGGTTAACAATGCGGCCCAAAATAAATTCATTCGTTTTTTTCGTCCCAAACCCATACCTCGAAAAGCAAATAAGCGGCGGTTAACAAAAATCAAAACGGCCCAAACGCGGACCCTCAAGGGATAACTAGAAGTTTCCCCCGAGCGAGCGCCTTTTGGCCGCCGACGACCACGTAATAATAGATTCCCGGCGAAACAAGAACCCCGCCGTGGTTTTTTCCATTCCACTCGGTGGGATCCCCCGCCGGGCTGAGGGTGTTTACCCATTCCCCGGAAACCGTATAGACCGAAAATTGGGCGTTGTACTCGGGCAAACAACTGATTTTGAGCGATTGGCCCTGGGCGAATTGCGGGCTAAAGGGAACGGGCCAAACATGGATCTGGCAAGGCGGCGTGGCGGTGGGGCTGGGCGTGGGGCTTAAAGTAAGCGTGGGAGAGGGTGTCACCGTCAAAGTGGGGGTAATGGTCGGCGTCAAACTGGGAGTGGGGGTGAAGGTCGGACTGGGAGTCATTGTTAAGGAAGGCGTAGGGGTAACCCCGCCGCCACAAACCGCGCCGGTGCAACCCGACACCAAATTGGCGCAAAACCTAAACTCACCGCCATAGGAAGCCGGCGCCGTATCGTGCACCGTGAAGGCGATCGTATTGGTCCCACATTGGAACAAGCTGGGCGACAGGATAGTGTTGGGCCCGGTCCCGCAAATACCGCCTCCGGAGTTAGTGCATTGAACCGCCGCCGCCCCATTGACCGTCACCGCCATTTGGTCATCCATGCCGTAGCACAAATTGAAGGTCGAGGCCGCGATATCCACGCCCGCCGGGATGAACAGCGTCCGGGTATCCGTGAAGCTCTTCCCGGCCACGCCCCCGTCCGTCGTATCGATGCTGGCGGACACCCAGGTGGCCGAGCAGGAATCCACCCACCCATGGAGGGCGGGATTGGAAAAAGTATAAAGACCCGGCGTATCCCCCCCATCCCCGCTGGTTAGGCAAGTCGTGACCGTGGTCGGCACGCAGGCGGGAGTGGGAGTCGGCGTGGCTGTCGCGGTGAGGGCGGCGCAAGTATAGGCCTGAAAATTGGCGGCGCGCACCACGTTCGGCTGGTAAACATTAAAGGTTCGAATGCCTACCCCTCCCGAGGCATAAGGAGCCAAGTTTGTTCCGGGATCGCTGATATTGCTGAATATCTGCTGGTCCCCGCTTCCAAAATTCACGTAGGCGTTGAACAGGCTCCCGGTCACCACCACTTTTAAATGCACCCAAGTCCCCGGCACATAAGCGGGAGTGTAAACAAATGAGCCTAAATAACTGTAACCAAATCCGCCGGTCGCGGTTTGCTTTTCAATCTCCCAATTGGTGGAGTTCCATTGAAAGATATAGGCTTGACCAACGGCTGTTTGCCGAAACACCAGTCCGAACAAGCCTCCGGCCTGATCCATTTCAAAATCTCCTTCCACCGTATAATCGCTGTTGGTCTGGCTGAAGAGGGCGTTGTTGACGGATAAATAACCGCCGTTGGCGTCGCTGGATCCGGCGGGCGGGTTCTCCACCAGCTCAGGGGCGCCGCCCGTCACCGTGAATCCCATGGCGGCGGCGGAAGAGGGGTCCCAATGCTCATCCGTGAAAGTGTAATTCGAAAGACTGCCGCTATTCGCGAAACCATCCGAGAAGGATTGGCCCGGCCCGCAATTCACGGTTGAAACGGGCGTTGGCACACTGTTCGGAAAGGATAACTTCGCCGCCCAGGCGGTGTGGGTGCCGGGAGCGCTGGTTTGATAAGCTCCGGAGGTCGTCGGAAAGTTGGAGGAATAGGTATCACCGGCCAAGTAAACATTCCCCGACGTGTCCAAGGCCAAACCATAACCGCCATCGGCGCTACTGCCGCCAAAATAAGTCGAGTAAAGCAATCCACTCCCCGCCGGGTTGAACTCGGACACGAACGCGTGGGTAGAACCGATCCCCGGATCCGCCGGCTGATAGGCCCCGGCGGTCGTGGGAAAGTTGGACGAACTCGTGTATCCCGTCACATAGGCGTCCCCCGCCGAATCTACCTGGATTCCAAAAGCCAGATCATCGTTATTCCCGCCCAAATAAGTGGAATAGACCAAACCCCCGGTTGAATTCAGTTTTGTGAGAAAAGCGTTGCCGTTACCGGCCAAGGCGGTTTGATAAGCCCCGGCCGTCGTGGGAAAATTCGTCGAAGAGGTAGAACCCACTACATAAAGGTTCCCGCCCGCGTCGACGGCGACCTTATAACCGACCTCACTGGAAATTCCACCCAGATAGGTGGAATAGACCAGGGCCGATCCCGTTGAATTCAGCTTCACCACAAAAGCGTCCTGGAGGCCGATCAAGCCGGATTGTAAGGCCCCCCCGGTGGTTGGAAAATCACTTGAGGTCGTATAACCCGTCACATAGGCGTTTCCCGACGCGTCCACGGCGATTCCATAGCCCCAATCGTTTCCGCTTCCACCCAGATAGGTCGAATAAACCAACGCGCTTCCGGCCGGATTCAACTCCGCGACAAAGGCGTCTCCCGTGCCGCTGGAGCTTGTTTGAAAAGCTCCCGCGGTGGTGGGAAACGTCCCGAGCGCGGCCTGGCCTGTCACAAAAGCGTCGCCGGCGGAGTCCACATCAATTCCGTAACCGCCCGTCGTGAGGCTTCCGCCCAAATAAGTCGAATAAATAAACGCGGTCCCGCCGGGGTTCAGCTTGACCACAAAGGCCGACGAGGAACCCAATCGAGTCGTTTGGAAAGCCCCCGCGGTGTAGGGAAAATTGATCGAAAAAGTGTACCCTGTCACATAGGCGTCCCCCGCCGAATCCACCTTAATATTCTGCCCCTCATCCGCGCTGGTTCCCCCAAAAAAAGTCGAATAAACCAACGCGCTCCCCGCGGGATTGAACTTCGAAACGAAGACATCGGTGTTCCCGCCCAAAAGAGTTTGCACGGCGCCGGCGGTTGTCGGAAAATTAGTCGAGGCGGTCCAACCCGTCACATAGGCGCTCCCGGCGCCGTCGACCGCGATCGAGTAGGCGAAATCCCCGCCGCTGCCTCCCAGGTAGGTGGAATAAACCAAGGTGGGATCAATGACCAAGGGAGCGCTTTTGTCGTAGGCCCCCAACGAAAACCCAATCTCATCCCGGCCTATCCCAACAAACTTCCCCGCGACGAAAACCTTCCTTGTCCCCCCGCCTTGGTAAACCACCGGTTTTTGAAAAACCAGCGGGCCCGCTTTCGTCTCCAAAGCGAGGTTTCCTTGGGGGTCGATCCGGACTTTTCGGGCGCCCTGAAACTTGAGCCGAATCTCTTTCGGGTCGGCTCCCGGCTTCAGTTGGAAATCATATTCCAGGCGCCCCTGGTTCCCGTAATACACCATGTCGATACCGGGATACACTTCCCGGGCGCTGACCCGCCCGAAGTTCCCCACCCCCCGGCGCCAGTTTTCGGGATCATTGCCGATTAAATAATTGGATTTACTTTTTAACGGGTCCAAACCCTCCAACGAGCACAAACGATTGCCGCCCATCAGCCTCATCCGAACCACCTGGCTGACGCTGTTCCCAGGTTTGGAAGAGGCTCCGTGAACAGCCAGTACGGCCTCCGCCGGGGTTAGGAAAAGCGAATAGCCGCTCCCGCGGGACAGAAACCGGACTTGGGAGTCGGTTTGACCCTGATTCTTCTCAAATCGCAGGGGCAAATTGCCATAGACCTTTTGGAGTTTCTTTTCGGAGGCCGGATCAAGCGCCGGGGCGGACGCCGTTAAATGGGTCCAGGCGTTGGAAACCACAACGGGCTGGATAAAAAAAAGGAAAAGGGCCGGGAGCATAAGCCAGCGAAAACGATTTGAGGAACGGTTTAAAATGTAAGCCAGCCGGTCAAAAGACATTATATATTTCCCATCAAACAGCAAATAAAACCCAAAATATAAAGCCAATAGATTAAAAACTTATCACATTGCTTATAAGAGAGCTACTCCCGCACCTTCTTTTTCCAGTCGGCGATCAGGTTTAAGGCGTCCCGGGGCGTCAAATCATCCACTTCCAGGCCCTTGAGTTCTTGTAAAACCGGGTGATTGTCGCCGGAGCCGAAGAAAGACATCTGGGGCTTGTCTTCGCCCGGGGCCGGGCTGGGCGCGGGGGCTTCAGCGGTCTTGGACAAGAAAGTCCCCGACTCCAGCGTGGCCAATATCTTTTTGGCCCGGGCCACCACTTCCTTGGGCACTCCCGCCAAACGGGCGACCTGGATTCCATAGCTCTTGTCGGTCCCGCCTTCCACGATCTTGCGAAGAAAAAGAATCTGCTCGTTCCATTCCCGCACCGCGATGTTGAAGTTTTTCACGTTGGGAAAGGTGGCCGCCAGCCGGGTGAGCTCGTGGTAATGGGTGGCGAACAGGGTGCGGGCCCGGAGTTTTTGCGCCAAAAACTCCACCACCGCCCAGGCGATCGAAACCCCGTCAAAGGTCGAGGTTCCCCGCCCCACCTCATCCAAAATAAGAAGGCTTTTGGCCGTGGCGTGGTTGAGGATATTGGCCGTCTCCACCATCTCCACCATGAAGGTGCTGTGTCCCTGGGTCAAGGCGTCGGAGGCGCCCACCCTTGAAAAGATACGGTCCACCACGCCCAGTTTCATTTCTTTGGCGGGCACAAAAAAGCCGACCTGCGCCATAAGCGAGAGCAGCGCCACCTGGCGGATATAGGTGCTTTTGCCCGCCATGTTGGGGCCGGTCAAGACCACGATCTCCACCCCATCCACGCCCAGCTTGGTGTCGTTGGGCACAAACTGGTCGGAGGATAGCAATCGGTCCAAGACCGGATGCCGTCCGTCTACGATCGTCATCTCGGCGGAATCGTCCACCTCGGGCCTTGTATGCCTTCCCCGGTCGGCCACGAAAGCCATGCAGGCGAACACATCCAATTCGGCGATGACCCGGGCCATGCGCTGGAGCCGGGAAAGTTCTTTTCCCACCTGGAGCCTAACCTCGTCAAACAACTCGTATTCCATCCGGTCGGCTTTTTCCTGTGCGCCTAAAACCTTGCCTTCCATTTCTTTGAGTTCGGGGGTGATGAATCGCTCAGCGTTCACCAGGGTCTGTTTGCGGTGATAATCCGCCGGGACCTTGTCCAGGTTCGCTTTGGACACCTCGATGTAATAACCAAAAACCGAGGTATACCGCACCTTAAGTGAGGCGATACCCGTGCGGGCCTTTTCGCGCTCTTCCAATTGGGCGATCCAGGACTTGCCTTCCAACGACCCTTTTTTCAGCTCATCCAATTCGGCGCTATAGGCCGCTTTAATGAGTCCGCCTTCTTTCAAAGCCAGGGGCGGTTCATCGGCGATGGATTTTTCCAACAGTTTGTGGACTTCCTTGAGATTGTCCCAGCCCTCGACCTTGTCCCTCACCCATTGGGCTTTGAACCCTGAGAGCCTTTGATGCAATTTAGGAAGAAGGCCTAAGGTGTTTTTGAGCGCCACCAAGTCCCGGGCGTTGGCCGTGCCGCAGCCGATACGGCCCGCGAGCCTCTCCAGGTCGGAAATTTCCCGGAAATGGTCCCGGAGCGTTTCCCTTTCATCCGTGCGGGCTAAAAATTCTTCCACCGCGTCCTGCCGGTGCTTGATGTTGGAAACGGAAGTCAGCGGCGTCACCAGCCATTGGCGCAGCAGGCGGCCGCCCATGGAGGTCACCGTCTCATCCAAAACCGAAAGCAAGGTGCCTTCCTTGCCGCCGTCCATGCCCTTGAGGATTTCTAAATTTCGCTGGGTGGTGGCGTCCAGCACCATGCCTTCGCCGACCTGGTATGTGGAAAAGCTGGCCAAGTGCGAAAGCACGCTATGGGTGGTTTCTTTGAGATATTGCAGTAAAGCGCCCGCGGCCCGGATGGCTTGGGGATGGCCCGAGAGGCCGAAGCCGTCCAGGGTCTTGACCTGAAAATGGTCCCGAAGCGCGCCCTCCCCTTCCTCAACGGAAAACTTCCAATCTTCCAGGTGCGATTTTTTCGCGCCATTGAGCGAATGGATCAGCTTGCCCCAATCCTCGGCCTCCGGCTGGTTTTGGGCGATCAGGATCTCGGCGGGATTAAATTTGGAGATCTCATTGGCGGCCACGGAAAATCGCTCGGGCCCGGTCAATTCGCAGGCTTTGAATTCCCCGGTCGTCACATCCACCACGCCCAGCCCCAAGGCCTGGGGCGAATAGGCCAAGGCCGCCAAATAGTTGTTCGACTTCTCATCGAGCATGGCGGTGGACAAAACCGTGCCGGGAGTGATGACCCGGGTAATTTCCCGCTTCACCAACCCCTTCCCAAGCCCCGCTTCCTCCGTCTGCTCGCAAATGGCGATGGAATGGCCGCCCTTCACCAGGCGGGAAATATAATTGTCCGCCGCGTGATAGGGGATGCCCGCCATGGGCACCTTTTGGCCTTGGCCGCCCTGGCGGGCGGTGAGGGTGAGGTTCAAGACCCGGGCCGCCGTCTTGGCGTCGTCGAAAAACATCTCATAAAAATCACCCAGCCGGAAGAAAAGGATCTCGTCCTTGTGGGCGCGTTTGATTTCCAGGTACTGCCGCATCATGGGGGTTAAATCATCCATTAAAAACCTTCCGAAAAAGATAAAACAAACACCTTTTACCGCCAAGACGCCAAAGTAGTTTAAAACCAAAATCCTTGTTCTATTTTCAAAATCAAAACTTGCTTAACTTTGTGTCTTAGCGTCTTTGCGGTGGACTAGGTTGGCTGTGTTAGTTGGATTGGTCCTCGACCACGATCACCTGCTGTTTGAGGGAGCGGGATAACTTTTTGGCGGTTTTTTCCGCCGCCGCCCGGGTGGCGTATTGTCCCACCCGCACCTTGTAATAGGTATAGGGGCTGGAATCGCTTTTGGCCGAAACCACGAAAGTCTCATAACCGAGTTGTTTCGCCGATTTCCGCGCCTTGGCCACGTAACCCATTTGGGTGAATACTCCGATTTGAACATGGAACGGCAAGGCCGGCGCTTCGGTGGCGACTGCCTCCGGCGCGGCCGCGGGAGCGGGCGTTGGGACAAGCGTGGGCGCTAAAGCGGCGGTCGGCTGGGAGATGGCCGCTGGCGTCGGCGCGTGGGGCACTGAGACCGTCGCTCCGAGGGTCGGAGTGGGCGAAGGTTCTTGCCCCTCGGCGGCGGCGGCGTAATCCGGATGAACTTTAGCCAAGGCCGTCAACCGGCCCTGGGCATCGCTCACTTCCAAGGCTTTGGGATAACGGTCCAGCAAGGTCTGGTAAGCCGCGTAAGCCTGGCGGTCTTTCTTTTCCAGCTCAAAGGTTTGCCCGAGCTTGAAATAAACCAGGTTCAATTCATCGTAAGCGGGATCGTCCTGGAGGATTTTGAGATATTGCTGTTCGGCCTGGTCGTAGCGCCCTTTCTTGAAATAAGCGTTGCCCAAACCCACCCGGCACTTGGAGGCCCAGGGGCTGTCTTTGGAATCATCCAAAACTTTTTGGAACTGCTGGATGGCGTTGTCGTTCTGGTCCTGGGCCAAGTAAGCCGAGGCCAGCCAATAACGGATTTCGGGCAGATCCGGGCTCTTGGGATATTGGTCGATATAATCCTGGTAGCTCGCGGCCGCTTCCTCGTATTTATCGGCCAAGTAATAGCGGTCAGCCAAATCTTTCTGGGCCTCCGCGCCTTCCGGGCTTCCCTCATATTCGCTGGCCAGCATCTGGAACCGGGCCGTGGCGGAGGTGAAATCCTCCTCGAGATTGGCCAAAAGAAGCTCGGCCCGGGGCACAAAGCTGTCCATCGGATGCTCAGCCACCAATTCGCTCAGCGAGGTACGGGCTTCCTGATAATGCTTTTCGTCGAATAATTTCTGGGCCTTGTCAAAAAGCGCCGCCGGGCTGTCGTCCCGCGAAGCCGGCGTCGCGGAAGGCGCGGGTGTTTGGGCCAGCAAAGGCGAGCCGAGGGCCATTAGGAAGATCAGGGAGAATATTTTTTTCATGTGTTCCTTTATAAAGCTAACTAAAAAAACCCGCACCAACAAAAAAGCTCGCACAAAGACGCATGCGCCTAAAGGCGGCCCCGTTCCACCCAATCAATGTTGGGGCAGACGCCAAGGTAGTCAAAACACTTATGTTTTGGGACAGATTAGAAAAACAAGAAATCTTTTGTGTTTATAGTTGTTCGCCCTTCTTGGCGTCTTAGCGTCTTTGCGTGAGCAGTTTTTTTGGTTAAATCTTCGTTCCGTATAACGCGGCGATTTTGCTGCTCTCAATCCTCACCTTTACCAGGCTCCCCGTCTCAAAAACCCCGTTGGTCACCACCACGGTCTTATTTTGGCGGGTCTTGCCATAACTGGCGTTGGGCGTGCGGTCCGCGGGCCCATCGACCAAGACTTCTTCCACCAGTCCTACCCGGGCGGCGTGCTTTTGGGAGGCGTGTTTCCAGGCCACGACGTTCAGCCGGGCCAACCGCTCGTTTTTGACTTCCTCAGGAACCTGGTCCAACATCCGGGCCGCCACGGTTCCAATCCGGGGGGAATATTTGAAGCTAAACACCAGGTCGTACTGAACCTCTTCCAACAAACGAAGCGTTCCTTGAAAATCCTCCTCGGTCTCGCCGGGGAATCCGACGATCAAGTCGGTCGTCAAGGCGATGTCTTTCACCGAGCGCTTCAAGGATTGGGCCCTTTCCAAATAATGCGCCACGCTGTATTTGCGGCTCATGCGCTTCAAGATCGGGTCCGACCCGCATTGGACGGGCAAATGGAAATATTCGCAAACAGCCGGGGTCGAGGCCATCACCTCAATGAGCTCATCGGACAAATCCAACGGATGGGAAGTCATGAACCGCACCCGCTCAATGCCCTGCACTTCCGCGACCTTCCTCAACAGCTGGGCGAAGGTCAGGGTCTTTCCTTTGGACTTGAGACCCAGCCCGTAGGAATTCACGTTTTGGCCGAGCAAGGTGACTTCTTTGACGCCGGCCGCCGAAAGCCGCCGGGTCTCGGCCAAAATATCCTCGGCCTCGCGGGAAACTTCCCTCCCCCGGGTAAAGGGCACCACGCAAAAGGTGCAAAACTTGTCACAGCCCTTCATGATCTCGAGGAACGCCTTATGCGGCTGGGCGAGGTGGGCAACGTCATTCTCCGGAAAATAAACCGGGTCAAAATCCGCCAACACCTGGCTTAACCCCGTGCGGGAGGCTTGCTCCAAAACCTCGGGTACTTTCAAGTATTGGTCCGGACCGATCACCAAATCCAAATGGGGCGCCCGTTCCAGCAGTTGGTTTTTGTAGCTGGTGGCCATACAGCCCAAAACACCCACCACCCGGCCGTCTTTGCCTTTTTTCCACTCGCCCAGTTCCCCTAAGCGGGAAAAAACCTTGTCTTCGGCGTGCTGGCGGATGGAGCAGGTATTGAAGAGGATGACATCGGCTTCCGCTTGGTCCTGGGTCATTAAAAAACGCTTCTCCCGCAGGAGCTTGGCCACATGGTCCGATTCCAAGACGTTGGATTGGCACCCGAAGGTTTCCAGGAAAACTTTTTTGTCTGGGGCGATAACGACGGTCGGTTCCACGGGATTCCTTGAAAAGAATGGGCCTTAAAAGAACACCGATTTTAGCAGGTGCGGAGTCATTCGGCTAGGGCTGGTGGCCTTTGATAATAATGAAAAAAGCCACCGCCAGCGCGAACAAAAGCACGCCCGCCCTCAGGATCCAGCCGGTCTTTTGGGGGGACACGCGGTAAGGCACGAAGGCCCTGCCCCCGGGGGAAACACCGCTTTCCTGCTGGAACACATTGCCGTCCTCGTCGAAAACCAAGGGCAGGCTGGCCCCGCAGGCGCCGCAGAATTTATTCTCGGCGATGTTGAAGGCGCCACAGCGCAGGCATTCCACGTCCAGATTTTTGCGTTTGGGAATGGGCGGCAAAAGTTCGGCCGGCACGGGGTTTTATTTGAACCCGGAAAGCTTGTTGATGATCATGCCGATTTTACGCGCGTCCTCGGACATTTTTTTCTGGGTCAGGACGGCCTGGTATTGCTTATAGGCGTTGATGGTTTCCTGTTTTTTTCCGAGCTTCAAGTTGAACTCGGCGCGCTTTTTAAGAATTTCCAAATGGTCGGGCTCATAGGCCAGAATCTGCTCGAAAATCCCCAGGACGGCCTCGATCTTGTTTTCTTTGATGGCCTGGGCCGCTTGCTTGATGAAAATTTGGGTGGCCTCGGCTTTTTTACCGACCTGGACCAGGATCCGCGCCAAACGGTTCTGGAGGACGGCGTCCTCCGGATACCTCGCCATCAAAAAGCCGGCGTGGGCGAGGGCCGCGTTCCAATCCTTCAAGTCCTCTTCCAGGGAAAGCAGTTGGGCGATCAAGGACTCATCCTCCGGGCTCTCGGCGAGCAAAAGGTCAAATTCCTTTTTCGCCTCGGCGCTCAGGCGAAGTTCGGCCAGGATTTTCGCGTGGAGCAGCCGGAGGCCCTGGTGGCCCGCCGCGATGGCTTTTTCCACCGCCATCTTGGCTTCGTCCAAATGGCCCGCGCCGTAAGCCACCCGGCTTAAGCGGTCATAAACCCGCGACAGGGTGTCCTGGTCGCCTTTGCGGTCGGCCAATTCCCCCAAAAGCTTCAGGGTGTCATAGCCGTCCGGATCCATCTCGGCCATCTGGTTGGCCATAGCCTGGGCCTTGTCCAGGCGCCCGGCTTCCAAATGGATATCGGCGATGGCCCTGAGCTGTTCCAGCGCGTCGGTGATCTGGGCGTTTTCCAGGAACAAGGAAGCCAATTTTTCCCGGTAGGAAAAATTAATGGGCTCGGCCTCGATCAGCTGTTTGTAAAAAGCCACCGCCTCTTCCGGGTTTCCCTCGGCGGCCATCCGGTCCGCCTCCAGGGTTTTGGTGACCGAGTCGTAAATATGCCGGCGCTTTAAGTCCATGCGGCCCGTATTGAGCTTTTGGATTTTTTTCTCGATGGAAGAGACCTTGGCGAAATTGCCTTGTTTGGAATAAAGGGCCCGCGCGGTCATATAGGCGTCGAAGGCGTCCTGGTCGTCCTCTTTTTTGCCGTAAGCGTCGCCCATCATGTTGAAAACGTGGGCATCCTCGGCGTCGAGGGCCAAAAGCTTCTTATATTCCTCAATGGCCTTATACCACTCCCCGTTTTGGACGTAGAGGTAAGCCATCTTGACGATGATGTTTTTATCTTCCGACATGGCGCCTCGCTACGGTCTTTGAAAAAGAAACGAACGGCCTACGGGAATCCAGGTCAGTATAAATCGAAGGGAATAAAAAACAGTTAAAAAGGCCCGAAAGTTACAGCAGCCCATCCACGCTGTAGGCGATGACCTTCTCGGTTTTCCCCTTCACCTTGATGGGATCGAGCATGGTGGCGCGGACCTTGTGTTTGACTTTCTCGTAGGTGGCGCTGGAGATGAGAATTTGCCCCTTTTCCGCCACCGACTCCAGCCTTTGGGTGAGATTGACGTTGTCGCCGATCGCCGTGTATTCCATCCGCTCGTTGGAGCCGATATTGCCCACGACCACCTCGCCGGTGTTGATTCCGATTCCAATATTAACTTCCCGTTTACCTTCCGACCGCCATTTAAATTGGAGTTCCTTCATCTTCACGCTCATCTCGATCGCCGACAAAACCGCCCGCTCCGCGTGGTCCGGCATGTCGATCGGCGCGCCGTAGACGGCCATGATGGCGTCGCCCATGAACTTGTCCAGCGTGCCCTCGTATTTAAAAATGATGGAAGTCATGGCGGTGAAATACTCGTTCAGTAAATGCACCACCTCTTCGGCGCTCAAGACTTCCGACATGGGCGTGAAACCCCGGATATCGGAGAAGAAAACCGTCACGTTCTTTTTCTCGCCGCCCAGCTTCAGCCCGTCCTTGTGTTCCAAAATCCGGTCCACCACGCTTTTAGTGACGTATTTGGAAAAGGCGCCCTTGATGACCTCTTTTTCCCGCAAGGATTTGGCCATGTTGTTGAAAGCGCTGGTGAGGTCCCCGAGTTCGTCCGAGCGCTTGATCCTGATCTCTTGGTCGAAGTCGCCGGCCGCGATGGCCGACACGCCGGACACCAAAAGCCGGATGGGCTTGATGAGCAGGGTCACGAAAACCGTCATGCCGATGATGCCGATGAGAAGGATCGCCAAGGTCGTCAAGATGATGGCCACCGCCACGTAACGCACCACCCGGGTGATGGTGTTTTGGTTCATTCCCAGATGCACTTCCCCGAGTTTGTTGCCGCTGACGCGGTCTTTAATGACCGCCGCCACGTCATAGAGGGGAACGCCGCTTTGGGTATAGGCCTGGGTCAGAATGGATTCGGTGTCCGCCATGGGCCGCACGCCCGCGGGCAAAGTGTTGGGGGTATTGACCCTTTGCAAGTCATTGTCGGCCACCACCATGCCGTTTTTATCCACGATATAGGCGTATTCAACGTCCGACGCCTGGGCGTCGCCCTCGGGCCACAAAAATTTTTGCACGGCGTTGTTGGCTTGGGCGCTGATGCCCACCAGTTCTTCTTGAAGCGGGTTGTAGCCCGAGGGGATCACGCGGTTGGAGCTGACGCTTTCCAGCTTCATGGCGTCCCGCACGTTTTGCATCAAGGTGAGGTTAATGTCCTCGGCGGAACCTTGCTGGGAGGTGGCTTGGGAAAGCTGGGTGAGGAGCGGGTCCTCGCTGTTTAAAGCCAGCCCGCGGACCTGGGCTTCCCCGCGGTCCAAAACCTGCTGGATCAAGGTTTGCCGCATTTGGTCCAAAACGAGCCAAGTCACCACGCCCATGACGGCGCAAATGAGAAAAGTAAGCACCAGGATGAACTTCACGCGAAGGGAAAAAAGATGATGTTTGAGGACGGCCTTCGGTTTTTTGTCGCCCGAAGTCTTAGTTGGAGTCGGTTCCAAGGGAAGCCCCCCGATGGCCCTTAAAGGTATGGTAGACGTCTAACTTAACTATAGACGGGGCAAGAGGGGCTGTCAACGAACGACCCACCACGCGGCCCTAAAAGCCCGCCTTAAGCTGACTCGGGGCTCGATTCACCTTCCGCCATGGGCGGTTGGGTCTCAGCGGCGGCGTCCGGCGCGGCCGGGGCTTCGGCTTCTTGGGCCTCCTCCAAAGACGAGGCGGTAAGGCCCAGCTTTGTTTCCCGTCGGCGCAGTTCCCCTTCCATCTCTTTGAGAAAACCCGGGGAGGGCCGGTCGCCGGCCAATTCCTGTATCTCGGAAACCTTTGGCAGGTCCAGCAGGTCCTTCAATCCGAAATGGATCAAAAACTCGTGGGTGGTCCCATAAAGAAGCGGGCGACCGGCGGTTTCAGCCCGGCCCAGGATACGGATCATCTTCTTTTGAAGCAGGGACTGGACCAGATTGCTGACCTCCACTCCCCGGATCGCCTCCACCTCCGCCCGGGTCACGGGCTGCTTATAGGCGATGATGGCCAGGGCTTCCAGGGAAGCTTTGGTCAGGCGGGTCGTGGAAATAACCTTATATAACTCCTTGGCCCAGCCATGGTATTCGGGCCGGGTGACCAGTTGGAACCCTTCGGCCACTTGAACTACTTGGAAACTGCGTTCCATGGCGTTCAGCTCTTCCTGAATCGCCGCGAAAGCCTTCTCCACCTCTTCCAAGGGATAGTCTTCCAAAATATCGGCCGCGCGTTTGGGCGACAGGGGCTGCTCGCTCACGAACAAAAGGCTTTCCAGAATTTGGTTTAAACTTTGTTTCGCCATGCTGGTCATTTACTCCGTTTGGGATTGAAGATTCGCTTCCCCATCATTCGGCAAGGATACCTCGCCTTCAGGGGACTCAGCCGACGCCTGCGGGGACTCCGTCGACTCGGACTGTATCAGATAAATTTCGATCTCGTCAAAAATTTTATTTTGGAACGCCTTCGCCAGCTTGAGCCGGAGCAATTCCAAAAGGGCCAAAAGACAGATGATTTTCTCGATTTTCGTCCGGCAGGCCGTCAGCATGGATTTGAAAAGGATCTTTTTGTTCGCCTGGAGCATGTCCATCACGTCGTTGATCTTCTGGGTCACGGTGATTTCGGGGCGGATGAGCTCGGCCGTGGGATCTTCCTGGGAATGGATCAAGACATCCTTAAAAGCCGCCAAAAGGCCGAACAAGGTGACTTCTTCCAAGTGCTCTTCCTCGCCCACCTGCTTCATATCCTCGGAGACCATCCGGCCCAATAGACGGGTCCTTGTCTTTTCCATACCCTGAAGCTGGTCCGCGGCGTCCTTGAACATCTTGTACTCCAGCAGGCGCCGCATCAGCTCGGCCCGGGGGTCTTCCACTTCTTCCTCGGTTTCCGGCTCAATCGGCAAAAGCATCTTGCTCTTCACATGCATCAAGGTGGCGGCCATCACCAAAAAGTCCCCGGCGATCTCCAGGTTGAGCGAGCGCATAATATCCAGATAAGCCAGATACTCCTTGGTGATCTTGGAAATGGGAATGTCATAGATATCCAGCTCGTGTTCCTTGATCAGGTGGAGCAACAGGTCCATGGGCCCGTCAAAGGACGGCAGGGTGATTTGATAGGTCAGGCGCTGGTCTTCGGCGTTGAGGATTTCCTTAATCACAACCCCGGACACATCCTTGGACAAGGAAATGTTCACGGGCTCGGGAGTGTTTTCAGGTTTGAGAGATTCGTCGGTCACATTTTCCTCATTCGATAACTTTTAAAATGATAAACGCCGATGAACGCGGATAAAAAATTCTTTTCCCTTAAATCAGCGTCCATCCGCGCGGATCAAGGTTGATTGCCTTTGAATCTTCGCGACAACCCGGTGGCGGCGTAAACTTTTTCCATGGTCTCAGCGGCGGTCCGGCGGGCCTGGCGGGCGCTTTCGGCCAAAATTTCCTCGACTTGTTCCGGATGCGCGTCCAACCGGCGGCGTTTTTCCCGCGTCTCGCCGCCGAAGTGTTTCTCGATTTGGTTTAGCAGCAGTTTTTTGGCGTCCCCGTAGCCCATACCGCCCTGCCGGAATCCCTTTTCCATTTCCGCCGTTTCCTCCGGGCTCGCCAGCAGTTTATATAAGAGGTAAATCACGTTGTTTTCAGGCTCCTTGGGCTCCGCCACGCCCTTGGAATCGGTGACGATGGCCATCACCTTCTTTTTAATCTCGGAAGCCTCCCCAAAGATCGGGATCACGCTGGCCTCGTCGCTTTTACTCATCTTACCGCCGGTCAGGCCGATCACCTTCGGGGTTGGGCTTAACAGCGCCTCGGGAATTTTAAAGACATCCTTGGCGTAATGTTGATGAAAATAACCCGCCATGTCCCGGGTCATTTCCACGTGTTGGATCTGGTCCTGCCCCACGGGCACCCGGTCGCTTTGATAAATCAAAATATCGGCCGCCATCAGGATCGGATAAAAGAAAAGACCCATGCTGGGGGCCAATCCCCGGGCGATTTTGTCCTTAAACGAGTGGGCCCGTTCCAAAAGACCCATGCCGGTCACCGTGCTTAAAATCCAGGCCAGTTCCGTCACTTCGGGGACATCGCTTTGGCGGAAAAGCAGCGCCTTGGCCGGATCCAGCCCCAAGGCCAAATAATCGGCCGCGGCCATAAAGGTGAACTTCTCCAGCTCGGCGGCGTTTTGAAGGGTCGTGAGCGAGTGATAGTTGGCGATGAAATAATAGCACTGGCCCTTTTGCTGGAGCGCGATATGGTTTTGGATCGCCCCGAAATAATTCCCCAAATGAAGCCGTCCATTGGACTGGACGCCTGACAGATAGCGCGTGGGCGCGGTCATGCGGCCCTCGATTCCAATGGTTTACGAGCGATTTTCATTAAAAATAATTCCTGTTCATTGAGCGTGGTCAGCGGAAAGGGGTCTCAATTTACCAACGGTTTCTTTAGATGACAAAGGTTTTTTTAACCCAAGCCAGGGCTTCCAAGCGGTTTTTGAATTTGCCGTCCAACTGCCCGTCCAACGCCTCAAGCAAAATGAAGGAATAGCGGAACCCCGGCGGGATTCCCATGGCTTTCAAATCGCCGCCCCGGACCCAAGGCTGGATCTGGTGGACCCGTTTGAAATAGACTCCCATCTTTTTGCGCGAGGCCGCCGGCGCGGTGGCCCAAAGGAAACATTGCACTTCCGGGCGCAGGGGCGAGAGGAAACGATAAAGCCGGCTCACCGAAAGACCCGGCTTGGCGATCTCGTGAAACAAGGACGGGACAAAGCGGGCGGACTGGGACACAATCTTTTGCTCGGTGCGCGAAAGCGCCAGGCGTTTGGACAGGCCCGCGACCTCCTTGGGCGAGGGATGATTCAAGAGCGCTTGAAACCAGACCGCGGTTTCTTCCAAACCCAAACTCACTTTTTTAAATTCCTCGACCGCCGGAACGACGCGCGCGAGCGACTGGCGCACCAGCGGGGAAACGCCCAAAGCCGGATGGATATGGGGCAAAACCCGAAGTTCTCCCAGCCGCTTCACCGCCCCCGCGGGGTGGGGTTCTTGAAAAATCAGCCGCAGCTCATTGCGCAGCCGCTCCCCCGACACCCGTTGGATATAGTCGCCCCGGACGGCCTGGGACAGCCATTGTTGGGTCTTGGCCTCAATGCGTTTCCCAAACCGCTGCTCAAACCGCACCGCGCGGAAAATACGGGTCGGGTCGTCGATAAAACTTTTATCATGCAGGGCGCGGATCCTTCCCTTTTTAAGGTCTTCCAAGCCGTCGAAAGGATCCAACAGCTTGAGAAAATAACCCGGGGACAGGCTCAAGGCCATGGCGTTCAAGGTAAAGTCGCGCCGGTACAGGTCCTGCACGATTCCGCTTTTTTTAACCGAGGGCAGGGCGCCGGGCCGCTCATAACTTTCGGTCCGGGCGGTCGCGATATCCACCTTGCCGAATCCCGGCACGATCACGATGGAGGTGCCGAACCGGGTGAAGGACTCCACGTCCGATCCCGTGAGCTTGGCGAACTTCTCGGCGAAGGTGACCCCATCCCCCTCCACCGTGATGTCGATATCCACGCCGGGAACTTTTAGGAAAAGATCCCGCACGAAACCACCGACGGCGTAAGCCGCCTCGCCGCGGGAATCGGCCAAGCTTCCAATTTTCCTGAGCAGGGAAAGGGTTTGGGGCGGGATTTTAAAAGCGAACTGGGTTTTCATGACGGCTCCTGAGTCTATCGCGAAAAGCAAAGGGCTCTTCTTCCGGCCAACTTACCCGGCTTCGCCCAAAACGGGCTTCGCCGGGTTATCCTTTGCCCCTGATCAAAATCCGGCGTAGCTCCTCGTGTGATCCTCGGTTTCTCATTGTATCAAGACGAAGCCGGATAAAAAAACCAGGGGCTTGGGTTCCAATCCCTAGGAGCGTTGAAAGAGTTAAACGAAAAAATGGCCCGTTGTTTCGTAGGCGTTTTCATAATGACGGATTTTTAAGCGCCCGAACAGCCCTTTATCCGGGCCCAGGGTAATAATGTCAAAACGGCAGGATTGGGCCGAAAGCCCTTCCTTCGCCAAATAAGCCGCGGCGGCCGCTGAGACGCGTTGAACCTTCCGGGGCGAAACCGCCTCCAGGGGGCTCCCCGCGAAACTACCCCGGCGCATCTTGACCTCGACAAACACCAGCCAATCGCCCTTGGCCACGATCAAATCAATCTCACCCGAAGGGACCCGGTAGTTTTGGGCCACCACCCGGTAACCCCGCCGTTTGAAAAAAGACGCCGCGCGCGCCTCGCCTTGCCGCCCCTCCGAATGGCTGGTCAAAGCGCGCCGCCCCAGACCGCCATTTTCACCCGGTAATCCTCGCGCAACTCCTCCAAACCTTTGGCGTTCAATCCCGGTGTTCCCAGCCGTTTAATTTGATGTCCCACCTGTTTGAGTTCCGCCGCGTTTTGGGTTTGATGGATGCGGCCCTTCCAATAAGCCACGGGTCCGCCTCCCCATTGGGCCAGAAGCGCCTGCACCACGGGCCCAAAGGAAACCCGGTGCTCGGGACAAGGCCCCTTTTCCCGCAGGGCTTTTAAATGCTCCTCCGTGCCGTAACCCTTATGGGCCATAAATCCATAGCCCGGATACCGCTGGTCCAAGTCCTCCATTTCATGGTCGCGCGTCACCTTGGCGATGATGGAGGCCGCCGCGATGCTGGCGGACAAAGCGTCCCCGTGAATGAGGGGCTTTTGGGGAATGGACGAAAGCGCGGGCAAGGGCATGGCGTCGGTTAAAAGGAAATCAGGCAAGGGCGAGAGGACCCGGACCGCCCGTTCCATGGCCGTCTGGGTGGCTTTATAGATGTTCAGCTCGTCAATTTCCCGCGCGCTGGCCCGGCCCACGCCGACTGCGAGGGCGGAGCGGTTGATCTCCACGAACAACTTTTCCCGTTTTTCAGGGGTCAGTTTTTTGGAGTCATTGAGCCCGGCGCAGGACCAGCCCTCCGGCAAAAGGACCGCCGCCGTCACCACCGCGCCCACCAAGGGCCCCCGGCCCGCCTCATCAATCCCCGCCACCCGTTTGGCGCCGGCGGCCAAGGCTTCCCGCTCATGGATCCAAAGGGCCGCGACGCGCGTTTGTTCTTTCTCGTGGGCCCGTAAAAGCTTTTCATATTTTTCGATGAGCTTGCGGGCTCCCGCGCGCTTGTCCGCGCCAAGGGCTTCTCGCAGCGCGGATAAGGCCTCCCGGGGGGAGCGGCCCTCGGAGGCGGACATTTCTACTTCAGATAGTGATTTTTCTTCGGACATGGGCCCTCTTTAAGGGATTCAAAACCTTTAACAAAAACCATTTTTACCAACCAGTTCACCAAGTGAAACAAAACCAAAAAATCTTTGATTTTATTTTTTCTTGGTAGCCTTGGCGGTAAACGCGGCTTCAGTTCTCGCCTAGGGATTCGATCCGGGAGTGGGCGTCGGTGAGGCGTTGGCTGTCGAACCAGGCACGGCCGTCAGGACAGGCGTGGGCGTTGATTTTACGGAAGGCGCCAACAGCAAGGTGACCGGCGCGGCGTCGGCCACATCCTGATCCTGGGATTTCAAAGCCGCGTTAAAGATAGGGGACTTTTTCGGGTCCCAGTCCTTGGGAACCTCAAATTGAAGCGTCAGTGTTTTAATTTCCGAGGAGGCCACCGTGCCCAAATCCCAATCGACTTTATCCCCATTTAATTTCCAACCCGTGGTGAGGGCGGTCGGCGCCGAGGGAGCCAAGGTCGTGCCCGCCTGGCCGGCGGCCGGCGCGGGCGTCGGCGTGGCGGTAACGGTCGGCGAAGGCGTTGGCGCCGTCACACCGGCGGTCGCCGAAACCGTGGGAACCAGTGTCAGAGACTTATCCTCGTAAGGCTTAAAGTTTTTGGGCAGCGACAACTCAAAGGTGACCGCCGGCGACACCAATAAACTTTGGTTCAAGATTGTGTAAGTCAGGGTCCAAAGCTTGGTGGCTTTGGCCGGCTTGGCCAACTCCCCTTTAAATAAGAATGAAAATTTGGGGGATTCGCCTTTGGATTGGAACTTGAAAATGGCCCCCGCTTGGCCCACGGCGAAACCCGTGTCACCGGAGAAGGACAGCGCATTTAAGGAGGGCTTGCTGTCGGGCTTGGGATGGGGGATCCAACGCGAGCCGTCATAATAAAGGATGGTTCCATTCTGCCCCACCGCCCAGCCGTCGCTGTCATTACGCATATAAACTTGATAAATGTCGAAGCCCGAAAAAGCCGTTCCCAGGCCGGCCCAAGTGGTCCCATTGAACCGAAGGATCGTTCCATAGGCTCCCACGATCCAGGCTTGCAGATTATCGATGGTGGAGACCGCGTTGAGCCTTTCGGTGGTCGGCGGGGCCGGGAAAGGCTTCCAGGTTTGGCCGTCAAACTTGAGGATAACCCCCTGGTTTCCCACCGCCCAGCCGTTGTTGGTGTCGGATAAATTCACGTCGTTCAAATCGCCCGTCACCGGCGGATCGAGTTTGCTCAGGTCGATCGCGCTCCAGGAAACGCCGTTGAAATTAATCAGGGTGCCGTTGGCGCCCACGGCCCAAGCGGTTCGATTGGGATTGACCGAGATGCCGTATAAGTTTTGCTGGGTGGGCGAGGGGAAAAGGCTCCAGACGCCGCCTTTGTAACAGAGGATCAATCCATGGGTGCCCACGATCCAGCCGTTATTCTCGTCGGAAAACCCCATCGCCATAAAATTTTCGGTTTGGGCCAGGTTCAGGGGAAATCTTGACCAGGTATCGCCGTCATATTTGAGGATGGTTCCGTTATTGCCGCAGATCCAGCCCGACTTGTTTGAAACCATGTCGATGGCGTTCAAGCTGTCGGTCAAGGTAAAGGTCACCGGAAAGGAGGTCCAATAAATGACGCTGGACTCGGGAGCGATCGCCCCGTTGGATTGGGTGGCGTTCTGGGGGGTCAGGGGATTTACGGCTCCGCTGCCGGTACAACCGGTGGCATTGAGCGCCAAGAACCCTAAAAGCAAGAGAAGTAAAAAAGGCATGGACTTATCCTACCCATGATTTTAAAAGGACGCAAGCGAAGCCCATACAGAAGGGGCGAAGTCCACGGCCAACCATACAGCCGGGGACAAATCCAAATGGCTGGGTTGCGCGGCCGCGAAGACACTTTCAGGGCCACTGGTTAGACGAAGGAACGATCCCAAACGGACCCTAAAACAAAAAAGCCGCCCCGAAGGACGGCTTTTTCAAACAAAGTCAGTTGAAAAAAATCAGGCCTTTTCTTGCGAACCAGCCTCAGCCGCGGACTCAGCCGGCGCGGGAGCGGCCGCAGGGGCCTCAACCGCCGCGGGAGCCGCCGTCGTTTTCGTCGGCTTCTTGGATTCTTGGATGCGGGCGTCCTTCTTGCTGAGCTTGGAGCGCAAGTAGAAGAGCTTGGCGCGGCGGACCTTGCCGGAACGGATTGTCTTCACTTCTTTGAGCATCGGCGATTGGTACAGGAAGGTTTTTTCCACGCCCACGCCGTAGGAAACTTTGCGCACGGTGAACCGCATATGGGATCCCGAGCCTTGGATGCCAATGACCAGGCCCTCGTACAATTGAACGCGTTCTTTCTCGCCTTCCTTGATGCGGATCGACACTTTCACGGTATCGCCCACCCGGAAGGGGACGTCTTTGCGGATAATCTGGGCATCGTCAATCTTCTTAATAATCGCGTTCATCTTTTTCTCCTTCAGTTTCACCCCGGTGAGGGGGTCCTTCATTTTTTGGGGGGCGGGTTTTCCTTTTGGATTTCCCGGATCAGTTCCCGATCCCCTTCACTTAACACCACTCGATTCAGCAAATCGGGGCGTTTCAACAGCGTGTTCCTGAGCGATTCTTTTCGACGCCATCGCTCGATATTTTTGTGGTTTCCCGAGAGCAAAACCTCGGGCACCTTCAAACCTTTAAAAACGTGGGGTCGAGTATAATGCGGATAGTCCAATAATCCATTAAAAAAACTGTCTTTTTCGACCGATTCCCGGTCCCCCACAACCCCTGGGAGAAACCGCGCCAGGGCATCCACCAGAACCGCCGCCGCCGGTTCCCCGCCCGTTAAAACAAAGTCCCCGAGGCTTATTTCCTCGTCCACCAGGCCCATCACCCGCTCGTCCAGGCCCTCATAATGCCCGCACACCAACAGCAGGGACTTTTCCTTCACCAACTCCATCACCAACCCGTGGGTGAGGGGCCTGCCCTGGGGCGAGAGCAGGATCACCTTTACTTTTTTCCGGCCCTTTTTCAACCGTTGAATGCCCTTCATCAAGGGCTCGGGCTTCATCACCATGCCGGCGCCGCCGCCATAAGGCACATCGTCGGCGGTCTTTCGTTTGCCCTCGGCGAAGTCCCGCAGGTAAGTCACCCGAAGGTCCAAGGCTTTCTTTTCGACCGCCCGCTTCACCATGCTCACCGTGAAGGGGCCCTGAAAATATTCCGGAAACAACGTCAGAATATCAATCCGCATTGTCCCCATCAATTTCCCCCGGCATCACCACCACCATGCGTTTGGTTTTGAAGTCCACCCGTTGAATGACGGACTTCAAAGCCGGAATCAAGGTTTCCTTTTCGCCGTCCCGCGCCACGCAGACCCAATTGGCCGGTGTTTCCAAAATATCGACGATGACTCCCAAGGAAAGCCCTTCGGCCGTCTCCACCTTTAGACCGTTCAAGTCATGCAAGTAATAGGAATCCTCGGGCAATTCTTCCTCGGAACCCGCCGGCACGCAAAGCTGGGCGCCCCGCAAACCTTCGGCCGCCTCGACGCCGGCCACTTCTTTTAAAAGCAGGACCGCGTCCCCGTCGTTATGCAGGAACCCTTTGACCACCGAGACCTTCTTCACTTCCAAACCCTTCACGACCAGCCGCAAATCCCGGCAAGCCGCCAAACGTTCCAGGCCCGAACAGCTCAAGGAAACCTTGACCTGGCCTTTGAGGCCATGGGGACGCACGATGGTGCCCAGGACCACGAAATCCGCGTTGGAGTTTTCGGAGTGGAGTGAAGCTGAGTTATTCAACAACTTCGAGGGAATACTTCGAACCGTTCTTGGCGCAGGAAGCCGCGATCAAGGTACGGATGGCTTTAATCGTGCGGCCCTGCTTGCCGATCACTTTTCCATAATCTTCTTTGGAAACGCGTAATTCCAAGACCGTCAAATTCCCTTCCATGCGTTCTTGAAGGGCGACGTTCTCGGGCTTATCCACCAAAGACTTGGCGACGAACTCAATTAATTCTTTCATGACAACCTTCTATTAAACGAAGTGGCCGGCTTAAATCTTGACGCCGGCTTTTTTAAGAATCCCGCTGACGGTTTCCGACGGAATCGCGCCCTTCTTGACCCAAGACTGAATGGCTTCTTGGTTCAAGTTCAACACGTGATTGTCGACCGAACGGGGGTTATAGGTGCCCAAATCCTCAACTCGACGGCCTTTTCCCGGAAAACGGGAATCGACGACGATCAGGCGGAAATAAGGCTTCTTCTTGCTTCCCATACGCTTTAAACGAATCTTGACAGACACAAGTCCTCCTCAAAACAGGGCAAAAGAATGTGAAAGAGGAAGGATTCTAAAAACCTACCCCCGGTTTGTCAAGGAAATAGCCCCTCAAAGGGCCTCCGGGGCAAGCCCATATGGCTCCGGTGCCTCCCTAAACGGCTTTATCGCCCCATCGGCTCAAGTTTCATTGTTTGAATCTGGCTTGAAGCCGCTTGGCGGCCAACGAAACGACGCTTTCCCAATCCCCCAATATTGGCTGCCTTAAAAGCTCGGCGGCGGGGTACCAGGGGCAATCCGCGCGGTTGAGGAACCAACGGTAGTCCGGCGCGAAAGGGACTAAAACCCAGAGGGGCTTTCCCAAGGCGCCCGCCAAATGGGCGGCCGAGGAGTCCACGGAAACAACCCCATCCAACTGGGCGACCAGCGCGGCCGTATCCGAAAAATCGCCCAAGGCATCCCGATGATCCTGAATCCGCTTGGACGCGTTCAACCATTCCTGGTCCACCGCGCGCAGTTCTTTTTGCAAGGAGTGGAACTCATAAGGCAGATCGAAAAGCGGGGCCAATGTTTTTAAGGGAACGCTCCGATTATGGTCATTGCTATGTTCCGGCCTTCCCGACCAGGCCAATCCAATCCGCGGTTTTCTTTTCGGCCCCAGTGCTTGACCCCAAGCGTCCACCTTAGATGGGTCCGCGGTTAGGTAGGGAACCTCCGCCGGAATCGCCGCCAAGGTCGTCTTAAAAGCCAAGGGCAAACTGATAAGCGGACATTGCAGGTCAAACGGAGGCAGATCAACTCCCGCATCCACGACTCGAGCCTTAGTCTTCAAGGTTCTGAGCAATGGCACCAGGGGCCTGGGCGCCTCAAAAATAACCCGGGCTCCCAGCTTTTCCACCATCGGCACGTAGCGGGCATACTGCATAATGTCCCCCAGGCCCTGCTCCGCCCAAATCAGGATGGTTTTTCCCGCCAGGGGCGGGCCCCCCAGCCAAAGCGGCTGGGAAAAATTCCGGGCTTCCTTTTTCATCGCGCTTTTCCAACGCCATTCGTAAAGCTTCCAGCCCTCCTCAAACTCACCCTGCAAAAGCCGGGCCTGGGACTTATTCCAATAAGCGAAAGCAAAATCGGATTTGAGCGCGATGGCCTTGTCGTAATTCTCCACCGCTTCCGGCAGGCGCCCCAATTCCTGCAAAGCGATTCCCCGGTTGTTCCAGGAATCCGCGTGATCGGGTTTGAGTGAAATCGCCCGGTCATAATCCGCCAAGGCCTCTCGCGGCCGCGCCAAAAACCGAAAGGCGTTTCCCCGGTTGTTGAAACCCTCCGGATCGGCCGGCCGAAGCGAAACCGTTTGGTTGAAGTTGTCCAGGGCTTTCAGGGGTTGGCGCGCGCGAAGATAAAGCGCGCCTTGGTTGTTGAGGGCTTCCACTTGATGGGGGTTCAGCCGCAAGGCCGATTCATAGCTTTCCACCGCTTCTTCCAGCCGTCCCAAATCCCGGAGCGTGTTTCCCCGGTTGAAATAAAGCCAAGCTTCCGGCTTGAGGGCGATGGCCCGGTCGTAACTCTCCAGGGATTCCTGAAGCCGGCCCAAGCCTTCCAAAGCCTGGGCCCTCCCGGTCAGGGCCGGGAGAAAATCCGTCCGCGAGGCCAGGGCCCGTTCAAATCCTTGAAGCGCCTGGTCGAAATGCTTCTGTTCGAGATGGAGGGCGGCCAGGTGGACGAGAAGCGGAAGACTATCGGGAAAATCTTTCAGCAGTCCCTGAAGCCCTCGCGCGGCTTCGGAAAGTTCGCCGGAGCGGTGAAACGCGATGACCTTTTGGAGCCGGGGGTCGGAAGGGTCGAGCTTCATCAAAGGATCAAGACCCGCTGACCCGGGATTCGATCCGCGTGTCCGGGACCAGCCAGATCAAGGCCACGGCCACGTAAAGCGCCCAGGCGATCCATTCCTGGACAAAAGCCAATGGAATGGCGGAAGCGTAAAGCGCCAAGCTCAAGTTGCCTTTGAAATCATTCCCCACCGCCTGAGCGAGCTTGGAATTTTCGCCCTCGGCCTGAATGAGGGACCTCAAAAGAATCGTGTAGGCGAGGGCGTCCATCAACAGCACTACCCCGTAAAGCGCCGTGGGAACCGGCTCGAAATGGTTTTCCCCCATCCAACCCGTCACGAAGGGGATGAGCGAAAGCCAGAAAAGCAAGTGGAGGTTCGCCCAAAGCACCCGCCCATTGATGCGGGAAGCCGCGTGGAGCGTGTGGTGGTGGTTGTTCCAGTAGATGCCCAAAAAGACGAAACTGAGCACATAGGTCAGAAAGACCGGCAGGACCGGTTTCAGGGCACCCAGGTCCGTGCCCGAAGGAATCTTCAGGTCGAGGACCATGATGGTGATGAGGATGGCGATCACACCGTCGCTAAAAGCTTCCAATCGGGATTTATTCACAGATAAGGCTCCTAAGGTTTCCAACGACGCCATCATCCCAGAAGAAGGCTGGCGGCTCAAGCTTGGACAGGGTCCCAAGACGGCCGCAAGGCATCTCAGGTGGCCTGAACGTTCACGATCTCTTTTGGAATAGGTAATGCGAAACCAACCATTCGTTGCCGCCGTCGTAACCCCACAACTCTGAGCAAGCCATAAAAAAGACCCGCCAATAGGACCAACGCCAAAGGGCGTTCTGAGGGCCATAGGTTTTGGCGAAGACTTCCAATAGGACGCCTTTATTCCGGTCCATGTTGGCCAGCCACGCCTCACTGGTCTTTTGATAATGGGTGCCGGAAACCCGCCAATGGTCGATGATCCCTAATTTTTCCTGGAAATAAAGCAGCAGATGGTCCGAGGGCATGATGCCCCCCGTGAAAAAATAGCGGGACATCCAGTCATCTTCGCCCTGAGCCTCAAAAAGATAGGCCAGGTCCTTGTGGGTGAAAATATGGACGAAAAGAAGGCCCTTGGGCTTCAGCCAAGACGCCACTTTCGCCATGAGCTTTTCGTAATTGCGCATATGCTCAAACATCTCAACCGATAGGACCCGGTCGAATTTGCCTTTCAATGCCAGATGGTTGATGTCCCCTGTCACGATCTCAAGGTTCTTCAAACCCCTTTTTCGGGCCTTATCCAGGATGGTGACGCGCTGGGTCGCCGAATTGGAAACCCCCGTGACTTGGCACCGGGGATACCGCTCAGCCAAGTAAAGCGAAAGGGCTCCCCAGCCGCATCCCAGATCGAGCAACTTCAAGCCGTCCTTCACCCGGGCCCTTTCGCAGGTCAACTTCAGCATGGCTTCCTCGGAATCGTCCAAAGCCGCGACGTCTTCAGGCCAAAAGCCGCAGGAATATTTAAGATGTTTCCCCAAGACCAATTGGTAGAACTCGGCGGGAACCTCGTAATGTTGCTCGTTGGCCGCCGGGGTTTCCACGGCGATGGGGCTTTGTCGAAGGGACCGGACCAGTTGGGAAACGCGTTCCTGTTGTTTTTCCACCGCTTCCCAACGGCCCGCTTCGTCAAGCCTCAAACACAAAAGCCGTCGGATGCCCCAACGAATGAGGAAGTCCGGAAGCAGGTTCTTACGGATCAGAAAATCGGCTATCATCCGCGGTCCTCCTTTCGGGGGAACCAGGGTACAAACACAGGGGTTGTCCGTTGATAATGCCGGTAATCCTCACCCCGGGACTTCAGGGCCTGGGCCTCGGTCAAGGGGATCCCCGTGACCTTGAAGAGGAAAAAAAACATCAGGACCGGACAACCCCAGGAAACCCAACCCGTGGGCGAAGCGCTCTCAAAAAAGGCGTAGGCGCACCAGACAAGCCACTCGAAAAAATAATTGGGGTGGCGAGAATAGTTCCAAAGCCCCACCCGGCAGGTCTTGCCCTTATTGGCGGCATTCCTTTTGAAATCCTCCAACTGCCGGTCCGCCAAGGATTCACCGGCCCAAGCGACGGCCCAAACCAAGAGGCCGACCCACTCCAGGGGTGAAAGCCCTTGGGTGGCGTTACGGAAAGTAAGGAAAAAAGGCACTGAAAGTAAAACATCCAAAGCGCTCTGGAACTGGAAGGTCAGGAACAACATCACCCCGGCGCTCTTTCCCCATTTCTTTTTCATGTCCGTGTAACGGGGGTCTTCCGGATGTCCACCCAAAACGCGCGTGGTCAAAAGATAAAGGGCCAGACGGCCTCCCCAAAAAAGGACCATGGCCGCCAAAAGGGCGCGCCGCAAAGGGTCCCCTGACCCACGCAAAGCTTCATAAAGTGCGAGCCCCACCAGGCCGGAAGCCCAACCCACATCCAGGATGGCGGCGTTTCGGGTCTTAAGCTGGATTCCCCAAAGGGCCAGCATCAAAAGAAATATCCCCAACCATCCCCAACCCAAGGTCGTCAAAGCTTCACTCACGAGCCCCTCCTTGAACGGGCATCTGTTTCAACAAAAAATATAAAAAAAAGAAAAGAACCAAGGCCCCCAAGGGCGCGACCAGACACCAGACCCCAATGCCATGAAGGGTGGCGACCCAAAGCCTTTGGATGGCCCCCCCGGGATCGAGCCGGACCATTTGGACCAAATGGGAAGCGCTGGAAGGCAAGGCTTGGGCGCCGGACAACCGCCCGCCCCAGCGAAGGAAGGGGATGATGAGTATGAGCTGCAGGGGATAGACCAGCCAATTGACGGACTGGATCAAGGGCAGGTTCCAACGAAATAATAGGGCGGCCAAAGCGCAAAGCAGGCTGGTGGAACCCAAAACCGGGAAAACCCCCAGGGCCACACCCCAAGCCAAGGTCCAGGCGATCTGCCGAGGCGTGAGCCCTTGGCTGAGCCAGCGTTGGAAGAAACCCCAAATCCCCGCCCGGGGGGCGAACTTCACGTCTTTTTGCCCGTCAAAAATTCGGCAACGGTTCCACGAGCTGGAAGTTTTGCCAAACGCCAAATCAGGTAAGCGGCGATGGCCATATTCCCCAAGGCCATGATGAGCAGGAACCAGACAAACCGGCCGACCCAGCCTTTTTCCCGATAAGCCAGCCAAAGCCAAAAGGTGAAAAAGGCGAAATAGGTGTCGAAGAATGTCGCCCGACCCCAAGGCAGGGCCCAGACCTGGACCGCCCCTTCCCACACATTGCCCGTCAGGCTGGCCCAAGTGGTGACCACGGCCATGACCAGAAAAACCAAGACGTAATAAACGATAAGTGCCTTTTTCACGGGCGACCCCTTTCCATCCGATTCTCTACCACCGTTTCCGTTTTTATAACCACCGGGCCCCGCTCGCGGGTCATGGGACGGGCCAAAACCAGTTGAAGGTTGTTGAGCAGTCCCGCGGCAAATCCGGCCTCGCAATAAGCCAGGTAATAGAGCCACATCCTTTGAAATTTTTCATCAAATCCCAAACGGGTGATCTCTTCACGGTTCATCCGGAAGCGCCGGGCCCATTCGGCCAGCGTCAGGGCGTAATGGGGGCCGATGTTCTCCAGGTCTTCCAGCACCAACCGGGACTGGGAAGTCATGGCGTCGTTCAGGGCTTTGATGGAGGGAATGACGGACCCCGGGAAAATATATTTTTGGATGAAATCCTCCCCGCGCCGGGCTTGCTCGTAACGCCGGTCGGGCAGGGTAATCACCTGAAGCACCGCCCATCCCCCGGGTTTCAACAACCGGTCGAGGGCCTCAAAATAGGTCCCATAGTGCTCGTGGCCGACCGCTTCCAACATCTCAACGGAGATGATCCGATCGAAGGTCCCGGTCAGATGGCGGTAATCGCTAAACTCCACCCGGACCCTTTCGCTCAAACCCAAGCTTTCAACCCGGGCCTTGGCATATTCAAACTGTTCCTTTGAAATGGTCACGCTGGTCACGCGGCAGCCCGTCGCTTGGGCCGCCTCGATGGCGAGTGTTCCCCAACCGGTCCCGATTTCCAAGAGATGGTCGTTGGGCCCCAATTGGGCTTTTCCTAAAAGCCGGGCGATCTTGGCTTTTTGGGCCTCTTCCAGGCTCGATCCCCTCGGCTCATAAAGGGCCGATGAATAGGTCATGGAACCATCCAGGAAGGTCTTGAAGAAATCATTGCTCAGGTCGTAATGGGCTTGGATATTTTTTCGGCTCCCCGTGGGCGTATTGCCCCGGGTCAGGTGGAACAGCCATGCCCTCAAGCGTCCCCACCGGGCGGTCCAAGGGTGGTTTTGGACCAATCCGTCCCAATTCTCCGCCAACATTTGGAGAAGATTCGCCAGATTCCCGGTTTCCCAATCCCCCTGCATATAAGCTTCCCCAAATGCTAAATCCCCGCCCCAAACCAGCTTCGGGAAAAAATTCCAACTCTTCACCCAAAGCGTCAAGGACCTATGGGGCGGGGCTTGCGGATCCCCAAAAAGTTTGAGGCTCTTGTCCGGAAGAACCAGGGTCAGGCAGCCCTTTTGAAGCTGGGAGGGCCAGCGGGTGAAAAGATGAAGGCAAGCCTTTTGCCAAAGGGTCGGGCGCGCGACCCGGATGGTCAGGTCGCTTTGGGGATGGGGTTTTGTGAAAACCTTCAAGCCCTTGAGGTAGAGCTTGCCGGCCTGCCAAAAGATCCGCGGCAGGGAAAGGCTCGCGGCCAAGGGATAGCGGAACAGGGTTCCCAACAGGTTTTTGGACGACATGGGCATGGCGGTTCCCCACATTCGGGAATGGAACACTTCCCGCCCCTCTTTCAGGATATTGACCCGGATATCCAGGTCCTGATCGATGGCCGAAAAGTGGAAGTCATAGTCCCCCGACATGTCGTTGAAGGGAGAAACATGAAAGTCTTTGGGGACGGTGTAACGGGCTTCGAACCCGGGCCGAGGGGTGCCGGAACCCGAAAGGATATAAAGATGTTTCTCGCGAAAGGTGTTGTTCACTTCGGCCACCACCGTTTGAAGCCGGTCCAACGGGCCATAACAATAAAAAAAGGAAACAGGATTAAAGACGTAATTGAAGTAACGGGCGCCAGTGATCAACTCCACCCGGGCGACTCCTTCCGACAAACCCTTTTCCCGAAGAAAACGAAAAAGTTTTTCTTTGAGGGTCCCCCCCCGGTCGTCCAAATAGTCCCGGTCATGGATAGAAACGGGCCGAAGGAGGTTGTAGCCGAACCAAGGCACCTCGCGTGAAAGGCCCTCCAACTCGTCCAAGTCAAAGGCATAAAAGTAAACCGGATATTGGAACCCGTGTCCCACGGGTTCCAATCGGCGGTGCATGACCTGCCCGGTGAATATCCGGGATCTCATAAATCCACCCCCAGGGACCGGCCGACGGCCACCCCGGCCTTCACCGCGTCCTCGTGGAAACCATAGCCAAAATAGCTGCCGCAAAAATAAGTGTTCCGGACCCCGTTCAACCGGGGCAATTCGGACTGGCTTTTGACCGACGCCAAACTATAAGTGGGGTGATGGTAAAAAAATTCCCGGATGGTTTCCTCTTCGCGGGGCGGAACACTCCGGTTCAAGGTCACGCAATATGTTTTTTGGGTCGTCAACCCTTGGAGGCGGTTCATGTAATAGGTCAAGGAGGTTTTACCCCCTGGAGGGGCGTCTTTTTCGGCCACATAATTCCAAGACGCCCAGGCCCGCCGGTTCGGCGGAAGCACGGTGACGTCACTGTGAAGGACCGTGTGATTGTCCTGATAGCGCCAGGCCCCCAATAGCCTTCGCTCCTCATCGGACGGATCTTCCAAAAGCATTAAAGCTTCATCCGCATGGGCCGCCACCACCGCTTTATCGAACCGCTCCTCACGGTTTCCTTGGCGCAGGACCACCCCTTCCCCTTCCCGCCGGAGGGAACTCACCCCGGAACCTTTGCGCACCTCTCCCCGGAAGGCTTTCAAAAAAGCGCGAACATAACTTTGACTCCCCCCCACCACCGTTTGCCATTGGGGGCGGTCTGAAAGGTCCAATAAACCGTGATTTTTGAAAAAATTCAGAAAAGTTTCAGTGGGAAATTCCCATATCTCCCCCGGGGGCGTGGACCAAATGGCCGAACCCATGGGAAGCAGATATCGGTCGATCATCTCCTTCGAGAACCTTTTGGACTCAAGGTATTTCCCCAAGGTCGGGGCGGTGGCCCCCCTTTTTAAATCTTCAAGCCCTTCTTTTCCAAATCGGCGGATATCCCAAAGCATTCGATGGAAGTCGGGCCTGAAAAGATTCCTTCGTTGGGCAAAAAGGCCGTTCAGGTCCGACCCGGCATATTGCAGGCCCGTCCCTTCGTCATAAAAGCCAAAGGACATGTCGCTGGCCCGCGCCGATACGCCCAGACGTTGAAGGAAGCGGTGAAAGGTGGGATAGGTACGGTCATTCAGCACAATGAACCCGGTATCCACCGGCGTTCCCGCGTCGGGCCCCGAGGGTATGACGATAGTATTGGTGTGGCCCCCAACGTAGTCATTTTTCTCGAAGAGGGTTACCTTGAACTTTTCTTGGAGAAGAAAGGCCGCGGACAACCCCGCCACCCCGCCCCCGATGACGGCGATCGTCCCTTGGGCCGAAGCGGGGGTCACGACAGCCTCTTTTTCTTCAAGGCCAAACGCAGGCGTTTTTTCAACCCCTCTTTTTCGGCGGGGTTCAGCTTGGGACCGGCGCCCATCCGTGATTTGGCCCTGAATTCATGGGCGGCTTTGTGGATGAAATCAATCTGTTCAGCGTATTTGTTGCAGTCCTTGCCGCCAAAATAGCGGCAGAGGAAAAGATGGATCTTCACCTCAAGTTTTTGATAAGGCGAGAGGGTACGGTCGAGCGATTCGGAGATCAAGGCGGACGCGATTTTACAGCTGACAATCATTTTATTTCGCTTTCTTGGCCGCCCCTCCCTTCCCCGGGGGAGCGAACCAACGGGTTTCCAGGCATTTTCGCAGTCTCAACCGGGCGCGATGGAGCCTCACAACCACATTAGTCGGGGTCGACCCCAGAACATTACAAACTTTCTTCAATTCCATGGGCTCCAATTCCCGAAGGATAAAGACTTGGCGGAGGGTTTCCGGAAGGCCCTCCACACAGCGGTTAAAAGCCCCCCAAAATTCCTTGTTTTCCAGCGTGTCCGAGGGGATGGCCCCCCAGCTTTGGGGATGATCGCGCCAAGGCCCGATGGGCCGGTGGTAAAGATCAATGTCCAAGGGGTTTTCGGAATTTTCCCGGTTGGCGTTTCTTTTGCGGAAATGGTCGAAGATCTTGAATTTGAGGATCCCGATCAGCCAGGTCCGCTCGCTGGAGCGGCCTTGAAATTGTTTGAGGTTTTTGAGGGCCGCCAGGAAGGTTTCTTGGACGGCTTCCGAAGCGGCCTCCCGGTCCCGAAGGCGTAAGAACGCGAAACGAAAGAGTGCGTCGCCATGTAGGTCCACCCACTTTTCAGGTTTCAAGCCGCTCGTTCCCAAGGCAGTTTTGTCGGATGCCTCATTTTATGGCCGGGAATATGTTTTGTTTCAAGTTTTTTTAAGGCGGTCCACGGAAGGAGCCGGGGAGACGGCTTCGCCTAGGTCCCCAGTTCAATAAAAAAACCCAATGGCGTTTTTCGCCATTGGGCTTATATGGAGCTGGGGACCGGGATTGAACCGGCGACCTGCTGTTTACGAAACAGCTGCTCTACCAACTGAGCTACCCCAGCGTCGAGATCAAACGAGGTGGAAGTTTACTGACCCCTTCCTTACCCGTCAACTTTTTAAAAGGAGCCTATAAAACTTGATCCACAAAAAAATCCCCAGGCCAAAAGACCCGGGGATTTCGCCTTGTTTCGCTTATTTAATGACTTCCAGCTTATCCACCGCGATCGTAGCCTTCACCGCCGTCTTGGGCTGCAAGTTGAAGCTCTTGACGCCCGACAGGTCCAGCGGCGCGCCCTTCACGCCATCCGGGGCGGTGTAATAAGGATCCAGCTTAAAGCTATCCATGGGAATTTGAACCGTTTCCCAGCCCGTGCCCTTGGTCGAGGGGGCGTCCGCCGTGTATTGGTTGTTGTTCTTGTCCTTCAAGGCGAACCCGATCACCACCGGCACCTTGGAATAAACCATAAAGCTGATGGCCTTGCCGCCGGTCCAATCCTGGCCGTCCCAAGTATTGCCCGTGTGATAAAACATGCCGCAATAACCGCCCTGGACCTCGTTGAAATTAATCACGAGGAACTTGGCCCCGGCCTTGTTGGAATTGGCCTTCACCGAATAGGCGAACGAGGAGCCGTTGGAATCGGCGAAAGTGCCGCCGGACTTGGGGTCATCCGTCGAGAAGTCTTGGATCACCAAAGGCGCGCCGGTGGCCACAATGGGCTGGGCCGCCGCCACGGGCGCCGCCGCGGCCGGGGATCCAACTCCATCGGTCGTGATCGGGCCGATATTCACCACGGCCGAACCCACGATATGGGTCCCGAAACCAATCTTACCCACTTGGCTTAAATCTTCCGGGCTTCCCTTCACGGCTTCCGGAGGCTGGTAATAGGGGTTCAATTTAAAAGACGAGATTGGAATGGAAATGTCGGTCCAAGACGCGGAGGGGATGGTGAAGTTCACCGTGTAGCTCACGTTGTTCTTGTCTTGGATATCCAATTGAAGCTCGCCCGGGAGCGTCGACTTGGCCGAAAACTTCAAGTTGGCCGACTTCGAAAAATCCGCCGGAACCGCTAAGTTGTGCCAGATGCCCGCGTAGCCGCCCTGGACCAAGGTGGCCGTGATTTGAACCGACTTTTGCCCGCCCTGGGGCCCATCCGCTTGTAGGACGTCGCATTTGGAACCGTTCGAGTCCTCGAACCCGCCCACATCCTTGCCCGGGGCGATCGCGCTCCAATCTTCCACGGACCCGGCGTAAGCCGAAGTCGCCGCCAAAGCCAAAACCAAACCCAACATTGATTCGCGAATCATGCGTTTCTCCTTAACAAAATGTGGAAAAAACTCAGCTTAGAAATAATCCTCCACCAACCCCAGCACCACCAACTCCACGGCCACCCAAATCACCGAATAAATCAGGAAGGCGAAAATCGAGTGACGGCCGCCCATCAAATAGTTCCCCATGAATGAAAAGACCGCGAAATTAAAAAACCAAAGCAAAAATCCAATGCGGGCTAAGCTTAAATTTTTCACCCTACACCTCCTAAAATAGGCCGGCTTAAGACCTCGACACCGACTTCAAACTTGATTTCAAAATCTCCTCCACCGACGGCGTTTGGCCCAAAGCCTGCACCGCGGTCAAAACCGCCCGGCGGGACTCGTTCGCCGAATAACCCAAGGCCAGCATGGCCTGGATGGCATCCGAAAGGTTTTTGGTCTCAACCCCCAGGGAAGCTTCCTCTATCAGTACGCCCGCGCTGGACAGTTTGGTTACCTTGTCCCGCAGTTCCAAAATCATGTGTTGGGCCGTTTTTTGCCCGATGCCGGGAGCGGTGCGCAAAACCGCCAAGTCCTCATTCACAATCGCCTGATAAAGCTTGTCCGGCGAGAAAGCCGACAAGACATTCATGGCCGCCCTGGGGCCGATCCCCGAAACCGCCAGGAGCAGCAAGAACGCCTGCTTTTCGGAGTCCTTCTCAAAGCCGTACAGTTGAAGAATGTCTTCCCGCACATGCAGGTAAGTTTTCAGCGTCAAGCTCTGTCCCACCGCCGGGAGCGCCTGGAAGGTCCGTTGAGAAACCGCCAGTTCATACCCGACCCCGTCCACGTCAATTTCCACCCGCTCGGGCGATTTGAAGGCCAGGATCCCCTGCAAAAAAGCGATCAATAGTAACCCCAAAATCAGTTAGGAGTTGGGAGTTCGAAGTGGGGAGTTTTCCGTCAACTTCGAACTCCCAACTCCCCGCTCCCAACTCACGTGAGTGTCTAGTCTTCGAGAAACTTCAGGTGCACCAGGATATGGAGCAGTTCTTCCACCTGGGTCAGGGCCGGCACATCCTTGTTCTGCGTGGCCGCGTACCAAAAAGAAACCACGTTTTGGTCCAGCCAGATGCCCTTGCTCTCAAAATCCTCGTCGATGACCAGCGCCTTATAATGATGCTCGTCCAGTTCGTTGTCGGACAGGGGGCTCTTCATGCCCGAAGCCTTGAGCTTGATGTGCTCCTTGGCTTGGTTGAAATATTTCTGGTCCTCCGCCGACAGGTTCTCGAAAACCACCTGGGCCGCCTCGGGATCGATGGAATCAATGATGCTTCGGTCGATCCAAACGCCCATGCTCTCCTCGTCCCAAAGGTAATCATGCCCCTGATGTTCCAGGGCGACCATGGGCTGGCCGCTGTCCGGGCTGAGCTTATCCGTGGGCCCTTTGTTGACAGAATCTTTCAGGAAATCCTCGGCCGTCACGTTGAACTTCTCGTCCACCGGGTATCCGCATTCCGGGCAGTAACGGGCGCTGTCAAAAAGTTTATTCCGGCAATTTTTACATTTCACAATTCTCTCCTTACGTCTTAGTCCGGAACCTGTTTCCGGTTTTCTTGAAGCCGCTTCAGCCACTCGCCGGTACCCGCCTGGGCGTGGGTCAAGGCCACCGCCAGGGCGTCCGCCGTGTCATCCGGCTTAGGCGCCTCCGTCAATCCCAGAAGCAGCTTCACCATGCGCTGCACCTGTTGTTTATCCGCCTGCCCATATCCGGTCACCGCCTGCTTCACTTCCACAGGCCGATACTCAAAGATCGGGATCCCCGCCAAGCCGGCGGCCAGGATGGCCACACCCCGGGCCTGCGACACCACCATGCCGGTGGTCACATTCTTCGAAAAAAATAACTGCTCCAAGGCCATCACCTGCGGCCTGTTTTTCCGCACCACTTCGGTCAAACCCTGAAACAAAACCACGAGCCTTTTCTCCACCGGCTCTTTCGCCGCGGACGTAAGCGTTCCGCAATCCACGATCTTCCATTTTCCGGCCGCTTCCCGGATCACGCCGTATCCCATCCGGGCCAGGCCCGGATCAATGCCCAAAATCAACCGCCCCGGCGCCGCCGCGGGCTTGCGGGCGGCTTTACCCATCCTATCGGTCAAGCTTCGCCATGATTTCATCGCTGACTTCAAAATTCGCGTGCACGTTTTGGACATCCTCGTAATCATCCAACATGTCGTAAAGTTTCAAAACCGACTCGGCCTTTTTCTCATCCAGGACCACCGTGGTCTTGGGCAGCATGGTCACCTCGGCGCTCTCGGTCGGGATTTTTTTATCGTCCAGCGCCTTTTTCACCACGTCAAAGGATTCGGACGCGGTGATAATCTCATAGTGATCAGCCTTCTCTGTTTTCAAATCCTCGGCGCCCGCGTCCAGAACCAGCCCCATCAAGTCGTCCTCGCCGATGGCGTCTTTTCTAACCGTGATCAGGCCTTTTTTGTCGAACAGAAAAGACACCGAGCCCGACTCCGCCATGTTGCCGTTGTATTTGGAAAAAATGGAGCGGATATCGGCGGCCGTGCGGTTGCGGTTGTCCGTCACCACCTCCACCAACATGGCGACCCCCGCGGGGCCGTAACCCTCATATAAGAATTCTTCCAAAGCCGCGCCGCCCTCGGCGCCCGTGCCTTTATCAATGGCCCGCTTGACGGTGTCCGCGGGCATGCTGACTTCTTTCGCCTTGAGGAGGATATTGCGCAGGCGCAGATTCGTGTCCGGGTCGCCGCCCGACTTGGCCGCCAATTGGATTTCTTTGGCCAAGCGCGAAAAAGCCTGTCCCCGTTTTTGGTCGAGCACACCCTTGGTACGTTTGATTTTGGCCCACTTGCTATGACCGCTCATGTTTCAACCTGCCCTGAATGAAATGATGTGAATGTCCCGCTTCGTCCCAAGACTCCGCCGGACACCCTCCGCTTTTCGCATTTAAAACCCGGCATAGCCGATCCACCCGGCCCCCATCACTTTGTCGGTTTCTCGCGAAGCCGGGTGTAAATTCTTCAAAGCAAATGTCTTTTTTTCGGACCCAAGAAGACCTTCGCCTTCCCGGCCCTCGGAAAACCGCTGTTTTCGACGGCTCCAACTAGTCCTAAAACAACAAAAGGCCGCTTTCCCGGCCATCATCCCGGAAAAGCGAACCTTTGTTATGACGAATTATATCGAAGACTTAGGCCGCAGGCTACCAAAACCTAGGGTCAAAAATCCTTAACCAGCCAATATTTTAAGGAAAACCTTCCCCGAACGGATGAGCCCGGTTTCTCCCGGGGCTAATTCAATGGAATCGCTAAAAGAAGCGATCTTACGCTTTTGCTGATGTCCATCCACCCATTCCACCGCCCCCTGCTCAATCAAGCGCTTGGCGTCGCTTTTGGTTTTAGAAATCCCCACCTTCAACATGAAATCGGCCGCTTTGTAGGCTCCCGGCTCCACGGAGACTTTCGGATAGTCCACCGTCTCGCTCATTTGATGGCGGTTCTCGAAATAATCCCAGGCTTCCTTGGCTTTTTCCGGCCCGTAAAAACGCGCGGTCATTTCCTGCGCTAATTCCATCTTGGTCGTCTTGGGATGCTTCTCCCCCTTGGCCACCAAAGCCTTCAAGGCCTCCCACTTCGCCCCCTGGTCCGACAAAAGCTGGTAGTAACGCCACATCAAATCATCCGACACACTCATGAGTTTGGAGAACATCTCGTTGGGAGGGTCGGTCACGCCCACGTAATTCCCCAGGCTCTTGGACATTTTTTTGACCCCGTCCAGCCCTTCCAGAATCGGCATGGCCAGGATCACCTCGGGCTTTTGGCCGACTTCCTGTTGAAGCGCGCGGCCCACCAGGCAATTGAACTTTTGGTCGGTTCCGCACATCTCCACGTCCGATTCCAGCATGACCGAGTCGTAACCCTGGATCAGCGGGTACAAAAGCTCATGCAGACTGATGGGCTTTTGCTCCTTCATGCGGTTGGTGAAATCATCCCGTTCCAAGATACGGGCCACGGTATATTTGGAGGCCAGGCGGATCACGTCCTCGAAGGCCATCGGGCGGCACCATTCGCTGTTGTAACGCACCTCGATTTTAGCCGGGTCCTTATCCAAAACCTTGAAGACCTGTTCCAAATAGGTCTTCGCGTTGGCCTCCACCTCGTCCCGGGTCAGGGGTTTGCGGGCGGCGGACTTGCCCGTGGGATCGCCGATCATGGCGGTGAAATCGCCGATTAAAAACTGGACCTTGTGTCCCAAGTCCTGAAACTGGCGCAGCTTCCGGAGCACCACGGTGTGGCCCAAATGGATGTCAGGGGCCGAGGGGTCCGCGCCCCATTTCACCTTCAGGGGGCGCCCTTCTTTTTCTGCCGTTTGGAGCCGCTCCAATAACTCGGATTTGGAAATCACCTCGGCCGTTCCATCGAGGATTTTTTCCAGCTGTTCTTGGGGACTTAAGTTGGTTTTCATGGCCGCCATCATAACAAATCCCTTTTGACGGGGCCAATTTTTGTCTGAGCAATTCCGGGGCTTGCGCCTATAATATCCATTCTTGCTCAACCCCTTTAAGGAAGAGAAACCAAATTGCCGATCGAAAAACCAAAATCCTCAAACTCCCATTTTTGGAAAATCTTTTTCCTAGTCGCCTTCGCCCTGATCGGCTCGGCCATGGGCGTCATTTACGCCCATCTGCAGGAATTGCCCGACATCACCAACCTGAACGAGTTCAAACCGTCCCAAGCCACCCGCATCTATGACATCAACGGGGACCTCATCAGCCAATTGTGGCTGGAACAACGCACCTTGGTGCCGTTGGAAAAAATCCCCCTCCCCTTGCAGCAAGCGGTCATTTCCATCGAGGACTCGCGTTTTTACGAGCATTTCGGCATCGACGTCATCGGCATCGTCCGGGCCTTCATCGCCAACGTGGCCCACGGAGGGGTCAAAGAAGGCGCCAGCACCATCACCATGCAGTTGGCCCGGAACCTTTTCCTGACTCCCGAGCGCACCTTTGGCCGGAAAGTCCGGGAGGCCCTGCTTTCCATGCAGATCGAGAAAAACTACTCCAAACAACAGATTTTGGAGATGTACTTGAACCAAATTTATTTCGGCGAAGGCGCCTACGGCTGTGAGTCGGCGGCCCGCACTTATTTTGGCAAACACGTGGAAGACTTGACCGTCCCCGAATGCGCCATGCTGGCGGCTTTGCCCAAGGCCCCCAATAATTATGACCCTTATAAGGATCCTTACGACGCGCTGAAGCGCCGCAACCTGGTTTTAAATTCGATGGCCGACAACAATTACATTTCCCTGCAGGAAGCCACCGAATTTAAAAACACCCCGATTGAGCTGAAAAAAATCGAGGTGCAAAACGCCCCTTATTTCGTCGAGTTTGTGCGGCAGCAGTTGGAAGCCCGCTACGGTTCAAACGCCGTCTATAAGGGCGGTCTTTCGGTTTACACCACGCTCGACATGAAGCTTCAAGAAGCCGCCCAATTGGCTTTGGAAAAAGGGTTGGAAAACGCCGAGGCCCAGGCCCTCAAAAACCGCCAAAGCAATATCCCGGTCGATCAAACGATCCAAGGCGCGCTTTTGGCGATGGATCCGCATACCGGGGCGATCCGCTCCATGATCGGCGGGCGGGACTTCCGTCAAAGCGTTTTTAACCGGGCCATCCAAGCCAAACGCCAACCCGGATCCGCTTTCAAACCCATCATTTACGCCGCCGCCATCGAGAACGGCTACACCATGGCGGACGTGTTTCTTGATTCCCCCGTGGTTTATCCCGATCCCACCACCGGCCAACCTTGGCGCCCCACCAATTTTTCCACGAAGTTCCGGGGCCCCACCACCTTGCACACCGCCCTGATGTATTCCATCAACGTGGTCACGATTAAGCTTTTGGACAAATTGGGCATTCAACCCGTGGTCAGCATGGCCCGGCGCTTGGGCATCACCACGCCCATCAAACCCAACCTGTCCTTGGGGCTCGGCACGTCCGAAGTGACCCTGCAGGAAATGGTTCAGGCCTTCTCGGTGTTCGATAACCAGGGCATCCGGGTGGAACCCTTCGCCATTCTTTCGGTGAAAGACGCCTCGGGCCGGGTGCTGGAAAACAACTCGCCCGTCGCCCAAGCGGTGCTGGATCCCGACACCGCCTATATCATGACCCATACCCTGCAGGATGTGATCGACCACGGAACCGGCCGCATCATCCGTTTAATGGGATTTACCTACCCGGCCGCCGGTAAAACCGGAACCACCAACGACAACGTGGACGCTTGGTTCCTGGGCTACACGCCGGACCTGACTTGCGGGGTGTGGGTGGGTTATGACGACCGAATCAGCCTGGGCAAAAAACAAACCGGCGGGGAAACCGCCGCCCCGATCTGGGCCGATTTCATGAAGGCCGCCACCGAGGGAAAAGCCGTGAAGGATTTCCCCCTTCCCAACGATTCGGACACCGAATTCGTGACGAAGAAAATTTGCATGGACTCCGGGCTTTTGGCCGGCCCCTATTGCCTGCGCACCCGGGATGAGATTTTCAAGAAGGAAACCGCCCCCACCAAGTTCTGCAATATCCACACCGGCCCCAGCGCCACTTTATCGGGCACCACGGAAAATGACTCCACTTCCACCAACCCGGCCCAAGGTGACGGGGACATTCTGGAAATGGAAGCGGGCCAGCAAAGCGCCGCGCCCCAAGGGGCTTCACCCGCGGCCTCTACTTCGGAAACCCCGGGCGCGACCGGCGAGAACCTTACCGCCCCGGCTCCCGCCGCTCCCAGCGCCACACCCACTGGCGGCGACAAGGATAGTTATCCCGACGCGGGATTCTAATCACCGCAATTAACATTGAGGTCCCGGGGCTCCATATTGAAGTCAAGGACGCCGGGGACAATGTCGCTCTCCGCTAACATCTATATATGGACAAGCGACGCGCGCGCAGATAAACACCGATAAAACCCAAAACTTTTTTCTCTCGAAAAACCGTTAAAAAAGATTAGTAAAACGCCCGATTTGGATTTTAGGCAAAATCAGCGTGTAACTGCGTCCATCATTGTAAATTAATCTTTTGTGGAGTTTAGACCGCTTTGATTTGGTCGACGGTCTGGCGCAGAACGGCCTTGAGGATATCCATTGAATCCTTGACCGCCGTCGGCGTTCCAGGAAGGTTGAGGACCAAGGTTTTGGCCCGAATGCCCGCCAAACCCCGGGTCAAGGCGACCAGCGGCGTGTTGGCGTAAGCGTTATGCCGGGCCAGCTCCGTGAACCCCGGGAGCCAGCGTTCACAAACCTGGTACATGGATTCCGGTACCCGGTCCTTAGGCTTAATCCCAATGCCGTCCACGGTTAAAATGATGTCAATCTGGCCCGAATCGCAGTTGGAAACCAGCCAATGGATGATGTGCTCGTCTTGGTCCGGAACCGTCTCATGTTTGACTAGTTCCCAACCCATTTTGTTGCAGATTCCCTCGAGCGCCAGGCCGCTTTCATCCTTGGCTTCGCCCGAGAGGTATCGGTCCCCCACTGTTAAAATCGCCGCTTGAATAGCCATGGTTTTTCCTTTTCAACCAACGAAATCCCAATTGGGATTTTGAGTTACTTTTTGGTGTCCAAATCCAAATTACCCAAATCCCCCGTCGGCGGAAGATCTAAGTCTTTGGGCGCCGGCACATCCAGGTCTTGGATGGGCGGCAAAGCCAAATCCGCCGCGCTGGTTACGGGAGCGGAACCCGAGGCCGTTGAAGACCCCGACGCGGTGCCCGCGGAAGAAGTTCCTGGAGGAGGTGCCACCGCGCTTAAATCAGCGGATGGGGCTTGTAGATCGTCACTCGAGGCGCCATTGGCCGAAACCCGGCCGGTCGTCACCGCGGCCGTAGGAACCGCCGGAGGCGCGGGTGGTGGGGCGGGCGAAGACGACGAAGTCCCTGAAGTCGGCGAAGGAGGTACTGGCGGAACTTCTTCCATCCCATTCGCCGGATTGGCGGCAGGGGGAGGCGGCATAGCGTCTAAATCCGTCGGGTTTGCCGGCGGCGGGGGCTCGGAAGCGTTAGCCGCGGGCGAAGTCGTCGAAGGGGACGCAGCGCCGGAATCCAGCCCCGCGGGCGGCGGCGGAATGGAATTATCATCGCTCACAGGAGGCGCGGGAGGCGGAGTCACCCCCGGGGGCGCGGCGATCGAAGGCGGCAAGGGCGGCGGCGCGGGCTGCGTCGTCGAAGACGGCTGCGTCGTCGAAGACGGCTGCGTCGTCAAAGACGGCTGCGTCGTCAAAGACGGCTGCGTCGTCAAAGACGGCTGCGTCGTCAAAGACGGCGAAGTCTCCTCGGGAGCCACGGTCTCTGCCGGGGACTCAGCAGGCGCTTCTTCAACCGCCGGCGCCGGGGAAGCGGATCCCTCCAAATTTAAATCTTGCTCAGGCGGTAAGTTAGTCAGCGGCGGCAAGCTATGCGGAGCGGGCGGTAAAGATTTCACCACAGCCACGCCCGACGGGCCAGCCGGCTCTTCCTCAACCACTTCGGGAGCCGCTTGTTCGGGAACGGCCGCCAAGGGTGGCGGCGCGGGCGAAGTCCCCCCGGGCGGCGACGTGTTTTGAGCGGCAGCGGCGGCTTTCGCCTCCAGTTCCTGCTGTTTGTTCCACTTCTTCATGGCCAAAGCGTCGGCCTTTTCCTGTTTGCGTTCTTTCTTGGCCATCGCGTCGGATTGGGCCTGGGTGATATCGGGCAATTGGGTCATGATATAAACCCGCAAAACATCTTTCAGGTCTTTCAAGGGGGAAAAATCGGCCGCTCCCTGGGTCTTCAAATGAACCGCCCCCGAATCCGTGCTTCCCCAATAGTTGCCTCCCAATTGGGCGGTTCCATGGGTGGCGTTGATCACCTGCTCATTGTTGTCGTGGACGCTGTTATTGGAAAATTTCAGGTAAAGGTAATTTTTCAGGTAAAGACCATAGGTGTTTTGAACAAAGGTATTGAATAAAAAAGTGGCCTTGAGCGCGGGACCGTCCAAAACCGCGCCGGTGGCGTTGCCGTAGACTTTGTTGCTTTTGAGAACCGCCTCGGTTTTACCTTGAAGGTAAATTCCGCTTCCTTTGGTGAACTCCGACTCTTGGATGCTGACCTCGGAATCCCGGACGAGAAAAATACCTCCCAAAAACTTGGTGTCGGAGATGTCACCCTGCGCGCCGGTCAAAACAAACTGGCTTTGAAGCCCGGCTTGGGTCATGTCGAAGACCACGGGAGCCGCCGCCGAGCCGGCGATTTCCAAAACACCCTGCACCGACAGCTCGCCCACGCCTTGATAAACCACCCGAACCCCGGGACCGATATGCAAAACCGATCCTGGAGGAACTTCGACCTTGCCTTGAATGATGTAGGGGCTTTGGGTGCTGTCCCAATCCACATTGCCGGAAAGGGTATCGGGAACTTGGGTGGAGGCGTACAAAGAAGAGGAGATTAAAAAAGCCAAGCCTAGGAATATCGGTCGTTTCATAGAAGCGCTTCAACCTCTAAGGATGGTATCAGGCGAAAAAGCGGCAAGAACTGCGAGCTTAGGCTCAAAACGGTTTGAGGCTCACCAAAGCCGGGATACTATAACATAAAACCCCGGTTCTGGAATTGAAACCTTGAGTTCCCCTGCCCTCAGCCCAAATAAAAAAGGGGCATGGCCAAAGCCACACCCCCCTGGTACATCGTGAAAATCCGCCTTACTTAGACGAATATTCCTTTTGTTTCTTTCCAGAATACTTCAGCGCCGCCTGGGCAGCCGCTAACCGAGCAATGGGCACCCGGTAAGGCGAGCAAGAAACATAGTTCAACCCGGCCAAGTGGCAAAACTCCACCGAGTTCGGATCGCCGCCATGTTCCCCGCAGATGCCGATCTTCAGCTTGGCCTTGACCGACCGGCCCTTTTCAACGCCCATCTTGACCAATTGGCCCACGCCGCCCCGATCCAAAACTTGGAAGGGATCCTTCTCGTAAATCCCGTTGTCTTGGTAGTAGCGGATAATTTTCGCCGTGTCGTCGCGCGAAAAACCGAAGGTCGTCTGGGTCAAGTCGTTGGTTCCGAAGCTGAAAAACTCGGCTTCTTCCGCGATCTTGTCGGCCGTGACGGCCGCCCGCGGCAGCTCGATCATGGTACCGATCAAGTATTCCAGCTTGACGCCGTACTTCTTAATGGTTTCCTCGGCCTTCTTGATCACGATGGCCTTTTGGTTTTTTAACTCAGCCACGTCGCCCACCAAGGGAATCATGATCTCGGGGACGATCTTTTTGCCCTTCTTCACCAGCTCACAGGCCGCGCTGATGACGGCTTCGGTCTGCATCTCGGTGATCTCGGGGTAAGTGATCCCCAAGCGGCAGCCGCGATGGCCCAGCATGGGGTTGAACTCATGCAGTTCTTCCACCCGGTTCAAAAGTTTCTTGGCCTTGGAAAGATCCGAGCCCTCTTCCTTGATCAGCTCCAAGGCTTTTTTAATCGTGTCGTTCGAGGTGGTGTTCTTGCCCGAAGCTTCCAACTTCGCGATTTCCACCATCAGTTCTTCCCGTTTGGGCAGGAACTCGTGCAGCGGCGGATCCAAGAAACGAACCGTCACCGGGAATCCTTCCATGGCCTCAAAGAGCCCCAGGAAGTCGGCCTTTTGCATGGGCAGAAGCAATTCCAAAGCCTTGCGGCGCGAAGCCTCATCGGTCGCCAAGATCATGGCCTGCATGTGGGGCAAACGGTCGGCGTCAAAGAACATGTGCTCGGTGCGGCAAAGGCCGATGCCTTCGGCGCCGAAACCGCGGGCCACCTTGGCGTCGCGGGGAATATCGGCGTTGGCCCGGACGTTCAAGGTACGCGCCTTGTCCGCCCAGCTCATCAGGACCCCGAAATCGCCCGACAACTCGGCGTCTTGGGTCGGAACCTTGCCCTTGATCACCTCGCCGGTGGAACCGTTCAAAGAAATCCAATCGCCTTGGTTGATGGTAAAGCCGCCGGTGGAGAACTTTTTGCCATGCTCATCCACGCGGATCGACTCGCAGCCGGCCACGCAGGTTTTTCCCATGCCGCGGGCCACCACGGCCGCGTGGCTGGTCATCCCGCCGCGGGCGGTCAAGATGCCTTCCGCCGCGTCCATACCGTGAATATCGTCCGGCGAGGTTTCCAGACGGACCAGAATCACCTTTTTGCCGTCTTCCTTCCACTTCACGGCCTCGTCGGCGGTGAAAACCGCTTGTCCCGACGCCGCGCCCGGGGAGGCCGGCAACCCCTTGGTAATGACTTCTTTAGCGGCCTTGGTATCAAACACCGGATGAAGCAGCTGGTCCAGTTGGATGGGTTCCACGCGGAGCAAGGCTTCTTCCTTGGTGATCAGCTTCTCCGCCACCAAATCGATGGCGATCTTGACCGCCGCCGCCGCCGTGCGCTTGCCCGTGCGGGTTTGGAGCATGAACAACTTGCCCTTCTCAATGGTGAACTCGAAGTCCTGGATGTCGCGGTAATGCTTTTCCAGTTTTTTGGTGGTGTCATAAAGCTGTTTGAACACCTTGGGCATGTCTTTTTCCAAGTGCGCGATCGGCAGGGGGGTGCGGATACCCGGCCACCACGTCCTCGCCCTGGGCGTTCAAAAGGTATTCCCCGTAGAATTTTTTCTCGCCGGTGGCGGGATTACGGGTAAAGCCCACGCCCGTTCCCGAGTCATCGCCCATATTGCCGAACACCATGGACTGCACGTTGACGGCGGTTCCGATATCGTGGGGAATGTCGTTTTGCTTGCGGTAATAGATGGCGCGGTCGTTCATCCAAGACCGAAACACGGCGTCCCGGGCGCCGCGCAATTGCTCCATGACATCCTGGGGAAATTCCTTGCCCGTTTTGTCCTTGATGAGCTTCTTGAACTTCTCGACCATTTCTTTCAAGTCATTGGCGGAGAAGCTCGGTGTCGAGCTTCACGCGCTTTTCTTCCTTCACGTGGTCAATCACGCGCTCGAATACTTCCTTGCCCATATCCAAAACCACGTTGCCGTACATTTGGATGAAGCGGCGGTAAGAATCCCAGGCGAATCGCTCGTTGTTGGTGGAGGCGATGATGCCTTTGATGGTCTCGTCATTGAGTCCCAGATTCAGGATGGTGTCCATCATGCCCGGCATGGAGAACTTGGCGCCCGAGCGGACCGACACCAAAAGCGGATTGGCGCGGTGGCCGAATTTTTTGCCCAGGGACTTTTCCAGCTTGGCCAAGTGGGCCTGCATTTCCTTATCGATGGCCTCAGGAACCTTTTTGCCATGCTCATAATAGAGCCGGCAGGTTTCGGTGGTGATGGTGAATCCCGGAGGCACCGGAACGCCCGCGTTGGTCATCTCCGCCAGCCCGGCTCCCTTGCCGCCGAGCTCCGCCTTCATCGTACCCGTGCCTTCGGCCTTGCCATTGCCGAAGAAATAAACGAACTTTTTCGACTTCGAACCCGACGACTTCTTCTTTTTAGCGGCTTTCGGCATTTGAATCCTCCGTGAAAATTAGCCCCGGAACCGGGGACATTAAATGGCCTGATCAAAGAAACAGCGTCAAAACGGCCCTCATTGTAGCAAACGGATTTTTCTTTTCAATGAAAGGCCGTAACATTCGGCGTGGCGAAGCCCGCTCGCGGGCGTTAAAAACCCTTAGAGAACAAAGGTTTTCGGCTTAAGACGCGGAGGGCGACTCGGAGGCGTAGACCAGTTTGCGGAAATCGCACAAAACTAAAAGAACCTCGGCGGTTTGTTTGAGCAGGGCCAGGCGGTTGTTGCGGATCTTGGCGTTTTTGTCCATCACCATTACCTTCTCAAAAAAAGCGTGGATCGGGGCCACCAAGGACTGTAGATGGACGGCCACATCGGCGTAATAAGAATCCCCTTTTCGGTCGGACTCTTCCACCAGCCGCTGGGCGAACAAGGCTTTCTCAAGCAGGTCTTTTTCCTCGTCCAACTTCAAAAGGGGCTTGGAGACTTTCGCCGTGATTTTCTTTTCCGGCAGGATGCGCAAAACCCGTCCCGCGGCCGTGGACAGGTTCTGAAAGTCGGGTTGAAGCTTCAGCTTTTGAACGGCTTCCGCCTTCGCCACCAGGTCCACCAAAGAATCCGTCTGCGTGGCGACCACGGAGTTGATCACGTCATAAGCCAGCCCCTTGGATTCCAAGACCGCCTGCAGCCGGCCTTTCAAAAAGTCCACCACTTCTCCCACGGCCCCGAGCTTTGACTTCCCGGCGTATTGCTTTTGCGCGGCCTGCACCAGGTTTTCCAACGAAACCGGATATTTGTGTTCCAGGATGATTTGAATGACCCCCAAGGCCTGTCGGCGAAGCGCGAAAGGATCTTGGGATCCGGTGGGAATGAGCCCCGCCTTAAAGCAGCCCACGATCGTGTCCATTTTGTCCGCCAAGCTTAAAAGCGAGGACTCGGGGGTCGGCGGCAGGCTGTCGCCGGAAAAGCGGGGATAATAATGGTACTCAATCGCTTTCCCCGCTTCTTCTTTTCCCTGTTGGGCGGCGTAGTAGGCGCCCATGATGCCTTGAAGGCTGTTGAATTCTTTTTCCCGGATAATGTTGGTGGCCAAATCCGCCTTGCAAAGCAAGGCCCCGGCCTCCGCTCCCTTAATCGTCTCTTTCGAGGCCCCGCAAAGTTCCCCGAACTTTTTGACCAATTTGGAAAGCCGCAGGGATTTGTCGGCCATGGTCCCCATGCCTTCCAACCAGGTGATTCCCGACAATTTCTCGGCCCAAGCTTCGAGAGGGATCTTTAAATCCTCGGCCACGAAAAATTTAGCGTCTTCCAGGCGGGCCTTGAGAACCCCTTCGTTGGCCCGGATGACGACTTTCTTTTCCCGGGGCGTGCCGTTGATGACCCCGATAAAACAAGGCGAAAGTTTTCCATCGGCGGCGCGGGCGGAGAAGTATTTTTGATGTTCCCGCATGGCCGTCACAATTACCCGATCAGGCAGTTCTAAGTACTTGGGGTCGAACGATCCCAGGATCGCTTCCGGCGCCTCAATCAGGTTATTCACGTCGTCCAATAGGTCGGAATCCTCCGAAACCAGCACGCCTTGGGCGGAAGCCGCTTCCTTCACTTTTTCCCATATCAATTGGCGCCTCTCCTTGGGATCGGCGATCACGCCGCCTTGGCGGAGCACTCCCAAGTAATCGCCCGCCTCAATCACATCCAAAGGCCCCAGCTTGGCCGCCCTTAAGCCGTAGGTTTCCCGGCTGCTGAAAAGACCCGCGACCTCAAAAGGAACCACGGTCCTGGAAAAAACGGCGCAGACCCAGCGGATGGGCCGGGCAAAAAGAAAATCCCCGTTTCCCCAGCGCTGAACCTTGGGGAAACGGATTTTTTTGATCACTTCGGGGAAAATTTCAGAAAGGATCTCGGAAGTCAGCCGCCCTCCCGCCTTCTTGATGGCCACCACCACTTCCCCCTTGGGCGTTTGGGCGCGTTTGAGCGACGCCGCGGAGACGCCTTGGGCCTTGGCGAAACCTTCCCCGGCCCGGGTCGGGAGCCCATGCTCGTCAAAGGCGATGGAGACCAAAGGCCCGGTCACTTCTTTGGATACTTCTTGCTGCATCTCGGGCAGCCCCTTGAAGAAAAGGGTCAACCGCCGGGGGCTGTAATAGGTCTGGATTTGTTGGCAATGGATCCGGTGTTCTTTTAAAGCGGCTTGGGCCGCCGCCACCATCTGGTCGATGGCCGGGCGTATATAGGAGGACGGAAGTTCCTCGCAACCGATTTCCAAGACCGCGTCTTTCAAAAGCATGGCGCCTTATCCTTTTTTCAGCAGAGGAAAACCAAGTTCCTCGCGTTCCTTGACGTAAGCCACGGCGACCGCTTTGGCCATGCCCCGGACCCGGGCGATGAAGTTCGTACGCTCGGCCACCGAAATGGCGCCCCGGGCGTCAAGCAGGTTGAAGGTGTGGGACGCCTTAATGACGTAATCGTAGGCGGGCTCCACCAAGCGAAGCTCCAAAAGCCGCCGGACTTCGCCTTCGTAATCCTTAAAGTGGCGGAGCAGCATCTTGATATTGGCGTGCTCAAAGTTAAAAGCCGAAAAGGCCTTTTCCGACGGATGGAAAATGTCGCGGTAGGTGATGTTTTTGCCGCCATAGTGAAGGTCCCAAACGCTGTCCACCCCTTGCACCACGGTGGCGATGCGCTCAAGCCCGAAGGTGATCTCGCCGGAGACGGGTTTGAGCTCAAGTCCGCCGGTGGTTTGAAAAAAAGTAAACTGGGTGATTTCAATGCCGTCCATCCAGACCTGCCAGCCCAACCCCGAGGCGCCCAAGGTGGGTGATTCCCAATCGTCTTCCACGAACCGGATGTCATGCTCATCTTGGCGGATGCCGATCTGTTCCAAACTTTCCAAATAAAGCTCGACCATATTTTCAGGAGAAGGTTTCAGGATGATTTGATATTGGTAATAGTGCTGCATCCGATTGGGATTCTCACCGTACCGGCCGTCCTTGGGACGGCGGCAAGGATCCACATAAGCCACTTGGTAAGGCTCAGGCCCTAAAACCCTAAAAAAGGTCGCCGGATTAAAGGTGCCCGCTCCCTTCTCCAAGTCATAAGGCTGTTGGATGACGCAACCCTGCCGGCTCCAAAAGTCGTTCAGGGTCATAATGAGTTCTTGAAACGAAAGCGGCATAAAGCCTCGGTGCTTAAAGGTAAAAAAACAGGAACAGCTTGAAAAATAAGGGATTTAGACTGGATGCGCAAGCTAAAAACCCTGTTCGAAGGGTTTCGGGCGGCAAAAGAGAACGATTTTTAAGTTTTAGAAGCTAGGCGAGAGGCGATTTACCCGTTTAACGCAAGGAGAGGGATAAAAAAGCGAATTCCAGGAACAAAAGCCCCAAGATCAAAATGGATCCCAAGACGAGCCAGCCCCACCCATCGGTCGGAACCGCGGCGATCCGGGGATGATCAACGGGCCAAACCCTCACTCCATCCCCTTTTTGGGGCGCCCAATGGCCGGGCCATTGGGGGTAAAGAACGTAAATTTTTTCTATTTTTTTCTTATCCGCCGTAACAGTCAACTGATAAAGGCCGCCTCGGGAAAAAGTCATCGCGCGGCTTGAGCAAACCGCTTTCGCCTCGACCACTTGGGCGTCGATCCCGTTCAAATCGGCTAAACCGGATAGCGTGGAATAAGAAAGGGCCAAAACCGAGAGACCGAAAAAAATCAAAGCCAGAACCAAGCCTAACAATTTAAGCCTGGTCCAACGAATCCAGGAAGGTTCAAAGGTCATAAGGAGTCCGGGAAATAAGATTTATTAAATTCAAACGGAACCGAGCATTTAGCAAAGCAAGACCTGTTGAAACATGGACAGAGGCTGATAAGGCCCGATTTTTGCATTTCAAACATCAATCTTCATCGGAATTTATCATTGTTTCAAAAGACGGGCCTCGCCTGCTTTGTCAAAGGTATTGTTCCGAATTCAAATAACGGCAAGACATTCTAACTGCTCAAACCCGCCAACAGAAACTATTTACATCATACCCAGTTGAAGACGGGCGGCTTCGGTCATCAGGCTTTGGTTCCAAGGCGGGTCAAAAGTCACGTCCACAAAAGCCTCGGACACACCCGGTATTTGGCCCAATTTTTCCTCAATCTCATTTTTCAGGACCGTGGACATCCCGCAGCCCGGGGCCGTTAAGGTCATCACCACTTCCACCCGGCGCCCGCCCCGCTCCGCGGGCCTGATTTGACAGCCGTAAATAAGACCCAATTCCACGATATTCACGGGAATCTCGGGGTCATAACAGGTCTTGAGAGTGCTCCAAACGCTTTTTTCAAGTTCCACGTCATCGATGGGCTGATTCGCGTCATAGTTGATTTTAAAAACGCCGCCGGCTTCCGGAACCGGTTTTCCCAGAGCGTCGGCGTTTTTGCCTTCCACCCGCACCAATTGCCCGTTGTCCCTTTGCACGGTGAAACTGCCGCCCAAAGTTTGGGTCAAATAGACTTTTTCGTCTTTATAGAGCTGCGTCTTGGTCCCGGCCGGAATGGCGGTTCCCTCGGTGTCCCTAAATAGCGTGATCAGTTCTTCAGCCACCATTAAGCTTCCTCCTCGTCGCTGGAAACGACCTTTTGGTCGTCATGAAGCGCGGCTTCCAGCGTATGCCAGGCTAAGCTGGCGCATTTGACCCGGGCCGGATAATCCCGCACGCCGGCGAAAACTTTCAGTTTGCCCAAAACCTCGCCCGACTCGGGCGCGCTTTTACCTGTCACCAAATCATGGAACTGATGGAAGAGGATTTCCGCCTCGTCGATTTTTTTGCCCTTGAGGGCGGCCGTCATCATGGAGGCGGAGGCTTTGGAAATGGCGCAGCCGCTTCCTTTAAACTTCAGGTCCTCAATCACGCCCGACGCGTCGGTTTTCAAATCGAGTGAGATCTTGTCGCCGCAAAGGGCGTTAAAGCCTTCGGCGTGGTGATTGGCGCCTTCCAGCTGCCCGAAATTTCTCGGGTTCTTCTGGTGGTCCAGGATCAATTCTTGATAAAGCTCGCTTAAATCGGACATTAGCGGAATACCTCCAAAACATGCCGGATCGCCGAATCGAGCGCGTCCACTTCGGCGCGGGTATTATAAAGCCCGAAAGAAGCCCGGGCGGTGGCCGGGATATCAAACCGTTCCATCACCGGCTGGGCGCAATGGTGGCCCGCCCGGATCGCGACTCCCCGCCGATCCAAAATAGTGCCGATATCATGGGGATGAATGTCCCCCAACACAAAAGACAAAACCCCGGCTTTTTTCTTCGCCGTTCCGATCAACCGCAATCCCGGAATTTGGGATAGCTTTTGGGTTCCATAAACTAAGAGTTCATGCTCATGAGCCGCGATCGCCGCAAGGCCCACTTCACTCACGTAATCCAAGGCCGCCGTCAAGGCCACCACACCCGCGATATTAGGCGTTCCGGCCTCGAATTTGTAGGGCGGCTTCTTGTAAATCGTCTTTTCGAAGGTGACCGAGGAAATCATGTCGCCGCCGCCCTGGTAGGGCGGCATGGCCGAAAGGTGCTTGAGTTTGCCGTACAACACGCCCACGCCCGTGGGTCCGTAAATTTTATGCGCCGAAAAAACGTAAAAGTCGCAATCGAGTTTTTGGACATCCACGCTCAGGTGCGGAATAGCCTGCGCCCCGTCCACCAAAACCGGCACGCCCTTTTCATGGGCCAAGCGGATGATTTCCTCAATGGGGGTGATCGTGCCCAAGGCGTTGGAAACATGGGTGATGGCCACCAGTTTGGTCTTGGCCGACAAAAGCTTTTTAAACTCATCCATCAAAAGCTCGCCCGCGTCGCTGATGGGCACAACCCGCAAACGGGCCCCTTTTTCCTCAGCCAACATCTGCCAGGGCACGATATTGGAATGATGCTCCATGGCCGAAATAAGAATCTCGTCGCCGGAGCCGATATTTTGGCGGCCATAGGTTTGGGCCACCAAATTCACGCCTTCCGTGGCGCCCCGGGTAAAGATAATTTCCTGGACGCTGGGGGCGTTTAAAAAAACCCGGGCGCGGACCCGGGCCGCCTCATAATCTTTGGTGGCCCGCTCGCTGAGCAAATGAACGCCCCGATGGATGTTGGAATTATCCTCTTGGTAAAACTTGTCCGTGGCTTGAATGACGGACAAAGGCTTATGGGTCGTGGCGGCGTTATCCAGATAGACCAAGGGATGCCCATGGATTTGCTGTTGAAGAATGGGGAAATCTTTCCGGTAGCGTTCCACATCATAGGCTACCGCCGCGCGCGGAGTTTGCGTTTTCGGGTTCATGTTAAGCTCCCGCGCCTTTCCGGAGCCATTGCTGAAAAGCTTTTTCCAGCGGCTCCCGAAGGCTCTTAGGTTCCACCCGGTCCACCAACTCCCCGGCGAAAGCCGAGACCAAAAGATGGCGGGCCTCCTCTTTTCCGATACCGCGGGCCCTTAAATAAAAAAGGGCTTCCTCATCGAGTTGGCCCGTGGCCGATCCATGGGAGCATTTCACATCGTCCGCGTAAATTTGAAGTTGGGGTTTGGAATAGATCTTCGCGGTTTTCGAGAGTAAAAGGTTTTTATTGCTTTGGCGGGCGTCGGTCTTTTGGGCGTTTTCCCGCACCAAAACCCTTCCGTCAAAAACACCGGTGGCCTCATCTTCCAGAACCCCCTTGTAGGTTTCCTGGCACGAGCCATTCGGCGAGGCATGGTCAATGAAAGTCTGGTTATCCACATGGTGGTGATGGCGGGCCATAAAAAGGCCGTCCAGAACCGCTTCCGCCCGTCGGTCCGCGAGCAGGGTCTCGGTTTCGTTGCGGACCAGTTTTCCCCCGAAGGAAAAAACCCGGGACGTGAAATGACTGCCCGATTCCTGGCGGACTTCGACCGTCCCCAAATGGACGTTTTTTTCGGACTCATTTTGAATTTTCACGTGGGAAAGTTTGGCGCCGGGGGCGAGTTTAATTTCAGTGACCGAGCTGGACAAGGAAGCCCCGGTCGATTCTTCCAGGAAATGTTCCACCACCGAGATTTGGCTGTTGGCGCCCAGCGCCACCAAATTGCGGACGCAGGAAGCTTGGGCTAAGACGGAAACAAAAACCGCGTGAACGGCTTGAGAAATCACCTGATTTTCAGCCACGAAGACAAAGAGCCCGTCTTGAAAAGAAGCCAGGTTGAGCGCGCCGAAGGCGTCCGAGTCCAGGGGCGCGATTTTCCCCAAGACCGCCTCCACTTGCGGATCGGAGAATTTCGCCGCTAAATTCCCGATTTGAACGCCCGCTTCCAATGGTTTGAGCGAGGATTGTTCGGGTGAATAGACCCCATCGATAAAAACCAGCCAGATGTCTTTTTCAACGTCATAACCCGAGGATTTCAGCTTCGAAAGGATCTTGGACTTTACCGGGCCCGGCGCTTCCCTTTTAAGATCCGCGGTCAAATAAAGGGAAAGGTCGGTATATTTCCATCTCTCATTTTTAGGCGTGGGAAAACCCGTCTTCTGAAAATGAGCAAACGCCTTCTCCCGCAAAGCCGAAAGCCAAGTGGCGCCCCCGGAAACGGGGGCCGGTTTGAAGACCGAAAGGTAGTTTTCTTGAATCCGGGTGAAATCCATTATCGTTTCACTTCACTTTTCAGGCCGTCCACGATCCAACCGTAGCCCTTCCCTTCCAACTCACGGGCCAGTTCTTTGCCGCCCGACTTGACGATGCGGCCATTGGCCAATACATGGACATGGTCGGGAACGATATAATCCAAAAGCCGCTGGTAATGGGTCACTAAAAGAACCGCCCGGTCCTTTCGCTTAAAGGCGTTCACGCCGTCGGCCACCACTTTCAAGGCGTCGATATCCAATCCCGAATCGGTCTCGTCCAGAATCGCCAGTTTGGGTTCCAGGACCGCCAACTGCAAAATCTCATTTTTCTTTTTCTCGCCGCCGGAAAAACCCTCGTTGACCGACCGGGTGAGCATGCTTTCGTCCATCTTCAATTCTTTTAGTTTGGCCTTCACGATTTCCAAAAAGTCGAGGGCATCCAGTTCTTCCAAGCCCTTGGACTTGCGCACCGCGTTGACCGCGGCCTTCAGGAAATAAGTGTTGTTGACGCCCGGGATTTCCACCGGGTATTGGAAGGCCAAAAAAACGCCCAACCGGGCCCGTTCTTCGGCCGGAAGCTCCAGCAGATTTTTACCCTCGAACAAGGCTTCTCCGCCCGTCACCGTGTAGTCTTCCCGGCCCGCCAAAACATTGGCCAAGGTGCTTTTGCCCGACCCATTGGGCCCCATGATGGCGTGCACTTCGCCCGGATTCAGGGTTAAATTGATCCCATTAAGAATCTGTTTGTCTTCCGCTTTGGCCGTCAGGCCCTTGATCACCAGCATTTAACTCTCCCGACAAGTTTTGTTATCCTACACTGCCTTCCAAACTCACGCTTAAAAGCTTCTGGGCCTCCACGGCGAATTCCATCGGCAGTTTTTTAAAGACTTCCTTGCAAAAACCATTCACGATCAAGCCCACCGCGTCCTCGGTGGAAAGTCCCCGCTGGCGGCAATAAAAGATCTGGTCCTCGCCGATTTTGGAGGTGGACGCCTCATGTTCGACCCGCGCGGTGTCGTTTTTCACTTCGATATAGGGGATCGTATGGGCGCCGCACTCGCCGCTCATTAAAAGCGAGTCGCACTGGGTGTAATTTTTGGCGCCCTCGGCTCCCGGCTGGATCCGGACCAACCCCCGGTAGGTGTTTTGGCCATGTCCGGCCGAAATCCCCTTGGAAATAATGGTGCTGGTGGTGTTTTTTCCCACATGGATCATTTTGGTGCCCGTGTCGGCCTGCTGGTAGTTATTGGCCACCGCCACGGAATAAAACTCGCCCACCGAGTTATCCCCCTGCAAAATACAGCTGGGATATTTCCAGGTAATGGACGATCCCGTCTCCACCTGGGTCCAGGAAATTTTCGAGCGCACTCCCCGACAGGCGCCGCGCTTGGTCACGAAGTTATAAACCCCGCCCTTGCCGTCTTTATCGCCCGGATACCAATTTTGCACCGTGGAATATTTGATCTCGGCGTTGTCCAAGGCCACTAATTCCACCACGGCGGCGTGAAGCTGATTCTCGTCGCGCATGGGGGCGGTGCAGCCTTCCAGGTAACTGACGTGGCTGCCCGCGTCGGCGATCAGAAGCGTACGCTCGAACTGGCCGGTCTTGGCCGCGTTGATGCGGAAATAAGTGGAAAGTTCCATCGGACAACGCACGCCCTTGGGGATGTAGCAAAAGGAACCGTCCGTAAAGACCGCGCTGTTGAGGGCCGCGTAAAAGTTGTCGTTATAAGGAACCACCGAACCCAGGTATTTTTGCACCAAGTCCGGATGCTCCTGTACCGCCTCGGAAAAAGAGCAAAAGATGACGCCCATTTCCGCCAGCTTCGCCCGGAAAGTCGTCCCGACCGACACGCTGTCAAAAACCGCGTCCACCGCGATGCCGGCCAAAGCTTCCCGCTCCTGCATGGGCACGCCCAGCTTCTCAAAGGTTTTGAGGATCTCGGGATCGACCTCGGCTAAACTTTTGGGCCCCGCCTTGGGCGCCGAGTAATAAATGATGTCCTGGTAATTGATCTTGGGATAATGGACATTCTGCCAGGTCGGCTCTTTCATCTTCAGCCAAAACCGGAAACTTTTCAGGCGCCATTCCAAAAGGAACGCGGGCTCTTTTTTTTTGGCCGAGATAAAACGAATGATGTCCTCATTCAAGCCCGGCGGGGCCGAGTCGGCCTCCACATCGGTCACGAAACCGTATTTATAGTCTTCGGCGACAACTTGTTCGATGGGTTGTTCCTGCGCCTTCGGCTTCATGCGCGCTCCTTAAGCTCGTGCCGCTTTTGATCCCCCAAAACGGGGGTTTGAATCCACTTTTCCATTTGAGGCTCGGTCGCCACCAGGTCCGACAACTTACTTTTCGTCAAATAACCGGAAATGACCCGCTCCAACCCGCTCCAAAGGGAACGGATGGAGCAATCCACCGAATGCACGCAGGTCTCATGTTGGCCCGGAAACTTGCTGCAAGATTCTTCCCGGGAGTAAAACTTGCCGCCCAGGGCTTCCAAAACCTCATTCACGCTGATCTCGTTGGCCGGCCGGGTTAACTGGTATCCGCCGCTTTGGCCCCGAATGCTGCGCACCAATTTCGCTTTTCGAAGAATGGCCATGAGTTTCCCCACATAAGCGGGGGTGAGGGCTTCCCTTTCGGCCAGTTCCACGATCGTGAGGGTGCCGGTATGGCCTTTTCGGGCCATTTGGAGCATGCACCTTAAACCATATTCATCCACTGATGAAAACTTCATAAAAGAAGCCCTTTTAAAGCCAATTGGAAGGACATAAGTCCTTTTGTCTAATTTCGCGAATCTCTACGAAAAAGTCAAGTATATGAATCTTTTTGTGAGATTCAATCAAAATAGGGTCCTTTGCCCGAAACTCATCACCCTTGATTTCAGGAGGCGGGATAAGCCGGGTGTAAATGAAGGAAGGTTCGAATCCAGGCCTGCAGATGCGGGGGAAGGTTTAAAAGAAAAAGATCACCCAAAAACCGGATCACAAATAGGCTTTGATGCCAATAAAGACCGGCGAAAATCAAAAAAGCCGCTCCAAAACCGATCAACAACATCTTGCCGCTATCGCCGTAATACATTGGTTTCCTTAAGGTGGATCATCAAACCCGACACAATTGTATCAGTATCCGCCGAAACATCCACCACCCAAGCGTCCGACGGCTCTTCCAAATCCTTGTACTGGCTGTCCAGGAGCCCGGCGTCAAAAAAGTGGTTTTTCCTTTGGGCCAACCGGGCCGCGATCAAGTCCCGGCTTCCCCTCAAATAAATCCAGGAAACCTCCGCGTCTTTTTCCAAAAAAGTCCGGTAGGTTTGTTTAAGCGCCGAGCACGCCAACACCGTGAGCGGGGCCACGGCGTTCCATTGGGCTATCCGGGCGGATAAAGCTTGAAGCCAACCCTCCCGGTCCGCGTCGGTTAAGGCCGCCCCTTGGGCCATTTTGGACCGATTGGCCCCGGAATGAAAATCGTCCGCGTCAAAAAATGGAACCCCCAGCCGCGCCGCTAAGGCCCGCCCGACCGTGGTCTTCCCGCTTCCCGCGACGCCCATTAAGATTAAAATCACTCTATGCCGCCGCCCAAGGGCAAGAGCGCCCGGTAATATTCCACGGACCGCAGGGGTTTTTCGATGGTCCGCTCCAAATAAGACAAAAGCGAAAAAAGCGTTTGACGGCTCTGGTCAGGGGTCATTTTAAGAACCGTGAGCCGCGCCAAGGGAAAACTTCTTATTTTTCGAAGCCAGGCCAGCCCCGCCGGCGACACTTTCAACAAGGACGATCCCGAGCGGCAACAATCCGAGCAAAGCGCTCCGCCCCGATGGGCGATTAAAAAGGTCCCCTCGGGCCCCAAGGTTTTTTGACATTCGGCGCAAATATCCAATTCCAGGGGATGTCCCAACAGTTCTAAAAAACGCAGGATAAAGGAAGACAAAACGGTTTCCCGTCCGCCCTTCTGGATTTCCATGGTTTTTAAAACCTCGCGGATCAAGCCATACAAGTCCTCGTCCGGCTGGCTGTCGTGGAGCGTTTGGATCAGCGTATCCGCCATGACTTGCAACAGCGTGATGGTTCCGAAGTCCTCTTTCAAAAGAGGATGGCTTTGAAGAATTTTTGCTTGAGTCAAAAGATAAAGCTCGGCGGACGGGCTTTTGGCGAGGGTAAGCGAGGATTCGGTGAAAAGTTCCAGGGCGAACCCCAATCGGCTTTTGGGCTTGCGGGCGCCCCTCACCCGGGCCCGTACCTTGCCGAATTGGCGGGTATAAATATCAATCAGTTTGTCGGATTCCAAATAGGGCCGGGCGCTTAAAACAAAACCCTGGGTCGACCATAAATTCAATCGTCACCGCTTTTCTTGCGAGATCAGGACCACCGCCAAGGCGGGGAAATAGACATCCGTCACCACATAAAACAAAAGACGGACCACCGCGTTGATTAAAACGAAAATGACCCCCAAAAGCGGGATTAACTCCAATATCCAGAAAAAAAACGAGACGAGGAGGAATGCCGTCCATAGACCCAAGGTCATGAATCCCATTTTCTTGAGTAGGCCGCCCTTATGGGCCAAACAATAGTCATAGCCCGCGCGAAAAGCGAGGCCGACTTGGCCGCCTTCCATGAGGGCCGCCTGGGCGCAAACCGCGAAAATTTGATAGGCGATTAAAAAAGGCAGACTCAGGATCAAGGCCGCGATCGATAGGATCGCCATGACCACCAAAAGAATCACGGACGAATGAAAAACGGTGGCCAACGCCCACCCCACCATCAGCAGGATTGCCACCATGCCCAAAATGAGCAAAAGCACCGTCCCCAAAAGCCCCTGCAGCAAAACCATGGGAATCAGATGATAAAAGCCGTCCCGCGCGAAGGCGGACCAGGAAAAAGGCGTTTCGTCTTGAACGAAAGCCGTTAACCGGCCGTAAAGCCCCCCGTTAAACCAAGCCGAGATTACGGTCCACCAAATCAGGTAAAACAAGAAGACGCCCGCGACCGCCGTTAAAAAGCCGAAGTCCTTAAACCGGCTAAAAAAATCCATAATTAATGACTGATAGTCGGAAGAACCCAAGGGACTGCCGCCTTGAATGGCTTGGTAAACCTGCGACACCAAGGGCCAACAGGTAAGCAAAAGGCACACAAAAAAAGCGCCGTAATTCAGGAGAATATAAAGAAAACGACCCACCCAAAGAGGCCAAAGCTCCGCGCTCACTTTCCAGGCCCGCGCGTAATCGGCGGAATAAGGATGCGAGACGGGTTTGCGGGAAGGCATGGGTTCTCGATTCTCTAGCGGAAATTATTAAACTGAAGGGCCACTTTAATATCCGAAGCCGATCGAAGCAGCTGCATGGCTTCCTGCAGGTCGTCCTTGGATTTTCCGGAGACCCGCACCTTCTCATCCACGATGGAAGCCTGCACCTTCAACTTGGAATCCTTGATGCGTTTGACAATGTCCTTACAGGCGTCCATGGGCATTCCGCTGATGATCTTGACCTTCTGGGTCAGGGTTCCGCTGAAGGCCGGCTCCGCCTTTTGAAAGTCCAGGGCTTTGGGGGACAGGTTGCGCTTGATGAACTTACCCTTCAGGATGTCCGTGACCGCGGTCAGGCGCGACTCGTTGTCGGCCTTGATGTCCAGTTCTTTGGCGGCCTTGTTCAACACCACCTCGCTGATGCTTCCCTTAAAATCATAGCGTTGGGAAATTTCTTTCATGGCCTGGTTAATCGCGTTATCGACTTCCTGCAGGTCGACTTCCGAGACCACATCAAATGAGTAAGCGTCCGCCATGGCCCTCTCCCCGATTAAAATTTAAAATGGTTAAACGACAAGCCCGCCGAAAGGTCAGGACCCGCCCGCGTCCAACGGCAAACTGATTTCCACCACCTGTCCCGTGGCGCCCAACACCCCCAGCGGGTTTCCGTTGAATCGCGCGTCCACCCCGCCGGCGTTGCCAATCTTCACTTTAAAACTCTGAAGCGCCCGGAAGCTTTTCACCTCGCCCGGCGCCAAATCAAATTCCGAGCTGGCCTGTCCCCCATCCATCGTGACCAAAACCCAAGATTGATCCAACCCCTTCAGAATGAGGTGCTGGTACTTGTCTTTGACCGGCAAGCCGGGAAGAATGGCGGCAGGCACAGGCTTTGAGGAGGCGAAAACCGGGATCAACCTAGGCCAGGCTCCGGCCAAACGTTTAATGGACGGCCCCCACCAAATCAGCGCTCCCGCCAGCAACAATAAAAGAACAAACCGCGCGATCCCCGCCCGCGCGCCGCGGCCAAGGCCGGGACGGACCCTGGAAGCGTCCGGCGCGCCGGAGGTCGGCGCGCGCCGAGCCGGCAAATCCGGATTTTCAACTTCCATATCCGGATCGAAAGCGTCATCAGAAATTCTCTCCCGCCGGATCGGCTGGGGCTTCTTTTTGAAAAAAGGCAAGGAAAGGCCGGACGAAATTTCGCTTTCCGGATTCGGGGGGGTGATCTTGGCTAAAACCGGCTCCACCTGGGACTTAAACTGCGCCATCAAATCGGCGGCGTCAAGCCCCACGACCTTGGCGTAAGCCCGCACAAAGCCTTTGGCATGGGTTTGGGAGGGAAAAACACTGAACTGATCCTCATCCAAGGCTTCCAGATATTTAACCGGAATACGGGTTCTTTCGCTCACCGTTTGGAGCGAAATCTTTTTGTTTTCCCGGGCTTGTCGAAGTTCGGAACCGACGCTCATTAAAAAATGGCTCCTTGCACCACATCGGCGCCTTTGGGCTTGACGAATTGAAACACCTTCGAATCGATGCCTTGATTAAATCTAAAATTGGAAAATTCGGATTCGGTGATCAACGCGTCCGTCTCCACTTTCATGCGGTAAGGCCACCAGTCTTTTTTTCGGATCGTCACTTTCATTTCATTGAAGGCCGCGTCCGCCGACTTGGGGATAAATTTTAAAACCACCTCGTCGGCCGAATCCTGCTCGATGGACACCCGGCTGATGTCCATATAACGTTTGAGTTCCTGCCCCACGCCCAAATAAACCGGTCCGGCCCCTCCGCCAGCGTCTTGCTGATAAACCATATTCTGGCCCGGCTGATACATTTGAATCCGGGAACCATCGATATAAAGAAATTGCTCGCCGGGCTTTTTGTAATGGGCATAGACCAGATTGGGGGACTTCATCTCAACGCTTCCCTCCACTTCCTGCGTTTTACCCGAAAGCGTGTCCTGCATCCGCATCTTGAGATCCATTTGGACGTCCTGAATCTTCGATTGGGCCTCCGCGACTTTTTGGGAGATCATTTCAACCGTGAGCTTGACCTTGGGTTCGTCCGCCCAAACCGACGGCGCCCAGGCTGAGGCGGCGGTGAAAAAAATCAAAAAGAAAGAAGCGAAGACAGGATTACTCGGGTTTCTCATGGGCTTCCATCTCCTCTTCCATCTCCAACGAATGATCCTGGGGCACGGGAACGAGAATTTTACGGGGCTTATTTCCGTCCGCGGCGCCCACAATCCCGCGCAGTTCCATATCGTCCAAAAGCCGGGCCGCGCGGCTGTAACCCACCTTCAAGCGCCTTTGCAAAAGCGATGTGGAGGCCTGTTTGGCCCGCAAGATGACCTGGACCGCGTCGTCATAAAGCTCGTCTTCACTTTGTTCGGAGACCACGTCTTTGGATTTTTGGGTGGTCAAATCGGCCGTATATTGGGGTTTTCCCTGGGATTTCCAAAAATCAACCAAACGCTCGATTTCTTCCAAAGTAACATAGGCCCCTTGGAGCCGCAAGGGCTTGGGCGCGCCGGAAGGCAGGTACAGCATATCGCCTCGGCCCAATAGGGCTTCCGCGCCGTTCATGTCGAGAATCGTCCGGGAATCCACCTTGGAAAAAACCTGAAAAGCGATACGCGAGGGAAAGTTGGCCTTGATGATCCCCGTGATGACTTCCACGCTGGGCCTTTGGGTGGCCAGCACCAGGTGGATCCCGACCGCCCGGGCCATTTGAGCCAGGCGCGCGATGGACTCTTCCACCTGATCCTTCGCCACCATCATCAAATCCGCCAATTCATCCACCAAAACCACGATGTAATAAAGAGGATGTTCTTCGGTGGTGCCGGCTTCCCGGCCCTTGTTAATCTTCGCGTTGTAAGTGTCGATGTCCCGCACGCCGGCGTGGGCCAGCATTTCATACCGCTCTTCCATTTCCCGAACCAGCCACTTCAAGGCCAGATGCGCCTCCTTCGGGTCGGTCACCACGGGCAAAGCCAAATGGGGCAGATCCCGGTAAATGGCCATCTCCACCCGTTTGGGATCAATCAGCACCAACCGGACCTCCTCCGGAGTGGCTTTGAAAAGAAGGCTGGCGATCAGCGTATTGACGCAAACACTTTTTCCCGAACCCGTCGAGCCCGCGATCAGCACATGGGGCATGTCCTTTAAATTCGCCAAATTGGTGGCGCCCACGATGTCCTTGCCCAGCGCCACCAAAAGTTTTTTGGAGGACGACAGAAAATCATCCTGGGCGATCAACTCTTTCAGGGTCACCACGCGGCCCTTCAAATTGGGGATCTCGATCCCCACCGCCGCCTTTCCCGGGATCGGCGCCACCACCCGAACTTGGCCGCATTGAAGGGCCAAAGCCAAGTCGTCCGCCAAGGATGAAATACGGTTGATCTTCACGCCCGCCGCGGGTTGAACCTCGTATTGGGTAACGGTGGGGCCCGGGTTAACTCCCACAATCTTGGCTTCCACGTTGAAATTATTCAGCGTCTCAATAATGGTCCGGCCGATGGCCTCGAAATTATCAAAAACTTTTTCTTTGGGTTCTTCCGCCAGTTTTAAAAGATGAACCGTCGGCATCTGCCACTGACGCACCATCCGGGCGGGCCTTTTGGGCGCGGTGGGCTGCGGCTCTTCCTCGCCGGTCTCGATATCCGCCGCTTCCATTTTTTGCCGTAAGCTCATGCCTTCGGGCCCCTTCGCCTCGGCCATCGCGGCCGCGACCATATCTTCCTCAACCGGCATGGGCCGCTTGGAGGGCCTCAAAGGCGCGTCAGCGGACTTTTGAGGGAAAACAACCGTCGGCGCTACTTGGGAAGTCTCCTCAGCGGCTCCCGAAAACACCGAAGTATAGGCCTTTCGTTCGGTTTGCATTTTGGCCCTCGCCGCTTGAGCGGCTTTTTTCTCCGACCGGCGGGCGTTCCAACCCTCGATCGTTTTCAAAAACCGCTCGTACAGGTTAAAAACCGCCTGAAAGCCGTGGGTCTTGGCCCATTCAGCGCCCTGGGCCATGGACTTGAGCAAAACCTGCGCGGCCTTCAGCACTAAATCTTCCACTTCCAAAAACCAGGCCGCCAGCACCAGCACCAAAAGACAAACCATGACGGTTCCAAAGGAGGTCAAAATAGCCCTGAGGGCGTCGCCCAAACGAGAGCCCAATTGACCGCCCCATTCCACGCCGTCTCGCATTTGCGAGGGCGAGAACATCTCAACATTGGGGGTCACGATATGAAGGATGGAACAAGCGGAGGCCAGCCCCAAGGCGAAACCCAAAAGCTTTAGCCCCGGTTTCTCGAGGGGTTCGCCTTTATAGAGAGCGAAAGCGATGAGGAAAAAAACGGCGGAAAAAAGCCAGGCCAGCAATCCAAAACCATCATAGAGGATAAAGGAAATATCCGAGCCGACCCGGCCGAGCAAATTCGGGCTTTGGCCGGTTGGAATGAGTGAAAGCGCCAATAAAAAGCCGGCGCTTCCCGTCAAAAAAACCGCGAGAAAATGATGACGGCCGTTTCTAGCCACGGAGCCCTCGTTTGACGGCCCGAAGCTGAACCGGGCAGAAAAAGGCCTTGATTCGGCTAATTAATCGCATTGGCGCTTATACCCCATTCCATAAGTCCAATTTTAGGTTGGTAGGGTTGATTATACAAAGGTTCACCGGCGAGCTGAAAATAATTTCACCTGCGGCGATTATATTTCCATGATGACGGGCAAAATCATGGGGCGCCGGCTTGACCTTTGGGAAAAGAACCGTTGAAGCGATTTACGGATGGCGTCCTTGACGCTTTCCCAATCCGTCACCTCGCCCCGAATCTCGTCTTGAATCACTTTTCGAATCACGTCTTTGGCTTCCGCCATCAATTCCTCGGGAAGGGTTTCGGAAAAGCCCCGGGTGACCAAGTCGGGCCCGCTGATCATTTGGGACTTCGCGGTGTCCACGGTCAAAAGGGCCACCACGACGCCGTCTTGGGAAAGATGGCGCCGGTCGCGCAAAACCACATCACCCACATCGGCGAAATGCTTGCCGTCGACTAAAATCGTGCCGCCCGCGCCCCCCCTTTCAAGCCGGGGTTCGCCCTCATCCAAAATCCACTTTTCCCCGTTTTCCATGATGAAGGTATTCGCGTATTTCACGCCCACTTCCTGGGCGAGCCGGGCGTGCAATACCAAATGGCGGTATTCCCCGTGAACCGGGATAAAATATTTGGGTTTCACCAGCGCCAACATGATTTTCTGCTCCTCGCGGCAGGCATGGCCGGAGACATGGATCTCGGAAACCGCCTCATAAAGGACCTCGGCGCCCTTGCGGTAAAGCATATTGATGATGTTGGAAATGGCCCGCTCATTGCCCGGGATCGTGCGGGCGGACAAAAGAACCAAATCCCCGGGCCGAAGCGAGATATCTTTATGCTCCCCCATGGCCATCCGGGTGACGCTGCTCATGGGCTCGCCTTGGCTGCCCGTGGTGATGATGACCACTTCTTCCGGGCTCATTCCTTTCAAGGCGTCCGGCTGAACCAGGATCCCGGACGGGATGTTCATGAAGCCCAAATCCCTCGCCACTTGGGTATTGCGGATCATACTGCGGCCCATGATGCAAACCTTGCGGCCGACTTTGCGCGCGGCGTCGATGACTTGTTGAACCCGGTGGATGTTGCTGGCGAAGCAGGCGACGATAATTCGTTTTTTGGCCTTGGGGAAAATTTTCTCAAATTCTTCCCCGACGACCTTCTCCGAAAGCGTGTAGCCTTCCCGCTCCACGTTGGTGGAATCGGACATGAATAAAAGCACGCCTTTGGTTCCATATTCGGCGAAACGGTTCAAATCGATCGGCACGCCGTCAATGGGCGTCGGGTCGATTTTAAAATCGCCCGTATGAAGCACCACGCCCTTGGGAGTGGTGATGGCCAGTCCGCATCCGTCCACAATGCTGTGCGTGACCCGGATAAACTCCACCTCAAAGGGGCCCAGGATCACTTTGTTTTTGGGATCCACCTCGATCAAACGGGGCGAAAAAGGAAGTTTAAACTCTTCCAATTTGGCCTTCACGAATCCCAGTGTCAGTTTGGTGCCGTAAACCGGGACATCGAGCCTTTGAAGCAGATAAGGAATGGCGCCGATATGGTCCTCATGCCCATGGGTGAGGAAAATTCCTTTCAACCAATCGGGTTTTTCCACCAGCATATTAAAATCGGGAATGATGTAATCCACGCCCGGATGCCGGTCATCGGGGAACATAAGTCCCGCGTCGATCATGATGGCCTGTCCGTCAAAATCCACCAGGGCCATGTTTTTACCGATTTCGCCAAGCCCCCCCATGGGGATAAAGGAAAGCGTACTCAAAGTGTTGTCCTTTTAAATTGAAAATTAAAAAGCCCTCTTCGTCTTGGGAAGAAGGCTTTTGAACTAGAAAGCGGTTAACTTACCAGCGGTTCCCGAAGCCCCCGCCGTCATTGCGTTTACGGTTGCCGTCCCGGCGTCCACCGCCGCCGCCGAAACCACCCCCGCCATTGCCATCCCGGTCCCGGCCGCCACCGCCGCCAAAACCGCCGCGGCCTCCGCCGCCGCCCTCACGGCGTCCTCCGCCGAAGCCACCCCCGCCGCCGCTGCCGCCCCTGGGCCGGTCTTCCATGGGCCGGGCTTCATTGACCGCGATTTGCCTGGAGCCAAGCGTACTGCCGTTTAATTTTTGGATCGCGGCTTGGGCCTCGGCCTCCGTCCCCATTTCCACGAAACCAAATCCCTTGGATTTTCCGGAGAACTTATCCACAATCACCTTGGAACTCACCACTTGCCCAAAGGGCGCGAAAACTTCCTGCAACTGCGCGTCATTGGTCTCGAACGGCAGGCTCCCCACATACAATCGCTTTCCCATAACGACTCCTCAAAAAGCTGGAAGATCGGACCGCCCTGAGATCCGAAGGTGACTAATTATTTTTTGACCGAGCGAAAGCTTTGGCAGTAAGCGTCCTGCAGGTAAACCTTATCGAAGGTTTCTAATTCGGCCATTTTCGCGAAGGTCTTCACCAGGATATCTTCCGGGTCCATATTCACTTGGTCGCCGTAAGGCTTCAAGCGGCGGACTTCCCAAACCGCCAAGCGCAAAAAGACCTTCCACCAAAGCTTCGCCAGAAAAGTTTTCACCGGACCCATATGGTCCAGCAAGGTTTGAACGCCCAAACGGGTGCCCGCGATATGACGGGCCTCATCCTTAAGCATGAGGCGCACCATTTCTTTGCCGACGGGATCAATGGTCTCCAATTGCAACGTGCGCTGAAAGATGGAGCCCGCCAAGGTCTCCGTAAAATAAGTGGCCAGAATCCAGCGTTCCACCTGCATGGGTCCCCAGGTGGACAAGAAAACGATCCAATCGAATGCTTTTTGCTTGGCCGGGGGTGAATTGAGCTTGTTCAGGTAAAGGCGGAAAACAAAAAGATGCTTGGCTTCGTCGTAGCATTGGGTGGCGTAGTAGGTGACCATTTCAGGCAGCTTGTACATATGGGCGGCTTTGTTCATGAGGCGCTCGATAATTTCCAAACCCTGCCACTCGCCCTCATAGAAATAATGAAGAATGTTGATCCATCCCTCGCGCACCGCGCCTAGTTCAATGGGTTGGTTCCAGTTGACGGCCGTTTCGGGGTTCCAATCGGCGGCAAAAGCCATCCGGGAAAGCCCGTCCCAGGTTTTCGCCGTGGCCTTTTCCAATAATTCCGGCTTGGCTTCCTGGGTCTTTGAGAAATTGTCTTGAACTAGAACTTGTTCCATAAACTCGCATCCTTATTTAGTTTTTATCAGCTCTTTGCCAAACCATGTCCAAACTCACCGGCACGTCATCGTGAATCGGCATGGCCAAAAGACTGGGAGGTTGAATCCCAAAATCCTTAAGCGAAAGCGGAAGGGTCCCCGTCAGATGGACTCCCTCCGAATCACACTCTAAAACACTCAAAGCCACCTGCGAATAGGTCTTTTGCTGACCGGCAAAATTAACAATGACGTCGGCCGTTAAGATCCCCGGAACCTTCGACAAGGCGGCTTGCGCTATTTTAACGTTCACGGCCACCATGGGGTAAATTCCGGCCCGGGTGACTTCAAGCATATGAAGATCCCGGTTGTTGTCGCCGGATTCAAATGATTTAACCGGGACCGCCACCAAGAATTGCCCTGAGCCTTTATAGAATACACCTTTTCCTTTTGCGGATACACTTTTTCCAGTGGCTTCATGGAGAGGATGGACGACGAGATAGGAAATCGCGGACTTTTGAAGCACCCAATTCCCGCTTAAATCAAAAGCCTGTAAAAACCCCGGCAAACTCATGAAAAACAATAAAAAGAGCCTTAATTTCAAGGGAATCCTTTCTTAAAAGTTAATGGTTTCCACCAAGAGGGAGGCCAAATAGGAAACCACCAGGGTGGTCGCGGCGATTCCGTGGATGGTGCCTAAAGCCCCCAAGGGTTGATGATTTTGAACCCGGTCGTTCACCATATCGCCTAAAAGCGGGGTGAGGATCATGAGCGGAGCATGGACCCAAACCAGGGTTTCATGGACCTGAGTGGCGCCGGAAGGCTTTAAGCCTTCGGGCTTCGGGGCAAAAATGGCGAAGGAAGCCGTCGTGAGATAAAGCGCGGTGGTCGTTAATCCTAAAGTGGCGTGAAGATTGGTGTCCGTACTTCCCTTATCCACGCTATCGGAAGTTGTTAAACCCAAAATATAAGTCGTCACCAGGGGCACCGCCGTCACCAACCCCAAAACCTGATGAATATGAAGCATGTCGGACCGGGCATCCAGCTGTTTTTGAAACTCGGGATCGCTTTGGATATCGGATTGGGAAAAGCCTAAATCTTGAAGGCCCAGCGTTGGGTTCACCGGAACTGGAGTCGCCACGGGAGCGGAACTCTTAGCCGACTGGGCCGAAGCCGTGGAAATTTCAGCGAAAAGCAGGAATAAAATTGGGAATAACTTAGTTTTCATCGTTTCCTTTAAATCCTCGAATAAGAAAATATCTCACATCGAAGAAAAAGTTCAATGAAAAATAAGGTCAAACCCCGGACGAGGCTTGGAGAAAAGGTTACAAAAACGGATTTTAGTGGAGAACCACGATCTTGACCATTTGACGATCGACGAAATGACCGTCGCTATCGGTTAGGACCACCACGCCAATATACATGCCGCTGGCGAGAGTCGCCGTGTCCCAGGTCAACGAATTAGAACCCGTTTGGGTCTTGATGTTTTTCAGCAATTCCCCATCCATGTCATAAACCGTCAAGTGGAAGGTCAATTGCAAAGGCGAGTTGATGGTGATCGTGGTGACCGTGTTGCCATCCTTCAAAACCTGGGGATTGGCGTAAACTTTTCCTTCCGCGGGGCTATTGCCCGTTCCCAAAACCACAACTTCTTTTGTATCGATCAAATCCCCGCCGCTTCCATCGGACCAATGGGCTTCGACCATATATTGGCCGTTGGAAACGACCTGACCTCCGTCCGACCTTCCATCCCAAACCAAGCTGATCCCCGAGCCGGCGACGTTGGCTTCCACGTTTACGCTGACCGTTCCCGGGGCGCCTTGGGCGGTCGTGTTGCCCGGATCAATGACATTGGAGGACAGTTGAATGTCGGACATTTCCGCTCCGTTGGGATCATTCACGTAACTATAAAGATGGCGGACGATTTCACCCGACGAATTGAAAATATCCACCTCAATCTTGGTGAGTACCCGGTTGACCACGACCGGTTGGGAAACGCTGGTCACCACGCCGTACGGGTCTTGGCTGTCCAATTTGATGTAATACTGGCCGTTGTCAACCGGAGCCCCGGCTTGGTTCGTTCCATTCCAAGACGCGAGCGCCACCCCGTTGACGATCACATAAACCACCCCGTTCAGGCTGGTGATTTCCTCGGTTTGTTCCAACTGAAGGCTGTCCATGGGTTGGGAATAGGTTTGAATCAAAATTTGCTTGATCAACTCTCCCGCCGAGTTATAAACCGCCAAATGCACCAAGTAATTGGCGGAAACCTCAACATTTGAGGTAACCGTCTTGGGCACGTTGAGGCTGGCATAAGTCAGGCTCGCCGTATTGATCAAGTAGGTGGCTCCCGGAACGTCGTTATCCACGCTAGCCGTGTAGGTTAAGGTCACCGATCCGGTTGGCAGAGGCGTCCCGGAGAAATCCCAGGTCAAGACCTGACCGACCGCCGTGGGTGTCGGCGCGCCCGAAGGCAGCGGCCCGGAAGGACCAAAAGAAACAAAGGTCATATAGGCGGGTAGTTTATCCACCACCTTCACTTGATTGGCCGTGTTCCCCACCACGCTCAAGGTGATGGTGTAAGTAATGACATCGCCCGCCTTCGCCACGGTCTGGGAAGCCGTCTTTTGGATATTTACGTTGGGAGTCGGCGTCGGCGTAAAGCTGGGCGTAAAGGTAGTCGTCGGGGAGAACGTGGGGGTATTGGTAAAGGTTAAAGTCGGGGTAAAGGTGGTGGTCGGTGTATTCGTCGGGGTAAAGGTGAAGGTTTTAGTCCAAGTCAGGGTCGGGGTGAAGGTCGGGGTGAAGGTTGGAGTAATGGTCTTGGTAAAGGTCGGCGTAAAGGTATAGGTATCGGTAAAGGTATTCGTCGGCGTCCAAGTCGGAGTGGGCGTGGAAATAGGCGTGTCCGTAACGGTGTTGGTGGGCGTGGGGGTTTTCGTGACGGTCCAAGTATTGGTCGGCGTCCAGGTATTGGTCACCGTAAAGGTGTTCGTAGGCGTATGAGTCGGCGTCGGGGAGTTGGTGGGAGTCCAAGTATTGGTTGCGGTCCAAGTATTCGTCACCGTCGAGGTGACCGTCGGGGTCCAAGTATTCGTAATGGTATTCGTCGGCGTCCAGGTATTGGTGGGGGTTTTCGTATTCGTCACCGTCGGCGTGTTAGTGGCTGTCCAAGTATCCGTCACTGTATTCGTCGGCGTAAAGGTGTTTGTTTCCGTCACCGTGTTGGTCGGCGTAAAGGTATTGGTCACCGTGTGAGTCGGGGTCCAAGTGAAGGTATCCGTAATGGTGGGCGTGAACTGATAGGTGTTGGTGATGGTCGGCGTCCAAGTAACGGTCGGGGTATTGGTCGGGGTGAAGGTATTGGTCATGGTTTTGGTGTTCGTGACGGTCATTGTGCTTGTCGCCGTGTTCGTCGGGACCGAAGTCGAGGTCGATGTTGAGGTGGAGGTCGGAATCGAAGTCGAGGTGCTGGTTGCCGTCCAAACGGATGTCGCGGTGGATGTCGCAGTCGGAATCGACGTGGCCGTTGAGGTGCTCGTCGTGGTCACCGTGGAGGTGGCCGTCGAGGTGACGGTGGCGGTTTTAGTCGGCGTGATGGTCGGAGTCACCGTGGGCGTAATGGTCGGCGTGATCGTGGGCGTAATGGTGGGGGTTACCGTCGGCGTATTCGTCGGCGTGATAGTCGGGGTCACCGTGGGCGTAATGGTCGGCGTAACCGTTGGCGTGATGGTCGGCGTTATCGTGGGGGTGACCGTGGGAGTTTTAGTCGGGGTGATCGTCGGCGTTTTGGTCGGCGTAATGGTGGGCGTGGGGGTGACCGTGGGCGTCGGAGTCTTGGTGGGCGTGGGGGTTGGCGTGGGCGTCGTGCAAACGCCGTTCCATTGGAAATAATCATAGTCAATATCATTACAATGGCCGCCGTCATAACCCAGCAAGCCGCCCGTATAGGTGCAATCGGAGAAGGTGGCGACCACCGTATAGGCCGCTGGGCTCGTTCCAACGGAAACCTGGAAATTACAGCCGTTGATGATGACTTGAACCCAGATGGCGTTGCACATAATGGACTGAACCGCCCCGGTCAAGGCCGCCGTCGAAACCGTGGTAAAGGTGCCGTTGGTGATTTTCCCGAAAACCAAGGAACTTCCAGGGTTGCAACCATTATTCACGAAATGCAAAGCGTATCCATCGCCCGTGCCGCGCTGATAATTCCAAAGAAGCCCGTCGTCCTGTTGGCTCCCGACCTTCATCTCCACTTGAAGCGTGCCGGGGCCGCTCGCCACCTCATCCATTAAAAGCTGGGAATCGTTATAGCTGCCGCAGCCCGTATTTTTAATAAACCCGCCCGATTGAACCCAGGCGGTCCCTTGCGTCACCGGCACCATACCCGTCACCCATCCCGGAGGCGCTCCATAAAAAGTACCCGTGGCATGATTCCAGGTCACCGAACACTGCGGCACGATGGGACAGGCCATTTGGGAAACCAAGGCTTGCTGGTAATAGGTTGTCTTGCTCAAGCTGTCGATCAGGGGCATGCCCCATTCCAGTTGGTTGCCGGTAATGGCGCTGGCGGGATAATCTTGGTTGGGATAATAATCCCGGAGTTTGGCCACTTGGTCCGGACCCGTGCCGCAATCCAAAATGAAATCAGGACCCTTGAATACAGGCGGACCACCCGCGCCCGAAACGCCGCCCGAACCATAAGGCTCTAATTCTTCCGGATCATCGGTATGGCCGCAGCCGTCATTCGCCCCAACGGCGGTAAACCGCGTCAGTGAATTGGCGCAATTCACCCCGGCGCAATTCCAGTCTTGCTTGGCGTCCGTCGGGGCCTGTCCGTACTTAATTGAAACCGCGCCCGGATTTCCGCCGTCATCCTCAATATGCCAGGCTTGATTTCCATCGGAAAGATCCACGACGTTGACGGTGTTCACCGCGGGATCGTCATAAAGGATGATGACCGTCCAAGTCTGACACGCGTAACCGTTGGTCAAACTGAAGGACGCGTTATAAAAAATTTGATTAGGCCCGGCCCCGATGCCCGTAATATCGCTGGGCGGCAACGGGAAGCGGGCGCCATCCCAAGATTGATAATAAGGAAAATTCTCGGGCGAACCCAAGGGCACCGCGCCGCTCACCGCGTTTCCGTTAAACACGGCCGTACTGCCGGTCAAATCGGGCGGCGTCACACCGGTCGGTTGGCCCGCGCCCAGTCCTTCCACGTATAAAAAGGCCGTCACCGGAATGGCGCCCGCGGGTAAATTCACCGTCACGGGTTTTCCGCACTGCGCGGTCGCCGCGACATAATTCAAGCCCACATCGCTGAAGACACCCAATTGCTGCATGGAATAAGTGCTCGGCTGGCTTGGCGCGCTGCTGTTACAAACCGTCAGCGCGGCAAACGCCGGGGAGCCCAAAACCGCGAGTGAAAGGAATGAGAATAAAAAAATGACGGCGCGGGACTTTAAGAAAGTCCGCGAAATCGGGGATAGCACAACTTGAGGGTTGAACGCTTTTAGGAGCGTGACGACCACCTTCACATTTTTTTCATAGAAACGTTTTAAGTCCATCGTCAAACCTAACCTCGCGGCACTTACTTATAACGTTTTTATGTCGTTCAGGAATGAATAGGTATTGTGAAGTATATTTTCCAGGTAATCTTCAATTACCTTAATTTTCAAGGCTTTCGCCGTCGACTAGAAGTTTACCACTAAACTTGATAAATAAAAGCCTCTAATCGTTAAAAATACTGGAAAAACCCTTAAAAATAAGGCCGAAATAGGCACTTTTTCCTATAAGGGAAAATAAAAGAGCATTAGGATATCGCCCATGCGCGGTACCGTTACCCGGTTCTTACTACTATTTTGCCTTTGGCTGCCAGCCCATCCTTTAAGGGCCGATTACGGCTGCCGCTTCCTGATGAATTCCCGCTTATCGACAACACTGGATAGTTCGGATCAAAAAATCGCTTTTAGGTTTACCAGCCGCCAAGACGCCAATGTCATCGCCCTTTCGTTTTTTTGTCAAACGGCCCAAAATCCTCCGGCCTATTTAATCAGCTTGCAAGAAGATAAAAACGGGACGCCTTCCGGCGTTCCGCTGGGAACGGCCAGTGTGGTCCCTCAACCCGCGAGTTGGATCACGGTCCCCCTCAATAATATCTCCCTCAACCAGGGAAAAATTTATCACCTCGTCATCGAGCACAATGTCACCCGCGGGGGATTTCATCCGGTCGGCGTCATCGGGCCCAACCATAACGCGGCCTTCGCTTACTCGGACGTGCCCAATCAAGTCGATCCCCAAGATGGAAAACCCGATCCGCAATTAAATGTCCTTCTTTTTCAAAAAGGCGTCTGGAAAAAAATCGACCGCCAGCCCATCTTCGCCCTGCATGAATCCGGTTCCCAAGTCCAGGGAGACCCTTACGATGATTCCGAGGCGCTTCCCATCCATGGAAACGGCACCCCGCAAGACCGCTCGGATGATGTGCTGCAAGGCGAAGCGCTTCATCCCCATTGCGCTTTTACCGCCTCTGCCATTGTCTTACGGGTTCGCGCCCAAGGCCGACCCACGGCGCCGTTGAACTACCGCGTCTATACCAATGATTATCGAAAACACATCACCAGCCTGGCCTTCACCGGTGTCGCGCTGAATCCCCCGCAAGCCCCCTCGGTGTTTCAATGGGTGACGGTCAAGCTTCGGCCCGAAGATCATCCGGAAGGTTTTCCCGATGAATGCCGCTACATTGTCTTTCAAACCGATTCGGGCCGGGCTTCCAGCGCCGCTCCCGGTTGTGAGGATTGTTATCTATTATCCGAGGTTGGAAATTCGGGCGGTCTGGCGGACGCCTGCGACCTGACCTTTGACGGCGGTCCCCACTTGTCCCGCGAGGCGACTTCCTTGAATGGCGGGGTCTCTTGGACCGACGCTTTTGAGCGGGACGCCGATGTCTATTTGGTGGGGCCGGATTGCTCCTCGATGATTTCAGACGCCCCGCCCATCACCCATCCGCTGACTCCCCCGGATTCTTTATTTAGGTTCCTTCAACCATGAACTTTTCCTTCATCCGGCTTTCATTAATCCCTCTCGCGGCCGCGCTCGTCTTGACCGCGCCCTCGCTTTTACGCGCCGAACATATCATGGACAGCGTGGACGCCCTGACCTCGGCCCTCGCGGGAACCCAATCCCAGTTTGAGCGGGGGGATTTTTCGGACGCCGTGACCACTTCACAAAAAGCCGTCCAATTGGCCCAAGACCGGTTCGGCCCGCTTCATCCCGCGGTAGCGCCCTATTACGACAATCTGGCGGTCGTGGACCAAGCCCTGGCCCTTTACTCGGACGCGGAGTCCAATTTCAAATGGGCCTTGGCCCTGCGGGAAAAATCCTTGGGTTCGATGGACCCCGCCGTGGCCCCGTCTCTGGTTTCCTTGGCTTATCTGGAGGAACAACTAGGGCGTTTTGAGGAAGCCGATTTGTCGGTTCAAAGGGCTCTGGCGGTTGAAAAATCTTCCCCAACGACTCCGCCGGCGGCCCTGGCGGGAAGCCTCCTGCTGGCGGCGGACATCCAGGAACATTTAGGCGCCGAAACCCAAGCGTCTTCCGATTTGAAAGAAGCCCTTTTAACGGCTACGGGGGGCGGCCCAGACTTAGATCCGGTTCGAGCGCAAGCGCTAACGCGTCTGGCGGATTTTGAAATGACTCAAAAGAATTTCACCGAGGCCGAAAGCTATCTTCAAAAAGCCCTTCAAATCACCCAAAAGACCGCCGCGCCGGCGGACATCCGGGTCGCGGACGCCTTAAAAAATCTGGCGGACTTTTACGCGGCGACGGGCGACCGCCAAAAAGCCGGTGACTTATACCAACAAACCTTGACCCGGGATCTTCATTTTATCGGCGCCGAAGACACCTACGCCAATATCCCTTATCACCAAAGGGGCGCCGACGCCTACTTCGCCCTGGGGCAATGGAAAGACGCCCAGTCCCTTAATCAACGGATTTTAAAAATTAAAATCCAGGTTTACGGACCCGACCATCCCGAAGTCGCCCTGAGCTTGGAAAACTTGGCCAAAATTTCCGAACAACTTCAGGACAAAGCCGAAGCGGTTAAAGATTTAAAAAACGCTTTGGAAATCCTAAAAAAATATTTTAATCCGGACCATTCGCTGGTCCAGGACGCGCAAGATCGCCTGAACGCGCTTTTAAAAAATTAACGCCCGCTTAAGCGTTCTTCCAAACCGCTTCCCTTCCGGACAAAAAACATTAACTGGCCCGAAATGGGAATCCGGCGGAGGGGGGCATAGTCTTTTGCCATCTGGTTTAAGACCGGGTTTTGACCCCAATTCCCCGCCAACTCCCCCCGGTTGAGGATAAAAAGATCGGGCGCGGTCCGGTTCAAATCATTCAACACCCGGCAGCTGAGAGAATCAGCCAAAGGGCCCTGGGTCAAAGGATCGCAAGTTAAAACGCCGCTGGGCGGGACGCGCCGGGTTAAATAATAAAGCTGGGTCTCCTCGCCCCACTCGTAAAAGGTCTCGGTGGGTTTTAAAAAGTCATCCAAGTTCCGGGCGAGATTATAAGTTTCAACGGTCGCGTCCCCCGCCTTGATCCGGGACCAATCCACCGCCCACCGTTGATAAAAAGGCCACTCGTGGCAAAAGGCGAAAAGAAAAAGTAACAGCGCCGGCAGGAAAGCCAGCCTCCAGTTCCAGGCTTGGATCCATCGGCGCAGTTCCTCGAGCCCCCAAGCCGCCCCGATGGCCAGGGGGGGAAGCCAACACTGATAAGACTCCGGGGCGAACGAGGCCAAGCTGACTTCGATGAAAACCCAGCCGCCGTAAGCGCTCAGCAAAAGCCACAAACGGGATTGGGACGAAAAACCCCGGCAAACGCCCAAAAACGCGGCTAACCCAAAGGGAATCCCCACCCGCAGGGCGTCCGGCCACAGCCATTGCCATCCGTTTTGGTTTAAGTCGGACCGCGCCAGTTGATAAAGGTTGTAAGAAAAAACCGATCCCCAGAAGTCGGCCAAATGTCCAACCAACAGAAAATATAAAAAAACAACCGATCCCATCCCCGCCAGAGCGCCCCAAAACCATCCCATCCCTTGAGCGAAATGGGATTTTCCTTTTCCCTCAAAATGGTTCCACCCGAGCCAAGCCAGACTGAATAAAATTCCCAATCCTAGTACGGACAGTTGATAAAGAGAGGCCCAACCCAGCAAAAGGCCGGCCAGGATCCAAGACTTAAAATTAAACCGTCTTTCAGGACGGCATAAAAGAAAAAAGAAAGCCCAGCAAACAAAAGCGTTCACAAATCCTTCCGAAAGCGGTTGGTTGGCCCGAAGCGAAGGATCCCCGGAAACCAAAGTCCACAAACCCGCGGCCAGCAGGCCCGTCCCGGGACCGCCATAACGAAAGCCGATTCCAAACAAGGCGCCCAAAATCGACCAGGCGATCAAGAGATTCAATAGAAATAACGAGTAGGGTCCCCAGCCGCCTAAAGCCTCCGCGAAGGCGTAGGAAAGCGCGAGGGCGGGCGGATGAGCGTCCCACAAGTCGGAATAAAGGGACCGGCCCTGTAAAAGTCCGTGACCGATCAAAGCCGCGGTCGTAATGGCGGGCTGCTGGGGCTCCCCGTAGGTATGGGCGCGCTCCCAAGTTAAAACCAGGGCCATGACCAACAAAAGGCCCCCAACAGCCTTCCAAGGCCCTTGGCTTTTTTTCACGGTTTTTTGCCGGCCTTTGGTTTGGCGGGCGTCCAATCGAGCTTGTCCCACCGGGGAATGGCAAATCCCAAATGGCGGACACAATCCGTAAAGTCTTTCGGCGGCGGCGCTAAGAAGGAAAGCGCCTCTTTCGTCTGGGGATGCTTAAAGCTCAAGCGAAAAGCGTGCAGCATTTGCCGGGACGCGATTTCGGAAGGATTGCCATAAACCGGATCGCCCAGGATCGAATGCTTGATGTATTGAAGATGGACCCGGATTTGATGGGTCCGGCCCGTTTCCAATTTAAAGATTAAAAAGCTGGCCTCGTCCGAGGCCTGAAGGGTCTCAAAGTGGGTGACCGCGGGTTTCCCGTCATCCGGCCGGACACTCATTTTATTGCGCGCGCCCGGATGCCGCCCAATGGGAGCGTCCACCTTTCCCTTCTCATCCAAGCGGCCCTTCACGAGCCCTAAATAGATCCGGTTGAGATAGCGGCTTTTTAATTCCCGCACCAAACTTTTAAAAGCCAGGTCCGATTTCGCCACCACCAAAAGTCCCGAGGTATCCTTATCCAGCCGGTGCACCAATCCCGGCCGATTGACTCCCCCCACTCCCTGAATTTGGGGGCAGTGGGCGATGAGCGCGTTGATCAGCGTATGGTCCGGGTTCCCCGCTCCCGGATGCACTACCAGCCCCGCGGGTTTGTTGAGGACCAACAGATCCTCGTCCTCAAAAAGAATATCCAGATCCAAAGGCTGGGCGGCCAGATGGGTCTGCTCGGGCGGCGGAATTAAAATCCGGAAGGACTGGCCCACCTTCAAGACCATATTGGGTTTTAACGCCTTGAACTCAAATTGGGCGACGACATTCCCGTCCTCAATCAATTTGCGCACCCGGGTCCGGGAAAAATCTTTTAATTCGGAAACCAAAAAAACATCAAGCCGTTGGCCGCCCCAAGGGGCGGCCACGGTCAGCAGAATCTCGGGGGTTGTGGAAGATGGGTTCATAGGAATGGATTATAGAGGATTTTAAAAATCGCCGGATCGAAATCCCCGCCTCAAGGGGCCTTTCAAGGTTTCTTTTTCGGGCCCTGCCAAAGGATCCAAAGGATGGCGGCGAAGGAAAGAAGCACCAAAAAAGCGCTCACCGCCTGGGAAGCGGACACGAAATAGTCAAGGTATCGTTTGTCCCAATCCCGGCGCCAATATTCGATGGCGAATCTTAAGAGTCCGTAACTCAGGCCATAAGCGCTCAAGGTCAACCAAGGGTATTTCAGGGTATAACGCCTCATCCACCAAAGGGCGGCGAAAAGAATCAAATCGCCATAAAGCTCCCAAAGTTGGGTGGGTAAATGAGGCTCTCCATCGCCAATGCCCGGGAAAACCAGCCCGTGCTTCGGGTCCACAATTCCATAGCAACAACCGTTCAGAAAACATCCCATCCGGCCGACCGCTTGCCCCAAGGAAATATAGGGCGCCAAAAGATCGGCGCAATAGGCCAAGGGCCACTTCTGCAGGGTAAACCAAATCACCCCGGCCAAGGCGCCGCCAAAAAGTCCCCCGTAATAAACCAACCCGCCCTGCCAAACATAAAAAACCTCTATCCAATGGCCCTCGAATTCCGGGTAGTTTTCAACCGCGTAAAAAAGCCGGGCGCCCGCGATGGAAGCCAAAATCACCCAAGTGGCCAAATCAAAGGTCTTCTGAAACCCTTCTTGCCGGGTTAAATGAACCCGAGGCGCGATGTACTTTCCGGCATCCCGGGCAAAAAGCGTGATGCTCAAGCCCAAGGCCGTCGCCAGGCAAAAACCATAGGAATAAAGCTCCACCGGGCCGATCAAATGGCCGAATAAATGAAAGGAACCAAACGAAAAAAGAATGGGATGCAAAAAAGCTCCTTCAAGACGGATTAATTCGCGGACTTACTTTTTAAAAAATGATCCAGGATTAAAAATCCCAACCCGATGCAAATGCAGGAATCCGCCAGGTTAAAAACCGGCCACCGGTATTGTCGGACCCCCGCATCGATAAAATCAATGACCCGTCCGTTCCAAAGCCGGTCCGCAAAGTTACCCAAGGCCCCGCCCCAAATCAGCCCCAAGGCCAGCCGAACCCCTGTCCGCTCCGGAGAAAGGAACCGTTGAAAAGCGTAAACCAATACCGAAGCGAGGATCGTCACTAAAATGAAAAAGGGAATCCTGAAAAAAAAAGGCGCGGAGGCCAGAAAACCGAAAGCCGCGCCCGGGTTTTGCACATAAGTGAGCTCAAGGTTATCCCTGAAAAGGGGAATGGATTGCCCCAGCCGCATCAGGTGCAGCACCAGGAACTTCGACAATTGGTCCAACAAAAACACGAGCCCGGCGGCTCGGCGCAGGGTCATGAGGCCTTCGTCTCCCCGGATTGCAAAAAAACAAACTCATAAATGAGCAGCGCCAACCCAACCGTGATGCAGGAATCCGCCACGTTGAAAACATACCACCGATATTGATGGAAACCCACATCGATAAAATCAACAACTTTCCCATAGAAGAGCCGGTCGGTGAAATTGCCCATGGCGCCCCCCCAAATAAGCCCCAGCGCGATTCGGGCCAGATTTTTCTCCGCCGGGATATAGCGTTGATAAGTGTAAACGATGGCGCCGGCCGCTCCCGTGATGGTCACAAAAAAAGGAATACGCCAAAGCGGGTTCAGGTTGGATAAAAGGCCGAAGGCCGTGCCCGGGTTTTGCGTGTAAGTGAGGCAGACATAATCGGCCAGAAGCGGCACGGATTGGTTCAGCGGCAGGCTGTGTAAAATCAGGAACTTCGTCACTTGATCCAGCGCCAAAACCAAAAGCGAGACCCCGATCAGGATCATGGGGGCGAACCCGCGCCCGCAAGCTGGCGGACCAGGGGCCCGCAGCGATGACAGATCTCCGGATTTTGACCATCCATTTCGGAAGGGCCATAATAGTTCCAACAGCGGGCGCATTTTTGTCCGTCGGATTTCCGGGCCAAGGTCCTCAATTGAAGCCGCGCGTCCTCGGCTTCCACCGCGCCTTCGGGGGCGGCGCCTTCTTTGATCGTGACCTTGGAAACCAAAAAGTAATAACGAAGGTTTTCCAAATGCTTTTGAAGATGGGACTTCACTTTGTCGTTGCCGACATAAAGATCCACTTCCCCTTCCAAGGAACTGCCGATCGCCTTCGCTTGGCGCAGGCCTTCCAATGATTTCAAGACGGCTTTTTTCGAGGTAAAAATATCTTCCCACTCCTGGGCCAAGGCGTTTTCCAAAAGCGGCGCGCCCTTCAACCAAGCGGCGTTGAAAACACTTTTTTCCTGGGGCTTTTTAAAATTCCCGGGCAAAGATTGCCAAATTTCCTCGCTGGTAAAAGAAAGGATCGGCGCCACCGCCACCACAAAACTTTTCAAAATGTCGTAAAGTACGGTTTGGGCCGCGCGGCGTCCGAGAGACCCGGCCGCGAAGGTGTAAAGCCGGTCTTTCAAGATGTCAAAATAACCGGCGCTCAAGGAGACGGAGAAAAATTGATCCACTTGGTGGAATACCTTGGTGAATTGATATTGGTCATAGGCTTGTTCCAACCCGGCCAGGGTCAGTTGGGTTTCCATCCAAGCCCACTGATCCAAGGGGAGATAATCCTTTTCCGCGACCCGGTGAACTTGGGGGTCAAAGTCGGACAAATTACCCAGGATGAACCTGAAAGTATTGCGGATTCGGCGGTAAGCCTCGGACATACGGTTGAGCATTTCCTCGCTGATGCCGACGTCTTCCGTGTAATTCTCGGAAGATACCCAAAGCCTTAATACATCGGCCCCGTATTTTTTCATCATCTCAAGCGGGTCAATGACATTGCCCGCGCTCTTATGCATGGCCTTGCCTTCGGCATCCAAAACCCATCCATGGGTCAAGACTCCGTTGAAAGGCGCTTTGCCCTTCAAGGCCACGCCGGTCCAAAGCGCGTGTTGGAACCAGCCCCGGTGTTGGTCGCTTCCCTCTAAATAAAGAACGAAACGTTCGGGATGGTCCCCGCCCGCCTTCAACTCATCCCGCTGGTCCAAAACGGCGAAATGCGAGCTTCCGGACTCAAACCAAACGTCCAGAATGTCTTCTTCTTTAACAAACTCTTGGGAGGAGCAAGAACAGGTATGGCCGGACGGAAGCACATCGGCCGCCACATGATTGAACCAGCCGTCGATGCCTTCTTTTTCAACCAGCGCCACGACCGAGGCGATGACCTTCGGTTCCTCGACCACCTTGCCGCAAGTTTTACAGTAAATGGCCGTGATCGGAACGCCCCAAGACCTTTGACGGGAAATGCACCAGTCAGCCCGGCCTTCCACCATATTGCGGATGCGGTCCCGGCCCCAGGAGGGAATCCACTGAACCTTCTCGATTTCAGCCAAACATTTTTTTCTTAGATCCAGGTGGTCCAACTCGATAAACCATTGGGCCGTGGCTCGGAAGATGATCGGGTTTTTCGACCGCCAACAATGGGGATAGCTGTGCCGGATGGTTTCCAAAGAAAGCAGGCGCCCCAACCCTTTCAGTTTTTCCACGATTTTAGGATTGGCTTCCCAAACCGTTTGCCCCTCAAATTCTTTGACCCGGGCGTCGTAGCGGCCGGCCTCATCCACCGGCGAATAAACCGGCAGGTTATATTTTAACCCGATCTCATAGTCTTCCCGCCCATGTCCGGGCGCCGTATGCACCAATCCCGTGCCCGCGTCCGCCGTCACGTGGGTTCCCACCATCACCAGGGAATCCTGATCCAAAAAAGGATGCCGGGCCAAGGCCCTATCCAATTTGGCCCCGGAAACTTCCTCGATCACCTGGTAGCTTCCCTCTTTCCAACCGCACATCCGGGCCACTGAGTCTAAAAGGGATTTGGCCACGATATAAAAGGAATCGCCGACCTTGACCGAGACGTACTCAAAGTCCGGGTGAACGGAGATGCCAAGGTTGGCCGGAAGGGTCCAGGGTGTGGTGGTCCAAATCAGGAAGGAGAGTTTTTCCCGGGGTGTCTTCGCAAAAACGCCTTCCGGAAGCTGTTGGACGGGAAACGCCACGGTGACGGCGAGGGATTCATGGTCGGCGTATTCAACCTCCGCCTCCGCTAAAGCCGTTTGACAGACCGGGCACCAATGGATGGGCCGAAGCCGCCGGCTGACGTAACCTTGGGACAATAGTTGGGTAAAGGCCTTGACCAGCGACAACTCATAAGAAGGATCCATGGTTTTATAGGGATTTTGGAAATCACCCAGAATTCCCAGACGCTTAAATTCTTCCTTTTGGCGTTCCAGGAATTTTTCAGCGTAGAGGCGGCATTCTTTACGGATATGGATCTTGGCCATGGTCTTGGCCTTCTCGCCGAGCTTCTCCATCACCTTATGCTCGATCGGCATCCCATGGCAGTCCCAACCCGGAACATAAGGCGCTTCGAAGCCTTTGAGCAAGCGGTACTTCACGATGATGTCTTTCAAGACTTTATTAAGCGCGTGCCCCATGTGGATATCGCCGTTGGCGAAAGGCGGGCCGTCATGCAAAACATACTGGGGCGCGCCCGGCCGGGAAACGGCCCTGCCGTGAAAACCCCATTGTTCCCAAAGCTTGAGCCGCTCGGGCTCAGTCTGAGGCAGGTTGGCCTTCATAGGAAAAGAGGTTTGGGTGATGTTAAGGGTGGATTTGTATTCGGCCATGATTGACCCCGTTTTTAATTAGGAAGAAGAAACGAGAGTCTAAATCATCTTAAAAAGGGAGGCAAGCCATAAAAGGCTTGGAATTAGGCGCCCGTTGGAAAATAGGAGGCCTCGCCGGAAACTCGAAGCACGCTGTTCTCGCCGCCCAACGAATCCTCTTCCCGGATCGGATTGGCTGGATCGGCGATCCATTCCACACCGTTGAGGACGAACTTATAGTGATAAGCCCCGGGATTCAGCGAGATGATGAATTGGTAAGACCCGTCCGCCTGACGCTGCATGTAGTCGGCTTCCTTGTCCCAATTGTTGAAACTGCCCACCAGCGCCACCTTGGAAACTTCCCGGGACGGCTTGTAGGAAACCGGAATCTTGATCAGAGGCTCGAACGCCACCACCTGGTTGCGGCCCCGGGACTTGGCTTGGTACAAGCTCTTGTCGGCTTTCTTGATCAGGTCATCCTCAGTGGCCGCGTCCACCGGAAAAGTCGCCACACCCGCGGAAACCGTGATGTGTTTCAGGGGCTGGGTTTCCATGCGGGGAAATATCCCTTGCTCAATTTTAAACCGGATCCGGTCCGCCAACTCATGGGCGCTGCGGCGGCTGGCTTCGGGCAGAATGATCACCATTTCTTCCCCGCCATAGCGGGCTACGATGTCCACTTCCCGCGCCTCTTCTTTGAGGATGGCGGCGATCCGTTTCAAGACCTCGTTTCCCGCCGGATGGCCATTGGTGTCGTTGTATTTTTTGAAGTGGTCGATATCAAAAATAATCAATGAGAGCAGGCGGTGGTATCGGTCCGCGCGGATGCGTTCTTCCTTCAACCGATCCAGGAAATAGCCGAAGTTATAAAGCCCCGTCAACCGGTCCGTGATGGCCATCTGGCGGGTCCGTTCATAAAGAAGCGCGTACTCGATCGCCAGCACATCTTGATCCGAAAGATCCTCGTCTTTGGAGCGCATGGTATTCTCAAAAAAAACCAGTCCCAAGCGGTTCAACAACAGGGAAACCTGATTCAGCCCTTCCAAAAACGGAGGATCGGTTTTGGACCCTTGAGGCGCCGAGCCCATCAAATCTTTTAAAATGTCCTTTAAAAAATCCCGGGCGAAAAAAAGAAACAAAACCATTTCGGCGTGGGTGAGCTGGTTCTCCGTCTGAAGGGCGCGCAGCTGCGAAATGATGGGTTTGAGCCCCAGGTCGACCGCCTGCTCGGCGCTTCCCGTGCTTTGAACCAGGGAAACCAGGTTGAGGATCAGCTTCTTCACTTCGTTGAAAACCCGGGATTCGGGCGTGAACTGGCTCAAACGCTGGACCAAATGGCCCATGGCGGCTTGCCAGCGTTCCTTGAGAAGACCATCGTTTTTCTCGATGAACTCGTTTAAAAAATGATCGTCGCGCTGTTCCATTGTAGGGTCCTTCGCATCATAAGCGTCATTAAGATTGGAAACGGATCCGCCGATATAAATCAAGATAGGCTTGAGCCGAAGCGTCCCAGGAGAAATCCTGCTGCATTCCCCTTTGAACCAGGCCTTTCCATATTTTGGGCTGATGAAAGGTCTCCAATGCCCGCCGTACCGTCGCCAACAAGTCTTCCGTGACGTAGTTTTCAAAAACGAAGCCCGTCCCCTTTTTCCCGTCCAGGGACAGGTTTTCAATGGTGTCGGCCAAGCCCCCGGTTTTGCGCACGATCGGAACCGTCCCATATTTCAGGGCGATCAACTGGCCCAGGCCGCAAGGCTCGAACCGGGAAGGCATTAAAAATAAATCGCTCCCGGCGTAGATGAGTTTGGCCAGCCGGTGGTCAAACTTGAGATTGAGGGAAAACCGGTCGGGAAATTGGTCGCGCAATTCCTGGAACAAGGCGTGATAACGCGCGTCGCCCAGTCCCTGGATGACGAATTGGACGTTTTCAGCCAGCATCTCATTGAGGATCCCCGCGATCAGGTCCAGGCCTTTTTGATCGGCTAAACGGGACACCAAACCAATGACCGGGGTATCCTCGTTGAGCTTTAATCCCGTTTCCTTCAGCAGTTGACGCTTGGCGTCCTGCTTATGCTCGATATTTTTAGGCGTGTATTGGGAGGGGATTTCTTTATCCGTGCCCGGGTTCCATTCCCCATAATCGATCCCGTTCAAAATTCCGTGCAGGTCCTTCGCGCGGGACTGCAAAACCCCTTGCAGGCCATAGCCAAAATCATCCGTCTGGATTTCCTTGGCGTAAGTGGGTGAAACCGTGTTCAAGGCCGTGGAATAAACCAAACCCGCCTTGAGATAGTTCACTTGGTCGTAAAATTCCATTTTTTCCGGGCTAAACTCGTCCCAGCTTAAACCCGTCATCGGCAGCATATATTTGGGGAAAGTTCCCTGATAGGCCATGTTGTGGATCGTGAAAAGGGTCTTCATATGGTCAAAATGGGGTTGGGAGCGGTAAAGCTTTTCCAGATAAGGCGCCACTAGCCCGGTTTGCCAATCATTGAGGTGCAGGACATCCGGATACCAGTTGAGGACTTTGAGCATCTCCAGAACGGCCCGGGAAAAAAAAGCGAAGCGTTCGGCGTTGTCGGGATAATCGCCTTCCGGGGTTCCATAGAAGCCATCGCGGTCAAAATACCGGGCCGCCTCCACTAAATAAACCATCCCGTGGCTGTTGCCAAGCCTGGTGGAAAGGATATTGGCGTCCACTTCCCCCATGCCCATGGGGACTTGAAGGCCTTTCACTTCCAGGCGCAATTTGTATTTCTCGGACGAAATCACCTTATATTTCGGAAGGACAACCGCTACTTCGCATCCCAGTTTCATCAAAGCGCCGGGCAAAGATCCCACCACATCGGCCAAGCCCCCGGTCTTGGCGAAGGGAGTGACTTCCGAGGCCACGAATAATATTTTCAATTTAGGAAACTCGCCGAAAGCCTTGGGCTTCGCCGCGGCAATGGGTTTGGGTTTTAGGGTTTTCTCGCGGGGCATCAAAAATCCGTCGGTTAAATTTGCCATTCTCTTAAGGACTTAAAAACCGGGCAGTTCGGCGTCTTTGGGAAACGTCGGCATTATAGATTTAGGCCCAGGCATGTCAAGGCGGGGGGATGGGCGCCCCAAAACCGCTCAAACCGTTTTGAGCCGTTAGGGATAGGGCGAAAAAGTCGATTTATAAGACTTTCCCTGACCGTCAATCCGAGCTAAAAAATTTAAGCCGGGATGATTACAGTGAATTCCAACGCTTTTCCAACCGGTCCGCCGAAAGATGGGGCTGGGCTTTCAGGGCCGCCTCCAACAGGGACCTGACCATAAGCCCCGTTTTTTCCCGGTCCTTCAATTGCCGGAATAGGTCGTAGCCGGCTCCGCCCTCGGCGAGAAAACCGTTCGTGGCCACTTTATAACGGTACCGGTCATTCAGCGGCTCCGTCCCCACCAAAATGGTCAGCCCCTCGGGCGCGCGGCTGATGGTGAGGCCCGACACCTGCAAAAATCCGGCGCTTCCCGCCGCGGCGGCCGATTGTTCAATGACTTTGCGCAAAATTTTTCCCGGCATCTCAAAGGTGATGACATCGTCTTCATAGGGAAACAAGGTATAAAGATTTTCCCGGGTGAAGGGCCCGGCCTTTAAATCTTCCACAAAGGCGCCGCTGTGAATGAGCGCGACGGCGGCGCCGCTGGCCTGGCGGACCGCGTCCGCGGTGATTTGCCCCAATAAAGAGTCGCCCGATTCGTTATTGGCCGCCGGGGCCGTCACGGTGGCGAGGACCTCGTCCAAGGAAAGGTTTTGCAGTTTTTTCTCGAACTTGGCCAGCAAGGCCAGCATCTGGGGGTCTTCCGGCAAGTCGGCTGTAATGGGAATGAGTTGATATTTATAATCCTGAATGGCGTAGCCGTGTTTACGATCCCCATCCACGGTTAAATCGAGCCGTCCCAAGTAAAGCCCGTGGGAGCCCGCCTGGACAATCAAGGGACCGTTTAAGGTTCCATCCTTGCGTTTGTCGACCACGGGGTCCGTTAGCACATCTTGGGAATAGCCGCCCACCACCACATGAAGGAAACTGTTTTCCTTCGCCAGTTTCTCGTCCGCCGCCAGGCCCTCATGGGTGAGCGCGATAAAAAAATCGGCGTCCTTTTTAAGGATCGAATGAAGTCCCTTGGCCACGTCGCTGGGCGGATAAAAGGTCAGCCCCCGTACATTCTCCCGTTTGGTGAGTTGAGGGGTTTTTTCGTTGCTAAATCCGATGATCCCGATCCGAAGCCCGGGAACGCTCCTTAAAACATACGATTGCATGAAGTTCTGGCCGCCCACCATGATGGCGTTGGCCGAGATCCAATGGATTTTGTAATCCTTCTCAAAACCCAAAAGCGCTTTCTCGCCCTCATCAAAGTCCCGTTCGCCCAAGACCACGGCGTCATAACCCATTAACTTATAGGCGGCGCAATCCACTTCCCCCTTGGTCAGGTCGGATAAGGCGGTTCCGGTGAAAAGATTTCCGCCATCTACCAAAAAAACGCTGGAAGGGCCGACTTCCTGCCGGATTTTATCGACTAACGCCATGCGGCGCGCCACACCGCCCACCGGTTTGCTGGCGTCGCTGGAGGGAATGGGCTCCACTTGGCCTAATTGGTCATTGGTAAAAAGAAGCGTGAGGTGGGAAACCCGGGCTTGGGCGCTTAAGGGAAAACAGAGGAAAAAAAGCGGAAAGAAAAGCCGAAGGACCGTGAAAAAAACGTATTTTGGTTTCATCGAAAAATCCCGGAAGCTGACTTGAAAAAAACTAAAACTCTCCGACCGCGTCCTGCTCGGTTTTCAAGATATGAAAAAGTCCCGGAAGTTCCAATAAATCAAAAACTTTATAAATATCAGGGCTGACGTTGGCGATTTTAATGTCGCCCCGGTTTTTGCGCACATCCTTGATGATGGACATCAGAACACCGAAACCGGCGCTGGAGATATAGGTGAGTTTTTTCATGTTAAGAACGACTTTATACTGTTTCTTTTTGAAGAGATCTTGCAGCACTCCCTCAAACTCGCCCACGGTATTAATGTCTAAAACGCCCTCAATATCAACGACGGTCACCGCCGTATTGGACATAGCGGCCCGAGCCGCGAGAACCAAGCGCTCCATCCACGAACCTCCTGAGAGTTTTCAAAAAGAAACGCCATCACCCGCGCGCGGCGGGAACTAAAGCTTCCACGAACAACCGGGGATCATAGACGAGCAAATCCTCCGGACCTTCCCCCAAACCCAAAAACCGAATCGGCAAACCCAACTGCTCCGCCAAAGCCACGACCACGCCGCCTTTGGCCGTCCCATCCAGCTTCGTCACCACCAACCCCGTCAGTCCCGTGCGCTGATGAAATTCCCGCGCCTGAACCAGCGCGTTCTGACCCGTATTGGCGTCCAAAACCAGCCACTTTTCCTGGGCGATTCCCGGCGAGACTTTTTGAGGAACCCGGACAATCTTCTCAAGCTCTTCCATCAGGTTTTGGCGGTTGTGCAATCTTCCGGCCGTATCCACCAAGATACAGTCGGCGCCGCGTGAGAGGCCTGTTTGAACCGCGTCAAAAACCACCGCCGAAGGAGCGGCTCCGTGATTCCCCCGGAACACCTCTACTCTAGCACGTCCCGCCCACTCCGTCAGCTGTTCTTCTGCCGCCGCGCGGAAGGTATCGCCGGCCGCCAAAAGAACCCGCCGCCCCTCCCGGCTAAAATGAACGGCTAATTTACCCGCGGTCGTGGTCTTCCCCGCCCCGTTGACCCCCAGTAAAAGAATCACCGCCGGTTTAGGCAGTTCCAGGGGTGTTTGAACTTTCGTCAGCTTTTGATGGAGGGCCTCCCTCAAAAGCGACGAAGCATCCGTTTCACCCTGGGATTTCGCGGCCTTCTCCTTGATTTCTTTCACCAAAGCCTGGGCCGTGGCCAAACCCACATCCGAAAGAATCAGACGTTCTTCCAACACTTTTAAGGCCTCGTCTGAAATTTTTTTTCCGAGCACAAGGTCGGCCAAACCGCCCAAGAGCCCCTGGGCGGTTTTTTGAAGGCCTTTTTTAAACTGGTCAAACAGTCCCACGATTACCCGTCCTTAAGGCTGGAGGTCCCGCCCAAGCCTTTTGAATATAGCGCGCCACTTCGGCCACCGGGACGGAATCACAAAGATGGTCCGCCGCCCGGAAGATTTTCTTTTCCCGGGCCCCGATGGGCCCCCACCGGGCCGGCTCGCTGGGGCCAAACACCGCCGCGACCTCCGTCACCAGGGAAACCGCGTGCATCATTCCGCTGTCATTGCAAACGAAACCGTCAAACCGCTTGGCGGCTTCCAGTATAAATAAAAGATCATGGCCGGGAAGAATGAACAATCCGGGAATATCGACGGCCTTTTTCCTAAAATCATCCAAAGCCTCGTCTTCCCCCCAACCGTGGACCAGCACGAACTTCAACCGGGTCGATCGGGAAAGGCCGCGGATCAGTTCCAAATATTTTTCCGGCGCCCACCGGTTGTCTTTTTTTCCCAGGGTCGGATGAAATCCCAACACCTTGTCCCGGGGACCGATTTCACAGGCCCGCCAAAACTGATCCGCTTGAAAAATAATTCCTTCCGGCAGCCTCGGAATCCTTTTAATCTCAGGCGGATTGCCCAGCTCCGGGAAAAGACGCTTCACCAGTTTCCAATTTTTATCCCGTTCCTGGACATCCGCCCCGCAAAGCGGAACCCCGGCGTTATAAATTTTGGCGGAAGGATCTCCGCCCCGCTCGTCAAAAAAGCCAACCCGGAAGGGACTCCCGGACAAGAGGGTCCAAACCGCGGTCGTATTGGAAAAAGGAAAAGAATGAAAATCCAGGGTCACCTCATAGGAGTTTAACTTGAGCGCGGCCAACAGCTTGGCCCGGGCCCAAAGCCCTTTGCGGTAAATTTGGAGGTTCCATTCGGGGAAAAAAAGCCGGGCCAGCGCCTCGCCCCGTTCCCCCACCACCAAAGTCGTCCGGCAACGGGGGCCCGCTTTTTTTCGGAAAGCGATTAAGGCGGGCAGGTTTAACACAAAATCCCCCAACCGATCCGGCCGAATCAACAAGGCGGCCGCCGGTCGATCCGAGGGTAATTTTTTGGGGGAGCTTTCGCTTTTTAAAAACCAATCCAGCAGGGATAAAAAGACCTTCTTGGCCCGGCGTTCCACCGGGCCCGTCAGTGAGGAGATCAAGAAACCGTCGATTCCTCCGGCGAGTTTTCCTTGAATTTAGCCGAAATGATCTTGGAAACCCCGGATTCCTGCATCGTCACACCATAAATGACATCGCCCGTTTCCATGCTGAGCTTGTTATGGGTGACCATGACGAACTGAGTCCTTTTGCTGAATTCTTTCAACAGGTGGGTGAAACGGCTCACGTTGACATCGTCCAAGGGGGCGTCAATTTCATCCATCAAACAGAAGGGGCTGGGTTTGACCATGAAAAGCGCGAAAAGAAGCGCGATCGCGGTCAAGGCTTTCTCGCCCCCGGATAAAAGCGAGACCGATTGGAGCCTTTTGCCGGGTGGGCGGGCCACAATCTCGATTCCCGATTCCAGCACATCACCCTCATCAATCAGGATCAGCTCGGCCCGGCCGCCCTCAAATAACCTTTGGAAAATATCTTTAAAATTTTCCTGCACGGTCGCGAAGGTCGAGGTAAAAAGCTCCTTCGACGTCAGGTTGATTTTGTGGATAGCCTTCTGTAAATCGTCCTTGGCCTTCAAAAGGTCTTCCCGCTGTTCGGCCAAAAACTTAAAGCGCTGGGAAAGCTCATCGTACTCTTCCACGGCCACCATGTTGACCAGCCCCAGACGCTCGATCTTGGCGCGAAGCTCAATGGATTCCTTTTCCGCCGTGTCAGCGTTGAAAGAATCATCCAACGCCACCGGCGGATTTTCCAGGTCGACCTTATATTCCACCTGCAGCTTTTCCTCGATATTGCGGGACTCCACATGGATTTGGGCTTCCTGAACCTCAAAGGAATGAAGGTCGCGTTGGATTTCCTCGAACTTAGCCCGGGAGCTGTGCACCTTTTCGGCCATGGTCTCGACTTCCGCCGCCACGCCGCCACGTTTGTCCACGATCTGGTCAACCTTGGCGTCAGCTTCGCGCTTGGCTTCCGACAAGCCGCTGGTTTTTTTGGTGAGGTCGTCCAGAGCCAAACTCAATTGGTCGCTTTGCTGGGCCAGTTGGGCGTTTTCCTCGTTCTTCTGAACGATCATTTCCGAAAGCTGAGCCTGTTCCTTTTGATAGCGGTCAGCCTCTTCCTGGGCTCGAACCGCCACCTCTTCCAAGGCCGACAATTCCATGTCCACTTGCAGCACTTGTTTTGAGAGTTCTTCTTTTTGGGTCTGGAGGCCCTGCAAAACGCGCCGGGCTTCTGTGATTTGTTCTTGCGTCAAATGATGGGCCTGCTCGCTCTTGGCTAAAAGACCCGTGAGTTCCTGGATGCGTTCCTTATCGAAATTCCAATGCTCTTGAAGCAGGGACTTTTCTTTTTCCTCGGCGGCCCGCTCATTTTTCAAACGTTCCAAAGTCTCGGACGTTTGGGAAAGTTCCTTTTCCAATTCCGCCAAACGGATCTTGAGCTGTTGGCGGCGGCCTTCAGCGCCCAAAAGGGCGTCCTCAAAGGACTTACGGCTTTTTTTGGCCTCGCTTAAACCATTTTCGGATTGTTGAAGCTGTTCTTCCAACCCCTTCAGGTTTTCCGAAAGCTCAGTGATTTCCCGATGCCGTCCCAGGAGGGATAAATCAGAAGTCTTGGAGCCCGCCTTCACGAACCCTAAGGGACCCAATCGATCGCCATCCGCCGTCACAAACCGCACCCGGGGATAGTTTGGTGAAAGCCGCTCCGCCGCGTCCCAGTCCGAAACCAAGATATCCTGCTCAAAGAGGAACGAAATCACCGGCTCAAATTCCGGGCTAAATTTCAAGAAAGAACGAAGCGCGTTCACGACTCCCGGCTCCGTCAGCACCTTTTCGGGAACCGGATGACGGTCGAGCTTGGCCAAATCTTCTAACACGAACATGGAGACCTTGCCCTGGCCTTCGGATTTCAAAAAAGCGATCACCTTGCGGGCGTCCTCGGCTTTTTCCACCACCAACGATTGCAGTTGGCCGCCCAAAAGGGCTTCCGCGGCCGTTTCCTGGGCCTGTTCCACGGTTAAAAGGTCCGCCACCACGCCCCGAACGCCTTGCCACATCAAGGGTTCTTGTTGTTTGGCTTGAAGGATCGATTTCACCCCGGGATCGTAGCCCGTGAGCTTATTTTGAAGCTCTAAAAGCACCCCGTAACGCGACCGCGCCTCGGAAACTTGATTGTTGAGTTGTTGGATGGAGACCAGAATCTCGTCGATCTTGATTTCCAAAGCCGAAAGCTGGGTTTGGGCGTTGAGGACATTCTCGCTTTCCCGGGCTTCCTGTTCTTGGGACGTTTGTCTTTCTTCGGTCAAGCGGCCCAGCCGGTCTTGGGACTCTTGGGTTTCCCGCGCCAAGCGCTCCAGATTCAAGGCCAACTCGGAAACCTTACGGGACGTTTCCTCGTCCTGGGACTTGAGCGAATCCAGTTCGGCGCGCATCTGGGCCGCCTGGGTCACCAAATCCACCGCGGCCAGATTTTGGCTTTCCAGATTTTCAGCCTTCGCCGAAAGGTCATTCTCGAGGGCTTGCAGGTTTTCTTCCAGATTCTTTTTACGGTCGATCTTTTCTTGTTTTTGCTCCACGCGGTTTTTCAAAAGATGCAGGCGCTCGGCCACCCAAACCTTCATTTGTTCCACCCGGTTGGCGGCTTCGATCACTTGCTGGGCGTTGCGCTGCGCTTGGTCCGAAAGCAGGGTCTTGTGCTGTTGGGTTCCCTCGATGCGTCCCTGGGTGACTTCGACTTCACTGCTGACTTTATAAGCCTGTTCCCGCAAAGCCGCCAACTCCTGCTCGATTTGAGCCAGATGGGTCCTTTGGTTTTTTTCCTGGTTTTCCAAATGATGGGTCTCGCCCTTGGCGGACTCTAGTTTTTCCTTCACTTGATTCATCTTGTGGTGAACGTCTTTGAGCTTGGTTTTGAGTTTGACGGACTTATCCAAATGAATTTGCACCTGGAGCTTAGCGAGCTCTTCTTTGAATTCCCGGTATTTTTCCGCCTGTTTGGCTTGGCGTTCCAGGGAAGTAATTTGCCGTTTGATTTCCGCTACGATGTCGGCGATGCGCACCAAATTTTGCTCGGTGGCGTCCAGTTTTCTCAACGCCTCTTCTTTCCGGGATTTGTATTTGGTGATGCCGGCGGCTTCCTCAAAAATAACGCGCCGCTCCATGGGCTTGGCCGTCACGATCTTGTCCATCTTGCCTTGTTCCATGACTGAGTAAGCGCTGGTACCCAGGCCCGTTCCCATTAAAAGTTCACGAACGTCCTTCAGGCGGGCCGGGACTTTATTGATGAGATATTCGCTTTCGCCCGAACGGTAGACCCGGCGGGTGATGCCGATTTCCGCGAACTCCAAGGCCAGGGCCTTGTCCTCGTTGGTCAGGGTCAGGGTGACCTCGGCCATGCTGGCGGCCTTGCGGGTGTCGGTGCCGTTAAAAATAACGTCGGTCATTTCATTGGCGCGAAGACCCTTGGCGGATTGCTCGCCCAAAACCCAGCGCACACTGTCGGCCACGTTGGTTTTGCCGCATCCGTTCGGCCCGACCACGGCCGTGATGCCCGGCTCGAAAAGCAGTTCGGTTTTATCAGCGAAGGATTTAAAGCCGTGAATTTCTAATTTCTTGAGGTACAAGGACGAGGCTCCGATGGTTCTAGGAATTAAGAGGTGATGACAGGGCCCGGAGTAGGGATAGGGGTGGAGTGGCCGGGTAAAAATAAATTGACATCACTAACTGGGAAAATCTAGCATCCCCACTGGTAGATGTCAAAATGTTTCTATCCCACCAAATATGGGGTTAAACGTCGTTATTAGGGTTTGAAAGGTGGAACAACAAAAACTTAAAAAAGGCCTGTCGCCTTGTCGATTGAAGAGCGAATCACCGTCACTAAACGAGTTAAATCCTGTTTAGAAATGGCCAAAGGTGGCATCAAGACAATCACATTGCCCAAAGGCCGCAAGAGAACGCCTTGTCTTTTGGCTTCAGCGCAAACCCGATAACCCATTTTTTCGGCATAGCCATACGCTTCGCCGTTTTTTTTGTTTTTGACCAGTTCAATCCCGCCCATCAGTCCCCGCAAGCGGATGTCAGCGACATGGGGGTGCGCCGCCAAGGGTTCCAAGAGGGTCTGGAGTAAATCGCTTTTTAGCTGAACCTCTTTTAAGAACTTCGGTTTTTCAATTAGCTTCAAATTCGCCAAAGCCGCCGCACAAGCTAGTTGGTTTCCGGTGAAGGTATGCCCGTGATAAAAAGTGCGGGCCGACTCAAATTTCCCAAGAAAGGCCCGGTAAACCCGCTCGGTGGCCAGGGTCGCGGCCAGGGGCAAATAACCTGCCGTCAGGTTTTTCGCCAGGCAAAGGATGTCGGGCCTGACGCCTTCCTGCTCACAGGCGAACATCGTGCCGGTGCGCCCAAAGCCAGTCGCGACTTCATCCAAGATTAAAAGCACGTCATAGCGGTCGCAAAGTTTGCGGATCGCCTTCAAATAACCCCAAGGATGGGTCAGCATTCCCCCGGCGCCCTCGATCAAAGGTTCCAGATGCACTGCCGCCAAACGGGAACCGTGTTTTCGAAATACCGCTTCCAATTCTTTAACGCAATCGCCCAGCCACTTGGAATTGGAGATTTTACGCGATGGATAAACATGAGGGCTTTTGACTTTCAGCGTCTTAAAAAGAAGCGCCCCGAAGATTTGATGGAACAGATCCACGCCGCCCAAGCTGACAGAGCCAATCGTGTCGCCGTGATAGCCTTCCCGAACGGTGAGGAATAAGTTCTTCTTAGGGCGGGCCGGCCGAACCTGGGCCCAAAACTGAAAAGCCATCTTGGCCGCGATCTCATTGGCTTCCGAACCTGAATCCGAATAAAAAACCCGGGTCAAACCCTTGGGCGCCATTTTAACCAGTTTTTCCGCCAATAAAATGGCAGGCTCATTGGAGGAGCCCAACAGGGTGGAATGGGCGATCTTTTTGAGTTGGGCTTGAATCGCCCGGTCAATCTCTGGAACCTGATGGCCATGCACATTGCACCAAAGCGATGAGACGCCGTCCAGGTACTTCCGGCCCTTAGCGTCGATCAGCGTGGTACCCTTGCCCTTGGTAATAATCGTAATATCAGGATCGGCTTCCCATTCCAGTTGCTGGGTAAAGGGATGCCAGAGGTATTTTTTGTCTTTCGCGGCTAAGGATGAATGGTTCATTTTTTCCTTTTGATCACTGAATCGGCAATCCCAATTTGGCTAGATTCCGTGCCAACAGATCCAAATCTTTTGGATATCGGGAATTCTTTTTCAGCGGTCCAAAGACAGGCACTTTCAAAAGTTTTTTCAGGGCTTTCACGTTGGTTTGTTCCGCCGCGCCTTTGCCCGTATAGCCGTTGACCACCACTCCCAAAATCTTCACTTTGCGTTTAGCCAAGGCTTCTAAAGTCAAAAGCGTGTGATTAATCGTCCCCAATCCAGCTCGAGCCACCACCAAGGTCGGCAATTTCCATTTCACCATCCAGTCAATCGCCGAAAAGTTTTGGGTGATTGGAACTAACACGCCCCCAATCCCTTCCACCACCAACCGGTCATATTTCCGCTTTGTTTTTTGATAGGCTTTTTCAATATCGAGAAGTGAAACAGCGCCTTCTTTCCAAGCCGCTACATAGGGTGCTAAAGGCTGCCGGTAATGAATAGGAACAATGGAAGGATAGGCTGAATTGGGAAGCTTGGCCGCTTTTTGGAGAAGCTTTCCGTCTTCACTGATAAGACCGCCGCTCTTGTCCGTCGAAGTCTTAGCGGAGCCGGATGCGACGGGCTTTAACACACCCACACGGTAACCTTGATTCAACCAGAGCCGGGTTAGACCAGCCGCGACCAAGGACTTCCCCACACCCGTATCGGTTCCGGAAATAAAAATGGGCGAGAATTTAGAGGACATTGAGAGACTCTAACAAAAATCAAAAGCAAAGGCTATTTGAACCACCAAGAACACCAAAACTGAAGTCATCCGGTTTTCAAAAATACTTATTTTCATCCTCATCCTTCTTGGTGCCTTTGGCGAAATGATTTTCAGGCGTTTTTTTCTTTACAGTTTCTGAAAAGCGCGCAGAAGCCCGCTGATCTGGTCCTCGGTATGGACGCTGGAAACCGAAAGCCTGAGCCGGGCCGTTCCCTTGGGTACCGTCGGGGGGCGGATAGCCACCACCAAAATGCCTTCTTCCAATAATTTGGCGGACATGGCGACCGCCTTTTCGTTGTCGCCCACCATCACGGGAATAATCGGGCTCTCGCCCGCCGGAACCTCAAAACCCAAACCCTTTAACCCATTGCGGATTTTGTCCGCGTTCTTCTTTAGCTTTTCCACCCGGTCCGGTTCCTCTTCCAAAACTTCCAGGGCGCCTAAAGAGGCCCCGCAAACCGAGGGCGGCAAACCCGTGGTATAGATAAAAGTCCTGGCCTTATTTAAAAGGATGTCGGTCAGCAATTTAGAAGCGCAGACAAATCCGCCGATGCTTCCCAAGGCCTTGCTATAGGTTCCCATGACCACGGTTGGAAGCGTCCTCAAGGGAAAATGATGGGCCGCGCCGCGCCCGCCCACCCCTAAAACCCCCGTTCCATGGGCGTCGTCGATTAAAACCATGGCGTCAAACTCAGCGGCCAAATCCATGATGCCTCCCAAAGGAGCCAAATCCCCGTCCATGCTGAATAAAGAATCGGTCACAATCAAGCGCCTGCGGTAATTGCGGGGTCTCTGTTCTCACGATCGGCGCCAGCAATGTAAATGTCTTTGTCGGCACCGGCGGACCTTATTTCAATGGCACCAGCACGCCCTCGGCTGCCGGCGCGACGGGCGTTGCCTTCAGCAACATCTCGTTTGGGTTGGCGCTGATGAGATCCCAGACGACGGGCCAGTTTCTACGCTTTGCAGGCCAGTGGTTCCGGCGCGCTGGTGGGAGTTTCGGGAGTGAACTTGAGCGCGCAGAACATGACGATGCAGGTGAATGGCGGCAGCTTCCTCCGGCAACCGGCTGCGGTAAATTTCACCCAGTCTTTCACGGGCGGCGGACTTTCCATGGCGACCGGCAGCTCGCATTCTCAAATTACTC
>CAVRAL010000002.1:0-74005 GCA_963719085.1 candidate division FCPU426 bacterium
GCGTAATGCCGGTGGGAGCTGGGCATGTGGTCCGGGTTCGTGCCGTGCTTGCGACCCGTGTAGAGCCGCTGATGCACCGCGACGCGCTGGCCGCGATGGAACACTTCGACGATGCGCTCGGTGACGCGGACCTCGACCTCGGCGCGAATGAGGGCATGGGGAACCGAGTACAGGAAGTCGTGGACCTCGATGTGATAATCGAGATTGACCCGCGCCCGTCGCCACTCGGCGAACTCCCAATCCTCGGCCGGCAAGCCGTCGAGGGCGGCGCGTTCGATCTTCTCGAACAGCTCGCGCCGGCTCACTCCCAGGTGACGCATCGTGCGCTCGTTCATGCGTTGCATCACGAGTTTGATCGCCTCGTTGCATTCGGCCAACGAGAAGAAGGTTTGCGCGCGCAACCGCCCCAGAGGATGTATGTCTGAGCAAATCTAACTCCCGCTTCGACCTTCGCTTTGTCTTCGTGGCTTGTGAGGTCGCGCCGGAAGGATTCCGACCGAATAATACGCCGCCATCGCGCCGTAGGTTCGGTTGATCTCGGGATCGTAGAACGACGCCTTGTTGACAGCACTCTGTCAAATTGTCTGTCGGACCAACAGTTTCGGCGCGCCGCCAAAGAAGCGAAACATGCGAACATGAGCGCCGGTCCAATCCGGCAATTGTTGTGTCCACGTCGCCTCGGCATAAGTGAAGTTCGAAGCGCCGAGCACGCCAACAAATATCTCGGCCTCGTGGATCTCGCCCGTTTCTGGATCAACAATCGGTATCCGCTTCCCCGAATAGTCAACGAAGGCCTTTTCTCCCGCGATGTGATGTTGGCGCATCACCGGGCTCAGCCGTCGCTCGAACCCGCGCAGCAGATCACAGAAGCGCGAGTACCCGTAGCCGTCTTGGTTGGTCTCCCGATATTCCTCCCACAGGATCATCATCGTCACGCCAGGTCGCTTCAGCTCGCGCGTCAACGCCGCCCATTCCGGCTCGGTCCGCCGCCGCTGGTGTCCTCCAACCAACCCAGCGACGTTCTGGAGCTCCCGAACTCCCCATAAGCGTCCGCCGCAACACCATGACTGTTTCCGTGGTATGTGTGGTATGCGTTGAAGTTTCCGCCGTTTCCGTTCGTATGAGGATATGAGCCGTTGGGTCGAGTGACTCGGGGAGTATCGTAAGAGTTGGGTCCGATAACTCTCGGCCTCTCCATCCCCTCGAAACTCTGCCTTCTGCCGTCGCCCCTGAAGGCTATTTGAGGGGGACTGAACATGTCCGAGTCTTCACTTATACCGCTGAGGTTTTCAGTAACGGTGGCCATGGGAGGAGCAACATGCCTAGAGCCTTCTAGAGAGGCGTACATCGTTTGAGGTCGGCTGGCGCTAGGGATATCGGAAACAGAAGGGAAACCAATGCTCGGAGTGCTCGTTTCGGCGGCAAAGGAGCGACTACTTATCCCCCTACCAAGGAAGTCGTGCTGCGGTCTCGAGGGAGAGGAGAGGTAGACCTGGGAGAAGAAATGCCAGAATTGGGAGGTTGGATGAAGTTCCAGTCCCGCGTTCTACTGCGAGTCGATCTTTGTCCTGTTCGGAATAGCCCATTGTCACAAAGATAGGGGCGTCGGTGGTTGCAGGAGGCATCCCCCTCAAGCTGACAGGACTTGGCAAAACACTCGAGGGAGCAGTGGGAGGAGAAGTTGGACACGAGCCGTTATACCCTTGTTGATTCGGCGACTTTAGGGGCTGGTTGGAAGGTTGGCCGGCCGCTCCTGGTAGACACGGTGTGCTTGAATGTCGCCTGGATCGATTTCTGCCTCCATCCCTCTCAACAAGGTAGCTTAAAGGTGGAGGAGGAGCCAAGGGGTAATGCGTCCATCTGCGATTGCGTACACGTGTGTTCCCACCAGTCGCCTTGAAGTCTGCTGGATTGAATGGTTGTGCTCCGACTTCGGCCTAGGAGAAGAACCGGTGACGATTGACCAGATCTTTGCAAGGCCTTTTTTCTTCTTTCGTTTTTCTTCCCGAGCCGGGGAAGTGGCCTGCCTATGATAGGGATTGCCATGCTGGGGTAAAGTGACGCTTTCGCGCGAAGGGACAATTGCTGGGGGGGCGTCCAATCAGCATAGAGGCACGATTCTGACAATTCGCCTTCTCGTTCATGTCCTCTTGTTGGAGTGCGACGCTAGGACATGAGTGTCAAACACTACTTTTTGCAAAGAGGAGAAAACAGCGGTGCGTATTGCATATCCATCAGTGCTACCAGAGATTCCTGATGCGGCCAGGCTATCCCTGCTTCTCCACCCTCCGGACTGAGGGCCCTGAGGTTACCTAAAAACCTGGTCTTCCGGTTGGGTGACGTTGAACCGGTGATACTGTGAAGATCAGAGAATGAAGTTGTGGAGTACGCTCTGGGGAGCGTCGGGCTTTTTTCTCCACGGTAGAGGACGATATTACTTGTGGGCCGCAGAGACAATTGGGAGTATCTCGATGACCGGAGGTTGCGCTCCACGGGGGGTCCATGCGAAGTGCAGGGGGAAGTTGAGATGGATGAAGTGAACCATAGATCGAAGTGATGTCCTGCCCGGAACCCCTGGATAGCTTTCTCGCACGACTCCGTTCCCTCCGTTCTTCTCTTTTCCGCCTTTTTCTCGCTCCTCTCTCTCCTCCTTCTTGACATTCACATGTTCGACGATCAGACCGTTCTCGAGAAGGGTGACATCACGTGAATTGGAGCGGGCACGCTGATGCGACCCAGTAACGTGGCGGACCGTATCCGCCCCGTTTCGTCAAGAGTGATTGCACCAGGGTTAGAGTGAGGAGCGCCAATCTCATGGGCAGAGCGGCGTATGTGCGAATAGGTATCTCGCATTTTGTCTATTAGGTCCTTGGACTCCTGCATGGCTGCGAGCATGGGCGAGAGTTTCGGCTTCGAGGAGCAACCTAGAGACCTAAGACATTGTCTCCAAATTCATATGCCGCGAGGCAGGCTCCCGTGGGTTCTATGGAATGAATTGCGACAATTAAATTACGGAAGGTGGTTGAGATGGGTAAAGAACGGACCATACTGAGCCAAAGCTTGAGGTTGGTCTCGGTGAGTATGTCACCAGTAGACCGAGGGCGGTCTTCAGGAAGAGGGGTACCAGCTGAAAGATGGCTTCTTCCTCGGAACGGACGAGGTCTTGATGGTAAACGTCGCTGTCTCGCTCCCAGATTCCCGGAGAAGTTACATCTACATCGGCCATGTTCTTGATCTCTCATGGCGCACTCTAAACACACTTCTTCCTTGGGGATGTGAGGTCTCGTGTAGATGGGATTCTGTGTGCCATTGAGAGGTGCATTGACATATCTCGGTGATTGCGGGATAGCGCGCGGATTGGAAGTGACGGGCACCGGAATCGAGGGTGAGGTAGGGATAGGGGGATTGTCAGATGGTTGCTGGGAAGGATGACCCCAAAGTTTCCGGACGACTGAAAACCTTGTTGCTGTGATGCAGACCTCATGGACCCTCGAGAAGGGGGTGGGTCTTGCCCATAGGATTTGGCTGGTTGCCAAGGATTGTACAGCGAAGGCTGACGAAGAGGCGCGGGGTCCTCTGAGTTTAAAAAGCGTGGGTCTGTATCAATGAAGTCCGGTGTTTTGTCATCCGAAGCTTGCTTAATGTGAGTAGGTGAAGGGTCTTTGAAGGATTGAGGTGGACTGGGCTGTTGTGCCGGGGGCTGCTGGGAAGACATAACGGGGCGGTGATCGGTTGTCCAACACGGTTTTCACTTTTTCACCCAGCAAATTGAATATCTCAACCTTGACTTCCCCGGCCTTATCGATCCGCACGTTGATCCCCAAAGGCGTCGGCGGGGTAAAGAAATTCGCGTCCAACGTCAGGGATACACTGGGCGTAGGCGTGATCGTGGGTGTATCCGTGGGGGCCACCGTATCGGTAATGGTCGGGGTATTGGTGGGCGGCGGGGTGTTGGTAATCGTCGCCGTCGGGACGGGGGTATGGGTAGGCGTCGCGGTATGGGTGACCGTCAAAGTGGCGGTAAAGGTCCGGGTGGCGGTCGGCGTAATGGTACTGGTGGCGGTTGGGGTGAAGGTCACCGTCCGAGTCAACGTCGGCGTTGAAGTCGGCACGGGGGTAAAGGTCTCGGTTGGAGTCGCCGTCCATGTCCTGGTTGATGTGGGCGTGGCGGTCGGCGTCATAGTCAAGGTCACCGTCGGAGTTTTGGTATAGGTCGGCGACGGAGTGAAAGTCGTGGTCGCCGTCAAAGTAATCGTCGCTGTAGGCGTAGCGGAAGCGGTCCAGGTGACGGTTGGTGTTTTGGTAGGCGTTAATGTAATCGTCGCGGTCACAGTCGGGGTCAAAGTCACGGTCGAGGTTTGCGTCGGCGTCAGGGTCACCGTCGCGGTCGGGGTATAAGTCAAAGTAATCGTCGGAGTGACGGTCGGCGTCAAGGTGACCGTCGACGTTTTAGTCGGCGTTAATGTCACTGTCGGGGTTTGGGTTGGCGTGAGCGTAATGGTTGAGGTCGGAGTGTAAGTTAAGGTGATCGTTGGGGTAAGCGTAACCGTGGGCGTCTGGGTCGGGGTCAGCGTCACCGTCGCGGTCGGGGTATAAGTCAAAGTAATCGTCGGGGTCGAAGTAATTGTCGCAGTGACCGTCGGCGTCAAGGTAACCGTTGACGTTTTAGTCGGCGTCAATGTCACCGTCGGGGTTTGGGTTGGCGTGAGCGTGATAGTTGAGGTCGGGGTGTAAGTTAAGGTGACCGTCGGGGTAAGCGTAACCGTGGGCGTCTGAGTCGGAGTCAGGGTCACCGTCGCGGTTGGGGTATAAGTCAAAGTAACGGTCGGGGTCGAAGTAATTGTCGGAGTGACCGTCGGCGTCAAGGTAACCGTTGACGTTTTAGTCGGCGTCAATGTCACCGTCGGGGTTTGGGTTGACGTGAGCGTGATGGTTGAGGTAGGGGTGTAAGTTAAGGTGACCGTCGGGGTGAGTGTGACTGTGGGCGTCTGGGTCGGAGTCAGGGTCACCGTCGCGGTTGGGGTATAAGTCAAAGTAACGGTCGGCGTCAAGGTGACCGTGGCGGTCGCAGTCGGTGTCAATGTCACTGTCGGGGTTTGGGTCGGGGTAAGCGTGATGGTTGAGGTCGGAGTATACGTTAAGGTGACCGTCGGGGTGAGCGTAACCGTGGGCGTCTGAGTTGGAGTCAGCGTCACCGTGGCAGTCGGGGTATAAGTCAAAGTAATTGTCGGGGTCAAAGTCACCGTAAAGGTCAAAGTGGGCGTCGAAGTCACCGTCGCGGTAACGGTCGGAGTCGAGGTGACGGTTGGCGTTTGAGTCGGCGTCAAGGTCACCGTGGCGGTAGCGGAGGCGGTCCAGGTAACCGTTGGCGTAATGGTGGGCGTCAAGGTGACGGTGGGAGTGAAGGTGGGTGTTGAAGTAACCGTCGGCGTCTGCGTCGGGGTCAGGGTCACGGTCGGGGTAATCGTAATCGTTGGCGTGCGGGTCGGCGTAAAGGTGAAGGTATGGGTTGGCACGGGCGTTATCGTGCTAACGAAATTATCCCCGAAAGAAAAGTTAATGTTAGTGGTCGCCCCGCTCGGCACCACCGGATCCCCCGGCGGATTGGGGCTGATCGTGTCATAAATTTCATAAGGCTCGCCGGGCACAAAGTTGTTGTTCCCCACCGCCAGATAGGCTTTCAAATAATAGGTGCCGGGATTCAGCAAAAGCATGGAGTAAAGGCTTCCGTTGGTCGTTATCCGCTGGCTGTTATTGGCCAAAACCGTCAGGTTGCTGTCGGCGTAAAGATTCACTTCCAGGGGATTGTTGTTGCTCACCGTGGTAACCGAGCCCGAATAAGAAACACTTCCCGAAATGCCGTTGAGCACATTGGCGGAAGTTAAGGTGATCGGCGCGGGCAGGCTGGTGTTTCCTGAGACCGCGACGGCTGAAACCGGCAAGGAATAAATCTTGTCATAAAACTGATAGGGATCTCCCGGTTCGGGCTGGCCTGTTCCCGCCTGGTCATAAACGAAACCCGGATAATAGGTTCCCGCCGCCGGCAGAGGGACCGAGAAACTTCCCCCGTTCACCGTCACCGCGCCTTGATAGCTGACGTTGTTCAAATTCGGGTCCGTCGAGACGAAAATAATAAAGGGATGAGCCGAAGAAACCGGCTGGATTCCCGTATAGGTAACGCTTCCGGTTAAAAAGTTGGACGGCGTAGGACTGGGGCTGGGCGTGGCGAGCAAACAGGCGTCGGCAAAGCTAAAAGAAATCGGCGTGGTTTGATTGGCGTTCACAACCACCGCGGTTCCCGGAGCGTAGCAGCCCGAAGCGTAGACTTCCGAAGGTTCATTCGTTTCCCAAATGCCGTCGTCATTTAAATCCACAAAAGCCCGGAAGTAATAAGTTCCCGGGTTTAAAGCTTCCGAAAAAGACCCGGAAGCGGCCGGGAAGTTGCCACCGCTTGAATTCACGGGAGCGGTCAAAATGCTGTTCGTAAAGGGCTGAACCACAATGGGCGAACCCGAGTTCACTGCGGCGGTTCCCGTATAGTTGACCGTAATTGAGACACCGGACAAAAGATTACTGTTGGTGATCGTCGCCGGGCCGATCGTCACGGCTCCCGTGACGTTGACCGGATCAATGGGCTCCGCCGTCTTGTTGTTCCAAAAAATGTAAGGCTCTCCGGGCTGTGGATAGCCCTGATTCGAGCCGCTGCCGCTGTAAAAATAATAAAGATAATAATTTTGGGCGGAGGGAAGGTTCAGGTCAAAATTGCCGCCATTGACATAAACCTGCTGGCTAAATTGCGACGAACTTTGCAGGTTCGGGTTAGACGTCGTGAAGGCCTCGACCACAATCGGATTCGAGGAATTCACCGGGCTGAATCCTGTATAGGTCACGCTTCCGGCCAGTTGATAGGTCCAGGTATCCAAGGTCGGCGTGGGCGTCACAGTAGGGGTAATCGTGGAGGTGCTGGTAGCCGTGGCCGTCGGAGTGACGGCACAAAAAGTATCCATATAAAAACCATACGGAGTGTTGGTACTGCTGGTTCCGCCGGACGGCATCGGCTGCGGGAACGCGCCGTAAGCTTGCGCGTATTGATAGAAATTGGCTATATTCCCGGCGCTATAAGCCGAAGTAATTGAGTTTTGAACTGTCGCGGCCAGCCAATAAATTCCGGGGGCCAACGGAAGGTTTCCAATCGATTGTTGATTCCAGGCATTAAGCGTCGGCGTGAAAGAGAGACTGGTCAACAAGTTATGAGGCAGGGAACCCGAGTTGTCGTAAAGCGCCAAACCGACCGAGCCCGTGGAAGTATTACCTATATAAAATTGGAAATCGACCGCCGTCACCGGGTACTGAAGGGTAACCGCGTAGCAATTGATGTAACCGGTCGTAAACCCAATCGCGCTCCCGATTTGATTGTATCCAACCGGTCCGGCACAACCGGGCGTGGCGGTTATCGTGATGGTTGGGGTCTGTGTCGCGGTAGCGGTCGGCGTGACAGTCGGGGTGATCGAACAAAGGGTATCCATGTAGATGGACGGCGGCTGAACCGTTCCCGTATTGCCTCCATTGGGCATGGTGGATGGGAAAGTCCCGAAAGACTGGGACAATTGATAATAGTTTACTGTTGAACTCAAAGTCCCATAAGTATCGGACACGGAATTTGGAACTTGATAAGCCAGCCAGTAGACCCCGGGGACAAGAGTGACATTGGCGACAGCCACCTCATTCCAGGCGTTGCTCACCGGTGAAATCGTGGCGCTGGTCAAGAGGCCCGAAGGCTGTCCACCGCTTGAATTATAAAGGGCGAAGCTCATCTGTCCGGGGTTTGTCGCCCCGACATAAAATTGGAAATCCGTTACTGTCACCGGCGATTGAATTGTGACGGCGTAACAATTGATATAACCGCCGCTAAAAGTGAAGCCGCCTGTGGATTGACTGTATCCCATCGGTCCAAAACAGCCGGGAGTGGGGGTGATTGTCGGTGTGGGGGTGGCCACAAAGGGACAGGTTCCGTTATAGGTGTATTTGATCGTCATGAAATCGTTATTAGAGCCGTTGGAAGATTGTCCCGTCACCCAAAGGCTGTTTCCTGAAACCGCGACACCGGACGAAAGGTCCGTCCCCAGGCCCCGGGTATAAAGCGAGTCCCAAACCAGGCTCCCCGACGGGCTATACTTGAATGTGTGGTATTTATTGACGGCGGAATCCGGGAAAGTCGCGTAGAGGTATCCTGACGCATCCACCGCCAAGCCGGCTTTCGTATTTAGGCTCGCGGTCACGTTGGCGGTCCCCGCGTAAAGGTTATTCCAATTGATGGCCCCCGTCGAAGCCAGGAAAGAAGTTATTCGGGGAACACTGACCGATCCGTTCCCGGAAGCCCCTAGCGCGTAAACCCAAGTCCCGGTGGGATCGACCGCCAACGCGTAAAGATTATCCGTATAGGAAGCGTTGGCCGTAAAGGCCTGGTTCCAGACCGTAACCCCGGCGGAGTTGTACTTGATCAAACGGTAATGATTAACGCCCGAAACGTCCGATTCGCCCCCGACATAGAAATTTCCCGAAGGGTCGCAAGACACCGCGTAAGCGATATCCTGGCTCGACGTCCCAGAGTCATACTTAACGGGGAAACCGGCCTGCAAGTTTCCATTCAAATCGTACTTCGCGGTCATGAAATCAAATACGCTGCTGCCGCTAACCGCGTCGTAGGAAGTTCCCGTCACGTAAAGGTAACTGCCCGTGGGATCGATCGCGATGGCCTGGCCCCAATTGTCATGGAGGCCGCCCGTGCCGTCCAAAGTCACGGCCCATTGCAAAGCTCCGTTGCTCGCCGCGAACTTGGTGGTCAGATAGTCATGCCCGAAGGCTGTTGCCTCAGAACCAAACGCGTAGGCGTTACCCGCCGAGTCCAGAACCAATCCGTTGAGGACTTCGGCGGCGCCGCCCGAATAGGTTTGGTTCCAAAGCAAGTTGCCGTTGGGGTCGTACTTAATCACTCGGAAGGTCTCAATTGACGCGACTGTGGAGTTGCCACCCACGTAAACGTCCCCCGAGGAATCTACCGCCACGGCCGCCCCCGCGTCGGCGAGGCCGCTGTCGTAGATCACGGGCTGGGAACAAGGCGTGCTGTTGGGCTGGGGCGTGGGAGTGATGGTAGGGGTGGGCACTTCGATGAAATCAAAGTTGAGATCGCTTTTAGGCGCGGTGGTCCAAGCCGCCCCGCTATTGATGGAGGTTTGATAAAAGGAACCGGTTCCGCCATAGGAGACCTTGGGCGGAATTCCCAAGGCATTGACGCAGGAGGGAACAGAAAACTGGTAATAATCGCTGGTGTCCCCGAGCGCGGTATAAAAGTTCAAGAAATAGGTGTCGGTTGATGAAAAGGTATAAGTGACCGGCAAGCTTACGGTGTACCAGTTATAACTTCCTGTCGAGACCGTAGCTGAAGTGGGCTGATCGAAAACAACAACAGGCGTGGGGGTCGTCCCGGGAGTTGAAACGACCTGATCAACCAATTGATAACTGAGCCCGGAAGTCGGCGATCCAATCTTTTGAGCCCGAACCCGAAAGGAATTGACCGTTCTAGGTCCTGGCACAAAAGATTCTGAAATCCAATTGGCCCCGAAAACCTGAGGATTGATACTGCTTGTGTAGGGGCTTCCCTGGGGAGTGGTTCCATCGGTCAAATAATAAATAGGATTCTGGCCCAATGTGGTCCAACCGCTGGTACTGCCGATCAATACATTCGCGTTCGGGTCCATGGCCGAGTCAATGGGGTAGAGGTTATTTAAAGGGGTCGTGGAGGTGAAGGCGGCATAATCATTGGCGTCGATCGTTCCACTCGAATAGCGGATAACTATGTGGTAAACCGATCCGGTCGTTAATGCAAAAGCGGCGGAGGCCGTAACGGGATTCCAGCCGGCGCTTACAGGAGTAAAAGTGCTCAAACTCCCCGTAATATCCGAGGTAGAGGGAATGCCGCCGGCGTCGGCTCGAATACTGATGGTGTAAACGGGAGGATTCAAAATTCCGCTTGAAAAAACACCATATTGGGTAATCGGGCCGGAGGCTCTGGCCGTAAACCGGTACGAAAGGGTAACCGAATTTGAGTTCAGATTGGTGACGGCGATGGAATCCGTGAGGAATAGGTTGGAAGGCAGGGCAAAAACGGCGCAAGGCAAACCGAGACATAAAATAAGCAAAAGAACGGTAATACTAAAAAAACGGTTGAATAAGCGAAAACGATATTGTGGAAAATCCGAAGACAATTGAGACCTTCCGTGACCGGGGATGGTTCAACCACGAGTTTTCATTTTATCGCTAAAATTGGCCCAGTGCCACCTTTACCCTAAAATTCCAGGCAAAGGAAAGGCGATGGACCCTAATGGATTCCATCGCCTCATTTCACGCTATTTAAACGCTTTTGCGCTTTGCCACAGAAACCTATATAAATCACCCGCTCAAAGAATAGTGGCCACAATGATCGCGTGAGAGGTTGAATTAGGAGAGGTGGCTTCCACCGTGGCGATTTCTCCTGATTTCCCTAAAAATTGAACTTGAGCGGTTCCCGTCGCGTCCGTCACGGCAATTCCCGTGTTACCGGCCGGCGCGCCCTGGCTGATGATCTGTCCATTGCCTCCCAGATGCAAAAGTATTTTAAAATTAACTGTAATACCAGCCTGAGGCGTTCCCTTGGCTAAGACCGCCTTCACGCTGAGCGTTGAGGGGTGGTTTGCGGGGGTCACCCAGGGGTTGGCCGTCGGTTGGACAAGATTTACTTGGACGCTCGCCGGCGGTGTATTGAAGGAAGTCATGGCGCTTTGAGCTAAGACATTACCCTGTCCGTCCAAGTCACTCACATTGTAAAAATACTGGGTACCGGCCTGCAAACCCGTCGCCTGCACCGAATGGCTGAAGGCGTTCACGTTGTCCGCGAAGGCCATCGACAGATTGGCAGCCGTGGTCCCCAACGCGACTTTTCCTAATCCGGCGCAGTTCGCCTGCCAAGTGATGGTGGCGGCCGTGGGCCCGCTGGCAGCGGCTTGAGGAGTGCCAACAACTTGCGGCGGCGTTGTGATGAAAGTAGAAGTAACGCTCTGGGCGAGCGTATTACCGTTGGAATCCAGCGTGCTGACGGTGTAATAGTAGGTGGTTGCATCCGCCAACCCAGTGAGGACCAGGGAATGCTGGGTTCCCGGATTGTTTTCAGTGACGCTGGAGCTTAAATTATTCGAGGCCGTCCCGTAAGCCACCTGCCCATAACCGCTGATTCCCGCCGTATCCGTCCAAGTAATAGTCACGGACCATTGTCCGCCGGTGTTTGATACGTTGGCAAAGGGTCCATTGGCACCGCTAATTGTTTGAGGCATTGATTTGTCCTCCAAGAAATTTAATGACAACGCTAAAGCGCGCCGATTATATCACGCGACAAATTAAGCGATGGTTAAATTTCAGGGAAGGACCAGCGAATTGGAGGGGCCGGACAAAAGAGCGGCGATTTTCAAATCCACTTTCACGAAAAACCAATCATCAAAGAAAAAATCAAGACGAGCGATTCGCAAAAAAACATCCATCCCCGGAACAAAACGACGCGAAGGCCGTGGACACAGGCTTATCTACGTTTTGTTAACCGGGGCCGCGATTTTCCAACTGCCGTCCTTTTTGGACAAAACAAAACCCTTCTCCACCTTTTGAACCGGGCCGCCGCTTTTTTCTTTTTTGGTGAAGGTAAAAAGCACGGTGGCGTTTTCGCCGTTGATGACCATTCCGGTCAATTCCACTTTTAAATCGGCCTGGCTGGGAACGTCGGCCATGAATTTTTGATACCAATCGTCCCATTGGGGTTTGCCGGGATAAAGATCATCAAAATAAGAATTCACCCGGATGGTATTGCCCCTCTGAAAATCCGCGCCCAGGGCGGCCGTGTAGTTATCCAGTTCGTAAAGGCCCAGCGAAATCCCCCGCTCCCCGATCGGCCGATACCAATGGGTTTTCGACAAACTGGCCTGAAGCGTTTCCAACAACTTTTTTCCCTTCGAGCTGTCCGCGGTTGACTGATCCAGCGTAACGTGGACCCAGATGAGAAGATCGTCCCGGCGCAAAACCCATTCCTGATCCAACCAGCCTTCTTTGGATTTATCCGCGAGCTTGTAATTTTGGACGTCCCATTCCGCCGAAGGGTCCGGGGTGGCGATTTTATTCGAGGCGCCTTTTTTCACCAGATCCAGCTGGCGGTCCTTGAATTGCTGTTGGCATTGGGAATCCCAATCCTTATCGGAAAAATCCTGGGATGGATCCACTAAATGAACCGTCACCCGGGCGATAAGAAACTGGCCGGGATCGGAAAAGCGGGCCACCTCATCGACTTCTTGGTCTTCGGAAAGACGCAAGAGGCTCCAATGGGCGGGAACCGGAATGGCGAAGCCATAATCGGTCTGGAGAAACTCCCCGTTCACCAGCCCGCTGTCCGAAACCGGAGGCAGCGGCAGTTGGTTGCGCTCCAAACCCGGCTTCGAATGGCAACCCACCCCGTTTAAGCCGAAGGTCAGGGCCATCAAAAGAGCGACGCCTCCACGGCGCCAACTTTGGTTTAAGAAATGGATCAAGGAACCGGAACCTTATTTAGGATTTGGGCGATCAACTCGTCCGCCTTCACGTTTTGGGCCTCCGCCTCGTAAGTCAGGATCAAGCGGTGCCGCATCACATCCCCCGCCAAGGCTTTCACATCCTCGGGCGAGGCGTAGCCCCGTCCATCCAAAAAGGCCCGGGCTTTGGAAGCCGTCGTGAGGCCCAAAGAAGCCCGGGGGCTGGCCCCATATTCAATCATCGGAACCAGTGAATCAAGCTTATAGTCCTTCGGGGAACGGGTGGCGGCCACCAGGCTCACGATATATTCCTTCAGCGTCTCGCTGACATAAACGCCCTCCGCCGCCTTCTGGGCCTTGAGGATCGCCGAAGCCGAAAGCGCTTCCTTGACCTCCACTTCAACACCCTCGGTCATCCGGGTGATGATTTCTTTTTCTTCCTCGGCGGTCGGGTAACTCACGCCGATCTTCATGAGAAAACGGTCGACCTGGGCTTCCGGCAAAGGATAGGTTCCCTCGTGCTCAATCGGGTTCTGGGTCGCCATCACGAAAAAGGGCTCTTCCAACTTGAACGTTTCCGGCCCAATGGTCACCTGGTGTTCCTGCATGGCCTCCAGAAGCGCGGACTGGACTTTCGCGGGAGCCCGGTTAATTTCATCGGCCAAAATCAGATTGGCGAAAACCGGCCCCTTCTGGGTTTTGAAATCGCCTTTGGCGGGGTTATAAATCCGGGTGCCTAAAAGGTCCGCCGGCAAAAGATCGGGCGTGAACTGGATGCGGCTGAAGGAAACCCCCAAAACTTCCGCCAGGGTCTTAACCGCCAGGGTTTTGGCCAAACCGGGAAGGCCTTCCAAAAGCAGATGGCCCCGGGCCAAAAGGCCCAGCAGCAGCCTTTCGATCAAATCCTCCTGCCCCACGATGACTTTTTTCACCTCACCCCGGGCCTTTTGAAACTGCTCGCTTAAACGCAGGCCTTCCTGGGTCAATTCTTCATTGGATGTCGCCATAGCCGTCTCCTTGATTTTTAAAGTTACTTCTTTTTAGACGCCTTCGGCGCCAGGGTGGCCGCCCAAGTTTTTAAGTTATCCTTCGATCCCAGGTTTCCTTCCGCGTAAATCACGCGGTCGCAAACCCGCAGGCACTTTTCGGCCGCTTCCCGGACTTCCTCGGAAGCTTTCGCCTGCCGTAAGGCCTTTAAGATTTCCCCCGTCGTGTAATCCACCGCCGTGAAGCCAAACCGTTCTTGAAGGCATTCCCGGATCCAAATGGATAATTTCAGGCAAAAGGCTTTCGTGTCCAAATCCTCGTTGAACAACTTTTTCAATGAGTCTTTCCACCGGTCCTCGTCCATACCCGCCGCCGCCCCCTGCGTCCGGGGGGCGCTCCTCATCCGAAGCCTGAAAATCAACCCTACGATTAAAATCACCAACAAGAAAAGGATCAGCCATTTAAAAACGCCGAAAGACTCGGGCAAAAGCGGCTTCACATCCCTCAACCCGTCCGGCGAGGGGGCCGCCGTCGGCACTGCCGTCGCCGGCGAGGCCGGCGCGGCGCTATGGCCGAAGAGGGAAAAAGGCGTCTTCGCGGTGACCGTCACTAAAACCCCGTTGGATTGGATCTCCCTTTTTCCTAATTTAGGGTCCTGGTAAATCAAGCTGGCGGGGCCCAAGGTTTCCTGGCCTTCTTTGCGGGCCACCAAGGTAATTTTCGTGTCCGAGACCTGGTAAATTTGCCCGTTGTTCTCAATGACCTGGGTCGAGGACGAGGAGGAACTGATGTCAAAATTTTCCGGCGTGGGGACCGAAGGGCCCTGGATCTCCATCCCATTGCCGCTTCCGATTTGTTTGAACTCCACCGTCAGGGTCAGGCTGTCCCCCACCGCGACCTGCCGTTTGTCCACGTCCAAACGCAAGCCCATTTGATCCGAGGAAGCGTCATCGGCCCACGCCGGGCAAAATCCCAAACCCAATAACAGGGCCAAAAGGTAAAAACTCCATCCCCATTTTTTGAGTTCTTTCAGCCAATATTTCGTTTTCACCAGTCTTCCTCCGGTTCGTTTTTACCGTCTTGAACTTTATGTCCCATCAACTGCTCCATCAATGCCCGTTGTTCCTTGGGAATCAAATTCAACATCGGGTCGTTGTTTTGCTGGTCCTGTTTGGGATTCAACGAAAAATATTGCTGGGTCTGGTGTTCCTGCTTTTGCATTTTTTCCAGCAAAGCCTGTACCTGGCCGTCGCTTAACCCCAATTCTTTCTTGGCCCGCGCTTGGCGTTGTTGATCCTCGGACGGCTGGGAAGCGGGATTGGATCCCGGTTGATTTTGCGCGTCCTTAGGCGGGGAGCCTGGAGCGTTTGAAGGTGATCCGCTCTTCGACGGCTGGTTCCCCTGGTTTTGCTGGGGAGTTCCCGCCGATGGCTGATTTTGCCCCGGTTGATTTTGCGCGGAATCCGAAGAATCAGGGGATTTTTTTTGATTTTTGTTTTTGGCCTCTTTGTTTTTATCTTTTTCTTTTTTGTTTTTCGGCTGGGTCTTCAGTTTTTCCTGGGCCAATTGAAGGTTATGCTTGGCGTCCTCATCCCCCGATTTTAAGGCCAAGGCCTTTTGATAGGCGTCCACCGCGTCCTGGTATTCCTGTTGTTGAAAAAGACTGTTTCCTAAATTGTACCAACCGGGTTCCAAGTTCGGGTTTTGTTGAAGCGCCTTTTCATAAGCCTGGGCCGCGTCCTCATATTGGCCGAGGCGGTAAAGGCTGTTGCCCAAGGCGTAGGCATCGTCCGCGTCCGCGGGGTTGTTTTGAAGTTTTTGCTGGAACAGTTCCTTGGCTTGCTCATAGTTCTGATGGTCATAGGCTTTTCGGCCGGGTGATAAGGTAAACCCGTCCGCGAAAGCCCGCGCTCCAACGATGAAAAGCGCCAGGACCGCGCCCAAGAAAAAAATTATCTTCCTCAATTTTAAAAAACGTCCCATTTCATTCCTCATAAAATCGTCGCCAGGATCAGGCTGCCGGCCGTGCCCAATGCCCAAAGGGGAAACAATTCTTCCCGCCGCATCACGCCTTTATCCTGGATGTCGGTTTGGGCCAACCGGCCCACCGTTTTCTGGATATCCGAAAGCCCCGCCGCGCTGTCGCCATGCAGAAAAACGCCGCCGGTCGTCTCGGCAATTTTTTGAAGGCTCGCCTCGTCCAATTGGCTGATATGGACCTGTCCGGCGCGGTTCTTTTTATAGAGGGGCTCGCCCCAAAAGGAAACCCCGTCCGGTATGGGCTGGCCTTGCCGGGTCCCCATCCCTACCGTCACAATCGGGACCTTTTGGCTGACGGCCGCTTGCAGGGCCGAGTCAATATTCGAAGCGCCATCCGTGGTTTCCCCGTCGGTCAAAAGTAAAATCGCCTTGCCCCGCTTGGAATCCGCCGGGAAGGCGGATAGGGCTGTCTGGATTCCCGATCCGATATCGGTCCCCCCCAGCTCAATCGTATCCGTGTCCGCTTTATCTAAAATTTGGGACACCGTGTCCAAATCCAAGGTCAAGGGCACCTGGACCAGGGCCTGCCCGGCGAAAACCACCAACCCCACCCGGTCGCCTTGAAGATTCCCCAACCAATCGTCCAAGGCTTTTTTAGCGGCTTCCAACCGGTTCGGAGGCACGTCCTGGGTCATCATGCTCTTGGAGACGTCGAGCACCACCACAATGTCGCTGCCGCGCTGGCTCAAATCCTGCGGAATCAGTTTCCCCTGCATCCGGGCCGCGCCCACACCGGCCGCGAAAAGCCCCAGCAAAAGCAGGGAACCTTTTAATATCCGCCGACCCCAAGCCAGTGAAGGGGAAAGCACCAGGTTTTGGTGGCCCAATTGTTCCAAGTCCCCGCGGTCCTGCCAAAAGCCATAAAGCATCCAAGCCGCCCAAATAAAAAACAATCCTCCCAGGGGCCAAAGCCAAGCCGCGTTCGCGAAGTTCATGCTGGTTCCCTCACGGCAATGTCCGAAGAACGGTCAGTCCCAAAACCATGTCCAAAGCCAAAATTAAAAAAGCCGCCAGTAAAAAATAGGCGCCCAACTCGTTGTATTCCCAATCCGTGACCGTCACCGCCTCCCGCTTTTCCAGTTTGGCGATCTCGTCCAAAACCCTTTGCAGCGAGGAATTGTCCGAGGCGTTATAGGCGATGCCGCCCGTGATTTGGGCGATGGCCCGTAAAGCCACCATGTTCACCGGATCTTCCCGGGCGATTTCACCCGTCCGCGGGTCCACCGCGTATTGGGTATGGCCTTGCGCGTCCTTAAAAATCGCCAGGGTGGGCTCCGTGCTCCCGACGCCGATGGCGTAAATTTTGACGCCCTGACGGGCCGCCAATTTCGCCGCCGTCAAAGGATCCACCGTGCTGGCGTTATCACCCCCGTCGGTCAAAAGAATGATGGCCTGATGGTTGTTGGGTTCGGCGGAGGCGCCTTCATTTGAGCCTGTCATTTTGGAAAGCAGCGAGTGCCCGGAATCTTGGTCCGCGCCATTTTGACCAGCGCCTTTTTGAAGCCGGTTCAGACAAGCGATTAAGGCGTCCCCGATGGCCGTTCCATCCACCCTCACCGATCCCACTTCCACGTTTTGAAGCAGGGTCTTAACGACCTGGGTGTCGGTGGTCATGGGGCATTGGGTAAAGGGCAGACGGGCAAAAACCTCGATGCCCACCCGGACGTTTTGAACCTTGTCCAAAAACTCGCTCAGAAATTTTTTGGCCGCTTCCACGCGATCGGGTTTTAAATCCTGGGTGATCATGGACCCGGAAACGTCAAAGGCCACAAAAAGGTCGGTGACCGGTTTTTTTTCCTCCACTTTTTTGTGGCCCGATTGGGGCCGGGCCGCCGCCACCAGGCAAAGGGCGAGAACCAAGATCCGCAAGACCCAGGGAAAGGCGAAAGCCGAAAAAGCGCCGGACGCCGCGCCTACCAGGCGGACGTTGCCTAAAAACAAAGTCGAGCGCTTGGAACGGGCCGCCCAAATGAAAAAAAAGGGGAGCAAGGGAAGCGCCGCCAGGCCCCAGAGCCAGCCGGGATTGGCGAAATGCATCACGGAAGGATCGGGATTCAACGCCGCCCCATCCGTTCCAACCGCTTCCGGAAAAAGCCGATCAAGGGAGTCACCACGTTTTGTCCGGCCTGGATCTCAATGCGGTCCGCGCCCTTGAGCGTCAAAAGACGCAATTGCTGTTCGCGAAAACGCTTGGCTTCCTGGGAAGCCTTATTCGACCCGGGCGAAAGAAAGCCGACCTTGCCGGTCTCCGGATCGCGGACCGCCACCCGGGCGGGAATCTTGAAATCTTTTTCAAGCGGATCTTCCAGAACCGCCGCCACCAGGTCGTGCCGCTTGGCCAAAACGCCGGCGGCCGCGGGGGGAATGGGATCGGTGAAATCGGAGACCAAAAGCACCACACTGCGGCGTTTGAGCACGCCGTTCAAAAGGCGCAGGGCGGGCGCGAAATCGGTTTTGCGGCCCACGGGCTTAAAACCCACCAGTTCCCTTAAAACCCTCAGGGCTCCGGCTTTTCCCCGGCGGGGGGGGATAAAATATTCCACCCGGTCGGTGAAGATGAGAAGTCCCACCCGGTCCTGGTGCTGGACCGCCGCGAAGGCCAGGACCGCGCAAAGCCGAAGCGCGGTTTCCCTTTTGCTGGTCTTCCCGGTCCCGTACCAGAGGGACGCCGACAGGTCGACCGCCAGGATCATTTGAAGCTCGCGCTCTTCCACGAAGGTCTTCACATAGGGGCTGTTGAGGCGGGCCGTGACGTTCCAATCGATGGTTCGATGGTCGTCTTCCGGGCTGTATTCGCGCACCTGCTGAAATTCCAAGCCTTGACCGCGGAAGGTGCTTCGATAGAAGCCCCGTAACAGGGTTTCCACCGCTCCCCGGGTCACAATCTCGAGCCGGTGAACTTCCTTCAATAGGGAAAGCGAGTCCTGGGTTTTCATCGGTATTTAGACGGTTATCAGGCTTTTTTGGTTTTGCTAAAACGGGCGGGGAGGGTGGAAAAAAGATAAGAAATCAAAAGGCCCATGGCGATAAAAATGGCGAAATTGATTAAAAGCGCCTTGACCGAATCCAACCCGTAATGGTCCTCGATCGCGTTATAAAGAAACCACAAGCCCGCCACCAAGGGACCCACCAGCGCGATCACGGCCACTTGAACCCCGAAAATTTTCCGCTTGGTTTTGACGATCTTGGATTTCCAGAGGAGGCCAAACCCCAGGGAGCCCAAGGTGATGAGCGCGGCCAAAATCAAAACGATCACTTGGGCCTGGTCTTCGGTGACGAGTTCTTGCATGGCCGGCCTTGTTCAGGAATTAAAAAAAGTGGGGACGGCCCAAAGCAACACCGAGACAAACATGAGGATGGTCCCGAACAACATGGTCAAGGCCCAATAGGTGTCTTGAGGCTTGGGCGTGGAATCGGACTTCCAAAGCCCGACATTAAAAAGCACGTAACCTAAAACGATACCCACGATCCATCCTGGAGCCATTGCGTCCCTCGCTTAAAAGTTAAAATCAAACGCCAATTTTAGCAATGATGGACGCAGATTTTTTCGGAAAGCATATTTCTTTATCGGCGTTTATCAGCATTCATCATTGCAAAGAATTAAATCAGTTTTCGTTCGGACAAGGGTCCGGGCTTCCGCAAGCTCCGCAACCAGACTGTGCCGCGTCCGCCGGTTTTTCCGAAACCAACGGGCTTTTATAATCGTTTTGGTAAAAACCGCTTCCCTTCAAAACAAAACCCACTCCGGCTGAAATGAGCCGCTCAACCTTGGCGCCGCAAGTCGGGCAAGAAGCCAGGACATTGTCCTTGATGGACTGCCAAACCTCAAAAGTTCCGCATTTTTGGCATCGATAATCGTAATTGGGCATTTCAAAACTCCATCGGGAAGAATCGAATTAGATGATAGGGTCAACTTTGGGAGGTGTCAACGCCGCCCCTCCCAATACCGAATAGGCACTTTTGCAATGATAAATGCGGATAAATGCCGATAGATAACCAACAAAAATTTAATCATTTTCATCCGCGTCCGCGCCGCCTTCGCATCCAAAATCAAGGAGGGCGACATTGTCCCAAATTGTTTCGGCGGCTATTTCGACGCTTCCGCCGCTTCCTTTTCCATCAAAGCCTGGAATTTTTTCTTGTCGTTGGCTTTGACGTAGGCCTGTTCGGCCGTGATCTTCCCTTCCTCGATAAACTTGGCCAAGCATTGGTCCATGGTCTGCATCCCGTTTTTAGCGCTCATCTCGATGAGCGCCTGGATGCCGGACACCTTTCCGGTGCGGATCAGGTTCGGCAGGCTCTTGTCGCCGGTCAGAATCTCCACGGCCGCGCAGCGCCCCTTGCCGTCTTTGGTCGGGCATAACTGCTGGGCCACAATCCCCTTGGTGCTGGCCGCCAAAGCGCCCCGCGCTTTGTCCCGCTCATCCGGGGGAAAAACGTTGATGATACGGTCGATGGTCTTGGCCGCCGAATTGGTGTGCAGGGTCCCAAAAACCAAAACCCCCATCTCGGCGGCGGCGATGGCCAATGAAATGGTCTCATAGTCGCGCATTTCCCCCACCAGGATGATATCCGGATCCTGGCGCATGGAGGAGCGAAGGGCGGCTTTAAAAGAATGGGTATCGCGGTGGACTTCCCGCTGGGTGATTTTGCACCGTTTGACCGGATGCACGAACTCGATCGGATCCTCAATCGTGAGGATGTTGGCTTCCCGGTTGGTATTGATGTCATCGATCATGCCGGCCAAGGTGGTGCTTTTACCGCTTCCCGTGGGACCAGTCACCAAAATGAGGCCCCGCCGGACCTTGCACAAGGTCTTCAAAACCGGCGGCATCCCCAAATCATCCAGGGTCAATATCTTGGCCGGAATGGTCCGGAAAACCGCGGCCATTCCCTGTTGGTTAAAAAACACGTTGGCGCGAAAACGCGCCAAATTCGGCACCTCGTAGGCGTAATCGTAATCATGCCGGGCCCAGGCAATTTCCCATTGTTCCGGCGTCATGGTCTCATAGACCAAAACATGCATCACTTGTTCGGTAATGACCCAATCGGCTAAAGGTACCAATTCCCCCTTGGCCCGGATGAGCGGCGGATTGCCGATGGTCAAATGCATATCGGAAGCCTTGCGTTCCACCATGGTTTTGAATAGTTCGTCGATGGTCGCCATTAGGATTCTTCCGCCAGAATCTCGTCCATCTGGGCTTGGGTAATCCGAGTGGACGCCACCATGGATCGAAGCGACGCGTCCATGGACTGCATGCCTTGAGAGCCGCCGGTGGCGATAAGGGATGGTATTTTGTGCGTGTCGCTGTCCCGGATGGTGTTGGCCATGGCCAGGCTGTTGACCAATATCTCAAAGGCGGGAACCATGGCGGTCCCCTCGGCGTTCACCAAAAGCCTTTGGGAAATGATTCCCACCAAACTTTCGGACAAGCTGGCGATCGCCTGCGATTGCTCGGACGCGGGGAAAAGATTCACCACCCGGGAAATGGTGGCGGCCGCCGAACCCGTGTGGAGCGTGCCGATGACCAAATGGCCCGTCTCCGCCGCCGTCAGGGCCAGGCTCATCGTCTCGGTGTCGCGCATCTCCCCCACCATGATGATGTCCGGGTCTTCCCGCAAGGCGCTTCTGAGCGCCGCCGAAAAGCTGGCCGTGTGGGGACCCACGCTTCGCTGGTTGACCAGTGATTTTTTACGCTGGTGGATATACTCAATCGGGTCCTCGATGGTGATGATATGCTCGTCGCTTTCGGAGTTCAGGTAATCCACCAGCGCCGCGCAGGTCGTGGACTTTCCACAGCGCCCCGGCCCCGTGATCAGAATGAGCCCTTGGTTGGCGTCGGCGAATTTTTTCAGGATGGGCGGAAGGCCCAGTTGATCGATGGAAGCGACCTTGGAGCTAAAATGCCGGAACACCGCGTCCCATCCGCGCCGCTGGCGAAAAGCGTTGACCCGAAATCTTTCCCCATTGGCCATGGTATAAGCCGTGTCGATTTCCCAATCCGTCTTCAGCTTTTCCGCCATGGCCGCGTCCAGAATCTCAAAAATGAGCTCTTCGCAGTCTTGGATCGTGAGGGGCTGTTCAGTTAAGGGGGTGAGGCGGCCCAACAGGCGCAAATAAACGGGGGATTCGGAGGCGATATGAAGATCCGAGCCCTTGCGGTCAATACAGGCTTGAAGGTAGGAATCCAGTTTGGGCATAGGTCGCTTTGAAACGGGATAAGGGTCTCATGGAAAATAAACGGATTAAAGGACGAAGTCAACCGTGAAACACGAACCTATTTCACCGCCAAGACGCCAAGTTCGCTAAGAAAGGCAAAAAATATCAGGTTAAAGATTTATGTCATCCAAAATAATAAAGAAATTGTCTAGGATTCTTGGAGAAACATAAGCAGTTCTTGGCGAACTTGGCGTCTTGGCGGTAAAAATGTTTTTCTTAGCTTTCGCCAAAACAAAAAAGGCCCCGGCGGTTGCCCGCCGGGGCCTTTAAACTTCTAACTACTCACTTCTAACTGATTTTAATAGTCCATCCCGCCGCCCATGCCGCCCATTCCACCCATGCCAGGCGCGCCCGCGGGGCCGTCCTTCTTTTCCGGAAGGTCGGTAATCAGCGTTTCAGTGGTCAAGGCCAAACCCGCGATGGAAGCCGCGTTTTGAATGGCGCTACGAACCACCTTCGCCGGATCAATGACGCCGGAGGCGACCAGATCCTCGTAATTGCCGGTTTCCGCGTTGAAGCCGACGTTTTGTTTTTCTGAAAGCACCTTCGCGATCACCACCGCGCCTTCGCCGCCGGCGTTGGACACGATTTGACGCAAGGGCTCTTCCAAGGAGCGCAGGACGATCTTCGCCCCGATCTCCTCATCGCCCGCGAGCTTTAGGGCTTCCACGGCCTTGATCGTGCGGATCAAAGCCACGCCGCCTCCCGGAACGATCCCCTCTTCAACGGCCGCGCGAGTCGCGTGCAACGCGTCTTCCACGCGGGCCTTCTTTTCTTTCATTTCCACTTCCGTGGCCGCTCCGACATTGACGACGGCCACGCCGCCGACCAACTTGGCCAACCGCTCTTGCAGCTTCTCGCGGTCGTAATCGCTGGTGGTTTCCTTGATCTGCTTGCGGATGGTTTCCACCCGGGCGTCGATCTCTTTCTTGTTGCCCTTGGCCTTGTCGATCAAGATAGTGGTGTTATCCTTGTCGATGACCACCTTCTGGGCCTGGCCCAAGTCTTCCAGCTTCACGTTCTCGAGCTTCACGCCCAAGTCTTCCGTGATCGACTTTCCACCGGTCAGGATGGCGATATCTTCCAACATGGCCTTGCGGCGGTCGCCAAAGCCCGGGGCTTTCACGGCGGCGCAGACGAAGGTTCCGCGGATTTTGTTCACGACCAAGGTCGCCAGGGCTTCGCCCTCGACTTCCTCAGCGATGATCAAAAGCGGACGTCCCTTTTGGACGACCTTTTCCAGCACCGGCAAAAGATCCTTCATGCTGGAGATTTTCTTCTCATGGATCAACACGTAGGGGTTTTCCAAATCCACTTCCATGCGGTCCGCGTTGGTGACGAAATAGGGGGACAGATACCCTTGGTCAAACTGCATCCCCTCCACCACGTCCAAGGTGGTCTCGATTCCCTTGGCTTCTTCCACCGTGATGACGCCGTCTTTTCCGACTTTGTCCATGGCGTCGGCGATGATGTCGCCGATCTTTTTGTCGCCGTTGGCGGAGATGGTCGCGACCTGCGCGATCTCATTCTTGCCTTTGGTCGAGGTGGCGATTTTCTTCAATTCGCCCACCACGGCCTCCACGGCCTTATCGATGCCGCGCTTGAGGGCCATCGGATTGGCGCCGGCGGTCACGTTTTTCAAACCTTCGCGGACGATGGCCTGGGCCAAAACCGTCGCGGTGGTGGTTCCGTCTCCCGCCACATCGGCGGTCTTGGAAGCCACTTCTTTCACCATCTGGGCTCCCATATTCTCAAAAGGATCTTCCAATTCCACTTCCTTCGCCACCGACACGCCGTCCTTGGTGATATTCGGGGCGCCGAACTTTTTGTCGATCACGACATTACGGCCCTTGGGACCTAAGGTCACCTTGACCGCGTTCGCCAACTTGTCCACGCCTTTTTGCAGGGCGCGACGGGCTTCTTCTCCGTAAATAATCTGCTTAGCCATTTTTAAATCCTCCGCTTTTTTACTTTGTGTGTGATGAACGTCGCTTCGAGCTTCGTTTTTAAATTAACCTTCGACCACGCCAATGATGCTTTCTTCTTTCAAAATGACGTATTCTTTGTTGTCGATGGTGACGTCTTCGCCGCCGTATTTTTCGAAGAGGACTGTGTCCCCTTCTTTCACATCCAGCTTGAGAACCTCACCCTTTTCATTCACCCGGCCTTTGCCGACGGCGATGATTTTGCCCTTTTGCTGCTTCTCGCGGGCGGCGTCCGGAATGATGATGCCGCTCGTGGTCTTTTCAGCTTCTCCCACGCGTTCGATCAAAACCCGGTCGTGTAACGGACGAAATTTCATAAAACACCCTCCTAAAAATTTACTCACAGCCGCCCCAGGGGCCGCCGCGAGATTGAATTCAATCTTTGTTTGGCGGCAGAAAAGCCGCCGGATTAGCACTCAATCAGCTCGAGTGCTAGGGTGGTAATAATAGGCACAGGCCCTGGGAGCGTCAAGATTGGGATTGAAAAAAACAGGTTAAATGCGCGGGCATAAAAAAAGCCCCCCATCTCAAGATGAGAGGCTTTTGAATTGATCTTACGCCGTTGTTTTACTTGACGATTTCCTTGAAATTTTTCGAAGGCAGGAACTTCGGCGCCCGCTTGGCGGGAACCTGGATCGACTCCCCGGTCTTGGGGTTGCGGGCCAGCCGGGCTTTTTTGTCCTTCAACTTAAAAATGCCCAAACCCGTGATATTGACTTTGTCGCCGGTTTTAATGGTTTCGATAATCGTGGTGATGAGGGCGTCCAGAGCTTTCTGGGTATCCGCCTTTTTTAGGCCGGTGATTTCGACAATCTTCGCGACCAATTCGTCTTTGGTCATTCGCTTACCCTCCGCAAAGTCAAAAAAAGCTTAAAAAGCGTTGATTTGCTGGATTAAGTATGCACCTGGCTTAAAAACCTGGCAAGCAAAAACCCTTTATTTTCAGCTGTTTGAACGTTGCAAAGGAAAAAAGCTTTTAAAATAAGGCTTTTATCGCCGGCCTCTACCGCCGAAGGAACCGAAAACCCTTTTAAAATCAGCGGTAAATTTCAGGCCGAAAATAAAAACGCCGTTGAATCACCTGTTTGATTTTAGGCATCTGCCGTTTGGCTTCTTTTTCACCGGCGTCAATCAAACTTTTTCCCGTGCTGAAGTCGAACAAATCAAAGAGCCGCAAATCCGGCTCGATCAAAACATCGGCTTGGTCCCGCCAGTGGGATTGTTCCCGCACGAAGAAATACCAAACCCGCATGAGGATTTGAAACACGTTGGAGGCCGGGGGGAAAACTTGGTTATGGCCGAAAACATTGACCGCGATCACCACATCCGCTCCCAGCGCCTTCAAAGCCTTCACCGGCACGTTTTCGGACATGCCGCCATCCACCAATTGACAGCCTTCCATTTCCACCGGCGAGTAGATTCCGGGAATCGTGCAGGACGCCCGAACCGCTTTATCCAAAGCGCCCCGGGTGAAAACCACTTCCTGGCCCGAGCAAATATCCGTCGCCACGACCGCCAAAGGTTTTTTAAGCTCGTCAAAGGTGGCGACCTTCAGGTACTTACGGATGTATTCCTCGATCGGACCTGAGGAAACCAGCCCGCTGCGGGAAGGGCGGAAAGAAAAAAGCTCGCCCCAGTTAGTATTGATCCCAATTTCCTCGATGCGGGAAACGGGCAGGCCCGTCGCGTAAGCCGCCGCGATGATGGCGCCCGCGCTGGTACCGGCGATGCAATCCACTTGCACGCCGGCCTTTTCCAAGGCCTTCAAAACCCCGATCTGGGCCACGCCATAGGCGATGCCGCCGCAAAGGGCCAAGCCCACCTTATATTGGTTTGGTTTTTTTTCCTTTTGCAGCTGCTGAAGGGTACGGAGATTTAAGTGGGGCCCTGATTGCTTTTTTGCCATGGGTTTTTATTTATCCGTGAACTTCGGTTGTCTTTTTTCGATGAAGGCCGAAACCCCTTCTTTCATATCGGGCGACTCGCAGCAAACCGCGAACATATCGGATTCCAACTTCATTCCCTCATCCAAATGGGACTGCTCGGGCCCTAAGGTCATCGCCTTCAGCGCCTGGGCGATGGCCACCGCCGGCTTCATCGCGATTTTTTTGGCGAGTCCTTGCGCTTGGCGTAAAACTTCCGCTTCCGGCACCACATGATTCACCAACCCCGCCGCCTTCGCGTCCTGGGGCGCGATATTATCGCCAGTTAAAATCCACTCGATGGCTTTCGCCTTACCGGCCAAGAGGGCCATGCGCTGGGTCCCGCCAAAGCCCGGGATGATTCCCAGGTTAATCTCGGGCTGTCCCAAGCGGGCGCGATCGGAGCAAATCCGGATATGGCAGGCCATCGCCAGCTCCATCCCGCCGCCCAGGCAGACGCCGTTGATGGCCGCGATGACGGGTTTTTCCAAACGCTCGATCTTCATCAAGACCGCCTGGCCCCGGGTCGTGGCCTTTTTCCCGTCCGCGGCCGTGGTGAGCTGGGTGAATTCTTTAATGTCCGCGCCGGCCACGAAAACAGGCCCCGTCCCGGTGAGGATGATCACTTTGGCCTCGGGGTTTTTCGCCAATTCGCCGAAGGTCGATTCCAGCTCCGTCAAAACATCCGCGGACAAAGCGTTCACCGGCGGACGGTTGATCGTCACCGTGGCCACCTTGGATTCAATCGCCACATTTAAGTACTGTCCCATAAAACCTCCCTAACGATTAGGATTCAAGCAGAACAAAATTTACCGCCAAGACGCCAAGTTCGCCAAGAACACCAAAATCATCCCTTTGGTTTTAAACCTTGGTTCGCCTTGATTTTCTTGGCGAACTTGGCGTCTTGGCGGTGAAAATAGATTTTAGTAAGTAAAAAAACCCTTTTTCGTCTTTTGGCCCAAATAGTTGGCCGCGACCATGCGTTTTAAAATCGGGGCTGGCCAGAAACGGGGCCCCAAGGTTTTTGAGAATTCCTTCAATTTTTCCAGCACCACGTCCACGCCGATGCCGTCGGCCAAATGAAGCGGGCCGCCTTTGTCCTGGGGAAACCCGGTTCCCGCCAGCATAGCCAGGTCGATATCGGAGGGCGAGGCCACGTTTTCTTCCAAACAATAGGCCGCCTCATTGATCATCTGGAACACCAGCCGTTCAGGGGAGAATGGGGTTCCCTTGATCCCAGTCTTGGCTTGGATCTCATCCACAATCGGTTTTAGGTCGGCCTTTTTGGACTCGTCATAAACATAAAAACCGATCCCGTTTTTGGTGCCCAAGCGGTTCGCCTTATGCATGGCGCCGAGAATTTCAGCGGCTTTCATGCGCGGCCCGAAGGAATCATAAAGAATCATCGAGACATCCGCGCAGACGTCCAAGCCCAGCATGTCCAAAAGCGCGAAGGGGCCCATGGGCATTCCGAAGGCGCGCATCGCCTTGTCCATCTCTTCCGGCGGCGCCGAGCCTTCTTGCAAGGCGTAAGCGGCCTCGTTTAAGTAAGGAAGCAGGAGACGGTTTACCAAAAAGCCGGCGCATTCTTTCACCCGGACCGGCATCTTGCGGAGGGACTCAGCGAAAGCCACCGCGTCGTCCACGGTTTCGGAGGAAGTTTGCAGTCCCGGAATCACCTCGACCAATTTCATGACCGGGGCCGGGTTGAAGAAATGAATGCCGATAACTTTGTCCGAACGCTTGACCGCCGAGGCGATCTGCGAAATGGAAAGCGCCGAGGTATTGGTTGCCATGATGGCGGTTTCCGGCAAAACCTTCTCCAGATCTTGAAAAACCTGTTGTTTGACCTTCATATTCTCGAAAACAGCCTCAATCACGAGGTCACAATCTTTGAAATCGTCGTAAGAAGTAGTACCCGAAACCAAGGTCATCTTTTGTTCAAGTTCCGACGCCGACATCTTGCCTTTATCCACCCGGGCCTGATAGACCTTGCGAACCAACTCGATTCCCTTTTTAACCCGCTCATCATCCGTATCCTTGATCACCACCGGCAATCCGGAAAAAGAAATGACCTGGGCGATTCCCGCCCCCATAGCCCCCGCGCCGACTACACCGGCTTTATAAATGAACATGTTTGACCTCCCGGTCTAACGTTTAGAACATTCCATCTTTGTTCACGACATCTTTTTGGATCGGCTGGGCCAGATCCCACAATTCCACGATCTTCTCGCCTTCGAAACGGAACCAGTGAACGACCGCCAGTTCCAACTCCCCGATCTTCAAAACCAACCGGGAATGAACCGCCACTTGATTCCCCGCTTCCAATACTTTTTTCACCTCGAATTGCTTGTTAGGGAACATGCCGTCGTTTTCCAACATGCCTTTCTTCAAGGCCTCGAATCCGGCCGGGGTATAAGCGTTGTGATGCTTCCCCTTCATGTCGACGTGCTTGGCGTAAGCCTGTTCGATCCGGCCCGCCACCACCATTTTCAAAAAATCCAAAGCCGCTTGCTGATGATCCATCTTAATTTTCCCGCGGATTATTTGCGTTCCAATATCATCGCCCCGCCCAAGCCGCCGCCGATGCACATGGAGATGATTCCCAAATCCACATTACGGCGGGTCATTTCTTTGAGCGCGGTCAAAATGAGCCGGGCGCCGGTCATGCCCACCGGATGGCCCAGCGCGATCGAGCCGCCGTTGACGTTTAAAATTTCCCGGTTCATTTTTAAAACCCGGTCATCCGCCAAAACCTGGGCCGCGAAGGCCTCGTTGATCTCAATCAGCTTCATATCCGAAAGTTCCAAGCCGCCTTTTTTGAGCGCCCTTGGAATCGCGTGGGCCGGCCCGATGCCCATCCGTTCCGGCTCCACGCCGGAAAAAGCGTAAGAGCGCACATAGCCCAAAGGCTTATAACCAAGCGCGTCGGCTTTTTCTTTGGACATCACCATCAGAACCGCCGCGCCGTCATTGATGCCGCAGGCGTTTCCCGGCGTGACCGTGCCGCCCTCTTTAAAGATAGTCGGATAAGAAGCCAGCGTCTGTTCGTTCAAAGCGATATTGATTCCCTCATCTTGGGTGATGGGTTCGGCGGCCACAGGCTTGCCCATCACTTTCTTTTGGACGATCACGGGGACAATCTCCTCTTTGAATTTATTTTCCCGTTGGGCTTTGAAAGCCTTTTTGTGGCTCTGCACGGCGTATTCGTCTTGTTCCTTGCGGGAAATTTTAAACTCATCGGCCAAAACCTCGGCGGTTTGGCCCATGACCAAATGGCAAACCGGGTCCGTCAGCCCTTCCATCAGGCTGTCGATCATTTTGGAATCCCGCATACGCCGGCCGAATCTTAAATCCCGGCTCACGTAAGGCGCTTGGCTCATGGATTCGGTACCGCCGGCAAACTGTAAATCAGCGTCGCCGCATTGGATATTCTGGTAAGCGTTCACCACCGCCTGCATGCCGGAGGAACAGTTACGCTGGACCGTATAAGCCGTGGCTTCTTTGGGAATTCCCGCGAGCAAAGCGGCCACCCGGGCTACGTTGGGCGCGTCCGAAAATTGGCCCACGCAGCCTAAAATAATCTCGTCAATCTCGGAAGACTTCAGGTTGTTGCGCTTCACCAGTTCTTTCATGACCGTCGCGGCCATATCCTGCGCCGTCACGTCTTTCAAAGCCCCGCCCAGGTTGCCAATGGGCGTCCTCGCCCCGTCCACAATGACCACGTCTTTCATGTTGTTCCCCTTTCAAAACCATTAACCCGCACCAAAACAAACATCCAACGCAAAGACGCCAAGACGCAAAGGAAATCAAAAAAACAAATTTGGTTTTACTTCAAAGTCCTTCTTGGCGTCTTAGCGTCTTCGCGTTGGCTTTTTTCGCCGGTTACTTCTTTAGCTTCGCCTTTTCTTCTTCGACCAAAAGCCGCCGCAGCATTTTGCCTACCATGTTTTTCGGCAAAGATTCCCGGAACTCCACTTCCTTAGGAACCTTGTACTTAGCCAGCTTCCCCTTGCAGAATTCGATGATTTCCTGCGGAGTGGCCGTCATTCCGGGCTTCAAGACAATGTAAGCCTTGATCTTATCCACCAATTTCTCATCCGGAATCCCCGCCACCACGCAATCCAAGACCTTCTCGTTTTGAAACAAAACTTCTTCCACGTCCCGGGGATAAACATTTTCCCCGCCGACCTTCACCATGTCTTTTTTGCGGTCCACGATGGCGAAAAAGCCGTCCTCATCCATGTAGCCGATATCCCCCGTGTAAAGCCATCCGTCCCTGAGGACCATTTTGGTTTCTTCCGGGTGGTTCCAATAGCCCTGCATGATCTGCGGGCCCTTGATGACCAGTTCCCCGGTTTCCTTGACCGGCATTTCTTTCGTTCCCGTCTCCACGTCCATGATCTTGGCGTCGGTGCCCACGAAGGGCAGGCCGATCATTCCCAGCTTGCGCTTGCCGTAAACCGGATTGCAATGGGTGACCGGCGAGGCTTCGGTCAAACCATAACCTTCCACCAGCTTGCCGCCGGTGAGGGCCTCGAATTTTTTCTGAACTTCCTGGTGCAAGGGCCCCGCGCCTGAGATACAGGCCTTAATGGTATGGACGTTGTACTTGCCCACTTGAGGGTAATTATTAATGGCCACGTAGATCGCCTGGACACCCGGGAAGATACTGACCTTGTATTTGTCGACGGCCTTCAAAACCTGCACCACGTCAAACTTGGGCACCAAAACCATGGAAGCGGCCATGGTGATGGCGAAGGTCATTCCGGCCGTCATGCCGTAAGAATGGAAGATCGGAATGGCCAGCATGAAAACTTCCCGGCCCTCGGGCAGTCCCGGGAACCAAGCCTTACATTGATAAGCGTTGGCCACCATGTTGCGGTGGGTCATGATGACACCCTTGGAAACGCCCGTGGTGCCGCCCGTATATTGCAAAAGCGCGGTCTCGTCCATTGGGTGGGAAGCGCGGACCGGCGTGGCCGGGCTTTTTTCCACTTCTTTGAAAAAGGAGCGGAAAAGCCGCTCCGTCGGCCATTCAACCCAAGTTTTTTCTTTTTTGGCCTTCAGCGGGTAAATCCACTTTAAAGGAATGGGAAAATAATCGTTGATGCGCGTCACCCAAACGGCTGTCAACCCGCAGTCGGCGGCCACTTCTTTCAGGATCGGCACGAAACGGTCCAGGGCCACCACATGTTTGGCCCCCGAGTCTTTTAATTGGTGCAGGGTCTCGGAAGCCGAATTGAGCGGGTTCAGCTGGGTCAGGATCGCGCCCGCCCTTAAAACGCCGAAAAAGGCGATCACCACTTCCGGGCAATTCGGCAAATAAAGCGCCACCCGGTCTCCCGGCTTTACGCCTTCTTTAAGTAAAAGATTGGCGAATTGATCGATTTTGCGGTTGATCTCCCGGTAAGTGAAAGAGGCCCCAAAATAATGAATGGCCTGATGGGAGGGGTATTTCGCCGCGGTTTCGTCTAAAATTTCAGGGAAAGGTTTTTCAGGGTAGCTCAGGGTCCGGGGAACCCCTTCATCATAAGAGGATAGCCAAGGTCTCTCATTCATGTGTCGCTCCCGGGTCGTTGAGAAATCCTACGGTTATTAGTGTATGCCTCCCTTAAGACCCTGTCAAACCATCGTCCTTTTTTTCCGGTTTGTGGCAAAATAGTTTCGCTCAGGTCATCTCGTGGAAAGCGGGTTCGCTTGACACCCTTAATGTTGCTGCTCTTATCCCAGGAATTTAAACGCTATCTGTTGAATGGGCGGATTTCCCACGCCGCCCAGTTCTCGGAAGAAGGCGTGGAGCTGACGATTTATCATCCGGACCGGCGGATCTTTTACCTGACCGCGGTGCTTACTCCCCAAAAGCCTTTTTTGTTCATGGGCGCCCAAAAAAGGGCGGCCATGGCCAAGCCGCCTAATTTTTGCCGTTCCCTGCGCAAACATTTGGACTACGCCCAAATCGCCGACATCGAGCAGGAACCCGGCGAGCGGTTGATTACCTTCCACTTCAAAGCCTCCCATGGACTTTACCGGCTCATTTTTGAGGGCCTTTCCAAATACCCCAACCTCATTCTGGTCGGCCCGGACGGACAAATTGTCAGCGCCATGCGGTATAAAAACGAAGTGGAGAGGCCCGTCCTTCCCCAAGCCGTTTACGGGCCGCCGCCCCAGCCTTTGGAAAAACCAAACTTTTGGACGCTGGACGAGGACACCTTTCAAAAACTTTGGGAAGACGCCGGCAAGCCGCCTTTGGGCGCCTGGTTTAAAACCACTTTTCGCGGGACCGATCCGGAGCTTTGCGCCCATTTAGAGGGACTGGGACCTAAAGCCTTTTCCCATTGGACCGCCCTAAGACGGGTCCTGATCGAGAAAGGCTGGGATTCTTTCGAGGTTCTTTCGGGGTCCTCTCCGTCGATCCAAATTTTCGCCGCGCCCCCTGAAGCGGGAACCAACCCGCCCGCGAACGCGGAAGCGGCGGTTTTCTCAAGTCCTTCTGAAGCCATGGACGAGTTGTTCCAATTGGAAAACCACAAGCGGATCCTCAGCCAAGAAAAAATCCGGATTGAGTCCGAGATTAACAAAGCGCTCAAACACGAAAAAAGAATCTCGGAAAAACTAAAAAAAGACCGGATCGAGGCCGAAAAATCCGATCAATACCAATGGTGGGGCGAGCTCTTGATGGCCCAGTTGCACAAGTTGAAGCCCCATCAAACCGAAGTGGAACTGGAGGACGTGGTGCGTGGCACGCCGGGGACTGTCGTGATTCCGCTGGATCCGGAAGCCACGCCGCTTTTAAGCGCCCAGCGTTTTTTCAAAAAAGCCCGGAAGGGCTCCCGGGGGCTTGCCTTGGTCGAAAAACGCGAAAAAGAAATCGAGGAACGCCTGCACCAGCTCAAGTCGGCCCAACGCAGCCTGCCCGCGCTTCAAACCGCCGAGGATATTCGAAAGGCCCGGCTGGAACTTTTCCCCGTCAAAAAAGAAACCAGGGAAAAAGCCGTCAAAATCAAAGAGCCTAAAATACCGACCCCCAACATCCTTCGAGAAAAGCTTAATCCGCAATTTGAGATGTGCGCCGGAACTTCCGCCATCGCCAATGACTATGTGACCTTCCAATTGGCCCAGCCCGAGGATTTATGGTTCCATGTAAGGGACCTGCCGGGCTCCCACGTCATTTTAAGGCGCCTGCGCCGGGACGCGGTTTACACCGACGCGCTGATCCTACGGGCCGCCCAAACAGCGGCCCTCAGAAGCAAAGCCCAGCCCGGCTCCAAGGTCACGGTCAGTTATACGGAGAAAAAGTACGTGAAAAAAATCCCGGGCGCGCCGCTGGGCATGGTCAGCATGACCAAAGAGCGCAGTATTCTCATCCAACTTTGAGGCTTTATTGGACCGAGGGAATCTCGGGAGACGGCTGGGCCACGTCCATGGGCACCAACTGAACCGGAGGCGTAGGCGTGGGCTCCTCACTGATGCGGGGCGGAAATAATCCCGGCGAGGAAACGTCGGGAGATTCCAAGGTGACGGGTTGGAAATTAGCGGACACCGTGGCTTGCTCACTGGCCGATTGACCCGTGGGCGTTGACCCCGCGCTGGGAGACGGCGTGGCTTGAACCGCCTGCTTTTGCTTGTCCATCCGGGCCATCTGTTCCACCTCTTGTTTGGTCAACAGGGGCTTTCGAATGTCCTTAATATGCGCCTTCGCGTCGTTGTCGCTGGGAACCAATTCGGAGTATCTCTCCCAATGGTAAAGGGCCTTGCTCGCGTCGTCCTGCCGCTCGTAAATTTTAGCCACCTGCTTATGGGCCTCGGCTTGCTGGTCGTCCGCTTGAAGGATCGCCAGATATTCCTTTTGGGCGTTGTCCCAATCCCGGATGCTTTCGTAATAGTCCGCCAATTTATAATGGGCGTCGATATCCCCCGGATTAATATCCACGGCGGCTTTGTACTCGGCCAAAGCGCGGTCCTGCTGGCCCTCGGTTTGATAGGTATCGGCCAATTTCGCCCGGGCGTCCGCGGACATGGGCGACTCGTTCACGGCCTGCCGGTAGTAAGCCAAAGCCACATCCGAATGCTGGAGCGCGATATAAGAATCCCCCAGGCGCTCGTTGATTTCGGCGTTGTCCGGGAAAAAGCGAACCGCTACTTTAAGCTCCGGAATGGCCTGTTCATAACGCTGGGTTAAAAAGTAAGCCATGCCCAAGTTGTAATGGGCCGAGCCAAAATCAGGGTTAATTTGAAGGGCTTTTTTGGCGTAAGAAATCGAGTCGGGGAAATCCCGTTTTTGAAGATAAACAAAAGAGACATTGGACAGGGCCGGGAAATAATTCGGCTGGACTTGAAGAGCCTTTTGGAATTGGCTTAACGCGTCATCCATTTGGTTTTTTTCAGCGTAAAGCTTCCCCAGGTTGGTCCGGGCTTCCACATTATAAGGATCCAGATCGACCGCTTCTTGAAAATACTTGATCGCGGTCTCGCTCTTCCCCGTGCGCAAATAGACATTTCCCTTATCCAGGTAAAACTGGCTGTCCGGTTCGGCCCGAAGACCCGCAAACGCGAGCATCAAGAAGAAAAGGGCGCAAAAGGAAACCCGTTTTAAACGCAGGGACATGCCCGCTCCTTGGCCAGTAAATTTCAGGAAAAACGAAGAAAGACATCGTGTATGACAATGGGCAAAACGATTTTAGGCCAGCCTCTTAAGGCCGTCAACGGCCAAAGGGATGAAAAACCCCAGCAAAAGCAAAATTTTTATTTTCTTAAAGCTTCCGAACGAATCGCCTTTAATAACGCTTGGGTTTGGTTTCGCGAACCGGACTCGGCGTAAAGCCTCAAAAGCGGTTCGGTGCCCGAGGCCCGGGCCATCACCCAGCCGTCCTTAAGATCCAAGCGGACCCCGTCCAAGGTCTGAAGGCCGGTCACTGGGGAACCCGCCATAGCCGCGGGCGGGGTGTTTTTAAGCCGGTCGAGAATCTTTTTCTGGCGGTCAAAGGGCACATTCTCCAAATCGATCCGGTCCGAATAAAAAGGCCCGAACTGTTTTTGGACAAAATCCACGGCTCCGGTTACGGATTTTTTTAAATAAACCAGGGCCTCCAAAATCAAAAGCGCCGAGAACAAACCATCCCGCTCGGCCAGGTGGCCCTTGACCGCGATGCCGCCGCTCTCCTCCACGCCGAGCAAAACATCCTCTTTCAACATGATCTCGCCGATATATTTGAATCCAATGGGCGTCTCATAAAGCGCAATGCCCCATTTTTGAGCCATGCGTTCCAGCATCCGGGTCCCGGAGACGGTTTTCACCACGGCGCCGCGCAAACCCCGATGGACCCATAAATGGTAAAGTAAAATTCCGTGAAGCCGGTGGACATGGACATACCGCCCCCGCTCATCCATCAGCCCCACCCGGTCCCCGTCCCCATCGGTGGCGAATCCCATGTGGGCTTTCGTTTTTCGAATCATAGAGGCCAAAGGACCCAGGTTGGGCCCAATCGGCTCGGGTTGGCGCCCGCCAAAAAAAACATCCCGCTCGGCCGCCACCGTTGTCACCCGGGTCTTACCGCCCTTGAGGAGGCGCTCAAAATGATCCTCCCCCACCCCGTGCATGGAATCAAACACGATTCGAAACCCCGCTTTGCGGATCGCCTTGAGATCAATTTGGGAGGCGATGGTTTTCAAATAGGGGGAAAGCCAATGAGCCAGGGGAATCCGGCGCGCCACCGCGGACGGCGCTAAGTTCGGAATATTTTTCTCAATCGCCCGGGTAAAACTTTCGGGCGCGGAAATACCCGGCGGCAATTTGACCTTAAAGCCGTTATAAGCCCCGGAGTTATGGCTGGCGGTGATCATGACGCCGGCGTCGGCCTTTTGATCGCGCACGGCCAAAGAAAGGGCGGGTGTTGGAATAATCCGGTCGGAAAGAAGAACCCGATGGCCTTGGGTGGCTAAGCTATGGGCGGCTTCCCGGGCGAATTGATCCGAATTAAACCGGGTATCAAACCCCACGAGAACCTTGGCCGATCTTTTCTTTTTCCGGAGGACCGCGCCCAGCCCATAAGCCGCGCGCCGAACATTGGAAAAGGTAAACCCATCGGCGATCTTCGCGCGCCAACCATCGGTCCCAAATCGAATTTTATCCATTTAGTTTCTCCAAACCCATAGGGGCAATTTAGCAGAAAGCCGGCTTGGGGCGGCCGCTTTAATAAAGCACCAACCCCGAAGCCGAATGAGCCGCCACCGGCACGGCCAATCCCTTCGCGGGGTCAAAATGCGCTTTATAAGGCGCGATGGATTGAATCGGAAAGGGTCCCCCGCCCGGGGAGGATTTTTCGCCATTCCAGGAGACTTGACTGTCATTAAGATCGTGGCCGCTCAAAACCCAACCCATGAGCTTGCCTTGGGGTTTAAAGGCCCCCGTGTTCAGCACCAAAGTTTTCGGCCGGTTGTCCTCGTTCACGATGATCAGTCCCAGTTCCCCCCCGGAAAAACGGCTGGCGTAAACTTTCACGGCGGGGTCCGAACTGTCCGCGCCGATGAGTTGGCACCCGAAGGCGTTATGGTAGAGGGCGTAAGTGTAGTAAGTCGCCCGGGGCGCGCCTTCGGTGGCCGAAGGATCACCCGAGGCCAGCATGGCGTGGTCGCCGCCCAGTTTTTTATCCAGGCCGTTCTTCCAATCCCAAAAATCAGTGGCCACGTAGCCGGACTTCATGCTTTCGCCCAAAACTTCCGCGGTAAAAAGTCCATTCAACAATTGGGTGGTCTCCGGCGGAGTGGCGTTCACCAGATTGAACTCGGTCAAGGCCACTGGAATCCCTTTTTCCGAGGGGGCGTATTGGTCGATCATTTGGTCCAGGGCCGCTTTCGCGTCCGCCAATTTGTGCAGGTTGGACAGGAAAACATCGTTGGAAGGATGGGTGTAAACATTTTGCGCGTCGAAAGGCCAAAAGAAATACTGATGGAGAATCAGGAAATCAGCTTGGCCCTTAAGCTGGGGCAGTAAATCCCGGTTCCACCAATGATACCCGGTCCAATCATCCCCGCTGTCGGTGTCGACCACCACGGCGCCGATGAAAATATCGGGGTCCACCTTTCGCATGGCCGCCGCGATCACTTGGAAATCCTTGCCATAAACATCGCCCGTCAATTGGGCCTTGCCGTCCATCTTGTTGCCTTCTTCCCAAGGCCCGTAAACCTCATTGCCGATTTCCCAATAGCGGACTTTGTAATTTTTTTCCACGTTGCAATAGCGCACCCAGCCCGCGGCCAAATCCGCCGCCGCCTGAACATTGATATAACGGGCCGCCGCGTAATTCACCGTAAAGATGGGCTGGGAGCCCGTCGCTTGGCAAAATTGCATGAAATCATCCGTCGAGACCGCCCAGGCGCCGTTCAAGTTGGAAACATTATTCCCGTCGTGATCCACGGCGTGTTTGGAATAATCCCCGTTCCAAAAATAGTTATCCGAAGTGCTCCCTCCCGGCCAGCGCCAAAACCGGATGCCGGCTTCCTTGGCTTTGTCGAATTGCTCCGGCGCCATGAAAAATTGCTTTCCGCTCCAGCAAGCCGTATTCACGCCGAATTGATAAGGGTTCACCGCCCGCAAGACTACCTCGGGCGCCAGGGTGATTTGAACTTTTTCACCGTAAGGAAATTTCCAGGGTTTGCCGCTTTCGTCAAAAGTCGGGGCGGCCTTGGTGTAAGAAACCGCCGCCGTGTCCGAGGGGAAAAGTTGGAAAGGCTTATCCGCGGGAGCGGCCCCCGCGGAGGCTACCGACCCGAAAAAAGCTAAGAATATCCAACGAATTTTCATGACAGCCTCTTCGTGAAATGAACTGGATTTTATTTTATCACTGATTAAAAGAGTTTGACCCAGACCTCACCGGCTTCAATCCGCGTCGGATAGGTCGGCAACCTTAAATCCGGGTCGTTCAAGCATTCGCCGGTGCGGATATTGGAATGGTATCCGTGGGCCTTGCAGACGATATCATCCCCGAAACAATTTTTCGGATCCAAAATCACCTCAGCGTGGGGACAATAGATTCCGGTGGCGAAGACTTCTTGGCCCCGGCGGTGAAGCAACAGGGGCATGGCACCCACTTCAACCTCGACCGATTTTTGATCCTCTAGATCACTGAGGGTCGCGGCCCGTCGATAACCCGGTTCCATTAAGTCCGGCTGTAGTCGCCCAAGACGCTTCCCTTGTCGACTTTCGAATGAACGTGGGCCTTTCGCCCCAGAATCACTTCGTCGAGCGATAGGCGGGGTCCCACGACCGCTCCGTCCCAAAGCACACTTTTACCCACCGAACTGCCCGGACCCACTCGGCAGCCCGCGCCCAAAACCGTGAAGGGAAGGATCCTCGCGCCTTCCTCGATCACCGATCCGTCGCCTAAGACAGCCGGCCCCTGGACCTTGGCTTTCTTGCCCAGCTTCACACCCTTGCCCCAATAAACGTTTTTTCCCTTTTTCGTCCATGAACCCGGAACCTTAAAGGCGCCATTGAGAATATCCCAATGGGTGGTGAGGTATTTAGCGGGTGTGCCGATGTCCTGCCAATAACCTTTCCATACGTAACCGTAAAAAGGCGTCTTGGATTTCAGCAAATCGGGGAACAAGGCCCGCTCGGCCGAATAATTGACCTTCGCGGGGATAAAATTAAATACCGACGGCTCGAATAAATAGACACCCGCGTTGATCGTGTCGGTCACCGCTTCCTTTAAGGTTGGCTTTTCCAAAAACCGGGTGATGGCCCCTTGGGCGTCCAGCACCACCAACCCATAAGCCGTGGGGTCCTCCACCTGGACGAGCCCCAAGGTTGCCGTTGATTTCTTCTTGCGGTGGAAATCGATCATTTTGGCCAAAGGAAGGTCGGTCAAGATATCCCCGTTCAGGACCACCACCGGGTGTCCCTTCACGTACTTTTCGGCGTTCTTGATGGCACCCGCCGTCCCCAGGGGTTCTTTTTCGATCGCGTAGTTTATTTTCACGCCTAATTTGCGGCCGTCCCCATAGATTTTGCGGATGGCCTGGGGTTTATAGCCCAGGGAAAAAGTGATTTCCCGGATTCCGGCTTTTTTGAGTTGGGCGATGGGGTAATGCAGGAAAGGCGCCCCGCAAAGGGGCACGATATTTTTGGGGATATGGTCCGTCAAGGGGCGCAATCTTGTCCCCTGCCCGCCCACCAGGATGATGGCCTTCATTGAACGCTCCGCGTTGAGTTAGGAGTGAGGAGCTTGAAGCGAGAAGTTTTAAAGACGAAAAGCATGGGATGCCATGTCATTCGCCGTAAACTCCTAATTCCTAACTCCAAACCCCTAACTTCTTTTGTAGTATTCGACGGTTTCCTGAATTCCTGTCCTCAAATCCCGCGACGGCTCCCACTTTAAAAGCTTTTTCGCTTTCGAGGGGTCCAAAACACTTTTGCCCAAATCGCCCAACCGGGCCACCGTCTTTTTGGGCGGCTTGGAATAACCGGTGGCCTTCGCCAAGGTCTCAAAAAGATCCAACGTGCTGGTGCCCACACCCGTTCCAATGTTAAACACATCGTTCTTCGGATAATCCAGCGCCAGCAGGCTGGCCCGGGCCACATCCTTGACATAGACATAATCGCGCAAATGATAGCCGTCCCCGAAAATTTGAAAGTCCCCTTGGGTCAGCATGCCGTGGGTAAAGATGGCCACCACTCCGCCTTCCCCCAAAGCGTCCTGCCGGGGGCCATATACATTGGCGTAGCGAAGAATGACATAGTCCAACCCGAAATTTTGGGCGAAAACATCCGTATAAAGCTCGACAGTGTATTTGCTGGCCCCGTAAACCGAGAAGGGATGGGCCGGTTGGGTTTCCAAGAAAGGCTTGTCCGTCATTTCGCCGTACTGGGCGCCGCCCGAGGAGGCGTAGATAAATTTCTTCACCCCCGCCCGGCGGCAAAGATCCAAAAGCAGGACCGACCCCAGCACGTTCAGCTTCACGTCGAAGTAAGGGTCTTCCAGGGACGCCTTCACCTTAATTTGGGCGGCATGGTGGTTGACCGCGTCGATTTTTTCATCTTGGATGATCTGCTGGAGCTTCTCGTCCATCAGGTCCATGGCGTAGAACTTGGCCTTAGGATTAAGGTTTTCCTTTTTGCCCGTGGAAAGATCGTCCACGACCACCACCGAGTGTCCCGCTTCCAAATAAGCGTCCACCACGTGGCTGCCGATGAAGCCGGCCCCGCCGGTCACGAGAATCTTCACGAAATCACCTCATCCATCTTGCCCGTTCCGGCAACCGCACATTCATGATGGTTCAAATATAAAAAAGGGATGAGGCCCGCGCCCCCATTAACTAAAGTTTTCATAAAAACAGACCTCACCTTTATTGGGAAGAAAAAGTTTAAGCGGGCGGGAAAACTTAAAAAACGAAAAGGTTCCATAGAAAAATCAAAACCACGATGGCTAAAAGGGCTACCACGCCGATCGCGATGGTTTTTTGCCAATCCCACTCGACGTTTTGGACCTTTTCACCCATGGGGGCGACGCCCAGGTTTTCGCCTTCTTGGCGGTGCGCGCAACGGTCCGTTGGAAAGCGCTTCTCCACCCAGCTTTCCCGCCAACAGGAACGGCAAACTTTTTTAAGGCAATGCGGGCATTCTTTGAATCCCAAGGGATAGAGGGTCAGGGTGGTGTCGCAAATTTGGCAGCGCTGGGGGTCATTAATGGAGGTTGAGGTTTTTGAGGTCAATTTGGGCAAGCCTTCCTCCGCGAGCGATACGATGAGGGCCAAAGTTTACATGGAAAAAAGCCTTTTACCAAGCAACTTCTAGCGCCGGACGCCCGCCAGCATCTTAAACGCCGCCAATGTTTGGGAAGCGCTGTGTTCCCATCGGAAAAGCGAAACCCGGGCCTGGCCCTTTCGCTTCAGATCCGCCGCCAAGGCCGGGTCCAGTATGCGTTGAAAAGCCTGGCACCATTCCTGGATGCTGGTGGGCTCCACCAGCAAGGCCGCGTCCCCGGCCACTTCGGGGATCGCGGCGCTGTTGGAAGCCAGAACGGGTGTCCCGCATCCCATAGCCTCCAGCAGCGGAAGCCCAAAACCTTCCTTCAGCGAGGGAAACACGAAGGCGTCGGCGCCTGAATAAAGCGCGGGCAGATCTTCCGGCGAAACGTATTGAATCCAACGGACCTTCTGGGCCAAGGCCGGGGACTGGATAAAATGAAGGAAATCTTCCCCGATCCATCCCTTGGGCCCGGCCAGGATTAATTCATGAGGGGTATTTTGGCGTTGTTTAAAAAGAAGAAAGGCGTGGACCAAGCGGAGCAGATTTTTTCGCGGCTCCAAGGTTCCCACGAATAAAAAATAATGGTCTTTCAACCGGTAATGATCCCGCACCTTTTGGATCCGGTCCGCGGGAGCGGGCCGGCTGAATTCTTTGGAAAGGCCGTGGGGAATCACCCGGATTTTGGAATCGGGCAGCCCCGCGAATTGGCGGGTCAATTCCTGCCGGTTGAACTCCGAACAAGTTAGGATTAAATCGACCTTCTCTTCCTGCTTCTCGATATTCTTTTTGAAATTCTTGAAATCCGTCCCCTGCCCCCATTCCGGATTGGTGAGGTAAGCCAAGTCATGGACGAAAAGAACCTGCTTGCCTGTTTTTTGCGGCAGGGGCAGGTAGTTGGGATAAAAACAGATGTCCGCGGGGCGCCCCAAAAGTGATTCCATCGTCGGCGTTCCCAAGGTATTCCAAGTCATCTTGAGCGCGGTCCAGGGATAATGGGTGGCGTTGACCGAAATAAACCGGTTTTCCGGAACCCGGGACCTTTCTTCCGGCGTCGGGCTGTTCATCCAGACAATGAGCTTGTCTTCTTCCAAGTGATGGGAAATCGCTTCCAACAAATGGGTTAAATACCATCCCGCGCCTGTGCGCGCTCCCTGTAAGCAAGTGCCGTCGATTCCAATAATCACGCGATAGGCCCCTCACGATAAGAATAATTCTCGTTGAACCCCAAAAGGCATTTTACGACACCCGGCTTGCTGTTTTTTAATATATAAGAGCGGAGCGCCGAGACGTTAAGAAAATCGAGCGGAAGCAATAAGGATAAATTCCATAACAACAAGTTTCTTGCCCGGAATCAGGGCTTGAAAATTATGTTGTTTTTTTGGTTGGGGGGTTAAAAGCTCATCGTTTCGCGTCCGACTTCCGGGCCACGGCGTAAAGCAAAAGCCAATTCACCAGAAAGGAACTCTTCATCGAAAACCCGTTCGCCGCCAAGGTTTGGCTCATGCGGCTTTTCGTGAAATGATTGATATGGCCGCAGCGGTATTTGTGATACTGGCTTCCCCGGATATATCCCATGTAAAAGCAGTTGATGTTGAACAGGATGAAAAAAGGGCCCAAGAAAACATCATAAGGAACCGTAATCAGGAAAGTTCCGTTGGGCTTCAAGATCCGGCGCACTTCCTTCAAGACCCCTTCCAAATCCAGGATATGTTCCAATGTCTCCGTCATGATCACCAAGTCGTAGGAAGCGGTCGCCAGGCCGGTTTTACCCAAATTGCCCGTCACCTTGAAGTCTTTCAAGCGCTTATTCTTTTTCGCCCAGCCCAGCATTTTGGGGTTAATATCCACCCCCGTCACCGGCAAGGAATGGACATTCCACCAGCAATTTCCGCATCCCAAGTCCGCGACCTTCATGCCCTTTTTATAGTGGGCTTCGACAAATTGGGTTAATTTTTCATAGCGGGAGCGGTGATACCAAGCGCGGAACTTGCTGACCTTTGCCTCATTGGTTTGGTCGTCATAATAACTTTCATTCATCTCCAGATACTCCACCTCGGCCAAATGGGCTGAACCGAAAGTGGAAATGCGGACGAACAAGGTGTTGGAGATCGAGAGAATGACCAGGGTCAACAGAATGGCGACCCAGACGCTCAAATGGACCCATTGAAAAAGGGCGAAAAAAATGAGCGCGCTGCCCAGCGCCGTCCATACATATAGAAACCATTGAATGGCTCCCGGCGTGCGGAATTGAATTTCCTCGTTGACGTAAACCGTCCGGTAATAAACGTGATGAAAGGCTTCATTTAAAAAGGTACTGCAAAAACAAGCCAGGGCGGGATTCCATTGGAACAAAGCGTAAAGGACCACGAACACACCCAGGTTTAAAGCGCTTCCTAAAATGCCGCCCAAAAGAAAAACCAAGGCGTCCGGATGCCGCAAACGGCCAGTCAAGCCCAAGGCCGGATTTTTACCCGCGATCGGGAGCTCTGATTTTTTTCGCATTTTTTTCTCCGTGAATGCCAAGGATAAGGAGGCTGTAAGAATTTCATTAACCGCGTCGGATAAACCAGGCTGGGTTTTTCAATAGCCCGTCAAAACGATATCAGGTCCGCTTCGCGGCCCCGCGCGTCAACCCTATATCCCCCTAGTATAAGTCCCTTTTTTGAAAAGGAAACCCGGCAGAGCCCCCTAAACAACGAAGCGGACAGGAAAACCGCCCGAAGTCCGGTCAGCGCGATGCTTTTTGGGAAATTTCGCGATCCTCTAAAACCCGCAAAATGCGCGAAGATATTTCAGTTCATCCACCGGTTTATAATTCGATTTCATTTTCGACAATGTTCTACGATTTTTCCAGGCCATTTCCAAGGCGGCGGTCATGGAATCCAATGAGCCGTTTTTAAAAACCAACCCCTTACTGTATTTACGTCCTTCCCAACCTAACCAACCATAATCGCAAGTCAGGATGATTTTGCCGAGCAGGGCCGCCTGGGCAAAAACCGCTGAAGACCCAATGTGTTTTCGATAAGGGAGGCACACCACGTCCATCTGGTTCAAGAGACGCCAATAATCCCGGTCGCCGAGGAATTCATCCCGAAATCGCAACCGCCGAACGCCCATGCGGGCTTGGGCGGAAAGGATATTTTCAAGCAAATGGGTGGTCCGCAATTCACCCGCGATCAAGAGACTCGCGCTTTGGGGTAAACGGGCGCGTTGGAACGCCGCCAACAAAAGGTCGGCGCCCTTACGAAAATCCAGGCAGCCAATGATGCCAAAACAAAGTTTCGCCTTCTTAACTGGTTTTCGATCACCGCGCTTGACCGAACCGTGGCCCCTGAAGAGGGGGGGATCGGACACCCCGGTCAACTTGGTCCCCTGTTCACGACGCATTTTCTGAACTGCGTAATCATCATAGTAAAGAACCCGAACACCGGCTTTTTGTTGCAGGAAGAACGAAACCCAATTCTTGACCCGGCGCCAAAGATGAAACCCGGGATAGGGGGCGTCCAAACGCAAAACACCGCAACGGACCTCAATTCCAAATTTTCTGAAGCCCAATAACCGGCCGACCCCGATCAGCGGGACCACTTTATCCGCAGTCGGAAACAAAACGCGGCCGCAACCCCGCGCTTCCGCCGTCCGGGCCACCCGGGAAAATTCGCGCCATCGATCAAACTGGTTTTCGGGGCGAATATCGGAAAAAATCAATGTTTCAAACCGATTTTCGATTTTTTTGAGGTTTACTTTATAGGGCACCGAACCCAAAACTTCCCGGGTCGTCGCGAACAAAGGCTTGATTCCGGTGACTTGGTACGCGTGGCTCAACAAAAGACGCGCGTGGGCCAGGCGATGGCCCCCGGGGTCATCCTCGAAAACACAGACTTGTCGGGTTTCCTTCCCTTTGATCCCCATTTTCTCCCTTTAAACTGGCAATCGATCCCTTCGCCATCATGGTAAAGATAAAAAGAGTCGAGCTTATCTAAATTGAATCCGTGTCAAAATCACCAAGAGTTTTATTCAGCAACTGATTTTTTTCCCGATGGTAATTAGGGCTTGATCCTCAAGACGGACTTCAGGCTGGCTAAATCATCATGGTTTAATCCACCGGCACCCCAAATAATCGCGCCATAGACGAATGGCCCCAATGCCAACCAATAGAGACCGGGACTTTCGTGTATTCCAATCCCCATGATGACCGAGGCAAGAACGCCGGCCAGCAGGCTTCGCCTAAACCCGAAATCTAAAATTTGGAAATGCCCGCGGGTCATCCCCAATACCCACCCCAGGAACACCAACTCGCAAAAAGTTGAAACGGCCGCAGCCCCCGTCCCCCCCCACCGGGGGATCACCAAAAAATTAGCCGAAACGTTCAGGATGAAAAGCCAAAAAAATAGACCGGTTAACCGACCGGGGGCCTGCACCGCCAGTAAATTAACCGAAGGCTTTGTGCCAAAATGAAGAAAAATGGAAAGGGCTAATAAAGCGAAAATCGGGCCAGCGGCCTCGTAGGATGGGCCAAACAAAAAAGCCATCAAGGAATTAGCCAAAAGAAACCCGCCCACAGTCAAAGGCAATCCCATTAAAACGAGAAGTTTAAGTGATCGAGTCGCCAACCGCTTCAGATCTTCCGATTGATCACGGGCCGCGGAAAATGACGGTAGGGTCGAAATACCGAAATGGTCTGAAACCATGAAGACAACAAAAAGCAGACGTCCGGCCATGTCGTAAAGGGCTACAGCCTCGTTGCCCGAGTAATTCTTAAGAATGACGCTGTCCACCCGGTAATAAAGCATCTGAAGGGTTCCAAAGGCCGCGAACGGAATGGACCGTTTCAAAATGTCCAAAATTTCCGCCCACCGCAATCGGGACCATTGGAAAGACCAGCCTTGGCGCCTTCCAATCGCGATCAAAGGAATCAGGGTGAGAACAGATACCGCCACCCAAACCCAACAAGCCGATACGATCCGCCCTCCCAAATAAACCACCACCACAATTCCCAGCATCCGTAAAAAAGCCGAACCCAAGGAGATTATTCCTTGTAAGGCCATTCTCTCATGGGCCTGTAGCAGAATGCTGTAGCCGCCTCCCGGAGCTTCGAACAAAAGCCTCAAACCCAACACCCCCATCGCCATGCACAAAAGGGGTTCATAATGCAAAAGACGCCCCAAGAAAATCAAAACGGCTGTAAAAAACAAGGAGGTCCATGCCCGGGTGGTGACGATGGTTCGAAGGTAATCGTTGGAACGACTTTTATCTCGCGCCACATCCCGAACCGCCAAGGCGCCGATTCCCAGCCCTGTCAAGGTGGAGAAAATCGTCACCCAATTGACCGCAGTGGCGTACTGGCCATAGTCATTTCGACTCCAATGATGGGCAAGAAAAAGGACGGTCAACCAAGTGAAAAACCGGGAAAAGATCTCGGCACTCGTGAGGGAAATCGAATTTCGGGCGGCTCGTCGGGCCCGGCCCGAAGATGCGGAAGGGGGTGGCGGCTGGATTTCGGATTCCATAAGCCTCCTGCAAGATGTTCGGATGCCGGGTAAAACTCTCCAAAAAATCTTAAGCCGAAAAACGGGCCACAGAAATCACACGGGTATTTTCACAGCCCATAGGCAAAAGTTCCATGTCAATTTATGGAGCGACCTGTTTCATATACCGATGGATTTCCATCCACTTTATCCCGCATTGATGCCTCAATGTTTTTTTCAAACAGGGCGGCCAAACGGCCATCGCGGCGATCAGCAGGCCGTCGATCCCCAATAAAATAACGAGCGCGGGCAAAGACAAAAGGGTTTCCCACCAATTAAAAGACATGTATTTTCGATAAATAAGAACTTTTTCCGCTCTTTTCAAAAAACCTATTGCCGCCGCCCGGGTCGCCAAAAACAGCACCTTCCCGGCCGACCGGGCTGGCCAATGTGTGAGGGGGCTACAGAGCCGCATCATCCTTTTTTCAATGAACTTAGCCGGGACACTCGTCAAATCTTGTCTTTCATGATACATGTTCAATTTGGGGTCCACCCAAAAAGGATAGCCCAGCTTGGAGGCGTATCGCGTCGCGTAAACGTCTCCTCCGAGGCGGGCGGTAAAGGGGCCAAAAGGCGGTTTTTTGAATCGACTCTTTCGCAGAACCAAATTATGGGACATGGGCGCCTGGTCCATGAGGCTTCTTTCTCCGGCATGCAGATGCCCGTAGGTTAAAAGAGCTTCCAAACGCGCCCAATAAGAACTTCCCATATAAAAGGACGCCCCGGCGACCCCCCCCAGCGAAGGATTGGCTTCCAAGCGGCGGACAGCGTTGGTCGCGTAACCTGGGCCCGGTCGGCAATCACTGTCCCAAAAAGCCACAAAACCGCCCCGGGCCGCCTTAAACCCGGCGTTCTTGAGTCCGTAATAACCCACTCGGGGGACCACCACCCATTTAAAATTTTTTGACGGAAAGGAAAAGGCGGGCGGATAATTGGCCGCCACAATGAGCTCAAAACGGCCGTCCGGAAAGGCCCGTTTCAGTTCAGCATGAAAAAAACGGATGGATTTTTCCAAGGAAAAAATCTCGGTTATTTCGCGGGTACTCGCTTCGGTCACGACGGAAAGCATGGGTTGGCGGTGGATCATCGCTTTTTCCTGGCGGCATTTGTCCGGGAGCGGTCATCGGCCGGGACAATGAAAAATAATTCAGCCTGCCTTGGAGCTCCCATAAGTCCCCTTCCAGCTGTTCCACCGGATTAGGAAAAGTTCCATCAGGGTTCGAAAGGAATCCCGAACAGCGTTCACTTTAGATCCGGGAGCGTCAAACCATTGGACCGAGGTTTCCAAGACCTGAAACCCTTTTTTACGGGCGATGAATAAAAGTTCCACGTCAAACCCAAAACCGTCGATAGTCTGAAGGGGAAAAATAGCTTTGGCGGCCCGGTGGCTGAAGGCCTTGAACCCGCATTGGGTATCCCATAAACCCGGCGTGGCCAAAAGTTGGACCAAGAGGTTCCCCACCCGGCCGATCGCCTGCCGGTAAAGGGGTTGACTCACCATCACTTGGCTTCGGTCCGTCGCGCGGCTTCCAATCACCACTTCAAACCCGCGGTTTAAGCCGGGACTGAGCTTCTCAAACTCCGAAAGGGGCGTCGCGTTGTCCGCGTCCATATAAAGCACCACCCGGCCCTGGGCTTCAAGGACGCCCGTTCGGACCGCGGCGCCCTTTCCCCGGTTGACCGGATGTTTTAATAGTTTCATCAGTTTCTGGGCTCTTTTCCTTTTTCGAAAAGCCTCGACCACTTGGATGGTGGCGTCCGTCGAACCATCGTCGACCAGGATGATTTCGGCCTTGATCCGGCTCAGTTTCAGATAGGCGAGGGATTTCTCCAAAGTCTTCTCAATCCGCCCCTCTTCGTTATAAATCGGGATAACCACCGACAGGTCGAGACGGCTCACGGCGCGACCTCCGTGAGATAGTCTTGGAGGGCCTCGGTCCAAGGCCGAAAGGAATGCCCGACGGCCTCGGCGGCTTTGGATAAATCAAAGCTGGAATTGGCGGGACGGGGCGCCGGACGCAGGATATTTTCCGAAAGGGTGGGCACGATTTTGCAGGCCTTCAAACCGGTTTTTTTCTGAATTTCCAACGCGAAATCATACCACGAGGTGTAATCCTGGTTGGCAAAATGGTAGATGCCAAAAGGGGCTTTTTTTTCAATCAGTTCTTTCACGAATAACGCCACATCCCGGGTAAAGGTAGGCGTGCCCGTCTGGTCCGTCACCACTTCGACTTTAGGCTTGTTGCGGAAAAGTTCCATCATGGTGGTGACGAAATTACGGCCTCCCGGCCCATACAACCAAGAGGTTCGGATCAGGTAAAAATCGCACTTTTCATCCAAAAGCAAAGTCTCTCCCTGGCGCTTGGTTCGGCCATAAGCGTTGATGGGCTTGGGTTTATCGGTTTCAACATAAGGAGCCTCTTGGGTGCCGTCAAAAACATAATCGGTGGAGAAGTGAATGAAGGCGCGCCCGGTGCTGCGGCAAAATTTGGCCAGCCAGCCGACACCCACACCGTTGACCGCGAAAGCCTCCGAATACCAGGCCGCTTCCTCGCAGGCGTCCACCCGGGTAAAAGCGGCGCAATTGATCAGCCAGGAAAAAGAATGGTTCTCGAAGAAACGCTCCAAGGTGAAAGGTTTGGATAAGTCCGCCTCGTCACGCGACGGCGTCAAGACCGAATGCCCCGCTTGGCGGAGGATTTCGGCGATTTGAGCGCCCAACATGCCGGTGGATCCTAATAAAGCGACTTCCAAATGAATCTCCCTTAAGCCTCTTAATCCCTCACGAAGACCCTTTAAAAAGCCGCGACCGCGCCCCGGCCCATCCCATAATAGGCGAAACCCTTCTCCGCCATTTCCCGGGCTTCATACATATTCCGTCCGTCAACCACCACGGCTCCCCGAACAAGTGATTTCAATTTGGAAAAATCAATTTGTTTAAACTCATTCCAGTCGGTTAAAAGTAAAACCGCGTCCGTCCCTTGGGCGGCCTCATAAGCGTCCTTACAAAACCGGGCTTTCTTAAAAAGAAGCCTAGCCTTCGGCATGGAAGCCGGATCATAGACCCGCACCTTCGCGCCCTTGGCTAAAAGCGCCGGAATAATGGTGAGGGAAGGGGCTTCCCGCAAATCATCCGTGTTAGGCTTGAAGGAAAGCCCCCAAACCGCGAAGGTTTTTCCCTTCAAGGGCCCCGCCGCTTGGGCGACTTTTTTCAAAAAGTAATGCCTTTGATATTGATTGATTTCCAATACCTTCGGAAGCATTTGAAAAGAATAGTGGTTGTTTTTCCCGATCTGGACCAACGCCGAGACATCCTTGGGAAAACAGCTTCCGCCGAACCCAAGCCCGGCGTTCAAGAACTGGCCCCCAATGCGGCTGTCGTAGCTCATCCCTTTGGTGACCTGCAGGATATCCGCGCCGACCTGATCGCACAAGTTGGCGATCTCGTTGACGAAGGATATCTTGGCGGCCAAAAAAGCGTTGGAGGCGTATTTGATCATCTCCGCGCTTTTCAGGTCCGTGATCAGGATGGGACATTGAAGCGGTTTATAAATTTCAGCCACCTTTTGGGCGGCGGACTCGCGGGTCGCCCCAATGACCACGCGCTCCGGATGAAGCAGGTCGGAAACCGCGGACCCTTCCCTCAAAAACTCAGGGTTGGAAACCACGTCGAAAGCCACGTCCGGGGGACCGTGCTTGATGATGATCTGGGTGACGATATCGCCCATGCCGATGGGCACCGTGCTTTTATTGATGATGATTTTATAGCGGTTGATGCACTTGGCGATGCTCATGGCCACAGCTTTGACGTTGGTAATATCCGCTTCCCCCTGCTTATTGGGCGGGGTGTCGACCGCGATAAAAATAAAATCAGCGTCCTGGACGGCCTTGGCCAGATCGGTGGTGAAAAAAAGCCGTGAATCCTTATTGCGCCGGACCACATCCTCCAACCCCGGCTCAAAAATAGGGACGACGCCTTTTTTAAGCTCCGCGACCTTTTTTTTGTTCACATCCACGCAAGTGACGACGTTCCCCAAATCCGCGAAACAGGATCCGGTGACCAATCCCACATAACCTGTGCCAACGACCGCGATTTTCATGGATTTCCAACTCCGAAAAGGATTGCCGAACTAATTAAAAAACCGGGGCAGAAATGCCCCGGTTTTAAAGTCTGTTGCCTGCTCGCGCCCCAAAAGCCCTCCCAAATTAATTGGTCAGGCACTTTTCCGTTTCTTTATCGAAAATGTGGGCCTTCTGCATGTTGAAAACCAGCTCAATGTCTTGGTTGATCTCGATCTGGTCGTGGTTGCTCACCCGCGCGATGAAGGGGCTTTTGCCCGTCGTTAGGTACAGGTAGGCTTCCGCGCCCAGGGGCTCGATAATCTCCACGGTGGCGCTGATGGTATTGTCCGGCGAGGCGTTGGCCGCGTCCATTTTGTCGTGGATATCCTCAGGGCGGATCCCCAGGATCACTTCCCGGCCCACATGGCCTTCGACTTGCACGTTGAATTGGTCCGGCAACTTGATTTCAAAATTTTCCTCGTTGAAATAAATGCCGGTTCGCTTCTTGTTCAAGGTCCCTTCCATGAAATTCATGGAGGGGGTTCCGATAAAGCCCGCCACGAATTTATTCACGGGTTTCTCGTAAAGGGTGATGGGCTCGGCGATTTGCTGCACGAATCCGTCCTTCATGACCGCGATCCGGTCGCCCATGGTCATGGCCTCAAGCTGATCATGCGTGACATAGATCATGGTCGCCTGCAGGCGGGTATGAAGCTTGGAAATTTCGGCGCGCATCTGCACCCGGAGTTTGGCGTCCAAGTTGGAAAGCGGTTCGTCAAAGAGGAACACCTTGGGTTTGCGCACGATCGCCCGGCCTAAAGCCACGCGTTGGCGCTGACCACCGGAAAGCTCCTTGGGACGGCGGGCCAAAAGTTCCTGGATGCCCAGGATGTTGGCGGCCTCATGGACCCGTTGCTTGATTTCTTCTTTCGGGTATTTACGCAGTTTCAAACCGAAGGCCATATTCTCAAAAACCGTCATATGGGGATAAAGGGCGTAATTCTGGAACACCATGGCGATGTCCCGGTCCTTGGGGGGAACGTCATTCACCAATACATCGTCGATGCGGATTTCACCGCCCGACAACTCTTCCAATCCGGCCACCATGCGAAGGGTCGTGGATTTCCCGCAACCCGAGGGGCCGACCAGGATCAAAAATTCCTTGTCCGCGATCTCGATATTGACGTTATTGACCGCCACCACATTGTTGCCATAGACCTTGTTCACGTTCTTCAAAATGACCTTGGCCATTTTCCCGCCTCCGTGCGTGGAACCGATCCGTCCTTAAAAGGATAGGGCCAGTCCCGTATTTCACCTCCGGCGCTCACATCCTCCGGCAGGCTCAAAAAAGCATCGTTATTTAAACATTGAACCCAGGCACTGTCAACGAACAAGGCCCCGGTCTAAATAAGGCAGGCGCTTAATAAGCGGTCCCAAGACTATATTTTTTCCAATCCCCGCAAACCCACTAGTTCCCTTCGGCAATCCCCCAGTAAATAAAGCGAGCCCGTGATCAGCAATCCCGAATTTTTCGTGATTTTTCCGGCGGATAATGCCAAGGCCTTTTTCCAATCTTGAACCATCAAAACCCGCGCCCCGGTTTTTTCCCACGCGCGGAAAACCCGCTCTCCCCGCTCGGCCCTTTCATGAGCCGGCTCCGTTACCACTGAAACCGCGGTCAAGGGCGCGAGTAATCGAACACAGGTTTTATAATCTTTGTCCTTCAAAAATCCGTTCAAAACCACCCAACGCCGTTTGGGATAGCCGCTCAAAAGCGAATTTACCAAAACCCGAGTAGCCTCGGGGTTATGCGCCCCATCCATTACCAGCAAAGGTTTGGAGGATAGCGCTTCCAGTCGTCCCGGCCAACGCGCCGCCTGAAGCGCTTTTTCCATTCCCGTTTCAGCCAAGGTCAATCCCTTGGCGCCCAAAAGTTGAAATCCCGCGACAGCCAAGGCCGCGTTCGCCATTTGATAACCCGCCATGTGAGGCATCCGGAACTCTTTTTTAAGTCCGGGCCCTTCCCACGCGAAACCACCGGCGGTTTTAGAAAAATGAAACTCTTTTCCCGCGCGCCAAAGAAGCGCTCCCGCTTTTCGAGCCGTGGTTTCGATGGCCCTTAAAGCTTCCGGGTGGTTTTGCGCGGTCGCCGCCAACCCGCCGGATTTAAGAATGCCCGCTTTTTCCCAGGCGATCTTGGACAAGGTTTTTCCTAAAATATCCTGATGCTCCAACCCAACGGGCGTGATCAGGGCGGCTTCCGGCGTTGGTATCACATTGGTCGCGTCCAGACGTCCGCCAAGCCCCACTTCTAAAACCACCCAATCGGTTTTTCTCGCTTTAAACCAAAGGAAAGCCACGGCCGTGAGGGCCTCAAAATGGGTGGGGGAATGGCCGAGCTTTCGGCGAACTTGAAAACAAGCCTGAAGAACCTGCCGGCTGAGGCGGCTCAGTTCAGCGGCGGAAATCCAGGCTCCGTTCACGCGGAATCTTTCACGCAAGTCGCTTAAATGGGGAGAGGTATAAAGGCCCACACGGGCGCCGGTTTGCTTTAAGAGGGAGGCTAAAAAAGCGCAAGTGGAACCTTTTCCGTTGGAACCGGCCACATGGACAAAGCGGAGCGAAAGATGGGGATCGCCCAATTTCTGAAGCAGGGCCCGCATGGAGTCCAAGCCAAACCGCCATCCAAAACGTTCCAGCGAATCCAATCCGGTCCTGCGGGTCATGGGAGTCCTCGTTCAACCAAAACCAACCGCTCACGAAAAGACGTCCCGCCGGCCAAGAGCCAATCTTGCGGGACAAGCACCTTCTTCCTTAACTTTTTCATGGCGAGAAGGCGCGCCAAAACGCCAAGAGCGTCAAAGACAAAATTTTGGGGGAAACCGTGTTAAGTATTTTGCCCTTCTTGGCGTCTTTGCGCGGACTTTTTGCGTTGATTCTAAGATTTAAAAAACTTCAAGTACTTGCCCAGGGTGGCTTTTAGCTCATGCCGGGAAACAATCGCGTCCACGAAACCGTGTTCCACCAGGAACTCTGAGCGTTGGAAGCCCTTCGGCAGTTTTTGCCGGATCGTCTGTTCAATGACCCGGGGCCCCGCGAACCCGATCATGGCGCCCGGTTCCGCCAGGTTCACGTCCCCCAACATGCCGAAAGAAGCGGCTACACCGCCCGCGGTCGGATCAGTCAAAACCGATATATAGGGAAGATGGGCCTCTCCCAACCGGGCCAAGGCCGCTGAAATTTTCGCCATTTGCATTAATGAAAAAATACCTTCCTGCATCCGGGCGCCGCCGCCGGAGGCGGAAACGATGACCATGCCCACTTTCTTTTGCACGGCCCGCTCCACGGCCCGGGTGATCTTTTCCCCCACCACGCTGCCCATACTGCCGCCCATAAATTGAAAATCCGTGATGGCGACGGAGGCCGGCTGGCCCTGAATCTTACCCAGACCCGTAATCACGGCTTCGGGCATCTTGGTCTTATCCTGCCCCCGTTTCAATTTATCGGCGTAATCAGGAAAATCCAGGGGGTTGCCCGGAACCAAATTCTCGTCAAATTCCACAAAGCTTCCCGAATCCATCGTCAAATAAAGCCGCTCCAGGGCGGACAACTGGTTGTGATAGCCGCATTTGGGACAGACCTTTTGGTTTTTATCCAGGTCCTTGTTGTAAAGAACCGCCGAGCAAGACTTACATTTGGTGTAAAGGCCTTGGGGAATCTGGACTAATTTTTTCCCTTGGGTTTTGGAAATGACGCTCTTGGGTTTTTTATACCAGGCCACAATCGGCTCCTTTTACGCCTCTTCGAGAATTTTTCAGCGGGACAGCGCCTTCACGATTTCAGCGCAGTACCGCCCGACCTTCGCCGCGATCTTCGAACCCGGAGTCTTGGAAATCAGTTGAATCAGGGCGCTCGCGATAATAACGCCATCCGCGGCTTTCCCGACCTGGGCGGCCTGTTCCTTATTGGAAATGCCAAACCCCACCACCACGGGGGTTTTCAACCGGACCCTTAAGCCTCGAAGCGACGCCAATAAGCCGTGCGCCAAAGACTTACGGGCTCCGGTCACGCCGGTCAGGGACACATAATACAAAAAAGGAGCTCCCTGGGCATCGACCTTTTGAACCCGCTCAGGGCTTGAAGTGGGAGCCAAGAAAGGAATCAGGGAAAGTCCCCGGTTCTTCAGGAAAAAATTACACTCCTCGAACTTTTCCAAGGGCAAATCAGGCACAATCGCCCCATCCCCTCCGGCTTGGGCCAAGCGGCGGCCGAAGGTTTCCCACCCCATTTGCTCGATGGGGTTTAAATAAGTCATGACCAAAAGCGGCTGGATAAAACCCTTACGCCGCAGGTCCGCGATCAATTGAAAGGCCTGATCCACATGGGCCCCGTGTTCCAACGCGTACTGGGTCGCCATCTGAAGGGTGGGACCATCCGCGATGGGATCGGAAAAAGGAACTCCCAATTCCAGCGCCGCCGCCCCGGACTTTAAGGCCGCTTCCGCCACTTTCAGCGACACCGCGTAGCTGGGATATCCGATACAGACATAAGGAAGAAAAAGGGATTTTTTGCGGCGGCGAGCGGCCTGGAAAATTTGCCGAAGATGTTGGCTCACGGGTGGACTCTCAATGGGACTTTTTAAGGGCCGAGGGGCCCAGCTTTTCAAGGATGGTGTTCACGTCTTTATCGCCCCGGCCCGATAAGTTCACCACAATCGTTGAGCTTTTAGGCATTCGCGGCGCCAATTTCATCGCGTAATAAACCGCGTGGGAACTTTCCAAGGCCGCCAATATCCCCTCATGCCGGGCCAAGGCTTGAAAAGCTTCCAAAGCGTTTGCGTCCGTGGCCGAAACATAAACGGCTCGTTGAGTGTCCCGCAGATAACTGTGCTCGGGGCCCACGCCCGGATAATCGAGCCCGGCGGAAATCGAGTGAGTCTCGGCGATCTGGCCTTCCTTGGTCTGAAGCACATAACTGCGGCTTCCGTGCAGGATGCCGGGCCTTCCCTTGATCATGGTAGCCGCCGTACGGGCGGTATTCACGCCGTCGCCCGCCGCTTCCACCCCGTAAAGCTTGACCGATCGATCTTTGAGGAACGGGTAAAAGAGCCCAATGGCGTTGGAGCCGCCGTTCACGCAGGCGACCAAGGCACCCGGGAGCTTTCCTTCCGCCTTCCTCATTTGTCCCCGAACTTCTTCGCCAATCACTTTCTGGAAGTCCCGAACCATGGCCGGATAAGGATGGGGCCCCGCCGCCGACCCGATCAAGTAATAGGTGGTGCGGACATTGGTCACCCAGTCGCGCAAGGCCTCGCTCATGGCGTCTTTAAGTGTACGGGTTCCCGATTTCACCGGGTGCACTTTGGCCCCCAGCAATTTCATCCGAAAAACATTCAGGGCCTGCCGCTCCACGTCCACTTCCCCCATGAAAACCTCGCACTCGAGCCCAAAAAGGGCGCAGACCGTCGCCGTGGCCACGCCATGCTGGCCCGCGCCGGTCTCGGCGATAACCCGTTTCTTCCCCATCCGCTTCGCCAATAATATTTGGCCCAAACAATTGTTGATCTTGTGGGAACCCGTGTGATTCAGGTCCTCGCGCTTCAAATAAATTTTGGCGCCCTTCAATTGGCGGGTTAGGTTGGCGGCTAAGGTCAGCGGGGTAGGCCTTCCGCTATATTCGGTCAAATATTGGCGGAGTTCTTTTTTAAAGCGGGGATCCCGCCGCGCGGCCGCGTAGGCGGCCGTCAGCTCGCGCAAGGCGACCATAAGGGTTTCGGGCACATATTGGCCGCCGTAAGGGCCGAAATAACCGGCCGCGTTTGGAAGTGGTTTGGTTTTTCCGGAAGCCATCGCGAGGTGTTTCCTTTACGAGAATGGGGGACAGATTAACCGCATCAAGACCCAAAAGGCAAAAAAATTAACGCGGGCATTCCCCGGCTCTTGAAATGCTTTTATAAATCGGCGTTTTTCTTTTGGGTTGCCTTGGTTTTTCACATTAAAAACCAAAAGCTCAAAGGGCCGAGGGCGACTCGCTCTTGATCTTTTCGAGCTTTTCCTTGGCGCCGGCGTTTTCCGGATCCAAGGCTAAGGCGTTTTTGTACTCGACTTCGGCCTTGTCCACGTAGTCTTGTTGGTTGTAAAGATCACCCAATCGCACGGAGCAGGAAACCGCCAGCTCACGCTGGTTATGCCGCTGATACAGGTCGCGTAAATTGATAAGCGATTCGATGGCTTCGGGCAGTTTCAATAGGATGTCCTTGTAAAGAAGGACGGCCTTTTCGGTATCCTGGGGCTCCACGATTTTTTGGATGAGATGGGCCAATTCGCGAAAAGCCGCCAGGGCCTTTTTATGGTTTTTCTCGTTTAAAAATCCATTGGCGGCGGTTTCAAATTCACGGTAAGCCCGCTCGAGATCGCCCTTTTTCAGGTAAAGCTCGCCCACAGTCACCCGGACGTTAAAGTCATTGGGATCAAGCGCGATAATCTTTTGATACTCCACAATAGCCTTATCCCAACTGCCGGTATGGTAGTAGATATGGGCGAGTTTAATAATCAGGGATTTCTGGTCGGCCAAAGCGGACCGGTCCTTTCAGGCTTGAGCGGCTTTTTTAGCGCGCCGGATAAACTGCGCGACTTTCTGGGGATCTTTTCGACCGGGCAGGATCTCAACCCCGCTGGCCACATCCACTCCAAAGGGCCTCGCGGTTTGAATGGCTTGGGCGACGTTTTCCGGCGTCAACCCGCCAGCCAGCAAAACAGGGGCAGGAAGCTGGGAAATGGCTTTTCGGGCCCACTTCCAATCGAAGCGCTCGCCGGTTCCGCCTCGTTTGTCCTTATTATAATGATCCAATAAAAAGGCCGCAACGTGAAAGCCCCGGTAAGCGTGCGGCGTGTCCGCGTCTTTCATGCGAATCGCCTTCAGCGCCGGCACGGAGACCGCCTCACAAAACCCTTCATTCTCCTCGCCATGCAGTTGAACGGCCTGGAAACCGCAATATTTAACCAACGCTTTTACCCGGGCTAAAGGTTCGTTGACAAAGACCCCCACCGGCGTCACGAAAGGCGGGACCAGCCGCACGAGTCGCTTGGCCTGCTCCGGCGTTATTTTGCGCGGACCTTGGGACATCTGAAACCCAATGGCGTCAGCGCCCTCACGAACGATCAACCGCGCGTCTTCGGGCCTCGTCACCCCGCAAATTTTAACCCGTACCATTTTACAAATCCTCCGGAGGCATGACGGCTTTGACCGCCGCTTCCAAATCAGGCGCCGTCATGAAGGCCTCGCCCACTAAAATCGTGGACGCGCCTTTCTCCCGAAGAAACAAAGCGTCCTCGCGGGTGAAGATGCCGCTTTCACTCACGATGGGCAACCCATGGGGGCATTTTCGGATCAACTGGACCGTCGTTTGTAGGTCCACTTTAAAATCGTTGAGATTGCGGTTGTTGATTCCTAAAAGCTTCACATCGGCTTTCAAGGCGGTTTCCAACTCCTTCAAATCATGGACCTCCACCAAAACCGTCATGCCCAATTCCCTGGCCAATTGCTGCAATTCCTTTAATTGCTCCAACGAAAGCATGGCCACAATCAAAAGAATGGCGTCCGCTTCGGCTTCCCGGGCCTCATAGATTTGGTGTTCATCGATCAGGAAATCTTTTCGCAAAACCGGCAGGCGGGCGGAATGCTTGGCCAATTTCAAATAGGCCAAACTTCCATGAAAATAGGAAACGTCGGTCAAAACCGACAAGGCCTGAACCCCGGCCCGGGCGTAAAGAGGCGCCAATTGTTCCACGTCAAACTCAGGGCGCAGAATGCCCTTGGAGGGACTGGCCTTTTTCAACTCCCCGATGATTGAAAGCTTGTTCGGCCTTACCACAGCCTTCAGAAAATCCAAAGGCGGCGTTTGGGACAAAGCGCCTGCTTTCAAGGACGCCAATCCCCTTTCTTTTTTCAAAAAGGCGATTTCCTCTTTTTTGGTAAGCGCTATTTTTTGAAGAATACTCATCTACTTCCCTTTTCACTTAGTCTTTATTTAGACGCCGCCCGGCTTAGGCTTGATTCGAAAAGACCAGCTTCTATCGGTCAGGAATGGGACAACTTCACGAGTTTTCCGAGCGTCCCCAAGGCCTTTTTGGAATCAATGGCTTCCTCAGCCAAGGATCGGCCTTCGGGGATGGTTTTACACTTGCCCGCCGCGTAAAAGCCAACCGCCGCGTTCATCAGCACCGCGTCCCGGTAAGGCCCCTTTTGGCCTTCCAGGATATCGGTCAGGATTTTGGCGTTGGCAGCCGCGTCCGATCCATGGATGAACTCGAGGGGTTTTCGCTCAAACTCAAAATCCTTCGGCTCAATCGTCGAGCTTTTTACAGCGCCCATGCTCGAGTATTCCCATAAAGAAGTCGGCTCGGCGCAAGAAACCTCGTCCAACCCGTCCTGACTGTGCAGGGTAATCACCCTTTCACTTCCGGCTTGAATCAAGACTTCGCCCATCAATTGGGCCTTAGCCTTGTCATAAACACCGATGACTTGTTTTTTAACGGAGGCCGGATTGCACAGTGGACCCAGGATGTTAAAGAGGGTGCGGATCCCCATCTCTTTTCGAATAGTTCCCACATTTTTCATGGCCGGATGAAAATGGGGGGCGAACAAAAAGGCGATGCCCGCTTCCCGAAGACACTTTTCCAAGACCGAAGTGGTCGGATCAATTTTAACGCCCAGCGCGTCAAGCACTTCGGCGCTGCCGCATTGGCTGGAAGCCGCCCGGTTGCCGTGCTTGGCCACCGCCACACCGCCCCCGGCCAAAACCAAAGCCGAGGTCGTGGAAATATTAAAGGTTCCTTTGTGATCCCCGCCGGTTCCGCACACATCGATGGCGTCAAGATCGTCCACTTGAAGGCGCACCATCTTTTCCCGCATGGCCTTCACGCTGCCCAAAACCTCTTCCACCGTCTCGCCTTTGGCGTTTAGGAAAGAAAGATAGGCCCCCACCTGCGCGGGGGTCGCCTTGGCTTCGAAAATCTCAAGCGCGCAATCCCAGGCTTCCGCCTCAGTGAGGGGTTCATTTTGCGATAATTTGATGATGCAGTCGCGGATCATGGTGAGCCCTTCTTTTAAAAAATGGAACGGTTATTGTAACCGTAGCGGCTTGAAATCCAATCAAGAGATGGAACAACCGTTAAATTAAGAAGAATTGGCGGGCGTTTCGAGTGGTGATTTCGGCGATTTCATCTAAAGAAAGGCCCTTTACCTGGGCGACGGTCTCCGCGGTCAGCTTCACATAAGCCGGTTCGTTCCGCTTCCCCCGGTGGGGATGGGGCGTCAGATAGGGCGAGTCGGTCTCGACCACGATTCTTTCCAACGGGATATTGCTGACCGCGTCCCGGATGGACTGGCCATTTTTAAAGGTCACCGGACCCGCGATAGAAAACAAACATCCCAATTCCATGAAGCGTTCCACAAAATCCGGACCCGCCGAGTAGCAATGCATGAGAATTTTAAGCCCTTGGGCTTTTTGGTTTAAAACCCGCCAAACATCCTCATGGGCGTCCCGGTCGTGGATGATGATCGGCAGGGAAAGCTCGCGGGCCAGGTTGATCATCCGCTCGAAGACCACGAATTGTTTCTCACGGTTAGAGTCATGGTGGTAGTCCAAGCCGATCTCACCAATCCCCTTGGGGTGGGTTTCCCGTGCCAAGCGCTCGATTTTCAGAAGTTCCGCTTCATCAAACCGATCCACATCGGAGGGGTGGGCCCCGATGGTGTGATAAACCACCCCGGGATGCCGGGAGGCGATTGCCGCGGCGGCCGCGGAGCTTTTCTCATCGGTGCCAATCGTAACCATTAATCCGATCCCGTCCGCCCGGGCCCTAGCCAGGACCGCGTCTTCCTCTTGTGTCAAACGCTCATCATCCAAATGACAGTGGGTATCAATCAACATGGCCGTTCGCCTTTTCTTTGTTTTTCAAAACAACCCAGTCCTCGGAGTCGAACAAAACCCTGTAGCCCTGGGATTTTTTCAACTTCAGAATTCCCGACAAGTTTTCCCGGCTCAAGGGCCATCCGTTCTCATCTAGCGCCACAATCACGTAATCTTCCGCCGGCGGGCTTTCTGCCCATCTCTCATCCATCCGGTCAATCACTTCCCGGTGCGATAGATGAGGAATCACGCTGGATTGCGCCAACACCGACGCCCCTTCCGGAATCAGACTCAACGCTTCCTTTCCGGTTTCCTCCGCCTGGGTAAAACGCCAGAAGGGATACCGGATAAAGTGACCCATAGGTTGATGAGGAAGTTGAAAGGCGATGATGTTGAAAACCAAGATCAAAATCGCAAGGCCGCGCAGGACCTTTCCCCGAAACGCTGGATCCTTCATTCGCTGGAAAAGCCGGTAAAACCCGTCCGCGGAAGCCAGGCAAAGAATGGGGGCTGCCATCACATTGTATTGATACATCATCACCCAAAAGTCCGGATCGTCGGATAACATTCTTTCGCAAATTAAAGGAACGGCCAATAGTCCCCAAGGTGAAAAAAAGGCGCCAAAAAAATAAGGCAAAAACAAACAAAGGATCGTGATCGTTTTGGTCGAGTTTGAAAAAAGTATTCCCAAAACTTTAAAAGGATGCGCGAGGCAAGTCTCCACGGCTTGAAGGGGCCCCAATCCCAATTGGGCGAATCGCCAATGGGTATAAGGCCTTTCACCCAAATAGGGGATCAAAAACTTGACCTCAAACAGGAACAGGGCCAAAGCCGCTCCCGAAAGGATCAGCCCCTTGCCCCACTTTCCCCCCACCATTAAAACAACTCCAAAAAAAACCGCCAATAAACACAAGTTCTCCTTGCACATCGCCATAAAAAAAACGCATCCAAAAAAAGGCCACCATTTTTCCTCGTCGGCAAAATAAATAGCGAAGGCGGCCGCCGGTACCGCCAAGGTCAATTCGTGGAAATCAAAAGCCGCCTCGGCCTGCAGTTCCCAAAGCAGGGTGTAAGAAACCGCGAAACAAACACCCGCAAACCGTCCCAGTCTTTTCCGGGTAAAAAGATAAATGGGAAATAGCGGAAGCGTCAGAAGGACCGCTTGGGCCACTAGAATCATTTCCACATGGGGATAAATCCAATAAAGGGGGGCCAAAAAGGCCATCGTGGGGTCGAAATGATCCCCCAATAAATTGTTGAAATGGCTGATGGTGTCGGAGGGAACCTCGAACCGGCTGTAATGCCAAACGGCATGATCGGCGATGCCTAAATCAAAATCCGCGCTTTGAAAATGCCAATGGCGAAAGAGGGACAAAACCGAGTAAGCCGCCACCGCGAAGATCCAATAGGCAAAAAGGCCCTTTTCCTCACGGAGCCATTCCATCGACTTTATCATCGATCCCCAGCTTTCATTTCAGGAATAAATCATTCCTTTTTCTTTTCAACCCAAGGGGCCAAGGCAATCAACCAACATTATTCATTTTTTTCTGAAATCGCTTTATTTATTTCAGCCAATAACTTTTCATACAAAGAGTCAAAATCTTTTTGATTGACGGAATCCGTCAAATCCTTTTTATCCACCTCAATAATTTCTCGTCTTTTATCCGGCATCCTAACATAAAAACCGAACCGATTCTTTTGCATCAATTTCTTATACTCAATGCCCGAGCTCGCCAACCATCCAAACTCCAATTTCGCTTCATTCTTTAATTTCAAATAATCGGCGATTTTCTTCTTCAGTCTTTTTTGCGCCTCAGGAATATAGCTTTCATTGGAGGCATGTTCTTGTGCTTCCTTTTCAATTCGAGGAAACAAGGGTGTTCCAAGCTCGACCTTTTGACCAATCGGCAAAAGATCCCATTGCGTAGTTTCAGAAAACGCATGATCATGAACTTGATCTTTAAAACCCAATTTTTTCCAAATGGCCTGGGCGGCAAACGGCATAAACGGGGCTAATCGAATCGCAGTGATCTTTAAAACAACAGCCAAATCGAACATTACATTTCCTAGTTCGGCCCTTCCAGAGTCTCCTTGTTTGGCCAATTTCCAAGGCGCGGAAACTTCTATGTATTTATTCGCCGCTTTTATTAATTCCCAATATTCCCCTAAAACCGTTCCGAACTCCAATTCATTAATGAATTTTTCAATGTTCTCTGAGGTCCCGTATTCCCACGCTTCTTTCAATTCAGTATTCAAAACTCTATTAATCTGCGCCGCCGGAATGATTCCACCAAAGTATTTTTCAATCATGGCAAGAGTTCTAGAAACTAAATTCCCAAGGTCGTTTGCCAAATCGCCATTAAAACGAAGCTCAAAAGCTTCTTGCGTGAAGGTGCCATCGAACCCAAAAACAACTTCCCTCAAAAGGTAATAACGCAATGCGTCAGGGCCATAAAGACCAATAATGTCCATTGGGTTGATGACATTCCCCAGGCTCTTGGACATCTTTTCCCCGCCCTGGGTGATGAAGCCAGTACCGAACACTTTTTTAGGCAAAGGAAGATCCGCCGCCAGTAACATGGTTGGCCAAATTGTTGTGTGAAAACGCAAAATATCTTTTCCAATAATATGGACATCTGCTGGCCAGTATTTTTTGAAATTCTCCCCATTAGGCCAACCAAGCGCAGAAATATAATTAATTAACGCATCAAACCAAACATAGATCGTGGTGGTTTCTGGAACGGGTGCCGAAATTCCCCATTTTACCGTCGATCGAGTGATCGAAACGTCTTCCAAACCCGGCTTAATAAAATTATTTATCATTTCATTTTTTCGACTTGGCGGTTGAATGAAGTCGGGATTGTCTTCCAAATATTGCTCTAATTGTTTCTGAAAGCTCTTCATTTTGAAAAAGTAGTTTTCTTCTTTTATCTTCTCGACCGGGCGGCCGCAATCGGGGCATTTACCGTCAATGACTTCCGAATCCAATAAAAATTTCTCGTCCGGCACGCAATACCAGCCCTCATAATCGGCTTTGTAAATAAACCCGTTCTTTTGGACCAACGCGAAAAAAGCCTGGGCGGCCTTTTTGTGGTCCTCATCGGTCGTTCGGATAAAACGGTCGTAGGAAATCCCTAAGCTTTTCCAGGCTTCCTTAAAACGTTCCACTACCTGGTCGGCTAATTGTTTGGGCTCCAGGCCCTTCTCTTTTGCGGTTTTGGCGATCTTTTGGCCGTGCTCGTCGGTCCCGGTGAGAAAAAAAACATCAAACCCGTCCATCCGTTTGAACCGGGCTAAGACATCGGCTCCCACGGTGGCGTAAGCATGGCCGATATGCGGGATATCGTTGACGTAGTAGATGGGGGTGGTGACGTAAAAGGTCGGTTTAACGGACATGGATTCTCCTGACAGGGTTTAAAAGGCCCATCTTTGAACCGTCAAAGTTCAAACTTGAGCCATAGGGTACACAGAAAAATCACTATAAAAAAGTCATTTCCAGGGTCGAAATCAAGGGAGGTTTTAATTTAAATACGGATCAGATTTGAACGGCCTGATCGATAAAAGGGGTAAAAACGATCTCCCCTTTTTTGAATCCATCCCGCAGTTCCATGAACAAATGATCCAATACCATGCGGGCGGAGAGATAGGCCGGGATAATATCCAGGTGCTTTTGAAGCGAACGCAATACCTGTTCCGGCGGGAGGCCCTGAAGCCTCGCGGGAATGGCCTCGGATCCGAAAAGTCTGCGGTTCCAAATGCCGGCATAAATTCGAAGGGCCGCCTTGGCCACCTCGGCCTTGCGCTGGGCCGCGGTCCATTCCTCATTCTCAAAAAACTCAGGTTCCATTTGTTCATAGTTCAGCGCAATCTGCAGCCAATCCCCGTCGTTGCCGCTCAAGGCCCGGTCAAAATCCGTCTTGACCTTGTCCGTGAATTGCGCCCAAGCCGGGTCGGCGAATTTCAAAGCCAGGGTCATATTCCCGCCGGCGATTTCAGCGGCTTCCCGCGCTTTCGCCTTATCCCACCCGTAGTTTTTGATAAGGATGGTTTCCACGGCGGCCGTTGCCAAGGTCCCAAACCGAACCGGCCGGCAGCGGGAAAGCACCGTGGGCAGGAAACTGGCCGATCTTTCAGCCAATAGAACCACCAGGGTCTTGGCCGGCGGTTCTTCCAGCGTCTTTAAAAAGGCGTTTTGGGCGTCCCGGTTCATGCGGTCGGCTTCCGCCACCACCGCGATCTTGATCGGCGCGGACAGGGGCGCGTTGCTGAGCTTTTTTTCCAGCTCCCGGGTCGACTCCACGGTAACCTCGTTTTTGCCTTCCTCGCGGGTCAGCCAAAAAAAGTCTGGATGGGTTTTATTCAAAACCTGGCGGCAGGCGGCGCAACCCGCGCAACCCGGACCTTGAAGGCAAAAAAGAGTCCGCGCCAAAGCCAGGGCATGGGTCTTTTTGCCCGAACCTTCGGGCCCGGTCCAAAGCATGGTCAGGACGGACTTTTGTGCCAATAGCTTTTCAAGGACAGCTTTTGCTTCGGGCTGGGAATCCAGCGCTTCAAGCCGGGGGATATTGAACTCAGCCACGGCGGGGCCTCCTGGCCGGTTTGGGAAGACGCGCGATCAACCCTTCGATCATTCGCTGATAAACCTTATCCGGTTCTTGGTTGGCGTCAATCACGATAAAACGCTTTTTTTCTCGCTTCGCGGTTTTCAAAAACACCCGGCGCACGGCCTGGTGGAACTTAATCTTTTCCTGTTCCATTCGGTCTTTTCCCTTGCCGCGTCCCAAAGCCCTTTTGAGCCCCACTTGAACCGGAACATCAAATAAGAGGGTCAAATCCGGCGAAAGCCCGTTGGTGGCGCTCCGGTTAAACTCCGAAAGCATTTTAAGGTCAAAACCCCGGCCGCCGCCTTGATAGGCCAGCGTGGAATCGGTATAACGGTCGCACAGCACGACTTTTCCTTCGCGCAAAGCCGGAATTAAAATTTCTTGCACATGCTGGGCCCGATCGGCGAGAAAAAGATGAAGTTCGGCTTGGGGCGCGAGCCGATAGTCCAGCCGATTCAAAATCCAACGGCGAAGATGGGTGCTCAGACGGGACCCACCCGGTTCCCGGGTCAACACATGGGGAATGCGCGACTTTTTCAGCAGCTCACCCAGCCGGTGAAGCTGGGTGGTTTTGCCCGATCCCTCGGTGCCCTCAAAAGTAATGAAGAGTCCTTTTTTCAACGGGTTTCCTTTAAATGACAGCGTCAGGCCGCTCGGCCCATGAATTTTAACCTTTTCGACAAGAAAAAAACGCATTCAATTTTGAAATCACGGATTTGGCCGCGTCTTTCGCCAAACAAAAACACTCCAGCCTTCCTGGTTAAAATCAACGCGGTGGTCCAACCGGTAGCTCAGACCGCGCAATTGGCCCTCCACCTCGAAAAGGGCTTGCGGACCATCCAAACCCTCCACCCAAATTAACCCGATTTCCCGGCTGTTTTGCGCCGCCGCGATCGCCTCACGGCTCAGCGGCGTCCGGTTATAAGCCGCGATTAAAATCTGGTTCCGTGAAAAGTATCGGACGGTTTCCGACACCCAATAATTGGCGAACCCCGCCCGGATTCCAGCCTGTTCTAAACAAACCGCGATATGGGCTCCCGGATGCTGCCGGGCCGGCCCGCGCAAATTCGCGATTAAAAAAATAGCGTTAAAAACCATCCAAAGGGAAAGTAAAATAACCCATAACTTCCCGGACCAACCCTTCACAACACTCGAATGCGCGGCCCAAAGCCCCAGCCCTAAAGCCGGCACCAGCTGTCCGAAACCCAAATAACGCAAGGTCAGGGCGTCCGCGCTTTGACTTCCGAAAATAAAAAAAACCAAAAAACTGAGAAAAGGGCCGCCCCAAAGAATCGCTTCCGCCCAACGGGGCTTTCGAAGCGACAAAAAACTTCCCACGGCCGTGGCCAAAAAAAGAACCCAAAAAATCAAAGGGACCCAAAATGAGACCCAAGGCGGGGGAGGCGGATGGAGCGATAGCCCTAACGGGCTTTGTTGAAAAAAATCGTAAGGCAGAACCGAAACCCAGTAAAGCGGCCAAGTTTGCAAAACCATCTTCGCGTGATAAACCCAGTCCGAGGGAGGCGCCAAACCCAAATGGAGGTAGCTGGAGTTGGCCTTATCAAACCAAGGGTGATGATCCACATTCAACCACCCGCCCAACAGGCCGCCGAGAACAGCCGCTCCCCAGTTCCGCCGGCTTTTAAAGGGAAAAAAGGTCTTTTTAAAGAAGAATTCATAAACCAACACAGGCCACAAGAAAAAAGCGACAAACGGATCATCCAAAAGCCCTCGGACCGACAGAAAGCCAAAAGCGAAAATCGAAAAGTCGTTTCGAAACCACTGTCCGGCGAATAAAACCAAAAGGGCTCCATAAAAATAAAAAGACCTTATTTCCGAAAGCTGGATCCCCAGATAAGAAAGGCAGGGAGCCGGAATGGCCATCAAAAGCAACATCGGAAACGCGGCATTCCAATTCCCTTCCGTTTTTTGATTCAAAACAAGGGCCCAGGCTAAATAAATCAAAAGACTGGCCGCGCAGAATAAAAAAGGAAGCGCCGTTATTTTTCCATCGGCCAAAAACGCGTACATCCGGCAAGTTAAATAGGCGGGATGCCTGAAAAAATTCGTCGGGGGGATAAAATCATGGCTTTCGGGCGATTTCGATTGGGCCAGGACCGAACGGCAAACCGTGATTTCGTCGCTGTTTAAAGACTCGTAACCATGAACCACGAATTCAGCGCGAATCCAAAATCCAATGACAAACGATAACCCCAGTACAACCCACCACCCGCGGGACTTTCGGGGGCTGGGGTTGAAAAAATCGGGAACAATGTTTCTAAGAAAAGAGAAGGGTTGGCTCATTTCATCCACACAATGCCATTAAAAGAGATTGATTAAAATAAAAAAAGCCCCGTCCCGCGGAGGCGGGAACGGGGCTTTTGGGCGGCCAAGATTACTTGACTTCGATCTCGGCTCCGCTTTCCTTGAACTTCTCGACGATTCCATCGGCTTCGGCTTTCGCGACTCCCGTCTTGATCGGCTTCGGGGCTCCGTCCACCAAGTCCTTGGCTTCCTTCAAGCCCAAGCCGGTGACTTCCCGGACGACCTTGATGACGCTGATCTTGTTGCCGCCAGCGGCCTTCAAGATCACGTCGAATCCGGTCTTTTCCTCGGCAGCGGCCGCGCCAGCGCCGGCTCCAGCAGCGGCAACGGCCACGGGGGCCGCGGCGGACACGCCGAACTTGGTCTCAAGCGCCTTCACCAATTCGTTTAACTCCAAAACGGTCATCCCTTCGATGGCCGTGATCATCTCGTCTTTTGTCAAAGTAGGCATTTCATTCTCCTCAAAGTTTTAGGGGCTTTCGCCCGGTGAACATTCAGTTGATAAGTTAAGCGGCTTTGCCTTTGGCTTTCGCCACAGCGTCCAAGGCATAAACCAATTTGCGAGCCGGACCCGCCAATACCTGCACAATGCCGGTAATCGGCGACTTCATGCTGCCCAACATCTTGGACAACAACACTTCCTTGCTCGGCAGGTTCGCCAGGGCCTTCACATCCTTGTCCGTCATCAGTTGGCCGTCCAGCCAACCTCCCTTGATGGACAATTTCGCGTGGTCCTTCGCGAATTTAGAAAGCACCCGCGCGGGAGCCAGCGCGTCGTCCATCGCCAAAGCGATAGCCGTCGGCCCCGTCAACAAATCGTCCAAGACCGTGATCTTGTGTTTGTTGAAAGCGATCCGGGCCAGATTGTTCTTCACCACGTGGTACTCGACCTTCGCGTGGAAAAGCTGGGCCCGAAGCAGCGTCACTTCCTCAACCGTCAGACCCGAATATCCGGTCACGACAGCCGATTTCGCCTCTTGGAGCCGTTCATAAAAGGCCGTCATGGCCTCGACTTTCTCCGATTTTGGTTCGCGTTTCGTATCCGCCAAAAAAATCACCACCCCTCTTAATATTTTCGACCCGGCCTTAGCCCAAAAGGCTTCGCCGGGCTTTACAGGGAAAAGGGAAAATAAAAAACCCTTCACCCGAAACGACCGGATGAAGGGTAAGAAGCTACCGTCTTCTCGCGGACCGTCTCGGCGGGAAACATTAAGGCTTAAGGAAACTTACCCTCAAACCACCCGCTGTCTTAGACATCCTTTACGCCGAAGCCTTTGACAGCCTCGGATCGTAGACTCTCAATTGTTCAACCTGCCGGTTCGGCCCGACTTGATATCAGGCCTTCACCGTCTTGGTGTACTCGGCGGTTTCCAGTTTAATGCCGGGGCCCATGCTGGAAGTCAGGTGGGCGGACATCAAGTAGGTTCCCTTGGCCGAAGCCGGCTTCACCGACACCAAGGTGCGGATCAGCGATTGGGCGTTCTCAATAATCTGCTGCTCCGTGAACTGGATCTTGCCGACACCGGCGTGGCAGATACCCTGATCATCCACGCGGTACTCAATTTTACCGGCCTTAATTTCTTTCACGGCTTGACCAACGTTCGCGGTGACCGTTCCAGCTTTAGGATTCGGCATCAAGCCCTTGGGGCCGAGCACCTTTCCGAGCTTACCGGTTTCACGCATGATGTCCGGAGTGGCGACCAAGACGTCGAAGTCGAGAAATCCACCGGCGATTTTATCAATGAGTTCGTTGTCGCCGAAGAAATCAGCTCCGGCCAATTCCGCTTCCTTAATTTTTTCGCCCTTGGCCAAAACGGCCACACGCAAGGTTTTTCCGGTTCCATGAGGAAGGCTCACGGTGCCGCGAACCTGTTGGTCGGCTTTTTTAGGATCCACGCCCAAACGGATATGAAGTTCGACGGTTTCGTTGAATTTAGCGGGAGCGGCTTTTTTGAGGATGCCAACCGCTTCCGTGAGGGGATAAGACTTGGTGCGATCCACCAACTCGTAATTCTTGCGATTTCTTTTGCTTGCCTTGACGCTCATAATGCCTCCCGTGGTTCAAGCGTCTCGCCTCAAGGGCGAGACTCCCACAGTTAATAACCCCGGCTAGGCCGGGGGACCTTCAGCCCCTCGCGGGGACTTCGACTTACTTTGTGACTTCGCCCACTCGTGGTTACTTCGTAACCTCGATGCCCATGCTGCGGGCGGTGCCTTCAACCATACGGATGGCCGACTCAATTTTTTGCGCGTTCAAATCCGGCATCTTGGTCTTGGCGATTTCCGCGACCTGCTGGGCCGTGACTTTGCCGACCTTGGTTTTGTTCGGAACGGACGAACCTTTAGCCAATCCCGCCGCCTTGATCAGAAGAACCGAAGCCGGGGGGGTTTTGGTGATAAAAGTAAAAGAGCGGTCTTTATAGATGGTAATGACCACCGGAATAATCAGCCCGCCCTGCTTTTCAGTCGCCGCGTTGAACTGCTTGCAAAATTCCATAATATTGACGCCATGCTGACCCAGCGCCGGACCCACCGGGGGGGCCGGATTGGCTTTGCCCGCGGGGATTTGGAGTTTCACCATTGCGTTGATTTCTTTTGCCATTGCCTTAAACCTTCTCTCTCAAGTTCAAAAATAACAGGCGGAGATTGTATCCGCTTTTTTACTCTTTTTCAACCTGGTGGAACTCTAATTCCACCGGGGTTTGGCGCCCAAAAATGGTCACCATGACCCGGACGCGCTCGCGCTCGGGATTGATATCCTCCACCGTGCCTGAAAAGTTGGAAAAAGGGCCGTCCATGACCTTGACCAAATCCCCTTTATCGAACTGGCTTTTCAGGGCCCGTCGCTCCCGGCGCTTGCCGATATGCTCCAAAATAGCCGTGACTTCCTCATCCGGCAGGGGGATCGGATTGTTGCCGCTCCCCACGAAACTGGTCACTTTGGGGGTATTGCGGACAACCGACCAGGAATTCTCGTCCATATCCATCTCCACCAATATATAGCCCGGGAAAAATTTCTTATTGGTGATGCGTTTCTTGCCGGCGCGGGTCTCGGTCACTTCCTCGGAGGGGATCAGAATCTGGAAGATTTTATCCTCCATTTTCATGCTCTTAATCCGATTTTCCAGGTTGGTCTTGACCTTGGCCTCGTACCCGGAATAAGTATTGATCACGTACCAGCGCTTTGACATTCGATCCCCGCCCTTTATTTAATGACTAGTTGCAGCAGCTTCTGGATGACAAAATCATAAGCAAACAACATCACCATCATGGAAAGGATGGTCACGAAAACAACCGCCGTGGAACCTTGAATTTCTTCCCGGCTGGGCCAGGAAATTTTTTTAAATTCCGAACGGGCTTCGGCGAAAAACTCTTTTAGTTGCTGAAACATAGTTCCCTTTTCTCAACTTTGATGGCAGGGCAGGCAGGATTCGAACCTGCAACGCGCGGTTTTGGAGACCGCCGCTCTACCATTAGAGCTACTGCCCTATGAAAGTTCCAACTTCTCCTAGAAGGGGGTTACTTGGTTTCCTTATGCAGGCTGTGCTTGCGGCACCACCGGCAATACTTCTTCACTTCAACTTTATTCGGATTTTTGCGCTTGTCCCGGGTGCTGTTGTAATTACGGCGTTTGCAATCCGAGCAGGCCAATGTAATTTGTTCACGCATGACTGAATCAACCTCTTCTATTTAGTTCTTTATTCAATAATCTCAATGACGACGCCGGCGCCCACGGTGTGGCCGCCTTCCCGGATGGCGAAACGAACTTCCTTCTCCATCGCCACCGGCACTATCAACTCAATCTCCATCGTGATGTTGTCCCCGGGCATCACCATCTCCACGCCCGCCGGCATCTTCACGCTTCCCGTCACGTCCGTGGTGCGGAAGAAGAACTGCGGCTTATACCCGTTGAAAAACGGCGTGTGCCGGCCCCCTTCTTCTTTCGTCAACACGTACACTTCGCCCTTAAACTTCTTGTGCGGCGTGATCGACTTGGGCTTTGCCAAGACCTGTCCGCGCTCAATATCTTTCTTTTCCACTCCGCGCAGCAAAACCCCAATGTTGTCCCCCGCTTGCGCCTCGTCCATCAGCTTGCGGAACATCTCCACGCCCGTCACCACCGTATCCTTCGTCGGTTTCAATCCCACGATCTCCACCGCTTCCCCCACCTTCACACGGCCGCGTTCCACACGCCCCGTCGCCACCGTCCCACGGCCCGTGATCAAGAACACGTCCTCCACCGCCATCAAAAAGTCCTTATCCACGTCCCGCTTGGGTTCCGGAATGTAGCTGTCCACCGCTTCCATCAACTGCAAAATCGCCTTTTCGCCGATCTCGCTCTGGTCGCCGTCCAACGCCTTCGTGGCCGAACCCTTCACCACCGGCGTCTTGTCGCCCGGGAAGCCGTACTTGGTCAACAATTCCCGAACTTCCACTTCCACCAATTCCAGCAATTCTTTATCGTCCACCATGTCGCACTTGTTCAAGAAAACCACGATGAATGGCACGCCCACCTGGCGGGCCAGCAAAATGTGTTCCCGCGTCTGCGGCATCGGGCCGTCGGCGGCCGAAACCACCAAAATCGCCCCGTCCATCTGCGCCGCTCCCGTCACCATGTTCTTAATGTAGTCCGCGTGTCCCGGGCAATCCACGTGCGCGTAATGGCGCTTTTCCGTCTGGTATTCCACGTGCGACGTGTTAATCGTCACTCCGCGCTCCCGCTCTTCCGGCGCGTTATCGATGTCCGCGTATCCCTTCGCCGTCGCCAATCCTTTTTTCGACAACACCGTCGTGATCGCCGCCGTTAAGGTCGTCTTTCCATGGTCCACGTGCCCGATTGTCCCGATATTCACATGGGGCTTGCTGCGCACGAATTTTTCTTTTGACATCGCTCACTCCTCGATAAGTTGAAATGCCCTAACCCTTGTCACAATGGAGCCCAAGACCGGGATTGAACCGGTGACCTCTTCCTTACCAAGGAAGTGCTCTACCAACTGAGCTACTTGGGCGGGGATATTGCAAGAGTAGGTATTGTACGTTTCGAACTTCCTCTGTCAAGGAGAAAGGGCCGAAAAACGGCCCATTTTGCGGGATAAACCTTGATAAGGCTAAGGGTTGTCCAAAACGTCGCTCAGTTTTTTCCGTTCGGGTCCACTAATTTTTCCAAACGAACCGCTTGTTTGTATTTTTCCTCACTCAACAAATTCTTTTCCATGACTACCTGTTTGATGGTCTTGCCTTCTTTTAGGGCCGCTTTCACCACTTCGGCCGCCTTTTCGTAGCCGATCACCGGATTCAAGGCCGTGGCGATGGAAACGCTTTTCTCGGCGAAATCCAAGCATCGGGCCTCGTCCGCCTTGATGCCGCTGACGCACTTTTGCTCAAAGACCACCAACATCTGGGTGATGAGGGTCAGCGACTGGTTTTGGTTATAAGCGATGACCGGCATCATCACATTGAGTTCCAACTGGCCGGCCTGCGCCGCCAAGGCGATCGTCGTGTCATAGCCCAAAACCTGGAAACAAACCATGTTCAGGCACTCCGCCATCACCGGATTTACCTTGCCCGGCATGATGGACGAGCCCGGCTGCATGGCCGGAAGCCAAATTTCGCCGAACCCCGTGGTGGGTCCGCTGGTCATGAGTCGAAAGTCATTGGCGATCCGGGTTAAATCCAGGCACAAGTTACGGATCGAATTGGATAGCCCGACGAAAGGCGCCATACTTTGCATGGCCTCAAAAAGATTTGGATGGGGTTTCAACTTGAGCCCGGTTTCTTTCGATAAAAGTTTGGCCATCCCCGCCGGATATTTTTTATGGGTGTTGAGGCCCGAGCCGACCGCCGAACCGCCGATGCCTAATTCTTGTAAATCTTCCGAGGCCTTTTGGATCCGCGCCGCGTGCCGCTTCAAGGATTCGCCGTAAGCGGTAAATTCCTGACCCAGGGTAACCGGCGCCGCGTCTTGCAAATGAGTGCGGCCCGACTTGAAAATCTTTTTGAACTCCTGGCCTTTTTTCACGAAGGTCTTGGAAAGCGTGTCCAACGCCGGCAATAAATCATGGACCAACAAAAGCCCTGAAAGCCGGATCGCGGTGGGGATGACATCGTTGGTGGATTGGCCCATATTCACGTGGTCATTGGGATGCACCAGTTTATAGTCGCCCCTTTGGCCGCCCAAAAGCTCGATGGCCCGGTTGGCCAAAACCTCGTTCACGTTCATGTTATGGCTGGTCCCGGCTCCCGCCTGATAAACGTCGACCACAAATTGATCGCGCCACTTGCCCTTTTCAAGTATCTCGTCCGCGGCCGCCACGATGGCCGAGGCTTTCTTTTTACCCAACCAGCCGACTTGGGCGTGGAAAAGGGCCGCGGCCCGCTTGATATGGACGGTGGCGTCCACGAAGACTTTATGGGGTTTGATTCCGCTGATGGGAAAGTTATCGACCGCGCGCTGGGTCTGGACGCCCCAAAGGGCCTCAGCCGGGACTTTTAATTCGCCGATCGAGTCGTGTTCAATTCGGTAATCCACCTTCGCCTCCAAGGTTTTATTTCAAGACAAGCGACGACGCGAAATCTTCTTTTCTTGTTCAAGGGCTTAAGTGATGGGCTTGAGTCGGCACAGGGTGAACAATATAAGAAAAGGCAACTAAGGGTTTTGTCCAGGCCCGCCGAGGGCCGGAATGTTAAATGGAGCGGGAGACCGGATTCGAACCGGCGACGTCCACCTTGGAAGGGTGGCATTCTACCACTGAATTACTCCCGCCTCTTAAAGCCAAAGTATCCCCGATTTAAAACCGGGAGTAAAGGCCAGCACCCACCCCCATATAATTCCAATTATTATGGAAGCAAAAATGGTAGGCCCAATCTCCTCAAAAAACATACTAAGAAGATTGGACTGACCATTTTCTGCTTACGACAAAGCCACTGCTTTGTCGGCTTAACAATGAAAAAATGGTGGGCAGGACAGGATTCGAACCTGTGTAGGCCGTCGGCCGGCAGATTTACAGTCTGCTCCCATTGACCACTCGGGCACCTGCCCCCTAAAAGCCAAAAACCTTTATTGGGATGAAAAGGTTTCCCAGCGACAAAGAT
>CAVRAL010000003.1:0-8859 GCA_963719085.1 candidate division FCPU426 bacterium
GGGTGAAGCTCGGCGTCGAGGTCGGCGTAGCGGTTGGGGTGAAAGTGGCTGTCGGTGCCGCCAAGGTAATGGTCGAACCCTGGATCGGCCCACCCGAAACGGTGATAAGGTTACCCGAGGATGTCGCTCCCACGACTCCGCCGCTTGTAATGCTCGTCGCGTAGCTTCCCAAAGCCGCTGAGCCCGAAAAGTCATAGGTCAGCTCGTAACTATTGGTCGCGCTCGAATTCACCGTGTCCAAACTATTCTTCGTGAAGGTAATCGCGCTGTCCCCCGGCTGGAAAGTTCCCGTGGCCAACAAAGCGGCTCCCTTATAGAGCCTTACGATCCCGATGTCGCCCGAAGGTGTTCCCGGTTCGCTTAGGCCAAAGCTCAAGGAACCCAAGGTCACGTCAGCCGAGCCCGTGTTATCAAGGCTGAACTGCACCGCCGTCACCCCCGCGTCCCCGGGAACCTGCGTCAAGGGGCCCGTCTGCCCGGGATCTTGCAAAACCACGATCTCCGGCGTAGGAGTCGTCGTCAGGGTCACTGTCGGTGTCAGCGTAGGAGTGGCTGTTGTGGTCAGCGTGATCGTCGGGGTAAAAGTCGGGGTCGGGGTAATGGTAAAGGTCGCGGTAAAGGTCGGCGTAATGGTTGGGGTAGTCGTAAAGGTGGGTGTCTTGGTAGGGGTGGAAGTAGGGGTTGCCAAGGGGAACTGGATAACCGACCATTGGATATTCGACGAATTAGTTCCAGAAATGGCCCGGGCGATTTGAAGGGTGCTTGATCCCGTCAAAGTTAAATCACCCGTTCCATAACCGGGATTGGTGATATTGCCGGCGTTGTCCAACATTTCCCCGCCGCTGTAATACATTCCACCCGCTGTGGCGATACTCTGAGATTGGACGATCGACTGGGGCAAGGTGATGTTGGCCGTAGCGGTGTCGGTGGTTTGAAATGTCTGCGTATTGCTTTGAACACTGGTGCCATCTAAAAATTGGATTAAATACCATCCCAAATTTAGCGCGCCGCCACTACGGTCCCGGTTGAAGGTCAACGAATTGGAGCCCACGATTCCCGTCAATCCATTTTGCCGGAAATCCGTCGTCGCCGAGCCCGTATGGGTGAAAAGAAGCCAGGACTGGGAAGGGTTGACGGAGGAGCTCAAGGGTACGTTTACCCCCAAAGCCGCCGCGGCCACTGAAGTAATTCCGCTTTGAACGCTGGCATTGTCGAACTCCACGACTTGCCAGGCCACCGTGGCCGCCCCCGCCGGAGCGGTAGCATCAGTCAAGACCAAGGTCGAAGGTCCGCTATTGGTTACGGAAGCTTGGATAAAATCATCCGCCGCGTAGGCGGCGTCGTTGATTTGGCAGCTAATTAAGGGAAAGCTTTTAGTCGTATCGACCGCTGTACCCAATGGTGTGTTGAGGCCGGTCAACCCCGTCATCGCGGTGACCCCCCGCTGTACCGTCACACCGCTCGAAAATTCAGCCACATACCATTGAATCGTCAGGGGCGCCCCCGCGGTCGGGGCCGCCGCGGTGGAAAAAGAGACGGCGTTGGCGCCCAACTGTCCCATGACTAGGTTTTGAGAAGGGGCTGTCGTGCTAGGAGCCACGCTGAATATCAGAAAAGCATTCGCCGGAACCACCGTGGCGATGGGAACGACAAGGGCAGTGGCTGGATTTGAGATGAAGGTTGTCCCAGCTTGTACATTTTTAATCACAGCCGCATACGATGGGCTTGAAAACCCCGTTAAAAAGCTCAAACCATTTATAAGAAGGAAATAGATAAGAAACTTAAGGGATTTCATTTAACTCACGTATCGAAAGATGGCTGAAAAGATGCCAGAGTTTAGCACGTGAAACCTATAAATCTTGTAACTTCTAGGGCATTTTTACGAAATTTTAACGGGCAAATCGCTACTGATTTTGCGGGAATTCCTGGTATTTGGCCGTAAATTCTTTCATGTCCTCCCAAACATCTTTTTTGTATCCCTCAAAACGTAAAAGGGCCGCCGGATGATAGGTCACCCGCAAAGGAATGCCGCCGTAATCGTGCCACTTATTTCTTAGCTTTCCCACCGCGTCTTTCGTTTTGAGCAAAGCTTGGGCGGCGCTGGCCCCCAGGGCCATGATGAGCAACGGTTGGATGATCTTGATCTGCTCTTCCAGATAAGGCCAGCATTGCTCCACTTCTTCCGGTTGGGGTGTGCGGTTTCCTGGCGGCCGGCACTTGAGCACGTTGGCGATAAAGACATCCTGCCGTTTAAACGCCTTGGTGGATTCGATGATCTTCGTCAAAAGCTGTCCGGCTTTCCCGACGAAAGGAAGTCCTTGGGCGTCCTCGTCCGCGCCCGGCGCTTCCCCCACGAACAAGACCCGGGCTTCGGGGTTTCCGCTTCCAAAAACAAAATGATTCCGGGTTTTTCCCAAGGGACACTTCTGGCATTGACAGATGGACGCGTCAAAGGCCGTCAAACGTTTGGCCCGATCGGTCCCAGCGGAGGCGCTTAGCCATTGGGGACCTTCCAAGACGGCCGGAGACGCTATTTCCGGATTTTTCATGCTCTCGACGACCTTTGAAACCGGAGCGGGATTTTGCGGGACCGAATCTGTTGCGGTTTTCGGCTCGGAAGCCGTTTCATTTTTCTCAGGAGCCCGCGCGGAAACGTAACGGATTCCCAAACGACGGCAGAGCTCCAAGTAATTTTTAAGATTCAAACTATCCATTTTGATCCCGTCAAAAAATTATAGAAAATTCACGGCCAGTGTCATCTGTTGAAGAAGTTGTCCGGCGCTTAAGCGGTCCGGGAGAATCGTATAATCAAACTCCATCCGTTCACCGGGCTGGGGGATGAGGATTCCAATTCCCGTCCCAAACCCGTCCTCGCCGCTGTTGATCTGGATCCAATAACCGGCGCGAAGGGCGATCGCGTCCACCGGTTTCCATTCCAATCCCGCGTGCGGTTCCAACCCTAAGGCGGTCTGCCATTCCAAATCCACATCGGCCCGCAGGTGGAGGTCTGAAAACTCCTCGGCCACGCCCCCTCTTAAGGTAGCCGGAAAAAAGGCGTCCGTCCCGTCCGAATAAAGAAAATTAGAAAGGGGGTCTTGGACCACGAATCCAATCGTGGTCGCCGGGGAAGGCCGATATTGGAGCCCCAGATCTTCCCCCAATCCGAACCCGGTCGGAAGGCCGCCTAGCCCGTAGTTTTGAATGAGAACCTTCACATTGAACCCAAAATCCCATTCCCGGTCCAAATGAAAGGCCGCGGTCGCCAAGAAAGCCAGGTTCGTGTCGGAAAAAACGGCGTCCGGATTCAAGGTCGGCTCGGACCGCGCTTCCAAATCATTGCCATCGCTGTAATCCAAAACCGTGAGTCCCAAGTAATATCGGTCCTGGTAATTGGCGCTCACCGATAAGGCCTCCAAGGCCCGGTTCAACGAAAGCACCGTATGTTCCACCGCCGCCTGCGTGCCTTGAACGCTGATCAGTTCCGCCGGATTCCAAAAAGCGCCGAAAGCTTCGCCCCCCAATCCCACGGCCGCGCCGCCCATCGCGTTTTCTTCCCCGCCTACTCCCAAGTTGAGATAAGCCGCCGGCTGTAATCCGCCGTTATCCGCCGCCCAAAGGGGCGTCCCGATTAAACCTAAAAGAATCCCTAACCCGAACACGCGCGGCCGGAATCGGCTTAGGCTTGATAAAAAACTCATCGAACACCTGAAAATAGGCCCTTAATGACCACGATTTTATTACGCCCCATCGCACCGCCGGCGTTGACCGTGTAAAAGTAAACCCCCGGCGCCACCTGGTTGCCGCTGGCGTTTCGGCCGTCCCAGGAAATATAGAAGGACTTGTATTGGGGATTCGCGGGATTATTGTTCAAATCCGAAGCCGCGAAACTTTTGCGAAGAACCGTATCGCCGGCCGCGTCCTGGATGGTCAGTTGCACGGGTTCGGGTTGATCAATCGCCAGGGTAATATTGGTGGTGCCGTCTCCTTCCAATGAAAAAGGATTGGGGCTGTTGAAGGTAGTCAGGTAAGGCGTGATTTGGGCGCCGTTGCTTTGTAAAGCCCTCGCCACATCCAGTAAACCATAACCCGTATTTCGATCCCAGCCCTGGTTTCCGTTGAGACTGTCCGCGCTGTTGATCAAGCGGTTGGCCACGTCAAGATTGGTCATCCCGGGATTCAGGGCTAAAAGAAGCGCCGCCGCCGCGGTTACCAAGGGCGTCGAAAAAGATGTTCCGGCACCGGTACCGTAGTTATGGTCGGCAGGAGCAAGGACAAATAGGGGTGTGGCTTCATTCATAACAGTTACGGCCATCAGTCCCAGAATATCGCTGTTAGGGTCGTAGTCCCCATCGACGAAACTAACGCCGAAGCCCCCGGGCGCCACCAAATCCAGTCCCGGTCCTACGTCCGAGTAAAAAGCGACTTGATCGTTCTCGTCGGTGGCCCCTACGGCGATGACGCCCGGATAGGCCGCCGGATATTCCAAGCCCGCGGGAAATTCCGGAAGTTGGGAGTCATTTCCGGCCGCCGCCACCACCACGCAATTATTTGAAAGCAGTTTATTGATCTCGTCTTGCTCCAGCGGGTCCGGCGGGCCGCCCAACGACATATTGAAAAGCCGCACGCCATTCACCAAAGCGAAATCCAAACCATCCACGATGCTTTCCGTGGAGCCCGAGCCCGTGTTATCCAAAACCTTCACCGGCATGATTTTGACCACGCCCGGCATCCCCGCCAAACCCGCCATACCCGAGCCGTCCCACTGCGCGGCGATCAGGCTGGCCACTAAAGTCCCGTGGCCAAAATTATCATTCGTGTTTGTGTTAAAGGAAATGTAGTTATGGCCCGGCACCATGATGGAAGCCGGCAAATCCGAAGGAGTACTAGGCGAGACATAAACTCCCGAATCAATGACCGCCACCGTGACCGAGCCGCTGGTGTACTGGGAGCAAAAGGCGGACCAGGCTGTTGGCGCGCTTATTTTTTGAAAAGGCCAATAAGGCCCTGTTTGCTTAACATTGGAGACGCCGGCCCCGTAAGGGGGACCGGCGTAATAGGGATCGGTCGGCGGGTTGGAACAACCTGTGGCGTAATAACGGTAGTTGGGTTGGACCGCCGCCACCGCCGGATCACTTCGCAGTTGATCCATCGCCTGCTCCACCGACTGGGCGCCGGTAATGGTGATTTTATAAAGATCCGCGCGGGACAGCGACTGGGCTGATCCCATCATCGAAAGGGCGTGGAGCCGGGCGTCCGCCGGGGCTCCCGCCTTTAAAGTCACCAGTACTTCCCCGGGAACATAAGTGGGTTTCCCCTTGATGGAAAAGGGCCCGTGAGCCGGGGCCGCGAAAGAAAAATCGGTGCAAAACAGAAACAAAACCAAGGCATGCGCGAGCCGGATCTTCATCGGCCCAAGCCTTTTTCTTTCAAAAAGCCGTCATTTTCCCAGCCCTTTTCAATCAGCCCCATCAATTTCTCCGCCAACCGGCTTTTAAAATCCTTGGCGAAACGAACGGGCTTGGAAGCGAAGCGGGAGAAGACTAGCAGTTCATTGGTGTCACTCTCGAAACCCGTACCCCGCGAATCCTGCCCCACCGGGTTGGCCACCAAAAAATCCGTCGGCTTTTTTTTCCACTTCAAACGCGCGTTCTTTTCCAAATGGTCGGTCTCGGCCGAAAAGCCCACCAGCAATTGCCCCTTCTTTTTTCCGCGCAGAGCCTCAGCCAAAATGTCCGGATTCTTCTCGAGACTCAAGGTCAGGCGGGATTGGCTTTTTTTAATTTTTAACCGGGACGGCCGGGCCACGCGGTAGTCGGCGACCGCGGCCGCCATGATTAAAAGATCGGATTGGGTGAAAGCCTTCAAGGTTTGGGCCCGCATTTCCCTCGCGGTTTTGACGTAAATCATTTTGGCTCCCGTCAAGGGCCCCAGGCGGACCGGCGCGCTGATCAAGGTGACCTGGGCACCTCGGTTCAAGGCCGCCTGCGCCAAGGCGTAGCCCATCTTTCCGCTGGAATGGTTGGTAATCATCCGCACCGGATCGATGGGCTCTTGGGTTCCCCCGGCGGTCACGACCACCTTTTTGTTTTTCCACCGGCCTAAGTGGGTGAAATAATCGCGGGCCTGGGAAACAATCTCCGAGGGTTCCACAAAGCGCCCATCACCCACGTCCCCGCAGGCCAAGTGTCCGCTCTCGGGGCCTAAGAAACGCGCGCCCCGACCGCGCAGACGCGCGCAGTTCTCGATTACCGCCGGGTGGTTCCACATATGGACGTTCATGGCGGGGGCCACCCAAATTGGGCCGGGCGCGTAAAGGCAAAGGGTGGAAAGCAGGTCGTCGCCGATCCCTAAGGCCATCTTGGCCAAAAAATCGGCGGAAGCGGGGGCGATCAAAACCAAGTCGGATTTTTTAGCGATTTCAATATGGGGAACAAAAGAAAGCGGATGGGAACCGCTGGGAGTCCCGGGCTTGATGGGTTTAAAACCCTTGAACAGCGTGCGCCCCACCGGGTGGCCGGAAACCTTCGCCAATACTTTTTCAGGAACCATGCGGGCGCCGGCGTCGGTTAAAACCACCCGCACTTCGGCGAAAGAGGACAGTTCCCGGACGAGATCGACCGTTTTATAGGCGGCCACGCTGCCCGTGACGCCCAATAAGATCCTGGGTCTCAAAAAAAGCCTCGGCTGAAACTTAATCTTTTTCTTTGTGCCGCTTTTTCGGGGGAACCGGATGGTTGGTATAGGTGACCTTGCCGCTTAAAAACTCGCCCAAGGCCTGGAGCAGCACCTTTTCGGTGTCCACGGAAAGATTGTGTTTCTCGGCCCGTTCCAACAATTGGCGGGCGCGCTTGGAAGCGGCCAAAACCGAAATATATTTGTTGTCCAAAGCTTCAACCGTCAGTGTTTTTTTAGCGTCACTCATAAGATCCTCCGGCCGTTAGGGCTTGCTTGAAAGAAAGGGGATTATACTGAAAGCGGGCCAAAAGCGTAAGGATAAACGAAGTCATTTAACAATGATATCCCGGGGCTCCTAATCAAAGTTAAGGAAGCCCAGGATAATACAGCGTTCTTACGGGTTATGGATAAAGAAACGCCGCATAAACGCGGATGAAACAAGGGAAAAACGGCGTTTATCGGCGTCCGTCATTGCCAAAAGACTATTTTTAGCCTTGTTTGATAGCCTTTTTACGTTCAGCGCGGATGATTTGGAAGACTTCTTTGACGGCTTGGGAAAGCCGGTCATTCACCACCCGGTGGGGATAGGCCTTCCCGGCCCGCATCTCATCGCGGGCGGCCTTGAGGCGAAGACGTAAAGAAGCCGCATCCTCGCTGTCCCGGCCATGTAATCGTTCCCGTAAAACTTCCAGGCTGGGCGGTTCCAGGAAAAGCAAAAGGGCCTTCGGGTAAAGTTTTCGGATCGACCTTCCCCCCTGCACATCAATGACGAGCAGCACATCCCTTCCCTTTTCCAATTGGGCCAAGACCCAGGGTTTGGGGGTCCCATAAAACTGGCCATGAACCGGGGCCCATTCCAGGAACGCTCTTTTTTTGATCAGTTTCTTGAATTCGAACCGAGACAGAAAAAAATAGTCTTTCCCGTTTTTCTCACCCATCCGTGGTTTTCTTGTCGTGCAGGAAACAGACCGAAGGATGTTTTTGTCCTTCGCCAAAAGTTTCATCGCCAAGGTCGTCTTGCCGCCGCCCGACGGCGAGGACAGCACGATTAAAAGGCCTTTGGGCAGGGCCTTTTTCTTTTTAAGTGAAGGCGCTTTTTTCATTCGATGTTCTGGATCTGTTCCCGAATTTGCTCAAGCAATTCTTTCATCCGGACAACGCTTTGGGCCATTTTGGCGTCGGACGACTTGGATCCGATGGTATTGGTTTCCCGGTTCATTTCCTGGATCAAAAAATCAAGTTTGCGCCCCACCGCCCCTTTTTCCTTGGTGGCTTCTTGGAGGGCCTGAAGATGGCTTTCGAGCCTCGTCAGTTCTTCCGCGATGTCGTGCCGTTGCAGTAAAACCCCTTCTTCCGTGCTGAGGCGGATCTGGTCCAAAAGCGGAGCGGGCAGGTATTCGGCCATCTTTTCCCGGAAAGCTTTAATTTTTTCCGCCACCGCCGCCTTGTGGCGCAGGCGAACCTGTTGGACCACTTGGCTTATAAAGGAGTTCGCGCAAACTGCTTCCTGACAAGCTGGAGACTAGATTGATTCTACTGGGCTTTTAGGGACGCAGCCTAACCCTAGAGCTGGTTGTCCCGTGTCTGAAACCGAGACAACTTCAAGTAGACGTAATGACTCAGTTAATCTTGTTCTGATCAAATTCAACCGGTTTTTTAAGTGTGCAGTGCCTTAGAGCTAAACGCGGCGCGCCATCTCCGCACCGAGGCCGTCAACATCAGATTGGATTCTGTCGCTCTGCGTCAGGATCAATGCTGCCGTTCGATTGGGCCCCGCAAATCTCGCTCTTTGCTGAGCAAATCGAGAGCCCGTTGCTTGAGATGATTGTAGTCACCATCAGTCAACTTTCCTTTCTCCTTCTGCTGATCCAGATATTTCAACATGTCTGTGAATTGGGTCGAAAGTGGGGGCTGAGAAGCCTGAGCGGAGCCGTTTGCGATATTGAGGGTGGGCGCGTAGAGAGTGCCGCTGCTGTAAACCCAGGGATAATAATAGCCTGATGGTCCCCGCACATGTCGTAAGCGTTGGCACCACCAGTAACACCGTAGAAGCCATTGCCGAGCGCGACCGCAATCCCCAGTTATTTGGCAAAGCGACACCGTTGCCCGCCGCATAGGTGCTATACCCATGAGTGCCATAGCCATAGGGTGTTCGCGCGTTGTAAGCATTGTACGGATTTCCAT
>CAVRAL010000004.1:0-1287077 GCA_963719085.1 candidate division FCPU426 bacterium
CTTTTTTGCCATGAATTGCCCTTTCCACTCATGGATGTTCATGGATTAAAAAAAAAGCCTTCGCCCGTAAAGTTCGTGAAAACCCTTACAGGCAAAGGCTTTTAAAACATGCCAGTAACAAGATTTTTAAAAAATGGAGCTGGCGACCGGAATCGGACCGGTGACCTGCCGCTTACAAGGCGGCTGCTCTACCAACTGAGCTACGCCAGCCCTTGCCACGCCTCAACTTCATCAAGGGAAGAGGGATTATAGAAGTGCCCCCCCGGGGCGTCAACGGGAGAAAAAACCGCCCCCCCCAATCTTTTTCGCGAACCTGGCAAAACCAGAAACATTAGTCCGTTAAAACCCTTCCCAAAGCCGCCGCGGGAACCACGCTGAACTCGGTTTGCCCCGGAGGAATCCAAAGAAGGTGAAAATCAGCCCTTATTTCACCCGGCCGGGCCCTTTCATCCGAAAGCTCAATCCGGTGGACTCCTTTGGAAAGTTCGATGGATTCTTGGTTGGAACTCAAGGTATCCAGCGCTTGGCGCCCATCGATCAAAAGTTTTCCCTGGTCGGTGGAAAGAATAAAAAAACGGTATTTGCCTTTTTTCGGGACGTTTAAATTACCCTTCCACTGAGCGTAAAAAAGAGGGCCCGAAATGGGAAAATCAGAAAGTTTTGTGAAATTCAAGAGCGGATCCCAACGAATGGCGTCGGGGGCGCCCGAAGGGTACGCCGAGTTAAAATAACGTCCTACGAACCCCTCTTTTTCCATCGGCAGGAAGCGCTTAGGTCCCGGCTCCCAGTAGTAATAATAAGCCATAAGACCGCCCCAGGGATCTTTCAGGTCTTCTTCCCGGCCCCCGGGATAAACCCGCTCTAAGAGCTCAAGCGTTGGTTTTTTCCCATCGTCCAAGACGAAACATAGCTTTCCCTGAAGCGGCTTGACCGGCCGCAGAATATCTTCCAAAACAAGAGGATGGACTCTAGCCGCCTGATCAAAACAAAGAAACCGGACGGTTTCATGTTCCCAAAAACAAGGATCCAAGAGATAGGTCACGCCCGGATGGGAAACAACAGCTTCCCCCACCCGAGTCGCTTCAGACCCAAAACTCCTCCAACTGGCCGGGTCATTCGCTTGTTGGTTGAAATAAACATCGTAGTTTTGAAAAACACAAAGCGCGAAAGCCAAAATAACGGGAACCCAAATCAATCCTCGGAAGCGGCCCAGCCTTTCTTTCGCCCCCTGGAGAATCATCACCACGGGTAAAGCCGCGAAAGCGGCCACAAAGGGCGCAACCCCCACAATCCGCTCATAGGCTAAATAATCCGAGGCCAAAAGCAAAGGAAGGCTCATTACGATAAAACCCGCGAGCAGGTAAAAATAAAGCCTCTCCCGCCAATGCCGCAAGGCCTGAAAAAGACCGATCAGGAATAAAAACGAAGTCACGTCATCTAAAAGCCGGTGGCCCTTTATTCCCATGCAGGGATAGGGCGCTTCCAGATGATTGAACATCAAGGAGAAATCAAACAGGTTTTTCAAAAGAGGGCTCAGGCTTTTTTGGCCGGCAATGGAATGCCCAATCCACAGTTGTGATTCCCGGACCCCCAAACTTCCTTCCTGAATCCAAGAAAGGACGACGGGGGCCGCCAAAATCAAACTGAGGCCGCCCATGAGGCGCAATCCCGCCCATCGCGGTTTTTGATTTTGGGCCGCGATCTCGTAAAACGCCAGGATGGCTACCAGCAAGGGGAGAACTTTTAACGCTTGATAGGTATAGAACCCCGCGCCCAAGAATAAACCCCCAAGGGCATAGTGGGTTAATTTCCCCGTTCGAATGGCCCGCCAAAAAAAATATAAGACCGCAAAAGCGATCAAAGGCGCGATGATGTGGAGAAAGGCGTTTCGCGCCGACGTGAAATACCACCGGTTGGCGGCCAAAATCATCAAAGCCGTCAAGGCCAGGCGTTCGCCGCCCAACTCTTGGACCCATAGATAAAACATCCATAATGCCAGCCAAGAAATGATTAAAAAAAACACATGAAGTGAATAGACCGAGGCGGGAAATAAAATCAACCAGCCCGCCAAGCCGTAAACAACCAGAGGCGGGGAATACACAATCTTTAAATGGAGCGAGGGAATTTGATGCCAATGGAGAAGTCGAAGGGCGTCCATGCCCAGGGCGCCCGTGTCGATGAATATTCCGGGCGGTTCGAGGGAAAGTCGATAGAATCCAAAAAATAAAAGGAGGGCCGCCGCCAATGTTAAAAAGCCAAGCCGGCCCCACCGCGTCGGCTGTTCTTCCCGGAAGGGCGCCGAGTCCGAACCCGCCGCCAAACGGTAAAAAAAGAAGAAGGACGATAGAAAAAACAAAAATCCGAATCCCAAATTCGCGCCATTCCGCGATTGGGCGAAAAGGGTTTGACCCGCCAATCCCAATAAAACAAATAAAGAAAAATAGAAAACCCAATTCGCTTGTTTTTTCGCGGTATTTCCCGCCAATTTCTTTTTAGCTCTCATGCGCTCACGGTTGAATTTATTTTTAAAGGGCTCGCTTAATTTTCCCCGGCGCACCGGCGTTTATAAATAGTGGAGTTCTAAAAAAATTAGGATGATAAAACGACCGCGCGAAGAAAGCGTCACCACTTAAAACCGCCGCCTTTATTGGTTCCAGGCGGGTCATTGGAGGACTCCGGCGCCAAACCGCCCAAACTATCCTCTAATTTTTCCCAAGGGCTTAGGTCGATCTCTTGCGCAAGCCCCTCGCCCGGCGTTTCAACAACCGGATCAGGGCCCGAACGAAAAAATTCTTTCGCAGGCTCAGGCGGACTCATGGGAAAGGAGGTTCCTAAATAAGAAGCCAATTCAGACACCGGCTCCACGGGCGGGGCGGGCGCGGGGCTTGAAAAACCATAACCCGGCGTAAAGGAAGATGGTGAGGGACGCGGAGGCCCTTCTTTTTTCCATTGCCGCTGGCGGACCACCTCAAATAAAAGCAACGCCGAAGCGACCGAGGCGTTCAACGAGGACATTTTGCCCGCCATGGGGATTTTCACCAGCTCGTCGCAATTTTCCCGGACCAGCCTGCGCAATCCCCTGCCCTCGTTGCCGATGACCAAGGCCACCGGCTGGCGGTAATCATACTCATAAAAATTCTTAGTGCCCTCGCCCGCGGCGCCCACGATCCAAACATTGGCGTCTTTTAATTTTCGGATGGTCTCATTGAGATTGGTGGTCTTGACGGTGGTCACATGCTCGGCGGCCCCGGCGGAAGCCTTGATCACGGTGGCGTTGACTTCGGCGGCGTGATGTTTGGGGATCACCACTCCGTGGACGCCGGCCGCATCGGCGGAACGGATGATGGCGCCCAAATTTTGGGGATCCTCGATCTCATCCAATAGGATCGTGAACAGCGGCTCATTTTTTTCCCGGGCCGCTCCGAAAATATCCTCCAGGTCGGCGTAGTGGAAAGCTTCCGCGACGGCGATGACGCCCTGATGGTTGCCGTTGCCCGCCATGGTGTCCATGCGGTGCCGGGTCTCAAAACCCACGGGGATTCCCCGGGCGTTGGCGTGGGCCTCAATCTGATGCAGAATGTCGTCGCGGGACCCCTGCATTAAATAAATCCGGCTGATGGCCCGGGAGCCGGAGCGGATCGCTTCCAAAACCGGTTTGCGTCCGTAGATTTTCTCGCTCATTCTTTTATCCTGACGCGTTTTAAGCCGTGGATTCCGGAAAAAATTTAAGGCTTGGGCAAAATCCTGAATTGGCCGCCCGGAATATCCTCAATGACGAATCCGGCCGCTGCGACCTTGGCCCGCAGCTCATCGGCTTCTTTATACTTTTTTTCGGACTTTAACTGAACCCGTTCCCTGGCCCATCGCTCGATTTCATCCGGAACGGCCGTGCGCGACTCGGAAACAATTCCTAAAAGCCCGCCCAGCTCCGCCAGCTTATTGCCCGCCTCCCCCAACAGGTTCTTGGTTCCCGGGTGGGCGGACCCCGGCTGGCTCAAGACTTGACGCACCAAGCGGGCTAACTCAAACAACGCCGCCATGGCTTGAGGGGTATTGAAATCGTCATCCATGGCTTCTTTGAAATTAGCCTCCACCTCATCCAACGCCAGACGCAATTCCAAAAGGTTCCCCACAACGCCCACTTCGTCGGGGCGCTTTAAGGCTTCCTCGATGCGCTGAAAGGTCATATTGAACTCTTCCCAGCCGCGCCCCGCAGCCTCCAGGATGGGCCGGTCATAATTGAGGCCGCTTCGATAGTGAGCGGTCAGGAAAAAGTACCGCAACACCGGGGTTTTAAACTCGCTCAAAGCGTCTTTGGCCTTCCAGATATTGCCCAAGGACTTACTCATCTTTTGTCCCGCGATCTCAATAAAACCGTTGTGAAGCCAGTACTTGACGTAAGGCTTTTGAGTGAAGGCCTCACATTGGGCGATTTCGTTCTCATGGTGGGGAAAAATCAAATCCACTCCCCCGCCATGGATGTCGATGGAATCCCCCAAATATTGGCGCACCATGGCGGAACACTCAATATGCCATCCCGGCCGCCCCTTACCCCAAGGCGAATCCCACTGGGGCTCGCCGGGCTTGGAAGCTTTCCAAAGCACGAAATCCGTCGGGTTTTTCTTCCGCTCATCCTTGTCGACGCGGGCGCCCTCAAGAATTTGTTCCAAATTCTTGCCCGATAATTTTCCATAGGCCGCGAAAGTCACTGAGTCAAAAAGCACATCCTGGCCCAAATCCGTGGAAGGAACCGCGTAAGCGTGGCCTTTTTCGATCAGTCCCGCGATCAACGCGGCCATTTGGGGGATGGAGTCCGTGGCCTTGGGCTGAAGGCTGGGCCTGTCCACGCCCAGTTTTTCCATGACATCCCGGTAAGCCTTGATATAGGTCTGAGCCACTTGGGAATACTCTTTCTTTTCCTCAAGCGCCTTCTTGATGATCTTGTCGTCGATATCCGTGATGTTCATCACATACTGAACTTGGAAACCGGCGAAGGTCAAATACTTTCGAATCACGTCAAAATTAACCGCCGAGCGCGCGTTGCCGATGTGGATATCGTCATAAACCGTGGGCCCGCAGACATACATCTTAATTTCGCCGGCCTGAAGCGGCTCCAGCTCTTCTTTTTTTCCCGTCAGGGTGTTGGTGACCTTGATCATGTTCCCGATCTTACTTTTTCTTTTTGTTGCGCGGCGCGTAGGATCCCGCGTGGCGGGCCAAATCCCTCTCTAAATGTTCCAACCGGCGAAGCAAGGGGTCCGGCAGGCTTTGGTGGTCCAGTTCATGGCCTTCCATGCGTTTACCCCGAAGCGTCACCACCCGCCCGGGAACACCGACAACCGTCGAATGGGCCGGAACGTTGATCACAACGACCGCGTTGGCGCCGACCTTGGAATGCTCGCCGATCTCGATATTGCCTAAAACCTTCGCTCCCGCCGCCACGACCACATGATCCCGAAGCGTGGGATGCCGCTTTCCTTTTTCTTTGCCGGTCCCCCCCAAGGTCACTTGCTGAAAGATGGTCACGAAATCGCCGATCTCGGAGGTTTCCCCGATGACCGTCCCTTGACCATGATCGATGAAAAAGTATTTTCCAACGCGGGCGCCCGGGTGGATTTCAATTTGAGTGAAAAAAGCGAAAACCGTCGCGATCAGCCGGGGCAAAAAGGGGACGCGAAGCGTCCAAAGAAAATGGGCGATCCGGTGGCCCAGCATGGCGTAAACGCTCGGGTAAAGCGGTAGCTCCCACCAACGCGCCGCCGGGTCCCGGTCCAGGATGGATTTAAAATAACGAAACATGGAGCCCCTTTATCAATCTTTAACCTCGTTCGCCGTCCAAACCCGCAACCGCTCAATCACTTTTTCTTTTCCCAGCAACGGCCCCACCTTCACTAGTTCGGGTCCGTCTTCCCGGCCGGTCATGGCCAGCCGCAAAGGATGGTAAAGACCCTTGCCCTTGGCGCCGGTGGCCTTCCCGACTTCCTTGACGATCTTCATGAAATTTTCGCCGTTGAAATCGCCTTCAAAAGCCTGAAAAGCCTTTTCAAAGGCCTCTAAAACGGCCTTTTGGCCTTTCATTTCCTCAGTCACCGCCGGCTCAAAGCTCAACTCATCGGAGAAAAAGTAGAAAGTTTCTTTCACGATATCCGAAAAACACCCTAGATTGGTGCGCACCGTATCCACCACTTGCTTGAGCCAGTCGAATTTTTCCCTTGCCCCTTCGCGGGTCAACAATTGGGCCTCATCCAGATAAGGAAGAACCCCGCGGGTTAAATCATCCAAACTCAACTTGGCGATGTACTGGGAGCCCATCCAACGCAGCTTGACTTGGTCGAAAATGGCCCCGCTTTTTCCCACATGGGTCAGATCAAATTCCTCGGCCATTTGATCCAAAGAAAGGATTTCCCCGCTCTTGGGCGCCCAGCCCAGAAGCGCCAGATAATTGAGGAAGGCCTCGGGCAGATAACCCTTAGCGCGGTAACTTTCGCAGCTGGTCTCGCCATGGCGTTTGGAAAGCTTTTGGCCGTCCGCTCCCTTGATAATCGACAGGTGGGCGAACTTAGGCGGCGTGAAACCCAAGGCCTTATAGATGAGGATTTGCTTGGGCGTATTGGAAAGATGGTCCTCGCCCCGGATCACATGGGTAACCTTCATTAAAGCGTCGTCCACCACCACGGTAAAGTTATAGGTGGGGCTTCCATCGGAACGGGTCAAAACAAAATCGCCGAGTTGATCACCCGGGAATATCACTTCACCCCGCACCTCATCCTGAACCAAAATTTCGCCCGCGGGGACTTTGAAACGCAAAACGGACGTCTTGCCCTCCGCGTCCAATTGTTTTCGCTCCGCCTCGGTCAATTTCAGGCATTTGCCGCCGTATTTGGGCATATGCCCCCGGCCCAGCTGGCGTTTCCGCTCCAGCTCCAATTCTTCTTCCGAACAGTAGCAGGGATAAACAAAATTTTCGGCCTTGAGCTTTGCCAGTTGAGCCTCATAAATATCGGTCCGCTCCGATTGGCGGTAAGGCGCGTGGGGACCGCCCACGCCGGGGCCCTCGGTCCAATCCAGGCTCAGCCATTTCATGATTTCCAAAAGACTCTCGAAAGACTGCTCGGTGGAACGGACCTTGTCCGTGTCCTCCACCCGCAGGATAAAAGCACCCTTGAAATGCTTGGCGTAAAGCCAGTTGTAAAGCGCCGTGCGCACATTGCCTAAGTGCAGGTCTCCCGTGGGGCTGGGCGCGAATCGAACTCGAACGGTTTCAGACATTTTTATTTTTTCCCTTAAACTTTTTTAATCAAGACAACCGCTTGGGCGCTAATGCCTTCTTCGCGGCCCTCAAAGCCCATGCCTTCGGTGGTTTTGGCTTTGACGCTGACGAAACCCTCCCCGAGCGACAAGGCTTTTTCCAACCGCCGGGCCATTTCAGGCAAGAAAGGAGCCAGCTTGGGTTTTTGACAAACCAAGGTGGCGTCCACATTCACGATTCCCCAGCCCTTTTCACCGATCAAGCGGGCGCATTCGGTTAAAAGTTTTAAGCTGTCCGCGCCCTTCCACTTCGGGTCGCTATCCGGAAAGTACTTGCCCATATCCCCCAAGGCGGCCGCGCCCAAAAGGGCGTCGCTGACGGCGTGCGAAAGGGCGTCCGCGTCCGAATGGCCCAAAAGCCCCCGATCGTGGGGGACCAAAACCCCGCCCAAGATCAAGGGCCGATCCCCGGCCAACCGATGGGCGTCAAACCCAGTGCCGACTCTAAAATCCAAGGTTATCTCCTCCGCTTGACTAGAAGTTTGGCCCGGACAAAATCATCGGGCGTGGTCACTTTAAAGTTAAGGGGGTCACCCTCCACCATTCGAACTGAAAAACCCGCCGCCTCCACCACCGCCGCGTCGTCCGTGAATTTGGACCGGCGGGAAGCGACCTTTAAAAAAGCCCTTTTCAAAAGATCGGCGCGGAAACCTTGGGGAGTTTGGACCGCCATGACGGAATCCCGGTCCAAGGTGGTGATGACTTTGCCCTTTTGAACCACCTTGAGGGTGTCCTTGACCGGCAATCCCGGAATCGCCGCACCGGAAAGAATCGCCGATTCCAAAACCGAATGAATCAGCTCAGGGCTCACGAAAGGCCGGGCCGCGTCATGGACCAGCACGGTTTGAACGCCTTTGGGAACCACCAAAAGACCCCGAAGCACCGAGTCTTCCCGTTCCTTTCCACCCACACAAGCAATCCCGGCCAACCCCTGCCGGTACAGATGGCCGATCGCCTTTTCCAAATAATCTTTTTGGGTCACCACTACCACGCAAGCCAATCCCTTTACTTGTTTAAAGGAAGCGAGGCACAAATCGAGCAAAGTTTTTTTGCCATCCAGCTTTAAAAAGGGTTTGGGGACCGGACTTTTGAGGCGGGTGGATTGTCCCGCCGCCACGATAATCGCGGCCCAAGGTTGAAAGGATGGAATGGACATGGGCGGCAGTCTAACAAAACAGAAGGGTGGTTTCCAGAAGAGCCTTTTTTAAGGGGTTTTAAGGTTTTCATCCCTCCAAAAACGTCCGACAAAAACTCCTTTAACGGGCGACCAAAATTCCGATGGCTTCGGCCAGAGTCTTCACGCCCAAAACTTCCAGCGGTTGCCCGGGTGAAAGGGAAACCGCCTTGACGTTTCCGTAAGGGATAATGGCTTGCTTAAATCCCAATCGAGCCGCTTCCGCCAGGCGCGGTTCGATTTGGGAAATGGCCCTTACCTCGCCCGACAATCCCAATTCCCCGATCACCACGGTGTGGGGATCCACCGCGATTTCGCGGAATGAGGAAGCGGCCGCCACCGCCACGCTTAAATCAATGGAAGGTTCCACCACCTTGATGCCGCCCGCGATATTCAGAAATACATCCTGGGTCGAGAGCGCCATGCCCAGCCGTTTTTCAAGAATGGCTAAAATCAGCGCCAACCGGTTCGGGTCCAGACCCGACGACCGCCTCTGGGGCATTCCAAAATTAGTCGGACTCACCAAGGACTGCACTTCTAAAAGAAGGGGCCGGGTGCCTTCCAAGCTGACCGTGATGACCGAACCCGAGCTGTGGGTGTAATGGGCGTCCAGAAAGGCCTTGGACGCGTCGGCCACTTCCTGGAGCCCGTCTTCCCGCATCTCAAAAATACCAATTTCTTGGGTGCTGCCAAAACGGTTTTTGACCGCCCGGAGCAGGCGGTAATGGCGCTGGATGTCGCCCTCAAAGTAAAGCACGGCGTCCACCATGTGCTCCAATGTCATGGGGCCGGCGATATTGCCTTCTTTGGTCACGTGGCCGATGAAAACCATCGGCAGCTTTTCCCGCTTGGCCAAATAGGTGAGCCGCGCCGCCGACTCCCGAACTTGGGACACGCTTCCCGGCGCCGAGGCGATGTCGGCCAAGAAGAGCGTTTGAATGGAGTCAATCACGGTCAAATGAGGCCGGGTCTTTTCAATATGGGCCAAGATGGTGGAGACGTCGGTTTCGGGCAGGATGTAAAGATTGTGGGATTTGATTCCCAGACGTTCAGCCCGAAGTTTAATTTGCTGGGCCGACTCTTCACCCGTCACGTAAAGACACTTGCCCTGATCCTTGCCCGCAGGCAGCTGCGAAAGCCGGTGCATGACTTGGAGCAAAAGCGTCGATTTGCCGATGCCCGGGTCTCCCCCGATCATGATCGTCTCGCCCGGCACAATGCCGCCGCCCAGCACCCGGTCAAACTCGTTGATATGGGTCTTTAATCGAAAACCCTCATCCACCTCAATTTCATCCAGGGCCACCGGCTCGATGTTTTCGGCGGGTTTTGATAATTTTCGTCCCCGCTCAACTGACCGGCCCGAATCCATTACCTCTTCCACATAGCTGTTCCACTGGTTACAGGAGTTGCACTTACCCTGCCATTTGGGTGATTTGGCCCCGCAGTTTTGACAGACGAATTGGGTTTTGGTTTTCGGCATGGAGGACCCCTTTAAAGGTGGCTACGGGTCAATAATACACTTGTATACCTACGGAGGCAATAAAAAAGCCCCGGGTCCAAAACCCGGAGCTTTTAAATAATTTGAGCCAACTGATTAGAACTTCGGCATCCCCGAAGGCATCCCGGCTCCCATTCCCTGCAACATGTCGCTCATATTTTTGTAGTCCGAGGGGACCGTAAAAAGCGCCGAATCCAGGCTTTTGGGGTCCACTTTGGTGGCCACCATGTTCATGCTTCCCTTGCCGCCTTGCGAATCCACCTCCAAGGGGAAAAAACCGTTCTTCTTTAATGCGTCGGCCCAGGAAGTGTCCGGACCCTGGCCGCCAGGCCCTTTGCCCATCATAAAAAACCCGATTCCCTTGGCTCCCCAAACGGAAGTCGTTCCGTGTTCGGTCGTGACCGCCCATTCCTCGGTGTTATAGCCCAGGATGGTTTTGGTTTTTCCCGTTTTTTTGACGTCGAATTTGGCCGTACCCGGCCTCTTTTCGGATTTCGGGATGTCCGAAGTCATGTACATTTTTTGCTCCGGCATCAGCATGTAAATTTTCTGATCGGGCAAGTCCATAATGTCCACCACATCATGCCCTTTCATGTTCATCTGCAGGCGGGCCTTACCGTCCTTCAAGAGATAGGTCATGTCGCTTTGATCACCATTGCTCATGGTCACATGATAATCCACTTCCCCCTCGAATTGGCCAGCCTGGGACAGGCTGATACCCAACCCAAAAACCGCCATCAGGGACAACAAACACTTAAGAATAGTCTTCATGGTTTCTCCTTGCGATTTTAAATGGCCGCCTAACCCGGCCGACCAGAGCCTACTTTATCCGAAGGCCTGAGCCCAAAACAATAATTTTAAAAACAAAGTAGATCCGAAAAGGACGGGATTAAAACCCATCCATCTGCATGCCGCCCCATTGGAAATAAAACTGGTAGGTAAAGGGATTTCCCGCGTAAGCGGTTTGATAGGCGGCGGGCAATTGATCGCTGGTGATTTGAGAACCAAACGATAAATCCCATCCATCCCACTTCACCAGGGAATGGCTGAACCCCAGGGTCAAGGCCGTGACCCAACGGCCGTCATCCGGATTGGAAAGCCCCGTGATCTCAAGCTCGCTGGGCGTGCGTTGAAGCACCTCGATCCGGCTGTAAAGCTTCAAGTCGCTGGTATTAAAAAGAAGCTCCTCGCAAATGGAAGAAAGCTCAGGCGAATGATCAAGGTTGGTGATCCTGCCGTAAATCAAACTGTCATGAAACCACCAGGTTTCGGACAAAGGCAGGTTGGCGTAAAGGGAGGCCGAGTAACGGCCTACGGAATCAATGGTGGGGTCGGTCGGTTCGGGGCTTTTCACATAAGCGTAAGAAGCCATCGCCATGAACTCGGGTGAAAATTCTTGAATCAGCCGAAAGGCGAAAGAATTAGGCGGAGCGATTGGCAGATCCACTTGAGTCGGCTCCGGCTCGGTGCCGTTAAAAGTGGACGCTTCGACATGAAACCCGCCCAGTTTTAAGGAAGCGCCTAAAACCGAACTGGAGATATGGCCCACATCCTGGCCGACATGATGGCCCAGGGGCGCGTCCGGATCCACCATGCCCGTCACCCGGTGCATGAAAGCGATAGGCCCGTCGGTGGATTCCCCCCGGGGCGCCGCGAAAAGCTTCAAATTGCTTTTATCGTCCGCCAGCCGAATGGTGTCGCTGAGGGTCAGGCCCATCAGGGGTGAGCTGTGGGGATGCTGGGCGTCCAGGAAAGGATCGCCGTTGGATTGATTTTCCCCGATTTGAAGAAGCTCCGGATACCCATTGGAAGGAACGGTCCAAAGCTCGGCGGTGGCCATCACGTCCAAGTTCAAATACTGGGTGTCATCCAGCGTGGTTCCCAAATCAGCCATGAACATGCTGGTGGAAAAAACCGCCGCCCGGCCCCGCGGCACGCCTTCTTCCCCGATGCCGCTTAAAAAAACATTGCCATGAAGCATCAGCATGGTCATCGGCATATGGGCCATGGCCAAAGGTATGGGCATATTCATCCCGATGTCCCAAACTTCCATATCCGATAGATCATCGGAGTTGGAGATGAAAAGATCCTCAGTTTTCATCGTCATGGAGGAAGACGCTGAATCCGGCGCGGCGCCCCAAGCGCTCGCGGCGATTAAGAATAGCCCAATTAAAAAAAACCGGGATAAAACCGACGGGATCAAGGCGGGTCCTTCAAAATAAGCTTCGGGCCGGAAACTGGTCCGCGCGGACAACCTTTAATACTTTATTTTTTCCACAAAAGTTTCCAAGGATGGGCCTTGAGTTCTTCGACCAATCCTTTTAAATCATCCGCCGTCTGAGGGTCTTCCAGCAGAACCCCGATGGCGCCCTTGCCGCCGTGCACATCCTGGGCCAGCTGATTGACCGTAATGAGGGTGCTGTTCAGGTTTTTGATCGACGTGTTGATGTCTTTTTTATCCAGCGTCGAGCTGAGGGTCGCCAAACTGGTGGAAATGGAGGACACGCTGTTCACGATCTTGTTGACCTGACCGCTGGAATTGGAAAGGTTGCTGAGGATGGTGGTGATTTTATCCCGGCTCGTATCAGTCAGGCTGAGCAAAGCCGCCGATGTTTTATTCAGGTTGTCAAACGCCGACAAAATGCTGGCCTTGGACTTGGGATCGCCCATCATTTGCTCAAAGGTTTCCATCACGTCGCCCAATTGGCTGAAGGTCTTGTCCAAATTGTTGGCGTCTTTGCCTTCCAGGATTTCCCCGCTCTTCAACTCATCACCCGTTCCCAGGTTCGAGTCGATTTCCACGTAGCGGGAACCCAACAATCCATCTCCATAGAGAGCGACCAGCGAGTCCGTCCTCAGCTTAAAGTCTTTCTGGGTGATCAGCATATCCACCGCGGCTTTGCCGTTATCGGGGCGGATCGCCTTAACCCGGCCCACGTCAATGCCGCCCGCGTAGCGCACGGGCGCGTTCACTTTCAAACCGCCCAAGAAATTGAAATCAGCCGTCACCACGTAGCTGCTGGGAGAAAAGGAGAAATTGGAAAGAAAAAGAACGGCAAAGGTCAGGACAAACAGGGCCGCCAGCGTCATGGCGCCGACCTTGAACTCGAGGGAATTTTTCATTTTTTCTCCATTTACAGCTGGTTCAAAAAACCGCAACACCCTGTCATCGAATCGGGATTGGGCCGTCAACGCTTCCCGTCACAAATTGATGGATAACCGGGTCGTCGCTTTTCTCGATCTCTTTCGGTGTCCCGCTCCCGATAATTTTGCCATCATATATCATGGCAATCCGGTTAGCTATCTGGTACGCGCTCTTCATGTCGTGGGTCACCACCACGGACGTTACTTTCAATTTTTTCTGCATGTCCAAAATAAGCTCGTCAATGGCCGCCGAAGAGACCGGGTCCAATCCGGAAGTGGGCTCGTCATAAAGGATGATTTCCGGGTTCACCGCGATGGCCCGGGCCAAACCGACCCTTTTACGCATACCGCCCGACAATTGGGACGGCTTCAAATCCAAAAGGTCGTCTTTGAGCCCCACCAATTCCAATTTTTCCCGCACCACTGGAACCGCCTGGGCCCGGGTCATTTTAAAATCCCGTAAAAGACGGAAGGCCACATTCTCAAAAACCGTCAAGGAATCAAAAAGGGCCGCGTATTGAAAAACCACCCCCATTTTTTTGCGCAGTTCGTTCAACGCTTCTTCTGTCAAGTGCGCCACGTCCTGGCCTTCCACCCAGACCTGTCCCGAATCAGGCGCGAGAAGTCCGGCGATATGTTTCAAAATCGTGCTTTTCCCGACGCCGGAGCGTCCGATAATGACCAGGGTCTCGCCCGCCACGACCGAAAGATCCACCCCGTCCAAAACCTTCCGATCCCCGAATTGTTTAAAAACTTTCTCCAAGCGGATGATGCTTTGACTTTTTTCCATGGTTTGATTGCCTTAAAAGTGGATGACGGTCAAAATCGCCGTCAGGAAGTAGTCCGAAATAAGAATCAACATGAATGAAAAGACCACCGCGTTGGTCGTGGCTTTCCCCACCCCTTCGGCGCCGTTGGTGGTGGCGAAACCTTGCCAGCAGGAAACCACCGCGATGATCGCGCCGAAAACCAAGGACTTGATAAGTCCGCCGATGACATCCTCAACCAATAACGAGGATTGGGTGCTTTCAATGTAAACCGTGGAGGTCGTGAACCGCATGGAACTGATGAAAAGGCCGCCCGCCCATCCGATAAGATCGGCGAAAATGGTCAGCAAAGGCAGCGTCAAGGTGAAGGCCAAAAAACGCGGCACGGCCAAATATTTCACCGGGTTGGCCGCCAGCGTGTACAAAGCGTCGATTTGTTCGGTCACCTGCATGGTGCCGATTTCCGCCGCCGCCGCCGAGCCCATCCGGCCCGCGATGACCATGGCCGTCAGCACCGGACCCAGCTCCCGAACCAAGGAAAGCGACACGACGGATCCTAAAAATTGGGAGACACCTTTAATTTTCGTTTCCAAGGTATAACCCGCTTGCAGGGCCAGCACCATTCCGGTGAATAGCGCGGTCGTCAGGGCCACCGGAATGGATTCCACCCCGATCTTCACCATCTGGCGCAGGATCAATTCGCGGTCAAAGGGTTTTTTGAACATCCAATGGAAAATTCCCAAGGTCAATAAGGCGATTTGGCCTATCTGGGTGATCAAAGAAATGATGTAAGAACCGAAATCCTCGATGAGAGAGGCCAAGTTGAAGAACTCCTTATTTCACGTAAACCCGGGGCACCCGTTCACCCACGGCGCAAAGCAGCTCGTAAGAAATCGTCCCCGCCAGGGTAGCTTGTTCCTCCACCGAAAGAAACCTCCCGCCATCCCGGCCAAAAAGGGTGGCCGTGTCTCCGACTTGGACCCCGGGCACCAAACTCACGTCGGCCATGGTCATATCCATGCAAATGGTCCCAATCAAAGGAACCTTTTGACCCCGGACCAGACAGTGGCCTTTATTCGAAAGCGCGCGGTGAAGCCCGTCGGCGTAGCCAACGCCTAAAGTGGCGACCCTTGTTTTTTTCTTCGTGAAAAAGGTGCGGCCATAACTGACCGATTGTCCCTTTTCCAGGGTTTTTAAATGAATGATCCGGGCCTTCAATTGCATGGCCGGAGTGAGGGAAACCCGGTCTTTTAAAGCGGGACTGGGCGACACGCCGTAAAGCGCGATTCCCGGCCGGGCCCAAGCGGTGGGCTTTCGGATGGACTGGGTCAAAAGAGCGGCGCTATTGGCGAGATGGGTGGGAATATTCTTTTCTTTGTCGGATAAAAATAAGCGGACTTGACCCAGGACTTTTTTAAAAGTTTCCATTTGAAGGGCCGCGTAACCGGGATCCTCCCAGTCCGCCGTGGCGAAGTGGGCGTAAAAAGCCTCGATCTTAAGATGGGGAAGTTTCCAAAGCCGTCCTAATTCAACCACGATTTCTTCCGGCCTAAAACCCACCCGGCCCATTCCGGTATCCAATTCCACGTGGACCGGAAGGGTTTTAATTTTTAGTTTTTTTGCGGCTTCCGAAACCGCCAAGGCTCCCTCGTAAGAACTAATTTGGGGAATGAGTTTGGCCTTTAAAAGCTCGGGCACCTCGGCTTTTAAGACCGGCGCCACGACCAAGATGGGGGCTTTAACCCCCGCCCGGCGCAACGCCGCGCCCTCCTGGGGAAAGGCCACCGCCAATCCATAAGCGCCGGCTTTTAAAAAAGCTTTGGAAACGGGGATCAGCCCATGGCCGTAGGCGTTGGCCTTGACCATGGCGAAAAGACCGGAAGGGCGCGCCAAATTTTTGAGGTTTTTTAAATTTTGCCCAAGCGCCCCCAAGGAAACTTCAGCCCAAGCGGGGGTGGAGGGAGCGTGGGGCTTCATGAGTGGCTCATCGCTCCGAAACCCTGGACTTCGACTCGAAAGATGTATATTCACGTCGGAAAACTACCGGAATATTTTCTGTCGGTCCATTACGCTGCTTGGCCAATACTAATTCATGGATAAACTGGCTGGCATCATCCGGAGATTTTTCTTTATGAATAAAGAGAACTACGTCGGCATCCTGCTCGATGGCGCCTGATTCGCGCAAATCCGATAGGACGGGCCGTTTTTCTTCCTGGCCCTTTTGCGGGCGCGATAACTGGGACAAAACTACCACAGGTATATCCAAATCTTTAGCCAAGGCTTTCAACTGACGGGAAATATAGGAGATTTCTTGCTCGCGACTATCTGTGCGAATTCCAGCCTGGATTAGCTGGAGATAATCAATCATGAGCAAGTCGATATTATGTTGCCGTTTTAAACGTCGAGCCTTTGCCTTGAGCTCTAAAACCGAAAGAGCCGAAGTATCATCTATAAATAATTTGGCTTCGTTATAAATGTCGCCCGTAACCGCGACTAATCTGCCCACTTCACCAGAATCCAAATAACCCGACCGGGCCTTTTTCAAATCAATCCGGGCCACGGAGCACAAAAGACGCAAGGCCAGCTGTTTAGCAGTCATTTCGATCGAGAAAAAACCAACAGCATATTTTTTTTTCAGGCCATTTGTACCCATACATGCATGTTGGGCAATGTTCAAGGCCAAGCTGGTTTTTCCCATCGAAGGCCGGGCTCCTACAACAATCATTTCAGATGATTGGAAACCCGCAGTTAGTTCATCAAGATCCGGGAAACCCGTGGGCAATCCCGTGATGTGTGTATTATGTTTTGCTAGATCGTTAACGTATTCAAATGTCCTGCCGATAAGTTCTTTTATAGTGGAAACATCTTTGGTATCCCGAAGCTCGGTGGCCTCAAAGATACGGTGCTCGGCCTGGTCCAAAAGTTCTTTGATCGGCTGGTTTTCGGAATAAGCGTCCGCCACCACTTGGGTGGCCGCCGTGATGAGCCGCCGGGCCGCGGATTTTTCACGGACAATCTGGGCGTAATACTCCGCGTTGGCGGCGGTCGGTACCCGGTCGATCAAGGCCGTGATGGCCGAAACGCCGCCCACCATCTCAAAATCGTTCGTGCGCTTGAGCTCATTAGTGAGGGTGATGACGTCCACCGGTTCTTTGCGGTCGTCCAAGGCCACCACGGCCAGGTACATTTTTCGGTGCGCTTCCCGGTAAAAATCCTCGGCCCGGCAAATCGGAATGACCGAGCGGATGGCGTCTTGGGAAAGCATCATGGCGCCGAGAACGGATTGTTCGGCTTCCAGGTCTTGAGGCGGCACCCGCACCTCGGATCCAACCGGCGACATCGATGAATTTTTTCTGAGGACTTCCATGAAAACTCCGGAACCAGTTGATAACGGAAAGTTATTTTAACCGGGCCAAGAAAAACAAAGTGAACTTTTTTCGAGGAGGATTCTGCGGAGGGGGTTTTATCCCGAAACTATGCACCGGTTATCAACATCGAGATCCGCTTAAAGCGCCAGAACCTCAACCGTAAGCGAAGCTGAAATTTCGTGATGCAGTTTCAACTTGGCCGAATGGACTCCCACTAACCGGATCGGATCGTCCAGCACGATTTTCTTTTTATCGACCTCAAAACCCTTTTGCTTCAAAGCGTCGGCGATCTCGGACGAGGTGACCGAGCCGAATAAATGGCCTTCCGTGCCCGCCTTGTGCTTAATCACCACCCGGACCTTTTCCAGTTGGGAAGCCAATTGAAGGGATTCTTCTTTTTCCCGGGCCAGTTTTTTCTCCTGGGCCTTCTGCCCTTCCTGCACTTGCTTCAGCGCCCCGCCGGAAGCTTCCACTCCTAGGCCGTTGGGAATGAGAAAATTGCGGGCGTAGCCTTCCTTCACTTCCAACACTTCGCCCTTTTTCCCGATTTTTTTAACGTCCTGGATCAATAAGACTTTCATGGATTGTTCTCTTTCGAAGGAGTCGCCTTCAATTTCCGTAAATCAAACCAGATATCCTGGATGCCCAGGCAGGCCACCAAAGCGATGGTCTGAGGCAAAAAAAACTGAAACATAAAAAAATAACAAACGATCCTCCAAAAAACAGACAAACCCCACTTATGAAAATAAAAGGAAACGATGCTTAGACCGGCCAAAGCGTAGAGCCCGATGAAAAAAACCAGCAAATTATCGCCCACCAGATCACCCAAACTGTTTTCCGGCGTGAGAAGCTTCAACTTCAAAAGGCAGGCCGCGATGAAACCAAAGATAAAAAATTCAGGCAAAACCCAAAACCGAAAGGCCAGGGGCCTTTGCACCCGGACCGTGATGCGCAAAAGCAGCGCGGAGGCCAGGTAATAAGAGACCAGCCCCGCGATCAGGCACCCCACCGCGATCCAAGCCGGCAGGGAAAAGAAAAAATATTTCAGGGTGATGGCCTTCAGCAGGTCGAGCGTCTCAGGCGTGAGCCCTGATTTTAAAAGCGGGCCCGATTCCGCCGCGAACCAAGCGTCAAATAGATTCCGCCATTGGGCCATGTCATCAACAACGCTGGACTGCGTGGAAAAAAAGCAAGCCGCCACGAAAAGAACGGCTCCAAAAGTTCCGGCCAAAACCACCCATTGGGAATGAAAACCGCGCAGCAAAGCCCAAGCGGAAGCCAGGCTGGCGACGGCGAAAATCACCGCCACCAGCAGGACGTCCAACGCGAGCAATCCCAAGATCGGCGAAGCCATGGGGCCGCCTCTTCTTAATTAATTATGGGCGAAAGGCAGCAGGGCGATGTTCCGGGCCCGGTTGATGGCCTGGGTCAATTCCCGTTGGTGCGAAGCGCAGGTGCCCGTCATGCGGCTGGGGACAATCTTGCCCCGTTCGCTGACAAAACTACGAAGACGGTTGAAGTCTTTGTAGTCGATGGCCACGATCTTCTCGGCGCAGAAACGGCACGATTTGCGGCGCGGACGGCGGAAACGGCCGCCACCGGGGCCACGCTCGCCATCCGGCCGGGGCGGCCGGGGGGACGAGGACGAGTGAGGCGCGTGGGACGTATGCGGCGCCGGGGCGGCGGTTGAGGTTTCTTTTCTTTCTTCCATTTTGATTTCTCCTTGGTTCTTTCAATTAGTTTTAAAGTAGGGCCGCTAGGCGGCCGGGTTTTTATTGTCGCTCAAACTTAAAAGGGAATGTCTTCCTCGCTGGCTCCCGGCGCGGCGGGCCCGCTGGCCTCTTCTTCCACGGCCGGCATGGTGCCTTCCCCGCCCTTGCCCCGGTTCAGAAACTGGACGCGGTCCGCCACGACTTCCATGGAACTGCGCTTTTGGCCGTCCTCGGTTTCCCAGGACTTGCTCTGCAACCGGCCTTCCACGAAGATCGGATCGCCTTTTTTCAAATGCTCGCCCGCGGCCTCGGCTTGCTTGCGCCAGACCACGACCGTCACGAAACAGACGTCTTCCTTCTTCTCGCCGGACTGCAGCTGGTAAACCCGGTTGATGGCCATCCGAAGATTGGCCACCGGGGCCCCGCCCGCGGTGTAACGCAGTTCAGGATCCTTCGTCAGGTTTCCCATCAAAAAAACTTTATTAAAGTTTGGCATGAGCAACTCCCCTTTCGGTCGTAACGATTAAGAGGGTGAGTTTTGGGCTTCAGCCGAAGGCGCCGCCGGGGCCGGCGCGACGACCGCCGCGGGGGCGGAGGAGGAGGACGGCTGCGACGAGGAAGACCGAATCGTCGACGGGTTTGTCGGGCGGCTATAGCCCGGACGCGACGAGGAGCCTTCCGTGCCGGTGCTGGTCTTGACGCGGACCGGTTTCACCTTGGCCTTCAAGTGGCTGATGGTGTCCTTGACGATGGAGAACTTGATGACCTTTTCCATCAGACGCAGGTTACGTTGAACCTCGGCGATGGCTTCCACTGGAATGGACAGGTGATAAAAGATGTAATGGCCTTCACGGTGCTTTTGCACCAAATAAGCCAGGCGGCGCTTGCCCCAGTCATCCTTCTTCAGGACCGTGCCCTTGGCCTCGGCCGTGATTTGCTCGATCTTGGTCGCGACCGCGGCGGCGTCTTCCGTCGTGGCGTTCGGGTCCAAAATGTAAATGACGTCATACTTTAAAAGATTCGACATTGAAATTACCTCCCTTTGGATTCCCGTCCTTGGAGGAGCGGGATAGTTCTCCCGGTCTTACTTGGGAGAACAGGGCTTTGAAGAAATCCGGATGGGACGTCTTTAAAGCAGGGGTGGAGTATAGGGCGGGGCGGCTTTTAAATTCAAGGCTAAAAAAGACACAAACATTTGAGCAATGATGGACGCAGATACACACAGATCAAAAACCCTTATTTCATCTTTGTTTATCGGCATCCATCAGCGTTTATCAATGCTCAATAGGTGCTAAGTAGGTGCTAAGTCTATTTCTTTCCGCGCTCAAGACGAAGGGTTTCGGGCACCGCGTCGGCGACCGCTGTCGGGCCCCAAAACTGGATGGGGCCGGGGCTGGTGTAATCATCTCCCAGTGCCCATTGACGGCGCTTGGCGGCGAAAGCCTTGAAGGGCTTGCCTTTTAAATCAACCAAAGCCTTTTGAATGACGGGCTTGTTTTTACCGTGGCGGCGTTCCAAATTCATCATCATGGTCAAGGGCACGCCCCCGGCTTTCCACTGCGAGGCGGGCTTCAACAGATCGCGCACGCTGGAAAGATATCCCGTGAGTCCCGCGGCCAATAGATAGGAGGCCGTAAACCCCAGCGAGTAGCAGTAATCCGCGTCAAAGTTGGAAGGGTCCGCGCAGCGTCCTTCATAGCCAAAATAATGGGCCTGGCCCGAGAACTTGCCGTGGTACTTGCCTTCCCTTTTCCAATGCTTTAATTGATGCTCCACCGCCTCAATCAAAAGTTTTTCCGTCTCGATTTTAGCGACTTGAACGTTGCCATGGGGATCCCGGTCCGCCAAAAGCTGGATCTGGATGGAATGGGGCAAAGATTTAAAGGCGGCCTTGGATTCCTCGCCCAAATTGTCTTTGACGAAGGCGATTTTATGATCCGCGCTTTGCATATGCTCAAATTCCGGATGATGGGCCAATAAATCATTCAACTCATCGATCAGTTTTTTAATCTCCGGGATAAACTCCAGCAGCCCTTCTGGAATTAAGAGGACTCCGTAATTTTTTTTATTGGCCGCGCGGTCCGCCACGACCTTGGCCACCTGCTCGGTGATTTGGGCCAGCGTCCATTGCTCGGCGGCCACCTCTTCCGAGATCAGGCATAGATTGGGCCGGGCCTTCAAGGCCACTTCCAGCGCGATATGGCTGGCGGAGCGCCCCATGACCTTGATGAAGTGCCAATATTTTTTGGCCGAAAGGCAGTCCCGGCCCACGTTGCCGGCCAGTTCCGCGTAAACCTTGGTGGCGGTGTCAAAACCAAAACTCACCTCAATTTGTTCGTTTTTCAAATCGCCGTCGATGGTCTTGGGACATCCCACGACTTGGATCGGAATATGGTGCGCCTTGAAGTACTCGCCTAACACCGCCGCGTTGGTGTTGGAATCATCCCCGCCCACCACCACCAAAGCCGTAATGCCCGCTGAGACGAGGTTTTTGTGAACTGTCTCAAACTGGTCGTGGGTTTCCAGTTTGGTTCGGCCCGAGCCGATAATGTCAAACCCGCCGGTGTTGCGGTAGGCCAAGAGGAGCTTTTCCGTAATTTCGATCTTTTTATTCTCTACCAATCCGGAGGGCCCGCCCAGATAACCCGTGAGTGTGTTTTTTTTGTTCAGCTTTTTAAGTCCGTCAAATAGTCCCGCCACCACGTTATGACCGCCTGGCGCCTGCCCTCCGGAAAGCACCACCGCCACTTTCAAGGGCTTTTTCATAGAGGAAGAGCCCTTGCCCGCGACAAAGGAAATTTCGGACTGGCCATAGGTTTGAAGAAAAAGTTTTTGGATGGCTTGTGGGTCGGAGATGGACCGGGTGGGTTTGCCCAGCTTGACCGCCACCTTCGCCAAATTCCCCGCCAAAACCTGCGGAAGCTTGGGTTTATAGGAAGCGCGGGCGGATTGCAGGGGCGAAACGTTGGATTTCATCTAGTCCTCCGGATTTGGGTTTAGCGGGCGGTATTATAGAGTGGGCTTAGCGGGATTGGCAAAATGTTAAAGGGGCAATAAATAAAACCGGCTCAATATTTCAATAATTGATTAAAAGACTTAATTCCCGCCGTGGCGCCCAAGGCCGTGACAGCCGCTGCACCGGCGGCATTGCCAAGCTTGAGACATTCTTTAAAATCCAGGCCCAGGGATAATCCTTTAATGAAGCCGGCACAAAAAGCGTCGCCCGCGCCGGTAGTATCCACGACCTTCGCCTTAAACGCGGGAACCCGGATCTGCGTCCCCGATTGGCTCAATAGATAAGAGCCTTTTTCCCCAAGCTTAATGACTACGTTCTTGGCACCCATCTCTTGGAAAGTTCTCGCGGCTTTAGCCGGATTCGTATAGCCCAACAGCATTTTGACTTCCCTTTCACTGGGCATGAAGTAATCCATATAAGGAAGACAAGGCTTGAGCGTTTCGAGCCACTTCCCCTTCAAATCCCAAGCGGTATCGAGCGACGTGATCAATGCCCGTTTTTGAGCCGCCATTAAAACCCGGGCCATGCGGGGGCCATCCAGGGCCGGAAAAAGAAAATAACCGCCTACATGCAGATGCTCGAATTTCGAGAACGCCGAAAATCGGATATCGCTCAGGTTGATTTCATCATTGGCGGCCATGGAGTGAAGAAAAGACCGTTGGGCGTCCGAGTGAATTAGAACGATCGTGGCCGACGTGGAAACCTTGGAATCCAGTGCGATTCCGGAAGCATCCACTTTTTCCCGTTTCAATTGCCGTAAGGCGTATTCACCAAAGTCATCCCGGCCCAATTTTCCCCATAGCGCCGTTTTCACACCCAAGCGGCTTAAAGCGATGGCCGTATTCGAGGCGCAACCGCCCATGGCCAGCTCAATATGGTCCACCGGCAAAAGTCCTCCTTGGGGGGGAAGCTTATCCACGGGCTTGGCCAAAACATCCACCAAGACATTCCCAAGACAAATGACTTTATAAGATTTCAAGCGTAAGTCCTTAGGATTTTTCACCGCCAAGACGCCAAGTTCGCCAAGAAAACCAAAGCCCAATCATTTCAAAATTCTATTTTTAAAAAGAGACAAATTCTCAAGCCTTACTTGGCGGGCTTGGCGTCTTGGCGGTTAACTTAGGTTTTTTAAAACCCCAGCTTTTGACCGATGGCGTTTTGAATATCGCCCTGCCCCGGAACCACTTGTGGCACCGCCTGCAGGGCGCGGTTTTTCATATCGTCCATCAATTCTTGCTTTTTCTGTTCCAACAATCCGGCCACATCATCGAATTGTTGAAAACTTTGAATCTGACCCTTGGTCAGTTCACTGACCGAAGGCGCCCCTGTATTTTCCACCACCGCGCCATAACCCCGGTCGATGGTTTCGGTGCGGCCGCTGGATTGGGCAAAAATGGACCCTTCATACGTGGCCGCGGATACTTGATTGTTGGCCTGATCGTAATCCACGCCAAAAACCGTTCCCCGGACTCCCGCCACCACACCACCCGCCTCTACCTCAAAACACGAGGAGGCGGTCGTGAGCTTCGTGACTTTGGCCTTGAATTTTCCCACGGCCAAAAGAAACCGGGCCTTGAAATCTTTCGGGGTGATCTCCAGCTGTTTCACCTGCACCCGGCTGTTTGGACCCACTTCCACCACGCCGCCGTTTTGAAATTCCAAGTAAGCCTTATCCTGGGAATCGGTCTGGATCCAATCTCCCTCGGCCAGCGCTTCGGGCGGGTTGGCCTCGTGCTGTTTGCCTTCGTGAATCACGGTGGCTTTATCTTTGACTTGAGCCACGAAAAGCTGGGCCGGTTGTTGGTCCGAGACGTCGTCATCCGCCCTCGCGACCCGGGACACGGCGGCCATGAAAAGAACAACGCCCAAAACCAAAAACAATCCCAACAAAGTAATAGGTTTCACAAAACCCCCGATCAGGATGCCGATCATGATGAAGACGCTTTATTTTAACCAGGAAGGTAAAAGCATGGGTTTGATTCTTTACCTTCCTTCCAAAGCCGCTGGCTTTTTGAACGCCGCCGCGCTTAAATAAACCCCGCCTTATTCTCTCCTTACTAGGAAGGACTTCCATGCTCAAGTTTTACCAATATCCCAAATGCTCCACCTGCCGAAACGCGCAGAAATGGCTGGAAAAAAGCGGACAAAAACTCGACTCGGTAGATATCACCCTTAATCCGCCCTCTAAAACTGATCTCAAAAAATACTTGGCCTTAAGCGATAAAAAGATTACCGATTTACTGAATAAGAGCGGCGAGCAATACCGCCTATTGAATATGAAAGAAAAGGTTAAAAATCTGACCGAAGACCAGCTATTGGAAATGCTTTCGAAAAACGGGCGGTTAATTAAACGTCCTTTGACCATCGGCCCGGCGAAAGCCACGATTGGTTTTAAAGAAGAAGAGTTTAAAGCCATTTGGAAATAGGCTTTTGCCGGACTTTGTTTTGCTTGCCAATTTCGGCTTTATTCGCTATTACTAGGGCCTCGTTTTGGCCTGTTTTCAGGCAAAAACAAACCCTGGGCCGCAAAGAAGGATCGAAAAATGAATATCGCTGAAATCGAGAAATACTTAGGCAACGACGCCAAGGACCTGCTGGGTTACCAGTGCAAAGGTATTTCCAAGGATTCCCTCCATCTTCCCGGCGGCGACTCCGTCGACCGCATCTTCGCCCAAACGGATCGGAACCAAAGGGTCCTGAATAATCTCCAATGGCTTTATTCCACCGGCCGCTTGGCCAACACCGGCTACGTCTCGATTTTGCCCGTCGACCAGGGAATCGAGCATAGCGCCGGGGCTTCCTTCGCCAAAAACCCGATTTATTTCGACGCTGAAAACATCGTCAAGTTGGCGATTGAGGGAGGCTGCAACGCGGTGGCTTCCACGCTGGGAGTTTTGGGCATGACGTCCCGCAAGTACGCCCACAAGATTCCCTTCATCGTGAAGCTCAACCACAATGAGCTTTTGACCTACCCCAACAAAGCCACCGAATTTTACTTCGGCACGGCCAAGCAAGCCTATGAAATGGGCGCGGCGGGAATCGGCGCCACGGTTTATTTTGGGAGTGACACGGCCCAGAGGGAGATTGAGGAAACCACCAAGGCTTTCCGGGAAGCGCACGAGTTAGGCATGTTCACCGTCCTCTGGTGCTATATCCGCAATAAGGCCTTCAAAACGAAGGATAAGGACTTCCACTTGTCCGCCGACCTGACCGGCCAAGCCAATCACTTGGGCGTCACGATTGAGGCCGACATCATCAAGCAGAAATTGCCGGAGAATAACGGCGGCTTCCTTTTCTTGAATCAGGAATCCAACTATGGCAAGTTCGACAAGCGCATGTACGAAACCTTGATCCCGGACCATCCGATTGAGTACACCCGCTGGCAGGTGGCCAATTGCTACATGGGCCGGGCGGGGCTGATCAATTCAGGAGGCGCTTCGGGCGACAACGATTTCGCCGAAGCCGTCAAGACCGCCATCATCAACAAGCGCGCCGGCGGCATGGGCCTCATCTCGGGCCGCAAAGCCTTCCAACGCCCGATGGCCGAAGGCGCCAAGCTGCTTCAAACCATCCAGGACGTGTATTTGTCCAAGGATGTGACGATCGCCTAAAGTTGTGAGTCAGATTGATCTTCAAAGCCGTCCCGCCCCAAAGGCGGGACGGCTTTTTTATTGGCGGGTAACCTTATTTGAGCCCGGTGGTTCTTAAAATTCTTCCCGTGGCCGCGTCCACTAAACAAGACGATCCATCCTCAAAGCTAATGGTGAGATGGTTTTGGTCCAGCGCCAAAAATAAAATCCGGGTCCGTTCTTGGGGTCCCACCCGGGGCACGGGGATTCGTTTTTCCCAAAGCAGCCGGCCCGTCGGGATATCCATGGCGCGAACCGTCTGGTGGCCGTAAGTAATGGAAGAATCCGCCTCAATCTGGTAAGTGCCCGCGAGAATGGGCTCCACCCGGTCGTCATTTCCGTAATAAACCGAAGGATCATCCGGCGCCTTTTTAAAATCCGCCGCCTCTAAAGAACTGCCGGTGCGCCTTTCCAAGACAAACCATTCATCCCGCTCGTTCTGCAAGATCAAGCGGTTTGGTTTTTCCAGGTACATCTTTTTCAAATAAATATCCTGAACGTCCCGCTCCAACTTGGAATTGATCTGGAGGGTATAAAGGTACTTTTCCCAGCGTTTTTCGCCCGTGGTCTTGAGGTAGGCCACCACGTGCCCGCCCTCATAGACATTATGTTTGATTTTCTGGAAATCGTTCCAAACCACGAAACGGTAGGCGCCGTCATCCACCGGCAAAAGGACCGGCGGGGGAACCCGCTTGGCCTGGGCCAGCAACGGAAAACAAAGAAAAAACGCGAGGATAGCCGTTATTTTGCGCATAGCGCCGGGAGACTCCGAAATGAAAGGTTGGCCCATTCTAACGGCGAAAAGAATCGACTTCATTAAATTAAGAGCGAATGATGAAGCTTTTTGAAAAAAATTTGGGTCTTCACGATCAAATTGATTTTTTTCCAAGGGACTGAGGGTCAACGCAGCAAGATGACTTTGGCTTCCTTCGCCGAGAAGGGCTCCAGCAAATAAATGATATAGATCCCGCTGGCGGCTTTTTGTTTGTACATATTGGTGCCATCCCAGTCATACCAGGAATCCCAAACCGGGGCCCCCGCGCTGTTGGTGAGGGGCGTCAATTGGGTGATAAATTCCCCCGCCGAGTTGTAAATTTTAAGCGCCGGGATATTGTTGGCCGGGTTCACCGTACTGGTCTGGAAAACCACATGGATCGAAACAGGCTCACCGGGCGGACTGAAGGCGTTCTTGGAGATGTAAAAAAGATCCCCGCCATAAGGCGTGGGGGTCGGCACCGGAGTCATCGTGCTCGTCTGGGTGGGGGTCATCGTCGGCGTGGGCAAAGCGATGGTGACAACGGCCCCGGTCGCCGGCGCGCCGGTCACCACCACGGGCAGGTTGGACCCGCCGGTGACTCCCGACACCGAAGCGTTCGTGGAAACGCCGGTTTGATAAGTTCCCGCCTGGGCATTGGCCCCAAATTGGTCGGCCACTAAAAGATTAAGCGATGCCCCCGCCGGCAAGGCCTGGGACAGGGTAAAAATTAAAACGCCGTTCACATAAGTACCGGTCCCCACCAGAATGGTCCCCTGCCCCACCACCCCATTCCCCGAAGGGTCTAAATAAAGATTAACTTGGGAAATCCCCGAATTGGAATTTCCCGAACCCGAAGCCGAGAGCGTGAGACTCGTCAGGGTGGCCGTTGAGGAACCCGAATTGGTGACCCGCAGTTGCAGCACGGGCACGTTGGAGGCGCCCGGCAATTGGTTGGAATTCCCCGGATTGGCGCCGCCGAGTGAAATTTGAATCGTGTCCGGCACCGCGGTGGCGGTCAAGGTCGGCGTCGCCGAAGCAGTCGAGGTAAATACCAAAGTCGGGCTGAGCGTTGGGGTAAAAGTGAACGTCGGCGTGACCGAAGCGGTGGCGGTCGGGGTTAAGGTCACCGTCGACGTAAAGATTGACGTCAGGGTCATCGTGGGGGTAAAGGTTGGAGTACTAGTCGCCAAAGGCGTCACGGTCAAGGTTGCCGTCGCCGTGGGCGAAGCCGTTGGCGTCAAAGTCGGAGTCATGGTCGCCGTATCCACAGGGGGCTGGGTCCCCGTGAAGGTAACGGTGGGCGAAAAGGTATCCGTGGGGGTGGGGGTGATCGTCACGGTCCAGGTTGGCGTCGGGGTAAAAGTCGCGCTGGGGGTTAGGGTCAAAGTCGCGGTCGGGGTCGGCGTCGGCGTGAAAACCAAGGTGTGGGTGAAAGTCGGGGTAAAGCTGGGGCTCGGCGTTAAAGTCACGGTGGGCGTTAAGGTAAAAGTGGAAGTCGGGGGCTGGGTTCCAGTCACCGTGAGGGTAACGGTCGGGGTCCAGGAAGGCGTGGGGGTAATAGTGGCGGTAGGCGTAAAGGTTCGGGTGGCGGTGATTGTAGGGGTGAATGACGGCGTAAAGGTCTTTGTGAGGGTGAAGGTAAAAGTTGGGCTCGTGGCAGGAGTCTGGGTAAAGGTTTGAGTCGGGCTGAACGTCGGCGTCCGGGTCAAGGTCGGGGTGAAAGTGAGGGTGGGGGTGGGCGTCGAGGTTTTGGTGGCCGTTGAGCTGGGAGTATTCGTGGGCGTATAGGTCGCGCTATTCGTGGGACTGGTCGTGGGGGTAAAGGTAAAGGTCGGCGAAGGCGTCAGCGTAAATGTTTTTGTCGGGGTGATCGTCGCGGTGGGGGTAAAGGTCAGGGTCGCGGTGGGTGTGGCGGTACGGGTTCGGGTCGGCGTAAAGGTGGGAGTCATGGCTTGAGTCGGCGTAAAAGTGGCGGTGGCGCAAACCACCGTAATGGCGACGGAGTTGCTGGTGACCGGTCCGCCCGACGCCCATTTGGCCACGCCCACATCGGTTACGACCTGGCAAAAGTCTCCTGGAAAGCTGGGACTATAAGCGCCCACATTGAAATTGATGGGCACGCAACCGCCTCCCGGCAAACCGGTCACAACCCAAGAAAGATTGGGATAGGTCGTGCTGGTGGGATTGATCGTCACCGGAACGCCGCTGACCGTGGTGGTCCATTGACTGTAATTAGGGCCCTGAAAACTCCAACCGAGGGGATTGGTAATGTTATCCGTCACTGTGATACCGGAGCTGCCTGGGCCGGCGCCCGCGGCGTTGCAAACCATGATGGTCATGGGGATGCCACCGCTGTCCGAATAATTCGACGTGGGGCCGCCGGTTGTTTTGGTCAGGCTCGGGTTAGGCGGGATCGGGGTGGCCGTGCTGGTCGGGCAAAAAATCGTGGCCGCCACGGTGTTGGAAGTGGCCGTCACGGAAGCGCTTCCGTTGTTATAAGGAAAAGAAGCCGTATTGTTGGCCACATGACAATAATTGGAAGTCTGAACTGAGTTATCCACCAACTCAAATGTCACCGGCATGCAGGTATTGTAAGGCAATCCATTGGCGAAAATAATGTTCAAAGGATTTCCGCCCGCGATGTTAATGCCGGAAGCCGCCTCAATGGGATAAAGCGTGCCGTCGTAATAGGAGCTTAAATTCGAATCATAAGGGTCCACCACCGTCACAGGCCCCAAAAGACCCTTTCCCGTATTGCAGACATTCAAGGTATAGGTCACGGGCACGCCCGTGGTGATCATCGGAGGCCCGCCCAAAGCCGCCTTGGCGAGCGTGACATGGGGGGTGGGCAATGGCGTGGGCACAATCAAAGAAAAGCCTTGCCGAAAAAACTCCTCGTAGTTGGTCGTCCCGGGAGCCGCGGCGTCCGGCTCGTAAGATAAAAAGGGCGGATAGGTGCCCGTGTAAAAATCGGTGACGGGCACATCACCCTGACTCGACATGATTGAGGCCGCCACCGAAGAAGGCGTCGTCCAACCCGAAGGCGTGAAGCCCGTACCGGTCCAACTGCCGCCCGAACCGGGCGGCGTGGTGGTACCGCTGCCGCCGTTTCCCCAAACCTGGATATTGCCCGAGTCGGTGGAGACGTCGATGGTTTGGCCGCTGGAACAAGTGATTTGCATGGCCCAAGCCGCCAACATGACCGAAGCCTGGGTATTTTGATTGTCGATCGCCAGCGTGTTGTTGGTGCCGCCCGCGATGAGAGCGTTTAAAAGCGCCGTGCTGTTGTTGGAAACACAGGACACCGCGTTGGTGCCTTGCGCCAATCCAAAAGAACCGATGGAAACACTGTCCACGTAAGCGACCCCAATGTCGTCGGCGTTTAAACAAACCGTCACATTAGTGGGATTACAAACCCCTTGAGCCTGGACGTCTTGCGTCCGAAACCCCAAAAGGAGTGAAATAAAAGACAGCGCGCAAATCGTTTTTAGTGAAAATCTTAAACTGCCCATTTCACTTCCAGCCCCGGAATGTTTTCCCGCTTTTAAACCCTTTCAGCCGCTGCTTTCAGGTTAAAAGATAGGAATGGGGGACTTGATTATTATATACCTTTTCGACTTTCACCATATTTTTATGGGGTTCGGGGACCCATTTCGAGCCCATTTAAATGACGGTAAACAAGCGTTTGAACCGCCGAGGCGCCCCGGTAGCCCATAAAGGGCAGTGGGAACGGCGAAAAGGTTTTGGCGGGAGGTTATTAATAAAAGAAGTAGGTATCCACCATCAAGGCATAAGCCGGATTGCCCTCATTCGCGCTGGCGCCGGAAGTGTAATCGTAGCGGGAAAAATCAGTTTGAAACCTGAGGTTGCGCACCGGATAACAACGAAGGCTGACCACGTGCCGAAAGCCCTCGGTTCCCAGCTTGACCCGATGGTCCAAATACTCGCTGGCAAGCCTTAAGTAAATATCCCCGCCCAAATCCGCCTCCGCGCTGAGGTGATAGGCCTGATCTTCCTGCCCCCCCGCGTCCGTGCCCCGGTCATACTCCGCCAATACCACGAAAGGGTCGAACCGGGTCCAACCAAAAGCGCCATAGCGAAGCGACGCGACCGGTGTGTCTAAATCCCTGCCGAAGAAGGAGCCGCCTAAGGTGACATCGGCGAGATGGAATCCGCCCTTGGCCGATTCCATTTTTTCAAGCGGCACAGAGGGGTCATCAAATACCGCCGCGTTCACGAAAAAATCATCGGGATAAAATCCGGTTTCCACGCCGTTCAAAATCGTGTCATAAGTAAAACCCAAAGGCCCGCGGACCAAGCTGTTATCGTCCGAGAGTCCCAAACCATAAGGCGGATTGAAGGCGCCGATCTTGAGGTAGCCGTCGGCCGGCAATTGGGAGATGAGCCCGTACATCTCGCTTTTGGCCCCGTTATCGATGCGGTAGTCCACCACACCCGAAACCATCTCATTGGAATGCACGTAAACCGAAAAGGACTCCCGACCCGCGCCGATGGAGCTCAAAACGGGAACTTCCTGGACGGGGTTTCGCGAAATGTACTGGGTCGTAAAGATGGCGTTGTAATAATAATTAAAATGAAGATCAAGCCCGGTGGAAACAAAGGTGGGCGTTTGATGGTTCAAGGCCTGGACCGCGGTCAAGCCCTGCCAATTGAAAGTCTGCAGTTTATTCCCGTAGTTTTTCCCAAAATCGTCCCGAAGCCATCCCCCGGTTTGATTCACATGGCAGGCGTTGCAATTGACGCCGGCCCGCGCCGCCAAATAGGGTTCCGCTTGCGCCCGCCAGGCTCCCCCGAGGGTCATCCAGGCCAAAGCGAAAAGGATACGAGTCCGCACGCGAGTCTCCTTGAGGTTTGGTCAAAAGGCTAAAACCTAAAAGAGTGTATCACCACTTATTTGGAAAGTCGTTTTTTTAGGCCCGGAGGCAAGGCAAGCCGCCAGGCGACAAACCCCAGGAAGGTTACAAAAAATAAACTTAAAAATAATCCCAGCCGAAACGCCGTCGGCTCATAGCGAAAATCCACCTGATGAAGGCCGCTTTGATCCACCACCACCGCCATGAATAATCCATCCGCCCGGAAAATCGCCTGGGGTTCCCCATCCACCCAAGCCCGCCACCCGGGCGTAAAGGTCTGGGAAAAAACCACGTAGCCCGGATTCTGCAGGTTGACCTGGGCTTGAACTCGGCAGGGGGACGCGGCGGCGGATTGAAGCTTCGGTCCCGCCCATCTTTGCCAGAAACCGGCCCAGCGGTCCAAAAGACCCGGAGCTTTAAAAGCCAGCTTGCGGCCCGCGGGCGGCAGGCGGACCGCCTTGCCATCCGGGGACTTTTCGGTATAAAGCTCATTTTCCAGGAACGCGTCGGGCTTCAAAAGCGCCTCGAAAACACCGGCGCGGCCGGGAAACTCATGGACCTCATAATCAAGCCAAAGGGGCGCCAGGGCCCCCGCGTTGCTGTTCAGGACGTAGGGTCCCCAGCCTCCCAGGGACCGGTATTTAAAAGGCGTCAAGGTGTCTTGAAGCAAAAACAAGTTCACTCCCGCCGCGTCCAATACCCTTCCGTCGTAAGGGTATCCCCGTTTGGCGTAAGCCTGAAGGTTTTGATAGCCATCCGGGAAAACCGAAAGATAACCGGTGGCCGACCGGATTCCCCACACCGCGTTGCTGTTGGGCGGCATGCCCAAAAACCGGTCCAAAATGGACTGTGAAAAATCGGCCTTCGGATCCGAATCGGCCAAATCATTTCGATGCAAGCTGATCATTCGTCCCCCGCCGACCGCTTGCTTCACCATACCCGCGGCCTGGATCATCCGGGGGTCGCGATAAGGATCCTGGATGACATGAAGCGTTCGAAAGGGGATCACCAAGATTTCCAAAAACCAAACCGCTCCCAGGAGACCGGCCCAAATGGGGTACTTATTTTTCACCCTCAGCTTATCCAACCGGGGCTCCACCCAGCGCCCGATAAAAGTAAAGGCGCAGAAAATGAATAGAAAAGCCGACTTGGCCGGATCCAGGGTTCCCAAAAGTTTCGAGGGCAAAAGTCCCCAAAGGAAAAAATTTCCACCCGCGGTCCATAAAAGACACAACAGGGCCGCGGCTTTCCAAAACCCGTTCCCCTTCCCCCGGTCCAGATAAAATCCAACCGCCCAAAGCCCCAAGGGAACCAGGCCCAAATAAAAATTATTAAAAATATAATCGGGGTAATCCCCTTGGTAACCCAAGGTTCCGGGAACGCCTAAAATATCCGGCGAAAAAAGTGTGAGAAAATTTTTCCAATGGAGGCTATACACGCCGTCCGAAAGTCCGGGACGGTCCAAGTGTGTCAGGAAATCCACGAAGGGCAGCCATTGGCAGGCTGTCACGCCCAAGGCCGTCAAAGCGGCGGCCCCATAGGCTCCCATCCTGCCCCGGGCCGGTTTTAAAACTCCCAACAGCCACGCGCCCCAAAGCAAGGCCGCGTAAAAAGTGAAATAAACATAACCGGCTAAAAAATCCAAGCTCCAAAAAAGGACGAGCCATAACCAGTAGCTCAAGGAAGCCGATCGCTCAAACCTGGTCGTCGCCCAAAAAATCCAAGGCACCCAAGCCGCCGTGGCCAAGTGCGTTGGAAAACCCCAATACTGAACCAGCAAGGACGATCCGGCGAAACCCAAAGCGCTTAAAGCGGCCAAGATGTCCCGGACTCCCGATTCCCTCATCCAAAAGTAAAATCCCAGGGCCGCCAATAGTCCTTGCAGCAAAGCGATCCGGAAAAACCAATCGGACAATCCGGTCCAATTCCAAATCCAAAACAACGGGTAAAAAACCGCCGACTGAAGATTGGCCAAATGAGGGACCCCGCAGGCGATCCAGGGATTCCAAAGCGCGATTTGCCCCGCTTGAAAAGATTCCACATTCACCCATTTTTCAGGGAACGCGTACTCCAACGTGTCCATCATGGCCGGGAAATGACCGGTGAAACGAAAGGCCCAAAATAAGAGCGATAGCAAATAAGCCGCCGAGATGATTTTTAAAAAGACCCTGCCGTTCATACCTGCCGCTCCCCAGCCCAGTGGGCCAGGCCAAGCGCCCCCCAAAAGGCGCAAACCAAGAGACAAACAAACAAACCCAGTCGAAAAGTGGTCGGCTCATAAGCGATCTTCACGTGGTTTTCGGTATCCTTCAAATAAAGCCCCCGGAAAACATGATTGACGGTCTCCAAAGACCGGGCTTGTCCTTCGACCTCGGCTTGCCAGCCGGGATAGGCGGTTTCGGACGAAACCAAAAGCGCCGGGCCCCGGCCATCGGCTTCCAGCTCCACCCGCTGGGGAGCACGGGTCATTTCACTCACGTGACGGACCTGATAATCGCCAGCCCGGACGGGGTTTTGCACAAAACAACTTTTTCCATAATCCCAAGCGCCCGCGGAAGCTCTTCGAAAGTCTTCTTCCAATGTCGAGGCCGCGAGGGCGCGTTGGACGCTGAACCATTTGGGAAGCGGGGTGGGATTTTCCGATATTTCTAAAGGTGAACCCGATCCTTGGAGGGGCTTGAAGTCGGCGAAGTGATTCGGCCCCAAAAGATAACGCGTGTCCAGATAATCCATCACGCGGCGGCTATGGGCCTTTGAAAACCGCAACGAAGTCCAAACCCAATTATCGGGCCCCGCCAGGTAAAGCGAATTGTAAATTTGGGCCTCTTCCCGATTAAAGGCCAAGGGCCAATCCGGATAAAGCGATTGCTTGGCGTCCTCATAGGCCTGGGCGATGGAGGCGCCCTTTAAAATTCCCGCCTGTTCCAAAACCGATGGTGAGTCAAAAAGCCTCCCCGGTTTTTCCATCGCCGATAAAGCCAGGGGGGGCGTGTCGTAATAGGAGCGGTTGAGCAGGACATTGACGCCGCTGGCTGCCTGCCCCAGGGAAACCAAAAGGCTTAAGAGCAGAAATGCCCAACGCCACCGGGGAGTGAACCAAGCGGGAATGGCGGCTAAAATCCCCAAACCGAAGGACAGGCCAAAACCCCAAAGGTTTAGGGGCGCCTTCAAGACCCAGCTTGCCCCATAGGTCAAAACCCAGGCGGCCATCCAGGCCCATAGGATGTGGGATTTTCTAAATTCCTTCCGAAAAAAATTATCCGAGGACTCCATAGCCAAGCGGGCCGCGAACAAAATCACGATCGGCAGCCAAAAGCCCGATCGAATCACCAAAGAATAACCCGGTAGCCATCCTTTTAAAAAAGAGCCTAAGGACAGGGTCTCCCCCAGGCTTAAGACCAAAAATAACCCGAATAGAACCCAGGAAGTCCGGAAAAAAGCTCTCTTCCAAAACCCCCACACCAGAAGGGCGACAATGGGAAGTCCCATGAAATAAGTCGCGATCCAATATTCGGGCCCCTGGTAATCAGGCGAAAGCGGGTTCCCCTGAAAAAAGGGGGCGATCCAGGTGGCGAAATCGGCCCACCGCAGAGGATGGGCATGAACAGCGCCTTGGGCGTAATTGGAAAGCTTTTTGAATTCTAAAAACGGAAGGGCCCAAACCAAGTTATAAGCCGCCGCCATCACCGCCGAAAAACAAAAAACCGGAAACCATTTAAGTTTCGACCAGGAAAACCGTTTGGGCCAGGGCCAAAGGGTTTTCCATAAAAAGTGGGCCGTCAAAGCCAGCCCCGTCAGGTAACTTAAAACCTGGTATCCCGCCGCGACCTGCATGGCTAAAAAAAACGAAAGTCCCAGAATCGCCCCCGCATAATCTTCCCAAAGCCTTTGGGCCGCCCAAAAGACCCAGGGAACCCAGCTGATGGTCAAAAGCGCCACCGGGGTCCAAGAGGAACAAACCACATGCAGGGAAAAACCAAAAGCCAGGCTTCCCAAAAAGGAAGCGGGAGCCGAAAAACGCTCATGCCGGGCCAAAACCCAAAAACCCAGCAAAGCCCAAAAATGATGTAGCAAAATCAGCCCCGCGAAAGCGTCCGTAGGCTTTAAAACAGAATAAAGAAGAAAAACCGGCGGATAAGCCGCCGCCATCTGCGGGTCGGCTAAATAGGGGCATCCAAACTGGGCGTCCGGGTTCCATAAAGGAATGATGCCTTGGTGAAGGACCTGGCTTCCCCATTTCCAAAAAGGGTAAAAGAAACGGGAAGAATCAATAAAACCGAACAAGGCCCCGCCGCGCAAAACTTTCCAATCAAAAACCGCCACGAGTCCGGCGAAAACCAGCGGGATGGACCAGGCGGGGGCGTCTTCTTTAAATAAGGCTTTCATCTTGATCAAGGAGCCGAAACCTCTTTTTGCAGGACTGGAACCGACCCCGGCGGAAGCGAGACCATTTGTTTTTCCAAGGGATCCATTCGGTCATCGTCTTTCCACCGGCCATAAATTTCGAGGGCTTTTTTAAAAGCCACCCGGGCCGCGGCCCGGGTGGCCGGGTTTTGCTTTTGACAATAGCCTAAATTCACCCAAGCGGAAGCGTAATTCGGCTCCAATTCGGCGGCTTTTTGAAAATCCATGGCCGCCCGCGTCGCCCAAACAGGCTGGTCGCTCCTTTTAGTCGACCGGCCCACTTGCTCGAAAAAAAGCCCCTCGTCGAAATAAACGAAAGCGTTGGTGGGCAAAGCTGCCCGGGCCAATCCCCACGCGGCCACGGCGCGGGAGAGCGAATCCTGGGTTTCATTTTTTTCGAAACGGGCCGAAAGACGCCGCGCGTTTTTTTCCGGCCATTGTCCATCCGAGCCTTCCAAATCCATCGCGCTATCAAAAGACTCGTCCGAACGATTTTCCCAGTTCTCGTCTCCCGTACTCAAATACAAGTTTTCCAAAAAATCAGCGCGGGCGCCTTGAATCCGGGCGTCCCACGCGTTTAAACGAACCGCCGCGTCCAAGCTTTCGAGCGCTTGGGGAAATTGCCCCCGGGCCTCAAAAGTCAGGGCTTGATCCATCAAGAAAGGCGCCCAGGCCGCCGCGCCAAAAAGTCCCAGCGCCAATCCCAAGGCCAGCAAGCCCGCGGGCCAGGAATAAGATACCTTTTGTTTTTGGCCGGGGGCCAAGAGCCCCGCGGCCTGAAGGACAATCAGGGGCGTGTGGAAACAAAAATCAAAAAGCGACGCCGTTCCCAAGGCCGTCAAGGCGGCGCCTTTCGCCGGCGAGGAATCCCGGGGCCAAAACCGCCGCAATAGGCATATCGCGAAAACAAAACCCGCCAGGCCAAATGCCGTCAACCATTCCAAAGGCTCGTTATGAACCGCCTGGGCGTCCATTTGATACCGGCTTATCCCGGAGTCCCTTGGCGCTTTGAAGCGTTGGTAATCCCCGTCAAAAGTCCCCGGACCCACTCCCACAAGCGGGTCCTGCGCCCAAACCTTCACCGCCGAATTCCAAATCGAAAGACGATCCCACTGGGTGGCGCCTTGGTCCGATCCCGCGAAGCCGAATGAACGGACAAGCAACGCTATCCCCATCAATAAAAGGCCGCCGGTCAAAATCCATCGGCGGTATTTGCGGGGCGCCGAATAAACGATTCCCGCCAAAAAACCGATTATGGAGCTGAACGACTTTAAAAGCCAAAGCGTGGCTACTGAAAAAATAAAAACGAGCTTCGGCCACCTATCGGAAACGGGGTTTAAAATGGGTTTCCAGAACCCCTTCACTTTCGGGGGACTCTTCATCGACAGAAAAAGGAGCGGTAATAGAAAAATCTCAACCTGCTTGGGATTCGGGAAAATTTTCCAGTCCTTCATGTCCGGGGACTGAAAAGAGTAAACCCAAAGACCCAATGCCCAAACCAATCCCAACGCGCAAAATCTTTTCAAAAAAACCGCCGGGTCTTTCCGGGATCCCAACACCAGGATAAAAACCAGAGCCAGCCCCGCCGTTTCCAAAAACCGGACCGCTCCCAGCGCCGAAGGAGACGTCAAGGCGCGCCCGAGAATAAAGAGCCCGCCGGCGAATATCCAAAGGGGGATCTTGTCGAGCCCACGCCGCTCAAAAGCGGCCGCGATCCAAAAAGCACCCGCCAAAAGGGCCCAATTCCACGGCCTGAAAGGCGGCCAGAAGCCCGAAACCAAAAGTACGCCCAATAATCCCATTTCAATCCAAAATCCTGAAGGCTTGGGGACGGTAAAACTTTTGGCCGGCGCCAATTCCAAACGGCCCAACACTAAGGCGAAAATCCAAATCAACTCCGGCATTTGTAACGGAAGATCAAAAAACGAAAAAATAAAAAAGGCCAAAGCGCCGGCGACAATCCCCCAACCTTCCCACCGAGGCGGCGCCTTCAAGCGGCGCAAAATGGACACAAGCGCCCAAACGCCCAAGCTGAAACCCGCCAGGCCGTTTTCCACCAATACTTGAAGCGCCAGGTTATGGGCGAACCGCGCGCCCCGCGCCAGGGGCATCCCGGATTGTTGATAGGCCCCATCGAAGGTTCCCGTCCCCCATCCCCAAAAAGGATGGGCCATAAAAAGACTCCAAGCCGAGCGCCAAAGCGAAAGCCTCGCCGCGAACGCGCCGATCTCCCAATGGCCCCAGCCCCGGGCTGCCACGAGCCACAGAATCGCCGCCAGGCAGACACCGCCGGCGCCCGCGAGCCACCCCCAGGCCCTTCGGTAAAGTAAAATCAGCGCCGCGGCGAGACCTAAGGAAAGACATGCCCCGACGCTTTTCGTGGCCAGCAGCCCGGCCAAAAGGAGGCCGGTTGAAAAAAAGAAAATAATTTTTTTGGACCCGGATTGATTTTTCCATTGGATGAATCCCCAAGGAATAAAAAGGATTAAAAACGCCGCTAAGCCGCCGGAAGTGGCCAGGGGGCCGAAGGCGCGCCTTGATTTTTCCGCGTCGTAAAGGGCCCGCAGATCAAGACCCGACAGTTTCGGCGCCTCGGCGGCCCATTGGTCGTAACCGAAAACTATTTGATAAAGCCCCAGGCCGGCCGCCAACAGGGCCATGAAAAACCCCCACCCCTCCAAGCGGGCCTTGGACTGATCCGACGACTCCGAGGCCATCAAAAAAAGGGCTGTACCTAAAAACAGGAAGGCGGTGGATTGCCAGCTTAAACCCGGGCTCAGTGAGCCTGACGAAGCCAGTGTCAAATAAAGCAGAAAAAGAAACCAAGGAGCGCCCAACCGCGAAAGGCTTTGGGCCGGGATCGGGCGGAAAAGAAATAAAAAAAGACCGCCGCCTAAGGCCACCGCCGCCGAAAGCGGATGGGCTAAAACCGGATGGAAGAGCAGATAGACAAAGAAGGACAAAGCGCCCGCTTCCCAAACAAAATCCCGGGAAAGGGGGCGGTTTAAAAACAGAACGTCAAAACTCACTTTTTCTCGGTGGAAGGAATAAGGCTCGCGGCCTGGAGCGCCAAGAGATAACTGTTCTTGCCAAACCCGGTTATCTGTCCCAGGGCGACCGGTGAGATATGGGACATTTGCCGAAACCCTTCCCGGGCGTGGATATTGGAAAGATGCACCTCGATGGCGGGCACCTTGACGGCCGCCAAGGCGTCCCGAATGGCCACCGACGTATGGGTGTAGGCCGCGGGATTGATGATCAAAACGTCCGCCCAATTGCGGGAATTTTGGATCACTTCCACGATTTCTCCCTCATGGTTCGATTGTACAATCTTGAGCTCCAGGTCGTTTTTAGCGGCAAATTCCGTCATTTCCCGGTTAATCTCATCCAAGGTCACAGCCCCGTAAACATTCGGTTCCCGCTCTCCCAAGAGGTTCAGATTAGGCCCGTGAATCACCAAAACTTTTCGCATGTCCTCTTCCTTAGCTTTATATCGAAAGTGGAAACCATGCTAATCACAAAGCCCAGTCACGCCAAGCAAAAAGGGACGCCCCTCGGGCGATGGTGATATTTATTTTCGGCGGGCCGCGGGGCTCAAAAGCTATAATTTGCCCACATCCATGGCCAAAACCATCCACAACCTTTCCGCCGGGGAATTTCTTTCCGGCCACTTCGCGCCAACCGCTTGGGCTTGCGCCGGTCTTTTGACTGTCGCCAATGTTCTTTTGTCTTATTTCCCCCTGACAATTCCGCAGGCGCTTTGGGTCATTCTTATCGGTCTTTTTTTACCTTTGGCCGCGCTTCTTTTCATTCCAGCCAAAAACATCCGCCCAGACTTAAAAAAGGAACCCTTTCCCAAAATCCCATTCGGGCTTTGGGCCGCCGTCGCCGCGCTCGCCCTCTTCCTCAGGCTCTACCGGCTTGATTCTTTGTCTTCCTGGCCCACGGTCGACGAGGGGGTTTATTCTTATTTTTCAACCGAACTGGCCCGCCATTGGGATTGGCGCCTTTTAATCAGCACCAGTCAAGTTCCGGCCATCTACTGCTGGGGACAAGCCCTGCTTTTCAAATTTTTCTCACCCTCGCTCCTCACCCTTTGGCTTTATCCCGCGCTATGGTCTTTGGCCTGTCTGCCGATCGCCCTTGTCCTCAGCCGCAAAGCCTTTACCCCGCTCATTTCCTTTTTTGTCCTCGTTTTCATGGCGTCAGGGTTTTGGCCGCTTTATCTGGGCCGGCTTTCCATTCACGGCGGATTCTTTTTGGCGGTTGAGTTTTTGGTTTTTTGGAGCCTAACCCTTTACCTCAAAAGTCCTGCCCCTCAAAAAAACCAGCGGCTCGCCGTCTTGGCCTTGGTCACCGGCCTGGGCTTTTACACTTATCTGGCCTGGCCCTTGGTCGCGGCTTGGATCGGCTTGGTTCTTTTATGGGAGCCTTTGAAGAACCAAAAACAAAAGTGGGTCAACTTTTTTATTTTCGTCATCGGAAACTGCGCCGCCCTATTTCCGCTCATCCTGACCTACCACCAGGAATACCGCGGCTATTTTCACCATGTCTGGGTGGGTTCGAGCGGGAGCCTTTTGCTCAAGAACCTGCCTTTGGCTTTTTCTTATTTCCGAAATCTTTTTTGGGGATTGCCTTCCCCCACCCTTTCCATGGGCGGAGTCTGGGGCGGGCTTTTTAACCCCGTGGTCACCGGCCTTTTTTTCACGGGGTTTTCGGTCCTAATAAAAACCAAAACCCGGCCGAGCTTTCTTTGGGCCGCCGCCTTCGTTTTGTTTTCCCTTCCGGCGTTTTTAACCAGCAACTTGGAAATGACCCGGCTCACGCCCCTCATCCCCGTCATTTTTTGCACCGCGGCTTGGGGGCTTCAGTTTTTACTGGGCCTGGCGTCCCGTTCTTGGCGGCCCCTGCTTTTAGGCTTTGTTTTGTTGGCGTCTTTGGGGTTCGATGGCGTCCATTTTCTGGGGGTCTATCCCGACCACTGGAAAAAGCATCCGGATTATTACGGGTCCTATAAATCCCCTGAATACGCTCGGGCCTACGCCTGGTTGAAAGCCCAACAAAAAGCTCAAGGCCCGGGATTGATCCTGCTCAATTTCGTGCCGGACCCTTACGACCAAACACTGGCCACGGCGGTGGCGGGATTCAATAGCGCCGGGAATCTGAACTTAACTTCCCGTCCGACCTGGGCCGCGATTTTAGCGAATATCCACTCAATGCCCGCCTTGGCCGCCCGATTTCCTAAAAGCCGATGGATTTGGCTTTCGCAGGGACTCAACCGGCCGGATGGGGGCTTGTCGCTGGGCCTCATACCCCTAACGCCAATCGGTCAAAAAACCATCCAGAAATGGACCGCCGCCGACCAGGCCTTGAATCCCTTGGTCGACCAGGTTTTGGAGCGGGGGGTGGACCCCGATCAAAGCGCCATGCTTCAGATTTTGAGAAACGCCGCTCCGTACTTTCAGGGCGATCCTTTGTTGGAATCCATCCTTTGGCGTTTACGCGCCATCCACGAAGCCGCCGCCGGCCAATATACGCGGGCCGTCGCCGACGAGACGACCGCCCTGCGGCTCGGCGGAGCCCAGGCCGAACTTTTCAATGAACGGGGCTGTCTGCGGATAAAAACCGGCGATATTCCCGGGGCCCGGCGGGATTTCAAGCTGGCGGTTCAGAGCCGGCCCGATTACACTGACGCGCTTGAAAACCTGCGGGCGCTACCGCCCCCAGGAAAATAAACCACGGACTACCCATGATCGAAGCGCTGGTATTTGATTTTGACGGCCTGATTCTCGACACCGAAATGCCCGATTACCAAGCCTGGCGGGAAACCTATCAAACCTATGGTTTGGAATTTCCGTTGGATCGATGGGCCTTACGGGTGGGAACCGTTTCTTCCTTGTTCGACCCCTATGAGCATTTGGAACAAAAGCTGGGACAAAAATTAAATCGGGCCGAGGTGCTTCAAAAACAACGGGCCCGTAATTTGGAACTGGTGGCTTTGGAAAAATTACGCCCGGGCGTGGAAGAATACCTGAACGAGGCCTACCGGATGAAATTGCGGGTGGCGGTGGCCTCCAGTTCCACCCAAGACTGGGTCGTGGGGCATCTTTCGCGTCTGGAGATCGCGGATTATTTTCACTCCATCCGCACCCGGGATGACGTGGACCGGGTCAAACCCTATCCGGATCTTTACGACGCGACGCTGGAAACGCTGGGGATCAAGCCCGACGAGGCCGTGGCGTTTGAGGACTCCCCCAACGGCATCAAGGCGGCCAAAGCGGCCGGACTCTATTGTGTGGCGGTTCCCAACGAGTTGACGAAGCAATTGGATTTGGACTCAGCGGGCGCGGATTTAAGGATTGATTCGATGGCTGGAAAAAACTTGAGGCAATTGGTTCACGAGATCAATCAGAAACTCCGGGCCCTCTAGTCGGCCGAAGGCTGGGCCGCCGGCGCCGAGGACTGCTGCGGCCCCGCGGGCGCGGCCGTCGTCTGACCATAAAGATCGAGCCAGGCCTTCAATTGGGTATCCGTGGGATTCAGGCTATAAGACTTTTGGAAAGCCGTAATGGCGTCGTTTTTATCCCCCAACTGCAGGTAACAATCGCCCGCCCTGCGGTACGCTTCCGCGTTTTGCGGTTCGGCCTCGATGGCCGCCTGGAAGCGTTCCAAAGCGCCCTTGAAGTCTTTCGCCGCGAAGAAAGTCATGCCCTGTTGGATGAAATCGGCCGCCGTGGCGATGGTCTCCCCCGTCACCTGAAGCTCAACCCGCCTGTTTTTCGCGCGGCCCTCCACCGTGTCATTGGAAGCGATCGGCTGGGTATCGCCCATGCCCTTCACCGACAAACGCCGGGCATCAATTCCGGACTGAACCAAATAATCCTTCACCGCCTCGGCCCGCCCTAGGGAAAGTTCCTGGTTGTCTTTGTACTTGCCCCCGGGCGCGACCGCCTGGTTGTCCGTGTGGCCGATGATGGTGATCCAGCTGTCCGGATATTTTTTCTGAAGGGCCTGCACCGCCTGCTGGATCGAGGTATAGCCCCGCTCCATCAGCACGTCTTGCCCGGAATCAAACAAAAGGTCCCCGGCGATATTTTGGCTGTAAGCGAAAGGAATCTTCTTGGGGATATGGATCATCCGCACGAAAACGGCCCGGGGATCGGATTGGCCGATATTATCGTCGTCATCCTTGATCTGGAAACTCATCATGTATTTCCCCTCGGGAACCTGGGCGCCGGTGGGAAGCGATCCGTCCCAATAAAAACTGGAGGGCGGAACGCCCTTGCCTGACAGCATTTTGATGACTTGACCGTTCATATCCGTGATGGCGGCGCGCCAGCCGTCGATCGGTTCTTGGCTGACTTCGCCCAAGGTCACTTTCAGGGTTTGACGGCCCAAATAAAATTCCGGAGGCGCCGTGATGGAAGCCGTGGGCGGTGCTTCCCCGCCCGGCATCAGGATATTGAGGGTGATCCGGTGCGTGTCGCCGAGGATTCCGTAAGGCACGAAAGCGTAATCCAACCCCGCCTGGACGCCCACGAACTGATGGGTCAAGCCGATGCCCATGGTCATTCCGGCCAAGGAGCCCAAATCATTATTCACGGTGGAATAGCCCGCTCGAAGCGCGATGCTGTCTTTTCCAAACCGCAATTTATATTCAGCGCCCAGGTTAAATTTCAAACCGGTGTCGATATAGCCCGTCGTCCCGGCGGCTAACAGCAGGTAATCTTTTTTGTCCAGGAGCTTGGTCAACTTATAGGAAGCGCCGAATTCATAGCTGAGCGGTTGCCCGTAATTTTCGATGCTGGTCCCGACATTCAACAAGGTCGCGCCCAGATAAAACTTTTTGTGTTCCAACTCATAAAGGTAACCCAAGTCGAATGAAAGCCCCGCGTTGCCGAACTGCACCACGTTTTGGCCCACCACGGTCATCCTCAAACCGATAATGGATTTTTGGAAAAAGTCGCCGCCGATCCAACGGCCCAGGCGCTGGGCGTAAGCCGCGCTGCCGGCGAAATCCGAGGCGCTCACCTGGCTTCCGATACCGCCGTACTGACCCGTGGGCGTTTCCAAGGAACTGGCGAAGGATCCCGTGCCCAGGTAGGACAAGCTGCCGCCAAAGGCTCCGTCCATATCGATATTTTGGGTGAAAGCGAAAAACTCGCTGTCCACGCCGTCAATCCACTCAGCGTGAGTCAATGAAAATTGCGTCCCGTCGGCCAGCACCAAGCCCGCCGGGTTCCAAAAAATGGCCGTGGCGTCGTCGGAGACCGCCGTAAAGCTTCCGCCCATGGCGGAGGCCCGGGCTCCCATTCCGATTTTCAAAAAGTTGGTGCTGGTGCTTCCCGCGCCTTGCGCGTTTGAAAAAGAAGGCGAGGCCATAAAGGCTAAAAGCAGTATCCCCGCCGGGCCCAGCACGCGGCGCGGTAAAATCCGGGATAGGTTAGAAGGACAAATGGATTTCAAGTGGATTTAAACCCCTGAATTGATCTGGTTCAAAATAATTATTCGTTGATAAACAGCAGCTTCCCCCGCAATAGAACCTGTTTTCCGTTTAGAACAATGTAATAGTATATGCCCGATGAGACCAAACGGCCCTGTGGATTGGTGCCGTCCCAATAGGCCCAACCAGCCACTTCCGCAGATTTATACACCAATTCCCCTGATACCGTATAGAAAGAAACCGTCGCTCCCGGCGGCAGCCCGGAAACCTTCAGCTTTCCATTGACCGCGTATTTGGGGTTAAAAGGAATGGGCCAGATTTCGATGGGCGTCACCGGCGTATTGGTCGCCGTGGGCGGCGGCGGGGTAGCTGTCACCGTCGGGGTCAGGGTCTGGGTCGGGGTGAATGTGAAAGTCGGCGAGGAAGTCATGGTCGCGGTGGGGCTGGGCGTCATGGTCAGGGTCGGTGTTTGAGTGGCCGTGATGGTCGGCGTCGCCGTAAAGGTCGAGGTCGGACCCACGGTGGGGGTATCGGTCGGCGTGGGGGTGTTGCAGGACCCCGTTACCGTCAGATTAACGGTATTGGAAACCGTGGTGGGCGCCGTCAGGGAGCTCATGGAAAACTGGTTGGAAATGGGACCTGGACAGGCAACCAAACCCCACCAATTCAGCGCCGTTGTTTGGGACAGCACGGTTCCGGGGAAGCTCCAGCTTAAGGCCGGCGCCCCCGTGGCGGGGGAAACGTTGGAGCCGACATAAGTAATGTCCGAAGGCACGGCGTCGTTCACTTGATAATTGATGATGGGTCCGCCGCTATAAACCTGCAAGTTGCTGAAATAACCTGTGCCAGCCGTCTCATCCACTTGCCAACCCTGCAACCATCCACCCGAACAAGTCGGAATCGGGGCCGTGCTATCGATATAAGTAAGTGTGCCGACCAAGGAAGGATTATTGGCAGGCCAAACCTTAGCGGTATAAGTCACGCCGCCACTGCCTGAAAACTGAACGTTCACATTGACCGTATACCATACGCCGGGGGTAACCGTAAAAGGAAGTGTGTTGGTACCAGCCGGAGTGGGATAAAGAGTCCCGTTGTAAATGTTGTTCTTTTGGATGAAAAGGTAGGCGGGACTGCTGTCCAAGGAAATCGCCGCCTTAAGGGTGATGCCCTGCGAACCATTGACCGCCAGGATCATATGGTCGTCGGCGCCTCCACCCACCGTCACCCCTTGGGCCGTCACTGGAATTTGCAAATCACCTTGAACCGTAAAACCATCGCAAATATTAATTCCGGGTCCATTGCGGATCAGCGCGGGATAGTCGCCCCCGCCCCCGCCTGAATTGAAGGTCGATACCTTGCCCTCAATGAAATGATTGCCCGAAGCGTCCGTATCCACCTGCCAAGTTCCCAAATCGCCCGTGGAAGCCGCGTATTGGGTATAAAGCGTTCCATCGTAACCGGCGATGGAGCCGTTGGAAACGCCTACCGTGTCGTTTTTGTAGGAGTCATAAATCTGCAAACTGCTGCCTAATGCGTCCCAGCTCAAGGTATAGGTCACCGTACTGTTAGCGGCCGCTGAAGTCGCGGATTCACTTTTGGTTAAAACCATTTGCGGCGGTTGCACCACAACGGTCACGGGATTGCTGGGAGTGGTGGAAACTTGGTCGCTTAATCCGGAAGCGGTATTGGTAATCAGGCTTCCGCTCACCGCGCTCGAATTGACTTGAGCCAGGAACCAGGCGGTTCCGGTGGCGGCGGCCCCCGCTACCGCGGGCCCAATGTTCCAGGTCATGACGCTGCCTGGCGTGGTGCCGGTGGAAGAGCCTCCGGGGCCCACTTGAACCAGGGTCGTATTGGCCGGCACGTTGTCGCTCAACACCACGTTGGTCGTGTTGACGTAAGTGTAATTTAAGTTAAAAAGAATCAAACTATCCGGCGCGGCGATGGTAGCTCCCACGCTTTTGGTGATTGAAATAGCGGCCGGAGGGAGCGGAATGGTAATCGTGGTGTAGGTGGTGGCGTTCCCTGCCTGGGCGCAGCTGACGTAATAGCCTTGTTCTTCCACGATCAAATTGTAAGTGCCGCCGGGTTCGCTGGCCGGAATCGTGACATTGAAAACCTGAGTCGCCGGACAGGCCGCCGTTCCCGCCGTGTTCACGCCTTCCCAACCCTTACCCGAATCAGTAGTGTCCGCCACGCTGGAACTCACGGGGCTGGTTTGGGTCGGGGTTGTGTTGGTGTCGACCAAAAAAACCTGGTTAGCGGCGGGACAGCTTTGGACCGTGGTGAAATTCGGGTTGAGCGCCACGTGGAAACAAGGCTGATCAAAAGTACCGTCACAATAAACAATCGTCACTCCGACTACCGATCCCGCCAGAGGAGTGCTGTTGGAAACCGAAATGGAGCTAAAAGTAACCGCCGCTCCGAATGAGTGGGCGCTGAACGAAAATAAAAAGAAAACAGCCAACACCGTTGTTCGGGACAAAGTTTTATGGAAAAGGAAGTTCATAAGCCGATTTTTCACCCGTGAATTGAAAACGTTTTTATGTTTAAACCGGTAAAACCCCAAGTTTGGATGCGCGGAACATCCGTATTGATAAATATAGCACTTTTTCGTGAATTTAGTAAAAGGTTAAAACAGAGGGTAATTGGGACAAAGCATGGTCCGACTACCTAAAACGCTCGGGCTTTCCCATGAATAAACAATTAGGTAATTTTCAGGGAATTAGCCGTCAGTTACCCTAATAACGTAAACAAAGCCGGCTTAGGTCAAGAAAGTCGGCTTGTAGCCGATCTTATATTTTTTAAGCCGGTAGCCCAATTGCCGCGGCGTGATGCCGAGGATCTTGCAGGCTTTCGCCTGAACTCCCCCGCATCGCTCCATGGCGTCCATCACCTGTTTCTTTTCAAGGTCCGCCAAGGTGCCATCACTTTTCAATCCGGCCGCCGGGACTTCCTCTTTGACATCCTCAACTTTCCAAGAAAGGCTGGTGTTGTAGGCATTCAAAGGCAAGGGAATATCCTCGACCGTAAGAAGGTCGGATTTCGACATGACGGCCATCCGCTCGATCGTGTTTTCCAGTTCCCGCACATTACCGGGCCAATGGTGATTCACCAACTTCGCGATCACTTCGGGCGCCAGCCGGAACCGTCCCTTGTTTTCCGCGTTATATTTATGAAGGAAGTGGTTAAGAAGAAGCGGGATGTCGTCTTTGCGTTCCCGCAAGGCCGGCAGGAAGATGGGAACAACGTTCAAGCGGTAATAAAGATCCTCGCGGAACTTGCCTTCGCCGATGGCCCGCTCCAAGTTGCGGTTGGTGGCGGCGATGATGCGCACGTCCACCGAAATCGTTTTGCCGCCGCCCACCCTCTCAAATTTTCTTTCCTGCAGCACCCGCAATAATTTCACCTGGGTCGCCAGCGAGATGTCGCCGATCTCATCCAAAAACAAAGTGCCGCCGTCCGCCAACTCAAAACGGCCCTTTACCAAGTCGGAGGCGCCGGTGTAGCTTCCCTTCTCGTGGCCAAAAAGCTCGCTTTCCAAAAGGGTCTCGGGCAGTGCCGCGCAAGAAACTTTGATGAAAGGCTTGTCTGCGCGCGGGCTATTGTAATGGATGGCCCGGGCGATCAGTTCTTTGCCCGTTCCCGACTCGCCCCGAATGATGACCGTACTGCGGGTGGCCGCGACTTTTTGCACCGACTTATAAACTTCCACCATCAACTTGGATCCGCCCACCACATTTTCCAAACGATAACGGCCGCGAAGCTCGCTGTGCAGTTCCCGATTTTCTTCCATCAACCGGTCTTTTTCCTTCTCGATCATTTGGTGGATTTTAAGATTCTGGCCGATCAGGGAAGCCACCACGGTCAGCAAGCGCACATCCTCGTCAAAGGCCACGTCCGCGTCCTTAAAAAGCCGATCCACGGACAAAACCCCCAAAGTCTCGCCCTTGACCTTGACGGGAAGGCATAAGAAAGAAACGTTTTGGCGTTTGACGTCGCCGCGGGATTTGGTGCGGTTGAGGAAAAGCGGTTCCTTCCCGATGTCGGGAATAATCATGGGCTCGCCCTTTTCCACGACCTTCCCGGTGACGCCCTCGCCGATCTTGTATTTTCCCCGGGAGATTTCTTCCTTGGTCAAGCCGTGGGCCGCCACGATGCTCAACTGGCCCGTTTCCTTGCTGAATAAAGTCACCGTGCCCCGGTTCATCTCGAGCTTTTTGGAAAGAATTTCCAATATTTGGTTTAGCACCAATTTAAAGTCGAGCGTGGAGGCCATGGCGTGGCTGATTTCGTAGAGGGCGGTTAGTTCTTGGATTTTGCGCACAAAGCGTTTTTGGTTTTCAGCCATGATTTCCTCGAAAACGGGAGATGGAAGCGCCCATAAGAGAATCGGGACTTTTTTGTCGAAATGTTACACTAATGGGTAGTGGGTCAATTTGAATTTAATGTACATTAATGTAGCGTTTTGTCAAAGTCAACAGAACGGTTAAATCCCACACAGTTGTAGAAAGTCCCGCTTTTACAGCTGGGGTAGTTCCAAGGGTCTTATGGACCCGGCAGAAGTTGTAATACATGAAGTGAAGAGAAACAGCGGCTTCAAGGTTTTCAACCTTCTTTGAGAAGCCATTTGTTTAGCGAGTGAAGCGGCGCATTCCCATCCTCATCGTTAAATTTTGGCGCTCTACGAAACTCGTTGAAATTGACTTAATGGCAGGCTTTCCACAAATAACTTCCTTCTTTGCTCCAATGCATTCGGCAGGGCTATAGCGTCCAGTTGAAAGCGAAGTGGTTTTATAAATTTTGCGAAGAATCGAATAGTCAATATCATCCCCAAAAGCAGATTCAACCGCTTTCAAATAAGGCTTATGGGCATCCGTAGTTAGTTGGATGCGATTAGTTACACGGCTTTTAACATCATGCATAAAGGCATGGGCCGTATCAGCGTCCCGATCTCCAACCATCCAAGAAACCATTAACTTCGTATCAGAATCCAGGGCGGTCCAGGTCCACACATCGCCATAACCTTTAACACCTTGAAATTCTTCTGGAACGTTTTTCTTTTTGGCATAGCAGAAGGCCCAAATCTCATCGCATTGGATTTTCTGGCAAAGAAGGCCCTTAACGTTTTCTAAGTGATACTGGCGGCATGCGTAACCAACATCTTCTAATAGCCGCAAAACGGTTCCCTTTGCAACTCCGGTCATACGGCAAGTAGCACGCACGGAATTACCTTCTACAAGGCATTGGATAACTTGCGTTTGTTTTTCTGTAGTCAATTTGTTCATTGCAATAATATAGCATGACCGCTCAAGCATGTCAACACAAGATTCAATCAAATCCCGTGGATTACGTGGAAACCCTGGATTATATGGTTTTTATGGTGATTGAAATGATTGTATGAATGATTGAGTGTTGATTTTATATCAACGCTTATTCTCAATCATTGGCATTGACAGGTTCTTGAGTACTAGGTTATTATTAGGGCGGGTTGAAAAACCTGAAATTAAAAGAAAAAGGCCCTGCACCCTTTGAGTTTTTGCGGACCGAGGGGTACAAGGCCTGAGGAGGTATCAAAGTGAAGATACCATATTAAGGCCTAGTCAAAAGGGGTCGGGCGTTTTGCGTCCGGCCCTGATTAGGCCTCTGTTTCATTAAATATACCATAAAAACACATAAATTCAATGATTTTCGGAGGGGCATAATGGCAAAAAAAAATAAGACCAAAGATGCGCTTAGTACCGTTTTAAGTGATACGGAAAAAGAGCTTTTTGAAGCTCGTACACAAAAAGAAAAATGGGCTCAAAAAGAACAAGAGCTAGAAACGTTTGCCGTTGCTTTAAAAGCCCGGATGGGACTGCCTTCTGGTGAATCTGAAACAAAGTCTTCAATCTCCACTATTGTTTCTAGTTCCTCTTTATTAGATGCCGCAAAACCGAACGCTAAAGAATATATGAAAATGGGATTAAATGACGCTATCAAAGCTTACATGAATAGTGTTATGCAGGTGAGCAGTCCCAAAGAAATTGCTCAAGCCCTGCTTGATGGCGGTTTTATGACTTCGAGCCCCGCCAGTTTATCAACAATGGTAAGTACCGCCCTCGGGCGCATGCCCGAAGCCAAGCGTTTGGGGACTGGAAAATGGGCATTAAAAGAATGGAGAAAATAATCTTAATTGAAAACAATTCCCGGATGGCCGCCAAACACTTTTACGGTTTGTCATATTGATGAAACTGGTTTAATAGATAAAGCCGTTCAACGTTTTTATGGAATAGGATTAGTAAAGGTAAATTCTGAGATTTTATACGATTACTACAATGACTTATTAGATATACAAAAAAGAGTGCGGTCGGTTTTTAAAAACTTTGAAGAATTTAAATATAGTTATATTACTAACGGTGCCGTTAGTTTTTATAAGGAAATTATCGATCTGCATTTTAAATATAAAAATGCAATGTTTTGTGGCCTTGTCATTGATAAAAAACATCCCAATATGAATATCCCAGGCTATTTTAATAACGCTTGGGATGCTCACGTTCGATACTCAAAAATGCTTGTTAAAAACAATGTAATGGAGGAAGAAATAACTTATGTAATCGCGGATAGAATGGAAAGAAAAGGCAAGAGCAGTTATATTTTTGAAACGGAACTAGAAAATTTAAAACAAGTTATATTTGCGGGAATGGAAGAGTCAAAAAACAATTTAATAATACAAGTGGCCGATATTCTTATTGGATGTGTAGTTTTAGATTTCAGGATGAAATATGACCAATTCCCTGCGGCAAAACAAAAACTAGAAGTTTTGAATCATTTAAAATCAAAATTAAATGAACAGGATTTATCAAAAGGTAATAGTCTTTTTCATCCAAACTATTTCAGTGTTTGGCCATTTACTCCACCACATAAATAAAAAAGCGAGCTGTCAGCTAATTAGGCCGACGCTCGCTTAGTAGAAATGAAGCTGTCAGCTAATTAGGCCGACGCATCAACATGAGTATACGAACGTATATATTTAAATTTCAATACTAATTTTTATTCCATCTTTTCAATGCGGCTTTTTTGGCTATTTTACTGCGTTTTTCAGGGCTTAAAGCCAAGGCTCTAGCCTTCCCTCCTACAAGACCCCCTTTTCGGCCAATATGAGCCATAATTCGGCTTATATCCTCTTTTGAAGGCTCTTCTGTGGCATTTTGGGCTATCTGGAAGGCTAGGGAGTTAAGGTCTGGCGAGGGGGTCTTTTTTTTCATAGACCCATTTTAAGTCTAATTCCGTGAGCGGTCAAGCATACTGTTTTTGTGGGGATTTTTCAGGGATTCAAATTGACCCACTACCCACTAATGGGTAGTGGGTCAATTTGAGCATAAGCCTACAATTTCGTCAATTCTCAAAAAAATGTCATTTTCTTCCGGACCCGCTTCCGCCACCCCTTTTTGGCCGAATGGACGTCTAATCGATCAAACCACTAGATTGGAGTTGATGCTTGACGGGCGCTTGATCAAAATAAGCCCCGTTCCATCTCAAGTTCAAGACCGGCCCATGAAAAAAACAACCACGCTTTCACTCATCGCTTTCTTCCTGCTGCCTCTCATGGCGGTCGCCCAGGAAGTCCTGACTTGGGATCAAGCCCTTAAAGAAGCCGCCCTCAACAACCGGGACCTGAAATCCGCGGAGCAAACCGTCAAGGCCAACGAGGACGCCCACCAGGCCGCTTTAGGCCAGTTTTTCCCGCAAATTTCTCTAAACGCTTCGCTCAACCGCTCCGGCGATGGAGGCCTCAACAATGCGCTAAACTCTTCTCTCTATACTCAAGGCGCGAGTCTGGCCTTGACCGCCCAGCAAGATATTTTTTCAGGGCTAAAGGACATCGCGTCGGTTGATGCCTCCAACGCCCAAGTGGATATCGCCCGCGCCGAGCTGACCCAAGCCAAGTCGCAAGTTTCCCATGACCTCAAAAGCGCCTTCTATCAATTGCTCTTTTCCCAACAACAAATCGATTTGCTCCAACAGATCCTGACCCGGGACAAGGCCAACCAAGACTTGGTTCAAATGAACTTTGACGGCGGCACCGATAACAAGGGTTCTTTGCTTCAAGCCCAGGCCGCCGTGGCCCAGGACCAATTTTCCGTGGACCAGGCCCAAAGGGCCCTCAAGGTCGCCGAGCGCCAATTGGACCAGGTTTTGGGCCGAAGCCCCATGGCCGATATCACGGTCACGGGCGATTTTGAGATCCCCACCCTGCCGGACAGCGCCCCTGATTTTTTAAAAATGACCGCCTTGACGCCCGCCCACCTCCAAGCCGTGGCCCAGCTGGGCCTGGCCGACAGCCAATATGTCACGGACCGCGGCAACTTCCTGCCCACGCTTTCGGCCAACGCCTCCCTTTTTCAAAGCGGTTGGAATTTTGACGAGACCCAACCCGGCTGGTCCGCGGGGCTTCAACTCAGCCTGCCGGTCTTTACCGGGGGGAAAAATCTTTTCACCTTCAAGAGCGCCGAGGATTCCAGACAAGGAGTCGAGGATCAGTTGGAAAGCTCCGACATGAAAACCGAGCAAGGTTTGGAAAGCGCCTACGCTTCCTATCAAGACGCCGTGGACGAGATAAAAGTCCAGCAGTTCCAGGTGCAGGCGGCCCAGACCCAGGAAGAAATCGCCAAAGCCGAATATTTGAACGGACTTTTGATTTTCCAAAACTGGAACCAGATCGAAAGCGCCTTGACGAACCAGCAGAAACAACAACTGTCCGACATGCTCACCATTAAAACAGCCGAAGCCAATTGGGAATTGGCCGAGGGAAAGGGAGATATTCCATGAGGACCCCAACTAACCTAACGGCGGCGGCCTTGGCGCTGCTGATTTTGACGGGCTGCGCGGCCAAAAAACACACCGGCGGGTTTAAAACTGTGGTCGTCGGGCGGGATGATCTTCAGATCACGGTATTGGCCACCGGCAACGTCCAACCGCAAAACCAGTTGGCGATCTTGCCGCCCATATCGGGGCGGATTGAGAAGATTTTCATCCGTGAGGGTGATTATGTGAAAAAGGGCCAAAAGTTGATGGAACTCAGTTCCAGCGAAAGGGCCACCCTTTTGGATGAGGCTTCCGCCAAGGGCCCGGATGAATTGGCGCACTGGGAACAGCTTTATCAGGCCACCCCCCTGCTGGCCCCGGAAAACGGCCAGATCATCTACCTCCCCACGGTTCCGGGCCAAATCGTAAGCCCCAGCGTCACCCTCATGGTCATGTCGGACCATTTGATCGTCAATACCCAGGTGGATGAGACCGATCTGGCCCAGGTCAAATTAAACGAGGACGCCACCATCGACTTGGACGCTTATCCGGACCAGGATATCGACGCCAAGGTGCGCCGCATCTCTTACCAATCGACCTTGGTGAATAATGTGACCACTTATGAGGTGGACGTTTGGCCCAACAAAGTGCCCGCTTTCATGCGAAGCGGCATGACCGCCAATGTCACCTTCAACGTGGCGGAAAAAGACAATGTCCTGGTGGTGCCTTCCGAGGCCATTCAATCCACCTCGGACGGCCAGTCTTATGTTTTGATGGCCCCGGCCAAACCGGGTGATAAACCCACGACGCAAACCATCCAAACCGGCATTACGGACGGAAAAGAAACCGAAATCACCTCCGGCTTAAAAGAAGGCGACAAGATCGTCATCAAGACCTTCGCCGCGGGTCAATATTCGGGCGCCACCAACGCGACCAACCCCTTCATGCCCAGCATCAAAACCGGCGGTGGCGGCCGGGGCGGAAATCACTAAATAAAAACCAAAAGCTCACGCAAAGACGCCAAGAAAGCCAAGAAGCTCATAAAGTAATTTGAATAAAATGAATTGAAGACTTCCTTTGCTTCTTTGCGTGAGCGGTTTTTTAAATCTGCGAAAGAGAAACCTTTGAGCGTTATCGAGATTAAAGACATTTATAAGGTCTATAAGATGGGCGATACCGAAGTGCGCGCCCTCAACGGCGTATCGCTCAAGATCGAACCCGGCGAGTTCGTGGCCATCATGGGCGCCTCAGGGTCGGGCAAATCGACCATGCTTCAAATTTTAGGACTGTTGGATGTGCCGGATTCGGGTTCTTACAAACTTTTAGGCCGTGAGGTTTCGAGTTTAAAAGAAGACGATCTGGCCGCGATCCGAAGCCAAACCTTGGGATTCGTCTTCCAGCAATTTAACCTCTTGGCGCGGACTTCGGCCTTGGAAAATGTCTCGCTTCCCCTGCTTTACGCCGATCCCCGCCAACCCCACGGCGACCCCAAAAAATTGCTGAAAATGGTGGGGCTGGGCGAGCGCATGGACCATAAACCCAATGAACTTTCCGGCGGTCAACAGCAGCGTGTGGCCATCGCCCGAGCGCTGACTAACCAGCCCAAACTGATCCTGGCGGATGAGCCCACGGGAAACTTGGACTCTAAAAGCTCGGAGGATATCATCGGCTTTTTAGGTCAGATGAACGCCGAGGGTATCACCGTGGTCCTGGTCACCCATGAGCCGGATATCGCCGCGCACGCCCGGCGAATCATCATGATGAAAGACGGAAAGGTTTTGACCGATAAGAAAAATCCCAAATCTAAAATTCCGGCGCCCCGAAACGTGAGGGTTCCCGATCTTAAAAAATCCTCAAAAGCCCACGCCTCCGTAAGTTTGGCGCAGACCAAGGAATATTTTAAACAAGCCCTTCGGGCCCTCATGGCCAACAAGGTCCGTTCCGCGCTCTCGGTTTTGGGCATCCTGATCGGCGTGGCCGCCGTCATCGCCATGCTGGCGATCGGGACCGGCGCTAAAAAATCCCTCGAGCAGCAGTTATCTTCCCTCGGGACCAACTTACTGATCCTCATGCCGGGGTCCCTCCAAGTCGGAGGAGTCCAGCAAGGCGTGGGCGGCACCAGCCGCATCACCTTGAAAGACGCGGACGCGGTGGCGACGGTTCCCATGGTCAAACGCATCGCGCCCGAAGTTTCGGGCCATGTTCAAGTGACCTACGCCGATAAAAATTGGAGCACGTCGCTCACCGGCACCACGCCCAATTACGCCGAAATGAAAGCCGACGTCCCGATCTATGGCCGGTTCATTACCCAGGACGACGTGAAAAACCGCAAACGGGTCGCCCTGTTGGGTCTCACCGTCATCAAAAATCTTTTCGGGGACAACGCCAATCCGGTCGGGGAATGGATCAAAATCAACCGGGACAGTTTTCAAGTCGTGGGTGTTTTGCCGGTGAAGGGTTCCAACGGCTTTCAAGATAGGGATGACACCATTGTGGTGCCGGTCACCACCGCCATGTACCGGCTCTTCGGCAAACAATACGTCAACCTGGTGGATATCGAGGCCGATAACGCCCAGGACACGGGCACGGTCCAAACCGCGGTGATCGATTTTATGGTGGCCTTAAAACACATCACCGGTACGGCGCAAAACCCGGCCTCCAACGCTTTTCAAGTGCGGAACATGGCTGATATTCAGGCCACTTTAAGCGCCTCCACCCAGATCATGACCATCCTTTTAGCCTCCATCGCGGCCATCTCACTTTTCGTGGGCGGCATCGGCATCATGAACATCATGTTGGTCTCGGTCACCGAACGCACCCGGGAAATCGGCCTGCGAAAAGCCATCGGCGCGCGCCGGGTGGACATTCTTTCCCAATTTTTGATCGAATCGGTGGCCGTCAGCCTTTTGGGCGGCGTGATCGGAATCATTCTGGGCTGGGTCGTTAAGTTTTTAGTTTCCGAATTCGCCGGCTGGCCCACCATCGTCACCGAGACATCCGTATTAATGGCCTTTGGATTTTCATTCCTGGTGGGCATCGTCTTCGGCATCTGGCCCGCCTACAAGGCCTCGCGCCTAAGTCCCATCCTGGCCCTGCGGTACGAATAGGCCTTATCTCCGGCCCTTTCTTCGAACTTTCCCGGCCCGCTGATCTGTAATATAGTGTCCCCTCACTTTATTCCCAAGGTCAGGCCCATGTTCACCTTCAAGCCGGGATGGTTAAGCCTCCGCCTCTTTTTATTTTTTCTCGTTCCCGCCGTGGGAACATTATGGATCAGCCAATCCATCCTCAACCGGCACCTGAAAAACGCCGTGGTCAATGATCCGGATCAAAACCTGGCCCGGGACCTTTCGAACGTCAAATTGAGCTTGGATCAGCAATCCCAGCAATGGCTTTTGAAAGCCTCCCGCGCCGCCGAAAAAGAAAATTTAAAAAAGGCCCTGACACCGCCTAAATCCAAAACCGCTCATTTAAAATCCTTAGGCGCCGCGGCCCAAACCATCCTTCAGGCGCCCCTCCTGGTTATGACCGATTCCAAAGCCGGCGTGTTTTTCGACAATTTGGGGCTTTCCAAACCCGCCTCCCAAAACCCGACTCCACAGGCTACCGTGGCCGTCAAAAATAAGAAATCCGGCGCTTCCCCGCCCCTGCCTTCAATTAAAAATTGGAGCGGCGTCCAAGCCGGCTTAAAAGGCGTCCCCCTCACGGGCGTCTTGGTTTATCAAAACATCCCTTATTTGGCCGCGTTGGCGCCGGTCCTATCCCACCCCAACGTCGTCGGGCTTATCCTCGCTGGAGCGCCCCTGGACTACGCCTTTATTCAAAATTTAAAAAACTCATCCCAAGCCGATTTGGTTCTTTACGTGAATCACAAAATCCAATTCTCCACTCTACCCGCCTCCTATAACCCGGATATCGAAAGAACACTCGCCACTTCCGCCTTCACTTCCTCGGGCCCCTCGCACCGCAAACCCGTCCATTTGGGTCATCAGGATTATTTGTGGGACGAAGTGGCTTTGCTTGATTTTGACCAAAACCCCTACGGCGCCCTGGTGGTATTCCAAACCTCCAAGCAAACCCTCACGGTTGAGGGGGATCCGCAAACGACCCTGCTCAAGCTGGGCCTCTACCTCATTCTTTTGGCCGTCTTTTTATTCGCTTTCACGGCGGCCGATCTTTTATCCAGTCTGGGCCGTCTTCAAAAGGCCGTGAATCAAGTCACCGAAGGGGACTTGAACCTGACCTTGCCCGAAAAAAGAACCGATGAAATGGGAAAGCTTTACTGGGCCTTCAACGATATGGTCGTGGCCTTGAAGGAACGGGAGCGGATTTCACTGGTTTTGGGAAAAGTGCTGGCGCCCCAAATCGCCAAGCGCCTCCTAGCTGATCGGGACCATTTCGCGCTCAAGGGCGAACGGCGCGAATGCACCCTGCTTTACGCCCAGCTGAAGGGGTTTAACCCTTTGAGCGAGAACCTGCCCCCGGACCAACTGGTGGAAGTCTTGAATCAATATTTTTCCCTGGCCCATGGCGTAGTCTTTCAACAAGAAGGCATGCTGGATAAATTTATGGGCGAGTCTCTTTTAGCCGTTTGGGGCGCCCCCTACACGCATGAGGATAAGGAAGCCCGGGCGGTCAAGACCGCCCAGGGAATCCACAAATCCCTGCAAGAACTCAATATGACCCGGGTGAAAAAGGGCCAATCCGCCTTCCAATGGGGCATTGGCATTCATACAGGAACGGTCGTCACGGGCAACCTGGGTTCCAACCGGCGCAACGATTACACGGTCATTGGCCCCGCAGTTGAGGTCGCCCGCCGGCTTTGCGCCAAAGCCTCCCCCGGCCAAACGGTCTTGAGCCAAGAGACTTATGAGAAGGTGGAATCGCTGATCCAGGTCAAAAGCCTGGAAGCCCTTTCCCTGCCGGATCGGCCCGAACCCCTTCCCCTTTATGAGGTCGTGGAGCTGATTTGAAAGCGTCCCCGAAACGGTTAGCCCCTTCCCTGCTGAAATGGTACGACAAGGCCAAGCGGGATCTGCCTTGGCGTCACACAAGCGACCCCTACGCCATTTTCGTGTCCGAAATGATGCTTCAACAAACCCAAGTCAAAACCGTCATTCCCTATTACGGCCGCTTCCTCAAAGCCTTTCCCAATTGGAGGTCGCTGGCCAAAGCCGCCCCCGATAAGGTTTTAAAACTTTGGGAAGGCCTGGGCTATTACCGAAGGGCGCGCAACCTGCAAGCCGCGGCCCAAATGATCGTGAAAGACTTCCAAGGAAAACTTCCGGATAGTTTGGACGAGATTTTAAAATTGCCCGGCGTGGGCCGCTATAGCGCGGGCGCCGTGCTTTCCATCGCTTATGGCAAGCCCCTGCCTTTGGTGGACGGCAACGTAATCCGGGTCTTCGCCAGGATTTTTCTGTTGAAGGGAAACCTAAAGGCTGGCGAGGGCCACCAAAAGGTTTGGCGCCTGGCGGAAGAACAGGTTCCGTCCCAGCGGCCCGGTGATTTTAACCAAGCCTTGATGGAACTGGGGGCCACCGTCTGCCTTTCGGATAACCCGCTTTGCCTTTTGTGTCCCATGATCTCCCTCTGCGAGGCCTCGCAAAAAGGGCTGCAAGCCGAATTGCCTGAAAAACTTGAGGCCGATGCCACCGTCGATATTCCCATGATCGGCCTGCTTTTAGAGGACCGGGGAAAGGTTTTGATCAAAAAAAGATCCGAGGAAGAAAAATGGCTCAAGGGCATGTGGGAATTTCCGAGCGCCGAGGGTAAAAATTTCGAGGAAGCCCAAAAGAAATTGGAAAAAGAACTCAAGGCCGCCGTCACACTGACCCTTTTAAAAGAAGTGCGACACCAAATCACCCATCATAAAATTAAGCTTCGTTTTTTCCCGGCCAGGCGCAAATCGTCCAAACCCTTGGGCCCGGCCTACAAATGGGTCACCCGGACCGAGTTATTAAAATATCCTTTTGCCAGCGCCCAAAACCAGTTACGGGACTGGGTCTTAAAAAACAGCCCGCCCGAAATAAAAAAAGCGCCCAAAACCAAATCCATCCGGTTTAAGTTGGAATAGACGCGTGAAATCGCCAAAAGCGCTTCTGGGCATTCTTTTGTTCTCATTGTTTTTTCACGCTCCGCTTTTCGCTCAGGCTCCATCCTCCGGTGTTCCCCTGTCGCCAACGCCATTTGTTCATGTCCCCTTGGCACAGGCTGAAGAGGATTACTATCAAAACTCAAACCTTACCAACCATCATCCCCTGCCGCTGGCCGCTTTAGTCTTGATGGGCCTGGCTTGGGGTGGATTTTCCCTGTTTTTATTCGCTAAAATCATCCGGTCCAAACCAAGGTCTTCCGATTCAAAAGGAGTCACCAATGAAGAAAAAGACTAAACCCCCAAAAACAGTCAAAAAACCCGCGGTGATCGGCATCGCCGCGGACCATGGCGGATTTGAGTTGAAAATAAAAATAACCGAGTTGCTCAAATCCGCCGGCTACAAGCTGGTCGATTTTGGCGCTTATACCTTGGAGCCGGGAGATGATTTCCCCGATTTTGTGGTTCCCCTGGCCCGGGCCGTGGCGATGGGCAAAGTTTCCAAAGGACTGGCTCTTTGCGGGAGCGGCGTGGGCGCCTGCGTGGCGGCCAATAAGGTGCGGGGCGCGCGGGCGGCCTTGATTACCGACCCCTTTTCCGCCCATCAAGGCGTTGAGGATGACAATATGAACATCATTTGCCTGGGAGGCCGGGTGACCGGTTACGCGCTTTCCTGGGAGCTCACTCAAATTTTCTTAAAGGCCCAGTACAAAGGCGGAGAGCGGTTTAAACGCCGTTTGGCCAAAATCGCGGTTTTGGAAAAGTAGGCTTAAATTAAAAACCCAAAAAAACAACGCCGCAAACCAATAGATTTAAAAATAAAAAAGTAAGACACAAAACCGATAAAAAAAGAACGTTAATCTTGGCGTGATTTTCAGGCTTGGTCCAGGGACGAATTATGAAAAACAAGGCCACCACCCCTAGGCAAACCAACTTTGATCCCATAAAATTTGAAATTTCCGAGAACACGGACAAAAGGAAAGAAGGTGCGGCGTCCTCGGCATGAAGCCGGGTCTGGACGCAAGGAATAATTTTCAGTTCAATAAAGCTAAAACTTATTAGCAACAAGGCGCAAATGACAATCAGGATTTTCCGTGGCGGCACCCCAGTGTTTTTCATTTTCGAATGCCCTTATTAAACTATTTTAAATATTAAAATTGAACTTCCGACTCACTACGTATTCGCATCACCGATTCCTGGTCGAATTTTTTCTTATAAATATCGATGATGGCTTGAATCGCTTTATCTTCGGCGAGGCTATCTGGGTGAATCAGCAAAAGTACCTTGGCGGGTTCTTTGCTTATTTTCCCTTTTGGGTTCTTCCATTGGCCCTTGGCGTCCCAAACCGTCAGCCCATCGGGAAAACGAGGGGTTACTTCACCGCTTAAGAACTGATTCCATTCGACGTCGCTCACCCGGCCTTGGGGCTTATCCAATCCGAAATAAAGGGTATCCTCGACCAAAACCGGCTGGGATTGGACCGTGGCGCGGGGAGCGCAGGCGCAAATCAATAGCACTAAGGCTCCTGCCAAAAGCGGGACTTTTTTCATAAAAACCGTCCCATTTCAAAGCGAAGGGCTGAAGTTAACTCGGGATAAAAAAACTCAAAACCCGCTTGGCTGAGCCGTTCTGGCGCCACTTTTTGGCCTTCCAGTAAAAGCCGCTCCCCCATCTCGCCGAATAAAAGTTTCACAACGAAAGCCGGCAATGGAAAAATCGCGGGGCGCCTCAAGACATGGCCCAGGGCCTTCGTGAAATCGTGGTTGGTCACCGCGCCCGGCGCTACCGCGTTAAAGGCTCCCGAAAGATCGTCCCGAACCAATAAAAAATAATAGATTCCGACTAAATCCTCCAGGGTAATCCAGCTCATCCATTGCGCTCCGCTCCCAATAACCCCGCCCAATCCCAACGAAAAAGGAAGCGCCATTTGAGGCAAGGCGCCGCCCGCCAGGTTCAAGACAATCCCGGTCCTGACATGAACCACCCGGATCCCGGCGCGGCCCGCCGGTTCGGCGGCCTTCTCCCATTCGGCGCAAACTTCCGGCAAGAACCCGATTCCTAATCGGCTTTTTTCGGTTAAGACTTCCTCACCCCGGTCGCCGTAAAAGCCGATCGCTGAAGCACCGAGTAAAACTTTCGGAGGTTTGGTCAGCGACGCCAGGTTTTCCGCGAGAAATTTGGTCGCGTCAACGCGGCTTTGGCGGATGGCGGCTTTACGCCTTGGATTCCACCGCCCCGCGGCGATGCTTTCCCCGGCCAGATGGATAACCGCGTCAAAACCTTCCAAGGTGTCGCGGTCGATCCGCCGGTTCAAATAGTCCCATTGAATTTCCCTGGCCTTTGGCCGCGCGGGGCGCCTGACTAAACTCCAAACCTCATGGCCCGCCGTTGAAAGAAACCCCGATAAGGCCTTCCCAATCAACCCGGAAGCTCCTGTCACGAGGACCCGTTGGGGCCTTGCGGGGGAAAAAGCCAGCCGTTTGAAATCGTTCTGAAGCCTCTCGTGCCGAAAGTGAAAAAGCCGGTCCAGCCTTCGCCAGGCCCAGTTCCCCACCCAGCCTTTGTTCAGCCCCAAAGGCATTTCGTATTCCACATGGTCCTTCATCCAACAAGTTGAATTAATCTCAGGGATCACTTTATGGGTATGGACCCATCGGGCGAAGGGACCTTGAACCTGCTCGTCCACGAATTGCCGGCCTTCAATATATTCCTTATGCCGGGCCAGCCAACCGGGACGAAATGGACCCATTGCGGTTTGGAATAGCGCTTCGTCGCCATTCCGGATACCTTCGGCCTTGAGAATCGTGATTTTCTCCCAGGGCGGCGTCAGCCTCTGAAAAGCGCCGGGCCGGGTATGCCACTCAAATACTTTGGGCGCCGGAGCGGATATCCGGGATTCTCTCTCATAATTTGGCATGCCAAATCCTTAAAACTTTTTTTACCGCCAAGACGCCAAGTTCGCCAAGAAAGAATTGATGGTGAATCGAAAAATCATTTGAAATTACGAACTCGGAGAACTTGGCGGTGAAAAAATTTTTCTGTTTTACTTTTATGGCTTCAAAATCACTTTTCCGGTGTTTCTTCGGTCCGCCAAATAATTGTGCGCTTGGATGATCTTATCGAACGAAAACACGCAGTCCACATGGGGGTCAATCCATCCCGCCTGAACTCCCGCCAAAAGCTCCTTCATCCATTCGGTCGCCTTTTCGGATGACGACCACATATGGCCCAAATTCACCCCAAAAACCGATTTATTGTCGTTCATCAGCCGGATGAAATTGAACCAAGGCATTTGAAAAATCATCGGTAAAAAAGATAAGACCCCGAAAGGACCGGCTTTGACGCTGGAAACCCCGTAGGCGCCCAACCGCCCCGCCGGGGCCAGAATCCCATAGCTTTTTTTCCAGTTGGCTCCGCCGACCGGATCCAGGATCAAGTCCACGCCTTGATTGCCGGTGGCGGCTAGTACCTCTTGGGCCCAGTCACCCGAGCGGTAATCAAAAAGTTTCTCATAACCCCGTTCCTTCAAAAAAGCGTGTTTTCCCGGGCTTGCCGTGCCATAAGCCGTCGCCCCGATATAGTGGGCGAACTCCAGCGCGGCTAAACCCACCCCGCCGCCGGCGTTATGGACCAAAACCGTCTCGCCTTTTTTCAAACCGCCCATCACCACGATCAATTGATAAGCGGTCAAATAATTCACCGGCAGGGCGGCGGCCTGCTCAAACGAAAGCCGGGGCGGTTTTAAAAAGACCTGGCCGATGGGAACAGTGACCTTGGTGGCCTGGCCGCCAAAACGGGTCAAGGCGATGACTTCTTTTTGCGCCCAGCCCGAATCGACCCCCGGCCCCAGACCCTCGACTACGCCGGCGACCTCATAACCCAAAACACAGGGAAATTTGGGCGCGTCGGGATAAGGACCCTGCCGGGCCAAAAGATCGGCGAAATTAAGCCCGCTGGCCACCACCCGGATTAAGACCTCCCCCGCTCGGGGCCAGGGATCCTGGGCCTCCTTCACTTCTAAAACTTCCGGACCGCCCGTCTTCGTCACCCAAATTTGTCGCACGCGAAAACCTCGTTTGTTTATTAGAACCTGTTTTAAAAGCCCCAAACAATTTTCACCACCAAGGCACCAAGACTCCAAGAAAACACTTATTTTCAATCAAAATTTTTTTTGCCTTCCTTGGCGTCTTGGCGGTAAAAGAGGTTTTGAAATGACTTCTAAGACTATTTCCTTTCCATCTCCACGACCTTTTCTAAAACCTTTAAAAAGGGTCCGTAGGTCCAATCCCCGTCATACCGAAAGCCATTCACGAAAAAGGTGGGGGTTCCATTTACGCCGCTCCGCACACCGCCTTCAAAATCCTTCTCCACCCGTTCCTCAATCGCGGAATCCGCCATGGCCTTGGCCCAGAGTTTGAAATCCAACCCCAGTTTTTTCGCGTAGCCTTCCAAGCTTTCCGGATCAATGTTTTCCTGATTCTCGAAAATCAAATCGTGCATTTCCCAAAATTTTCCCTGTAATCCAGCGGCTTCCGCCGCCTTGGCCGCGTTAAGCGCGTCCGGGTGAACTTCGGACAAAGGAAAATCGCGGAAGGTGAATTTTAAATTGGCCCCCAAAGCTTTTTGAAGGCGCTTCACGATGGGAAAAGCCGCCCGGCAATGGGGGCATTGAAAATCGCCGTATTCCACCAAGTGTACCGGAGCCTTATCGGGCCCCAAGGAATGATCGGCTTGAGTGACCGGATTTTTGAGTTGGGTGCTCATACTTTCTCCTTTCGCGCCAAGACTTCCAAAGCGTCTAGAATTCCATCCGCCCCTGGATTAATGCCCACCGGCGACAAATAACTCCACCGGATCACCCCTTCGGTATCGATCACGAAAATAGCCCTTTCACTGGTGCCTTCGGCTTCCCGGTAGGCGCCATAAAGCCGGGCCACCGCGCCTTTAGGCTCAAAATCGGCCAGCAGGGGGAATTTGTATTTCCGGTCTTTCTCAAAGGCCAAATGACACCAAATGCCGTCGACTGAAATCGCGAGGATCTCGGCGTTATGTTTGCGGATCATGGACAGCGCCTCGTTATAAAGGGCGAGTTGATCCCCGCAAACCGGACTCCAATCCGCGGGATAAAAAACCAGAACAACGTTCTTACCCCTAAATTCAGAAAGCGAAACCTTTTGGTCGGGCGTGGAAGGCAGGGAAAAATCCGGTGCCCGGACCCCTTCTTTTAAGATTCCCATGAATATCTCCTTGGCCGTATTTTGAATGCAAAAAGACGTCCCGCCAATTATGGCAGTAGGACGTCTTGGGAAACAAGTCGAAGGGCTGGATTGTTGGGCGTTAGGCGGGCCCCGGGAACAGGGTGGAGTTCGAAGAATGCTCCTTGAAATTCACCCGGGGGAAACCAACAATAAGCCTCTAGTTCAATCGGAGGAGTTCCATGTCAAAACCCATCATTGTTTACACCACATCCTGGTGCGGGGATTGCCGCAACCTTAAAAACCAATTAAAAGACCATCACATCGATTTTGAGGAACGGGATATTGAGCAAAATGAAACCGATTATAAAACCATGCTGGGTTACACCAACGGAAAACGGGTCATCCCCACGGTGGATATCGGCGGGAAGATCCTGATCAATCCGCGGTTTTCCCAAATCGCCGAGGTTTTAGGAATCACCGCTTAATTCAAGCCCGGCATCGGTCAAGTCTCGCTGTCGGATCCGTCTTCCAAAACCTCCATGGTCTTTTCTGGAAAACCTTTTGGCAAAACCCGGCCCTTCCTCATTTTTTCATATTCTTTCGACCAAAGCTTGTGGCGTTTAAGATATTCCAAATCCTTGGGCGCCAACCGGAGGAGCCATTCCTCAAATTGATCGTAGGTCATCGCGCATTCTCCCTCAATGGATCCTAAATAAAATTCTTGTGAAAATTATAAATCGAGGACGGGCTTTCCCAAACTACCGAATAACTAATATTTTAGCGAAATTCGATTTGGTGATTTGCAGGTAATAGATCCCGTCCGCCAAAGGAGCCCCATTGGGCTCGTTGAGGGAAATCGGGGCTTCGTGGTCCCCGGCGGAAAAAGCGCCTAGCTGGATTTCCAATATTTTTCGGGACGCGACCGTATAAAGCTTCAAGCCGACGGATGATTGCGCCTGATCAAGATGAAAATGAACCATAACCGGTTTCAGCCCGTTGGAAGGATTGGGATAGACCACCAAAACCGGAATCTTGGAAACCGTCAAAGTCGCGGTTGAGGTCGCGGTCAAGACGGGAATCGGCGTCAAAGTCGCGCTAGCGGTCTGCGTGGGCGTGAAGGATGGGATCAAGGTGGAAGTCTCCGTGGCCGTAGGCAAGGGGGTGTCCGTGGGAAGCGGGGTCCCTGTGGCCGTGGGAGAAACGGAGTCGGTTGAAGTGACGGAAGGCGTGGGTGTATCGCTGGCCGGGGTCGTCGCGGTCTGAGTCGCGGTAGCGGAAGGAGTCGGCGTTATCGTTGAAGTTGGAGTGAACGTCGGGGTCGCGGTGACCGAGGGCGTTAAAGTGGTTGTCGGAGTCGCCGATGGAGTGCCGGTCGAAGTCGTGGAAGCCGTCACCGTCGGGGTTTCGGAATCGGTGGGAGTCAAAGTCACCGTGGGGCTGTGAGTCACGGTCGCTGAAGCCGTCGGCGTGGCGGTCGGGGTGATGGTCCCGGTTAAAGTCGGGGTCGCGGTGATCGATGGAGTTGAGGTTTGAGTTGAAGTGCTTGAGCCTGTACTTGTAGCCGTTGGGGTTCGGGTGGCCGTTAGGGTGGGAGTAACAGTCGCCGTCCGGGTATGGGTGGGGGTGAAAGTCGTTGTCATCGTCTGGCTAACGGTGGGGCTATCCGTCACCGTCGGGGTTAAGCTGAGGGTGGGGGTAAGGGTCGCCGTTCGGGTTGCGGTAAGGGTTGGGGTTAAAGTCACGGTCCTCGTACTGGAAGGCGTCAAGGTCGCCGTGACGGTTCGGGTAAACGTCGCGGTGTCCGTTTGTGTCGGGGTCCTTGTGGGCGTCGAGGTGGCGATCGGCGCGGGGGTGTTTACCACCACTTCCCCGACCATCAGTCCGGTACAAACCACCGAGCAATTAGTCCCACTGGTGCCGCCGCAGGTGCTATGGATGTCACAATGAAAAGGAAAAGGCGAGCCGACGGCCGTGCTGAAAACCTGGGTGACGGCGGTACCGACGGCTACCCCTTCGAAATTATAATCCGCGCAGGTTCCGCTGCCGGTTCCGTTGTCGACATCCACCGTGTGGAACCCGCCGGCAAAAATCCACGCCACCGATTGGCCTTGGGTAATGGTGACCGCCGTCGGGTTAAAGACATCCGCGGCCAGTCCGGCCCCGGCGCTACCCACAGTGACAAAAGCCGCCGGAGTCTGACTAAAAGATTTGCCCGCGGCGCATATTAAAAAAATAAAAACCCGCCCGAGGGACCAACCCAGCTTTTTTCCTCGGACGGGCTTTTTCATGTCTATTGGACAACGACATTGCCTGTCATACCCGAACAGGGACCGCCCAGACAGCCGGAACTACAGCTGCCATGGACTTCACAATAAAAAGGAAACGTTCCCGCCGTTGTGAAAACCTGGGTCACCGCGTCACCCGCCGTGGAACTTTCAAAGTTATAGCTGTGGCAGGTGCCCGTATTCGTACCGTCATTCACGTCGGCGGTATGAAATCCGCTGGCATAATAAAACACCAACGACTCTCCATGGGTAATTGTCACCGCGGTTGGGTTGAAAACATTCGCCCCCCCGTAACCCACCGTGACAAAGGCCCCGACGGTTACCCCGCCACCCCCTCCGCCCCCGCCCGGCGCTCCCGTCATATAGTCCGTATGATTGCAGGCCCAGCCGCCCAACGAGGTGACCGCCACCACCGTCGCAAAAGCCCAGACATTCCAACGCATGAAAAACCTCCGCTATTCAGCGATTTAAACCATTCGGTCGAAATCAAGCCAACCCGTGCATACACACCTTCTCAGTTGATATACCCCCCTTTAGGAGGTCTGTCAAGAAAAGGGGGGGCTATTAAAAGGAAGTGAAGAAAGAAGGATCAAAATTTGGTTACAAAAAATAATTCTTAAAAAGAAGGGAATTTTCTTAACGGCGGGCCGAGTTCTTAAGGGTTTGAAGCTTTTGTCTCAAAATACTCGGCTGGAGAGCCCTTTTATTTTTCCCGAACAATGAGTATGGCCGCGTCCAGTTTGGACACGAAATCCTTCCAGGTTTTGGAGCCGAACCCCTTTTCCACTTTCGCCTGGGCCGCATGCCAATAGGGGGCGGCTTTGAGGATGACCTGGGTTCCCTTCTCGGTCAGCACAATGCCGCTTTTTCGCCGATCGGTCCCCCGCACATTTTTCAAAAAGCCTTTTTTATAAAGCGGCCTAAGGGCCCGGGTAAGCGTGGTGCGGTCGGAGACAATGGCGTCCGAAAGCTCGGACATAGTGGTTTTTTCTTTTAACCCGGCGGCCATGAGAATCACCAATTGGGTGGACCTTAAACCCGTGGGACGCAGAACCTGGTCGAAAAATTGGGTCATCACCCGCGCCGCTTTGCGTAAATTAAAACTCGCGCAGGCGTTGATATAAAACATCAGTTGTTCTTTTTTTAACCGGGGAGCCATGAGCAAAGTATAGGAAAGGCCGCCGAATAAATCTAGCGGACTTCCCTTAGGGTCCAACTCGTTTGTCCTGTTCATTTTTTATTTTTTAAATTACAGTGAGCGCATGCCTTCCACCAAACCCCTCCCGCTTCTATGGAAAACCCCGGCCGGATGGGCCGCTTCGGTTTTAGAATCCCCCCTGGATTTACTTTCGGACCAGGCCTATTTGGAAAAAAAAGCCGCCAATAACGCCCTGGAATTCCTCAATATCTGGCCCGGCGCCCAAGCCCCCGATCATTGGCTCGCCTCCTTGACGTCCATCGCCCGGGATGAGACCCAACATCTGCAAATGGTGATCCGTTTATTGGAAAAAAGAGGGGGACGGCTGGCCCGGTCCCATAAGACGCCCTACGCCACTGAGCTTCGCCTGCTGATCCGCAAGGGCAAGGGTTCGGAAGAATTGGCCGACCGCCTTTTAGTCTCCGCTTTAATCGAGGCCCGTTCCTGCGAGCGCTTTGAGTGCTTGGCCGAGAACACGAAGGATCCGGAACTTTCGAAATTTTACGGGGGATTGGTGGCTTCCGAGAACGGACATTATCAATTATTCGTGGAGATGGCTAAAAAAGCCCTCACCGCCGAAAAAGTCCAAAAACGCTGGAAGGAACTGTTGGAAGCCGAAGCGCGAATGATCCAGACCCAGACCCCCGGCCCCCGCATCCATAGCGGCGCCGCGTAAAAGGCCCCCGGCGCTTTTTATTCGCCGGCCTCCTCTAAAATGACCCCCGCCAATATTTCAGGAGGCTGGGCCCCCGAAAGATGTGTTTCCCCGATCACGAAATGGGGCACACCGTGGATGCCCATCGCCTGGGCTTGGGATTCGGAAAGGCGCACCTGGGCCTCCCCTTCGTTCCCTTCCAGCCACTGGGTTGTTTTTTTCGCGTCCAAGCCGCATTCCGCCGCCAAGCGCTTGAGCACCCCGGTGTCCCCCAGGTCCAACCCTTCGGAAAAATAAGCCTTAAAAAAACGTTCGGCCAATTTTTCTTGTAATCCTTCTTGATCCGCCAGGATCAAAAGCCGATGCGCTTTTAAGGTGTTCGGAATTTTTTCCGCCCGGTCAAACCGGAAATCAATACCCGCCCCGCTTCCCAATTGGGACAAATGATGATGGGCCTGCTCAATACGCGCCCCGTATTTTTGGGCCAAATATTTTTTTCGGTCATATCCTTGTTCGGGAGTGGCCGGATTCAGCTCAAAGGGATGGTAGTGGATGTTCAAATCCACCTTGCGGGGCAGGGACGCGATGGCCCGTTCCAGGTTTTTCTTGCCCACATAGCACCAGGGACAAATCACATCCGAATAAACGTCAATGGCGAGGGTCATGAGTTTTTCCTTTTCATTCTCAATTTAGGAAATCAGGGGATGAAAAACAACCCGCCTTTTAGCTTTGGGCTCCGGCCGTTATACTAGGACCATGAAAATCCTTAAGGTCAGGTCCAACCAACGCGAGCAGGTTTTGGATATCACGGCCCAGGTTCGGGATTTCGCGGCGCGAACCGGGCAGCCCTCCGGATTGGTCGCGGTTTACTGCCCCCATACCACGGCCGCGGTCTCCGTCAATGAAAACGCGGACCCGGACGTCAAACGGGACCTGCTTTATCAATTAAAGAAAACCATTCCCCAATCCCCCGAATTTCACCACAACGAGGACAACGCCGACGCCCACATTAAGGCCGTTTTGACGGGATTGTCCCAAGTTTTTATCGTGGAAGAGGGCTCGCTTCAATTGGGCTATTGGCAGGGAGTTTATTTTTTGGAATTTGACGGACCCCGGGAACGGGAAGTCTGGCTCAAATTCATTCCCGGATAAAGGCCGGTCAGGTCTTTTTTGTTTTTCTGGATCGGGTCGGGGGTTTTTCCGCCATCACCGTATATCCCAGGCAATCCACCGAGCCGTCCTTAAAAGAAGACAAGTTTCCTAACAAGACCGCGAAAGCCAAGAGCGGTAGGCCCAGGATTCCTAAAAGCCTTGAAAAATTCTTAACTATAAAATTCGGACTCGTAGGCGCCAAAAGGACGAATAGAAAAGCCATCACCTTGTAACAAGCCACCGTCAATTGGTTTCCCCGGGCGTAAATTTTCACCTGGTTAAACCCCGCCTGGGTCAAAAGATTGTTTAATCCCGATGGCGTATAACGCCAATAATCGTAGGGAATAAAATGCCACCGCACGGCAAAGGGGATGGTGGCCACCATTTTCCCGCCGGGCCGAAGAACCCGGGCCGCCTGTTTCAAAAAAATCAGCGGCTCGTCCACATGCTCAAGCGTTTCCGTGCAGAGGATAAAATCAACGGATTCGTTTTTGACCGGCCAAGTCGACCCTGAGTAGTAAATCGTGTCCGGGGTCTCGTAGCCGAAATGGGGCTTGGAGTTGGCCGTATCAATACCCTGATAGCGGGCCTCCGCTGAGAACATCCGGCGAAAAGGCTGGATACCGCAGCCCACATCCAAAACATCACCCTTGACCTTTGGCAGCAGCGCTTTCAAATCCCGTGAAATCGTGCTGGTTTGCAAGTCGAGCAGGAAGTAAATGAGGATTTTGATCCGGGAAACGAAACCGGGGGATCGGGAATAGACCGGAGGACGCCAATTTTCCGCCTTCAAATCCAGCAGGTTTTTTCTCATACCACCCCTTTCAATGCCGATTAATACTACCCCACTCTTTTAATTTCGCAACGAATTCCCACTGAAAAATATTTAAATTTTGGGCTTAGCCCGGAGATATTGTTTGGGCCAGGGGACGTCCACACCCAAGACCCGCGCCGCGTTTAACGCCCAGTAGGGATCCCGTAAAAAAGCCCGGGCCAGGGCCACAAAATCCGCCTTGCCCTCCCGGATCAATTGATCCGCCTGCCCGGGTTCGGTGATCATGCCGACCGCGATGGTTCCGATGCCGGCTTCCTTTTTTATTTTTTCTGAAAAAGGAACCTGGTACCCCGGCCCAATCGGAATTTGGGCGCCTGGCACCACGCCGCCGGACGAGCAATCAATCAGGTCCACGCCCAAGGCCTTCGCCCGCCGGGCCAGTTCCACACTTTCGTCCGGCGTCCATCCCCCTTCCACCCAATCCGTGCAGGAAATCCGGACCGCCAAGGGCAGGTTTTCAGGCCAGTTTTGTCGAACCGCGGCCACCACTTCCAAGGGAAAACGGACCCGGTTGTCAAAGCCGCCTCCATAAGCGTCTTCCCGGCGGTTGGCCAGGGGCGATAAAAACTCATTCAATAGGTAGCCGTGCGCCGAATGGATTTCAACCAATTCAAACCCCGCCTCAAAGGCGCGGCGGGCGGCCTTGCCAAAATCGGCGGCGGTTTTTTTAATCTCCACCTCATCCATGGCCTTGGGCGTTTGCCAGCCTTCTTGAAAGGCCTCCGCGCTGGGGGCCAGCGTCTCCCATGCGCCATCCGCCGGCTTCAAGGAACCTTCCCCTTGCCAAGGCGTGTAGGTGCCGGCCTTCCGCCCGGCGTGGGCCAATTGGATCCCGGGGACCGCGCCTTGGGACTTGAGAAACCGGGTAAGGGATAAAAAAGCCTGGGTGTGGGCGTCGGACCAAAGCCCCATGTCTTCCGGGGTGATGCGCCCTTCCGGCGTCACCGCCGTGGCTTCCACCATCACCATCGCCGCCCCACCAACCGCCCGGCTCCCTAAATGGGTGTGATGCCATTCGTTCGGCATTCCGTTGACGCTGGAATATTGGCACATGGGGGAAACAAAAATCCGGTTTCGAAATGAGACATTTTTAATCGTTATGGGCGAAAAAAGAGACATAAAAACCTTTCCAATTCAAACTCGCGGCTTAGTGCAGCTGCAATTGACCGCCCAGGATCGCCGTCGCGGACGGCGGGGCGTCGTCGGAAACCGGAGCGGACGAATCCGTGGCCGGCGCGTCCTGGGAATCATCCGCCAGATCATCCGACCTGTCTTTGGGAATGCCGAAAGATTTCAAAATTTCTTTGGTATCTTTATCGGCGCCGTCGGCCTTGATCACGATCCAATCGCCGAAATTATCCCCGTCCCCGGTCGTGTGATCGAGCTCGATCACATGGTATCCATTGATGGGATGCTCGAAGGCCTTCGGCACATCCTTCAGCTCGGTGATCGGCATGCCGTCGATTTTATCCACCACCCCCTGCTTCAAGTCGTGGTAACCCACGTTCAAGTCATGGGGCAAAACCTCGTTGATGAAGACAATTTGTTTGTGACGCTCGGACGGCAGACCGTTCTCGTAATAATCCATCAACTGGGAAGGCGCGGTGCCGGCTTTCCATAGGTTCAAATAGTCCCAACTCAAGGGCATGAAAACCAATCCGCCAAAGATGTAATAAGAAGGTCTGACATCGTAAGCCGGCCCCGCCACCAAGGCGTCGAAAGGTTTCAAAAGGATGGACAACTTCACTATTTTCCCATCCCGTAAAACGTCCAACGGGACCTTATCCCCATTGGCGTATTGGCTGGTGATATAAGAAAAGGCCACCCGGTCGCCGCCCGCGAAAGGAACCGTTCCGTTGTTGGCGATAGGGACGCCGGCTTCCGAAAGCAAAACATCCTTGGGTTGGATAACGCCGTCCGCGGGGGATCCATGAACCACCTGGGTCACCAATACGCCCGACTGGTTGGGGCCCATCTTATAAAAGCTCCGCAAAGAATCGCTTTCCATTTTCTGCCATAAAATCCCCAGGCTCGGCGCGCCCGTCATATTGCCCGCGGCCTTGTCTTTGAGCGAGCGTTGAATAATGGAAACCGGCACGATATAGCCGATCCCTTCGGCGTCGCCCGCGCCATAAGACTGGAAAGCGATCCCAATCAGTTTCCCCCCCTCAAAAGCGGGGCCGCCCGAATTGCCCGGATTAATGGCCGCGTCGGTTTGGATGGTTAAAAAATCCCTTTGGGAGTGCACATAACGTTGAACCTCGATGCGTGAAACCACGCCTTCGGTGATCGAAAGCTCATCGCCTCCAATTGGGAATCCATAAACCGCCACCTTTTGCCTTTGGCTGGGCAGGGCGCCGAACTCCACCGGCGTGGTGTCTTTAAAGAAGTCGGGATTCTTGACCTTCAAGACAGCCACTTCCCGGTCATGGTCCACATATTCGACATCCGCGGTGTATTTTTTGGTGTCCCCGGCTTTCATGACCTGAATAAAAACCTCATCGGAGATCACGTGGGCGTTGGTCAGGATCCGTCCGCCCGGCAGGATGCAGCCGGAGCCGCTGGCTTCGTATTGATAGCCGATCACCCAGGGTTGGTAATAGTTGGGCTTGTTGGTGACGGTAAAAATTTTTACCACGGACTTTCGAAGCCCGCTGTCATCGGCCAGCAGGGTCCGGGGAGCCATTCCGCCCCAAAGAAAAGCCAACGATAATAAAAGAGAAATATTGCGTTTCATGCGATGCCTTTCAAAATGAAGTCCCACGATAAGACGAAAAAGTCATAAATAGTGTTACTGCCGGCCCTCGACCAGCTTGGTCACCACCGAAGGATCGGCCAAGGTCGTCACGTCCCCCAGGCTGCCGGTGTCATTTTCTGCGATTTTCCGCAAAATACGGCGCATAATCTTGCCGCTTCGGGTCTTGGGCAGCCCTTCGGCGAACTGAATTTTGTCCGGTTGGGCGAGGGGCCCAATTTCTTTTCGAACATGCTGAACCAGTTCTTTTTTCAAATCGTCCGACAAACTCACGCCTTCTTTTAAAGTGACATAAGCGTAAAGCGCCTGACCCTTGATATCGTGCGGATAACCCACCACCGCCGCCTCGGAAACTTTGGGGTGTGAAACCAAGGCGCTTTCCACCTCGGCCGTACCCAGCCGGTGCCCCGAGATATTCACCACATCGTCCACCCGTCCCAAAAGCCAGTAATCCCCCTCAACGTCAACCCGGCACCCGTCTCCGGTGAAATAAACATTGGGGAAAGTCGAAAAGTAAACGTCCATAAAACGATCATGATCCCCCCAAGTGGTGCGCATGATTCCGGGCCAGGGTTTTTTTATGCAAAGTTTCCCGCCTTCATTCGGACCGCATTCGGTTCCATCGTCGCGCAACACCACAGGCTCCACGCCGAAAAAAGGCCGGGACGCGCTGCCGGGCTTCAACGAGTGGGCGCCCGGAAAAGGCGCGATCAAAATCCCCCCGGTCTCCGTTTGCCACCAGGTGTCAACGACGGGACATTGATCCCGGCCCACGTTATGGCGGTACCAAAGCCAAGCCTCGGGATTAATAGGTTCTCCCACGGATCCCAGGACCCGGAGTGAATCCAGTTTATATTTTCGGGGCCAGGTCTCGCCTTCCCGCATGAGCGCCCGGATCGCGGTGGGCGCGGTATAGAAGATATTGACCTTGTGCTTTTCCGCCACTTGCCAAAAACGGCCCGGATCGGGAAAATTGGGAACCCCCTCAAACATCAGTGTGGTGGCGCCGTTGGCCAAGGGGCCATAGACCATATAGCTGTGCCCCGTCACCCAGCCGATATCCGCCGTGCACCAATAAACATCGCCCGGATGATAGTCGAAAATATATTTATGCGTCAGGGCCGCGTGCAAAAGATATCCCGCCGTGGTATGCAGGACCCCTTTGGGCTTTCCGGTGGAACCGGATGTATAAAGAATGAAAAAGGGATCCTCGGCCTTCAACACCGCCGGATCATGGCCGAAAGGCGCCCTGGCCGTTTCCTCGTGCCACCAAGAGTCGCGGCCCGGTTTCATGTCCACCTTGCCCTCGCCCCGTTTTAAAACAATCACTTTTTCAACGCTGGGGCAGTCTTTCAAGGCCTCATCCACGATCGATTTCAAAGCCAAGGTTTTACCCGCGCGGAACCCAACGTCCGCGGTCAGTACCACGCGGTTTTGAGAATCCTGGACGCGGTTCTTAATCGATTCGGCGCTGAATCCGGCGAAAACCACCGAGTGGATGGCGCCAATCCGGGCGCAGGCCAAAAGGGCTATAGCGGCTTCCGGCACCATGGGCATATAAATACAAACCCGGTCCCCTTTTTTAAGTCCCTTGGATTCCAGAATATTGGCGAATTGACAGACCTGTTGATGAAGCTCCGAATAGGTCAGGGAACGCACCTCCTCGTCCTTCTCACCTTGCCAAAGAATGGCGACCCGGTCTTCGTTGCCATTTAACAGGTGCCTGTCCAAACAGTTATAGGAAACGTTAAGCTCCCCATCGGCGAACCAGGTGTGGTTCACGATTCTTTTGGCGGAATCCCAGGTGTATTTCAGGGTTTCGGCGGGTTTTTTAAACCAACTCAGCTCTTTTAAAGCCTGCTCCAGCCAAAATCCGTGGGAATCCTTTAGAGAACGGTCATAAAGCGCTTGGTATTGCGCTTGGGAAGACACAAGCGCTTGCCTGGAAAAGGAAGGCAGCGGCGGGAAAACCGCCGCGTCTTTTTGAAGCGAAAGGATGGATTCTTGAGGTTCGGTCATTTTTTCCCCTCATTTCGGAGTGGCGATGATTCCAATTGTACCCGGTGAGCCCCGTCCCATCCCTGAAAAAGCTATAAAAAAACGCCGAAAAACCATTTACCCATCTAGCTTATCGGAAGTCTATCCGGCGGAGCCCGGAGGATGTAAAATAGGGCGGTCAAAAGCCCGAACCTTTTCCAACGCACACCCGGCTTCTTCTGATTTTGAACGGATGGCTTCCTGGTTTTTATAGTTCCATTTCACGCACGCCGCTAAAAACGTTTGTTGGAGCCCGCATGAAAATTTTGGTCGCGCCCGATAAATTCAAAAACGTCAACAGCTCCCAAAAAATGGCCGAGCTTATCCGAAACGCGATCCAAAAAGAGCTTCCCGAAGTCATCATCCGCCTCTGCCCCTTGGCCGACGGCGGCGAGGGAACGCTCAACGCCATCGTTTATTCGCTCAAAGGTAAAATTGTTTCCGCCCCGACGTTTAACCCCCTGATGAAACCCATTCAAGCCACTTACGGCCTCACCCAATTGCCCGAAAAAAATTCCGCCCTGATTGAGATGGCCTTGGCGTCCGGTCTTTCCCTATTGGCGCCGGAAGACCGCAGGCCCTTGAACACCACCACCTTCGGCACCGGCAAATTGGTGGCCGAGGCCTTCGGACAAGGCGCCACCGTTGTCCGCATCGCCTTGGGCGGCACTTCCACCGTGGACGGAGGCGCCGGTTTCTTGCAGGCCTTGGGCGTCGAGCTCATCACCAAATCCGGACCCTTGATGTCAGGCGCCTCGGGAAAAAACCTGTCCCAAATAACGGCGGTCGATTTCGCGCCTTGCCGGAAGCTGATGGAAAACAAAACCTTGATCGGTTTGACCGACGTCCAATCTCAATTATTGGGGCCTCAGGGCGCGGCCCGGCTTTACGCCCCGCAAAAAGGCGCTTCGCCCTCGGATGTTGAGGAATTAGAAAAAGGGCTGGCGCACTTCTCTAAAATTTTATCCGCTTCCTTCGGTTATCCCTTGGCCGAGCAAGCCGGCACCGGCGCCGCCGGCGGCTTGGGACTGGCGATTTTGGCCTTAGGAGGGAAACTGGAAAACGGATTTGATTTCGTGGCCCAAACGCTGCACCTGGAAAGCCAGATCAAGGATTGCGATCTCATTTTGACCGGCGAGGGCCGGTTGGATGAATCCAGCCGCCAAGGCAAGGTCCCGGTCGGCGTGGCCCGGCTAGCCAAGGCCCAAGGCAAGCCCTGTGTGGCGATCGTAGGGGCTCTTGACGCCAATCTTCCCTGGCTGAAAGAAGAGGGCTTATCCAAGGTCATGCCCTTCTTCGATTCCCCCTTCACCGCGCCGGACGATCCCCGCAAGGAACAGGTTCCCCAGAAAATATCCGAGGTCATCAAGACACTTTTTAGCGGAGCCCAGCGTATCTATTCCTGAGACGCCTGGAGAAGCGTATCCAAGGGCGTAAAATACTCGGGGAGGCTACGCGCCCATGAATAAAAACTTTCAATGGATTGTCGGCCTCTCCATGGCCACCCCCCTCGCGGCGGCAACCCCCGCTCCCACTCATTTCAACCTGACAACCGCTGTGGGTCAAAGCGCTCCTGTGGTTTTAGAGCTATTTACTTCCCAAGGCTGTTCCAGCTGTCCGCCGGCCGAAAGTCTTTTAAATACATGGGGTTTGGAACTTTTTCAAAAGGGCAAACTTCTGCCCCTGGCCTTTCACGTGGACTATTGGAACAACCTGGGCTGGACGGACCCCTTTTCCTTGGCCGACTTCACCGCCCGGCAAAATGCCTATGTGCCCGTCTTAGGGATGAATTCCCTCTATACGCCGCAAGCGGTTCTCGGAGGCCAAGCGGACGCCGTCGGCAGTGACGCCAAAACAATTCAAAATCGTTTTCAAGCCTTGGCGACAGCGCAAGCTTCCACTGGACTTTCTTTGGCCGCCGCCCGCAAAGGCTCTCAGGTGGAGCTCGAAATAAAAACAACCGGAACGGGAATACCGGGAAGCGATTGGACTTTGAATGTCGCCCTTTTCGAGAACGGTTTAACCACATCCGTGGCCCGGGGCGAAAACGGCGGGCGGACTTTATCAGAGAACTTTGTGGTGAGATCTTTTAGCCGGCTTTATCCCGTTAATGCCAATCAGAAATTTGAGATTCCTTGGGACCCATCTTGGAAAAAAGGATCGGTGGGAGCGGCCGTTTATTTACAAGATCGCCGAAGCCTTCGAATCGATTCTTCCGCCGCGGTTTATCCGATTCCATAAGCGAATCAGGCCTTGTTTCTTTTCTCTTGTTTTATGATTTGATAAATAATAAACCCCGCCAAAAGCGCCACGGTTCCCAGCATCAAAAATATGGTCGCGTTGATTCCCAAGGTGAAACCTCGGCTGTTTTGGCTTAGGTTTCCCGCGCAAAAGGGACAGGCCTGAAGCGGCGCGGCGGCGAGAAACAGAAGACCCATTAATTTTTTGGTCATGTCCGGCTTCCCACCGCTACAGCAAATAGAAAAATAAAAGAATAAAAATCCAAACCACCGCCAAAAGGTACCAATAGAGGCCCATCACCTCTAATGGGCTGTGGAAATCCCGGTTAAAATCCCCTCGGCGGGCACGCCACCCCAAAACCAGTAGGACCGCGATCCCGATCAAGACATGAAGCCCCTCGAAACCGGTCAGCGTGTAGTAACAGCCGAAAAATAGATTGGTTGAGGGAAGTTTCCCGTTTCGAATTTCCTGGGCGTATTCCATTAGTTTCAAAACCAGAAAAAGGGTTCCCGCCCCGGCCGTCATGAATAGACGAACCCCCGCCGCCCTTGACTCGCCATCGTTTCCCTTTTGAACCGCGCGGGCCATCCAGAAAACGCTTAAGGCTAGAACAGCGCTGTTCACCAAGGCCAGGGTCAACGGCAAGGGCCGGGGATTTAAAAGTTCAGGATGGGCGAAACGCATGATGAGCGTCATGGCGAAAAAAGCCATGAAGAACATGGCTTCCGAAGCCAGAAACAGCCACATCCCAAAAGCCACCATTTCTTTCCGTTCGGCGGACTCGATCCGGGCTGAGTTCATGACTGACCTTCCTTTCCGGCGGAAGCCGCCGGAGGTTTTTCATCTTGAGCGATCCAGTCACGGCCCGTCAATTCGGCCTCATGGGAGCTGTACTCGTAGGGGCCCCGGTAAACTATGGGAATCCGGTCAAAATTATGAAAAGGCGCGGGCGAGGGGATGGTCCATTCCAGTCCATTGCCGTTCCACGGATTGGCCGGCGCTTTTTCGCCTTTTTTAAGGCTGAGGATTAAATTAATCAAAAATAAGAACTGCGCCGCCCCCAAAACAAAAGCCGACAAGGTGATAAAAACATTCAAGTGCTGGAGCGGCTGCAAATATTGGTATTCGGTGGAGGTAGCCAGACGCCGCATTTCGCCGCCTTCGCCCAAAAGATGCATGGGGAAAAAAGTGCAGTTGAACGCCGCCAAGGACAAAACCCAATGGGCCAAACCAAGCTTGTGGCTCATCCATCTTCCGGTCATTTTGGGAAACCAGTAGTGAATGGCGCCAAAGGACGCGAAAAGCGATCCCCCGAAAACCACGTAATGAAAATGGGCGATGATGTAGTAAGTGTCGTGGATATAGACATCCACCGGCGTGGCCGCCATGAAAATGCCGCTGAGCCCCCCCACGATGAACATGGAAACAAAGGATAGGGCGTAAAGCATGGGCAGCGTCAGGTGGATGTTCCCCCGCCAAAGCGTGCCCAGCCAGTTGAAAACCTTCACCCCCGAGGGAACGGCGATCATCAGCGTCGTCATCATGAACCCCGCGCCCATGGCCGAGCTCATCCCGGAAACGAACATGTGATGGCCCCAAACCACGAAACCTAATCCCATAATGGAAACCATGGCGGCCACCATGGCGTTATATCCAAAAAGCGGTTTTCGGGCGAAGGTGGAGATAAGGTCCGAGACAATTCCCATGGCCGGAAGCACCAAAATATAAACCGCCGGATGGGAATAAAACCAAAAGAGATGCTGCCAAAGCAAAGGATGGCCCCCGCCCCCGCCGCCAATCAGCTGGTCGTTGCTGTCATGAAGCCCCGTGGGCAGGAAAAAACTGGTCCCGAAAATTTTGTCCATGAACATCAGGCTGACCGCGGCGGCCAGAACCGGCGTGGCGAGAACCTGAAAAAAAGCGGTCACCAACTGGGACCAGGTGGTCATGGGCAGGCGCCCCCAAGTGAGGCCCGGCGCCCGCATCTTCACGATGGTGGTTAAAAAATTAAGCCCCGAAAGGCTGGAAGAAAAACCGGTAAGAAAAATCCCGATCAGCCAAAAAACCTGTCCCGAACCAGAACCCGGCGTGGCGGTGGGGACCTCACTTAAAGGCGCGTAAGCGGTCCATCCGGCTTCCGAGGCGCCATTGGCCAGAAAAAATGAGGATAAAAGGACTAAGCCGCCGGCCAGATAAATCCAATAGGAAAGCGCGTTTAAAAAAGGAAAGGCCATATCCCGGGCGCCCACTTGGAGCGGAATAAGAAAATTGCCGAACCCGCCGGTTAAAAGCGGAATCATCACGAGAAAAACCATCAGGGTGCCATGCATGGTGGTGAGTTGCAGATAGCCTTGGGGTGAAATCCGCCCCGCCGAATCAAAGAAAAAGTGGTTTTGAAACAAGGCGCCCAATCCCGGAACGGGTGAACCGGGAAAAGCCAGCTGCCAACGGATCAGCATAGCCAAAAGACCCCCAAGCGCCATAAAAAAGCCCACGGTCAAGAAATACTGATAAGCCACCACCTTATGGTCGGAAGGCCAGAGATATTTATGGATAAAATCCTTGGGCGCCATCGGCAGCCCTTCCCCGTCGATCATGTCGTCTTTCTCCTAGTCAAGGCGCGTTAAATTGCGGGTAATATTTGTCCCAAATTTCGGTCCACTTTTCGGCGTCATCCCGTTTTTTTTCCTTCACGGCTTGGTTGAACCAACGGGCATAGGTCTCAGGCGTATCCACGTAAAGATAACCGATCATACGGTAATGGCCGATGCCGCAAAGCTGGGAACAAGCGATTTCAATGGGGCACTGGACATAGTCGGCCTCGGCGACGGACTTTTTTTGAATTTTCCCCTCATATAAAATATCAACGGTTTTCAATCCGGGAAAGGGGGCGTACCGATACGATTTTTCCCCAGTCACGTTTAACTTTTGGGCCGTCAACGCAAAACCTTCCAAGGCCACCTTTTTATCCTGTATTTCCTCGGGCGTAAAAAATACCTTTTGCTGTTTTTTCAAATCCCAACAAGCCACCTGGTCTAACTCAAACCAGGTTTTGGAAAGCATGCCGGGAACAGCGTCTTGTTTTAATCGGGCCTGAGGAATAAACAAACTATGGATGACGTCCTTGGCGCTCTCGTTAATTTGGATATTCTCGCCTGCCCGCACGTGCATTTGGTTGACGGTCATGATGTCGTCGGCCGTGCCAAAAAGCCCATCGGGCCCCGCGTAGCGAAAATGCCAGGCGAATTGCTCGGCGAAGACCTGGATGGTTTGGGAATGGGCGGTGACCGGCATGGGCCCCCGCATAAAATCCCAGAGTTTTTTTTGGTAAAAATAAAGGCCGGACAAGATGACGATCGGGATGAGGGTCCATATCCATTCGGCGGCGGGATGGCCATTGCTGTAGAGGGCTTTACGGCCTGGTTTTTTCCGAAAAAGAAAAACGAACAATAAAAGGGCGCCTTGGGTCGCGAGGAAAAGAACCGTGACCAGCCAAAAGAGGGACTCATAAAGGGAGTCCACCTGCCCCCCATAAGTCGAATTGAGGTTGGGGACGAGGGTGCCAAAACTCAACGCGGCCAACGCTTTTAAAGGAAAAAAGAAAGGAGCCGCCGTTAAAAACGCGAGCGCCCTTATTCTTTTTTTAAGCAAGATGGGTCTCCCTGGGGCTGAAAAAAGAAGGCCTTACTTTAATCAGAAGAGTGGGCCGGGTCAACCGAGGGTTAAAGAAGGTTCCAGATCCATCCGGAAACCAGCCAACCGACCGAGATAAAAACCAGGCCGGACGGGACCAAACAGGCCAAAAACTTGGAAGCCAGTTGAAAAGTCACGGGCGAAGGGTAAAAAATTTGGCTTCCCCATCCATCCACCAGGCAAAAGCAATAACGGCAAAGATAAGTGACGAAAAAACCGAATCGAAAGGACACCGGCGTGAACCGAAAGGTTTGCTTTTGAAGGCATTGGGGGCAGAAAAAATGGCGGACTCCCGGAAGCAAATCCACTAATTTGGCCGGCCAGAAAACCCGTATATATAGGAAGAGAACCCCTTTCACTAGAAACGCCAGGGTTACTTCTAAAATCGAGGCGTTTAAAAGCCAATCCCGATAAACCGGCCAGGCCCGCGCGAGAAGTCCCAAAATAGCGATCCAAGCCAAAAGCTTTAAGCTGTGCCGGATCCAATGGCGGATGTTGATTTTGAGGACTCCCCGCGCGTCCGTCTCCAGGCAATAGAGTCCAAAAACCCAGCTGAGAATTCCCAGCGTGTAGCCTAATAGAATTTGAAATGTTTTTAATGGAAATGACTTTTTAGCCGGACGGCTCATGCTTTTCCTAGTTAAATTTCGATGATGACCACGCGAAAATCCTGTTGAATGAACGGTTTATTATCCCAGAAAAGAAACAAAGGACCAAATAAATAAGGCTGGATGGACCGACAAACAAAAACACTCATTTGTTCGTCCGCCTAAACCATGAACCGGTTCACAAGCTTTATAAATGCATGAGCCGATGGGTTTCGAAATAAAGCGGAAGGGTCAAAACCAATAACGAAAAACCCGATTTTGAGGGGTTACCCCAGTCAAACTTCAATGCAGAATCGCGATCTTGAGGGTTTGGCGCCTGTCAAACTTCAGTGAAGAATCGCGATCTTGAGAGTTTGGCGGGCGATCAATTCGTTTCCCGACTTCAGTTCCACCACGCCGATATACATGCCGCTGGCGATGTTGATGCCGGCCAGGTTCCAGGTTACTTGGGAAGCGTTTCCAGGATCATTGGTCAATCGGATCTTCGTCAATTCCCCCGCCACAGTGTAAAGTTCAATCTCCACGTTATCCACCAAGGGACTGTTCACGTTGATTTTAAACTTGGCCGTTTGGGTCTGGCTTAAATTAATCGGGTTGGGCTCCAGCAGGGTCTTCCCCGCGGCGCTGCCTGAAGGCGGCAGCACCACGATATCCCAGGTGGTTTCTTGGGAAGTCGTGTTGGGTTGGGTTGATTTGAGTTCCAAGAAATAGGAGCCGGGCTGCAGGAATTCGCCATTGGCGCCCTGGCCGTCCCAAACAAAACTTCCGCCCGATCCTAAGGTGATCGTCACACTGGCGCCTGCGGCCCCCGGCTGGTTATAGGATGGGCTCAAAGTTTGCGAGGAAATTTTCACGCCGCCCAACCCATAATCTTTCAAGGACAAGGCCGCTACGCCCATCAACGACTCAATTTGAGCCGTATCGAGGCTTTCGACCACTTCACCGGCTCCGTTATAGAGGGTCAAAGACAGCGTGCTTTGCGCCAGGTTGACGGTCACATCCTGGGTCACGCTGGTCGTCACCCCAAAGGGATCGGTGCTTTGCACTTTCACGTAATAGGTTCCATTGTTCACTTTATCGCCCTTGTTATTCGTGGCGTCCCAGCTAGCCAAGGTGACGCCGCCATAGACCAAAGAAGCCACATCTTGGGGTTTTTGAATCACCGATCCGGTCATGTCAAAACCGGAGAGGGCGAACGAAGACTCAAACGTGGTCAGGGTTTTGACCAGTTCCCCGGCCCCGTTATAAACATCGACATGAACCATGTAATCACCGGTGACGGTTAAGGAATTGGAGGCGGAGACCAGGCCCCCCGGATAAGCCAATTGGGCCTGATTCACCACCGGATTAAACTCGCCCGCGAATAGCCCCAATTTGACTTGATACGTCAAAGTTCCGCTCGCCCCAGCCGGAATCACCGGCAAAGTCCAGGACAAAGTATTCGTCCCAGTGTTATAGACCCCGCCATTTGACGCGGATCCGGCCACATAACTTTCAGCCGCCGTAGGTGGAAGATTATCCGTTAAGGTCACATTCAAAACCGAACCCGATCCCATATTGGAGTAAGCCAGTGAATAAGTGACGGTGTCATCGGCATGACCCGAACTTTCGGAAGCCGTCTTTACCAAGGTCAAGTAAGGCGTCGGAGTCGGGGTCGGCGTAAAGGTAAAGGTGAAGGTGGGCGTGGGCGTGTAGGTGAAGGTAAAGGTGGGGGTCGGCGTAAAGGTAAAGGTCGGCGTGTAAGTGGCGGTGGGGGTAAGCGTCGGTGTTGGGGTATGGGTCAAGGTCGGGGTCCGCGTGGGCGTAAAGGTTTCCGTCGGCGTAAAAGTGGTCGTCGGCGTCAAGGTCGGGGTTTTCGTGGGCGTCCAAGTCGCCGTATTCGTCGCGGTAAAGGTCAAAGTCGGCGTGGGACTTTGGGTCGCGGTCAAGGTCCAGGTCGGAGTAACGGTCAGCGTGGGCGTCAGGGTCGGCGTCACCGTCAAGGTATTCGTCGGGCTGTTAGTGGCGGTGGGCGTCAAGGTCGATGTCGGGGTCGGCGACTCGGTGGAAGTCAATGTCACCGTAAAGGTATCGGTGGGTGTCAAGGTCGGTGTTGGAGTGGGCGACAAGGTGGGCGTGTCCGAGGGCGTGGGCGTATCGGAAGCCGTCGGGGTGGACGTGTCGGTATTGGTATTAGTCACCGTTGGCGTATCCGTAAGGGTGGCGGTCTGAGTCGTGGTAGCTGAAGGCGTGGGGGTCAAAGTTTGAGTCGGCGTATTGGAAGGCGTCGGGGTTAAGGTCGGAGTCTTGGTTGAGGTCACTGTGGAAGTGGAAGTTGGCGTCGAAGTGTCGGTGGCCGTATTCACCGAGGTATTGGTAGGTGTCGGCGTCCAAGTCGTTGTGGGAGTTGGGGTCAGCGTATTCGTGGCCGTAGACGTAGGCGAAGCGGTCGGAGTGAGGGTAACCGTTGAGGTTGACGTCCAGCTATTGGTCACTGTCGGCGTGGGTGTTGCCGTAGCCGTTTCCGTCGCCGTCCAGGTGGGCGTAGGCGTCGGTGTAAAAAGCGGGGTGTGGGTGGGAGTCGGCGTTGCCGTAGCGGTTGGCGACGCCGTCGGGGTCGAGGTTGGAGTTGGCGTAGGGGTATTTGTTTGGGTCCAAGTCGCCGTTGGAGTTTGAGTGACGGTAGGCGTATTCGAGGCCGTTGGAGTATCGGACGGGGTGGAGGTGGACGTCGGGGTAAAGGTCGGGGTGGGGGTGAAGAGCGGCGTGTAAGTCTTCGTCGGCGTTGATGTGGGCGTCAAAGTAAAAGTGGGAGTCGGTGTCACCGTCGCCGTAGGCGTGGCGGTCGAAGTGGAGGTGAGGGTAAAGGTTAAAGTCGGCGTCAAACTGGGAGTGGGGGTCGCGGTCAAACTCGGCGTCGGGGTAAGCGTCACGGTTAAAGTCGGGGTCGGCGTCGCTGTAGCCGTTAGCGAGGCCGTGGGTGTAAAGGTCAAGGTTTTGGTTGGAGTGGCGGTAGGCGTCGGCGTAAAGATAGACGTTTGAGTGGGTGTGGCTGTAGACGTAGGCGATGCCGTAGCCGTAGGCGAGGCAGTCAAAGTCGGGGTAGATGAATTGGTGGGCGTCAAAGTGGGTGTTGGACTGTTGGTGGGCGTCGGGGTCGGACTGTTAGTCAGGGTATTGGTGGGGGTCGCCGTTGGTGTCTTCGTCGGCGTTGAGGTTGGAGTCGGCGTCGCCGTAGGGCTATTGGTGGGGGTATTGGTTGCCGTAGGCGTGGGTGTATTCGTCGGTGTGGTCGTTGGCGTTAAGGTGGGCGTGGCCGTAGGACTATTAGTTGGAGTATTCGTTGCTGTAGACGTAGGCGTGGCGGTCGGAGTGGGGGTATTTGTCAAAGTGTTAGTCGGTGTCATCGTTGGTGTCTTCGTCGGGGTAAAGGTTGGCGTAGCCGTGGGGCTATTGGTCGGGGTATTCGTCGGCGTGGCGGTCGCGGTCGGAGTATAAGTGGGCGTATTCGTCGGTGTGGTCGTTGGTGTCGTCGTCGGGGTAAAAGTTGGCGTGGCCGTGGGGCTATTGGTCGGGGTATTCGTCGGCGTAACGGTGGCCGTAGGGGTCGGTGAGGCAGTCGGTGTATTGGTAGGTGTGGCGGTAGGCGTCTTAGTGGGAGTCAGAGTCGGCGTCGGGGTCGGTGTCGCAGTTAGTGTGGGTGTGAGAGTCGTTGTAAAGGTCGCGGACGGCGTTGCCGTAGGCGTCGAGGTTCTCGTTGGTGTCGGACTGCTGGTCGGGGTCAAAGTCGGAGTCAAGGTAGGGGTAAGTGTCGGCGTCAGCGTCGGTGTCAAAGTAAGCGTTGGGGTAAGTGTTGGCGTAAGGGTCGGGGTAAACGTCGGGGATGGCGTAGGAGTGGGCGTCAAGGTTCGCGTGGGAGTTGGACTATTCGTGAGGGTCAAAGTCGGAGTGAGGGTGGGCGTCGCCGAAGAGGTCGGAGTTGGCGTTAAGGTCGGCGTAAGGGTCGCGGTCAAAGTGGGCGTACGGGTGGGCGTGGGGCTAAACGTTGAAGTCGGAGTAATGGTGGGTGAGGCCGTGTTGGTGGGCGTAGGGGTACAGGTGGGAGCCGGCGTACTGCAAGGCGGGACGCCGGTATTGGGATCCAAATCACCCGCGGCGTCCGTCACTTCCGAAACCAAACTGCCGTTGTAATAAAGTGCGTAATAAGGCGTGTCATGCAGATTGGTATCCGCGCAACTGCTTCCCGCCCCCAAATGGGAATAATCATCCGCCCAATTACCGCCGTCCATTTGGGAATTGTTCCGGCCGAATTTGAACATATCACCCTGGGACTGCCAATAACCCCCGTTGGGGGGAATTTGAACCGTATCCGACGCCCCAATCGTGAAGGTTACGGCTTGGTTCGCGTAATGCCCCGAGATGGCCGTACAAGGGGTCGAACTGCCGTGGCTGGTGGAAGTGCCGCTGAGATTGACGTTATTGGACCCTCCCACGCTGTTGACGGTTTGCCCCGCCGAATTGGTGAAGGTATCCATATTTTCGGCGCCGGTTTCATAAAGCCAAACCACGATGCTGACATTGGTCAAGGGGAATGCGGTGGCGCCGTAATTAGTGATACGCACCCCGAAGTTTTGGGTTTGATTCCCCATCGAGTTACAGGCCACCTGCATATTCAGCAAGGGACCGGCGGAGGATCCGCAAGGCACGGGCCCGGTGGTGAAGGTGGGCGTGGGCACGGGCGGCGTGAGGGTTCCCGTGGGGGTGAAGGTGGGCGACAGGGTGGAGGTCAGGGTGGGAGTAGGCGTTGGTGTATTGGTGCCGCAAGGAATCGTGGAAACAATCGTGGCGGCTGAACTGGCGTTGCCGGTGGCCCAAGTCACGCTGGCTGAATTGGTGACCGATTGGCAAAGGTTGTTCGGGTAATAATAATTGATGAGATAACCGGTCAAGGTCACGCAGGTATTCGCGGGGAAAGCGTAAGCCCCGGAATAGACGATTTGTCCGTTGTTACATTGAACGCTGCCGATGTTGCTGATAGGCGGCGTGGGACAGGGTACCCATCCGCCCCATTGAAATCCGCCGCCGCTGAAGTTATCCGAGACGGTGACGGAAGCGTTCGTCACCGCGGAGCCCGTGTTACAAAGTTGAAGGCAATAGGTAATGGACTCCGCGTTGCCGTTGAATATGGGGCCGCCTCCCGAACAAATCGATTTGGTGATGGTAAAATTGGGCGCGGTCAAAGTGGGGACAGGCGTCGGGATGGTCAGGCATTGTTTCCAGAAAAGGGCGCCCGTGCTGTTGCTGGAGCTATCATCCGCGGTGGCGTTATTGGATATAAAAGGAAGATAGGCTCCGGTGACCGGGTTAAAGATCGGCTGGCCCCAGGTTTGACCCGTCACCACAACCGGCGACTGGGTGAAGTCGCCGCTGGGATCCGTATAGCCGGGCTGATACCAATTGTAAGTTCCGTCATTGGGTGGATCGGTGCTGGGATTGCCTAAGGGCGTGTAATAAAGTGAATCACCTGCGTTAGAGCTGGTAATTTCGGCGTGTCCCCCGCCGGCGCAAGTGATGTCCAAATCCCAGGACGTGTAATTATCGTTCGGCGCCGAGTTTTGGGTCTTGATGGCCAGGCAAACCGCTCCGGGCGCCACGTTCGACGGCGGTGACGTGATGTCCGCGAGCGGAATCGTCAGCGACGTGATGCAGCCGGTCGATCCTTCATTGCAATAATTAATCGTCCCAACCGAATTGCCGTTAATCCAAACATTGGACGTATCGTCGCCGCCCACATCAATTTGCGCCGACGTGGGGGTACAAGGTTGGGCTGAAACAGGGGTGGGAGAAAAAAAACTAAGAAAGATTCCTAAACAAAATAGTTTGAACCCAAGCCGAAACGAAAGCCGGGTTGAATAAAAAAGATAACAAGTTAAAATAGGGACTTTCATGATGATTCCCGTAAATGGTCGGCTTCGTTTCGTTAAAAACGATTTTTGGTTGCTCGCTAAAACGCATTACTTCACCTCCAAATATTACATCATGTTTATCATTAAAACAGCTGTTAAACCGGATAAATGAAACCAAATAAAGGGCCAATTTTAATGCAAAATGGCCAATTTCATGATTTTGCGATCAAGGACTTGGTTCCCTTCGCGCAATTCAACATCCGCGAAATACATTCCACTCGCCAAGCTGATGCCGCTTAAGTTCCAGGTGACCCAATTTAAGTTCCCAGGGTCATTCATCAAAGCGGGGCCCACCAGTTCGCCCGCCAAGGTGTAAATTTTCACTTGAACGTTGTCCGCTTGCGGCGCGCTCAATGTCAGCGCGAACATCACCTTTTGGGTTTGGTTCAAATAAACCAGGTTGGGTTCCACCACGACCTTTACAATCGGCGAGCTGTTCTGATCCAAGACAGTGACGTTCTCGCTGACATTGGCTTGCGCTTGCCCGGAAATTTGGGAAGTGAAATTCAGGGTATATTGACCCGAACTCACAATTTTCCCGCCGGCGTTCACCCCTTCCCATCGGAAGCTTCGGCCCGATCCCAGCGTGATTAAAACCGAGCTTCCGTTTCCAGTTGGGTTGCCGTAAGAAGGCGTAATCACCGTCGGTGAAAAGGTCGCCAAGCCCAGATCATAGTCGGCCGTCTGCAAAGGCCCGCCGATGAGCGTCTCCAGCTGTGTTTTGGAAAGCGTCATCACAATTTCGCCCGAGCTATTGAAGACCGTGAATTGCATCGAGTTGGTTTTTAACATCACGGTCGTTTGCTGGGTAACCGTCGTTGAGACGCCAAGGGGATCCGTACTGTTCACCACGATGAAATAAGTTCCGTTTGATACCTTATCACCCTTAACATTCGTTCCATCCCAGGCGTCCAGCGTCATCCCCTGATAAAGAATCTTAACCGAATCCCCATCCGTTTGGATCAGGTCGCCCGTCAAGCTAAAGCTCGAAATAGGGGAGGCCAATTCAAAGGTATCCAACGTTTTCACCAGCTCACCTGACGAATTGAAGACGGAAATTTTCACGACATAATCCCCCGCCATGGTCACCGAATTGGAAACACAATCGGTTATTCCGGCGTAGGACAAGCAGGCGTTATTGACCAGCGTTTCCCCGGAATGAACTTGTAACCCGATTTGCGCCTTATAAGTCAGCACAAGGCTCGCGCCCGGCGCCAGAGAAGGAATCGACCAGGTGATTTCCGCGCCGTTATCTAAGCCGCCGTCCGAGGCCGAACCGGCCACATAGATCATCGCGCTGGGCAAGGTGTCGGTAACCGAAGCGTTAAAAATAGTCGTGCTGCCCAAATTGGAATAGGTCAGGGTATAGGTAATCACGTCCGCTCCATGGGCGGTCGTTTCGGACGCGGCCTTCACCAACGATCCAAACGGCGTGGCGGTCGGGGTCGGGGTAAAGGTAAAGGTCGCCGTCATCGTGAATGTCGGGGTGGGGGTATTCGTCACGGTCGGCGTACGGGTTACCGTGGGGGTCGGCGTCAAAGTAGGGGTGAAGGTCGGTGTAAAGGTCAAAGTGGCCGTCGGGGTTTGGGTCGGCGTACGCGTCACCGTTGGGGTAGGGGTGGTGGTGGGGGTAAAGCTGTTCGTCGGCGTATTGGTCATTGTCGCCGTAGCCGTCGGCGAGGCGGTTGGAGTCACCGTCGGGGAATTCGTGGCCGTGGGCGTCAAAGTGGCCGTTGGAGTATCGGTCGGGGTATTGGTCGTGGTCGGCGTGGGCGTCGTCGTAGGCGAGTCGGTTGGGGTAAAAGTGGGCGTGACCGTGGGAGTGTTGGTCAGGGTCGGGGTATCCGTTGGCGTCGCGCTGGAAGTTGGCGAATCCGTGGGAGTAGCTGTCGAGCTGGGTGTCGGGCTGTCCGTGGGGCTATTGGTCGGCGTGGTCGTAGGCGTATCGGTCGGAGTATGGGTGAATGTAGGCGTGTTCGTGGGCGTTTGAGTCGGGGTCATGGTTGGCGTGTCCGTGGCTGTGGGCGAAGCGGTCGGCGTATGGGTCAAAGTCACCGTCGGCGTATTCGTCGTGGTCGGGGTGTCGGTTGGGGTATTGGTCACGGTCGGCGTTGCCGTGGCCGTCGGCGTATTCGTCGGAGTCTTCGTCGGCGTCACGGTGGGCGTATCCGTCACCGTCAGGGTGTCGGTCGGCGTGTTGGTCACCGTCGGCGTGTTCGTCGACGTCTCGGTCGGCGTATCCGTTATCGTCGCGGTGGTGGTCGGGGTGGCCGTGGGTGTATCGGTCGGCGTGTTGGTGACCGTGGGGGTGTTCGTCGGCGTCTGAGTCGGCGTCACCGTGGGCGTGTCGGTCGTCGTCGGCGTATCCGTTGGGGTATTGGTCACGGTCGGCGTCGCCGTGGCCGTTGGCGTATTCGTCGGAGTCTTAGTCGATGTCACGGTGGGTGTGTCCGTTGTCGTAGGCGTATTAGTTGGCGTATTGGTCAAGGTCACCGTCGGCGTATCGGTCGGAGTGTTGGTCGCGGTAATTGTCGCCGTGGTGGTCGGGGTGGCCGTGGGTGTATCGGTCGGCGTATTGGTGACCGTGGGGGTGTTCGTCGGCGTCTTAGTCGGCGTCACCGTCGGCGTATTCGTCGTGGTCGGGGTGTCGGTTGGGGTATTGGTCACGGTCGGCGTATTCGTCGGAGTCTTCGTCGGCGTCACCGTGGGCGTATTGGTGACCGTCGGCGTGTCGGTTGGAGTATTGGTCAAAGTGACCGTCGGGGTCGCCGTAGTCGTCGGCGTATCCGTTGGAGTGTTGGTCGCCGTAATCGTCGCGGTGGTGGTCGGGGTGGCCGTGGGTGTATCGGTCGGCGTGTTGGTGACCGTGGGGGTGTTCGTCGGCGTCTGAGTCGGCGTCACCGTGGGCGTGTCGGTCGTCGTCGGCGTATCCGTTGGGGTATTGGTCACGGTCGGCGTCGCCGTGGCCGTTGGCGTATTCGTCGGAGTCTTAGTCGATGTCACGGTGGGTGTGTCCGTTGTCGTAGGCGTATTAGTTGGCGTATTGGTCAAGGTCACCGTCGGCGTATCGGTCGGAGTGTTGGTCGCGGTAATTGTCGCCGTGGTGGTCGGAGTCGCGGTCGGTGTGTCCGTCGGGGTATTCGTCACGGTTGGAGTGTTGGTCGGCGTCTTAGTCGGTGTCACCGTAGGCGTGTCGGTTGGCGTATTGGTTGGCGTCACGGTGGGTGTATTGGTTGTCGTCGGCGTATCCGAAGGTGTGGGTGTGGCCGTGGTCGTAGGCGTATTGGTCGTCGTATTGGTCAAGGTCGCCGTCGGCGTATCGGTTGGGGTATTGGTCGCGGTGATCGTCGCCGTAGTAGTTGGAGTCGCGGTCGGCGTATCCGTCGGGGTATTCGTCACCGTCGGAGTGTTGGTCGGCGTCTTAGTCGGCGTCACCGTAGGTGTATCGGTCGGGGTATTGGTAACGGTCGGCGTGTTCGTCGGGGTGTTGGTAGGAGTGTTTGTCACTGTGGGCGTATTCGTAGGCGTATTGGTCGGGGTATTGGTGACGGTCGGCGTATTCGTAGGCGTGTTGGTTGGAGTGTTTGTCACTGTGGGCGTATTCGTCGGCGTGTTGGTCGGGGTATTTGTGACCGTAGGCGTATTCGTGGGTGTATTGGTTGGAGTGTTCGTAACCGTCGGCGTATTCGTAGGCGTATTGGTCGGGGTATTGGTGACGGTCGGCGTATTCGTAGGCGTATTGGTCGGGGTATTGGTCACTGTCGGAGTATTAGTCGGTGTGTTCGTTGGCGTATTTGTCACGGTCGGCGTGTTCGTCGGGGTGCTGGTGGGAGTATTTGTCACTGTGGGCGTATTCGTAGGGGTATTAGTCGGGGTATTCGTCACTGTCGGTGTGTTCGTTGGCGTGTTTGTCACCGTTGGCGTATTCGTAGGCGTATTGGTCGGGGTATTGGTGACGGTCGGCGTGTTCGTAGGTGTGTTGGTTGGAGTGCTCGTGACCGTCGGAGTATTCGTAGGTGTGTTGGTCGGGGTATTTGTGACCGTAGGCGTATTCGTGGGTGTATTGGTTGGAGTGTTCGTAACCGTCGGCGTATTCGTAGGCGTATTGGTCGGGGTATTGGTCACTGTCGGAGTATTCGTCGGTGTGTTCGTTGGCGTATTCGTCACGGTCGGCGTGTTCGTCGGGGTGCTGGTGGGAGTATTTGTCACTGTGGGCGTATTCGTAGGGGTATTAGTCGGGGTATTCGTCACTGTCGGTGTGTTCGTTGGCGTATTGGTCGGGGTATTGGTGACGGTCGGCGTGTTCGTCGGGGTGTTGGTAGGAGTGTTCGTGACCGTCGGGGTATTCGTAGGTGTGTTGGTCGGGGTATTCGTCACTGTCGGAGTATTCGTAGGCGTATTGGTCGGAGTGTTTGTCACTGTGGGCGTATTCGTCGGCGTGTTGGTTGGGGTATTCGTCACAGTAGGAGTATGAGTCGGCGTGTTGGTCGGGGTATTGGTGACCGTAGGCGTATTCGTAGGTGTGTTGGTTGGGGTATTGGTAACGGTTGGGGTATTCGTCGGGGTGCTGGTGGGAGTATTTGTCACTGTGGGCGTATTCGTAGGGGTATTAGTCGGGGTATTCGTCACTGTCGGTGTGTTCGTTGGCGTATTGGTCGGGGTATTGGTGACGGTCGGCGTATTCGTAGGCGTGTTGGTTGGAGTGTTTGTCACTGTGGGCGTATTCGTCGGCGTGTTGGTCGGGGTATTGGTGACCGTAGGCGTATTCGTAGGTGTGTTGGTTGGGGTATTGGTAACGGTCGGCGTGTTCGTCGGGGTGTTGGTAGGAGTGTTTGTCACTGTGGGCGTATTCGTGGGTGTATTGGTTGGAGTGTTCGTAACCGTCGGCGTGTTCGTAGGTGTGTTGGTTGGAGTGTTCGTGACCGTCGGGGTATTCGTAGGTGTGTTGGTCGGGGTATTCGTCACTGTCGGAGTATTCGTAGGCGTATTGGTCGGAGTGTTTGTCACTGTGGGCGTATTCGTCGGCGTGTTGGTTGGGGTATTCGTCACAGTAGGAGTATGAGTCGGCGTGTTGGTCGGGGTATTGGTGACCGTAGGCGTATTCGTAGGTGTGTTGGTTGGGGTATTCGTCGGGGTGTTGGTAGGAGTGTTTGTCACTGTGGGCGTATTCGTGGGTGTATTGGTTGGAGTGTTCGTAACCGTCGGCGTGTTCGTAGGTGTGTTGGTCGGAGTATTAGTTACCGTTGGTGTGTTTGTGGGTGTCTTAGTTGGGGTGTTCGTTACTGTAGGCGTATTCGTAGGCGTATTGGTCGGGGTATTGGTCACCGTCGGAGTATTAGTCGGGGTGTTCGTTGGCGTATTCGTCACGGTCGGCGTGTTCGTCGGGGTGCTGGTGGGAGTATTTGTCACTGTGGGCGTATTCGTAGGGGTATTAGTCGGGGTATTGGTCACTGTCGGTGTGTTCGTTGGCGTGTTTGTCACCGTTGGCGTATTCGTAGGCGTATTGGTCGGGGTATTCGTCACTGTCGGAGTATTCGTCGGTGTGTTCGTTGGGGTATTCGTAACGGTCGGCGTGCTGGTGGGTGTCTTAGTTGGGGTGTTCGTCACTGTAGGCGTGTTGGTCGGTGTATTAGTCGGGGTATTCGTGACCGTCGGTGTATTCGTAGGCGTGTTGGTCGGAGTATTGGTCACCGTTGGTGTGTTAGTGGGTGTACTGGTTAGGGTATTCGTCACGGTTGGCGTATTCGTAGGCGTGTTAGTCGGCGTGTTGGTGACCGTCGGTGTATTCGTCGGCGTAGTAGTCGGTGTCTTAGTCGGGGTAGTCGTTGCTGTGTTGGTCGGCGTTGTCGTGGGTGTATTCGTCGGCGTGTTGGTGGGGGTCGTGGTGGGAGTCGTAGTTGGAGTATTAGTCGGTGTATTCGTCACCGTCGGGGTAGTCGTCGGCGTGTTAGTGGGGGTCGTGGTGGGGGTTTGCGTCAAGGTAATTGTGGGCGTCGGGGTCAGGGTCACGGTCGGAGTTTTAGTTAAGGTGACGGTCGGCGTTTGGGTCAGGGTGACCGTGGGTGTCAAAGTGGGCGTCTGAGTCGGCGTTGTGGTAGGCGTCTGGGTAAGCGTAATCGTCGGTGTCTGGGTTAAGGTCACCGTAGGCGTTGGCGTCACAGTCACAGTCGGTGTCGGAGTCAGCGTGATGGTGGGCGTGAAAGTGAAAGTCGCCGTCGGGGTGGGAGTCAGGGTCCTGGTGGCTGTTGGGGTGGGTGTCGGGGTCAAGCAGTTTAAAGCCTCATAAGCGCCCACGTCCCAGGTTTTGCATTGGGGACGGGTGTTATAGTCCCGGTCAATACCGATACCGTCATTGGTGCCCGCGTCGATCAAAATCGAACCCGTCGCCAGGTGATAATCCGACCCGTAATTCACGAAAGCCGCGGTAGTGATGCTGAAATCCCCTGTTCCTGACAGCGTCGTCTTGACGTAGGCGTCATAGGTGAAGCCGGTCAACTTCGAGGCGCTGACATCCGTGGTGATATTGGCGAAAGCGGTATTGGTAACCGTACTGGCGTCGTTATTGTCGCTTTGAAGGAACCCGATGTTGTTGTCGGCAATGGTGGAATTTAAGATTGTCGCGTAAACGTTATCGGGCAAGTCAATCCCGATCCCGCCCGTGAAGCCGGCCACGACGGCGTTTTGGAGGTACAAGGACTGGCCGTTCCCGGAAGTTGAAATAATGCCTTCCGGCGTGGTCCCATTGCCCAAAATGGAAACTTGGTCGAAAGAAACCGCGTTCGTGTTATTGGCGGCGGAATAACTTACCAGCGCCGAGTTGGTCAGGCCCGTGCTGACGATGGTGTCATTGGTAAAATTGACGCTCCCGTTATTGATGTTGTTCCAGAGAAAAACATTTCCCGTCGCGTTCGGCTGGTTCAAGGTGAGGCCCAAGATCGAAATCGAGTTGCTGTTGAGGTTTTGGAAATTGCTGAAGATCCCGTTGCCGGAAGAACCCGCATTCCAAGTAATAGATCCAGCCGGAACAGAGGGATTGGCCTCAAAAACAAGCCCGATTCCCGTCACCGCCACCGACTCGATGTCGTTGTTGAGAAGGACGATGGTGGCTCCCGTGCAGGCTACATTCACGGCGGCCTGAATGGACGTGAAGGTCAGCGGTCCGCAGGAAGTGCATCCCACGTTGACATAAAGATCGCCCGAATAGCAGGAGGGGGTCGCGGTGGCCGTCAGGGTCACCGTCGGGGTTTGAGTGATCGTGAAAGTGAAAACCGGCGTCAAGGTGACGGTCGCGGTCGCGGTGGCTGTCCCGGTCTTGGTAAATGTCGGGGAAACGGTCGGGGAAGCTGTAACGGTGGGCGTCCGAGTAACCGTCGGAGTGGGGGTGACACTGGGAGTCGGGGTCACCGTCGGCGTGCTGGTCGGCGTGCTGGTCGGCCCCGTCGAAGCCGTGAAGCCGGCGTGAGCGTACGAAACATTCCCGCCTTGGGTGCCGCAATTCTGGAGATAATCCTCCCCCATGGCGGCGACGATATTATAGGTCCCCCCGCCGGTAACATCCGCGGAAGGAATCGTCACATTGAAAACCTGCGTCACGGAATTCGCCGCCGTGAAAGAATATCCCGTATTCCACGAGGAAGCGTTCGTATCATTCTGGCCGGTGGTCGTCGGGCCAAAGGCCGTCCCCGAGCCTGAATTGCCGTCCACTAGTTCGTATTGACCCGTCGCGGGGCAGGTCGCGGGGACAGTGACAGCCGACGGCTCCAAAAGAATGTAGAAGTAAATTCCCTGATAATAATTGGTGTCGCTGTAAACAAGGGTGACGCTCATCGTTCCGCCGGGAGCGACCGAACCGCTGGAAAGCGAGACACTCACCACTGGCGCGGCCAAGACGGATCCGGTCACAAGAAAAGCAAAAGCCACCAAACAGGTTTTAAAAAACCCGTGGACCCCCGCGAATATCTTTTTGTTTTTTAACAAGCTCATAACTTCGTTCCTAATTGACCGGTTAAAAACTTTTTGCCGGGATAACGTTTGCATTTAAAAAAATAAAAAATCCTAAAATTCGTTTTTAAAATGTGTCGAAGAATGAGGTTCGAAAGAAAAAATTCGAAAAGTCGACGGACTGGGCGGCAATTTCAGTTGCCTTGGAATTCGCAAGTTTTTTGACCCTCAATTGCAGGCCGAACCTCGGAATTTGTTTTTATATCAAAGCTTTCACATTAAACCTAACGGCTTTAATCCCGTAAAGTTTACCACTTATTATCCCCAAAACTAGTCCCTTTTGGTGCCAAAAAGCCTTTAAAATTGGCAAAATTAGCCATTTTTGTCAAAAAAAGTTTAACCTGAAAGCAAAGAGCGGCTCGCGTCATCCTTCCCTCACGAAATAACTCACCACCATCCCCAAACAATAGATTTCCAGCTCTCAAGGTTTTCACCGAGACAAAAAAGTAAAGCCCGGTTAGCCGAAAGTCGATGGCGTGGAAAGTCCTATTTCGCTTTGTTATACTTCCCGCCTGTTTCATCAACCCAACCCGCTAAAGGACTTCGCATGATCGCTTCCGGCCTTTCCGCCACTTCTTGGGACCTCCTGGCTCAAAAAGCCATTCAAAAAATAGCCCCCAGCCCCGAGGAAGCTTTATCGATCCTCTCCGCCCCGCGGGAAGAAACCCTTTCCATCGTCCACGCGGCTTATCAAGTGCGCCGTCATTTTCACGGCAATAAGGTCCGCATTCATGTGCTGCAAAACGCGAAATCCGGCGCTTGTCCTGAAGATTGCGGTTTTTGCTCCCAGTCCTCCAAATATCAAACACCCGCTGAGAAATATCCCATGATGACCGTCGGACAATTGGTCGAGGGCGCCCGAAAAGCCAAAGCCGCCGGCGCCTGGAAATATTGCATGGTGACGGCCACCCGTGGGCCCAGCACCCGGGACTTAGACGTCATTTGCGAAGCCACCCGTCAAATTAAGGCTGAAGGTGGAATCAAGGTTTGCACTTCCCTGGGCATCCTGACCGAGGAAAAAGCCAAGCGTTTGGCGGAGGCCGGCGTGGACCGCTTTAACCACAATTTGGAAACCTCCAAGCGCCTTTATTCTAAAATTGTTTCCACCCATACTTACGAGGACCGCGTCCAAACCACCCAATACGCCAAACAAGCCGGCATGGATATTTGCTCCGGCGGCATTATCGGTTTGGGCGAGGAAATGGAAGATGTGATTGAGCTCTGCTTCGCCCTGCGGCGGATCGGCGCCGATTCGGTTCCCGTCAATTTTTTAGATCCCCGTCCCGGAACCCCGATGGCGTCAGGAACCACTGTCGAGCCTTATTACGCTCTACGGGTGCTCGCTCTTTTTCGCTTCGTGCATCCCGATGTCGATCTTCGGTCCGCGGGAGGCCGGGAAGTCACCTTCCGTTCGCTCCAGCCTTTGGTTCTTTACATGGTCAACTCTATTTTCACCAATGGTTACTTGACGACGGATGGCCAAGGCGAGAATGCCGACCATCAAATGATTAAGGACATGGGAATGGTTCCCCAAATTGTCGGGGGAGAATTCAACGCGTAAATTTCGAGTAGAAGCGACACGATAAAAGAAGCTTAAAATAAAAAGGCCCCTTCCACAGGGGCCTTTTTATTTTAAGTCCTCTCGTCCTGGATTAATGCAGGATCGCCAACCGGGTCACTTGCCGCTGGCTGCTGCCGCTGGAGTTCGTCATCACGATATCCGCGATATAAAGGCCGCTGGCCAATCGAGAAATGTCCAAGGTGTAAAGGCCTCCGCCCGTGTTGACCAAGGGCGGCAGGGACGTCAACTCACCCGCCAGGGTATAAAGCCGGACCGATAGGCTCAAGGAAGCGGTGGGATCCTTGAAGGTCACCAGGTTTCCGTAAACCGAGGGATTGGTCGGGTTCGGATAAACCGTAATGCCTGAGTTGGTCACCTGGGTGGAAACCGGCATCACCACGACGGATTGGCTGAATTCCGACTCATTTCCCTGTCCATCGGTGGACTTAATCTCGAAATAATATTGACCCGCGCTGACAATTTGTCCGGCGTCATTTCGACCGTCCCACAAAAAGGAAACGCCCGAGGACAAGGACAAAGTCGTTGTATCGTTCGTTCCGCCAAGATTACTAGGCGTGATGACCGAATTGGATATCTGGGCGTTGCTGGAGAGCGCCATCGAATCCACTTCGGTCTGGGCCAATTGACGCACTTCCTCGCCCGCGCTGTTAAAGACGAGGACTTGAAGCTGGGCGACTTTGCGGTTCACGACCGCCGGCTGGGTGACGGAGGTGACATTGCCCATGGGGTCCGCGCTGTCGATTTTAATATAGTATTGCCCGTTATTGACCGGCTGCCCGGCGTTGTTGGTCCCGTCCCAAATCCCGATATTCGTTCCCTGGAAAATGATATTAATCTTGTCTTCCAAGGTGGCGATGATGTTCGAAGTCGATAAGGTCACATTTTGAATGGGGAATGAATACTGGGTGATGGAAATGGTTTTCACGATTTCACCCGCCGAATTAAACACGTTGATGCGGACCGTGTAGGCGCCCGACACCGTCACCGGTGCCTGCACCACTTGGGGCGTGGGGTTCGCGGAATAAGAAAGCGCGGCCTGGTTCTTTAACACGGTGCCGCCCGTGTCCAACAAGTTGACTTGGGCGATGTAAGGCAAGGTGAAGGTACCCGGACCTAAAGTCGGGAAAGTCCAGACCAACAAAGTCCCCGTGCCGGGGGTGGGCCCCGCCGTGGGCAAGCTCACGACTGTCGGGGCCGGCACGCTGGAAGATGAAATATAAGTCATGCCGGCGGGAACCGTATCCGTCACCGTGACGCCGGTGGCGGCGCTCGGCTCAATATCCAAACCGATGTTATAGGTAACCTGGTCCCCGGCGGCGGGTTGGGTGTTGGAAGCCGTTTTATGGATCCCCACCAAAATCACCGGTGTGTTGGTGGCCGTGGGGCTGTTGGTGGGAGTGGGGGTAAAGGTCGCGGTCACAGTGAATGTGGCTGTGGGTGTCAGCGTGGGCGTCGGCGTAAAGGTGGCGGTCGCGGACGGAACCGGCGTGAAAGTATTGGTCGCGGTATTCGTGACAGTCGGCGTAAAGGTATCCGTGGGCGAGAAAGTGGGCGTAAAGCTATTGGTCGGAGTAAAGGTGGGTGTCACGGTCGCTGAAGGCACAGGAGTGGGCGTGTCGGTCGGGGTATCGGTAGGCGTTATTGTATTGGTCGGAGTCGGGCTGTTGGTCGGAGTCGGTGAAGGCGAAGGCGTGGGGGAAGGGGTCGGTGTGGGCGTATTTGTCGGGGTATTCGTGGGAGTCGGAGTGGCCGTGTTTGTGGGCGAAGGCGTTGGGGTTTTAGTCGGCGTCGTGGTCGGTGTATACGTGGGCGTCTGGGTCGGAGTCTGGGTCGGGGTGTTTGTGGGTGTGGGCGATGGGGTTCTTGTGGGAGTTGGGGTCGGGGTAAAGGTATTCGTGGGGGTTGGCGTCGGCGTAGGCGTGGAGCATAAAATAGTGGCGGTTACCGCGTTGGAGGTTACCGCGTTGGCGCCCAAGGATTGGATGAAAGCCGTGTTCGTGATGCCGCTTTCGCCCGCGCAGGAAACCGGACCCCACCAAGTGACCCCGCCGTTCAAGTTATAAATCGTGCCGGGAAAATTCCAAACGAGCGTGGAAGGCCCGCCCGGACCGGTGATATTGCCTCCCGCGCCGGTGGTGACCTCGCCTGAATAAGTCACTCCGGGCGGAACCGGATCCGTCAGCTTGCCGTTCACCACGGCAAAGCCCGTGTAATACTTCAGATTGCTGTAGTAATCATCCCCGGAGGAACCGTCCGCCTGCCAGCCCATCTGATAACCCGTATCGGTACAGGAAGGATTGGACGTGGTGTTTTCAACCACCGTCATTTGCCAATTGCTGGGCGGCGTGGTGCCCCTAGGCCAAACTTTCGCTTGGATCGTAATGGGGCCCGTTCCAGTCACTAAAGCCTCTTCCGTATACCAAACGCCCGCCGTGATGTTGGTTCCGATCGCCGCGTTGGCGGCCGTCGCGGGGAATGTCACCACACCCGGACCGTTGTTTTCTTGCAGGAAGAAATTGCCAGGGCCCGTATCCAGGGAAATCCCCAGCATATAACCTTTTTGGGTCCCGGGGTCAAAAGCCACCACCATGGTCGCGTCGCCGCCGCTGTCATAACCGGGCGGAATTTCCAAATCACCTTCCACCATGAAATCGCCGGAGCAGAGATTGATGTTGGGGCTGCTGCGCAAAAGCGCGGGATAGTTGCCGTTCGTTCCCGATCCCGTATAGGCGTTGATGTAATGATTGCCTTGGGCGTCACTTTGAACCGTGAAAGTTCCCGTTCCGCCGGTCGTGTTGTAATTGTATCCGGTTCCGTCATATCCATTCACGCCGGCGTTTGTGGTTCCCGTCCCCACATTGTCGTAAGAATCATAAAGCTGAAGATTGAGTCCGCTGATTTGATAAGTCAATCCGTAGGTGATGATGTCCCCGGGATTTTCGGCAAGAGTCGAAACCACGCTGTCTTGGGTTTTGGTCAAGGTGAAGCCCGCCTCATTCACGTTGGCTTGGGCCACATTAGACGTCACCGATCCGGTCGCCGCGGAAGTCGCACTGGCTTGGTTCGTGATAGCCGTCCCGGTCGCCACGCCGCCGTTCACCTGGGTCAAAAACCAAACCTCGCCCGAAGTAGCCGGAAGGCTGGCGGGCAAAATCCAAGTGATCGTTGATCCTGATAAAGTTCCACCCGGGCTGATGGCGCTGGCCGTAGGGCTGACTAAACTGACATTGGCCGGAATGGTATCCTTGATGGTCACGGGTCCGGTGTTTCCATAAGTGTAGTCAATCCGGAAAAGGACCAAGTTGCCGTCGTTCGGGGAAGTTCCATCCGCTATTTTAAGAAGGCTTAAGTTCGCCGGCGGATAAGGTATATTGACAACCGCGGAGGTATGGGCCACCACGCCCGAGTTACATTGGACGTAATAATCCCCCGCCGACACATCCAGATTATAAGCCCCCGCGTTCAGGGTGCTGGGAATGGTGACATTAAAAACCTGCGTGTAGGGACAAGGCAAAGGGCTATTGGGAACCGGCACGCCGGCCCATCCATTCCCCCCTGGATCACTCACATCATTTCGCGCGGAAGAAACCACGCTCACGCCCGTAGGAGTGGTTCCGCCGTCCACCAAAAGCGCTTGGTTCGCGGCCGGGCAGGCTTGAATAGTGTTTGAAGACGGGTTCAATGCCACCAACCAATAGGGGGTTACGTTGGCGGTCTCACAATAGGTCACCGTCACCGCGACCACCGAACCCGGCGAGGGATTGGCGTTTGAAATTTGAATGTTAGAAATGCTCACGGCGGCCGAAACCAAACCAGGGCATAGCCAACAAAGCACCAACCCCATGGCGGAAAGACGATTAAATCGTTTTGAGATGTCTTTTAAAAACTTCATAGGCTCGACCTTGTTCAAACAATTTGAAGGGTAATCGAAGTTTCTAAGGTGCATTTTCCCTGCCAAACCTAACGGCTAACCACACTCAAAGATGAAGGGGTTTTAACAATAAAACCTCAATGGAAAACCTTTATATACCCGTAAATGTCACTTTTCCACCGATTAAGTCAAAAAGATACTCATTTTAACGTCTAACTAGGTGGCAATTTAAGACAAAAGCCTATAAAGAAAAGGGGTTCAAACTCCTTACTCCAGTGAGTCCAAGCGTTTTGATATTCCAGCCAAAATAGATGCTCCGCCAAATCCCGATAAACCAAGGTCCGGGCTGATCCACCCAGCTATTTCCCTCAAGTCTTTTGAGCGATTAAAAGTTCCTTTATTTGGTTCAAAACTTTGGAAGGATTTATCCGGGTCAGGCATTCCTGGTAGCCATTCGCCCCCGAAAGCGGTTCCCGAGGGTTGGGGCAAATGGTTTTATCGCAAGGGCCGCATTCGGGCGCGTCCTGCAAAAACCGGTGGCGGGGATCACCGGGTTTGTTCCAAGAAATACCCCAAGTGGGTCCGAAAAGCGTCAAGCTCTTAACGCCCAAGGCCTGCGCCATATGTTGCGGCGCCCCGTCGTTCCCCACCAAAAGATCGAGCGATGAAATAATTCCCGCCAATTGACGCAGGCCGGTCGCGGGTGCCGGGATGACCTTGTCCTCCAACCCTTGAATTATTTCAGCCAGAAGGGATTCATCGCCGGGCCCAGTTAAAAGCAGCGGCTTCACTTCCAATTGCCGCCAGGTTTTTAAAATCAACTCCCGCCATAAAACCGCGGGCCATCGCTTGGCGGACCAAGTGCCGGTTGGATTAAATCCGATTTTTGTTTTTTTCGCGTCACCCAGCCCAATGGTTCGCAGAAGGTTTTTCGCCGCCTTCCTTTCCCCGTCGGTTAAAAAAATCTCGGTGTCGATTCCGGCGCCGGGAATTCCCAAATGCCGAATCACGTCTAAATTGACTTCCACTTGGTACTTACGAATCCGGTTCATCGGCACCGGGTGGGTATAGGCCCACTTGCGCCCGCGATAAGCGTAACCGGCCCTTGTCGGGGCCCCCGACAGCAAGGCTATCCAAGCGCTCCGTGGATTGCCAAAAAGATCAAAAACCAAATCATAACGCGTTTGGCGCAATTGCTTGATGAATTCCCATTGGGCGAAAAGCGAAACGCCTTTGGCCGGCGCGGTTAACACCCTCGTCAATCGGGGATTGTTTTGAAGAAGCTGGGCGGGGATCGGATCGGCCAAAAAGTCAATTTGGGCTTTCGGATAGGCCGCGCGAAGGGCCCGGATCAGGGGCGTGCAAAGCACCACATCCCCAATCGCCTTCAGCCGGATGAAAAGAATTTTTTCAGGCGCGGTCGAGAGCACGGGCTTCAATAAAAAAAACCGGACAGGCTCTTCCCCATCCGGCTTTTAAAATAAAAATTAAACGTCAACCCGCTGCGGCGAGCCATGTCCGTTAGACCCGGGTGAACCAATCAAATTTATCCGCGACCTCGCCTTTGATGATGTCAAAGAAAGCCTTTTGAACTTTTGTCGTCACGGGCCCGCGTTTGCCGTCCCCGATCATGATATTGTCGATCTTGGAAACCGGCACCATTTCGGCGGCCGTTCCGGTGAGGAAAACCTCATCGGCGATATAAAGCGATTCGCGCGGCAGTACTTGCTGGCGGATTTCAATTCCCATGTCCCGGGCCAAAACAAAGATCGAGTGGCGAGTAATCCCGGCCAAAATCGCCCCGCTGGTGGGCGGCGTGAAAATGACGCCGTTCTTGACCATAAAGACGTTCTCCCCCGACCCTTCGGAAACGTAACCGTAGTGATCCAAAGCGATCCCCTCGTCGAATCCGTCCTGAACGGCTTCCATCTTGACCAGCTGGGAATTCAAGTAATTGCCCGCGGCCTTCGCCAAAGCCGGGAAGGTGTTGGGCGCTTGGCGCTGCCAGGAGGAGATGCGCACCGAGATACCCTTGCTGAGGGCTTCCTCGCCCAAATAAGATCCCCAGGACCAAGCGGCGATGGCGCATTGCAGGGGGTTTTTCAAGGGATAAAGGCCCATGGCGCCGTAGCCCCGAAACACGAAGGGGCGGATATAGCAGGCCTTGAGCTTGTTCGTCTTGACGACTTTGACAATGGCGTCGGCGAATTGTTTTTTGGTGTAAGGAATTTCCATGCGGTAAATTTTGGCTGAGTCAAAAAGCCGGTCCACATGGGCTTCCAGGCGGAAAATGCCGGGCCCCTGTTTGGTGTGATAGCAGCGCACACCCTCGAAAACGCAGGAACCATAATGGACCGCGTGGGACAAAACGTGAATATTGGCTTTTTTCCAATCCACCAGCTTTCCATCCATCCAAATTTTGCCTTTGCCGAACACGGGAAACTCCTATTAAGGGAATACTGAAGAGGCTGCATTATAAGAGCAAATCCAGGTTTTGGGGAGAGGGACTTCCCGCCGCTTTTAGGGTTTTTTGAGGGAATTCGACCGGGTCATGTCTAAAACCAATTGGGCGGCGTCTTGCGCGGTGAGGGCCTTCATACAGGCCATCAACCCGCAGGCGTCCAAGCCGCAGTCGCCGCAGGGAACCGGCGCGTAAAAAAAACGATGGGGCCTTTCGTAAGGAAACCAAACTTCAGGCACACCGGGGCCAAATATTCCCAAGGTTGGTGTTCCCACGGCCGGGCCCACGTGCATGGGTCCGGCGTCGTTGGCAATCAGCACATCCGCGGCTTCCACAAAGGCCATCAGTCCCCGCAAAGAAGGCTGTTCGATCAAGATCCAATCCTTATCCATGCGGTCCTTAAATTCCTCAACCAGTTGTTTTTCTTTCGGGCCGAAAATCGCCAAGATCCGGAAACCCGCGGCCTTTAACCGGGCGCCCAATTCCACGAATTTTTCCAGCTGCCAATGTTTAGCCGGCCAGGAGGCTCCCGGCGACAGCACCGCCAATTTTTCCCCGGGGTTTAACCGGGCCCGGTCTAAAAGTTTTCGGGCATAATTTTTTTCCGCGTCGCTGACTTTTAAAAAAGTCCGGTAAGGCGCCCCCACCTTGGCTCCCAAGGCGCGCGCCTGATCCAAATAGGCTTCGGTCACCGGCCGGCGTCCGGAAGCATCCGGCGGCGATGACGGCGGCGCCAGCTTCGTATAGGCCCAAGTCCTTCCCCTTAAATCAAACCCGATCCGGGTCTTGGCGCCGGAAAAAAAACTCATTTGAGCCGTGCGGGGATTTCCAAAAAGATCCAGGGTCACGTCGAATTTCCGGGAGCGCAATTGGGAGTAAAAATTCCAGAGATAACCCAAATTATTTTTCCGGGCGGGATCAAAAACAATCACTTCATCCAAGTCCGGATGATGCTCTAAGGCTTGCGCGTAAGGCGCCTCGGCCAAAAAGCAAACTTGAACCCCCGGCCAGTTTTCTTTTAAAACCGAGGCCAGGCCGGTGGCCAAAACCATATCCCCCAAAAAGCGGGGCCGAAGAATTAAAACCTTGGAAGGCGTGGACATCAAGCCACCGTCGCGGGACCCAGGGTGCCGCGCAAAAGGGCCTTCAGGGTTTTGATCACATCCGCCGGTTTCAGCGAAGTCATGCACTCGTGTTTTCTTTCCACGCAAACTGAAAGGCCGCAAGGGCGGCAGTCGATCTCGCGTAGGACCAATGGATGGCGGTCCCGGGAATAAGGGTGCCATCGGCTTACCGGCTCAGGTCCCCAAATGGTCACCGTCGGCGCGCCCACCGCGGCGGCGATATGCCGGGGGCCCGAATCCACGCTTAAAACCGCCCGAGACCTTTGGTAAAGCCCTAAAAGCGGCGTCAGGGGGCTTCCCGCGTAAACCGGAATTTTTTTTCCCAGCTTATCCTCAATGGGCTTTAATCCGTTTTTTTCCAAAGGGGCGCAGGTGAAAAAAACCTTAAACCCGTTCCCCAGTAATTCCTGAATCACCGCCGCCCACTTTTCCGGATACCACTCTTTGCTGGGACAACTGGCGAAGGGATTGACGGCCACCACTAAATCCTGATCCTCAAACCGGTTGGCTTTCCAAAAAGTGTCGGCGAAGCTTAAGGCTTCCGACGGGACGGGCCAAAAACCCCCCGGCCGGTCATAACTTTTAGCTTCCAGGCCCAATAAACGAAGGACCCGGCTGTCCAGTTCCATGGCCGAGGCTTGGCGCTCGCCTTCCCCCGAAGCCGCCAAGTCATAAAGGGCATTGATCCGGGGAAGCCCCAAGCCCAATTTTAAGCCCGCCCCCGACCATTGGATGATTTGGGCGCTTCGATGCGCGGCCGAAAAGTCAATCGCCAGGTCGTAATGGCGTTTTTGAAGGGCCCGGACGAGCCGGAAATGTTTCCAAGCGCGGGAGACGAAATGGCGCTGGTCAATCCGGTTGCGGTGATAAGCGAAGACTTCGTTGGCCCAGCCGGTTTTTTGGAGAAGTTCTTGAGCGGGGGGCTGGACCAACGCCGTAATCCAAGCCTTGGGAAAGGCTTCCCGGATCGCCTCAAATTTTGGACCCGCCACGACGACGTCCCCCAGGGGCCTGAGTTTCACGACCAGGATTCGTTTCACGCCGAAGCTCCACGGCTCAAAAATTCGGGCTTCACCCGGGTCTTGCCCGCTAATATTTTCCGCATGGATCGCAGAACTTCTTCCACCTGGATTCGGTGAAGGCAGATATAACCGATGGGGCAGGTTTTTTGAAAACAGGGACTGCATTCGGTTTGGTGATAAATGACCTCATGTCCCAAACCAAAAGGCCGGGTCCAAGCCGGGGAGGTGGATCCAAACAAAGCCACCGTGGGCGTTCCCACCGCGGCGGCCACATGCATGGGGCCGGTGTCATTGGTGATGAGGAGCTTGCATTGGGAAAGCAGCGCCGCCAATCCGCAAACCGAGGTTTCGCCCGCCATCAAATGAACCCGTTTCGCGAAAGTTCCTTTTTTAAAATCGTCCACCAACGGCTTCAGATAAGCCGCTTCTTCCCGCCCGCCTAAAACCAACAAATCTTCCGGCCGGCTGTCTAAAATTTTTTGAATGGCTTGTTTCCAATAAGGCAGGGGCCAACGTTTGGCCGGGCCGTAAGTGGCGCCCGGCCCCAAGGCGATCCAACCGGCGCGGGAAAGCCCGTGGCGGCGGATCAGCGCCGCGGCTTCCGATTCACCTGGTTTCGTGGAAGCGTGCAGGGCCCTCTTGGCTTGACTCCCGGACGCGCCGAAACCTTTTTCCACCAGCCGGAGGTATTCCCGAACCAGATGGGTTCGTCGGGCCCATTCCAAAGGAACAGACTTGGTTAAAAAAGGGCCCCGTCCCTCGGACCCGTATCCGATCCGCTCCGGGATGCCGGCGGCGAAAAATAAAAAAGCCGAGGAAAAGGAAAGCGGCAGGGTCAACGCGGTGTCGAATTTTTCTTTTTTCAACTCCCGGGCGGCTTTCCAAAAACCCAAAATCCCGGCATGGCGGCCTTTGGGATCCAGAATAAAAACCGAATCCACACCGGGAAAAGATTTCCAAAAATCGGCAAAGGCGGGACGGGCTAAGATCGTCAAACGCGCTTGGGGATAGATTTCACGCGCCCGAATGACCGCCGGCGTCGACATTACACTGTCGCCCAGCCAATTGGGAACACGGATCAGGATATTCTCCCGGGAAATATTCAAGCAACCGTTCCTTCCTGGGCCGGGGCCGGACCCATGCCGATGACTTCTCGGTAGATGCGCCTGAGTTTAGCCGTTAATACTTTCGTCGAATAGAGCTCACAGGCCCTTTCCCGGGCTTTGCGGCGGAAGGAAACGCGATAGTTTTGCTTCATCGACAGCAGGACCCGCGCCAATCCTTCGGCGTCACCCGGGGGAAAAACCCTCGCGGCGTCACCCACGGCTTGGGTGATGCCCCCGCAATCCGAGCCCATCACCGGCACTCCGCAAGCCATGGCTTCCAGTATGGAATAGGGGCCCTGCTCGATCCAACCCCGGGTGGGAATACTGGGAAGGATGAATAGGTGGGCCAACCGGTAATACCGGGGCATTTGGGCGTAATCCACAAAACCCGCCAAATGCGCTGACTTTTCAAGGCCGTTGCGCTCGATCCATGCCCTTCCCCCTTCCTCATCCCGGCCCACGATCAGCACATGCAGGTCTTTTTCTTTTTCCCTGAGTTTTTTCACGGCTTCCAGGAGCGTGAAAACCCCTTTGCTTTTCGCGATACGCGCCACGCAGATCACGACGAAAGCGTCCGCCGGAATCCCCAGGGATTCCCGCAATTTCGCGTCCGGCTTCCCCGGGAAAAAATGATCGGCGTCCACCGCGCTGGAGATCATCCGCATACGCTCGTCCGGCACGCCCTCTTCCCGCAAGGCGGCGGCCGCGGCTTCGTTCACCGGAAGAAAAAGGTCCGCTTGTTCCTTCACCGCCGCCTTGATTCTTCTTTCCATGAACTTATGCTCGTTCAAGTGGGGAATATTTTCCTCTTCGGTGACAACCAAGCGGCCGCCCCACTTTCGTTTGGCCAGGGCCGCCTCATAACTGAAACAAAACGAATGGTCCCGAATGTGGTAAATGTCAAAACCCTTCAAATGATTCACGATGCCGCAAAAAGAATGGGTACGGCCTGTGAGCTTGTCCCGCGCCGCCTGCCATTTACGTTTTTCCCGTTCAAAGGGGGTCTTCCCCGCGATGGGACACCAAAGGGTCTGCTGGGGGATCGCGATGCGGGAGGTATCGAACATCCCCACATGCGGACCAAAAGTCGTGATGTCGAACTCATCCCGCATTTTCGCGTAATTTTGCATTTCAAAGGGATTCAACAACGGCCCCCGAAGGAGGGCCACCTTGGGTTTGGTTTTCATCGGTTCCTCCTGAATGCCCGTTTCACCGCCCCTTCCACTAAATCAACACTCAAGTCGTTCATGCACTTGAAATGGCCCAGCGGACAGGAAGCGCGGCCATGGGCGTCGCAAGGCCGGCAGGTTAACCCTAAGTTTTCCACGACCGTATGCGGGCCCCAAGGAGCGAATCCCAAAGCGGGCGTCGTGGAGCCAAAAATCGCCACGACCCGCGCGCCCCGCCCCGAGGCCAAATGGGTCAACCCCGAGTCATTTCCGATAAAAAGATCGCAGCGGCCTAAAAGCGCGATGGACTGTTCCAAGCTTTGGTCTTCGGCCAAATTCAGGCCCCGCTCCAAGGGGGAGACCGTCATTTGGGATTGGATTTCCCGGATGAGCGTCGCCTCCGCCCGACTTCCAAACCACAATAGCTTACAGCGGTCATCTTCCACCAAACGGGAGGCCAGCTCCGCGTAACGCTCCGGAAGCCATCGTTTGGTGGCCCACAAGGACCCCGGCCCGATCCCCACCACGGTCTGGGAGGGGGCGATGCGGCGGCGCTGCAAAAATTCCCGCAGGTAGCTCTCTCCTTTTCGGCCGACCGAAACCGTGAAGGGAACCCGAACCGGCATGGCGATTCCCAATTGTTCCAAAGGCTTCAGGTATTTTTGAATGGTGTGGAGGGACGGGGCTTTCCGCAGACGGTGCACGATCAGGCGCCGACTCACCGCCTCTTTATCGTAAATCAAAACTCGGGGTGGACGAAGGAACAGGGCCGCCAGATGGCTTCGAAGCGAGTCATGCAGGTCCAAAATCAGGTCAGGCTTGATTTCTTTCAGGCGGCGAAAATGGGCCCAAAGGCCGAATAATCCCTTGTTTTCCAACGGGATAACGCCGGTGAGCGCCGGGTGATTTTCAATGGCCGGCGCGAAAACGGACTTGGTGGCAAAGTAGATGGAAGCGTTCGGAAAGGACCCGGCCAGCAAATCAATCGCCGGATTGGTGAGGGCCACGTCCCCCAGGGACGAGTAACGCAGAACCAAAATGCTTCGGGGCGTGGGCGGAGGATTCACGTTGGCCAAATGTTTCTCACCTTATCCATTTTAAGTTTTTGAGCTGGCCAGTGAGAGCGTTTTTAAAAGGGTTTCCCATTGAGCCTTGCCCCCGCTGACTTGCCATTCGATTTCGTGGACCAGGATGGGAATTTCCAGCGTCAAATCCCGGGGCAGTTTAACCTCGTCCTTCTCCGTGGTCACCAGGTATTGAAGCCCCCGAAGTTTGGCGTCCGCCAGGATTTCCTCGGTATTTTCCCGGGTATAAACAAAATGATCGGGAAAGTGATAAGCGTGCCGCACGAAAATTTTATCGTCGGCCAGGGTGCGCACCACCGATAAAGGATTTCCCACGCCCGAAAAAACGCCCACGGGCAGCCGGTCCAGGCTCGCGGGCTTCACTTCCTGGCCGGTCTTAAAATCTCGCAGCCGCAAAGAAACATACCGGGATTCCACCACGTAGGCCCGGGGGTTATGTTTTTGAAGCACGGTCCGGATATCCTCAACGCTTCGGGCCAGGTTGACCCGGTTGACCACGAAAAGGTTGGCTTCCGAAAGCGCGCTCAAGGGCTCCCGTAAAAGACCCGCGGGCAAAACCGCGCCCGTGCTGAAAGGATTGATGCCGTCGACCACCAAAATGTCCAGATCCCGGTGAAAATCAAACCGGCGCTGATAGCCGTCGTCGAGGATGAACAGATCGGGTTTGAAAATTTTAAGCGCCTCCAGCCCGCTTTGGTAGCGGTCCTTGCCCACCAACACCGCGGCCTTGGGAACTTTTTTGGCGATCAAAACAGGCTCATCACCCCCCTCGTCCGGCGTGACCAATAAATTTTTACCATCCGAAACCCATAAAAAAGGCGAGGCCTTTTTCGACCGGCCGTAGCCGCGGCTCAGGACCGCCACCCTTTTTCCCTGGGCGCAAAAATGACGGGCCAAGGAAATCACCACCGGCGTTTTACCCGTCCCCCCCGTGGTGATGTTTCCCACGCTGATCACCGGGCAGGCGAGCCTGCGGCGCCGAAGCAGCCCGCCCCGGTAGGCCGTTTTTTTGGCGGTCCAGCCGGCCAAATAAAAATAAGAAAGGAATTTCAAAAAAGCCGCCAGGGCTTTTTGCGCGAAGGTTTTGGGCTTATCGTGCAGGAACTTCAGATAGGCTTCTTGAAAGCTTCCCATGGGACACCTTTTTTTCAGGTTGGACGCGGTCCGTAACGGGAACGGCGCCTATCGGCTCTTGATCCGCGCGTCCGGCAAGTAGGCTAAAACGGCCTTGAGATTTTTTTCTGTCGCGCCTTGAAGCGCTTGGACCGATTGCCGGGCCCTTTCTCCCGCGATCCGGGATGGAGCCGGGTCGATCAGCTTGGCCAAATCGGGAATTAATTCCCGCGCGCTCGATCCCTGAAAACCTCCGCCTTGCGCCAGCAAAACCTCCACCGCTTCCGAAACATTTTGGGTATGGGGTCCAAACAACACCGGGACGGCGGAAAGGGCCGGTTCCATGACATTATGCCCGCCAATGGGCACCAGGGTGCCCCCCACGAAAGCCGCCCGCGATAAATGATAAGCTAAAGATAACTCCCCCACCGTATCCAACACAAGCACCCGCGTCGAAACATCGCCGGCGCGCGAGCGGCTTCGGAGCGCGCTCGCCACTTTCATGTCCGCCAGTTTTTTTTGAAATGGTTCGGCGTTTTTGATGTGGCGTGGCGCCAAGATAAGCTTCAGCTTTGGAAACCGGGCTAAAAGACCGGGAATCTCCGGAATCCACTGGTCCTCTTCCCCTTCGCGAAGGCTGCCCAGGGTAATGAGCTCATCCTCCGACCCCAAGCCTAAAGAAGCGCCCCATTCCCTCGCCCGGGCGTCCGAAGGCGCCCGCAGGTCATATTTCATCTGGCCCATCACTTGAATTCTTTTTTCAGGGACGCCTAAGTCCATCAGCTTGTCCCGGTCCCCGGGGGTTTGAACCAAGCATTGGTTAAAACATTTGAGCGCCGGTCCAAAAAGACCCCGCAAATGCCGATAGGCAGGAAAACTTTTATCCGAAACCCGGCCATTCACCAAAAGAATGGGTATCTGGTTTTGGAGCGCGCGAAACAGCCAATTAGGCCAAAATTCGGTTTCCGCGATAAGAATGATCGAAGGCCGGAACGCGCGGAAGGCCCGCCGCAAGGGCCTGGTCATATCCAACGGCGCTAAAAAAACAAAATCCGCCAATTTTTTCTCGATCGCCAATTTTTTTCCGGTCCGGGACGTGGTGGTCAAAACAAGCTTCACGCCGGGGCAAGCTTCCCGCAAGGCTTGGCTAAAGGAAAGCATGGCGTTCACCTCGCCCGCGGAAGCGGCGTGGATCCAAACGTTCTCCCCCAGGGCCAGAGGTTTCGTTTCTTCGGACGGATAAAAACCCAGGCGCTCCCGCGAGGGTTCTTTCGCGAAAAAACCGATGAGCCCCGCCAGCGGGTAAAGAAGATCGAGAACCCATTGGTATAAAGTGACCGTGGTTGTTTTTCGCTGGGAGGTCATTCGGCTGTCTTTTCGCCGAAGTATTTTTCCGCGACGCTTTGTATCCGGTCCATTTCACCCTGAATCTGGGTTAAATAGGCCTTGTCCTCGCCGCCTTCGACTGGAATCCGGATGGGCTCGCCATAAACAAAGACCGCCCGGCTGAAGGGTTTGGGAATGATGAACCGGTCCCAGCTTTTTAAACGCCAGCATTTTTCCGCCTCAAAGGTAAAAGGCACTACGGGCCTTCCCGAAAGCCGGGCGATCGTCACCACTCCCGGTTTCAATTGCCGCCGCGGGCCCCGGGGGCCATCCGGCGTGATGGCCGACCGCTTTCCGTCTTTCAAGTTGTCCACCATCTCGGTCGCCGCTTCCTTGCCGCCCTTGGACGAGGAGCCCCGCACCGGCACATAGCCGAATAGTTTCGCGATGGTCGAGATCAGCTCCCCATCCCGGCTGGCCGAGATCATCACACGCACCTTTTGCCGCCGGTGGTACCAAACGCTCATTAAGATCGTCTCGTGCCAAAGCGCCCACAACGGGGGCTCTTCTTGTTTTCCCCGCGGGCCCAAGTCGCCCCGCCCCACTTCGCGGACGCGCAAGGTCAATCCCAATAAATAAATGAGGGGCGTCGCGATCAGCAGGATAAGCCAATCGGTAGGTTTCAGGGAATAGGTCTTCACGAAAGCTCCGAAAGGAGCTTGAGCATTTCCCGGGCGGCCATCCGGGACGAGGACAGGGGCGTGGCCAAGCTTTCGCGGATGGACGCGAAGGAATTTAATTGGGCTTTGCGGACCTGATTGGAATCTAAGATTTTATTCGTTTCTTCCACCAAAAGCTCGACGGTGGCCCTTTCTTGCAAAAGTTCCGGAACCACCGGCTTGTCGGCCAGCAAATTGACCAATCCCACATAACGGATCTTTAAAAGCCGTTTGGCTAAGTAGCCTGTCAAAGCCGCGACCTTATAAACCAATACCATGGGCGTTCCCAGGAGGGCCGTCTCCAAGGTGCTGGTGCCCGACTTGACCCAAGCCAAATCGCAGATTCGCCGCAAATCAAAAGCCGGGGCATCCACAAAAAAGAAAGGATCCCCGGGCTTCAGTCCCGGATAGTCCTCAAACTGAAGGGCCCGAGGCTTGGGAACCAAAAAAGCGGAGTCCGGATGGTTTTGGCGAACCCGACGGGCGGCTTCCAGGTAAAGGGGCCAGATTTTTTCCAACTCGCTTTTTCGGCTTCCCGGCATGGCGCTAATCAAGGGAAAATGGGAGGCGGGAATTCCGGCTTTTTTCAGCGCCGTCGATCGGGCCGGGCCCTCGGCGGAAACCTGTTCCATCAAGGGATGTCCCACATAAACGGCCGGCATGCCTTCCCGCTCAAAAAACTTTTTCTCAAACGGCAGGATCACCAAAAGTTTGCGGATGACTTGTTTCATGGTTTTCAACCTGTCCCGATGCCAGGCCCAAACCTGGGGCGCGATATAATAACAAACCGGGATTCCCAAGGCTTTCGCCCGTTTGGCCAGGCGCAGGTTGAAGCCCGGATAATCCACCAGCCATAAAAAGTCGGGTTTTTCCTCTTTCAACCATTTTTCACATTGGGCAAAGCGGCGCCGAAGCAGGGGATAATGTTTTACCACCTCGACGAACCCCATAATGGCCGGCTGGGTGAGATCCTCGCGGATATCCGCGCCGGCCGCCTTTAAGGCGGGGCCGCCCATCCCGAAAATTTTAATCTTTTTTCCCGACCGCGCCAGCGCCCCCGCCACTTGGGCCGCGTGGATGTCGCCGGAAGGATCACCCGCCACCACCATAATTTTCTTTTTCAAAGGAGCCATGGGCAAACGCGCCTAATAATCGACGGGCGCGGGAATGATGGTGAAGCGGAAACTGAAATAACCCAAAACCGCGTAGCCTTCATCCCATTTCTCATAGGCCAAGTTGAAGGCGAAAAGACCGTCAATCTTGCTGTTCAAAAGAATGGGATTGTGGTCCAGGAAAAAGGGTTTCCACAACTCAAACCGCACGTTGGTCCCGAGCATCTTTGTGTTAAATCCGGTGTAAAAGAGATAATCGGCCGAACTTCCCAGATCATCCGAAAGCTTCGCCGTGAACATGGGCAAAAGGTCGCCATAATTAAAATAAGGGACAAAATTACCGAGACCGATTTTCGCGAAGGGGTCATGCAATCCCACCATCATGCCCGCGTGGACAGCCGAGTTATTGTCGATTTTTTTGCTGGCAACGGTGTAAAAGCCGCCCATGGAACTTCCGGACAGCTGGAAGCTGGAGGTCTGCTGGCCCGGCGACTGTCCGCTGGAACCGGCCGTGGAATCATCGCTCCCTCCCGAAATGAGCAGCGACAACATGGTCCCCGAGGCGATCGCCGGCATGTCCCCGTTCTCATCCACCCAGCCGTATTTAACATCGCTGGTCAAAAGCCAAAGCCGTAAGGGATTTAAAAAGTCGGTGCTTGACTCGCCTTTTTCGTGTTCGGCGATGGTCCCGATGAAATAAGAAAAGCTCAGATCCCAGTTCAAATCATTACTGTAAAACAAACCATTGGAATAAGCCGTGGGAAGCAAAGCCAGTCCGGAGCGGTCAATGGACGGCGTATTGGTGATCGTGGGCGTGGCCGTGTCCGGCGGAGTGATGGTTCCCGTGGGGGTAAAGGTGGAGGTCATGATCGGGGTCCAAGTGTCGGTCGGGGTTTGATTCAAACTGAAAAAATTGGGCGTGGGAGTGGCCGTATTGGTGGCCCAAGGGTCCCAGGTAAAGGTGTAAGTGGGGGTGGCGAAGGGGTTGAGGGTGCTGGTCGCCGTGGGCTCGGGCGAGAGCGATAAAGCCGGGGTCGGGGTCCCCGTGGGGCTTTGGGCCGGCGACGCTAGGGGCGAAAGGGTGGGCGCCGGGGTATTTTGCGCCCGGGCTCCGGAAGATAAAAGAAAAAGTCCCAGGCTAACGCAGGATATAAACCTTAACGTTCTTGCGGCCGAACTGGACGGCCTGCTCATAAGTGTCGAAACAAAGGTCAATGCGGTTTCCTTTAATGGCGCCGCCCACATCGCCCGCGATGGCGTAGCCGTAGCCTTCCACATACAACGGCGTCTTGAGCCGGATCACTTTCGGATCCACCGCCGCAACCCCGTAGCCCGCCTTCAAATGGGTGGAAGTATAACCCGAAGCGTAGGGCCAGGTGTCTTCCGGACCCGGATAATAAGCGCTGGCGTTCATCGTCAGGGTCTTTTTCACCCGGGCCCGTTTGGCAAGCCGGTACATCTTCTGGCGAAGGGACGTGCCTTCCAATACTTTAGCATTCTTGGGCGCCACCAGCAGGTTGGATTTTAACACCTTCTCGAAGGCTTCTTCCCCGTTGAGAAAGAAAGATTCGGTGGTCTGTTCTTCCTGCCCATCCTGGCCCTGCTGAACGTCGATAATCTCGCCCACATCCAGGTCGTCCGTGTAATCCACCATCACCGGATGGACCACGGTCTTTTTGAAATCCTTTTCGCGGCGCTCCACCAACCCGAGGTCGATTTCCATCCCCTCGGTCACAACCGCGTCGAGGGGCGGCACCACCACATCCTCGGGTTTGAGCTCGATCCCGTGGTCTTTCAAGACCCCCGCCACCGTGGCGGCGGAGGTCGCCAGATCGGTTTCTTTCGCCCCTTGAAACAGCGCCACATGCCAAACCGGCCCGCGGGACTTGAACCAAAACCAAAAGCCCAAAGCGCCTAAGACCCCCAAGGTTAAGACGGCCCAAGCCAGCTTTTGTTTTAGTTTATTCATTTAAAGCCCAAAAGCAAAAGAGATGGTCCCCAAAAGACGGATCCGAGGGTTAAAGGGTCGAAAAACCGGCTCATCCGGAAACGGTCCAAACTCATCCGTTTTTAAGGAAATTACCCAAAAGGGCTTTCCCCGATTCGGTCAAAATCGACTCCGGATGGAATTGGACCCCTTCGACCGCCAGGGTCTTATGACGCACGCCCATGATCTCGCCATCCTCGCTGGTGGCGGTCACTTCCAAAACGTCCGGAAGACTTTGCTTTTCAATGACCAAGGAATGATACCGAGTCGCCTTGAAAGGATTGGGCAGCCCCGCGAAGACGCCCTTGCCGTCGTGGGTGATCTGGCTGGTTTTCCCGTGCATCAGCTTTCCCGCGCGAATAATGTTTCCCCCGAAAGCGTAACCGATGCTTTGGTGCCCGAGACACACGCCCAAGATCGGCACCTTGCCCGCCAATTGGCGGATCGTGTCCACCGAGATGCCCGCTTCTTTCGGCGAACAGGGCCCCGGCGAGATTAAAATTTGGTCGGGTTGTCTTTCCAAAATCTCCGGCACGGTCACTTCGTTGTTTCGCACCACTTGGATGTCCGCGCCCATTTCGCCGAGGTATTGAACCAAGTTATAGGTAAAAGAATCGTAGTTATCGATGACCAGGATCATTTCGAACCGCCTTTCCGGGCAGCTTTCGTGGAACTTTTTGATTTCGGTTTGTGATTGGCCGTCCTTGGCGCCTGCCACAACATTGGTTTACTGGTAACGGGACCGCCCTTGGGCGTAGCGCCTTGGCGGTAAAATTGGTTTTCCGCTTGATGAATCGCCATCAGCACCGCCCGGGCCTTATTGCAGGATTCCAAATATTCGCTTTCCGAAACCGAGTCCGCTACCAATCCGGCTCCCGCCTGGACATAGGCGGTGAGTTTGCCCGAGCCCTTCGGCTTCAAAACCGCCGAGCGGATCGTAATGGCGGAGTCCATATTGCCGTCAAACCCAAAGGCCACCACGGCGCCGCCGTAAATCCCGCGTTGGGACGGTTCCAGTTCCTCGATAATTTCCATCGCACGGATTTTGGGCGCGCCCGAGAGGGTTCCCGCCGGAAAGCAGGATTGAAAGGCGTCAAAAGCGCTTTGGCCCTTTGCTAATTTCCCCGTGACCTCGGAAACAATGTGCATGATATGGGAATAACGCTCGACCCTTTTAAACTGCGGCACCTGGACGGTTCCGAAATCGCAGACCCGGCCCAAATCGTTGCGGGCCAAATCCACCAGCATGACGTGCTCGGCCAATTCCTTTTCGTCCTTTAAAAGGTCCTGTTCCAGTTTCAAATCTTCCGCCGGGTTTTTCCCCCGAGGGCGGCTTCCGGCGATCGGCCGGGTTTCCACCAAACCTTGTTGGACCTTGATGAACATCTCGGGCGAGGAACCCACCACTTCCACCCCTTCCAGCTTCAAGAGGAACATGTAAGGCGAGGGGTTCAAGCGGCGCAGGATCCGGTAAATGGTCACCGCGTCTGTCTTGACGTCTTTCTCAAATCGCTGGGAGCCCACCACCTGGATAATGTCCCCGGCGCGGATATATTCTTTCGATCCATCCACCATCCGGCCGAAAGCTTTGGGATTGCTGTTGGACTTAAAACCAAACAAGGTGTCGGCGCCCGATTTGTTCTCGGCCGCGGGCGCCACCGGAATTTCGGCGAAACCCTTTAAAGGTTTGGCCAGTTCCTTGTCCAAGCGGGTAATTTCTTTCACCGCCTTGGCATAGGCCTTGGCCGGGGAAATCTTCGGATCCACCGCCACGTTCACCACAATCCGGAGCGTGCGTTTGAGATGGTCGAACAAAACCAATTGATCGGTGGTCAAAAGATAAAGATCGGGGATCTTCAGCACATCGGGCTTTCGCGCGGGCAGTTTCTCAAAATAACGCACCGCGTCGTAACCGATATAGCCGACCAGACCGCCTAAAAATCCGGCGTCGAGTAAAGGCGCTTGCTGGGTGGCGCCCATTCTATTTTTAATCTCTTGGAGCGGGTTTTTGGAGGCGAGGGTCTTGACGATCTTGCCCCGCCGGTGTTTTAAGAGGCCGTTTTTGGCCTCGAAAATTTCGGACGGGTTGAAGCCTACGATGGAATAGCGCGCCAACTGCTCGTTTTTTTCCACGCTTTCCAAAAGAAAGGCGTTTTTTCCCCGGCCCAATTTCAGATAAGCCGAAAGCGGCGTTTCCAGATCGGACTGAAGGGTCAGAAAAACCGGAATCCGGTTATAGTCCCGGGACAGTTTCGTAAATTGGTCAAGTGAGGGGGTAAGGTTGGAAGCGATGGGGGTTTTCATACACTAAACTCCTTCAAAGTGAATTTTGAGTCCAAAGACAGACGGCATCAACAGCCAAGCGTTTAGAAACGCCAGCGGGAGCCGCGCCAAGGGTTCAAATTCAAGTTGAAAGAAGCTTTCATTTATGGCCGTAAACCTTTTCGGGATCGAATATCTTGACCCCAACGTCTTTCCATTGGTCGTTGGATAATTCGTTGAAGAAGCAGGACCGGTTGCCCGTGTGGCAGGCCGCGTCCCCGACTTGCTCTATTTTTACCAGAACCACGTCCTTGTCGCAATCGGTATAAAGGGACTTGAGCTTCTGCACATTGCCCGATTCCTCGCCCTTTTTCCATAATTTCTTACGGCTGCGGCTCCAATAGGTGACATTGCCCGTGGCAATGGTATGCTCCAGCGCTTCCCGGTTGGCGAAGGCGAACATCAGGATTTCACCGGTCTTGTGGTCCTGCGCGATGACGGGAATAAGCCCGTCTTCTTGGAATTTTAAAGTGTCAATAAAGCTCATGACAGCCTCCCAGCGGTGGAATAGGTGGGTTAAGGTAAGCTTTTCAGTCCGGAAAAACCAGTCATTTTTGCGGCGGGTCGATCGGATGCGGTTTCTTGGGGCGTTTTTTGAAGAAGTGGTAAAACAACAGGCAAAGCCAGCCGATGGAAAACACCATGGCCAAAAGCAGGGTTAGCCCCGGAAGCACCTTGCCGGTTTTTCCCAAGTAAATCAAAGTCCCGATCACGGCGAACCCGCCGTAAATATAGAGGAACCAAATGGGTGAGTCTTTTGGGTTGTCGGGCTGCGTCATTTTTCTCTCCTTTTAAATCCGGATCGGAATCCCTTTTTGGGCCAGGTAGGCCTTGGCTTGCTTCATCGAATATTCGCGGTAATGAAAAATGGAAGCCGCCAAAACCGCGTCGGCTTTTCCCTTCAGGACTCCATCGGCCAAATGATCCAAGTTCCCCACGCCTCCGGAAGCAATCACCGGAACCGGCACGGCCTCGGAGATGGCGCGGGTCAATTCCAGATCATAACCGTCTTTAGTCCCGTCTTTATCCATGCTGGTTAAAAGAATTTCTCCCGCGCCCAGTCCCACGCCCTGAACGGCCCACTCAACGGCGTCCTTGCCGGTCGCCGTGCGGCCCCCGTGGGTGAAGACCTCCCATCCTTTGGAAGGATCGCTCGGGTCTTTTCGTTTGGCGTCGATGGCCAACACGATACATTGAGCCCCAAACTTTTCAGAACCTTCCTTCAGCACGGCCGGATTTTCCACGGCCCGGGTATTGAGGGAGACCTTGTCCGCGCCGGATTTTAAAAGGACACGGATATCGTCCGTCGTGCGCACGCCGCCGCCGACCGTCAAGGGCATGAAGATGGCTTCCGCCGTGCGGGTCACCACGTCCAACAGGATGTTTCGCTTATCGCTGGATGCCGTGATATCAAGGAACACCAGTTCGTCCGCTCCTTCGGCGTCGTATTGCTTGGCGATCTCCACCGGATCCCCCGCGTCCCGCAGGTTCTCAAACTTGACGCCCTTGACGACCCGGCCTTCCTTCACGTCCAGGCAGGGAATAATGCGCTTGGCGAGCATTACCGGCCCTTTACCTTTTTAGTTTTTGGCACCGGCGGCTCTTTGGCGATTTTGATGGCTTGTTTCAGGTCGATCTTTCCCGTGTAAAGGGCCTTGCCGATGATGACCGAGGCGATGCCGTATTTTTCCAGCCGCTTGGCGTGCTCAATATCTTTATAGCCCGACATGCCGCCGGAAGCGATCACGGGCACCTTCACGGCGACCGCCAGTTCTTTGGTGCTTTTAAAGTTGGGGCCTTCCAACATGCCGTCCCGTTGAATGTCGGTGAAGATGAGCGAACTCACGCCCAGTTCCACCATTTCGAGCCCTAAGTCCACGGCCTTCACTTTGGTCACTTGCTTCCAACCCTTGATGGCCACCATGCCTTTTTTCGCGTCGATCCCGACGATTATGGATTTTCCGTGGCGCTTCACGGCTTCCTTGACGAATTCCTTATTTTGAACCGCGGAGGTCCCCAGAATGACCCAGTTCACGCCAATCCCCACCAGCTTGTCGATGGTCTTCAGGTCCCGAATCCCGCCGCCCACCTGCACCTTCATGTCGGTGGCCTTGATGATTTCTTTCACGTAATCCAAGTTCGATAATTTGCCCGAAAAGGCCCCGTCCAAATCGATCACGTGGAGCCTTTTGGCTCCCTTCATTTTCCAGAGCTTGGCCACCGAGACAGGTTCTTGGGAGTAAACCGTCTCGTCCCGAAGGTCGCCTTGGACCAACCGAACCGCCTTGCCTTTTCGAATGTCGATCGCCGGTATGACGTACATAAGAATCCTTTAAATGATTAAATCAAAAGAAATTTAACTCGGAGTCACACAGAGTAAACGGAGTAAAATTTTTATTTTCAATTCTTACTCCATGTAACTCAGTTAACTCTGTGCTTCAACTTCTTGAGTCTTTAGAATTTTGTTCCGACCAGGTCCTTGAAATTTTCGTAAAGCTTTAATCCCACGCCTTGGCTTTTTTCCGGGTGAAACTGGGTCCCGAACACGTTTTTATCCCAAACCATCGAGGTGAAATCGGCGCCGTAAAAAGTCTGGGTGGCGATGATGGAAGGGTCCTCGGGCAAAACATAATAGGAGTGGACGAAATAAACATAGTCCCCGTCTTGAATCCCCTTCAATAACGGATTGTTTCCTTTTTTAATTTGAATCTGGTTCCAACCCATGTGGGGCACCTTTTGGCCGCCGGGGAACCTCACCACCCGGCCTGGGAACAAACCCAGTCCCTTGGAGACGCCAAACTCTTCCCCCACGGCGAACAACATCTGGAGTCCCACACAAACACCCAGAAAAGGCTTCCCGGTTTTGATGAAGGAAAAAACGGCCTTCGCCAAATCCGAGCGGTGCAGCCCGTCCATCGAATCCTTAAAAGCGCCCACGCCCGGCAGCACGACGCCGTCGGCTTTTGCCACGTCTTTCCATTCGGTAGTCACCCGCGCCTTCGCGCCGACCTTTTCCAAGGCCTTGGCCACGCTGTGCAGGTTCCCGACTCCATAATCGACTACGGCTATCATGACCTTCTCCCGAAATAGAACTTCTGATTTCACCGCCAAGGCGCCAAGTACGCCAAGAAAGACGCTTAACCAAAAATTAATTTATTTTTTAAATCTTTTGCCTTCTTGGCGAACTTGGCGTCTTGGCGGTGAAAATGGTTTGGTTTTGATTCAAACTTAAATCTTTCCCTTGGTGGAAGGGATGCCCTTCATCTTGGAATCAAAAGCCGCCGCCATCTTCAAGGCCCGGGCGAAGCTTTTGAAAGCCGCTTCCACGATGTGATGGCTGTTGCGGCCGTGGATTTTCTCCAGGTGCAGGTTGAACTTACCGTTGTCGGTGGCCGCGCGGAAAAAATCCTCGATGAGTTCGGTGTCAAAATTGCCGATGCGCTTTTTCACCGCCAAATCCAAGGCGAAATTAATGTAGTTGCGGCCGCTCAAATCCACCACCGCCCGGACCAAAGCCTCATCCAGCGGCACGTAAAAATGGCCGTAACGGGAAATGCCCTGCTTGTCGCCCAAAGCCTTGTCCAGCGCCATCCCCAGGCAAATGCCGATATCTTCCACCGTGTGGTGGTCGTCGATATGCGTGTCGCCCTTGGCCTTTACCTTTAAATCAAATCCGCTGTGTTTGCTGAAGGCTTCCAGCATGTGATTGAGGAACGGCACGGGCGTGGTCACGTCCGGAACGCCGGTTCCGTCTAAATCGAGGACCAGTTCGATGTCGGTTTCTTTGGTTTTTCGCTTAATCGCCGCGACGCGGTTTTTCATAAAGTCTCCAAACAAGATTAAACCTATTTTGCAATGATGAATGCGGATAAACGCCGATGATTCAAACTCTTTATTAAAATCTGCGTCCATCTGCGTTTATCACTGCTAATTGCCTACCGAATTATCTTCACCAGTTCAGCCAGGAAGCGGCTGGTTTCTTCCGGCTTGCCCACCGTAATCCGAAGCGAATCCCGAAGCCTCGGATGGGAGAAGTATCTTATCAAAACCCGGTTTTTTTTGAGATTTTTGTAGATCGCTTCCGCCGGGGGTTTTCCCTCCCATTGGGCCAATAAAAAATTAGCCTGGCTCTCGGGAACAGTAAAGCCCAGGGCCCGCAAGGAGCGGCTCAAGCGTTCCCGTTCTTTCTTAATTTGGATTGTGCTCGTTTTAGCTTCCTTCAATCCCGCCGGGGTAAAGGCCGCCAAGCCCAGCGACTGGGTCAAGCGGTTGACATTATAGGAATCTTTCACCTTATAAAGCTGCTCCATGACTTGCGGGTGTCCAAAAGCCAATCCCAACCTGGCCCCCGCCAAGGAAAAGGATTTGGACAGGGTTCGCAAGATCAAAACATTCGGATATTTTTTGGCCAGCGCCAAACAGTTTTTCTCGGCAAAGTCCACATAGGCCTCATCGATCAAAACCAAGCCCCTGGCCTTTTTGCAGAAGGCCTCAATGTCCTTAAGGGGGAAACAATTACCGACCGGCGGATTGGGATAACCGAACAGGGTCAACCGAGCGTTCGGGGAAAACTTGCGGAAGTCCAAATCGAAATTTTCAGTCAGCGGGATTTCACGGGTTCGGGCGCCCTCAATTTGGGCCAGCACCGGGTAAAGGCTGTAGGTCAGGTCCGGATACTGAACCAAATCCTTTTCGCCCACACAGGCGCGAAAAACAATCGACAAGATCTCATCCGATCCATTGCCTACCATTAAGCCATCCAAAGGCCACCGGTAAACCTTCGCCAAACGCATGCGCAGGGTTTCCGCCGTGGGTTCGGGATAAAGCCGCAATTTAGCGTCCGCGGCTTCGCGAACCGCCTTCAAAACCACCGCGGGCGGGGCGTAGGGATTCTCGTTAGTGTTGAGTTTGAGGGTCTTGGGGTCTTTTGGCTGCTCTCCCGGCGTGTAGCCCTTCATCTTCAGGACCGAGGGACGGAACCAATTTTTAAGAGCGCTCATGGCTTTGTCCCGACTGCCATTCGGAAGAGCACGCTTTGGGCGTGGCCGGTCAGGCCTTCTTGCTCAGCCAGGAAAACCGTGGGCCTCCCCAGTTTGCGAACGCCCGGCGCTTTTACTTCCAACACATTAGTCCGCTTGAGAAAATCGTAAACCGAAAGCCCGGAAGCGAAACGGGCGGTCCCGCTGGTGGGCAAAATGTGGTTGGTGCCGGCGGTGAAATCACCGAAAGCCACCGGCGAGAAGGGACCGACAAAAACAGCCCCGGCGTGACGGAGACCCTTCAACCAAGGTTTTGGATTTTTCGCCAAAATTTCTAAGTGTTCCGCCGCGAAACGATTGGCGGCTTCCAGGGCTTGCGCTTTATTTTTAACCAAGAGAATCGCTCCCCGGCTTTTAAGCGAATCCGACGCCGTTTGACGGCGGGACAAAAGTTCCAATTGCAGTTCGATTTCCTCGGAAACTTCCTCGGCCAGCTTCGCAGAAGCAGTCACCAAAAGGCAGGAGGCCATCTCATCGTGCTCCGCCTGGGCCAAGATATCCGCCGCCACCCAGGCCGGCGAGACCGTGCCGTCGCTGAGGATAAGGACCTCGCTGGGACCCGCGAACCCGTCGATGCCCACCTGCCCGAAAACCTTGCGCTTGGCCAGGGCCACAAAAAGATTGCCGGGTCCCGTGATTTTATCCACCGCCGGAATCGTTTGAGTGCCATAAGCCAAGGCCGCCACGGCCTGAGCACCCCCGATTTTGAAAATTTGGCTCACGCCCGCCAAATGGGCCGCCGCCAGGATGACCGGGTCCACTTGGCCCGTTTTTTTCACCGGCGTTACCATGACGATCTTTTTCACCCCGGCCACCTTGGCGGGAATGACGTTCATCAAGACCGAGGAGGGGTAAACCGCCAGCCCGCCCGGCACATAAACACCCACTTGATCCAGCGCCGTCCAGCGCTGCCACCAATTTACGTCCTGGTTTTTTTTGGTCCAATCCTTGGGTTTTTCATTCTCGTGGAAGGCTCGGATTTGTTTAATCGCGACCCGCAAGGATTCCATGAGCACTTTGGGGACAGTTTGAAGGGCCTTCTTGATCTCGGCTTGAGTGACTTGAACATTGGATTTCGTGACGGCGAAGCCATCCAGCTTGCGGGTATAGGTGAAAAGCGACGCGTCGCCTTTTTGGCGGACTTCCGAAATGATTTTATCCACCGCTTGTTCAGGGCTTAAGGATTTTCCGAAAACTTTTTTGGTCAGGGCCGAGCGCGATCCCGCCCCCTGGAGGGACACCAAGGCTTCCCGGCGCATGAGTTTGCCGATGGCCTTTTGGTCTTTCGATTTAGAGTAGTCTAGTATCCGCATAAAACACCCCGATTTTTCACCGCTCCCGCCGGCCCTTTGGGCCAATTAAGCGGGACATACCGCCCTCAATATTATTTTTCAAAGCGGGGCGCGCAAGACGCCAAGTTCGCCAAGAAAAAAATCAGCCAAATCATTTTGGTTCGCCTTCCTTGGCGTCTTGGCACCTTGGCGGTAAACCGGGTTTTATTAATTCACTCTTTGAATATCCGCGCCCAAATCGGACAGCTTTTCCTCGATCTGCTCATAACCCCGGTCCAGGTGATAAATGCGTTGGACCAAGGTTTCCCCGTCGGCGACGAGCCCGGCCAAAATCAAGGCCGCGCTGGCCCGAAGGTCCGACGCCATCACGGGGGCGCCGGTCAAACGCTTCACGCCCTTGACTACGGCGTTGCTTCCCTCAATTTTGATGTCCGCGCCCATGCGGTTCAACTCGAAAACATGCATGAACCGGTTTTCCCAAATGGTTTCCGTGATCACGCTTAAACCCGGCACCACAGTCAAAAGCGCCATCATCTGCGCCTGCATGTCGGTGGGAAACCCAGGGTAAGGCGCCACGCGCACATCAGCCGGATGATAGCTGGAGCTTCCAATCACCCTCATCCAATCCGGGCCCTCCTCAACCTTGATTCCAATCTCCTTAAATTTTCGGGTCACGTCCACCAAATGGCTGGGTGAAACTTTGGTCAAGGTCACATCGCCGCCAGTAATGGCCGCTGCCGTCATAAAGGTGCCTGCCTCCACCCGGTCGGGAATAATCGAGTAGGTCACGCCCTTGAGGGGCTTGCCGCCTTGAATCACCAGACGGGAAGTTCCTCCGCCTTGGATGTCGGCGCCCATGGCGTTGAGAAAGCCCACTAGGTCTTCCACTTCGGGTTCGGTGGCGGCCGATTCAATGACCGTGGTCCCTTTCGCCGCCGTCGCGGCTAAAAGCACATTAACCGTGGCGCCCACACTGGGCCCGTGCGGACCGCCCAAGTGGATAACCGCCCCCTTGAGTTCGGCGGCTTCAGCGTTCACGTAACCGTGATCGATGGTGACTTTAGCTCCCAGTTGTTCCACGCCTTTTAAATGAAGGTCAATCGGGCGCGCGCCGATCGCGCAGCCCCCGGGAAGCGACACCCGGGCTTTCCCAAGCCTGGCCAAGCAGGCGCCGAGGGAATAAATGGAGGCCCGCATGGTGCTGACTAAATCATAAGGCGCCTCATGTTGGGTGAAACCCTCCGGGTCAATCGTGAGCCGGTGATTTTCCAAGGTCACCTTGGCGCCGAGCTTGCGCAAAACCTCGGCCATGGTTTTGATATCGTTGAGGTGCGGAACGTTTTCCAAAATGGAGGGGGATCCGGCCAAAAGCGCGGCGGTCATGACGGGCAGGGTCGCGTTTTTGGAGCCGCTGATCTCCACGGTGCCTTTGAGCGTTTTGCCGCCCCTGATTTTTATCTTTTGCAAGCGAAACTCCGGGTCGAAAATAAAAAAGCCGCCAGCTTGGACGGCTTAAAAAAACGGTTAAAAATAAAGAACCTCCCGTTGCCGGGAGGTGCGTTAAAAAAAGAAGCGGGTCATAAGCCGAGTTTTGTAGATGTGATCATTTCTCTCGCGGAGACCGTTGCCGGTTCCGTCCAGCGATCTTACCCGAAGGCCCAGTTTTCCGTTAGGAACCCTGTGGGGCGGACGACCCCGAAGCCCTCCTATTTGATCTTGCTCCGGATGGGGTTTGCCTAGCCGCCGCACTTACGTGGAACGCGGTGGGCTCTTACCCCACCTTTTCACCCTTACCCCTCGGCTTGCGCCAAAAGGCGGTTTGTTTCTGTGGCACTTTCCTTCACTCCGGGGCCTCGCCTTGCGGCGCACCCCGAAGCGACCGGGCGTTACCCGGCATCCTGTCCTATGGAGCTCGGACTTTCCTCGACTGGAAGGGAACCCCCACCAGTCGCGATCACGGACCTGCTTCCAAGGGGAATCATAGTGGGAATAGAGGGCAAAATCCAGCGGGACAAAGGCCGATTAACGGCTGGGTTTTCGCTGAGGCTTGAACCGGCTGACGAAAAGGGATAGGTCCGACCGGTCAATCCAACCCGTCTTTTTCCAAAAACGCGCTCCGCTCCGGTTGCCCTTGAACACCATGGCATAACTGCGGTGAATACCCGCCTTCTCCAATTTTCGCAAGGCGCCCTCGGCTAACTTTCGTCCCAATCCCAAGCGCCTGTATTCCTCCGCGACCGCCAGATGGGCCAGTAATCCGCGCCTTCCGTCATGCCCCGCCAATAGGGTTCCGACAATTTTAGATTTCGAAACGGCGACCATGCTAAATCCGGGATTCCGTTTCAGGTAACGCGCGAGATTGTCCCGGGTGTCGTCGGGTCGGGTCCCCACTCCCGGGGATGCCTTCCACAAGCGCAAGGATTCCTTAAAATCAGAAACCCGCATGGGACGGATAGAACAACTGAGCGGCTTATTTTTTTGAGAAATGCTCATCGATGCCCCGGTTGGCCAGTTCGTCGGCCTTCTTGTTGAACTCCCGAAGTACGTGGGTGAATCCCGTGACCTCCAAGTGCGCCATGTACTCTTTAGCCTTCTGGTAAAGCGGGATCATGTTGGGATGTTTCACTTTGTACTGTCCCGATAATTGGCGGATCATCAATTGGCTGTCGGCCAGTATCTCCACGGGAGATAATTTTTTCTTCACGCAATAATCCAGCGCCGCCAACAAAGCCTCGTACTCCGCCACATTGTTGGTCGTGGTTCCAATAAACTTGGAAATCTCATGAAGGGTCTTGCCCTTGGCGTCCAGGATGACCGCCCCGATCCCCGAGGGACCCGGATTCCCCCGGCAAGCGCCATCGGTGTAAATTTGGTAGGGCATATTTCACTCCGAAAATTCTAAGTTTTAAGTTCTAAGTTTTGAGTTGAGGAAGCCAACTTAAAACTCAACACTCAAAATTAAAAACTTATTTTTTCAGCGCCCGGCGGATGGCCAGCGCGTCTTTAAGGATTTGGTTGAAGGTCTCGAAAGTGATTTGAGTGGCGGCGTCGGACTTGGCTTTCGGCGGGTTGGGATGAACTTCGGTGAAAAGGCCATCCACCCCGGCGGCCACGGCGGCGCGCACCAAGGTCGGCACATGCTCCCGGGTTCCGCCGGACGAGGTTCCCTTGGCGGCGGGTTGTTGAACGCTGTGGGTTCCGTCAAAAATCACCGGGCATCCGGTCTTTTGCATCTCAGGAATTCCCCGGTAATCCACCACCAGATTGTTATAACCAAATACCGTGCCCCGTTCCGTGAGCCAGATGTTCTTTTGGCCGGCGCTTTTCATTTTTTCAACCACATTGGCCATTTCCCAGGGCGCCATGAACTGCGCCTTTTTCACGTTGACCGCTTTGCCGTACTTGGCCGCCTCCATTAAGAGGCTCGTTTGACGGGAAAGAAAAGCGGGAATCTGAAGGACGTCCACCACCTTGGCGGCGATCCTCACTTCCTCGATCTCATGGATATCGGTCAGCAAGGGCAGGCCCAATTTCTTTTTGACCTTGGAGAGAATGGCCAGGCCTTTTTTTAATCCGGGTCCCCGGAAGCTTTTGGCCGAGGTGCGGTTGGCCTTGTCGAAGGACGATTTGAAAATGAGCGGGATCTCATAGGAATCGGTGATTTCCTTCAAGGTCCTCGCCGTTTTTAAAAGAAATTCTTCCCCCTCGATGACACAAGGCCCCGCGATGACAAAAAACTGCCCATCGCGGCCCAATTTGGATAGGTCCTGCATGATCAACCCTTCTTTCGGGGTTTGGCTTTTATTTTTTTATGCCGGTAATGCACCGCCGCCTTCACGAACTCCCGGAAAAGCGGATGCGGGTTCAAAGGACGGCTCTTGAGCTCGGGATGGAACTGCACCCCCACGAACCAGGGATGGTTGGCCAGCTCGATCATTTCCACCAGGTTGCCGTCGGGCGAAAGACCCGAAAGTTTCATGCCCTTGGCCTTCATCTTGTCCCGGTAAACGTTGTTGAACTCATAGCGGTGGCGGTGGCGCTCGCTGATGAGCCCTTGTTTATAGGCCGCGAAGGCCTTGGTTCCCTTTTCCACCTTGCAAGGGTAAGCGCCGAGCCGCATGGTGCCGCCCAACCCCTGGATCTTGAGCTGATCCTCCATCATGGAGATGACTTCATCGGGGGTCTTTTGATTGAACTCGCCGCTGTTGGCCTGTTTCAAGCCCAGCACATTGCGGGAGAACTCAATGACCGCGCATTGCATTCCCAGGCAGATGCCGAAAAAGGGAATCTTCTTCTCGCGCACATGCCGGATAACCGCGATCTTCCCCTCGATGCCCCGATCCCCGAACCCGCCCGGCACCAACACACCCGACACGCCCTTGAGCAGCGCCGCCGCGCCGCGTTTTTCCACTTCCTCGGAATCCACCCAGCGCAGTTTTACCTTGGCTTGGTTGGGCACTCCCGCGTGGATGAAGGACTCGATGATGGACTTGTAGGCGTCATGAAGTTCCACGTATTTTCCAGCGATGGCGATTTCCACTTCCTTGTGGGGATCATAAACCTGTTGGACGAACCGGCCCCACTGGCCCAGGCTGGCCGAAGGGCTGGCTTTGAGCGCGAGTTTCTTCAAAAGATAATCGTCCAAATCCTGCTCGTTGAACAGCAGAGGGACCTCATAAATGGAGTTGGCGTCCAGCGCCTCAAAAACCGCCTCTGTCTCGACGTTGCAAAAAAGCGAAATCTTATTTTTGATGTCCTCGCCCAAGGGACGGGCCGTACGGCAAAGGATCACATCGGCCTGGATCCCGATCGCCCGAAGCTCCGCAACCGTTTTCTGGGTGGGTTTAGTCTTGAGCTCGCCCGAAGCGTCAATATAAGGAACCAAGGTCACATGGATATTGATGGCGTTGTCCTTGCCCACGTCGAACTTGAATTGCCGGATGGCTTCCAAAAACGGAAGGCTTTCGATGTCCCCGACCGTTCCACCCACCTCCACGATGCAAACGTCGATCTTCTGGTCTTGGGTGATCTTGAGGATGGATTCCTTAATCTCGTTGGTGATGTGGGGCACCACCTGCACGGTCTTGCCCAAATAATCGCCCTTGCGTTCTTTGGTGATGACCGCGTTGTAAATTTTGCCGCTGGTCACGCTGCTGTTGCGGGTCAGTTTGCCCGAGAGGAACCGCTCGTAATGGCCCAAGTCCAGGTCCGTCTCCGCGCCGTCTTCCAACACAAACACTTCCCCGTGCTGGTAGGGGCTCATGGTGCCCGGGTCCACGTTTAAGTAAGGATCGAACTTGGCGATGGTCACCTTCAAGCCCCGGCTTTCCAGCAAGCGCCCGATGGAGGCCGACGCGATGCCCTTGCCCAGGGATGAAACCACGCCGCCGGTCACAAAAATATATTTAGTCACTCACGCCTCCCTAAAATTAAACCAACAAAACATCCCACGCAAAGACGCCAAGACGCAAAGGTGGGATAAGTCTTTAAAAACACAACTGATTCGATATTGACTTTCTTGGCGTCTTAGCGTCTTTGCGTGCGCCTTAAATTTGCCTCAAATGCTTTTCAACCTTCTTCACGTCCGCCGGCACATCCACCGCGATCGAATCCACCTTCTTAATCGCCGCCCGTAAAAAGACACCGTTTTCCATGGCCCGCAGTTGCTCCAGCTTTTCGGTCAACTCTAAGGGCGTGGGCTTTAAAGCCGCCATCTTTTGAAGCCAAGCCGGGCGGTAACCGTAAAGACCCATATGCTTATAAAAGAGAGGCACTCCGCCGTCCCTTAAATGAGGGATCGGCGAACGGGAAAAATAAAGCACGTCTCCCTTGGGCGTTAAAACCGCCTTCACCACGTTGGGATCCAGCCAATCTTTTTTATCCCGCGAGGGGATGACCACGGTGGACATGAGCACCTTCGGGTCTTTTTGCAAAACCTCCACCGCCGCGTCAATGGCCGAGGGCGCGATGACCGGTTCGTCGCCTTGGATGTTCACCACGATATCCACGCTTTTCCCCCGCACCGCGCGGGCGATACGATCGGTTCCCGATTTGCAGGAAGCCGGCGTCATAACCGCCTTGGCCCCCGCTTGCTCAACCGCTTGGGCGATACGCTTATCGTCCGTGGCCACCCAGACTTCGGTCAGCTTCTTGGCTTTTTGCGCTTGGCGGATCACCCGCACCACCATGGGCACCCCGGCGATCAAGGCCAATGGCTTGCCCGGAAATCTTTGCGCCGCGTAGCGGGAGGGTATGACACCGACGATTTTACTTGGCATAACGTTCCCGCACGATCTCAATGAGATTGGTGGTGGAGCGCCCTGGAACAACGGGGATATTGGTGACTTTCCCGCCCCAGGACTCCACCAAGTCGCCGCCCACAATCTTATCCACGGCCCAGTCGCCGCCCTTGACCAAAATATCCGGGCGCAATAGTTTGACCGCCTCAAAAGGCGTGTCTTCCTCGAAAAAGGTGACGTAATCCACGCAAACCAGCGCCAAGAGCATCTCGGCGCGCTCGTCTAAAGGAAGCAGGGGCTTCAAGGGGCCTTTGATGCGTTTGACCGAAGCGTCGCTGTTGAGGGCCACCACCAGTACATCGCCCAAATCCCGGGCTTTTTGCAGATAAGTGACGTGGCCTAAATGCAAAAGATCGAAAACACCGTTGGTGAAGACGACTTTTTTGCCTTGGTTTTGAAGGTTTTTAAGGATCGGCGCTAACTGCTGGGGAGGTAAAAAATTTTCCAAAGGGCGTCTACCTTGCTTAGGATGCGTAATTATAGGGAAAGCTCCCCACCCTGGCAAGGATAAGAAAAAAAAGAAAACCCTTAGTTAATCGGCGCTCTTCAAAATAAGTTTCACGACCTGCGGCGGGCAAAGGGTTCTCAAGGGCGGATAACCGCCGATGCCCCGGTGGATAAAAAGGGTCTGCTTTCCCTCGCGGATGAAACCACCGGCGTACTTCCGCCCCTCGTCCGACGGCACGACCAGGGGCCCGATGAAGGGAAAGCAAATCTGCCCGCCATGGCAATGCCCCGAGATTTGAAAATGCGCCCCGGTTTTTTTCGCCAAATAAAAATGATCCGGCTGGTGGGCCAAAAGAATTTTGGCGTCGCCTTTGGCTTTTAACACCCCGCCCACATCCTTGTTTCCCGTCCACTTGTCGTCCACACCCATCAAGGCCAGGCTTTTGCCCTTTCGCTTAAGCGTCACCGTTTCATTGATCAAAACTCGCACCCCGTCTTTTTTTAAAACCCGAACCAGGGCCGGAGCGGCGGCCCAATGGTCATGGTTTCCCAAAACGGCGTACACGCCCAAAGGCGCTTTCAGTCCTTTAAATAGCTTGGCGATCAGCGGGACATCCTTAGCGAAAGAGATGAAGTCCCCGGTCAAAGCGTAAAGGTCGGGCTTTAGCTTTCGCGCCTCCCCCATCACGAAGCGTAAATATTCCGGATGCACGAATTTGCCCACATGGATGTCGGAAATCTGGGCAATCGAAAGACCGTCCCATTCGCGCGGCCAACCGGGAAGCTTGACCTCGAACTGGATGACCTCCAGGTCATAAAGTTGGTTTTTAAACGGGGTTCGTTCCAGATAGGCGAAGGGGGCCGGCCAGCGAGAAGGACAGTTGGGAAAACGGCGGCTCAAAATTTTAAAATCAACCCGCTTTTTCCGGACCAACAACCACCAAGCGTGATCCATCCATAAAAGAAGAACCCAACCGGCCACCAGCCCCAAATAAAGCTGAACCAAAATCGGAAGGGCCGGAACGCTGGAAGCCCTAAAGTCCCAAACGCCCGCCAAAAGGACGGAGGTCCCGCCTTGCGAGGTCAGGAAGAACAAGACCCAAAGAAATTCTTTCACCTGGCGGTGGGGCCGGATGCCGAAGCGGTTGACGAGGAAAATAAAAATTTGAAATTGGAAAAAAAGAAAAATCCAAATCAGCGGGCGTAAGAACAGGGTCGGTTCCAAAATCAGTTAACGGTGCAGGTCTTCCAAAAGCCGCTGGCTGAGCTCGTCGGCCGAGACCGTGGCCACGCCCAATTTCTCCACCTCAATGCCCGCCGCGTAGTTGGCCAGGGTAGCCGCCTGCAAAAGCGAGGCCCCCGCCGCCAGGGCCAGGGTCAGGGTGGCGATCACCGTGTCGCCGGCGCCGGAAACGTCATAAACTTCCCGGGCCACCGTGGGGATCGTGCGGGGCGGAAGTCCCGCCTCAAAAATGGTCATGCCATGCTCACTGCGGGTTAAAACCACCGACTTGGCGCCCAGCCGTTTCATCACCTTGAAACCGATGGTCTCAAAAGTCTGGCCAACGGCCTCAGTCCCCAAAGCTTCGGTGACTTCTTTCATGTTGGGCTTCATCACCGTCACGCCCTTGAACTCGAAGAAATTATGGAACTTGGGATCGACCGTGATAATTTTTTTATGGGATTTGGCGAAGGCCACGGTCTTGGCGATGACTTTGGAAGTCAAAAGGCCCTTGTTGTAATCCTCGAAAATGACCCCATCGGCGTCCGCGATGGAGTCGATGGCTTTGCGGATGACTTGGCTTTGTTGCTTCTCGTCCAACGGGGTTTTCACCTCGCGGTCGATGCGCACGACTTGCTGGGTATTGGCGATGACGCGGGTTTTTTCCGTGGTGGGACGGTCGGCCAGCGCCAGCATGCCTTTCGTGTCCACTTTCCGGCGTTTTAACTGCTGGACCAATTCCCGACCCGCCAGGTCCCGCCCCATCACGCCGATGATGGACGACTTGCCGCCCAAGGCGGTGATGTTGCAGGCCACGTTGGCGGCTCCGCCCGGCATCTTTTTGTCTTTTTCATTGATCTCCACCACCGGAATGGGGGCCTCCGGCGAAATACGGGCCACCGATCCCTTCATATACACGTCCAACATCACATCCCCGACAACGACAATTTTTTTATTTTGAAGCTCGCCGATCAAGGACAGCAGTTCGGACGGGTCGACCGCTGAGAGAATATTTTTATTTTTCATGGACTTGGATTTTTCCGTTTCCGGGCGTTTCAGGGAAACAACGCCGATTCAACCAGCTCGCAAAAGATATGGCCGATCAACATGTGGGATTCCTGGATGCGGTCCGTGTCTTTGGCCGGGACAATGATGCTCATGTCCGCTTCCTTGGCGATCTTGCCGCCATCGCGGCCCAATAAAGCCACCGTCGTGACCCCGTTTTTTTTAGCGGCCAGAATACCTTTATAGACGTTCTCCGAATTACCCGAGGTGGAAATTCCCACCGCCACATCGCCGGGAAAGCACAACCCCTCGATTTGATGCGAGTAAACTTGATCATAACCATAGTCATTGCCCAGGGCCGTCAAGGTTGAGGTGTTGGTATGAAGGGCCAGGGCCAAAACCGCCTTCCGGCGCTTGCGGTAATCCCCCACCAGTTCGGCCGCCATATGCTGGGCGTCGGCCGCGCTGCCGCCATTGCCGAAAAAAACCGCCTTATGCCCTTTCAAATAACATTCCACCAGGGCCTTCGCGGCTTTTTCAATCTCCGGAAGGCACTTGGCCAGCAAGTTCTGCTTGGCTTGGATGCTTTCTTCGATGCGGCCTCGAATTTTGTCGATCACGAAAAACCCTCCGTTTTAGCGAATGCGGGACTAGGGTAAGCCAAACGCCGTATCTTAACGCCGGAGCCCCTTTTTATCCAAGCGCCCGCCTGAAAAAAGGGCCGGGAACGCCCCGCCGCCTTCTTTCCAGGCCAAATAAAGCATCAAGAAATAGCAGGTGCCGATGAGCAGGAAATAAAACTCGAACGAAAATTTCCCAGCCCAAGTCAGGGCGTAAACCCATCCCAAGGCCCAAAGACGCGGTCCCCAAGGCCCCGTCTTCTCCCATAGGAAGTATCGAGTCAGGATCAAGACCGCCGGAAAAAGCGCGGCCAGATGGTGGGTCTCGCTCACGGGGGTCAGCCAAGGCGCCAGGGCCAGGTAGGCTGAAAAAAGGAGGACCTGGAATTTTAAGGAAGGTTTTTTCACCGTCAGTTGAAGCAGGGCGGGAAGGACCAGGACCGGAAGGTCCGTGGCCAGGGACAACCCCGTTCCTTGGAGGAAGGGCAGGGCCGCGTGCAGATAATTCTTGAGCTGGAAGTTGCCCCCGGGCGGCAACGGCGGGGACGCGAAGGAAGGCAGGACATAATTGAAAAAATAATCATGGTAGTACCCGAAAATCGCGGTCCCGCCGAAGAGGGCGGGCAGGGCAAAAAGGAAAAGGGGCGTGAAAAAAACCATCCAAGCCAAGGTTTTCCATTCCCGCCGGAAAACCAAATAGGCCGCCAGGATGATCGGGGTGCATTTAAAGGCCACCGCCGCCGCCAGGAAGGCGCCCGCCGCCGCCGGCCTTTTTTGGTTGAGGGACTTGAAAAAAAGCAGGCAAAGCGCCAGGACGGCCAAGTTCACCTGGCCGTTGACGAAATTATTCTGGATGAGGTTCATCAGCGCGAAAAAGAAAAGGATGAAGACCGCGCGCGAATCCCGTTCCTTCGCCCGGGAATCGTAGGCCTCCAGCGTCCAGCGCGCCGAGAACCAAAGACAGGCCGCGCCTAAAAGAAACCAAAGCAGGTTGGCCAGCCCGTAGGGCAGCCACGCGAGGGGCAGGAGCAGGACGCAGATGAAAAGCGGATAGGTCAGCGGGAAAGGCGTGGGGAGCGAATAGGGGTTTATTCCCGAAACAAGGGCCCGGGCCGCTTCCAAGCGGGGCGTGAAATCATAACCCTCCGGCCGATAGGCCCGGTGAAAAGCCTGAACCAAAAAGACCAGCAGGACCAGGACGCCGAGCGCCTCTAATAGCCGAAGCGTTCGCGGGGCGGAAAAGGGTTTGGCGGGGACCTTGGATCGTCTCACCGGGCGAATATAACTTGAAAACATTCCGGGTGTCAAATAACATGGCGTCGCCATGAAAAGACACTCGGCCGATTCCCGCGCTACCTTTTCAGGCAAAGCCGTCCTCCTGCTGGTTGCCGCGCTCGCCTTCCGCCTCTGGTTCGGCCTTTTCTCCGACAGCTGGTATCAGATCCAAATCTTCATCCTGGGCCTCAAATATTATTCCACCGGGGCTTGGCCCTATTTCGGCCCCAGCGTGGACCTGGGCATCCAATTGCCCGGCGCCCTGCAGGCCGTCTTGGTGGCCTGGCCCTGGCATCTTTGGCCCGCGCCCGAGGCTCCCATTATCTTGCTGGGCCTCTTGTCCTTCGGGGGAATCTGCCTGCTCGCCTGGTACATTTCCAAACGGCTCCCCCAATTCCCCCGCCTCCTGCTGTGGGGCTGGCTCCTGACTTCGCCTTGGACGCTGGATTGGTCCACCCAGATGGACAACGATTCCTACATGCTGTTCGGCGGCTGCCTCTTTTTCGTGGGATTCCTGGAGACTGTCCCGGCCTTGCGCCTGGGGGTGATCCCGGCGCCCGCGTGCGATTTCATGATGGGCTTCGCTTTTTTTTGGTGCGTTCAGCTGCACATGTCCTTCGTGCTTTTGGGACCCTTCCTGGCGGTCTCTTTCTTCTTCCAATGCAAGGAAGGCGGTTGGAAGGGATTCTCCCAGTCGTTGGGTTTCGGTTTTTTGGGGGCCCTTCTTCCCTTGAGCCTGCTGATCCCCACCTATCTGCATTACGGCCTGTTGGCGGGCTCGGGCAACATTCACCATTCGGCCAGACTGAATCCGGAAAACCTGCTGAGCTTTTTCACCCTGTTGGCCCGGTTCCTATCCCTGGCCTGCTGTGAAGTGGCCCGCTACGCCGGCGCCCATACGGCCGACCGGGTGGCTTTTCTCAAAGCCTATCCCTGGGCCGCGCCCTTCACCCTTGTCGCCTTTCTATTGGGAATCGTCCAGGCCCTGTGGCTGCTGACGGGATGGGTCCGGGGTTCCCTGCCCGCCGGCCTGAAAAAAATACTGCCCGGACTCGCCAAGCCCCACCCCCAAAAAGATTGGAAGGCGGTCAAGTGGCTGGCGCTCTTGACCTTTCTGTTGGTTTACGCCAGCTTCCTTTTTTCCATCAAGCCGCCCGCCTCCCATACCTTTTATGTCACCCTGCCCGTGGTGATGCTTTACGGTTTTTACGTCTTCGCTCCCACCGCGAAAGAGAAATGGTTCAAGGTCCTGGCTTGGGTCCTGCTGGTCTCCAACCTCGTCTTCCACACGGCCCTGGCCCTTTCCAATTACCAAACGCGCTCCATCTACAAGAACCGGCCCCTGATGATCCAGGCCATCCAAACTCAAAACTATCATTTGTTGGGGGAGAGGCGGGAAGACACCATTTATTGACGGACCGGCCGGGACATCCCCCGTCCCCCGCTCAATCCTGGGCCGCGCCTTTGAGTTCGGGAAGGGTCGCGTCCAAAAGATCGATGCTGATATTCCCCACCACGATGGCGCTTTCCACCTTGACCGGCATATGCCGGGCGTCATCGGTCACCCAAATCATGATGTCCTCTTTGTTGCGGAAGACCGTGCCCGACTTGACCTGGGGCCTAGCCTTGAGACAGTCAAAGGTTCCCGCGGGCACCGTCACCCGTTCCTTGCCCACCACGTCGATCAAAAGCTGGTAGTTCTTGCCGCCCGAGCAGGTAGGGATGACGTAATGCCCCCCCTCTTTTATGTCCATCAGACGGAAATAATAAAAACAGGAGATGATGTCCTGGGTGAAGGCCGGCGTGAGGATGGTCTGCGGCGCGTCGCCATTGTGATGCCTCACGAGTTGGTGCTTGAGTTGGTCGTAAAACTCCTGGTTGCGGGCTTTGTAGTCCCCCTCATGGACGTCGTTCTCAAACTTCCAACTCAAAAAATCCACGGCGTCGAAATAACTGGTCTGGACATCCTGGACCGGATAAACCGCGCTGAAGGGAAAAGCCGAGTTGGCCAAGGCCGTCAGGGACAGACAGGGCCGGCCTGAGACGGTCACCGGACCGCTCACTTGAAGGGTCGCGTAGCCTCCCAAAACCGACAGGACCCGCACCTCGAACTTCAAGCGCTCCCCGGGCGCGAAGGCCCGGTTGCCTTTGGGCCTCGGGCTAAAGGCAAGCGGAGCGGTGTCCAACCCGCCCGCTCCCGTCACTTGACCCTGCGTGGGCATGAAGATCGTCAGCCAGGTGCCCACCTTAAAAGGATGCTGGGGCGTGATCTGGTTGTCCAAAAGGATTTTGGAATAGGCCGCGCCCTTGCCGTAAAAATGCTTGGCCAAGCTCCAGGGGCTGTCCCCTTTTTTAACCTGGTATTTCGCCGCGGCGCCGCCCGCCTGGGTTTCGGGGGCGGCGGGCGGCGCGTTCTTCTCCATTTGGGCGGCCAAGGAAGGCTCGGTGGCGGGCGCTTGCCAGCCCGAAGGCACATACCGGGTTTCGCCGCTGGCCACGAAAAGAAGCGAACAGCCTTGGACGCCGAAACCCATAAAGACCAAAAAACCTAAGAATAAAACCTGTTTCACCGCAAGCCCCCTTCGGGGGCCGCGAAGTCCACAAAGTTAAAAAATTTCATTTAAACGAATCCAATCTTTCTTGGTGCTCTTTGCGGCTCTGTCGACTTGCGGTTTCAGGAGCCCGTGTTGGATTTGGTTTGTCAGCTCTGGTAAGACTTTAACGCTTTTAAAACAGACTCCACCGAAATGGCGTCCATGGGATCATGGACCCGGCAAAAGCCTTTTTGACAATCCGGGCAAGTCAGTCCCTCGGGCATCAAAACCGTGGACCGGTTTCCCCAGGGGCCCCAACGTTTGGGCGTGGTGGCCGGGATGGGGCAAAAGAGCGCCACCGTGGGCGTGCCTACCGCCGCCGCCAAATGCATGGTGCCGGTCGATCCCGAGAGAAAAACATCCGCTCTTTGGTAAATCGCCGCCAATTGGGGCAAGGTGGACTCGCCGATGAGGAGTACCGGTTTATTGTTCTTGGCCTCGGGCCCCAAAAAACCTTGGACCCGGGCGATCAACGCCGTCTCCTCGGGCCCCGCGGTCACCACCACCCGGGTCTTTTGCGCCAGCAAACGGGTGATGAGCTGGGCGTAGCGTTCCGGGCTCCAGTTCAAGGCCGAACCCTTATGGCCCGGATGAACCGCGACAAACCGCGCCTTGAGCGGAATTCCTTTTTCCTTTAAAAGATCGTCGGCGAAAGCTCGGTTTGTTTTGGAAATTGGAAAAATAATTTTCGACGCGATCTTTTCGGGGTTTAAAACCCGGGCCAAATCCAAGTTGTAATCCGCCTCATGCCGGTCGCAAAGCGAGCGGTGGACCTTGATTCGATGGTTGAAAAGGAAGGCGTACCAGCGGAAAGCCGTGCCCACCCGCGTGGGAATCCCCGCCCACCCAGCGGCGAAGGCCAGCTTGGGCCTGGGGTAAAGCGCCAAAAAGACATCCGCCTCCATTTTTTTCAAACGGCCCGCGAGGGAGAAAAAGCCCTCCCCGGGCGCCACCAATTCCACCGCGTCGACCGCGGGATGGTTTCGGACAATTTCTTGGGCATAAGGACTGACCAAGGCCGTGATTTTAGTTTGGGGGAAAGAGCTTTTAAGGGTTTGGAAAACCGGCAAAGAAAGGATCAGGTCGCCGATTTTATCCGTCCGTGAGACCACGATATGCTTGGGAAAAGCGGGAACCGGGACGGAGGTCATTTCGACGAGGGCAGGGGCCCGTATTTGTCGACGATTTCCCGGATCAGATTTTTGGACGCGTGGTCCTTCGGATCGCCGACCACGGCCACCTTGCCGCCGTAAGAGGCCACCGTGTCTTTTTCAGGGATGGAATCGGTCGTGTAATCCGTGCCTTTGGCCTGGATATCGGGCTTGAGCTTCAGCAGCAAAGGCGTCACCGTGTCTTCCTCGAAAGCCGTGACAAAATCCACCATCTCAAAAGCGCCCAAAATGCCGAGCCGGTCTTCCAAGGGCAGCAAGGGCCGCGCTTCGCCTTTCAACCGTCGAACCGACTCATCGGAGTTAACGGCCAAAACCAGGGCGTCGCCCAGGGCCCGCGCGCCCCGCAGGTAACGCACATGGCCCACGTGCAAAAGATCGAAACACCCGTTGGTAAAAACGACTTTTTTCCCCTGGGCCTGCAAGGCCTGAACCTTCACCGCCAACTGGGCGTGATCGAGGATGATTTCGGACATAAGCGCCCCTCCAAAAAAATTTGAAATGGAGGGCGCTGTATCCCGGGCGTTTTGACCCCATCAAGGGGTCTGCCTGGGGTATCCGCTACTCCATAAAGAATTTGAACTAAAGAGCGGTGTATCCCAGACGTTTGGACTCCGTTAAGGAGTCCGTCTGGGATAACGCCTACTCCTAATGGTGTAAAGCCTTCTTCACTTCAATTTAAAACAATCCATCCTGAGCGCCTGTTGAATCTCATCCAAATCGGTCGTTGCCGTTCCCCGCTTGGCCACCACAATTCCCGCCGCCACGGTGGCCAGGGACGCGGCCATGGTCAGGTCCGCTCCCGCCGCCAAAGCCAGGGTAGCGGTGGCCGCCACGGTATCGCCCGCGCCGGTCGGGTCCACCGGTTGATCCAACCCATGGACAGGCAAGTGGCTGACGGGACCCTTGCGGTCAAAAAGGCTCATGCCTTGGGGACCCCGGGTAATGAGCACATGGGACCCCAGTTTTTGCCGAAGCAATTGGCCGGTCTTCAGAAGGCTGGCCTCATCCGTGATCTCTAAACCCACCGCCGGTCCAGCTTCCGAAACGTTTGGCGTGATCAGGGTCACCCCCCGGTAATCGCCCAGGTTGAACCGGGAATCCACCGTGATGACTTTCCCCTCAAAGGCCGAAAGCAGCGACCTTCGCAAACCCTCGGTCATAACCCCCAGTTTGTAGTCGGAAATAAGAAGCGCGTCCATTTGAGGCGCCAACGCCTGAATCCGGGCCATGAGTTTGGCCTCCGCCGAACGGGAAATTTCTTTGTCCTCGATCTTGTCGATGCGGATGACCTGCTGCTTGGCCGTGTGATGGGCGCCCGCCATGATCCGGCACTTCACCACCGTGGGGCGTTTTTTAACCGTGAGGACGGCCGAGGTATCGACCCTTTTAGTTTTAAAATAATGAAGCAGTTTTTGTCCCTGCTCATCGTCGCCCACCACGCCCAAAGGGAAAACCTTGGCGCTCAAGTCGGCGGCGTTGTTGGCCGCGTTGGCGGCTCCCCCGGGGGTGAACTGGGTATGGTTGTAGCGGAGGATCAGGACGGGAGCTTCCCGGGAAATGCGTTCCGTGTCCCCGTAAATGGACTCGTCCACCACCAGGTCCCCCGCCACCATCAACTTGAGTTTAGGGAATTTTTTGAGGAAAAGCGGACCCCGGCTCGAAAGATTGGAAGGAAATTCGGCTTTCACTTAGCTCGCGCCTTTTTGGAAAGAATCGCCGTGGCGGCCTGGGCCAGGCCTTGAACCACCGGAAATTTTCCTTTTATTTTTTTAAGTTCCCGCTCACTGCGCCGGCCGTTGCCCGTTCGCACCAAATAGGCCCCCGCCAATCCGGCCCGGGACGCCAGGTGAAGGTCATCCAGCTTATCCCCCACCATATAACTTTTTTTCAAATCCACCGGGAAGGCCTTCTGGGCCTGCCGGACCATTCCCGGCTTGGGCTTCCGGCAGGGGCAAACTTTCGCGTAAGCCTTCACGGGTGCCCCGGGATAATGGGGGCAATAATAGAACCCGTCAATCCGCGCGCCTTGGGATTTTAGACGCGCCTGGAGCAGGCGATGGACCTTTTTAACCGCCGACTCGGGAAAATAGCCCCGGGCCACGCCCGATTGGTTTGTCACGACGAATAATAAATAACCCGCCGCCCGCAGGGCGCGCAGCGCCGGCGCCGCTCCCCGATAAACCCGGACTTTGGAAGGGTCGGCCAGATAGCCCACATCCTCGATGAGGGTTCCATCCCGGTCCAGAAAAACGGCAGGCCGGGAAATTTTAGGCTTGGTCATCAAGGTTCCCGGAAGGGTGGACTTTGAACTGCATCTTGTACAGTTTTGCATAGAGCCCGTTCTTTTTCAACAAAGCCCCATGTTTGCCTTCCTCGGCGACGCGCCCTTTATCGATGACGAGAATCCGGTCGGCCTTGCGGACCGTGGACAGGCGGTGCGCGATGACCAAGGTGGTTCGGTGCCCCATCAATTGGTCGAGGGCTTTTTGGACCAACTGCTCGCTTTGGGTGTCGAGCGCAGAAGTGGCCTCATCCAAAATCATCACGGGCGGATTTTTAAGGATGGCCCGCGCGATGGCCAGGCGCTGGCGCTGGCCCCCGGAAAGTTTCACGCCCCGGTCGCCGATCATCGTGTTATAGCCCTTGGGCGTGTTTTGGATAAATTCATGCGCGTAAGCGGCTTTCGCCGCGGCCTGGACCTGCCAAAAACTGGCGCCGGGTTTTCCATAAGCGATGTTGCCCAAAATCGAGTCATGGAAAAGGATCGTTTCCTGGGTGACAATTCCAATGTGGGACCGGAGGGACGCCAGCTTGACACCGGTCAAATCCTGGCCATCCCATAAAATTTGTCCCGCAGTGGGCTCGTAAAAACGGGGAATGAGATCCACCAAGGTTGTCTTGCCCGCGCCCGAAGGCCCCACCAACGCCACCATCTCCCCCTTGGCGACCTTGAAGGAAACCTGCCGCAAAATAGGGTGGCCCGGCAGGTAGTCGAAACTGACCCCCTTAAATTCAAGGCTCTTTTTCAAGGGGGCGATTTCAGCCGCTTGCGCCGCGTCCACCATGGGGTCTTGGGTATCCAAAATCTCGAAACAGCGGTCGGCTGAAGCCATGGCGTTTTGCAGTCCGGACCAAAGCCCGTTAAAGTTTTTCAAATTGGGGTAAAGGGTAGCCAAAAGCCCGACGAACTGGACGAAGTCGCCGGCGGTTATGTTGTGGGGCGGGAACAGCGATTGATGGGCCAACGCCACGATCAATCCTAAAAGCGCGAATGTCCCAATCGCCTCCACAACGGGCGAGGAGGAGGCGAAGGCCCGGATGGAGCGCATGGAAACCTCAAAATAATTCTGGTTGGTTTTCCGGAACTTTTCCTTCTCAAAAGGCTCCATCCCAAAAGCCTTCACGACCCGGATCCCCGCCAAGGTTTCATGGACTTGGGCGTTCAAATCGGACAAAATCTGTTGCCGCTCCCCGGAAGCCTTGCGGATCTTCCGGCCAAACCGGTAAATGGGAAAAAGCGCCAGGGGAAAAACCACCAGGGCCATCAAGGCCAACCGCCACTCAAAATAAATAAGCGCGCCCGCCAACCCGATGCTCGTCAGGATCGAGGACAAACCGCTCCCCACCACGTTGGGGATGGAATCTTGGAGCACTTGGACGTCGTTCGTAATGCGGGTCGACAATCCTCCGGTTCGCTGGGAATTGAAATAGGCCATGGGCATCTTGAGGAAGTGGGTATAAAGATTGTCCCGCAGCTTGCGGATAACCTGCTGTCCGATATACCCCATTAAATAGCTTTGACCGTAACCGGCCGCTGAACGAACGATGGCCGCCAAAAGGGTCAGCGGAATGACGAAATACACCAAATGGTCAAAGGCTTGCTGGGGATGATCGGTGACCATAAAGGCCCCGTCCACAATGGGCTTCAATTGGACGAAAACAATGGGCGTGGCGATGGCCGAAAGCACCATGCAAAGCCAGGTCAGGACCACCCGCCAGCGGTATTCCTTGGCATAGTCCAAGAGACGCATATAAGTTTTAAAGGATTTTTTAAACGCGCCGTCCGACATGACAGGTTCCTCAGGGAATGGCTGAAAAGCGTGTCATTTTAGCAGTGAACCTGGGGAGCGGCATCCTTTTTTGACCCGGATCGGTCAAAAGGGCTTTAATCGAAGCCTTTTAATGGATTAAAGCGGCGGACGAAACAAAAAAACTTCAACCCCGGCTTCCCGCAACGCTTCCCGGCCCGAGGCGGAAGGCTCTTCCAAAAGCAACCACCTAAAAACCATTTCCCGGCCTTTAAAAATATCGTCCTTTTGCGGCAAGCGGTTTAAGTGGCTCAGAAAATTCAAGAAAGATTCCCGGATCACCTTGGATTTTTGGGCGCGGATTTGGCCCGTTAAATCCGCGTAATAAACCTGGACCTGCCGGCCTTTCCAAGTCAATAAAAATGGATTTTCCGGCCCCATCCAAATCCATTCAACGCGAAAGCCCTGTTTTTCAAAAGATTTTCGGATCACCTTTTCCCAATCCATCGGCCCTCCAGGCTCCGCTGTTTCGCCGGCTCCAAAAGTGCCTAAATCTTAAGTCATATTATTCTATTAGTCAAAATTAGTTTTGACCATTTGTCGCTTTTTAAAGGGTGCTGATTCTGACATATTGGCGTCCATGAAAAAGTCGGATGACATTTACGCCCAAGCGGGAGCGGCTTTAAGGCATTTGCGCAAGGAAAAGGGCTTCACCTTGGAAGAACTGTCCGAACGGGCTGAGATTTCCCTGAGTTACCTAAGCCACATCGAGCGCGGCACCCGGCAAGCGCCCCTGACCACGCTGGAAACTTTGACCCGGATCCTGGGCATCAACCTCTACGACCTTTTCGCCCCCAAACCCTCGGCCAAATCCAAGGTCCGGGAAAGCCATTCGACTTATGACGCCAAGATCAAGGGGCTTCTGAAAACTTTATCCGAAAGCCAAAAAAAGAACATCCACGGCCTTCTCAAAGAAATTCAAAACACCAAACTTTCTTAAGAACCAACCCGAAATAAAAAAAGGCCCGGCGTTTGCCGGGCCTTTTTTTATTTCGGGTTAAGCCGTTTGGGTTTTAACGCTTATCGATCGGCACGTAATGCTGATCCCGCGCCCCGATATACTCGGCCCGGGGACGGATCAGGCGGTTGTGGGCCAACTGCTCCATCACATGGGCCGTCCAGCCCGTGATGCGGCTGCAGGCGAAGATCGGGGTGAAAAGATCGGTGGGGATCCCCAAATAGTGATAAGTGGAAGCGGAGTAAAAATCCACATTGGGCAAGAGACCCTTTTCTTTTCGGACCACTTGGTCGATCACTCGGGACATTTCATACCATTTTAAATCACCCTTGAGTTTGCCCATTTCCTCGGACAAGCGCATCAAATGACGGGCCCGGGGATCGCCGTTTTTATAGACCCGGTGGCCGAATCCCATGATCCGGTCTTTGCGGGCCAAGGCATCCCGGATAAAGGCCTCCGACTTGCTGCTGTCCCCCACCTTTTCCAGCATGATCATCACCTGCTCATTGGCGCCGCCATGCAGCGGGCCCTTGAGGGTGCCGATGGCGGAAGTGACGGCCGAGTGCATGTCGCTCAAGGTGCCCGCGGTCACCCGGGCGGAAAAAGTGGAAGCGTTTAATTCATGGTCGGCGTGCAGGATCAGGCAAACGTCGAAGGCCTTCACGGAGACGTCATCCGGTTCTTTTCCCGTGAGCATATAAAGAAAATTCCAAGAGAGCGTTTTTCCGGGTTTGGGTTCCAAGGGTTCCAGGCCCTTGCGCATCCGGTCAAAGGCCGCCACCAGGGTCGACATTTGGCCCGTAAGACGGATGGCTTTTCTCAAATTGGCCTCGGCGGAATTATCCAAGTCGTCCGGGTCAAAAAAGGATAGGGCGGAAACCGCCGTGCGCAGCCATTCCATCGGGGGGGCTTTGAGGGGAAACTGCTTCAAGAGGGGGAACAAGGCCGCGGGCAATTTTCCCTCGGCGGCCACTTGGGCGTTCAGTTGGTCAAGTTGGGCCTGTTTGGGCAAATAACCGTAAAAAAGAAGATAGGTGACCTCGCCGAAATTGGCCTTTTCAGCCAGCTCGTCGATATTGATGCCCCGGTAAGCCAAGACATCGTTTTCGATGGAGCAAATGGATGTACTAGTCGCGACAATTCCCTCTAAACCCGCGTCGGCCGTCATAGCAAACCCCTTTTTTTTGGAATCCACCGAAAAAATCAAACTTCAAATCCAGCCACGCCTTTACTGCCGGGCTAAGGTCACCGGAATCTTAATGATCGGCTGCTCGGCGTCGTTGGTGACGATATCCAGCTCATCTTCCCCATCGCTGTTGGCCGGCAGGTTTTGCAGACAATAGACCTCAATCGAGTAGCTGTCCGTTCCGTCCGGCGACGTCGTCTTCTTCACATCCGGGCGGATCAGATGCTTGAGGCTGCTGACACTGCGGATGGCGAACCCTTGGGGTGAAGCCACCGTAAACTGGATATAAGTGGGCTGTAACTGTTTGGCGCCGAAATAAACCGTTTTGGGGCTGTATTGCACCCGGCCGACCACTTCGCCTTGCACGGGAATCTCGATGCTCGGTTTTTTAAGATCGTCGGTCTTGACCTCGATATTATCGGAAAATTCCCCGATGGGCAGGGTCACCGGCGCCGTGATTTCCAAATCCGCCCCGTAACGATGGGCGGCCTGATCGACGTAAGGCGTAAACACCACGGTCACCTTGCCCGAGGACGACTGGGCCGAAAGGATGTGCAACAGCCTGTGGGGTTTTCCCAAAATCTTCACCGAATTGGTTTGGGCGGTCTCATGCTTGAGGCCGTAAAAATAAGAGCGCTCGGGTTGGACATCCACTTCCCGCACCACCGTCATGTCCAGCTGCATTTGGAAGCTGGGATTCACCGGATCGTTGCTGGTAATCGTGATGATCTTGGTGGCGTGGCCGGGGCGGCCCTGGGTGTGGTAGGTGGCTTTGATCGTGCCGATGCCGCCGGGCGGCACTTGTTTTTTATCCTCAACGGCGGCCGTGCAGCCGCAGGAAGTGTGCACGTCGGAAATCACCAAGGTCGACTTGCCGACATTTCGGAAATGAAACTCATGGATGATGTCCGGACCCTCGTCAACGTTGTGAAAATCAAACTTGGGATGGGCGCAATAAATTTTGGGCCCCGCCGCTGGATTGGGCGCGGCCGTGGACACCGGCGTGACAGCCGACGACGTGGACGCCAGTAACGCCCCGGAAGGCGGAACTTGGGCCCCCAGGGCCATCGGAAATAGGAATAGGGCCGCCAACCACTTGAACCGTTTCATAAAAACCTCGCCTTTGAATATTTTCACTGAATGAGGGAAGAAAACCGGAATAAGCCGGAGTTTACCATATTCCCATTTTGGGATGCATCAAAAAACTCCCCAGAAAACCCCGAAACCCAGCGCCGCCCAGGCCGCGCGGCCATGCCAACTGGGATCCAACAAATCCCGCCGAAGGGATTCAAACCCGAACCCGGCTGCCCAAACCCAAATCCAACTAATCCCCCCGATTTCGGCGGTCCGGCCCAGGAAAGATTGGTTCAAAACCAAATAGCCCAGGGTTAAAAGCCCCACGCTCCCTAAAGCCGACCGATGGGTTCCCTTCCGGGGGAAAGCCGCCCAACCCAGAAAAATGAACAGTCCGAAGACCAGGTATTTTTTTTCCACGAACCACTCGTAAAAATCCAACCCATTCCATTGAACCTGGGTCCAGGCCCGGGTCGCCCCCAGCAGGAGGATGAAAACGACCGCCCCGCCCCACCGGGCCCAAACCACATTTTTAAAAAGTCCGGGCCGCGCCCGCAAAAATACCAGGCCTAAAAAAAGCGTCTGGGGCCAAACCAGGACCAAACCAATCCAGCCCGGAACGAGGCCCGGCAAAAGTTTTTTTCCGTCACTCTTCCATCCCATCCAAAAAACCAATCCCAGGAATAATACGATCGAAAACCAGTCCCGCAAGGGCGCTTCCACGCATAGACGCCACTCGGCATGGGAAAGGGCCAGCCAGGCCAGGGGAAAAAGGGACAGGGTGGAAAAAGCCTTGGGCCATAAACCTCGCGCCAGTGAAAAATAAGCCGCCGCGGCCAGGCCCAGCAAGGCCAAACCCTTGGCCCAAGCTTCCAGGGCATCGGACAAACTGAAAGCCACCGGCGCTTGGCGCCAAAACAGAAAAGTCCAAAGGCCCGACGCCAATAACAAATAGAGCCATGAATAGGGAAGGCGGTTTTCGCGGAGCGGTCGACGGCGGGCCGAAGAGGTCATGGCCGATTTTAACAAGGCCCCTGTCGTTTCCAAAGCCTAAACCCAAAGGACTTGAACCCTTTTTATTTTGATTTTGCCGTGATTCAACGGGTAAGATACCCGCATGAATTGGAAACAGTGGACGGGACTTCTCCTATTTTTAATGACGCCTTCCCTCTCGCCGGCGCAGGACGCGCGCAGTTTCGCCATTGGGGGCGCCGCGGTCGGCGGCTCCAACGGCCCCTTCTCGGTTTATTGGAACCCCGCGGGGCTCGCGCTCCCCGGACCCGCCGGCGTGGCATGGTCGGTCAGCACGGGTTATTCGGCTTTCAACACCAGCAATTCCAACTCGCCGATTTTACGGTTTAATTCCCAGGCCGCCCTCGCTTCGAGTCAAGACCCCATCTCCCAATCCCTCCAAGACTTAGGGCTCGTCGCCGTTCAATACATGTCTTACGGCGGGGGCGTGCTTTATGACCACGAGTTGAATACGGTTGAGTCCCATGGCGCCTATCAATTTTTTCAAGACCGTCAAAACAATACCCTCGCCGCCACCCCCTACCAATTGAACGACCAGCAGACGGATCAGGATGTTGAAACATTGATCTTGAGCTACTCCATGCCCCTGCCCTTATCGACCTTCCAGTTTGTATCCGCCGCCTTCAGCTTGAAATACAATTACGGAAACTCCTTCAACCAAACCTCCCTCAGCGGCTCCTTTACCCAAGGAGTCGGCGGACCCTATACCTACACCAAAACCACCTCGACTTCGGGGCTGGGATTAAGTACGGACCTGGGTTTTATCGGCAAGTTGAACGACGCGTTGCAAGTGGGCGTGATGATGCAAAACCTGACTTCGTCCTTTAATTGGTCCGCCCAACAGCAAAGTTATAGCTTGGACTCAACCACCGGCCAGGAATCCGCCTCGGGGCCCGCCACGAACATCACCGTCTCCGCGCCCTTCCCCTATACGGTGAAGATTGGCGTCTTGGCCCAGCCCACAGGAACCGACACCGTCTTGAACGGCGAGGTGGACTTCGTGAACCATCAAACCCACTGGAAAGCCGGGTTGGAACGCTATTACCCCGCGAACAATTTGGTCGTGCGTTTGGGAACCTTTAATGATGAAGTTTCCGGAGACCAGCTGTGGACCATTGGCGCGGGGTTTTATACGTTGAGATTCAACCTGGACGCGTCCTTGGTGACCCGCAGCGTTCCCAATGTGGAAGATTCTGTCGCCCTCGGCGGCGCCCTGAGCGGCTCGTTTAGGTTTTAAAAGAAGCTTAAAACAACATTTCACCGCCAAGACGCTCCCGGCGGCCTTTCAGGCCAATTGGCCGGGACAGATCGCCTTCTTATCGTTTTTAGGGATGGGTGATGCAAGTTCGCCAAGAAAAACTTAGATAATAAATATACGAAACTATGCCTTTGACGAAGCAGGCAAGGCCCGCCTTTTGAAACAATGATAAATGCCGATGAAGACTGATGTTTGAAATATAAAAATCGGGCCTTATCAGCCTCCGCGTCGCTTTTCCATATAACCGTTAGGGGAAAGCGATATTGTCCCGGGCCTCTTTGACTTTGATATGGAATCCCGGGGCATCAATGCTTGAACAGGTCTTGCTTTGCGAAGTGAACGATGGCGTAAATATAATTTTTGAGGCCCATTAAGAACTAAATTCTTTTGTTTCGGGTTTTCTTGGCGTCTTGGCGGTAAAGAGCTTTAGCTTTTTCTTCGGCCGGCCATGTCCGCTCCCACGGCCAGGATCAGGATGCTTCCTTTCAGGATCGGCTGCCAAAAAGCCTCGGTGTTCATCAGGCCCATGCCGTTATCCAGCGACGCCATGACCAAGGCCCCTAAAAGCGCGCCCCAGACCGATCCCCGGCCTCCCATGAGCGAAGTCCCGCCGATGACCGCCGCCGCGATGGCGTCCAGCTCCATCATGTGGCCCGCGTCCGAGGTGGCCGCCCCCACCCGGGCCGTCAGCACAATTCCAGCCACGCCGGCCAAAGCGCCCATCAGGGTAAAAACCAAAACCAAATGCTGTTTGATATTGATGCCGGAGTAAAAAGCCGCTTCCCGGTTCCCGCCGATGGCGTAAAGATGACGGCCGTAAGGCGTTTGAAGCGCCACGACCGACAAGCCCCCCGTTAAAACCAAAAGAAGAAGCACGGGAATGGGGATCCCCTCATAGGCGTTTAAAACCGCCGTGAAACCGGTGGCCAAAACGAATAGCCCCGTCCACTTCCAACGGGTTAAAGTTTTCTCTTTAAAAAATCGCCCGATAAAAAACAAATCCAGCAAGAAGGTCAAACCCCAGCCGATTCCTTTGGGCAAAAAAGCCTGGCCAATGACCAAAAAATCAGGCGTGGGACTGACCGCCACGCCGCCCGTCAATCCCAAAAGGCTTCCTTGAAAAATAAGCATCCCCCCTAGGGTCACAATGAAAGGCGGAAGGTTGAACCAGGTTACCAAATGGCCCTGGAGGTGGCCGAACAGGGCGCCGGCGAGAATCGTCGCGGCGAAAGCAAGGCCCAAGGGCCAGCCTAGGTTCACGAAAAGCAAGGCCGCCAGCGCCCCCAAAAAGCCCGTCATGGCGCCCACCGAAAGATCGATTTGTCCCGCCACAATCACCAGCACCATGCCGGAAGCCAGGATTCCCGTCACCGCCATTTGCCGCATCAGCAAAGAAAGGTTCCGGGGCGACAAAAAGGTGCCGTCGGTGCCGATAGAAAAAATGATCCAAATGACCAACAAAGCCCCCACCATGGTCAAGGCCCGCCAGGGGATGGATTGCTTCCAGTTGGATTCGATCATGAGGCCTTCGCTTTTCCGGGAGCGGCCGTGGCCGCCACCATTATTTTTTCGGCCGTCGCCGATTTGGCGTCAAAAAAGCCGACGGCTTTGCCTTGGTTCAAAACTAAAATCCGGTGGCTCAAACCCAATAATTCCGGAAGATCGGACGAGGCCATCACAATGGCCATGCCTTCTTGGGTCAAGCGGCCCAATAAATCATAGATCTCAGCCTTGGCGCCCACGTCAATCCCCCGGGTGGGCTCGTCGAGCAATAAGACTTTCGGAGTGGTTAAAAACCATTTTCCCAAAACGACTTTCTGCTGGTTCCCGCCGGAAAGCTGATTGGCCAAAGCCGAAAGCCCCCGGGTTTTGATGTGAAGGTCCAAAACCTCTTTTTCGCAGGAAACATCCACCGCTTCCCCATCCAAAAGCCCCTTGCGGGTGAGCTGGGATAAAACCGCCAAAACCAAATTTTCCCGCACGGTGGATTCCAACACCAAACCATAACGTTTGCGGTCCTCACTGACTAAAGCGATTTTTTGACGGATGGCTTGGGCCGGATGGGTGAAAGGCGGGAAGGCCGAGCCTCCCATTTCAATCGTACCGGTAATTTTTCCACGGGCCACTCCAAAGAGGGCGCTCAAAAGGGCCGTGCGGCCCGATCCCATCAATCCCCCGAGTCCTAAAATTTCCCCGGCCTTCACCTCAAAGGAAATATCGTCCAATATTTTCCGATCCTGTGCCTGAGGATCGGCGAGCCCCAAGTTTTTGACGGATAAAAGAATTTCGCCTTCGCGCGCCGGGGGCCGGGGATAAAAGGTATTCACTTCCCGCCCGACCATGTCGGCGATAATTTTGTCTTTTGGCATTTTGGAAATCACGCCCGTGGAGACCGACTTACCATCGCGCAAAACCGTGACCCGGTCGGCGATTCGGGCCACTTCTTCCAATCGGTGGCTGATATAAACAGCCGAAACGCCCTTTTGGCGAAGCTGACTTAAGAGATCAAGTAATCGCTTGGAATCGCTTTCGGTGAGGGCCGCCGTGGGCTCATCCAAAACCAAAAGCCGGGCGTCTTTGGCGAGGGCCTTGGCGATCTCCACCATCTGCTGTTGGCCCACGCCCAAGTCCTTAACCGGTGTATGGGGATCGACCGTTAGACCTACTTTTTCTAAAGCCCGGCGGCAGTTTTGTTCCGCCACATCCTTTTGAAGAAACCCAAACCGGGAAGGTTCTTGGCCTAAGCTCATGTTTTCGATCACCGAAAACTCGGGAACCAAGGCCAGTTCCTGGGCGATCAAAGCCAATCCCACTTTTTCCGAATCCTGGAGCGACTTAAAAGCGATCTTTTCCCCTGAAAGCAATATTTCCCCGCCGTAGGAACTGGCCGGGTGGTAGCCGCATAAAATTTTGATAAGGGTGCTTTTACCCGCGCCATTTTCCCCGCAAAGCGCGTGGATCTCGCCGGGGTTTAGGTCAAAGCTGACGCCATCCAGCGCGCGGACGCCGGGGAAATCTTTGGTGATGTTTTTCAGTTCAAGCAGGGCCATGGGTGAATATTATGCCCTTTTTCGGGAACCGGGTCCCCAAAAACAAAAAGCCCGACCCGCTCCCCCGAAGGGGGCGGGCCGGGCTTTTTTGTCCCTGATGGAATTGTTAGAGATTGAGAATCAAACCCGCTTGGACCGGAACATAACGGGTAGGCATATCAACTGAATACCCCACCGTCCAATCGGCCAAAGCCGCGCCTGAAAAGACAAAGGATTCTTTGGCCTGGGCGAAAACGCTGAAATCATCCGTCATCGCGTACTCTAAACCAATTCCCGCTTGTAAAAGGAAATCAGTCGTCATGCTCTGCTCAGCATAGTTATGGTAAGGCGGTGTGTAATAAGTGGTGTACTTGTAACCCGCCACGTCAACTGCAGCCCCAGGCCCGAAGAAAACATAGGGGCTGAACCCGCCCTTGAAAATCCGATATTTCATCAGAAGGGCGATTTCCGTGGTATTCCAGTAATACACATAACCCGACGCTGAAGTATCGTCTTTGGCATCAAACTCATGCCATTCCAAATCGGCCAGGATGGAAAGTTGCGGGGTGATCTTATACCCAACCGCTCCCCCATAATTATAGCCGGTTTTAAAGCCCCCATCGCTGTAACCGGGAGATCCGTCGGAAAAATTTTTACTGATCGGAAGGCTCAACCCACCCTCAACTTGAAATTCCCATTTTTTGGCATCTGCACTGGTCGAATCTTGCGCCAAGGCCAGGGAAGCGGTCGACATGAAAAGCAAGGCAAACAATAATTTTTTCATTATCCCTTCTCCTTTTGTTAAATGTGGAAATCAACGCCGACTTGAATCGGCACATAGGCGAGCTGTTTATCCAGCCCCCAATAATTCGCCACGTTCTTGTCCCACCAGACGAAAGAAGCCTTGGTCTGGGCAAAAACGCTCAATTGATCATCAACCGGCAGATTGACTCCTACACCGCCATCCACCAGGAACCCGCTAGAGTAGTAATCATAAAAATAACCGTCATAGTAATGCTCGTTGTACGTTAGGAAAGACACGCCCGATCCGACAAAAACATAAGGCCGAACAGGTCCCGTCGGAAGCATGTACTTCACTTCTAATCCCAACTCATTTGAAACGACTTGGTCATTGTAGTAATAGTCGTCGGTAGCGAAATTGGCGCTTACATTGTGGGATTCCAATATCGCCATCACCGAAATTTGATCATCTACCCGGTAACCAATTCCAACGCCGAAGTTATACCCATAAGTACTGTGTCTGGCGAACTGATAGCTCGTCGGGATATCGACACCCGATAACAGTTGAACCTCCAACTTTGACGTGAAGTCATCAGCAAAAGCAGCCGATGCCGCCACCATCAAGAACGAAACAAAAAACGCAATCTTTTTCATGTTTGCTCCCTTTCTTGTTTTCGACAACGGGCGAAAGCTTAACAAAAATTCATTAGGAAGAAAAACGATTTTTTTAAAAAAGTTACAAAAAAAGAATATTTTCTTGACAGGATCCGAAGTGGGAAAAATTTACCCACCTTTCATCCGCCAAAAAATAAAACCGCCCAAACATTGTCAAACAGAATGCGTTATTTGGAATAAACGCTTTCTTTCTTTTGGTAACCGTCGGCGATTACGGTGGAATCCAGATTCGATTTATCGACTTGGATTGGGTCCAGAAGAATGGAGGGAATGTCGGCTTTGCCATTGTTGACCGTCGTGGTCTTGTCGGCCAACGGCTGTTTTTGCGCCAGAGCCACGGCCAGCTCAGCCGCTTTTTCCGCCAGTTTTTGGATCGGTTTATAAACTGTCATGCTTTGGGTCCCTGCCGCGATACGTTGGCAACCGGCCAGATCCGCGTCCTGACCCGAAACCGCGACTTTCCCGGCGAGATTCTGCTCGCCCAAAGCCTGCAGGGCGGCGCCGGCCAAGGTGTCATTGGCGGCCACCACGGCGTCGATCTTATTGTTGTTTTGGGTCAAGGCGTTCTCGGTGATTTTAAGCCCATTCACCGCCGTCCAATCGTTGGCCCATTGATCGGCCACAATTTTGATGTCTCCCCGCTTTACCGCAGGCCCTAAGATCGACATCTGACCGTCGTGGAAAAGATGGGCGTTATTGTCCGTCGGCGCGCCTTCCACCAATAAATAATTACCTTTGGGTTTTTCCTTCAGCAAATAATCCGCCTGCAGTTGGCCTACTTTGAAATTGTCGAAGGAAACGTAAAGATCCACATCGCTGTCACGGATCAACCGGTCGTAGGAAAGCACCGGAACACCCGCCTTGTGGGCGGCTTCCACAATCGTCGCCGCGCTTTTGGCGTCATGCGGAACCACGACTAATACCTGGACGCCTTCGGTTAAAAGGTCTTCCGCCTGCGAATTTTGTCGAACCGCGTCATTGTCGGCCGCTTGTACCAGCACCTGGGCGCCGAGTTCCTTGGCCTTAGCCGTAAAAAAATCCCGGTCATGCTGCCAACGCTCTTCCTTAAGGGTATCGAGCGACAAACCGATTTTGATTTTAGCCGGGCCTGACTTAGCGCACCCCCCCAAAAACACCATCGCCGATAAAACCAATACCCAGAACTTTACTCTCATGAACGCCTCCCTGTTGTGAACATAAATTATTTTTTCATTAGATTGTTAAACGCGTCCCCCATCAATCCCTGGGCAATACCGTAGTAGTTGTCGGTGCTTCCATCGGTCGTCGTAATTGTATTTGCCTGCCAAAGCGTGCTTCCATCTTTCGCGGAGATAAGAAAAAATTCCAAAGCGACCGCCGCCTGCCGGCCCCGATTCTTGAACAAGTTTAGATCCTGTTCAATGATGGAGCGTCTTCCCCAATAGTTGATGTTCTGACCATCCTGGGATTCCCGGATATCGATCGAGAAGGCGAATTCAGCATAATAATCAATGAGGACGATCAAAATATAAGGCGGGTATCCGCAAAATTGGGAGATTTGGGGGTTGTAGAGATATTTGGCGGGGTTTAACACATGCATCAAAAGAGCCTTTTGATAGGTTTCATTGAACGCGACTGGATTCAACGACAGATTCATTTCCGCGGCTTTTTCTTGAAGAGCTCGGTCTGTTTCGTTAACCGCCTGGCTTTTATCCGCCACGAAATAAGCCCGGTCTGTTTTCATTCCTAAAAATTCGCGCTGCGCGGGGACCAAATATCTCGTATCGGATCCGTTCGCGTGGACCCGTAAAGGGCTGAAATAGCTGCCCATATAGGCGATGGTTCCATTAGGAACGTCAAACCCCGGCGCCCGGCTGTAAAACGAATTTCCAAGGACCCGATTGGGGATAAAAGCTCCTGAAACTAAAAACGTCAATAATACCGTCAATATCTTCATACCTATTTCCTTCATTGGTTTTTTCTCAGAAAATCCAGCCTGGTTTGATTTCAAATCAAATGTCTCTAAAACGCTTTTCTTCCCGTCAGAGATTTTCCGCCGCGCGGGCGTCATAGGCTTTTTTGAGTTTCCCGGCGATGGCGGGATTTTTGAGAAGTATCTTTTCAAAGTCGCTCTTTTGCAGAACGAAGAGCTCAACCTGGCCTTCCGCGATGACCGTGGCATTGCGCGGCTCGTTGGAGATGAGCGCCATCTCACCGAAAAAGTCATCGGCCCTCAACTCGGCCTTTTTCACACGGCCTTTGCCCTTGTCCACCCAGACCGAGACCCGGCCGGTGGCAATCAGGTAAAAATCCTCCCCCGCGGCGCCCTGACGGATGATCTCGTACCCCTTGAAAAACCGGGCAGCCTTGAGGGCCATGACCAACTGGTCGAGTTGCTTCAGGGTCAGGTCCTGCGCGAAATAAGTCCTTTGAAGAACCCCGCGCAGGTGGGTAAAGATAGCGGATGTGGGAACCATGGTTGAACCCCTTATTGATGAAGGCCAAAGACAGGACGACTTGCCATTTATTCTATCAGCTTTTGCCAGCTTATTGAAAAGAGCTAGATCAATTGGCTCCCCACATTAGACAAGTTTTATTTTAAACAAAAATGCCGAAACGCCCAAGAGGCGCTTCGGCAAAGAAGCGGGAGAGAGAAAAACCAATTGTTAGTAGTTTGAAGTCACGCCTTCACTGCTTGATAAAAGATAGGAGCCATCCGAAGTTCCCGTAAAGGCGGACTTATTCAAATTGTTGATGGAAGCGATGACATCATTGTTCCCAGTGGCGCCGGGCAAAGAACTATTGGGGATGCTATAAGGCGAAGTAACATTGGGCCCAAAGGTCTTGACCGTGTAAGGACTGATGCTTTCTTCCGCCGTGATGACATTTTCATTTCCCCCGCCGGTCCAAGTGCAAACCAAGTTGGAACTGCTGGTGCTGAATACGGGCGTTCCCACGGCGGTGGTGCTCGCCGAGTAACTGTTTCCGCCAAACGAAGCCGTGAGGGTATAGGGTTGATCAGCCGTATAGGTGAAAGAAGTGTTGTCGTAATAAGCGAGGCTCAACAGAGTTACCCCGCCGCTGTATGTGACGGGATAAGAAGTACTGATGACATAAGTGAGGGGAACTTGGGTATTGCCGGAATAAGACAGGGTCACCGCCGCGTTGTTAACCGGACCACTGGAAGTGGCGATCTCAGTGAAGGCGCTCCCATTTGAGATTGCCGAAATAATGAGGGGGCCGTTCCAGCTAAAACTGCCCGACCCCAAACCGCTAGGATAGTTGCTGGAGCTACAGGAAATAGAAAAGAAAGATAAAACCAGAAAGAGAGAAACCCGTTTCATAACGCCTCCTAAATAAAAGTCGACAAATTTTACCACGGTTATGCCATGAATACCTTCGAGGATCCTTTTTTCGCGTAATCAGGCCATGAAATTAACCCTAATTACGCTTATTGTCTTCTCTTGCCTAACGCGGACAGACACACAAAACTGAGAAACAAAAAAGGCGGGCCCTTTTGAGGCCCGCCTTGGAAAAAGCTATTTCAACTGGGGTTGCTTCGTCATTGTCGGACTGCTATTCGCAGTCCATTCCTCGCAATGACCGCGATTAAATTTTGCTTAGGTACCCATCTCCCACGACGAGAGATAATGCTCTTGCTCGGCGGTCAGGGTATCGATCTTGATCCCCAAGGCCTTGAGCTTGAGGCGCGCGATCTCTTGGTCCGTCTCCTCGGGAACCGAGTAAACCTTGCGGTCGAGGATCGCGTGGTTCTTCACCACGTATTCCGCGCCCAAAGCCTGGTTCGCGAAGCTCATATCCATCACGGAAGCCGGATGGCCCTCGGCGGCGGCCAGGTTGATCAAGCGCCCTTCGCCCAGAACGAATATTTTTTTGCCGTTCTTGAATTTGTACTCCGTGACGAAGTCGCGGATCTTGCGGGTCTTGGGGGCGATCTTTTTGAGGCCTTCCAAGTCCAGCTCCACGTTGAAGTGACCCGAGTTGGCCACCACCGCGCCGTCCTTCATCTTGGCGAAATGCTCTTTACGGATGACATGGATGTCGCCGGTCAGGGTGACGAAAATGTCCCCGATCGAGGCCGCTCCCGCGATGGGCATCACTTCATAGCCGTCCATCACGGCTTCCAAGGCCTTCAAAGGATCGACTTCGGTCACGATAACCCGGGCGCCCAATCCCTTGGCGCGGGAAGCCACACCGCGTCCACACCAGCCGTACCCCGGCACCACGACGACCGAGCCCGCGATCAAAAGGTTGGTCGCGCGGATGATGCCGTCCATGGTGGATTGGCCCGTGCCGTAACGGTTATCAAAGAAATGCTTGGTCTTGGCGTCATTGATGGCGATGACGGGAAAGCGGAGCACGCCGTCCTTTTCCATGGCCTTCAAACGGATGACGCCGGTGGTGGTTTCTTCGGTCGAACCGATGATCTCGGAAGCCTGCGAGGAACGCTCGGAGTGGAGCATGGAAACCAGGTCCGCCCCGTCATCCATCGTGATGTTCGGACGCGCGTCCAAAGCCGCGTTCAAATGTTTATAGTAGGTCTTACGGTCCTCACCCTTGATGGAAAAGGTCGGGATGCCGTAGTTTTTCACCAAGGAAGCGGCCACATCGTCCTGGGTGGACAGCGGGTTGGAGGCGCAGGCGTAAACCTCGGCGCCGCCGGCCTTCAAGGTGATCAGCAAATTCGCGGTTTCCGTGGTGACATGCAGGCAGGCGGCCACGCGGATTCCCTTCAAGGGCTTTTCTTTCAAAAAGCGGCTCTTGATCAAACGCAAAACCGGCATGCTGCGCTCGGCCCACTCAATGCGGTCTTTGCCTTTGACCGCCAGCTTCAAATCCTTCACATGATATTTCATTTTTTCTCCCCTAATAATTTGACCGGGCCGTCAAGCGGCCAGGGTTTTTCGAGTCTTAACGAAGATGAGCGGCTTTGCGGAGCGCGGCGGCCTTGTCCGTCTTTTCCCAGGTAAAGTCCTTGTCCACCCGGCCGAAATGGCCGTAAGCGGCGGTCTTCTGGTAAATCGGGCGGCGCAAATTCAGCGCCTTGATGATGCCCCGGGGCGTCAGGTCAAACACCTTGCGCACGACCTGGGTGATCTGTTCCTCGGGCAACTTGCCCGTGCCGAAGGTGTTCACCAAAACGCTGGTGGGCTCCACCACGCCGATGGCGTAGGAAATCTGCACCTCGCATTGGTCGGCCAAACCGGCGGCCACGATATTCTTGGCCACCCAGCGCGCGGCGTAAGCGGCCGAGCGGTCCACCTTGGACGGATCCTTGCCGGAGAAAGCGCCGCCGCCGTGACGGCCATAGCCGCCGTAGGTGTCGACGATGATCTTGCGGCCCGTGAGGCCGGTGTCGCCCAAAGGTCCGCCGATTTCAAAACGGCCGGTCGGGTTGACGAAAATTTTGGTTTTGGAATCGATCATGCTGGACGGGATCACCGGCCGGATGACATGGCGTAAAATATCCGCCTTGAGTTTGGCTTGGCTGATCGGCGCGTGCTGGGTGGACAAAACCACCGCGTCCACGCGGGCGGGTTTGCCGCCGATATATTCCACCGAAACCTGGCTCTTACCATCGGGACGGAGGTATTTGAGCTTTCCATTCTTGCGCACCTTGGCCAATTTCTCGACCAAGCGGTGGGCCAGCATGATGGGAAGCGGCATCAATTCCGGCGTCTCACGGTTGGCGAAACCGAACATCATGCCTTGGTCGCCGGCGCCGCCGGTATCCACGCCCATGGCGATGTCAGGCGATTGGCGGTTGATGGCAACGGTCACGCCGGCCGTGTCAGCGTCGAGGCCTGCTTTGGCGTCCAGGTATCCGATTTTGCGGATGGCGCCACGGATGATTTCGGGCCAATTGACTTGAGCGTTGGTGGTGATCTCGCCGGCCACAACCACCCAGTTGCAGGTGAGGAGGGTTTCACAAGCCACACGGCTCAGGGGATCTTGTTTTAAGCAGGCGTCCAAAATAGCGTCGGAGACTTGGTCGGCGACTTTATCCGGATGACCTTCGGTGACGGATTCGGAGGTAAAGAAAAACCGCTCTCTTCCCAGCGGCGACAACGCGCTTTTCATAGTGAAGCTCCTTAAGAATTGAAGTTGACGGCAACAACCACAAAAAAGTCGGATAAACCGGGGGCGTGGGTTGGCTTTAAAGCGACCAGCATTTTCGCCTAGGAGGCCCCAAAAGAAAAGCCCTTATTCCATTTAAGAATAAGGGCTTCTTGAGGATTCCTAAAGCGACGGCTATTTCAAACCGGTGGTGGCAATTCCTTGGATGAAGTAGCGCTGTCCGATCAGGAACATCAAGGCGATCGGGATCGAGATTAAAAGCGAGGCGGCCATCAACAGGTGATAGTCGCTTCCATAGAGGGACATGAAGTTTTGAAGGCCCAAGGTCAGGGTCTGTTTGTCATCCGAGGTCAGGTAAAGCAGGGGGTTCAGGAAGTCGTTCCAGTTATAAACAAAGGAGAAGACCGCCACGGTGACCAGCGCGGGTTTGCAGAGGGGCAAAAGAATACGCCAGAAAACCCCGAAATCGGTGCAACCGTCGATCTTGGCGGCCTCGTCCATTTCGTAAGGAATGCTCATGAAAAACTGGCGCATCAAGAAGATGTTATAAGCCCCGCCGCCCAGCCAGGCCGGGATGATCAGGGGATAAAAAGTATTGTCCCAGCCAAATCCCCGGGCGAAAAGGAAGAAGGTGGGGATCATGGTGACCTGGGTCGGCACCATCAAGGTGGCCAGGCAAAGCATAAAAAGGAAGTTGCGGCCCGGAAACCGGAGCCGGGCGAAGGCGAAGGCCACCAGCGAGGAGGACAAGGTCGTTCCCACGCAGGAAGTGATCGTAATGATCAGCGTGTTCACCAAGTAAGTCGTGAAATTGACGCCTTGGATGGTGAAGCCCAAAAAGGTCCAGGTGTCGTCCGCGTAGACGCCCTTGCCCGTGTTGGGGTTGAGCACGTTCCAAGCGTTGGGATAATTCTGAAGCTGAAGGGGATGGGGGATCCAAATCGGCGGGATCCGGGAAACATCCGTCGGCAGTTTAAAGGAAGTCGAGAGCATCCAAAGAATCGGAAACAGCATCAGCAAGGATCCGATAATCAGAAGAACCGAAACCACCACTTTGGTGATCGCTTCGTTGCGGCGTTTGCTAGCCCAATGGCTCATCACTTTTTCAGGCATTTCCATTCCACCTTAAAAAGAAGTTGATCCCCGCGGGACCTCATCCGAAAACAACTATTTGCGAAGCTCACCCTCGTAATAAACCCACTTGGAATATTTAAACTGAACCCAAGTCACCGCCATGATCACCAAAAACAACACGCAAGCCAAAGCCGAGGCGTAGCCCATTTGGTAATAATCGAAGGCCTTTTTATAAATATAGAGGACCATCACCAGGGTAGAATTGGCCGGCCCGCCCAACCCGTTGGTCATGATGAAAACTTGGTTGAAGATTTGGAACGAGGTCACGATGCCGATGATGAGCTGAAAAAAGATGACCGGGGAAAGCCCCGGTAAGGTCACGGTCCAAAACTGCTGCCACTTGTTGGCCCCGTCGATGTCGGCGGCCTCATAAAGCGTGGTCGGGATGCCCTGCAAGCCCGCCAAGTAAATGATCATGCCCGCGCCCACGCCCCAAAAGCTTTGGATGATCAGGGCCGGCTTGCTCCAGATTTCGCTGGCCAGCCATCCCGGACAATCCTTGATGGGGATTCCGGTGAAAACCGAGATGAAATAGTTCATCAAGCCGTGGTCGGCGTCAAAGATCCATTTCCACAGCATGGCCACCGCCACGCTGGCGCCCATGACCGAAGGCAGGTAAAACACCGTGCGGAAAAAGCCGATGCCCTTCACTTTTTGGTTCATCAAAAGCGCCACGATGATCGACAAAGCCATCCCGATGGGAACGGAAAGGACGGTGAAATAAAAGGTGTTGCCCAAGGCCTTCCAAAAAAGGTTGTCATGGATCATTTGGATGTAGTTGTTCAGCCCGATGAACTTCGGCGGGACAAAAAGCCCGTCCCATTGGAAAAGCGAAAGTCCGAAAGCCGCGATAATGGGCCCCGCCATTAAAAAAATCAGCCAAACCAAAAAAGGAGAGATGAAAACAAAAGCGCTGATGGCTTCTTTTCTTTCAGCCGACGTAAAGGGCATACGGGTCTCCTTAAAAGTTAGTTGGTTTGGGGTGGATTTTTATCAAGTTCGGACCTGAGGCTGTCCATGGCTTCCTTGGCCGTCTCGGTGCCGTTCCAAACCCGGTCCAGCTCCGGACCCATAATGCTGTCATGCACCTCAAACCAGTTTTTGCACATGGGGTTGTACTTCACATATTGCATGGCGTCCAAAATCATTTTTTTGTTTTGGGGATCCTGCCCGTTCAAGAAGGTCGGCGAATTGGCCACGCTCATGATGGCGGGCTGGGCCAATCCGGTGGCGGCCAAAGCCTGGGCGCCTTCGGCTCCGGAGATGTATTTCACCAGCTCCCAAGCCTCTTGCTTGTGTTTACAGCTCTTCAAGATGCCGTAGCCCGAGCCGCCGGTGGAAAAGCCGCGGTAGCCCTCGGGGTTTTTCGGGAACATGACCACGTCCCATTTGAAGTCCTTGATTTCGCTGAACTGGGGCACTTTCCAGAGTCCGGAGAAATACATGGCCGCGGAGCCGTTCTCGAACATATCGGCCGTACCCACGCCACCCATGGCCGCCAAACCGGCGGGCTGAGGCATGACTTTATATTTGTTCATCAGGTCGGAGCGGAATTGGATGCCCCGAAGCGAGTTGGAATCGGTGGCGAAGGTCCACTTGGTGGGCTTCTTCACGTCGTCGGCGAAACTGCCGCCCGCGTCATAAACCCAGGCGTCCCAGATGGGCCACTCGTCGATGAATCCCCAGCGGGTGACTTTGCCGGAAGCATCGGTTTTCATGACCCGCTTGGCGTCCAAAACAAAATCATTCCAGTCCCAGTTATCGGTGGGATAAGCCACATGGGCCTCGTCAAAGGCCTTCTTGTTGTAATAAATCACCGCGATGGGCGCGGTGTCGCGGGGGATGACATAGGTGTTTCCGTCGGCCGTGAAGCGGTCAACAACCGCGGGATAGTAGTCGGCCAGGCTGAAATTATCCTTCTGCATAAAAGGCGTCAAAGGCTCCAAGGCGCCGCGCAGGTAAAGGTCGGTGAAATTATTGACTTCCACGAAAATGACGTCCGGCGCGATACCGCCCACCACTTCGGTCAACAATTTCGGGACATACTGGCTGAAAGGAATGCGTTCCAATTGGACATGGATGCCGGGATGGGTTTTCTCAAACTCGGCGATCAGATTAACGAGGATGACGTTTTCTTGAAGGTCGCCCCAAGAGGATATCTTGATGGTGGTTCCGTCTTCTTTGGACCCGCATCCATTCAAACCAAGAAACGATATAACGCTAAAACACGCGAGGACCAACATCGACAGACGAAAGTTTCTCACAAAACCTCCTGAAGCCGTCCAATTTGGGAATCTTTTTTAGAAAACCGCGGAGAAATACTGGAAAACCGAATAAGTATGTCACAGGGCCCAGGGAGCGTCAACGTGAAAAAAACCAAAAGCCCTCCCGGCTCAAATTTTCAACCCGAACGCTGGCCCCAAGGTTAAAATCCCCCTCCTAAACAACTTTAAGTCCTTCGGAGGAATCAAAATGGCGGCCCAATCCAGGGTGTTCTTTTTGCTTTTATTTCTAAGCCTCTCGCGGACCACCGCTTGGGCGGCTCCCCTTTCCGACGCGGCGCTGGACAATAAAGTGAACGCCCTCTTGGGCAAAATGACCCTGGCGGAAAAAATCGGCCAGATGGTTCAATATAACAACTGGGCCACCGCCTCGGTGGAGGCCCAGACGGACATCGCCCAGGGCAAGGTCGGCTCCTTCCTCAATACGGTGGGCGCCAAACAAATCAATGAGCTTCAAAAAATCGCCGTGGAACAATCCCGCCTCCATATCCCCATGCTTTTTGGATTGGACGTGATCCACGGCTACAAAACCATCTTCCCCATTCCCTTGGCCGAGGATTGCGCTTGGAATCCGGACCTGCTGGAACAATGCGAGGGCGTGGCCGCCCATGAATCCGCCGCCGCCGGCATCCGCTGGACCTTCGCGCCCATGGTGGATGTGACCCGGGAGCCGCGCTGGGGCCGCATCGCCGAAGGCTCGGGCGAGGATCCTTTTTTGGGCTCGATCTTGGCCGCCGCCCGGGTGAAAGGCTTCCAAGGCGCCTCGCTTTCGGATCCGGGCTCGATCGCCGCCTGCGCCAAACATTACGTGGGTTACGGCGCGGTTGAGGCGGGGCGGGAATATAACACCACCGACATGTCCGAAGTGACCTTGCGGGACATCCACCTGCCGCCCTTTAAAGCCGCCGCCGACGCCGGTGCGCGCACCTTTATGAGCGCCTTCAACGACCTTAACGGCGTTCCCGCTTCCGGAAATGTTTACACCCTGCGGGGCATCCTCAAAGGCGAGTGGGGGTTTAAAGGTTTCGTGGTTTCGGATTGGGATTCGGTGGCCGAATTGGTCACCCACGGCTACGCGGCGGATGACAAAGACGCGGCCCGGAAAGGCCTCTTGGCCGGCGTGGATATGGACATGCACAGCAAGGTGTACAGCCAATATTTGGCCCAACTGGTGCAGGAGAAAAAAATTCCGGTCGCCCTCATTAACGACGCCGCCCGGCGTATTTTAAAGGTCAAGTTTGAGCTGGGTCTTTTCGAACACCCCTACGCGGATGAAAGCGCGGAAGACGCCGCCATGATGACCGACGCGAACCGGGCCCTGGCCCTTCAGGAAGCCCAACAGTCCATTGTGCTTCTTAAAAACGATAAAAATCTTTTGCCGCTGGGCAAAGACTTAAAAACCATCGCCGTCATCGGTACCCTGGCCGATTCCAAGATCGACCCCTTGGGTCCCTGGCATTGCCAAGGTGAAAAAGTTCAAGACCAAGTCATCACCGTATTAAAAGGAATCCAGGACAAACTAGGCGCTTCCACTCGTGTGCTTTACGCCCCCGGCGTGGACGTGACCCAAGCGGACGCGCCCCAATCGTTGATTGACCAGGCGGTCAACACGGCTAAACAAGCCCAAGTGGCGATTGTGGTGGCAGGCGAAAGGCAATCCATGAGCGGCGAGGCCGAAAGCCGCACCTCGCTGGATTTGCCGGGCCGGCAGGAAGAAATGATTGAGCAAATCGAAAAGACCGGCGTCCCTGTGGTGCTCGTCTTGATGAACGGCCGTCCCTTGACGATTCCCTGGGAAGCCGATCACTTGCCCGCGATCGTGGAAAGCTGGTTTTTAGGCGTGGAACAAGGCGCGGCCGTGGCCGATGTGCTCTTCGGCGACGCGGTGCCTTGCGGCAAATTGGCCGTCACCTTCCCCCGTAATTTGGGCCAGGTCCCGATTTATTACGCCCACCGCAACACGGGCCGTCCTTATAAAGGAGATCCCAACAACAAGTGGTGCTCCAAATACATCGACTCGCCCAACACACCCCAGTTTCCTTTCGGGTATGGCTTAAGCTACACGACTTTTGACTATTCCAATTTGGTTTTAAGCTCAGGAACTTTGGGATTGAAGGGGACGCTCAAAATAACCGCCGATGTCAAAAACAGCGGCGCCCAAGCCGGCGTTGAGATTGTCCAGCTTTATATCCAGGACAAAACAGCCAGCATCACCCAGCCGGTCAAACGATTGGTGGACTTTAAACGGGTGGAACTAAAACCAGGTGAGACACAAACGATCGAGTTTGACCTGCCGGCCTCAAAACTGGGATTCTCGAATGAAAAAGGAAAAACCGTGGTGGAACCGGGCTCGTTCGGCCTGTGGGTGGCCCGGGATTCGGCGGATGAGACCCTGGCCGGGAGCTTTACGTTAGTCCCCTAGGAGGCCGATGCTTGGCAACCGATTGGGTTAAAATCCCCTCTCCCCCGCTTGTCCCCTTGCGGGATCGAGGGAGAGCGCCAGGGCGAGGGGTAAAAATTAAGAGTTACTGAAAAACTTCCGCCGGAACGACGGCAAAATTATTGTCACCCGGCAGGGACCAAAGCAAGGAAATGGACGAATAACCATCCGAGCGGTAATAAATTTTAATCGAGTGGCGGCCCGGCAATAAATCCACGATTCCCGATCCATAACGTTCCAAGGGGATCACATCCTGGCCATCCACCACCAGCCGGCCCTGGTCGCTGGGGTCCATCGCCAGCATAAAATGGTAAAATCCGCTTTTCGTGATCCGAAGCGATCCTTCCCAGGAAGCCGATCCGCCCCGGACGGAAAAATCATTTCCATTGGTGTAGTTCAACAAGGGTTCCTGTTGTCCCAAAATGGGTTTGCCGCTCCAATCATCGCTGTCAAAATATTTGGCCAATAAGCCTAAGGGCACTTGCACGGGCGTGGCGTTATCCGCGTCCAATGGAACATGGATGCCGTTATCCCCGACCAATTCCAGCCTGAGCGGCGCCGCTCCCGCCGTCCGGTTCCAGCTCACCTGGATCGGGACATAACCCGCCGTCAAAGCCGCCGCGCCCAGCACCGGGACGCCGTTGGCCTTCCAAGAAACCGTTCCATCCGAATGATTGACCAACCGGTACTTTCCCTGCACCCCGACAAAGAGGCTTCCGGTGAAAGAGGCGCGCACGGGTCCATTGGGAATCCCTTGGGGGAATTGATTCAACAGCGTCACCGCTCCCCCGTTGAACTGGGCCTTAAGTCCCTTGCACCGCGCCCACTCGGAAGCGGGCACCTCGAAGAAATAAAGGAAGGGTCGGCCGGTCGGGTCGAGCTGTTCCGTGACCTTGCCTTGCGGGTAAAGATTTTGGAGCGCTTCTAAAATTCCGGCCCGGCCCGCGTCAAAGCCGTAAAAAAGCCCGTGGTCGCCGGGAACGCTCAGCGGCATCAAGGAGTCCGGAAGTTTAAACGGCTTCAATTCCGGGAGGCATTGGTAGGCGTAAAAATTAACCGAGTAATGATTGTAATAACGCGGGGAGATGAAGGACGCGTAGCCCGGCCCCTTTTCGCCGATGGCTTTGCCGAGCGAGGATTCGGTAATGGAATACTCGGACCAACAAGCGTAATTGGTCCCCTGCATATTGAAGTAAACGTTGAAATTTTCCACCGTCATAAAGATCAGGGCCAGTCCCAAAAGCGCCAAGAAAACCCTTTCGCCTATTTTCCCCGCCCAGGCCTGGGCCTGGCCCCAAAGCGCCGACAGGGGCGCCGCGATCAAAAACGCGATGAAAGGCGTCATGCCCAGCATGCGGTTGGCGTGGGCCGCGTCGATGGAAAAAATACAAGGAATACTCATGACGAAAAAACCCACCACGGCGTAAAAATACCCGCGCTCTCGCGCGCGCGCCAAGGCGTAAACCAAGCCTAAGATGAGCAGCACGCCCGAAACGTCATCCAACATGCGGTAGTCCTGCAGGTTGTGGCGGGGATTGGGGTCGCCCTGGCGGTTGAACATCAAGGCCGTTTTATCCAGCACGTTGAAGAAAGGCTGCAAGCTATGCGCGGCCTTCAATTGGGGCACGATGGAAAGTTCGGACTCCCGGGTGCCCATATTGTGGGTGGCCACCATGTCGTACCAAACCGGGCCCGTCAGGGCCAAGGCTAACCCTAGGAAAAGCAGGATGTTCTTGGCGTTTTTCAACAGCGCCTTGCGGTTGGTGGCGATCTCATAAATCGCGTACGGAATTAGAAGAACCGGGAAAACCTTGAAGGCCTGATAGGTATAGAAGCCCGCCGTGAAAAAAAGCGAGGACACCACAAAAGACCAACGTTTGTTTTGCTTCAAGCCGTAGATCAGAAAGGCCAGCGTCCCAAACATGTAAAAAGGCACCTGGACCGTGGGAAAGGCGTTGCGGCTGAAATTAATGTTCCAGCGCATGACCGCCAAAACGAAAAGCGAAAGCAGGGCCATCCGGGGCCCGGCCAACTGCCGGAAGGTCCAATAGATCAGGGGGAAGGTGGCCATGACCATCAGCACGAAAAAAAGCTTCAGGGTGAAATCGGAAGCGCCCACCACGGCAAAAAAAGCCGCGATCTGGTAAAGCACCAGGGCGTAATTATGGTAGATATCCTCAACATAAAAGGGATGCCAGCCCTCATGCAAAATCCGAAGCGCGGAATAACCCTCGTAGCCTTGGTCGATAAAAAGCCCCGCGGGGAAATGGTTCAATTGGTAAACCCGCATAAACAGGGCGACCGCCATGACAACCCAGAAAATTATTTTTTCTTTGGTCAATACCCAGCCGGACTCGGCGGGTCCCGGCTTAAACCAAGGCCCTAAAGCGCCGAGCCAAAGCAAAACCGCCCCCAGATAATAAAAAGCGCCGATAACCAGCGTGACCGGCCTCGCGGCCTGGATCCAATAGATCTGTCCCATCACGGCCAGCATCAAAGCCGCCAAAAGGGCCAAGAGCCGGTAAAAATCCATGGCGCTAAAGAGCGGTTTGGAAACGTCCCACTTGAAGGCGGATTTGGATCCTTTGGTTTCGGAGGTTTTCGATCTTACGGCCCCGGCCTTTGTTGGCTTGAAATTAATCCGGGGGTTAAACAAATCAAAGAACCCCGCCAGCCAGATGAGGGCGACGAAAAGGGAAATCACCATGCCCAACACCGCGCTTCCCTTCAAACAAAGAACTTGCGCCGCCAGAAACAGGACCGCTAGCAAAGCAGTCCCCAGGGGGCTGGTAATGGGATTGGCGCTCTTTGAACTATTTTTGTTCCGCGGTTTGGAAGAAGCCATTTCATCTCCTTAAGAAGGGGTTTAAAACACTCAACCTCGGATTAACGCGCGGACTCAAACCCTTTGAGCCGCAAAGCCAAGGCCCTTCCCAGGTATTTTAAAAGCGTGGAAAGGCCCAGTTTGGATTCGCCTTGGGTGCGGTCGATGAACTCGATGGGGGATTCCTGAATCCGGAGCTTCGCTTGGGTGCATCGGAATAAAATCTCAGAAACCGTGAAGGGGCCCCGGGCGTTGAGGGTTTTCACTTTAATCCGGCGCAGCGCTTCCTTGGAAAAGGCGCGGAACCCCGAAGTGGGGTCTTTGGGCTTCAGCCCTAAAACCAGCTTGAGATAGTAGCGCGCGAAATTACTGGTCATCTGCCGGTGGAAGGGGCGGTCCATGTCTTTTCCGCCGGGCATATAGCGGCTTCCAATGACCACATCGGCTTTCCCGGATAAAATCGGGGCGACTAAGTTTTTAATGAATTTCGGCTGATGGGAAAGATCGGCGTCCATCTCCACCACCACGTCCGCGCCCATGGACAAGGCCTTTACGAACCCATCCCGGCCCGCCCAACCCCGGCCCTTGATCTCGCGGCCGCGAAGAAGCAGATGAAGTTTTTTGTCTTTTTTGGCCAGCTTGCGCACTTCCACAAAAGTCTCATCGGGCGAGGAATCGTCCACCACCAGCACCTGGACTTGGGGGGCGTCCTTGCGGAAAAGCTTCATCAAGGGGGCGATATTTTTTCTTTCGTTATAGGTGGGCACCATGGCGATGACTTTCATGCCAGTTTCAATTGTCTCTCAACGGCGGCCAGCATGTCTTTTTCTTCCAGGTTGTCCATACAGGAAATTTTTTGGGTGCACTGGTTTTGGTAATAGCATTGGCAGGGCTTGCGGGGCAGCACTTTTTCGCCCCGGCCATAGAGGTCGATTTCCACGTCGGACGTGGGGCCGAAATAGGCCACCGTTCTTTTTTCCAGAGCGATGGCCACGTGCAGGGCCAGGGTATCCCCGGTCACCATCACGTCCGCCAAACCCACCAGCGAGGCGAATTGGCGCAGGGTGTTTTCCGTCCCCGTGGGCAGGACCAAACCCTTGAGTTCTTTCGAGAGCGCGGGCATCAGTTCCCGCTCTTCCGGCCCGCCGTAAAGCAGAATGCCCACCTTGGGATATTTCTTTTTCAGGGCTTTGGCCAGCCAAGCGAAACCGTCCAGGCGCCATCGCTTCATGGGCCAGCGGCCGCCGGAGCCGATGTTGAAACCCACGATTTTTTTGAATTTGGACAACTTATTCTTTTGGGCGAATTCCTTGGCCCAAGCCAACTCTTTATTGGTCAAAGCCAATTGCGGCTCTTCGCCCTGGTAGGTGAGCCCGGCGAGTTTGAAAAGATGGGATTGATAGGTCTTTTGGTTGGCCCGCTTCACCGTATCGAACAAGCCCATCTCGAACCATTCCTCGCCCGTGGGTTCCAAAGGCACCACCGACCCTTCGGGAGACAATCCAAAACCCTTTTTCACCGAGCTGTTGGCGACGGCCAAAATGGCGGCGGCTTTGCGGCTCATGTCAAAATTATAGGCGCGCTTGAAAGTCACCGAAGCCAAGGTGACCGGCAGAATCGCGTCCACGCCCAGCAGCACGTCGATATAGGGGTTTTTTTCTAAAAGCGGTTTCGAGGAATTTTCGGTGACCCACCAAATGGAAAGCCCCGGGTTGTTTTGTTTATAAGCCGGCAAGATGGAGGTGGAGCGCAAAACGTCGCCCGCCGCGTCCAGTTTGACGATCAGAAGCCGCTCCTGGACCTGGTCGTAACGGGGACAACCGTCGCACACCACTCCTTCCTGCTTATGGGGCAGGCAGGGTTTTTCACCCGTGAAGTGGCGGCAATCTTGATGATAAATGAGCATTCAGGTCCCAAAAAGAACGGCCGCGTTGAGAGAAAACGGCCTTTTTGAAAAATCAAACCGCGCCGGACAAGATATCACTTTCATTCCCCACCGACCAGCGGGATTTGAGAATGGGCGCGGCGCATGGGTTTTTAAGCGGTGAAACGAATCTTAATGACCCGCCGACACAGGCACCGGATGATAAAAGTCCACTTCCCCGCCCTTGAGGCAGGCTAAGTCGCCGCTGGGCAAAACAGTCAAAGCCCGGACGCCGTCGATGTCTTGTCCCTTTTGGGCCGCGTTGGCCAGCGTCCCGATATATTTTCCCATCGGGTTGAAAATCTTCACGAGCCCCGTGTCCCGGAGCGCGGCGTAAATATTTCCTTGGGCGTCCAAGGCCACATCGTTCACCGGCAGGCTCTCGTCATCCTGAACGCATTTTCCCTGGGCGTCCAAAACCTTTAAGCCATGCTCGTTGGCCACATAAATGCGCCCTTGCGCGTCGACCGCGATCGCGACGGGGTTCGATAATTTTTCTTTGCCGCCCGCCCCGTCCCAAGCGCCCAAAATTTCACCCGAAGGGGAAATCTTCACAACCCGGTGGGTGCCCGTATCGGCCACGATGTAATTGCCGTTCACCCAGCCAAGGCCGCGGGGCCCGAACATGCCCTTGTTGCCCATGTCCAAAATTCCGGTTGGTTTGCCGGTGGCCACGTTGAAATTGCGGATCATGGCGTTCCAAGTGTCTATCACGTAAAGGCTGTTGGCGCCGTCGGTGGCCATGCAGGAAATTTCCTTGAAGTCGGGTTTGCCCGCCGCCTTGGTGTCAATCATGCGCTGGTAATGGCCTTGAAGATCGAAGATCAGGATTCTTTCACGGGGTTGGTCGGTCAAAGCGATCCAATTGGGACCGGACTTGATGTCCCAAGGAGCGAAGATTCCGCAGGCTTGATCATCACCCTTAAAAGAGCCGGTCAGCTGGGCCGGATAGTCCCGGGGAATATTAATTTGGCCCTTCATGAAAAACACCGCTTCGCCGCAAAACAAGACGGCGATGAAGAGCACGATCATGATTCCGATGGCTTTTCTTTTTTGCGCCGTGGACTTGGAAACCGGCTTGGCTTTCTTTTGGGTTTTCTTGGCGGCTTTAGGCAAATGTGGCTCCTCAACGGGTATTTATAAAACGTGGGGGTTCAAGATAACATCCGCTGTTCTTTCTGCCAATGAGGAATGAGGGGTTCCGCGGGATCCAAGAAACGCCATTGGTTTAAAAAGGCTTAAAAACTAGTCTTTTTAAAAGCCCTATTGGCCAAGCGGGACGATGGATAAGGCGCCCGAAGGGCACTTCCCGACTTGATCTTTTATTTCCTCAGTCGTGGCGGCCATCGGCTCAATCCAAGGCCGCTTGGCCGGGTTGAAGACTTGGGGCAAGCCTTGGGCACAGTACCCGCAATGGATGCAAAGCCCCGATTGCCAAAGCACGTTGATCTCGCCGTTGGAGTAATGTTTTTTCACGTGGCGATCCATTGAATACCTCCCAGGGGCCAGAAATGAATTCTTAATAGCTCGTGAAATTCAGGCCGTCGCGTCTGTCGCGGGCATTCAATTCAAATCACAAACCGCCAGAACCAGCGGGCCGCGATTTTACGGTTCGAGCTGCCCGCTGCTGGTCGATATGACGTAGCCACCCGAACTAGTCGTAGGCCCCTTAACGACATTATCGTTCTCCTTGATCTCAGTGACGATCGACCCACTTTCATTTTTATTTTGAGCTGAAATATAAAAAAACATGGAACTTAATTGATCAGATGGGATGTAATAAACCTGGGACCAGGGCAAAGATACCCCGCTTTCCTGGGTGGTGTTCCCCTTGTCATCCCGATAGGTCAAGTCCGCGCTATCACAACCGTCATATCCCTCAACCACATATTCACACTTAACATCTGTCGTTTGATTATCGATTGCCGTTTTTTTAACCGCGCTCGCGTTCCCCATCATCAATTTATTTTTCGAGGCCTCGTCCCCGGCCATTTTTTTATCGAGGGTATCCATGAAGTTAGCGGCGATCCACCGGAGGGTCCATCTCTGCTCCTGGGTGAGGTCGAATTGGTCCGTGCAAACGGCGACGTGGACATTATCGGCTTTGGCTAGATCCGCCAGTTGTTGCCCGCTCAAAGTAACCGTGATGAATTCATTGAGGGATCCATCCGAATTTTTCTTACTTTGGTATTCCGAGGGAAGGTCTCCCAAATCTTGGCTCCCGATGGTCACCGCCACATCCTTACAATCAGCGTAGCGGCCCGCGCCATCCGTGCTGTCCCAAAAAATCAGGAATCCGTGAGGAGGATTTTTAACAGTCGGGTGGTCGGGAACCAACGCTAAAATCCGCAAGTTTTCCTTGAAAGTATTGTCGCCCACATTATCAGGGGAATATTGAAGGAGCATCTCCGAGTCCACTTGGTCCCGTTTGATGTTGGTCAGTTTATTTCCAGCATCATGCTGGACCACGAACAAGTTCGATTTCACGTGATCCGCCACAAAGTCCTCATAGCTTGCGAACTTACCCGTTGAACCGCCAGTTTGGGCGAAAAGGGAGTGGGAGAAGGAAAATAACAGGGCAACGAAAAAGACCGAAGATCTAGTCATAAATATTTTCATGTTTTACCTTTCCAATACTAGCGAGCGATCAAATACGCTCCCTATTGTATCCAGCCTATCCTCGCTTTTTAATCTTTTGTTTCTTCCCCATCACATGCCAAAGGCCATAAGCTAAGAACCCCGCGCAGGTGGCGAAGGCTTCGCCGGTGGCGGCTTCTCCGCTGTTCTCATCCACCGACTCGCAAGCCAGGCCGTTGTCCATGGAGGCGCGCTTAATAAAGGAAAGCGCCCGGTCTTTGTGCCCGGACAAGAGGCTGTTCACGGCGGCCAAGACCCAAGGGTGCGAGGCGTGGCGGCAGCCCACTTCCTCGAAGGGTTTGCCCGCGTAGGAATAAAGATATTCCGGGGAATGGACCCAATCCCGGGTCTTTTTCCAGGGCGGATAAGTGGCTTTGCAAAAACCCCAGTGGGGCAAAAGCAAAAGACTGCCGGGCGGCTCATCATATAAGAGGAAACTTTTGTTCAAATCCACCGACCAGGCGAACTGGCGGCCCTTGGGGCCCTTCACCAGGCATTTGCGCAAGATAGCCTTGCGGGTTTCTTCCGCCAGCGCCCGCAGGCGCCAAAAGGCTTTTTTGTCTTTTTGGTGTTTTCGGATTTCAGAAAGATCAAGCAGTGCCCGCCAAACCAATACGTTGTCATAGGTCACATAGCGCTGGGGCCAGGGATCATCGGAAGGCAAAAGCCAGGTCTCGTATAGGGCAACCTTAGGATTGCGTTTGGTCGCCAGGACCTTCTCAAACCGGACCAGGGATTCTTGAAACTCAGGCTTATCTAATAGGGAGAAATCCTTGGTGGCATCAATATATTGCTTTAAGGCGATCACCGGCGCGCAAAGCTCATCCAGCTCAAAACCCGGTTCCAAAACCGCGCCCGAAAGATAGCGGCTGTGGGTGCCAAAATTATTTCCCTGCCGGCGAAAGATGGCCGTCAGGGTTTTTTGGGCCCATTCGGGGTCCTGCGCCAAAAGCGCCGGAAAGGACCAAAGCAAGGCATCCCGGTCCCAATAGGCTCCGCTCACGTAATAACGGGGGCTTCGGGAAGTCATCGAAACCACTTCTTCGGTATCCATGGCGAGACCGGTCGAATAAAAGCGGTTGAAGAAGGCGTTTAAATTAAGGATCGGATCCAGTTCTTTATCTTTGGTTTCCAGCCGCCTTGCCTGGAGCCATTTGCGGTTTTGATCCCGCAAAACCGCGCCGCCCGCCCTTTGCATTTCCCGGGCGGAGGCGAAAGCGCCGATTTCATCCGGGCCCAAGCCAAAATAAAAGAAGGTTTCCCAGAACTGGTTGGATTTGATGTCCCGCGATTGAAGCCACTGCAGGGTCAGGATGTCGTCCTCGGGCACCGGCGTTTCCCGGCCCACGGGTGAGAGGGCTTTTCGGCCCAAACGGTAAAAAAAGCGGCTGGACTTATCCGGTGGATAAAGCGCCAAGGCGGCCAGGGGCTGGGGCGCGCGCCATTCAAAAACCGGAGTGCCTTCCCAGCTTTTGGAAACCAAAACCCTCTGGCCCTTGAGCGGCTTGGTCAGGTTCACGCTGTGAAGCATCTCGCCCCAGGCCGTCTCGGCCCCCACCACGCAGTAAACGGATTTTTCCGAGAGATTTTTGACCTTTATCGAAAGCACAAAGCCCCGCTCGCCCACGGGGCAAAAATAGCTTCCTTCCATCTCCACTTGCTCGTTTTTAAAATGAAAGTGCGGCATCCAATCCGCGTCCCGGTCCCAGACCAGTTGACCCAAGAAAAGAACCTCGGAATCATCCAGGAACAGGCGGGGCGTGACGAGCGGTTGGGCCTTCCCTGAAAAGGAAAGCAACCCGTTGAGCCCCATGTGGGCCACGTTCAAATTCTCAAGGGTGGCGTCTTCTTCGTTCAGGGTCGGCAGGGAAACATATTCATTTCCCGTCGGCTGGTATTTTTTTTTCATTCCCTATTCCAGAAAATAAGTTGAAGTTTCAAAAGCCCGCCCCACAACGCTCAAAAAGCCAAAGAATCTTTTGCAATGATCAATGCCGATGAATGCGGATTACAGGATCAAAAATTTCATGTTTTTTAAATCAGCCTTTATCGGCTTTGCTAAGGATGATAACCGCCGCTTTTGACCAAATAATCGAGATTCGACCGGGCCTGGGGATAGTTGGGGTCCAAGGCCAGTACCCGGCTAAAATAACCGCCCGCCCTTTGGGTTTGACCCAGATAAAAGGCCGCGATCGCCGCGTTGAAATAGGCTTCTTTGTAACGGGGATTCAGGTCCCAGGCCTTCTGGTAATAATCCAAGGCTTCCTGGTTCCGGCCCAAATGCACCAGCGCGTTGCCCACATTGTAAGCGTACTTGGGTTCGAGCGGGTACCATTCCTGGGCCCAGGCGTAATCCCGAAAGGCGCGGCCATAGGCCTCCTGGGCCTTTAAATAATAAGCGGCGGCCTTTTTATCTTTGGCCTGGGCCCTGAAATCATCGCCCTGATTTTCCGCGGTTAAGCCCAGCGCGTTTCGCTTGAAGGCGTAATTACTAAAGAAAAACAGGGCCGTCCTTTCATCCACCGGATTTTCGGGCGGCCGGTTGCGAAGCCGAAGGCGATTCCAGGCTTCCATTTGTTGGGCGTCGGTTAAAAGCGACACCGGCCCTTCGCGGTTCACCCGGTTGACGATTCCCTCGGGCGCCAAAGCCGCTCCCGGCAGGATGCGCGGGTCCAAGTCCTCGAAGCTTAAGTAAAAAGGATGATCGGTATTTTTTTCCGCCATCCAACTCATCAAGGTGGGGATCGATTCAAGCCCCAATCTTTCATCCGTCAGGGGAACGTGTAAATCCGGGTGGGATTTGGCCAAGTCGCGCCTAATCCAATCCATCGGCAATCCGTCCACCCCGACGAAAGCCAAGTCCGGACGCTTTTTTTCGACCCATTGAAAATACCAGGCGGGAAAAACCAAGCCATCGCCCTTCGCGTAATAAAGCGAGCCCTTGGGAAGTTCCTGAAAAGCGTTAAGTCCGTAATCATAGGCGTAGGTGTAGTGGGTTTGACGGTCCCGTAGATCCCGGAAAATTCCGAGACCTAACAAAACCAGGGCCAGGGCCAAGAAAATCAAAAGTTTCCCCTGGAGTCTTTGGAAAACGGCTTTCAGCGCGAAAGCCGTGAAGACAAGAATCAGGGTCTGGCCGGCTAAAGCGTATTCCCCCAAAAGATAAAAGCGGGCCGCAGGCAAATTAAGATAGAGCGACAGAACGACCCATAAGGATAACCATCCGGCCAATAATCCCCGGACCATCTTTGGCTCATTCTTCCAAGCGATAAAGGCGCCCGCGAGTGCCGCCAAAAAAAGTCCCGGCCATTCCATGAAATAGCGTTTCAATAAATCAAAGGCCTGCGCGGCCCAATTCAACGCGCCTCCATTGTGCTCGGCGCCGCCATATTCCGCCCGGGTCAAGTGAAACCAAAAAGAACTGAGGGAACCCGGCTCTCCCCAATTTAAAAGCGGTGAATGGACCGCGCGGAGCGGAAGAAATAAATAGAGGGACAGGCTTAAAACACCCGCCACGAATCCCAGCCAAAGTTTGGCCCTGGTTCCCCCGCCTTGGGCCTGGTCCCGCGCGAAGAGGAAAATCCCCGGCGCCAAAACCAAAAGGGTCATCCAATGGTTGGCCAAGGAAAGCCCGAAAAGAAACCCCGCCATCTCCCACTTCACTTCCACCAAGGCCAAAAGAATCCCCAGAATGAGCGCGGCGGTAAGTTGGTAAAGACCGGTCTTAGCGCTCAAAGCGCCCGGATAGGCGCTGGCCCCGGTCACCCAAAAAAGCGCCAGGACAAAGGCCCAGCTTTCGGGAAGCTTCACCCACTTTTGAAATAGTTGGAAAAGAAGCACGCAGTTGAGGGCGGCCAACAGGGCTGAAAGCAGGTTGACCCGAAAGCCGAATCCGCCCAGGGGCAAAAAAGAAAGGAAATGGCCGAGCAGGGTGAAAAAGGGATAACCGGGCGGATGGGCGACGCCTAAAAGGACCGCCGCCGTGATGGTTTCGGCGCTGTCATCGGCGTAAAAGCCGGGATTGACGCCCGTCAAAAGAAAAAGAAAGGCGGCCAAAAATAAAAGCGGGTTCCGGAAAGTTTCCCAACAGCCGGAAAAAGAGGGCAAAGGACCTCTTGTCTTATTCGGCCAGCAAATAAAGCCGGTTGTCCTCGACCCGGTAGATCATGGGCGCGATCAATATCTTGGGATAGCGGGCCCGCAGGCGGTTGGCCTCGCTGAGCGTGAAGGTTTCCTCGTCGCCGATCTCGGAGTTCGCGACGTTCTGCTCAAAATGCACGGCGGCGGCTTCCCGGGTCCACCCGGCCTCAATCAAACCTTCGATAAACTTTTCGCGCTTCGTCGGCAGTTTCACCATGCCGCACTGGGTGTGACCGATGAGCGCCATGGCCCGCACCCCGCCCACGGCTACCGCGAAGGAAATCTTAAACTCGCTGGTGCGCATATTGGCGCCGGCGGCCCGGATGATGAAGGCGAACAGGTCGGGGGCGTTCAAATGCTTGCGGTTGTCCATGCACATGCCGATGAGAAGCTCGGCTTTGGGATAAACCTCAAAAGGCCGGCCCAGGTTGTGGTATTCCAAAAAGCGTCCCACCGGCGTGTCCCGGTATTGGGGAAAAATATCGGCGGCTTGGTTGACGGGCACGAGTCGGCTCATGATTTCCTGCTTTTATTTAAATTTCAAAAGACATTTTTACACTGATGCACGCGGATAAACACCGATAAGGCCTAAACTTTTTTGAAAGAAGTCACAAAGAATCAGCGTTCATCGGCGTCCACCATTGCTAATTGCCTTTGATTTCGGTGAGTGATTTTAACAAAAAGCGGGGGCTGAAGGAACGGCTTTTATCCGACGATGAAAAGGTTCGAGGACTCGGGCAAACGGGAGGCCAACCGGCGGATCAGGCGGCCCTTGATCATGCGCCAGAAGAAGGACCTTTTGGACGAACCCACCATCACGGTGCGCACGTTCAAAAGCCGGGCCGCTTCCGCGATGGAAGTGCCCGCGTCCTCGGCCATGCGCCAAATGGGGATGCCCAGCATATGATATTTTTCCAGTTCCAGGCAGGACGCCGCCAAAACCTGCACCGCCTCAGCGGTCGGTTTGACCTCCGTCGGCACGAAGAGCCCCGGAACTTCATCCACGTAAACCAGGTAAATATTATTTCGCTTGTAGCCCCGCGCGTGGATGGCCGCTTCCTCTAAAAGCCTCGGGTTCATCTGCCGCAGGGCCACCAAGACGGGCGAGGATTCCACCGGGCTGGCTTCCTCGGCCTCTTCCAGGGTCAGGATATTGGAAGCCTCGGGCAGGTCCGCCACTTGGTTTTCCGCCAACGCGAAATCTTCCGCGGCCCTTTTGTCGGCCTTGAGCCGGTGGACCATTCCCACGGCGATCAAGATCGCCGCCAATCCCCCGCCAAAAAGTAGCGCGTGGGGTTTGTTCACCATGTTGATGACCCAGGCGACCAGCAAAGCGAACGAGGTGAACAAGCCGAACCAAAATTTACCGCCCCGCTCGCCGTCCCGCCAGCGCAGGCTGTCCACCGCGATGGAAGATAAGGTGAGGGTTCCGAGCAAACCGAAATTGTAAAGATCGCCCAACACGTCCACGTTGCCTTGGGTCAGCAGGATGATGACCATGGGGATCAGGGCCGAGATGATGATCGACCAATAGGGCGTGCCTAAGCGCGGATGGCGTTTGCGTAAAAAGGACGGCATAAAACCAAGGTCCGACAGCCGCACGTTGACGTGATAATTCCCCGCGATGGCCGTGTTGCAAGCCATCAGTAGAAGCGCGGTGGCCGCCAAGACCACGCCCCATTCCAACACAGGCCCCCCGGTGGCAAGCCCCAGGGCCGAAAGCAAAGACTCGGGATCCGACATCTTGACCTTGTCGGGAACAATAAAAAGGGCGGAGGCCGTGATAGTGGGCGATAAAAGGCCGACGACCAGGATGACCAGCCACATGGCCTTCCCGGCGGTTTTGCCCACCGGTTCTTTCATGGCGCCCGAAAGCTGGGCCGCGGACTCAAGGCCCGAATAGGCCAGCCAGGTGCTGGCGTAACCGGTCAGCAGGATCGGCACCGTCAGTTGAATGCCCGGATGGAAAACCTGGAATAAGAGCGGAAGCCAGGCGTGATGAAAGGTCAGCCACCAAAAGCAGGAGCCCAACAGCACAAAGATGACGCCCATCTCAAAAGCCGCGAAGGTCGAGGTCAGGGAGGCTGATTCCCGGATTCCGATCAGGTTCAAGATCATTAATAAAAAGAAAAGCGCCAAGGCCCCGGGCACCACCCAAATTTTGGCCGGAGGATAAAGCGACGCCAGGTAAAAGAGCCCCGAGACCCCCGAAATGGCCGAGGTCAGGAAATAATCGACCGTGATCAACGCGCCGCCCATCAGGGGTAAAAAGGTGAGGTTCGAGAAGGCTTCCCGGTTGACCGAAACCACGCCCCCGCCGTCCGGACAACGGCGGCAGATTTCAACGTATTTGAGCGCGATGGAAATAAAGACGCCCAGCGTGATGACCTGCGCCAGGGTGGCCAAATAGCCGATGCCGCCATAGAGGATTCCGGGAACATAAAAAATGGAAGTCCCGATATCGGCGTAGACCACGGCGAAAACCAAAATCCAACCCAATTGATGCAGCTTCACGGGGGCGGACTTTTCATTGCTGGGCATGAAAGAACCTTGGGAATTGGAAGAATCGGATTCTGTCAGGAATCCTTACGGCCGGGCACAATGGCGAACATCATACTGAATTCCGGGGTACTTTCAATAACACCAGCGGGGTGGATTGGCGGGGAAATGGCTGAAAAATCAGGAAGACAAACCCTGAAAAATCCTAAAACTCATTTTCAAGTTTTTAGGGCAAAATAAAAAGTCCCCCTCCGCTTAGGGCGGAGAGGGACTTCTGGCCGCGAATGCGGCGGCCCTAATCCATCAGCGTCTTACTTGCTGACGGGAGTCGTGGAAGGAGCGGCGGCGGCCGGCTTCACGGTCTTCTTCCCCTTCTTGTGAACCTTATGCTTCTGCGCCTTCACCACCGGCGTGCTGCCAGCCGCCGGAGTCTGAGCCAAAACCAAACCGGTCGTGGAACCCAGGAACAGCACCGTCATCAAAGCCGCGATTAACTTTTTCATTTGAGTCCTCCAAACCCTTTCGGGTTTTTTATTTTTCGGGTCGTTTTCACTTCCCGCTAGGTATGACGCGGGGGGGCGTTAAAAAGTTGCAGTGGGAAAATCGCGTGTTTCATGAAAGGCCCAAATAAGAAATTATTCCCAGCCGGCCTGTTCCCCTCAAATTCTCAATGAATTTAAAAAAATTATTTTTTAGTGCAACTTATTTCAAGATGGGAAATTCGGTCACCCGGAGCCGGGTGGATCCGTAGGGCACTAGAACCAAATCTTGCTCGGACGCGGGGCTTTCCACCGGGCTTTGGGGCGGCGCGTCCGCCGCGCCGTGGACAAATCCCCAGCTTTCCAAAAACTTGCCATGGGCGGTGACCGTCACCGGCGCGCCATCCAGCGTAAAGGGGTTGCCCTTCAAACTTCCGGCCTGAAAACGAAGCGACTCATCCGGATTTTTAACATTCAGATCCAGCGCGAAATTCCAGGGGCTTAAGGGAACGAGGACATATTCGCTTTTCTTTTGACCCTTGGGCTGGAACCGGAACGGAATCACCGGCTTCCACGACTCTTTCAATCCCAGGCTGTAAACCAAGGGGCCCCGCTCCACGCTGGCCGCGCCTTGGAAACCGGGACGGATTTTAAATTCCATCGGCAGATGAAGTGTCAGGGTTTCTTTTCCCTCCCACTGGCAGTCAATTTTATTGAACTGGCCCGTGGTCAAGGCTTGAACCGTGCCATCGGGCAGGGTGACGGCGGCGTTCTTGGCCCATTCGGGTACCCTCAAATAAAGGGGGAACCGGACGAGCTTCGCGCAGCTCACTTGAAAACTGAGCTGGTCGCTGAAGGGATAATCGGTTGTCAGTTCCACCGTCACCGGCGTGCCCGACAAGGTCGCGGTCACCACGGAGGGCGCGTAAAGCACCGCCGCCAATCCCCCGTCGGCGGTTTTCATCCAGAGGTGGGACACCAGCTTGGGCCAACCCTGATGCATATTGGCCGTACAGCAGCCATATTGGGGTTCGAGTCCAAAAAGGTTGGCCATGCCCCGGTTGGTGGTATAGACGGGCGCTTGATCAAACACACAGGCGACTTGGTTCGCCTGCTGGTCATATTGATGCTCCCAATAATCCGGGCTGAAGGCGGCGGGCAAGGCGTTGAAGGCGATTTTCTCAATCCGATCGGCGAATCGGACATCGCCCAAAATGGAAAGCGAGGTTTCGAGGGAAAACATCGTCTCCACCATGGCGCAAAGCTCCGTGCCTTGGGATGGGCTTTTGCCGCCCAAACACTCGTCCGCGCTGAAAAGCCCGTTGGCTTCCCCATGGTAACGGTCTAAAACTTCCGGCGCCTCGAAAGCCAGCCGCCGGAAATCAGCTTGGCCGGTAAGGCGGTAAAGAAGCGCCGGCACCTTGAGGCCCATGGCGTTGTTCACCCCATGCGCCACCAAATTCCATTCCTGGGTTTTTTCCCGCACCGGGAAATTGGCGAAATGTTTGGGCCAATCGTAGCCTTGGGCCGCGGTTTTTCTTTCCAGGTCCAAAACCCAGGTTTCCCCGGTCTTGTCATAGATCCAATTGAGCGTCACCAAAAAATCGCCCCATCTAAAATAATTCCAATCAAATAGGGCCCGTTGATCCATCTGCCGGTTGATATTGGCCACGTCCCTTACCATCGCGGGAATCACGCGCGGGTCGCCGGTGGCTTCCTCATATTGGGACAAAGCTTTAAGGATAATAAATTGGGGCCAGGGATCCCGAAGAACGTTGGGCGGATTATTGAAGCCGAAATTGGAGGCGCCTTGGTTGGGCCCCAGCCAGCCGTCGGGTTGCTGGTTTTTGAGGATGGTATCGACCCAACGGGTCACTTTTTTCTCAAGACCCTTGTCATCCAGTTCGTAAGCCAAGGGGATCACCCCGTCCAGCCAGTAAGGCGCCCTTTCCCAGCCTTCGCCTTTGCCGCCGATCCAGCCGCTTTGGGAAACGTCGGGCCAAAATTCGTCCAAGTGTCCCGAGAGACCGCCGGCCTGGAGCTTGAGCTGGTCCAAAAGCCATCCCTTGGGTTTGATGCTTCCCAAGGGCAGGGGCTCAAACACGGAAGGAACCAGGGTGGTTCGAATGATTTTAATTTTCGGATTTTTTTCACGGTTTTCAAAAAAGACCCAGACGATGACACCGATGATGAGGAGGACCGCGCCGGCCCAAAGCGGCCATTTGAAAGAAAATTTTCCCGGAGGGGGCGCGGGAATCGGTTCAGTAATGGGAGCTTCGGGCACGCGAACAACTCCTAGTTCTTCTCGTCCTGTTCCCGCCGTTTTTGACGCCGGGCTTTGAGGATAGGATGCAACAGGTTGCCCAACCAAGATAGCGGTAAATGGAGGGCCTCGTCCAACTCATGGCCAAGCGTTTCAACGCCGGTCAAATTGACCTGGCTCAAATCCGCTCCCGCGAACTCCGCGTCCTCCAGAACGGCGCCGCTCAAGTCCGCCTTATGGAGATTGGCGCCGGTGAAGTTCGCGCCCACTAGGTAAGCGTCCCGGAAGCTGACGCCGGACAGGCTGGCGTTGGTAAAATCGGCCCGCAGGGCCTCAACCTGGGAAAGGTCCGCGTTGGTGAGATTCGCGCCCACGAAACGGGCGTCCGAAAGTTTGGACTCCGCCAGGTCGGTTCCCGGCAGATAGCTACCGCTGAAGTCCGCCCACTCGGCCGAAATGCCCGACAGGTCCAGTCCCGACAAATCCCGCCCGCTCAAGTTTAAACGGTCAAGATTTCGGTCCTTTTCGCTCTTGCCTTCCAGGGCGCGCCTGAGCATTTCCTCAACGTCGCGAATTTCCATGGATCCAGTTTATTTCTTCGGCTGGCCAAAGACCAAGGCCAAAAAACCCGCCAATGCGGTCGCGGCCATGATGGCCGCCGTTGGAAAAACACTGTGGGCGCTGAACAGTCCTACCAGGGCGGAAGTCAACGATCCAAAGGTAATCTGCAGGAAACCCATCAAGGCGGCGGCGCTGCCCGCGTGCTTCCCGAAGGGCGCCAAGGCCAGGGCCCCCGCGTTGGGGTTTACCAGCCCCGCGCAGGCTAAAAAGGAGAATAAAAAGACAATCGTGCCGGGAAGGTTCAACCACCCCAAGGCGGAAAAAAAGACGAACACTAGACCTACCAAGCTTTGCCCCAATAGCGCGGTTTTTAAAATCTCCGCGCTGGAGTGCCGTTTCAAAAGCCAGATGTTGAGCTGGCTTCCCCCGATGAAACCCGAGGCCAAAAGGGCGAAGATCAGGCCGTAAATTTTGGTGTCGACTTTAAACACCTCTAGAAAAATCACCGGCGAGCCGGCGATATAGACGAAGAGTCCCGAGAAAGAAAGAGCGCAGGCGATGACGTAAATATGAAACTGGGGTTCTTTGAGGATCATGGCGAAGTTGGACAAGCTTTGCCGGAGGCTCAAAACCGCCTTGGGGTCCGGCTTATGTCCCTCGGGCAGGTAAAGGAAAACCACGGCCAGAATCGCCAAAACGATTAAAGCCAGGAGGATAAAAATCCAGCGCCAACCCAGCGAGACCGCCACGAACCCGCCCACCGTCGGGGCCAGCAAGGGCGAGACGCTGAGGATGAGCATGAGCAGTGAAAAAACCTTGGCGCTTTCTTTGACGGGGAAAAAATCCCGCACCATCGCCATGGAAGCCACACCCGCCGCGCAGCCGCCCAACCCTTGCAGAAACCGAAAGCCCACCAACATTTCCAAAGAACTGGAAAAGAGGCAGCCTACCGAACAAAGTAGATAAAGCATCAGCCCAAAATAAAGCGGCCGCTTGCGGCCAAAGTGATCCAAAAAGGGACCGTACATAATCTGCCCGATGCCCATGCCGATAAAATAACTGGAAAGCGAAAGCGATATCCGCGCCGTGGGGCAGCCCAGGGCCTGCGCGATTTGCGGGAAGGACGGCAGGTACATGTCGATGGAAAAGGGGCTGACGGTCGACAGCGCCCCGAGAATGAGGATGATGAAAGTCGTATTGAGGTGTTTCGTTTTCATGAGTGGGGCATTCTAGGAAAGGCTAGGCCCCAGAGCAAGCCGGCCAACTACCTTTCCGTCAGTTCAATGCTCCCGGTTCTTTAGGCGGCAATTGGTTGGAACTGGTCGGCCTTTATCCTCTCCCCATTTCTCCGGTCGCACGTTTCGCCGTCAAAATGATTTCGATTTTTTTGTTCAGGCTCCGGGAAAAGGAATATTCCCCCCGAGTGGTTCGAATCCTGGGAAAGTACATAATCCCGGCCTGTCCGGCGACAACCCTCTCAAGGTTGATGTCTAGAATATCACTCCAGGCTAACTCCAATTTGCCGGTCATCCGACACAGCACCAATCCATCCTGCCGAATTGTCAAGGCCTTCACCTTTTTGATGTCACCGCTAAGAAGCGCCAGGAAAATAACTAACCCCAAAAAGCCCAAAACCCAAAAGACGGTTTGATCACTGTTGAAAACACCAGCGACCTTCAAACACACCAAACCGACTCCCAAAATGGCGCAAAAAGACATCAACCAGGGGTCCGGAAGGGCCCTCAAAGAACCATAAGTCACGGGTAGAGCAGGCATCTGGATTCGCTCCATGAACTCCCGGCAAATTCGTTCCCGAATGACCTCAAAACCTTGGAATTGATAATCCACCACAACCCGTCCACCGAACTGGTCCTGGACCAGCAAGTCCTTCATCCTATTACGCAAGGTGATCCCGCATATTTCACCCCAATCCATGAAGGTTTTCCGTCCATCTTTTTCCACGCGGGCGATCCCTCCCCCGCTGATCTCAATCTTGGACCAAGGAATCCTGGACCCGCGGGTCCAGCAGTAATAAGCGATGGAACCATAAGCAATGGCGGATACCCCTCCAAGGATGATTCCAAAGATTTGACTGGTTCTTTCCGTGGGGGAACGGAAGAAAAGCTCGTGCAGAAAGAGAACCATTGACCCTGCGGAGAAAAGGGAAAAACAAATCCCGCTAAACAGGAAAGTAGCTTTAACAGAAGGAGGCATAGCGAAAACTTGCGCTTCAAGCTCCTCCTCGGGCGAATATTTTTCCCTCTCGCCTTGAACTTGGGCCTTCAATTGATCAAACCCATCAAACCACTGGTTGACCTTGATCGTTTTGGTGCCCGACTTATTCAGGATAAAAAAACCAGGTCTGTTCGACGCGCTTTCCAACGCACCCATTTCACGCCAACTAATAGAGACTCGCCTCTCTTTCCCGGACGTCCAGGAAATTCCCTCTTCGGAAACCTCAATCGTTTGGCCATAGTCTGGGCGTATCTTAATGATGAGATAGAGAAGCATCACCACGATGGCCACAGAGACCGCGAAATGGACTGGATCATTCGAGTGATGACCCCGATTAGGAAGGGCCATCGAGAAAAGGTTAAAAGCGATCAAGAAACCAAAAAAAGACGCCACTTTGAAATAGGCCTTCCGAGCCTTCGCCCGATTGATCAAATAAGTCCGAGGCTCCAACCCCATTGTTTTCTCCCTGAACACCATCCGATTTTAGGACCGGACAGCTATTTCTCCGCCAACTCAATCACGCCTTTCCAATCCTTGGGCGGACGGCGGCGGTGCATTTCGGCCAGGGTTTTTAAATAACGGGCCGGGCGGTCGCTGGGCGGCAGGTGGTCTAAAATCTCGTAGGCGTCTTCCCAGGCGCCGAACTCGAAAGCCTTCAAGCCCGCCTCGAAAGCCTTGTCGTGCTTGTCATCCACCGGCAGGGGATGGATTTCATAAAGATCAAGCGCCACGGTCATGCCGGCGGGTTGGAAACGGCCGATGCGCCGGACCGCCGCGGTGTCGGGTGAGATTTTATCGGCGACTTCTTTGGTCACTAAAATCGGGACTTCCACCACCTTGGTGATGCCCTCAAGCCGGGAAGCTTGGTTCACCACCGGCCCCATGACCGTATAAGAAAAAAGCTGGCGCGCGCCCATGGATCCGGCCACCACTTCCCCGGTATGAAGCCCGATGCCGCAGCGCCAATCCGGCGCCACTTCCTCAAATTTTTTCACCATGGCCAGGGCGGCCCGGCAGGCCCGGTTGATATGCTCGGCGTCGGGAAAAGGCAGGTTCCAGCAGGCCAAAATGCCGTCGCCCATAAACTGAAGCACCACGCCGTTTTCCTTGAAAATTTGCTCGGTCATGGCGGTCATCACTTCCCGAAGCTCGCCCATCTTGTCCAAAATTTTCTCGGCCTTGCCTTCGGTGATCTTGGAAAAACCCCGGATGTCGAAAAACATCACGGTGCCCTCGCTCAGGCGCGGTTCCAGGTCCTGGTTGTCGGAGGACTCGATGATCTTGGAAACCACCTGGCCGGAGAAAAAGCGTTGGAGCCTTTCTTTTAATCCTTCCAAGCGCTGGACGGACAAACTGCGGCCCACCATGTCGGCGATAAGCCCGACCAACCGGCAATTATCCTTCAGCGTTTGGTCCGCGCCGCCCTCGCCCGAGGCGTAAAAAAGCACCGGCTCCTCGCCCGTAATTTGAAAGGCCGCGCAAACCGCCCAGTCCGCGCCGACTTGCATGGTCATCTGGGCGTCGGCCGGGCTCGCGCCCGGAGCGCCGCCCGCGGCCCAACGGTAAAGGGTGGGCTGGGGGGCAATCTTGATCGACTCCTCGATCAGCTTGCGGCTGGTTTTAAACGCCGTTCCATCCACGGCCGAATCCACCGCCAGGACTTTTCCGCTGGGCGTCAAGATTTGGGCCCAGGTGGCGCCGGTGACCGAACGAATGAGGCTGACCACATGGGTGAAGGATTCTTGGGAGGACTTGAGCCTGAGAATCTCAGGAAGTTCCAGCAGATCTAAAATGCGCAGGCGGTCGGAAACCCCCGCCTGCTGATACACCTCGGGCTGGCTCATGGACAGCATCAGCTCGGGGGATTTTTCCTCGCTTTTTTGCCGCACCGGCACAAAAACAAACCGGCTCTTTCCGATCACGAACTGCTCGTCCGGCGTAAGGGCGAAGGCTTCTTTTTCAACGCCATTGTGAAAAACGGGGTTCGCCGCTCCGGAAAGTTTTTTGACGTGGAGCTGTCCGGCTTTGAGCCTGACTTCCGCGTGGCGGCGGCTCAAGAATTTCTCGTGAGGAATGACCCAATCGGCCTCATCGGTCCGGCCCAGGACCGCCGCGTGGTTTTCCCGGATCTCAAAACGCAGGGTCGCGTCGCCTTCGCGGAAAACCTCCAGGATCGCCTTCATGGTTTGGAATCGCCGGGAATCCCGCCCCAAGCCTTCACCCAAGCGTCGGTCGAGAGGGGCGCCAGGTTCCCGCTGGAATCCACCGAGCAAAGCCCGGCCACGCGGGAGCGCAAAAGCAATTGATCCGGATCCAAAGGATCCATCCAAGTGGAATCCAAAATCTTAATCCCGCCCTTTTTATCCAAGAGTTTTAAAGACTTTCCGTCGGGCGAAAATCCAAGCTCCACGGTGAGGACTCCATCTTGGGTCTCATCGCCGATGGGCTCGCCGGTTTTCTCGTCCCACACCTGGCGCCCGCCGTCTTGGTAAGCCAACACCAGGGCCTGACCCTTGGGGCTGAAGGCCGAATCCTGCACCGGCCCCGCGTGCTGTAACGGATTGCCGGCCGGCTTGCCCGTGGCGGTGTCCCAAAGCCGCACCGTGCCATCGGACCCGAAAGTCGCCACCCGGGTGCCGTCGGGGCTGAAAAGAACATTGGAAAGCGCGTGGCCATGGGCGAAAACCCTGACCTGTTTTCCCGAGGAAGCGTCCCACAAAGTCGCGTTCAAGCCCGAGGCCGTAACGACCGCGCGGCTGTCGGGGCTGAAAGCCGCCGCCTGGACCTTGTGATCAATTTTAAGCAGGGCTTTGGCGTCGCCGCTGTCCGAGGCCGGAAAAAGCTTAAACGCGCCTCCCGCTCCGAGAACCGCCGCTCTTTTTCCATCGGGGCTGATCGAGATCTTGTCGATTTTGAAACCCACGTCCAAGGGTTTTCCCTTTGCTTGGGCGCTGGCGGCGTCCCAGAAACGCAGGGTCTGATCATCGCCGCCGGTCAAAATTGTTTTTCCGTTCTGGCTGAAGGCCCCCGCGTGGACCGCGCCATCCTGGGGCAGGCTTTGGGCCTTGCCCGAGCCCAAGTCAAAAAGTTTGGCTTCATTGGCCGAATCGCACAAAAGCACTTGTTGGTCGTCGGGGCTGAACAGGGCCCGGAAAAGGGTTCCGTCCGTCGTCAAAGGCCCGCCGATGGCCTTCCCTGAATCCGCGTCCCAAAGACAAGCGGACTTGCCGCCATAGGTGATTAAGGTCTTCGCGTCATGGCTGAGAAGCGCGTGCGTCTGGAGCGCTTTCAAATGTTCCCGGCCGCCGGTTTTCCAAGCCAAGCCCGTTTGAGAACCCGCGCCGCGGGAAACATCCCAAAAACGGATCAACCCGTCCTGGGTCCCCGTGATCAGGCGCCGGCCATCGGGGCCAAAAGCCGCCGCGGTCACGCCCGACCCATGCCACAACATTTTCCCCAAAGGCTGGCCGGTCTCAGCGTCCCAAACCCAAGCCACGTGGTCGGAGGTTCCCGCCACAATCTCCGACCCGTCCGGGCTGAATCCCAAGCTTAAAACCTTGCCGTTGGTATGGAGCGTAAACCTTTCGGGCGAGCGGTTTTTAAAGCTCCAAACCCGCACCTCGCCCGTGGCGCCGGCGAAAATGACCGAGCTCACGAATTTTTGTCCGTTGGGGCTCAACGCCGCTTGGGCGCCCAGGCCTTCCAGATAAAGGTGCCGTCCCTGCGCGCGGCCATTGCCCGCGTCATAAAACCAGATACTGCCGTCCCAACCCGTCGCCACGATCTGGCTTCCGTTCAGGCTGTAAAAGAGGCTGGGTTTAAAGGAGGCCGCGGCGCCTTTCATCCTCAAATCCAAAGGCTTTTCCACCGGATTCCCATTGGACGCGTCCCAAATTTGCGCGGTCCCGTCTTTACTGGCGGTTAAAACCCGGTGGCCGTCGGGACTAAAGAGCGCCTGGAACAAGGACTCGGATTGTTTGAAAACGGTTTTCAAGGGCTTGCCCGTGGCGGCGTCAAATAAACGCGCCACGCCGTCCGCGCCGGCGGTCAGGACCCAGCGGCCGTCCGGGCTGAAGCAAATGGAATTGATTTGTTTGTCGGTTTCGATGGCCCCGCCGATTTGTTTTCCGGTCTCGACGTCCCAGACCCCGGCGTTGCCGTCCGCGTCGCCGCAAGCCACCTGGGAACCGTCCGAGTTAAAAGCCGCGGCCGTGGCCGCGCCGCCGGTTTTAAAAACCCGGTTTAAGGATTGGCCGTCCGCCGTAAATAACCGCGCGCCCGCGCTTCCGCCGGCGGCCAGGATTTTTTTACCCGAAGGGCTCAAGGCGACCGCCACGATGCTTCCATCCTGGGAAAAGACGGCCCCCGGAATGGGCGGCATATGCAACACCGCGTTACCCCGGGCTAAAAGGGTGGGCAAAATTTTATTGGAAGCGGCGAAATAAGCCGTGGCTGAGGCCTCGTCATCTTTATCCAAATATTCCCGGCCCCGAAGGACATAGTTGAAAGCCGTGTCCTGAACCTGGGATTGTTGGCGCTCATGGACAAAAAACCAGGCGGTTAAAGCGCCCAGGAGCGCCAACGCGGCCAACCCCACCGAGACCCGGTAAAGCATCAAAAACTTCCCCAGCCAATAACCCCAATCGTGGGAGAGCGGGCTCACCGGCTTCCCTTCCCGGCGGGCCTTGAGGTCTTTGAGCACGTCGCTCACGCTGGCGTAGCGCTCCAACGGATTGGGCTTCATGCACTTGTCGATAATGGCGGACAGGTCCCGGTCCACCCGGCCCTTGGTGATTTCAAACAGGGGCGGAACCACGTGATGGGCGATGGAATCGCGGTAAAGCCTCAACCGTTCCTCGACCTGGGGCGTGGACTCCAATTGGGTTCCAATTTCCTCATGCGGCACATGCCCGCTGAGCATGGTGTAGGCGGTACAGCCCAGCGCGTAAATGTCCCAACGGGCGTCGGGCTGAAGCGGATGGTCTTGGTCGGGGATAACCGCTTGTTCGGGCGCCATAAAAAAAAGCGTGCCGAGGGCGCTTCCGGACTCGCTCAAGACACGGGAATTGCCGAAGTCCGCCACCCGCACATGGCCTTCCTCATCCAATAAAACGTTGGCGGGTTTTAAATCGCAATGCACCATCTGCTTGTGATGGACATATTGAAGGGCCTGCGCGATCTGTTCCATCCAATCGGCGGCTTGTTCCACCTTGAATAAGCCCGACTCGGAAAGTTTGGTTTTCTGGATCAACCCTTCCAAGGACCCTTCTTGGGCCAAGTCCATGACGTAATAAGGCGTCTCGCCGCCCAGGTCCGCGTCGAGCAGGGACACGATGTTGGGATGCTTGTCGAGCCGGATCAGGCGCTCCGCTTCCCGCTGCAGGAAAAACCAGTGAACGCCGCCTTTTTTGATGAAGACCTTCACGGCCACGAAACGCCGGGTGCGAAGCTGGATGGCTTCCCAAACCTGGGCGTAAGCGCCCCGGCCCAGCGGCTTGATGATCATATAGCCGGGAATTTTCGGGGCTTCCTCATGCTGTTTGAGGTCTTGGATTTCGGAAAGCTGCTGGGAAACCCGCTGGGATTCCTCGGTTTGGGCCATGGTCTGGTAAATGTTGGAGGGTTCGGAGGATTTCGGTTCTTTTTTCTTGGCCATGGGAGGTTCCTTCGGACCGTCGGACTTTCAGTTCCGGCGCCCGGGATGACAAGCGCGGTCAGGTTAGCCGGGAAGGAAAACCTTTTCAAGGTACCCGCGCCTAAAATGGGTGGAATTTTTCAAAAAAATCCCGGGGACCCGGAAGGAACAACGTGGAAGTTCGTCAAAAGTTACGAAAAAATCGATCCTCTTGATCGTCGCTGAAACCGCTAAGCGGACGTGACCCAGCCATTTTCAACCACAGTCCGCCAAGCGCTTGGGAAAGAACCCGGATTCGAAACGAAAATCTTTTCTTGGGCGATCGTTTCCAGCATCAAGGATCGCCTCAGGCCCTGAACCAGCGCCGCCGTCTCCATCTCGACCGGCATCACCTGGGGTTCCCCCGCCCTGGCGAAAACCATCAGGGCCTCATTCCCCGGGACGAAAGGATTTTGGGGCAAGGCTTTCAACCCTTGGGTCGTAAAAATTTCCCAGGGACTAAAAAGATGGTGGGACGATTCGATCAAAGCAACCGAGCTTTTCAAGCGAAAGGCCGCCCCGCGGTCATGAATATCAGCCATCGACAGGCTGGTTTCCCCGGGCGCGTAAAAGGCGCGGTCCAATGCCCATTCAAGCCTCGCCACATCGGCAATATAGGGCCAAGGGCTGATCTCGGAACGCCCGGATAAAAAGTCACCCAGGCTTTCGCCGTAATGGGTCAAATCCGGGTTCGTTGAGGGATGGCGATAGATATATTCCCGGCCCAAAAAATTAAAATTGTTCTCCCCCAAAAGCGCCAGGCAAAAAGGATAGGTGTCCTTCAAAGCCTGAAGCATGCCGAAAATCAGGTTGGCGCGGTAAACCTTCATCCCGTTTCCCGGGTCCGGCTTGTCGCCGCTTAAAAAAAGACCGCGAATCTGTTGTTGCTGATCCGGCGGGACTTTAGGCGCGTAAACATAACGGATGAATTCTTTTTGGGATTGTTCAAGCGACATGGATTTTTTCTTCCAGGATGGATTGGGCCTTCCTTGACTCGGCGTAAAGCACGTCGAACTCGGGGATATTCAAGTCCCACTCAATCAGCGTCGGCACGCCTTGAAATCGCTTCACCGCGCGGCGGTAAAGATCCCACACCTCCTCGGCGATCGGCGCCCCATGGTTGTCGATCAAGATCCCGTCGGAGCGAAGATGGCCGGCCAGATGCATTTGCTTGACCCGCGCCACGGGGATGGATTCCAGGTAGCGAACCGGGTCAAACCGTAAATTTTCCGAATTGACGAAAACATTATTCACGTCCAACAACAGGTCGCAGTCGGCGGCTTGGGCCACCGCCGCGACGAATTCCCATTCTTCCATCTCGGCTTGGGCGAAATGGAGGTAGCCTGAAAGGTTTTCAATCAGGATCCGGCGCTTTAAAAGGTCTTGGACCCGCTGAATCCGCTCGGCGGTATGGCGGACGGCTTCTTGGGTAAAGGGCAAGGGCAAAAGATCATGGGTTTGCAGGCCCTCCGCGCCGATCCAGCAAAGATGGTCCGAAACCCATTCGGGCTGGTAGCGGTCGATGAGTTCGGAAAGATTTTTAAAATAATCGGCGTCGATCGGATCGATCGACCCTAGATTCATGCCCACGCCGTGGAACACCAGCGGGTATCGGGAACGGACCTGCGCCAAGGCCCGGTGCGGAACCACACCCGGGTTCATATAATTATCCGCCAGAACCTCGAACCAGGGAACTTCCGGCCGGGTTTCTAAAATGCGGGAAAGATGTCGGGAGCGAAGCCCCAGCCCCGCCCCCTTGATCCTGGAATCCATACGAAACTTACATCGCCGCCGGAGTGGTGGACGGCGTGGCCGACATCATGGCGCCTTCCACATGGCCGCCCAACTTGTCGCAAACCCCGACCGGCAGGAAGATCCAGTCATTCGGATCATTGTCCACTTTGGACGTTCCCGCGCAGGCATGCGACTTGGTGGCGCAATCGTTCTTCCCGGCCTTGGCCACGCCGTAGCATTTTTCCGTCTTGACCATCTTGGTCCAAGGCTTCGCGTTGGCTTGGGTGGCCACGCTCGCCACACCGAAAGCCATCAGGCTCGCCAGGGCCGTCGTCGAGACCAGTTTCGGACGATCGGTGAAAATATTCGCTTTCATAACACGCTCCTTGAAATTTTTAAGGCGGCTCCACTTGACGTGAACCCGGCCTGAACCAATATACCCCCGGGGTTTTAAAAAGTTACGTCGAAGAGCGTTAATCCGGGGCTAATTGAAATGAACCCCCGGGTAACCCTTTGGCGGCCTTCCCCGTAGTAGCATGTCAGTTGGCTGGCCGGTCATTCTCAAAATTTAAGGGAGTTTATCATGAAACAATGGAAGCTATTTTTAGCCGTTTTAAGCCTGACGGCCTTTGCCGGGAGCTTCGCCCAAGCCGCCGATTACACCATCGATCCCGTTCACAGCAGCATCAACTTCAAGGTGAAACACTTGAGCATCAGCTATGTGATGGGTAAATTTTCCAAGTTTTCGGGAACCGTGAAGTTCGACCCCAAAAATGTCGCCGCCTCTAAGGTCAAGGTGACGATTGATCCGGCCAGCGTGGATACGGGCGAACCCCTAAGGGACAAAGACCTTCGCAGTGATAATTTCTTCGAGGTGGAGGACTACCCCACCGCCACCTTCGTCAGTACCAAGGTAACGGATATGAAGGATAACCAGTTCCAAATCATGGGCAACCTGACCCTGCATGGCATCACCAAACCCGTGACACTGGACGCGACTTACGGAGGCACCATGACGGACGCCCAAGGCCGCCACGTGGCGTTCGAGGCCTCCACCGAGATCAACCGCCAGGACTATGACGTGAGCTTTAATGTGACACTGGACCAAGGCGGCGTGTTGGTGGACGATCACGTAAAGCTGATGTTCGAGATCGAGGCTTTAGAAAACACAAAGAAGTAAGTGATAACCAAACCAACCGCTCACGTCATGCCGACCTTCCATAAGAATTTAAGGAGGTCGGTATAGTGCCGATTTCCTTAACTTCAGTTTGGAGAATCGGCGCAAAAACGCCAAGACGCAAAGGTAGACATAGTTTTTAAGTAAACAAAACTTAGAAACCCAAAACAAAAAAGCCCCGGGTTAACCCCCGGGGCTTTTTTGTTTTAAACATCTTTTAGATTTTAATTCTCCCGAAAAGATTCAGCCTGCCTTGGCGTCTTGGCGTGCGCCTTGGTTTAGCTTACCGGTTCCCGAAAGAATCATCCCCCGCCGGCTGTTGCTGGTGTTCCCGGCGTTTGAAGTTGCTCGAAGGACGGCGGTCTCCGCCGCCGAATCCTTGGGGCCTTTCATTCCCGCCAAACGAGGGGCGGTGATTTCCCCCCGGACGCGACGGGCGGCCTTCGGAGCGAACCCCGAAATTACCTTCCCGGGGGGCGGGCTTTGAGTGCGGGCGGTCAAAAGAACGGCTGGGCGGACGGCCATCGCGGTTCGCGGGCCGGCCCATCGCCGGACGGTCGCTACGGGGATGGGCGCCTGGCCCATGGTCCCGGCGCTGGCGGTTAAAGGGAGCCGAGTCCGAGCGCTTTCCAAAACCTCCGCCACCCCCGCCGGGGCGGGGAGTCCATTCCCGGCGCGCCGGACGCGCGTCGGCGCGCGGCGCGAAATTGCCTTCACGCTCGGGCCTTCCGTGGGGACGGCCGGTGGAGTGCCGGTCCGGCGTGTCGCCGTGAAAAATCGCCGGATTGCCGTTGGCGTCTTTTTGGCTGGGCAGGCCGGTCCGGGATTGATGCGCTTCCGAGCGGCGCTGGTGGCGGCCATCCGGATGGCGGCGTTTGGCGGCGTGATCATCGCCGCGCGGCCAAGAAGGCCGGGGGCTCGAAAAATTACGGGCGCCGCTGGCGCCGGCGTCATTTTTTTTGAAGGCCCTTTGATGGGCGTGCTGGGGCGCGTGCGAGGAGGTTTTCGGCGTAAAATCGCCCGAGCGCGACGGCTTGGTCTTGATCGATTCCCGGGGCGCCTTGATGAGCCTTAAAATTCTTTCCCATAAGCCGCGGTCTTCCGGCGTCAAAAGGCAAAGCGACGCGCCCTCCGCCCCCGCGCGGGCGGTGCGGCCGACGCGATGGATGTAATCCTCCGGGTTGCGGGGCAGGTCGTAATTCACGACGTGCGCGATGTGATGGATGTCCAAGCCGCGGGCCGCGATATCGGTGGCCACCAGGATCCGGTAGCTGCCTTCCCGGAATTGCTCAATGGCTTGACGCCGTTGGGATTGGGTCCGTCCCCCATGCACGCGGGTGACTTTAAAACCCGACTCTTTCAACTTTTCCGCCAATCGTTCCACCCGGCTTTGGGTGCGGGCGAAAACCAACACCGATCCCTGGCGCTCATTCAACTCAGCCGTCAACTCCTCATACTTTTTGGCCTCCGAGGTATGGATGACCATTTGGACGATCTTGGCGATCGGCTGGGTCGATTCGCCCACCGCGATGCGCACGGGATCCTTCAGGTAGCGCGAACCCATGGCCTTGATGTCGTCCGGAAGCGTGGCCGAGAACAAAAGGGTTTGTCGCTGCGCCGGAAGGCGCTTGCGGATTTCTTCCAGTTGGGGAGCGAAACCCATGTCGAGCATGCGGTCCGCCTCGTCCAAAACCAAAAAACCGGCCTTGGATAAGTTAAGGCTTCCGCGGCCCAAATGATCGATCACCCGGCCCGGGGTCCCGATGACCAAGCGGGGTTTACGGATGAGGGCCGAAATTTGGCCGCCCATATTTGCGCCGCCGATGAGAAGCACCGAGCCGCCGAGAAAATGGGTGCCGGTCAATTTTCTTAAAACTTCCAAAACCTGGGCCGCCAATTCCCGGGTCGGCGTCAAAATCAAGGCCGTCTGGTCGGGATTCTTGGATAAAAAGGTGAGGAGGGGAATGCCGAATCCGGCGGTCTTACCCGTGCCGGTTTGGGCCGAGGCGATGACGTCCTTGCCTTCCAAAGCTGCCGGGATGGCTTGCGCCTGCACCGGGGTGGGCTTGCTGAAATTCATCTGCTTGAGGGATTTTCCTAAAAATTCCGGCAATCCCAATTCTTGAAAACTTTCCATGCTGTGCTGTTCCTTTTGAGACAAATTAAAGTTTTCACCGCCAAGACGCTAAGTTCGCCAAGTTAAAAAACAACCTAGAACAGAGCCTAAGAAAACCCAAAAAGGTTTCAGGTTCGCTGTCCTTGGCGCTCTTGGCGTCTTGGCGGTGAAATAAGTTTTACAAAATCATCTTATTGCGGTTTTTGAAATGGGACGCATCCGGGGAAATAGCAGGGAGAAACAACACTCGCGATATTTCGGTTCTGATGAAGCCCTTGGCAGGAATGAGGACACTTTGAAGTCCCGCTTCCTGGACGATTCCAAACTTAAAGACCGGGGTGACCCGTCTTTATTTGGGGTTCGTATTGTCACCTTCTCCTAACTGACAGGAGGTGTTCCGCGCAAGGGGACAAACCGTGGCATTACAGTAGCCTAAAACCCGCTCATTTGGAACCTTTCTTTTAAATTAACGGCGGCTTAACCGGCTCTTGAACTCGTCGATGAGTCCGATCGGAGTGGGGTCCACACCCTTCAGGTAGGCCAAATAGACGCTGGCAAAGTCCCCGAGATAAATGAGTGAGAACAGCTGGGCCAAAAGCGATTTGCCCTTGGCCTCGATCTCGGTCACGCCGGCGGTTTTGGAGGTGATCATCTTTTTCAATAAATCAAACCGCCTCAGGATCTGGGGATGGTCGCCCTGGGGCTGGCGCAAAAGCACCACGGCCATTTGTTTGGTCAGGGGCTCGGAATAAGAATAGCCCAAAATCTCATTGTGGTTCATTTCAGGGATCAAGTTCGATAAGGCGATTTGCTTGGCGTTCTCGTTCATCTGGGTTTTCCAGCGCAGGCTCACCGAATCCAAGTGGTCCTGCCCGGCGTAAAAAAGCGGCAGACGCTTGTGAAGGAAAAGCGCCAAAAGCTTGGCGGGATTTTTTTCCGTGGGCGTCAGCGGGCCATATTGGCCGGCTTGCCGGGTCAAAATTTCCAGCGCCTCGTTAAAGTCCGCCGTGGTGGAAGGCAAAAGTTTCAAGGTTTCCAACGCCGTCAATAAAGTAAAGAAGGAATAACCCAGCGCCGCCCGGGGCGGCAATCCGCCCGACAAGGCCAATATGGGAACCTTGGCTTTGACGGCTTGCCGCATCAGTTCCCCTCCCGACGTCATGACCAATACCCTTAATCGACGCGCTACCGCCTGCTTAAAAACCGAGAGGGTTTCTTCCGTGCCGCCCGAATAGCTGGAACAGACCACCAGCGTTTCCTTGGACGCCCAACCCGGCAGGGTGTAATGCCGGTTCACCGTGAGGGAAAATTTCGATTTTTTCCAAATCAGGCTTTTGAGGATATCCCCGCCGATCGCGGATCCGCCCAATCCCGACAGGATCACTTGGCGGACACCGGAGGATTTGAGCTTCGGCGGATGGGCCAGCACCGGATAACGCGCGTTTTGGCATTGAGCCGGAAAGTCCAAAATTTTGCGGATCATATCGGAAGGATCGAGTTGGGTCAGGCGGTTGGGTTGGTCCAGGATCGGATGCGGCACGAAAAGCTCCTTAAATTTATTAAACCAACAAAAATGGCACACGCAAAGACGCTAAGACGCAAAGTTTTCAAAAACTAAAATTTTTATTTTCTTGGCGTCTTAGTGTCTTTGCCTGCGCCTTCGGTTCGATGCTTTCAGAATAAAATCGCCTTGAGCTCGGGCGGAACGCTTTCTTTGATCAAGTCCATCACTTCCTCGGAAGTCTTCAGCTTCAAGGCCGCTTTCGCGATCTCCTCGGCTTTTTGATGGGGCATCATGCGGATGACTTTTTTCACCTCGGGGATCACCGACACGCTGACGGAAAACTCGTCCAATCCCATCCCTAAAAGCAGGGGCACAAATTGGGGGTCGCCCGCCATTTCCCCGCACATGCCCACCCATTTCCCGGCGCGGTGGCAGGCGTCCACCGTGATCTGGATCAAGCGCAAAATCGCCGGATGCAGGGGCTCGTAAAGATACGCCACGGACTCATTCACCCGGTCCACGGCCAAAGTATATTGGATGAGGTCGTTGGTGCCGATCGACAGGAAGTCCACTTCCTGGATCAATAGGTCCGCCATGATGGCCGCGGAGGGGATCTCGATCATGGCCCCCATCTCGATTTCCGAGCGGAAGACCTGGCCTTCTTTTTTCAACTGCTCGGCCGCTTCCCGGACCAAGGCTTTGGCTTCGCGGATCTCCGACAGCGAGGAGATCATGGGGAACATGATTTTAATCGGCCCATGGGCGGCCGCCCGCAGCATGGCCCGCAGTTGGGGCATAAAAATCTCGGGACGTTTCAAGCAAAGCCGGATGGCCCGCAGCCCCAAAAAGGGGTTGCTCTCGTGCATGGTGTTCAAGTGCGAAAGAAATTTATCGCCGCCTAAGTCCAGCGTGCGGACGATGGCCGGATGGACGCCGATCTTCTCCGCCAACTCCCGGTAAGCCTGGTACTGCTCTTCCTCGGTGGGAACGCTCTCGCGGTTGAGAAAAAGAAACTCGGTCCGGAACAACCCCACGCCCTCGGCGCCATGGATGAAAATCTCATTCAGCTCCTGGGGGATCTCGATATTGGCGGCCAGCGTGACTTGGCGGCCGTCCGGCGTGGTGGCCGGCAGGTTGCGTAATTCTTCCAGGCTTTTTTGGAAAGCCCGGTAGGACTCTTGCAGGCGCTGGTATTGCTGGAGCGTGGCCGGCGTGGGCCGAAGCACAATCAGCCCCTTATTGCCGTCCAGGATGAGGGTGTCGCCGTCCTCGATTTCAGCCCGGATGTTGGGCATCCCCACGATGGCCGGAAGGCTTAAGGAGCGGGCCACGATGGCCACATGGGAGGTGCGGCCCCCGATCTCGGTGGCGAAACCCTTGATGATGTCGGTGGGCAGGTTGACCGTATCCGAGGGGGACAGGTCCTCCGCGATCAGGATGACCTCATGGTCCAGTTTTTTAAGATGGTCCTTTTCCCCGCCGGTCAGGTTTTTGAGCATGCGGCGGCCCACATCCTGGATATCGTTGCCGCGTTCCCGGAAATAGGGGTCGTCGATGTCGGCGATCAGGGCTTTAAATTTTTCCAATTCCTCGTGGATCAAGGCTTCGGCGTTGAGCCGGCGTTTGCGGATCGCCTCGGGAATTTCCTGCTGAAACACGGGATCATCCAGAACCACTTGGTGGGCCTTGAAGATGGCGGCGTGCTCGTCGCCCAGTTTTTCCTTGGCCTTATCCGCGACCTCGCCGATTTGAATGCGGGTCTTGGCGATGGCGTTCAAATACCGCTGAACCTCGGATTCCGTGTCCTCGGGCTTTAACGCGCGCCGGGGAACGGTGAGGCCGGAAGGGTGGTAAAGATAAGCCGGGGCGATGGCGATACCGCCGGAAGCGGCGACCCCGTGCAGGATTTTTTCGGACAAGAGCTACTCCTTCTCCCCGAAACGTTTGGCCAAAAGGTCGCGGATGGCGGCCAGGGCTTCCTTGGCGTCTTCCCCGTCGGTGGCGAATTCCAGCTCCGTTCCTTTGGCCGCGGCCAGGGTCATGAGACCCATCAGGCTTTTGGCGTTCACGTTCTGCACGCCGTGATGGATGAAGATCTGGCATTTAAATTTATTGGCCACCTTCACCAACTCGGCGGCGGCCCTTAAATGCAGCCCCAATTTATTGATGATCGGCATTTTTTCACTGGCTTTCATAGCTCCCTCTTCCCTCTTTATTCACGAAGCGTTTACGGCAACGGCGTTGTCGACAGCCCTCCCACGGAATCCGGCGTGGCGCTCAAATCCGGCCAAAAGGCCAGCATCAGCGCGAACAGGACCACCGCGTAAAAAATCTGGCTGGGACTGATCTTCTTGTGCAGCACGAAGGTGAACAACCCCACGATGGCGGTGAAAAAAGTCAGTTTCAGCGTGAACAGGTAAGCCCGGTGTTCCAGGTCGGACAAGTTCACGAACACGATCAAAACCCCCAAGAGCACCACGGCCGCCAGCCTTAAACCCCGGATGGCCTGTTGGAACCCGTATTGGCGCAGGGTCAACACCACCTGGTCGCTTTTGCGGTAACCCTGTAAAAAGCCCATCAGCCTGAGGCCCACATGGGCTACGTTATAAACCACCACAAATAAAACCGGGATGACCCAATATTGCCCGCCCACCCAGAAGGATTTGGACAAAACCAGCGTCACGGCCAAAAGCCCGCAATAGGGGCGAATGGTGGCCCAAAATAAATTGTCCCCCATGGCCGCCAAGGGGCCCATCATGCCCACCTTCAGGGCGTTGATCTCATCTTCCTTTTGTTTCTGGCGGTTCTTCGGCTCCGCGGCCCGCTCGGCTTCCATGCGCGCCACCGCCCCCAAGATGAAGGAAGCCATATAGGGATGGGTGTTGAAATATTCCAAATGCCGGGACAAGGCCGCTCCCCGCGCCTCGGGCGGATAAAGTTTTTTAAAGACCGGGACCAGGATAAAGGCGACCCCGTAGTTCAGATAACGCTCAAAGTTCCACACCGTCTGCAGGAAAAAGGACCGGCCAAAAGCCGAGGCCAGGGTCCACCAGCCCAAGCGCGTCGGGTTCGTGTTTTCCGGGCTCATCGCGCGTCCCCCCGCCGCATAAAAATCAAACTCAAAATAAAACCGGACAAAAGGGCGATCCCCACCAGCAAAACTCCCGGCACGTGTAAAAAAATCGCCAAGGTCATAAATGTGGCGATGGACAAGATGAGATAAATCACTGTCTGCCTTTCCACCATCAGGTCAATGACCGCCGAGCAGCCCAGCGCCAAAAGAAGCCAGTAAGCGTAGTAAAGCCCTTCCATCACTTTCGGGGGCAGGATGAGGAAAAGCCGCCCGGTGAGATGCGCGATAAAAAGCCCGACCAGGGCCATTAAAAAACCTTTGGCGTAAAGCTCCAGCAAAACCACCGCGTTCAACCATCCAAAAAGGCTCGTATGCCCTTCGGTGGCCAGCTTTTGCGCGAAATGCACCCAGCGCACATGAAATTTCCGAAGCAGCATCTCGGCTTCCGTACTGAGCGCCGCCAAGGGGATGCAAATGCCGATGGCGTAAGTCATCACCGCTTCCGGCGGGAAGCTTCCCTGCTTGGCCAATTCACAGGCGAAAGCCGTCGAGATCCCCGCCAGCATCATGATGTCGATGGGCAAATGAGCCCCCACCGGCAGGTCCCCAATCCAAATAATCTCGATCAAAGCCCCCATCTCAAGTCCCAGCGCGGGCTGGCCGCAAAAAAAGCCAACCAAGGGCCCCACCACAATGGGCCGGGAAATCATGAATTGTCCCACCGCCGAAACGTCGAGGCTTAAAAGCCCCAGCAGCGCGGGAAGCATCAACCATTCGGTCATGAGCCGGCCGCCTCCTTCAATCGCGTGGTGAGGGTTGTCTCAAACGATTTTTTGGGCGCCAAGCTCACTTCATGGCCGAACAAAAGGCAGGATCCTTGGTACACCCGCTCGAAACCGCCCTCGGACTGGGAAATGGTCTCCACCGGATAACGCGAAAATCGCGCGGGCTGGGAGCTTTTAAAATCAATTTCTATTTTGAGCCAGCCGTCGGTCATGGAGGCTTGCTCCACATTCATTTCGGTTCCCAGACTGTTCAGCTTTCGGTCGGTCAGCTCCCGGCCTTTCACGGTGTAAAAGCGGTCCGGCGCGTCCCCGGCCAGAAGGGTCAGGTTCCATTCGGCGAGGAACAAAAATTTCACGGGCCGGGTTCCCAGGTTCTCGAGTTTGTAGTCGGTCTCTAAATGGAAGCCGCCCGGCGAGAAAGAAAGTTTTTTGGTCAGCCGAAGGGGCACCGGCTCCCCGCCGTCCTTGAAAAGACCGTCCGCGGTCAATTGAACCTTGAGCGGCTCGCCCTTCTTTTTGGGCGGGGTAACTTTAAAATCAAAAGGCAGGCGGTGAAAGTCGCTCCACTCGTCATATTGGACCTTCCAAAGCTGCTCCACCGTGGTGCCGGGGGGGACCAACCGCTCCATCAGGCTGGTGCGGACATCCCTGTCGTAAAAAAGCTTATGCTCCAAACCCGGTTCCTTGGTGCGCACGGTGTCGTGAATGCTGGCCGGCTGGCTTTGGCCCGCGGTTTGGTTGGCCATGGCCAAAAGCTTGCTGTGGTAGGCTTCCTTGCGGCGGGTCAAGGTATCCGAAAGATTGATGGGGTTTTTAAAGTAATCCAATTCCCGAAGCGATCCGCCCCGCGCCGGTTCCAGCAAAGCGCTGAAGGCGTTGGTTTCCACCACGATCTCATCCCGGCCGTCTTTGTTGAAGTCGGCCACTTGGGCCTGGATCCCATGGGAAGGCGGCGGCAAAAGCAAGCCGGCCTCGCGCTCCGCCTCCACCAACTGGCGGTAATTGGCGAACCGCAGATGGTTCAGGTAAAGACCGCCGAAAACCCCGTGCCAATAAGGGCAATTGCACTGGCCCCGGTACAAAGCCTGGACCGCCTTCTCCAGCAAGGCTTTTTGTTTGGGTGTGGATTTTTTAGAAAGATGCAGGCGCGCCTTTTCCACTTTATCCGAGACCCAAAGCATTTTTTTATGCATCTGGTTGCTCTCGGCGTATTTCACTTGGAAGTTGCGCCAAATGCCGCCTTTCAAGTAACGGTCATAGCGCGGCATCTCGCCCCGGTCCCGGACCTCATGGCGGATTTGCTCGTATTCCTCAGCCGCTTCCGCGGGCAGCGACCACTCGCCCATTTCGGTGTAAGAACCCGTGGGCAGGGCCAAGGGGCCTTTGGGCGGATGTTCGGCCGCGAATTCGGCGAAGGTGGAGCAGGTGAGCCAATCCGAATTATCGGAAAGCGCCGAAAGGAACCGCTCGAGCCAGCCTTCCTCGTAAACCCATTTATAGGTATCGGGCCAGCCGCCGAATTTTTCCCCGTCATCCATCAGCACCACGCAGCGGTCGCCTTCCTCGGTGGCCACCGAGCGCAGGTAATTCAGGCTTTCATTCACGTCTTGGAAGGGAACCAGGTAGCGCATCTTTTCAGAGATCGGGAAAACCCCCACCGTCTTGCCTTGTTCTTCCATCAGGTAATAGCCGAAGGTCTCGTCCTCGCGAAGGCCGGTGGCCTTGAAGTGCGCGTCATCCATCACGATGTACTTCACCCCGGCCTCGGCCAGGGGCCGGGTCAAATGGGGTTCCCAAACCCGCTCCGCCACCCACATGCCTTGGACGGGTACCTTGAACTTTTTTTCCAGGATATCGGTTAAGCGCCGCATCTGCCCCAGTTTGTCCCGGTCGGGCAAAATGGAAAGAATGGGCTCGTACATGCCGCCGGTAAAAAGCTCGATCTGCCCCCGCTTGACCATCTCGCCCAAAAGCTTCAAATATTCCGGCTTATTTTCCTCCATCCACTCAAGCAGCGGCCCCGTGGTATGGACGGTGAATTTTACTTTGGGATAACGGTTGAGGATTTTTAAAAAAGGTTCGTAGGATTGGCGGTAAAGGGTCTCAAAAACCTGCCCGAAATTGCCCACCGGCTGGTGGTTATGAACGCCCAGAATCAAGGTGACTTTTTTCATACTTTGATCTCCGGTAAGTACTTTTCGATGGGTTCCTTCAAGTCCCCGGGCACGGCGCGGATTTCCATCTCAATGCCCCGGGCTTTTAACCGGCGGAAGGATTCCACGTCCTCGGCCGTCACGCAAAGCACCTTGCAGACCTGCCGGCGGCCTTCGGTGAAATGAAGGCCCCCCACGTTCACCGAAACCACCCGGCCCCCTTTTTCGGCGTAAGCCAAAAGGTCCGAGGGAGTGGAAAAAAGCATCAAGGCGCGTTCCCGCTCGGAGCCCATGGACGCGGCCACCGCCTCCTCCACGGTGAAAAAGCTCACCCGGAGGTTGGAGGGAACGGCCATTTCCATCAGGGTCCGCTGCATGGCGTTCTTGGCGATAGCGTCATTGACCACGACCAGGCGCTGGATATTCAGGCTTTTGGACCAGCCCACCACCACTTGGCCGTGGATCAGCCGGTCGTCAATTCGGATCAGTTGGATGTCCATCTTTGTTTTCCGCTTCTTCCCGAGCTTATTTTTTCTTGAACAGTTCCACCGAGGTCACCACCCCGTCCCGCGTGGATTGCTGGATATCCAGGCTTAACGCGTCCAAATCGGTCTCGTCCCGGTGCGAAACCACCTTGATGAGCATGGGCAGATTAACGCCCGTAATCACCTTGACGTTGCGGGTCGTGGCCAGTTGGATGCCCACATTAAAGGGCGTCCCTCCCAGCATGTCGACCAAAATCAAGGCTCCTTGAGCCTTCGGATCAACCTGATCGACGGCCTTTTCCATTTTCATCCGCAGATTTTCGGGCGAATCCTTGGAAAGCAGGGGCACCGAAACCATCCCCTCGGTTTCCCCGATGATCATTTTCAGGGTGTCCAAAAGGGCGGTCCCAAACTCCCCGTGCGTCGCGATCAGTACCCCTATCATAAGTCTCCCTCGGTCTTGTTCCCAGGCCCCAAGTTACATCACCAAAAGGCGCAGGATGGCCCGGCCCAATTTTTCACGGTCATGGCGCACGAAATCCTGCTGGTGCAAAAGATTGGCCCGGACCACCCGGGCCCCTAATTTTTTCACCTCGGCGTCGTCCACCACCACGGGCTCCTGGCCGAAGGCCGCGTAACGGGCCAAAAGCCGCGTGGGCACCTTTTCCTTGTTCACCATGACGTAATGCACGAAGTTGGGCGCGGTGTGTTTGAACAAAGCCCGCACATGGTCCGACACGGTGAAAAAATCGGTCTCGCCGGGCTGGGTCATCACATTGCAGATAAAAATTTTAACGGCCCGGGAAAGCGCGATCGTCTCGGCGACCTCCGGAATGAGCAGGTTGGGGATGATGCTGGTAAAAAGGCTGCCCGGGCCCAGGACGATGGCGTCGGCTTCCAAGATCGCTTTCAGGACTTCTTTATTCGGCCGGATCTTGCTTTCCTTGAGCGTGATCTCGTCGATGGGGGATTTGACCAGGGGAATGGCGGACTCGCCGGTCACGATTTTCCCGTTCTTAAACCGCGCCCGCAAGGTCATGGAATCAAAGGTCACCGGCATGACGGTCCCCCGGGTGGCCAGCACCTTGCTGGATTCTTCCACGGCCTTTCCAAAGTCCCCGGTGATTTCCCCCATGACGGTGATGAAAAGGTTCCCGAAACTGTGGCCCTTCAGGTCGCCGTGGCCCTTAAAACGGTATTGGAAAAGATCGTTCAACAGGGTTTGCTGGTCGGCCAAGGCCACGATGCAATTGCGGATGTCGCCCGGCGGCGGCGTGCCGAAGTCCTTGCGCAGCCGGCCCGAGCTTCCCCCGTCGTCGGCCACCGTCACGACCGCGGTCAGGTTGCTGGTGAATTGTTTCAATCCGTAAAGCACGTTGGGCAGGCCCGTGCCGCCGCCCACGCACACGATCCGGGGGCCGCGCTTCAAGCGGGCCTGCCGGTAGGCGATGTTCATGAATTCTTTTTCCCGGTGCGGAAGCAGCACGGTCAAAACGGCGTAAAGCGCCCGCCGGATGGCGTAAACCCCGAGGACGATGCCGCCCAGGATCAGGATGAAATCAACGAACTTTAAATGCCGGAGGGTGTCCCCGATCTCCAGGATGATCGGCGGGTTATAGTGAACCCCGTGGAGGCGTCGGCCGAGGATGCCGGAAAAACCCATGAGCAGGATCACGGCCGCGCCGGCCATCAAAAAAAACCAGCGTTTGAGCCGCATGCCCGGATAAAGCCAGCGCAATCCCAGCATTAAGGCTTCCTTCGTTTGCGCGGCGGCAGGGCCCGGCGAACGTTTTCTTCCTGCATCATGCGGCTCACCCGGTCCGCGAATTCCTGGGCCGTGAAATAACCCAGCTTCATCAACCGGTGGTTCATGGAAGCCACCTCAATGATGACCGCCAGGTTCCGTCCAGGCCGGACCGGGATGAGAAACATCGGGATTTCCACGTCGAAAATTTTGTGCTTGGCGGGCGTCAGCCCCAGCCGGTCGTATTCTTTTTTGTTGTCCCAATCTTCCAAGCGGACCACGAGCTCAATGCGCTTTTTGTCCCGGATCGCGCCCACGCCAAAAAGGCTTTCCACATTGATGATGCCCAATCCGCGGATTTCCATGTGGTGCTTGATGATTTCGGACCGGGCGCCCATCAGGATGCGGTTGGCCAGGCGTTTGATATAAACCAAGTCATCGGCCACCAAGCGGTGGCCGCGTTCCACCAATTCCAGCGCGCACTCGCTTTTGCCGATCCCCGAATTTCCCAGGATGAGAACCCCGACGCCGTAAATATCCAGCAAGGTTCCATGGATGGTGGTCTCCGGCGCGAACTCCTCTTCCAGAAATACCGAAACCTCGGACACGAACTTGGTCGTGGGAGTCGGCGTGGTGAACAAGGGGATTTTATGCTCCCGGGCCTCGGCCACCATTTCCGCCGGCGGCTTCATTTTATGGGTGACGATGATGCAGGGCATGGAATAGGAAAATATCTTGTGGAAAATGGCCCGTCGCTGGGCCGGTTTGAGGGTTTGCAGGTAATGGATTTCGGTCTTGCCCAGAATTTGAAGGCGCTCATAGGCGAACCATTTGAAATAACCGGTCAGCGCCATGCCGAGCCGGTTGATGTCCACGCTCACGATGTGCCGGGAGGCCATTCCCTCCTCCACCACGGGGGTCAGGTGAAGGCGTTCCTTGGCTTGCTGGAGGAGGGCTTCCACGGATATTTTTTTCATTCGCTCGCTCCCGAAAAAGAAAATTCATCGCTTGGCTTGGCCCGGTCTTCGAAGCGCCGCCTCAGTGTTTGAGTTTTTCTTCCTCTTGGATGATCTTGATCACTTCGTCGGGAGTCTTGGCGGACAGGAGGGACTTGCGGAAATACTTGTCTTTCAAAAGGCTGGAGATGCGGGCCAGGGCCTTCAAATGCGCGCCGGCCGCCCCTTCGGGCGCGACCAACAAGAAAAAAATATTCACGGGCTCCCCGTCCAACGCGTCAAAGCTGATCCCTTCCTGGGAGACCCCAAAAGCCGCCGCCAGATCCGAGACCGTGTCCGACTTTCCGTGGGGGATCGCGATGCCTTGGCCGATTCCGGTGGAACCCAATTCTTCCCTTTCCATCAGGGTTTGGAGCATTTTCTTTTTGTCTTTCACCTTGCCGGACTTGGCCAGCAGCTCCACCAATTCCTTGATGGCATCCTTCTTGATCTTGGACTCCAGGTTCAACTTAATGGCGTCCACGGTTAGAAAATCCAGTATCTGCATCGAAAATCCTCCTGGGCCTTTGCCCTTGAAGCGCTCAATTTCACCCTACCACGATCGGCCCTGTTGAAACCAGACCGCCCCGGCGTCCGGATCGCCTTAATATTCCGGCTCAATCAAGCCGATGTGATGGTCTTTGCGTTTATAAACCACGCCGGTCCGGCCGGTCTCGGCGTCATAAAAAACCATGAATTCATCCTTCGACTTGGCCAGCTGGGAGGCGGCCTCTTCCACCGACATGGGTTTGGCGGAATACTGGCGGGATTGGATGATCTCAAACTCTTCGCCCGCGGCGGAAGGCGGGATGAGCCCATGGGTGACGGACTTAAAGGGAGAGATTTCACGGCCCCGATGACGCCCCACCCGGATGTCTTTATGTTTCTTGGCTTGGGTTTCCAGTTTTTCCAAGGCCCCGTCGATGGAATTATACATGTCCCGGGAAACGGCTTTGGAGCTCATCTTCAATCCCTTGGCCGACAGGTTGATTTCGCAGGTATGGCCTTTTTTCTCGAAGTTCAGGATGACATGGGCTTCTTTGATCTTGCCTAAATAGCGCTCCACCCGCTTGATCTTGTCTTCCACCGACAAGCGCAGGCCCTCGGTCAACTTTTCATGACGGCTGGTGATGTTAATTTTCATTAATTTTTCCGATGACAACGAAAGTGCTGAAAAACCCGCTTATTCTAACACCCGAAAAAGGGAAGTCAATGAACACCGACCCATCGGACGGACGACGAAACCAGGCAAATGGCGAGAATAAACAAAAAGGCAAACGGGGTTTTTCGGCGGAGGTTCTTAATACTTTCGGCGTTGGGAGGCGGAAGGGATGCGCAATTCTTCCCGGTACTTGGCGATGGTACGCCGGGCGATAAAGATGCCCTGGTCCTTCAAGAGCTGGGTTAATTTTTGGTCCGAATGGGGTTTTTGCGGCGCTTCTTGATCCACCAGTTCTTTTATTTTTTCCTTCACCGAAAGCGAGGACACATCAAGCCCGGCCTCCGATTCCAACCCGCTGGTGAAAAAATACTTGAGCTCAAAAAGCCCCCGGGGCGTTTGCACGTACTTGTGGGTGGTCACCCGGCTCACGGTGGACTCATGCATCCCGATCATGTCCGCCACTTGTTTTAAGGTGAGGGGTTTCAGGCCGGTGAGGCCCAGTTCCAAGAAATCGCGCTGGATGCGGAAGATGGATTCAGTCACCCGGTAGATGGTCTTGCGGCGCTGCTCGATGTTTTTGATGAGCCACATGGCCGATTGGATTTTATTGTCCAGGAAAGCTTTGGTTTCCTTGGTCTTAACGGCGTTTTTATCCTTGAGCATCTTTCGGTAATAAGAGGAAATACGCAGCCGCGGCACCGGCTCGTCGTTCAAGACCACCACATACTCCCCCTCGATTTTACGCACGCTCACGTCCGGGGTCACGTATTTGGTGTTATTTTCCTCGAAAGAGCGGCCTGGTTTGGGCTCCAGCGTGGCCACCAGCGCCAATATTTCGCGCAGTTCCTCGGCGGTAATTTCCAGTTTTTTTTGGATGACGGGAAAACGCCTTTTTTCCACATCCTCAAAATGCTCGGCCACCACCCGGTAGGCCTTGCGGGCCAAGTCCCCGGTTTTATTTTCCAGTTGAAGGATGAGGCATTCTCGCAAATTGCGGGCCCCCACGCCCGGCGGGTCGAAGGTTTGGATGAGTTGGAGCACTTGTTCCATTTGCTGAAGCGTGACGCCCTGGGCCTTGGCCATTTCTTCCAGGGGATCGATCAAGTAGCCGTTCTCATCCAGGTTGCCGATGAGCGTTTTCCCGAGTTTTTTTTCGGCCTCGTCCTTGCCCGACATCAGCAGCTGCCATTCCAAATGCTCGGCCAAAGTGGTCTGACGGGTGATGGAGGCTTCCAGGAAATCGTGCTTTTCTTGGTCGTCCCCGCCGTTATTTTCCCCCTGGCCCCCGTAATACTCGCCGTATTCCTCGCCCTCGCCGTAAAGGGCCCAGGTTTCTTTAGTCATCCGGTCGCCGTCGCGCAATTGCTCGACGACGTCGGTTTGATGCCGCTCCTTCGCGCGCTCGTAATAAAGATCGCTTTCGGTGGGGGCTCCGCTGTCGTCCACTTCGGCGGGTCCGGCGATTTCGGCCTTTTCAGCCGCGGTGGCGCCTTCGCTGGGCTCTTCCTCTTCCAGAACGGGGTTTTCGACCATTTCTTTCTCGACCCAATCCTTCAATTCCAGGGTGGAAAGTTGGAGGATCTTCATGGCCTGCTGCAGCATGGGCGTCATCACCATGCGCTGCTGCATCTTTTGATTCATCCGGAATTCTTGGCGCATATTCCATGCCATCCAGCGCGTTTCTTCCCTCCGAGGGAAAAAGAGGCGCACAAGTTTGATGCCAAAAAACAAACCTCAATCCACTGACTAAATTATACTCTTTTTCATTGGGGAAGTATCACTTTGGGAAAAAAGACAAGGCCTTTGAAAAGGGCCCGGATCAAGGCTCATCCCAGGCTTTTAACTCAAACTTGGTTTTTTCCCACTGCCGGATCCAATAGTCCAAGTCGAAGGGCTGGGGAAATTCCAGCGATCCTGAGGGAAACTTTTGGCCGCCCTTAAAGACCCATTGGATGGTCCTGAAATTTTGAGCGTTCGCCATGGGGTCGTGTTGATAAATCACCAAATCGGCCCACTTCCCTTTTTCCAGGCTTCCCATCTTTTGTTCCATGCCTAAAACTTTGGCCGCTTCCAAGGTGGCCATCTTCAAGCATTGGGCCGCGGTGACGCCCACGCTTTGAAGGTCTTTCCATTCCCGGATCGACACGCCAAAGGGCATGTGGGGATTACCCGCGTCCGTGCCATAAACGATTTTTCCGCCCAGGGAAAGAAAACGCTCGGCGTTCTTCAGGCATTGCTGGTGCCCCAAATGAAACCCATGCTGGCAATGCTGTCCAAAAGGATGCTCGGAGCGGCGCTGCCATTCTTCCGCCCAACCCGCGTGCGCGTGCAGGGTGGGAACAATTTTAATTTTTCGCCGGATCGCTTCTTTCCAAAGGTCGTCCGAGATGGGCCGGGACGGCATATGGGCCACCTCGTCCACCTTGGCCGCCACGCAGGCCTCAAAATCCCGCTCATCCGTGATATGGGCCGTCACCTTTTTGCCCAAGTCATGGGCCGCCTCGACCACGGCGTCGACCTCGGTTTGGGAAAGGCAGGGTCCCAGCTCATGCTCCAAACCCAGCTTGATCAGGTCCATCCCCAACCCCGCTAACTGCTGGACTTTTTCCTGGGCTTGGTAACGGCCGGTCAAACGCAGCGCCAACTGGGGGCCCCAAACATTCTCCGGGTAGCCTTTGGGGCAGGTTAAAACCGGCCCGGAAGAAAAGATCCGGGGCGAGGCGATGAGTCCGGTTTGTTCCCGCGCTTTCCATTCGAGCGCGTGAAAAGGATCCGACGCCAAATCCCGGACGGCGGTCACGCCGTTATGAAGAAAGCTGGCCAGCGTGGTTTCGTTGATGAGGGCGTGCACATGCAGGTCGATGAGTCCGGGCAGGACGAAAAAATTCCGGCCGTCGATGACTTCCCCCGCCTCATACGCCGGCGCCTTCGCATGGGGGCCCACATAGTCCAGCGTCTCGCCGGTGATGAGCAGGGTGGCATCCGTCAGCACCTTTTCGGCGGCGCCGGTGTAGATCGTGGTTTTTTCAATGGCGGTGGATACCTTCAGCATGGCTTTGATCTTTTCCCTTTTGTCCCGCTCATTTAAAAACTTGATTCAAGAGCCAGGCCAGCCGGATGCCGGCCTTTTCCAATTGCCGGTCCACAATAAACCGCATGGCGCCGTTGCGATAGTCCCTCGGCAAGTCCGGCGCGTCCCAGCTTGAGCGGGCGGGTCCTTGGGGCAGTTCGGAGTAGATGTCGTTTTTGGCGATTAAGTAGCTTTCAAAAGCCCAATCCGCCGCTTCGCCCTTCTGCCACTGGGCCATGTCTTGCGGGCTGATCCGGCTTTCCAAACGGGCCGCCAAATCCCGGGGCACTTCAACGGGTTTTTCTTCAATCAGATGGTCCCAATAGCTGTGGAGCCGCACCCAGCGTCGGGCGCGGCCGTTAAAACTACGCTCCAAGACCAGGATTTTCTCGTTCCCACCCCGGTCCCCGTCATTGGCGCAATGGAGCGGTTGATGCAGGTCGCCCACAAAATGAATGAGGAACTTAAGCGCCTCGCGTTTTTTGTCCGGTGAGTCCTCGGGATTTTTGAGGACCGCCAAATCAAACTCAATTTGGCCGACCACGCAATTGCCTTGAACGCAATAATCCGGGATGTCCGCCCGGGTGAGGTTTTTCCTCACATCCAGATCAATGTGGTGCCAATCGGCGGTTTCGGGTCTTTCTTGAACGATGTCGTCGGCCCAGCTCGAGACCCAAGCCATGGTGTCGGGGGCCAAAAGCGCCCTCACCGCCCGGTCGGCCTTCGGGGTCAGGTGATCCTGGGCGATGTAAGCCACCGTGGCGTGCCCCACCGGTCCCCAGGCGCGGGTCGGCCGGGGAAAAGAAAAAAGAAACAAGACTAGGCAAAAATAAAAAAGCCCGGGGAAGCCCCAGGCTTTTTTATTTTTAAGCGCGATTAAAATCAGGCTTTTACCTTTTCCCCCACCTTGCCGTGCTGGGCGATAAATTGGTCCACGAACTCTTTGGCTTCCGCGTCGGAGTATTGGACCGGCGGCGTCTTCATAAAATAAGACGAGGGGCCTTCCAAGGATCCGCCGATTCCCGCGTTCAAAGCCAGCTTGCAGCAGCGGATGGCGTCGATGGCCACGCCCGCGCTGTTCGGCGAGTCCCAAACTTCTAATTTCATCTCAATCGTGACCGGCACATTGCCGAATTCCCGGCCTTCCAAACGGATGTGGGCCCATTTGCGGTCGTTCAACCAAGGCACGTAATCTGAAGGGCCGATATAGATATTTTCCGGGTCGATCGGGTGCGCCAGTTGGCTCACCACCGCGCCGGTTTTGGATATTTTTTTGGACTCCAGGCGCTCGCGTTCCAGCATATTTTTAAAATCCATGTTGCCGCCGAAATTAAGCTGGGACGTGTGATCCAGCACCACGCCCCGGTCGCTGAACAGTTTGGACAAGACCCGGTGGGTGATGGTCGCGCCGAGCTGGGCCTTGATGTCGTCGCCCACGATGGGAAGCCCCGCGTCCGCGAATTTTTTGGCCCAGGCGGGATTGGACGCGATAAAAACCGGCATACAATTCACCACGCCCACGCCGGCCTTGATGGCCTCGTTCATATAAAACTTAGTGGCTTCCTCACTGCCCACCGGCAGGTAATTGATCAGGATATCGGTCTTGGTTTCTTTTAATCGTTTGGCCACGTCCACGGGCTTCTCGGCCGATTCCTTCACCACTTCCCGGTAATATTTGCCCAGGCCGTCCAAAGTATGGCCCCGGCTGACCTTCACATTTAAAGCCGGCACGTCGGAAAATTTGATCGTGTTGTTGATCGGCGCGAAGATCGCGGCGCCCAGGTCTTTGCCGACCTTGTTTTCATCCACATCAAAAGCGCAGGAAAACTCCAGGTCACTGACATGGTATTTGCCCAAACGCGGATGCATCAGTCCCGGGATGAAACCGTCTTCTTCCGCGTCTTTGTAAAAAAAGACGCCTTGGATCAAGGAGGAAGCGCAGCATCCCACGCCGACGATCGCCACCCGAATTTTCGATGCCATACCCAGCCTCCTGAATATTAAACGCCTTATTTTCGCGTCTGCTTGAACACATGGTAAATTCTTTGGAAAACCGTGACCAGTGATAAAAGCGCCAAAATCCAAAGCATGGCCTTCGGCTGCCCCATCAAGAGACCGGCTCCCAAAATGAAAACCCGCACCGGCCGGGTCACCCAGCCTCCCTGGTTTTGAAGGCCCAACCCTTCCGCCCGGGCCCGGGTATAAGAAATGAGTTGGGATAAAAATCCCGTCCCAAAGGCCAAAGCCGTTCCCGCCGCGTCTTGCGCTCTCCCGTAATATAGTACAAAACCCAGAAAAACGAGGGCCTCCGAGATCCGGTCCATGGTGGAATCCCAAAAAGCCCCGAAAACTCCCGGGCTTTTCAAGTGCCGGGCCAAGGCTCCGTCCAAAAGGTCGAACAGGCTGGCGGCGAAAAGCCAAAAGGCGGCCGCGACCCATTCTCCCTGCGCCAAGGTCAGGCAAACCGGGACGGAAAAAAGAACGCCCAGGAGGGTCAAAAAATCAGGCTTAACGCTTAGACGCGCCAGCCCCTTGAGAAGGGGCGCTAATAAAAGATCTAAAATTTTTTTCAGCGACTGACGGGATGAGGCTGCGGATTTTTTTTTAATGGCCGGCTCCTGGCGAAGGCTAGGGACGTTTACAGGGAAAAACGCTCGCCCAGGTAAATTTCACGGGCCTTTTTATTGGAAGCCAGTTTGGCGGCGGTTCCGGACAGCAGAATTTTTCCCTCAAACATGATATAGGCCCGGTCCACGATGGAAAGGGTTTCCCGCACATTGTGGTCGGTGATGAGCACCCCGATTTTTTTCTTTTTCAGATGGCGGATGATGTTTTGGATGTCCTGAACCGCGATGGGGTCGATCCCCACAAAGGGCTCATCCAGCAACATAAAAGCCGGATCGGTCGTGAGCGCGCGCGCGATCTCCACCCGGCGCCGCTCGCCTCCCGAAAGGGTATAGGCCTTTTGCTTGGCCAAGCGGGTCACATTGAATTCTTCCAGCAGGTTTTTCACTCGCTTTTTGCGCTCCAACGGCGTAAGGGGGGTCAATTCCAGGATCGCCATCAAGTTTTCCTCAACGGTCAATTTGCGGAAAATGGAGGCTTCCTGGGGAAGATAACCGATCCCGAGCCTGGCCCTTTTGTACATGGGCATGTGGGTGACGTCTTGAAGCTGGCCGTCTTCCTCAAAATAAACATGGCCGGCTTCGGGCGCGATGAATCCCGTGGTCATGTAAAAAGTGGTGGTCTTGCCGGCGCCATTGGGTCCCAACAGCCCCACAATTTCCCCCTGTTTCACCTCAATGGAAACATGGTCGACGACCTTCTTTTTTCCGTAGCTCTTCACCAGCTCATGGGTCCGTAGGATTCGCATCAAGCCCCTCAATCGGAATGGTTTCAGCGCCGCCCCAGCATACTGTAGGCCCCGGTCCCTTGAAACGAAATTTCGCAAGGGCCGGTTTATCCCAAAAAGGTTATAGACCCGGAATCGGAACCGGGACAGGGCCTCCCGCCGTTCCACTGGGGGCGGTTTTCACCGCGCCCATTTGCGCGCTCGAGCCGGCCGCGGGTCCTGAACCCGTTGCCGGACCGGAAGCGGCGTTGGTCGCCGTCCCCATCCCGGACGGGAGGGGCGAGGAAGTTCCCGCGCCGGGCGGCTTGGTCGGGACCGGCTGGGGCGAACTGTAAAATTCCGCCTCCGCCATCCCCTCCACAATCACTCGGTGGTCGCCGGAGAGGTTGGTGGTAATGCGCCGGCCCGCGAGAACCCCTTGGGGCGTAAAAACCATGGGATTTTCCTCCAGAATCACTTGGTCGGTTTTGCCGTCATAGGTGGCCAACTGGGCTTCCGAGCGGCCCGTGTCATGGAGAATCTCCACATCCTGATGGGCCACCACTTTTTTCTGCTGGGTATAAAGCTCCATTTGGCGGCTGCGGATGGTCATGGGCAGCCCGTTTTCATCCAGGGTGTCGATCACCGGATGATCGTGGGCGGTGATCTGGTCCATCAAATCGTGATAGTCCAGGTTGCCGCAAGTCAGGTGCATATTTGATTTTAAGTCGTTGACCCGCACATGGCCCAAAGCCGTGGCCACACGGTTGTTGGAAGAGGCTTCCACTTGGTCGCTGTTGAGGATGACCTGGTCATGGGTCACCTTCACGGCGCCGTTAAAAAGCGTCAACCCATTCAGTTTGTCGAAACTCAATTGGTCGGAAGTAATGTTGACCGGCTTTTCGGGCGATATGGATTTAAGCCGGTCTCCATCCAGGAGGGCTTTCTCGGTCGCCGGAGCCGACCCGCCATTCGGGGCCGCGGGACTGGTCGGCCCCTGCTGGGCGCGGGCTTGGGAAAAAAACGCGAGAAAAATCCCGAGGGCCCACAGGCCCGATTGCCGGTTAAAAAGGTTTGGGTCGGTTAAAATTCTCGACTTCATTCGTATCCCTCAATTGAGTATGGACGTCCTTGGTGAACTGAATGTTATTGAGTTCGGTATCGGCCACCAGCCCCACCGCCGTGATATCGTCCGAGCCCTTAAAAACATGCACTTTCTCATCGGTGTGGATCATATCCGTGTCCGGATCCCAAGCCAGTTTTTCCGTTTCCAGCTTGGACCCATTTTCGGTGATGAGTTCCACGTGGCCCGAAACCAAGGTAGCGTTGGTCTCGGTATTGATGACCGCCTCATCCGCGGTCAAGTTGGAAACCATCCGGTTGTGTTTGTAATACTCGGCGAAAATATCATCCGTATCAGCTTGTTTCAGGTTTTGATAAAGTTTGGCGGTGGTGGCGTAAAGTTCCCAATGTTTTTCAGCCAACGCCGTTGAAATTAAATGGAATTTCTCAATCGTGGCGTCCGGGGAGGTCGCGTCTTGATTCGAATCCGCGAAGGCCGCCCGCTTTTCGCTGTTATGGCTCACCAACAAAAAGAGGACCCCAATCACCAGAACCGCGCCCCCCAAGATCCAGGCGTTCCTGCGGAAACGAAGCCGGACTAAAGTTTGATCCGGCGACTCCATCACGGCTTTCAATAATTTTTTTTTCGTTCTCGGCACAGCGGCTCCTTGAGTGTTGCCCACTTTCTAGTAGTTAACAGGGCAACATGAGCCCCACCCACGCGTCAGCGTGGGTGGGAAATGAAGTTAACCACCGGCTTCCAGTCCCATCTTCATCGTTTATCTATAATAATTAAAACGCTTCATCCTCCGGCCGAGTTCTCCACCGGTTGTGCATCCAAACCCACTGGTCCGGATAGGCCTTGACGTAAGACTCGATGGACTCAGTATAACGCCGGGTCATTTCCAAAATATTCTTTTCCGCGTCGGCGCCCGTGGGCTCCGGAATCGGCTTCTCCACGTGCATTTCATAAGCCCCCTCCACACCCCGAACCACATAAGCCGGAACCAAAGGCGCCCCGCTTTTAAGCGCGATTCGGGCCGTGCCGGACTGGGTCCAGGCCGCTTTCCCCAAAAAAGGGACAAAGACGCCGTCCTTTCCCGTGTCTTGGTCGCACAGAACCATGACGATTTGATTTTCTCGAAGCGCTTCCAAAATACCCCGCAATGCCATGCCGCGTTTGATCATGGAAACCCCCAGCCTTTTTTCCCGGAATTCAGTAATGATTTTGTCGAACCGGGCGTCGTAAAGTTTTTGGGCCACCGCGGCGGTGGGATGGCGGCTCGCCAGCGCGGCGCCTAAAAGTTCCCAATTGCCCAAGTGAGCGGTGACCAAAAGGACGCCCTTTTTTTTCAGGAGGGCTTTTTCCAGATGCTCCCAGCCGCGAATCCGGGCGACTTGGGAGGCGATTTTGGCTTGGGGCCATTTCAGCCACCGCGCGGTCTCAAACACGTTTTGTCCCAGTCCGGTCCAAACCGCCAGGCCCAAGCGGTTCAGCGCCTGGTCATCCATACCCTTCGGGAAAGCGATTTTAAGATTTCGGAGTGTTTTACGCCGCTCGCCGCCGCCCAGGGTAAAGAAAAGGGCCCCAAAGGAGCGGCCCAAACGCCCGGCCAGCGCCCGGGGCGAAAGGGAAAGCGAAAACAAAAGCGCCCGGACGGCGTAATAAATGAGATGGTTTTTTATTTTTTGAAGGGGCCGGGCCACGAAACGCTCCTGGATTAGTCCAGGCGGAAGGCGCCGGGAGGCTCAATATTCATCGCGTGAAATTTTTTAACCGTCTTGTCCCACAAGCCTTGGGACTTGATCAACCGCTCCACGGCTTCGCGAAAAGCGCCCGAACCGCCGGCGGCCTGGGTCACCGCGTGGACGGCTTGCTTCACTTCCGGCCGGGCGTTTCGCGGCGCCACGGCCCAACCCACCTTTTGAAGCAAAGGGATGTCAATCAGATCGTCCCCTAAGTAAGCCACCTGGGCCAAGGACAAACCCCTCTCGCGGCAAACCGTTTGGGCCTTTTTCAGCTTGTCCAGCACGCCCAAATAAACCGGGGACACCCGGAGCTTTTTGGCGCGCTGGGCGGTCGATTCGGAATTGCGCCCCGAAAGCCATCCGACCGATAGTCCCGCGTATTCCGCCAACCGATGGCCGATCCCGTCCTGGATATCAAACCCCAGAAGCTCGACGTCTTTGCCCACATAAACAGTCCCGTTGGTCAGGCATCCATCCACATCGGTCAAAAATAATTGGATGGCCTTAAAATCCGGCTTTTGTTTTTTCATGAGATACGGACCTGGCCCCGGCCTAAAAGATCATGCAAGTGGACCAGCCCCACGGGCTTCTGATGGGCGTCCGCCACGATGAGCTGGAAAATAGCGCTCTCTTCCATCAACTGCAGGGCTTCCCCCAGTGTCATATCGGGGGAAATGGTCTTGGGCCGGGGCGTGCGCAGGTTCGAAGCGTTCCAATGCTTCACATCGGACTTTTGGAAGAGGGCCCGGCGCAAATCCCCATCCACGATGATGCCGGCGAGTTTTTTCTTGCCGTCCACCACCAGGGTACAGCCCACTTTTTTATCGTTGATTTCACGCACAATGCCTTGGAAGTGGGCGCTCAAGGAAACCCTGGGGATCTGGTCGCCCTTGCGCATCACGTCGGAAACTTTTAATTGAAGGCGCCGGCCCAAATCCCCGCCCGGATGATTGTGCGCGAAGTCTTTTTCGGTGAATCCCCGCTCCTCATATAACGCCACGGCCAAGGCGTCCCCCATGGCCATGAGGGCGGTGGAGCTGGCCGTGGGAGAAAGGTTGAGGGAGCAGGCTTCTTTTGAGACTCCCACATTGACCACCACGTCGGCTTGACGGGCCAAACCGGATTCCGTCTGGCCGGTAAACAGGATAATTTTACAGCCCACCCGTTTTAAAATGGGAATCAGTATCTTCAGTTCGTCGGTCTCGCCGCTATTGGACAAAGCCAGCACCACATCCGACTTGGTCACCATCCCGAGGTCCCCGTGCAGGGCTTCGGCGGGGCTGAGCACGAAGGAGGGCGTGCCGGTCGATGAAAGCGTCGAGGCGATTTTTTGGCCGACCAACCCTGACTTGCCCATTCCGGTCACCACGACCCGGCCCCGGCCTTTGGAGACGATTTCCACCGCCTTGTTAAAGGAGGACCCGACCTTGCGGGCCACTTCCAAAAGTCCATGGGCTTCCAAGGTCAAAACTCGTCGCGCGGTGGGCACACTCATGATGTTTAATCCTTTGTCAGCGGTTATGCATGGGCAGATAAAGATACCGGCCGCAATCGCACCGGGTCAACTGCCGGCTGTTTTTGGCTTCCATCAAAAGCAAGGGCGCCACCGCCATATGGCAGCCGCCGCAAGTGTTGTCATCCAAGACCGCCGCCACGGCGATCTTTTTCCCCCGGCCGCGCAAGGCCTCGTAACCCCGGGCCTCTTCCTCGGGCAAGGCGGCCAAATGGGTTTGCCGTTCGGCTTTTTTCTCCGCCATCGCCTTCTCGCAATCGGCGATTTGAAGGTTGATTTCGGCTTTTTCCTCAGCGGTCTTTTTTTCGTCCGCCGCGATTTGGACGCTTAAGGACTGCAGCTTGGCCTTTTGGGAATCCTCCAAGAAAAGAATCTCCAGAACCTTTTCCTCGAGCTTATTTTTTTCTTCCTTGTGCTTCTCGATCTCGAGCTTGAGCGCCTCATATTCTTTGTTGCTTTTGACCTCGTCCAGCTGGCTTTGATAGCGGGTCAACTTCGTCTCCAGGGCGCCGATCTCAATCTCATAAGTTTTGCGTTGTTTGGCGTGGCCTTCTTGGGCCTTTTTTTCCTCCAGCGCCTGGTTTTTCAGGGCCGAGACCTGGGCCGCCGCTAGGGCCAATTTATCCAAAAGCGATTGACGGTGTTTTTCCAACTGATCGTGGCCCGAATCGGCGGTTTGCAGCTCGACCAGCTTATTGATGATTTCAGTGAGGGACACGGTTTTTCCTTTGGCCGTAGGACGCCAAGCGTCCGCAGGGATTGAAGTTTAACACGCGCCCCAGTTGGCTCCAAGGGGAAAGCCGGGTAGGATAAGGCCGTTAAAACTAGCCAGCGCCCGCCGCCGCGCGACGGTGGGTCGGATTTGAGGACTTCGTGAACGAGGACGCGAAAAAGAAACTATTACAGATGGTTCCCCACGCCCTTTACATTTTGACCAGCCAGACGCCTTTTGATCAGGTGGCCTCCACCGTCAGCTGGCTCACCCAAGCTTCCTTTGACCCGCCGCTTTTGATGGCGGCGGTGCGCCGGGATACGGATACCTATCATGTGGCGCATCAAGCCCACGCCTTCGTGATCAACTTTTTAGGAAAAGACCAGGCCCCCATCGCCCAAAAATTTTTCAAACACGCCGAGTTAAAAGACGGCACTCTGTCCGGAGAGGCTTTCGAACGCACGCCCATCCTGGGTTTCCCCTACTTCCCTCACCTGGCGGGCTATCTGGAATGCCGGGTGACGGACGAGGTGGACCGGGGCGACCACACGGTATTGGTGGCCCAAGTGGTCGGGGCGGAGCTAAAAATCGCCGAAGGCCCGCTGCTTCTCTCGTCGACGAAGTGGCAATACGGGGGCTAGTCCTCAAAAAATCTTTTTCACCGCCAAGACGTCCCGCAAGCCTGTTCCAAGCTGACCATGCGGGACAGTGCCGCCCCCTTTAACTGCCTTATCGAGAGGCGGCCGCCAAGTTCGCCAAGTAAACCTTAAAACAAAAAACCAGCAGAGGTTAAAACCCCTACTGGTTTGATCTTTCGCCGTTCTTGGCGCACTTGGCGTCTTGCACCGCCCCTCTTCAAAAAAATTAATGAGGGCGGCATGTCCCGCTTAGTGGGCCCATGCAGGGCCAGCGGGAGCGTTGAAATTGTTTTTCTTGCTTAGTTCGCGTTAAGTCGCTTTAAGAGTTCCTCGCGGGAAATCGCCTTGTCCACATGCACCTCAAAACCCGTGCGGTTCTGGCGGTTCATATCCGGCATCAAAACCGTGGAGGCCCCTTCATAAAGGGAGTCAAATAGGGTCTTCAAGGCGTTTTCCAAATCTTCCTGGCTCTCGGCGTTATAGGGGGCGGCCAAGCGGTCATTGACGAAAACCTGAAAGTGGTTGGTGGCGAAAGTCATCTTGCCGGCCAACTCCGGTTCTTTTTCCAAAAGGTCCGTCGCCAGGAGGGCCCGCCGAAACGCGGTCTTCAAATGATCCAGTCCGCCCTTGTCCGTCGGGCGTTTCTGGGTGTAAAGCAATCCCCGGTGTCCCAGCGTCTCATCCAGGCTGTAGTTGGCCTCATGGGCGATGAGCAAAACGCCCGGCCCCTGGTACAGATGGGTGTACTGGGCCACGTCGATGAGCAGGCCTTCCAGCTTATTTTCCTGAATCCAACGGTGGAAAATAGGGATGAAGACGCTCAAGGGAACATGGGAGTCTTTTTCCACGAAAAATTTCACGCCGACTTTTTGCAAATCCATTTTGTTTCCCTTGAACCATTAATATTAATTGATGCGTTCGTCCACAAACACAGCGGGCCACCGTCCGGCGTAGCCGGATTATTTCACCGGCATCGGCGCGGCCGAGGGGGCCGTAGGCATATTGGCCACGTAGCTATGGACCGCCTCGAGAAACAATTGGGCCTCTTCGACCCGGTGATGCGCCTCATCGGCATTGGCGTTGGGCAGACGGTTGTCGTGAGCCTTGAACAGATAGGCCGCGAACTGGGTGTTGTTCACGTGCTTCACGAAATCACCCGTGTCGAAAAAAAACTTCTTAAAATCAGCCACGGTCTGGTCGGCTTTACCCGTGTATTCCCGGTCCCGGGTGCGCAAGACCGCTTCCGCCGAGTGGATAAAGGACTGGTAGGCCAGATCCACGGCGCCCGACAGGTTTTGTTTTTCCAGTTCCACTTGGGCCTCAAACACCTTGCTTTCGGCGGCGGTCAGGGAAAATTCATAAGGACTCACCACTTCCCCGGCGCATTCCCCCTTTCCGATATCGGCGATGGTGTATTCGCGCGGGTCCGCCCAATCGGTGTAAAGATCCGGGTCAAAATCATGGGCCGGAATCACCGTCAGGTCTTGAAGCAAATTCTTAATCTCCACCTTACCCAACCGGCGCACAAAGGCTTGGAAGCTCTCGTCCTTTTGGCGTTCTTTGGAAAATTTTTGGGTCAAGCGCTCGATGGCTTCCGGAATCCGTTTGGAGGGGACCGCCGCCACGGCCAAGCCGTAGGCTTCGCCGTTGTTTTTACGCTGACCGCCGATGACCAATTGGAAATGCGGCACCGCGTAAGAACCCGACTTGCGGGACACGCCGTAAAATCCTAAGTCCGACACGTGATGCTGGCTGCAGGAATTGGGGCAACCGCTGACCTTGATCCGAAGACTCTTCACTTCCTCCGGCATCGAGGCGGCTTTGGCGTCCAGTTCCACCATCAGCTCGCGGGAAAGCCCGCGGGAAGCCGAGATCCCCAGCTTGCAGGTATCGGTGCCCGGGCAGGAAGTGATATCCGTGATGGTCCCGAACCCGGCGGCGTTTAAGCCCACCGTGGCCAGTTCCTCATAAATCGCCGGAAGATCGGCCTCGGGAATCCAACGGAAAGCCAGGTTTTGCTCCACGGTCGTGCGGACGCTTTCTTTTGTATATTTACGGGCGATGCCGGCCATCACCCGCATTTGGGCCGCGGTCAGGTCGCCCAAAGGCGCCTTCACGTAAACCACCACATAACCGTATTGGGGCTGGGGATAAACGTTGGTCTTGCGCCATTCCAAAAAACCCTTGGGATAAGAGGTGGCCTTCAAAGCCGTGGCGGGCTGGGAGGGTTTTTCCACTTCCTTGAGCGATTGTTGGATAAGGCCGGTCCAGCGCGGATCCGGGGTCAATACTTTCAGTTCCTCGTCGATCAAACGGCGGAACTCGTCGATGCCGAGCTTCGCCACCAAAAACTTAATCCGGGCCATGCCTCGGATTTTTTTCTCGCCCAACCGGCCATAAACCCGGGCCACGGCCTGGGACACCGGAAGCATGTCTTCCACGGGACGGTTCTCATAGAGAAGCTTGGCGTTATAAGGTACGGGGCCTAAGCCGCCGCCCACATAAATATCAAAAGCGTGTTTTTCTTGGCCGTTGACCGTGATCTTTTTGGCGATGAAACCCATGTCATGCATGTTGACGAGACCGCAGGCTTCTCCCGCGCAGCCCGAGAAGGCCGGCTTGAACTTACGGCCGAAATCCTGGGCGTCCGGATGGCCCAGCATGAATTTAAAAAAGGCGCGGGCATAGGGAGTAACGTCAAAGGCTTCCGTGCGGCAGACCCCGGCGATGGGGCAGGCGGTAATATTACGCACCGAGTTCCCACAGGCTTCCCGGGTGGTGATGCCCACCGCGGCCAGACGGCGCATGATGTCCGGCGCGTCTTCTATATGGATGAAATGCAGTTGGATGGCCTGACGGGTCGTGATATGGCTGATGCCGTCGGAGTATTCCTCGGACAGATCGGCCATGGTTTCCATCTGGGCGGCGTTGATGCCTCCCCAAGGAAACTTAATGCGAAGCATTCCGGGAGCGTCCCAATAGGTGTCGGGGCCTTTCCAGACGCCTTGGGTGGGGAAAGCCAGTTTTCGCACTTGCTTGCCGTCGTTGCGGTGGCCGTTGTCATAGCGTTGGCCGTAGGCGCCCCGGCGCAGGCGGGTTTCGGCGAAAATCCGGGGCTCAATCTTGCCCTGCTTGTTCAGCTGGATTTGGGCCTCAAACTCATCCAGTTCCTTCGCCCAATCCGGCGGCATCACGTCTTGCAGGAGACTTTTCCAGGTTTTCGTCGGCTCGGTCATGCCAAAACCCCTTTTTACGCGCTTGTTTAAGAAATTGATCCACTGGCCCCGTTGTCGGGTGATTGCGGGAGTAAACCGTACAGTAATAGAAGCTGTTTTAAAAATCAATAAAGCAATTGGAAACCCAGGACCGCTTAAACCGGGCCGGAAACCGCGCGATCCCGACCCCGCCAAACCTTCGTTTCCACGCCGCGCTCATCCGCTCGGATTGAAGCCCCGCCAATTCCTCGTCTTTTTGATAAGCGGCAAAGAATTCTTCGGCGGGAAAAACCACCCAATGGATCTCGGTCAAAACCTTTTCTTCGTTGGTTTCCATGGCCTTCTCAATCCGTCCCCCCTAGCGGGCCATGATCCGCGCGGCTTTTCGCTCTATTCCCTGAAAAGATCGGTCTTGACCCGGGACAAGGTTAGAACGGCGACTAAGACAAACGGAGTTTTAACCGATCTAACGCTTCTTCCATTCGGCGTAGCGGCGGCCCATTTGGGCCAAGTGATGGTCCAGATGCCAAATATTCAGCCCTACTAGATATTCCAAAGAAAGCGTTCCCCATTCGGGATGCTTGACCTTTCCCCGCCAAGCCTTCGTCCCCACCCGTTTGAGAAGATCCGCGTTGGCGTCGCGCAAAAGAACGATCAGGGCCCGGGCCTGAACCGGGTTCGCCTTGGAATAAAGAAGTCCTCGGCTCCACTTTTCTTGGTCATAGGGAGAGACGATTTGTCCCCGCTCCGCCACCGCCCGGCGCAGACGGACATAAAGATTGGCTTCCTGATCCGCCAAATGCCACAAGACCTGGGTGATGGTCCAGTTTCCTTTTAGACGGGTATAGCGCCACATGCCTTGGGGAAATTTTTTAAGCGTAGCCGTCAACCGTTTGGACCCTTGGGCGAAAGCCGCCAATTTTTTAGCCCGGGTCCAGCCCTGGACCTTTTCTTTCATGGCGGCCAGTTCTTGTTCCAAAAGTTTCGAGCCCCGCAAGGCGGCGGGAGACGGCAAGGGTTTCATGATTTCTCCTCAAGGGATAAATGGAGGGTCCATGATAGAAAAATCCAGGTTGAAAGAAAAGACGCCCTCCGCGCGGACACTTAACCGCGGGCGGGCGTCCGATTTCCTCAAATACTTACATATGGCTGGGTACGGTCGGCCCCTCATTGAGGCTCAAGAGGGTAAAGTTCAAATAAGACTCGAACAGAACCCAAACCATGACCGGAGCCAATAAGAAAAAGGCCGTGATCGTCAGGTAAGAAAAAGAAACGACCGTTCCCAAAACAAACATCCATAAAACCAGCAGCTCAACAAAAGCCACGAAAGGATGTTTGAGTTTGAAAAAGAAAAGAGGCCAAAGCGCGCTTAAAATCAATTGAAAGGCGAAGACCACCAGCGCGATGGTTCGGCCATGGGTCGCGGCAGGCATGCGCCAAACCAGGTAAAGCGCGCATCCCATCAGGGCATAGACGCCTGCCCAGGCCCATTCAAAGACAACGCCAGGCGGTTGAAGGACCGATTTGCGCAGGCCTTTGTACCAAGAGCTGGAAGTGAACTGGGTGAAGAGGCCTGTCGCGCCGGCGGCTTCACAAATTAAAACACAGGCGATAAGAACTAAAAAATTAAAGTGCATGAGGGACCTCCCGGAACAAAGAAGAAAACACCGGAAGCCGTTGAAGTCCCAAGGGCCTTGGGGGAACCCACGCCCCTACTCTCGGCTTCACCCTTAGCCTCCGCCTATTCTCAACTGGTTTCAAGGTCTGGGGGGCGCGCGGAAAGTAATGGGTTACCCTTGGATAATTGAGTGATCGGAATTGACCCCCTGTCGGTCTTTTCCCTCTCAAAATGAGAAAGCCCATTTCCCGTTACAGGAAATGGGCTTGGGGCTTCAGCGCTTTTTCAGCCTTGAGCGAACACCGCCGCGAAAGTCTTGGCGAATTCCTCGATCGTCGTCTTGCCCCGGCGCTCGGCCGTGAATTCTTGGGTTGAATGAATCTTCCCGGCCATTCCGCCTGCGTACATCTCGATCATCAAGTCCGCCGTGCCCGGCTTCATGCCGCTTTGAAGCATGCCCTTCTTGATGTCATCCAAGGGTGTTTGGACATATTTCAAGTCCGGCTTGCCGATGGCCGCGCCCAAAGCCTTCGTCACCTCAACCATGCTGTATTCCCTGGGACCGGTGAAGTCAAAAACCTGGTGGCCCTGGAATGAAAGCGAGTCCAAAAACTCGACAATCTTCCCCGCGATGTCCTTCGTGGCGACCGTAGGCATGGGATAGTCCCCCGGGAAAGCGCCGCCGTTGATTCCATAAGCCTTGATGACTGGAATGCCGAAGAAATTATTTTCCATGAAGGAGGTGGGCCGAAGGTTGACCAAGTTGAGGCTGGTCAGCTTCGCCAAACGCTGTTCCTGCCGGTAGAGGCCCGTAATGGGGCCCGTGCCCGAAGGCTGTTCGGCGCCGACCGAACTAAGGTTCACCGCGTATTTCACGCCCGAATCCGTCAAGGCTTTGAGGGCCGCTTCCCCGGCCCGATCCTGGGCCGCCGAAAGCGACTCATCCTCATAAGAGGGCGGGGTCATCGTGAAAACGCCGTCCACGCCCTTGAAAGCGCCGGTCAAGGCCGCCGCGTCATCGAAAGCCGTTTTGACGATCTCCGCGCCTTTGGCTTTCAGCGCCGCCAGCTTTTTTTCGTTCCGTCCCAGGGCCTTCACCGCGTGGCCCTTCTCCAATAATTGTTCCACCACCACTTTGCCGATATGGCCGGTAGCTCCCATCACCGCGTAAGTCTTCTTGGACATAACCGCCTCCTGTTTTTAAGTCGGGACTAATTTGTCGCATTCGGTTTTAGATAGCAAGCCGGGAAGGCGAATGGGGGGTTAATTTGAGGTAACCCAAAAGAAACCAGCCCTTTTTATCAGGGCTTATCAAGGATTGGACAAAGACTCCGTGTCCTCGTCCACCGCGGTCACCAGACAAGCCGAACTGGCGCCGCCGCTGAAAGCGCCCAAAACAGTTCGTTCGCAGGAAACCTCAATCTGATAGGAACCCAAAGTCGAAATATCATCCGCCGGAGGGGTCCAGGGCGACGTCAGGTTGGCGAGAAACCGGTAAACCAATTCGGAATTTTGTTTCGTGATGACGGCCACATTTAAATTGCCCGGATAATCCCAGGTTATCGGCAAATCGGAAACATGGCCGGGGATCCGAATGCCTCCGGGCGCCGTCACCGACGCGGAATACTGACCGCCCCCCCAGGCCACTTCAAAAACATAAACTTGGCCGGGATAATAGCTCCAACGGCTGCTATTTTTATCCTCATAAATTCCACGGCCATCACCCGCCAAAGGGATTCCGGGGACGCCGGGAACCGTCAGGGTGACGGCGGCGTCCGGAACCTCGGTGCCTTGATTAATAACCGTGACCGACGCCGAAAGACTATCGAGGACCCCTTTGACGCTCTGGCGGTCAAGCACGGCGGTAATCGCCAGTCCGTTTGATCCCGAACGATCGCTGGAACCGGACGAGCCTCCCGAACAGCCGGATAAAGCCGGCCCCATCAGCAAAATCCAAATAAAAAATAATGGAAGGGGTTTCAATAAGCACCTCGTTGGAAACAACGGTTAAAAGCTGTTTAGGCAGCCCTAAAATAAACCGACCCGGTTCAATTGAAATTATCCCCAGGGTAGCGGAAAAAGGCATAAGGCCAAAGTCGCGAAAGCCGCGGCCGCGCCTAAAAACCCCTCAACTCCGTACCACCAATTGTAAGATGGGTTTTGAAATTGAACGGGCTTCAACCAAAGGCCCAGAAAAAAGCCGGTCAAAAATCCGCCCACATGGGCGATGTTGTTGGCCCCGATAAAAAAACCAAACATCACCGTATAAACCGCCCACTTGACCATTTGATCTCGGACCGCCCGGCCCAAACCCGAGCCGTCTTTATGTCCCCAGCCGCCGGCCAAACCGATCAGTCCCATCAGGGCGCCGGAAGCGCCGATGGAAACCACGTTGCCGCCGAAGCATTGGTATCCCACATTGGCCAAGACGCCGGTCACCATGAAATAAAAAAGCATGCGCCGTTTCCCGAAAATTTGCTCCACCCAAGGCCCGATCTGAAGCAGGGCCATGACGTTGAAGGCGATATGAAAAAGGCCCGCGTGTAGGAAAACCGCGGTGAACAGCCGCCACCACTCACCCTGGGCCACGAAGGGCGGATAATGCGCCCCGAACCGGACCAGCCCCTCCGCGGTAAAAGAAAGAAGCGTGCCGGTGCCGGGAGTGAGGAGCATGCGGATATAGATAAGAAGAAGGGCGAAGGCGATCAGCGAACTGGCGGATTCAAAATGAGGGAACCGCAAACCCAACCGCCGCACGATTTCAATCCAACGGGGCGAGAGCGAGCGGCCGCAGGCCACACAGCTGGAGCGGCCTTGATCTTGGAGCGTGCCGCAATAGGGACAAATTTTATGGGCGTAACGCACGTGTTCCACCGTGGTTTGGGCCTGGTTCTTTTGGCGGCGGGCCGATTCCCGCCAAGCCATCAATTTCCAGCGGGTGCGGACCGGGTTCATTCCGATCCAGCCCGAAAGTTTGGCTAATATTTCAATCCAGTCCAAAGGCGTTCGCGGGTCGGTCATGGCACCAAGCTAAACGAAAATGGCGGCGTTTTCCACGTTTCCTTGCTTTTAACCCAACCGGGTTTGAAAAAGAAAGAACTTCTTTTTCCGTCTTTCAGCGGGCCTTGCGCCCGATGATTTTCCGGCCTACCAAAATATGCAAAATCAAAAGAAAAGGCAAAGCCAGCCCGATGATCCAATGGGCCAGGCTGGTGATTTTTCTTAAATTCTCATCGCCGAAATAATAAAGACCCCAGCCGGTCAGAACCAGAAAAAACGCGACGGATAAGAGGCTCAGACCCAGGACCCGGTTGCGTTTGAGCAATAGTCCCCGGCGCACATGGACCAGAAGCGAACCGAGGAACCACAAAAAGACGAAAGCCAGGGCCCCATGGATTTCCATCAGAATCGGCGACCACTTTTCACAGGCGTCGCTCGAGGCCGGAGAATCGGAAAAACCCCGGATCATCAGCCACAACAATCCGGAGAACCAAATGAGGAAAACCACGGCGTAAAAGGCGCGCCGGTGCGGCGTTTCCAAGCGGACCTTCTCGCGGAATTCCAAATGGGACGACCCGCTCATAGGCCCGGCTTGGTCAAACGGGAAAGCGGCGCGGATAAATTCCCCCCGTTCCAATCCCGGAACCCTTGATCGTCCACCGCCATATAGGCCGCGGCGTTGAAATGGTCCAATGTCTTTTGGGCGACTATCGCCGGCCCCAACAGCACCACCTTGGTCAAGGCGTCCGCCAACGCGCATTGGCCGGCCGCCACCGTGACCCCCGGAAAAACTTTCCGCAAGCGGCCGCTTCCCGGTTTCACGATCGGCGTCGCGGGGCCTTCCTGGGATTCCCGCTGGGCTTCCCGGCCGCCCGAGGAGGCGAAGGCGCCTTCTTTGGATAAGCCCTTGGGCCAGAAACGGTCCGGTTGAAAAGGATCCCGAAGCCAAATTTCCTGGGGCTTGCGAGTCTTGATCCGAAGATCGCCCCCGGCGTTGATGACCACATCGCTCACGCCGTCTATTTCAAGCGCCGCTTCCATCGCGCGGTCCACGGCGTAGCCCTTGGCGATTCCGCCCAGGTCCACCCGGCAAGGACGCCTTAGGACCAATCGTGAGTCGGGCAAAAGCTCAATATCGGTGTACCGGGCCCGGGTGAAATAACCATCGCCCGAATGAAATCCCGCCGGGGACAAAAATCCTTTTTGGGATAATTTTCCGCCGACGGTCACGTCAAAAACGCCGCCCGAAAGCCAGGAAATTTTCTCGCCCAAGCTCAGCACGTCATAAATCCAAGGATCAACCGCCAGGGGCTGAAAAGCTTCTTGGCGGGCGATGCGCCCCACGTCGCTCGTTGGCTCATGCGCGCTCATCAAACGCTGGACCTTGGCGACGGCCTGAAAAGCCGCGTCAATGGCTTGGTTGGAAATCTCCGGCGCCGGGCTTTTCACGGCCACGATCACCCAAGTTCCCAGTAAGGGCTTCGCCCTTTTAAGATAGGCGGTTTTTGATGGTTTCATAAGTCTCGATCAACCTTTTCACCCCGCGGGTCACGTGGGTGGAGGAGAGGGTCGCCCCGCTGTAATTTTTGATGTCCTTGCCGACCGTCAATGGATCGCCCGCGCCCTTGCCCGTAAATTGCGCCCGCCAGGACTTTTCCATCACTTGTTTGCCGAAAGTTTCTTTGTATTCCAAAATTTCAACATCTTTGACCTTGCCATCCGCCGTCAAACCAAGGGCATAGGTGATGAAATCGTGTTTGCCCACGACTTGATCCACGAACATCCATCCGCCACCGGACAGGCTCCACAGCCGGAGGTTTTTATCATCCACGGGTTCGCCCGAACCTTTTTGAATCTGGTCCACTTCCCCCTGGGTCAAGGTGACCGGCAAGGCCGCCGCCTTTTCTCCCGGGAACATCAGCGCCAAAGTCTGGTCGGCCGTCAAATAGACTTCCGCGTGGGCCACTTGGACCGCCGCCGGCGCGCTGAGCGCGGTCAACCAAAGGTATGATTTTTTCATTCGAACAACTCCCAAACAAATTAGGCCGCCGGCGCGGTTTTAAGCCGTGCCGGCAAACCATCCAACCTTACATCGGAATCCCAAGCTTCAATGTGGTGATTAAATCCTCATGCGAGCGTAAAAATTCCCCGTTGCCGATGAACACGCCGCTCTCATCGATTCCATTCGGAACCCCATAAACTTGTTTCAACACGCCCAAGGTCAGCCAAAAGCCTTCCCCGCCATAATGCACATCCGGCCCCACCCAAAAAACAGAATGTTCCAGATGCCAAAAATCGCCGTATTCATTGTGGTTATGCATTTCCAACCCGGCGAAAAAATCCGGCGCGAAACGATAGCTGATTCCAAAGTCATTATTGAAGTCCAACTCACCCTGCCAGCCTTGCACATCCGTATCGGGACCCGCTTGATTCCGAGCGATATCCCCGAAGCGAAGGAACTCAAATTCAGCCGTGGCGTTATAAGCCAAGACCAACTTGTCCTCGAGGAAATTCTTTTGAATGAGGACTTTATACTCCGTCTCCGACGAAGGGGCGTAAGGAAGCCCGTTGTGCATGTCCGTGAAGTCAATTTCCGGCTCCATATAAAGGGCCACACCGACGCCGTCCTGGTAAGGGCTGAAAAGACGATAGACCAGCTCAAACGAAAGGCTTTGCAGAAAGGTGGCGTGATTGGTGAAGGTCGGGGTTCCCGGAACCACGTCCCCGTCGCCGCCCAGGGCGTCGTCATCCAAGGTGTTCACCGCGTCCAGATGCTCGGTATTGATGTAAAAAGCTCCCTGGAAGTTATCCGTGATGCCGTATTCCAGCTCGGTGCTGAAATCCCAAGCCGAATAACTGCCTGAAGCCCGTCCGTTTCGGTTGCGGATGAGCTGCTCAAACTCAAAATGGCCCGCCGGGGTGGTGTCCGTGGTGTAGGTATAACTGAACAAACCTTCCCCCGCCGCCGCCGGCAAAACCGATCCCGCTAAAAACAAAACCGCGTACAAAACTTTTGAAAACCGTTTCATCCTCATTCCTCGTTTCATCTGAAATTAAAATCGAGGGTTTTAAACGGCCTGAGGACGAAAAGTCCCTGAAGCCTCCCGTCCTTGGCCCGGGCATGGAAACCATGAACCCGATTCAAAACCGCCCGCTCGCGTCAATGCTTTTAAATTAAATGGGCTGGCTTCCCTAGGGGTGGCTGGCTTTTATCCGCATCCATCAAACAAAAACTTAATCGGCCGCGCCGTCCTTTTTAAGGGTCGAGGCCAGCAGATAGTGAAGAATGGAGTCTTTTGTCATGTCATCGATCTTGGCTTTTTTTTGCATCTTCACCATGACCTTTTGCCATTCGTCCGGCGAAAGCTCCGAAGCGTCATGCAGATCATGGCAGGCCGCGCAATTTTGGACATAGGCGGTCCGGCCTTGCTGTAAATCAGCCAGGGTCGTCCCGGGCCATTGGCTATCCGCCCGGGAAACCGTCGTTGAGTCCGGAATCGGAACCCCGCCTCCGGTCGTGGCGCAGCCCAGGGGCAGGGCCCCCAGGGTTAACAGCGCCCCCAGACGCCAAGCCTGGTTGAGTTTTGTCCGGAGATTTTTCATCGGGGTTCCTTTCGTCGTCTAGAGGCTGAAGGACGTGGCCACGCGGATCTGATCCTTTTGGCTGTCCGTCAGGTCCAGGCTTGAGCTTCCGAAGCTGGCCAACTGCGGCAGGAAGGTCAAAGCGACCCACCAGTTGCTGCCCGAGTATTCAACCACAGGCCCCAAGGAGAAGACCGACCGCATGGGGTCCTTGTCGTAAAAGTTCTCATCCATGGACTCAATCCCGACGAAGAACTTGTCCGAAAGGAAGTATCCCAATCCAACGGAAGGGCGCAGCAAGAAGGAGCTGTCCGTATCGGCGTAATCAAAGGCCGGTTCGCCCAAAAGATTGAAGGTGGCTAAAAAGTTGCCCATTTTTTTATCGATGATCACCTTCATCTCAAGCTCGAAATCATCCGGCTCGAATTCCGGCTCCACATAAAGACCCAGCCCCACGCCGTCCGCCACCGCGTCGGTGAGCTTGAATTTCCACTCATTGGAAATCCCATCCAGCGAGGGTCCGTGATTGATCACTCCGTCGCTGGGATCTTGGCCCAACTCCTGGGTGAAGTTTAAATAAAGCGAAGTCTGCACGCCGCCGCCCAATCCCGTCTCAAACTCCAGGTTATAGTCCAGGGCCGAATAAAAGCTCGCCTGGCCGAATCGATAGGTGGAATAGGTCTCGATTTCCCGCTCCCCCTCGCCCAACACGCCCGACTCATAGTTATAAATAAAATGACGGTCGCCGGCCTGGGCCAAGGCGGGCATCCCCAACAACAAGGCTCCCAGCAAAAAACGCTTGAATCGGCTCTTCATTGAAAATCTCCTTTAAAGTTTGGTCGCGTCCCAACAACGATCAACGGTTCCTGGCTGGCGACCCAAAGGGGCTGGCTGGAGTCCTACTTGGTCAATATCAATTTTCCGCTCTTGGTGATCCGCAGCCGGTAGTTTTCCGGGCCATGGGCGATCCAAATCTCGGTTTCGCCCGCGGGAAACAAATCCTCACTTTTCAGGGTCCGCGGATGCCGAGATGACTCTTTTTTCAAAGGCATCCCTTCGGGGGCTTCATCGGCTTTCACGCGTTTCCTTCCACAAGACCGGAGGCTTTCTGATATTGAAAATCATTATCATTATCAATTGGAACTTGTCAACCGCTTTTATCCGCCCCGAAACAAAAAAAGCCGCCCCCTTTGGGGACGGCTTTGAAACCTTCTTAAAGGGTCAAATCACTGCGCCCCATCCGCCTTAAAAGTAATCCAAGGGCAAAGTCGCCCGGGGTTGGCTATGGGATTTAAACTTCGGGGTCTTACTGCTCAAATCACGGGCATGGGATTTTTCCGAATCCGAAACGCCCTTGTCCACCTTCAAAACTTGCTCCGTCGAGATCAAATCCGGGTCCTGGATCGTATCCCGGTTGGCCTTAAAAAGCAGGGGCCACTCGTAAGGATCGCCGTAAATTTTCGACATCCCGGAAATCGACCAAAGCGTATCCCCCTTACGGACCGTGTAGCTGTCCGAAGGCACCGGGGTCGGAGCCGCGGCGGCCGGGGCGTCGGTTCCCTCGATGCGTTTATTGCTCGAGCATCCGACATTGAGACCCACACCGGCGAACAAAGCCAAAAGAATGGCCGACTTTAAAAAATTTTTCATTTGTTTTTCCTTTCTAAAATTAAATTTTAAACCTCAAGTGACGCCTTTACCGCGGAGGGAAAAACGCTCAGATTCTAAGAACAGGAGGACGCGATAACCCCGGAGTCTCATTCACCGGTTGATTAAAAGAAGTTCTCAGGCTCGGGCCAAAGGCCGTTTTGGAGATTTCAACCCTCAAAAGAGCGTCCACGGTCGAATCGGTTTCCATTTTATCCATCCGGGAAGAAGCAGCGGAGGGGCGGACGGGAACCCCCAAGGTCGATGAGGCGGTTTTCGGATTGACCAGCGTGGGATGAACCAAGGATTCCATACCGGCAAAACCCATGACCGGTTTCAGGACTAGGGCGAAGGCGATCAGGAGCAAGAACAAAAGGCTGGTTTTTCCGGAAGATCTCTTCATGAGTCTATTCTAATCCGAAAGGCCCCGGGATCAAGCCTTCTAAACTCAAGAATCCCCGTGAGGGTCCATTTGGACCGTCACCGGAATCGAGTAAACATGGGCTTTAGGCTCCTGCGCCCTTCCCTGACCCTGCCGGGTTTTGGCCCACTGGGGCCAATAGCCCACGATAAAAAGGAAAAGATAGATTAAAACCAGCCAGATCAGTTGGTCGCGGCGCATGGGTTTTCCTTGAAATCATTCGTGAGGGTTTGGACGTTCGAGGAGGGGAAAAGTTTCGGGGCTTTTCAGGGGCGCCCCTTATCTCACTTCAATGGAAAAGAGTGGTTTCAAAAATAGGCGGATCCATTTCAACCGCGAGACGGCCCCGGGCTTCCACTTCCCGGGCGATCTCCATCGCCACCGGGTCCAGCAAATCTTCCTGGGAATCCTTGTTCGGCTCCATGGGTGTCTCCAAAGTGGCGTGGATCGGCATTAGCTTCTATCTATAAGTGTTGAATCGGGGAACTTTATTCCAATAAATCCCAGGAAATAACCCCGCTTGCCCAGGCTTCCCTTCCTTTTTACGGCTCGGTTTCGGATAATTCATGCCGATCAAAATCGAAGGTCAAGGAACCAAACAAATGAGCCAAAGACGCGTCGTCGTCACCGGGCTGGGAACCGTCAATCCTTTGGGCCAGGGTGTGGAACAAACTTGGAAAGCCGCCCTCGCCGGAAAAAGCGGAACCGGAATCATCAGCTTATTTGACGTGAAAGACTGCCCCGTCAAGATCGCCGCTGAGGTCAAGGACTTTGAGCCGACCCAAACCCTGGCGGCCCCCATTACGGGGATCGCCGGCCGGGACCCCCTCACCCAAGCGGTTCACCCCAAAGACGTGAAACGGTTCGGCCGCTTCACCCACCTGGGCGTTCTCGCCGGGCTTCAAGCTTATTTGGACTCGGGATTAGACCAAACCCGGGGGGCCTTCAACGACGAGCTTTTAGGCGTCAACATCGGCGTGGGCCAGGGCGGCCTGCCCGAAATCCAAGCCGTCCATGACGACTATCTGGCCAAGGGTTTCCGCCGAATCACCCCCTTTTTCATCCTTCAATCCATCACCAACATCGTGTCGGGGCAGACTGAGCGTTCTTTTAAGCTTGAAGGGCCCCAACCATTGCAACGTGACGGCCTGCGCTACCAGCGCCCATTCCATCGGGGAATCCATGCGGGTCATCCAGCGGGGGGAAGCCGATGTCATGTTGGCGGGCGGGGCCGAAGCGGTCATTTGTGAGTTAGGGATCGGCGGATTTGCCGCCATGAAGGCCTTGTCCGACCGGAACGATTCCCCCGAAAAGGCGTCCCGGCCCTTTGATAAGGACCGCAACGGATTCATCATGGGCGAAGGCGCCACGGTTTTGGTTTTGGAAGAATACGAAAGGGCCAAATCCCGGGGCGCCAAAATTTACGGGGAATTACTCGGCTACGGGGCCAGCGCCGACGGTTATCACTTGACCCATCCGCCCGAAGGCGCCGAAGGCGCGGGTCGGGCCATGGTGTCCGCCCTAAAAGAAGCCAAGCTGAATCCCGATCAAATCGATTACGTGAACGCCCACGCCACCTCGACCCCCGCCGGGGATGTGGAGGAGGCCAAGGCCATCAGCCGCATTTTGAATCCCCACCGCGCCAAGCCGGTTTTTGTTTCCTCGACCAAATCCATGACGGGCCATATGTTGGGCGCCGCCGGGGCCACCGAGGCCCTGCTTTCGCTCTTGGCCTTGAGGGACAACAAAGTTCCCCCCACGATTAACCTGGAAAACCTGGACCCGGCCTGCGTCCACCCCAATTTGAATATCGTGGCCAACGCCACCGTGGAAGCGCCGCTGAAATACGCGCTTTCCAACAGCTTTGGTTTTGGCGGAACGAATGGCTGCTTGGTTTTCGGAAAAATTTAAAAAGGCAAAAGAGCAAATTTCACCGCCAAGACGCCAAGTTCGCCAAGGACACCCAAGGCGAAAATGTTTCAAATGAAAATCTTTGATTTTTTTCTTGGTGAACTTGGCGTCTTGGCGGTGAAACGGTTTTAGATTTTTACTTAATTAAACCAAAGAAAGGCGACCCATGACCGCTGCGGAACAAGTCCGGGAAGAAATGTCGAAACTCGGCGACTTGGCGAAAGCCGCCGGGATGGAACTGGTCCTGCCGCCGCCGGTCTGGCATGAGCTGGGCTGCGAGTTCATCGTTTTTGAGCCCGAGATAAAACTAACCGCCCGGGTGGCTTTCAATCCGCGTTTCACCAATCCCACCGGCGCTTACCAGGGCGGGCTTATCACCGCCGCCATGGACAACGTATGGGGGCCGCTTTCGTATATGAGTTTGAAAGGACCCTGCGTGACGGTGGAACTGGGGACGACCTTCGTGCGACCCTTTTTAGCCGCCGATGAATCCATGGAAGTGACGGCCTCGGTCACGGCGATGACCCGTAACCTGATTTTTATGGAAGGCCGGGCCACGAGCGTTCAAAACGGGAAGCTTTTGGCTTTCGGCCGCACCCAGTGTATGCGAGTTCCAGCCCGGCATAAGCCTTGAATCCCTAAAGGTCCTTGATCGGGAACCCCTTCAACGCGGATATCACCACCCAAATCCCCATGCCGGTGAGAAAAAATCCAAAGCATAGTTTCAGCCAGTGGTCCCCCATTTTATGCGCGCCCAAAGCCCCCGCCCAAGCGCCGACAAAAAGACCCGTCGCAATCAGTATCCCCGCTTTCCAATCCACGTTTCCGTTGTGCCAATAAGCGAGAACCGCGGCTAGTCCCACGGGCGGAAGCAAAACCGCCAAGCTTGTCCCGACCGCCCTTTCTTGGGCGAACCCCGCCAATAGGCTCAAAGCCGGAACGATCAAGACTCCGCCGCCGACGCCGAACAAACCCGACGCCACCCCGGCGGTTAAACCGATCAATAAAAAAAGAACTGTCATGTTTTCTCCTTAACCAAGCTGACTCAGAAACCTTGGAATATTAAGAGTCCTTTCCTATTGTAACATTTAGGTTAAAGACACTTCCCGCCCCTCCCAACCACGGACCGAATGGATAAGATGCTTCCCCATCGACCCCTCGGGAGAGTCTCATGATCAAAAAAAGCTTCCTCAAAAAATTCCTTGTCCGCCCGGACAAACCGCTTTCATTTAAAAACCTTGATCCCGGTTGGGCTTCCCACAAGGACCTCTTGGACCGTTTCGGCGAGGAACGGGTCCAAAAAATCGCCAAAAAAATATTGAAGCGTAACCTGTCCAACCTGGCCGAGGCCCAGAGCCTGCTTTGGGCCAGCGACACTTACGGCGTGCTCATCATTTTGCAGGCCATGGACGCCGCCGGCAAAGACGGCATCATCCGGCACGTCATGTCGGGCCTCAATCCCCAAGCCTGTCAGGTGCATAATTTTAAAAAACCTACCAACGAGGAACTGGACCACAATTTCCTCTGGCGCTATATGCGGGCCCTGCCCCAAAGGGGAAAAATCGGCATCTTCAACCGTTCTTATTATGAGGACGTGCTGGTGGTGAAGGTGCACCCCGAGTATCTGGATTTCCAAAAATTGCCCCCGGGCATCAAGGGCGAGAACATTTGGAAACACCGTTACAGCGACATCAACCATTTCGAGAAGCACCTGACCCGCAACGGCATCATCGTGCTTAAGTTTTATCTGCACATCTCCAAGGAAGAACAACGCAAACGGCTTTTGGACCGGCTGGATAATCCGGCCAAGCACTGGAAATTTTCCGACAGCGACCTGCCCGAGCGGGCCTATTGGGAAGATTACATGCGAGCTTACGAAAACGCCTTGATGGCTACCTCCACCGAATGGGCGCCCTGGTACATCGTGCCCGCCAACCATAAATGGGCGTCACGGACCTTGGTGGCGGACATCTTGACCGGGACGATCACTTCATTAGGTTTGGAATATCCCAAGATCACACCCGAGCGTCGCAAGCGTTTAGAACTCGCCAAAATCCAGTTGGAGAATGAGCCTCCTGACGCGTCAGCGGATGCCGACGGCCTCACAGCCTAAAGACGGGGACTCCTAATTATCCGGCCGGGATGAGTTTCGGGCCGCAAATTTCCTCGAACTCCGCCGGAGGGGCTTTTTCCAAGGGCTCCAATAGCGGCGGTTGGCCTTGGGCCGCGCGCTCCGCGTTTTCCCGGTATCTTTTTTTGATCCGCTCATCCAAAGCCTGGCGCGCGGGGCTGGCGAGCCCGGTTTTCGCGGAGGTGATCAACGAATTCACCCGGATCCTTCGGAAATAACAATAGCGGTCCAGATTGACGACCTTCCCCACCCAAGCAGCCCGTAAAAGAAATTCCATATCGCCGCTGAAACGAAGCCCGGTGGCGTAGCCCCCGACCCGCTGGACCAGTTCCCGCGACACCAAACTGCTGGGATGAAGCAAGGCATAGGTGGGCGTTTCCCGGAGCGCTTGATGGACATCCAGCGGATACTGGTTGGGAAAAACGCTTTCCTTCAAATACATCATTTCCTGGCTTCCCACCAGTTCGGCGCCCGACCTTCGCGCTTCATGGAGAAGCCGCTCCAACCGGTCCCGGCTCGACCAATCGTCCGCGTCCTGAAAAAGATAAGCGTCGTATTGGGTTTTCTCAATGGCGGATTGAATCAGCCGGTAGGGCCCCCCATTTTCTTTGGACCGCCAGAGGGTCGCCGTCTTAAACTTTTCCACCAGACTCCGGGGCGGATTCACCGAGCCGTCGTCCAAAACCAAAATCCCATCCGGCGGCCGGGTCTGGCTCACCAGCGATTCCAAACAACCCTCCAGCCACTCCTCGCATTGAAAATGGGGGATCAGCGCCAAGACCTTGGACTGGCCTGAAATTTTCGGGGACGAAACCAAAGCGACTTCCGGCTTTCGAACGGAAGCCGCCAGGGCGGGCGCGGAAATATAACCCAGGGGCAGTTCTTCCATCCGGGAAAAAGTTTCCAGATCCCGCAAGGCCGGAAGCCGCCAGCCGCCCCAGGGGCCCTGAAGCATGGCCGCCCCACCGATCCAACCCGAGACCGGCATTCCCAGCCGGGGTCCTTTTCTTTCCAAGGTCAAACTCAAGGGGGCCCAAGGTTTTATTTCCCCCGGCCCCAAAGGGGTTTCGTCCCAATCCGGCGGCGCGATCACGGGTTCACGCGCGGGGCAAAAAGCGAAAAGGCGGGTGGGACTCAAGGCGGTCAAATCGCGGAGCCGGTTGGCCTCCGCGATCTCGAGGGGGGAAATTCCGCGCGAACGCGCGGCCGAAAGAACCGCGTCTTTTTGTCCGGGCGCGCAAACCAGCACGATCTTTAGACGGGCCGCTCCCGGGCCGTACCAAAAGGCCTCCAACTTCGCGAGAAACGTTTCCAAATCATTCCCGGTTTCGAGGAACAAGGTTCCCTTTAAAAAAGAAGGATCGGAGGGCGGCAGGGGCTCTTTCAAGGCGTTCGGGTCCATAGTGGGTTCAGACGTCGCGGACTTGGAAAAAAGGCTTTGGAATCAAACAATCCAAAATAAAAAAGCCCCCGGGAAACCCCCGGGGGCCTTTTAAAAACGCTGAATTGACGCCAAATCTAAACGGTCTCGAAATTCTTTCCCGCGAATTCCCAGTTGAGCACCTTCCAAAAAGCTTCCACGTACTTGGCCCGGGCGTTGCGGTAATCGATATAATAAGCGTGTTCCCACACGTCGCAGGTAAAAAGCGGCGTGCCCGATCCCGTGTGGGCCGGGGTCTCGGCGTTGCCCGTGGCCTCAATCTTCAGGCTCTTGTCCTTGGCCGCCACCAGCCAGGCCCAACCCGACCCGAACTGCCCCAAAGCCGCGGCCGTGAATTGTTTCTCAAACTCGGCCTGCGACCCGAAGCTTTTCGTGATGGCCTCGGCCAAGGCGCCCTTGGGCGATTGGTTTTTCTGCGCGCTCAGGCTGTTCCAGTAAAAAGAATGGTTCCAATGCTGGGCCGCGTTGTTAAAAAGCCCGCCGGTGGCTTTTTTCACGATTTCTTCCACGCTTTTATTGTCGAACTCCGTACCCGGGACCAATTTGTTCAAATTGTCCACGTAGGTCTGGTGGTGCTTCCCATAATGAAAATCAAAAGTCTCGGAAGAAAGATAAGGCGCCAAGGCGTCCTTGGCGTAAGGCAACTGCGGCAAAGTAAAAGGCATATGCGCTCCCTTGATGTCAATATTTTCGTCTCCGGGCGATTGAACAACGCGGCCCCAAATGAAGTCAAGGCCGTCCTGAAAGTTTTCAGGAAACCAAACCCCTGAACGGGCCCGGGGAGGGCTTGAATTTCGTCTGAAGGAAGAGGTTACTAGGGGCGTCGATCCATACCTTAAAGCCGGAGGGACCATGCGGGCACGGAAGCTGTTTTTATTGATTTGGGCCGCCTTAAGCGCAGCCCCGCTTTGGGCGCGCCCCGGCTCCACCGAGGATAACGGCTACAAAGCCTCCTTTTCCGAAACCCTGCCCGGACTGGACGAGCAAACCTCGCTCCAAGCCCCGCCCACCATCACGGCCACCGTGCTGGATAAATTCCGCTCCACCCAAACGGTTTTCCCGCTCAATTTTTACGCCGTCCCCCAATTTTTTTTGGAGGAGGACCGGCTCAATTTGATAGGCCGCCTCAACCGGCAAACCGCGCCCGAGGGGCCGCGCTACGCTTTTATCCAAATCAGCCTTTCCAATCAACCCGACTCCCGGCAGTTTCAACCTTTAAAAAAATACTTTTTTTCCCCCGACAACCAATTTTTGCTCGCGGTGTTCGACGGACAGGACAAGCCCGACTCCATCGGTTTTATCCGGCTGAGCGAAGCCCCGGCCCAATTGGGCTGGCTTTTGGCCAATGGCGGGGCCTTGAACCTTTTTCAAGAATCGATTCCCAGCCTGGGATCGCCGGTTACCTTGAATGACCCGGTTGGCTGGTCCGCCGACGGGAAAACTTGTGTTTTCATCCTGAGCGCCCCCGACAGCGGCGCCGTCGTGAAAAATTATTTGGTGAGCGTGGATCTGACCCAAGACCGGGCCAAGCCGGCTGTGGCGCCCTTGGATTTGTCCCCTTATCATTACGGCTCGGGCGCGGTCATCACCCAAATCGTCACCGACGGCCGAAACGCGGTTTTCACTTTCAACCGCAATGATTCCGCCGACACCGCCCCCGTCACCTTCGCCTTGCCCCAGCCCCCGGCATCCCCGGCCCCATAAAAATAAATATAAACATCGACGCAAATTTTCCCGGTCCCTAAAATTCACCGCGTACCTTTATCCCCCTCAAAGGACTTCCGTGATCCCCATTCACTCCTGGTGGAAAAACCTAGCCGAGGAAGAAACGGAAGAGGCCTCGCTTTTTCAAACCGAGCGGGCCCGCATCATCCGGGCCTTGCTTCTTTTAGGCGTTTTTATGACGACCTTTTTCATGGTCCTGGCCCTTCTCCAGGGTCAAAAATTTCCCTGGCTCCCCCTGCTGACCACCTCGGACCTGCTGGCGCTGGCCTATTGGATTGACCGCAGGCCCCAGGACTACCGCTGGGTCTCGCGCCTGCTTTTTTTCCCTTCCCTGGGGCTAATCTTTTTGGATGTCTTAAGCTGGCCGCCGGACGTCTTGGCCCCGCCCCTGGTTTTTTTGCCCACCATGGCTTATTTCGCGGTACTTTTGGACGGCCCCCGGGCCGGAATTATTTTGACCGCTTTGGAGCTGGGCCTTCTGTGGCTTTACGCTTTTCTTTTTCCCCAAAGCGGCCTCGCCGAATCCATGGCCCTTTCCAATTTGTATTTGGTGACTCCGGGATACTTCGTCATCGGCTGGATGGCCTGGCGCCAATTCCGCGATTTGGGCCGGTCGGCGGCCTCCAACGCCGCCGCCTTGAAAAGCCTGACCGGGGAATGCGATCAAATTCTGGACACGATTTTTCAATCCCTTGAGGAAAAAGTATCCCAAACCCGCCGCCTTTTGCGCGGGGCCAATCCCGTGTCTTTACCGGCCCTGCGCGCCGAGGTCAACGGCATGGCCGATCGGCTGAAAGAGTTCACTGGCAAATCCCTGGGCATCCATCGGGAAGAATTGCCGGTCCCCGGCCCCCCGCTCCTGGACCAAGCCCGGCTCAAAATGATCGGCGCCTTCGTCGCCTTCATGCTTTTCTTTTTCACCCTGGGCGCCGTGCGAAACGTCCTCTTTTACCACGCCCGAGACTGGTTCGTGCTCCTCGCTCCCCTGTCCTTGATGGCGCTTTTTCAATTGATTCTTTTCCTGCCCCGCTTGACGCCCAAAGCTTTGCCCTGGATTTTCAACCTGGCCCTTTATCTTTGCTTTCTTCCCGCCTTTTGTTACTGGGGTCGGGAATCCCTGTCGCCGCCGCTATTCGTCATCCCCCTTTTCGTGGTCGTAGCCTCGCTGACCGGACCCCTGCGGTTGGGCTTGACCGCGCTGGGGCTTTATCTGGCCGTCCTGGGCTGGTTTTTCGCCTCCCCCGTGATTTGGCTCAAACCCCAGCTTTACATTTTGATCTATCTGGCCCTGCTGGCTCCGGACCTTTTGGCCGCGGGTTGGATTTTTTGGCGGCTTCGCAACCGCCAATTTGAGCGCCGGGTCGCGCAAACGGAAAGTTACCACCGTTCTTTAAGGATGCGCCGACGCCTTTTAGGAACCCTTTTGCACGACATGCGCAATCCCTTGTCCGTGTTGTCCGCTTTGGCGCTGGAAAGCCCGTCCCAACGGGAATGGGCGACCATTCGGGATATGGCGGATCGGATGGCGGATATCCTTAAAAGCGGGCGGGATCTGTTGGACGTGGAAGGCTTGGCCCCCCGCCATTTGTTGAAACCCGTGGCGTGGGAATGGATGGTCGAGGAAATCCAGACGCTCTTTACTTTTCAAATGCGGGAAAAAGAAATCACTTTGGAAACCGCGGGCGATCCCGGCCTCAAGGCCCTCGCTATGCCGGATCTTTTGGTGAATTCCATCGTGGCCAATTTGGTTTCCAACGCCCTGAAATTCTCGCCCCGGGGTTCGGTCCTGCGCCTGGAAGCTAAGGAAGAATTGAACGAGCTGGTAATCCGGTTCGTGGACCGGGGCCCGGGTTTTTCCAAGTCCCAATTGGAAGCCTTTCGGCTGGGACAAAGCCTGGAAAGTTCCCCCGGTACCGAAGGCGAGTCCGGCATGGGGCTGGGGCTTTTTTTATCCAGGGATTACGCCCGCTTCATGGGGGGGGATTTGGTACTTCGCTTAAGAACCGAGGAGGGCGGCGCCAACGAGGTGATTTTGCGGCTGAAAAAAGCCTGATTCCCCCCGCGCCATTCAACCAAGACCCACTGCCCACGCAAAGACACTAAGACACAAAGGTAATCAAATCATTTTGTTAAGACTTTCCTCTGATTTTGCCCTTCTTGGCGTCTTTGCGTGGGCAGTGGGTGTTGGTTTTAGCCTTTATCTATAAGCTGTTTTTCCCGCCGCTTATTCCAATTGTTTTAAGTGTTTCAAGGCCGTCTCATTGCCCGGCTCCCATTTCAGCGCGGAGCGATAATCCTTCGCGGCCGCCGTCAAATGCCCCGGGTCCGTGGAATGGTATTGCTCAATGACGCCCAGCATGGCGAAGGTTTCCGCGTAATAAAAACCCTCAACCGATTTATCCCGGATGGCCGAGGCTTGCCGCAAGAGGGACGCGGAGGCCGCGTAGTCGCCTTTTTGATAAGCGGCGATGCCCTTTTTATAGGTTTGCCGCATATCTAAAACCGGCGCGGGGGTTGGCGTTGCCGCCGCGGGCTCCGCCGTCGGTGTGGGGCTCGGGACGGGCGTCGCTTGAACTTCTTTTTTCGGCGGCGGCGACTGCGCCGGAGCCTCCGGTTTTTCATCGCCGAAATCATAGGTCAGCGCCGCCTTATTCGTCAGTCCCAGGTCCCCGTAAGAAACCAGCGAGTAATCCAATTGAAGTTGTCCCACCTTTAACCCTACGCCGCCCCCGAACCCGGCCTGATCCTGATATTGAAAGGACAGGGTCGACCACTCATAGCCAACCCGGATAAAAAGGGTTTGGTCATAAGCCCATTCCAGGCCATGGTGGAATACCGCCGGCCCCGAGGGAAAGGTCGCGTCGGTGGCCAGGCGGAAGCGGGAATCCCGGGGGCCGAAACCCAGTTCCCCGCCCAAATAAAATTCCGTGGGCAGGCTGTAGCCCGATGCCGATCCTAAATTGCGCAGACCCGCCGAAAAGCTCCCCCAGGATTGGCGGTAAAGCGCCCCCGCGTCCAAGCCAAACCCGCTCACGCTGTAACCCGTGTAGGATTCGCTTTCGGCTTTGGCCGAAAGTCCCAGCGCCCAAGACCCGAACCGAAAAGAGGAAGCCAAGGCCGCGGCGAAGGCCTGGGGCGTTTGGCTTCCGATGGGATTTCCGAAAGCGTCCCGGTTTTGGAAGGAGCCGAAATTGACGTAGGAAACCCGGCCGCCCAGCGCGCCCCAGTCGGTGGGGAAAACCGCGTTCACATCCTGGAAAAAAGTGTCCTGAAACCATTGGTTGTAGGTGGTTTGGATCTCGGAATTTTGGATCCAGGCCAATCCCGCGGGGTTCCAGTAGATCGCGCTGGGATCATCCGCCAAAGCCGAAAAGGCCCCGCCCAAAGCCGCGGCTTGGGCCCCCGCCTGGGCGTTCATCGATTGGAGGGCGTCTTGGGCCTGGGAAAGGCTTTGCCCCTGGATGGTTTTCGCGGAAAAAAAAACCAAAAATAAAATGGCAAAATTTTTAACTTTCATCGGCGCACCAAAAATTTACCCTTGGCCACCACCTGTCCGCCCGAGCCGTGGATCACGTAAAAATAAACCCCGGGCGCGAAGCTGTCCGTCGCCAAGGTCGCCAAATTCGTCCCGGAACCCGAGGCGTTCTGGGTAAGGGAAGCCGCCAATTGCCCCGAGAAGGCGTAGTAATTGATCCGCACCGTTTGGGCGATCGGGCTGAGATAAACCAAGTTCACTTGGTCCGTGGCCGGCTGGGGATAGACATAAGAGCCATCCGTGGCCGGAACCGTGGGCGTCACCGTCGGCGTGTCCGTAATCGTCGGCGTATGGGTAATGGTGGGAGTGTTCGTGATGGTCGGGGTATTGGTTATCGTTGGGGTGTCCGTAATCGTCGGGGTATCGGTGATGGTGGGCGTTAAGGTTTTGGTAAAGGTGGGCGTAATGGTCGGCGTGGAGGTTTTAGTGGGTGTGGGCGTTCGGGTATTGGTGATGGTTGGTGTGGGCGTAATGGTGGCGGTGGGGGTCATGGTCGGCGCGGCCAGGGCCAAGTCCGCGATCAGGTTGCACTTGGGGCTCCCGAGCCCCGTGGCCAGGTCATAGCCGGAGGCCGCGGGGTAAGTCGAGGAAGTCCCCCAATAATTGTTATTGCCCACGGTCACGTCGTTGAAATCATTGGCGTAGGTGGCGGCGTTACTGGCCAAATTATAAAGGGATGGATTCACGAAGCCGACCGGACTGCGGCCCAGGGAAACGGCCTCTTGGTTGGTCAAAGCCATCAGCCCCGCCCAGAGCGGCGCCGCGGCGCTGGTACCGCCAAAAACATCGGTCGCCGGCCGGCTTGGCCCCAGCGTGTGGTAAAAAACCTCAATGAAATCCGCCGTCAGGGAGACGTCCGGCAGGTTTCGGAAAACCGTTGAGGCACCGACCCCCGCCGCTCCCGAAGCGGCGGGAATCTGGTAGGTGGGAATCGCCACCGGTGTGGGCCCGTCGCAAATACCGCCGCTGGCCACGGCGTTGGGAGCGGGTGTCTGGGTTTCGATGGGTCCGGGCGAATCGTTCCAAACCGTTTCGGTAGTGTAGGTCCCGGCCGAGGTTCCCCCGCTTCCTGACGTGACAAGTTCCGTCCCCCCCACCACCGTCATCAAAGACGTCAAGTCGATCGGATCAGGAACCGTCTGGATCGGATCGGCCGAAATATAGGCGCCCGAGTCCCCTGCCGCCTCAAAAAAAGAATCCCCTTGCGCGGCGTAGGCGGCGAAGAAATTCGCGGTATTGGAATCCCCGCCAAAACTCCAGGAACAGCTGATCTGCCGGGCGGCTTTATCGGTCATGATTTTATTGAGCATGCTGTCCGTCGGTTTGACGCCGTTCTGGTCTTCATAAACGTAAACCGCCGCGCCGGGGGCCATGGCGATGGACATCTCAATATCAAGACACACTTCGCTGTTGTTGTCGCCCGGAAAAGTCCCGGCGCTGATCGTCACAGGGACCACGGGCGGCTCCGCGATGCCGGCCGCGGCCGTGTACCCCGAGATGTCGGCGGGATAATAGGTGTCATACTCAATAAGCGCCACCGTCTGTCCCGCCCCGTTGACCGAGGAAGACAGGCATGGCAGATAAATATTTCGAAAATCATTTCCAAAATAACTGTACTGTCCGGCTGCCCGGATGCCCGTCCCCTCCTGGGGTTTCACCTTGAGTAATCCCGCGGGTTGGGGCACTTTTGAGTTTTCCAGCCCCGCCACGTATTGAATCGGCGTATTAAGGTCCACCGAAGGTTCCCGGTCCGGGGCGTGGAACCAGGTGCCGTCCTTGCGTTGGTAGCGCCGCAGGTTCACGTGGAGCGCCTGCTGGATATCGCTCACATTTCCTTGGACGTCCACCAACAACCGGTTGGGATAAGTTCCGGTGACCGTCAAGTGATGGGCCTGGGCAAAGGCGACCACCGCGTTGTAATCGGACACGGACGGGCCAAACTGGGCGTTGAATTGGTCGGCGGTTAAAAACTTCCGAAAGAGGGGGCTATGCGGATCATAAAGGCGGTCCAAGAGCGGTTGAAGTTGATCCTTGTTTCGCAGAGGAAGGCCGATGGATAAATCGAGGGTTTGGGTCGGGTCCAGAGGGCCCAGATCCGGCGCCACTTTGGCCATCAGGGGCACATGGCCATGAAGCATTTGGCTTCCCACCCCCTGGGCAAAAAGCGAAACCGGGAAAATGAGGCCCAAACCCAGGCATAGTCGTAAAAGTTGAGTAGGGGTCATCAAAAGCCTTAGACCGGGATTTGGAGACAAAATCGATCTTAGGCATTTTACCAGCCAAAAACTTTTTGGGCAAAAAGCATATGAGCCGTCTTTTAAGAAAGGCCTTGGGAAATGGCTAAAGCTTGACGGAAGAGCCTGTCCATTGGTCGACGGCGGCCAAAATCTCGTCAAACTTGAAGGGCTTTTCCAGGCAGGGATTATCCACCGATTTGAAAAAATCACTCGATTCCGCCATCAAGACGCCGCCCGTGATGAAAACGAACCTCTTTTCAAGTCCGGGAAATTTCCGGGCCACGTTTTTGAAAAGGCTGATCCCGTTCATATCCGGCATGTTCAGGTCGCTCACGACAACATCCACCTTCCCGCCTTCCCTTTCCAAAATCGCCAAGGCGTCCAGTCCGGTTAAGGCGGTCAAGACTTCGTGTTTCTTTTTCAATACCCGGTTCAAAACCTCCAGGTTGCCGGGCTCATCGTCCACCACCAGGACGCGGCCTCTCCCCTGGGCCTCGGATGGACGCGGATCGGCGCCGGGGACTTTCAAACCATTATCCAGAAGCAGGCGCACGGTGAAGGTTGTTCCCTGTCCCACCTGGCTCTTGACCTCGATGGTTCCTTTATAAAACTTGACGATTTTATCGCAGATGGAAAGGCCCAGTCCCGTCCCCACCCCGACGGGCTTGGTGGTGAAAAAAGGCTCAAAAATATTGGGAAGGATGTCCGTCGGTATTCCCCGGCCCGTATCCGTGAATTCAGCGAAAAGACTCCCGTTTTCTTGGCCGGTGCGGATATGGATTTTATTGTCCTCCGGATTGTTTCCCTCGATGGCGTGGGCGGCGTTGATCAGCAGATTGATGAAAACCTGCTGAAGCTTGCCCACGTTGGCGGTCAAAAGCGGCAGACGCAGGGCGAAATCTTTTTCGACCCGGGCTTTGTGCTTGAACTCGTGGAAAGTCATGTTGATGGCCGATTCAATGGTTTTGTTCAGGTCCACCACCGCCACTTCGTCCTCGTCGGTGCGCACGAAGGACTTGAGTCCCCGCACGATTTCCCGGATCCTTTCGCCGCCCTGCGCGGTCTCGTCGATCTCCTCCAATATTTCCTCGAAGAGTTTCGGGTATCCCGCGTCCACATGGCCTTTCTCGTCCATTTGGCGCCTTAAGTCATCCAAATTCTCCTGTAAAAAAACCAGGTTGGCCAAAACATAGGTGAGGGGATTATTGATCTCGTGGGCGATACCGGCCGCCAGCGTTCCCACGGTGGCCAGCTTTTCATTGTGGCTCGCCTGGTGTTCCAATCGATTCTGCATCGTGATGTCCCGCAAAACCATCATGACGGCCGGCTTACCGCCGAACTGGATGGAAATGCTGGAGGACTCAAAATCCACCGGCTCCCCGCCCTTCCCCAACAGCTTCAAAATTAAAATGGGATTGGCGCCTTCCTGCCCGAGGATGGGCTCAATTCTTTCCCGGACGGCCCGATGGTAATCCGAGTGAATCAGATCGAACTTGGGGCAACCCACCAGTTCGTCCGCGGAAGGGTACTTCAAAAACCCGGCCAGGGTTTGATTGGCGAACAAAACCTTTTCGGGGTCGACGATCAAGACACCGTTGGGCATCTGCTGGATGATGGCTTGGAAGGTCTCGTCGGACTTGCGCAGGGCTTCCTCGGATTTTTTGCGGGGCGCGGTATCCCGCAAAACCGCCATGACCGCGGGTTTCCCCTGGTAAATAATGGAAATGCCGGAAGCTTCCACGCTCAACCGGCTCCCGTCCTTTTTGATCCAGGAGGATTCCAGGAGCGGATCCACGCCTTCCTTGCCGTAAATCCGCGCGATCCGCTTTTGAATGACCGGATGAAAGTCCGGATGCACGAAAGTCAGGGGGGGATGTCCGATCAACTCGTCTTCCCTTTCGTAACCCAGCATTTTGACCACGCTTTGGCTCACGAATAAAATACGTTCGGTATTCTCGATAAATATCCCGTCGGGTATCTGCTGGATGATGGCCCTGAAGTTTTCATCGGCCTCCCGCTGGGCTTTACCCATATTTTCCCGCTCGTCGACTTCCCGCAGAAGGACCATCGCCGCCGGCATACCCTGATAAATGACCGAGATGGATTCCGCCTCGACTTGCGTAACACCGCCGTTCTGGGTGATGACTTTCACCTCCGTGACCGGGTTGTAAGGATGTCCCTCCATAAAGATTTTTTGGATTCGGTTCCGGACCATTTCCAGGGACTCGGGCGACACTAGGGACAGGGGCGATTGGCCGATTAATTCGCTTTCTTTTTGATAGCCTAACAATCTCACCATCCCCGGGTTGGCGTAAATGATCATACCGGCCCGTTGAATCATCAGGCAAATCGGGAGGAGGTTTACCAGGGTCTTGAACTGCTCCTCGGAATTCGTCAAAGCCTTCACCAAATCATTTTTGAGGACCACAACGGCGGGAACCGCTAAAGCTTGGACAGTTGAATCGATTTTATCGCTCATTCAAAACTCCTTGTCGCGGCAATGAGGAAGGGGAAAAATCGGGGTTCTCGAAGTTCAAAATAAATCGATTGGTCAATTAGACAAAATCCAGGCGGGGCTTGATATAAAAAAGTCATTTCGTGTGCAATCAATCGGCGCCGAAATCGGGACGATCATTTTGATAGCACGGCCCGTTTCGGAGGCGTTAACGGGGCAATTGTCCTTTATCGAAGGACTATCAACCGAGGAACGGCGTTTTGTCCGGCAAAGACGATGGCGTTTTGGTGGTACTTTTTCCCGAGGGATTTCGCCTCTTTCAGCCTCAGTCCCAGCACCAGCAAACTGGCCTCACTCGTCCATTGGCCCTTGGGGTCTTCGCCGACACCGGGGATGAACGAAAATCCCTCCTTGCGGACATCCTTTATCAAACGCTTTTGAGCCAAAACGTTCTTCGCCTTGGATGTCTTTTGACCGAGTGGGTTATAAGCGGTGATAAACGCGGCGGTTGAAAAGTTTTCTTGGCGGTAAAGCGAAGCAAGCCGCGCCGATCGCTTTCCTATGTGAAGCGTCCAAGCTTTGGGCGCGGCCTTCACCCGGTAAAGGGTTCGTTGGTAGGATAAAAGGGTTTCAGACGGGATTTTGGTTCTCATGGCCGGAAAGGATTTTAACCCATTCTGGACACCCATGACGCATCTTCGGTAATCTAATCCCAGTTTCAATCCTAAGGCCAAGGAATCCCTATGCCGAAATTATCCATGTTCAACTCCGTCAGCTTAGATGGTTATTTCACCGACTTAAAAAACGACATGAGCTGGGCCCACCAAAGGGACCCTGAATGGGACGAGTTCGTAGGCGTTAACGCCTCCGGCAAGGGCCGCCTGCTCTTTGGCCGGGTGACCTACCAAATGATGGAGGGCTTTTGGACCTCGCCCATGGGCATCCAGATGATGCCGGAAGTCGCTAAGGGAATGGCCGCCAGCCAAAAGGTGGTCTTTTCAAAGACCCTCGATAAAGTCGGCTGGGACAACACGGTATTATTGAAGGGCGACCTGGCGACTGAGGTAAAGACGCTAAAGGCCGACTCTGGCCCCAACATGGTGATTTTGGGAAGCGGAAGTATTGTGGCCCAATTGGCCCAGGAAAACTTGATCGATGAATACCAGGTCATTATTTCGCCCGTGGCTATTGGCGGCGGCCGGACGCTATTTGAGGGCTTGAAGAAGCATCTGCGAATGAATTTGGTGAAATCTAGGATATTTAAGAATGGGAGCGTCTTTTTGGTTTATCACCCGGCCTAATCAGATTTATCAATTGTCCGGCCTGACCTATTTACTTGTTTCATCATGGAAACATTTTAAGCTTTATCCCCAAAACAGAATCGATTTTCAGTTTTTCTTTGGGGGCCTGTTGGTTCCCCTGGCGCCCGGGACTTAGAATAGTCCCGCTTTTTCATTTTCAGGAGGCCCCATGCCGCCCGTTAAACCCCTCGGTGACCCGTCCCAAGATTTTTTACGCACCCAGTCTGATCCCCTACAGGCTTTCTTCCGCCCCAAAAGTGTGGCCGTGGTGGGCGCCACGGAAAAAGAAGGCACGGTGGGCCGCACTCTCTTTAAAAATCTTTTGGCGACGCCTTTCGGCGGGACCGTCTTCCCCGTGAACCCCAATCGGTCCAGCGTCTTGGGCGTGAAGGCCTACCCGAAACTTTCGGCCATTCCGGACCCGCTGGACCTCGCGATTTTAGTGACACCCGCTTCCACCGTGCCGGATCTGGTGAGTGAATGCGTGGCGCTGGGCGTGAAGGCCGCCATCATTATTTCAGCGGGTTTTAAGGAAGTCGGCCCGGTGGGAGCCGAACTGGAACGGCAGGTGCTGGAAAGGGCCAAGTCCGGCAACCTTCGCATCATCGGCCCCAACTGCTTGGGGATTATGAATCCTTTGGCGGGCATCAACGCCACTTTCGCCAACGCCATGGCCAAACCCGGTAACGTGGCCTTCATCAGCCAAAGCGGCGCCTTGTTGACGGCGGTCTTGGATTGGAGCTTTCAGGAAAATGTGGGCTTTAGTTCCATCGTATCGCTGGGCTCCATGCTGGATATTGGCTGGGGTGACATGATCGACTACTTGGGCAACGACCCCCACACCCAAAGCATTGTGATCTATATGGAGACCATCGGGGACGCCCGCGCCTTTTTATCGGCGGCCCGCGAAGTGGCTTTGACAAAACCTATTTTGGTCATCAAGGCCGGCCGCACGGAGGCCGCCGCCAAAGCGGCGGCTTCCCATACGGGATCGCTGGCCGGAAGCCAGGAAGTGCTGGAAGCGGCCTTTCGCCGTTGCGGCGTTTTATCCGTGGACCACATCTCCCATCTCTTTTACATGGCGGATATTTTGTCCAAACAGCCACGGCCCAAGGGACCACGGCTTTGCCTGGTGACCAATGCGGGAGGGCCCGGTGTTTTAGCCACCGACGCTTTAATCGGCGGCGGAGGTAAATTATCCGACCTCTCAGCCCAAACAAAAGACGCGCTGTCGGCCTTTTTGCCCGCCGCCTGGAGCCATGGAAACCCGGTGGACGTTTTGGGCGACGCGGACCCGGAACGATTCGCCAAGGCCTTGGAAGACGTGACGAAGGACTCGGAAAACGATGGCGTCATGGTCATCCTGACGCCTCAAGCCATGACCGACCCCACCGAAACCGCCCGCCGCGTCGCGCCATTCGCCAAGCTCAAGGACCGCCCTATCCTGGCCAGTTGGATGGGCGGAGCCGCCATGGAAGAAGGCCGGTCCATCCTCAACCAAGCCGGACTTCCTTGTTTTCCTTTTCCCGACACAGCCGCGCGGCTTTTTAATTACATGTGGCGCTACAGTTCGAACCTGAAGTCCTTGTATGAAACACCCAGCCTGCCCGAGGGGGCCGCACCCCCCGACCGGCAAAAGGCCGCGGAGCTCCTCAACCAGGCCCGCCAAGCGGGGCGGGATCTTTTAAGCGAGTACGAATCCAAGTCATTGCTCGCGGCCTATGGTATCCCCACGGTGGAAACCCGCCTGGCCCAAAGCGCCGACGAGGCCGCTCAAATGGCCGAGTCCCTGGGTTATCCGGTGGTTTTGAAACTTCATTCCTTCACGGTAACCCATAAGACTGACGTGGGCGGGGTCAAACTGAACCTCACCCAAGCCCAGGATGTGCGAAAAGCTTTTTCGGAGATTCAAGAATCCGTCACCCGCCTCAAGGGCGAAGGCCATTTCCAGGGCGTGACCGTGCAGAAACAAGTGAAGTGGGAAGGTTACGAACTGATCCTGGGAAGTTCGCTGGATCCGCAAGTCGGCCCGGTTCTGCTGTTTGGCTCCGGCGGCCAACTCGTGGAGATTTATAAAGACCACGCCTTGGGCCTTCCGCCCTTGAACACCACTCTGGCCCGGCGGTTAATGGAGCGGACCAAAATTTATGAGGCGCTGAAGGGCGTCCGGGGACGGGCCCCGGTGGACCTTTCGGCATTGGAACAGCTGTTGGTTCGATTCAGCTGGCTCATCGCCGAACAGCCTTTCGTGAAGGAAATGGACATCAATCCCCTCTTAGCCTCGCCCGAGGGCCTGGTAGCGCTGGACGCCCGCGTGGTCCTGCATCCGAAGGAGACACCGGACGCCGAATTATCCCATACCGCCATCCGCCCCTACCCGTCCCAATACATCACGCCGCTCATTCTTAAGGACGGAACCCAGGCAACGCTTCGCCCCATCCGGCCCGAGGACGAGCCGGCCATGGTGAGTTTTCACGAGACCCTCTCGGCCCAAAGCGTGTACCTGCGTTACTTTCAGGAAATGAAGTTGGACACCCGGACCACCCACGAGCGGCTGATCCGCACCTGCTTCGTGGACTATGGCCGGGAGATGGTGTTGGTGGCCCTCAAGGACGATAAAATTTTGGGCGTCACCCGCTTCAGCCGGGTCAGGAAAAGGGACGAAGCCGAGTTCTCGATGATCCTCAGCGACTCGTTTCAAAACCAGGGGCTGGGCGGCCAGATGCTCAAAGGGCTTTTAGCTGTCGGGAAAGCGGAAAAGCTTAAACGCGTGACCGGCTATATCCTGCCCGAGAACTCGCGTATGCAGGCCCTCTGCGCCAAGCTGGGCTTTACCTTGGAGCGCCGGGAAGCCGAAGGCCTGGTCATCGCCACCGTCAATCTTTAGCCGAAAATAAACAAGTCCGGGGACGGGCTTGTTTATTTCTTTCCCGAGAAATGGTCTTCCATCTTCCCTAGAAACTGGTTCCAGCCGTTGGTATGCGATCGCCCGTCTTTATCGTTGGGAAGACCGGTGTGGCGCAGGGTCATCAGGGTTCCGGCTGTGTGCTTTTTGAAATGAACGGTCACGGTGGTTTCCAGCCCGTGGGTATAGGGCGACATCCAAGTGAATTGGACCCGCTTGCCCTTGGCCAGCTTCAAGACGCGGCCAAAGATATAGCCGACGCCTCCCACCACCACACAGTAGAGACTGCCCGCCCTTTTTTCAAAACCCAGCGTCTTTCCCACACTCCAGGGATTGCGGGATTTCTTGGGATTCAGCCAGGCCTCAAAGACCTTGGCGGGAGGACCGGCGATCACGCGCTTGAGGTTCAGGGTCAAGGTTTTGGGGGATTTGGCCATGGCTTGCGCCTCCTTACGAAATTACGAAAAATGTATCCAATTCCTCTTTGATTTTCTCGTTCCCATCCAGTGAATAGAGACAAGACCTGGCCAAGGTGACCATCGCGCCGTCAGGACCCAGGCCTATTTTCAAAGTTATAAGGACCAGGGCGCATCGTTCATCCCCAATGGTCGAGAGTATTTGAACGCTTCCGGGCTCGACAAGCCGCGCGGCTTTTATCTTGGGCTCCATATAATTGTCGATGCCGGTTAATTCAACCACTCTAAAATCAGGCTGGGTTGTCCCCACGGAAGCGCGTATGTTTGGCGCCAACATTTCTTTTGTCTTATCCCAATCCTGATGACTCCAGGCGTCGATATGCGCGAGCGCTATTTTAACGGCCGGCGAGTCTGGCATTTTTATCTCCCAAGATTCGGATGCAGATCCGGCCTTGCGACGGCCAAGACCCACGCTTTCATAACGGTTTATTTCAGCTTTTCGTCACGGGCGGATGAGCGTCTTCCCACCGGTATTCTTTACGCGAGCCATTTCCAAATTGCTCGCCGAAAATTCCCAAAAAGTAATTCCACCCCTTCTCATGCCCCTTGGCCGGCTCGCAATCCGGCAGGTCCGAGTGCACGAGGGTCATCAAGGTTTCGTCCCCTTGCTTCTTAAAAGTCACCGTCACCTTTGATTCTTGCCCCAAGGTATTGGGCGAAACCCAAGTGTGCTGAATAAGCCCCGGCCGCTCCACCCGGGTAAAGCGCCCGTAATGGGCCGTGCCCTTGAGTGTCCAGTAAAAGAGCCCGCCCACTTTTGCGTCCAAGGTAAACTTTTCAGCCACGTTCCAGGGATTACCCGGAACTTTAGGATTCAGCCATCCGTCGAACACCTCGTCCACGGGGGCCGGGATAGTCCGTTCGATCTTGAATCCAAGAGTTTTCGTGGAATCTTTCATCGCTTTTGCTCCTTTACTTTGGCCGGCCCGCGCCTAGCGCCATCCCTTGGGTTTTTTCACGCCCTTCGGTGACCCGCCTGAAAAGGTTTTGACCAATTTATCCAGGAAATAATTCCACCCGTCTTTATGGGCCTTCGATAATTCATTTTGAGGAAGGCCTGAATGCACCAGCGTCATCAAGGTTTCATCGTCTTTTTCCTTAAAGGTCACCGTGACCATCGATTCTTCACCGGAGGTGTAGCGGGACATCCAAGTGTTCTGGATTCGGCTCGGCCGCTCGATTTTCGTGAATCGTCCGTAGTGCGTAGTGCCGTCGATGAGCCAGTAAAAAAATCCACCCAATTTGGGCTGGAGGATCAACTTATCATTCTCGTTCCAAGGCGTGCCCGGGGTTTTGGGATTAAGCCACCCATCAAACACTTCCCTTGGTGGGGCCGGGATCATCCGCTCAAATTTCAACTCCATCGTCTTCTTGGACTTTTTCATTTTTTCTTCTCCCTTTTCGCTTTTTTGTCCCTGAAATGCTCCTGGAACTTGTCGAGGTTTTGGTTCCAAAACCGTTCGTACTCGTGCGTCCACTCCGCCACCTTTTGGAGCGGTTCGGCCCGAAAGGAGATATAAACCTCCCGACCCCGCTTTTCCCGCTCAATAAGCCCGGCCCTTTCGAGCAGTTTCAGGTGTTTGGTCACCGAATTCAGCGCCGTATCAAAAGGCTCCGCCACCTCCAAAAACCGGGCCGGTCCCTTCGAGAGCCGCTCAATGATCGCCCGCCGAGTCGGGTGAGAGACCGCCGCCAGCACATCCGTCAGTTGATTCATATATTCATTACACCATAAGGTGTAATATTAGGCAAGACGTTTTTAAAATTTATCCTTCTTTAATTTTACCGATTTTTGAACTGGATCAGAGTGGCCGGCCACAAGGGAACCCTGTGGCGCATCGAGACTTCGTCTCGATACTACCGTTTTGAAATTAAATTTTTTAAGGAGAAAAATGGTGGGGCATCCTGGATTTGAACCAGGGACCAAGGCATTATGAGGACCTAGCTCATGAAATAAAAAAGGCCCGTGTCATACGTAAAACCCTTTCACCGAAAGGAGTTTACCTTAAGCAGTGACCTGCTCGTTCTTCTTTTTAGCGGCACCTGTCATATTCCTGTCATTGAAATCAGTCGCCTTGCGCAAAGCCGCGCGGCGGTCTTCCCTATCCACACGGTCATACTTCCGAAACACCGCATGGGTCTTATGGCCTGAAATCGACATAATGACCGAGTCGCTCACTCCCGCTTTTCTCAAGTTCGTAATCGCGCAATGCCTGAGATCGTGAAACTTAAAATTCTCAATCCCAGCGTTGCGGCACGCCCTTCTAAAAGCGGTCTTCACACTTTCCATACTTTGACCGCGCCAAGTGAAAACACAGGGATTGACCAGCCGTTTTTCCCTATCCGTTAAATCAGAATACGGCTTGCCCAGTTCCCCATTTGGATATTTTTCAATATCAAAACAGGGTAGCGTCTGGGGAATCTGCTTCAGGAGTTCCTGCATCTCCTCCATCAGCGGTATTTCCCGTCGTTCCTGCGTCTTGGTGTCCTCCGCTTCGAGGACAATCACCCCATTCTTGAAGTCCACCTGATCCCAACGCAACTTCAAGATTTCACCACACCGCATGGCCGTCAAATAAGCCAGCCTTACAATGGGCTTCAAATGCCCCGAACAGTTTTCCAAGAGCTTTTGATACTCTTCCGGGTCCAACGTCCGGTTCCTAAAAAAGGGTTTGAATTTCTTCACCCCCTGAATTGGGTCCCATTCGATCATCCGGTTCAAAACCGCCCGATGCATCAGGGCTTTCAAAATGGCGATATCTAGGTTCAGCGTGGCGTCTGAAACCACTTTATCAGGCCGGTTTCGGTGTCCCTTTTCCCTTCGGCGGACCAAATAAGCTTCCACCAAATCCGAACTAAAACTGTCCAAGGGACGATCACCAAAAAACTCCTTGAACCATTTCATCCGGTAGGTATCCCGAAGGTAGCTTTTCTTTCTGGCCTTTGAATAAGCCAAATAGGAATCCACCGCCGCGAAAAAACCAACCTTCGGTTTATCCGGAGCCAAATACTTCTGCTCCGCCATATCCCCCATGTTCTGGGCCAAAATCTTCTTGGCTTGCGACAAAGGAATCTGTCCCAACCGAACCCTTTTTCTTTTCTTCAGTCCCTTTTCCTGGACGAAATAATCCAGAAAATAACCCGCCTCATCCTTTCTCAGATGTTGCGGCAATCCATGAACATTAGGCTTAGCCATACTTCCCCCTAATGTCCCCAGCGAAAACATTCTAGCAGGGGAACATTGCTTTTGCGAAAGCTATCAAAATTCCGATTTCTACAACACGGGTGTTAATCACCGTGTTAAAAATCAAACAAACTCCCTGGAGTGATTAAAACTACTCGGGCAAGCCATAAACAAAAACAGCAATTTTTGCGGTATTGTCGGACGAGGGAGAGAAGAAAAAAACGTGCTTATCTACCCGTATTATTTGAAATAGATTTTGACGATGGATTGGTGAATTTAACTTGTTGCGGTAGGTAAGACTGCGGAACAGATTGCCAGCACACTCTTTCGTATTTATGCATCCGGTCTGATAGATCAGAGTGCGCTGGCTCTTAATTTAAAAAGTAATCAAAATATAAAACACAAATCGTTCTAATTAATCAAAATTTGATGAGTCACGTTCCTCTTCAAAGACCCAAAGTAAAGAAAGCGCCGAAGTAGAATCACCTAATCTAATTGCTTGTTCAGATACCGACACGCTCAACTTATCCGGAAGCTCAGAAAACCAATTATCATAAAATATCTTTTGCATCGATGTTTCTTGCAAGTTATTTTTAATGCAGTTAAAAGCCATCGTCTTCTGTTTTAATTCCCATTGACGTTCTATAAATAATTTAGACTTATTCTTTTTCCACCAAACAACTTTCAAATCTTTTGAATATACGAGAAAACAATTTTCCTTAGTTGCATCAATAAACCTGAGAGCCGTGGCAGTAAACGAAGTATCAAAAACACTGGACAACTTTTTGATAGATGCAATTCCCGGTTCTAAAGAACGACATATGGGAAAAAATAGATTTCTTGGCATAAGTACTTCGGCAGCAAAAATATTCGCTTCCGTTTCAATCGAATCTTCTTCATTAACCGCCATCATATCTTTGTCATTGCAGATACTTGAAAATTTACTATCACGGTGCATTTTCCAATGACCAAGTTCATGGGCTACGGCGAAACGTTTTCTTCGAGGATCATCATTGGCGTTTATAGTAACAATTCCATTTTCGCCATTTTGAACTAACCTAGCATCAGCACCTCTAATAACTCCTTCTCGAACAATCAATCCTTGGTCCATTGCGATGTCTTCGATTCTTATATCTTCTGGCGTTTCAAATGAATACCGATCAATAAACTTAGATGCTTCAATATGAGCCCGAGTTATATCAGCCTTCATTGCTTCGCATCTTTCTTTGATGAATTTCTTCTAATAGCTTTAAATCTTTAAGAAGAGTAATCAAATCTTCATCGGCAAGATTTTCAAAATTTCTATAGTGCGCAGTTAGTAATTGGCGTCTGTCAGGCGAAATCGTCGAAACAAAATCGATAAGCGCTTGTTTTACATTTGAAATATTTATTTCCAGATTCGATTCATTAGAAATAAACGTACTTTCGATTTCTTTTCTTTTGGCTTTTGCGGAATCCAATTTTATTCTCGTGCAAATAACGTCGAATTGCCTACGCGCAATTTCCAAACGCGAATCAATATTAAAACCGTCTTCAACAAGCTCTTTACGAACTTCTTTAATTGGCATCGATATTATTTCTTCAGGTTTTAGTTGAACAAAATCAAAAATGGATTGAAGCGTTTCTGTGTAATTTCTTTTTGTGTCGCTCATGTTTCACCTCTCCGTTTCATTGGCTATAACGTTCAAATAATTTTCATCAATGATTTTCTGAAGTCGGCGATCAATCTGCTTTTTAAAGGCGGCGATTTGCTTATCACTTTTGCTCATTTGGTTAGCAATTTCAGCCGGTTTCAAATCATCTAAATATAATTCCAAAAACTTTATTAAATCGGCGTCATTTTCAATCACGACAAATAGTTTTGTCAGAATATCGCCACTAATTTTTTCAATTTCTTGTCGTTGGGTGTCAGTTAGCGGATTTGAAGAAATCTGTTCGAATACGTCTTCAACCTTTGAATGAACTTCGCCTTCTTCATCATAAAAAGGTTTTTTAATATGGTTGTTATCTTCGTCTACCTGCAAGTTCCAAACTTCGCTTTTGACCATTTTGAATAAGACTGGCAATAAATCAGGATACTTTTCTTGATTCCAATTTCTATCTCCACTACTAACTTTTGCAAAAACGCGAACAACTATATCCTCGCCCTCTTCCCCGTTAGCGGGTATTCCACCGTACTTCCCTTGCCAAAACCTACGTCTAAGTAAACCGTTGGCATACTTGGATAGCCTGAGATACCAATCCTCGAAATTCGTTTGAATTAGATCCATTGGATTAGGCATTTTTGGCCAAAGTTCCCGTTGATTTGTTCATCCCATCATCCTCTCACACTACCTATATGCTAATTATTCGAACATTATGCCGAAATAATCATTCGATTTATTTTCGGCATGTTTGGAAATTTCTTAGCAGTATATAGATAAGGGGATAAATCCCCAAAAATGGCTAAAACGATTAAAAGGAATCGCCAGTTTGAGCGAAAACATCTGAGTCGATACTGTATCGACGAATCGAACATCTCAACAAGAATATCGGCTTAAAACCTATATTTAGACTTTATATGTTCCCCTCCGATGACTTTCATTCTAACTTACCCGCCGCCCCTAGGCGGTTAATCATTCGGTTCCTAGATTGTTACGCCCACTCCGTGAAAACGTAGTGAAATTTCAGTTAATGGAGGTTTTGATTATGAAAGTTGGAAATATTATTTTATTTGCCCTTGGAGTATTTCTTTTTGGTGCGCTTACCGGCGGAGCCTTTGTTCTCAAAACTATGCAACCTAAACAAAATCTGCTGAATTAAGGATATAAAAATGGGATTTTTCGAATACGATTCAGATGATATCGCCCAAACAATTGAACAATGGCAGGCCACAGGAACAACAGAAGAAGAATGCGAAGAATCACTGGGTAAATACCTAAACCAAAAATTTGAAAAACCAGTTTTTCACAGACAGTTCACAATTGGAAAATCAAGAGCGGACATATACGTCCGATTCCCCGGTGGTGCCTCTGTCGCAATTGAACTAAAAAGCAATTTAACAGAACGGACAGAGTTTCAACGTTTGATCGGTCAAATGTATGAATACTTAAATGTCAGCGATGTGGAACTAGTAGTTGTACTGTGCGGGGATGGCAATCCCGCTCTCGAAAAGATGGTTCGAGACGCAGTTGCTTTTTTTAACGAACATCACGAAAAGAAAGTTCGTTACGTTAAAAAGGGCGTCACCGCCTTATCAGTTAATTAATCCCGGGGAGCAAAACTTTGAATAAAAGTTTTGCTCTTCTTACTCACCAAAAAATCAACTTATCTAAAAATGATTTATTGATTATTTAAAAAATAAGCGAGGTTATAAAATGGATTTTTCTAGAATTGGGCGCGGAGTAATTTATTGGCCTGTTGGTAGCGGTGACTCTTCCACAATCATCGTTGACGAAAACACTATCATACAAGTGGATATTAACAAGCGAGCTGACTCAGAAGAAGAAAATACCCTTTATACAAATATTGTTGAAAAGCTTAGAACTTCATTGCGAAAAAAGGATGCAAAGCCCTATCTCGATGTGTTCGTATTAACTCATCCAGACCAAGATCATTGTAAAGGATTCGAAGAACTTCTTAAAAATGTGACCATAGGAGAGTTATGGTTCACACCGCGAGTTTTCAAAGAATTCAAAACCGATTTATGCGATGACGCAAAAGCGTTTCACACAGAAGCAGAACGTCGAATCAAAAAAATCATCCAAGAAAATGGCAACGTCACTTCAGGTAACCGCGTTAAATTATTTGGTTATGACGAGATAATTGGTAAAGGTGGTGATTACGAAGGTTTTCCAAAAGAGCTTTTGATCATACCTGGAACATCTTTTAACTCGGTCGATGGGGTTTATCGAACTGAAGTTGACTTTTTTGCGCATAGCCCATTCAAAGATGATATGGACGGAGAACGAAATCACACCAGCCTTTCATTTCAAACCGTACTTAAAAAAGCCAATAAAGAACTAAAATTACTTCACTTCGGCGATTTGGCACACTTGCAATTAAAAAAGATTTTTGAAAAAACGAGCGATTCAGACAATCTTGGGTGGCACGTTTTGCTTGCTCCCCACCATTGTTCAAAATCAGCTATGTATCACTCCGAAGACGCGGATAGCGAAGAAACTCTTCAAGCCGATTTCATTACCGGAATAACTAGCACCAAAGAGAAAGTTGCTTATATTGTTTCAAGTAGTGAAATTATCCCAGCAGACAATGACAAAGGCGATAATCCACCTCATGCCAAAGCGAAAAATCGTTATGTAGAAGTTGTAAACGAAAATTTCTTTTGCACTCATGAACACCCTGATGAAAAAAATCCAGAGCCAATAATCTTCAGATTGAACGATGACGGGAACATCGTTCCACCACAGCCGACAAAAAAAGAAAAAAAGGACCAAGGAAAATCTTTGGGAGCGAGTATCTTGACCGCCAGAGGGACAACTAATCAACCTCCCAAAAACCCAAGGCAATTTGGTCATGCTTGAAAAACAACAGACAGCAGTTCAAGAACTAAGAGATATAGAATCAACATCTAATAATGGCATTGAGCTAGTAACATCGCCGCATTTCGATGTATCGACACAAACAACAGTTATGGAAATCTCTATCGATTGTTCAAGCTTTGAGATGCGCGGCAATAATCATTTGTCACTTTCTCAACGTGAACGAGTAGTGATATTTTTAGACAAGAATTATCCCTTTTCCATACCGATTGTTGCAGTTTTTCATAATAGATTCATTACTTCCGCACACGTTCAGTGGATGCGGGAATTTGAAAAATATAAGGCTGTACTACCCACAATTTGCCTATATCAATCACCATCCAATGATTGGGAGCCAAGTGAAGGGATGTTTGGGCTTATGGATAGATTAGTAAAATGGTTTGCTCGCGGTGCCGTGGCAGAGCTTGATCTTCCCGGAGACCCGATTCATGCTCCCCTTGCCTATTACAGTCAATCCAATCCTATTCGTATAGTTCTGAGCAAAAACGCTCCAACGGTTGGTAGAGAAAGTTGGATTGGATATTTTAAATATAAACGCATTAAAGAAAACATTTACGAAGTCGTTGATTTCATTCAAGACACTGATATTGATGACAGTTGTGGCTTAGGTTGTGCTTTTTTATTACCTCACGAAACATTTTTTGAATTCCCCAATCAATTAGACCATTTAATAAAGCTCATAACAAACCACGGAAACATTAATCAATCCACGATTGCTTCTAATATGGCAAAAGTCCAAAATCGCATTGGAAAAAATTTTCCTTTATTTGTTATGGTAGGCTCACCGATGCGAGGAATTGCGGGCGAAGCAGAAAGAAAACTGCATCTAGCCATCGGTGATATAAGTGCACAGGCCATAACAGACAAAACTGACTTAAACAGTATTAATTGGTGCAAATCTTACGAAAACCGTGAAGAAATAATTATCAAAAGAGATAACTACTCAAATATCACTTCATTAAGAGATAAAAATATTTTACTTATCGGGGTTGGAGGTCTGGGAGGATATGCTGCCGAATCAATCGTTCGTAGTGGAGCTAAAAAAATAACGGTAGTAGATTTCGGCGAAGTGCATCCAGGACTGTTATCAAGACAAAATTACACTCACGAAGATATTGGAAAACCAAAAGTCGAAGCAATCCGCGATAGAATTACCAAAGTAAATCCAAACTGCGAAGTAACAATTATCAATAACGATTTTCTGACGGTTGCCGATTCCATTAAATTTGAAGATTTTGATTTCATCATTAATCTAAGCGCCTCAAATCCAATTAATCTATATTTTGAACAACTTTCGAAAACTAAAAGATTTCCAACTGTTGCAGTGGGACTTATAAGTGCCGATGCCAAAGTTTTGCTTGGAACAATATCCGACAAAACTTATATCGGCGGTCAAAAGCAATTACTTCGTAACTTTCATATTCGAATGCTTTCTGATAGAGAATTAGAAGAAGTTACCAAGAAAATATGGCCTGAACCAGGCAATGAAAATAACTTTCAGCCAGAACCCGGTTGCTCTGAACCGACTTTTACCGGTTCTGCAACCGACATGCAATTCCTTTCGTCGTTTTTCATTAATCAAATTTCAGAATACTTCGGACAACAAAACACCACATCGGGCCGCTTATTTGGCATACATCAACCAACCAACGGAATTACAAAGACATGGAGTTTTTTCCCCGAATGTTATCAACAATTCGATATATCCGACAACGATGCTAAAGTTAGAATTTCATCAAAATCATTAGCACAATTAAAAAGCCATGTCGCAAAAGCACAAAAGTTACGTGGTTCATCTTGTGAAACAGGCGGCTTAATGTACGGAAGAGTTGAAAATGCTATCGATTTAATTTGGGTTGACGAATGTACCGATGCGCCAAGTAATAGTGAATTTTCCGCAAGTGGTTTTCATTGCGGGACAAATGGAGTCGAAGAATTATCAAAAAAAATATCTAAAGCCACTAATGGAGAGAGTTGTTTCATTGGATATTGGCATACACATCCTAACGGGCCAACAAAGCCCAGTTTTACAGATTTACTTGCGGCATTTGAAACAGTTTCGACTTCCGGAGAAAATCTAAGACAAGTATTATTCATGATTATTAATCCGGACAATTTTTCATTTGATTTTTATTTCTTCGATCACGTTAACGGTCAATTAAGGATAGTCATTGTCAGAGAATAAAAGAATCGGACTATGTCTTTCCGGTGGCGGCTTTCGAGCGGTTGCTTTTCATTTGGGGTGCCTCCAAGGCCTTAATAACCTTGGATTGCTTAAACACATTCGATCAATATCCTGTGTTTCTGGCGGCTCAATCATAGGCACGCTCTACACTCTGTACGGTCAAACAGACTTTTCAGAATTTGAAAAAAGAACCAAAAGAATGTTACAAACTAGGCTTGATCTTAAAATTGCCTATAAACATATTTCTTCAGGGCGATTCTTATTCGATCTTTGTCAGTTGGGCACGTGTCTTCCAATACGATTTATTTCTCAAAAACTAAACTTCAATTTTGAATTTCAAAGAAAATATAGTCTGACCGAATCACTCGTTAAGATATTTGATAAAGAATTTGATAAAAAACTTCTATCAAATCTTCAAAACTCTCCCATTGAACTTATTATTAACGGGATTGAATTAAGAACATTTAGTGCAATTCGTTTCGGAGCTAAAAAAGCTGTTTGTTGGAGATTCGGCGAGATCGACCCTTCTCTAATTTCGTTGGGAGAAGCCGTTGCTGTTAGTGCGGCTTATCCCCTGCTTTTACCTGCCTTAGAGCGAAAATACAGTTTTTCAAAAAAGGGAATAACCTACAAGGAAACTGTTTCTTTATCTGATGGCGGAACATATGACAATCTTGGACTCACACCATTTATAAGCACAAATGACTTCGCAGATAGTTATCCCCGACCCGAATTAGACTACATTATTGCATGCGACGCCGCTCACGGACAGCTTCATCCACAAACATTGCCACACACACCCATTTCAAGATTACACGCCGCATTCAAATCGTTGATGAGTCGTTCTAGGCACTCTAACTTTAAAACTCTTCATAAGCTTAAAGAAGATGGTGACATAAAAGGTTTTTCATTAGCTTATTTAGGTCAACAAGATGAAAGAATCCCAATTCCACCTATCGATTTAGTTCAGAAAAATCGTGTGGACTCATATCCAACAGATTTTAAAAAAATGAGTGACGACAATTTTGAAGTTCTAACTAAACGCGGCAGACAACTCACCGAATCTTTAACTACGCACTATTTACCAGAATTATTTTGAACAATAAAAAATTGTTATCTTTTATTCTCATTTAATGGTGGCAAGCCATTAACAATCTTCATGGTTTCGAGACTAACCGTCACAATGCGCTTTACCAAGTTAAGAATATATTGGGGATCATCGGACCAGTCGTTAGGATCATTGGTTATCTGGCTGTCTGATTCTATTGAGACTTGATATCGTTCCATAATCCATTCCAGTGCCGGACGACCATTAACTACATAATCATAAGCCCTCAGCGGAATGTCTTTTAGCGTAATGTGACTGTTATACACAATTGTTGTTTTATCCACTTGTCCATCGAGCTTGCCAAATATCATCTTACGAACCTTATAAAATTCTTTTGAATTAAGGTCAAACTGATCTTTGCTTACTTCTAGGGGATAGGGGTCAATATCTTCATAGTGGAGATGCCATTTTGCTAAATCTCTGCCAGCTTTACTGAAAATCCAAAAATCCTGAGCAAAAGGAATTCTAGGAATCATCTTACCGAGATCTGAAGAGAACCGAGTTTTGTATTCAAAAGAATGAAGAATGCCATAAACATAATAAAAAATATCTTCTTCCCCAATCTTTTTGTCCGAATATTTCTCCCTAAATAACTTTACCGAAATGTCAGAAATCGCTTTCGATATTCCATTCTCTTCATGAAATTGAAACCCCAAATTTTCGGAATTTTCCAGTGATTCAGATTTTTTATTGTATCTCAGCGGAAAACATTGTCCTTTCGAGATCATTTCAAGATCAGGCAAAGCGTTAGAAATTAAAGCTGAAAACTCTTTAGTCGCACCTCGCCCCGTTACACAGATCACAAGGTTTTCAGTATTTATATCAGGAAAATATTTCGGCATTTGATAAACAGTGTTATTAAAACTTCTATTGAAATAAATCCATTGTTTGCAAAATGGTCTATAAAGACTTTTTACGATCGATTCTTTTTGAAATTTATGTACAATTCCTTTTTCAACGTCCCACTTGAGTTCTCTTGTCCAACTAATTTTTTTCGGATCATTTTCCACAAATCCTTCAATAGAAATGTTTTTGCTTTTTGTGGCCGTTTTATAGTCTTCTGTTTGTTCGTTGTAAAATCGAATCATTCGCTTAACGTTAGCGATCAATTCATTTTTATTAAAATTATAAACCCACGCATCTCGATTAGTTTTCACTCCCATGGAGTAACTATTAAAAATCGAAATGTTTTTCTCGTCGTCTTTATCACCTAAAGGAATAAATTTTTCAAAAGTTGGGTCGCGGTGATTTATCCAATCATGACTCGAATTTGGGACAATCTTAGTCCAAGGAATTGCTTTCGAGCTTTCAAACTCGTTAATGATTTTCAGTTTTTGTTCGCGAGTTAAGTAATCACCAATATCGTGATAAAAAAGTTGGCAAGTTCCCTTTTTTTCAGGATTCTTTATAAGCAAAGTAATTGCTATCGAAGTTCGCGTCCCTTCACCAAAGACACTTCCCTTTTCTTTACGTCTCTGCTCACCAGAAGTACGAGCATTCCCTCGAAGGTTAAAACAATAAATAGATGTAAAATCGTCCGTTAGACACTTACGGAATCCATCCATAGCATTCCCATCAATAAAAGAACCATTACTGACATAACAGATAACACCCTTTTCACCAATACGGTCACCAGCCCAACGAAAAGCTCGAATGTAGGAATCGTAAAGACTATTTTTGAGAGTGGCCGTAGAAAAAGCAGCGTAAGTTTGTCGAATTTTTTCATCTAAGCTTGGATATTTTAAATTTTTGTTCCCATCATTTTCGCTCGCTTGTAAAGCTGAGTAAGGTGGATTTCCAACAATAACTCGAATATCTTTTTTCTTTTGACGCGTAACACGTTCGTTATTTTCAGGAAAATACTTTTCATCCCAAGGACTCTTCGGTTCCGACATTTGAAATGTATCAGTCAGAACAATCCCATCAAAAGGTTCATACTTTCCACCAGCAAGCCCGTGATAAGCCTCTTCAACATTGATCGCCGCAATGTAATAGGCCAAAAGGACAATTTCATTAGCATGTAGTTCTTCTTTAAATTTGCGTTTAAGGTCTTCGGGTTTAATCAAACCATTTTGAAGAAGACGAACTATGAAAGTTCCGGTGCCAGTAAACGGATCAAGAATGTTTACCCCTTTATCAGTGAGCCCAACACCAAATTCTTGCTTTAAAGCCTCGTCCGCGCTTTTGACAATAAAATCAACTACTTCAACTGGTGTATAGACAATTCCCAAGCGTTCAGCCATCCGAGGGAAAGCAGACCTAAAAAACTTGTCGTATAGCTCCACAATAATCCGCTGTCTACCTTTTGCGTTATCAACACCACTCGCTCTCTCTTTGACACTTTCATAAAACTTTTCCAATTTTGCAGTTTCCTTCTCTAAACTTGCACCTTCCAAAAGATCAAGCATCTTCTGCATAGCTATAGAAACGGGGTTTTGTTGGGTAAATTTATAGTTTTCAAAAAGAGCGTCAAAGACTGGTTTAGTAATTAGATGTTGAGAAAGCATTTCAACAGCTTCCTCTTTATCAATACTTGGATTGAGATTGTCTTGAAGGCCTTTTAAGAATTCATCAAAAGCGGCTTTATGCTTAGGTTTCGCACCCTTTAACAAACCCTCAATGCGAGTTTTGTGTCTTTCGGCTATTTCAGCCACATCTTTAGCCCAGCTCTCCCAATAGCGACGGTCACCGCATTTAAGAACAATTTTGGCATAGATGGCATTTCGCCATTCTTCTATATCTGGAAACTTGAATGCGCTTTGCCCGTATGGGGCCTGCGTTTCATGCGCGCCTGAAGTTTGACCCTCCTCTGCCTTATCACTACCGCCTACCCCTATTACTTGAATCTGGTCAGGACGGGATTTGTTTAATTCGATTTGATTAACTGTGGCGTTAAAACGGTCGTCATGAGCGCGAAGGGCCTGCAAAACCTGCCAAACAACTTTATATTTTTTATTATCTTTTAACGCTTCTTCTGGCGGTGTGTTGGCAGGAACACCTATCGGAAGAATGATGTAACCATACTTTTTACCTTCGGCTTTTCTCATAACCCGTCCGACAGATTGGACTACGTCCACAACCGAATTACGGGGATTGAGAAACATAACTGCATCAAGAGCTGGAACATCTACCCCTTCGGCCAGACAACGAGCATTACTAAGAATACGACAAACATCACCTTCCGAAGCTGTATCAGCTTTAAGCCAATCGAGTCTTTCATTGCGTTTCAGAGCATTAAAAGTGCCGTCAACGTGCTCAACCTGACAGGCTAGGAAATTGTCATCGTCTTCATGCTGTTTACGATATTGGTCAACAATATCGCCAAAGAGATTTGTAATTCTTTGAGAATCTTTAATTGATCGACAAAAAGCAACTGCCCGATGCATGTGACCAAGGTCATTGGCGATACCATCTATTTCAGAACCTTTAACAAAACGCTTACTCAAACCATTCCAGCAACCGGTTATCTTTACGGCATCTTCAAGATTAAGTTCGCTATTACTATCAGCCAACATTTTTTGCAAAGAATTATTAACGTAACTCTCATCAACAGCCAGAACCATGACTTTGTAATCCGAAAGCAAGTCTTTACGAACAGCTTCAGAAAAATCCAAACGATAAAACTCTTTCCCATAAAGCGATTCGTCATCCATTGAACAGATTTCCGCATTTGCCTCTTCGGCCTTGGTTCTTGATTCATCACTGTAAATACGCGGAGTGGCCGTCATATAAAGGCGTTTACCGCCTTTTATGAATTTCGGATCGTGAACTTTAACGAAATGGGATTCATCATCCCCTTCCAAAGTTACGCCTGTCGTTCTATGCGCTTCGTCGCAAATAATTAGATCAAAATCAGGCGCGCCTAACTTTTGGGCCTCTGAAATAACTTTAATAGATTGGTAGGTACTGAAAATAACCGTTAATTGCTTTTTACCGCCAAAAGCTTTTAATTGTGCCGCAAGTTTCTTTGCGTTAGTTGTTGCTGGTAATGGAAGATCGTGAGCTTGTATATCTTCACTCTCATTTTTCCTACCCACCTTAACATCTGAGCAAACCGCAAAATTATGAAGGGAAGCTTCTGCTTCCGCAGTCCACTCTCTTAGCGTTTGAGAAACAAGTGAGATTGAAGGCGCCAAAAAAAGAATAAATCCTTTCTCTCCCGCCATCTTTTCAGCGATTTTAAGAGAAGTGAAAGTTTTGCCCGTTCCACAAGCCATGATTAGTTTGCCGCGATCAGCTTTTTTAAATCCTTCAAGTGCATTGGAAAGAGCTTCTTTTTGATGATCTCTAAGTCTCTTTTTCTCTTTTAGTTTTATATTTTGAGGGCGGCTAAGGCTGAATTGGTTCCAATCAATCGGACTGTTAGCGAGGTCTTGAACCCTTAAGCGGGTAACCGGTGTCCGTTGGTTTTCCAAAGCTTCTTCAGCATGATTACTCCACTTGTCAGTAGTGGAAACGATCATTCGAGTGGTAAACGGCTCTTTACCTGAAGTAGTAAAAAATGAATCTATATCAGCTTTTTGGAGATTGTAGTTAGGGTCATAAAATTTGCACTGAATGGCGCAAAATTCACCCGTATAGCGATCTTTAGCTACAAGGTCGATGCCAGTATCAGGCTTCTTTCCACGGCCAGGCCATTCCGACCAAAGCCAAACGTCACTAAATTGATCTTTGTATATTGGGTCAGTGACAAGATAGTTGGCAATTAAACGTTCAAACTTATCACCCAAGTCACGATTAGAGGTTGCCGCTTGTCTGAATTCTTCCAGCAACGTATGTATTGTTGTCATAGCCCCAACTTATTCAAAATTAATACAAATGATCTTGTTTAATATGGTCTCTCTCGAAAAACCCGTCTGATTCTACGCTTCCACGCCAAAGTTTTCTCAACTTTATTTGGATGGCTCAAACAGCTGTTATTTTTCGTTCCCCTTCAAAAACTCCCCATCCCATAACCTGTTTTGATCTATTTCCTTCTGATCCGCGAGATGTTCTTTTATGAAATTTTGAACCCGAGGAATACCTGCCGAATCGAGCAACGCCCGTTTAAGCCATTCAGTAAATGCTTCTTTTGAGCCTTCTCGTAAATAAACATTTCCAATTTCAAGGAAAATTCGAATTTCAAGAATCTGCGGCAAATTGACACTTGATACTCGATATCTACTCTTCAAATAACTTTCAAAAACAGAAACTATGTCCGCAATATTCCACGGGAATTTTTGTTTGGTAATAACATAATATGCAATAGTTTCAATTGAACATTTATCAAATAACGCCACATGCTTTTCAGCAACTTTTTCCCATTCGGGACGTTTTAATTCCGTTTTGATAACTCGATTATATAAGACATATTCCACAAGCATTCTTCGCCGATTATCTTCGTCCACCTGGCCGAATTGTTGTTCAAAGACTTTAAATAATTCATCCAGAGAAGTCAGGCCGTTTTTATCACCTATCAAAGCACTTTGAAATTCTTGAAAAAATCCGGTTAAATATTCACCGCATCTTTGAGATGTAAACCCCGCATGATTTCCAATCCAATACTCAGGAGCCAATCTCATTTTGAACATTCCCGGTAAATCGGAATACCAGTCATACTGTTCTTTTTCAAGATGTTCCCCACGGGCAATAAATTGTTCAATAACATGGTTCGCCAATCGAAACATGCCCCTATACGATAAATAAGGTGAGTTCTCCCAAACAAACGCATCGGCACGGGCAATCACAGGTACTTTCAATTGATCGAGAATCGGTTTGAGAACATGAGCAAATTCTGAGCGGAATTTATAAGCTTCTGAAAGCGCCTTACGAAGTTCGCTTTTTCGAATAGGTCTTTGAATGTCGGTTATTTCTTGAATAAAGTAATCATCCGTAACATGAGAAAGAATAAATTCGACAAATTGAAATTGCGATTTAACGTGTGCTGATTCCAATAAAACTTTTCTAATTTCCTGTATCTTTTCAATGCTTAATTCAACTTCTACAGTTTCAAGTTTTCTTTTTACATCTTCGTGGTAATCATCCCAAGTTGCAGTAAAACCGCTATGTCCTATGGACAGGGATTCCAATGCAAAAACAAGAAGTGTGTAAGCCAGATCAATGTTGTAGTTCAGAACAACCAAAGAATTTTCAATTGTCTCAAGACATCGAATAACAGCTTTATACTTCGCGCGCGGCAAACCTATTACCTTTTTAACGAACTTCTCAAAATCATCTACAGTTTTAGGACTACCAAGTACTTGTTTACTACAATAACCAGACACAAAAGCCGCAGGAACGTAAACATCTCCTTTAGTTATCTGCTCTCTTCGGCACTGGTAAATAATGTCTTGTTCGTTTTTGGCAAAAAAAGATTTAAAACCAAACATAGCCAAAAGCCTAAACTGGACCCTTATTTCTTCATCATCGGCTAAAACCACCACACCAGCTTTCTGCGGCGCTTTCTCCAGTTGATTAACAAAATTAAAAACATAAGAATTAACTAACGAATATCGATCAACCCCATCAAGGTCACCGACACATGTCTTTATTGCACCTATCCAAGCAAAGTTTGAGTAATAGATGGCTTTTTCATTACTTGTATTTCGTTCTTCGGAATTAAAAAACTTCCCAGAAATTATCTGTAACAAAATTACGCCTCTTTATCCGCTGTTCTTCCATAACACATCGCTTTAATCATATCTCTGAATAACGATCTGTATCACCACAAACCGCTTTTCAGATTCAATTGTCTAAAGACCCTTCGTGTTCGGTGTATTCCTCCGTCGTCCATTTATGCCCGCAAAGCGGGTCTTTACATTCCCAAAAGTGGCAGATCGTTTCATTAACCATTTTGACCTGCTCCAATCGACTGACTTCATACCCCTGATTTGGGGTAAAAATTTCATTGGAATAGAGAACCCCATGGTCAATCCGCTCCACCGTTTCGAGATTTTCCCATTGTTCGATAACCTCGCCTTTAACGAATTGCCTTTTCCAGAACCGCTTGCACTGAGGACATCGGCTTTGGAATGCTTTCACCAAGCACCAAACCGCCGGCTTTAAGGTGATGCAGTACAGCGGATAAAAAACAAACCAGAAGGCCTTTAGGACAAAACAGACCGCGCCTAAAGCCATCATCAGAAGAAACACGGCCAATACCACGGCGAGCCCAAATAAAAACAGATAAGCCAAAAAGCTAAATAAGGTATGCATAGTTCCCCCTTTGCCGGGCTAATAACATGCTGAAAAAATCCCCCGAACGGATTTTTTCAGCCGACAACATCTACGGTAACCCCACGATTCCTGCTGAATCTTTGGGGTGACAGGCTGCTTTGTAGCTCTATTACTTTTTTAGCAACCTGCTAAAGCAGCCCGGCTTGTCTAAAAGAAAAGTGACCTTCATGAGTAACGATTAAATGGTCATGAACCGCTATGCCCAAAGCCCTTGAGGCGGTCACGATCTGACGGGTTAACTGCTTATCGCCTTCACTGGGTTCCAAGCTTCCGGCGGGGTGGTTGTGGGAAAATATCAGCCCCGTGGCGTTTAATTCCAAAGCCAATTTCAAAATCTCTCTGGGATAAACCGCCGTATGGTCTACCGTGCCTTCGGTATTCAAAACCACATCCAAAACATGATTACGATGGTCTAGGTACATGGTCAAAAAAGCTTCCTTGGCCCTGCCGCCAATGTACTTACGGAAATATTCGGCGGCGTTTTGGGGCTCGCTAACGACGGGGCCTCTTTTGTAATCCATTCGTGCTTCGGCCCATGAGGTAACGGGAATGGTCGGCGGGGGAAGGGCATCCACACTCAATTTCAGTTCAAGTTGCTTTTTCATATAACGGCCTCCTTTTTTCATCTGGTTTTTCTGAAGGTTTTTTGCCTTTGAAAAACCGCCTTCCGCCTCCCCCCTTGCCCAAAAGAGGGGGGAGGAAGAAGGCCATAGAGGAGGTTTGAGCGTTCGCGCTGACAGGACCAAAAACGAATGGGATACCAAACGAAGGGAGGCCATCCCTTAACTTTTGTGACAGCCGCCCTTTGGCTGGCGCAAAAGTTGCCTTGCAAGGGTGGCCGTGAAGGGATAAACAGGGTCTAGGGGCAGGGCGAACGATCAAAACTTTCCATCGTTCTAAGCCCTAAAACGGATGACCATCTACGGGGTTTGACTTGAGTTGGGCTTAATACAGCTGTGGGGACATCTACTTGGTGGTTAATGACTGATCACCTTAACCACTGATACTTTGAACTTCTCTTGAACCGACTTAAAACGACTGACTATTCACAAGCTTCACAATCTAAGATTCCTTCATCTTTAACTTCTCTTATACCTAATCACCTTCTTTCCTCAGGCTTATCAATTCGGCTTTCTTCACCTCCCAGTTCTTTTTCTTCTCTTCTTCATCCTTCCACTTCCCCGCTAATTGCCCAGCCTACCTCTTACCTCACCACCCACTACTTCTTTACCCATCCCCCATATCCTTCTCTATGCCTTTGTGTTCCATGATTCTTCTCATCTCGTCTTTGAGGGTTTTTCCATGCGGAGAGGGCGACCCCCCCTATCGACTTTCTTGATGCATAGATAGGGGGGGTCGCCATCGGAGTGTGGAAAAACCCGCCTTAAAAAGCCAAAAACGCCAAAATCATAGTTCCATGGCACGGAACTACTTGTGGCACAACTTGGTTCGGTATGAGGGGGATGGGAAACATGGTTTGAGGTGTTTTGCGAAGGCGCTTCGATGCTATTTTCGACATTGCTTCCCCGGACTTATCGGGTTCTGGGTATCAACATCTTCGGAGGACAAACAAATGGACGACAAGCTCTTTAAGCTTCCCTATCACGGCAATAAGGTATTCAAACGGTCTGATCTATTCCCGGATAACCTGCCGGAATTCATGACCCTGAAAGCCATCGAAAAGGTCTATTCCATCAAACCCCAAACCATGCGCGATCTCTTAAGCCGACACCGGACAACCGGCATCCCCGCCCCGTTCATTTACCTACCCGGCTGTAAGCCCCTGCTGATTAAGCGGACTTCCTTTGAGGACTGGCTATTGGCCCAAAGCAATGTGATTAAGGTTAAAAAGGAGGGCTGACCTGGGATATTCAAAAATAAGGAGTGTTTAACTAATGGCTTTTTTAAAGATGAAGGTCAAACAATGCGAGGATAACCGTGAAGAGCTGAGAGCCTATGCCTACGATTCTTACGTGCTGAATGGGCAACAAAAGCAATTTTCTGTCCATAGATTCGGCTTATGTCGCGATAAAGCCGATGCGAATGAACGTTTCAAAAAATGGCTAAAAACTTACAAAGAAGCCAAAGCCCAAAAGCGGCTATTACCTAAGACCCCAACTTTGCAGGAATTCGCACCTTTATACCTTGAACGAAATGAACAGTTAACCGGCAACAAACACCAAAGCAAAGCCTCGTTGAAACACCTCATTAGACACCTTGGGAAACGCCCTTTAGATCAAATCACAAGGCTGGTCGTTTTGAACTATCGGGATTCCAGGACAAGTGAACCCATTAAAACAAAAGGCAAAAATAAGGGAAAATTTCCGAGCCCCAAAACCATTAACCACGAACTTTCAACCCTATCCAGCTTGGTACGAAAAGCTCTCGAACTTGAACAGATCAAAGAACATCCCTTTTTAAAATACGGCATCAGCCTTAAACGAAACTTCTTCTTAAAAGTAGTTCAAACCCCAAAACCCGCCCTAACCCGCCAAGAGTTTATGTCCCTCATGGAAAGCACTACTGAAGAACGTTCGAAGGTAATTACCTTGCTCTATGCCGTAACGGGAATGCGCCAAGGCGAACTGATAAACTTACGGTTGACCGACATTGATTTAGACCAAAACCGAATTACCTTTAGAGCACCGAAGACAGGTGACTTTAGGACGTTGGCAATCCCTAGCGTCTTAAAACCCCTCTTTGAAAAGCTTCTCACTCACCTGCCCTTAAGAACAGGCTGGCAGAAACGGAAACCCTATCAACGAGAACATATCCTTTGTAACCAAAAGGGTGAACAACAGAAGACGCCGGGGAAGGATTTTATGACTCAAGCCGCTCAAAGGGCCGGTATTAAAAAGCACGTCACGCCCCACATTTTAAGACATTCGTTTTGCTCCCATGCGGCCAACCATGTCAATATTTGGGAGCTTAAAGAACTAATGGGACATAAAAACATCACCACCACGGAGATTTACGTTAAAACCTTCAAAACGCCTGATGTAGAGACAGCCAACAAAATTACAGGAAGTTTGGGGATTGATGCCAACTTTTTAAACTCGGTCTTATCGAATTAGGGAAACCCGATAAAGAGACAAGCCTTTCATTGGAGCTTTCTTCTTTCCCTTGCATGAAGCTTCGCATGTTCACTTCTGCTCATATTGACGAGATTGCTTTCTCTGAAGTTTTTTGGATTCCCATCTATATGATGCGTGACTTGACCTTTTTTGGGTTGGGCTACAGTTCTATGAACCAATTTTCCGCTATCATTCCAGACAGGATAACCTTTTGGATTGTAATGAAACCTTCCCATAGCTTACTCCTTTCAATGTGAACTTCGCTTACGCGCTCAACCTTACGTGAAAAAGCCAGACATCGACGATCATGTGAAACTCATATTCTTCCAGAGGCATCCCGTGTCTGAGTTTGGTGGCGATTCGACGGCCAAAATCGGCTTGCTCTCCCTTTGCCTCCGGTGAGGGCTCAACTATCTCGAGGGCAAATTTCAACAAATCCCCGGTCAACCGTTCATTACTAATCAGCTTCCTCTTGATTTGGCCACAGCGCCAGTTTCGGAGTTTGCGGGCCTCCTCTTTTTCAGGATTCCGGAACGCGCGGGCGAAACAATCTTCCATGAACAAATCTTCCGGCCAAACCAATTCAAACGGCTTCTTTGGCTCTTTTTTCATAGGCTCCCCCTTTCAGGTTTTAAGAATATTTAAACCCCAGAGACGAAAAGGACAAGAAAAGTATTGGTTTGAAGTTATCAATAATGCGCTGAGTGACACAAAACGAGGTTTTGTTTACATGACCGTAACATTAGGGGTTATGCCGAAGATCGCCCAAGATTGCCGAGGCCAGGTGAAGGCTTTCCTAAAGAAAAATTTATTTTTCTGACGCTTTTTTAGCGCCCTGAAATAAAAGAAGCTCGAGTTTCTTTTTACGCCTTTCTAAATCTTCTGGGGGCAAAGGAATAACCCGAACCTCAACTGGGAGTTTTTCTAATTCTTTCTTTTTCAAAACGACCTTTTCTTATTCGCAGCTTATCTTGAGAATTCCCATCTACTATTCCGTCTATATTAGATTATATGAGTTTGTATAAGATTAAAGATGAGGCAGGATGAGCCTCAAGGGGGAAACTATTTTATTTCCCTTTGAAAATTCACGGTTGGAATTACATCGACTATGGTTTCTTCAGGAAGAAGTCCGTTTTTTAGAACACCTGAACTTTCCAAATAGGCATTTTTGTTGGGGCCATCATCGGGAATATCTAAACCGGCTTCAGAAGCCGCATAGGCAATAACAGCTTTAAGATGTTCCGCCGTTAATTCAGGATAAGTTTTAAGAATGTTTTCGATGTTATCGCCCAAAGCCAGATGACCCAAAACAGATTTTAGAGTTACTTGGGTTCCTTTTATAACAGGAACGCCGTTTCGTATTTTCGTGTCACGGATAACGTAATCTTTAAAGTTCATATTTAATTCCAAGTATCAAACATCGGTTTTTTTGTGTTGATATTAGCGTAGCGTCTTTGTACATTTGGGTTGGAGGCTTTGCGGAGTGAAGTTTACTCTGCATTGCCTTTTTTATTTTCAGGCTATTTTGAAACTTAAATTCTATTAAAAGAATTACAAAATATTTTTAAAATCTTTTTTTAAGAAGGGCGATGCTTTTCCGCCACGTCTTAGCTTTTCTAACAATGCGTCAGAAATATCATCTTCCTGCGTCGCTATATGCATTTGAATAGCTTCTTCAATTTTTTGGATATCCGAAAGTATGGCTTCCCTATAGTTAACCGCAGATTCTTTCCTGATAAAAGGATGCTCACCGGAACGTAATACACACGAATGATCTCTGTCTTCGTCATTCTCTGTGATGTTTACAAGCAAAACCTTGCCGTTATCGTCGGGTTCGGTAATTGCAAAATACAAGTGAGGTGGATTTTGCGGCCAACTTGGGTTTTTAAGGAGAACAGCGCTTTTGATTTGAATTGGCATGGTGAATGCCGTTTATGAGCCGAAAACTGTACTGGCAAAATGAAAGTCCGAAGTCTCTTGCGCAATCTTTTTAATCTCTTTCGGAGCTTTCCCAATAGTTGTCAATAATGCTTCAAACGCAATAGGAAACGAAGAGCCGTTCGGGTCTTCCCATTCTTTTGTGTGAGTATGGCAATAGTCGATCATTTGCCCGAAGGAATGCTTTTTAAACTTTTTATCGATTTCATTCAAAATCTTTTCTTCGGCTTCGGAAAGTTCGCCGTCGCCTGGGTCTTGTATCAAAGCCACTTCGAAGCCCTGTTTCTTGATGGAAATCATCCAATATTTATTCTCGGATTTCCCTTTCAGCCAGTCATAAACTTCGCTCAAAACAGGACCGTTATCCATCGATACATAACTTCCACCAATAATGGGACGATTCCATTTCTTTAAAGCTTCACGATCAGAAAGATACATAAGCTTAATCATTTTTGTGTAATTAAGACGCTTGCCATTACTTTTAATAAAGTAGGCTGCCACCTGCGTGGCTTTGAGTGGATTTAATTGAAAAGCGATCATGGGTTACTCCTGCGACTTAGTATATCTATCTCTAACGATAGACACTTAAATTTTCAATAGGACAGCCGAATTACGGTTATTTTTAACTAAAAAATCAAATAGTGGTGGGGCATCCTGGATTCGAACCAGGGACCAAGGCATTCAGGTTTGTGTCGTTTACACGACTCCCCGGACTATCTCTTCACCCAAACATCAGGGTGTGGGACGCTTCTTCGCGGTCATTAAGGGGTCTTAACCCCTCCGCTAGTCTCTGCACCTTCCTCCGGTGTACCGGAAGCTTGGCTCAGGATTGCCTCTGTGAGGTTTCCCTGACTTCATCCCAATTCATCCAACAGCTTTCGCCATTGGTGCACAGCTTTTGCTATGAGTGCCCTGCTCTAACCGCTGAGCTAATGCCCCTCTAAATCGTCCGTCATTTTACGTTAGATTCACCAAAACACAACAAATCAACGAATGACATGGATATGACACTAACCCATTTTTTGATCGTGGCACTTTTGATGGTCTGCTCTCAAATCCAAGTTTTTCCTTAGATCAGGGCAGTAAAAGTGTCCTGCTCTCGCCGTGTCTTATTCGTGTCATTCGTAGTGCTGTTTTACCGCCCTTTACCGCCACTGACTGTCTTTGACCATGCTTTCAAAAAAAGACCCTTGCCCGCAACCTCTCTAAAAGCGTTACGGGCAAAGGCATTCAAAACGTGCTGGGGACAGTTAAATTTTTACTGCACGGACTTTCCGACTCCAAAAAGCCTTGAAAACATTATGAGTGCCCTGCTCTAACCGCTGAGCTAATGCCCCGAGGGTCAACAAAAAATCTAATAGAGACCTCGGGGTAATCCCCGAATGGGATGCCCCGATTTACTTTACGCTTTTGGGGTAATCCCCTCTTAGGAGGGTGCCCCGGTTTTATTGGGTTCCCCACATGGGGTCGCCCCAAAGACGGTCATTTTACGTTAGCCCGGGGATACCGTCCAACCTTAACTATCTTACGAGCTTCTTCACCCAGGCGATCAATGCCGCCAACGCACAACCCGAAGCCACGGCCACGGTCAGGTTTACAAACAAGGTCAGCAAAAGAGTAGTCAAAAGAACCAATGCGTTTACGCGGCTGCCCTTGAGTTCTTTCCAAACCGTTTCCCATTCGAACATGTGAAAACACACAACCACCAAGATTCCCGCGAGAACCGCCAAGGGCACACGCGCCGCCAATGGACCGGCCGCCAAAAGCACCAATAAAACAACCAAGGCATGAATCATTCCCGCCACGGGCGTCCTTCCACCATTGCGGACATTGGTGGCGGTCCGGGCAATGGCACCGGTGGAAGGTATGCCGCCGAACAACGCCGAGGCCGTGTTCGACAGGCCTTGGGCGACCAATTCTAAGTTCGACTTATGGTGCCCATCAATGAGGTGGTCCGCCACCACCGCGCAGAGCAAGGATTCAATGGCGCCCAAGGCCGCGATCAAAAAAGCCGAAGGCAAAAGTTGGAGCGCTTGCGCGCCGGTCAGGGCCAGCCAATGAAAGGGGGGAAATCCGCCCGGAATCCCGCCAAAACGGGAACCAATCGTTTCCACGGGAAATTGTCCCACGCCCGCCGCGAGGGACGCCGCCACCAGCGCCATCAAGGACCCGGGCACCTTCCATCCGCGGGGCCAAACCAAAAGGCAAACCGAGGTGAATAAACCAATGCCCAAGGCATAGGGATTCAGGTTAGGAATTGACTTCATGCAGGCGACCCACCTGGAAAGAAAATCCGCCGGCAAGGAATTAATCGGGAGCCCCAGCCAATCTTTGATTTGGGTGCTGAAGATGACGACGGCGATGCCGGCGGTGAACCCGGTGACAACCGCGGGCGGGATGGATTTCACGAATCCGCCCAACCGCGAAAGACCCAAAACGATCAGGATGATCCCCGCCATGGCTGTGGCCAAGGCCAGTCCCTCGTAGCCATAGCGGGTTACCACACCGGCGACGATAACGATGAAAGCGCCCGTGGGACCGCCGATCGTGACCCGGCTGCCGCTCAAGGCGGACAAAAGAAACCCCGCGACGACCGCCGTATAGAGGCCCCGCTCCGGCGGAAGGCCGCAGGCGATGGAAAAGGCCATGGCCAACGGAATCGCCACCAACCCCACGACCAGTCCGGCGCCTGCGTCAGCGTGGAATTGTTTCCAGGAATAATCCCTCAAACAAACTACCGACTTCGGCACGAACATAGCGCGTCCTTATCCATTCACCTTGGGGGGTTAGAGACCGTCGGGTAATTCCCTGATTTTTTCCCGTAGGATTCCCAAAGTAAACCCCTGCGCTTCCCGGAAAACCGGATCTTCCGACCTTAAGAGCATAGCCTTCCGCCGCTTTAAATCCTTCGATTCGCCCTCTAAATCTTGGGCATATCCGAAATCAGCGCCGACAAAAGCATCCCAGAGGGTTTCTTTGAGCGCGGCGGCCTGCCCATGCTTACGGGAGAAATCAAGGAATGTCTGGAGAGCTTCTAAAAAAACTCCGGGATGGTCGACCATCGCGTCCCCCAAAGCCCGCAAGACGTCTTGTTCCGTCCCGCCTTTTAAGAGTGGGATCAAACGAAATCCTATCTCCACGGCTTCTTCGTTTCCCGCTTCAACCCCGCGAAAAAACCTGGGAGATACTTCCGGTTGTGAAGGCTGGATATCTGTTTTTGAGGGCTGGTCCGACAGAAAGGTCAAATCCCTTTGCTCCAATTCCTGAAGACAGGCGGCGCCCATGGGCTTTCCCGCCATCCAAAGCGCGCAAGAATCCTCTGCGGCCCCGAGAAAACCGGCTTGCGCGAAGATCAGGAGACTCAAAAATAACCGGGCGGAAAGAACCATGGGGATGCCTCAACCCTCACCCAAGTGGCTGAGAACTTCCTGGCTTTCTTTCAATTTCTTCTTCAAAAACAGGGAGATCGGCCTTAACACGTCGAAAATGCCTTTGTCGCGGATGGAGTAATAAACGGTGACCTTCACTTGGCGCGAGTTCAGGATGCCCGCTTGTTTGAGGATGGCTAGGTGTTTGGAAAGACTGGATTGCTCCACTTCCAATGATTTGACCATCTTCCCCACCGAATCCTCGCGGGACTTCAAATGCTCAATGATCTTAAGCCGCGCGGGATGAGAAAGGGCCCGAAGAAAATCAGCTTTAATCTTAAAAACAAAATCCAGCTCAACCATGCGCCACCCCTTTGAGCTTTAACTATATTCCAATATGTTCATATAGTAAACAATCTTACTCGACTTAAATTAATCGGCCAGGATAGCTTTTTGAGATTTCCGACGGGAGGGTTTTCGCGTCTGGTTTCGCGGCGGGATTTCTTACTTCTTTTTGCCGAACCAAGTGGCTTTGGGCTTGGTCAAATAACCCATCACTTTCACCAAATTCCGCTTCAAAGCCTCGGGGCTTTTGAGATGGTTCAAATAGCGGTTCAATTCTTTTTGGTGCGAGGGACTGAACCGCCCGAAAGCGGCCTTGGCCTTGGGGGATTTTTTTAATGCCTTCGCCAAAGCCGGATTCATCGGCTCCACGCGGGGCGCCTTATCCACCGCCAATACCACCTTCACCCGATCGCCCAAATCCTTCCCGATCGTCTTTCGCATGACTCCATGTAAATAAAGCCGGTGATGGGTACCGGGCTTGGCTTGGGTCCGTTTCGGACCCAGCGGCATGAGGTTGGCTTTGAAAGACTTGCCTTCCAAAAGAATCCGGACCGGCACGACCCCGCCGGTAGATCCCAACGTTTGGGCGGCACCCAAAGGCGGATCGACGTAAGGATTGATTCCTTCTTTTTTGATGATTGACTGAAACGAAACTTTTTTCACGCGTATTCCTTAAACAAAAAAAGCCGGCCCGAAGGCCGGCTTTTGGTTTTACGACCTAATCTAAATAGCCCTTCAGCTTGCGGCTCCTGGAGGGGTGCCGTAATTTACGCAAAGCCTTCGCCTCAATCTGCCGGACGCGCTCACGGGTGACCTTGAAGGTGTTACCGACTTCTTCCAAGGTATGCGGGTAGCCGTCGTTCAAACCGAAGCGCAGACGCAGGACTTCCGCTTCCCGGTCCTTGAGGCTTCCCAGGACCTTGGAAATCTGCTCCTGCAAAAGAACAAAGGCCGCTGCGTTGGCGGGGCTGACGACATCCTTATCCTCGATGAAGTCGCCCAAGTGGCTGTCTTTTTCCTCGCCGATCGGGGTCTCAAGCGAAATGGGTTCTTGCGCGATTTTCAAAATGGCGCGCACCTTCTCCACCGGCATTTCCAAACGCTCGGCGATTTCATCGGCCAAAGGTTCCCGACCCAATTCCTGGACCAAATCCCTCGACACCTTAATTGACTTATTAATGGTCTCAATCATATGCACGGGAATACGGATGGTGCGGGCCTGGTCGGCGATCGCGCGGGTGATGGCTTGGCGGATCCACCAGGTGGCATAGGTGGAGAACTTATAACCCCGGCGGTACTCGAACTTCTCCACCGCGCGCATCAAACCAATGTTTCCTTCCTGGATCAAATCCAGGAACGGCAGGCCGCGGTTGGTGTATTTCTTGGCGATGGAAATGACCAAACGGAGGTTGGCTTCCACCAATTCCATGCGGGCGTAATAGGCTTCGCGCTCGCCCACCCGGATGCTTTTCATCATGACCTTCATCTGGTCACGGGTGGCCATACCGTCTTTTTCCAGCTTTTTGATGTTGCGGCGGGCGTCTTCCCAGTGGGCGCAGATTTTGTGGAATTCATCGCCCTTAAGCGCGCTTTTCTTTTCCAATTGCTTCAAATCCGCCGGGGTGGCGTGTTTGAGGAGGCTGGGCAATTTAATATAGGCTTCCGGGGTAAGCTTCATCAGCTTTTCCTGCACGTGCATGGCGTGTTCCTGCTCCTCAATCTTCTCGCCATGTTCCCGCAGGCTTTCAATGAGCCGTTCCTTGACCTTCTTTTGGAACTGGCAATCCTTCACCAGCCAAATGAGGTCGATCAGTTTGACGTCCAGCGCCTCGATTAAAGGCTTTTTCTTTTCCAGGCTCATCGACTTGAGGGCCACCTTGTGCTGGAGCGCCTTGATATGGCGTTCCATGACCTTGAGCTTGGCGTGGTTTTTGCGGATCTTGGCGTAGATGGCTTTTTCCGGAACCCCGCCCGGCAAATCGGCGTAGGGGTCCAGGTCGATGGTTTCTTGGAGGGTTTTCTTTTTCTTGATCACGTTGGTGAAAAGCTCGTGCAGGTTCTGGAAGCCCAGCGCGGATCCGAGGACGGCCTTTTCCACCTTAAACTCGCCCGCCTCAATGCGTTTGGCGATCGAAATTTCTTCCTCGCGGGTCAAAAGCGAGATGCGGCCCATCTCGTGCAGATACATCTTGACCGGGTCGCCCATGCGGGTCTCGACGCCGGAGGTCTCGAAGGGCTTGTCGAATTCCTCGTCATCGTCATCATCGTCGTCTTTGGAGCCGGCGGCGGCGCCCACTTCTTTATCGTCGTCGGGAATCGCGGCGGCCTTTTCGTCCTGGTCCACGATCTTGATGTCGTTCTCGCCCAGCATCAAAAGGATATCGTCGATTTCTTCGGAGGAAACCACTTCGTCGGGCAGGATGTCATTGACCTGTTTGTAGGTGATGTATCCTTTTTCCTTACCGACTTCCAGGATCTTATTGACGTGATCGGACTTAGGTTTTCCCGCCGCTGGCTTCATGGCCATTTGTTCCTCTTTTAAGAGAATTGTTTTTTTAGCTCGCTCATTTGCCGAGCGAGAAGCAGCGCTTCTTCCTGTTGCCCCGCCTTCTCCGCCTCACCCTGCTTTTGCTTTAAAGTGTCCATCTCCCGCTTGAAATAGCGTTTTTTAACCTCGCCCGCGAACTCCAGGATCATGGCTTCCCGTATCTGCCGCTCCTTCAGGTTGACCTCGTCCTCGCTCTTGTTTTTCCACAGGGCGGCGTCCTGCTTGCGCTTTTCCGCCCGGGCCTCGATGCGTATAAAAGACGATTCCAACTCGGGAACCGCGTTAAGCTCCGCGGGCTTTAGGTCGCCCGAACTGAGCTTCTCAAACAGATCCCGGAACTTCGCGTTCGCGAAATGCTGGGGCGACAGTTCATTGGCCGCCCAGGGCACAAATTCCCCCCGCTCTTCCGTGAGCAGGGCCAAAAAGTCGCTTTCCACCTCGTCGCTTCCATCCGTCTTCTCTTTAGACGGAGCCGCCGGCTTATCCGGGTTCGGGGCCTGGGACCCTTCGGCCGTGAACCGGCGGGGGCCGCCCTTTTTACGGGCCGTATTCACCAGGGTCAGCAAGTCCCGGTTGTCCAGGGACAACTCGGACTCGATGGCCGCGCAAGCCGCCTGCACCGCCGCCTCATCCTCCAATCCCGCCAGGACGGGGACAAATTCCTGGAGCGCGCGTATCAACTCTTCTTTTCGCGCTTCCGGCATCTTGGCTCTCAACGAAGACGCCCACCACCTGAAAAAGTCAGGGGCCTTCTCAATCAGCGCCGTCAGGTCTTCTTTTGGGTGCTTCTGTAAATACTCGTCCGGATCCTTGGCATCCGGAATGAGCAAAACCTTCACTTGAAGGCCAGCCTGCATCAGGGGCTCGAAACCCCGCAAAACCGCCGCCTGCCCCGCCGCGTCCGCGTCGTAGGAAAAAACCACTTCTTTCGTGTAGCGTTTCAACAAGGGGCCGTGTTGGGTGGTTAAGGCCGTCCCCAAGGTCGCCACCGCGTTGTCAAAACCAAAAAGATGCAGGGCCAAAGCGTCGAAATAACCCTCAACGACTAGCACGAATCCCGCGCGGCGAATTCCTTCCCGGGCGGCGTTCAACAAATAAAGCGTCTCACCTTTTTTAAAGAGAAGGGTTTCTGGCGAATTGAGGTACTTAGGACCGGGATCCTCACCCAAAGTCCTGCCGCCGAAGGCGATGATATTATCATAATTGTTAAAGACGGGAAAGATGAGGCGGTTCCGAAATTTATCGTAATAAGTGTTTTTTTCCTCGTTATGAACCAGCAGTCCCGCCGCCAATAGTTCCTCTTGGGAGAACCCCTCTTTTTGAGCCGCGTTTTTTAAGAAATCCCAGCCCGGAGGGGCGAAACCAATCTTAAATTTTACGGCCATTTCCTTGGTAAAACCCCGGGCCTTGTAATAGTCCCGCGCGCTCTGGCCTTCGGCCGACAACAGTTTTTCGTGATAAAGCTTTCCGGCCAATTCATTCAAAGCGATCATGCGCTCGCGCTGGCGATCCCGGGCCAAATCCTGCGCGCTGTCCTGTTGGGTCGGCAAAGGGATTCCCGCTTTGCCCGCCAAATGCCGCAGGGCTTCGGGAAAGGGCATCTTTTCCATTTCCATGACGAAGGTGATGACATTGCCGCCCTTGCCGCAGCCGAAACAATGGAAGGTGTGCCGGGAGGGAGACACGATAAAGCTGGGCGACTTTTCGCTGTGGAAGGGGCAGAGGCCCTTGTAGCTGGACCCGGCTTTTTTAAGGGACACGTATTCGCTTACTACGGACACAATGTCCGAGGAATCGCGCACACGCTGAATGATGTCGTCCGAATATTTCATGAAACCCTTTTAGAAAAAACTGAACCAATACAAACAGCTCACGCAAAGACGCTAAGACGCCAAGGAAGCCTCAACCTCTTAGATAAATCGACAACAATCACCCATAAAAACTAGGCCTTCTTAGTAAAAACAATTCGTTGAATACCGTCTTTGATAACCGGAACATTGAAATTGATCAAAAGACCCAATTCGTGACTGGATAATTTCAAATATGTCCGCAATTGAGCCTGATGAACTTTTGTAATGATTTCCACGGCTTTCAACTCAACCACCACCCTATCCTCAACCAACAAATCCAGTCTCAATCCTCCGTCCAGGGTCAGTCCTTCAAAGCTGATCGGCAATAATACCTGTTTATCCACTTTAAGACCGCGAAGCTTCAATTCGTGAATAAGGAACGATTCATAAACACTCTCCAATAAGCCCGGTCCCAAGGTTGAGTGAAGTTTGAAGGCCGCGTCCACTACTTCGGAAGCAATCCGATTCGTTTCTGGATCTATTTCCAGTCTTGGATTTTTGTTTTCCTCACTCATGTCTACCTTCGCAGCTTTTCGTTAGATTTTGGCAGTTTTCGCTAAATCCTTCAAACAACAAAGCTTTTGCCTACCTTGGCGGCTTAGCGTCTTTGCGTTGGCTTTTTGTGTTGGTTGTCCTTTACTTCTTAAACTTAATCACCGTCACCCCGGCGCCGCCCTGGGACGGTTCGGCCATGGAAAACTCCACGTTCGGATGTTGGACGGGCAGGTGTTTGTGAATGGCTTCCTTCAAGGCGCCCGTCCCTTTCCCATGGATGATACGCACAAAAGGCAAGTCCACCAAGAGCGCGTCATCGATGAATTTATCAAGTATCAGCAAAGCCTGGTCCACCATTTTGCCCCGCAGATCCAGCTCCAACTGGCCCTTATTCTCACGGGCCGTTTGAAGCGCGTTCGGCTGGGATCGCACCGGTGGTTTTGCCGTCACAGGCCCCGCCAATCCCAAATCGGAATATTTGCAGGAAAGCTTCAGTCCCCCGTCCAAAAGGATGACCGCTTCTTGTTTCTCATCGTCCGCGTTCAGGACTTTGGCTTTGGAATTGCCGGGTTTAAAAAAGATCGCTTGGCCTTCTTTTAATTCCCGCACTTCCAGCAAACGCCTCTCGTTGATTTGGGGGATATTTTTAAGTTTGAGTCCCACTTCCCTTTGGGCTTGGCGCGCCTTGTCCCGGTTCAACTCGCCGGCAGGGGCCACGCCCTGGATGAGATGATCCATCTGGCGCCGGGTGTTTTTCACGATGCCTTCGGCCTCGATCTGGGCCTGCCGTTTGACGCGCCGGGCCTCTTCCTTCATTTGGCGCCGGGCGGCTAAAAGTTCTTCCTCTATTTTCTTGGCCCGGTCCCGGGCCTTTTCAGCTTCCAGACGCGCTTCCTGCGCCTGTTGTTTCTCGGCCCCCAGTTTGGCCAGAAGCTCCGAAAGGTCGGCTTCGCCTTGGGGCAGGTGCGCCTTGGCTTTTTCCAAAACCACCGGATCAAATCCCAATTGGGTGGCCAGGGTCAAGGCGTAAGATCTTCCCGGTACGCCCACCACCAGCTTAAAGGTGGGCTTGCCGGTGGCCTCGTCAAAAAGCATGGCGGCGTTGGCCATTCCTTTTTCTTCCTGGGTTAAAAGTTTCAAAAGCGGTTGATGAGTATTGGCGAACACGAGCGATTGCCTCTCCCGGAAAGCCTCAAGACACGCGAGCCCCAAAGCGCCGCCCTCCCGAGGGTCGGTTCCCGAACCCAGTTCATCCAAAAGTAAAAGCGTTTCCCCATCGGCCCGGTCCAGCATGCGTTTCAAGGCCGTCAGCTTGGCCGCGTAAGTGCTGAGGTGATCCTCAAGATTTTGGGCGTCGGTGAGGTCAGTGTCAAAATGGGACAACCAGGGAAAGGAGCTGTTGCTGGAGGCTAAAACCGGAAGCCCGGTCTGAGCCATCACGCAGGAAAGTCCCATGGTCTTCAGCGCCACGGTTTTTCCCCCGGCGTTGGGACCGGATAAAAGAATGACCCGCACCTGGGTCTCAAATTCCAAATTCAGGGGGATAACCTTGTCCCTGTATTTTTCACCTGCTTCCAAAACCAGCAAAGGATGGCGGGCCTCGGTCAGCCGGAAGGCCGTTTCTTTTTGAGGCGCCAAAAATTGTCCGTCAAAGCGGGAGGCGAAAAGCGCCAAGGCCCCATGGGCATCAATCTCGGCGCAGGCCGCTAAGGTGATGGACAGTTCTTGTGCCACACCCTTCACCGCTTCCGTGCACTCCCGCAAGACCTTGCGGATTTCCTCGTCCTCTTGGAGCCGGGTTTCCCGGACCTGGTTGTTGCGCTCAACGATTTCCTGGGGCTCAATGAAAACCGTCGAGCCCGAGGCCGAAAGGCCGTGGATAAACCCGGGAACCTGCGATTGATGGTCCCGCTTGACCGGCACGACCAGGCGGCCTTCCCGCTCGGTCACAATCTTTTCTTGAAGCGCGTCCGCGTGGTTCGCGGTCTGAAGAAACTGCCGGTAATAATCCTGGACTTCGGCTTGAAGGGATTTGAGCCGGTCCCGGACGCTTTTAAGCTGGGGGGAAGCGGAGTCAAAAACCCCGCCTTGGTCCGAGATTTTGCGGCCCAAAAACTCGCGCAAGGCCGGAAGCGGCTGTAAGCGCGAAAGCCAGTCAACGAAAGCCGAGGCTTGTTTTTCATCCATCGAAAGCGCCTTCCGCAGCTTCACCACCTGGGCCAGAAAACGGGCCAAGGCCGCCAGTTCCAAAGCCGAAAGCACTTTGCCCGAGACCCGGGAATCCTCAAAAGAATCTTGAAATTCCTCCGCTCTCGGGATGGACGGGGCGGAATACCGGATCAGGTGTTTTTCGAGCTGTTCGGTTCGGGCTAAGCGGCCCCGTAAGGTCTTTTCATCCCCCAAGGGCCTCAATTGAAAAAGCACGTTCCGGCCGGCGGGAGTCTGGCAATCCTTCGCCAAGCTCTCGAGCAGTCTGGGAAATTCCACGGCTTTTAAAAAGTTCTCAAGGCTCACGTCGTTCATAAAATCCATTCATCACTAGTTCCCGCTCCCTTGATGGGAGAGGGTTCAAAAAAATAAAGCCACAATCAACGAATTCCAAGGGCTTTTTTTCTTCCCGGCGAGGGGCGGTCTTTACCCGGCCCTACCGAAAGATAGGGACTTCCCTTTAAATAAAACCGAAGCGGCAATCCCCAACCCTCCGTAATGCCGATGCGGGTGGTTACCCCCACTTCCCTCGGACGGCTGGAGGCGGCGCGGATGTAAAGGGGCTTGGCGGTTACTTTTTGCCGGTTTTGCGCCGGACCCAGGTCCAGCGCTTGCGTCAATTTACCCGGCCCATTGGTTAAAGTCTTTTTAGGTTCCTGTCCTTTTTTTCTTCGGCGCGCCATCAGGTCCAAGCCTTCCACCGGTTCCAACGCCCGGATCAAAACCGCCCCCGGCAGTCCCGGCTTTTCCGTGACCACGTTGAAAAGAAAATGGTTTCCGTAGCAAAAATAAACATAAGCGAAACCCGCGGGGCCGAACATGATGGCGTTGCGGGGCGTTTGGCCCCGGGCCGCGTGGGAACCCGGGTCATTTTGGGGAAGGTAGGCTTCCACTTCCACAATCCGGCCTGAGGCAACGCCCCGAGGCGTCTCATGAACAAGGATTTGCCCGATCAAATCACGGGCGACCCGGGTGGTCGGACGGGAATAAAAGGCGGAAGGAAGGATCATCACATCACCGAATAAAGTGTGAGGTTGGAAGTCCGAAGTTAGAAGTTAATTCAACCGCTCCAAACTTCAAACTCACCCGAGTTTCGCCTTGACCACTGAAGAAAGCTTTCCCATGTCGGTCTTGCCCTTGACCTTAGGCGTCAGCCAACCCATGACCTTTCCCATTTCTTTCGGACCGGCGGCGCCGGTGGCCTTCACGGCCTCTTCCACGAGTTTGGAAAGTTCCTCGTCGCTTAAACCCGCGGGTAAGAATTTTTCGATCAAGGCCAATTCGGCCTTTTCGCTGGCGGCGCTTTCGGGGCGGCCGCCCTTTTCAAAACCCTCGATGGATTCCCGGCGTTGTTTGGCCTGCTTGGTCAAAACGTCGATGACGTCCTCGTCCGTGATCTCGCGCTTCAAATCCACTTCTTTATATTTGATGGCGGACTTCAACATGCGAAGGGCCGACAGGGCCGCCTCGTCTTTCGCCTTCATGGCGGTGATGATATCGGCGTTGATTCGGTCGAATAGGGGGGATGCGCTCATGGTGCCTCCAGGGCTCATAAAAAAAAGCCCGTCCCCCTGAAGGGAACGGGCTCCACAAAAAATTTAAGACTTAGTCGCGGCTGAACTTCATTTGGCGGCGGCGCGCCTTTTTGCGGGCGGCGGCTTCGCGCTTTTTACGGCGCTCGCTGGGCTTCTCGTAAAACTCACGCTTCTTCATTTCCGAGATTAATCCCGAGTTCTGCACGACCTTTTTGAAACGCTTGAGGGCGTTTTCAATGGGTTCGTTTTCTTCCAATCGTACTTCGACCACGTGGTCACTCTCCCCTCTATGGGTGGAATAGGAACCGACCAGGCCCAAAGGCCTATCGGGGAAGGGGAGTTTAAACCTTTCGATAGGGCGAGTCAAGCAATGGAAAAAAGGCTTATTTGCACCAGATTTTCATCGTTTAGGGCTTTTCCCACCGCTGGGGGACAAAAGCCAAAAGCATGCTTCGGCTGGGATGTGCGTAGGCAGAAACCAACACCACTCCCTATTGGCCAACCGGAGGCTGGTGTTTAATGACTGGAATTTAACCCGGCGGCCAACCCATCGGACGTCCGCCCAAAAGATGCAGATGCAGGTGGGAAATGGTCTGGCCGCCGTTGTGCCCGTTGTTAAAAACAAGCCGGAAGCCGTCTTGGGCGATGCCCAACTGAGCGGCGACCTTCACCGCCCGCTCGGTCAGGATGGAAACAATGGGGTCCCCCGAGGGGATGGCCGAAACGGAATCGATGTGCTTTTTAGGAATGACGAGCGCGTGAACCGGCGCCTGGGGATGGATATCGTGAAGAACCATGACCTCATTGTCTTCGTAGGCCAGGTTGGGTGTTATTTCTTTACGGGCGAATTTGCAAAAAAGGCAGTCGGTTTCCATGGTGTCCCTCCTCCAAACTTTCGACTCGTTAACCTTATCTACTATACACCCGGCATCAACCCTAAAAATTAAACCAACAAAAAAAGCTCACGCAAAGACGCTAAGACGCCAAGAAGGGCGAAAATAGGCTGAAGTTTCCGCTGGAATAATTTGGTTACCTTGGCGTCTCAAGCCGCATTAAACTTAAATAAAATAAACGGGTCCCTTTAGGGATTGCGTGAGCGGTTGGCTTTGGTTCTAGTCATTAAATATGTAAGCCGTGATGTCTCCCGGCAGATACCCCGAAACCATCTTGTAGTTTCCATCCGACCAGGTCTTCACCCGCCGTTCCAGATCCTTGGGATTGGCGTAGAAAAGCTCCGGGTCCCATTCGCCTTGTTCCGAGGACAGTAGATTGAACGCCAGTCCCTTGCGGGCTAAAGCTTTCGCGCTCCTGACCATCTGCTCCATCCAAGCCCAGTTATCCCGGACCCGGTGGTTAAAAATCCCGCTGATCAGCACATAGTCCCATTGCTCCCGCGGAGGGGCGGCCAAAATATCCCGGGCCTCGAAACGCGCCTCAGGAAACCGGGCCTTGGCTTCCCGGGCCATGGCTTTTAAAAGATCAAAGCCCGTATAGTCTCCGCGCCAATTTCTTTCTTGAAGATAACCGTAAAGACAGCCTAGCCCCGAACCCAGGTCCAGGATTTTTTGGTCTTGAAGGTCGGCGATTTGGGTCAGGGCCTCGAAACGGCTTTCCTGGTTATGACGGGACTGCCAACCCACTCTTTTTTCCGGAAGGTCATAACGCCTCAGCTTAATGGCGTAAAAGAGCCAAAAATAAAGCCGGTCATAAAGGCTGAAAGGTGACTTTTGAAAGATCATTCCACTCCCTCATCTAAAAAAGAGCGGTCAATTGGGCGCCTAAAATGATTCCGCTCAAATCCAGGGACAGGGGCTGGGATCCCGCCGGGGGCGTTGTGCCGTCGGGCACAAAATTGATCGAGGTGGTCGAGCCGCTTCGCTGGGTTTCCAATTGGCCCGAAACGCTGTTGGCCGAGCCCTTGAACCCGTTCAGGTCCGCCAATTGGTACCCGACAAAAAAGCCCACCAAAGAATTGGGCAGGGGTTTCCATTCCACCCCCAGCTTAAAAAGCGACCCAAAACCGGTGGTGGAAAAATTACCGTTGGCCGGGATGAATCCCCAGGGGGTGGAAGTATCCGAATTCACGACCGACAGGCTGGCGAAATAAACATCGGGGTCGGCTTCCACGAAAAGCCTTATCCGGCCCCGGTCGAATTTGAGGAACCGGGCCTTCAAACTAATTCCCATGTCCCAAATATCGTAATTGATGGTTCCGTTTTCCTGCGGGCTGGTATTGACCGTGGCCGCTGAAAATCCTCCCAAGAACACACCCCCAAAATTAAGGCCCGCCTCAATTCCATCGGTCACCTCGAGGAACGGATTTACGTCCGCCGCCAAGGCCACCGCGGGGGCGTTGGCCGAAAGGGAAAACTGGGTCTTCAAACTTTTGGCGTAATCGGAAAAATCCTTAAGCCCGGCGAGCTGGATATCCGTTCCCAGCCGGATGCCCACGCCCGTATAGCGGAAAGGCGGCGGGAAAGGCGGATCCGTGTTCAGTTCCTCCTCGACCCAGGCCTGGTCTTCGGGGATCAACCGGTTTTTAATTTGGTCGGCGGTCGCTTGAACCCGGGCGTCTTTTTTCTTTTTGGCGTAATAAGCGAAGTTAAGCGCCGCGTAAGCCCGGTCCCCGATCAAATACTCGCTATAGGCCTGGTAATAAAAAGCGGGCAGGTTTTCCGGATCATCCGCCACGGCTTCTTGAAAAGCCTGGCTGGCGTCCTTGTAACGCTTCTCACTGAAGGCGATCCGGCCCTGGTCAAAGGGGCCGCCCTTGGAATCCAGCTCGAACCGTAATTTCTCCACGAACTGGGCCAGCGGCGGGTTGTTGGGATAAATTTTGAGCGACAGCCGGTAATCTTCCATGGCTTTGCTCTTATGTCCCCGGGCGTATTCGCAATTGCCCATGCCGGCGAAGGCCCGGTAGGGGTTGGGATCCAGGTTGGCGGCGCCTTGGTAGGCGTCAAAAGCGTGGTCGTAATCCTTTTGGGAATAAAACGAGGCGGCTTCCTTGTAATAATCGTCGGCGGTTTCAGCGAAAGCGGCCTGAAGCCCGCAAACGAATAAAAACAAAACGAGCGCCAATCGTTGGAACATCCCCGCGGGCCTCAAGCGGTTTGAACGGAGCCCAAGGCCCGTCCCCCCTGAAAAGAATCCACTTGAACGAGCGCTTCCCGGCCCAATTGGCCTTCGGCCCGGGGAAACAGCACGCGCAGGCCCTGGTCGGTTAACCCGGCGGAATGCGTGTGACTGTTTTTTTCCACCACCATGCTAAAGATTTGGCCCTTAGCCTTTTCCACCGCGGCTTGGATACAGCCGGATTTTAAGGACAGCAGGGCCTTCATTCTTTCACGCAAAACCGCCGGATGGACCTTGGGCTCCAGCGCTTCCCCGGGGGTTCCCGCCCGGTCCGAATAGGGAAAGGGATGAAAATCGACGAAACCAAATTCCCGGATCCGGTCCAAGGTATTTTGAAAAGCCGCGTCCGTCTCGCCCGGAAAACCCGCCAGAATGTCGCCGGTCAATCCCACCCGGGGCGCCGCTTGCCGGACCTTTTCAACCGTACGCGCGTAAGCTTCCAGCGAATAGGGCCGGCGCATGGCCTTGAGTGTTTCCGGATCCCCGCTTTGAAGCGGCAGATGCAGGTGCGGGCAAAGACCCGAATCGGCTTTCCACAAGGGCAAAAGGGCGTCCTCGAAATCGGCCACGGCGTAAGACGAAAGCCGGACCCGTTTGATCCCCGGAATTTTCAAAAGTTTTTCAATGACCGGCGCCAACCGGGGTTCGGCGGCTTTTCGGCCAAGGTCGCGGCCATAGGAAGACAACTGGATCCCCGCCAAGACCAACTCCCGGACGCCGTTTTCGGCCAACCGGGCCGCCTCCAAAAGAATATCCACCTCCGGTCTGGAAATCATTTCCCCGCGCACCCGTGGAATGAGGCAGAAGGAACAGCCGAAATTACAGCCATCCTGAACCTTGATCGTGGCGCGTTGATGGCCGTCAAAACGGGAAATGCCCGATCCCCAAGGCGAGGCGGGCTGCGGCAAGACGGCGCCCGCGCGGGCAAAACGCGGCGCTTGATGGATGATTTTCTCGAGCATTTGGGTTTTGTCCCGATTGCCCACCACCAGGTCCACGCCCGGCAGGGCTTTGACTTCGTCCGGGCGGTCTTGGGCCAAACACCCGGTCACCACCACGAAAGAATCGGGGTTTTCAGCCTTGGCCCGGCGCACCAGCTGCTTGCCCTCGGCGTCCGCGGCGGAGGTCACCGTGCAGGTGTTGATGACGTAAATGTCCGCGCCGGCGCCAAAAGGCACCAGCTCAAAGGCCGCCCGCTCCATTTGCTCGCGCAAAACCTGGGTGTCATATTGGTTGACCCGGCATCCCAGCGTGGTGAAGGCCACTTTGGTTTTAGTTTTCGTTGATTCCACGGTTTTCCTCGAGCTGATTCTACCCTTAATTGGCCCCCTGGGGGGCGGAGGCTTGATCCAAGTGAATCGGCACGTCAAAAGGCACGGTGGCCAAGAGCCTCAGTGAGTTGGCCCATGAACCGTCGATCCAGTGGGACCTAAACTCAAAATCAAAACGCGCGTCCCCCTCGATGGCCACGTTTCGCCGGACTCCCAATTCCTCGTAAGAACGCGAGGACCGGTAGTAGACGCCGTCGGTCCCCACCGAGTCATAATTGGAATCGCCTTCCTTTGAATAATAGTCCCGTCCCATCCAATAGATACCAAAAAATTCCCAAGCGTTGTCAGGCGAAAAGGATCCTTTCACGTAAAGACCATAGCCCTGCGCGGGGCCCGGATAACCGGTGAGATCGGTGGTTTTGCTGGTCAAACCGTAGATTTCGAGGAAATTTTTACCCCAGGTTTCGGGATCGGCTTGGAGTTTAATCCCCAAACCCGCCGCCAGGTTGTTCCAAACCGGAACATTAAATTGAGCGCCGCCCGAATGGTACCCATGCAATTGCCCTTCCAAAGCCAGGTCGCCCGAAATCGGGAGGATGGCCGATCCGCCATAATCAAAAAGCTCGCTTTGGCCCGGAGCCAATAGTTGCTGCCAATCCAGAAAACTGTCCAAGCGGATAAAATCATCCTTTTGAATCCACTGAAAACCGTACTCGATGGGCCGGGTCAACTCCAGCGTGGTGACTTCCATGGGCTCAATCAAACCATGGCGGTTGACCGTCTCCAAGGTACCCAGGATGCCTTCCGAAGTGCCCGTGTGGTAGACGAAAGACAAGATCGGCAATACGGGAAAGCCCGTCTGTTGGGCCGCGCGGTGGTCGGCGAAAAGCCCCGCCCAAAAAGCCGTGTCGGCGCCCGCGTCCACCTTTAGGAAGGTTTTAAACTGCTGGCCCAAAATGGTTTCCCGGATCCGGTAGGGCTCAAAAAATTCCGTGTTGTCGCCGTAAAAAGTAAAGTCCGTGTGCCAGGTGATGTTTTGAGACGCAGGCGCGGTCCCCAGAGGGGACGAAGTTCCCGCGGGCGGGACCGCCTGCGCGATCGCGAATCCAGGTCCGTTTAAAGTCAAAAGCGATAGGAGCCACCCGGCGGTCCATTTTAAAATTCTAAAGCGCATCCGGCACCTCGATTCCAGTATTCGTCTGTCCCTGAGCGGCGGCGGGCTCTTTCGGAGGCGTTTGTCCCTTGAGGGGCAGGTTTAAATCAAAAGGAACACTGGCGGTCAAATGGAAAGCCCAGCCCCAAAACTCGTCGATCCAAGCGGATTTTATCTGGGCGTCCAATTGGATGCCGGAGTCAAAAACCAAGTCCTTCTTCAAGCCCGCCTCCACGTAAAGCCGGCTGGAGCGGTAAAAGGACGGGTCGGTTCCTTGGGAATTATAGTTGGGGTCGCCTTCCTGGGAGAAAAAGTCTTGGGCGTTCCAATAGAGCCCGTAAAGCTCCACCCAGCTTCCCGGCGTGACCGATCCCCTGACATAAAACCCGCGGCCCCAATCCGGGCCGATATCAAATTTGCCCTCAAAGTCGCTGCTGGCGACGGCGAAAAGATCAAGCCGGCTCTTTCCCAAGAAACCCAGATCTTCCCCGATTTTAAAACCCAGCGCGGGATTATAGTTGTTCACCACCCGGATATTGAAGATCCGGCCGCCCTCATGGTAACCGTGGAACTGCATCTGAAGGGAAGCCTTGGGGCTTAAAGCCGCGGTTAAGACTCCGCCGTAATCAAAAATCTCATCCTGCCCCGGCTGATCCACCTGCTGCCAATCCAGATAAAGATCGGTATTAAATCCCTCGTCCTTTTCCAACCACTGAAATCCATATTCCACCGGCCGGGTAATTTCCAAGGTCTCGTTTTCCAGCGGCGCGATAAAACCGTGGCGGTTTTGGTTTTCAATCGTTCCCATGATCAGGCGGGTCGTGTCCGTGTGGTACTCAAAAGAAAGGATGGGCTTAAACTCAACCGAGGCGTTGTCCTGATTTTGGTCCTCCACGAAAAAACCCGCCCGGAAGCCCGTGACTTTCCCCGTGGAAGCGGCCAAGAGGGATGAAAATCGCTCGCCCACCAGGCTCAACCCGGAGCGGAAAGGCCCGGTAAACACCTCGTTGTCGTCGTAAAAGGACAGTTGGCTTTGGAGGATTGGCGTTGGGGTCTGGGCCTGCGCGCGCGCCGCGCTGGAATTTAAAAAAAAGAGGGTGAAAAGACCGGCGCTCAAAATTAAAACAAAACGGAAAATCATGCGATCCCTTTAAGAAACGAACATCGGAAGTTTACGCGGCCAATAAAAAACGGGAGCGTTTCCGCTCCCGTTCAAGTGGCTTTAAATTCCTTCGACTTTTAAACTTCTTAATTAAAAGACTAACGAGAGATTCACTCCGGCCGCGATGCCGCTCAAATCCATCGTCAGAGGCACGTAGCTGCCTCCGGGTTGAGCCGACGCGGAACCTTGGGAGCTGCCCGGGGTGGTCACGTCACCGCTCTTCGTGTCCACCTGCAACTTGTTGTTGTTTGAATCCGTGAAGCTCGAGATGTTCAGGTAACGGAAGCCCACATAGGGTCCCAGAAGTATTTCTTTGGACAGTTTGAAATCAACTCCCAAATTCACGTGGCCGCCAAAAGCCATTCCATTGAAATTATCGGAAAAGCCGTTGGTGGTAGGCGTATTTTCGAGGGCTTCTTTCGTGAATCCCAGGCTGACCGGCGATAATTCGCCGCCTGCCTCAATGTAGGGCACCGTATCCGAGTCCCCTAAATCAAGCCGGAAACCCAATCCCAAGTTCACCATGCTGATGTTGTAGGTGTATTGATAGTCGTTGGTATTATCGTATATGTCGAACCATTGGTAGGTCAGGGTTCCCGCCGGCAAATAGGCGAATTCCAAGTTGACCTCGAAGTTCGGGCTGAATTGATAGTAGGGTTCAAAACCAATCGCCGCGGTCCAGGCGGGAGTTTGACCCGAAATGGAAACTCCGGTTGCCCCGCCGGGGGTTCCCGGCACCAAGCCGACCTTGGCCCCATCCTCAATCTGGCTCGGATTCGAAAGTATATTGTAAGCGCCGCCCTCGATATGAAAACCAAACCCCGGCGTAAAGCGGGGCGCGCCGCCGCCCACCATCTCCCCTTGGGAGGATTTACCCAGTTGGTCGCTCACCCACTGTTGATCATCGGAGTTCAAAGAAGCCTTATACCGGTAAGCCATGGTTTGGATCGAAGCGTTCGGGTATTTCTGATTGGCCAGGCCAAAATAAAGGGCCGCGTTTTTGTTGTCCTGGAGCATGGCGGAGGCGTAGCCCGCGTAGTAGTAAGGCTTATAGTCGTTGGGCGTATCCTGGATCGCCTGTTGGAAGAACGGCAGGGAGTCGGCGTATTGCCGCTGCTTCATGAGCGACAAGCCCTGTTGCAGGGCCGTGGGAGTCACCACCGCGTTCGGCGAGGCTTGGCCGAGTTGAGTCTGAAGATTTTGCACGAATTGGGATAACTGGGCGTTGCTGGGATTCAAAGCCAAGGCTCTTTGATAGAAAGCCAGGGCGTCCGAGCGGCGGCCCAAAGCGTAAAAGCAATTGCCCAAACCCTGATAAGCCGGCGAGTAATTGGGATCGATCTTGGTGGCGGCGCTGTAATACTGCGCGGCTTGAGCGTAATTGCGGGCCCCGTAAAGCTGGTTTCCAGCGGCGTAATATTGCGCGGCGGAAGCGGCTTGAGCTTGGGAAGGCCGCGGATGGCCAAGCGTGAATAACGTCAACCCGGCTAAGAACCATGCCCCCAATTTCAACCCGTGCATTGACGCCTCCGAAGTTCTAAGAAAGTGAAAGAATCTCAGACAAAAAATCGTTTTTTGTTTTTGACGAATTCCGCCATTATAAATTGAATTCAAATACCGTCTAGGAAAAACGGCCTCTCGAAGGCCTCTTTTTCCAAGGTTTTTAACGGCCAACCATCCTTAGAGCGCCTTGAAAAGCCCCCCACCGCCCCTAGTTAAACCAACCCTTGAGTCGAGACCACCGGAGCCACTTCGCGCGCGCCTTCCTGCGGTTCATAAATATAAACCTGCGCGTTAATATTCACCTTCTTTTTATACTCGGCGCGAACTTGGTCGGCGAAGGCCTGCGTCTGATCCCCCTTGACGAGACAAACCAAATGACCACCCCAGCCGATGCCGGCCATGCGGGCCCCCAAGCAGCCCGGAAGGTTTTGCGTGATATTCCACAAAATATCAATTTCCCCGCAGGTCACCTTTAACTTGTCCGCTAAGGACGCGTGGGAGTCGTTCAAAAGCTGCCCAAAGCCTTCATAATCGCCCCGGGTCAAAATTTCCTTGGCCCGCCTCACCCTTTGATTCTCATAAACCACATGGTCCAGGCGTTTGCGCAAAATGATGTCCACCTTCTTGCGCGCGTCCTCATAGGCTTCCCCGCTCACGTCCCTTAAAGAAATGACCTTGGGAACATATTTGCGGATCTCGGTGAGCAATTGACCGAAAAGTTCCAGGCGCTTTTTAAACTCGTCTTCCCGTTCTTTTTTCTTCACCCCGCTGTCCACGATGACCAGCTTGTAGGCCTTGGAATCAAAGGGCATGTACTCGGGTTTGAAACTGCGCGAGTCCAGCATGACCAATTGGTCTTTTTTCGACATCTTGGCGGCAAAGGGCGAGAAATAATCGCCCCGGGCCCCGATGAACTGGGTTTCCACCCTTTGGCAAAGCTTGACCAAAGTGGTGTCGTCCAAGGGGTTGGTGCCCAGGATATTGCAGGCCACGCCGGTGGCCGTCTCGATAGCCGCCGAGACGCCCAGTCCGATATTTTCCGGGATGTCGCTGACGATGACCATTTGGATGCCCTCGAACTTGCGGCCCGTGCGCTCGTAAAAATATAGCACGCCCTTGGGGAAGTTGGCCCAGCCGTCCTGACGGTCAAAGCGGAGCGTGGCCAGGTTGATCTTGATTTTCTCGTCATAGCTCAGGGAATGGATGACCGCTTGACGGTCGTTACGGCGCTGGGCCGCGATCACCACCGAGTGGGATCCGGCCGCCACCAAACTGAAGCCGTCCACGGCTTCGGTATATTCGCCGCCCAAAAGGGTGATCCGGCTTGGCGCGGTCACCAGGGTCACGTGTTTTCCCACATCGCCGAATTGGTGATGAAAGGTGCTTTGGGCTTTTTTGATCAAATCTTCGAGGGCCATGAAACGCTCCTAAATTATTTTTTTCAAGAACCAGACAAGAGCGTGGGCCTTCCGGTTTTAAGGCCGAAGGGTCAGGTAATAAAACAAAACAGGGGCGGTAAAAAGCAAACTGTCGATCCGGTCGAAGATCCCGCCGTGACCCGGGAAAAAAGAGCCCGAGTCCTTGGCCGAAAGGCTGCGCTTGATCATGGACTCCACCAAGTCCCCCAATTGGCCGAACAACGACATTAAAACTGAAAGGATCAAGAGATCCTTCCATCCGAAAATTTCCTGGTAGACGGGGAAAAAGGCCCAGAGCGCCCAAAGACCGGCGCCGCACAACAAAAGCCCCCCAAAAGCGCCCTCCCAGGTTTTTTTGGGCGAGACCTGCGGCGTCATTTTATGGTTTCCCAAAAAGCGGCCGGCGAAATAGCCGCCCGTGTCATAAGCCCAGGTGGCCACATAAACGAATAATAAAAGCCAGGACCCCCGGGGCAGGTCGCGCAAAAGCAGGAAGTATCCGCCTAAAAACCCAAAATAAAGCGTGGCGAAAAAGATCAAGCCTACCGAGCGAAGCATGTCCTGGGGAGGCCGGGGGGAAAAAAGAAAAGTCAAGGATAAGGCAAAGAGGGCGAACACCACCGATTCACGGTCCTTAAAAAACAAGAGCGAAGGGTCAAACGCGGGCGCCAGAATGACCAATAGACAAACATAGGACGCCCACGGTACGGCCTTGGCTTTTTTATCCGGGGACATTTGAAACCACTCGTGAAGGGCCAAAATCAGGGCCACCGCCACCAGAATCTTGAAGGCCAGCGGTTGGGGATAGAAGGTGACGGCTAAAAGCAAGGGCATGGCGATGAGGGCGACTAAAACCCGTTTGGCTAAAGGTCCCATGTCACGCTCCCGGACTTATTTTCAACGCCGCCGAAACGCCGGTCGCGTTTTTGAAATTCCCGCAAGGCACCCACCAGGGCCTTTTTCCTAAAGTCGGGCCAAAGGGTCTTGGTGATATAAAACTCCGAATAAGCCAGCTCCCACAAAAGGAAATTCGACAACCTTATTTCCCCGCTGGTGCGGATTAAAAGATCCACCGAGGGAAACCCGCCCGTGGATAGCGCGCGGGTGATGTCGCCTTCGGTGATTTTCGAGGGCTTCAGCCGGTTTTCTTTCACCCGAGCCGCCAATTTCCGGAAAGCCTCGGCCAGGTCCGCCCGACCGCTATAAGAAAGCGCCAAAACCAGTTTCAATCCCGTGCAATGGGCGGTGGCCTTCATGGCGTTTTTAAGCTCGGTTTGGATTTCGGCGGGCAGATCCCGGGTGCGGCCGATGGTTAAAAGCCTCACGTTATTTTTTAAAAGCTCCGCCACTTCCTGCCGCAAATAGCGCTTCAGTAGAAGCATGAGAAGCCGGACTTCCTGGCGGGGACGTTTCCAATTTTCGGTCGAGAAAGCGTAAAGGGTCAAAACTTCCACGCCCACTTCGCCCGAGAGGCGGACCACTTCCCGGACCGATTCCGCCCCGGCCCGGTGCCCGGCGATTCTCGGGAGCGAGCGCTTTTTAGCCCAACGGCCGTTTCCATCCATGATGATGGCCACATGGCGGGGAATTTGGGGGGTGAGCCTGTATTTCTTCAGGAGGGATTCAGTGGCCATGGGGTAGACGGGGCTTGCCTTTCACAGGGTTCGCCGGGGGGCGGAGCCTTCGGTCAGAATTCCAAAATTTCCTTTTCCTTATGCTCGGACAGCTTCTTGATCTCATCGGTGTATTGGTCGGTCATTTTTTGGATCCGGTCCTGGTTCTTTTTGATCTCGTCCTCAGGCATGGATTTTTTCAGCTGATCCAGATGCTTGTTCGCGTCTTGGCGCACGCCCCGGACCACGACCCGCCCTTCCTCGGCGTGTTTGTGGACCAACTTGACGAATTCTTTGCGGCGTTCCTCGGTCAAGGGCGGCATATTGATGCGGATCAGTTTACCGTCATTATTGGGGGTCAGGCCTAAGTCGCTTTTGAGGATGGCTTTTTCAATGTCCACCAAGGCCTTCGCGTCCCAGGGCTTTATTTCCAAGGTGCGGGAGTCGGTGGCCGAGATATTGGCGACCTGGTTCAAGGGCACGTAAGAACCGTAATATTCCACCTTGATGTTTTCCACCAACGAACCGGTGGCCCGGCCCGTGCGGATCGAGGAAAAATCCCGTTTGGTGGCCTCGATGGCTTTTTTCATCCCGCCTTCGGCTTCATTTAAAACTTCTTGGATATCGGCCATGGCAACTGTCTCCTTCCGAGGACTTGAGGCGCTACCGGACCAGCGTTCCAATGGGTTCTCCCCAAATGACGCGCTTGATGTTTTCTTTTTGCTTCAGGCTGAAAACCACGATCGGCAGCTTGTTTTCCATGCAAAGGGTCAGGGCGGTCGTGTCCATCACCCGAAGGCGGCGGTTGATGGCTTCCAGATAAGTGAGGGTCTTGAACTTTTTAGCTTTCGGGTCTTTTTTCGGGTCCGCGCTGTAGATGCCGTCCACGTTGGTGGCCTTCAAGATGGCGTCGGCGCCGATCTCGATGGCGCGAAGCGCCGCGGCCGTATCCGTGGTGAAATAGGGGTTCCCGGTTCCGCCGGCGAAAATCACGATGCGGTTTTTTTCCAAGTGGCGCATAGCGCGGCGGCGGATGAAGGGCTCGGCGACCTTGGACATTTCAATGGCGCTTTGCACCCGGGTAAAGGCGCCGAGTTTTTCCAAGGCGTTTTGAAGGGCCAGCGCGTTGATCAGGGTGGCCAGCATGCCCATGTAGTCGCTGGAGACGCGGTCCATACCCATCTTTTCGCCGTCGGCACCGCGGTAAATGTTCCCGCCGCCGATGACCAGGGCCACCTTCACCCCGCTTTTGTGGACCCCGTATACGGCCTTGGCGATTTCTTGCACGACGACCGCGTCGATGCCGTAGCCTTGGCTGCCCGCCAGGGCCTCCCCCGAAATCTTCAACAACACTTTCTTATAGAGAGGCTTCTTTTTGGGCCCCGCGGGGGAAGAAGCCTTCATGGCTTACTCCCCGACTTGGAGCCGGGCGAACCGGCGAACCACGACGTTTTCGCCGACCTTGGCGGCCACTTCGGTGACGTATTGTTTCACGGTTTTTTTCGCTTCCCGGATATAGGGCTGTTCCAAAAGGCAAACCTGTTTGTAATAGCTCTCGATTTTGCCCTCGGCGATCTTGGTCTGCACGGCCTCGGGCTTGCCCGATTGCTTGGCTTCGTTCAGGTAAATCTCGCGTTCTTTTTCAAGCTCGGCGGCCGGGACTTCTTCCCGGGTGACGTACTTGGGGGTCGAGGCGGCCACCTGCATGGCCAACTCTTTGGCCAGGGCTTGGAAGTCGTCGGTCTTGGCCACGAAATCAGTCTCGCAGTTCAGCTCCACCATCACGCCCAATTTTCCGGCGTGCACGTAGGTCCCGATCACGCCCTGGGACGCCGCGCGCCCCGCGCGCTTGGCCACTTGGGCCGCCCCGCGCTCGCGCAGGTAGGCCACGGCCTTTTCCAAATCACCCGACGTCTCCGTCAGGGCTTTTTTACAATCCATCATGCCCGCGCCGGTCTTTTCGCGCAGGTCGCTTACCATCTTGGCGGTCACTTCCATTTTGAACATCCTCCTAATAATTTGGGGGCCAAAAATCTTCAAAGGAATTTTTCACCACGAAGGTCGCAAAGTTCACGAAGTTAAAGAAAAACCAGCTTGTTCTTCAACTTGAAATTCTCGCCGCCTCGCTTCGTGCACTCAGTGAACTTCGTGGTAAATATTTTTAAACTTACTCGTCGCGGGTGCGCTTGGTGCGAATCCGCTCGACTTTTTGGTTGGCCAATTCATCCGCCAAGGCGGCCACCGTGGTGATATCGCCGGCCAAGTGGCTGACGTCGGACACCAGCAGTTCGGACACTTCTTTCTTTTCTTCCGCGACCTCGGCGGCGACTTCCTCAGCCGTTTCACCTTCGGACGGGACGCTGATTTCTTGCGCGGCGGCGGCCAAAAGCTCTTGGGCCACCTCACTGGTGGCGGAACCGCCCTCGGCGGAAACCTCGCGGCCTTCCAATTCCTTGGAACGGCCTTCCAGAATGGCGCTGGCCATGACCGAGGTCATGAGCTTGACGGCGCGGATGGCGTCGTCGTTGCCCGGAACCACCACGTCAATTTCCTCAGGGTCGCAATTGGTGTCGACCACCGCGATGACCTTGATGCCGAGCTTGCGGGCTTCTTGGACCGCGATGTGTTCTTTCTTGGTGTCGATGACGAAGATGGCGCCCGGCAGTTTGTTCAGATTCTTGATGCCGCCCAAGGAGCGCTGCAGCTTTTCCTTGTCCTTGCCCAAGATGGCTTGTTCTTTTTTGGAACGCTTGGCCATTTCCAGGTCCGAGATGCTTTCCAATTCTTTCAGGTAGCCGATGGACTTTTTGATGGTGGCGAAGTTGGTGAGCATGCCGCCCAGCCAGCGGTAGTTGACGTAGTACATGCCGCAACGTTCAGCTTCTTCCTTAATGGCGTCTTGGGCTTGCTTCTTGGTTCCGACGAAAACAACCGTTTCGCCCGAGGCCGAGAGTTCTTTCACGTACTGATAGGCTTCTTTAAGTTTCTTGACCGTCTTTTGCAGGTCGATGATGTGGATGCCGTTGCGTTCGCCGAAAATGTAGGCGGCCATCTTGGGATTCCAGCGGCGGGTTTGATGTCCGAAATGGACACCCGCTTCCAACAATTGCTTCATCGAGACAGACATCATGGACAGACTCCTTTTTAGTTAAGCCACCGCTTTTCCATTTCCCCCGCTTCGAGGGAACCCTATCCATCCCGCCTTTTAGGCGAAAGACACTCAAGGGCGTTTGAAGTAGCGTGTGAAATAGGCGAAGGCTTACGCCTTCTTACCTTCCCCCTTGACCCTAAGGCGGGGGGTGCAAGGTTATAGCATGAAATTCACTGATTTCACAATATCTATCGGGGGGGTGAGACCACCAGTGGATCGGGGCCCATTTTCAACAATAAAACACCTCCCCGGGTCAGGGTGTCATGGGTTAAATGATAGGATTTTTCAGGAATTCCGTTTAAATCCATGGATTGGATATAAGCGTTCTTAGGCGAATTATTCAGGGTTTTGACCACTAAGTTATCCCCCGCGTAAAAGGACTTATCAATCTCCACTTCGACCCTTTGAAAAAGCGGGCTTCCCACCTGATAAAGCCCGCTGGCCGAGCCCAGGGGATAAAAACCCATCGCCGAAAAGACATACCAGGCCGACAGGGTGCCGGACTCGTCATGCCCCGGCAGGCCGTCGGCGTTGGGGCCGTAGTTTTGGTCCAGCGAGTGCCGGACATATTTCTGCGCCCGCCATTCGCTCCCCGGCACCTCGTCAAAAAGATAGGGATCGGCCATGTCCGCGGGATTACCCGGGTCATAATCCCCTTGAGTCAGGCCGGTTTCCAAGCGCTTGGTGAATCCCACGTCTCCGCCCAACAATAACTTCAGGCCGTCCAAATCCTGGGGAACATCGAACAAATACTGCCAGGCCGTGCCTTCATAAAATCCCGGTCCGCCGCTGCCCGGCCAAGTTTGGTCACAACAGGCGGCCTGCGGGTCAAAAGGCTCCAGATAGGTTCCGTCCTGGTTCCGGGGCCTCAAGAAACGCGTTTTCGGATCGTAGAGGTTTCGGTAGGCCCCAATCCTGGAAAGCAAGACCTTGGCTTGTTCATCTTGACCCATCGCTTTGACCCATTGGCTTAAGGCAAAATAGGCTTTGGAATAGTCCAAACTGGCCGACACCGTGCCGGGCGACTTGTCATTCCCCGCCCCATCCTGGGGAACAAAACCTTGTTTCAAAAAGAACCGAATGCCCCCGTAAGGGCCGCTGGAATCCCCCCGCAAGCCCTTGTCCATTTCCTCGGTGGCGGCCGGCGCGTCAAAAGCGGTGAGCCCCTTCAAATAACTGTCCGCGATCACCGCGGCGGCCGGGAATCCAACCCCGACGCCGCTCTCCTCGCCCGCGAACTCAAAACGCGGCAAAGCCGATCCCTCTTTTCCCATTTCAACCAAACTTTTCACCATGTCCAGTTCGACTTTGGGATATACCAAGCTGAGCAGGGGATGAAGCGAACGCTGGGTGTCCGCCAAGTCAAAAAAGGAATAACGGGTATAGTCCTGCGCGGTTTTCACGCCCGAATGTTGAAATCCCTGGTACTGCCCGTTCACGTCGCTAAAAACGCAGGGCTGAAGCAGGCAATGATAGAGGGCCGTGTAAAAAATTTTTTGGGCGGCGGGATCGCCCCCGGTAATTTTAATTTTAGAAAGTTCCCCATCCCACGCGGCCAGGGCCTGGCGCATGGCCGCCTCAAAATCCCAGTCCGGGATCTCGGTTTCCAGATTCAATTCGGCGTTTTCCACGCTGACATAGGAGACCCCCACCTTCACCTCGATCGATTCGCCCGCCGCGGTGGAAAAACTGACGAAGGCCCCGACGTCCGCGCCTTGCTGCTGCGGCTCGGCCGAAAGTTTTCCGTCTTTCCAAGTCCCCGTCTTTTCAGCGGCCTTGCTGAACCGCGCCACGAAATAAATTTTTTGCCGGTTGCCGGAATCAGGCTTTCCAAAGTCGCCGCTTTCGCTCACTCCGGAGATTTCTTGGTTGGAAACGATCTTGACGCTGGACTCGGTCGGGTGCCGGGCCCTCACGCTGTCGGTGGCCAACCGCGCGCCCGCGTCCACCAGGATGTTGGCGTCGCCGTCACAAGCGGGAAAGGTGTAACGGCTAAACCCCGTGTGGCAGGCGGCGGTCATTTCCGCCAAAAGTCCAAAGGTGGTCAGCCGGGTTTTGTAATACCCCGGGAAGGCGCTCTCGGAATCGTAGGCGCTTTTCCGGGCCTCCGGGTCCATTTGAATTTTTCCCGTGGTGGGCATCAATACCACATTCCCCAACCCCGGGGTTTCAGCGCCGCTTAAATGAAGGTGCCCAAATCCATAAAGGAAGGGACGGCCTGAAATGTACCCCGAGGGTGATTGCAAGTCGTTATGCGGGCTTACGGAGACCATGCCCCAAGGAATCGACGCCCCCGGAAAAGTATTTCCACCATTGGCTGTGCCCACGAAACAATTCACCAGTGTTACCGGGCCATAAGTTGGCGCCGCGGCGAGGCCCAAGCCATGGAAAAAAAACAGCGTTGTCACGAAAAACATTGAGTGTTGGAATGCCCTTTTCAACTCTTGGTTTCCACCTTTCGGTTCGGCTGGTAGAATAATCATAAGTGATGAAACTCCACGGGAGCCTTCCATGAACGTCCGACCCCAACTGGCCTCCATTCGCGCCCGCTACGGCACTCCTTACCACCAATGGATGACCCAGGAATTCGACGAATTAGGCTGGAAGCTGGTCCAAAAAAGTTTACTTCAAAAACGCTTCCATGACGTGACTTTGTTGATTGAGGGGCCGGATAAACGCTTCGCCCTGATGAGCAAGCACAGCTATCCCCCCGGCGTTTTTCGCTCCCCCTCGGGCGGCGTGGAACCGGGCGAGGACCTGGCCGCGGGGGCTTTAAGGGAAGCGATGGAGGAAACGGGCCTGCCCGTGGATCTTCGCCGCTTCATCCATCACATCACCCTGGACATCGTCTTTGAGAAGGACGTGGCCCGGTGGGATTCCTATATTTTTTACGCCACCACCAAAGAAACCGACCTTAAGCCCCAAGATTTAAAGGAAGTGAGGGAGGCACAATGGGCCACCCGGTCCCAAATGGAGCTGATGGTGCACCGATTAAGGGATACGGGTAACGGCGGCCTCATTTATCGGGGCAACTTGACCGAAGCCTCCCTTTGGGCGCTGGACAATCCGGTCCGGATTCGCGAAGCCAAGCTCCAGGACATGCCTGCGATTTCCCGGTCGCTGGTCGCCAACCTGATCGACAATACGGCCATGGACCAAACCTTGTGGTGGGTGGCGGAAGTGAACGGGGTTTGGGCCGGCACGGTGGGCATTATGCCCCAAAGCGATTGCGTGGAGTTGACGGGTTTGACGGTGGAACCGGCCTACCAAGCCAAGGGGTTGGGCCACGCCCTGGTCGAGTACGCCTGCGACCAATGGAACGACGCGGAAAAAAGAAAAAAACTCACCGCCGCTCGGAAGGTTTTTCTGAACGACAAGCTCTGGATCTTGACCCCGACACCCGCTTATTTTTTACCGGTCAATTTCGCCCTTACCTCAAGGGAATTTCTTCCCGAAAGCCTGAAGAAAAAACTATCGGGCCCCAAGGCCCGCTGGTCCGCCATGCGCTACCAGCTTTATAAGCTGTAGCGAATTTATTTTCACCGCCAAGAGGCCAAGTTCGCCAAGAACACCTAAACATAGGCGTATGGAAATATTCAAAAAGAAAAAATTTAAAGCACTCAATGTTTTCTTGGCGTCTTGGCGGTGAAAAACTATTTAATACTTTTATTCCAGCGGGAAAACCAGTAGGAACCCAGAAGCGCCGTGGCGAAGCTGGCGACAGCCACCGGCAGCACATGGGCCGTGAGAAGATGGCTACGGGTCCAGCAAGGGCAGCAAACAAAAAGCGCGCCGGACGCCATGAGGAAGGCCGAGGTTCCGGACCAAAGACCGGTCACCGCGGGGCGGAAGCTGGCGTTTTTTGACAAGGTCAAACCCAGAATCACCCAAGGCAAAAGCCCGATGGCCAAAACCAGCGGGAAACAATAATCATCATCCAAATTTCCGCTGTCCACATCAGCCGCCGCGGCCGGAAAAAGAAACCAGGGCACCAAAACCAATCCGATCAAGGCCGCCCCTAAAAAGATCTTTTGCCAAAGCGCCAGGCCCCGTCCCGGGATTCCCGAAAGCACCGCGCCCCAAGCCGAAAACGCCGAAGCCAATAAAATAAAGCCCACGAATAAAACAAACCCGGGATTTTGAAAATTTTCGGCCATGTCAGGCCGGGGCTTCAGCCCGGCGATAAGGCCTCCCATGATGAGGCCCGTCAACCCCAGCCAGGCCAGCCATTGAACCAAGGGATTCTGGACGCGCCCAATCGAACCCGCTCCGGATTGGGTCAATTGGTCCACCAAGCTTTGATGCAAGCTGGAAGGGTTTTGTTTTACTTTAGCGGCCGTGCTTTTCATTTGTGTCTGGTCTCCATCAAACTTTTTCGAAGATAAACATATCCGCGGTGGGCCCTTACCTTGAGCGCCGGCACCGAGATCCCGAGTTTCCGGGAGGCTTCTTCCAGGGAAAAACCCTGGATTTTTAAAAGTTCCACCGCCTGCCGGTTCATCTTGGGCAGGGCGCGAAGGGCGCGGTAAAGCTCGTCCGTCAGGCTTTCCGAATCGCCGTTGATTTCAGCCTCGGCCACATCTTGTAATTTTTCCGTCGGGATTTCCCGTTGGGTGACCCGCCGCCGCCGCCCTAAACTGACCAAAATGGAATTTCGCGCCACTGCAAAAAGCCAGGGCCCCAGCAGCCGCGCCGGGTCATAAGTCGGCAAGGCTTTATGTAAGGTCAAAAGAAGATCTTGGTAAGCGTCCAAGACTAAATCTTGCTGATAGACCCGCTTGCGGACATAACCCAAAAGAAGCGGGCCGATTTCATCCAAAAAGCGGCGATAGGCTTCCATGTCGCCCTGCTGGGCCTTTTCCATGAGAACCTGCCACGATTCCCATTGGAGCCGGTTTTCCTCGCTTTGAAAGCCGGAAGACCGGTTGGATTTTGGAACCCTGCCTGAGGCCAAGAGTCTCTCCTGAGTAAATATCGTCGGACGGCCCACAATGTTACCGTAAATTAGACGAAATCGCAGGCGCGGAAGGGGCTTTGGGGTAAGAAACCTTCAAAAAAATAACCGGAATCCAATGAGAAAAACCTGTTTTTGGCGCGCTGAAAAAATTCCTTTTTTCACAAATGGAAAACTACTTTTTCCAGCGGGAGAACCAAAAAAGACCGGCCCAGCTGGCCAACAGGGTGAACAGGGCCACGGGTAAAAGATGGGCCATCAGGATATGGCCCCATTCGTTATTGGGGCAATGCAGTTGAACCGTGGTGGTTCCCAAAAGGAATGCCGACGCCCCGGTCCAGGCCCCGGTCCAGGCCGGTTTAAAAGCGGCGTTGCGGGAAACGATCCAGGCCAAAAGAATCCAGGGCGGCAAGCCCACCAAAGAGACCACGGTGAAACAACCCCATCCTTGCTTGAGCGTTTCGAGGGGGTTAAAAGCCTGGCTGTTGGCGGACAAAAATAAAATCGGCAAAGCGAAAAGCCCGGCCAAAACCAGTAAGGCCGTTATTTGATAAAGCTTCCCCGTCTGACGGCCCGGCACGCTGGAAGCGATGGCTTCCCAAGCGGCCAGCGCCGCGCCGGCGAAAGCCAAAACCGCGAAAGTCAGCGAGGGCATTTGTCCCAGGGACGCTTCCAACCCCGGTTGAATCTTAATGACGGCCAAGGCCAGTCCCATCACGATGACCGACGCCGTCAGCCACAAACCCCACTGAGACCAGGCCGACGGGATCGGTTCCACGGCCCGGGTGTCGGACAAAATGTGACGGACCAAGTTTTTGTGGGCCTGGGTCATGTCTTTGGTTTTTTTGTGGATTCCCGCTCGCATCAGTTCTTCCCCTTCAAAATTTCACGCAGCTGCCGGTAACCCCGATGGGCCCTGACCTTCAAAGCCGCCACCGTGATTTGCAATTGAGCCGCGGCGGCTTCCAGGCTCAGACCCTTTAATTTTAAAAGCTCAATCGCTTCGCGGTTCAAGGGCGGCAAAGCCTTTAAGGCCTGGTCCAGGTCGTCCCCCAAGCTTCCGTCCATTTCAACGGTTCCCGTTTCGGGCAATTCCTCAACGGCGATCTCCCGTTCCACGAAACGGCGGTTCTTCGCCAAGGCGTCCAGCATCGAATTGCGGGCCACGGTAAAAAGCCAGGGCCCAAAAGGACGGCTGGGTTCATAGCTATGGCGGGCCTTGTGGAAGGTCAACAACACTTCCTGGTAAACGTCCTGGACGATTTCGCGGTTAAACACCCGCTTGCGCACATAACCCAAAAGGACCGGTCCCAACTCGTTGAGCAATTGCTCATAAGCGGCCTTGTCGCCCTGTTGGACCTTGACCATCAAAACGGTCCAAGAATCCCATTGCGCCGGGTTCCAGGGTTTCGTCTTGGATGAAGAGGAATGCGGCTTTAATTTCAAGAAGGCCCTTCTTTACACCTACGAAATGGGGACAACCAAAGTTACCCTCAGCCTAATAAATCCACCGTCTCGCGCACGCTCATGAGTTTACAGGTATAGATGGGCGTGTCCCGGACCGTATACTTGGACCCTTCGGTTTCCCGAAGCGCCATCACGAGGTCCAGGAAGTCCTGGGGCTGGTCGCCCTCAAAGGCCACCACGAAATCCTGATCATCCAAACCGAAGGAATAGGTGGTGTTCAGCTTCACCGACGGATAAAGGTTTCCCACCCGGATATGCTCATCCATGATCCTTTGGCGCTCTTCTTTGGACAATAGATACCACTCGCGGCTCTTCACAAAGGGATAAATGAAAATATATTTGCCCCGGCCCGGCACGATGGCCATCCGGTTGCCGTCCTGGCCGTCATGCTGGTGCTTGTCGATGTAAAGACTGCGCTTGGTCATGGCCAAGTAAGAAGCGGGCTGGGACAGATAAGGCCCCAATCCGGATTGAAGGATCCGCGAGTCCATGCGCTGAAAGCTATCCAGGTCGTAGCTGATGCGCCAAAGCATCAGGTCGGTTTCGGCTTTGAATCCCAAGGTGGAATAGGCCAAAAGAATCCCCTCTTTTTCAAAAGCCTCCACCGCTTCCACGAAAGATTTTTTGGCTTCTTGGCGTTCCGCGGGGGATAGTTTCCGAAAATCTTGGGACACCTTATAAAAAGCGAAACTCACGTATTGTCGTTTCGGGGCCTCGGCCATTCGGATACTCCATTCGGTTGGATGATGACATTCCCCCCGTCTTCGGGGGATTTAAACAGAGGCGTATTCTAGGACGGCTTTTTTAAAAATGCAAAAAAGCCGTGCTTTTAAGATCTCGGCGCCGTGATCTCAATCTCACCCACCGGGGCGAAAGCAGGGTTTTCCGCGGGCATTCGCGCGGGAGTCAGGGAGAAAAAGTCGCTCGGAAGGTCTTCGGAAGTTTCCGGGGCGTATTGGGTGAAAAAGCCACCGCCGGGTTCTCCCGTGAACTTCTCCAAATCCTGGGCCTCAGCCCGATCATAAAAATCGCCGTTAAAATTTTCCAGGCCCTGCCGCGGCTTTTCAACGCCCCTTTGCAAACCCACTACCATCCGGTAATGGCCCGGGGGGAAATCGGACGGCACAAACAGCGTCCGCTCCTCGCCATACCAAAGCCCTGGGCGCAGTTGACTCCAGGAAAGCCTTCCGCTGAAAGGCGCATGGATGTCATGAAACCACAAAACCCCGTCCTTGAGCGGATAGGCGCCTTGGTCATCCACGAAATAAACGACCACTTGTTCCGCTTGGTCGGCTTCGCTAAAGCCGGTCCGCTTCCATTGATAAAGAAGCGACAACCGCCCCCCCGCCGCCACGCTGGTTCCCGAGGTTTCTACCGCCATGAGCTGAATCCCTCCCCAAGCCGCCAGGGGCCTCGCCTGAGGCGGCGCGGGCCTCAACAAGGCGGGAGGTTCTTGGGTAGCTTTTAAAAGCGGGCCCTCGGCTTTGAAATACCAATTGGACGGCAATCCCTCGATCGGCCGGTTCAAATAAAGCGGCCGCCCCGCGAGCAGGGCGTCCCGTATTTTTTGGCCGACGAGATCATGCCCGTCCTTCCCAGGTTCGAGAATTTCCACATCGGGACGCGCGCCGTAAGCGGTCTGATATCCCACCACGGGGAAATATTGGTTCTCCTCCGACGGCACATAGAGGGCTTGAGGCCCCAAGGTTTCCAAAATATTCTTGGCGTAATCCTGCGCGCCCCTTTCCCGGCCCCGATCCCACTGGCGCCCGACGAGGCCAAACTGGAGCAATACCCAAACCAAAAGCAAAAAGCTCATTCCCCCCTTCCAAGAAAAAGTTTTTGGCCCCCTAAATTTTCCCAGCCGCTTGAATTCCCAATGGCTGATCCAGGCCAAAAAGACCGCGGCTATAAGCCCGAAAAAAATCCAAGGGTAGAGGAATTGATGGGACTCAAAGGCCGGATAAGGAACCGTGATGACGAGCAGGGCTTCCAACAGGGCCCAGCCCAATCCCGCCCAAAAAAACAGCGGCAGTTTTTCTTTTTTCTTGGCCAGGGCCCAAAACCCGCCCGCCAAAAGCAAAAACCCGATGGGAGTCAAATCAATCCAAAGACGCTCGACCAGCTGACCTAAAACAATCGCGACATTGGAAAAGGAAGTGGCGCCGAGCGACTTCGAGAATTTTAAGGCCAAGACTTGGCGTAAAAACTCCGGCGCGTGGTCGATGGAGGAAAAGGCGATGGCCGGATGAAGCGCGGAGCGCAAAGGAAAATAAAGCGCCGTGCTCCATCCCAAAAGGAAAAAAGCGAGGAATCTGGGGATTTCCCGGCTCCACGAATCCGACCGCCGCCGGTTTTCCCAAGCATAAGCCGCTAAAAGAACCGCCGCCCCGAAATATTGGGTCGGTCTGAAAACCACCGCCGCGCCCAATACCATAGCCACCGCCATCCACTTTTTAGGACTTTGAACCGAAACCAGCCAAAGCGCGCCCAAGATCAAGGCCACATGCAGGGGATAAACCACCACCGTCAGCGAATAGGTCCACCAGGGCAGGCTGAGGCTCCAAGCCAAGGTCAAAAAAACCAGCCATGTCTTTAAACGGGGGGAAAGGGGCTTCGAAGGCTGGGGCGAAAAACGCTCCGCCAAACGGCAGGCCAAAAGAAAAAACAAACCGGAGGTCAACGAGGAACTAAAAACCGATAAAAGCCCCAGACGGAAAGCCGGGCTTCCCGCCGGCCACCCTAAAAACAGCTTTCCCAAAAGATGGTAAAGCGCTTGACCCGAGGGATGGGAAATGCCTAAGGCCGCCGTGGCGGCCAACAACTCCCCCGAGTCATACCAACCAATAAAGGGGGAAAGCAGAAAGACGTTAACGAGAAAAAGCCCCGTTCCAATCCCGACCGCGGTTTTCCAGCGCGCCCGCGAAGCGGAAGTCGGAGGTTTTCTTTTACCGGGGGAAGTCTTTGAGATCAAATTCAGGAAACGGCCTGGAGCCGGTGGATTTCATTTTCAACCAATGGGATTTTATCCAATAACCCAACCGCGCGCAGTTTCACTTCCACGTCCCGGTAAACCTGGACGGCTTGGGCGCGCCGCCCCAAGGATTCCAGCGCCTTGGCTTTTTGAAAATAAGCCTCGAGAAAGTAATTATCGAGGTCAATGGCTTTTTGGGCCACCGGCAAAACCTCGGAGTATTTTCCTTCGGCCATTAAAATTTCCCCTTCTTCCAAATAATTGGTGGGCAGGTTGGGAAGTTTCTGGGTAAGCGCGGCCTGCAGGTCCAGGGCTTCGTTGAGGCGGCCCCAAAACTCCATCAGTTTCACTTGGTTTTCCCGGGGCGTCACCGCCTCCGGCGACATGAGGACGGCTTGATCGAAATCAAACTCGGCCAAGTGGAAGTACGCGGTCCTCACCGCCGACTCCTTTTGCGTGACCGCCTGCCCGAGCGCGATTGTCCCCAGCGAATTCCAGGCGCCCATTAAACGGGGGCGAAACACCAGGCTTTCATTCAGCGCGTCTTGGGCCTCTTTTAATTGTCCGCCCGCCTGAAGCCGCTCACCCTTGAGATAATCGAATTGGGCCCCAAAATCCCGCACAGCGCCGATTCCCAAAATATAAAAAAGCCCGAGAAATAGGATCACGGTCAGGCCTTGGAAGGCCGAAGGTGAAAACTCCAAGTTGATTTCCACGCCGCTCACACGCTCATTGCGCAATGCGAAGGTCAGAAACCCGACTAAGACCAAAAGAATCGCCCATTCGTGAAAGGTGAAGTCAACCAGGTTGTGCAATAAGGTGTAAATCAAAAACAAAAGCGAGATTTCGGCCGTCCACGAAGGCGGAGCCAGGGGCTTAAAGGATGAGTTTTTGCGGGCCAACCGCCAAGCGTTCCAAATAAGGGCGGTGGCGAAAAGAAGCACAAGCGCCAAGGCGGGCCAACCGCATTCGGCCGCGACCTGCAGAAACTCGTTATGCGCGAAAGGCGTGGTCGTGGTCCAAATGTCCGAGGAACGGTAATAAGGATAAACCGTCTCAAAACTTCCGGGGCCAAAACCAAACAAGGGCTGGTCGCAGGCCATATGAAACGCGCTGGCCCAGACCTCCGGGCGCAAATCGGCGCGGGGATCAATCTTATCGGCTTCCAAAAGCCGAATCACCATGGGCACGGAACAAATCAGTATGAAAAGAACGATCCCGGCGAAAATCAGCCACTGCTTGGTTTTAAAACCCTTAAGCCTCGCCTCGACTTCTGAATAATGGGTGAAAAGATAAAATAGAAGCACAAACGCCAAGGCCAAAAAAGCGCCCCGGCCGCGCGTGCTGCCCCAAGCGGCGAAAAGAAAAAGTAAAAAAGCCGCCGAACGGGCCGAGCCTTCATGCAGCCACTCCAGCGCGCAAAGGATCAAGGCCATTCCCAAGAAACTGGCGGTGCCGTTGACATTAGGAAAGGGCCCGGCGAAGGGTTCGAAGTGGCCTAGGCAAAGCCCCACTAAAACCCAGGCCGCCACCAGCAGGGCCGACCAACGGAAAAGTTTTTCAAAAAGGGGAAAAAGCCGCGGATTTTTCTTCCAAGTCCGCCTTAACGCGAACCACCAAAGAGCCAGGGCTAGGAAGCTTTTGAAGGCGCTGAAACTTTCAAACGACTCCGAAGAGTTCCAGGCCGATAAAAGAACCCAGACCAATCCCAAAAGAACCAAAAGATCGAGAAAATCCAACCGCAAGCTTGACCCGGAACGGCCCTTGGCTTTCGCGAACCCTTCCAGAAGCCCCAGGCTAAAAACAAAGAGCGCGGCCCAACGGACGCCCAAATCCAGGCTTAACCAAACGGGGACCGCCGTGGCGGGAATCAGGATGCAAGCGGCTAAGATGCCTAGAAAAACGAGTGCGGTCAAACGGCCAAAAAACGAAGAGGGTAATTTTAAAGACTCCACCATGATCGAACCCCATCCCCCGCAAGATGAAAACCGCTTTATCATACACTTTTTAAAAGACTTCCGGCTCTTAACCGGACGTCCTCGAGTACAGTTTCTCGATGGCTTTCAACATCAGCTTGATTTGAAAGGTTCCTTTTAATCCCGACTTGCCCGCGCGGCCCATTTTTTTGGCTAAATCCGGCCGGGTCAATATTGAATACAAGCTTTCCGCCATGGCGGCGGCCGCGTGGGCTGAATGAAGAAATCCGCTGACGCCGTCTTGGACGGCCTCGGGAGTCCCGCTGACCGCGCTGGCCACCACGGGTTTTCCCGCCGCCATGGCCTGCAAAACCACCCGGGGCAATCCCTCATAAATGGACGTGAGCAGTAAAACGTCCGAGGCCGCCAAAAGCGCCCCAATTTCATCCCGCCATCCCAACAGATCAAAGTTCGCCTTTAGGTTGGAGGACTCAACGCGCTTTTCAACTTCCGGCAAAAGCGGCCCATCGCCCGCCCATAAAAAAAGAACATTGGGCAGGCGGGGCGCCAGGATCTCGGCGGTCTTCACCACATCCAACGGCGATTTTTGTTTTTTAAAATTGGACAGGACCAAAACCGTGGGACGGTTTTGGGTTTTGAAAAGTTGACGCGCCTTCAAGGCCGCCGCCGGGTTCAAAACGTAACGCTTCGGGTCCACACCGCTATGGATGACCTCGTACTGCTCGGGCCGTCCGATCCGGGCGGCTAAACCCGCCCTTTTATTTTCCTCACTGACCGTAATCAGTTTCTCCGTAAAGCCCGCGGCCCATCTCTCTAAAGTTTGGTAAAGCCACTTCACCAGGAAAAATTGGCCGGGATAAAAGCCCCAACCGTGAACCGTATGAAGAATACGCGGGACCCCGGCGCGTTTCGCCGCCCAGCGGCCCAGAAACCCGGCCTTAGAACTGTGGGTATGGACCAAGTCCACTTTTTCCAGTCTTAAAATTTCCGTGATTCGCCGCAGGGCCAAAAAATCCCAGAAAGGGCGGATGGGATGCTTGAGCTCGGAGAGAAAATATTTTCGGCAGCCCTTGATCCACCGGGCCTCTTCGTCCAATTGACCGCCGGTGCCGCAAATCAGGATGACATCAAATTTTTTACGGTCGTGGTTCTCGCAGCAATACAGGGTGTTTTGCTGGGCGCCGCCCAATTCCAGGCGGGTGATAATATGGGCGACCTTGAGGCGTTGGGCCATGGAGGATATCCTCGATTTCCAAATCCGGGAAAAACGTTAATTAGGGGTTCGCCTCGTCCAAGCCTGAGTCCGAAGCCGGAATGTCGGAGCTTATCTCGGAAACGATCTTCCGCTTCGGGGACTTCTTCCCTTTTAGAGACTTCTCTTTGCGCGCGGCTTTCTTCGCGGCTTTTTCATCGGCCTTGAACTCGGCCAAGGCCGCCTGGTCCACCTCCGTGATGGGTTGGACATTGGCCTTGATGGCCCGTTCCTCATCCTCGTTTTGGACAAACCGGCTCATCCATTCCCATTCACGAGCCAAGCCTTCCTTGAGGGAAACCTTGGGTTTAAAACCAAAAAGCTTTTCCAACTTCGCCGTGTCCGCCCGGGTGGAAAAGACATCGCCCTTCTGGCGCTCTAAAAAGGTGCGGGGGCATTTGTGCCCGCTCACTTCCTCGAGCGCTTCGATGGCCTGAAGCAGGGTGGCCGGCGATCCGCCGCCCACATTCACCACTTGGCCCGCCACGTCCGCGCTCAGGGCCGCCGTCACCACGTCGACCACGTCATCCACATAGGTGTAGTCCCGGACCTGCTTCCCGTCGCCGTAAATGGAAATAGCGGCCTCGTGCAGGATGCTTTGGCAAAAACGGTGGAAAGCCATGTCGGGCCTTTGGCCCGGACCGTAAACCGAGAAAAACCGCAGGGCCACCGTGGGCATTTTGTGTTCTTGATGATAGATCTGGCAAAGCTGCTCGCCGGCCAGCTTGGTCACGCCATAGGGGCTTTTGGGCTCCAGGCGCATATCCTCGTTTAGAACCTCGCCCACGTCCCCGTAAACCGAGGAAGAGGAGGCGTAGACGAATCTTTTTAACTTACTGCCTTTAAATTCCTCGAGCAATTTTTGAGTGGCCTGAATGTTGTTGGCGACGTACCGGTTGAAAGAAGTTCCCCAGGAGCCGCGGACGCCCGGCTGGCCGGCCAAGTGGACAATGGCCTCCGTTCCCTTTTGGACCTTGACCAGGGCCATGGTCGTCAAGTTGTCCTCGATCAATTTAAAGTTCGGATGTAAAAGAACCGGCATCAAGTTTTTTTCTTTTTGCCCGCGGGAATAATAAATATCGAAGGAGTCCACGCCTGTGACTTCATGGCCTTCTTTTAAAAGCCGCGCCACCACGTGGGAGCCGATGAATCCAGCAGCACCCGTAACGAGTATTTTCACGATTTCACCCCATCATTCAAAATGGACCGGCTTACACGGTTATATCGACATCCGCTAATGCTGCTTAGAAAGGTCGATGTGAATCCGGCAGCACCGGTTACCAGTACTTTCATAATTCACCTCAAACCTTAACCGGGATAAAAAATCAAAGGCTATTGGAACAATGATAAACGCAGATGAACGCGGATTGTTCAAAAACAAAATCCTACATTATTTAAAACTCGGCTTCTTGGAGGACCAAGGTTCGCAAATACTCCGTTTCCGGAATCGAAAGAATGACCGGATGGTCCGTCGGCTGGGTGAGACGGTCGAGCAATTGAAAGGGCCGGCCTGATTCTTCCACCGCTTCCCGCGTCACGCCTTCCAAGACGGTCCAGGAAAAGTGATGGGAACAGGAAGCCACGATGAGAAAACCGCCGGGATTAAGCAGATCAAAGGCGTTGCCCAGCATGCGCTTGAGGGCCGCCCGCGCGCCCGGCAGCTCATGCACGCTTTTTGCCAGGGGCGGCGGATCGAGCAAAATACCGTCGAACATCCGCTCGGTTTTTTTGAGTTCCCGGAAAATTTTAAAACTGTCCTCGCGGCGGAACTCAATTTTTCCTTCCACCCCGTTGAGCTTGGCGTTCTCCAGCGCGTGGTCCAGCGCGCCTTGGGAGGAGTCCAGCGACAAGATTTCCTTGGCGCCCCCGAGGGCGGCCTGAACCGCCGCCGCGCCCGTGTAACCAAAGGCGTCCAAAATCGACCGACCTTGGCTCATCTCAAACATTTTTCGGCGGGCTTCGCGGAAGTCGAGATAAAAACCCGTCTTCTGCCCCGCTTCGGGATGCACCTGAAATTTCGCGCGTCCCTCGGTGAAAACGAAAGGCAAGGGGCCCGGTTCGGTGCGCCAGCCTTGAAACTCCGCCATGCCTTCTTTTTGGCAGGCTTCTCCCGAGCTTTTCTCGTAAATCCAAGCGTAGCCGTGGGCTTGGAAGGCGCGGACGATATCGGGGATGAAGACTTTCATTCCGGCGCTGAAGCAGGACAATACGATGCCTTTTCCAAAAGCGTCCGCGATGACGCCCGGCAATCCATCCGCCTCGCCGAACAAAACCCGGAACCCGTCGGTGGCGGACTTTTCTTTTAAGACCTCCCGCGACTTCAAGGCCTGCTCCACCCGGCGGCGGATCAAGTCCCCGTCCAATTCCCGCGCGAAGTCATGGGTCAAGAGGCGCACCAAAATTTTGGACGTGGGATTGGCCACGCCGCGGCCCACGGGCGCGCCCTCGGCGGTAATGACCTCGACGAAGGCGCCTTGGATTAAAACTTTCGGGATGGTGTCGACCTCATTGGCGAAAACCCAAGGATGACCGGCCAATAGGCGGCCTTCTTCTTTGCGTTTCAGTTTGACGCGGATATAAGCAGGCATGGGAAGACTCTTTCGTCCGCTATAAGGCGCGGCGTTAATTTTTTAGGGAATCGATGGACGGCTAGAACTTTAAGGAAACGACCGAGTAAGTCGGTTGAAAGGCTTTTTGGGTTTTCACCCACGCCGGATCCTGCGCGAAGGCCTGCTGAAAGCGGATATCACGCGCGGCGGCCAAGCGCGCGGGCAAGGGTCCTTGGGATTCTTGCACTTCATAGTCCCGGGGCATGATCAAGGCCCCCACGCCGATTCCCCCGCATAGCCCTAAGGCCCCGCCGATAAACATGTCTTGCGTGGTCGCGTTGGTCAGGGTATAGGCCAAGACCAGCCCCGCGCCCAACCCCACGATCCCCGAAGCCACGATCACGACGGTTTTTTGCCCGTTATTGACTGAGGGCCCATGGTCTTGGTTTTCCAAATCTTTATATTGGGCTTCCTTAGATTCCTTATCCAGTCCGTTGATCCAATCGCTGAGGAAAAAGCCGGTGGGCCGGTTCACTTTTTCTTTGGGGTCGCTTAAGGAACTATCGTCTTCCCACCAAAGGGCTTGGGCCTTGGGGGTGAACCCGGGGAAAAGGCCCAACAGCTGCGCCATCAAGGCCAGCGCCAATAAAATTCGGGGAAGTTTCGAAGGCATAAAGGGGATTATACCTTTAAACAAACGGTTGAAAAGCCAAAAAGGGTCCGGGGAAATTCAGCGGGGAGCGGGTTTTTGAATGACTCCCCCGCCCACCACAACCTCCCCGTCATAAAAAACCGTGGATTGGCCGGGAGTGACGGCCCGGGCCGGATCCTTTAAAACCACCCGCACCCGCTTGGGCCCCTCGGGGTAAAGCGTCGCGGGTTGCTCCAAAGACCGGTAGCGGATCTTGGCCAAGGCTTCCCGCGGCTCAGTCAAGGGCTCCCAGGCCACCCAATTCATTTCAGCCACGGAAAATTCTTTCACGAAAGTATCTTTATCACGGCCCACGATCACGGTGGCCGTGTCGGGATTGAGCTCCACCACGAAATAGGGGCCGCCCGAAAGGTTTAAGCCCTTGCGCTGGCCGATGGTGTAACCCGCAATGCCCTCATGGCGTCCGAGCAAATGACCGTCCACATCCACGATGTTGCCCGGTACAAAAGCGCGGGGCCGGTGGATCTTCACGAAGTCCCGGTAGCTGTTTTGGGTCACAAAACAAATTTCCATGCTTTCGGGTTTTTCAGCGATGTTAAGCTCCAGCCGGCGGGCGTCCTCGCGGACCTGCGCTTTCACCGTCTCGCCCAAGGGAAAAAGCAGATGGGACAAAAGCTTTTGGGTGAGCTTATAAAGCACGTAGCTTTGATCTTTGTCCGGATCCATGGCCTTCAAGATACGCCAACGGCCATTCACCGGGTCTTGATCGATGCGGGCGTAATGGCCCGTCGCCAGTTTTTCACAGCCCAGATTAAGGGCCTGTTGAAGTAAAAGTGGAAGCTTGGCGAAACGGTTGCATTCCACGCAAGGGTTGGGGGTGATGCCTCTTTCGTACTCATCCAAAAACCGGTCCACCACATTGGCCTTAAAAACATCCAGGCCCTCATTGACGTAATGGGGCGCGCCCAGTTTCAACGCCACCGAGCGGGCGTCTTGGATATCCTCGACGGAGCAGCAGCGCTGGCCCTTGGGTTCCACAGTCTTGACCGTCACCGCGCCGTTCTCGCCGGGCGTGATTTCGCAGGGTAAAATTTTAAGGGTAAGCCCGACCACGTCGTGGCCCTGTTCCTTCAACAGCCCCAAGGCCACGCTGGAATCCACTCCCCCGCTCATCGCCACGCCGATCTTCATCCATCACTCCCAAATTTAAAAATCTTTTAACCCTTGGCGATCGCGTTCAACGCCGCCAGCGCTTTTTCAATTTCTTTCGCCGTATTGTAGTAGCCAAAGCTAAACCGAACGGTTCCCGTCGGGTAGGTGCCGATGGTTCGGTGCGCCAAAGGCGCGCAATGGAGCCCCACCCGGCTCATGATGCCGAAACGCTCGTCCAATTCATAGCCTACTTCGGAAGGGTCTTTGCCCTCCACGTTCAAGGAAACCACCGCCACCCGGGCCGTCGTGCCCTCGCCCGGCAAACCGTAAAGCTTTAGCCCGTTAATTTTTTGAGCCTCTTTTAAAAACTGGCTGGTGAGCGCTTCCTCATGCCGTCTTATTTTTTGGACGCTGGTTTTTAAGATAAACTCGACCGCCGCCCTTAAACCCGCCAAGCCCCAATAATTTTGGGTGCCGCTCTCGAACTTATCCGGCCATTGGCCGGGCTGGAATTCCTGGTCGCTGTTGGACCCGGTCCCTCCCTCAATGAAAGAGTCTAAATTTCGTTTGGGAGAAACAATCAATCCCCCCGTTCCCGGCGGGCCCATCAATCCTTTGTGGCCCGTGAAGGCGAGAAAATCAATTTTGAGGGCTTCCATATGGATCGGCACCGCGCCGGCGGTTTGGGCCGCGTCCACCAAATAAGCCACGCCCTTTTTTTCGCAAATTTCCCCCACTTCCGCCACCGGGGTCAGGTTCCCCGTCACGTTGGAGGCGTGGGTCAAGCAGACCAGTTTGGTATTGGGTTTAAGCGCCTTTTCAAAATCGTAAGGATTTAAACGCCCATGCGCGTTGGCGGGAACAATCGTGTAATCAATCCCCCGGTCAGCCTTGAGCTTATTGAGGGGCCGGATGACCGCGTTGTGCTCCAGGCTGGACAGCACCACATGGTCGCCCGTCTTTAAAAAACCCTTCAAGGCGGTATTGAGCGCCTCGGTGACATTTTTGGTGAAAAGAATCCGGTCGGAGCGGGTCACGCCGAATAATTTGGCCAGTGCCGCCCGGGCGCCGTAAACCATCTCATTGGCGGCGATGCCCTTGCCATAGGCGCCCCGGCCGTGTGACACGCCGATGTCCCCGGCGTAGCTCACCAGGGCCTTCAAAACTTGAGGCGGTTTTTGCCGGCTGGTTGCGGCGGCGTCCAAATAAATGGATTTTTGTTTTTTGGTTTTCACTTTAGGTTTCATGATCAGCTTTCTAGGATTCATCTTAAGGCGGGGGAATTCAAAAATCAAAAATCTTGGTTTTTTTCTTCCTTGGTGTCTTGGCGGTGAAATCGGTTTTTGAATGCCTTCTAGCTCTCTTTGCTCTTGGGCATCTCCACGACTTTGCCTGTGTCTTCCATTTGGCAGTTGCCCTCAAAAACCGCGCCCTCTTCAATGAGAAGCGAAGGCGTGGAAAGATCGCCTTCCACCCGGGCGGTGGATTGGAATTCCAGGCGCTGATAAGCCGTCACATTGCCCTTCACCCGGCCGCCGATGACGACCGTTTTGGCCGAAACATTTCCGCGGATAAGTCCCTTGGGCCCGATAATGATACCGTCTTCGCTCACGACGTTTCCGTAAATCTCGCCGTCCACCCGGATGCTGTGTTTGGAGTTATAGCTTCCGCGCAAGGAAGCGTCATTGCCGATGATGGTGTCCACGCGCCCGATTCCCTTGGCCGTCGGCCCGAAAGCGAAAATTCCCATAAAAGTTCCTTCGTTCAAAATTTCAAACAATTTTTACATTGATGGACGCAGATTAAGAAAAACAAGATCTCGCCGACTTCATCATCTTCATCCGCGTTCATCTGCGTCCATCATTGCTAATTGCCTTAGTCGACTTTGGGAAGATAAGGCATGGGATCCACGGGAATTCCATGGATACGCACCTCATAATGACAATGGCTTCCCGTACTCATGCCGGTGGAGCCCATATAGCCGATCACCTGGCCCCGCGTCACCTCATCGCCCACCTTCACCTCGACCCGGTTGCAATGACCGTAGCGGGTGCTGAAACCGTAACCGTGCTCGATCACGACCACCCGGCCATAACCGGATTCCCATCCGGCGTAGGTCACCAATCCATCGGCGGTGGCGTGGATGGGCGTGTTGACCTCATTGGCGATATCCACCCCCATGTGCCGTCCCGGCTCCCCGGTGAGCGGGTTCATGCGCTTGCCGAATCCGGAGGTCACCCAACCCTTCACGGGCCAGATGGAAGGCGTGGCGGCCAAAATGGAGCGCTGTTTATCGAGGAAAAAACTGATCTGCTGGAAGCTGGCTTCCTGCTGGCTGGCTTCCTGGTTGGTTTGTTTTAAATCGGCCTGCACCTTGGTCAGAAGCTGCTCGTTTTTTTCTTCCAGTAATTTGGAGAACCGGGAAGAATCCTCTTCCGTGGGCCCCCCCATGCCGTCATAGGCGAGAATGGTTTTGCGGTCGCCCAACTTCAATAGTTTGCGGAACTGGGAATCCACGCCTGCCATGCTGGACAAAAGCTGTCGGTTGGTTTGAAGCTCATCGGTAATTTCATTCATGCTGGAGCGCATGTGCTCGTCATTGAGCCGGGCCAAATGGTAATCCACGTCCTGTCCGGTCAAGAAAAGGGCCCAAGCCAGCAAAGCGGCCAAACCCAACAAGCCGCCATGAATGACGCATAAATGGGTCTTGATATGAATGGATTTTTCCCCGTCGTGGGGGATGATCATGAAAGTGATTTTTTTCTTTAAGTAAGAGCGGATGGGATGCGGCATGAAGGTTGGAAAGACTCCTGGTCGAGGGTTTTGGCTCAACCACCAAAATAAATCGGGATGGTGGGCCTGTCAACGACGAACCCCCCATCCCATGGAAAAGGTTACCCTGAGGAGGGGTTTAAGCCTGGCGCCCGCCCGTTTTGATGAAACGATGGGCCTTTTCAAAAAGAATTTGACGGTCGTAATCCAGGGGGATCACGTGATCGGAGCGGTCCAGATAAATCAGGTGCTTGAGCTTCGATCCCAAGGCTTGGTAGACCAAGCCGCCATTGAGGGGCGGCACCATGGAATCTTTTCGCCCTTGAAGCACCAAGGCCGGCGCCGTGACATAAGGCAAATCCTCTTCCACGTGGCGCATCAATTTTTTCAGCTCGTAAAGACTTTTCGTCGCCAAATAGGGATAGGTCTCGTGCTTCGGCGCCGAAGAGTCCAATACTCCCCCGGCCAAATTAGACGTGCGCCATTGCAGAAACCTGAAAAAGGCGATGCCGTTAAACCGAAAATCAGGAATGCGGATCGGGGCCGCCATGGAAATCACCCCGGCCACTGGAAAATGCGCCGCCAAATGCAGCGCCTGGTCGGCGCCCATGGAAAGGCCCGCCAAATAAATTTTAGAGCAGCGGCGCCGTAAAACTTCTAAGGCTTCCCGCGCGCTTTGGGACCAATCCTGCCAGCGGGTCTTCGCCAAGTCTTGAGCCGACGTGCCATGACCCTTGAGCCAAGGCCCCAGCGTGGAATAACCCTTGGCGGCCAAATAATCGCCCAGCGGTTTTACCTCCGACGGCGCTCCGCTGAGTCCATGGAGCAGCAGAATCCCGGTTTTTCCCTTGCGGGCCTCAAATCCAACGCGCATCGGATGCTCCTTGTCTTAAGAACTGCCAGCAAAACCTTTTTACATTGATGGACGCAGATGAACGCAGATTTTCCGGAACATTCATTCGAACTTAAATCTGTGTTCATCTGCGTCCATCATTGTTCAATGAATTTGAGTTTTATTGGGGCCTTAGCCTTTCGCGGCGGCGGCCGCGTCCATTTTCTCGATCTGCTGGATCGTGAATAAAATCTCGTCGTCCGTGGGCCGGTCCTGCGGATTTTGTCCCACGTACTTGAAACGGATTATTTTGGTGGGATCGATAATGACGACCGCGGGGCGGCTGATGTCTTTCCCATCGTGGCCCTGGGGATGCCGCACGCCGAAGGCGTCGATCAGCTTTAATTGGGTATCGGCCAAAAGCGGGAAAGGAAACCGCCATTGCTCATTGAAGGCCGCCGCGTCCTCGACCGGATCCACGCTCACGGCCGCGAGGGCCGCATGCAGGGTTGAGAATTTCTCGAAATCATCCTTCAGGTTTAAAAGCTGGTTTTGGCAGGCCGAGCACCAATGGCCCCGGTAAAAAACGAGCACCAAATACCATCCGGGTTGAAGATCGGTGGATTTAAAGAAACGGCCGTCGCAGTTCTCCAGGGTAAAATCCGGGCATTTTTGCCCCAGCCCCACCACGCCGGCGGTCGAGGAGACCGAGGAACTGGGGCCGCAACCCGCCAGTAATAGTGAGACCGCCGCCGCGAAAACGAGGGTACGCTTCATAAGGATAAAACCTTTTAAGTCGGGATTAAAAACGCGAAAGGATTTGGAAGCCCCGCGCTTTCTTCAAAACCTATTCTATCGCATCCCGGCGTTAAATTTTCAAAATCCGTTGACAAACCCCGGAAGCCCTCCCAATAATATTTTTCGTTTCCGATCCGCTTCCAAGGCGCGTGGCATGTTCCGATTCCGAAAAATTTCATTTTTCATCGCCTTGCTGGGCCTCACCGCCTTCGCGTCCCTTTCGGTGGCCGAAAACTTCCATCACCACGGCGACCTGGAAAGCCACGATGACTGCGCCATGTGCAGCTGGCAACAGGTCGATTCCAAGGCCACCGTCTCCGCCGCTCCCCCACAACTGATTCCGCTATTCGCGGTTTTGGTTTTAGAGATTGTTTCTTTCCCTTGGTTTTCCTTCCGGATGGTGCAAGCTTCCGGCAGGTCCCCCCCGGTTTCCATCGCTTAAACTTCAATTGAGCGGGAAAACCGGGAACAGGTCTTTTTTAACCCTTTCCGTCTTTTCGTTTTAAAACCCTTAAAAGCTTGTTCCTGTTTCTTTTCCCCCGGAAACCACGCTTGCGCGTGGTTTCTAAATCCCTTTTTAATTTTTAAATCGACCAAGACCGGCCTCGAGGTTCAAAAACCTTAAGGTTTGGCCCTAAATCCTATTTGGAGGATATTTCAATGAGATTCGTTTCCCGATGGTTTTGGCTTTTGTTTCTGTGTTGGGGTTTTAATGTAAGCGTCGCCCGCGCGACAGTTGACGGCGCCATTTCAGGCACCGTTTTGGATGACAAAGGCGTCGCGGTGCCCAACGCGAAGGTGACGATTACGGGCAACGGCACTGAAAAGGACGTGGTGTCTTCAGCGACAGGAACTTTCCAGGCCTTTCCCTTAACCCTGGGGGATTACCAGGTTCAAGTTCAAGCGGACGGCTTTAGCCCCTATCAAGAAACCGTCGCGGTTTCGGGCGGCACCTCGTCCCTGGCGGTGGTCTTGCTGCCATCCGGTGAGATGCAAATGACGGTGAAAGCCAAACATCTGGTCTCCTCCGCGCCCGACAGCAGCCGGGCGTTAAATAAAGATGATATCGCCCAACTGCCGGGAGGCTCCACGACGAACCTTCCGAAATTGCTTTATACCACCACAGCCGGATTCGTGGAGGGTGACTTCGGGCAAGTCTTTACCCGGGGCAACCACGCCAACTTGCAATACCAGATCGACGGCATCCAATTGCCCGATTCGGTGGGCGGCTCCTTTGGGGAAGCCTTCACCCCGGTCAACATCGACCACATGGAAATTTTAACCGGCGGCCTCCAGCCGGAGTTCGGTTCCCGCATGGCCGGCGTGGTGAATATCGTCACCAAGTCGGGCGCGATCACTCCCGGCGGTGAAATCGGCCTCAGCTACGGTTCCTACAACCAGACCGCCGATTACGCCAGCTACGGAGGGTCTGACGCCTCCGGAGCTTTTCATTACTACCTCTCGGCCAATTCCTTTTCCACCGACCGCGGGTTGGACACTCCCGCGCCGGCCGACATCAACGCCGACCAGAATGGCGGGAGCGAACAGGCGGTCCATGACAAAAGCTACGGCACGGACGCTTTCTTGAAGCTTGATTGGGTGGCGGACAACTCCAACAAGTTTGACCTGATCGCCTTCAGCGAGGACAAATTTTTCCAAATCCCGGACTATCCCAGTTCCTTTGATCCGGGCGGACCCAACTTCCAGTATTTCCTCAGTTCGGGGGATATCTACGGGAACGTCGTGAACTACGTTCCTTCCACCACCAACGACACCCAAGCCGAAGCCAACAAGTACATTGAATTAGCTTGGCGGCATAACTTCGGCGACGATTCTTTCCTTCAAATAGCGCCCTATTGGAAGGAATCCAACATCACCTTCACCAACGATCCGCAGGACGATCTGGCGGCGGCCTATAACACGCAGATCCAGGATCAGAACTCGGGGACGCCGTTCAGTATTTCCTCTTTCTCCGAGGACCGCACCAGCGACAACTATGGGACGCAGGCGGATTACACCTGGCACGCGGACGCCAACAACCTGGTCAAGATCGGGGGACAGGCCCTTTTGACGCAATCTTCCGGCCCCGTTTCCGTTACGGAAGCCAATTTTGACGGAACCCCGGGAGATCCGATCACGGTGGATGGCAGTGGGGATAATTCTACCGATGTGGGTTACCAAGAAGGCCTGTACGTCCAGGACGAAATGGATCTGGCCAAGGGGCTGGTCTTAAGCGGGGGCGTGCGCTTTGACGCCATCCAATTTACCTTCCCGGGAGCGAATTCCAACGACAGCATGCTGGAACCCCGGGTCGGCCTCAGCCTGCTTCCGGCCGAAGGTACCAAGATCCATTTCTTTTACGGCAAGATGTTCATGCCGGCCCCGCCGGAGGATCTGCGGGACACCTTCGTCAATTTGGGCCAAGGGAACAGTTTGACGCCTTACGACCTCAAGGCCGAGAAGGACGATTATTTCGAAACCGGAATCGCCCAGCAGGTGGACAACCAACTGTTCACCTTGAACGCTTACTACAAATACGCGTTGAATATGCTGGATGAAAACCAGCTTTTGAACACGGCTATCGCCCAACCCTTCAACTTCGCCTCCGGCTACGCCTATGGCCTTGAATTTTCCATGCGCGGGGAACTGGCCAAGGACTGGACTGATTTCGCCAATTATTCCTACGAGATCGCTAAGGGGCAGGGAATCAGCGGCGGTATCTTCGCCTTCCCCCCGGGGACCGATTTCGAACCTGGCGTCTACCAGTTCCTGGACCATTGCCAAATCCACACAGCCAACGCCGGATTGACCTATAACCCCGGTGATATTTGGCTCACCGCCGAAGGTCTTTTTGGAGGGGGTTTGAGCACCGGCCCGGACAACACCTTGAGACTGCCGTCCCATTTCACCATGGACGCCACGGTGGGTTACGCCTTTCAGAAAGACAGCGGCCTATCAGGGATGAAAGCCAGCCTGGACGCGCTGAATCTCTTTGATAACCCCTACACCATCTTCGTCGCCAATGGTTACAACGGGAATCATTACGAAAACGGACGGGAATTCATCTTCCGTTTGGCCAAGGTGTTCTAAAGCGAAAGGTTGGGTTTAAAAGCGACAAGGCAGCGCCGGTTGGGTTCAGAGCCCAACCGGCATCTTGCCCTTCTATAAAAAAATAAATTGATAGGCAGGTATCCCTTTAGGGGTTGCCGTTTTCAAAATCCAGATTCAGCGTCATTTTTGGGTACCACCCATATGACGCCGGATGTGGTTTTTGATAACAATCAAAAGGAAAAGAAATGGAACAGATTTTCGACGGTTTTAAATTTATCTTCCGGGGCGGCTTCATGATGCTTCCCCTGCTGGCCTCCTCCCTGATCGCCCTAACGGTCATCATCGATCGTTGGAAGGTTTTCCAAAAGCAATACAAGACGCCCGAGGGCTTCCTGCTCAGGGTGTTGAAAAAAATAAGGGAAGGCAACGTGGCTGAGGCCCAAAAGGATTGTGATGGAAAGGCCTTCCCCGTAGCGGCGGTTTTGAAAGCGGGGATCACAAACCTCAAGAGTCCCGCCGCCGAAATGGAAATCGCCATGAAGAACGAGGCCGAAAGCTGGATTCCGGTTTTGGAAAAAAGGATTCATGTCCTGGATACCATCATCACCATCGCTCCCCTGATGGGCCTCTTGGGAACTATCCTGGGAATGATGGGCTCCTTCAAGGTGCTGACCCAAAGCGGGGTGGACGACCCCTATTCGATCACCGGCGGCATCGCCGAGGCCTTGATCGCCACGGCCACCGGCATCATCATCGCCGTGCTTTGCGTGATCGCGATGAATTATTTCAACACCCTGGTCAAAAACCTGATTTACGAGATGGAGTCGGCGGCCTCCTACCTGCAGGAAACCCGCATGGGCTTTGAACGGGGTAAAAAATAATGCAGGTACGGCAAAAACCCATCAAACGAATCCGGATTGAGATCATCCCCATGATCGACGTCATTTTTTTCCTGTTGGTTTTTTTCATGGTGACTTCCCTGGCCATGACCCGCATCAACAGCATCAAGGTAGTGCTCCCGAAGACTTCAGGAAAAGCGGAAAATCCCCGGCAGAACGTCATCTTGACGGTGAAAAAAGACGGCTCCCTGCTCATTAACAAAACGCCTGTGACCTTAGACACCTTGGGAAGCCAGTTGGTGAGCGTGATGCAGGCCGACCCCCAAGGCGTGGTCATCGTGAACGCCGACGAGGGCGCCCCCTATGGCCAAGTCGTTCAAGCCATGCAAAAGGCCAAGGACGCCGGAGTACGGAAATTCGCGTTGGCCGCAGAAGCCGGGGAAGGAAAATAACCATGCCGATAATCCGCCTGGATTCAAATACGGAACCTCTCGTCCGGTCAGCCGGACTCGCCATCGGCGTGGAATTTCTTTTTTTTCTGGCTCTAGGGCTAGGTCATTTGTCCCTTTTTCATAACCGCTTCGACGACGCGGTGGATGCCCAAATCGTGCAGTTATCCGACGCTCATTTGTCCGGAGCCCAAGCCACTAGTCCCGATGATGATGTGGTTTTTAACCCCCGGCACAAACCCAAGCCGGCCAAGAAACCAACCCCTCCCAAAACCGAGCAAAACCAAGTGGACGCGGGCCCAGACCTGGGGCCCACCCACGGGCCAGTCGCGCTCTACGCGCCCCAACCCGTCATCCCCTCCTATTTAAGGGATCAAAACCTGAAGACCAGCGTGGTGATTGAATTTTTGGTCACAGCGCAAGGCCAAGTCACTTGCCGGCTTTTGGAATCCAGCGGGAGCGACGAGCTCGACGCCTTGTCGATCCAAACCGCCGAAAAATGGCGGTTCAAGCCCGCCGCCCAGGACAATGTACCCCTCGATTCCAAAACCCGATTGCGCATTTTATTTGAGGTGGATTAACCCTGTTTTTCACTCAACCCATGGTCCGTCCGCCGGATTGACAGTGCCAGCTCCGCCCTCTAATAATGGCCCCCATCCAGAACTGGAAGAGGGCCATGCGCGGTTTCAAACGTTCTTTTTTAAGATGGGGAATTTTATTTTTCCTTCCCTTCCTGATTTCAATCATGACCGTGGAAACATCCCACCATCACAGCCCTCTGGAACCCCAGGACAACTGCTCCATTTGTAGTTGCCAGCAAACTGGTTCCCAAGCCGCCACCTTGCCACTGCCGCCGACATTGCTTCCAACCTTTATCACGGGTTTATTACTTCTAACTTTTTCTTTTATCATTCCCCCGTCCCTCATATCCTCCACGGGCAGGTCCCCGCCCGTCCTCCTGTAATTTTTCGAGCCGTTTTGAAAAAATACACAGGAGGAATTCATGAGAATTCATCGTTTTTATTTTATTTTGGCCTCCCTTTTGGGAGTGGCTTTCGCCGGGGGGGCCCAGGCCCAAACCCGGTCGATTATCTCCAACTTGGCCAATCCGGCCATCGGCATGAGCGCGTTGTTTTTGGGCCAAGCCGCGCCGAACATCGCCGCCCCCTACGGCATTAAATTCCAGGAAGCCGAATTGAGCGTCATCTCCACCGTGGATCCTTATTGGACCCTGGCCGCCAATTTGGTGTTTGAGGGCGATCCTAAAACCGGCATTCCCGACTCGGTGTCGGCGGAAGAAGCCTACGCCACCACCGACGCCATCCCGGGAATCACGTTCAAGATCGGGGAAATCCGGGCGGATTTCGGAAAACACGGACTGCTTCACACCCACGCTTTTCCCTTCATCCAAGCCCCCATCATCATGGGCAACAGCGTGGGCCAGGAAGGCTTCAAGGACGCGGGCGTGGAAGGCGCTTGGCTGACGCCCCTGCCTTGGTACTGCGAACTGACCCTGGGCGCCTACGGATCGGTGGCGGCCTCGGGCGACCATCCGCTGAATTTCGCCGACGCCTCGCACGACAATATTCCCTACCTGATCCATCTCAAAAATCTTTTCGACGTGGATGACGACACCACGATGGAATTAGGCGGATCGGCCCTGACCGGCATGGGTGACGACGGCCTGCACCACGCCGTTTATGGCGCGGACCTGACTTTCCGCAATGTGCCGCTTCAACAATCCAACCAACGGGGATGGATTCTGCAGGGCGAGTACATCAAAAAAGTTTCCTTTGATGACAACGCCTATAACCAGGAAGCGGACGGCTGGTATACCTCGTTCCAATATCGCTTGGCCCAGGAATGGTGGACCGGCATCCGGATGGAAGAGTGCTATAACGCCACACCGGACCTGGATGTGGACTCCACGGAAAATTCACTCGCCGGCAACGTCAAGCGCGCCTCGTTCAATGTGGCTTGGCTGGCGTCGGAATTTTCGCAGGTGAAGGCCGAATATAGCTACGCCCAAAACGACGCGGGCCAGGGCGATAACCGGGTGATGCTGCAGTTTAACTATGTGATCGGATTCCATCCGCCCCACTCTTATTAGGACGGAGCGGATTCAAAAAATTTGTGGTTTAAAAAATCAAGGAGAAAACTCATGAAACGTCTAAGCGCTTTTTTAGTGCTGCTCTTCGGTTGCTTGATCGCCTTGCCGGCTTTCGCGGATTTGAAAGTGGCCACCTCCCTTTCAGATTTGGCGTCGGTGGCCCAATTCGTGGGAGGCAAACACGTCACGGCCATCAGCCTTTGCAAAGGTTATGAGGACCCGCATTTTGTCCCGGCCAAACCCAGTTTGATGAAGGCCATCCAGGACGCCGATGTATTCGTGTCCGTGGGGCTGGAGTTGGACGGGGGCTGGCTGCCCTTGGTCATCCCCGGGAGCCGCAATCCCAAAATTCAGCCGGGCGCCGAAGGCTTCGTTGACGCCTCGGAAGGCATTGATGTTTTGGATAAGCCCGTCGGCACCGTCAGCCGGGCGGAGGGGGACATCCATCCTTTGGGCAACCCGCATTACTATGGCGACCCGAAAAATCTGGAAATCGTGGCGGATCATTTGACCCAAATTTTTTCGGATTTGGACCCGGCCAACGCGGCGGACTACGCGGCCAACGATAAGGCCTTCGACGCGAAAATGGACGCGTCGATCAAGGGCTGGGAGGCTCAGCTGGCTCCTTATAAGGGAAATTCGCTCGTGTCCTACCACGAGAATTTCAAGTATTTCACCAACCGGTTTGGCTTGAAGGTTTTCGGAACCGTGGAGTCCAAGCCCGGCATTCCGCCGAGCCCCCGATACCTATCGGACACGGCCGACGCGATGAAAACCGCCGGAGTGAAGGTCGTTATCTACCAGCCTTACTATGACGCCGACGAGGCCAAGCAATTAGCGTTGAAAGCCGGGGCCACCGCCTATGAGATTCCTAATGAAGTGGGCGGCGTTCCGGAGGCCAAGGACGTTTTCTCGAAATTCGACTTCATCGTGTCGACTTTAGTTCAAGCCTACGGGGGAAAATAAGCGCCATGTCCAACTTTATCGAGGTGATGGGTCTTCCGATTTTGGCCTGCTTGCTCCTCGGCCTCATCCTGCCCTCCTTGGGCCAGCATGTGCTGGCCCGGGGAGTCATTTTCGTGGACTTGGCCTTGGCTCAAATAGCGGCGCTGGGACAAAGCGTGGCCTTTTTGTTGGGGGCCGACCCCCATGATCCGGCCACCTACTATTGGTCCCTGGGATTCACCCTATTGGGCGCGGCCCTTTTTAGTTTTTTGTGGGACCGCAACCATTCGGTTTTTCAGGAGGCCTTTATCGGAATCGCCTTCTCCCTGGCGACGGCGGCCACCCTGTTGGTCTTGTCCAATTCCCCCCACGGCGCCGAGCACGTGCAGGGAACCTTGAGCGGGGAAAGCCTGGGCTGGGTCGCTTGGAAAGACGTGGCGCTGATGGCGGTCATTTACGCCCTCGTCGGCCTGTTTCTTTTTTTCAACCGCCAGACCTTGGCGCTTTGTTCCGCCGACCCCAAAGAGGCCCAAAAGCAGGGACTGTCCCTGAAACTTTGGGATTTCCTTTTTTACGCGGGCTTCGGGCTGGTCGTGACCGACGCGGTTCGGGTTTCGGGCGTGCTGGCGGTCTTTTCGTTTCTGATCGTGCCGATCGTCTGTTCGACCCTTTTGGGCATGAAAGGAAGACCGCGGCTTTACCTGGCCTGGGGATTGGCGTGGCTGGCTTCGATCATCGGGTCCGGGTTTTCCTATTGGAAGGACTGGCCCATGGGCGCCACCATCGTGTGCGTATTCGGGCTATCGGTGATTGTTATCTCGGCCTTCACAAGAATGAGAAACGTCGAATAGGCAAAAGCTTGAAACACAGAGTGACACGGAGTTACACAGGGCGAGGATTAAAATTATTTTTGATTAAGCCATTAATTTTAAACATTGGGGGAACCTAAAGCTTTGGTTCTCAAAAAGATTTACTCTGTGTAACTTTGTTACCTCCGTGTTTCAAAAGCCTTAATATTTTGCCTTCGCCTTGGTCTTCTTCTTTTTGGCCGGCGCTTTTTTGCGACGCTTGGCGGCCTTTTCCGCTTCCGACGGTGGCAGGGCTAACTGCGGCTTGGCGGTTTCGGGCTTGTCGGCCGCTTTCGGCTCTTCTTTAACGCTTTGGCCGCTGGAAGCCTTTTTAAACTCGTCCATGAACTGGCCGATGGCCTTGCCCAATCCCGGAAGCTTGTCTTTTCCAAAAAAGAAAAGGGCCACGACCAAAATGAGCAGTATTTCTTCAATGCGTCCCATGCGAAAAACTCCTGAGTTTTAAGATGGGGCCATTCTATTCAGTCTTCGGCCACTTCGCCAGTGGAATGGATGTTTCCTTCCCATCCTTTTGACGAAACCTATTAAAGCCCTAAAAATAATTTCAATCGACGGCGAATTTCATCTCTTACTTCCTGGAAGCTTTTTAGCTTTTCTTCATCCGTCGTGGCTCCCTTTCCAGGGTCGGGCAGCGGCCAATGAATTCTTTCAGCCTTCCCTAAGAAAACTGGACATTCTTCCTCGGCGCAAAGGGTGATAACCGTATCCACCGTCGCCGGGTCGATCTCGGCCACGGACTTGGAAGTCTGGCCGGAAATATCGATTCCGATTTCGGCCAGGGCCTTGATTGATAAAGGATTCACGAAAGACGGCTTGGAACCGGCGCTTTGAATCAGGCCTTTATCGCCCAAAAGATGCTTGGCGATGCCTTCCGCCATCTGGCTGCGGCCCGAATTGGCCACACAAAGAAAAAGAATTTTTTTCAAGGCCTACTCCTTGTTGTTTTTCAAGTTGGCGGGCGCCAGCCGGATCGACTCATAAAACAACGCGGCAAGAACCGCCCCAAGACAAGGCCCTACCACATAAATCCACGTCCCATTCAAATGTCCCTCAAAGACCGCGGGGGCCAGGGACCGTGCCGGATTCATGGAAGCCCCCGTGACCGGCCCACCCACCCAGGCCGCTAGCATGACAGTTCCGCCAATCGCCGCGCCCGCCATGGTGCCGACCGCGCGGGTATCCGTGGCCACCGCCACAATCACGAACATCAGAAAAAAGGTCAGGATCATTTCCCAGCTCAAAGCTTGCCCATTCGGCACGGCGGGAATGGTGGCTCCATAAGAAACACCGGATGGAAGAATCATTTTGAGGATGCCGATAGCGGCAAAAGCCCCGATGAGTTGAGCGGCCCAATAGGCCAAAACCTGCTCAAAGGGAAAGTGGCGGGCTACGGCGAAGGCCAAGGTCACGGCGGGATTGAAGTGGGCTCCCGAAATATGCCCCACCGCGTAAATCATGACCGCCACCGCCAACCCAAAAATAACCGGTACGACCGCCTGCGAAAGGGTCCCCGGAAACCGCTCCGCGACCATGAGGCTTCCGCATCCGGCGAAGACGAGGGTAAAGGTCCCCATGGCCTCGGCCAGGGACTTCTTAAGAAGGATATTCTTCATCTCCAACTAGCTCGCGTTTGCAAGTTGATCCCCCTATTACTTTTTCTTCCCCACCCACTCGCCCAAAACCGACTTCAATTTCTTTTTCATGCCCTGAAGTTCCTGGATTTTCCCCTCAAACTCATCGATCTTGGCGGTGAACAAGTCCACCGTCAGGTCGCAACAGGGGCCCAGACCCTTGTCCCCGCAACAGGTGATTTTCTTTATTTCTTTGAGCGTCAGCCCCATGGCTTGGGCTTTGCGGATGAACTCCAATTGGTCCACCGCTTCCTTGGGATAAATCCGAAAGCCGCCTTCGCTCCGGGAAGGCTCGTTCAGCAGCCCCTCTTTTTCGTAATAGCGGATCGTATCGATGGACGTCCCGCTTTTTTGGGCCACTTGACCGATTTGAAGGAATGGATTTTTTTTCATGGCGTCAGCTCCCAAACGAGTATAGACCCTGGAGTATACTCCAGAGTCAAGGACGGTTTTTAACGGGGTTTGTTTTATCGCGGAAGAAACAGCCGGTCAGGACTTGCGGTAATGCCGGATAAGTTCGACCAGCTGCTGGTTAAAAGCCGCCCGGGGCAAGGCCTGGTCGGCTCCCGCTTCCTTGGCGTCTTGAAGCAGGTCGGCCCTCAGTGAATTGCCAAAAGCCACCAAAGGAATCTTCGCGGTGGCCGGATTGTGTTTGAGCCGCTCAATCACGGACGGCGCGTCCAGGGTAGCGATGGCCAGATCCACCAGCAAAAGATCGGGCGTCATTTCCTGCAGGGCGGCGAAGGCCGCGTCCTCGTCGGATAAAAAAAGGCCCTCCCGCCCCTCTTGCCCGGCGGCCTTCTCGATTTGCTCTTGAAGCGCCGAGTCGGCGGTCAAAACCAGAATCAATGGGCTTCCAGCCAGTTTTTGCCCACGCCCACATCCACTTTCAAAGGCACCTTGAGCTTCATCGCGCCTTCCATCTCCTGCGTGATCAAGTCCCCGGCTTCTTCCACCTCACCCTTGGGCGCCTCAAAGACCAACTCGTCATGCACTTGGAGCAGCATGACGGTTTCCATTTTTTTCTTTTGGAGCTTCTCCTGCAGCCGCACCATGGCGATCTTTATCAGATCCGCCGCTGATCCCTGGATGGGCGTATTCACCGCCATATGCTCGGCGTTGATCCGAAGGCCGACGTTGGAGGATTGAATATCAGGCAATAGGCGCTTACGCCCCAGGATGGTGGAAACGTAGCCGTCCTCCTTAGCCTTTTCCACCTGCTCGGTGGTGAATTTTTGAATGCCGGGATATTTGGCGAAATAGTCCTCAATAAATTTTTTGGCCTCGGCCATGGACACGCCGTTTTCCCGGGCCAAGCGCTGGGGACCCATGCCGTAAATGACCCCGAAATTAATGGTCTTGGCTTGGTTGCGCTGGGTGGAGGTGACTTTTTCCATGGGCACCCCGAAGATCAGCGACGCGGTCCGGCGGTGGACATCCTCGTCGTTCTTGAAGGTTTGAATGAGATTGGGGTCTTCCGTGATGTGGGCCAAAACGCGGAGCTCAATTTGGGAATAGTCCGCCGAGATGAGCACATGCTTGGAATCCTTCGGAACGAAGGCGGCCCGGATTCTGCGGCCGAACTCGGAACGAATCGGGATGTTCTGTAAATTGGGGTCGGTCGAGGCCAGCCTTCCGGTGGCGGCCGTCACCTGGCTGTAGGAAGTATGGATGCGGTTGTCCTGGGGATGGACCATCTCCGGCAGAACGTCCAAATAGGTGTTCTTGAGCTTGGAAAGCTGGCGGAAATCCAAAACCAAATCCGCGATAGGGACGCCTTTGAGCGATTCCAGCACATCCACGTCCGTGGCGTAACCGGTTTTGGTCTTTTTCACCCGGGTTCCGGCGATCTTTTGAACCTGCATCTTCTCGAAAAGAATCTTGCCCAGCTGCAGGGGCGAGCCGATGTTAAATTCTTCCCCCGCCGCTTTGAAAATCTTCTGGGTGAGTTTTTTGAGCTCCACTCCGGCCTCATCGGACAACTCTTTCAAAAGCCTCACGTCCACGCAGATCCCTTTGCGTTCCATTTCTTCCAACACCGACACCAGGGGAAGTTCCACCTCCCGGTAAAGTTTTTCCAGGCCCTCCTTTTTCAAACGCGGGGCGAACAAATCGTGGGCCCTCAGGGTAAAGTCCACATCCTCGCAGGCGTATTGGGTGATGGCTTCCAAAGGAACCTGATCCATGGTGATCTGCTTTTTTCCGCTCCCGATCAGCGCCTGGGTAGGGATCTTGGTGTAGTTGAAATGCTTCAGCGCGATGGCGTCCAGATTGTGCTGGCGGTAGGAAGAATCCAAAAGGAAGCTTTCCAGCATGGTGTCAAAAGCGAAGCCTTGGGGATCAATGCCGTGGCTCTTGAAGACCGCCCAGTCATATTTGCTGTTTTGGCCGCCCTTCTCAATTTTCGGATTTTCGAGGAATGGCTTGATCAACTGAACGACCTTCGCTTGGGGAAGCTGTTGGTTGAAAGGAATAAAAACCGCTTCCTTTTCTTTCCACGCCAATGAAACCCCCACGATGTCGACCGTCAAGGGATCCAATCCCGTGGTTTCCGTATCCACCGCCACCAACCCGGCTTTCGCCGCCGCCGCGAGCGCCTTCGTAATTTCTTCCTCGGTCAAAAGGCTTCGGTACTTATCCGAAACTATCTTTACTCTAATTTCCTCGGGAGCCTGTTCCTCGTTCTTTTCTTTTTTAACCTTTTTGGCCTTAGGCTCGGGAACCGATGGGCTTGAAAGCGAGAACTCTACGCCAAAGGGCTTGGCGTATTCCTCGATTTTGGTCATCATCCGGTTGAATTCCAGCTCCCGGCAAAGCTCTTGAAGCTCGGCCATGTCGGGCTTGCCGCAGGCCAAGTCCACGGCCTTTTCCTTGATCGGCACTTCGCAATCAATCGTCACCAGTTCCTTGGACAAATCGGCCATCGCCTTGTTTTTGATCAAGGATTCTTTGAGCTTGGGCTTTTGGATTTTTTCCAAGTTCTTATAAAGATTATCGAGCGTCCCATATTCCTGGATCAGGGTGGTGGCGGTCTTTTCCCCCACCCCGGGAACGCCGGGCACGTTGTCCGAGGTGTCGCCCATCAGGGCCAGCACGTCGATGACCTGCTCCGGCTTCACCCCGAATTTTTCCAGCACGTCATTCTCATCCGCCATCATCCAATCGTTGGGCCATTTGGGCTTGAACATCCGCACCCCCGGCCCGATGAGCTGCATGAAATCCTTGTCGCCGGACACGATCACGCTGTCGATTTTTTCTTTCGTGGCGCGTTTCACCAAGGTTCCGATCAAATCGTCCGCCTCGAAGCCCGGCTTGGCCAGCATGGGAATGCTCATGGCCTTGACCATCTGGTGGATATAGGGAAAAGACTTGGCCAGGTCCTCCGGCATTTCTTCCCGGTTGGCTTTGTATTCTTTATACATTTTGTGGCGGAAGGTGGGTTCTTGACTGTCAAAAATCACCGCGAAGTATTCGGGTTTTTGTTTTTCCAGGATCATCAAAAGCGTGCTCATAAACCCGTAAACCGCCGAGGTGTTCAGGCCTTTCGTGGTCACCCGGGGATCTTTGATGAAACTAAAATAGCCCCGATAGGCCACCGCCGCTCCGTCCAATAAAAACAACCTGGGTTTGGCCATAAAAGCCTCTTTTAGAGTTTATTCTTTAAGCTTCACAAAAAAGCCCATGTAACATTGATTAACGCCGATGAACGCTGATTGGAAAATTCGAAATTTACGCCTAATCAAAATTGCGTTCATCGGCGTCCATCATTGTTCCAAATATTTTAGTTTTTGTTAGATATCCCAAAACAAAAGCCCCTTCCCGTTTTAACCAGGAAGAGGCTTTGAGTTTAACCGAAGCCGAAGTTCTTTCGACCATCAAAAAACGTTTTTAGATTGTTGGAAAATAAAAGCCTAAGCGACCGGAATCCCGTACTTTTTCTTGGCTTCCGCCGTCATGTTCTCGATATCTTCCATCAATAAGCGGGCGCGGATGCCGTTGGCTTTGCGAAGCTCGGCGTCCAGGGTGCCCTTCAAGCGGCCCCGCAGCATGTCCGACACCTTCCGGGGAGCGTAAATATAAACATCCACCCCGTCATTCTTATAATTGGAATAATCGATTCGGATCACGGCCAGAGGCGCCAAACGCTTGGCTTCCCCCTCAATCTTCTTCGCGATGATTTCAGGAACGGTTTGAGGCACTGTCGACTCCTTGCAGGTTAATAAATGGGAGACCATTTCCCAAGGTTGAGTATTTTATCTCAACCCGGCCTTGCGGAAAAGATTTAAAATTCGGTCCAAGTCATCGAGGGAATAATAATCCAAGCAAAGAGTTCCCTTGTGGCGGCCTTGGGTTTTAATGTTCACCTTCGTCCCCAGCCACCGGCGCAAATCCTCTTCCAGTTTCAGCACATTCGGGTCCTTGGCGCGCCCCAGGGCCCGGCTCTTTTTAACCGGTCCTTTTTGGCCTTGCAGCCATTTTTCCGCGTCGCGGACCGTCAATCCGTGGCTGATGATTTTTTCCGCCAGTTTTTTTTGCTCCACGGGGGAATTCAAGCCCGCCACGACCCGGGCGTGGCTCGCCGAAAGGCGGCCCGAGGCCAAAAGCGCCTTCACCTCCGGGGAAAGCCGGGTGAGCCTTAGTGCGTTGGCTACCGTGGCCCGGTCCTTGCCGACTTTTTGGGCGATTTGTTCCTGGATCATCTGAAACTCGTCGATCAAACGCTGGTAGCCATCGGCCTCTTCCAAAGGCGAAAGGTCCGAGCGCTGCAGGTTTTCAATGAGCGCGATCTCAAGCGACTCCACATCCGAGGCCGTCACCTCGACCGCCGGAATCGTCAGCAGGCCTAATTTTTGGGCCGCCCGGAAACGGCGCTCCCCCGCGATAATTTCCCAGGTATCGCCCTTGCGGCGGACCACGATGGGCTGGAGCACGCCTTTTTCCCTCACCGACGCCACCAGCTCTTGCAGGTCTTCCGCCCGGAATGTTTTTCGGGGCTGATAAGGGTTGGGCCTAATCTTGGACAAAGGAATCTGCTGGGCTCCGCCCTTGCGTTCCTCAATGGCGGTGATGACTTTTTTGGGGATCAAGGCTTCCAGCCCCCGGCCGAGCGCTTTTTTAGTCATGGTTCAATATCTCCTTCGTCAGGTTCAAATAGGCTTGGGCCCCGCTGGACCTAATGTCGTAAAGGATGATGGGCTTGCCGAAAGACGGGGATTCGGAAAGCTGAACGTTTCGGGGAACCACCGTATTGTATACCTTGTCCCCGAAAAACTTCTTCACTTCGTCGGCGACTTGGGTGGCCAGCCGGGTGCGCGAATCCACCATGGTGAGGAGGGCCCCCTCGATTTCCAGCTTCGGATTCAAGCTTTCCCGGACCATCTCGATGGTTTCCATCAGGGAACTCAAACCCTCCAAGGCGTAATATTCGGTTTGGACCGGGATCAGAACCGAGTCCGCGGCCATGAGCGCGTTCAAGGTCAAAAAGCCCAGGGACGGAGGGCAATCAATCAGAAAGTAATCATATTCGGATTGGATCGCGGCCAGGGCCTGCTTGAGGCGCCCTTCCCGGTTTTCCATCCCCACCAGTTCCACTTCCGCGCCGATCAAATGGCTGTTGGAGGGCAGGCAAAAAAGTTTTTCCAATTCGGTCGGCTGGACCGCGTCCCGGATATCCGCCTCGCCCATCAGCACCTGATAGACATTAGGCGTGAGCTGGGTCTTGTCCAAGCCCACTCCGCTGGAGGCGTTTCCTTGGGGGTCCATGTCGATCAAAAGGGTTTTCTTTTCCACCGCGGCCAGGCAGGCCGAGAGGTTCACCGTGGTCGTGGTCTTGCCCACGCCCCCCTTTTGATTGGTGATGCAGATAATTTTTCCCATCGTCAGCCGGTTCCTTGGGTGGCAGCGTTTTTCCCCGAACCGTCGCCTCAAGCGGCAAAAGCTCATGGGGGCGACACTATAGCACTTGGAAGGAATCCGGACAATGACGCGCGCGCGCCGCCGGATTTAAGGAAAACGGGGTTTAAAAATGGTCTTTAAAACGAATGGGCTTGAGGAAAAAGCAAAGCAGGCACACCAGGGTGAAAAGAACGGTTCCCACGAAAAAAATCAAAAGCGAAAAAGCCAAGGCCTGCGCCTGGGCCAAACCGATGCACCCGAATAAAACAATGAGGGCGCCTTCCCGGGTCCCCATCCCCAGAAAAGTCAAAAGCGAGACGATGTTGACCACCGAAAGGGTGAAGGCCAGGAAAAAAAAGTTAATGGAAAGGCCGATGGACTGGGCCATCCAGTAGGAGCCCATGAAGAAAAGAAGATAGGAGGTCAGGGATAAAAGGGCCGGAATGATGAGGCGCCAACTGTAAAAAGCTTCCATCCCCCGGTGAAACTCGCCGAAAGCTTGGTTGGCTTTTTCTTTTAAGGAGGCCCCTAAGACCCTCTGAAAGACCGCCTTGATCAAGACTTCACCGATCCGGCGGTTAAAGACCAAAAAAGAAGCGAAAATTAAAAACGCGAAAAAAATCCAGACCAGATGCACCAAGGAGGGCGGCAAGCCCAAGGGATAAATCAAAACCCCCAGGCTGCCTAAAATGAGAAGCAGATAAAGATCGAAAACCCGGTCCACCACCACGCTGGTCATGCCTAAGCCGATGGGAAGCCCCAAGTCTTCCTTCAGGTAAAGCACCTTCATAAAATCACCGGCCCGGCCCGGCGTCACATTGCCCCAAAAGAGACTGCCCATGTAGATGAGAAAACAGTTCCAAGTGGAGTAGGCATATCCCTGCATTCTCAAAAGAAAGCTCCAACGCATTCCCTTGAGATAAACCATGGCCAGAAGCGTCATAAAGGCAGCCACACAAAGCCGCCAATCGGCGGTCTTGAGAAGCGCCCAGGTTTGGGTGAGATTCACCTTGAGAAGGATGAAAATGAACAAAGCGATCCCGACGAGGATCAAAAGCGATTTCTTGATCATGAAAGGCCCCGTGAAAATTTTAGGCTGGATCGACGAACAGGCTTAGAACTTCTAACAAAAACCAATTAGCAATGATCAAGGCGGATGAACTCGGATGAACCTGGAAAAAAACAGGACAAAATTCTTTGATTTTTCCCCCATCCGCGTTTGTGCCGCTTTTCCTTTTATAAAGTTGTGGAAAGCGGTATTACCCCACACTCATTAGAATGATACTTAATAAAGATCTGCGGGGCATCAGCGTCCATCATGGTTAATTGCCTTGGGTTTTTGTTAGAGCCTCTTAGATACGGATCATCTTCAATCCCGCCTTGGCCTTCCGGAAAAAATCCAAGGGCGTGTGGGTATAAGACATATTTTTCATCACGATCTTAGGCCGCAGATAAAAAGATTTGTAGGCGAATTTCAAAAGGTCGATCAACTCGTCGCGCTTCATGTGTTCTTCCCAAAGCTGGGGTTTAAAATCAGGCGTGGGGTTTTTAGCGAAGTCCGCCCAATAATCGTGGTCGAACCGGCCTTCTTCCAAGGCCTTGTAATAAATGGCCGTGGCCGGAAAAGGCGTCAGCACGGAAAAATGAACGAAGTCCGGATCCAGTTCTTTGGCGAACTCGATGGTATTCAAAGCCATCTCCCGGGTCTCGCCGGGATTGCCGATCATGAAATAAGCCAGGGTCTTCATGCCGTGTTTGCGGGTGGCCTTAAAAACCATACGGGCGTGGTCCAGGTCCAGGTCTTTCAACAGGGTCGCCAAAACCTCGGCGTTCCCGGATTCCACCCCATAATGCACGCGGTCGCAGCCGGCCGAGGCCAGCTCCGCCAGCATCTCCTCGTCCATGCGGTCGGCCCGGGCGCGGATATCAAAAGCGATTTCCAGTTTGCGTTTTTTAATTTCCCCGCAAATGTCAAACACCCGCTTGCGGTTCACGTTGAAGGTATCGTCATAAATGAAAAATTCCCGGATACCCAGCTTCACGCAGGCTTCCATCTCATTGACCACGGCCATGGCCGAGTGACTGCGGAAACGGCGGCCCATGGTGGGCCGGTCGCAGAAAAGACAGCGGTAAGGACAGCCCCGGCTGGTAAACATGGTGGTGATGGGATTGTGCCGGGCGATCAAGGAATAATATTTATGCATGGGGGTCAGTTCCCGGGCCGGGTAGGGAAGGCTGTCCAAGTCTTCCACCGGCGGCGCCGGCGGGTTGTCCTTAATCTGCCCGGACACGGGATCCCGGTAAGCCAAACCGAATACCTTATCGAAGGTCATAAAACCCTCAAAAGCCGAAAGCAGCTGGCTGAAAGCCAATTCGCCCTCACCCTTAATGGCGAAGTCCACTTCCGGCATCATCAACGTTTCCCGGGCGAAGATATGGACATGGGGCCCGCCCATCACGACCTTGCACTTGGGGTTGGCGCGCTTGGCGGCCTGGGCCACCATGCGGGCGTCAATGATGGTAAAGGTCAGGGCCTGAATGCCGACCACATCGGGGGCGATGGCCCTGATTTTTTCTTCGACTTGGGCCTGGGAAATTTCCTCGACCTGGCAGTCCAGCACGTGGATCTCGTGGGAAGTCTTGGCCTTGGCGTAACCGGCCACATAGAGCAGGCCTAAGGGCGGGTTATAACCGCGCTCCTCGTCGATGACCGATGGGATATTGGTCGTGATCATGTGTTCGGAAGGCGGGTTGATCAGAAGTACTTTCATTAGCGTCCTCGTTTCACGAGCAAGTCGGCCAAAAGCCCCAAAGCGGCGACCTGCAAAGCGGCGACCAGCAACAACAGGCTTCCTAATTCGTGCGCCCGCAAAGCGGACGCCACAGCGGCTAAAAATATGATACCGCTCAGGGGGATAAAAATCTTTAAAGGTTTGAAATACATCACCACCCTCAAGACCAAGGCAAAAAAGTTGATCGTGTCCCGAAAGGGCCTTATTTTTGACCGTCCCACCCTCGATTCGTAATGAATCGGCACATATTTGACGATATAGCCATGGCATTCCAGGGCCAAAGTAATGGTGGTGGTAAAAGAAAAGCCGTTGGGAAAGAGACCCTCATAGCGGGCCATGGCGCTTTTTTTGAAAAGACGCATGCCGGAGTTAAGGTCGGGGATTTTACGTTCCGCCAGGTAATTGGCCCATTGGCCCAAAAACCATTTGGGGATCCGGCGCAAAAATGGGATGGCCGCGCCCGCCAGGGTCCGGGCGCCCACCACCATGTCGTTGGTTTCCACGACGTTTAAAAGCAGGGGGAGTTCTTCCGGCCGGTAAGTTCCATCGGCGTCCAAAATGGCGATCCACTCACCCTGGGCCCTTCGAATGCCGGCCTTGAGCGAGGCCCCGTAACCGCGGTTCTCGCCCATCAAGACCACCTGGGCCTTGGCTTTTTGCGCACGGCGGGCGGTGGCGTCTTGGCTGCCGTCATCCACCACGATAATTTCATGTTTTATCTTTTCACGGTTCAGGACCTTCCGGGTTCTTTGGATGATTTTTTCAACGGCCTCTTCCTCGTTATAGGCCGGAATGACCACGGATAAAAACTCGGCGAATTTCATCGCAGTTCCACCTTCATTTCAGTGTAGCGGTTGGACCCTTGAGCGAAATGCGCGGAGACCCGCACCAAGTAAACTCCCGGATTCACCCAAGGCGAAAAAGGAATCGCGCCGTAAAAATACCACTCATCCTTCTTTTCATCTTTTCTAAAAATAAGCTCGGGCGAACCCATGACATCCACCGTTCCGATGACGGACAGAGCGTCCAGGGGGGCGTTAATTTCCGCCAAGGCGGGTTTCCCCCGATAAACCGGCTGGGGCGCGATCTTTAATATAAGAGAGGAATCCATCACACCCAAAGTGGCGCACCCGCTTAAGCTAAGGCCTATTCCCAAGGCGGATAAAAAAATGAGTTTTCTCATAGGATGCCTTTGCTTTGAAAAAATTAAGGAGGGCCGCTGAAGCCCCCGGACGTCCTTCAATCAAGAAAATCCAGGGTCAGCTGGAGGGAGCGACAAGAGGCTGGCGTTTACTTGGCGGCCTTCGTTTCCAAGGCGGCCGCGGCTTTGGCCGCTTCCCGCTTGGCTTTCATCTCGCGGGTCTTTTCGATCAGATAGAGCTTGGCTTTTTTCTCTTTATATTCTTCCCGGACGACCTGATAAACGAAAACGTTGGCCTTGAGCAGCATGGTCTCGGACAAATAAGCGCCGACAGAGAAATTGACATAAGCCGGAAGCAGGGCCGAGAGCGAAACCAGGGCCAAAAGCCACAAGCCTTGCTCCACCTGGGCCGGACCCAGTACGGGGCGTTGGATGACGCCCAAATAAACCAACCAAGCCATGAGCGCGAAAACCACGATCAAAAAGAAGCCAAGAAGACGGCTGGTTGAGCGGATTTTTTCATGGGTGCGTTGCAAATCGTCCGCGTAGTCCTTGATCGAGACGCCGCTTTGCTCCAAGGTTTCTTTCCATTGATCGTCCCACAAAAGTATCTTGCGGCGCAGCAGCATGCCGAAAACCACGGCCGCGAAGGTGAGGGACCAGGTCAAAAAAGATAAAAAAAGATAACCCAACGCCGGACCCACTGAGTAACTCTCCATGCCGCCCCCCGAAGCCTTAAATTAGGATTTCGTCAATTGAACTGTCGTGTCCAAAAGTTCCAACAAGAGTCTTTTCACTTCCAACCAGGGTTCGCCCCCGTCACCCGCTTGGCTGGCCTGCTGCCAGGCGCTCGTCAACTGGGTCAAAAGCTTGTCGCCCTCCGCCGTGAGGGTCATGCGCGCCGCCATTAGATGGTGGCTTTCTTCCTGCTCTAAATCTTCCTTCAGCCTGGCTAAAAGCTTTTCCTGGCCCTTGCCGCTGGCCAGTTCGGCCTCGATCGCGGCGCGAAGCTCCGCCTCGACTTTCGGCCGGATGGTGGCTTCCAAAACTTTTAATAGCTCATTTTGGTCCGAGGAGACCGCCGCCGCCGGGGTTTTCGAGCCCGCAGGGTCGATCGCTTCCCATTCCGCCTCGGAAACCAGTTCAGCCTTAATCCCCCGGTTGCCGCCAAAAATCGTCGGCACCAATTCGGTTATCTTATCATGGTAAACTTTTAGGCCCACTTCAATTTCTTTGTTCAGGTCGGGCTTGGGCGAGGCCAAAATCACGTTATATTTGGTGATTTCCTTGATCCGGCCTTTTTTCAGGTGATCAAAAAGCCGCGCTTCTTTGACTTGGATCAGTTTGAGGAACGCTTCCCATTGGGTTTGGAGTGCGGGGTCGACGGGCATGGTGGCTCCAGGTTTTTTTCCCGGACCTGCCGAAGCAGGCGCGGAAGAATCGGTAATAGATCGGTGGCCAATAATCCATCCGGGCCAAGCCTTCGGCTGGCTTTTTCGCCGGCCAAACCATGCAGGTAAACTCCCGTGGAGGCGGCGTCAAAAGCCGAAAGGCCTTGGGCCAAAAGTCCGCCCAAGATTCCGGATAAAATATCCCCCGTGCCGCCCGTGGCCAATCCCCGGTTTCCCGTAGGATTCACGCGCGCGTCGCCTTGAGGGCTGGCAATCACCGTGTGCCGTCCTTTTAAGACAGCCACCGCATTATACTCAGCGGCGATTTGCCGCGCAACTTTAAGCCGGTTTTGTTCGACCTCGGCGATCGTGGTTTTCATCAGCCGGGCCGCCTCTCCCGGATGCGGCGTGAGGATGACTGGAACCTGGAGGGCGCGCAGCGCCTTTAAAAGACCCTCCTGCGAGCTCAAAAGATTAAGCGCGTCCGCGTCCAGCACGAGAGAAGCCGTCAAGTGCGGCAGGATTTGCTGAAACAATTGGCCGGTTTCCTCGTGGCGGCCCAAACCGGGCCCGATCACCAGCGCCTTGGCCTTGGCCGCCAGCTCCAGGATCCGATCTCCGGCTTTGAAAGAAATAAATCCTCCCCGAACCTCCGCCACCGGCGCGGTCATGCACTCGGTGAGCTTCGCGGCCAGGATGATATTTAAACTCTCCGCGCAAGCCACCGTCACCAGCCCCGCGCCGATCCGCTGCGCCCCCCAAGCCGCGAGCGCCGCCGCCCCCGTAAGTCCGGTGGAACCAGCCACGACCAAAACCCGGCCCCGGGTCCCTTTATTGATGTTGTCGTCATAACGGGGGAGCGATTTTCGAACCATGGCGGGATCGGTCATTTCCACTTTTAAAAAATCCGCGCGCAAAAGTTCTTTCGGTAGTCCCAAATCGTTGACGCTCACTTCCCCGGTATAAGCCGCCGCCGCAGGGGTGTAAAAGCCAACCTTGGAGAGGCCCAGGGTTACGGTCCACCGGGCTTTCACCGCCTCGCCCAAGGGAACGCCTTGATCGACGGAAAATCCCGAAGGCGTGTCCAGGGCCAGCACCGGCTTGTTCAAATCATTCATCAATGAAATAAGATCTCGCGTTAGTCCTTCGGCCGGCCGGCTCAATCCGGTCCCCAGCAAAGCGTCGATGAGAAAATCGCGTTTTCCCAGGGCCGTCCGGGCTAACCGCAGACCGTCTTTCTGATCGACGGCCATGATCGAAACCTTCTCGGCCTTGGCCTTTTGGTATTGGGCGGCGGCTTCTTTTCCCAGGGCTTGGGGGCCTTGGGCTAAAACCACCATCACGTCGATTTTCATTCTTTTCAAAAGCCGGGCCGCCGCCAACCCGTCACCCCCGTTGTTGCCTTTTCCGCAAATGACTCCGATCTTTTTTCGGGAGAGCGTCCCCGCCTTCGCCAATAGCGCTTGAACCGCCGCCTCGCCGGCCCTTTGCATGAGTTGGGAGGCCGGCAAATTAAACTTTTCGGCCGCCAAGGCGTCGATTTTTTTCAGGTCCTGGGAAAAAGCGAGTTTCACGTCATCCGCTCCTCAAAACTAACGGTGGATTTGGTATAGCACGCTTTGGAAATTTTGGGTTTGAAACCGAAAACCCGTGGCCGCCACCCGGTTCTGAACCGAAGGGTCCGCCATGACATCGGTTAAAAGGGGCACGACCCAGCTCGGGTTGGTATAAAGAATTTCAGCGTCATGCTTGTCTTTGAGGGTCTGGTCCACGAAACCCAGCCGGGGCGTGTAAAAAGAGTGAAGCAAAAGATAATCCCCCGCCTGGGGATTAAAGGGCAAAACCAAAAGCTTGACCGGTCGCCCCGCCCAATATTGGGTCTTGGGGAGCTCATCCGAATAAATCACCGCGTTGGGCGGGAGGGTTTTCAAAAACTCCCCGGACCGCCGGATGTCCCCAAAGGAATCGGTCTGGTAAGCGATGACCAGCATGGAAAAGAGGACTTGATATAAAATCCCGAAGGTCAAAAGACCGTTTTTGAGGACCATGGCCCTAAAATCGCCCCTCTTTTTTTTCCATTCCAAAAAGAGGGTTTCCAATTCGTACCCGGCGCCGACCAGAAAAAGCGGCAGGAAAATTAAAAGATACCGGTCCTGATAAGCCGTGGGGATCAGCCGGGTAATTAAAAGAAGAAAACAAACCGGGAATAAAATCCTGCGCCAAGCCCGTCCTTCCGGGACCTTCATCCAGCTCATCCGCCAAAGCCCCCCCAAAGCCAGCAAAAATAAAAGGGGCGTGAAAACATAGGCCGGTTGGGTCATGTAAGCGTAAAGATGTTCCGCTAAATTGCCCAGAGGGTTCCCCAAATGGCCGAGCCCCGCGCTCAATCCCAATCCTTCCCGGTAAGCCCAAAGAAGGGTCATCAAATGCGGCGCCAAAAAAATAACCGGCACGGCCCAAACCAAAAGAAGCAGCAGCGGGTTTTTAAATTCCACCCGGTTTCGAAGGTGCCATCCGGTCCCGAGCAGCCAAGGCAAAAGTAAAAATCCCTCGGGCCGAACCATCGCCGCGCCCGCGCCCCATAAGCTAGCCTCGACCCAGGCCTTTTCATCTTTTTCGGTATAGGCCGCGCAAAGCCTTTCCAGGCAAGCCCAAAAACAAAGCAACAGCCAGGTATCGGCCATCACCCGAAGCGACCATTGCCAAAGCAGGGGCGAAAAAAGCGCCATCAGGCAAACCATGCCCGTCATTTCCACCGACATCCAACGGCGGGCCAGCCGCCAAAGAGGCCAAAGAAAAGCGAGTCCCGCCAAGGCCGCTAAAAGCCGTCCCCAAAGAATCTCATTCAGCCCCAAACGCTGGCCGATCCAAATGAGCATGGGATATCCGGGCAAAAGGACAAAACGGGGAGTGTCCACCCGCTGGGGCGAGAAATAAGTCAGGTTGAGGATTCCATCGGTATTTTCGGTGGCGTTGTTGGCGAGCAGGGAAAGCCGGGTGGCCAATCCCAGGACAAGTAAAAAGCTGAACCAGATCCAACCCATTTGCCGATCGGTGAAAACCCGCGGTTTATAAGGCAAAGCCTTTTGAGCGGCCATTTAATTTTTCTCCAGGAGGATGGTCGCCGTGGCGTCCCTTTTACTGTGCGCGATGGAAAGATGGACCGCGTTGATCCCGCGCTCCAAGCGGAGCTTTTCCAAAATCCCCGTGAGCCGGATCGTGGGCTTCCCGCTCATTTCCCGCACCACCTCGATCTGAACCCATTTCCAGCGCCCCCCAAACCCGTGGCTGAAAGATTTGATCACCGCCTCTTTGGCGGCAAAACGTCCCGCTAAGGAAGGATAGGGGTCTTTTTTCTTCAGGCAATAGGCGGCTTCTTGCGGCGTAAAAAGTCTTTTAATAAACCGGTCCCCGTGTTTTTCATGGGCCGCCCTGACGCGGTCAATCTCAATTAAATCCACGCCGGTTCCGACAATCATTTTAGGCCTTTGGGGGGTTGTAGGTGCGGACTTGATTTTACCGCCCTTCGCTCGGAGAAAACAATCAAACCTTCAAATTCGGATGAAAACTTTTCCGTTCTCGATCTTCGTCTCGTAGGTTTTCACCTTCTCATCGGAGATGCCGTCCACAATTCGCCCCGTGGTGAAGTTGTAGGACCAATGATGCAGGGGACAAACGACCGTCTGCCCTTTCAAGGTCCCCAGCCCCAGAGACCCGCCCAAATGGGTGCAGGCGTTGTCGAGGGCGTAAGCGCGGAAGTTGGAATAAATGAGCGCGATTTTACGGCCCGAAAGCTCCACCACCATCATTCGATTTTGGGAAAGTTCTTGTTCAGAAGCGGCTTCCTGGAATTCAGGGGAGGGGGAATCCATTCGCGCCTTTTACTGGGAGGGACCCTTTGATTTTTTCACCGTCGCCAAACGGGCTTGGGCCCGGGCCAGGATCGCCCGAGCGGCGTCTTTCTCCACCGGGTCCTTACTCTTAGCGATTTTTTCCTGCGCCTTTTTGCGGGCCTTTTCCTCTTGCTCCACGTTGATTTCTTCCACGGGCTCAAATTCCTCGGCCAGAACCGTGGTGGAAGCGGGCGTCACCTCGATAAAGCCGCCGGACACGAAATAAAATTTCCGCGCTTGCCCTTGGGCCACCAAAAAAGCGCCGGGCTTCAAGATGGAGATCAAGGGCTCGTGCCGGGCTAAAACCCCGAATTCGCCCGCCGCGCCCGGAACCGTGATAAAAGAAACTTCCTCGGAAAAAATTTCCCGCTCCGGTACGACCACTTCTAATTTAAAAAATTTGGCCATCGCGCGTCTTAACCGTTCTCGAGTTTTTTCGCCCGCTCGAGGGCCTCGTCAATGTTGCCCACCATGTAAAAAACCTGCTCGGGAAGGCTGTCATACTTGCCTTCCACCAATCCCTTAAAGGACCGGATGGTGTCGGCCAAAGGAACGTAGCGCCCCGGGGCGCCGGTGAACTGTTGGGCCACGAAGAAAGGCTGGGACAAAAATTTCTGAATGCGCCTCGCGCGGCCCACCAGCGTCTTGTCGTCATCGGACAACTCGTCAATCCCCAAAATGGCGATGATGTCCTTAAGCTCTTTGTAACGCTGCAGGATCTGCTGAACCCGCCTGGCGACGGCGTAATGCTCGTCGCCCACGATGAGCGGATCCAAGATGCGGGAGGTGGAGTCGAGAGGGTCCACCGCCGGATAAATCCCAAGTTCGGTCAAACCCCGGTTCAAAACCGTGGTGGCGTCCAAATGCGAAAAAGACGTGGCTGGCGCCGGATCCGTCATATCGTCCGCGGGCACGTAAATGGCCTGCACGGAGGTGATGGAGCCCCGGTGGGTGGAGGTGATGCGCTCTTGAAGCGCGCCCATCTCCGTCGCCAGGGTCGGCTGGTAGCCCACCGCGGAGGGCATGCGGCCCAAAAGCGCCGAAACTTCGCTGCCCGCCTGGGTGAAACGGAAAATGTTGTCGATAAAAAGAAGGACGTCCTGGTTTTCCTCGTCCCTAAAATATTCCGCCATGGAAAGGCCCGCCAAGGCCACCCGCGCCCGGGCGCCGGGCGGCTCGTTCATTTGCCCGTAAACCAAGACCGCTTTCTCGATGACGCCCGATTCTTTCATTTCAAGCCAAAGGTCGTTGCCTTCCCGGGTGCGTTCGCCCACGCCGGTAAAAACCGAAAAGCCCCCATGCTGGGTGGCGATGTTTCGGATGAGCTCCTGAATGATGACCGTCTTGCCCACGCCAGCGCCGCCGAAAAGACCAATCTTACCGCCCTTTTGATAGGGCGCCAAAAGATCCACGACCTTGATGCCGGTCTCTAAAATTTGCTTACGGGTGGATTGTTCCACCAAAGGCGGCGGCGCCCGGTGGATGGAATAACGCTTGGCCGACTTCACCTCGCCCATCTCGTCCACCGCTTCGCCCAACACGTTCAGGATGCGGCCCAAAGCTTCCCGGCCCACGGGAACGGTGATCGGTCCGCCCGTATCCACGACTTCCATGCCCCGGCGCAATCCGTCGGTGGAACTCATGGCCAAACAGCGGACCACTTGATCCCCCATGTGCTGGGAAACTTCCAGAACCAGGCGGATATTGTCTTTTTCCGAATCCACCCGAAGGGCGTTGGTAATGGCCGGGATACCCTCGGTCGTGAACTTGACGTCCACCACGGGTCCGATGACCTGGACAATTTTGCCGGTCAGGGTGGGGCTGCTGATTGCGCTCATGATTCCTCCAAATTGACTGTTTGAACCACAGAGTTAACGGAGTCACACAGAGTTTTTAAAATACATCCAACAACTTAAAAGCCTTACTCTGTTCCCTCTGTGTGACTCCGTGGTAAAAAAAATTAGCTTCTTTTCGTTTCTATTTTAAAGCTTCCGCGCCGCCCACGATCTCCGCCAGTTCCTTGGTGATCATGGCCTGCCGGGCCCGGTTAAATTCCAACGTCAGCCGTCCGATCATCTCGGAGGCGTTCTTCGTGGCCGATTCCATGGCGGTCCGTTTGGCGCCCATCTCGGAAGCGAAACTTTCTAAAAGCATCCGCCGCACACGGGAAAACAAATATTGGGACAAAAGCGAGTCCAAGATCGCCTCTTCCTCCGGCTCAAATAAATAACTCCCGGCCAGGGGCTTTTCATGACCGGCCTTCAAGGCCCGATCGCTTCCCGCGACCTCATCCCATTTCAAGGGCAAGAGGGTTTCTTGCTTCACCTTCTGGCTCATCACGCCCTTGAATTCGGTATAGATGGCCGTGACGGACTTGATGTCCTCGTGCACATAAAGCGAGGAGACCGCGTCCCGAATCTGGGCGATGGTCTCGAGCGAAACATCCGGGAAAATTTGGATCCATTCCTGCCGCAGGTCCGCGTGACGGCGGCGGAAAAAATCGCGCCCTTTCTTACCCACCACCAAAAGCGAGGATTCGGGGTTTTCTTTCAAAAAAATCTGCGCCCGGCGCAATACATTGCTGTTAAAGCTTCCGCAAAGTCCCCGGTCCGCCGTTATGACCAGAAGCACGGTTTTGCCTTCGGGCCGCACCTTTAAGAGCGGATGGCTTCCCCCGTTGACTCCCGCCGCCACCCGGCGGATGACTTCCGTCATCCGGTCCGAATAGGGCCGGGCGTTCAAGATGCGCTGTTGGGCGCGTTTGAGCCTGGCCGAAGCCACCATCTTCATGGCCTTGGTAATCTGGTGGATGCTGGAAGCGCTCTTGAGGCGCCGTTTAATTTCCCGGATATGCGCCATGGTTTACTTTTTAAATTCCCTCATGAATTCGCCGATCGCCGCCACGAGCTTGTTTTTATTCTCATCGGTTAAATCTTTTTTCTCGCGGATTTCAGTGAGGATCCCCGGATGTTTGGCCTTCAAATGGGCCAAAAGCCCGGCCTCAAAGGGCTTCACCTGTTCCACCGTCAGGTCGTCCAGATAGCCGTTGGTTCCGGCAAAAAGCGAGGCGACCTGGTCTTCCATGACCATGGGGGAATATTGGGGTTGTTTCAAAAGTTCCACCATCCGCGCGCCCCGGTTGAGCTGGGCCATGGACACTTTATCCAGTTCCGCGCCGAACTGAGCGAAAGCCGCCAATTCGTTATATTGGGCGATATCGAGCCGCAGCTTGCCCGCCACCTTTTTGGTGGCCTTGGTCTGGGCGTTGCCGCCCACGCGGGACACCGAGATGCCCACATTGATGGCCGGACGCACCCCCGAGTAAAAAAGGTTGGACTCCAGAAAAATCTGGCCGTCGGTGATCGAAATCACGTTGGTGGGGATGTAAGCCGTCACGTCCCCGGCTTGGGTCTCAATAATGGGCAGGGCCGTTAAGGAGCCGCTTCCCATTTTTTCGTTCAGTTTGCAGGCCCGCTCTAAAAGCCGGGAGTGCAGGTAAAAGACGTCGCCCGGATAAGCTTCCCGGCCCGGCGGGCGGCGAAGCAAAAGAGACAACTCGCGGAAAGCCACCGCTTGTTTGGACAAGTCATCATAAATAATGAGCGCGTGCCCGCCGTTATAGGTGAATTCTTCCGCCATGGCGCAGCCCGCGTAAGGCGCGATGAACTGCAGGGGAGCCGGGTCCGCGGCCGAGGCCGAGACAATGATGCAATAATCCAGCGCCCCCTTATCCTTGAGCGTTTTCACCACGTGGGCCACGGTGGATTGTTTTTGCCCGATCGCCACGTACACGCAAATAATGTTCTGCCCTTTTTGATTGAGGATCGTGTCCAAGGCCACCGCGGTTTTGCCGGTCTGCCGGTCGCCGATGATGAGCTCCCGCTGGCCCCGTCCAATCGGCACCATGCCGTCAATGGCCTTGATCCCGGTTTGAAGCGGCTCTTTCACGGGCTGGCGGGCCACCACGCCCGGCGCCTTAAATTCCAGACGCCGTTTGGAAGAGGCGTTTAAGGGACCGCGGCCGTCCAAGGGTTCGCCCAGCGGATTGACCACCCGGCCCAAAAGCTCTTTGCCCGTGGGCACTTCGGCGATGCGTCCGGTCAAGTGAACCGGGTCGCCTTCCTTAATTTGATTGGCACCGCTGAAAAGAACCGCGCCCACGGTTTCGGCTTCCAAGTTAAAGGCGATGCCGTAGATGTCATTGGGAAATTTCAAAAGCTCGCCGGACATGGCGTTTTTCAAACCATAAACCACCGCGACCCCGTCCCCGACCTTCAAGACTTCACCCACTTCTTGTAATTCGGCTTCGGGCTTAAAGTCCTGGATCCGTTCCTTGAGGATTTTCGTGATCTCATCCGCTTGAAATGCCACTGAACGACCTCCGAAGTTTCTTAGTTAAGTTAGGCGTCGACCTTCAATAATTGTTGTCGCATCTTTTCCAACTGGCCTAAAAGGCTGGCGTCCAGGCGCTGGTCGCCCAAATAAACGATCATCCCCCCGATCAAGGTCGGCTCCACTTGTTCCCGAATCTCGATCTCGGCCCCGAAAGAGCTTCCCAGTTTCTGGGCTAAGGTCCCGCGCTCAGCCGCCGTCAAGGGCATGGCCGTCAAAACCCGGGCGATCGCCTGGCCCTTGGCGCTGTAACAAAGCCTCTCAAAATGCTCGGCCACGGCCTTGAAATAACCCATGCGTTTTTTAGTGATCAAAAGCAGTAAAAAGTTGGCCATGGTCTGGGACAGCGGCGCGGTGAGAAAATTTTGAAGGGCCGCTAGTTTCTCAAACCGATCCGACCGGGGATGCTCGAGGGCCGCCTTGAGATCGTCGTTCCGCTCCAATAAACCCTCGACGGTTTGTATCTCCCGGGCCACCAGATCAACCGCCTTCAGTTCTTGGGCCACCTGCAAAAGAGCCACGGCGTATTTTTCAGCGATAACCGATTCCATGGCTCCCTTTCCCGCCGTTTGATCCGGCTGTAAGACTTACGGCTTTCCCGCGCCCAGCTCTTTTAAGCTCTCGTCCACCACCCGGGCTTGGATCTTCGGATCCACCGAGGCGTGCATAATCTTTTGCGCCATGGCCACGGAGAGTTGGACGACTTCTTCCCGGAGATCTTTTTTCAATTCCTCGCGCTCGCTTTGAAGGGCCAGCCGCGCCTCGTTCAAAATCCGGCTGGCTTCCCGGCGGGACGATTGGACAATTTCCTCTTTAATCGTCTCGGCCTCGTTGCGGGCGGAGCGGATGATCTCGGAGGTCTTCAGGTCCAGATCCTTGATCTTATGGTCCAGCTCCATCCGCAGGCGCTCGGATTCACGCTGCTGGGTCTCCGCGTTGGATATCTGTTCCTCGATGTACTGTTTGCGCTTCTCCATCCAACCGCGCAAATAAGGCAGGAACAGCTTGGCCGAAAGCAAAAGCCCCAAAACAAAGGTGACCAGTTGAAGTAAAAAAACTTTTAAGTCGATTTCCATTTTTCTTTTCCGAACCCCTTAATTTCAGTTGATGAAAAGGCTCTTCAAAGGATTGGAATAGAGCAAAATGAGGGCGATGACCAAGGCGTAGATCGTGAGGGATTCGATAATGGCCAATCCGATGAACATATTGGTTTGAATCATGCCGGCGGCCTCCGGTTGACGGGCCATGGCTTCCAAAGCCTTGCCGACGGTTATCCCCTGTCCGATGCCGGCGCCAATGGCGCCCAATCCGATGGCCAATCCCGCGCCCAATACCGTGAAGGCGAAAAACCAAACCGAACCATCGGCCGCCTTACCCGACACAGGCCCGTCGGCCCAAGCCGCGTCGGCCGTCAGACCCAACGCCAAGACCATCATGGAAAGAACCCAAAACTTTTTCATACCCCACCCCTTGTTGGTTTGTTATGAGCCCGCCCCGAAAGGAACAGGCGCACCGTTTTCTTGATGAAGCCTTAAGCCGCCGAACCCTCCCTCACTTCATCCTCATGCGAGTGGACAGCCCCGCCGATGTACACCATGGAAAGCATCATAAAAACAAAAGCCTGGATGAATGCCACGAAAATGCCGAAAACCACGATAAAGATCCTTAAAAGAAAGGGGAAAACTGAAACCACTTTCATGGAAAGGGGCCCAGCCCAAAAATCAACCGCCAACAAAATGAGCACCGCCAGAAGGATTTCTTTCGCCAGCATATTGCCGAAAAGACGCATGGTCAGCGAGAGCGGCTTGACCAATTCCCCGATCAAGTGGATCAAGGGCATCATCAATAAGAGAAAAACCGAGACCAACCGGAGTGTTATTTTTAAAAAAAAAGGCGCTTTAGGGTCGACCTTGATCGGAGGCGGCAAAAAATGGGAAAGGTAACCCAAGAAACCTTTTTCCTTAAACCCGAGAATATGAACGGAAAAAATCACGATCAACACCATGCCCAGATTCACGTCGATCCGGCTGGTGGGCGACATCAATCCGGGCACCAAACCCATCAAGTTCGAAAAAAAGATAAAAAAGAACAGGGTAAAAAAAAGCGGAAAAAAGAAAGCCGTGTGCCGGCCCAGTTGAGCCTCCGCCAGGTTCCAGACGAAGTCCATGGAGATCTCCACGAAATTTTGAACTCCGTGAGGCACCCATTGGGGGCGAAACCGGGCCCAGCTGAGAAGAAAAAACAAAATCGCGAAGCTGACCAGGGATAGGGTCCAGCAATTGATCAGGTTGGTGAATCCCCAAAAATGGACCGGGATCACGATGGGGGTGAGGGCCTTTTCCACGAAAAACCTTTCGTCCAGAAATCAAAAACGCCCCGAAACTCGGCCGATGCCGGGCGGCGCCCGTTTAACGAAAAAATCAGCTAAAGATGTTCTTGGAGCGGGGTTAGTCTAATGTTTCGAACCGGGAGGGTCAACCCTGACTGAGTCCGATTTTCAGGCCCTCGGGGCCCGTTTTTCAGGAAATTTTCGGGGGATTTCGGCGGCGCCAGGCGGCGGTCAAAAGCACCGCGAGGCACCAAAAGTAACCGAGGCAAGCGCCGAAAAAACAATCGGCTGAGAAACGCCAAAAGACCCAACAGGCTAAAATAAAAAAAGTCCAGCGCGCCAAGTTGAAAAACCAAAAAAAAGCCAGCCCCTTACGAAGATCGCCCGAGAGGGTCTTTTCGGTCAACCGTTCCAGCCCCCAAAAATTAACTAAAGCGGCCAGCGTGCCGAATAAAACGCCCAGGCCTAAATCCCGGTGCCCCCCGAGAAGCGCGCCGACCGCTAAAACCGCGCCCCCCAAAAGTCCGAAAACCCCGACTTTTTGGTTTCTAAAAAGGCTCATGACGCGGGCGGCTTTATGTTTTCATTTTGAATTTTTTTAAGTTCGACGAAGAGCGTGTAATAACCAGCCACGATGCCAATCAAGGCCCCGACGATCAAAATCCAATCCCCGCAATGGAAAAGTTTTTGGGCGCCCCAACCCAATCCCAGCCCGGCGAAAATGGAAAAAGCGAAATTTAGCCCGAGGAGGGAGAGTCGTAAGAGATGGGGGCGGCCGGATAATTTTCCCTTGTCCAAGTGCCATCCTTTTCAATGTGGAAAGCCGCCTTGATATAAGCTCCCTGGGGCGGCAGGAGTTTCTCAACTTTGGGCCGGTCTTCCTTCACGATGACGAGCCCTAAGCCGCAGTCATCCTGAATATCCCGGGGCCGGGGAATCAACTTAAAGCGAAAACGGCTTTCCTTTAGTACGGCCTCGGCGTGCATGGTCTCGTGGGTGGTGTGAAAAAGCAGGATGAAATGCTTGTCCGTCAGCTCGTAACGGCCCGTTGAGGAAGAAGCCACGTCAGGTGTTGGAATTGGGGCCCGGCAGGTCTTTGAAATCCGTGGGCGTAAGGTTTTCCAGGAATTTCTTGAACTCGCTCATTTCTTCCTTGTACTTTTCCTTGTCCACGATCGTGGCGTTGATGACCACCTTTTCAGCCACGAAAATCGGGGCGTCGCACCGAAGGGCCAAGGCGATGGCGTCCGAGGGCCGGGCGTCGACCTCGTACTTTTCCCCCGATTCGGTTTCCAAAAAAACCCGGGCGAAAAACGTGTTTTGATTGATGTCGTTGACCAGGACCTTATTGACCTTGCCGCCTAAAATCTCAATGACATTTTTCAACAAGTCATGGGTCATGGGCCGGGGCAGGGTCTGCTCGTTGAGCTGGATGAAAATCGCCGTGGCTTCGGCCACGCCGATCCAAATGGGCAGATAGCGCTTTTCTTCCTCGTCGGTGAGGATCACGGCGGGGGTTTTTAAATTGGGGTCGACGGCGATCCCGCGCACTTTCATTTCGATCATGGGTTAAACTCCGTTCACGTTCACGAACCAAAGCTGGAAAAGGATGTGAGCTGATTATAGGGGCCGCGCCCAAGGCTTTCAACGACCCGGCCCAAAAAAGGACCGCTTGTCAGGACTTTTGGGTGGAATTTTTAAAATCAATCTCGGCGAAAATCTGGGCCTCAAAACCCAGTACTTCGGCCTTTTGCCGCCAGCTTCCCGCGGGGAGCCCCGCCTTCACGCAGGTCTGGTCGAGGAACATTTCCCGGTTCCACCCGTAATCCATGGCCACTTGGGGAAGCAAAAGTCCCGACCGGTTTCCTTGGCGCACGATGAGACCGTGGATTCCCAGCTTCACTTTTTCCGGATTCAAAGGTTTGGGCAGGGTCAAAACGGAGATCTCGATTTTCACCCGGGCCAATTCTTCCAACCGCAGCATGGGAAAACGCGGATCGTGAAGGGCCGCGCCCACCGCCGCTTCCTGGATCGCCTCCACCAAGGGCTTGTTCGGATAAGGAAACCCGATACAGCCCCGGAGTTCCCCGTCCATCCAAAGTGTCACGAAAGTTCCCCGCTTTTCCCTTAGGAGCGGCGAGAGTGATTCCACCGGCGGAAGCTTCCGCCCTTTCTGCAGGGTCGTCTGGATGGCGTTGCGGGCCAAATCCAAAAGCAGTTTTTGATCTTCTTCTTTCACCATTTCCGCAGGATTCACCGAAATCTCCTTAAGATTGGCTCAGACCCTAAGTTTCACCGGCAAAAGGCCACGGCGGCGTATCCCACAACCCGGGACTTATCCTTCGTGACGTCGCCTGAATTACGATAATTCAACAATTGGATTTTTTGGGCTTTTTCGTGAGCCGCCCACTTCACCAGCGCTGAAAGCGGCTCCGGGCCGCAATGGGTGCAAAAATAATTGGGATGTTTTTCGGCCAGAATTTCCCGATGGACGGCCTGAATTTCCACCTCATCCCCTTTTAAAAGGGCCGCCAAAAAACGCCGGTCCGCTTCCACCGCCGTCGCGTAGTCGGGGTAATGGGAAAGATCCGAGGAGGCCACCAATAAAAAAGGCTTTTGGCGCCCTAAGGCTTTCAAGGCCCGAACCAAGGGCGCCACGGTGGCCGCCTGGCCTTGGCCCGTAATCAGCGGCACCACCCGGGCCCCGGGGCAATAGCGGCGGATCAGGGGAAAATGAACTTCCACCGAATGTTCCCGCGCGAAAGCCGGCTCGAATTGGGAAAAAGCCTTTTCTTGACCCAATAGAAACTCGCAGGCCTCTTGGTCCACCGGCAAATCACCCAGGGGCGTTTCCACCGCCTCGCCCGCGAAAAGGGCCACGCCGGGAAAACGAACCGAATGACTGGGGCCCGCCACCACGATGGTTTTAACGGCCCGGGTCAGCGAGCGGTAGCCCAAGGCCGCGAGCGCGCCGGAATAAACATAGCCCGCGTGCGGCAAAAGAAATCCCAAGGCCTCGCCGGGAAGTTTCGGGACCGCGATGGTCTCGAAGGTTTGAAAAAGTTTTTTAAGCTCCGCCGGTTCTCCGGGATAAAACTGTCCGCCAACCACGGAAGGCAGTCTCATCGGCGGATCGAACCCCAGGGAGCCCGCACAACCTTAAGCCTTCACCAATTTCAGGATCTTGTCGCGGGTATAGGGCCAGGCGCCCTCCGGAATCACCGGCAGCGACCCGGCGGTAAACATGGAAGTTTCCAAGGGAACCCAGGACTTGCACCCGTCATAAGAAGGCTTGTGGGGTAAATCAAGCGGAACGGGCAAGGCGTAAACCCGGACCAGAAAAAGATAAAGCCCTTCCCACTCGTCGTAATGAAATCGCTTTTGGACGGCTTCTTCGCTTAAAACCGTGAAAGGAATGAGCCGCCGGCAAATTTCCCAATCCGTCACCTTTTCCACGGCTTCCGCCATGGCGTAAAGCCGAAAATGGATGCGTTTGACGTCTTTATGTTCCCTCTCGATGGCCGCCAGACGCGGCCGCCAATCGGGCTTGATGGCCTCGGGTGTTTGGTGCTCGAAGGTGGGATAAAGGAAAAACTCCGGATGTTCGGGCTTGAAATGGCCGCCCTCTTCCGCGATTCCGCCTTTTCGAAGCAGAATCGTCTGTTTTCCCTCTTCCAGGGCCTTGATGACCGCGGCCCATTCTTTTAACGCGACATTATTTTGAAGTTTCATAGGAAATTGATTATGTGGATTTCTATTTGAACTTTCAAGGACAAATCAGGAACGGGCTAAAAGAATAATTCCGCTCAAGGCCAACAGGGTTCCGCCTAAAACTTTCGGGGCTTGCGAAAAACGAATTTCCTTGAAAACCAAAAGCGACCAAGCCGCGTAAACCAGCGAGTTGGCGTTCACGATGGGAACCGCCCGGGACAGGCCCAAAAATTGGATGGCCAAAAGAAAAAAGGCCATTCCCCCGACCCAAAGCGACGCCGAAAGAAATCCAGCCAAGAGACTTTTCGCCGCTCCCCCATTCCCCTTTTGAAAAGGCCACAGAACAAAACCGGGAAGACATCCTCCCAAGGCCAAACCGCTTAAAAAGGTAAGCGGCGGCAGGGCCGAAGCCGGGTCTAAAAGCGGGGCGATTTTGATGGGCACAAAATAAGCGCCCCAAAATAAACCGGCGCCCAAGGCCAGGGGCAGGCCGTTTCTCAGGTTTTCGGCCTTCGGTTCGGCGGGCTCCGCGATGGAAACCAACCAAGCCCCGGCGAAAAGCAGCAGGCCTCCCGCCGCGATCAGGCTCAAGGCGCCCGGCCCCGAGCCTTCTTTGAAAACGATGATTCCGATGAGAATATTGATGAACGTATTCAGGCTAAAAAGCATCGTGCCCTTCGCCAGGCTGATTCGCTCCAAGGCGGCGTTCGCCATCAATTGGCCGCCCGCCCATAACAAACCGGATAAAAGCGCCAAGGCGAAGGCCATCGGATGGGCCGCCAGATTGACCAAGCCTCCCCGCAAAAAGAGAAGGTCCATGACCAAAATGCCCAGGGCCATAAAGGGAAAAAAGGAAGCGCCCTTGGCGGCGGAAAAACGCACCGGCACCATATAGCTGCCCAAACAAAGAAGCGCCGCGAAAGCGTAAAACAATGCCATGATTTTCCTTTGAGTTCAGCGCTGGGGCGTGGGCGCCAGAATGGCGGAAACCCGCCGCAGTAAAATAAACCCCACCACCCGCATCACCAAGATGAGCCCGATCAAAGCCGTGGGCGACACATGGCCGTAGATAAAAGAGGAAAAAGATCCGGCCACGAGAACGCCAATATAAACAAAGGCCGTGGAGGCGGCCACGACTTTCGCCCTTTCCTTCTCATCGATGATGCTCATCCAAACCGCGGTGCTGACCGAGGCGTAAAGCGACCCGCCCACCGCGCCCAGGCTGGCGGACAAGAGGCAGCCGATCAAAAGTCCGCTGGAACCGGGCGTGATCCAAAGCAAAAGCGCCATCGCGCCCACGCCAAAAAGCTGGTCGAAACCAAGGATTTTCACGATCTGTCTTTCCGACAAATTCGGCATGAGGAAAAAAAGCATGAAGAAAGCCACATAGGCCGAACCTTGGGTCAGGATGGAGAGGTAGGAATCCCGAAGCCCCAGGTACCGCGCGTAATAAAGCGAGGCGTAAATGGCCCAGGTGGCGATGAACCATTCATCGATCAAACGCGAGGATAGGAAAAGAATCCAGCCGGGCTTTTTCAGGTATTTGCGTAAAGTGAGGACATACTGGCCTAAACCTTCCTTTAAAATCCGCGCCCAGGACCCCGGGGGCTTCTCATAAATTTCCGATTGGGGTAAAAGCCGCCAGCGCAGCGCGATGCCGACCGTCACCGAGCCGAAGAAAAACCAATACATCCCATGGCAAGCCGGGCCCAAGCCCATTTTTTCCACCCAAAGCCCGCCCAACAATGGGAAAAAAAACAGGAACGGCGCCAAGTTGACCAGTTGCAACACCGTATAGACATATCCGCGTTTTTTAGCCGAAAGGTCCTCGGCCAAAAGGCATTGGTAAGGAGGCAGGGATAGGGCATTGGTGGCGATAAAAAAGATCGCGGCGATGCACCACCATTTGTTGTGGGCCAGGGCCAGACACAACGTGTACCCGCACCAGGTAAAGATGTCAAAAGTGATGAGGGCCCGCTTGCGGCCCCAAACATCCGAAAAGTAGCCGCCCAGAAAAAAACCCACCAGCCCCACGGCCTTCATCAAAAATTGGTAAAGACCCACCTCGGTCTCGGACAATCCCAATTGCACCATATAAAGACTCAGGTAAGGAGCGACCATGCAAAGGCTGATGGTCCAAAGCACGCCGGCGTAAATGGTGACGGATTGCCGGCGGGGCATGCTTAAAAACATACGGCGGGTTTTTAAACCATGCCGCCCGATCAAAAACATCGGCTTATCCAAAAGAGCCGCGTTCCATTCCCCGCCGATGGAACGGGCCAGGGAGCGCAAGGCGGAAAAAAGAGTCAGGATCACAAAGCCGCCTTAACCGGTTTAATCACTCGACAGCCAAAATAAGCCACTTCGATCGACCCGAGAAATCTAACTCGGAAGGTTGATTATTCTATTCGACCGGGAGGCTTTCAACCCTTTTGTTCCAATCCTACTAAACAGCCTGAAACTTCCTTCGAATCCACCGGTTGGCGGGCGTTTCAAAGAAATGAAAAGACAGGGCCGCCACCGCCGTTGAGACCGCCGCGAAAATCGGGAACGAAAAATAAATGTTCCCGCCCATCAACCGGGGCGACAGAAAATAAAGGACGGTCGTATGAAAAAGATAATTGCCATAGCTGTACTTGCCGGGAAGCGAGAAAATCCAAAAAAATTTCGACTCCAACCACGGGAGATTCAAGCCCCCCAAGAGGGCCAGGGCCAGCGCGGCGGCGGCCGACCAGGGGGCGTAAAAAGAATCAAAAAGTTCCGCGCTGGAAGTCGTCCAAAAAACCACCGCGAACCCGGCGAAGCCGATCAAGGCCAATCCCAAGGACCAACTGGGCCTAGTGCGTAAACCCGGCCCCCAGTTTTTTTGTAAAAAGTAAAGGCCGATGCCCAGCCCGATTTGATCGAAATAACCAAAAGATCCCCACTTCCAATCGAAACCATTATCCAAGGGCTGTTGAAACACGAACCAACGCCAGCCGAATCCCAGGGCCAACAACGCCCCCAAAAAGAAACCCAGGTTCCGCGGCCGCTTTAGGAAATTTAAAATCAGGGGATAAAAAAGATAAAACTGCTCCTCCACCGCGAGCGACCAAAGCACGCCCCAATGGAGGCTGATGTCTCCCCACCGGTTCAAACTCCAGTAAGCCCGGGCCCAATTGAAAGCGAAAAATAAAAGCGGCAGCCAAAAAGTAAGGTCGCCGGGGTGCTTCGGCAGGTGAAAACAACAGGCGAAAAGCAGGGACGATTTTTTTAAAAAGATCCAAAAGCAAAGCCCGATCAGGATATCCAAAACCAACAACGGGACAATGCGCCCGACCCGGTGGGCGTAAAACCGGCCCCAACCCGCTTTAAAAGCGCCCCCGGGCGCTTGGTCTAAGATACGGGTGATCAGAAATCCCGAGATCATAAAAAAGACCGAGACCCCGTAAGCCCCGTTCCGTTGCAAATGGTCCCAAATCTCCGGCAAGTCTTTTTGGGGGTCCAAAAGCCAGGGCGTGGAATGAAGCGCCAGCACCGGCAGAATCGCCAAGGTTCGCGCCAGGTCGATCACTTGAATATTATGAGCCGGTGTTTTAACCAGGGGGCGGGGGAGCATGGAGGCGCTTTAAAAATTAAGGGATAGGATTTTTATTTGGCGCTCAAGCTGTTCCATTTGCCGGAAGCATTGGTAATAGGGGTCCGCCAAGTAAGCGTAATGCTCATGTTTGCCCGGTTGGCGTTCCGCCAAGGCTAGGCCTTCCAAAAAGGCCGAATTTCGGACTTTTTCAAGCTCCAAAATAAAATCAGTTTCTAAAAAATGCTCGTAAACCAGAATTTTGCCCAGGTTGCGCTCGATCCGTTCGCGTTGGTGCTTCAAATAGTCGTGCCAATGGTCAAAGCCCAGAAAGCTCAACCGCGCGGACCCCGATCCGGGTTTTATCTTCTCGAAAATCTTGAAAAAATCATCATCCGTAGGCTTCTCAATATTGCACCGGTGCTCCGCTCCCGCCAAGGCCGTATCGAAAATCTGTTTAGTCTGGGTAATGATTTCCTTTAAATAAGGCACCACCACCCGGCTCATATTGCGTTGGTTCATCCGGTCCGGGTAATAAATGGTCAGTAGATAAAAGAAAAAAGAGGCGATATAGGTGAGGGAAAGTCCGGCCACCAGTTCGGTATGGTCCTTCTCATAAAGCCAGGACGATACTCCTAAAAGCAAAACTAAAAACCAATTGCGCCGAAGGAAAACCCCAATCTCCCAGGCGATATTGCGCAGATGGCGTTTCACGAGGCTTGTCCCGGTTCCGGAATTTCGCGGATCATCACAATGGCGTCTTCCAAATTGTCGCTGTAATACTGTTTGCGGATGGCGATTGAGCGAAACTGGCATTTTTCATAGAGCGCCTGGGCCGCCTGGTTTCCCGCCCGCACTTCCAAGGTGGCCAGGCGGGAGCCCCGCTTGGCCGCGAATTCCACACAGCGCTCGATCATTTCTTGGCCTAAACCCTTACGCCGAAAGTCGGGGCCGATGGCCAAGTTGATGATATGGGCTTCCTCGGGCGCCTGCCAATAGCCCATATAACCGGCGACCCTTCCTTCCACTTCCACCACAAAATAATGCGCCAGGGGCCGGCGCAGTTCTTCCTCAAAAAGCTCCTTGGACCAGGGCGAGGGCATCGAAGCTTTCTCGATTTGCGTCACTTGGTCCAGGTCCACTTCCAGCATGGGTCGAAAAATCACGGAAAACCTTTCGTCACGGGAACAATGATAAACGCGGATAAACGCGGATAATAATTAAAAAAATCCAAGAGAAAATAATTGGTTGTTCATCCGCGTGCATCTGCGTCCGCGTCGCTTCTCCATATAGTTGTTAAGGGAGAGCAACATTGTCCCGGGTGTCTTTAACTACGATATGGAATCCCGGGACATCATTGTAAATGTTTTTGTCCTTATTTTTCGTCGACCGAAGGCGGCCGAAGATAGAGCGGATGGAGATTTTCCAAGGTCGGCCGCTCCCCCGCCTGCCAGTGCCGATAGGCCAGCCGGGCCACGCTCATGGCGCTGGGTTGATGCAAGGCGGTGAAAGCGAAGAGTCCTTGGGCGCCCAAAGCCTCCCGAATTTCCCGCTCATATTTTAAAGCGCCCGGACCCACGATCCAGGCCCGTCCTTTAAGCTCGGCCAGCAATTGCTCGGGCTTCAGTATCCGCGGCGGGTCCAAAGGCCGGATCTGGTCCGGATCAATCAGGTAATGCCCCACGTAACACTCCCCCCGCTGGGCGTCAATCAGGGCCAGGGCCTCGCCTTGCAGTTCGGCGTTTCGAAGGTTCTCCGCCAGCGCGTCCAAAGTGGGTATGCCAAAAGCCAAAAGGTTCGAGGGAAGGCAAAGCCCCTCCGCCGTGGCGATGCCCACCCGGATGCCGGTAAAACTGCCCGGCCCGACCGCCACCGCCACCGCGTCCAAGTCCTGGGGCCCGGCGCCCTTTTGGGACAAAAGCGATTCCATGGCCGGGATTAAGGTGACCGAGCTTTCCCAATCCGCCGGCAGATGCACCTCGGCCAGTTCCTCGCCGGTGATGAGGTCCAGCAGCGCGACGCTTGAAATTCGGGTGGAGACTTCTATAGCGGCCAGCATTTAAGAATCTCCTCGAGTCGGCTTTGACAGTCCGGATGGACCGCTTCTAAAATAATCCTTCTTTTTTCCTCGTCTAAAATTTCCAGGAACAATTTCAAGGTTTTCGGGGGGAACAGCTTGGGAAACTTGTCGCCCCATTCCACCACCGTCACGCCGCCCCGCTCGACCCATTCACCCCATCCCAGGTCCTCGACCTCGGCGGGTTTGCTCAAACGATACCAGTCGAAATGATAAAGCGGCACGGCCGCGGGATAAATATTTTGAAGGTTGAAGGTGGGCGAGGTCACCGGCCCCGCAAAGCCCATTCCGGAGGCCAGGCCCTTCACGAAATGCGTTTTCCCCGCGCCCAAAGGCCCGATCAAATTCCAAACTTCCCCCGGCTTCGCCCCGCTTCCCACCAAGCGGCCCAATTGAAAGGTCTCCTCGGGGGTTTCGATCATGAAACTTCCGGTCAGCAATGGTTTTTCCTTGGGAGTTGGATTCTTATGATTTCGCGGGGAAATGATCGAACCCCCCCGACTTGAGGGGTTTCACTTGGCCGGTACGGGTAATAAAAGTGACGCCTTTGGCTTTGGGCACCACGCGCCCAATGGCCTTGACCGAATCCCCGGTCTGGGAGGGCATTTTCTGGACGACGTCGGATATTTTCGTCAAGGGCACGGTAAAAAGCAGTTCATAGTCTTCCCCGCCGTTCAGGGCGAACTCGATCGGGTCCAGTTTGCGCTCGGGGCAAAAATGAAGCAGGGAGTCCGAGAGGGGCAAGGCTTCCTCGTGAATTTCAATCCCCACGCCCGAGGCCTCGCACAAATGGTGAATTTCGCTGGAAAGCCCATCGGATAAATCAATCGCCGACGAGGCCGCTTGATGGGTTGAAAGATAACGGCCCGCCACGAACCGGGGAATGGGGGTCAAATGGCGTTTGATGAGCAGTGACTCCGCTTCTTTGCCCTTGGACGAGGGATGAAGAATGGCTTCCAAACCCGCCGCCGAATCGCCCAAGGTTCCTGTCACGAAAAGCGCGTCCCCGACTTTGGCGCCCGATCGTTTGAGGGCTTTGCCGTTTTCCACTTCCCCGAGCAAAGCCACGTTCACCACGAATTGGTCCGCGCCCACGGTGTCGCCCCCCACGATCTGAACCCCAAACTGCCCGCCCCAGCCCTTCATCCCTTCGTAAAACGATTCCAGAAACGCCAGCTCGAAATTCGGCGGCACCCCCAAGGAAACCACCGCCGCGGTGGGCTTGGCGCCCATGGCGGCGCAATCGCTGATATTGACGGCCAGCGTTTTGGCGCCAAGCTCCCAAGCCGAAATATATTTGAAATCAAAGTGACGGCCTTCCACCAGCATGTCGGTGGTGAAAACCATCTCATGGCCCGCCGAGGGTTTTAAAATAGCCGCGTCATCGCCTATACCTAAAATGACTGATGGATTTTTGGCCTTGAGCGCGGCCTTTATTTTATCGATGAACCCAAACTCGCCGACCGATTCCAAAGTCTTCTTTTTATCCGTCAAGGCTTCTTCCTTTTATTAAGTCGTGTAGCGTCCGTTGATGTCGATATAGCCGTCGGTCAAGTCACAGGTATAAACCGTCGATTTTCCCTTGCCCAGCCGCAGATCCACCCGGATCGCGATTTCTTTTTTTTGAAGGATGCTTTTAAGCTTGGCCCGCGACCACCCCTTCTTGGGGGCCCCATCGTAAAGCCGGTAGCCTCCAATAGAAACCATGGCCTTAAATTCATCGACCGCCGCGCCCGAATAACCCACCGCCGTCAGGATACGGCCCCAATTGGGATCGGCGCCGAAAACCGCGGTCTTCACTAAAGGCGATTTCGCCACCGCCATGGCGGCCAAAAGCGCCTCCGCGTCACTTTTCGCGCCGGTGATCTCCACCGTCACAAACTTGGTCGCGCCTTCCCCGTCCCGAATGACGGCTTGGGCCAGATCCAGGCAAACCGCTTGAAGGGCCTTTAAAAATTCTCGGTAATCGGCGCCGCCCGCCCGCGTGATGGGCTTGGAACCGGAGGCCCCGTTGGCCAAAACCACCACGGAGTCACTGGGCGAGGTATCGCCGTCCACCGTGATTCGGTTAAAACTCATGGCCGTCGCTTCCCGGAGCGCTTGTTTCAAGACCGGCTTGAAGATGGAGGCGTCGGTCAGCACATAGGCCAACATGGTGGCCATATTGGGATGGATCATGCCCGAACCCTTGGCGAATCCGGTCATCCAGGCGGGTTTGCCGCCGGGGAAAAAAGCCCGGGCGCTGGTTTTGACCACCAGATCGGTCGTGAGAATGGCCCTGGCGAATTCAGGCCCGCCTTCGGAATGAAGCGCGGCCGTCCCTAAGGCGACGCCTTTTCTAATTTTGGGCCGGGGCACGGGCACCCCGATGACGCCGGTGGAATGGACCAAAACCTCCTGGGGGGAAATTTTTAAACTTCGCGCGGCCCACTTGGCCGTATCCGCGGCGTCCCGGTAGCCCTGCTTGCCCGTCAAATCATTGGCGTATTTGGTGTTCACCACCACAGCCTTAAGTGATTTTCCTTTTTTTAAGAGTTCTTCCGTCCGCCGGGCCGGGGCCGATTTGACCGCGTTGCGGGTGACCATGCCCGCCCAAACGGCGGGGCGGCTGGTATAAAGAAATCCCATATCCAATTGGGAGTTGCTTTTGAGCCCCGCGTGCACACCGGAGGCGAGAAAACCCAATGGCAGGGGAAAGGGAGTAGAAGTCTTCATATGGATTCCTTGTTGGCGAGGATCGGTGATCAGGCATTGTAGGCTTTGACAAAAAACGTGTCAAACCCGTACCATTGGACCGTTTTCAGATTCAAAATCTTAAGCAAACCTTTTCACCGCCAAGACGCCAATTTCGCCAATAGCAACAAAAGACTCAATTTCGCGGGATTTTAATCACCATCCATTATTTCGCTTTTCTTGGCGTCTTGGCGGTGAAAACTTGTTTTAGCGCGTTTTGATAAAAAGGAGCCTAATGAAACTCGATGCCGTGTTGTTTGACCTGGACGGAACCCTCATCGACTCAAAAAAAGACATCGCCGCCGCGGCCAACGCCGCCCGGATCCATTTCGGCATGCCCGCCCTTCCCTTGGAAGTGGCGACGGGGTTTATCGGCTGGGGCATTGATCATTTGAATAAAAAGGCCCTGGAAACGGATGACCCCCAAAAACTGGCGGAAGGACTCGCGGTTTTGCAGGACTATTATCGGGAACATTGTGTCGACCTGACGGTCGTCTTTCCCGGCGTCTTCGAGTTGTTGAACTACTTAAAAGACCGTGGAATTAAAATGGGCCTGGTCTCCAACAAACCCCATGAGTTCACTTTAATCACTTTGGAAAAACTCAAATTAAGCCCTTACTTCGGCGTGGTCTTTGGCGCCGACGCCACCGAGTTTAAAAAACCCCATCCCGGGCCCTTGCGGGAAGCCTTAAAAAAGCTGGGGGCTTTGGCGGAAAACTCCGTCATGATCGGCGACTCGCCGGTTGACGCCCAAGCCGCCCAAGCCGTCCCCATGCGGGTGGGATTAGTGACCCATGGATTTGTGGACCCGGTCTATCTCAAGGAAGCAAAACCGCAATGGGAAGTCAGCTCTCTGCTGGAATTTATCGGTCTATTTCAAAGCTGACGAATCCCGCATGCCTACGAGCGAAGCGAATTGCGGGAGAAGTCATCTCTCTGCTGGAATTTATCAGTCTATTTAAATAAAAGACCGGCTCATCTAATTTAAAAAAACGCGCCAAAGGAAATGCCGCCCTCAAAACCGCTCAAGTCCATCCCTAATGGACGGGAATTGGGCGCGGGCGTGGAACCATCCGGAAGCACGGTAATGGAATCCTGCCCGTTAATAGGATTTGGGGCCATTTCCAAAGTGCCATGGCCGTTGGGTTGGGGGCTGTTGATATAGGTGGCGTTTCCGGTGAATTGGGTGGGCGAGGCGAAATTGTAGGCGAAAAAGGGCGTAATCACAAAAGTATCGTCCAAATGCAAATCCGCTCCCGCCTTAAAAAGCGCCCCCACACTGGTGCCCGAATAGGTCCCGGAAACCTTGGTGGCGTTCCCGGAAACCGTATCCGTTGAGTTGTAATCAATCGAGATGGGCTCCATAAAAGGCGCCACTAAAATAAAAGGCTCAAAGCCCCCGGTAAAAATCAAATACTTCAAACTGAAGCCGATCGATAGGGCGCTGATCAAGGAAGACTCCACGTGCGAATCGCTTCCGCTTTGGTTGGAGACGCTGTCGGAAGCCGCCCCCACGGGAAAAAAGGAAAAGGGAATCCCAATTTGAAGATTTTTGGTTAATTTCAACACCGGTTCCAGCCCCACGCGCAGGCCGCCTTCGGGCACCGAACCCGTAAAGCTGAAGGTCGGATCCGAAAGCTGTTCTTGTTGGGCCGCGTTTTGCCAGGTCTTCGCGTTGGTCTCAAAGTCGCTCAAATTTACCAGGTCAAAAGCCGGCTCCAAATAACCGCCGAAGGGTTTGTCGATGGTGGTGCCCGAGACCGGAGCGCCCGGCGCCATGCCCGAGGCGCTCAATTGGGCGTCCACCCATAATTGGTCCGCCGGCTGCAGCCGGCCCCGAAGTTGATAAGCGTAATAAGCCACCGGCGGGTCAGGATGCAGATAATTATATTGGTCCAAGGCGACGGCCCCTTCCTTAAAATTTCCAATCTGAACCTGGGCCAACCCTAAATATTGGTAAGCGTCCGCGTCTTTGGGTTTGGCCTGGATGTCGTTTTGAAAATAAGGAATCGAGGCGGCGTATTGCTTTTGGTTATAAAGCGCCACCCCTTGCTGAACCAGGGTGGGAGTGGCGGCCCGCGCCGCGCCGATGCGCGCTTGAAGCGATTGGACGAAAGAAGCTAATTGGGTGTTGGAAGGCTGGAGCGCCTGCAATTTACGGTAATCGGCCAAAGCCTCGGCATACTGGCCCAGGGCATAGTGGCAATTCCCGGAACCCATCAGGGCCGCGGGGTCCTGAGGATCCGATTGAAGGGCCAGCTCGTAATATTCCTGGGCCTGGTCATAAACGCGGGAGTGGTAAAGTTGAAGGCCCGCGTTGTCGTATTCGGTCGCGGCGGAACCATAAACCTTCGAGCTTAAAAACGCCGCTCCCGTGAAAAATAAAAAAAATAAATAAACCAACGGCTTCATAGTCGCGTCCCCTCTTCAAAGATAAGACGATTATATTCAAGTTTTTAACTTTGGGCGTTTTCCCGGCCCAAAATCGCTTTTTTGCGCGCGCTTCCCCAACGGTATTCCCCCAAAACCCCCGTCTCCCGGATGACCCGGTGGCAGGGAATCAGATAGCCGATCGGATTTTGCCCCACCGCGCTTCCCACGGCGCGGGAAGCCCCCGGATTTCCCACATAGCGGGCCAAGTCGCCGTAGGAAACGAGCGCTTTTTCAGGAACACGTAAAAGCGCCTCCCATACCTTGATCTGAAAAGAGGTGCCCGTTAAAAATAAACGAAGCTTTTGCTTTTTCCGGCCGAATAAAAGTTTTCCGGTTTTTTTCGCCAGGCCCGGGTTTGGCTTAAAAACCGCGGCGGGCCAGCGTTTTTTCAATTCCGCCAGGGCCGGCTTCAAGCCCTTGGCGTCCAGGAATAAAAGTCCGCACAAGCCCCGCGGGGCCAAGGCCAGCACGCACTCCCCAAACGGCGACTCACAGGTCCCAAATTCAATGGCCAGGCCCCGGCCCCGGTTTTTGTAATCGCCGGGCGTCATGGCCTCCACGGAGACCAACAAATCGTGAAGGCGCCCGGGGGAGGTGAGCCCCGACTCAAAGGCGGCGTCCAAAACATTTTTGGATTCCAAAAGTTTTCGTTTGGCGTTTTGGGCGCTTAAATATTGGGAGAATTGTTTGGGGCTGACGCCCGCCCAACGGCGAAAGAGCCGTTGAAAATGAAAAGGGCTCAAACCCGCTTCCTTGGCCAAACGGTTTAAAGGGGGATTCTCCGCGTAGTGGTCGGCGAGATAACGGATGGCTTTTTCAATTCGGATGTAATCGGCTGGATTCACGATAGAGCCTCCGTTGGTTTCAAGAGGCTACTTTAGGCTTGGGCGCGCTTCGCTTCCACCCGGTTCTTGCGGCGAACAACCCCGAAGGGGGTTAGGGCCGCTCCACTTCCTCGACCCAAACATAAAGCCCGCGGTCTTTTTTGGAAACCGATTTCAACGGAGGGATGCCAACCACCTTGGCCTTTATTTCCTTTTGAGGGAAAAACAGGAGCAATTCCTCGCCGCCCGAAAGTTCCAACGAGGGTTTGACGGGCTGTCCTTGGAAAAGGACCCGGTGGGCCTCACAAAGCCTTTTGGCCGTCATGCGGGTTTTGGTGAATCCCATCAGTTTCAGGAATAAATCAATCCGCATGACGGCCCGCAGGGCTTATTTATCCATATAAAAGCGGAGTCCGGCGATGGTTTTCAACCCTGAAAAGTCCACCTGGTATCCCGGCAAGCTGTAGCCCGCCAGGCCGCCCTTGACCGTTGGATTGATCAACAAACGGCGGTAACCCACGCCCAAATCCAAGGTCCAGGTTTTCTCGTCGTCCAGGAATATTTCCAAGTCCGCCCCCAATTGGCCGCCCAAATTGGAACCGTCCAAATAAAGGGTTCCCGAATGGGCCCCGCTGAAGACCACCGAATTGCCGAACAAGAAGTAATAACCGCCCTGGGCGTAAAGATCCAGGTTCAGGCCGTTCACCAAAGGCAAGAGGAACCGCGGTCCGGCGATCAAGCCCAAAGCGTTTTCCTGCCAAGTACCTTTGGTCGAGGTGGAGTCGGTGACGTTCTCGTCAAACTTATCCATGACTTGAAACAAAGCGCCCAACTGAAGTTGGGAATCCACGGTAAATTCCACCCCCAAGTCGCCTTCCAGTCCCATGGGCAATCCCTGGCCCACGTTGGTGCCCGGGGTATAATTTTGCGCCAAGTCGCCCGTACCGGCGAACCAAGGCGAGAGACTTAAATCCAGAGTCACATTGCCTTCGTCGGGCAAGGGGGAATAAATCGGAACCTTCTCAACCGACACCGAATCGCTGGACACCGCGGAAACCGCCGAAAGGCCCGAGGACGAGTCCGTGACCGGGCCCGCGGAGACCGCCGGGGTTGTGGTATTCGCCGAAGCGTCCACCGGTTGGGCGGCCAGCGCGGGCGCCGCCGCGTTCAAGGAATCGTAGGGCAAGGCCGTGTCCGAACCGGCGGTGAGGTCTTTGCTGTATTGGACATAAACTTTTTTCTTCAGCGATTCCACCCAGTCCTTCAAGGCCTGGTCTTGGTTGGTCTTGCGCAATTGGTCCTTGATTTCGGACGCCACCGAGGCGAAGTCCGATTGTCCGCGCGAGAGCACCTTGACGATATAAATGCCGTCGGCGCCCGAAATCAGGGAAAGCCCCCCCACGGGGGTGGCGAAAACGCCCTTGGCCAACTGCGGTTCCAGCTCGGACTTGGACACTGTGCCGATATCCCCGCCCTTATCGGAGGAACCCTGGTCCTCGGAATATTTTTTCGCGGCTTGGGCGAAATCAGCCCCGGCCTTCAGTTGGTCCAAAACCTGCTGGGCCTGTGTCCTGACTTCCTTCACCACATCGGGTTTGGCCCCGGGCGAAACGCGGAACAAGATGATGCAAAAATGCGCCTGATCAAAATCTTCCGTGTGCTGGGTGTAATACTGCTGGGCCTGGTCATCCGACACCACCAAGCTGTCGGGAAGATCGGATTGTTTTTGACGCAGCATATGCTGGGCCTTCAACCGCCGGGCCAACTGGCTGCGGAGGTCTTGTTTCAAATCGTCCAAACTCAACCCCTGCGCGTCCAAGGCCTTGTCGAACTCCACCTCAGTGGCGTAACCCTTTTTCATCTCGTCGATTTGCTCGTCCACCGAGTGGTCGATCTCGGCGTCCGGAACCTCAATTTTTTCGTTGTCGGCCTCGGTGGCCAGCGCGACCTCCTCGATAAAACCGTTCAACACGTCCTGCCGGGCCTTGGCGTACTCGGGGCTCTTGGCAGCGGGCGTCTTTTGTCCCTGGCTTTGAAAATAGGCCTGGATGGACTCTTCCAACTCGCCCTGGGTCATGGTTTCCTGGTTCGCCACCACGGCGATTCCGTCAATCAACTTGGCCCAAAGGGGCGCGGCCAGAAACGAGACCGCCAGCGTGAAGATCAAAGCTTTCTTATTTATCATTCGAATCCTCCAAGGTAACTCCTAAAACGGGGGCCAAATCCGGGTTAATCCGGATCACGGACCTGCGCTTGAGATCCAACATCCATTGGTCGAACCGCAAGTCCTGCTCTTCTTTTAAAAGTGAGTCGTGAATCGTCAAACGGACTTGGGCGAAATCCTGCATTTTCCGGGGCTCAAACCCGACCAATTGGAAAAGATGATAGCCAAAATGGTCGTGAAAAGGTTTGGAAATCTGTCCCGGCTTCAGACCCCGCAGTATCTTTAAATAAGGATCAGGCACGTACTCCACCGGCATCTCGCCCCAATCCCCGCCCTGGGATTTGTCATCCGCCAAGGACAAGTCCGACGCGACTTTGGAAAAATCCTCCCCGGCCTTCAGGCTTTTTAAAGCCTTATCCAAGTCCCCGTGTTTTTGAACGATCAAGTGAAGCGCCCGCACGGACTCGGGTTTCCAATAGTCCCCCAGGTGGGACCAATAGTAGTCCTCCACTTCCTGGGGCGTAATCTCCACCAACGCGTTGACATCCTTGTCGACTAGTTTGGCCGCCAGCCTTTCCTGAAGCAGTTTCCGCTTCCAAGCTTCCTGGCTCACGCCCTGAACCTTGAGGATGTCCAAAAAGTCATCGGGCATTTGGTCAAACGCGGCCTGCACGTCCTGATTCCACTCTTTTTGAGTCAGCTTCAACCCTTCCTTTTGGGCCTCCTGCACCAGAAGCCTTCGGTCCACCACTTGATCAAACAAACGCCGTTTGATGGCCCGCATCTGGCCCTCGGAAACCGCGCTGTAGTGGATGGCCATCAGCCGAAATTCGGTGTCGAACTCCGCCAGCGGCACAGGTTCCCCGTTAATTAAAACGGCGACCTTGTCCGGCGGCACCTTGGGACTTTTAAAATCGACGGTGGATTCGCAGGCGCAAAGACCCAAGCACAATCCCAGCGCTAAAAAAGAAAAACCGGAACCCGGTTTGAGAAAGGACACCGGTTCCGGCCTGACGGCTTACTTGGAGCTGGCGGCGGCCGGCGGAGCCGAGGCCGAAGGCGCCAAAGCCTGCTGGCTGGGCGAAAGGGTGGCCAGGTACTTCTGGATCACGGCGTCCTTCGGTACCACCGGCATATTGCCTTGGAACTGGGCCAAAAGCTTGTCCGCTTGCAGGCGCAGCTTAATCTGTTGCTTCACCTTTTCGTAAGGCGGCACTTGCTGGCCGGCCTTTTTGGCTTGCATGGCGTAAAGTCCATAGCTGTCTCTTATATCCTTTTCGCTCACGACCACGCTGTCCACCAGGCCGGCGGCGAAATGCTGGGACAACAGCATCTTGGTATAGGCGTCCTTGTAGTTTTTCTCCAACCGGTTGACGGTGGCCTGGTCTTTTTTCAACTTGTCCTTGATCTGCCGGAGTTGAAGGTCGGCTTGGACCAATTGGGTTTGCATGGCTTCGTCAAACTTGGGATCGCTGTAATTGGCTTTGCGAAGGGCGCTCAGGACCACGTCCTGGTCTTCCAGGCTTTGAAGCACCTCACGGGCCGTATCGGCGTTGTCCGGATCAATGGGTTGGGGGGAAAAGACCCGCAGCAAGTCCATTTGAAGCATCCAATCGGAAAAGGTGATATTGGTGTCGCCCACGGTGGCCACCACGTCATGGCCGGAAATTCCGGGGACTCCGGTTTTATCGCAAGCAACCCCGGCCAAGGCTAAAAAACCGGCGGCGAGGATGAAAAAAAACGCTTTCATTGGAGAAGACATAAAACTCCCTTTCTTAAACGGCTTAATTTCGGTCGGCGAAGAGGCGGTATCGTAACATGGGCCCCGGGGGGCCGCAAGGGCGACTTCCCCAACCGCCGGAAACACCCGCCGAATCAACAGTAAACCTGAACCAATCCCGCGCGCAAAGACCCCGCCGGCCTGATGACCCAGGCCAAACGGACGGGACCTATCGCCCTCAATGCATTATTTTTAATTGAAGGGCGGTGCGCCAAGACGCAAAGGAAGGAAAATGCCTTTGATTTAAACAGAATATTTGCTTTTAGTTTTCTTAGCGTCTCAAGCCACATTCAAAAACTAATCAATGGCTGGTTGTTTTGGTTCAGTTTACGGCTAAATCCTTAAGCAGTTTTTGGACGGACGCCAGGCGGCCTTCGGGGCCCTCCTCGCCTTTGGAAACCCGGAAAGAAATGGAGCGCGCGTCGTTGGGCGAAAACCGGATCCGGGTGGGCGGCCATTGTTTCATCCATTTCTCAATCCGTGAAACGGCCGGCGCTAAATCCGGATGCCATTGAAGAAACACCCAGCCCCCTTGGGCTTCCAACCGCTGAATCCCCAACGCCTTCACTTCGGGCCGCAGGGCGGCGATGCGCATCAAGGTTTTCGCTTCCTCGGGCGGTTCGCCGAAGCGGTCTTTTAATTCATTCGTGATTTCACGCAGTCCCGCCTCATCCTGGGTTTCCACCAGCCTTCGGTAAAACTCGATCTTCACCGCTTCCTCAGGGATGTAGTCCTTCGGCAGGTAGGCGCTTAGGCCCAGGGAAAGCACCGGCGTGAAATCCAGCGGTGTTTCCTCACCCTTCATCTGGGCCAGTTCCTGGGACAACATGCGGCTGTAAAGATCAAACCCGATCGAGTCCAAGGTCCCATGCTGCTGGGTACCTAAAACATTTCCCGCCCCGCGGATTTCCATATCCTTCATGGCGATGTGCATGCCGGACCCCAACGACGAGAATTCTTGGAGCACTTCCAAGCGTTTTTGCGCCAACTCACGCAGGGTCAAGTGCCGGGGATAGAAAAAGTAAGCGTAGGCTTGGCGGTTCATGCGGCCCACCCGGCCCTTGAGCTGGTGCAGTTGGGACAGGCCGAAAAGATCGGTACGCTCCACGATCAGCGTGTTCACATTGGGCATGTCCAGCCCCGACTCGATGATCGAGGTACAGACCAGCACATGATATTCCTTGTCCACAAAATCCATCATGATCGATTCCAGCTCGTGCTCGGAAAGCTGTCCATGGGCCACGGCCAGCTTGGCCTCGGGCACCAGCTTATGCAGCTGGTCGGCGATGCGTTCGATGTCGCGCACGTGGTTGTGGACGTAAAAGACCTGGCCTTCCCGGTTCATTTCCCGCCGGATCGCCTCCGCTACCAGCTTGTCATCCATGGGCCCGACCTGGGTGGAAACCGACAGGCGGTTTTGCGGCGGCGTGTCGATGATGGAAATTTCCCGGATGCCCGACAGCGACATATGAAGCGTTCGGGGGATCGGGGTGGCCGTCAGCGTGAGCACGTCGACATCCGTCTTGAGCGACTTGAGCTTTTCTTTTTGCGACACGCCGAAACGGTGCTCCTCGTCGATGATCAAAAGCCCCAGCCGGGCGAACTTAATGTCTTTGCCTAAAAGCCGGTGGGTTCCAATGACGATGTCCGCCCGGCCTTCCCGGACGTCCTCCATGGTTTTTTTAACCTCGGAGGCGCTTCGAAAGCGCGACAGCATTTGAATATTGATGGGATACTCGGCCATGCGTTCTTTAAACGTGTTGAAATGCTGCTGGGCCAAAATGGTGGTGGGCACCAAAACCGCGACTTGTTTTTTGTCCTGCACCGCCTTGAAGGCCGCCCGCATGGCCACTTCGGTTTTTCCGTAACCCACGTCCCCGCAAACCAACCGGTCCATGGGCCGGTCGCTTTCCATGTCTTTTTTCACGTCCTTGACCGCGTGGTACTGCCCGGGGGTCAGCTCATAGAGGAAGGCGTCCTCAAACTCGTTTTGCCAGGGCGTATCCGGCGGCAGGGGTTTCTTTTTGATCATCTGCCGGGTGGAATAAAGCGCCATCAGTTCCCGCGCGATGGCCTCGATCTCGCGGCGCACCTTGGCCTTGGTCCGGCCCCATTGCTCATTGCCGAGCTTGGAAAGGACCGGCGACCCTTCGGCGCCGATATAGCGCTGAACCAGGGCGATCTGGTCCGTGGGCAGGTAAATCTTCTCGGAATCGGCGAATTCCAGCTGGATGTATTCCCGGGTCACCCCGTCAATCGTCAAGGGCGTCAAGCCCCGGTAAAGGCAGATGCCGCAATCCACGTGGACGGCCCAATCCCCCAGGGCCAATTCGGAAAGCGACGACAAGGGTTTTCCGCCCGCGATCGCCCTTTGGCGCCGGTGGCGGCCGCCCCGGTAACGCCGGAACAAATCGTGGTCAGGAATCACCACGCGTTTGATCTCATCCAGAATGAAGCTTTGCTCGATCTCGCCCAAGAGCATGGAGATCTGCGCGTTGCCCTTCGGGCTCAATTCGGCTTCTTGCAAGAGCTCGGTCAATCTTCCCTGCTCGCCTTTGTTGTGGCACCACAGCGTAACGTGAACGCCCTCCGCCAGCCATTTTTTGAGGTCGGCGGTGAAGGTGGCGAACTTGCCGTAATAAGGCGGCAGGCTTCTCCCCGGCACCCGGACTAAATTTTTAGGCGTTTCACCGAATAAAAGCTGGTCCAACTGGCCTAGGGCCGCCGCGCGGCCCGAGGCCAACACTTTCTTCCAGTTTTTCAAATCCCCGAACATCTCTTCCACCGGATAAAGGTCCGACCCTTCTTCCTCGGCTTGGCGGGCGCAAGCGTCGAGCAGGCCTTGAAGTTCCTCAGCCTTGCGCTCGATCGCGACGGGTTCCACCAAAATCAAGCGGCAATCCTCGGGAAGATAATCAAAAAGGCTCGCCCGCTCGTCGAAGGCGCCCAAGGCGTGCCAGGGCCAGCTGGGAAAGCGTCCGGTTTGAGCGAAAAGATCCAGCGCGGTTTGGGCCCAACGGGATTCTTCCCGCGCTTTTTCTTTGAGCGCCCTTTCCAGTTTTTTGCGGACCACGGGTTCCAGCACCAATTCATGCGCCGGAAAAACCCAGACGTCATTCAGCTCGCCGCTGGAGCGCTGGCTTAAAAGGTTCAGCGGCCGCACCGAGGTGATCGTGTCGCCGAAAAGTTCCAGCCGCACCGGGCCCGAGGGCGATCCCGGCGAGGCCAAATCCAAAATCCCGCCCCGCATGGCGAATTGTCCCGAGGAAACCACCTGGCTCACGGCCTCATAGCCGAGGGCGACAAGTTTTTCCTTGAAGTCCGGCGGAATGTCGCCGTCTTTTTTCAAGATGATGATTTTGTCCATCCACTGCTCGGGCGGGAGCGTGTTTTGCAGCGCGCCCAAAAGCGGGGCGATGACGATTCCCGGCGAGTTTTGCTGGAGTTGATAAAAAGCTTTTTGACGCTCGCCGATCAGCTCCGCGTCCGGCTCCTCCACGTCCCGGGGCAACACTTCCCAGGCCGGGCACAAGGCGAGTGAAACGCCGGGCATCCAACTGGCCAGATCGTCCCGAAGGATGTCCGCCTCTTCCCGGGTAGCGGTTAAAAGCACCCAGGGCTTTTTTTCCGAAAGTTTTTCATAGGCCCAAGCCAGAAAAAAGGATTTCGCCGATCCCGGCAGCCCCTGTAAAAGGGTCAGCGGTTTTCCTTTTTTCAACGCGTCCAGCGCCGGCTGAGCGTCCAGCCAGTCGAGTTTTTCAAAGGCAAGCGTTCCCGGCATAGAAAGCCGGGCCGCGGATTCAGAAACCATGACAGGAGTCCTTTTTTATTTTTAGGCCCAACGCCAACAAGGGTTTTTCATCCGGCGAAGGACAAAAAACCCTGAGGATTCGTTCAATTGCGGAAAATAATGACCGGGGCCAAAATAAAAGTCAATAAAACCTTCCCGGAAATCGGGCGCTGAAACAAAAAAGCGCCGGGACGTTCAAGTCCCGGCGCCTTCTTCTTCAATCAAATCCCAAATCCGGTTAATCTTGGTTAAAAGCCGGCACTAACGTCAAAAGAAAAATACATTCCGGACAAACCAACATATGGGACTCAACTTCGGCTTTTTCGGCCTCCGTCAATTTTCCCAGCCGGTAAAGGTTCAATTGCTGTTTGATTTCTTCGCATTCGGATCCCATAACCGCGCCTCGCTTTCCGACACATCAGCGTCCAAAGGTATTCGCCTGCAAGCGAGTGAGTTAAGTTAACTATAAAGAGGTGCATCATCTGTGCCAATAAGGAAAACGAAGAACCTTTTGTTTTTAGACATTTTTAGGTTTAACTCAAGAGCCCTTTTTCCCAGTAAATCGCGATTTTAGGTTTCATTTTTAGTCCCAAGGGCCAAAACAAAGGCTAAAAAGCTGTATAAAATTTGCCTAAAGTCCTGGTTTCCGTCAAAAAAAGGACGGCGAGCCGGCTTCGATTTATTTTAGAAATAGGTTCAAATACCGCATCCTCCAAGAAAGTTGTTCGATGAAATCCTCCGCTCCTGAAAACCCACTCTCACTGCTCAACCGCGTCTTTGGATACCCTTCCTTTCGCGGGCAGCAAAAGGCCATCATTGAGCACGCGCTCGGCGGAGGCTCTTGCCTGGTGCTCATGCCGACCGGCGGCGGAAAAAGTCTTTGCTATCAAATCCCGGCCATCCTTCGGCCCGGCCTGGCCTTGGTCATTTCACCCTTGATCGCCTTGATGCAGGATCAAGTGGACGCCCTCCGCGTGAATGGCGTGTCCTGCGCTTTTTACAATTCCACCTTGGACGGAAGGCAAAAAGACGGGATTCGCCGGCAGGCCCAGCGAAACCAGTTGGACCTGCTCTATGTCGCGCCCGAGACCCTCAACACGCCGGGTTTTCAAAATTTTCTTCAAGATCTTTCTTTGAGCCTCATCGCGGTGGACGAGGCCCATTGCGTCTCCCAATGGGGCCATGACTTCCGGCCCGATTATCTGCAAATCGCCCGGCTGCGGGAGCGGTTCCCCCAGGTCCCCTTGATCGCCTTGACCGCCACGGCGGACCCGCAAACCCAAAAAGAAATCCGCGAACGGCTGGGATTGGCGCGGGACCCCGTTTTTTCTTCCAGCTTCGACCGTCCGAATATCCGGTACCAGATCACGGTAAAGGACGGAGGGCGTGATCAGCTTTTGGATTTTATCCAAACCCAGCATCCCGGCCAATCCGGCATCGTGTATGTCCTCAGCCGCGTGAACACGGAAGAAACCGCCGCGTGGTTGTCCCAAAAGGGCGTCCCCGCGCTTCCCTATCACGCCGGGCTGGACGCCGCCTTACGGCGCGGCCACCAGGGGCGTTTCTTACGGGAGGAGGGTCTGGTCATGGTGGCCACCATCGCCTTTGGCATGGGCATCGACAAACCCAATGTGCGTTTCGTGGCGCATTTGGGAATTCCCAAAAGCGTGGAAGCCTATTATCAGGAAACCGGCCGGGCCGGGCGCGACGGGGAACCCGCCTCGGCTTGGATGGCTTATTCGTTAAACGACGTGGTGAAGCTTCGGCACATGATCCTGGGCGGCGAGGCCGCGGAAGCGCACAAACGCCTGGGCGGGCAAAAGCTCAACGCCATGCTGGGCCTTTGTGAAACCGCCCGCTGCCGACGCCAAGCGCTGTTGGCTTATTTTGGCGAGGCGCATTCGGGCGGCTGCGGCGGCTGTGACAATTGCCTTCAACCGCCCAAAACCTGGGACGCGACCCTGGCCGCGCAAAAAGCGCTTTCCTGCGTTTACCGCACCGGCCAGCGCTTTGGCGCGGGCCATTTGATCGATGTTTTGCTGGGCAAAGAAACCGAAAAGGCCCTCAGTTCGGGCCATACCCAATTAAGCGTTTTTGGCGTCGGTAAAGAATTCGAGAAAAGAAAATGGGACTCGGTTTTTCGTCAGTTGGTGGCCGCGGATTATCTCGACACGGATTTGGAGGGGTACGGCACTTTTAAGCTGAATCAAAAGTCCTGGGCCGTTTTAAAAGAGGGTCAAAAAGTCCTCTTGCGGGAGGATCCGCCTCCCCCCAAAACCAAGCGAGATTCCCGAAAGGAAAAATCATCGTCGAAGCCATCGGCGCCTTTGTCCGCGGGATCCGCTTCCCTGTTTGAGGCGCTTCGGTCCCTTCGTTTGAGCCTGGCCAAGGAACAAAACCTTCCGCCTTACGTGGTTTTCCACGACAGCGTTTTGCGGGAAATGGTTTCCCGAAAGCCCGGATCTTTGAACGAATTCGCCCAGATCCCAGGCGTGGGCGAGGCCAAACTCAGGCGTTACGGCCCCGCTTTTCTTCAAGTTTTACTCCAGGCGAAATCCTCCCTCGGCGATGAAGCCAGCGGAACCACGATGGAAACCTGGGAGCTTTTCCGAAAAGGCCTGGACGTGAACGCCATCGCCGCTCAACGGAATCTGACTCCGGGCACCATTTGGAGCCATTTGGGCCAACTGATAGGGGATCAAAAATTGCGCGTCGAGGACGTGGTGGGGCTGCCCCCGGGGGAACTGGCGGTCTTAAAAGCCGCCTTGGTGGATTCAAAAGGCAAACTCAAGCCGGTCTTTGAAAAATTCGCGGGGAAATACACATACGAAATCATTCGATGCGTCCAGGCCGGGCTCACCGAAAATTAAAAGACGACTCTGAAGACCGATCAGCGCAATTTTACCGGGTGACGGAAAAAAGGGAAAAGACCAGCCAAATGGCGCAGGCGGAGCCGATGGGCACCGTCAAATTGTCATCGACCTCAAAAGAAAAAAGCTCGATCAAGGCCCCCGCCACGGCGCTCACAAGCGCGATGCGCCAATCCCCGATCAAAGCCCAGGCGATGGCGAAGGCCACCGCGAAAAAGGAAAAAGTCCCTTCCGCCGACCGGCGGAAAATTTTCAACCTCCCAAAATAAAGGCCGCCTAATTCAGCCGCCGTGTCCCCCAGGGATAAAAACAACATGGCCGTAATGGCCACCGTGCGGGGAAAAAGAAAAACCACCAGGGAAAAAGCGAAACAAAGAAAAGTGGCGCCATTGAACTTATTTTGCTCGGTCCGGCGGATCAAGACGGAAAAAAATTTCATGAACTGGGAGTTGAACCGCTGGTCGTTTAAACGCAGCCAATCCAGGCAAAAGAAAGCAACAAAAGCCGAGACTAAAATCCAAAGCAGGGTGCGCCGCAGATCGGCCTCGCTTTGATGCAGCGGATTATAAAAATAAACCAAGGGGGCGATCGAAGCCGAGACCACGTGATAAACCTTGCGGAAGGCTTGAAAGGGTTTGATTTCCCGCTTTTTTTTAACGGGCGGGTCCGGCACCGCTGATGGGTTTAAGGTCGTTTCCAAAATTGAAGTCCTTTGAGTGGAGCCACCATAAAATCACGGCATCTTCGATTTTTCCAGAAAATAAGTCAAATGTTCCAATTCAGACGCCAGGTCCACTTCCCGCACTAGCACCGACTTGGGAACCGTGATGAGACAGGGCGCGAAATTAAGAATGGCCCTGATTCCGGCGTCCACCAAAAGCTCGGCCGCCCGCTGGGCCTGGCCGGCCGGAACCGCCAGCACGGCGATTTCTATTTTTTTATCCCGGATCACCTGCCGCAAGGACGGGGTGGGCCAAATTTTAACGCCCTCCAGTTCCCAGCCCACTTTGGAAGGATCCACGTCAAACGCCGCCTCGATCCGAAACCCGGCTTTGGAAAAACCGCCGTACTGGAGCAGCGCCATTCCCAAATTACCCGCGCCCACCAAGGCGATCCGCCAGGCCTTATGAAGCCCTAAAATTTCACGCATCTTGCCCTGCAGCGTTTTGAGGTCGTAACCCACGCCGCGCTGGCCGAATTGGCCGATGGCGGCCAGGTCTTTTCGCACCTGGGCCGGATTCATGGCGGAAGCCTGCGCCAATTCCCGAGAAGAAACCACGCCGCTGGAGCGGGCCTCCAAGGAAGCGAAGCTTCGCAGATAAACCGGCAATCGGGCGATGGTCGGTTCCGGGATATTTTTTCGGGTTTTAGGTGTTTTTTTCAGGGGCATTTTTTCTCGGACTCGGGGGATTCCTCACCACTCGTCCAGGGTTTCCTTTTGGGAAAAGACACGCTGCTCTTCCAAAAATTGGGCGCGCCGGCTGATCGCTTCTTTGCTCTTTTGCTTCAAGGCCGCCAGGCTGAAGGGTTTTGCCAGATAATCACAGGCCCCTTGTTTCAAGGCGTCGATCCCCACCGAAAAAGAGCCATAGGCCGTCATGATGATGACAAAAATGCGTTTGTCCCGCATCTTTAAGTACTGCAAAAGCTCCAGGCCCGTCATTTCAGGCATCCGCATATCGACCAGCGCCAAGTCATAAGAATGCTTGCGCTGAAGCGCGATGGCCTGGGTGGCGCTGGTGGCCGTGTCCACCCGGTATCCCAAGGGCGTCAGGCTCTTTTGGATCAATTGGGTGAAATCCGCCTCATCATCCACCACCAACACATGGGCCTTCCCCGCCGGTTTTTTCCGAGGCTTGCGCGCGTTTTTTTTAATCCGAGTCACGAGGAATCCCCTTTTCTTTCAGGCCTTATTATAGTCCATCGCCGGTTTGGACGAGTGGCCTTCCCGTGGAAAATCCAAGGTGAAAACCGTGCCTTCGCCCACCCGGCTTTGAACCCCGACCTTCCCGCCATGCTCCTCCACGATCCGCTTCACAATGGCGAGCCCCAAGCCCGTGCCCCGGCCGAAACTTTTGGTGGAGTAAAAGGGCTCAAATATGCGCCTCAAAACCGCCGGCGCGATCCCTTTGCCGTTGTCCCGAACGGTAATTTGCAAGGTGCCTCTTTCATCCTGGGCGCTCAAGCGAACCGCTTGATAGCGGAACTTGGACGTCACGGTCACCAACCCGTCCTCTCCCACCGAATCCACCGCGTTTTCCACCAGGTTTAAAAGGACCTGGAAAATCCCTTCCGGGTAGGCCATTAAAGTCGGGAGCTTGGGATCCAGGTCCAAGATCAACCGGCCGCCGGCTTTTTTAAGCTTGGGCTCCACGGCCTCGGCCACGGCCCGAATAATTTCGCCTAGATCAACCGGTTTTACCTCGGACAGGCTTTGGCGGCTGTAGTCTAAAATGCCGCGGACCGTCTTGATGGCTCGGTCCACATATTGTTGGATTTTCAAAAGCGTGCGGTAGGACTTGGTGTGTTTGGGGCTTTCTTCCATGAGCAGTTCCAAGTTGCCCGAAATCAATCCCAAGGGTGTGTTAACCCCATGGGCGATGCGGCCGGTCAATTCCCCTAGTTGGATCAATCTCCGTTTTTGCTCCAAATGTCTTTCCCGAATCCTTATTTTTTCCTCACGGCTCCAAACCTGCCGCATCAAAAGGACGCAGACCGCCACCATGAGGAGGGAAAAAGAAAACCACCGGATGCCTTGCTCCCAGTAAAAGGTCCGCTGCTGGGCGATGGGTTCGGCCTGAATGAGCGCCGCGAAACGGTTCATGTGGGCGGACTCAAAAAGTTGCGGGATTTTTTCAGTGAAATCGAAATAAAAAGAACCCAAAAATAGTCCGGCGCATAAAGGCAGCACCCCCCAATTCAATTGGGGCGGAAGCACCAGCACCGCGCTGACCAAAATCAGGAGAAATAACGGAAGGTAATAACTGGCGGGGCCACCCGAAATGCCCACCCAAGCGCTTAAAAAAACACTGTCCAAAATAAAAACAAAAGGCAAAAGCAAAGCCGCCAGCTGTTTGGACCGGCCCAAAAGCGCGAAAAGCAAACTGAAGATTGCGGCCACTAAAAGGATAAAACAACCCGCGGCGGCCTGAATGCCGGTTTCCACGGAAAACAGCAGGACTCCCAGCAGAATAATGCAGAGGGTCCGGGTGCGGATCAGGGATTGATAAACCTGGTGGTAGGTTTCTAAGGAAGCCATAGCCCCTCGCTTGGGTGAAGAACTTTTTTTAAAATCTTACCGAAGGCTATCGTCGATCCATTTCAAATAGGCGGGGCTCCCCAGTTCCACCGGCAAGGCCATAATTTCACAAACTTCATAGGGATGATTTTCACGGATTGTCTTGGAAAGCTTGGCCCATTGGGACTTTTGGCTTTTGATGATCAAAAGCTCTTCTCGGGCTTTTTCGACCTTTCCCTTCCACCAGTAAAGACTGCGCGCTCCCGGCAATCGGGTGACGCAAGCCGCCAATTTCCGCCCCACTAAAAGCTTCGCCAATTTTTCGCTGGCCGCTCGGTTAGGCGTGGTGACTAAAACCAGAATTGCCTTCGATTTCACTTAGTTTCCCGAATCCGGATTCAGATCGTACTGTTTTTCACCCTCCGCCGTTTTCGTGACTTTCATCGGCGCGGCAGCCGCGACTTGCTCGCGGCTGCCTGGAAGCGCGAAGACCTTCATCCCATCCGCCACGTCCACCATTTCCGCCAAGCGGTTTTTAGTCAGAATTTCCAGCCGACGGGCGATTGAGATCATATCCAGACCCATGAAAGCTTGAAGATCGGAATTGGAAGCCACCGCCCGACCGGATTTGGCCAGGAAATAAAGAAGCTTTTTACAGACCAGGTCCAGTTTTAAATGCTCATTGACCGCCTCAAAAAGATCTTGGAACTCTACCCGCTCGCCCCGGCGCGTGAACCCCCGGTACATGCCCTCGGAGAGTAAAAAAAGAAACCGCCGGGGGTTTCCATCCGACAGCGCCAAGCTCAAGGTAAGCGCCTCCGGCTCTAAAAAACTTTCGGCGCCGCCTTTAAACCCCGCCTGTTGAAGCCGCAGGTTGAGCAATTGCCGCAATTGATCCCCGCTGAAACGCTCGACCAGGACGATATTTTTAAATAATCCCAAAACCGTCGGCTCGGCTCCTTCTTTCACCACCAGCCCCACCTTGGCGTAAAACTCCTCTTGGAGCGAAATAGCGAAGCCGAAATTGGGAAGTTCCAATAAAGGTTTGAGCTCTTCCAGTAATTGGAGGGTGCGTTCCGAGCGGGTCAAATGCTGAACCCGGTCTCCCTTGATCTTTTCCAGATCGTCCACAAAAACCAGAAACGGCTTTTTCGAACGAGCGGCGATGGATTTAATCAACGAAAGAAGCGTGTTTTTGGAGAGGGATTCCTCTTCCACCCGGCGGCTGATTTCTTTCAAATTCAAGCCCGGCACCTTGGGAACCTGAACCAAAATTTCCCTTAAAAGCTCCGAGAGAAAATAACGGGCATCGTCCAAAGGAACGCCGATGCTGATGCGGTGGTAGGAAGAAGGAACCTGGTTTTGAAGCACCTGCAGAAGGCTGCTTTTGCCCATGCCCGGCTCCCCGGCCACGCCCACATTGCCCAGGGAAAAAAGCGCGGAGCTAAGCCGGTCGATCAAGGCTTCCCGGCCCATGAAATAATCCAAATTGTGTTTTTGAAGCGCCAGGGTGGTAAAGGGATCAACTCTGAGGCCAAAATGCCGATAAGCGGTCGCAGGCCCCTTTGAGACTCGGGAAATTGTTTTTGTCTTTTTCTTCACGTGCCGCTCCTTAAGGAATCAACGTCCCAGGGACATCTTTTCCCCGACCACGGCGAAAGGTTTTTGGAAACCCGATTTGCCCTTGACCTCGACCGGGGGCAGGGCCTGGAGCTCAAAATATTTTTCCGCGGCCTGGGCCATTTCCTCGTTCACCAATACCTGGCCATGCTTAGCGATGCCGCAAAAGCGGGACGCCAAATTAACCGTATCGCCGATCAGGGTAAATTCCATCCGGGCGGCGGATCCCAGGTTGCCCACAATAGCCTCGCCCGCCGTGATGCCGATGCCCAATCCGATGGAGATAGGCTTGCTGTAACCGACGGCAAAACCCCGGTTGAGGGCCTCGAAACGTTCCTGCATGCCGAGCGCGGTGCGCAGCACCTTCGCGGCGGCCTCGCCCTCATTGCCATAGGGCCGGTGGAAAAAAGCCAGGATGGCGTCCCCGATGTACTTGTTAATGTCCCCGCCATTTTTTCGGATGACTTCTTCCATGGCCGTGAACATCTCATTGAGGATATCCACCGTCTCGTCGGGCCGGATCGTTTCGGTCATTTTGGTAAAACCCCGGACGTCGGAAAAAAGCACGTAAACCCGCTTGAGCTCGCCGCCCAATTCAGACTTGGCCGCCATCTTGGCGGCCTGGTCGGTGACTTTGGTTCCCACGTATTTTTCCAGGACTTGGTTGGCCTCCAATAATTTGGCCGAAACCGAGGAATAACCTTGCCCTACCTGGTTCATCAGCTTGATTTGCTGGGACTTAAGCTCCCAAGGCGCCAAACTTTTGAACGGCTGATAATGGAAGGGAAGGATTTGTTTTTCGAGGAGAAAATTTTGGAACTCCAACAACCATCCGGCTTTTTGGCGCCAGGCGGTAAAAAACCAAAAAAAAGATAAAAAACCGAAGGTCAAAAGACCCATCGGCACGGGCAGGTTCCCGTCGCTGGACAGCGCCGCCACGGACACCCCCGCCCCAATACTCAAAAGTAAAAGCAGGGAAACGCGCAGAATCAATTCTTTAACTGATCCTATAAATTTATCTTGGGAGCTGGCTGGCATAAAAAACCTTTCCGCGGATCGCTAGACGTTTGTCAGTTCTTCCCCCGCTTGGCGCAATTTGACCAGCCCTTCCGGGCTATGGGATTCCATGTAGCAGCGCATCAAGGGTTCGGTGCCGGAAAAACGGACCATGAGCCAATCGTCATTTTCCAGAATAAACTGGGTTCCGTCCTTGGCCACCACCTGCTTGACCTTTTGCCCGGCGATCTCCGAGGGTGGATGGTCCTTGAGCTTGGCCGTCATGACTTCTTTCAACCCTTCTTTGAGCTTAATGTTCAAGCGGTCCCCGTAAATGGGGCCGTATTCCTGATAAAGATTCTTCAAGATGCCCGCGAAAGTACGGCCTTCCTGGGCCATGACCTCCACCATCAGCAAATTCGCCAGGATGCCGTCCTTCTCGGGGACATGGCCATGGACGGTCAAGCCTCCCGATTCCTCGCCGCCGATGAGGATGGGTTCCCGTCCCATGATTTCGGCGATGTACTTGAAACCCACGGGCGTTTCCCGCAAGGGGACATTGTGCTTTTTCGCGATCGTGTCGATTAAATGCGTGGTGGGGACCGTGCGCACCACCGCGCCTTTCCAAGGCCGGGTTTTAATCAGGTGTTCCAAAAGGATGCAAAGCACTTCGTTCGGGGTGATGTAGGTGCCGTCCGAATCGAGTATTCCAAAACGGTCCGCGTCCCCGTCATTGGCCAGCCCCAAGTGCGCGGGCCAAGCCTTCACCTGTTGGATGGCCTCGGTCAATTCTGAAGCTCCCGGTTCGGGATGGTGGCCCGCCCCCCCGAAAAAAGGATCCCGGTTCGCGTGGAGCACTTTGACATTGACTCCCGATTCTTGGAGCAATTGATCGATATAGCCGGAACCGTTGCCGTGCATCAGGTCGAGCACGACCTTCAAGCGGCCCTTTCGGATGACATCGAATTGAACCAGTTCGCGGAGCCGGGCGAAATAAGCTTCCTTCGGGTCAATGGGAATGACCAACCCCTTGGCGTCAGCCTGTTCGTAAGATATCTCAGGGATGGGCCCGCCCTTTTGGGCCAGCGTGGCCGCCAAGGTTTCCAATTCCAGCGTCACTTGGACGGGCGCGGGTCCGCCGTCGGCGCCGTTGAATTTGAGCCCCTGATAGGCGTAGGGGTTGTGGCTGGCGGTGAAATTGATTGATCCCGCCGTTTGGCGGCGGATCAGCTCGTAGGAAACCGTCGGTGTGGGCGTGCCCACGGGGCATACATAAGAGACGATGCCATGTCCGGCCAAGACCTGAATGGTCGCCTTCATGAACTCCTCGGAAAGAAACCGGTAATCCCCCGCCACCAAAAGGCCCTTGGACGTTTGGTTGGTTTTTTGAAGGTGTTGGGCGATGGCCGCCACGGCGATCTTGACGTTGGCGAAGGTAAAATCCTCCGCGATAATCGCCCGCCAGCCTGAAGTGCCAAACGTTATCTTATTCAAAGGACACCTCGAAACCGAAAAAGTTGAATAAACGATCAAGTGTTAGTCCCGCGCGACTTGGGTGAGCTTGCGAACCCTGCGCGGGGCCTGAAGTGCCAAACGTTATCTTACTCATTTTCAAAAATCTCCTAGTTTGCGGATATGAAAAATTCTTTCGGATGCCGCGCGATTAATCGGGATGTGAAAAAAGAAGGTCCGCCGCCGGAAGTTAGGATCAGCCCTGCCATTTCTTGATCTTGTCCACGTAAGTGGCGACCAAGTCCTTGGCTTGTTTCTCGTTCTCGGCTTCCGCCGTCACATGGAAGATCGCCCGATCGGCGTCCGGTAAAATCATGACCGTCGAGCCGTTTTTGCTGATTTTGATGCCGTCGATCAATTCCCGTTTCTCATGGGCCGTGTCCTCAATCAAGTGGCGCATGATGGTGCCCTTCATTTCCCAGGAGCAGGGCACGGTTTGGGACAGAGCCATATTTTGGGGGATCGTCTTCAGGAACTCCGAGACCGGCTTTCCTTCCCGCGCGATGAATTCCATGATTTTAGCCGTGGACATCATGGCGTCCATGAAGGGCGCGAATTGCGGGAAGATGAAGCCGCCGTCGGGCTCGCCGACGAAAGCCACGTCCTTTTGGGTGGCCGCTTCCATGAGCGAATAATAATTGATACGGGTGCGGTGAATCGTGCCGTGGTTGGCCTTGGCCAATTCGTCCAGTTTGTGCGAGCTATTGACCGGCACCACCACCTTGGCCCCCTTCTTTTGGTTGAAGGCGTAAAGACTCAGCAAGGCCAAAAGCTCGGTTCCGGTGAGCAAATGCCCTTTCTCATCAACGAGGAAAATCTTCTCGGCGCCGGCGTCAAACAACACGCCGAAATTGGCCTTCAAGGTCGGCACGATATCGGACAATTGCTGCAGGGCCGCCTGAAATTGCTCCGGCGTCTTGGTGAGTTTGGTCTCATCCATATAGGCGTTCAAGGCCACCACTTCGCAGCCCAGCTTGCCCAAGAGCGAGGGGAAAATAGGCGCGGCGGCGGAAAAAGCGTAGTCAATGACCACTTTCAGCCGCCGCTCCGCGATGGCCTTGGTGTCGAGGGCGTCCAAAAAGCCCTGGTGATAATATTCCAAAACCCGGTGCGGAAAATTAAGCTCGCCGGTTTCTTCCATGGTGGCCCGCCGGAAATCTTCCCGGTAAAACCAATTCTCAATTCCCTTTTCCTTGGCGGACGACAGGGCCAAACCCCGGCCGTCAAAAAACTTGATATCGACGAATTGGGGATCAAAGGGGCTTTTGCGGGTATGAAGGCCCCCCGCGTCGGCGAGTTTAGGCACGGCGTAGCGCGCCACCGAGATGGGCATGTCCTGCAGGTCATGCACATTGACGCCCGAGGATAAAATGCCGGAAATGAGCGCCCGGTTGATCATGCGGCTGGTTTTGTGGATGTCGCGGGCCGTCAAGATGGTGGAACCCTTGGGCAAGGAAGCGCCGTACGCGGCGCCGAGCTTGCTGGCGAACTCGGGAGTGATGTCGATGCCCGACATGCCGGTGACACCGTGCTGTCCGAAAATCGACCGGGCCCATTTGTCGCCCCAAACCAGCGACGTGGAAAGATGCGCGCCGTCCTCGACCACCTTGTTGGGCCAAACCTTGACGCCGGCCTTGATGACCGATTCTTTCCCGATGGTGCAGTTGTCGGAGATGATCACGCCCTCGAAGATGGCGGCTTTTTCCTGCACATCGGTGCCGGAAGCGATCACGCACTCGCGCGCCTGCACGCCCGCGCCGATGGCCACGTTGCGCCACAAGATGACGTTAGTTAAAACCGCGTCCTCATCCACGTGGCAGTCGTCGCCCAGCACGCTGTTGGAAATTTCGGCGTTCTTGCCGATGTGGCAATTACGGCCCAAAACCACCGCGCCGGTGAGCTTCGCCGTCGAGTCGATGGTGGTTCCTTCGCCAGCCCAAATTTCTTTTCCGATTTTGTTCAGGCGCGACCCGGGAATTTTGACGTCCACCTGGCCCGCGAAAACATCCTGATGGGACCAACGGTACTGATCCAGGTTCCCGATGTCTTTCCAATAACCCTGGGCGATATAGCCGAACAGCGGAAGTTTTTCCCGGAGCATCAGGGGAAAAAGATCCTTGGAAAAGTCGAACTCGGTTTTCTCGGGGATGAGGTCCAATACGTCCGCGTCCAAAATATAAATACCCGTGTTCACGGTATCGGAGAAAACCTCGCCCCAGGTGGGTTTTTCTAAAAAGCGCTCAATCCGCCCAGCCTTATCCGTGATGACCACGCCGAAAGCCAAGGGATTTTCCACCCGGGTCAGGATCATGGTGGCCTTCGCCTTGTTTTCCTCGTGGAACTTAATGGCGGCGGTCAGGTCAAAATCCGTGAGCACGTCGCCTGAGATAACGACAAAGCGTTCTTTGCCGATCATGGATTGGCAGTTCTTCACCGAGCCGGCCGTGCCCAGGTCGCTTTCGGCGGCTTTATACTTCATTTGAACGTCAAACTGGGTCCCATCCTGAAAATACTCGGCGATGACCTCGGGTTGGTAAAAGACCACGCTGGTGATGTCGGTGATTTTATGTTTCTTGAGAAGATCAACGATGATCTCCATGATCGGACGGTTCACCATGGGAATCATCGGTTTGGGCAGATTGATGGTTAAAGGCCGCATACGGGTTCCGAAACCGCCCGCCATAATGACAGCTTTCATGGAAACCCCTGGGAGAAGAGAGTGTGACTCGAGCGGGATTATTTTACTGAATTCCTCCTCAAAATAGAACTTTTCTATTGAAGGGGTCTGGGTAAAATATCGGCTCTTTTACCCGTTTGTAATTTGGGCCCGCGAGCCTTGCAATTTTCCGCCTGAAAATCCATTTTATCCCCATCCCTTTGACCCGATGGAAGGAGCCTTGTCATGAGTTTTTCCGAACAAGACGTCTTGAACGCCCTAAAAGCGGTGAAAGACCCCGATCTGCACCAGGACATCGTGTCCCTGGGCTTCATCAAAAACATGGTCCTCGACGGGGGCCGGGTGGACTTTGAGATCGAAATGACCACCCCCGCCTGCCCGGTGAAGGACTCCTTCCAAGCCCAAGCCGTGGCGGAAGTGAAAAAAATAGTGGGCGTGTCGCAGGTGAACGTCAAGATGACCTCCAATGTCAAACAAGCGCCCACCGGCATCAAAAACGTCAACATGCCCTCGGTCAAAAACATCATCGCAGTGGCTTCGGGTAAAGGCGGCGTTGGGAAAAGCACCTTGGCCGCCAACCTGTCGCTGGCCCTGGCCAAATCCGGGGCCAAGGTGGGACTGATGGACGCCGATGTGTACGGCCCCTCGATTCCCCGCATGCTCGGCGTCATCAACCGCCAGCCGGACCAGGATCCGGTCTCGAAAAAAATGATTCCTTTTGAGAAACACGGCATCAAATTCATGTCCATCGGAATGCTTCAAGAAAGCGACACGGCGCTCATTTGGCGCGGCCCCATGGCCAGCAAAATGGTCCAACAATTTTTAGGCGGCGTGGAATGGGGCGAGCTGGATTATCTTTTAATCGACCTGCCCCCGGGCACGGGCGACATTCAATTAACCCTCACCCAGTCGGTCCCTTTGGCGGGCGCGGTCATCGTGACGACGCCCCAGGACGTGGCCCGCACGATCACGCAAAAAGGGCTTCGTATGTTTCAAACGGTTCACGTGCCCATCATCGGTATCGTGGAAAATATGAGCGGTTTCGTATGCGGCCATTGCGGCGAAGTGACTTATATTTTTAAACAAGGCGGCGGCAAAAAGATGGCGGAAGAATTGATGGTGCCGTTCCTGGGCGAGGTGCCCTTGGAACCCGTGATCGCCGAGGACGGCGACGCCGGCGTGCCTTCGGTGGCGGCCCATCCGGAAGCTTTGTCCGGCAAGGCTTACGACAAGATCGCCATGCAAATGGCGGCCCAACTTTCCATCATCAACAACGCCACCACCAACGTCACCAGCCGGCCGCAGACCGTGGACACCCAAGATCCCCAAGTCACCGTCATCACCTGGGACAACGGCAAGGTCGCGCGTTATCCCAACCGGTATTTACGAAGCCAGTGCCCCTGCGCCCAATGCGTGAACGAGCTCACCGGGGAACGGATGATCACGCTGGATTCGGTGGACCCCGCCGTCCGGCTGGTGGGCGTGGACCCCGTGGGGCGCTATGCCCTTCATTTTCAGTGGTCCGACGGCCACGGCACCGGCCTTTATTCCTTTAATACCCTTTTAAAACTCGGCGAATAAAACCCTCCAGCCATGACCCTTCGCATTTTCAAGTAGAAGTTGATAATGGTTTTCAATATCATATGTTTCCCCTGGCTTGGCGATGGGACGTTAAAAACAAAATGATCCACGTCATACAGGCTTTTTAAAAACGGCTTTAAGTTAAACGGCTGGCCCTCTCGGACAACGAAGAAAAGGCGGCGCGAATTTAGGGATTTACCGAATCCTCGACGGAAAGGTTTTCCATGCATTTCCCCATGCTTTTAGTTTTTGGATTTATCGCCGGCGGCACCATTTTGATCGGATTGCCCATCGGACGCTTTAAAGGCTTTAACCCCACCCTGCGGGCCTCCCTGAGCATGTTCGCGGCGGGCATCCTGGTTTTTTTATTGGTGGAAATCATGGGAGGCGCCTGCGGCCAAACCGCTTCCGCGCTTCGGGACTTCACCGCCAACCCGGTCTCCGCGCTTTTATTGGTTCTGCTCCTCGTCATCGGTTTTTTCTTGGGCTTCGTGGGGCTGGTGAGCGTCGAGCAAAAACTAATCCGTTCCGCCGATCCCCTGAACCCCCAAAACCTGTCCCTGATGATCGCCATCGGCATTGGCCTTCATAACTTAAGCGAAGGGCTCGCCATCGGCCAAGCCTTTGCCCAAGGCATGAACGGCCTGACGGTAAGCCTCATCCTGGGTTTCGCCTTGCACAACGCCACCGAAGGCTTCGGCATCATGGGCCCCGTGGTTCGGGCCGGACAAACGGTTTCTTGGGGCCGTATTCTGCTTTTGGCCGCCATTGGCGGCGGCCCGACCTTTGTGGGAACCCTCTTGGGCAGCCTTTGGACTTCGCCGTTCCTTTCCGTGCTGGTTTTGGCCATGGCCGGCGGCGCCTTGCTCTATGTATTGAAGGAACTATTGAACGGAGCCCGCCGGGAAACGGCCCAGGTGCTGGTCATGACCACCTTGGTTTTTGGTTTCACCATCGGCTGGGGCACCGAAGTCGTGGCGGACATTTCCCAAAGCTCACAAACCGCCGTGGAAGCCGACGGGGATAAAATAGCCTCTTCCGCCTCGGTTTCTGGGCCCGCCCTCAGCGCCGCCGAAGCCGCCGCCCAAGACCAAACCTCCAACGCCATGCTCCACGAGCAAGCCATGGCGCCTCAAACGCTTTCCGATGGAACTAAGGAATACGATTTGACCGCCTCGGCTTTTCCCTGGGAAGTTTATCCGGGCGTGAGGGTCATGGCTTGGGGATACAACGGCGAAGTCCCGGGCCCCTTGCTTCGGTGGAAAGTCGGCGACAAGGTTAAGATTGTGGTGAAGAATAATCTTCCCCAAGCCACCACGGTTCATTGGCACGGCCTGGCGGTTCCCAACGCCCAAGACGGCGTGCCCGGCATTACCCAAAAGGCTATCCCGCCTGGCGGCCAATATGTCTATTCCTTTAAAGTCACGCCCCAAATGGTCGGCACCCATCTTTATCACACCCACGTCAACGACGATTTCCAGATGGATAAAGGACTGCATGGAGTCCTCCTCGTGGACCCGGCCGCGGGTGCCAAGCCCGCCGTTGACGCTTTATACGAGATCGCCTCTTTCAAAATCGGCGGTTCGGACAATGAAAATGTCTTTACCTTGGACGGCAAGGCTTGCCCCGAAGCCCCGGCCCTGCGGGTTTCCAAAGGCTCCCTCGTTCACTTGCGATTGGTGAACGCCAGCGCCGAAGAATCGCACGTCATGCACCTGCATGGCTACAGCTTTCAAATCGTGGCCTTGGACGGAAACCCCTTGGCCCGTCCCATCGTGGCCAACACGGTTCACTTGGCGCCGTCCCAAACCGCCGATGTGGAATTCATCGCCAACAATCCCGGCATCTGGATGTTCCATTGCCACATCCTAGATCACTTAATCAATCCCGGCCCCGCCGGAGACGGGTCCGAGACTGAAATCGCCGATATGGGGGGGCTGATGACCTTCGTGGAAGTGGTTGATTGGAAAAATCCGAAGTCAGATTATTTGGCCGCCGGCGCCGTCACAAGCGAAAGCATCTGCCGCTAGGACTAACGCCGCTAGCGGGCCGCCAGAACATTAAATAGCGTCAATGCGGCCCGCTACCCCTAAAATTCGGCAAGCATTTGGGGATTACCTTGAATTTTTTTGCCCAATAATTTAGCCCCCCTTTAAATTTGTGTCGAAACCAGGGCACTAAAAACCCCGCAATCCGCCGGGTTACTCTTTTACCCTGATTTAACAATTCCCACCGCTTCAAGCGTCCCGCCACGGCGTATAGTTTTTATATCAATTCAAGTTCAGCGCAAGAGGCCGAAAGAGGTGCGAGATGTCCACCACTTTGAAAGCTTCACTCATCCGGAAAGCCATCCGGGACTACAACTACAAATATGACGCCGTTTCGGGTTTAAAAGAACTGATGTGGCGATGCTCCAAATGCGGTGAGTTGGTGCATCGAAAGGATGGGTTGCCGGAAAAATGCCCCTCCTGCGGGGCTTCCCGGCTTGAGTTTTCGCTGGTCGAAGAAGACTAGAAGCCACTTCAAAACCCTTTCACCACCAAGGAAGGCAAAACGAATATTTTGATTGGAAAAAATATTTCTTGGCATCTTGGTGCCTTGGCGGTAAAAAAGTCTAGTTGGCTAAGGCTTTTTTGAGAAAGTCCTCGGCGGATAAAAATCCCACCGTGCGTAGGTCCTTGTGTTCCTGCCCATCCGCTCCCACGAAAATCAGCGTGGGAACGCCCATGATGCCGTAGCTTTTTTTCAGCGTTTCCACCGGCCCTGAGCTGTACTGGGTCAAATCCGCCTTCAATAAAATCCATTGCTTCAAGGCCTCATGCACCCGGGGATCCGAAAAGGTTTTAATCTCCAGTTCTTTGCAAGGCAGGCACCAGGCCGCGGAAAAGTCGATCAAGACGGGCTTGCCTTGTTTTTGAGCCTGGGCTAATAGGTCGGCGCTGTAAGGGACGAAGGGCAATTCGACCGGCTTGGGCCAGATCAAAAAAACGACCAGGCCTAAAACCGCGACCAAGGTTCCAAAAACCCGCTGGAAGGCTTTAAATCCGGTCCCCACGCCTTTTCCGGAAAAAAACCAGCCCAGCAATAAACCCGCCGCGATGAGGTAGGCCGGCACCAGTCCCCGGCTCCAGGCTGGGGGTAAAAGCGGGTTGAGAAAATAAAGCGGCATCCCCAAAAGCACCATCCCAAAAATCTTTTTCACCCAGACCATCCACATCCCGGATCTGGGCAGTCTTTGAATTTCGTTTGAGAAAAAACCCAGCCAAAGATAAGGGAAACCCAGCCCCAGCGACAAGGTGAAGAACAAAATGAATCCCAAAAAGGGATCGGCCTTGGCGGCCACGAAGGTTAAAAGCCCGATGGAAAAAGGATCCACGCAAGGCGCGGCCACGATTCCAAAGACCAAACCCATTCCCAAAGCGCCCACCCAGCCTTGGGCCTTGCCGCCGGCCACCTTATTTAAAAGCCAGCCCGGCGCTTGGATTTCATAAAGGCCGAACATGGAAAAGGACAAGGTCACCAGAAGAATCGAAATGCCCGCCAAAATCAGGGGCGATTGAAGGGTCGACCCTAAGATGCGCCCGGTCAAGGCCGCCGTCACGCCCAGCCCCGAATAGGTCACGGAGATTCCCACCACATAGGCCAAGGCTTTGGCGAAAACCGCTCCCGGCTTCTCCGCTTTTTGGCTTCCAAAATAAGAAACGGTTAAAGGGATCATGGGATAAACGCAAGGCGTCAGGTTTAACGCCAGACCGCCCAAAAAGATCAGCGCGAAGGTAATCAGAATCCCCTTCTCCCTGAAAAATTTGGCGATGATATTTTCGGATCCGGCCGCGCCGGTTTGGGCGGCCAAGGCGCTTTTAAAAACATCCTCGTGAAGTGGAGCGACCGGCGCGCTAAGCCCCGCGGCTTGGAGCGGGATGCCGCCCGAGACAACGGCGGGCGCCAAACAAACTTGGTTATTACAGGCCTGGATTCTTAATTGAAAAGGCAGCCTAAGGGCGCCAATGGATAAATTATCTTTTAACTTAACATCGGCGAAAAGCGTGACGCTTTGCTCATAAACCGAGAAGGCTTCCGTCAAACCACCTAAAGCCTTTTTTTCGCCCTCGGGAAACCGGACCGCCACCAGACTGGCAGGAGCGCCAGCACTGAGCGAAAAGGTCATAGGAATAAAACCATCGGGCAAACCGGACGCGGCGTTGACATGCCAACCGGATTGAATTTTAACCACCACCGCTATCGTTAAAAGGGTTCCCGAATGCACGGGGGCAAGTGAGGCGTAGCCCATGGCTTTCACCACGGAAGCGCTGTTCATCATGGGTTTGGCGTTTACGGGACCCGCCGAGAGCAGGCTGAGGGCCAGAAGAAGACACGAAACGGTTTGAACGATTTTGTTTTTCATATGCTGAGAATACCCGATTTCAGGCCTTGAGGTTACCCAGGCGCTGAAAAATCCTGAACTTCCAGGGAATACACTTAGGGATTTTAAAGATTCCGAAATCGCGGACAATCCGATGGGCCGCGATTTCGTGACGGCCCTATAAATATGAAAAGCTGATCTTTAGCTTTTCCAACCTTCCGTCAGACCGCCCGGCTTGTGGACTCCCGCACGATCAGCTCAGATTGCAGGGTGGTGGCCTTTTGCTCGATCGTTTCTTCGGCCATGATCTGGGACATCTTCTGGGCGGCCAAGCGGCCCATTTGGTAGGCCGAAAAGGAGACCGTGGTCAAAGCCGGTTGGTGATAAACGGCTTCTTCCATATCATCAAACCCGATCACCGAAACATGCTCGGGAACGTTGGAGCCCTTCATCTTTAAGGCCCGGATCGCCCCGATGGCCATTAGATCGTTGGCGCAAAGGATGGCGCTGGGACGGCGCACGGCGGTCCATATCTTTTGGGCCGCGCGGTATCCGCCCTCTTCCTCGAAATCACCATCGGCCACCCAATCGCTTTGAAAGTCCAACCGGTACTCCGCCAGGGTTTCCTGGAAAGCTTGAAACCGCTCCAACGCGTTGGTGGCCGTCATGCGGCCGTTGATCATACCGATACGCTCATGGCCCAACGCCACCAAATGCTTGATGGCCATCTTGACCCCGCCCTTGTTATCGAGTCCCACATAGGGCAAATCTTCCTGGCCCGTGATTTTGCCGTTGATCAAAACAAAAGGCACATTGGCGTCGGAAAGTTCCCGGATTGACGCGTCGGTCGACCAGGCGTTTAACACGAACATGCCGTCCACACTGCCATCGCCCAGCAAGGCCCGGTAAGAAATCTGGGCTCGGGCTGTTTCATTCAGCGGATGGAATAGAAGCCGGTAATGCTTTTCAGCGGCCACTTCTTCCAAGCCTTCCATGATTTTGGTGAAAAAGGGGCTGCGGAAGATGGTTGTATGGTGCGGCGCGATGACCCCCCAGATGCTGGAGTGCTTTTGCCTTAAGCGGCGGGCATGGGCCTGGGGTTTGTAGTGCAGGTCCTTAATGGCCAATAGCACCTTGCGCCGGCAATCCTCGCTGACCCACTTTTTATTGTTGAGGACCCTGGAAACGGTCCCAATGGTGACTCCAGCGTGTTTGGCGACGTCTTTAATGGTGGCCACGGTAACTCCTAAAAACAAAAGGGGATGATTAAAATTTGACGGTATTCTAGTCAACTCAAAACGTGAAATACCAGTGTTTGGAAGGATTTAATTGAAAGGTTTGTGATAAAAATTTTCAGCCCTGTCAGAATTTATAAAGGGAAAATAAGAAAAAGGTCCGTCCCATGAGTTAGGATTAATTGGAAGTTAAGCTTTTTTCAGTTAATTCTTTTTGATCGAAAGCGACTGAATAAAAGCCTTTAGAATCCGGTAAAAGTTGTTTCCCCCCCTGAAAAAGACCAAGGGTCGTGGAACTCTTTTCGTCCGGAAACTTCATCCGCAAAACCACTTGGGGCGGGAAATGATCCGGCAAACTCCAGGTCCATTGAGTCTGACCCGCGCTTTGGACGGGAATAGTCTTCTCGAAAACCTTCTGGGCCTTCCAATAGGCGCCCACGGCTGAAAAGGTCTCAACCCAAATATCCTTGGCCTGTAAAGCGTCCAATATCTGGTTAAAAACGACTGTCTTGATGGGCTGATAACCCCAAGGCGTGCCTTCCAGCCCGTGGATCATGAAGACCATCCAAGCCCCGGAGCTAAAGTCTTGGTCGATCCATTGTTGATAGACCGAGACCGGGGTATCGGTCATGGTGGTTTGCGAGGGGATATTAAACCAATCCGGCTCGCTGTCCGGCTTCATATAGTAGGTCCCATAGCCGCCCCGGGCGATAAAGCAGTTCTGCTGAACCCATTTCAAAACCCCGGGTGTGATTTCGGTATAGGGATAAGCGTAGCTATAAATGGGAATGCCAAAAGCGTTTTGAAGCACCACTTGGGCTCCCGCCACTTGGGATTGTTCCTGCCCGGGATTTAAGCCCGCTGGATGCAAATGATCCAGGCTGTGGTTGCCCAGCTCATGGCCGGCCTTGAAGGCTTGGCGCCACTCATCTTTTTCGTCCGTGCGGTTGGCGATCAAAAAGAAGGTTCCATGCAAGCCCCGGCGGTTGAGCTCAGGGATCGCCACGGCTAATTGGGAAGGATCGCTGTCGTCAAAAGTCAGCGAAGCGGCGGCCTTGTGACCGTTCCACGGGGCCACCTGGGGCAAAGGCAAGGTCGACTGGGCATGGACTGAAACCGCCGCGAATAGTAATGCCGTCGCTAGTATGATTTTTCGCATCCATCGATCTCCGCTTAAAACTGTACTAGAATCCGCCCGGCACCCGGCTTCGTTATAAAACTACGCCGGGCAAGGGTATACTATCCCCAATTCCCATTCAAGGACAGCCATGAATTCTTTTGAAAAGGCCGAAAATTTCCGGTCCCGGTCGCGGTTTAAAGAAGCTGAAAAGGTTTACCGACAAATCCTTAAAACGACGGGTTTGGATTTCGCCGAAAAAGCCGAGGCCCTTTTAGGCTTGGGCGATGTCGAAAGAATCCAAGGCGACTTCACCGAGGCGCTTTCCCACTATTCTTCCGCTTACAAAATTTTACGCGCCCAAGACCCCGCGGCCGCCATGGACGCCAAGGTCGGCTGGGCCCTGGCCGCCCGGGCCGTGGGAAGACCGAAAGAAGCTTTGGTGGAGCTTCAAAAGGCCCTACGCTTTTACCAAAAGCAAAAAGACGCCTCCGGCGAAGCCTTTGCCCATTGGGCTTTAGGCGGCACCTTGCGGATCGCCGGCAAAATGAGCGAAGGCCTTCAAGAATTATTGATAGCCTTTAAACTTTTTAAAAAACTTAAAGATTTGGACGGCACCGCCTACACCTGCTGCGCGCTAGGCGGAATCTACCGGATGTTGGGAAATTACGCCCTTTCCGGAAAATATTACCGGGAAGCCAACCGCCGGATGCGAAAGCAAGATGATGTTTTCGGAACCGCCTATTCCTACTGCGGTTTAGGCAACGTGGAACGCATGGCGGGCCGTTTTAAATCCGCCCTGCCCTTTTATCGAAAAGCGGAGAAACTTTACGGCGCCATCGGTGACAAGGTCAGCTACGCCTATACCCTTTGGTCCATCGGAACGGCCTACAAGATGATGGGCCTGCATTATCCCCAAGCCCATTGGGCTTTTTACAAAGCGGACCAGTTATTTAAAAAGACCGGCGATACTCGGGGACGGATCTACGCGTTGCTGGGCTTCGCCGAATCTGAATGGCTGCAAGGCCACACCGCCAAAGGCAACGCCTATTGGAAAGCGGCCAAGCAGATTGCGGATAAGAGTGACTTTGGTTGGGAAACCCTGCATGTGGAATCTTTGAAGGATGGCCGGGTGAAAAACCTGTCCAAGCGCTACCAAAAAGCCGGATCGAAGTTTTGGCCTACCCAATTGCCGGTAAATTGGCCTTAAAAGCCGAGCAATTTAAAACGGTCACATTAAAAAAATTCGGGAATTTGCTGGGCGATTTCAAAAGCCTTTTGTTACTTTTAGGATCAACGGATTTCTCAATTCGCTTTTTCATATTTTATAAATTTGTAACCATCCCCAACAGTTTGAATGCCATAAAGACTTTGTGTCCGACGGTTGACAAACAAAGGTCCGGCGAAAAGCCTGTGCCTGAAGTTCATACTTAAGGGACCTTCGATTTGGACCAAAAAGTTAAAATTCTTATCATATTTTTGGGTCATGGAAGACGTCGAGTATGGCAAGGTGGTCGAATAACGGTATCCATCTCCCCACATTGTTTTACAAATCCACACATAAATATTTCCCATTTCATCAATGGCGGCATAATTATAAAACTCGTAATGCTGAGGTAAGTTTTCCATATGAATGGTTTTATCTTCATTTTTAATTTCTTCTTCAAAATCACCTTTAGCTCTTGGCGCAGTTGTGACATTCAAGCCGACAAATGATTTCACCGAGCTTAGTGGTTGTGATTGCTTCAATCTCCTGAGAATTTTGCCACTGGTTTCAGAATAAGCAGTTCCGTCTCTCAGCACTACCGAATCGTCAAATCCCGAATCATCAAGAAAAGATTCCAATAATTTTCCATCACTTCCAAACCAATAGCATTTGGCCCTTTGAAAATTCCAAATCAAGAACGCTCCATCGTGATCAACGGAAATACGATATTGAATCCCGACTACTTCGGGCCAAAGAATGGTTTTTTTGAGTTTTCCTTGTTTATCAAAAATACTCACAATTCCACGAGGCGGATCGCTCAAGCTATAATCCAAACTATATAAGTTATCTTGATCATCGAATTCCCAAGCTTGGTATGTAAACGCCGATTTAGGCAACGAGAACAGTTCTTTTGGCACATAGGTTTCTTTAGTTTCACAAAAAGAGACTGTATTAAGCAGAAGCAAGAGAACAAAGAAACTTAATTTCAGAAGGATGTTTTTCAAAAAGTTCTTTCTTTGTTAAGAATTTGAACTCATCTACTCGTTTTAGTCGTAACGAATTTTATTAAATCTAAATCTTTAAAACACCCTTCAAAAACTCTTTCACGGCTTTGTAGCTTTCTTCCGTGATCTGGTGCCCCATCTTAAATTCCTTCAAAACCGGGTTGTAACCGGCTTCCTTGAGGGCTTTCAGCGCTTTGCGGGAGCCTTCCACCGGCACGACGTCATCCTCAATGCCATGCACTAAAAGAATCGGCGTCTCAAAGGACGCTTCCGCCCGCATCAGCGTTTCCCAGGAATCGGGCATATAGCCGCTCATGGAGACGATCGCGGAAATCTTGCCTTTATAGTTAAGCCCGGCCTCCAGCGACATGACGCCGCCTTGGGAGAAGCCCATCACGACCAAAGGATTTTCTTTTTTTTCTTTTCCCGGCGCCGGGCGCAAGTTGGGATCGCTTTTGAACCGGTCGAAAACCTTGAAAAGATATTCCCGGCTGTCGACCAAGTGCCGGCGGTCATGGGCCTGAAAATCGTACCAAGCCAAGGCTTCCGGCGGATAACCCGGTAAATGCATGGGCGCGTCCGGAAGGGCGAACCGGCAGCCATCCAGGTGAAAAGCCTGGCAAAGCGCGGCCAGGTCTTCCCCGTTGGTTCCTAATCCATGCAGGGTGACCAAAACCGGCGCGCCCGGCGGAACAATGGGCGGGTCCAAGATCAAACAGCGATGGCGGTCAATGGTCACTTCAGAAAAAATCACGAGCGCTCCTTGTTCATGGAAATCAAAACCCATTGGGCCGTGGAAAAGCTTCCGCTGATTGGATTTTATGAAATCGGCCGAAGAAGAAACAGAACTTTTATTTAAGAAGGATGACTTTTTGAACTTGATGGCCCGAGGGGCTTTGGATCAGGATGAAATAGACGCCATTGCCGACGACCAATCCTTGATCGTTCTTTCCATCCCAAGTGTAAGTGTAGGACCCCTTGGTTAATGCCGCGTTGAGGATCCTACGAACCCTTTCACCCGTGAGGTTGAATATCTCAACCTTGACTTGTCCCGCTTGGACGACTTGGACTTGAAGCGTCAACCCCGAACCCGGAGTGAAAAAATTGGAACTCAGGCTTAACGCCACCCCGGGAACCGGCGTCGGGGTCGCGGAAACAACCGGGATCGGGGTCGGCGTTGGAGCCGGGGGTGTATTCGTCGCGGTGGGGTTGGGGGTAGCTACCACCGGGGTATGCGTGGCCGTGGCGGTAACGGTAGGCGTCGGGGTTTGGGTAAAGGTCGCCGTCGGGGCCGGAGGCGTGTTGGTCGCGCTAGCGGTCGGTGTAATCGTGGGCGTGGCGGTCGGCGCGGTAATGACCTGACCATTCGGGTTAGCGATAGCCGCGCTATTGGTGAAACCCGTGCAAACAATCCCTCCGCTGGGCACGGTAAAAAGACAAGTGGAGTTGTTGGCAAAACCAGCGGTGGAGATATTCACCGTCACATAAATGATGTCACCCGTATTGATGTTCCAATTGTAAGCGACACCGCCGTCAGTCCAATTCGGGGAGGCGAAAGACAGCGGTCCCAGATAGACCGCCGTTGCCGGATCAAAGTTCCCACCCCCCGGCTGGTCCCACACCTTGACCTGGGAAATGTCATTGTTGCCCGCCGTGCCTCCATTGGTGACCTGAAGATCCTGGAACAAGGCGGTTCCGCCGCCGGCTACGGTGACTTTGAGTCCCAGCACCGGATTGTTCACGCTTCCCGGCGCCAAGTTGGCTGAGGCAATACTTTGGTCAGTGACACTCGTGACGTTCGAATCGAATACGACCGTTCCCACGTTCGGATTGGAAACCTGCGCGTTACCCAAAGTCCCCGTGTTTAAAAAGGAAACGCCGGAAGAAACAATCCCCACCCCCGCTGTTTCATTCGGCCCCAGGTCCGTAACCGGAATCGGGTTGGTTCCCATATCCAAGGTCATGAAATAGTAGCCCGCGCCGACCGTGAAGGGAAAATTGAAGACTGGCGCGCCATTGTCAGGCCCGTTTTGCCATTGAAAATGGTCGATCGCCGGCGGACTTCCTACCGACACAGCTGAACCGGGGGAAAACACCGAGGAAGACGGCTGATACCAGATATTGACGTTCGAGAGGTTGTCACCGCCCCCGATCTGGGCGGAACCGTTATCGAAGATCGTCACGCTTTGCCAGTTATCAGAGCCCGATCCCGTGAATTGAAATTCCAGGGCGAGGTTGTTCTTCGAACCCAAGGCCCAATTGGCCGATGGAACGGTGATGACATTGATACCCGTCACCTGGGCTAAAGCCGGAAGCGCGGCCGCCCAAGACAAACCCAGAGCCAATAGGAAAAAACGGGGCAAAAAACGTTTCATGACACTAAGCATATCACGTCTCCAACAGCTCAGTACCTGAAGAAAACCAATGTTTCCAATAGGAACGAGGGCAAAAGAAAAGGAATCGCCCAAACCAAATATCCCCCAAAAGACGGCATCTTAACGCCGGCCTTTTGCGCCACGGCCTTCACCAAAAGATTCGGGCCGTTGCCGATGTACGTCAGCGCTCCCATAAAAGACGCCCCGCAGGAGATGGCGATGAGCGCCTGGGGGAACCGCTCGGCTAATTCGTTGAGATGATTGGGCCCAATTCCCTGCCGGCTGGCGGCCAACACGCAAAAGTTTAAATAGACCGGCGCGTTGTCCAAGATACTGCTGATGGGACCGGCGGCCCAAAAAAATTGCCAGGCTTTCGTCAGCGGCAAAAATTGTCCCTGAAGGGCTAAAAGCCCCAGCAAGGGAATCATGGCCCCAAAGATGCCGAAAAAAAGGATCGCCAATTCCAGGATGGGCCGGAAGTGGAACTGGTTTTCCCGATGGATCCGTCCGAGAGTGGTTTTATAGGAGACCCAGGCGGTCAGGCCCATAAAAAAAATCTGGAAAATTTTCGAGGCGTCTTCAGCGCCCGTTTCCCCGAGCGATGGCGTTAAAGCCGGGACCAGCCCATAACCTGAAAATAGAATCCCGCCGACGATCAAGAACAGCCACCCGATATTCTTCCACCCTTCCAATCGAAAAGGCGTGTTGGCTTTTAATCGTACGGCCGTTCTTTTTTCCCGCTTCAGGAACCACTTATCCGTCAGGTAAAAACAAATCAGCAGCAACCCCACCCAAAAACCAAAGGCGGGAATCAGATGGAGATTCCAGAAAAAGGGCACCTGTTTTAAAAATCCCAAATAAAGCGGCGGCCCGAGCGGCAAAAAAGCTCCCGCGTTGGAAACGATGAAAATAAAGAAAACCACCAGGTGGACTTTATCCTTACGTGCGCGGTTGGAATGAAGAAAGGGACGGATCAAAAGAAGGCTGGCCCCGGTCGTTCCCAACAGGTTGGAAAGCAGGGCCCCGCTTAAAAGAAAAAGGCTGTTGCCGCCCGGCGTTCCGCTGGGCCCGCCGGAAAGCCGGATGCCTCCGCTCACCACGTAAAGGGAAGCCATCACCATCACGAAGGCGGCGTAGTCCAGATAGGTTTGAAAAACCCGGTCCCAATCGCCCGACACCCCAACATAAACCCCAATCCCAAGAAGGGCGAAAAAACCACTGACCATGATCTGGCGGGACGGTTTTTCCCACCAACGGGCGGTTTGGGACATAAAAGGTAGCAGGATCAATAGAACCAGTAAAATACCGAGGGGCGCCGCGTCCCGGGCTATTTCAAAAACGCTCAAGGTGGATGAAGGGAGGGTGCCCATCAGCTTGGCCTTTCCAAAGACAGTTTGAACCGCCAAGACGTCCCGCTAGCCCGATTTCGGGCTAACCCTGCGGGACAGTGCCACCCCCATTAACTTTTTTACGGAGGGGCGGCCGCCAAGTCCGCTAAGGAAGGCAAAAAAACGACAATTTTTTCGATGCCTCTTTGAGATAAGTCCTTTGCTTTTCTTGGCGGACTTGGCGTCTTGGCGGTGAAATAGGTTTTTGTTAGAAGGCTTTTTAACTCAGTGTTCGTAACCGTCGAACCGGGGCATCATGACGAATTTGCGCCAATCCCCGCCATGGGCGTGGACCGCGTACATTTCCTTGGCGTTGAACTTTTCGGGGGGAAACACATACACCCAAGCCTTCACCTTTTCGCCTGTGGCCGAAACCGTCACTTCGCGTTCCACCCGAAGAAGCCGACTGGACTCGGGAGCGTCGGGCCGAAATCCTTCTTGCGCGTCGATCAAAGCCAGTACATGCTCTAACTTGTTGAAAGTCATGACTTCCCCGTAAACTTTGGATGGGGGCGGCGCGACCGCTGTGGCGGCGGCGGTTGCTGGAGCGGAAGCAGGCGCTACGGGAGCCGCGACTGGGGCCGCCTCTTCCAACAAAAGGGGCAAACCCGTGGGCAGTTGGTACAGTTTTCCGGCAATCTCGGCCCGGGCCCAGGTGCGGACGAAACGGGCGATCTCTTTATGCTTCACCGCGTCTTTCAAAAAAACGTCATAAACGAAGATCGAGTCGGAAGGGGTTGGGTCACTCACGCAATCCTCCAAAAAATGGCTTTTCCAACGGGACAATCCCGCGGAAACAGGCGAGGGCTATGGTACTAAGAGGAAGGTTGAAAATCCAGAATCTTTGAGGAGGCCTAGCGGGCTCCGGCGATTTTTCGGTGTTTGCGGTCGTCGTCCTGCATGGAAATGGCCTTGAGGCCCCGTTCCCCGGTGCGGATACGGATGGCGTCTTTTATCTCGGAAATAAAGATCTTACCGTCCCCCATCTCGCCCGTATGGGCGCCCTCAATAATGGCGTCAATAACGGATTCCAGATGTTTCTTTTCCACCACGATCTCGAGTTTGATTTTAGGGAGAAAACTCACGCGCAAAGAATCGGGCCAGCCGGAATGGAGGCCCTTCTGCCGGCCATGCCCCGCCATTTCGGTGACCATGACGCCGGGATAACCGATGCTTTCCAATTTTCGTTGGACCGAGTCCAGTTTATCGGGCCGGACAATCGCTTCGATCTTAAACATACCAACCGCCTTTATTCAAAAACCTTTTTACAGTGATCAATGCGGATAAAAGCTGATAAAAAGCGACTCCATCCCATGTTTTCCAAAAATCTGCGTCTATCCGCGTCCGCGTCGCTTTTCCATATCATAGTTAGGGGAGAGCGACATTGCCCCAGGATACCATTGCTCAAATGCCTTTTGGTTTCGTCAAAAGTTCTTATAAAACTTGGAGGCCGGCCTTGGCCGGGCCAGCCCCGCAAGTCCCTGCAGGTGGAGAGGAGAGAGAGAAGGATTACGAAACGACTTTTTCGCCCTCTTCCCCACTGCTGATCTTATAAGCCTCTTCAATACCGTAAACGAATATTTTTCCGTCCCCCACTTGCCCCGTGGACCCGCTTTTAAGGATGGCCTTGATCAATTTCGGCGCGTCCTTGCTGGTGGTCACGATTTCTAATTTCAGTTTCGGCAACAACTCCACTTTATACTTGCGCCCCCGCCATTGCTGGGTGATGCCCTTTTGCTTGCCGTGACCCTCGACCTCAGTCACCGTAACCCCGCCGTACCCGGCCTCTTCGAGCGCGGCTTTGACTTCCTCGAATTTCTCCGGACGGATGATCGCTTCAATTTTTTTCATTTTGGTCCCTGACCCTCACCCCGATGATCTCTAGGCCTGCCCTAGTAATATACCCCACCGTTCCGTAAAAATCGGCTTAGCGCGTCCACCGCCGGGAAACCTTCACCCGCGCCATCCGGGGACCCAGCCCCAACCAAACCTTAAACCAAAAAACGAGACGATCCCAATCCATCCATGTATTCATAAAAGATCTCCCTCACCGTCATTTCAATCTTTATAAAAGCAAGACTTATGCCAGCAACGTCACTTGATTTTGTTTCGTTTTTATTTGTTTAAGTTCGTTTTCGCATTAGCGAGAAAACCGGATTATTGGTGGGGTTCTACAATTTCGTATAAACCGAGATGGTAAAAACGAAGGTTGAAACGGGGCCTAAAATAAAAAAGCCCCGGCGGGAAACCCGCCGGGGCTTTGAACTGCTTTCAGCTAATCTTAGAACACAAACGCGGTCGACAAAGTCGCCGTCAACTGATCGGCGCTGTTGCCACCAAAGGAACCAGCTCCGGCTCCCGGAACGACGCCATTGACTAATTCGTAGTCATAACGGCCTTCCAAGGAAGTCGTCCAAGCCGGGGTAAAGGCATGGGTCAAGGTCAAAGTAGCTTCCCGACCTTCGTCGGTTTGACCAGCGCCCAAATTATAGAGGCCCAAACGACCTTGGATATCCTTGAACTCCTCAACGCGAAGAGCCGCAGACCAGTCGCTGGCAATAGTGTACTTGCCATAAAGAGCAACGCCCCAATAATCGGCCGAGGTGTAGGACTTACCGCCGACGCCGGTGAAGGTGCCACCCGCGTCTTGGGCGCCGTATTCGGCATCCAAAGCCAAGGCAACGTCAGAAGCGGCGTTGTAATCAATGATGGCTTCCGCAACATAGGCGTCATTGCGGTTGGAACCAGTCAAGCCGGACACCGAGCCCGGGCCGTCAATGGCGTTCACAACGACTTTCCAGGTGCTGTTCGGGGTCCAAGCCAACTCGCCGCCGAAGGTTTGCGCATGGAAACGAGCCGTAAGGGTCGAATTCCAGCCATCCGTGGCATAGGCAGTGATCGACAGGGTCGGATCAATCGCATAGCCCACAGACAGACCTTGGTTCCAAACCGGGATGTAACCGAACAACAGCGAATGGCTGTAGTTCCAGTTGCTTTCAGCTTCCACCACTTCATTACCCATCCAGGTCGTGAAACGGCCACCGGTCAACGTCCAAGCTCCGGTCGTGTACTGGGCATAAGCCTGCAAAACGCCCAAGTTCGTGCCACCCGGCAAAGCCAAGCCAGCAATGTTGCCGCCATCGACATAAGCCAATTCCACCACACCCGAGGCAGCACCTTGGGTAGCGGTAATTTTGGTTTCAGCCAAGCCAATGGAATAAGAGCTGTCAACGCTGTTATACCAGTAGCCCAGATTTCCAAAATTTCCCAACTTCTTAGCCTGGTTAGTGAAGTTGTACGTGTAGTACGCGTCCACCAAACCGTCGACCTTCACGGTCGGGGCAGCCGTATCGGCCAAGACGGGCGCGAAGCCCATCAAAACCAACGAGGCCACTAAAGCCAAAGCCTTAATCGTCTTATTCATCGCTTCCTCCTAGAAAAATTAAAACTACTTATTCTCCACTCTCTCCACCAACCATCTTTCTGAACTTCCATCAGGGACAGAAAGAAGCCCTACATGACCATGGGTTATAGCAGAGCAAAGCCTATGCCAAAAGGGGTTTGTTAACGATTTGTTAAAAAAATATGAATTAGGGCCCTTTTCGCCCTTTGAAACACCCCCTTTTTGCTGGGAAAAATGGGCTTTCCCTTCGATTATTGTCCACTTCTACAATTTTGTTTTTTAAGCGTTTTTTACGCTTCCTTTACGCCTGATCCAACTGCTTTTTCAAAAAAACTTCCAAGACCCGCCATTTCCGGTTACCCACCACGAAGCCAACAATCACTATGAACCTCGATAACCAGCTGACAAATTCAGCTTTGGTAATCGTCATCCTAAGCTTGTTGCTGACCCAAGGATCTAATTTTTAGAGTCATGCCCCATATTTGATATACCGGCCTAATCCAAGATTACTATTAAAATGAACCCCGAAGTAAATAAGGCTTAAATATGAAAAATCGGAGAAGCGAAAGCTCCGATTCGAAATATTTTTCAAGAATACCAGGTGCCATACAATAGTTTTTAGCACTTATTTCGTTGGGAGTTTTGACTTGATAAAGTCTTTAAAAATAGAAAACTTTAAAAGTTTCGAAATATACACGATTCATTTTGATCGTTTGAATTTATTAGTCGGCGGCAACAACTGCGGGAAAACAACTATTTTCCATGCTTTACAATTTGTTTTTTGGTGCGTGGAACAAACAGCAAATATCGATGATGACAGTGTTACTTTTTTAAAAGCACAAGTAAGTGAAATACCAGTTATTCCATACTTTAATCAACGCGACATCTTCCACAAACAAAAAGTTCGCAAAGGAAATGCGCCTGCTCGAATTCGGCTGACAGTTGAAACAGACGTAGCTCCTCCATTGACCTTTGTTATTTATCCTGCTTTTAGTAGGAACTTACTTGTTAGCGGCGAAAGTAAAACAATAACTCGCAAACAATATGATGATTTAATAAAAGTCAAACCAACATATATTCCAGGAACTATAGGTATAACCGTTAAAGAAGATTTATACCGGGTTGTAGCGCAGGAACGAATGATTGCCGACGGAAGACAAAATCAAGTTATCCGTAATCTTGTGTTTCGTTTAAAAAACAACGATAAAGGCGGGGACGAATGGCATGATTATGTCGACGTAATGAAATCACTATTTTTGCTTAGCGGAATTGAAATTCCTTTCAACGAAAATAGGGACGAATGGCTCACTGCAATTTACAGCGAGGGCGATTGTAAATTCGATTTTGTTTCTGCGGGTTCCGGATTTTTGCAAGCGGTTAATCTTTTAACATTCTTATTTTTGCACGAAACAAAAGTGGCCTTAATAGACGAACCAGACTCACATATGCACGAAGATTTACAAAAGTTAACTCTCGATAAATTAGACCAGTTATCCAAGAAAAAAAACATACAACTTGTAATCGCTACACACAGTCCTACATTCATTGATGCTGCTGGCCTTCAAAATGTGATCGTAATTGACAACAAACTGCCGCTACCTTTAAAAGCTCAAAATGCTGAGGATCTATTTCCGATGCTAGGCGATAGAGGTCTAGCCATGCCACCAATGAAAGTAATGGACACTTTAAAATCCAGAAAAGTTTTGTTTGTTGAAGATTACGAATCAGATTTTCAAGATTTTTTGAACGAATTGGGCGAGGTTTATAAACCCGGTTTCAAAGCAAGAGTTAAAGATTTGACGGTTATTAGCACAAAAGGAATTACTAGTAGTTGGCCGTTCGAAGCCATTGCTTGCTTTGAAAAACTGCTTGGAACGAAAATTGATTATGTTTACGTTTCGGATAGAGATTTTCATACAGACGAAAACGTACTCGAAAGAGAAGCGCGGGCTCGCAAGGAGAAAAAAACATTTTCCATTTAAACCGCAGAAATCGCGAATCCTACCTACTCTCGCCGATTATTCTTTCTTCAGTGTTGTCAAAAAAGTGGACTGAAAAAAATCCAGGCAGAAAAAACGACTTTTATACAACTGAAAGATTGAATAAATTCGTGATAGACGTCGCAAAAGAACTTGAGGAAGGAACAAGAACGAAATTCACGATTTCTCATGACCCCGAATTACGAGGGGATGCCAAACATAAAACCGAGATTCTTCAAAAACTAAATGAATACTTCAAAAAAGAGTACTCTGAAAAAATTCAAAATAATGAGTTGCCTTACAAATTGCTAGACGCAAAAGAAACTTTGAAAAAAATACGAACAACAGTTTCTCAGGAATTTAAAGTTTCTTTTTCTGATAAGGAACTATTAAGTCATTTTAAAGTTTCCGATATACCAGAAGAAATAAAAATGATTATCGATAAAATATTGGAGATGTATCCCGGCAGTAAAGACCTCTCAGAAAAAATGACTGCATCAGAACAAAAAAGACTTTTTTAGTCGGCAGTGAAATTCGGAAATTTTCTTAGTGGTTTTTAACGGGATTTTTTGACTCGTAGAAGTTTTCGTCTTTTTAAAATCCACTTCTTCCAAAGTGGATCTTTCCATAATTTCTTAAGCTTTATTGAAACCTTACGTTTTGAATATCTCGAGTGCTTTACCCCAAGCGCAAGTGTATTACCTTTTAATTGTTTTCTTCGGAGCTGAATAATCGAAGAACTTTTATTTAATTTTATCAACTTTCGTCTCAAATTATCCCTTGCTTCTCTTTTCAGCTTTAGTTTTTTTCCCTTTGTATTTACATTCCCAATTTTTAAAAATCCAATCTTTTTCCTAACTTCTAAACTATGAATATATTTTAGTCTGTATTTCCGCTTATACTCTTCCACACTTAATTTGTGCTTATTAAGATGCGTTCCAGTTAAAGTTTTAAATATGGCTTCACATTCATTACATCGAATCACGATTAGTAATCCCGTTTTCTATTAAAAATGCTTGAAGACGCTCTGAAATCATAGATATTTCTTCTATGGACAACTTACCTCTGTTTAGACATGCGATTATTTCTAGAGTTAGAGGCCCGATTAAGGAGTGATAAATAAAGGTAAAGCGCTCTCCTTTTTCCTCTTCGGTTCGTGGATCCAAAAGTCGTTCCGGCAACACAATATTATTTATAACTTGTGGTTCTAAATAGATACTCAAAGCATAAAAAATGTTTTCTATGTCTTTTTTCATTATTACTAATATCTCCTAAAATTATTCCTAAATGCTTTATTGAATCTTCGCAAATAAATCAGTTTCACCTTCAATCCCCCGCTTAAGCGACTTCCCTATTTAACAATAATTTTCATTCCGCCAAGGGATTTCCAATTCCAAAACGTCTATAGTATTGCCCCTCGCCGCTTATTTTGAATCAACCGGAGTTTTACGTGAATTTTCGCCAACTGGGGATCATCGCCTGGGCCTTGACCACCCTTAGCGCGCAGGCATCCCCTGTCGCCACCCAGCCCCACGTTTCGGTGGAACTGATCAGCCAAACCTCCACCCTTCAACCGGGACAGCCCGTCACGCTAGGCTTTCACTTTAAGATCGACCATGGCTGGCATCTTTATTGGTCCAACCCGGGCGACTCAGGCCTGGCGCCCGAATTTATCTGGTCCCTGCCCGAAGGCTTTTCGGCCCAGCCGGTTCTTTGGCCCACTCCCCAGAGGCTGGCCGCGCCCTCTTTAATGGACTACGGGTACAAAAGTGACGTGCTTTTCATGGTGCCGGTCCAGGTTCCGGCGGACGCCCATCCGGGGGAAATCATCAATTTTTCCGTTTTGGCCCGCTGGCTGGTTTGTAATGAAATCTGCATTCCGGGCCGGGTCACGCTCAGTTTGAAAATGGTGGTAAAGCCCAAAAATCCGGGACCCTCCAAAAGGGCCAAGCTTTTCATCGCCGCTGCGAAAACACTGCCCCTGCCCTGGCCGGCTTCCTGGAAAGCCCAAGGCGCCTTGGACGATAAGGCCTTTCATTTATCCGTGACCACAAGTGAAAAACCTTTGGATGCCTGGTTCTTCCCTTTGAACCCCAATCAAATGGATAACCCCGCTCCCCAGAAATTCCATTTGGCGGCCCATACCTTTCACCTGACTTTAAAACGGTCCGATCAGCTCACGACGGACGTCCAAACCCTCGACGGATTGATTGTTTTGAAAACAAAAAACGGGGCCAAAGGTTATTCATTGACGATTCCCCTGTCGGCGCAATAATCTATTTTTAAAAATTGAAGGAGAAGACCATGAAATCATTCCATCCAATCTTGAGGTTCCTGGTTCTGGCGGCCTTTGCCGTGAGTGGAAGCGCCTTTGCCGCGGCGGTCGGCCAACCCGCGCCCAGCTTCACCACCGTCGACACCAACGGAAAACCGGTGATGCTGGCCAACCTCAAGGGAAAAACCGTGGTCCTGGAATGGCACAATCCGGATTGCCCCTTCGTTAAAAGCCAGTACCAGGGCAAGATGCAAAAACTGCAAAAAAAATGGACTAGCCAAGGCGTCATCTGGCTTTCGATCAATTCTTCCGCTCCCGGCCTGGAAGGATCCGTGGACGCTTCGGAGGCCAACGAGGACGTGAAATCAAATCAATCCAACGTGACCGCAACCATTCTGGATCCCACCGGCAAAATCGGCCACGCTTACGGGGCCAAATCAACGCCTCATATGTTCGTGATCAATCCCAAGGGAATTCTGATTTATAACGGCGCCATCGACAACGCGCCTCTGGAAGACGCGGTGTCGGACAAAACGCAAAGTGGGGCTCCCTATGTCAATTACGTCGATCAGGCTTTGACCCAATCCCAAGCGGGCCAGAAAGTCACCACGCCTTCCACCGCCCCTTATGGATGCGGCGTGAAATACGTCGACTGACCGTTCCTCTTTAACCCGCCAAAAAAATAGGCCCCGGGAAAACCCCATGGGCCTTTTTTATTTCCAAGTCAAAAAGCGCGAACTTACGCTTGAGTTATTTAAATCGAAAGATAAAATCGGGGAACTATCGGGAAGCCCATCCAGCCGGTTTTCAAGGAATCCTATGCCAAGCTACAAAGTCTCCCACATTAAAGTTCAGGGCGTGGACCTGGTGATTGTGTTTGTACCCCATTCTTTTCCGGTCGAGGGACACCGGGCCCAAAATGAGGCCATCTTGGAATTGGAACGAAGGACCAAATTCCTGGGTTGGGCGGGGAACGTGGTTCCGGTTTGGAAAAACGACAACGGTACCACGGGTTTCATCGCCCCGGAAAGCCAGCACCCCTTCTTTAAAAGCGTGTCGTTTGATTCGCTCGCCAAAAACATCAACAAAGAATTGTCCTGGTAATTCCGCGCCTTACTTCGCCAATTCGGCGCTGGCGGTGACGCCGCCGCTCCAATCCTGGTTCGGGTCGTAGGCGTTCAGGCGGCCCAGGTCCTTTTGTTGGCGCGGCTCCACGCGGATCCATCCGTCATCCAAATCCGCATCCATATTCACCAGGGTCGTGGCGCCAATGCGCACGTCCACAATCTTGTCCGAACTGTTGAAAACCAGGTAGCTCACGCCGTTGTTGGCGTCGTCCTGCTCAAAAAGAACACCCGGTAAATCGGCCGAACACCAGGCGGCGTAATTGCGGCCGGCCTTACTGGAAGCCGAGGCCCCCGGCCGCGCGCAAGAAGGCGTGGGAGAACCGGAAGGAGTTAAGGCGGGTGTCGCTTCAGGTGTCGCGGCCGGATTGCTGACGTCGTCCCCCGGAACCGGGGTCGGCGTGGAATCGGCATTCGATATCACCGTGGCAGTGGACGCGGGGGTTGGTTCCGGCCCGGTTTGGGCCCAAAGCAAAGGCATTCCGGTTCCCAACGCCAGGGTCAAAATCGCGGTTTGGATTATTTTTTTCTTTCGCACAGCGCCCTCCCCGTCTTCCCGTTTCTTTTTCAATTGGCCACCCTCATTTAGACGCTTCCCCCGCCCCAAACCGGACGGTCATTCATGGTCATCGTCCTTCGGTGGTATTTTGGAAAACCAATAGCCCGAGTAAAAAATCCGGGTCCGCCCTCGATTGTCTTCCGCCCGTAAAGTTCCCCCATCCCCGTAAAAAAGTCCCGGGACGGTGGCCTCCTGGTCGGAAAGCGGCAAAAGCGCCACCCGGTAATCTTTTTCTTTAAGGTCAAAAGCCGGCAGGGAAACCTTCATCTCCACCGTTAAAAACCCATCGCGTTCGGTTAAATGCAGGGTTTGAAACTGAAGCAAGGGCTCTGGGTTTTCTTCCATATAGTCCCCTTCCCGCGCTTTCCAAGCCGCGGGGATCGGCGCCGCGGATATTTTTTGAAGCGGCAACACAAAAGACAATCCGCCCAAGAGCGCGACTTGTTCGTGGCCGATGACGGCGAAAGAAAGCGGGTATTGGGGCAGGTCCACCGGGAACAAAAATAAGAAAACCAAATGCGGCACGAAGGTATCCTCGGCCACCGGCAAAAGATCCACCCGGTAACCGGTGAACTCCGCCGATAAGTGGTTGTCCTGCCGGGAAATGCGGACCAATTGGCCCAGGGCCGAATAGTCCCCGGTATCCTTTTCCAATTCCTCGGTCGGCACGGGCACCAAGGGCGGCATGGTGACTTTTGGCTTTTCCAAGTTCATGGGGGCTCCGGTCTTAGCGCGCAGCATCAGTTTCAAGGCCCGGGCCACCGTCTCGCCGGCCAATTTATCCGCCTCATTGCTGTTGGCTAAAAAAACCACGCCCAATTTTTCTTGCGGCAGCACGGCCACCTGGCTGGTATACCCCGGATATTCCCCGCCCCGCCAAGCCGCGGCTTTGGCGCCTTCCACCGAAATCCCGCTTAAACGCCAGCCCAACCCGAAAGACTGTCCGAAATCCAAGGGCAATCCTTGAAATTGGGGCTTCCACATTTGCGCGACGGTTTTACGGCTGAGGGGGGCGGGACCGCCGGAAGTTTTCCCTGCCAATATAAATTGCAGAAACTTGGCCATATCGTTGGCGCTGGAAATCATTCCAACCGCCGGAACATCCCGGTACCGCGGAACCTCAAAAAGGTTTCCACCGCGGCAACCGGGGGCCAGCGTCCTCGTGGAATCCAAAGCCCCGCCAAAGGAAGAAGAACTCATCCCCAGAGGCTCAAATACATCTTTTCGCATGGCGTCCGGAAAACTTTCTTTTTTCTCAACCTCGATGACCCGTCCCAAAAGATCGTAATCGACGTAAGAGTACTTATAGAGCGTTTGGGGCGGCGCGACCATATAGTCGGACTGGAGCCCCTTCACTAAATCCGACAGACTGGGAGAAGGGTCGCCCCACATCCCCCGGTAAAAAAAGCCGGGCAGGCCCGAATGCTGGGCCAGTAAAGACCGCAAGGTGATGGGTTTCGTGTTTTTAAACCGGGTATGAATCGAAAAACCGGGCAAGGCCAAAGGATCTTCCAAACCCACCATATGGGCCTGAACTAGTTTCATCGTTTCCACCGCGGTGAAAAGTTCCGATGTCGCCCCCAAACGATAACGTGTGTCTTCCGTGGCCGCTTCATGGGTCACCGGGTCGGCTTGACCAAATCCCTTGGCCCAAACGATTTTTCCCCCATCGACCAGCGCCACGCTGAATCCCTTAACGTTGTCCTTCCCGACTTTATCCAGCAAATAGGCGTTCAGATTGGAGACGGCCTCCGAATAATCGGCATGGGGATTAACGGTCGGCGTCGCGGTGACCGTAAAGGTCGCGGTCAGCTGAGGCGTGGGCGGCAAAGTGGGAAGCGCCGTCATCGGAAGCGGGGTTCCGGATGCGGTGGGAGTGACGCCCGCTGATTGGGCAAAAAGCGGGGCTCCGGGGAAAAACATCAAAAACCAAACGATGTTTTTGTTCATTTTAAGGAATCCTGAGACTCGGGATGGAACCAATCAGGCGCGCTTTTTTCGTCCATGAGCCATTTTAACTTTTTTGAGCGGGAGTTACCTTGAAAATAGATTCTATCTCGAAAACGGGCTTTAGGGAAAAGCCAAACGCCAGACCATGATTTCTCGAGTTATTTAAAAATGATAGGTGAGATCCATCGCCAAACGAAGCCCGCTTAAATCCATGACTAATTTCCGCGCGGCCGCTACTTGGGCTTGCGTGATCCCAAAATTGGCGTAGTCCGCGCTGTTATTAGGCACAAAATTAATGACATTCAACCCGCTATTGGGATCATTAAACATCATCAATGTTCCCGGCACGCCGTTCCGGGCCGACACCACCGCGTCCGTATAGGTTCCGGTAAAGTTTGTCGCGTAGCTGTATTGATAGCCGCCCTTGAACGACAAAGCCAATCCGCCTCCCAAATCCATCGCCGCGCCCATTTTGAGGGAGGCGTCAAAGGCGGTCGCGTTCCCGGTGTCGCCCGTTTGATCCGTTGACGGAGTATTTCCCGTGTTTTGCTCGGTTTGAGTCAATTGGGCCGTCATCGGCTGGACGCCGGCTCCCCCTTCCAGGAAAAAACGGGCACCCTCATTAGCTGTCTTAAAAAAATAAAACCGGGAAAAAACGTTAAGTTCCAAGGAACTTAAGTTCCGTTGCCAATCATGAGAATATTGCGGATGAACGTCGGCCGCGTCAAAAATAAAAGGCGTGAAGGCCCAATAATCAAAGTTCAATCCCACATCGAGGTTTGACGTCAGGGGATAAAAAGGGGCGACTTCAAAAACCACGGCGTTATCGGGACCCGAGGCATGGAATCGGTATTGATCGGCGGGATTGCCCGCTTGTAATTGGGCGTAATGAAAATTGAGGTAAGCCTGATTCGAGTTGAAGTCGGCCAAATTGAAAAAGGCCAATTCGGTGGAGATCCGGGCCCCAAAAATACCCAAAGGAATGGTGCACTCTCCCGAAGGCGCGGGAAGGGTCGGGCTGGCAGTGCTGGTTCCCAGCGTTGGCTGGGAATCGCTGAAATCCTCCGCCGAGGGGGTGGGTGTGTTCACCAAGCCGGAGGTTAAAGAAGACGGAGTAGGCGCCGAAGCGGGAAGCGTCATCGGCTCGCCCGCGGGAACCGGCGTTTGGGCTTCCAAAAAAGAAGCGCTAAGCAGAATCGAAATAATTGAAACGATTACCCGGACCATGCTTCGATTTTACCTTTTTTGGCGCCCACGTAACAAAAATGAATTTTTATGATTTAATTTCAGATTTATTGTCGGCTCCTTTAGAATCCACCCATTCCAAAAACTTCTTTGGGAACCATCATTTAAGGAGACTTTTTCATGAAAAACCATTTCAAATTTTTAACCGCGCTTATTCTGGGTTTGGGCCTCGCCGGCTTCGCGCAGGCGGATAATTTGGCCGCAGCCACAGACAGCTTTCAAGTCTCCCCGGCTTCCCAACCTTCGGCTTATGAGTCGGAATTCGCGAAAGTCACCCATAAAAAGCGAGTCGAAGAAACCCCGGATACGGACCAACCCTCTGGCACCGTTTTTGACGATTCCAAATTCTTCGCCCAAATTTACAGCGGTTATGACTTTTCATCCCTCGGCGATTTGGCTTCCGGAACAACCGCCTGGATCAACTACGGCAAATCGCAGGCCGTCGCCACCACCGGCGGCGCGAACGGCAGCGGCGTGTTGGCTGGCGCCCTTTTCGGCGTTCGGTTGAATCCGACCAATAGCTTATCCCTGGACCTCGGAAGCGTATTTACCTTTTCCAACGGATTTACTTTGACTGGTCCCGGGAACTCAATTTCTCAAACCCTGGACCCCCTCCTTTTGAGTGCCTCCATTGACTATACCCTGGATATCGTCAAGAACGCGGGAAGCCACACTTACATCAGTGTCGGTGCCGGTTGGTATCACGCCTCCGTCAATTATGAACTCGCGGAAAGTTCCCCCGCGAGTGTATTGGGGCAAGGCACTTATACGGGCGACACGATCGGCGGCACATTATCTATCGGCGAGGAAGTCGATTTAGGAAATTCTTTTGGGTTGGATTTTTCCGTCCGTGGCCGTTATGCCAGCTTTGGCAGGGTCAGTTCCAATACGGGCACCTCCTTTTCCGGTGGCGGCACCCCCGATTCCTTGGCCATCAGTTCAACTACGTTCCCCGGTTATAACATTTTGCTTCCGGTCTCAAACGCCGGCATTGATGCCAATCCTAGTTTGATACGTTACGCGGTTCTGGATTACACCGGCATCGACGCGAAATTGGGGCTAAGCCTGTATTTTAATTAAGCGGACGGCCCACCCAACAAAAAAGCCGGACTGGAAATCCAGTCCGGCTTTTTTGTTTTCAGCGAGCTTCAACACGTAACGATCATAAAGAATCTGAATCACCTGCCCAAACCCGGTATTGAGGATTGAAGGGAACGGATCGGGGAACCCGCTCCGAACGTCTCAAAATTCTATGGACTGCCATGATATCAACCGAGTGTCCAATGAACTAACAAGGCTGAATCGGCGCCTCTCGAACCAGCCGGTTTTTCTAAATCGAATATGGAGAAAAAATCATTCGTGAAATCAGAGGATTTTATTTAGGCTTTAAGGATCCATGAGCATGGGCGGGGATTTCCAAAGCCCCCGCCGGTATGATTTCAAACCGGTCAGCGCCCGGTCTTTTCCAAAGCAAATGAAAAAGGGCCACGCCGCCCTGGGTCTTGTTGAATTCCACCCGCAAGGGATGGTCGCCCGCGCGTAAATAATCGTCGGAAGATTCTTGATTCCCGGATTCCAAAATATTTTTCCCATCCAAAACAAGCCGGCTTTGATCCGTCGCGAGGATCAAAAATTGGTACAGACCTGTTTTTTTCACCCTCAATCGCCCGGTCCATTGAATGGTCAAGGGCGGCGTCACCGCGACCGGAAAATCATTCCAAAGGGCGAAATTCAAAACCGGGTCCACTTGGGTGTAAAGTCCGGCCGAAGATCGGTACTCCCCTAAAAGCCCTTGTCCCGAATCCCGGTACTGGCGGGCCAACTTGAATCCGGGCCCCAAAGCGGAGGCCGGAACCTCATAGACATAAACCCTCACGATGCCGTCCCCATCCCGAAAATCCTGGACCGCCCCCCCGGGATAGAGTTCTTGCAACAACTCCAAAAGACCGGTTTGGGCCCGATCCAAAACAAACCAAGCCCCCCGGGCCGCGGGAAGCGCGGGCGGCCACGGGCCCGCCGGCCAAGGCATGGGCTTTATTTGTTGGGCCTGGAAATAATCCAGAAACCGAATCGTGTAATTGCCGTAAAAATGGGGAGTCAGGTAATAATCGTTTTTCCCCCCATCGGATCGGATTAAGTCCGCGACCCCGGTTTCTTTCAGGTCGGAGGCCCACTGAAAATCAGCCGACGGTGCCATGTCGCTGAAATAAATTTTCCCGTTTTGAAAAGCGATCCAACCCAGCGTCAGCGCCAATAAAACCCACCGGCCCCGGCGCGCCAGGGACCCGGGATTCCGGGAGAGGACCCGGCCCGTTTCCAGAAGCCCCGTGGCCGCCAAAAAAGCCACGAAGGGCAAAGCCCCAAACGAGCGGGCCGCGTGACCGGGATTAACCGTCAAGGTCGCCGGCAGGCACATCAGCGCGGCCCCGATTAAACCGTAAAAATACTTTCGTTCCCGCCAGTGATATAAGGCGAATCCAAAACCCAAAACCAACAGCATGCCGGAAGCGTCGTCCAACATCCGGTGGCCCGGTAAATTATGCAGGAGCCAGCCATCGCCCCGATGATTGAACATCAAGGCCGACCGCAAAGGATTTTCCAAAACGAGCCGCCATTGCTGATGGGTTCGGGCCTCCTCGAAAATGGACAAATGATCGGACGGAGTGCCGAATCCCCCCATACGGGACACGTGCCGTAACATCGACACGGAACAAGCCAGAAAAAAAAGCAGGCACAGCGCCAAGGTCGGAACCGCCCGGACTAGGCCGGGCCGCCTGTCCCATGCCTCGAAAAGGAAGATTAAAAATAAAACGATCAACAGGGGTTTGAAGGAGTCATAGGTGTAAAACCCAATGGTTAAAAAGAGGGTTGAAAGAAGCCAAGCCCATTTTTTACCCGACACCAAAGCGTAGTAACCAAAGCCCAAACAGCCAAACATAAAAAAATGGACGTCCATCACGGGATGGGCCATCCGGGCCAAGGTAAAATCCCAGCGCATGGGGGCGATCAAAGCCAAGGTTAAAAGGGCGGTTGGCGCTCCGGCGAGTTGACGGAAAAACCAATAAATGAAAAATAATGAGACCAATGAAAGCAAAGCCGAATAAAGAAAAAGATGATATGGGGTGGGAGAAAAAAAACGAAACCAAGCGGCCAATTCATAATAAATCGGGGCCGGAAACATAAAATGATCTTGGGAATCATTGATGAGCGGAAGCCATCCCTCATGCAATATCCGAAGGGCGCCCCATCCCTCATTTCCCGCGTCCGGGTTCAGCCCCGCGGGAATGGAGGCCAGCTTGACCAATCGAAAAAGGGCGGCTTCCAGCAAAAGGGCTGAACCGCCCAGCCATTCCCATCGGCTTGAAACCGAGAAAAAATATTCCGGCGGCCGTTTTTCTTGAGCCGCCTTGATGAAAAAAAGAACCGCGGCCAAATCCGATAAACAACCTAGGGCCAAATATCCCCAAGCGCCCTGTTGAACCAGCAGTAATTGGCCCACCCCGACAAAAAAGAATGAAAACCCTAAATACACCAGGGATCGGGAATTTGAGGCCGGGATTGAGCTTGATGAAATGGGGGCTGACATTCGGGGTTAAAAGCCTTTCGGATAATGCCAGTTGGAAACTTGAATCGGTTCATCAAAACCGGGCGGCGCCGGTTCTTTCGGCGCCTAACTCCGCACCGCGAAATACTCGCATTCGGGGTGGTGGATGACGATCGCCGAAGTCGATTGTTCCGGCACCATCATATGGGCCTCTGTCAGCGAGATGCCGATCGCCTTGGTGGCGTCCAGCAGGCGGAAATATTTTTCCTGGTCCGATTGCTCCGGGCAAGCCGGATAACCGGGTGAATAGCGCTTCCCCTGTCCAATCGGAAGGTTCCATTCTTTGCGGATGCGGCGGTGGATCCATTCGGCCATGGCTTCCGCGGTTTGCACGGCGAGCCCATGTAAATAGTAGGACTCGGAGTATTTGCCTTCTTTGTTCAGCCGCTCGGTTTCTTCCGTGGCTCGGTCGCCCACCGTCACGACTTGAAACGCCACCACGTCTTTTTCGCCCGATGACAGGGGTTTAAAATAATCCGACAGGCACAAGTGCCGTCCCACCCTTTGGCGGGGGAACTTGAACCGTTCGAGTTCCTTACCCTTGTCGTCATAAATCATCAGGTCATTGCCCTCGGACGCGGCGCACCAATAGCCATAGACCAATTTGGGCTCGAACAAACCGCTGGCTAAAATCTCATCCTGCATCTTGAGGCGCATGGGCTCGAATTGGGTCTTGATCATGTGCTTGTACTCGTCCGAATCCTTGCCCTTCACGCCCCAGTTGAGTTTGTAAAGCTGGGTCAAGTCCAAATAAGGCCACACTTCGCGCAAGGGCACCTTTTGAATAATGGAAGTCCCAAAGAAAGGATTCTTGGGGAAAAAGGTCGCGGGTTTTACCGTGGGCGGGTATTTTTCGGGCGTGGCTTCGCCTTCTTCCACCACGGCGTCGGCGAAATTAGTTTCCTTCGCTTTCAAGGCGTCTTCCTTCACCTTGTTGCGGAAAGTTTCCCGGCTGGCCAAATCGGACAAGGCGTTCAAAATGTCCAACCCCTCAAAAGCGTCCTTGGCGTAATAAACACCCGGTTCGTAGAGCTTTTCATCCACAAAACTGATGCGGTAGCCGTAGCGGCGGTTGATGGCCGCGCCGCCCACCACCACGGGATATTGAAGCCCGAGTTTTTCGAGTTCTTGCACGCAAATGGGCATCTGCTTGGAGGTAACCACCAAAAGGGCGGACAAACCGATGGCGTCGGCCTGCACTTCCTGCGCCTTGGCGATGATGGCGGAAACCGGCACTTGTTTACCCAGGTCAAACACCGTGTAACCGTTGTTGGAAAGGATGGTGCGCACCAAGTTTTTTCCGATATCGTGCACATCGCCGTATACCGTGGCCAAAACGACTTTCCCCTTGGACGCTGAGCTGTTTTTATCTAAAAACTGTTCCACGTAACTCACGGCTTTTTTCATGACCTCCGCCGACTGCAAAACGAAGGGCAAAATGAGTTCGCCCGAGCCGAACTTATCCCCGACTTCTTTCATGGCCGGAAGCAAAACCGTGTTCAAAACCTGCACGGCGGTCTTTTCTTTTAAAACCTCCGCCAAGTCTTCCTCAATCTTGTCGGGCCTGCGGTTGACGATTTTCCAATGCGCCCTTTGGGCGGGCGTCATGCCTTCGGTCGGATTCACGGCGGCCTGCGCCTCCACCGGTCCCTTGCCCTCAAAATGTTGGATGAATTTGGCCAGCGCCTGCGGGTCCCGGTTAAACACCAAGTCATCGGACAGTTTGCGTTCGTCTTCCGGGATGGCGGCATAGGGCTTGATGTCAGCGGGATTTAAGATGGCCATATCCATGCCGGCCTGCACGCAATGGTAAAGAAAGACCGAGTTCAAAACTTCACGGGCCTGCTTGGCCAGCCCAAAGGAAACGTTCGAAAGGCCGAGGATGGTTCGGACGCCGGGGATTTCTTTTTTAATAGCCCGGATGCCTTCCAGGGTCTCGACGGCGGAATTCCTAAATTCTTCCTCGCCGGTGGCCAAGGTAAAGGTCAGGGCGTCAAACACGATATCCTCGGCCGGGATGCCGTACTCGTTCACGCAGATGTCGGTGATTTTTTTCGCCACTTCCAATTTACGCGCGGCCGTCTTGGCCATGCCCTTTTCCGCGGGTTTGGACTTGTCGTAATAAAGATCGTCAATCGTCATGGCCACGACCGTGGCCCCGTATTTTTTAGCCAAGGGGCAAACCCGTTTCACCCGGCCGCCGTCCCCTTCCAAATTGATCGAGTTGATCATGGCCCGGCCCGGATAAATTTTGAGGGCTTCCTCAATGACATCCGACTCGGTGGAATCGATCATGAGCGGGCTGTCCACGCCTAAAGCCAGCTTTTTCACGATCTTCTTCATCTGCTCTTTTTCATCCGCGCGCTCGGTCAAGGCCACGCAAATATCCAGCACATGGGCGCCGCCTTCGGCTTGGCCCCGGCCCACATTCACCATGCCCTGATAATCATCGGCCAAAAGCATTTGCTTGATTTTGCGCGACCCTTGGGAATTCACCCGCTCGCCTACGATGAGGGGTTTGGGGTCTTGGTCCATGGAAACGCTTTTGATCATGGACGAGACGTTGCAAACATGCGTCACGGCGCGCTTTTTAGGTTTTTGTTTGCCGATGGCCTCAACGACTTGGCGCAAATGCTCGTGCGTGGTTCCGCAACAGCCGCCCACCACGCCCACGCCGAATTCCTCGACGAATTCCTTCAGCGCCGACGCCAGTTCTTTAGGGCCCAGCGGATAAAAGGCCTGGCCGCCCCGGTTTTCAGGGAGCCCCGCGTTCGGGATGGTGGAAATAGGGATATGGGAATATTGGCTCAAGTACCGCACCGAGTCCTTCATTTCTTTAGGACCGGTAGAACAATTCATGCCGATGACGTCGATGGGAAGCCGGGAAAAGGTGGAAAGCACGGAACCAATCTCGGTTCCTAAAAGCATGCGGCCCGTGGTGTCGAGCGTAGTTTGGGCTTGGATGGCGACTTTTGATTTTTTCTCAAGACGGGCCCGGTGACAGCCGAATACCGCCGCCCGCATTTCAAGAATATCCTGGCTGGTCTCCACCAATAAAGCGTCCACGCCCGCGTCGATCATGATGCAGGCCTGTTCGTAATAAATGGCTTCCAGTTCATCCACCGTGATATTTCCCAAGTCCGGGTCTTCGGAGGCCGGCAGCATCCCGGTGGGGCCCATGGATCCGACGACAAAGCGGGGATGATCCGGCGTGGAATATTTATCCGCCAGCTCTCGGGCCAGCTTGACCGCGGCCGTATTCACCTGGACGATTTGATCCGCGATGCCGTACTCGGCCAGCTTTAAGCGGTTGGAACCGAAGGTATTGGTTTCCAGGGCGTCCACGCCCACCTTGAGAAAGCCCTCATGGATTTCCCGGATCACTTGGGGCTTGGTAATGACCAAATAGTCGTTCAGGCCTTCTTTCCCGCCAAAATCCTCTTTGGACAGGTTGTAGGTCTGGATATTGGTGCCCATGGCGCCATCGAAAATGATGACCTTTTCTTTTAAAACGTCCAAATAAAGCGGTCGGGACACGGGACACCCTTCTTTCTATATATAAGGGACAGAGCGCCACAGTTTAAGGACTTCCGCCCCGGTCTTCAAGCGCCCCGCGTCGGGGCAATAAAAAAGGGGCGGAAACCTTTCGGTCCCGCCCCTTTTCATCCTGAAACAACTCAATCGGCCTTAAGGATTGAACCCTTATTCAGCCGCCAAGATCAATTATGGATCCCGACATTAAGGCTGACCCCGTTACGCGGCGGCGGCGCCTCATGATAATCGTTGTCATAATAACGATGGTGATGGTCGTAATAATAGCGGCGGTGATTCCAGTAGTGATAATGCCTCACCGGCGCCACCACAATGACCTTCGCGTGGTCGTCATGATCATGATGGTAATCATCCGCCATCGCGACCCCCGTTACCGCCAAAAACAAAAGCCCCAAAAAAGCGTTTAAAAGTTTTTTCATAAATTCTCCCTTACAACCAAAGACGGCGACTTCCTGGCACACCTAGGACAAGATAAAAAATCTTTCCTTACGAGAAAAACGCGCTTGGTTTCCCGATCAAAAATAGGAGGTGTGGAGAGCAGGCCGTGATGACGCTCGTTTACTATCCGCTTACCAACGGATTAAAGACAGTGCCCGGGAAAAAGAAATGAAAATAGTTTATCGGTCCCGAGAATTTACCGATCAAAATGATTCCATTCGGATGAGAAAAGGCGTTTGGACCAAGCGGGGGCGGCGAAACTAGGCTAAAGCCGCTTTTTCGGACCGCGTTTTTTTGAGGGCATTTTCTTTCGACGGACCCGAGCGCCTAGCCATTTTTCAACTAATTCCATTTTTGCCCGGCGGGTTTTTCGTTTGTATCGGCGCTCACGTTTAAGGGCTTGTGAATAGGTGCCGATTTTACGGCTGAAGACCAACTCAACGGGAAGCCGCGTTTTGGTATAGCGGGCGCCCCTGCCTAAAGAATGATTCTTCACCCGGGTAGCCAAACGGTTGCTGATGCCGGTGTAGAGGGTGCCGTCCGCGCAGCGCAGCATGTAGAGAAACCACGGATTGGGGTTCTTTACCATATATAAGGAGCCAGTCGATAAGGCGTTTTGCGGCAATAAGCCTTATAGCCGGGTAATTTTTTGGATAGAAATTTTTCTTCCGCCAAAAGCCGGACGATGATGACGGCGTAAAGCCCGGCCACCGGAATCAAACCCCAAAAGGATCCCAACGCCAAGGGCATCCCCGCCAGCAGTCCAAGAGCCCCCGCGTACATGGGATGACGCACCCAGGTATAGGGACCGGCGGAGATGACCTTTTGTTTCTTACGCACCTTCACGGTCGAAGCCGCGTAGGTATTTTCCTTAAAGACTCGGAAGATGACGCCGTAACCCAAGAAAACCAAAGCGTCCCCCGCCCAGACCAGCGGGAGAGGGACCCGCGACCACCCCAACCGATAGTCTAATCCGGGGATGATCAAGGACAAGGCAAAGCAAAGACTGGCCAGGGTCTGGATGATTTTTTGAGCCCGCTCTTGTTCGGCCACCGGTCCGGCTTGAAGGCGGCTTTCAATCAACTTGGGGTCGCGTTTGATGAAATAAAAGGTAACCGCCGCCGCGCAGGCCAGAAAAAAAAATAGAAAAATCCAACCCTGCCAATACCGAAATGTGCCCGCGGGTAAAAAAATGAAAAGAGCCAAGACCATGAGAAGTTTGAGGAACCCCGAAAAGGCTTGGACCGTAAGTTTGTTCATATTTGGATTATTTTAAGGGGGAAAAGACCGGAAGGAAACCCATAGACTTTAAGAGAAGACCACGTCAAAAAATGGCGGAGAGAAAGGGATTCGAACCCTTGAGACCCTTTTGGAGCCTACACGCTTTCCAGGCGTGCGCCTTCGACCGCTCGGCCATCTCTCCATCAATTGACTCGGCTTGGCGCACGTGCGCCTGAACTCAATTCAAACTTTAATTTTATTCTTAATGGACGATTTCGTTTCGGCCCTTCGGGACCGTCGACCGCTCGGCCATCGCTCCACAAACAACGCCATAAAAACAAAAAGCCCGCCTCATGCAGCGAGCTAAAACCCAAGCCATGAAAAAAATGGTGGAGATGAGCGGGATCGAACCGCCGACCTTCTCGTTGCGAACGAGACGCTCTCCCAACTGAGCTACATCCCCATCTGTCTCTAGACCGCCTAACCGCGCCAATTTCGTTGAAACGGCGTCTCGTTCGACGGCCCTAAAATACTTTAGGAAAAGTCCGCTCTATGGACTTTTCAACCTTCCGTCCACAAAGACGCTCTCCCAACTGAGCTACATCCCCATGTCCTTCAACCAACCCATCCTTCGACTCGCCGATGCTCCGCATCGTCTTGCTCCGGACAGGCCTAGCTCCTACCGCTTACGCAGGTCCTTAAAAAACTCGCTCAAAATCCGCGAACAGTCTTCTTTTAATATACCGCTTTCCACCAACACCCGGTGGTTCAGCTTGGGGTTCAAAAGGACCCTAGCCGTACTATCCACCGCTCCCGCTTTGGGGTCCGGGGTTCCATAGTAAACCGTCCGAACACGGGACAAAACCATGGCACCCGCGCACATCGTGCAGGGTTCCAAGGTCACGTATAAATCACAGTCGCTTAACCGCCAGTCGCTTCGCTTGGCCGAGGCCTTGCTCAAGGCCACCATTTCGGCGTGGACTAAGGCGCTTTTTTTGGCTTCCGTCAGGTTGTGTCCCCGGGCAATGATCTTCCCCTGATACACCACCACGGCTCCCACCGGCACTTCTTTTTTGACCGCGGCTTTACGGGCTTCCCGCAGGGCCGCCTTCATAAACTTTTCGTGGGGATTTTTCAGCTGATTCCTCACCGCTTCTTGAAAACCATCACCCCAGGGACTCTCCTATATAGAAGAGACTGGGTATATTTTAAAAAAGAAAATGACGCGTCCCAAAGAACTACCATTTCCTCATTTTATGGCGGCGAAACCGCCACCCATACAATGAGAAAATGGTGCGCCTGGAGGGATTTGAACCCCCAACCCTCTGATCCGTAGTCAGATACTCTATCCAGTTGAGCTACAGGCGCGATCCGCTCTTCTTGGGGCCAAGGCCCAAAGAAGAGCGGATATATTACCCAAAAGCCTATTTTTATCGCAAGTACAAAGGGATTTGTTTAAGGCAGCGGCCTGCGCCAACTCGCGAGGGCTAACCCCGCCCTTAAAGCTGAAAAGTCGGGCTCTTGCGCTAATTTAGCCCCCATCCCTAGAGGATGGACGTCCGAAAAACCCCCGTAGTTGACAACTTCAGAGCCGCGACTGATCCGAAACTATCCCAATTTTTCGCAGCCATGCCTCCATCAATTGAGGCCATTCCGTAATGGGAAACTTTGTGCGACGCAGTCCAAACCCATGCCCGCCATGCGCATATAAATGCATCTCCACGGGGACTCCGGCCTTCTTTAGGGCGATATCGTAAACCAAGGAATTGTTGACGTCGTCCACCGGGTCATCCTCCGCCTGCGCTAAAAACGTCGGCGGCGTCTGGCGGGTAATATTGGCTTGGATATCCGGATTCAACTCCCACTTATTACTTTGAGCGCAAAGATGCCCCGGGTAGAGGACCACCGCAAAATCCGGGCGGCAACTCTCTTTATCAGCCGCGTCCACAGCCGGATATAACCGCTCTTTAAAATGAGCGCTAATAACTGCCGCCAGATGCCCGCCGGCCGAAAAGCCAAGCACTCCTATTTTGCGGGGATCAATGTTCCATTCGGCGGCGTGAAAACGAACCAACCCCACTGTCCGTTGCGCATCTTCCAGCGCTGTCGAAATTTTCGGAACGACGAGGCGGTCAAGCCGCGAGTCATAATGTGGCCCCGAACCCGGCACGCGGTATTTCAACAACACCGCGGTGATACCCCGGGACGCCAGCCAATCACAAACTTCCGTGCCTTCAAGATCAATGGCCAGAACATCGTAGCCTCCGCCAGGAAACACAACGACCGCCACACCTCGGTTACTTCCCTTGGGGGGATAGATCGTCATGGTCGGCCTCGAAACATCACAAACCGCGACCCAAGGCTTTCCCGCGATCAATGGATCGTTCCTGACCACGCAATATTCTGATCCTGGGACTGTCTGCGCGTCAGGCGCCGCCCCGGGCCAAATGGGTATTTGTCGATGACCTTGCGGCGGTTGCCAGACATTCGTCTGCGCCCACAAATTTCCAACCGCCAATAAAAAAACCATAGCCGCAATTAAAGGTTTTATCAAATTCCCACCATTTTTACGGCTCGTCTATTCCGGGTCCCTTTCGCGGACGAGGCCGTCCCTTACCTTAACGCTTATTGAAGCAGGACAAGCCAATTCGGCAGGGCCTGAATCAAAAAACCAATAATGGCGAAAAACAATCCTACTATCGACATAACGCGCCGCGACATATGCTCCATCCGCCATTCCACCCAGGGGGTAAAGCAAGTGATAAAAAAACTGGAAATCCAGATCGTCAAACCCACCCGCCAGAAAGAGGCCAATGGAAAAGTTGAGGTCGTCACCCCAGAAACCAAGTAACAAGAAATCCAAAATGAGAGACCAGCGCCTATCCCCCTTGCCACCGCCAGCCAAAAAGACGCGGGCCTGAATACCACCAGTTGAGGGCTTAATTCACGCTCTTTCGTCGTCGACCAGCCTAAAAAATAAGTGCCGGTTAAAAATAGGCCGTTGAAAAGAAAAAACAAACCAGCGATCGGGCCGTTGGTGATCGTCCACAAAGCCAACGCTAAAACAAACGCCCTAGCCAGCGCCAGCAACACCATCGTGGACCAACTCATCGGTTTACCCTTCGTATGAATCCGTCGGGCTTCTTGATAATAGTCAACCCCCAGAATAATCCCCATGCCTAAACCCGCGACCAGGCCGAACTTTAAACCCAACCCAAGACAAAAAGGGATTCCGTAGAGGAACATATAGGTGACCACGCGGGTCACACCGGCCAAGGGGCCATCTTTTCCCCCCAAAAGGTCGTAGGTCAAATAAAGTCCGCCCAGTGCCCCTAGGAGCGATCCGCCCAAATTGCACCAAGCTTCCCAATGCTGCATGCCACACCTCTTCGGTGAATTTTGAATAACGGTTTTCCAATTCGGGCAAACCGTTCCATCATTTTGCTTTTGGATACCGTAGTAAAACTACACCCGAAACCAATAAACCAGGAACGGTGAACCTAGTTTTCTTTTCCCTCTAAATATTGAATTGGCGGAGATGATGATCCAGGTGTTTGTATTCTAAGACGGCCCACTCCATGGGCGTAAGCCGGCCAAAAAAGGGATGGGGATGGCTCGTACAAGCCGAAGTCCCGCCTGAAACGAACCGGTCGATGAGCGAACAAAGACGCTCGCTCTCCACCGCTAGGTCGTGTTCGCCGCTCACGACCAACTCATCCAATGTAGGCGTATTGCGGCGAAATTCATCATCATTTCCTAAGACCATGGGTTTAATCATGAAGCCTATCAATCGCCCGACCAACTTGCGGCGTGGCCTGATCTCACCCAGGGCCATCTCCAGTCCCAATACGCAATGCGCCATAACTTGGGCCGGACTCCGTTTTCCCCATTGCCGAACACTGTCGGGCCTCAGCTTATCAATCCGCCGCTTTACTTCATCCGCAAGAGCGACATCAAACAGGTTTTTCATTTGAGTTTTCTCCGCGAAAGATGAGTGCTTTTCGCTTGTTCAATCCGGGCCTCCATTCCGTACGATTCGCAAACCGTGAAGTTTGAGTTAATTCAACAAAATGTCTATCAAGCGACGAAGTGCTTAATCGTCACTATTATTGGTGAATTTTTTCCTGACAATTGAATCAATAATCCAAGCCAAAAGATAACCTCCAACAATCCCGGCAAAACCACTCCAACTCATAGGCCAGTGTCCCGTGGTAATTTTTAAAATCACCCAGTAAAAAATCATAATAAAAATCCAAAGAAGAAAACCAAACGCGGACACGTCTAATACACTGGGGCCCGTCCCCGGAGCTATCACGCCTTTTTGATTTAATTTTCTAATCACGGGTTTTTCCTGGAAAATTTAATCAGATAAATTAGTTCGAACTATTTAGTCTATAGCAACCCGCCAAAGAACCTTTTTCTCAAAAAGCTTAAAGAATCCCTTCAAAACAATCCAAGATGGGGGCTTTGATAGGCATGAAATAAGCGTTCCCGTCCACCGAAGCGATTCGGCTCAAAACGCTTTTCGCGAAATCACGATTCCAATCTAAGGTCGGAGTGAAGTTTTTAGGAAAAACGGCCTTATTTCTTGTCTCCCAATAATTTTTGGAGTTCGCCGTTAAAACCGGGGAAACGCCCCAAAACACTTCGTAGGATTGGAGCAATTCGAAATAGATGTCAAAAAGGCGGATATCGAAAAAAGGTTGGGTGAAAAAACCATCCGCGCCTGCCTCCCGTTTGGCATGCGCGTAATCCAGTTCTTTGTGAATTCCCTGTCGATAAGGATCGAAAGCCGCATAAATCTTAATTTCCGGAATTTCTTTCTTGAATTTCTTGATTACGTCCAAAACATCCGAGGGATATATCTTTCTGGAGATATCCTGGGGAATATCGCCGCTAATCAAGACAATTTCCTTCAAGTGATTTTCCTTAAGAAAGGCGGCCATGGGCAACGGTTCATTCAAATTAATGTCAACGGCCCGAATGTGGGGTATGGCTTTTTCAAAAAAAGGTTTCACATATCCGCAAGCGACCCAACTTCTCAAATCAAACCGCAATAAATCAGGAATGTTTATCGCGGTTACTTTTTTAAGATTTTTCGAGATCTTTTCGACTTCGTCCAATATGGACTCTTTATTTCTTGGCACCAATTCCAATGAAATTCTCATTCAATAACTCCTCATCCCGTACGATTTTCGAACCGTTAAATTCGAGGTAATTCGATGAAAAAACTTATAAAGACGGGCAGACGTGAAACGGTTCTATTGTTTTAATCAAAATTTGTTACCGATCATATTATTCGCCTATTTCTTTTGTTGGCTTTCCCAAGTTAAATAAGTTTTAGATTGAAGGATACTTTTAAACTGAGGGTCGCTATTTATAGTCTTTTCATAGGCAGGATTAAGTTTGATTACTTTCCCAATTTCGGACACAGCTCCTTGCTCATCAAATTCGGCAAAATCCGCCAAAGCCAAATTGTAGTGACCCATAATATAATCCGGGTTAATTTGAACAGCCTTTTCAAGAGCATTTTTAGCGGCGTTAGATGCTCCCGCCCTTAGATAGGCGTAACCTAAATATTGCCAGGCGGAATAATCGCTTGGATGATCCTGCAGATCCAACTTATATTCTTGAACGGCACAATTATATTCATGTTGATGGAAATATTTTTTTCCACGCGCCAAATGATCTAAAGATTCGTCTGGATCACTACAACCTTCCAATAATTCTTTTTCGTCCAATGGTTTCCAATAACCCATAAACCTCATCTCGTTTTTGTCCCAAAGCTTTTTTCCTTCATCCGAAACAATCTCCAATGCATCTTGTTCCGGGAGGTAAACAAAATGTGGTTCTGTACCTGGGCCGCCTTTTCCAATCCATTCAACTGTGCTTATTGCGTTTATTATTTTTGATCCATTCCAATAATCGAACTCCCATTCGGCTGCACCGGCCGCTAAACCCCATTCAGTTTCATATCCCCAAAAAAAGGGAAAACCTTTCTTTTCCAAACCGAAAACCAAGTTATCGCCATAGCCCGAATCTTCACTATCAAGTAGTTTTCCCGTTTCATCCAAAATGAAAACTTTGTTTTTTGCTCCATCGAAACGGACGAGCGAAATAATTTCAAATTTACCATCCTGGTTTAAATCCGCTAAATAAGATATTACTGACTTCATTTGCCCATCGGACGAAATATTTTTGGTGATCAATTCTGTAAAATTGTCGATTTCGACTTTTTTTCCACTATTGTCAAAAAGAACCAAACTCTTATTAGAGTCGTCACTGTCTAATTCAACACCTAATAAACCGTTAACCGAGGCTCTTACCAAAAGCGGAATCATTAAAAAAATAATCAACCCGGTCAAAAAATAAATTTTGAAGACTTTCATTACCAAATGACTCTCCATTACGTACGATTTGCGAACCATTAAATTCCAGGTTTTTCGATGAAAAAGGACGCCAATAAGAGGGGAATCTTATTTTTTAAAGTTCTTTTTAGGAATATAAAGAAAAGAACCTCCATCCCAATCCAAAATCATTTTATCCCCAGGGCCATCAACAACAAATGTGTATTTGTTATAGGGTTCGTCTGTTTTGAATTCGACAACGCGATCTGAAAACTTAAATCTTTTGGGATCAAGTGACCCTTTTTCGGTTGGGTCAAAATCTTCACATTTTTCAATCGGCATGACTTTTCCAGGATAAATAATTTTAAAATCAAATTTACGTGTTAGGCCATCGGTTAAATTAACAATATCGAATTTCATCACACCATTTTTAATTTTTGCAGTCTTACCAATCATTCCTTTTATGCCATTATCATCCCATGCCCCTATGTCCGGCTCGTCGCCATCAACGCAGACCCATTCACCATCTAAATTAATATTCAAAACATTAATATCCTTTTTTCTTGAACAAGAAACGATAACCAGGATTATCAGTAAAATAAGAGTGATTTCTTTCACGATACCTCCCTGGGTTGGACTCGAGCCTTTTGAAACCCAAGTCATTTTATGTCCACTTTTAGGGGCTATAACGGAAAAATGACATGATTCCTTAAATCTCAGAAGCTTCAAATCCAATTGGGGGTTGCGCGGTTGCGCTCATCGCAAAAAAAGCAGGCTCCCCGCACCGCGGCGGACAGCTTGGCCTTTGGTTGTAACGCTGGTTTAATGAATAACGACTAGCCGGCCGGTAGCGACCCCGAGGGGTTTTATCAGATAAACAATATAAATCCCGCTGGCGACTTTTTGGCCGTAGGTGTTGGTTCCATCCCAGCTCAATGTTGTCAACGGCAGTGGTTGGGTTAAGGTTTCATCGAACAATGTCTTAATGTGCTCACCCGCCGAGTTGTAAATCCTCAAGGTCATCGGACCAAAATATTGGCCGGACGCGATCTTGATGCCGACTGTTCCATCGAGGGTTTCATTAAAGACATTTCTGGAAATCTCAAATACATCTCCTGAAACCGTCGGCGTCGGAGTCTCGGAGCTGATGGGTGTATGGACCGGCGTGACAGTGGCTGTCGCCGGCGGCGGGGTGGGCGTAAGCGTAGGTGTTATGAGAGGCACAATGGTCTCTGTCACGGTAGGCGTACCCGTAGGGGACAATGTTTTCGTCGAGGTTGGAGTGGCGCTGTTGGTGGCGGTGGGGGTTGACGTACTCGTGGCGGTTGGTATGGCGGTATGGGTGGCCGTGTTGGTGGAGGTAACGGTGCAGGTGACGGTGTTGGTAAAAGTCGATGTACCTGTGGGAGTGCTGGTGCAGGTTGGTGTGGAAGAAGCCGTCGAGGTGCTGGTAGGTGAGTTCGTCGAGGTTGGAGTGGCGCTGCTGGTGGCCGTCAGCGTCGCGGTGGGGGTCGGCGTATTCGTGGCGGTTGGTGTCGCGGTATGGGTCGCTGTTTGGGTGGCGGTGGCCGTAGGACTGTTGGTCCAGGTAAAAGTGGGAGAAGCCGTGAAAGTGCTGGTGGGGGTTGGAACGCAGCCGCTGAAAGTGATTGCCAGCGCCCGGGCGTTGCCGCTGACCAGCAGGTCGCTTTGGTTGTCGTCATCGTCATAGGGAAAACCATAAGCCAGATTGTTCAGATTGACCGTATGAAAAAAGGCCGAGTAATAATTACAGGGAGCGGTTTGATAAAAGGCCGCGGGGTTGTTGAGGTTGGCCGCGTTGTCGAGAACGTGGCGGTTAATGCCGGCGGCCATCACCACTTCCAACGCCAGCTCGGTGGGATTTCCGCTGGCGAAGACGCCGGAAGCGGCCAGCGCGTCCTGCGTGGTGGGATAGCCGACAGTGTAAGGCCCGCCCGGACCGGTAAAAGTCATCTGGCTTCCCGGGCCCGTCGTGGTGCCCGAGTAGGTGTTGCCCCCAACGCTGATGACCAAAGGCTTCGACTGGTACTCGGTCCAGAGCTGGGAAATATAGCCGTCCAAGTAAGTGCCGTTGGCCCCGCCCGCCGCGAAAGTGCCGTCCGCGGGGGCCACGATCCGCGTTGAGCCCACCAGGGAATTGAAGATGGCCGCGCCCGGGATGGAGTTCATATAGGCCTCGTACTTGCTCACGATGTCGCTAGCGCAATCCGCGACGCCGCTGGCGCCGTTGAGGCCCCCGCCCACATTGTACAAACCCATGGTGTAGGCAATGCCGAACATATTCACCTGGGTGGTATTGCAGTAAATGTAATCACTGCCCTCGTCAAACTCCATCCAGTCGAAAACGGTATTGATGTTGGGGTCGCTTGGATTGCCGATATTGGGCTGTACGATGCCCGGCCCCGCCACGATGGGCATGTTCAAGGGCGAGTAAAAAGAAAACCACATGCGGCCCGAGCCCATCACGGGCAACTGCAGTCCGGCGGGGCTTAACGCGTCGATCTGGGCCAGGGTCATGGTATAGCCGCTGGCGTTCTGGCCGGGCACAATGGCGTTCATCGTTCCACCCGGAGTGAGATAGGCATTGTTGGCCAACACACAGATGTAAACCTGATTGTTGGGCACGGTCGTGTTATTGACGAACTGGCAGGTCATCACTTCCCCGCTATTAAGGGAGATGAGCTGGGCCCGGACCCCGGAGGCCGAAAGAAAAAGAAGACAACTCGAAAGCGCTGTCAAAGTGAATAGGCGCGCGGAAATTGAGACCATTTTTCAAGAAGCCTTTTTAAGAAAAGACGCCAAGGCCTCCATTTCGGCGGGTTTGATCAGAAGAAAATGAAGCCCGACGCTGCTCTTATTCACCCAAACCACCCTGGCATAAACGGTCACCACGCTCACCTTGTCCAGGATGTAAATTTTAAATTCCAACACGCTGCCGACCGCCAAGTGATAGTCCACGACAAGCTGCATGCCGCCGGGGCTCAGGTCGAGGGTGACTCCATATTTCTTAGATTCGCGCCAATCCTCGATTTTTTTCAGGACTTTTTTATCTTCCGCCGGGAAGAATTTAACGGGGATCTTGATCGGAACCCGGGGATTATCCCTGCGGTTATTGGCTATTTTGGTTTGCGGCATTTTTCCCTCCGGCTATCGGATAAACCCTGTTACCAGCGGCGACATCTTTCCGGTTTTCTTGGTTTTCGGGCTTTCGGACAAAATCGAAAAGCCCGGGGGAATCCTTCACGATTCCTCGAAAAGCAAAATACATTCGCCTTGTCAAAAACAACATTGACGGGATTATCTAAAGAATGGATGGAATTGATGGGGAACCCAAGGCCGACAAAAGGCTTTAAACGAACCCAAAAGCCTATTCTCACCCGCAAGTACAAAGGCTTTTGTTTGGGACGGTAAAATAAAGCCGCTGATCGGGGCGGGGCTGAAAAGTCCCCTTCTTCTGTTATAATTCACCCCCCATCCCGCGAGGATGGCCGTCTGGAAAACCTCCGCGGTTGTCATTATGATCGACCGACGGTTTCAACGTGGAAGTCGGGTCCTATACGGCGAGCCGGCCCCAACTCCGCCAGGTCCGGAAGGAAGCAACGGTTAGGCATGTGTTCGGGCGTTGTAGTCAACCTGGCTTCCACGATGAAACTGTCGAATCTTTTTTCCGAGGTATTGGATGCCCCCCCAAGTCATGGCGCTCAAATGGCGCCCCCAAACTTTCGCCGACATGGTCGGCCAGGAACACATCACCCGCACCCTGCAGAACGCCATTACGGCCGACCGGGTAGCCCACGCTTATATCTTCGCCGGGCCCCGGGGCGTGGGGAAAACCACCACCGCGCGCATTTTCGCCAAGGCGCTCAATTGCCGTAACCTCAAGGGCACGGAGCCTTGCAATACCTGCGACCTGTGCGAGGAGGTCAATCAGGGCTCGGCCATGGACGTGATCGAGATCGACGCCGCTTCCTTCAACCGCGTGGAAGACATCCGCAACTTACAGGAACAGGTCGGCACCTATCCCGCCAAGGCCAAGTACAAGGTTTATATCTTTGACGAAGCGCACCGGATCACCCGGGCCGCTTTCGACGCCTTTTTGAAAACGCTGGAAGAGCCTCCGGCCCACGTCATCTTCATTTTAGCCTCCACCGAAATTCACCAGTTCCCGCCTACGGTCCAGTCCCGCTGCCAAAGGTTTGAGTTCCGGGCGATGAACCTGGACACCTTGATCAAACAATTGCGCCGCATCAGCGAGTCGGAAAAAATCGAGGTGGATGACAAGGCGCTTTACCAGATCGCCCGGTCCGCCGGCGGTTCCATGCGGGACGCCCAGCGCACATTGGACCAGTTGGTGGCCTTTTCCGGACGCAAGATCACCACCGATGACATTCGGATTGTTTTAGGCACGATTGAGGGCGAGGTTTATTTGAATTTTCTGCGGGCCGCCGCCCGGGAAGACGCCGGCGCCGCCCTGGATATCGTCCGCCAGGTTTTAGAAAGCGGCAAAGACCTGGATCATTTTTATTCGGGCCTTTTGGAGTCTTACCGGCACCTAGCCGTGGCCAAGGCTTATCCCGCGGCCGCCGCCAAGCTTATCCCCTTGGCCGCCGAGGAAATTGAGCGGCTGATCGAGATCGCGAAAGAATGCGACGACGCTTATGTTTTATCCGCGCTAAGGCTTCTCATTGAGCAGGAATGGGCGGCCCGCCGCTCGTCCTTGCCTCAAATTGTTTTAGAAACCCTGACGCTGGAATTATGCCGGCTCAAACAACTGACCAATGTCACCGCGCTCTTAAGCCAGTCGGGAAAAGTCTCCCTGCCTTCGGCCGCTCCCGCGGCGCGGACCTTCACGTCGTCCGCCGCGCCCCCGGGGACTTCGCCCTCAAAACCCCCAACCGTTTCATCGGCCGCGCAGTCCCCGCAGGGGGCGCCGTCCACCGCCCCGGCGAAATCCCCGCAGGGCCCGGCCTCTTCGGCCGTCATGGACAGCGAACCTGTGTTGGCGGTCGACGAAATTGAGGATCCCATCGACGCCGAGAAAAACCCCGAACTGGCCAAGCTCAAGTCCCAATGGCGTGAATTTTTAGAAAGCGTCTCATCGCAAAAAAAATCCTTACAAGCCGTGCTCATCGACACCCGGCCCAAAAGCCTGGACGAAGGCACCCTGGTCCTTCTTTGCAAAGGTCCCTTTCACCAGGAACAATTATCAAAAGCCGAGAATAAAACGCTGGTCGAACAGATCCTCAAAGACCTTTTGGGCCGGCCCATTACTTTGGTCCCCGTTTTGGCCGAAGGCGCGGCCAAGCCGTCCGAGGCTAAAACCCCCGGCCCCGCGGCCCGCGCGCCCAAATCACTGGTCGCGCCAGCGGTCGACGTGAAAGAGCTGGAAAAAGAAGAGCCTTTGGTGGCCGCCGCGCTCAAAATGTTCGGGGGCAAAATCGTGGAAGTAAAACGCAACAACCCCAAACAGCTATAAAGCCTTAAACAAAGGCCTTTTACCACGAAGTTCACTAAGTGCACGAAGTAAACAAAGATAATTTTAAAAATCAAATGATGTGTTTTTGTTCTTAAAACTTGGTGAACTTCGTGTACTTAGTGGTAAAAATGGGTTAATTCGCTTCTTACATTCTATCTGGAGCCATCCCTTGCCCGACCTGTTCAATATGATCCGCCAAGCCCAAGCCCTCAAAGAAAAGATGGCCCAATTCCAGGAAGAGCTGGAAAAGCAAACCTTCACCGGGACCGCCGGAAACGGCGCGGTCACCGTGCTGTTGAATGGAAAACATGTCGTTCAAAAAGTCACCTTAAAACCCGAATCGCTCAAAGACGGCGACGCCAAGTGGCTGGAAGCCCTTATTCAAGAGGCCGTCAACGACGCGGGAGCCCAAGTCACGGCGCGGCTGAAAGAACAGGTTTCCAAAATGACCGGCGGGCTCGGCCTGCCGGGGTTATTTTAAGCTCATTTATTTAAGGAGACTTTATGCCGCTCGGTGAAAATCTTTCGAATAAATTCCATTCGGTCTCAACGTCTTCCACCGCCAAATTCATCGCGATCACCATTTTACTCCTGCTTCTTCTCATTCCTAAAAGCATGGTCACCGACGTCATCAGCGACCGCGAGCAACACCGGGATGAGGCCCGGCAAGAAGTCAGCGGCCAATGGGGCGGTCCTCAGGTTTTGGCCGGACCCTTTTTGGTGGTGCCTTATCTGGTAAACGAAAAAGTGCTCAATGATAAAAAAGAACTTCAAGAAACCAGCACGCTTTATTACGCCGTCTTTCTTCCCGACAGCCTCCAAGAGGATGTCCAAGCGGCGCCCCAGGTCCGCCACCGGGGAATTTATGAAGTCATCCTTTATCAATCCAAGGTGGTTTTAAAAGGCGCTTTTCCCTGGCCCAACTTCGGCGGCTTCCCCGTCCAACCCACACAGATCCTTTGGAATAAAGCCGCTCTTGTCCAAGGCCTGACTGATATCCGCGGAATCCAAAAAGACGCCCAGCTTTTAATGGATGGAAAAAATGTCGCGCTGGAGCCGGGCCTGCCGCCCATTCAAACCGTCACTTCCGGCATCCACGCCGATCTGGACCTATCGGCGCGAAAAACCTCCGTTCCCTTTACTTTGACCTTCACCTTGAATGGCGCCGGGAACATGAGCTTTATCCCCCTGGGACGGCAAACGACCGTGAATTTTTCATCCTCCTGGCCCAACCCCAGTTTCCAGGGCGCTTTCCTTCCCAGTGACCGGCAGATAGGTCCCGATGGTTTCAAAGCCAAGTGGGAAATCCCGAACCTCGCCCGCAATTTCCCCCAGCAATGGACCACCGCCAATTCTCCCGTGGACTTTCAAGCTCAAGCCGCCGTCGATTCTTATTACGCGCCAAGAGAAGAAAACCTTTCCACCCGAACCCAAGATTTAGGCCCTTCCACCTTTGGCGTCAGTTTCTTTTACCCCGTGGATAATTACCAATCCACCACGCGCTCGGCGAAATACGGGGAACTTTTTCTGGCCCTGACCTTTCTTATTTTTTTCCTGTTCGAGATCCTTTCGGGGATACGCGTCCATCCCTTTCAGTACCTGCTGGTGGGCTTCGCCTTGATTCTTTTCTACCTCCTGCTCTTGTCCACCTCGGAATTGATCGGCTTCGGGTGGTCTTATCTGATCGCCGCCTTGGCCACCATCGGCCTCATTACGGCCTATAGCAGTTCGGTGCTTTGGAATTGGAAACAAGCCCGTCTCATTGGAATCCTGTTGGGCTTCATTTACGCCTATCTTTTTTGCCTGTTGAAGGTTGAGGATTATTCGCTGCTTTTGGGTTCCATCGGCTTGTTCGTCAGCTTGGGGGTTGTCATGTACGCCACACGAAAAGTGGATTGGTACAACACCGCCAAAAAAAGCGGCATCGCCTTGAAAAAAAACCGGTAAACCGGCCGAACGGGGTTTCTCTTGGCTGAATATCCGCCTTCTCTTGAACGCGTCATCCATGAACTGGGAAAACTTCCCGGCATCGGGCCCCGAACGGCGCTTCGGCTGGCTTTTTATCTATTAAAACAACCCGCCGAAGCGTCCCAGACATTGGCCAGAGCCTTGGTGGAAGCCCGCGCCAAACTGCATCCTTGCCGGGATTGCTTCAACTTGACTGAGGAAACCCTTTGCCAGATTTGCGCCTCCTCAAGCCGGGATAAAACCACCATCCTGGTAGTGGAAGATCCCAGTGACGTAGTCGCCTTTGAGCGGACCCATGAGTTTAAGGGCCTGTATCACGTGTTGGGCGGAACCCTTTCGCCGCTGGAAGGCCGCGGTCCCCAACAGCTGACCTTGGAACCTTTGGTGGAGCGGGTGAAAAAAAGCGGAACCTTGAAAGAAATTATCGTGGCCACCGACCCCACGGTTGAGGGCGATTCCACCGCCCTTTACATCCAGCAGCTTTTGAAAGCGGCGCCGGTCAAAGTCACCCGCCTCGCCCGGGGACTTCCATCGGGCGGGGATGTGGAATACGCCGATGAATCCACATTGTTAAAAGCCCTCGAGGGACGAAGGGAGTTATAAAATGATTCTCCTTCGATCGATCGGCGCCTTCCTGCTTTTGAGCTTGGTCGTTCCCGCGCTTTTCGCCCAAACCGCCGGGGTCAGCGTCATCAACCAGCGAAATGTGATTCTGGTGGTCCCCACCCCCAATCCCCAAAACCCGCCATCTTCCAACGCGCTCTTGACCCGCAACGGACGGTTGGGAGCAACCTCGAATTCCCGCCGGGTCAATGATGTGAATCCCCCGGCCCACCCTCAACACCGGGATCCTTTGCGGGCCCCAAAGCCCGCGCCTTTTGCCCCCAAGCGTCCCTTGACTAAAAAATTTATGGCCAACGCTTCGGCTTCCCTGGCCACTACCGCGCCGCCCGAAAGCTCCGGGGTCTTCCCCAAGGGAAAATGAGACAAACCGCGAATCTTTTAATTTTAATGGGAGGATTTCTTTTTTTGACACCCACTTTTTCCAACGCCGATACCACCATCCCCGCCAATGACCCCCGGATCCAATATTCGGGCCGGGTTGATTTTTCAAACCCCCAGGCGCCCCGGTTTGATTGGCCCGGCGTTTCCATTCAAATCCGGTTCAACGGCCCGGCCATTGGTTTTTTATTACAAGACAGTCAAAACCGCTTTGATGTTTGGGTGGACGGAAAACCCCAAACCGTCTTAGCCGCGTCAGCGGCCAAAACCCTTTATCTCGTGGATGGTCTAGCGCCAGGCGAACACCGGCTTCAACTCACCAAGCGCACCGAGGCTTCCTGGGGCATCACTTGTTTCCGGGGTTTGTCCTTGCCCGCGGGAACTGAATTGCTAGCCCCGCCGGAAAAACCCGTCCGGCGGATCGAGATCATCGGGGATTCCTGGGTTTGCGGTTACGGCAATGAGGCCGCCACGGTCCATTGCGATGACTTAAACCCCTACGAAAACGCCAACCGGGGTTTCGCCCTGGTCACCGCCCGGGAATTAAAGGTCGAAGCCCACTTAGTCGCCTATTCGGGCCGGGGCGTGGTGCGCAATTACGGTGACAGCCAGCGCCAATCCGCCGAGCCTTTTCCAGCGCTTTATGACCGCCTGCTTTGCGCCGAATCCCAAAGCCGTTGGGATTTTCAAAGCTGGATTCCGGACGCCGTGGTCATTCACCTGGGGACCAACGACTTCTCCACCGAACCCCATCCGGACCCGAAAGTTTTCGAGCAAGGGTGTTCCGATCTACTGGCCCATCTACGATCCCTTTATCCCAACGCCTCCCTTTTTTGGTTTTGCGCCACCGGCTGGCCCAACTATTACCTAGGGGTGGAATCGGTGGTCCGGGACAAAAACAACGCCGGGGACAAAAAAATTTATTGCGTGGGTTATCCGCCGGTCCCCCAGGACCAAATGGGTTGTGATTTTCATCCCAACGTGAGGGTGCATCAAAAATTGGCGACCCGGCTGACTCAAGCCCTTCGTCAAAAGCTGAGCTGGCATTAAGGCCATAAATAAACCTCTTCACCGCCAAGACGCCAAGTTCGCCAAGAAAGACTACAAAAAAACAACAAGGTTCACTCAAAAAGACTTAAATTCTAAACCAGAAGCCTTTTGATTTACTTGGCGAACTTGGCGTCTTGGCGGTGAAAAGCCGTTTTGTTAATTCTCATAAGGAAAAAACATGAAAGTTCTTATCATCGGCGGGACCGGCCTTATCTCAACGGCTATCGTGAACCAGCTCGTGGAACGCGGCGACGAGGTCACCGTGGTCAACCGGGGGGTGAGCGAAAAGCGAATCCCCGATTCGGTCAAGACCATCGTGGGCAACCGCTGGGACTATCCGGCTTTTGAGAAACTCATGGAGGGCCGATCCTTTGACGCGGTCATCGACATGGTGGCTTTCGCGCCGGAGAACGCCGAGTCAATCTTGCGCGCCTTCACGGGACGGGTGAAGCAAATCGTGGTTTGTTCCACGGTTTGTGTTTACGGCGGGCCCATGACCAAGCTCCCCGCCGACGATGATGAGCCCCACCGGCCCGTGGGCGATTACGGTAAAAACAAATCGAAGATTGAGTCCATCCTGCTTTCGGCCAACGGTAAAAACGGCCTGCACACCACGGTTCTGCGCCCCTCTTTCACCACTGGCGAAGGCGCCACCGCCTCCGGGATTCTTTTTGACGACAGCCTGCCCAACCGGCTGAAAGCCGGGCTTCCCACGATTGTGATGGATGGGGGGAAAGCCGCCTGGGCCATCGCCCATGTGTCGGACGTGGCCCGCGGTTTCGTCAATTCGCTTTTGAATCCCAAAGCCTATGGACAGGCCTATCACTTAACCAGCGACGAGCACACCACTTGGAACGGGGTCTTTGAGGCCCTCGCGAAAGCCGTGGGCGGAAAATGGAATCCGGCCTCGATCCCCACCGATTGGCTTTATGAGCAGGCGCCCAGGCGAAGCGTGGGCGTGAAATATATTTTCCAGTACCCTTCCATCTTTGATAACTCCAAAGCCAAGCGGGACTTGGGTTTTAAAACCACGGTGCCTTTGGTGGAAACTTTCCGCCGTCAGGTCGAATGGATGGAAAAGACGGGCCGCTCGAAAAAAGTTTCAGAAGAACCTTTTGAGGATTTGATGATTGAGGCCTTTCAAAAGAACAAAAAACCGCTTTTGCCCGAGGGCATGGACTTTAATCCCTGGGGCAATGGAACGACGAATTGAACAAGAAGGACGATCATGTCTTTTGAAAAAAGAATCAATTATGAATCCGTGGGACGTTACGACATCACTCCCATCTTCCGGGACCCGGCGGCTTTCGCGGATCTTCTCGACCGCATGGCCGAAGGGCTTCGAGGACAAACTTTTGAATTGATCGCCGGGATCGACGCCTTGGGTTTCGTCATCGGCGCCGCCTTGGCCCAAAAATTAGAAAAAGGTTTTCTTGTCGTTCGAAAAGGGGGAAAACTTCCCGTCAAAACCACCAGCCTCGAATTCAAGGATTACTCGGGACAAGCCAAAAAGCTTGAAATCGCCTTGGACACGGTTCCGGCGGGCGCGAAAATTTTAATCGTGGACGATTGGATTGAGACCGGATCCCAGGTTCGCTCCGCCATTGAGCTCATTGAAGGGCAAAGGGGCCAAGTCACCGCCATTGCCGCCATCAGAATCGACAAGCCGGGCGCGCAGTTGGGGTTCGGGAACCGTTTTTGCCTTTCTTTGCTGTAATGTGGGACAAATGCCGAACAGGAGAATTCTCGTGAAAAATATCCTATGGTTTGTGGCGGTCCTAGTGACCGTCTTGTCGGTAGCCCTGCTTGGCTGGGGTTTCCATTATCTGGGTCCCAGGACCCTGACCGGTCCCGGCGAAATCTTCATCCGCCAGCAGGCGAAAGACCCCAAGGCCTACCGGGCGGAATTTTTGGCCCAATCCCCCCAGCTCAAGGGGGCGGGCTTCACGGCCTATAGCTTCCACCGGGACCTCAAGGACCCCAAGATCCTCATCACCACGCTCAAGTGCTCCCACCTGGGACAAGGCGTCGCCTTCGTGCAGTCTCCCCAGTTCACCTCGGCGCTGGACAAGTCCGGCGCCCGGATCCCGCAGGTCTGGTACGGGATGGACCAAAAACCCAGGGTCTACGGCGGGGACTTCAGCCCCAAACCCGCCGGGATCGTGATCGCCCGCAACGAAGTGCGCGACTACGCCTTCTGGCTTAAGTGCTTCTTCGCGGAGGACGGCGGCAAGCACAACCACCCGGGGAGAAAATATAAAAACAGCGACTACAGCATCCATTACCTCTTATTTACTCCCGCGGTGGCTATCGTGGCCCATGAGGCTTCGGACGTTTCTAAAGCGCCGCCTTTCATGATTTCGGACCCCATGACCGGTGAAATGCAGTCCACCGGCGTGATAGGCTTGGAGGTCTGGTACGGGATCAATATGGACGAAGGCGCTTTTTGAAACTTGAAAAATCAATTTACAATGATCGACGCGGATGAACGCTGATTTCATTAACCATATTGATTGCTGTCGGGCGTTCTTCATCATCGGCGTTTATCCGCATTTATCATTGTTCCATGAAATTTTTAGGTCGTTAGACAAAAGTTGAAGGAGCCCCTGATGCAAAATGCCGAAACCCAAACCCTGCCCTTGGAAACCCCCTTGGTGGAACCCGCCTACTCCGGCTGGAGCGACGAAAAGCTGATGGCCTTTTCGGCCAACGATTACATGCAAAAACTTTATCACCGGGCCAAAAACATCGGCGATGACCTTTACGATTCCCGGGCCTACGAATTTTTCAAGCTGGACCCCGAGGTCTACCGGGAAAACCTGATTACCTACATGCGGCGGCGCGCTTGGAGCGAGTGGTATTTCGGCACCGTGGCCCAGGCCCGGCAAATCACCCTTCTGGCCGACGACCAGGTGAATTTGAAGCTGCGCTTGGCCCGGCAAATCCGGGACGAGATGCGCCACTACGATGTTTTCGCCGCCCAGCTCAAGCGCTACAACGCCGAGCCGCGCATTTCCGAATTCACCCTGCCGCCCATCTTGATCCAAATGCAAAAGGTCCAGACCGACGCCCAAACCGCCCCCGAGATCGCGGCCGCCAATCAGTTCGCCGGCGAGATTGTGCTGTCTTCCATGACCGATCTTCCCACCAGTATTTTCAAGGTGCTTTTCGATAAGGAACTGATGGACGCCATCGAGGACATCGAGAAGGATGAGCCCCCCCATATCGCCAATGGGAAGGATTTGATTTTGCTGGCCTGCGGTACGGCGGAGGAGCGACGCAAACTGGCGGTCGCCCAAGAAAAATATCTCTCGGCCATGATGCAGCTGCACGTGACCGAAATCGTGAAATTAGGCTGCCGCCGCTTGAAGCCCGTCCCCGTCTTCGAGTGAGGGCTAGCGCGCCGGGCTTTTGGCCAAGTGCTCGGCCAAACGGTTGAAATAGGTTTCCCACGCGCTTAGGCCAAACCGGAAACCCGCCCCAATCGCTTGGGTTCCCCCGTCTATCCGCGCTTGGCGTTCCATGATCGTGGTGATTTCTTCCACATGCTCGGTTTCCAAGGTCAGGTGCTTGGTGAAATATTCCTGGTCCGCGGTCGGGTATTGGCTTTTCAAGGCCGGATAGAGGCGGCTTAAGGCGGGCTGGGCTAAAAATTCCCCGGCCGCCAAAGCGCCCAAGACGGCTCCCGCGGCTTCTTGATGCAGGTACTGACGTAAAGTTTCTCGCCACTCCACGGCGAAAGACGGCTCAGCCATTGAGGCCTGTTGGATCCCGGCGGTGAAAAGGAACTTTTGGTAGATGGCGTGATGGGTGCGGCTCGGATCGCCTTCGCCGCATTCCTGGTAGAGATTGACGGCTAAAACCGCCCGGGTTCGCTCATCTTCCATCCGCGAGGCGCCTTGGGCGATGAGGGAAGGAAAACTTTTGACCAGCGAGTCGAAGGAAACCAGGAAACGCTCCATCACGGCGGGGGCGACGGGGCCTTCTTCCCAAAAACGGAAAAAAGCCGACCGGCCGATCAATTCGTCGACCAGCGCGTTAAAGCGTTCCGCGATTTCTTTTTTCTGAGTCATGGGGAGGTCCTCGGCCTGCTCAAAGTGTACAATAAAAAGTCGAAAAAATTGTTTCCCAATTTTTTTTCACGGGGCCCGATGAAAAACGTCAAAACAAAAGCAGCCGCATGCTTATGGAGCGCCTTTTTTTTAGCGGGACTGGCTCAAGGACAGACACCCGCCGGCCCCCATCCTTTCCTGCTCCAATGGGGTGTTTGGGGTTCGGGCAAGGGACAGATGTGGAATCCCTACAGCGTGGCCGTCAACGCGGAGGGTAATGTTTATGTTTCGGACTACGTCAACGAGCGTATTGAGGTTTTTAACGGCGCCGGAACTTACGTCAACCAATGGGGAAATAAGGGGGCCGGACCCGGCCAGTTTCACCACGCCCTAGGGGTGGCGGTCGGCCCCCAAGGCGATGTGTTTGTGGCCGATACCTTAAACGACCGGATTGAGAAATTCACTTCCACGGGGGCTTGGGAAACCCGCTGGGGGGGCGCCGGCGACGGCCCCGGGCAGCTTTTCAACCCCATCCTGCTAACGGTGGACGCGGGCGGGATGGTCCATGTGGTCGATGGCAGCAACAACCGGATTGAGGAATTTACCTCCGATGGGGTTTACCTGCGCCAAGAAGGCAAGCCCGGGACCGGCGCGGGCCAATTCAACCTGCCCACCGGCGCCGCGGTCGACCGGGAAGGGAATCTGTACGTCTCCGACACCGGCAACAACCGGATCGAAAAGTTTAACGCCTCCGGCGGTTTTGTGGCCCAATGGGGGACTCCGGGCCAAGCCCCGGGCCAGTTCAATGGCCCGGGCGGCGTGGCGGTCGACGGAAAAAACAGGGTCTATGTGGTCGACTCGGGCAACGACCGGGTTCAGGTTTTTGGCCCCGATGGAAATTATTTGGGCCAATGGGGGAGCCCCGGCAAGGCGGCGGGCCAGTTCAACGCGCCGGAAGGCGCCGCGTTTGACGGCGCGGGAAATATTTATGTGGCGGACTGGGGCAATTGCCGGATTGAGAAATTCGGGCCTTAACGATCTTGAGACAAAAGGCGGGCTTCAAATGACGGATCATCCGGTTAAAAAAATCTCGTTGGACCAAATCGCCCGCGCCGCCATGGCTGAAAACGGCCTGGAGGCCGATTTCCCGCCCGACGCGTTAAGCCAATTGGACGCCATTCAAGGCCCGGCCACGGACGACGCTTTGCCCGACCTCACTTCCCTTTTGTGGTGCTCGATCGACAACGACGACTCTCGGGATTTGGATCAATTGAGCGTGGGCGAAAAATTGTCCGATGGAAAAATAAAAGTGTATGTGGCGGTGGCCGACGTGGACGCCAAAGTCGCCCAAGGCACGCCCCTGGATCTTCACGCCCGAAAAAATACCACTTCCATTTATACGGGAGTGGAAACTTTTCCCATGCTTCCCGAAAAACTTTCCACCGACCTGACCTCCCTTTCCTTCAATGAAACCCGGATCGCGCTGGTGATTGAGATGCGCGTCGATGCCGACGGCCGGATGGACGATTATCAAATTTACCGTGCCCGGGTCAAAAACAAGGCCAAGCTGGCCTATAACGGCGTGGGCGCCTGGCTGGAAGGGTATGGTCCTTTGCCCGAAGCCGCGGCCCGGGTGCCGGGCATGGAAGCCCAGCTCCAATTACAGGATGAGGCGGCGCAAAAGATGCGGGCCCTGCGCCACGAGCATGGGGCGCTGGATCTTCAAACCCTGCAGCCCCGGCCCGTGACGGACAAGGGCGTTGTGGTGGACTTGGCCTTGGAAACCCAGAACCGCGCCGGCCAGCTCATTGAGGATTTCATGGTGGCGGCCAACGGCGCCACCGCCCGCTTTCTCACCGCCCAAAACTTTCCCACCCTGCGCCGGATAGTGAAAACTCCCAAACGTTGGGACCGCATGGTGGCCGTGGCCGCCGGGCTGAATGAAAAACTGCCCGCGGAGCCCGATTCCAAAGCCCTGTCGGATTTTTTGACTCGCCAACGTCAAAAAGACCCGCTTCACTTTCCCGATCTTTCTTTGACCATCGTCAAACTCATGGGCCGGGGCGAATACGCGCTCGACACGCCAGGCCAAACACCGCTGGGCCATTTTGGTTTGGCGGTGCGGGATTACAACCATTCCACCGCCCCCAACCGCCGCTACCCGGACCTGATCACCCAAAGGCTTTTAAAAGCCGCCCTGTCAAAAAAGCCGATTCCCTACACCCTGGGCGACCTTTCGTCCCTGGCGTCCCATTGCACGGAACAAGAAAACGCCGCCGACAAGGTGGAGCGCCAAGTGCGCAAATCCGCCAGCGCGGCCTTTTTGTCGGACCGCGTGGGCGAGCATTTTGACGCCTTGGTCACCGGCCTGTCGGACAAAGGCACCTGGATCCGGCTTTTGAAGCCGCCGGTCGAGGGAAAACTGGTTCAAGGCGCGCAAGGGCTGGATGTGGGCGATACCATCCGGGTCAAACTGATCAGCGTGAATATTGACCGCGGCTGGATCGATTTCGTCAAAACATCCTGATACTATATTTTCTGCGAAAAAATTTCACCGCCAAGTTCGCCAAGAAAGAACGAAAACTTTTCATCCGAATTTGTGGTTAAACGAAAGAGAAACTGCCGAAATTTTTTAGTTAAAGAATCAGGCTCTTCCGTTCTTGGCGTCTGCCCCAACATTGTTTAATTGGAACGGGGCCGCCCTTGGGCGTGTGCGGTGAAATGGTTAAATTTTTAAAGGAGTCTCCGTGTCCGATCTTCCCATCAAAGCCCTCTTCCTCGACGTCGGGGGCGTGCTCTTGACCAACGGCTGGGACCGCAAATCCCGGCAGGGCGCGGCCGAAAAATTCGGTCTCAATTACACCGACCTGGAGGAACGCCACCACTTGACCTACGACACTTACGAAGCGGGTAAGATCACCTTAGAAACTTATTTGGACCGCATCGTTTTTTATGAAAAACGCCCCTTCAGCCGGGAAGATTTTCGGGCCTATCTCTACTCCCAAACCCAGGCCCTGCCCGGCATGATCGACTATTTCACGAAACTCAAGGCCGATCATCATTTGAAGGTGGGCGTGATCAGCAATGAGGGCCGGGAACTTTCGGAGTACCGGATCAACCATTTTAACTTGGGCACCTTGGCCGACTTTTTCGTCATGTCGGCCTTCGTGCATTTCCGCAAACCCGACACGGATATCTTTAAGCTGGCCTTGGATATCGCCCAGGTCCCGGCCCGGCAATGCCTTTATTTTGACGACCGGCCCCTGTTCGTGGAAGTGGCCCGCCGCTTGGGGATGCACGCCATCCATCACAAGGATTTGGCCGCCACTCAAAAAGCCGTGGCCGCGCTGGGCCTGCCCGCTTAAAGTGAACTAAAAAAAATCAAGGCAATTGGAACAATGATGCCCCGGATCTCCATAAAGGATTTAAGGAGGCCCGGGACAATGCCGCTCTCCCTGACTCATATGAATAGCGGCGCGGACGCGGATGGACGCGGATTATAGAAAAAATGATTTTGGGTCGCCCCCATCGGCGTTTATCCGCGTTAATCACTACTCAAGATGTTTTGAAAATCCTTCCCAAAGCCCCTTTCAAAAGCTAAAGTCTTGGTCGACCACTCACCGGACGGGGGCGCATGAAATTTAAACACATACTGACGGTCATCGCCGTACTCGGCGCGTTGTCGGTCCTGGACTATTACTACTATTCCAATTGGTGGACGGCCCGCGAAAATATTTCAGCCCCGCCCCAGCCGCCGAAGCCCTCGCCCCAACCATCCCAAGCCCTGATCAATGACTTGAAACTGGGCGGTTCCAGCCTGCCCGCCTGTCCGCTTCTATTTCCCCTGCTGGATTCCAAGGGCCGCGTCACGCCGCTGGGAAGCGCCTTAAGTTACCTCAGCATGAAACAAGCCTCTTATTTGCCCCAGGCGATTTTGAGCCTGCCCGACCTGGACCAAGCCTTTCAGGATCTGGGTCTTTTCAGCGCCGAATCCTCCGCCGACGCTTTTTACAAAGATCAGCTTCCCTACCGCTTTCAAACCAAAGACTTTGGCGAAGGCACTTGGAAAAAAACCTACCAGGGTTGGAAAATTCATTTGCGCTTTTGGGGAACCAAGCCGGAAAAAACCTACAACCAATCCTTCGCCAAAGGCGGGCTTCATAACGCGCCAAGCTGGATCGCGGCATGCCTCCAGGACTACATCGGCTTCAAGCCCTCCCCGGAAGAAACCATGGTTTTGACCCAACCCATTTTTAACGACGATGTCGATCTTCTGCGCGCCGCCAGTCTGGAATCCCTTTTTAACCAAGGCGGGGCCCGCCTCATCACCCATTGGCAGGACATCTTGGCCAAGAATCCGGATCAGCCTGAAATCGTCGGCCGCTGGGCGGCCATCTTGGACTCGCGGGAAAACCAGGGCCATCCCGAAGGGTTGGAGGCGCTTTTGAAAAAACAGCCCGCCTCCGGTTTAGCGTCCCAAGCCTTGGCCCGGGAATATTTGCGGGCCGGTCGTTTCAGCGACGCTTGGCCCCTTTTCTTTTCCCTGTTGAAAAACGACGACAATAACGGCGCGCTTTATTCGAGGGCCATTGACTGCTTGGAAGGCTTGGGCGATTGGCAAGGCGCGGTTCAATTGAGCAGAAATTGGACCCAAAAATATCCCAACAATCCGGAAAGCTGGATGGAATTGGGCCTGACGCTGGTGAAAGACACGGATTACTTCCTCAAGCGGCAGTCCTCCGGAACCGATTCCACCGCTCCCGTGACCACCCTATCGCCGGACCTCACGGAAGCTTTCGCGGCGGCCCAAAAGGCTTCCCAGCTCGCGCCCGGCGATGTCCGGGTCTGGACCCTGCTCATCACCAACGGGAACCGCGCGCGCCAAGCACAGCCCCTGTTGGATTCCTATTTGCAAAAGGCCATTCAGTTGGACCCGGCCGACGACAAGCCATTTGAGGCTTATTTAGACGCCCTCGAAACGCAAGGACTGGTCGATGTCCAGGACGCTTGGAACTTCGCCCGCCAAAACGCGGCCCAACATCCCTATTTGTTTTACACCCTGGCCGCCTTTGAGCTTTCTTCCACGAGTCCGGCTCAAACCCTGGACAACCTGAAAAAATTCAAGGAAACCGCCGCTTTGGAGCAGGCTTATCGGGATGATTTGAAAAAGACTCCGGCTGATTTGAGCCTTTGGCGGGACTATTTGAAATGGACCGACCTAGCCGGCACCACGCCCAAAGCCCTGGCCTTCGCCCAAATCCTGACGGCGGGCAAGCCGGAACTTAAAAGTTTGCCGCCCACGCTGGTGCTGTTGTCCTGGGAAGCCGCGTCCGCCAACCAAAACCCGGAAGCCGGAAAAGCGAAGGCCGTTTCCCAAATCGCGGCGGCCGACCGCGCCCTGCTGGTTCTGGATGACGGCAATGAACGGGTGTGGAACGAGTACGCGAAACTTTGCGTGGAAAATCATTGGGACGCGGAAGCTAAAAAAGCCATGGACGCGGTTGGGGACGATTGCGACACGGGCGTCTGGCCCCAGCAGGACTTTGACAAGGCCCGGGTCGCCTTGGGGCTCGACCCGATCCCGCCCCAACCGGATGTCACCGAAACGAAAGAGGATGTTTCGGTCACTCCCCCGCCGGCCCAACCCGTTGAAACGCCCACTCCCGCGGCGAAAACAAAAATCACGGCTCCGGAAATTTCACCCGGACCGGCCTTGGCCCCCACACCGCCTGAAACGCCGTCCGTTTCTCCTGAAGTTCCGACGGCGTCCCCGGCCCCTGGGGCGATCACTCCCACGGCGATTTTGAAAATCCAAACGCCGGTAACGACGGCGGACCTGGCGCGGCTGATCCCACCCTCGCCTCAGCCCACGGTTCAACCGGCTGTCAGCCCCGTTCAAACGCCTCAACCCATTCTGACCGCCGTCCCCGCTTTATCCCCAACGGCAACCCACACGCCTTAAAACTCGAAAGGCGCCTAAAACTATTTCGGGCCTTGGGTTAGTGTTTTCCCTTGCCCCAAATGCCGTCCAGGTAGGAGTCCCGTCCGGAGGCCGCGTGGTACATCTCGTAATGAACCGGATTCTTTTTGTAAAAGTCCTGGTGATAATCCTCGGCCGGGTAAAAATTAGTGAAGGCCTTCACCGGCGTCACGATGGGTTTGTCGTAAAGACCGGACTTGTCCAACACCGACTTGGATTGTTCCGCCTCCGCCTTTTGTTTGGGGTTTAGGGTAAAGATGACGGCCCGATATTGGGGTCCCCGGTCCACGAACTGGCCCTCGGCGTCCGTGGGATTAATCTGCTTCCAATAGACCCCCACGAGCTGTGAATAACTGATGGCGGCGGGATCGTAAAGAATTTCCACGGTTTCGGTAAAACCCCGGTCGGCGTAATCGTCATAGGTTGGATTTTCCCCTTGGCCGTCGGCGTACCCCGCGGTCACCTTAAGAACGCCCTTGAGTTTTTCAAAAGGCGGCGTCATGCACCAAAAGCATCCGCCGGCGAAATAGGCTTTCTGGGCCTTCACGGGAGCCGAATCTCCCCAAGCGAAAACCGCCGGGAACAAAGCTAAAACCAACCCCAAACACTTCAGCCAGGAACGCGTCATATTTCCCTCCAAGGATTCGTCTGCCTTTATATACGAAGACTTTCAAAGAATAGTTGCCCCGCCAGCCTCGTTCCTCGGCAAAGCCGCGGGACGGCGCCACCAGCCTCGCTCCTCGGCATGGCCGCGGGACGGCGCCACCCCTTTTAACTCCTGTTGGGTGGGGTGGCTTGCATTCCCCGGCGGATTTCCGGTTAATGAAAGCATCTTATCCCCACTGGAGAAAAAAATGAAAATTGACCTGACCGGCAAAAAAGCGATTATCAGCGGCTCCACGGCCGGCATCGGGTTCGCCATCGCCAAAGGCTTGGCCCAATCCGGCGCCTCGGTTGTGGTGAACGGCCGCACCGCCAAAAGAGTCGAAGAAGCCTTGGGCGAAATAAAATCCCAAGTGCCCCTCGCCAAAGCCCATGGGCTGGCGGCGGACCTGGGAACGGCCGAGGGCGCGGCCAAGCTCCTCCAAGAATTTCCCGAAGCGGATATTCTGGTGAACAACCTGGGGATCTTTGAGGCCAAAGGTTTTTTTGAGATTCCGGATGAAGATTGGGAAAGGTTTTTCCGCGCCAACGTCCTCAGCGGCGTGCGGCTGTCACGGGCCTACACGCCCGGTATGGTGAAAAAGGGCTGGGGCCGGGTGGTTTTTATTTCCAGTGAGTCGGCCCTCCAAATTCCCGCCGAGATGGTTCATTACGGCATGACCAAGACCGCCCAATTGGCCGTCTCCCGTGGTTTGGCCGAAACGGTCGCCGGAACCGGCGTGACGGTCAACTGCGTGCTGCCAGGTCCCACCCGGTCCGAAGGCGTGGAGGGTTTTGTGGAAGCATTGGGCCGGCAATCGGGTAAGAGCCCGGAGGAAATTGAGAAGGATTTCTTTAAAAACATGCGTCCCAGTTCACTGATCCAGCGTTTTGCCACCGTTGAGGAAGTGGCGAATTTGGTGGTTTATGTTTGCTCCCAACAAGCCTCCGCCACGACGGGCGCGGCCCTGCGGGTGGATGGAGGCGTGGTGCGGTTCATCGCTTGAGAATGAAAAAGGCTCCGGCGGCAAAGCGTGCCGGAGCCTTTTAAAACTCTTAGATTAGCTCTTAGAAGCGGGCGCCGAAGGGGCCGGAGCCGACTGCGCCGGAGCGCCATAATAACCCGGCTGCCATCCACAGGCGCGGCCATGGAACAAATGGAAAAGCCCGAAAATCGCCAGGCCCAAAATGAGGACCTTCATAAAACCAAAACCCCAATAATGCCGGCCGCAATGGCCGTGGCCGCCCCAGCCCATGCCGCGATGGCCCCAACGGCCGAACTCTTCCTGCATGAGCTTTTTCTTGGTCTCAAACCTTAAGGTCTCCTCTTCAATGATGTATTGCTTTTCTTCCTCGGTAATCGGCATTTTGTTTCTCCTGAATAACCTTTATTTACATATTCGGGCGATGAATTCCCGACACCCCTACCTTAAGAACCTTTCTTACGGGAAGCTTTTCAGGGATGTGTCGGTTTGTAACAGTTTGTAGCCATCCTCATTGAAAAAAAATTAGATAAAAGGGATGGCGTAGTTCCGCCGATTAGATTGGGCCACCAATCTGGCGGAACATAAACCCTTAGCCCTTCCAAACCTCGAAAAAAACCGCGGCCAGGGAAAAACCCAAGTAAAGAACAAGAATGAAAAAAAGGGTGCCAAGATCATAACCTCACCAGTGTGATCGCGTCCTCGGGACAAACCGCGATACACAAACCACAGGCCTGGCATTGATCCGCCCGAACCGCGTAGGCGGTTTTTCGCCCGTGGGCCAGGCTCTTCAACCGCTCGAAGGGGTTTAAAGCGTCGAAATCATCCTTCGACATACGCCGAATCTCAAAAACATCATTTGGACAAACCTGCAGGCAGGTCTGCTTACCCTCGCAGCGGGCCCGATTCACCACGGGTTTAAAAGCACCCGGCTCCTCGGGGCAAGCCGGTGAGAAAGACTTAAAGGGGGACGCGTTCACGTTTTTTTCCTTTCATCAGGCGATATCGTCCGCTTCTATATAGAGGCAAAGGGCCCCGCAAGCTTTTCCACGTTGTTTCGGTTTGTAACAGTTTGTAACGCTTGGCGTTCGGGCGGGCCTCCCGTGTTAAAATCAGCCCATGAATTCCAAAAAACAAATCCTGATCATCGACGACGATCAGAAACTCAACGAGCTTTTAAAAAGCTATCTGGCCAAATTCGACATGACCGTGACCGCCGCCACCCGTTCCGAAGAGGGTCTTTTATGGCTCAAACGCTCCAGCCCCCATCTGGTGATTTTGGACGTCATGCTGCCCGGCCAGGACGGTTTTTCCGTCTGCAAAGAAATTAGAAAATCCTCGAAGGTGCCGGTCATTATGCTGACCGCCCGGGGCGACGTGACCGACCGGGTCGTGGGGTTGGAACTGGGCGCGGACGATTATCTGCCCAAACCTTTTGAGCCCCGGGAATTGGTGGCCCGCATCGAAAGTGTTTTAAGACGTCTGGCGCCCAAAGAGCCTGCCTCGGGCCAGGTGCTCAAATGCGAATCCCTCACCCTGGATACGGGAAAACGGCTGGCGCTCTTAAAAGGAAAAGACCTGGGACTGACCACCACCGAGTTTGAGACCCTGGCCTTTTTCATGAAAAATCCCGGGGCGGTTTTGAACCGGGACCAGATCATGGAATATTTAAAGGGCATCGAATGCGAGGCCTTCAACCGGTCCGTCGATATCGCCATGAGCCGCCTGCGCAAAAAACTCGGCGATTCCGCGGAGAAACCCAAATATTTCAAAACCATCTGGGGTACGGGCTACCTCTTTATCGGCAAGGTGGCGACCCATGAATCCTAAAAAACTCCACGGACCTTCCCAGCCGCCCCCGCCGGACGACCGGCCCTTTTGGGCCAGGCGCCCTTGGAGCGAGCGCCATTCCCACGGCCATTGGAATCATGAGGCTTGGGACCATTACCGGCACCCGCGTTGGCGCCACGGCCACGGCCCCGGTTTTTTCATGAAGGTTTTCATGTTTTTTTTCGTGCTCTGCCTGACCCTGCTGATCACCTTTTGCTCCAGCGAGGGATTCAGCTGGAAGCATCTGTTCCACCTTCTGGGCTGGATCCTGCTCATCCAATTTTTAGCCTTCATGGGACTGCGGCGTATGTTCGGCCCCTTGCGCTACTTGATGCGGGGGGTTTTGGAAATTTCCGAGGGAAATCTGGCTTTCCGTTTCCCACCCAAGGGCCGCGGCGAATTTGATTTTTTGGCCTATAACTTCAACCGTATGGCCGACCGAATCCAGGAAATGATTCGATCCAAGGAACAGCTTTTGCTGGATGTCAGCCACGAGCTGAGAAGCCCCTTGACCCGCCTCAAACTGGCCTTGGAAATGACGCCGCCCGGCGAGATGAAGGAAGCCATGGGCCGGGATATCGTCGAGATGGAGACCATGCTGACGGAGATTTTGGAAACCCAGCATTTGAGGAGCGCCCATGGCAAGCTTCAACTGAAAACCTTGGACCTGGCCGCGGTCATGCGCGAAATAACTGAAAAATATAAAGACCGCCCGCCGGGCCTTTCTTTTTCCCCCGGCTCAAAAATTTCCGCCCTTGTCCAGGCCGATGAGGCCCGAGTCCAAACCGTTTTCCAAAATGTTTTGGAAAACGCGTTGAAATATTCGGCCCACCAAACAAGACCCGTTGACATCTCGATCAAAGCCCTTCCGGGTTTTATGGAAGTCCGGGTCAAAGACTTCGGCGTTGGAATCCCGAAAGAAGACCAAGAAAAGGTTTTCGAGCCTTTTTACCGCGTGGATAAATCCCGCACCAAGGAAACCGGCGGCTATGGTTTGGGTTTAAGCCTTTGCCGGGAAATCATGAGGGCTCACGGCGGCGAAATCACGATTGAGGGCGCGCCCGAACCGGGCACCCAAGTCATCCTTAAATTCCCCCAATAAAAACCACCTCGACGTCTTCAAGCGCGAAAAGTTACAAAAATATTATTTTATTTTTGGGCGGTGAGATTCAATTTCGCTACGGGCTGGATTTTTCAATCCTCCCGGCGCCTAATAGAATCCAAGTCTTGAACCTTGAAGGAGAAATGAAATGATTAAAAAATCAATCGGCTTTTTAAAAATCGCAGCCCTCGCGCTCGGCCTGGGCGGCTTGGCCCCCTCGCTTTGGGCGCAAGCCACGCCTACGGCGGCGGCGATCACTCCCGTCGCAACTCCTGGGGCGGCCCCCATCGCCACTTCCAGTGTCGCCGGGCCATCCCCTGTAACAACTCCTGGGGCGGATGGTACCATCTACGGTTTCGAAGCCGACTCACTACAGGGCAAACCGGTCACGCTTTCCCAATATCAAGGCAAGGTTTTGCTCATCGTCAACGTGGCCAGCAAATGCGGCTTTACACCCCAGTACAAGGGACTGGAAGCGCTTTATGAAAAATATAAGGACAAGGGATTCGTGATCCTGGGTTTTCCCTGCAACCAATTCGCCAGCCAAGAACCCGGCACCGCCGCCCAGATCGCGACTTTTTGCAAAGCCAATTACGGCGTGACCTTTCCGATGTTCGCCAAGATCGAGGTCAACGGGCCCAACGCCTTCCCGCTTTACCAGTTCCTTAAAAAAGCCGAGCTGGATCCGGCCGGCAAAACCGAGATAGGCTGGAACTTTAATAAGTTTCTCATCGACCGCCAGGGGCATCCCCTGCACCGCTACGTATCCCAGGTCAAGCCCGAGGACATCGACGCGGATATTGATAAGTTGACGACCACCCACTAAGAATAAAATGGCGTCAGCCTTTATTTATGGGAATCCCCTTTCTCCAACGGAAGGGGATTTTTTTATTTGAACCAAAGAAGTGGACAAATTCATTTTAAGTTCAGTCCCTTCTTCCGACCCCTTCCGGACGGCTTTGAGCCCCCGCCCATTCCCCCAAACAGCCCTAGTTGATTCCCGTTTTCAAAACCCGCCTACAAATTCGTCCGTTTCACGCCCCGCGGCGTAAAAAAACCGCTTAAATCTCGGATTCAAAATGAAACTTTTGACCTTTTGAATTATCATTTGAAATTCTAAACAGCGGCTTAAATCTTCTTTAAATCCCGGGAAATTTTCCCTTGAAGTGGCCCTTTCACGGGAATAGTCTGTTGCCTTCGTAGGGCGACATATCTTCCAACCAGGAATTCACTGCCATGAACCAAGACGTCATTTTTAATTCGAACGTTGCGACCATCCCCGTCTTCCAGCCGCTGGCCGCCCAACCCGCCGCCATCTCGCACCTGTTCATTACGGTGTTGTGGATTTGCGCGGGCATCATGGTGGTGGTTTGCGCCATGGTCTTTGGGGCCTTGATCAAGTACCGGCACAAACCGGGCGACCCGGAGCCCAAGCCTTATTTCGGAAACCACACGGTGGAAATCATTTGGACCGTGGTTCCCAGCATCATTGTTCTCTGGCTGGTATGGCTGACCATCGACGGCATGGGCGCCTATTACCCCGACCTTTCCAAAAAAGACCAAGCGGATATCACTGTGATAGGCCACCAATGGTGGTGGGAAGCCCACTATAAAGAAGGCGTGGTGGTGGCAAATGAACTGCACATCCCCACCGGCAAAAAACTTTACGTCTTCCTGGACTCCGCGGACGTCATCCACAACTTCTGGGTTCCCCAATTGGCCCGCAAACTGGACGCCATCCCTAACTTTCCAAACGCCATCTATATGGAAGCGCAAAAACCCGGAACCTACCTGGGGGCCTGCGACGAGTATTGCGGACTCCAACACGCCTGGATGCGCTTTTTGGTCATCGCCCAGACTCCGGACGATTACGCCGCTTGGGTGAAGGCCCAGAACACCCCGGCCTCAAGCCACCTATCGGCGGCCGCGGCCAAGGGATCCCAGGTGTTTCATGACATGACCTGCACCAATTGCCACGCCATCAACAACGTGCCTTCGCTTTATCCCCAGACCGCTCCCGACCTGACCCACGTGGCCAGCCGGCAGACCCTGGGCGGCTGTATCATTTCGAATACCCCCGACAACCTGGCCCGCTGGTTACACGACCCGCAGGCCATCAAGTCCGGCTGCCGCATGCCGAACCTGAAACTCAGCGATGATCAAGTTGCGGACTTAGTCAATTACCTGGAGACATTACAATGAGCCAAACAGCCGAAGCCGTCATCACGGACCACGCGTCCGAGCATCACGACCACGAGGGTTTGTGGAGTTGGATCGCCACGGTCGACCACAAACGCATCGGCCTTTTATACCTGGGCACGGCGCTCTTCTTTCTTTTAACCGGCGGCATCGAGGCCTTGATGATGCGCATCCAACTGATGCGCCCCAACAATGACTTCATCTCGCCCGAACTTTTCAACCAGCTCTTCACCATGCACGGCACCACCATGATCTTCATGGTCGTCATGCCCACCCTGATCGGATTCGCCAACTATTTCGTGCCGCTGTTGATCGGTGCGCGCGATATGGCTTACCCGCGCTTGAACGCCATGGCTTACTGGTTCCTGCCCTTCGGCGGGCTCTTGATGCACTTCAGCTGGTTGGCCGGCGGCGCGCCCTCGGCGGGCTGGTTTTCTTACGCGCCCTTGAGCGAAACCCCGTTCAACTCCACCCACGGCGTGGACTACTGGGCCCTGGGGCTTTTCGTGATGGGGATTGGGTCTATCTCCACTTCCATCAACATCATCGCCACCATCGTGGCCTGCCGCCCGCCGGGCATGACGCTTTTCCGCATGCCTTTGTTCGTTTGGATGACCCTGGTCAACTCGTTCCTGATCACCCTGGCCATGCCCATCTTGAACTCGTCGCTGGTCATGCTTTTCGTGGACCGCCTCTTCGCCGCCCACTTCTTTTTACCCGAACACGGCGGCTCCGCCGTCATTTGGCAGCACTTTTTCTGGGCTTTCGGCCATCCGGAGGTCTACATCCTGGTGCTTCCGGCCTTCGGCATGGTGTCCGAAGTCATCCCGGTTTTCGCCCGCCGCCCGATCTTTGGATACGGCACCATGGTGGGCTCGGTCATCACCATCGCGGTGTTAAGCTTCGGCGTCTGGGCCCACCACATGTTCACCGTCGGTTTGGGCAATGCGGCCGACGCCTTCTTCGCCGCTTCCACCATGCTGATCGCGGTGCCGACCGGCATCAAGATTTTCAACTGGTCCGCCACCCTTTGGGGCGGCTCGATCAAGCTCAATACCGCCATGCTTTTCTGTATGGCCTTTCTGATCGAGTTCACCATCGGGGGCTTATCCGGCATCACCTTCGCGGTGGTTCCCATCGACTGGCAGATGAACGCCAGCTACTACCTGGTCGCCCATTTCCACTATGTCATCTTCGGCGGAACTTATTTCGCCATGATGGCCGGCATCTACTACTGGTTCCCGAAAATGACCGGACGCATCCTGTCTGAATCTTTGGGCAAATGGCATTTCTGGGCCACGGTCATCGGCTTCAACATGACCTTCTTCGTCCAGCATTTCTTGGGCTTCATGGGAATGCCGCGCCGGGTTTACACCTATCCCGACCTTCCGGGCTGGGCCACCTTGAACCTGATCTCCACGATCGGCGCCTTTATCCTGGGCACCTCGGCCTTCCTGCTGGTGTGGAACGTCATCATGACGTCCCGCCGGCCGGCCAACGCGGGCAACAACCCCTGGAACGCTTGGACGCTGGAATGGATGACCACCTCACCGCCGCCGGAGCACAACTTTGATTACATCCCGCCGGTCCACGGCCGCCGTCCGCTTTGGGATTTGGAACATCCGGAACTTCCGGACGATCCGAAAGCCCAATCTGAACCCTTCTGGGATCCGGTCTTCGACAAGTTCAAGGTCGGCATGGCTTGCTTCATCGCCTCCGAATCGTTCTTCTTCCTGATGCTGGTCATCGGCTTCGTGTTCTACAACACGTCGTTGCACATGGGCGCCTTCAACGCCCATACCCTGGACGTGCCCAAGAGCAGTATCTTCACGGTGGCCCTTTTGGGAAGCAGCGTGACCCTGCACATCGCCGAGCACTATATGGAAGCCAAGCGGCGGGCCGCCTTCCTGGGTTGGTTCATCTTCACTATCGCGCTGGGGCTGGTCTTTTTGATCGGACAGGGCGGTGAGTATTACCACCTGTTCACCACCGGCGTTACTTTGAACGCCAATTTGTTTTCGAGCAGCTTCTTCATCCTGACCGGCTTCCACGGATTCCACGTCTTCGTGGGGCTGGTGCTGCTGTTGATCGTGCTGATCTTCGCCTTCGTCGGGGACTACAATTCCGGCAAGGGTGAGATCGTGAAGACGATCGGCTGGTACTGGCATTTCGTCGACGCGGTTTGGATTGTGGTGTTTTCAACCGTTTACTTGATAGGACCGCACTTATGACAACACAAGCTTTCTTGCAGTCAGCCTGGAACTGGACGCCCGCGATTTTGCTCGCCGTCGCTTTGACGGGAGCTTATTTGGCGGCCCTCCGGTTTAAACTTTCCGCCCGCAGCCTTTATTTCTTTTCGGGGCTGGCCTTGTTGACGCTGGCCTTGGCCTCGCCCCTGAACGCGTTGGCGGAAGGTTATCTCTTCAGCGCCCACATGTTTCAGCACATGCTGCTACTGATGATCATTCCCCTGCTGTTTCTTTTGGGCATGCCGCCCGCGGCCAAGGGAACCAGCTCCGGCCATACCGGCGGCCTCTATCCGGCGCTGAACTGGATCGCCGGGATCGGCACCATGTGGTTTTGGCATGTGCCGATGTTTTGCAACGCGGCCGTCGCGAATCCGGAAGTCCGGGGCCTGCAGATCGCCTCGCTTTTAGCCATGGGCATCTTGTTCTGGACCCCCATTATCGGCTCCAAACTCGGCCAAAAGCTCACCCCCTGGTCCGGCATCGCCTATCTCTTTAGCGCCTGCATGGGCTGTGTACTGCTGGGGATCGGTTTGACCTTCGCCCCCGTAAACGTGTGTTCCACCTTCATTGATCCGGTGGACAAGCTGGGCATCCTTTCCACAATCCGCGGCCAATGGGGAATGTCGCCCCGGTTGGATCAACAGATCGGCGGGCTCTTTATGTGGGTCCCTTCCTGCCTGGTTTACTTGGTCGGCATCCTGGGCTTACTGGGCCGGGGATTCCGTGAAGACGCCGTGCTTGAAACCGTCGATTCCCAGCCGCGTCCGGCCGGGAAGGCTTTGCCGTTAGTCGCCCATTCCAAGACGAAATAGGAAAACACCATGTCGAACGAAACGCATGAGCATAACGCGCCACCCCGCCCCGCGGGCTGGAACGATCCCAAACCCCTGAAGCTGCCGCCCCCGACGATTTGGCCCATCGCCTTGGCCCTCGCCGTGGTGGCCATGGCTTGGGGCGCCGTGACGTCCTACGTCATCACCTTGTTTGGTTTGTTGGGCTTTATTGTTTCCATCATTGGTTGGATTGGAGAACTTCGTCATGACCGCAAAAACTAACTCGCCCGAACCCAAACAGCCCGTCTCGGCGGAGCTTTTAAGCCGCCGCGCTTTTTTGGAGAGGATCACTTTCATCCTGGGCGGCATCGGCACTTTAGTGATGTCCGTTCCCTTGATCGGCTACGTGCTGGCGCCCGTGTTCAAGTTTGACAAGCCCGTCTGGCGCTCCATCGGCAAGGTCGATGACTTCAAGGTCGGCGAGACCGTGGCGATCTCCTTTGAGAACGCCGCGCCCCTGGCCTGGGACGGCCAAACGGCCAAGACCGGCGCCTGGCTTCGCCGCAACACGGAGACCGAGTTCATCGCTTTCGCGTTGACCTGCACCCACTTGGGTTGCCCGGTGCGCTGGATGGCCTCGGCCGAACTTTTCATGTGCCCCTGCCACGGCGGGATTTATTACAAAGACGGCACCGTGGCCGCCGGCCCGCCGCCCAAGCCTCTGCCGCGTTTTCAGACCCGCGTCAATAACGGGATGGTCGAAGTCATGACCCAGCCCGTCGCCATCCAGAGGAGCTAACCGACCCATGAAAGACACCTTCAAAAAAATCTGGCAGTGGGTGGATGAAAGAACGGGACTGGGCGAAATGCTCGGCCCCCAATTGACCCATCTGGTTCCCCATGACGCCCGTTGGTGGTACGTGTTTGGAAGCGCCACGCTTTTCGCTTTCATCATCCAAATCGTCACCGGTATTTTGCTGGCCTTCACTTACGTGCCGTCCGGCGGCCAGGCCTACGACAGCCTGCTTTACATCACCCACGTGGAACCCTTGGGTTGGTACCTCCGGGCGCTGCATTTTTACGGCGCCTCGGCCATGATCTTGATGATGATCATCCACATGGTGCAGGTCTTCTCGTTCGGTTCTTATAAATACCCGCGGGAAATGAACTGGCTCTCGGGCGTCTTGCTTTTCGCCTTCACCATCACCCTGGGCTTCACCGGCCAGTTGATGCGCTGGGACCAGAACGCGGTTTGGTCCATCATGGTGGCCGCCGAGCAAGCCGGCCGGGTGCCTTTTATCGGCCCCTGGATCGGGCGCTTCATCGTCGGCGGCGACGTGGAGTCGGCCTCGACCTTGACCAAGTTCTACGCCCTGCACGTCTTCATTTTGCCGGGAATCATCCTGGCCTTCATTGGCCTTCACTTGCAGTTGGTCATGAAGAACGGCATCTCGGAGCCCCCGACGCCGGGCAAAAAAGTCGATCCCAAGACCTATCGCGAGGAATATCACGCGCTGATGGAAAAGACCGGCGTGCCTTTCTGGCCGGACGCGGCCTGGCGCGACGCCTTGTTCGGCGTGGCCATGGTTTTAGCCATCATGTTCTGCGCCTGGTATTTCGGGGCCCCCGCCCTGGATAACGCGCCGGACCCGAGCCTGACCAACGCCAATCCCCAGCCGGATTGGTATTTGATGTGGTACTTCGCCATTTTGGCGCTGATGCCGCCCCAAATTGAGAGCATCGTCATGGTGTTCGGGCCGCTCTTGATGGGCTTGCTTCTTTTTTCGCTTCCCTTTATTTCCAACTCGGGCGAGCGTCATTTGCAAAAGCGCCCCTGGGCCTCGGCCTTCATCGTTTTCGCCCTGGTCTTGATCGGCGTGCTTTGGCACGCCGCGGCCAAGGAAAACTGGTCCCCGCATTTCACGGAAGCGCCTTTGCCGGTGGAAGTGGTCGGCGCCACCGACGGGCCGGTCGCCCGCGGAGCCCATACCTTTTACAGCCGGGGCTGCATCAACTGCCACGCCATCCAAGGCCATGGCGGCTTGAAAGGCCCGGATCTGACCTATATCGGCAACAAGCTGGACGCCTCCCAGATCATGCTTCGCATCGACAACGGCGGCAAAGGGATGCCGTCTTTTGCCAGCATCATCAAGTCGGACGAGTTGAGCGACCTGGTGACGTTCTTGCAGACCCGCAAGCATGTGCCGTTGCCTTATTCCAATAATCCATAAAGTCGACGCAAAAAGCCCCATCGGTTAAATCCGGTGGGGCTTTTTTTTTGCATTTTCATCCCCCTCGCCCCCGGAGGGAGAGGGTCGGGGTGAGGGGGGTAGTTATATTCATTATAGTTATCTCTTTATTTAGCCCTACTTGTTCCCGCACGGACGTCTTAACCTATTGATAGTCCTTTACGCCCAAGGCAAACTGGACTGGATTTCTAAAACTTGAGGTTTCCCGTTGATTAAAAAATTCCTGATTCTCCCACTGTTCTTGCTCTTAAGCGGCTGCGCCACGATGGCGGTAAATTTCACCCAAGCCACCTCGCCCAACTTTTGGGCCGTTGAAAACAGTTGTCAAACCCAGCTCGCCCAAATTCAAGCTTCCGTCCAAGCCAACGAGATTCCCTTTACCTTGGGCGACGGGCTCAAAACCAACGACGAGATCATCCGCAGGCTGAACCACCAGTACCGGGATAACTCGGCCGGTGCCGCCGACCTTTCCACCTCGCAGGCCGCTTTTTTGGAAAAACTTCTGAAGGACAACGACAGCTTTTTGGCCGACGCCTCGCAAAATCCCGACGATTGGTCCCAAGCCTTTTCAGGCCAGGACGACTATGTCCAATACCACCGCGCGCCGAACCAGGATTTCAGCGACCCGGTTCAACGGGGAATGTTCATTGTTTATTTAAATATGCGCCTCAAGGAAGACGGGGACAAGGCCCTGGCCTTGGCGCAGTCAGGCCAATTGAGCGTCGATCAAGCCCAACAATTGCAGTCGAACCTGAACGATGTCCAGGGCAAGGCGGTTGAGGACTATTACGCGAACAACGCCTTGGATTTAACCGGCGATCAAATTTTTCAACTCCAGCGCATGCTGGCCGACAGCTATCAGGCGCTTAATACCGCCCCCACCCAGACTTATTACGGTGGCGGCTCTTTTTACAGCGCCCCGGCCAACAGCTGGGCCAACAACCCCGCGCCCGTGGCCAGCGGAAACAATTATTATCAATCCCCCGCCTCTTCCAGTTATTACCAGCCGCCCGCCCAAACCCAAAATAATCCCGCGCCTTCTGTGCCGACCGCCACGCCCACCGCTTCCACCAATGGCGGCCGTGGATCCCCTGAGATCAATAACCGCCTGAATGTAAATCGCCCCGGCAATCCGCCTCCGCCGAATAATCCGACCGCCACCGCGACCCCTGTTCCTGCGGTTCCCACCAATACGCCAGTGCCCGCGCCCGTCCCCGCGACGCCGACACCCACTCCCGGTTTCAACAATCGTTTAAATAGACATTTTCATTCTCGCGCGGAGAACCCATCCGCTCCCGCGACCCCCACTCCCGTTCCACCCGTAGCGCCGATTAACTCAACTCCCACTCCCGGCAGTTGAAGCCGCCCAATCCTATTCTTAGAAACTCTTTTTTCTTCTGGATTAATAGGGATATCGAAAACTTGACTTTTAAAACTTGTGGTTTAGACTGACTCTCCCTCAAAAGCCTAAGGTTTTTGGGGGTTTTTGTTGGTTTAACCGCCAACTCTTAACTTAAAACTTCTAGTTCCGGCCCGATGTTCGGCCGGCATCTTCCCCGGTAGCTCAATGGTGGAGCATGCGACTGTTAATCGCAGGGTTGTTGGTTCGAGTCCAACCCGGGGAGCCATAAACGAACCAGACCCCTCGAAAGAGGGGCCTGGTTTTTTTCTACGCCGTCGAATGGTTTTCCAGCGGAAAACAGCCACAGGTAACAAAAAAATAACTGTCCCCAGCAAGGACAAGAGCCCCCGCCCCTCCGATTTTGGGAGAACGGGGGCTTTTTTATTTCTGATGGTCAGTGATGGCAATCGAGGGCAAAAAACGGGTTTGAATGGCACTCAATGACACGGGAATGACACAGCCCAAAACCCTTATTTTTGAAGTGCATGCGACTCAAAACTATTGGCCTTCAGGTCGTGTCGGTTCTAGTTCGACTTGGCCCAATTTCAATCAGTTTGATAAACGCGTTCATATGGCCCATCTTCCTGACTTTTCCCGGTGTTCTTTTAGACATCCTGATCATAAGGCGGGATTAGAAGGCCGGGGCAACCAGCCACCAGGGTGCTATTTGCGGAAAGATAAGCGAAGATATTTGTGCGGAAAAAATCCTGATCGCACCTTCCTGCTTGAAGATTGGAATCGTATTAGGCTTGGACCTGATAGGCCATGTGTAACTGGGATTGTGTGAGGAAGGGGCATTCATTATGCAAGCAACTCCTGGTAAATCCGAAAACGTATCGCCGCTTCCGAAGCCGGCAAACGCCAAGGTGCCCGACATTACTTCTGAGTCAATACCGGACACTTTGGCGGGACTTCGTGTAAATTCTGAAACCGGACTGACCAGTGCGGAAGTCGAAACGCGGCGGAAAGAAAATGGTTTTAATGAAGTAGCCGTTAAAAAGGAACATCCGGCCCTCAAGTTTCTTGGGAAGTTTTGGGGATTGTCTGCTTGGATGCTCGAATCGATCATGATGTTGTCGGCAATACTGGGGAAAATTCCTGATCTGGTCGTGGTGGGAGTGCTCCTAGTCGTCAACGCGGTGGTGAGTTTTACCCAGGAACACCGGGCCGCTGGTGTCGTAGAGACCCTTAGGAAGCGACTTCAAGTCAGCGCCCGAGTATTACGCGAGTCGTCTTGGCGGCTAATTCCCGCCAGGGAGTTGGTTCCCGGGGATATCATTCGTGTTCGCCCCGGGGACATTATTCCCGCCGATGCCAAGCTTTTGAACGGGGCTTTGAGCATTGATGAATCGGCCCTGACGGGCGAGTCCAAAGACGCCGACAAAGCCCCCGGCGGAGTACTTTCTTCGGGATCCATCGTCCGGCGCGGTGAAGGCGGTTGCGTAGTGATGCTAACCGGGGCCAAGACCTTTTTTGGCCGAACCACCGAGCTGGTCCGGGAAGCCCATCCGAAACTTCACCTAGAAGCAGTGGTTGCGAAGGTGGTCCGTTGGCTCCTTTTGATCGTGGGGGCTTTGCTTATTGTGGTCATCTTGTTGTCCCTTATTCGTGGCATACCTCTCCTCCAGACGCTCCCGCTTTTACTCATACTATTGATGACTGCGGTGCCGGTCGCCCTACCCGTCATGTTCGCGGTCAGTATGGCCGTCGGATCCAAGGAACTAGCGAAGGTCGGCGTCTTGGTGACACGCCTTAACGCGGCTGAGGACGCGGCCACAATGGATGTCCTTTGCGTGGATAAAACGGGGACGATCACCCTTAACCAACTGGCGGTTACCGGCGTGATCCCTCAGGAACAGGTGTCGGAAGCCGAAGTATTGTCCGCCGGGGCGCTTGCTTCCCAAGAGGCAAATCAGGACCCCATTGACCTGGCATTCCTTGCCGCGTCGAAAGAACGGCGGCTTTTCGAAGGCAAGGCGGCCTTCGTTCCGGTTTCTTTTGTGCCCTTTGACGCTAAAAACCGGCGGACGGAGGCCGTGGTCGAACAAAACGGCCAACGGACGCGCGTAATGAAAGGAGCCGTGGAAACAGTCGCCCAAGCTTGCGGTTTCCAGCTCCCCGCCATCCAGGCTTTGGAGGCCAGGACGGGCGAAGCGGCAGCAAAAGGATTTAGGACCTTGGCGGTTGCGCGGGGTCCTGAAGCAGGTCCTTTGGTATTGCTCGGATTGGTGACTCTTTATGACCCGCCTAGGCCTGACGCGAAGCAACTGATCTCTGAACTCAAGGACTTAGGTGTACCGGTCAAGATGCTCACCGGGGACGCATTGGCGGTTGCGAGAGAGACCGGCCAAGGGGTCGGGTTACCCAATATCCGGCCCGTCTCGGATTTGAAAAAGAACTCTTCCCCTACAGACCAGCGGATGGACTTATTGGCCGGGGCGGATGGATTCGCCGAGGTGTACCCGGAGGATAAATATACGGTCGTAAAGCATTTGCAGACGGCGGGCCATGTGACCGGGATGACCGGGGACGGTGTCAATGACGCGCCCGCCTTGCGCCAAGCCGAAGTGGGCATTGCCGTCAGCACCGCCACCGATGTGGCGAAGGGGGCCGCCAGCGTTGTCCTCACCGAACCGGGATTGACCAACATCGTGGCGTTAATCAAGCAGGGCCGGGCTATTTACCAGCGAATCCTGACTTGGATTATCAACAAGATAAGCAGGGGTATTTTGAAAGCCGCTTTCGTCGCCATTGCCTTCGTGTTAACCGGAAAATTCGTCATTTCGGCTTTGGCCATGCTGTTACTCGTTTTCGTTTTGGACTTCGCGACGATCGCCTTGGCCACCGACCGTGTCCGTCCCTCCGGAAAGCCGGAAACCTGGGCCATCGGGGGTTTCATCACCGTTTCCATCGTGATCGGGCTTGCGATGGTTGCGGAAACACTTCTATTCCTGTGGATGGGTTGGTCGCGGCTGGGTTTGTCGGCGGATAGCTATGCTCTTTGCACCTTTAGCTTTTTGATCCTGCTTTATTTCAGCGTTTTTTCAAGCGTTTCCCTGCGGGAACGGCGCTGGTTCTGGGCAACCTCGCCCAGTAAATTCTTTATTGCGGCTCTCATGGCGGGAGCGCTAGGCGGAACTCTCCTGACCTTTGTGGGACTTCCGGGGCTTCCGGCATTACCTGGTTGGCAGACAATCGTGATATTGGTTTATGCCCTCGTTTCGTGCTTAATCGTGAACGATGCCTTAAAGGTCGGAATTATCAAATGGAGTATTCTAAATAATCCGTTCAAGAAACCTGCTGAAATAACCCTGACAGTTCCCCAGCGCGCTTATGAACTTTACGAACAAGGCGGCCGCAAGGACGGCCATGCGGCCCAAGATTGGGAACAGGCTGAACAGGAAATTTCGGAAAAGCAAAAACTTCACAAATGATGATTGGAGGAGAATTCATGAAAATTGATCCTAAGGATTATCGGGTTAAGGCGGGGCGGGCCATCGAACTCAAAAAGTGGCCTACTCGAATCAAGCCCCTTTACAGTTCGCGGGAGGATTATCAAAAAGCCTTGGCCAAACATGTGGAAGAGCTAAGCTCATTACAAAGCCTGCTTTATGCGGACAATCAATATTCAGTGCTTTTAATCTTCCAGGCCATGGATGCCGCCGGTAAAGACGGGGCCATCAAACATGTCATGTCCGGGGTCAACCCACAGGGATGCCAGGTTTTCAGCTTCAAGCATCCCAGCGACGAGGAACTCCAGCATGACTTCCTTTGGCGTACCACCCGTGACCTGCCGGAACGGGGAAAGATCGGAATTTTCAATCGCTCTTACTATGAAGAGGTGCTCATCGCCAGAGTTCATCCTGAAATTCTTAAAGCGGAACAAATACCGGACAATCTTCTGAATGAGGGATCCGTGTGGGAAGGACGTTATCGTTCCATTGTGGAATTGGAAAATCATCTTCACCGCAACGGCACCCGGATCATCAAGTTTTTCCTGCACCTTTCCAAGGAGGAACAACGAAAAAGGTTTCTGGACCGGCTGGAAAAGCCGGAAAAGAATTGGAAGTTCAGCCTGAATGACATTAAAGAACGGGAATATTGGAAGGAATACCGGAAGTCTTACGAGGCCTGCCTGAGCGCCACGAGCACCCCAACGGCCCCGTGGTTTGTGGTTCCGGCGGACGATAAGAAGGATGCCAGGCTGATCATTTCACAGGTCATCCTTGATAACCTAAAGGAACTGAAGATGAGCTATCCAAAACCGAACAAGGGACGTCGGAAAGAACTTAAGATTTCCCGGAACCTTTTAATCGAGCAAGGTAAGAAAATAAATCAGGAAAAAGAGGGTTCAGTCGAAGGTTAAAATTCATAATGCGAAACCTACAAAATCCAATAATTATAACTAATGTTTCAATATACCCGGATGTTCAAAAGCCATACTCAGGGATAAAGGGGTCAACTTAAAGGCTTTTTCCAGGCTATTTCAAAATCAGGAGGGGGGTCTTGACGCTAATCGGGGGAAGGAGTTAAATATTTTTATGTCCAATTTGCTTTCACATTTCCGCCGTGTTTCTCTCGCCGGACTGATTACACTCAGTTTGATCCCATTTGCCTGCCAGGCATTGTTAACTATCGTGCTTCATGGGTCCTGTGTTTCCCAGACCTCCATTTCGAGTGATTCCAGTGGTCACAGGAATGGCGCAAGGACGCTCTTGCGCCAGATTAACTCGCAGGCTCAAGAAGATTCTTTTAAGGACTTCAAGAAGGTGTTAAACATAATGGCTGTGGCGAACGCCATAGCCATTTTAATTTTATGCAGCGCAAGTTTTTACAGGTTTGTTGTTCTTCCTAGCTTAAATACCCCTTCGTCGAACCGCCTACTCCCCTTAAGAATTTAAAGTCCAATTTAAATTTTTTTGATTACCCCAGAAAAGGGTAATTATTCCTTTATGCATTTATTGCATATCGGTTTTCCGCGTTTCAATTCAACTTACCCACAAACCTATTGTTTTCAAGAAAAGGAACTAAACATGGAATGGAAATTGACTATACCCAACCCGACCGGCCTCCGTTTTGAAATCTTGTCGAATTTATGGAAAATCGCCACCCAGTTCAAAGGCCATATTCAAATTCGAAAAGGGCGGGTTTGGGCCGATGCCAAAAGTTACATCCAGGTGGTTGCCCTAATCAACGCCACGGGAAAAAAGATGGAAGTAAAGGTCCAAGGCGAAAACGCGAGAGAAATTCTGGAAACGATTCGAGGCTTACTGCTGGAAAAACATCCTGTCGAAATTATGAACAAGCCATGAGGCCATTCGATTTCCGGGGGCGGAATTAGTCGCCCCTGATTTCTTTCAAAAGGATGTTTGATGGATTGCCGGGAAATTCACTCACTTTACAAAGATTTTGTTCAAGGAAAATTATCCTCCGCTCAAACCGAGTTTATTAAAGAGCACATCTGGGACTGTCCGGATTGTGTTTTATTGAACGCGGAAGAACGAAAAATTTATTTGGAAGAGCATCGCAATCAACTAAAGGACGAAAACTTGAATTAGTGACGTTCAGAAAAGATTTCGAGGAATCGTCCGTAGTGATTTTTTTCCATACGTTGAAGTGATGATTTTTTTCGGATTTTTACTTAAACCGGATTTTGATTCGGGGTTTTGGTGTCAATCACTCACTTATCGCCGTCTTGAAACGCTGAAAGGTTTCGGTCGATAAGTCTTCGTTGTTCTGTCGGGAGGAATTACATGAAGCGGACAAACATTTTTTTGTTTTTTGTTTTTTTGTTCACAACCAGCGCTCTTTTCGCCCAATTTCGCGGCGGGGGAGCACATGCCGGTGGAAGCGGGGGCGGGTATGGCGGGGGAAGCGGATGGAGCAGCGGCAGCAACCGGGGGGATGGCGAAGCGGGCGGCGGTCATGAAAATTATGGAAACGCTTCCAATTCGATAAATCGCGGCGTTTCGGGGGGCTATTCGAACCAAAGCAATGGCCGTTTGGGCGGGGTTTACCATCCTGGAACATCTCAAAGTTTTTCTCGAAATCGGACCCGTTTTTATCAGTCGAATCATCGAGATAGTTGGAGTTATTCCAGGGCTTATTCAGGATCAAACTTTAATGGAACCCACCAATACCAAGCCGCAAGGAATTATCCCCCCGCTTATTCGTACACCAACAGAAATGGAATTGGTTTTCAAAATTCAAGGAACATTGGCGCTACCAAGCTGGGACGTTCTACCGCCAATGGGAACCAACTCTTGTCGGCTGGCAACCTCCGGCACACTTCGGTGTTGCTACCGACTCGGGGTTTCGGTGGCGGCGTCCTATCCGCCTCGGTTATCCCATCCCGAAATATGAGCGGGAAAGCGGTCCGAAATCAAATGTCGGCCATTGCCCATAACTCAAATTTCAGCAGAAACATTAACGCCCACAACGGCTCTGAAAATAGGTCGGGACATTATTATTGGCATAACTGGAATGGAGGCCAATATTGTCACTACCGTGATCAGTGGGGATGCAATTGGTATGGATGGTATGCGGGGAATGACTGTTTTTGGACCCAATATTATCTGGACAATTGGTGGTGGTATGACCCCTCTTATTCCCGTTGGTGTTATTGGGATGACGGTTGGTGTTGGCAAGATCCGGCTTCAAATGTTTACGTCTATAACGACGGGAGTTATCTTCCGACGGAAACATCCGTAAATGACGGTTCGGACAGCGATGGCGGGCCCAGCGAAACGACAAGCGGCGGGGACGCGACTCCGACTTCTTTTCAAAGCCTGGATAATTCACGCACGATCAATTTGGAAGGACCGGACAACGACGCCATTTTGTACAAATCGGATGAAAACGATTCATCAAGCCGTCCCATTTTTCTCGCTTCCCATGTCACGGAAGCCAAGTTTTCAAACCCCGATCAGGGCCCGCTCCGCATCCTGCTCTTTATGGATGATGGAAATTTCGAGTTGTTCAACGCGGATGGAGCGCGACTGGATCGCGACTAGGTTCAAAAGATTGTCATGACACAAAAGTTTAATTTCATTGGCGGGAATTAATTCAACTTCGGAGGGCAAAATGCGAATGGGCATTGTTGGATTGGGAAAATTGGGCATATATATCACGCGAAACCTCATGGGGTGCGGTCATGAATGTGTGGTGTTTGACTATCAAGTCAAGTTGGTTAGGTCGCTGGTAAAAGAGGGGGCCATACCAGCGCCTTATTTTGACGACTTACTAAAGAAGATTCCGAATCCCAGGATTATTTGGCTGACATTGCCATCGGAAAATCACATTGAAAGGATCTTGAGTATCTTGGCTTTGATTTTAGATCCCGGGGACCTGGTGATTTATGTTCGCGAATCTCGTTTAGGTAATGCTCCTCAAGGATTGAATAATTCGGAAACTAGCGGTTGGAATTTAATGGGTGGTCTTAAAAGAAGTCGTTGAACGAAACGCTTTTCGAAAATATTTTAAAAACATGATCGCAAAATTTCCAAGTTCTTCTAAAAAATAAACCAGTATCACTTGGAAATTTACGGAAGGATTTAAATTATGCTTAGCCTGTCTCATGAAACCGTTTTAAAGACGTTCCTACTTTTGGCGGGGTTGGCCTTGGGCCATTCGTTTGCCTGCGCCGGTGAGCTTGCCTTTTCTAAGCCTGAGCAATTAACGACCATTCCCTGGTTCAACGGTTCTAACCAGGGCGTTTCCCCCAATGGACCTGAGTGGTTAGTAGTGGACAACCAAAGACGTTATTGGCTGGAAGAGGGCACGGATTTTAGACTTTACACCAGCAACGGACATTATCTCCGGACTGTCTCCCCTCTTGATAAGCAGATGGATTTCTACGGATTGGCGTCGACGGAAGCACTACCAGATGGCCACATCATATTGTTACAACGACAGGAAACACGATCGGAACAAGAGCGGAAGTTTAATTATGAGAATCGATCACAGCCGGGAGTCCTATTGATCGTTCTCAAAAACGATGGAACAGTTGAAAAGGAGAAGGTGGAAGTTGACCCTCACGAACCCCATTCGGATTATTACTTGGAAGGCCGAACCCTTTACAGCATCCATGATGACGGAACCTATGAGCAATTGGATTCCATTGGCTCCCGCTCCATAGACCATCATTTCGGAAACTTCGCCGCTGTTGATGACCCAAAGAATTGGCTGGCCCATGTGAAGACACTACCGATCTTCCATTCCGAAAACAGGTATTACCAGGATATGAGCGGAAAACTTCATGCGGACAAAAACGCGAAATCATTCCTGATGGGTCAGCCTTTTGTTGAAGGGACTTCCCCTTTGGCGGAAAGAAACGGGATTATCTATTACCGAGTGGTGTGTTGCCCTCTTGGCAATTTCACTCATAAGGTTTTCGTGGAGGACCCAATCCATAAGAACTATGCCCTTATTGACCTAGTGGCCGAGGACGAGGACCTGGACGCCGCCAACAACCGTGCCCTTTTCGTAAATGAAAAGGGAGACTTGTTCGAAGGAGTCGCGGAAAAAGAAGGTTACAGGATTTATGAGTGGAAAATCCTCTAATGAAATGCAGATCGAATTATTTTTCCACGGACCGGAACAAAAGCACCGTTTCTTTTCTCTCGGAATTCATGTCTACCCCCGGGTTAAATGGTTGAATATCCGATTTCAGGATAACCGGTTAATAGGGCCATCGATATGACTTCGGTCATGTCAGCCTTCCCACAATAGGTAAATGGCCATGGCCATACCTACTAAAATGAGGCAGGAGGCCGTGACCAAGCCCAGCCATGAAAAGCTGGGTTCGGGGTTCTCGCCCCGGTGGAAGCGTGAAATGAACCGGTAATAATCCACCGTGGATCCAACCTGTATGAGGACACTCAAAAACACTAAGCTTGTGCCGATCCACATGGACCAACTAGGTTGGGCGGCGGCCTGAACGGGTTCGTTGAGCCGAATCATGCGCAGGAAGAGGCCGAAGCGGGCCACCACGAAGCCGAAACCCATCAGGGCCAAGCCGGTTCGTAGCCAAGCAAGGAAAGTGCGTTCCTTCGCCCAGTAGATCCGGGGGTCTTGGGTAGCCGAATTCTTTTTTTGTACTTTCATGAGACTATTTTGAGGCCTGGACAAGCAAAAGGCCACTTTCTTTTTAAAGAGCCGAATAAAATAAGACAGCAGTCTCGATACACTTAATTTTTTGAAAAACGGAAACAGCATTTTTAAAACAAGCGCTTTTGAACGATATGGCGAGGTGTTCAGCGGGGCTTTCAAAACGCTCGTCGGTTTGGTGTTCTGGGTATGGCCTGTTCTTTAAAGGAGTTCCTGGTGCCGAATCGGGAAGAGCATTGGGAAAAGATCTATTCCGAGAAAAATCCGGATGAGGTGAGTTGGTTCCAGGAAGTCCCAAAAAAATCCCTCGACCTGATAAACCTGTCCGGAGTTTCAAAGGACGGGAATGTAATTGATGTTGGCGGGGGGGCATCGGTCTTGGTGGATCGCCTCTTGGAAAACGGGATGAAAAACATCACGGTTTTGGACATTTCCAGCAAGGCTCTCGAATATGCGAAAAAGAGGCTTGGAAACCGGGCCCAACAGGTGAAATGGGTGGTGGCCGACGTAACCCAATTCAACCCTTCGGAAAAGTTCGATTTATGGCACGACAGGGCGGTTTTTCATTTTTTAACGGAGGCATCCGACCGTAAACGATATGCCGAAATAGTCGGCCATTCCATTAAACCCGGGGGCCATTTGATCCTGGCTTCGTTCGCGTTGGACGGCCCGGACAAATGTAGTAACTTGCCGGTTTGCCGGTATGACGGCGAAATGATCGAACACGAGCTTGGAAATAATTTCAAATTGATTAAAGAAGATTCTGAAACCCATTTAACACCTTGGAAGAAAGAGCAAAAATTCAGGTATTTTTTATTCTCTAAAACATTATAAGACTGCTTTAGAACTGTTGTTTTCAAGCGATGGCCTTCCCCTGGCCTTTGCCTGCCTTTGTTGGTCCCTGCAACATCCTTCTCCGGGGCTTCGTCCCGGGTCCCCCACAAAACCCCTAAAAGCCCCTTGACCCTGAAGTATACTCCAGCATTTATACTTTCCCCCGGAGTCGAAAATGAAAATAAACGGATCGTTCTTACAAATCGGGCAAGTGTCCAAGCAAAGCGGGATGTCCATTGACACCATCCGGTATTACGAAAAGGAAGGCTTGCTGAAAAAACCGTCCCGAAGCGCGGGGGGATTCAGGCTTTACCCCAAGGAAGCCGTCGATCAATTGGTTTTCATCCGGAAGGCCCAGGGAATGGGCCTCACACTTGGCGAGATCAAGAAAATAACCTGTTGTGGGGACAAAGGGCTGGGGCCCTGTTGCGACCTGACCGTTGACCTGTTCACCAAGAAGATCAACGAGTTCGAGGCGAAGATTTCTGAAATTCAGGGGATGAAAAAGAAGTTAAAGACGGTTTTGGGCGGTTGGGTAAAAAACAAGAAGTAGGGGGAATGGCTATGCGGGCTCACTTGTCCATCGATGTTGAGAATGTCGAAAAATCGGTTGAATTTTACGAGAAGGTTTTTGGCGAAAAACCCCAAAAACAATCCGATCACTACGCCAAGTTCGACCTCAAGAATCCCGCCCTGAACTTCTCCATGCAAAGCCATGTAGGGCATCCCTCCAGCCGGGTAAACCATCTTGGCATAGAGGTTGATTCTCCCCAGGACTTGGCCAATTGGCAGGCAAGACTGCAAGCCCAAGGGCTTGTGAAAAGGGTGGAAACCCAAACATCCTGTTGTTTCGCGCGGCAGGATAAGCTTTGGTTCGAGGACCCGGATGGCAATGCCTGGGAAGTCTTCCACGTCTATGAACAACTGCCCCTCCACGCTTCCGCCATGAAAGACAGCCAGTGTTGCCCCAAACCCTGATTCTTTGGAAAAAATCTCTGGCCGAGGGCGTTGGGACCTTCACCCTCGTTTTCGCCGGATGTGGGGCCATCATGGTGGCCGAGAGGTATCCCGGAACCCTTTCACACGCTTCCATATCGATTGTCTTCGGCTTGGCGGTGGCCGTCATGATTTACGCCGTGGGCCATATCTCAGGGGCCCACTTTAATCCCGCCGTCACCCTAGCCTTCGCGGTCGCTAGGCACTTTCCCTTCCAGGAAGTCCTGGCTTATTGGACGGCCCAGCTCTTGGGCGGCTTGGCCGCGATCGGTGCCCTAAAGTTGATGCTCCCTCCCGGCCATTCTTACGGGGCGACCGTCCCGACCGTGCCCCTCATACCGGCCTTGGCGTGGGAAATCATCCTGACTTTTTTCCTCATGTTCGTGATTGTGGCCGTGGCCACCGATACCCGGGCCGTGGGAACCATGGCCGGGGCGGCCATCGGGGGCACGGTCATGATGGCGGCTTGGGTTGGCGGGCCGATCACCGGTGCTTCCATGAATCCCGTCAGGTCGTTCGCCCCGGCGGTATTTGAGGGGCAGTTGGGAGTGATGTGGATTTACCTTTTGGGGCCTTGTCTGGGGGCGGTTCTAGCCGCATTGTTTTACGAGGCCATCCGAATGACACCTGGCAACGGGAAAAACAATAAGGAGTAGGCTTGTGAAAAAGATTCTTTTCATGTGTGTGGCCAATTCGGGAAGAAGCCAAATGGCTGAAGGGATGGCCAAAAAGCTCTTTGGGGACCGAGCTTTAATCCAAAGCGCCGGTTCTAAGCCTTCCGTCGTAAATCCTTTCGCCATCAAGGCCATGGCTGAAATCGGCATTGATATCACGGGCCAACGGTCAAAATCAGTGGATGAGATAGATCCGTCCACGGTGGATACGGTCATTACACTTTGTGCCGAAGAAGTGTGCCCTGTTTTCCTCGGAAAAGCTGAACGCCTGCACTGGCCCCATACGGACCCTGGGCATGGCAAAACCACGGACGAGGAAAAACTCCAAAGCTTCCGGGAGGTAAGGGATCAAATCCAAAACAGGTTAAAGGTTTTTAAAGAGACGTTATAAGACCTAATTTTTTTATTTATTCTTTTGGTCGGGGCCCCATGTCCAATAAAGGGCTAAATACGAAACGGTTGTGTTCTGTCCGACTATGGAATGGCCCCCAGAAAACAGGAGACTGAAGTCCGGAGAAAAATTAAACTGCCCACCGATGTTTGCCAAAAGAAAGCCTTGATCTGCGTCCGTGTCCTGCCCTTGCGCGAAAAGTTCCCCTCCCAGGGTTAGTTGGCCGCTTAGGTCCCTTTGGAGAAGCCAACCGCCAAAAGGATAATCGCGGGCACCGGGTGCCGAATTGAAAACATATCCCCCGCCGCCATAGGTGGTCCAAGGTCCCCAACTTTTCTGAATCCAGAGGGGCAACCTATACCAGATGAGTCCGTTTCCTAAACCCTTTGAAACGTCGCCGGTTGGGATTTCCACCATGGGGAAGATTCCAACCTGGGGATTGTCGGACCCTTCTTCAATAAACCTGAACTTAATGCCTGTTTCCGTATCCCCCAGTCCGTAAGCCGATCCATTGCCGCCGGGAGAGAAATAAGTAAGCGAAGTCAAAATGTGGAGTTGGACGTCCGGCATTGCCCCCCAATTGAATTCCACGGCGGGCCCCTGGACTAAGGAATCTCCACCCGACTTATTCAGGGTCGAAAAAAGGTAAAACTCGTAATGGCCCGTGTCCACCGGTTCAGGGTCATCGGTTAAGAAGGGGGGACCGGCCCAAGCGGGGATAGCGCAGATGATAAGGGCACCAATGAATAGGCCATAAAATTTTCCCATGAACCACCCCCTGCTTTTTTTAAACAATTCCAAATCCGGCCAATATCCCGGCAAGGACCACGACCAACCAGGGCGGAACCTTCCAAACAAGCAACGCCAAAAAGGCGATTAGCGCCGCGCAGAAATCCCGGGGACCAAGGATGGCGCTTTTCCAAACGGGGTTGTAGAAAGCCGCCAAAAGGAGCCCGACCACCGCCGAATTGATCCCCATCATCACTTTCTGCATCCCCTGGTAATGCCGCAGGCGGTCCCAAAAGGGGATGATCCCGATCACCAGCAAAAACGAGGGCAGGAATATTGCGACGACGGCGATGGCCGCTCCCAGCCAGCCCGAAGGGGTTTGGGTGGAAATGGCCCCCAGGTAGGCGGCAAAAGTGAATAAGGGGCCGGGAACGGCTTGGGCCGCTCCATAACCGGCCAGGAATAAATCGTTGGAAACCCAACCGCGAGCCACCACTTGTGATTGAAGCAAAGGGAGCACAACATGCCCACCGCCGAATACCAGCGAGCCTGTCCGATAAAAAACGTCAAAAAGTTGAACCGTGTAGTTATTGAAATGGGCCGCCAGGATAGGAAGTGGAAAAAGAAGAAGAAAGAAAAGGGAAATTAATATGGCTCCCGTCGTTCGGCTGGTCCTTGTTTGGAGAAATCCTTTATGCGTTTCAGGTGAAAAAGGAAGGAGCGCCCAACCCGCAAGACCGCCCACCACAATGATTCCGATTTGGGCCAGGGGGCTTGGGATGAAAATGACGAGGGCGGCGGCGCAAACCGTGAAGGTGGCCCGAATTATATCCGGACTAAGCGTTTTACCCATGCCCCACAGGGCCTGAGCCACTACCGCTACGGCGACCAACTGAAGCCCGTGCAACCAGCCGGTTCCAAGATGAGTCCCGAAAAGGGATAAGCCGTAAGCGAAGAGAACCAGGGCAACGGCGGAAGGAAGCATAAAACCGAGCCATGCCAGCAAGGCTCCCCAAACGCCTCCCCGCGAAAGACCGATCGCGATGCCGACTTGACTGCTGGCCGGGCCCGGAAGGAACTGGCAAAGCGCCACCAGATCGACATAAGACTTTTCGCTAAACCACTTCCGGCGGGCAACGAATTCCTGCCGGAAATACCCCAGATGGGCGATTGGCCCGCCAAAAGAGGTCAGCCCAAGCCTAAGAAAAACCAGGAAGATTTCGATTGGGTTGGAATCTGCCGCCTGTTTGGATGCGCTCATCGGATATTTCTTTTTTCTTTCGGCCATTTAAACGCATCCTATGTTTCATATCAAAACCTAGTATAAAGTATCGGGGTTGGCCATTTCCTGCAATGACGTAGAGGGGGCCCTTGTGTCTATTTTCCAAAAAATTGATGTTTCCATCTTTCGGTGGATAAACAGCGATTGGTCCAATCCTTTTCTCGATAAGGTATTCAGCCTCTTTAGCGACCTTCCAGTTCTTCTCGTTCCTGCCGTTGTTTTAATCGTTTGGCTTTTGATGAAAGGTGGAAAGGATGGGAGGGTTTTCGTATTGAAACTTGTCTTGGCGGTAATAGCCGCCAACGAAATCACGGAACTTCTGATTAGGCCTTGGGTAGGCCGGGTGAGACCCTGCGTAGCCTTGCAGGGCGTGCATACTCCTGACGGAATATTGACGTCCTATTCTTTCCCTGCCGGCGCGGCGGCATTGATCGCAAGCGTCATGTTTCTTTTAAGTGTCCGTTATCCCCGGTACAAATGGGTTTTTATTTTCATGGCGGCGATGGTGGGGCTTTCTCGGATCTACTTGGGCGTCCATTACCCGACGGATGTTTTGGGCGGATTCGTTATTGGTATTTTGGCGGGATCGGTCGTCCTGTTGGTTTTCCGGGTTGTTGGAAAAGCAATAACCCGAAAGCGCGGTTCCGACATTTCCCATTAACGCCGTCATCTTTTGTCGCCGGGACATCCGTTAAGTTCGCCAAACGTGGCAATCCGGGGGTATAATTTATCGGCAGTTTAACGGCAGGTATTCGGCGGAGGACTTATGGCTTATCAACCGATATTTAAAGTGACCTCCCCCATGCTCAAGCTCCTGGGAAAAATGGAGGCGGCGCGAGAGATCGTCGAAACCCTGGACCTTCCATTTGACCTTGAACAAGAATTCCGTCAGGACGCCTCGGCGAGGATGACCCACTACTCCACAAAGATCGAGGGTAACCGCCTCACCTTGAAGCAAACCAAGGAGCTTTTGGCGGGCCAAACGGTCATTGCCCGTGAGATTGATAAACGGGAGGCCATGAACTATTACGACTGCCTGGACTTGGTTCACCGGCATTCCAAAACCCAAAAACCGGTCACGGAAGCCCTTATCAAGGAAATCCATAAGACCGTCCAAAAAGGGATCGTGACGGGCAAACTCCGGGGGGAATATCGTGATGCCCAAAATGCAATCTACGATTCGGCTACCCGGAAGCCGGTCTATTTCCCCCCTGAGGCCAAGGAAGTCCCCCCCCTGATGAAATCATTCGTGTCCTGGCTCAACAGCGATAAGGATACTCATCCTATTTTGAAAGCGGGTGTGGCGCATTATCAGTTCGTCACGATCCACCCCTTCATGGATGGTAACGGGCGGACGGCCAGGGCAATTGCCACCCTCCTGCTTTACCAAGAGGGATACAGCTTGAAGCGTTTTTATTCCCTTGAGGAATATTACGCGGAGGACTTGAAAGGTTATTACAACAACCTACACCTTTGCCAGGGTGTCCATTACTACAACAACCCCAACCCGGACATAACCCGTTGGTTGGAGTACTTCCTTAACGGTGCCGCCATCGTGTTTGAAAGGGTCAAGGAAAAGGCCTTGGCCGCCGCCAAAAAACGCCCGGCCCCGCAAAGCACTAGGGACGTTAAGCTCCTTCAAACCATTGGACCCAGGGAAAGGCGTGTGCTGGATTACTTTGGAAAGAATCTACAACTCAGGACCAAAAACCTCAGTTCCCTGTTCAACATCAAGGAGCGGGCGGCCCGGGACTTGTTGACCAAATGGATGAAGCAAGGCTTGGTTAAGAAGCAGGGTTCAGGCAAGCGGGACGCCTACTACATTTTATCGGCGGAATATCGGCGTCTTATCGGCAGTTAAAGAAGTGACCGTTTTTCAGGGAGGCGGCAAGGCAAACTTGGCAAGTTGGACGCCCAATGATAGGCTTTTCTTGAAGAGTCTTTAAGTGGCTTTCATCCAGGACCGATGATGTTCCTGGATGACCTTAAGGAACGAAAGTTCATAGGGCTCCAGGATTCTTTAAAGGGCCTCCTTCGGGGGCCTTTTTTATTTGCTAAGCAAAGAAGGCCGGTTGGAAGATAGACAAAACAGGGGTGACTCAAATGAAGGGCAACTTATTAAAACTTCAGGATTTAAAGGCCAATAACGAATAGTGCGACAAGGACCGGGTATTACTTTATGCCTGTTTCCAAATCCTTGTGGACTTCATCGATAAGGAAAAACCCCAAACGATCGTGGACTATAAGCACGACCGGGAACATCGGCGTCAATGGAAAGAACTTCAAACCCTTTATAAATATTGGAAACAGGATCGTCCAAAGCTGGAAAAAGAAAGCATAAAAGCCTTAATGAAAGCGGGTCTAAGGATGGTGGACAAGCCCTCTAAAAGAAGCTCGGGGGCAAACACTGAAGTTCAAATTACAATCAAAGACAAACAGGCCTATCGTCTCCATAACCGCGTGGACAACAAGCTTCACAGGTTAGATGACGAAATGCTTCAACGACTTGTTAATATCAGAAATAATCTTTGGTGTTAAAAGCTTCGATTTAAAGGCTGATAAGTATGCAACCAAAATTTCTAGCCCAATTAAAAGAAAAATTAAATCGTGACGGTTCGTTCATGCCGCCATATATCACATCTGGCTTTCTAAATATTTTCCAACTCCGGATTTTCTCAATAAAGAAGATTGTGATCGAAAAAATTGGAGGAGGTGTTATGGAATAATGCAAAATCAATTTGAAAATTCATCTTGGAAATCTTTTCCCCGAATATGGAATCATAAATCGACGATTATTTCGGTCTTTACAGTATTGGCCCTTTTGTTACATCTGGTTTTTCGCTATGGAATTCATTCCACAGCCATTGCCTATCAGACCCCTTTATTCGCAGTGTTCATCCTTGGAGGATTGCCTCTTCTTTACGACCTGATTCAAAAACTCTTAAAACTGGATTTTGGCGCCGATCTTTTAGGCGGTATTTCTATTATTGCTTCTGTCCTATTGGGGCAATATTTGGCCGGTTCAATAATCGTGTTAATGCTGTCGGGCGGCGAAGCCTTGGAGAAGTACGCGTTGCGCAACGCTTCTTCGGTTTTGGCGGCGTTGGCAAAACGGATGCCATCGATTGCTCATAAGAAATTGGATGGTGTAATTCAGGACGTGACGCTTTCTGACATCTTGGTCGGAGATACACTTATAATTTTTCCTCATGAAATTTGTCCTGCGGATGGCGCCGTGATGGAGGGTCACGGTGTAATGGATGAATCCTATTTAACGGGAGAGCCGTTTCAAATTACGAAAACCCGTGGCTCGACAGTTATCTCGGGTTCGATCAATGGCGAATCACCATTAACGATTCAGGTTACCCAACGGGTCGCTGATTCCCGTTATGCGAAAATTATGGAGGTTATGCGGCAAACGGAGGACAAACGGCCGCAATTGCGCAGGCTCGGGGATCAATTGGGCGCAATTTATGCCCCTTTCGCGCTAATCGTTTCCATCTTGGCCTGGGTTTTAAGTGGTGATCCAATTCGCTTTCTTGCGGTCCTAGTGATTGCGACTCCCTGTCCGTTGCTGCTGGCTATTCCAATCGCCATCATTGGTTCGATCTCCCTCTGTGCCCGTCGTTCAATCATCGTAAAAAATCCGGTCGCGCTCGAACAAATCGCAGGGTGCCGAACGGCGATTTTTGACAAAACAGGGACGCTCACTTATGGAGAACCTAAACTAACGGAGCAGGAAGTCGCGCCGGGATTTAAACAACACGAAGTCTTAATTCTCGTAGCCAGCTTAGAACGTTATTCTAAGCATCCCTTGGCACGGGCAATTCTTTTGTCGGCAAAGGAGCAGAATCTCCAACTTCCAGAAGCCACCGAGGTGAGTGAAAAACCCGGCCGGGGCTTGCAGGGGATCGTTTCTGGCCTTCATTTGCAGATCACGAGCCGTAATAAGCTCGAGGGCCAAGGCGTCATTGGATTTGACCAAATTTCGCCTGTTGGCGGCGGGCTTGAGTGCGTTGTGGTGATAGACAATCACTTCGCGGCCTCCCTACATTTTCGGGATGCGCCCCGAACCGAAAGTTTATCCTTTGTGAAACACTTAGGACCCAAGCATCAATTCCAAAAAGTCATGATTGTAACAGGTGATAGAGAATCCGAGGCCCGGTATCTCGCCGAACAGGTTGGCATCACCGAGATTTTCGCTCAGAAGAGTCCTGAAGAAAAACTAGAAATCGTCCGAAGGGAAACCTCGGTTGCCAAAACGCTTTACGTGGGGGATGGCATCAATGATGCGCCCGCCATGATGGCGGCCACTGTGGGAATAGCGATGGGTCAAAACAGCGAAGTAGCGGCAGAAGCCGCGAGTGTTGTAATCATGGATAACTCACTCAAGAAAGTAGATGAGTTTATTCATATCAGTCGCCGGATGAGGATGATTGCGATTCAAAGTGCGGTTGGTGGAATGGCGCTGAGTGTCATCGGCATGGCATTCGCGGCAACAGGACATTTAGCCCCGGTCAGCGGGGCTATTATCCAAGAAGGAATAGATGTCTTTGCGATCTTGAACGCCCTGCGGGCGGCTTTGCCCCCTAAATTAATTAATGATCTTTAATAAGGTTATAATTGATTCCTGGATATGCCAACCCTTTAAGCAATTTTGGGAATACTCTAAAAAAATAATCGGATTTTAAACTTGAACCAATGGATTCAAAAAGTATTGGAAGGATACTCATTGCAAGGGAACCGGCTGGCTAATCGATTATTGGCTAGATCCAATTTCATTGAGAAACACAATCGCAAACCCAGAAATCCATTTTCAGCAAAAGCCACATTCGAGGATTATATTTTTCAAAAGATGATCGGCCCTTGGACCCCTTTTGAAGAAAGTTGTGTTGATAAAGAAAGCGCGAAGGCCACGGCCACTAAGCTTTCCAGCAGGATTAAAACCACACCAACCATCACGGTGTTTCCTATAAGCTCCGACTACACTTTGGAAAAAGTTGGAAGTTTACTTTATCCATATATTGGCAAAAACATTTTGGCCAAATGTACCCATGCATCGGGTGGGATCGTGTTTCTTGGATTGAATAATTTAGAAAGAATCGTTAAACAAACAATTCGGATTTTTCAATTGGCAAAACAAAATTATTTTTTATTCGAATATGAATCCCAATATCGACGGTTGGTCCCCAAGATAATCCTTGAAGAATGCTTGCCAATGACCGGCATCCTGACAAATGAAAGAATAGAGTACAAACCACCGCCTGATTTTCGATTTTATTCTACCCGGGGAAAGGTATTGTTTTGCCAGTACGACGATGGACGGTTTTCCGATCATCGCCAAGCGCTTTTCACTGTTCCAGAACACAACCACATTCCCATTCTGAATATTTTTCCCCTTCCCGATCAATTGCCTTCTAAACCTGACCATTGGGTAGAAATGCTTCAAATCGCTTCGGACTTATCAAAACCTTTTGATTTCGTTCGAGTAGACCTTTATGACCTTCCTGATGGCGTTTATTTCAGCGAATTTACTTTTACGCCGAACGCATCATTTTTTCCATTTCAGGACAAAGCCTTTAGTCGACGTTTATTGGAAGACGTTTTATTGGCTTCAGGAAAAAAGTCAGGTGATACTTTCGTCGGATAAATCCGCTTGTTGGGCCATTTTAAACGTCTAACGAGCGGCTTGTTCTTGGGTATCGGGACCCGATTGTTATGATACGGTTACCCTTTTCATATCAAAATTTCACCGGATTTTTTTAAAAACAAACACAGGAAATGCCTTGGAGCCCTACACGAGCCTAAATTTTTCAGGTGGTCCTGGCGCTTTACCTCAAGAGGTCCTGGAGGAAGCCAGTGAGGCAATACTCAGGGCTCCTGGAACCAATCAATCCATCTTGGGTATTAGTCATCGCTCTGATTATTTTAAAAACCTACTGAAGGAGTCGGAGGGAATATTCCGAGAACTTTTAAATATACCCCCTGATTACCACGTGCTCCAACTTCAAGGCGGAAGCAGTCTCCAATTCTCTATGGTTCCAATGTTGCTTCTTCGAGGTAAAGAAAGACCGGCAGAATATTTGAAAACCGGATACTGGAGTTCAAAGTCCATACCAGACGCGCGGCTGGAAGGTTTAGTACATGTCCTTTATGACGGACAGAAGGAAAATTTTACTCAATTGCCAAACGAAGGAGAACTAACCTACGATTCCAAAGCATCCTACTTTCATTATGTTTCTAATGAAACGGTGGAGGGCCTCCAATTTCATTACCTTCCAGGCTTAAAAAACGTTCCAAGAATATGCGATATGTCCTCCGACTTTTTGAGTAAACCCATGGATATCAATAATTTTAGCCTTGTCTATGCTCATGCACAAAAAAACCTGGGCCCCGCAGGTCTAACCTTGGTCATCATCAAGGATGAATTGTTAAACAATGCTCCCGATCATTTACACAGCATTCTGGACTACCGAAATCATGTAGAAATGGGATCTATTTATAACACTCCCCCAGTTTTTTCCATTTACGTCACTTTGTTAGTTGCCCGTTGGCTAAAAAATAAAGTTGGCGGCCTTAATAAAATGAAAGATCTAAACAAAGAAAAAGCAAATTCCCTTTATGGTCTGTTGGACCGGTATCCGGATTTCTTTCGGATTCACGCAGTCCAAAAAGATAGGTCCCTCATGAACGTGGTATTCCATTTGCCGAGTCCTCTACTGGACAAGGCTTTTCTGGAGCAAGCCTCTGCCGCTGGTTTTTATGGTCTAGAAGGCCATCGATCCCTCGGCGGATTGCGGGCTTCCCTCTACAATTCCGTCACCCAAGAGGACGTTGATCGACTTTTGGAATTCATATCTGATTTCCGGACAAAAAATTTAAATTTTTGACTTACTTAAGGAAATGTTATGGAAGAACTAAAAACCAAAGTCCTTTTGGCGGAAGCCTCAAATGATGCCAGGGAATATTGGAGTAATGTGCTTTCCGAGATTCATGATTCAGACATCGAGTTTCTGCGTTTTACAAACAAGAACGAAATTGACGAATCAATTCACGATTGGATTCCTGATATCGTCGTCCTTGATTTGACAATGGCGGGAGATAGAGGCCGGGAGGAATTTTTAAATCTTTATAAATCTAATTCCGACATTCCATTCATCGTTATTGTCGGAGCCGAAAACCATGAGTTGAGCATTCAAGCCGTTCAGGCAGGGGCTCGGGATTGTTTGATCAAAATTACGGACGATGTTTCCGCAATGAGCCGTTCCCTGCGGACTTCCATATGGAACCAAACCCACTTGAAAATGCTTCGTTCAATTATGGGAATCGATCAATTGACGGATTTGAATAATCGAAAAAAATTATTGTTCCAAGTCGAACAAAAACTTAAACAGGCGAGCAAAACCAGGCAGATGCAGTTACTCAAGTTAAGAAAGGCGTTGCTTGAAGAAGCCGAGATTCGAATTACTATCGATCCCTATGACATCGAAGCTTATTTTTATAAGGCCAGGATATTACGGGAGCTCGATAGGATTGAAGAATCGCAACTGGCCTTCCAAGAGATTCTCAACCGTGGCCCTAAAGTGTTGGGCCCCAAAAGGGCTACCGAATCAATCTATTTTAAGGCCTATGCGGAGGCCGTATACCGACACCCCGATGATCCCGATGGACATTTAGTCCTGGCTGGGTTAATGCGAGAAAATGAAAATTTTAAATCTGCGCTCGCCGAATATGAACATGTTTTAAAATTAATTCCGAACCATCCAAACGCGACTATTGAAAAAGAAAATTTGTTGCAATTGATTGGTAAAAAATCAGAGTTAGCTTTAAGACAGATTGAAATCCAAAGGGTTGCCGACAATTCAAAAATAAAATCTAATGCTAAGCCAATCCCAACGATTTTGCTCTCGACTTTGTCTGATTGTAATGCCCCATTTAAAAGGTTTCTGGATGAAAAAACATTTCAGGTAACCGAAATCATTTGTGAATTTTGCGATCCAAACTATGTTTTGCCCCCACATAAGTTATTCGTTAATGCCATTGGTGATGCGGATATGGGTGCGAGCGCGCTTACAAAGGCAGAGGCAATTGTAGCGAGTTCTCAATCCCCGGTAATTAATTACCCTTCTTTGGTCAAGGTTACAAGTCGTTTGGAAAACGCGAACCGGCTTTCAAAAATTAACAATGTTATAACTCCACGCATTATTGAATTGCCGAGAGATCTGCTTTCGAAATCAGCATGGCAAGAAGTGGCAAGCAATTACGGCTTCTCCTTTCCGTTTCTTTTGCGTGCCCCCGGATTTCACACTGGGCGTTACTTTCAATTGGTTTCAAATGAAAACGAACTTTTAGCGGCTGTCAAAAGTATGCCGGGCAACACCTTGTTGATGATCCAATATTTAGAAACTGTTGAATTGGATGGAAGCCTCCGAAAATATCGGGTCATGATGATTGACGGTAAGCTTTATCCCGCCCATCTGGCTATTTCGCACCAATGGAAAATTCATTACTTTTCCTCGGATATGTTTGATAACGCGGATTTTAGAAAGGAAGAAGCGGAGTTTTTAAGGAACATGGAAAGAACTCTCGGCCCCAAAGCCTTTAACGCGTTAGGTGATATTTGCAAGGAACTTGCCCTTGATTACGCTGGGGCCGACTTTGGTTTAGACAAAGAAGGGAATCTTGTCTTATTTGAAGCGGATGCAACTATGAATATTCCGCCATTGGGATCGGACCCCCGTTGGGATTACCGTCGCCCCTATGTTTCCAATATCATGGAGGCGGCTCGAAAAATGTTACTGGATAGGGCTTTGGCTGCAAGGGGTTAAGTACTATATTCAAGTGTTAAAAGGTGGATAGAAATGATAAGAGGAATATTTTTTGGAATTTTGATTACCTTAGCTTTGGGATTGGTCGGCTGTTACGTTTTTGTCGTCAAGGGTTGGATGCCAGCCAACGCCGATAGCAAACCCAGCTTGCTGGAAACCTGGGCGGCCCATAAATCCCTTCATGCTCTCATCAAACGGGAAGCGCCCCAGGGTCCCAATCCCATATCGTTGACTGACGCCAATTTGATTTCAGGAATTAAGTTCTACTCGGTTAATTGCGCCGTTTGTCATGGGACTTCGGACGCCAAAGCCTCGAATATCGCCGTCGGGCTTTACCAACACGCCCCCCAGTTGGCTCAAGATGGCGTGGAAGATGATCCGGATGGCGTTACTTATTGGAAAATTAAACATGGGATACGCTTGACGGGGATGCCGGCATTTAGCGGAACATTGAATGATCAGCAAATTTGGCAAATCGCGCTTTTCTTGAAACACATGGATTCTTTGCCTGTTGCCCCGGAAAAGGCGTGGAAGAATTTGCCCAGCTCGGCTTCCATGAATTGATGCAGTATTATTGAATTTACTTTTTTTGAAGAATTAAAATTCTTAATACAGGACTGGATGCCTTTCAGAGTTTTAGAATGTCAAAAAGGACTAAAACGGTTATGAAACTAAAGAGCTTTTTAGTGCTGTTTTCGTTCCTGTTGACTTCAGGAACGACTTTTGCCGACACCATATCCGAAACCAAAGGTACTCCGGAAAGCCCCTCGCCTATGTCGTTGGAAGACCTTGGTTTTTCCCAGGCGGACATTAAAAGCGATCCTCAATTCCAAAAGGAAATGGATACCCGAGAGGACATGCTGAAAATCCACCAGACATTGGCCCTCCTTACTGCGGTTCCCATGACAACCGAATTCGTCCTCGGCTTAACAACAGCTGGAAATGTATCCAAAGGAAGTACGGATACGGGTCTTCACACCACTTTGGGATTGGCAACAGTAGGCCTTTATGGGACAGCGGCCCTTTTTGCCATACTCGCCCCGAAACCAGAAGGGCTAACCCCCAGCGGGAATACCAAAAATCACGAGGATTTGGCCTGGATTCATCTTCCGTTAATGATTCTCGTCCCTTTAGTCGGGGATATGATGAATGATCGAATTGTTAATCACCAACCCTTAGGCAATTTACCCGTGGTTCATGGCGTCATGGCAACAACCCTGTTGGTTTCCTACTTAAGTTCGGTAACGGTTATGACATTTTGAGGGAGAAGCAACTTTGAAAAGAATAATGGCCTTTTTGGCATTACTGATGCTTCCAGGCGCGGCTTTTTCGACCGATTTAACGGGTAGCTGGGTTTTGGAAAAGTCCGAATTGACCTATACCGTCACCCATCCTTTGCATGTGGTTTATGGAAAAAGTCTATCGGCCAAGGGCAAAGGGGAATGTTTTAAAGGGCATTGTGATTTTTTGGTCGGTGTTCTGGTGAAATCATTCGTTTCCGGTGACGATAACAGGGACTTCCATATGCAGCAAATTACAAAGGCGGGTCTTAATCCCCTGATTGAAGTAAGGGCCAAGTTTTCAGGAGACCTAAAAGAGATTCCGCCGGAAGTACTAGCAGATATGGAAATTCATTTTGCCGGCAAGGTGATGGAATATTCAAATGTAAAACTGGAAGTTACTCCTTGGCAAACAGATGGGGCCCATGTCACAGGAACGATTCCTTTAAATCTGAAGGATTTTGATATAAATCCCCCCTCGCTCCTGACCCTTCCTATTAAAAACGAAGTCCCCGTTTCGTTGGATATGTACTGGAAAAAAGACAAGTCCAAGAATTGAAAAATATGCAATTCATTTGTGACGAAGTAAATCGGGTTTGGCAAGTTGCCGGTGAAATTTATGAAAATTAAAGGTGGTCACTTGCGCTTTAAATATTCATTGGCAGTTCTATTTTTTATTAATTTTTTAATTCTTCAAAATGCTTTCGCTTTGGAAAACAACGATTCTTCAGTGGACCATGCGGCTTCTAACGAAGCCACTCTTTCTGGCCAAATGGGTTCTGAACCGAACGGAATATTCCCTGACCCAACCGCTTCTTTAAGCTCCACGGAAATGTGGAATGTGGACCAAGGGAAGGCGGTGCCCTTTCCAACGTCCCATCTTTCTCCCTTATCACTAACCTTGCACGGCTATGGATTTTTTGACGCTATTGCGGAAGAAGGGGTGGACCGTGGGCGGGCTGATTTTTCAGGCCCCAATATGTTCCAGTCTGATTTAGGCTCGCCATTGGGGGATTCCCAATATTTGAACCTGGATTTGGTTTTAACCAGCGATCTCTGGACGGTGCCTTCCATTGGAACACCGCAACTTTTTCAGATTGGGGAAAACCAGGCCAACTCCCGTTCCTTTATTGACGCACAACCTCCCCTTAGTTCACCCATTTTGGGACTTGCCTTGAGCGACACTATCGCGTTGGTTCAGGGGGATAAAAGTTATTTAAAGCTTTTCTTCGCGCCCCGAGGCCCATCAACCGACGGGCCCATTCCTTATCTTTACCGTCTGACAGGCATGGTGAATCCGGACACCCCACTTGGTTCTATAGTTGGACAGGATTCGGGGCTTGTTTCCAGTACGGTGCTGGGCGGTGAATTGAAATTAGGCGGATTTCATATTGAAGGATCGACTTTTTATGGGAAAGAACCTGATCCCACGCAAGTGAACTTACCTTTTGGAACTCCTGACTCTTATGCCATCCGCTTCATCCAGGAATTTTCTTCCAGTTTTATGTTGATGGCATCTTATGCCTACGTGGCGAACCCCGGAATTGGAATCTCGGGAACCAACCGCTATTCAGCTTCTTTTTATTCAAACATGCCGATTTCAGAAAACTGGAAGCTGTATAGCACCTTTATTTATGGGGGCATTAACAATACGAATAATTCCGAGCTGCTTAATTCCTTTTTAGAAGAGTTTGCGTTAATGAATCCAAAATCAGCCATCTATGCCCGAATCGAAGCTGTTCAGAGAACCCCCAATGAATTAGCGATCACCGGCCTGCCTAACCCTGATTCAGGCCGTTGGATTACCGCCATAACCCTTGGGTACAGCCATCAAGTGACAACCTGGGACGGTTGGGAATTACGGGCGGGCGCTGAGGTGGGCAACGACCAGACGCCTGCGGATTATTCGACGGCTTATGAAGGAAATCCCATTTCGTATAAGTTTTTCTTTCAGCTAGGTGGATCGCAAATGTACCACCTCTAAAAAAAACAGGTTAAATCCAGGGACATTATTTCTCCGACAAGATAATACCTCCCTTGAATACGAACCAATGAACGCCTTCTTTTAAGAAACGGGTAAAGTTCCGAAAAGGAAATTAATGAAACTGAAAACATTAAAGTTTTATTTTAGTTTCATACTTCTTTTCCTAGGAGTAGTAACTTCCGTAGCCTGGGCTGATGAGATTTGGCAACCAGCCGATACAAATGTTTCGCTAGTTCATTTGCCCGAAAAGATTTTTGACGACCTTCCCCATCTTTTTATCTCCGAGAACCTTATTCCATTTGCGGTGGGAAGTGTGGCCACGGCACTGGATTGGAGTGTTTTTGACAAGCAGGATTCCTTGGCCGGTTCATTAGACAGGTTGAATGTTGAACCAGTATTCGATTTTGGGACCTTTTACGGCGCAGGCTGGGTTGAAGGTGGGGGGGCTTTGGGTACCTGGGGTTTTGGGGCGCTCACGGGAGACAAAAGGCTACAGGAGTTTGGCCGGGATGCTACCGAATCCCTAATCATGGCAACCGTAACAGTCACCGGCCTCAAATACGCGGTTGACCGGACAAGGCCCAATGGCTCTTCTTATTCATTCCCTTCTGGCCATACAATTACGGCTTTTTGCGTAGCTCCCGTCATCGATAAATACTGGGGCGGAGAACTTGGGGTTCCGGCTTACGCTTTGGCCACGGTGACAGCCTTCGCACGGGTGGAAGACTATTGGCACTATTTATCCGATGTGATTGCCGGGGCGACATTGGGGATTGTTATCGGAAACGCAGTGGTTTATCCGTCGAAGGATTTATCACTTTCCGCAAACCCCACTGGTTTGGAAGCGACCTTGAAATTCAATTGATCTTCTTTCAACCTTCTTTATAAAACTAAAAATTCAACCTGGATGCAAACCGGATCGAGGGCGGCTATCGCCGTCGGGGTCGGTCAGCGCCTAAAAGCCAAAACGGGTCGGGCTTCGTTCCTCGCTGATCCGACCGCACGGATGTTTTGGCTTTTCCCCCGATTCTGCTAACAGAACACCGCACGACCCCTCGATTTCGATTTGCCATAACCAACACCTCTGTCTCTCCGTTTGGGCCCCCCAGATTTCATGAGGGGGCCCACCCGGAGGGTGGCTCTCCTCAATTACGAATGCGGAGCGCAACCATGAAAAAGGCCAGACAAGAGGAGTTGAGTTTTGAAGGGATGTTCAAGATACCTCCGACGGTTCCCCCGGTGAGCTGGGCGGAAGCTAGGTCAGACTATAAAAGGGGTCCAGTGGTGGGTAGCCCGAATGAAGCCACGGAATACTTTAAGAAGTATATCGGAGGCAGGGAAACTGAAGCTTTTCTAGTCATGTTTTTAGACCATAGGAACCATGTTTTAGATTGTGTTTGTATGGGCGAAGGGACTGTGGACCAAACAGCGGTTTATCCTCGGGAAGTGTTCAAGAAGGCCTTTGAGCTGAATGCTGCGGGGATCATCCTTTCCCATAATCATCCGGGCGGAAGCCTGGAGGCATCAGAAGGGGATAGGCAGTTAACCCGTCAAATCTGTACCGCCGCAAGGGCTTTAGGAATATCAGTCCATGACCACTTAATTGTGACTCATGAAGGGCATTTCTCGTTTCGACAAGCAGGACTTTTAGCTTAAATCCAAGGCCCCATTCTTAGGGGCCTTTTTGCGTCCGGCAGGGAGGGTAGGACACCTCCCCTGCACCCCACCCCTTTTCCATCTAGAATCAATCCAAGGCTCAGTTTAAAAAGGAATGAGCGATATAATTTGCTTGAAAAATAGTCCGGAAGTTTTCCAAACAACTTTGATTGTGCGACTAATTAAACGGTTTTTGAGAAAGTCTTAACATGCCAAAAACTTGGGTATTTCCATTTGGGTATTATTATTACAGTAAAGAGGATGTTGAAAAATGGTTTAAAAAAGGCAATGTGCTTTCCTGGATTCTCGCAATAAATTCTGATTATGATAATTTTAAGGGAGTACTTGAAGCGGCCAATTGCGAATATACGGGGTTATTGGAAAAGGGAGATGAGGTTTACTTTTGGTCTGGTCGGAATGAATTAAAAGAAGAAGATGGATTTTTTGGATTTGGATTAGTTGTTGAAAAGCCAGGGGTTTTTCCTTTTGAGGGAATTATTGGAAAATTTTTTCGAAATAAGCAATTCGAAGTATTTCCTGATTGGGCCAGGAAATGTGATGAAGGAATCGAACCATTTATTTACGATAAAAGTAAAATGAATGGGGTTTATTATCACAGGCGTTTTAGGGTTGGAATTGAAGTTATAGCCAATTTTAAAAATATTGAATTTATACATAAGCGAAGGATTGAAGAGGACCAATATTTAAGTTCTTTAATACAACTACTTCGTGACGATAACACTCATCTATTGCTTTCGGAAGAACAGGCAAATCGGTTAAAAGTTCTTTCTGAGAAAGAGGTTTTTGGAAATAAAACTCTAGGCGGCCAAGGTTTTTCTCAAGACCCCCAATTTATTCGCGCAGTTGAGTTGCATGCAGTTGAATTGGCTAAGACGCATTACCTTAAGAACGAATACGTTGTTACTGATACCGGAAATTATGAATCTTACGATTTATCTTGTGTGAAAGATGGGGTTGAAAGGCGAGTAGAAGTTAAGGGTTCTACTACTAAAAGTTTAACAATTATTCTTACTAGGGCCGAGGTGGAACATGTTCGTAAGAAAATTACTCCTGTAGACTTAGTTTTAGTCAGCGAAATTGACATTAATAGAGGCATTGACGGGCCCAAAGCCAGTGGTGGGAATTTACGAATAGTTGAAAACTGGATGCCTTTGGATGAGAACCTAACTGTTAGAACGTACGATTATAAAATTCCTTAAAACTGTTTAGTTGATGGGCAACTCTCAAAATTATTTAAAAATCATTGAAATCAAGATGTACTTCTCAAATTATTTTTTAAAGTATGCCTTTTAATTGGCCCCGTCTTCTAAACCCAATGAATAACTAAATCCAAATAATGTCCCTTAGAATAAACGTCATACGTTATTTTGCTGATTATTTTTGACCTTTTTTCAAAGGAGGAATATACCTATGCCCATGAAAAAGAAACCGGGTCGCGGGCGTCCAATGCTTGAAGGGGAAGGTGGGGTGAGGCTAATGCTCCACGTAACCCCCGAGTTATTGGGAGCGATCAACGAAAAGACGAAGGCAGAGCAGTTGAAGGACCCGAAGATTAAAAGGGCGGATGTTATTAGGACAGCCCTAAGAGCCCATTTTTTCCCTCCCGGGAAAAGACGGGTATCTGATCCGAAAAGGGAACCAGCCAAGGAATAGCTTGGCGGTGCCCCGCCAGGCTTGCTGATCCGAGGAAGATTCCGGAAAGCCAGGTGCGGTATGTCGAAAGAATCAAAGAAAGTCCTAAATCTCCTAACCTCAAACCAACCAATAACTGAATTAGAACCCAGGGACATAGACCCCCTGGCCTATATCCAGGCCAACAAGTTCATCACGACCAAACTCTTTCACCGCAAGTTTCACCCCTCCCAAAGCTATACAACGGCCTGTATTCATTTGCGGGGATTGGTTAGCCGGGGACTTCTTCTGAAGACCCAAAAGCTTCCAAACGATGACACCTACTTTTACCTCTCCCGTCCGGCTATCAAATATTTATCGGGCCTTGCCCGAATCCTAACCTCCCCGGAAATCCGCTCCCCCCATATCAACCCCTTTGAACGGGAACATGACAAACGGGTAATGACCTTGCGGGTTCAAATTGAGCAGGAAGGGGGGATCGGGGGCATGACCTGGCTTTCGGATTACGAAATGCGTTGTGGCCTGCGGATGGACTGGAAAAGGGCCCTGGCCGAGGGCCGGGGTTGGGACCTCGCCGGGCAAAAACTGCGCCGGGTTCACCACCGCACCCCGGACGGCTATTTCGAGGGAACCCTGGACGGTAAGGCCTATGCCTTTGTCCTGGAATACGAACACTCCTCTTACAACCGGGACAAGATTACCGGAATGGTTCTTAACCTGACCCGGGACTTCCCCCAAGCCTTTCGCTTGGTGGTCAGCCGGGACAGGGACCACGCGATCCGGATGATGAACGGAATGGAAATCTTCCTTAGGTCGGATCTTCAGGAAAGGGCCCTCTGGGCCTTTTCCTTTTTCGACAAGGTAGACCGAGTCCCCTTTGTCCGGGTGCCTTGGGCCACCCTGGACGGAACCTACCTGCCTTTCGTCAAAGACCCAATCCTTAAGGCGGTTCCGGCCCGAGACAAACGGGAAGAGGTGGCCTCATGAAGTGTAATGAGAACCATAAGCAGGTTATTGCGAAAAGGGGTGAAAACGCCCGCGCCCACATGATGGTTGGTTGTTCGTCGACGCCAGCCCCCACTCCCACTGGATCAGATAGGAGTACCAGTAATAAGGGAGTGGGGGCTGGCCTCTATAACAACCAAGTGGGCGCGGGCGTGAGGATGAAAGAAGTAAAGATTAAAGGCGTAAGTCAACACCGTGGAAAACCCCCCGATTCGTCCCTGTCGGGCCGGGCGGGGTTTTCCACACCTTTCTCCGATGGGTGGACCCTGAGGGGTCCTTTATTTTCAGTTTATTCAGGAGGCCGGTAATGACGGAACGCAGAAGGAGCGACCGCCGGACGTTGAATCAAGACTACCTTATGACGGATGACCAAGTGGCGCAGATGGCCGGGGTATCGGTGCATACGGTCCGCTATTGGAGACAGGTAGGGGTGTTGCCTTTTGTGAAGGTCGGGCGGCATCCCCGGTTCTGGTTTTCCGAGGTTCAAAAAGTTTTTAAAAGACCGCTTCCCTTTGGCATGGGGGGTGGGGATAAAATAGAAGGCGCTGGGGACATTAGGAGGGTTTCATGAGTAAACCTAATGTTCATGGATTGCCCAACCATCTTCGCAAGGATGGGAAGGGTTACTTCCTTGATTTTTTTATCAAGGAAGACGGGGTATCGAAGCGCAAAAGAGTCCGGTTGGGTGAGATCCCCTTGGCCCAGGCCAAGTTGATCCTGGCCCAAAACCACAGGGCCATTTTGGAGCAGAAGTTTTTGGCTCCCGAAAAGCCGAAGGCCTTGTTCTTCAGCGCGGCGGAATCCTTCCTTGCCTATTCCAGGGCCAGGAAAAAAACCCACTACAGCGACGAGCTGACGGTGGGCCGGTTGAAGGCTTTCTTTGGGGACCGTACCCTGGACAGTTTTTCGCCGGATTTGGTCGAGGCCTACTTGGTGCATCGGAACCAGAGAAGCCAAGGCCGCCAGGGGAAGTTGAAGGGGGCGACCCTTAATCGGGACGTGGCTTGCTTGAGGACAATCCTGAGGCGGGCGCTTTTGAACCGGCAGATTGACCGCAATCCCATTGAGGGGGTCAAAAGGTTCAAGGAAGAATCCCGCAACCGCACCTTGGAGCCGGAGGAGTACCAGAAGCTTATCGCCAATTGCCCCAACCATATTCGGCCTATTATCCAGGTCGCCTATGTGACCGGCATGAGGCGCGGGGAAATCATGGGTCTTCGTTGGGATCAGGTGGACTTCAAGAACAAAGTGATTCTCTTGGAGGCCGACGATACCAAGACCCAGGAGAAACGGGAGATTCCGCTGGATAGTGAGTTGGCGGCGGTTCTTCAGCGCATCCCCAGGGTTTTGGGGTGCCCCAATGTGTTTACCTGGAAGGGTAAGCCCATCGAGAGTTGCAGGACGGGTTTCTATGACGCGAGGCGGAAGGCCGGGATCAAGGATTTCAGGTTCCACGACCTCAGGCATTGCGCCATCACCAACCTGAGAAAGGCCGGGGTAGGCGATTCGGTCATCATGTCGATTTCGGGCCATAAGACCTATGCCATGTTCCGCAAGTACGACCGCGTGGACCGGCAGGACCGCCAAGCGGCGGTTCAAAGGGTCAGAAACCTGATTGACACGGAAATGACACGGGCCGAAAATCCCGCCGAAAAAAGAATCAGCGGGTAGCCTGAAAGCCTTTGTGCGAAAGGGTTTCAGGGCAGTTGAAGAGTCAGTTTGAAAAGGAAGTGAGACAAGCTGTTAATCGCAGGGTTGTTGGTTCGAGTCCAACCCGGGGAGCCATATAGATCAAAGGCCATTCGCTTTTTAGGCGAATGGCCTTTTTGTTTATAGGAGCTCCCCGGGTAAGGGTGCGGGGCGGAGCGTCAGGGCCGCCCTGCTCTTTGAAGGAATGGGGCCAAGGGGGAACCCTAAGGTTCCACCCTTGAGCGGAGCGAGGCATTGTGGTGAGCTAGTTGAACCATTCGATGTTCCCCGGAGAAACCGGGCCGGACTTGGGTGAAGTCTAAACGAGTGAAACCGTTTTCAGGGCGAAGACGCGTACCCATTGGCGTCATCCACCGCCACGAACAATCCGTTCCCATAGGCCACGCAAGACCAGTACTCCGTACTGGGGAGGTTTTGAGCGGTCCAATTGACGCCGTCGGGCGAATTCGCCGCGGTTGAACTGTTAAACGCGATCGCCACGAACTCCCCATTCCCGTAAGTCACCGAATCCCAGGGCAGTGAAGCGGGGAGGGTTTGGGAAGTCCAATTGACGCCGTCGGTGGACTCCGCGGCCGTCGAGCTGTCATAAGCAACCGCCGCGAAGACCCCGTTCCCGTAGGCCACGGACCACCAGTCCTGCGCGCTGGGCATGGTTTGGGGGGTCCAAGTGACGCCGTCAGGCGAGGTCGCCGCCGTTGTTGAACCAGCGGCGATTGCCACGAACTCCCCATTCCCGTAAGTCACCGAATGCCAGCCCTGTGAAACGGGGAGGCTTTGGGCGGTCCAAGTGATACCGTCCGGTGACGTCATGGCTTGATTGCCCGCGGAAGGGATCACCACAAATACTCCATTGCCGAAGGCCATGGACAGGGAGGAGCCGGGGAGGGTTTGGCCGGTCCAGGTACTGCCATCGGGTGAGGTCGCGTCCTCATAGTGATCTTGAGTGATCGCCACATAGACCCCATTCCCATAGGCGGCGGAAACCCAGGTCGCTGAGGTGGGCAGATTTTCAATGTTCCAGTAGGGTCCATTCTGAATCAGGAGCTGATCGCCATTTTGGGGAAGCACCAAAAGGGTGTTGTTGGCGTAGGCCACCGTTATCCACCCCAATATGTACATGGGGGGGAAGCGCTGAGCGGACCAGGACGACCCCGGCACGGGGGTCGTGGTCGGCGTATCCGTCGGAGTGAAGATGTCGGTCGGAGAATCGGTGATCGTCGGTGTCTGGCTGGGACTGTCGGTAAAGCTAGGCGTGGGGGTAACCGAAGGGGTGCCGGTCGAAGTCGGTGAAATGGTGGTCGAAGGCGTGATGGTGATCGTGGAGGTGGCGGTTTTGGTAGAGGTCGGTGTGGCTAAAACCGTGGGCGTGCCCGAAACGGTGCTGGAAGGGGTGGTATCGGGCGTAACCGAAGGGGTAGAGGTGATGGAGCCCTTGGGTTCGAAGGGCTGCTGCTTGGAACTGCAGGCTGTAAATAAAGAAGCGGTGAAGACCAGGAGCGCCAAAATAAAGACCGCGAGGTTCATGGAATTTTTCAGGAATTTCTCTCTTGAACTAAATTGGGTCGAACCTTCTGTGACGGGAGGATAACAGGTTTAAGGCACTATTCTTATTGGCAAATCAACCCTTTGGCGTGGTTCAGGCGGTAATACCATCGAATAACAGATGGTATGGGGCGGGCCTATCCTGTAATAAAACAGAAGGGTCTAGTTTTCATTTTACCCGGCTAAAAGTTGGGACTCGTCAAGGCGGCCGGTTTATTCCCCGATTCAAACATTAGCCCGAAAAAGGATCCGCTCCATTTTCGCTACCCACAAAAACCGACCAATTTCTGACCGGTTTTTTCACCTTGCTTATCCTTTTTTCGTTTCCATTCCTTTTTTGATAAAATCATCCCAGCCGCTCCAAACGCGGGTCCATCGGAACAGACCCGTTTTTTCCCCAGGAGAAACTCGTGTCCGACTTGGTTCCCGAACCGGACTTCCAAACCATCTTCGATTCCCTGCCCGGAATCTATCTTGTCCTCAAGCCCGACTTCACCATGGTGGCCGCCAACGAGGCGCGCCTGAAAGCCACCATGACCACGCGGGAAGGCTCCTTGGGCAAAAACCTCTTTGACCTTTTTCCCGACAATCCGGACGACCCCGCCGCCACGGGCGTGGCGAACCTGAAGGCCTCCCTCCAACGGGTGCTTCAAACCAAACAAGCCGACACCATGGCGGTCCAGAAATACGACATCCCGAAGGAACGGGGCGGCTTCGAGGCGCGCTACTGGAGCCCCATGAACTCGCCCGTGCTGGACGAAAAAGGCGAGGTGGCCTACATCGTCCACCGGGTCGTGGATGTCACCGACTTCATCCGTCTTAAGCAAGAGGGCGCGGAACAATCCAAGCTCACCGAGGAACTCAAGGCCCAGGTCCAAAAAACCGAGACCGAGATTTATCTGCGGGCCCAGGAGATTCAAGAGGCCAACCAAAAGCTACTGGAGCTGGACCGGCTCAAGACCGATTTCTTCGCCAATGTCAGCCATGAGCTCCGCACCCCCTTGACCCTGATCCTGGCCCCCCTGGAAGCGCTCCTGTCGGACAAGGCCCTTTCGGAAAACCCTCCCGCCTTGGGCATGGTCCAGACCGTCCATAACAACGCGGTGCGTCTGCTTCAAATGATCAACGGCCTGCTGGACTTCTCCAAGGTTTCCGCCGGCAAGACCGAGGTTCACCGGGAAGCGGTTAATATCCTGGACCTGACCCGTTCGCTCTTCTGGGATTTTAGGCCCGTGATGGACCAGAAAAAAATCCAGGCGGATATTTCGGCCGACGCGCCCAAGCCCTTCGTGGAAATGGACCGCTATCTCTATGAGCGGATCCTTTTCAACCTGCTTTCCAACGCGGTGAAATTCACGCCTGCCGGGGGCAAGGTCACTTTGCGCCTGGAAGCGGGGGATGGAAAACTTACCCTTTCGGTTTCGGACACCGGTATCGGCATCTCGGCGAAGGACCAGGAGCGACTCTTCCAAAAATTCCATCAGGTGGAAGGATCGGCCACCCGCCGCTTCGAGGGCACCGGCTTGGGGCTGGCCCTGGTAAAAGAATTCGGCCAACTGCTCGGCGGCGACATCCGGTTAAGCAGTGAGCCGGGCAAAGGCAGTACCTTCACCTTGACCTGCCAAGCCCCCGAAGCCAAGACGCCCCTCGAACTGCTGGAGGATTCGGCCCCGGCGCGGCGTCCACCGGCGGCGGCTGTCCCGGCGGGGCTTACCCCAATCGCTAAGACCAATGACGAAAATACCGACCTTCCCAAAATACTGGTGGCCGAGGACAATCCGGAACTTCGCGCCTTCATCGCGGCGTTGCTTTCGCCTTTCTGCCGGGTCAAAACCGCCGATGACGGCGTCGAGGCCCTGGACTTGGCCCGCCGCTGGAAACCCGACCTGGTCCTGTCCGACGTCATGATGCCGGGCATGAGCGGGTTCCAACTGGTCCAAGAGATGAAAAAAAACCGGGAGACTTCGTCCATTCCTTTGGTGCTCCTGACCGCCATGACCAGCCGGGAATCCATGATGAAGGGTTGGGAGGCCGGCGCCGACGACTATCTTTTCAAACCCTTCCACCCTAAGGAATTGGAAGCCCGGGTGAAATCCATCCTGTCGGGGCTCGAGTGGCGGCGCAAGAGCGAGGCCTACCGCCGGCAAAGGGACGCCCTGGAGCATTTCACCCACATCGCTTCCCACGACCTGCGGGAACCCCTGCGCAAAATCGTCACCTTCGTGGAGCTTTTCCAGGGTTCGCAAAAGGACCTGGATCAGGAATCGGAAAATTATCTTCGGGCCATCTCAGGCGCGGCCATGCGCATGTCCCGGCTCTTGGATTCGCTTATTGAGTATTCCCGCTCCGGGCAGGAAGGGGGCGCTTTCACAAAAAGCCCGCTGGATAAGATCCTGGTCCAGGTCCTGGCGGGGCTGGAGGGGGACATCCAGGCGGCCAAGGCTGAAATCACCGCGGACCCCTTGCCCGAATTGGAAGTCCATCCTTCCCAGATCGCGTCGGTTTTCAACAACCTCATCGGCAACGCGCTCAAGTACCGCCGGGAAGACCGCCCGCCCCAAATCAAAATTGAGGCTAAGAGGCTGGAGTTTGAGTGGCTTTTTACGGTAACCGACAATGGAATCGGTTTTGAGCCAAATCAAAGCGACAAAATTTTCCTGATGTTTGAGCGCCTGCACGGCCTGGGCAAATACCCGGGTGAGGGTATGGGGCTTGCGATTTGCCGCCGCATTATTGAATTCTATGGGGGCCGTATTTGGGCCGACTCAAAACCCGGACAAGGTTCCACCTTTTCATTCACCCTCCTGGCGGAGCGGGAAAAGGCCGGGTCCTCTAAAAAAGATTGAGAGCCGAAAAAAAGCCGTCTTAACTACATTCGGAGGATGGTTATGGAAACTCTTTTAAAACATTGTTCCATTTTGGTGACGGATGACGACGCGGATGACCGGCTCTTGATCAAGCGGGCCATGACTGAAGGCGGGCTGAACGCCGACCTTCATTTCATGGAAGACGGCCAGGCGCTGGTCGACAGCCTGGAGGACCACTTGAAGTCGGTTCAAGGCCAAGCCAACCCCGCCATGCCTTGCCTTATTTTGCTGGACCTCAACATGCCCCGACTCGACGGCCGCTCGGCCCTCAAGCTGGTCAAGGCCCATTCGGTTTTGAAAGAAATCCCGGTGGTAGTGCTTTCCAGCTCCAAAAACCCGGACGACATCGCCGGTAGTTACAAGGACGGGGCCAATTCTTTCTTTACCAAACCCATGGACTACCGGGGGCTGGTGCAATTGATGGAACTCTTGAAGGCCTATTGGTTTCAAACCGCGAAATTGCCTTTTGAAAGGGCTTAAGGGACACCCGTGGGGTCCGGCCGAAAGAAAGCCGATTCCCATGGGATTTTGGCCAAAAATTTAATGCATAGGCTCAACCCGCCATCTTCGAAAAACATGCTTTAAAACTGTCGATTATACGTCATTAACTCTTGACGATTTTTAAACGTGGTATAATTGAAAACATATCGCTTTAATCATTTATTAATTGAAGGCTCTATGAAAAAACAAACGGTTTACGCTTTTTTAGGTCTCTTATTCCTGGTGTCCTTACCGCTGGCCTGCCAAAGGCCTTGGCCGGTGATGCCGAATCCCGGCCCTGCCCCAACCATTACCCCCACCATTAACCTGACCCCGGTTTGCGGTTTCACCCAGATTAGCTTGGGGATGCACGCCTTAAATGCCGGCCCTTCGGTTATCCGAAGCCTGGCTGATTGGAATACTTTTTGTAGCTACGGTTCGGGAACTCTGACGTTAACTCCTGTACCGACCCCCACTTCCTACCCGGCGCCCCCAGTGGACTTCTCTAGTCAAATGCTGATACTTTTCGAGCGTGCCATGTGTGACTTTTCCACCTATGACTTTATCAGCGTTTGTGAAGGTCCGACCCAAATTACCGTCACCGGAAATATCATCGACGCTTGCTTTACCTGCAACGCGGGTTCTTCCTGGGCAAACTACACCGCGTTGGTGGTTCCCCAATCCAGCCTGCCCGTGGTGGATAACTTCACCAATATTCCTTGCTCACCCAGCTATTGGTATACGGCGACTCCAACCCCGACGCCTTAGCGGAAAATAAAAAAACACCTGTTATTTCCCTATCCGAAGCGATGTCTGGATCATCTGGTTACGGCCCTTTTCCTTCGCGTCATAAAGCGCCCGGTCCGACAAGGCGATCAACTGCCGGTAATTAAATCCTTCTCTCTCATAGCTGGTCACCGCGCCCAGGCTGACCCTCAATTGGACGGGCTTGTCGCAAGGGTTCAGCACGCAGCGTTCGGTTTCCCGGCGGATGCGCTCCCCCACCTCGCGGACCTCCTCTTGGTCGCAATTGGGCAGAACCACCAAAAATTCCTCGCCGCCGTAACGGGCGGCCAAGTCCCCGACCCGAATACAGTTTTTGATCACCCGGGCGAAGCATTCCAACACGTGATCCCCATAAGGATGCCCGCAATCGTCGTTGATCTTTTTGAAATGATCCAGATCCATCATCAGACAGGAAATCGGCAAACCGTTTTCCCGGTGTTTGCTGAATTCGTGGCGGAATTTCTCGTGTAAAAAACGGTGATTGCCCAAGCCGGTGAGGGGATCGGTTAGGACCTCGTGGCTCAATCTTTTATTTTTTCGGGTGAGGATGTCGGTCCGGCGGCCCAAAAAATAACCGAAGATGGGGAAAAACAACCCCGACACGACAAGGCTGATCACGAAAATATGTAAGTGATTCTTCAGTTCCCCCTCAATATAGCCGGTTATTTCCTGGGCGGCATGGGGCGAGCACCAAAGCAAAAACAGACTGCTGAAGGGAGACCAAAGCGTTAAGAGTAAACCGATAAGGGTATAAAGCCAAATTTTTTTCACGCGCATGTTTATAGTGTAGGCATAGCCGCCGGAAATAGAAATGAGCGGCGTGAAATCGCGCGAGAAATAAAATTTTTCCCAAAATGATAGGAACTTTTATCATTTTGAAATTGCCGGACTATTAAAAATAAGATTCTTGTTCGAACACCTCATGCCCGCGCGAGGCACGTTCCTTGCTCTTATCACCCTCGACAAACCAATCTTTCATTCAAGGAAAAACAAAAATGGCGAAAAGAACCCGAGGCGCGAGGATGGTGGCGGCGAAAAAGAGGGCGGCGAAACGGCATGGCGGCAAGGGTCCGATTAAGAAAAGAGCCGTCGGCCGCCACATCATGAAGACCTAGAGAACAGCCATGGCATAAGAAAAAGGTTGGCGGTTTCGGAAGTCACGTCCGTCTAATTGTCCCAATCGAATACATTTTCGATTTTTTGTCTGTCTCGGTAACCAAGACGCGGAAGAATTTTTCGAAGTGCCTCCTTGTCCTTTTTTAAAATTCGATAGGATGGATAAACACGGGGAAGTTCTCCGCCCGGGCCAACTGTTCCAACTCCGTGCCCCATTCCCGTAGGCTCCACCAAACCCTCTTTGATTAGCGCTTCAACATTTTCGATGTGTTGAAAATGACCGTCCAAAACCGTCAGCTTCGCCCCTTCAATCATTCTCATTATTTCTTTCGATGCGTTGATTGGAGTGAGCTTGACATTGGGATGTTCGCTTTTATAAACACGGAAAATTTCATCGGCGAAAGCTGGGCCGATACTTTGAATTCCCTCAAAATCTAACATTGCTTTTCTAAATTCTTCGACACGAGCCATCAATCGTTTGGCTTGTGACCGCGAGAGTAACGATTCACCCTCGTATTGTACCAGCTTGACCGAAACAACCGTTTTATCGAATAGAAAATTGCCGTCCGTTGGATCCGCGAACTCATCAAAGACACCCGTCAGCCTTTTTTTAGACTGAATTTCCATCGACATATAAACTTCCGTCCCGTTTACTTTCTTTTTAGAGTCATATAAAAAATCATCCAGTCCATCCGAACGATGGCTAAAAACCAATCCATAGGATTGAATGAAAAAATCGTCGAACGCCCTCGACGAAAAGAAGATGCCTTGACCAGAATGCTTTTCCGGATCAGTCGTGAGCTTGCCCTTGGAAAGCTCAAGAATAGCTTGGCGTTCGTCCGAAAGATTTTTGGCTTCTTTGATTTTTCTAAAAATGCCGATACCATCGTCAACAATTATGATTGAAATTTCTTTTAAAGACCGACTCATCACTATTCTCAAAATTTTTCCACCGGAATGGTCGATGGCGTTATTGACAATTTCCGTGAACCCGTATTCGCATATTTTAACGACATTTTCCTTTAGTCCCTCGCATAGCCCCTTAAAGTCCCGCGACCAAATCTCCGATTCTTGCAGCGGCCCGCCGAGGTCATAACTTTTCTCAATTAATCGTGATACACCAGGCTTATAGACCCGGTCTTTAGTCGCCCCTTCGGCTGTTATTTGTCCGTCTTGGACCATCTGTGTTAAATAACGAGTGGCCGCCTGCCGGGAGATTTTGAATTGCTCGACAATGGCCGCGGTAAGGCCCTTGGGATCTTTTTGAACTTTGTCCAAAATGAAGCGTCGAATTTCATCGCTTCTTTTTAGGATTTCTTCCCGCCTCATGACTTGGCTCCAATTGTTTTTGTAAACTTATCAGAATTAATTGTAAACTAAATAAGATTAAATGTAAACTTACTTATAGAGATTGTAAACAACAGCACTTAGATCTTAAAAGAACCTTTTAAGGGAAATATGGCCTATTTGAAATACATTTACTTCAGATACTAGGAAAATGGCAGGTATTGATCCAGCGCCCGCTCGCCCACGCCTTTGGCCCCCAGGGTATTGAGTTTGCCCCCCGGGCCATGGAAAAAGCCTTCCAGATCGGCGTGGACCCCATAGTCGAATAAGGCCTCCGGGCCGATGGCGTCGCGCTTGAACAAACCCTTTTCCACCATATGAATGTACTGCTCGATGTCGGTGATAATTTCCACCCGATAGGTGTTGTCGCTGTTGGCCCGAATCACTTTTAAATTATAGAGATGCTCGTTTTCGGCATTTTGCGGCAATACCACCCACTCGGGCACCCGGTTTTCCTCGATCAGCGCCCGCTTCAGCGCGGCCCCTTGCAGTTTGGCCAGCTTGTCCGTTTCGGCTTGGTCCAAGATAAGCACATAGGACAGCGTGTATTTGGCGTCGGGCGAAGTGACATCCTGAACCATAAACCGATCCACCAGGTTGTCCCGGGCCGCGTTGCGGGAGGCCAGCGGAAACTTGATGTGCTTGTCCACCACGATTTTAGGATTCAGGCCCCTTAACTGCTTGGCTTGCCGGGCGCCGAGCCGGGACAAGGCGTCATCGGGGGCGATGCCCCGGTCGATGAGCTGTTTTCGCCGCTCCGGGTCATGGACAAAAAGCGGGGCCTGGGCCGCCAGCACCGAAACGTGATAGCCCTTTTCCTTGAAAGCTCTCGTGATCTTGTCGTTGCGGCCCTCGTAAGGGATGCCCGAGCCGTCGATATAAAGATTGTGCCCGCCTTCCAGCGCCCGCGAGGTGATCAAATCCCGGACGGCGTTGCCGAACTGTTCGGCGGATTTGTAGTCGTCGTTGTGGTTGTTGGTGGCCGGATAAAGCCAATAGCGCTCACACTCGCTTCGGGCGTCATCCAGCGACGCCACCACCAGCGACCGGCCCTTGTTGCATTCCCGGTCCGCTATTTTTTTCAGGCCGCTTTTGCCTGAGGCCGAGCCCCCCATGGTCATATACATCCGTTTTTCACCCGCCGGGAGTATGTCCAAGACGAACTGCTGATCGGCGACCTCATCCACCCGGGGCAGCATGGCTTCCAGGTGGGTTCGCGCGATCGCGACGATCTTTTCGAGCGCCGGATCCTTTTGGGCCGACGCGGCCTTGCCGAGCTTCCCCATCATTTGACGGACATGATTTTTCAGTTCCTCGCGTTTGAGTTCCCTCGTCTTCTCATTCGCCCGTCCCCGGCTCAGCGTGGTGAAATGGACGGGCACTAGGTCGGCGAAGCTCTCCACCCCGATCACCTCGGCCATCAAAACCTTTAAGCGGGCCAATTCACTTTGGGTTTGTCCGGGCAGGGCTTTTAAGGCAAGCCCGGTTAAGAAATCAACGTCCATGCAAAGAAGCCGGACTTGTCCCTTTTCATCCCTCGCCGGCAGTCCGTCCACGCTGGGGTTTTCCGACATGCTTTTAATTTTCGCCTTCACCGTGGCCCGAAGGTTTTGCTCGTCTTGGCTGGGAGCGAACCCTTCCACAAAATCACTTAAGGGCCGGGCTTGATCCAGTCCCACCCTCAATTCGTCCATGGGCCGCGCCGAGGCCACGTGTTGCTCGATTTGTTTTTTTAAATCCTCCGTCAGGTCGACCAAGTGGCCGGTTTGGGTCACCAAATGCGTGCGCCATTGATTCACGGTTTTGGCGGCGAAGCGGAGCCCCGCGATCTCCACGTTGGATTCGGGCGGGTTGATGAACTGACTGCTGGAGGGGAAATGGCCGGGGCCGAAAAAGGCGGCGTTAAAACGGGCCTCGAGAAACTTGGCGGGCTCCTTTTCGAGGATCGGCTCGCCCCGGGTGAAATCGATCCCGCTGGGGAAAAGTTTCCGCCATTTCACGCCCAGGCCCATCTCCACGAACAGCGCGCCGCAGGCCAGGCTGGAGTTGTGCAATGGCACCTTATCCCGAAGATGCTCATAGAGCGTTTTAAGCGCTTCCGGGCCGTCCTCGGGCGAAAGGATCAACTGGCCCTGCTCGCCGTAGTTTTTTTGAACGAATTTGCGGAAGATGTCCCGCAGTTTGGTGCGGTTCTCATCGGTCATGTCGCGGGTATTGCAAAACTTGCCGCCGACCACTTTATGATGCTGGGAAGAATCCTCAAAGGCGTAATCGTAGATCCGGGTGAAGGCGGTGGCCAGATTCTCCGCCACCTCCTCACGCCCGCGGCCCCGGTCCGGGTCCGCCACGCTGACTTCCCGCGCGCCTTGGGCGTCCGTCAGCATGACGACTTGGCAACGGTAGACGAATTCCAGCCGGACGGCGGCTTCGGTAGCGACCAGTTGGTCAAAGGGCGAGAGTGGGGCCATAATCGTTTTTCCACGATTCCGCGGATTTTATCCCTGGGTTTGGACAAGGCGGGCGAGGACGGGACTGGCGTCATCATAAGCGTGGAGATTCCTGAATTCCAAGAGGGTAGAATAGGAATCGAGGTTCCATTGAAACGAAAAAGAACATCCCCTGAAACGCGAAACGTTATCCGCCTGGACCGGAAGGCCATCTGTTCCATCGACCACCAATGCGTGGGCTGTTCCGAGGTTTCCCAATCTTGCTGTGCTAAATACGACGTCTGCGTCACGGACGCCGAGCTTAAACGGATCCTGCCCGTTTTGCCGGAGGCCGCCGAGCTCTGCCCCCACCTCAAAACCGAGGAGGGTTACGCCAATGTCTTTGAGGAAGCCGAAAAAGGCTTTCACACCATCGACACCCACGAAAACGGCCTTTGTGTTTTCGCCCATGTGGAAAAAGGGCTCATCCGCTGTTCACTGCATAGCGTTGAAAAGAAACTGGGACTGCCCTTAGGAACGGTCAAACCCGCGGTTTGTATCCTATGGCCCCTGACCTTCGAGGAGCCGGGGAATGTTTTGACCCTGCATGACGACGCGCTGGGTTGCGCCTGTAGTTCGCCGAGAAAAGAACCTTCCGATCTTATCTCCCCTGATTTGATGGCCACCATCCGGCATTTCGGCGGCCAACTGCCGTGAAAAAAAACGCCGTCGATCCCGCGAAGCGAATCCTGATGCTGCACAAGCCCAAAGAGATCGTGGTCACCCGCCCGAAAAGTCCCGACGCGAAAACCGTTTATTCGCTTTTACCCGCGGAATTTCACGGCCAAGGTTGGGTCCCAGTGGGACGGTTGGATAAAGATTCCACGGGCCTGCTCCTGTTCGTTCGGGAAGGGTTCCTGGTGAGGCTTTTACAAACCCCCAAAAACATCGAGAAGGTTTACGAGGTTTGGGTCAAGGGACGTTTGAAGCCGGAACATCGGGTTAAAATTTTAGAGGGCGTTGAGTCCCCGCTCGGGCTGCTCAAAGCCAAAGCGATTTTTGTTCTGGGCGAAGTCGGACCCAATAGCTTGGTTCGAGTGGTTTTGGACGAGGGCAAGAACCGGCACATCCGCCGGATGTTCGCCGGGCTCAAAGACGTCGAGCGGAAGCGGTTCTTCAAGGTCCGGGACCTATCCCGCGTTTCCATCGGGCCGATTGAGTTGGATCTGGAACCGGGGCAATGGCGGTTCCTCAGCGAAGCCGAGTCCGAGGCCCTTGTGAATCGCGTCATGGAGAAAAGATAAATTCATTCTCCCCAAAGCCTCATTTTAGGGAATGATGGGGCCTAGCTGTGTGTCATTGCGAGGGGCGTTTTTCATTAGTTTTAGCGACGAAGCAATCCCAGTTTATGGCTCCTGATACGCCGTATGATTTAGGCCTCGACAACCCACGAACTAAGATTGCTTCGTCACAAAATTCGTTCCTCGCAATGACAGACTAACGCGCTACATTTAAGGCCGAAAAGGGGTTAACCATGGGAACGAAAGCGAACCGAAATTCAGGCATCAGCGGTTTTGTGTCCGATTTGTTGGAAAGCGACGGCCTCAACCTTTATGAAAAATGGTTCGCGCGTTTAAAACAGCTCAAATCCGCCGACGAAAAGGTGACGGATTTTGAGGTCCGGGATGAAATGCTCCAAGAAATCATCGCCTTGGCCGCCGAAGGCAATTCCCTTATTTTCGGCAAAAAGGATAAACTTTTGATCGAGGATCTTTTAAACCGTTTCTTGACGAAAGCCCATCTTTTACAATAGTTGAAACCCCGGATTTCCCATTGAAAACCACCCCGGTTTCGGGATAACCCTCAGTTTCCCCGCCTTTTTGCCGTTAGGGTATGATCTGTCCAGGAGACCCTAAGCCTTATGCGGCCCATGCCATTCAAACTTTCAATCAGCCTCAAGCCGGCGTTCTTTTGCTTGGCTTTGCTTTGGCCCGCCGTCGGTTCGGCCCAATCCAACTATACCGTCGGTGAAACGGTGAGTTTCGTTATCACCGCGATCAACAGCACCGGATCCAATTGGACCAATGTCACCATCGTGGACACCCTTCCCGCCAACCTGACTTATGTTTCCTGCTCGGGGGTGAGCACCTGTGGTTTGGTGGGGTCCGCCGTACACTGGCCCTTTCCCGTACTGGTGAATGGGTCGACCACCTCGGTCACTTTTATGGCCACGATCAATTCCTGCGTCCCCAACACTTACGTGGAAAAAGCCTCGGTGGATGTGGGCTCCCCAATGGAGCAGCTTTTCACCAACGCGGTGACCGACACGATCGCCTGCCTGACCAACACGCCGACCAATACGCCCACCCGCACCAATACGCCCACGGTCACCTGGACCGCCACCACGACGCCAACCTCAACCGTCACCCGAACAGCGACCGCCACTTTGACGCCCACTTGGTCCCCGACCTGGACCTCTAGTTTCACGCCGACCTTGACCTTTACGCCGACCTATTCTCCCACGATCACCAATACCCCCACCGCTTCCGGAACACCCACCCCGACCCGCACTTGGACTTTATCCCCGACGCTGACGCCGACCCCCACGCCGACCTTGTCCCCGACCGAAACCCTGTCGCCGACCATGACATCGTCCCCCACCGTGACCTCCAGTTTTACGGTCACGTCCACCCCCACCGCTTCACCCACGGTGACCCTGACGCCGTCGGCCACCTTCAGCCCGACCCCCACCGAAACCGCCACTTGGACTCAAACCCGGACGCCCACCTCGACACCGACCGAAACCGCGACTCGGACCCCCACGAAGACGCCCACCGACACCTTAACCGCCACCCCGAGTTTCACGAGAACCTTCACGCCGACTGAAACCATGACGCCGACCATCACCTCCACGCCGACGATTACCTCGACCCCCACCGAAACCGCGACGCCCGGACCCGACATCTTTTACATTTCTAAAAATGTGGTCGGCCCCGGCACCGGACCGGTTTCCATTTACATCAGTTATCCGGAACCGGGAAATTACGCGATGAAAATTTACAACTCGGCGGGCGAGTTCATCGACAACCTGGGGCCGGGAACGCCGCCGGACGGAACCACCCACTCCTATCTTTGGAATGGCGACGGCCAATCGGGCCAACATTGCGCCAGCGGGGTCTATATTCTTTATTACGTTGAGCCGGAGCGGGTTCGGGAAGCTAAAATTATTTTGTTGAGGTGATTAGCCCGAAAATCGCCATGGGATATGAAATTTTTTTAAGGTATCATTCAGAACCGCTATCGACGAGGAACTCTCATCATGTTGGGCTTTTTATCCTTCCGGCCGGCGAAAAAACGCCTGGCCGCTTACGGGCTTTTCTTTTTTCTGTTTGTATCCCACGCCCTGGCGCAATACAGCGCGGGGTCCACTGTCTATTTTCAGTTGACCAACGGCAACGGCAGCGCTTTCACCTGGAACGGCGCCACCGTTCAAGCCTCCGTCCCCCCCGATTTGACTTATTTGGGCTGTTATGGCGCGCCTTGTTCCGCCGCCGGGACCGAAGTGTACTGGAACGTGGGGACCTTGGCGCCCGGTGCGTCTTTCGCGGTAACTTACGCCGCGGTCATCACGGCTTGCGCCAGCAATCTCCAAACCGCCTATTCGCAAATCAACGTTTCCTCGCCGGTCACCGCCGAGAGCTACCCCCCGGCCAGCCTGTCGGTCATTTGCCTCACCGATACGCCCACCGACACCCCGACCAGCACGAACACACCGACGATCACCTCTACTCCGACCGAAACCGGGACTCCCACGATTACGCCCACCCCCACGGCCACCGGCACGCCTACGGACACCTTTACTCCCACGGATACCCCAACTATTACGGATACCCCAACTCCCACCTCAACGTCCACCGCTACCAACACACCCACGGTGACCCCTACGCCGACCATCACCCCCACACCGACCGCGACGCTGGTACCCTTTCAAGTTTGGCCCAACCCCTTCAACCCGGTTTACGCCGTGAACGGGGTCTTGAAGGCTTACCAGGTTCCCCCGGGGTCCACCATGACCTTCTACACGGTTTCGGGGGAGCCGGTGAACACGGTGGGAGAAACCAACGGACTTATTTTGTGGGACGGCCGCAACAAGAACGGCCATATCGTTTCCGCCGGCATTTATTACTATGTGATTCAAAACAGCGGCAAGCCGCTTTACCGGGGCAAGTTGTTGATTGAAGGGACTTAAATCGTGTCGAGCCGCGGATCTATCCGCTAAACCTATTATTTAAAAGTTCCAATGAAACCCATCCCCTATTATTTGGCTTTATTCCTTTTCGGGCTTGCCTTCGGCCCCGCCGCGGGAACGACCGCCGACAACGGCGTCCAACAAAAAAAGGTCTCCGCGCTTCGACAGTATTACTACGGTAAATCGGGCGAATGGCTTTACGAGTCCCTTCCCCAATTAACCCTCCCGCCCACCCGGCCCATTCCCCAAGCGGAGCGCCCTTTTATCCTCCATGTGAATTGGGAAAAGCAGGACAAGGCCAATCAAGCCGGGTTTCCTTTCCGTTACCCTTGCGCGGTCGATTTCACCAACAACACGCCGACCGTCACCGCGCTTTACGCCGGATATCAGGTTAAGTACCACTTGGGCGGTCAAAAACTTTTTGACCGTTATTTTGAAAAAACGCGGGTGTCGCCATACCTGAGCCCGTCCTGGAAAAAAGCCATTTTCAGCCAATCAGACCTGATGCGGGATCGGGCCATGGTTTTTTACCTCGCCTTCGACCAAGATCAAGTCCGATGCGTTTACTACCCGGGGAAAATACAATTCAAGGGCGGGGACCGTTTTCATATTGAGCACTGGCTTCCCGCGGTCACCGCGGAGGAAAAAAGCGGTAAGAAAACCGATTACGCCCTGATTCAAAATTCCCAAGGGCTTTTATCCATCCTCAACGGCACTTTTGACCGGATCGACAATCTGGTGAGTTGGACCGGGGATCCCAAATCATTTCGTTACGCCGGGTTCACTTATGACGGCCGGCCGCTTTTGCCGCTTCAACCCGAAATGGCCACCTGCGCCCTTTACGCCGACGGGCATGTGGCCCTGGGCGCCTACTCGCGCCTGCCGGACCGGGACCAAATCCGAACCTGCGTCCAAAACCGGTTCATGGTGATTGAGGACGGAAAGCCGGGGCCCGATGAGTTCCCCAACGCCTTCTGTTCGGTGTATGACAATATCGCCCGCAGTTATCTTTTTACCGACGGTCATCACCGCGTCGGGGTGATCTGGACCCTCTATACGCCGCCCTGCGTGTTGGTTCCCCTGGCCTTGGAAATGGGGATCCAGGACATGATGCTGTTGGACATCCATTCGCCCATCTCGGTTTCCCTGGCCGACACCCGGGGGGCCGACCAATTTTCGTCTTACTGGGATTACTCAAAAAGGTCCTATGACCTGGTTCCCAACTTCAATAAACTTTCCGCCTTTCAATCCACCCTCACTTGGCTGTCCCGGGCGCTCCATAGCCAAATCCAGGTGGACTACCCCCAAGAGGCTTTCCGAAACGGCGATGAGGATTATTTCGCGATTTACGCCAAGGGCTCCCCGGAAGCCGACCGGGTCAGCCAGCCTCTGGTTGAAAATCCCCAACCTACCCCGACTTTGGGTTTTGATTTATTGGAGCTCACGCCCCTGGTTCCCCGAAAATAATAAACAGGCCGAAGCGGCCTTTCGCTTGGGAATAGAAGCTTTAATTGGCTCGATGAGCGCCTTACGACAAACTCACGCCCAAAAGCCTTCCCAAGCTGTAGGTCAGCGCCGCCGCCAAAAGCCCCAATCCCAACTGTCTTCCCCCGGCGAACCAAACCGGCTTGCCGGTAAAGATCGTCCCCAAGGCCCCCAGGGTGAAAAGTCCCGCGGCGCTTAATCCCAGGCTGGCCCCAAAGGCCGCCGGTCCGCTCAAGAAAAAATAAGGCGCGACGGGTAGGATGGCGCCGGTGGTGAAAAGAAAAAAGGAATAAAGCGCCGCCGAGACCGCGGAGTTCCCTTGATCGTCGGGGTCGATGCCCAGTTCTTCCCGGGACAAGGCGTCCATGGCCCGGTCCTTATCGGCCACCATGTGTTGGGCCAGCACCCTGGCCTGCTCGGGCTTCATGCCCTTGGATTCATAAATGAGCTGCAGCTCTTCGCCTTCCCCCTGCGGATCCACATCGTATTCCTCGGCCTCGACCTTAATTTCCCGCTCCGACAATTCCCGCGAGCTGGTGACGGATATCCACTCGCCCAAGGCCATGGAGCAGGCCCCGGCCAAAAGCCCGGCCAGGCCGGTTAAAAGAAGCAGGTGGCTGTTGGAAGAAGCCCCGGCCACGCCCATGACCAGGCTCAGGTTGGAACAAAGCCCGTCGTTGGCCCCCAGGACCGCCGCCCTTAAGTTATTGCCGCTAACGGCTTTATGCCGTCCCTCGATTTGGGCCAGGTAATTTCCCGAGACGCCTTGTTTGTCCACCCGCAAAATTTCGTCCAGCACCCGGTCGTGCAAATGCTCGTCGGCGGTCAGGGAGGTGCCCTCAGTTTCTTTTTGGGAAACATACATGTTGCGGTCCGTCTTTTCGGCTTCGGCCACCGTGCTTAAAACCGCCTTCGGCCCGAAGGTAAGCGTGATCCAAATGAGAACCCGGGCCCGCCAGCTCGGCTTGAGCCCGGGAACTTTCACGCCGGATTCGGCGAGTTTGTTTTCCCAAAAGGCGCGGTGCTTTTCTTCCATTTTCCCCAAGTTGGTATAGACCTGGGAAAGTTGTGGATTTTTTTCGGCCTTCGCGAGCGCGTGATACTGCGCCGCGCCGTCCACCTCGCCCCGCCAATTTTCCAAATAGCGTTTCACGTCCGCGGGAGCCATCCCAATCCTCCTTGAAGTTGATCCAAAGTAACCTACAAGAGCTTGTGGTAATTTTCAGCTCAGATAGATGAATCTCTCACTTTGATAGGCCGACCCCTTGGTAAGGTAACGTATTTCCTGAAAAAATCGGCAATGACTCTCATTCTCAGAGCCCGTTGACGCCGATTTAACCCCATTCGGCCCCGCACTGGGGCTATACTCTTAAGGCTGTTCATCAAATGACCAACGGCCCGTTGATCGGCCGTCCGTCGAACGGAAACCCCGTGGCTTTTTTAGACCGTGTTTTGGACCCCCCTTCTTATGGCTTTGTCCGAGACGGAAAACTTTACGTCCCGACCCAAGCTGAGCTTTGGCGGGAGTTTTTTAACCGGATTAACATTTTCCAATCCCGCAAAAACTGGCTGCCCCTTGCCGGCTGGCTGGTGGTGCTGTTTTTCGCGCCCTTCTTCTTCGCTTTTTTCATCCACTACTTCACCTGGAAGCTTTTTATCATCGGTTTCATCTATAGCATGGTCATCCTGGGTACCCATGGGACCGTCTACCTGCACCGCTACTCCACCCACCACGCCTTTACCTTCTCCAACCGCTTTTGGCTTTTTATCGTGCGCAACCTGGTCATCAAAATCATCCCGGAAGAAGTCTATGTGATCTCCCACCACGTCCATCACTATGTGCCGGAAAAACCGGGTGACCCCTATAACGTCCACGCGGGCTGGCTTTACTGCTTCCTGGCCGACGTCAACCACCAGTCCATCGCCCGGAATTTAAGCCCGGAAGATTATGACCGTACCGCCAAGCTGGTCAGCCACGCTGGCGTAAAGCCGAACAATTTCGTTCAGTATCAAAAATGGGGCTCGATTTGCGACCCCACGCGCACCTTTTTCAGCTTCACGTTGAACTGGGCCTTTTGGTTTGGGGCTTTTTATTGGCTAGGGGGGATGCCTTTGGTGATGGCGATTTTCGGGATGAGCGGGGTCTGGGCCGTGGGGATCCGGACCTATAACTTTGAGGGGCATGGCCGCGGCAAAGATTCCCGCAAAGCGGGAAGCGATTTTAACCGGGAAGATCTTTCCATTAACCAGCCCTGGCCGGGCATGGTCACCGGCGAGTGGCACAACAACCACCATCTTTACCCCAACAGCGCCCGCAACGGCTTCCTTTCCCACCAATGGGATTTCGCTTGGCTTTTCATCCGCTTTTATCATTCCATCGGCGGCATCGATACCTACCGCGATTCCACCGATGATTTTTTCGAGAAACATTACAAGCCCTATCTGGCCCAAAAACACCAGGCGAACGAAACACCTGTTTCGGCCACCCCGCTGGGATCCGCCAAGCATCTCTAAGCTTTTGCCGGCCGCCTCTTTTTTCCTTTCTTCAAATCCCAATTTTTTTGATTAAAATAAAGTCGTTTTTGTTCCGCCGTTTGCTTATTTAAAGGGACCCGCCATGGGGTTTTACGCGGCTTTAGTGGCTTATGGGACGCCACTCTTTCCCTCACTTTTTTGATAAAACGAAAGGTGGACTTACATGGCCCTCATCCAATGTCCTGAATGCAAAACTGAAATTTCCGAGACGGCGAACAGTTGCCCCAAATGCGGCTACAATCTCGCGGGCTTTAACCGCTTCTATGTGGCCAGTCTGGTCGCCAGCCTGTTGGGCGTCGGTCTTTTTATGACCGGCAATCAAATTGGCGGATTCATCTTGCTTGGATTGGGCGTTGCCTTTGGTTTCAAGGCGCGGCCGAAGAAACCCAAGCAAGAATAAAAATCATCCTCGACACCCGGCCCTCTTTCTTTTCGTCCAAACACCCAGTTATTTTCTCCCTTAGATCCACTACCACTAGGAGGGCCCCATGCCCGTTGAATCTAAAACTTTGAAACTTAAATTATCCGACGGCACTGAAATGCGGGTGTATAGCTCCAAACCCGTCGAGCTTTCCCCGTCCGTGGGGCTGATGGTTTTCCCCGAAGTCTTTGGCGTGAACGCCCACATGCGATCGGTCACGGACCGCCTGGCCGAACACGGCTATCTTTCGATCTGCCCCGAAATCTTCCACCGCACGGCCCCGGCCGGGTGGGAAGGCGACTATTCGGATTGGACTTCCGCCGCGCCCCATTACCAAGCCCTTACCGAGCCGGGATTCGTGGCGGACGCAAAAGGCTGTTTTGACTGGCTTCTGTCCCAAGGCGTGAAAAACGTCGGCTCGATCGGCTTCTGCCTGGGCGGGCGCATCGCCTTCGTGGCCAATTCGGCGCTGCCCCTCAAAGCGGCCGTCAGTTATTACGGCGGCAATATCGCGCCGGCCAGCCTGCCCTTGGCGAAAGACCAGAAGGCGCCGGTTCTGTTTCACTGGGGCGGGCTGGATAAACATCTCACTGCGGATGTGGTCGCCTCGGTGGAGGCCACCCTGCGCGCCGCGGGCAAGGACTATGTCAGCACGGTTTACGCGAAAGCTGATCACGCCTTCAACTGCGACGCCCGGCCCAACAACTATCACGCCGAGTCGGCCGAACTGGCCTGGGTTTCCACTATCGCCTTCCTGAAATTGCACCTGTCCAAAACCTGACGCCCCCGCTGTCACCCTGAGCCTTGTCGAAGGACTGCCGCGAGTTCACCCTCGCCCCTTGCGGGAGAGGGCAGGATGAAGGGTGATTTTTTCTAAATTAGGACCACCCTCACCCCAACCCTCTCCCGTCAAGGGAGAGTGAGTAAAATATTTAAGTTCCCCTCAATTAACCCCTTTTTTCGGCCTAAAAACATGGCGTTTTATTGCCATTAAATTTGTAAAAGTTCTCCTAAAACGACCCGAAATTCAATAAACTAACCGCTCAATTCACTCGAAAAAGGCGGCCGTTTTTTCTCGAGCCGTCGACAAGGAACCGATTATGCGCACTCCTGTTTCAATTTGGACGATGGCCTTCTTATTGACTTCAACGATGGGCTGGTCCGCGGCCACACCCCAACCGACCGCCTTGGCTTCCCCGCAAGCCACCGCGACGGTCAACCCGAACCAAGTGGGCTCGGTGACGGGCACGGTTCAATTGAAAAAACTTTCCGGCGGCAAAGCTTGGGACGCGGCCAAAGCTTCCCCACTCTTGGATAACGAAAAAGTCATTACCGGGCCTGATTCCTCTTCCTCGCTGATCCTAGGTGACGGCTCTCATATTACGGTCGGCGCCAATTCGGATTTCCGATTCAATCAATTGCCAAGCTCTGCCGCGCCCGCTCAATACCGCCTCTTCAAAGGCCAGGCCGATATTCAAACCCAAAACTTTTTGACCCTGCAGGCGGGCAAAAACACTTTCCAAACGAAGAACTCAAAGTTCTCCCTCAGCTATGATTCAGGAATCAAGAAATCCGATTTGACCGTGACCTCCGGTTCGGTGACCGTCTCCAACGCCACCCAGACCCGGGTCTTCTCCGATGGACAGGAACTGGTCATTTCGGGCAGTAAATTCAAACCCGTGAAAACCGTCGCCGCCCTGACCACCACGGCCACGACGCCGGTCGCGACGCCCGCGGCCGCCGCCAAAGTCGTCGCGATGGCCGTCGCCGTTGCCACTCCGGTTCCCACCGAAGCTCCCACCGCCGTTCCGACGAAAGTCGTCGCCCAAGCCATCGCGACCGCCGGAGCGGCGCCCGATGCCGCGCCGATCGCGGCGAACCATGGCCGGGTGATGACGGTGATTGGCGATGTGCAGATCGTGGATGATTTAACCCAGAAAGCCCAGCCCGCCAAAGTCGGCGATGACGTGACGGAGCAAGAAACCATCAAAACCGACGTTTCTTCCACCGCGGTGTTGAAGTTTTTCGACGGCTCCCAATTAAACATCTCCGCCAGCACCCAGCTTCAGCTTTCCAGCATCAAGCAGCTGCAGGGCAACGACAAAGTGCTACACTTCAAATTGCTCTTGGGGGACTTGATCGCCAAGGTGACCAAGCTGGCTTCCAGCAATTCCTCTTTTGAGATCGAGGGCGGCGGCGTAGTTTGCGGCGTTCGGGGAACGGAATTCCATCCCCACTATGACGCTTTCCATCATCTTTTCACGGTGGATGTGATCGAGGGAACGGTCTGGGTCTTGAACGACGGCAAAACCAGCGTCCTCACCGCGGGCGAAAACGGGAGCTTTATCGGCAATCCGGGGAACGGCACTCCTAATTCGGGCAACAATACCAAGCCCGGCCTGAATGATTTGACGAACGGCTTCCACAGCGGGAATAATTCCAACAACGAAAATGGCCGCAACACCACCCAGCAGACGCTGGGCGTCCATATCGTCGTACCTTGAGGGAGAAAAAAATGAATTCATCGATCGTGAAAAACTTGGGGCAAAAAACCGCGGCCTTGGCGCTCGCGCTGACGGCGTCCGTTTGTCAGGCGGCTTTCGCGGCCACCCCGGTGCCCACTCCCTTGGCCGCGGCCACGGTGAACCCGAATCAAGTGAGCGCGGTCAACGGCACGGTTCAGTTGAAGATGCTCTCGGGCGGTAAATCCTGGGACGCCGCTGTCGCCTCCCCCCTGGTGGACGGCGAAAAAATCACCACCGGCCCCGATTCTTCCTCAAGCCTGATTCTGGCCGATGGTTCCCATGTCACCGTGGGCGCCAATACCGATTTCCGCTTTGTCCAACTGCCTTCCGCCTATCACCTCTTCAAGGGCCAAGCCGATCTGGACAGTAAGGGCGCCGTCCTGCTTCAAGCGGGCAAAAACACTTTCCAGGCCCAAAGCTCGAAATTTTCCTTGAGTTATGACTCCGGCATCAAGAAATCCGATTTGACCGTGGCCTCGGGTTCGGTAACCGTCTCCAACGCCGCCCAAACCCAAGTCTTCTTAGCCGGGCAGGAACTGGTCATTTCGGGCAGTAAGTTTAAGCCCGTGAAAACCGTCGCCGCCTCCGTCGTAGCCGCGACGCCCATCGCCGCTCCCAAAACTTTGGCCTTGGCCCTTTCCACTCCCACGGTAGTTTCAACGCCCACCGTTGCCGCGACCCCGAAGGTCCTGGCGCAAGCCACCGCGGCTCCCACCGCCCAGTCGATGCCGATGACCGACTCCATGACCGCCCAAACCGCTTCCGAATCCCCGACCACGCTGGACCAAAAGAGTCATCCTCACGTGACCGTGGCTTTGGGCGGGCAGTACGACGCTTGGGACTCCAATCAAGAACCGGCTTACGATGGTTGGGAAGCCTGGGTGCCTTTTTCGGTGAGCTTTGTTCAGCCCCAACAATTTAATATTTATGCCCAGACCCAATTCAGCCATGGGGTCTATAACAACAGCGGCATCCCGTCGAATTACACTCTGGAAAACTTGGGCGACACTCAACTCGGCGGCGAAGTGGATTTCAAAACCTTCAATATGCCGTCGGCTCTTTTACTTTCCATGAATCTGCCCACAGGCGACACCACCTGGGAAACCAAAGATTCGTCTTCCATCGTTCCCACCGAATTCATCGACAGCCGTTATCAAGGACGGGGATTCGGGCTCAGCGCCATGTACGCCTTTTCCGCCCCGATTTATGACGGCTCCTACGGGCTGGCCCTGGGCTATCTTTATTCCGGCGCTTTCAACCCGTCTTTTGGCGCCGCGTCCGGGCAGGACGTGAAACTGGGCGACACCCTTTTCGTTTCCACCAACCGCTCCTGGACCCACTCCCCGGACGAGCATGATGTGCTCCAGGCCTCCCTCTACTATTTTCTGCCCACCCAAGAGGGCGGCGCGAATTCTCTGCAGATGGGGCCCAACCTGAATCTGTCTTACGCCTGGGAGAACCCCCATGGCTTTTCCTGGGACATGGGCGGCCAATACTACTTCCCGGGCTGGCAAGTGCAGCCCGACGGATCCTTTACCCCGGTGGCTCACAACCAGTTTGGCCCGCGGTTCTTCCTGGACGCCGGCTATGCCATCGGCGATTTCTCGCTGTCCGCGCATTCCAAATATATTTTGGCCAACGACTATCCCGTGTCTGATCCCAGCAATAAGTATGACGGCGGGGGCTACTTAGTGGGCGGCGGCCCCTCCCTTTTAATCCATTTCGCGAAGGACTTTTCCGTCAATCTTTCAGGGTCCTACGACTATATCGACGCCATTGGGCTGGCCAACGCCAGCCCACGACAAGACGTGAAGTTTAACCAGTGGGGTTGTGGAACCGATTTTGAAATCAACTTTGAGTAAGGGTGGGATAAACATGAGAAAAAAATTCGCCGCGCTGTCCGGCTTGGTAATTCTGGCGGGAATCTTCCTGCCGCATCTGGCTTGTAAAAGTAACTCCGTCGTCCCTATTTCACCCGGCGGACAGGGATATAGCCTGAAATTCACCGCGGTCGTCTCGAGCGAGTTGAAGGCCAAACTCTTGGGTTCCTCCGCCAATCAAATCCTTTACCGGATCACGGGTCCCAGTATCTCTCCGGTCTCCGGATCGACCACTCCCTTCGGAACCGCCGGGAACTCGGGTGAAATTTCATTTTCGATTTCAGCTCCCCAAGGGGAAGGCGAATTGTTGGCCTTTGAAATCACCAGCGCGCTCGACAACCAACCGCTGGCCGTCGGCGCCGTCCAAGCCGATGTGGAGCCGGGCGTCAGCGACCTGTCGGTCACCATGGGAACCCTGGTCAGCCCCTGCTATACCGTCGATACCTCTTCCCTCGGCGGGAACGCCTATGTCAATTTCCAACAGGACGTGGTGGAAGCGGGAGCTCCCACCGGCGTGGCCGCCGACCTTAAGGTTTCCGCGGTTCCTTCGGGCTCGGTCACCTATTACACCTTTACCCCCCAAAACGGGAACGTCATGAAGTTCATGGGAAGCAAAGACATCGTTAATTACGCCGCCATCCCGGAAACCTTTCCGCTGACCGGCGCCTCGGGCCACCTGGCGGCCGGCGATGTTTATTGCCTGCAAATTCCTTCCACCGTCGTCAGCGCCCACGATTACGTTTGGATCCGGGTGATCAATCCCAACCAAACCTTCGGCCCCAATGCCCCCGTTACCCAGGGCCCCTTGTTCAGCTTCCGGGTCAGCAACTTACCTTATTTCGGCTATTATCAAACCACGGCGGACCTGGCCTCGAATTGCTACGCGCCCCCTCCCACGCCGACTCCGGCCGGCGTCTCGGGCTCGGGCAGCGTAACGGATTTCGCGGGCTCGGGTCAAAAAGGCGCTTTGAACAGCACGGCCCTTTCATCCTCGTTCAATTACCCCAGCGGCTTGGCCGTGGACGGCGAAGGCGACTTTTTCATCGCCGATACCGCCAATAACCTCATCCGTGAAATTTCCCATACGGGTGTGGTCTCCACGCTGGCCGGCACGGGGCTCATTGGCTCTCAAGATGGACCCGGCGCCCAGGCTTCCTTCTCCCTGCCTTACGGCATCGCCGTAGACACGGCCGGAACTGAGGTTTTCGTGGCCGACACCTGTAACAGTGAAATCCGGGTCATTGATGTCGCCACGGGGGCCGTCACCACTCTGGCCGGCGCCGTGAGCCAAACCGGCTTGGTGAACTCGACGGACTATTTCACGGCGCGCTTCAACCATCCCGTGGGCATCGCGTTTGACAGCACGAATCAAGTTCTTTACGTGGCCGACTCCGGCAACAACGTCATCCGCACGGTGAGCGCCGCCGGCGTCACCACCTTCGCGGGGACGGGAACGGCCGGCGCGGGTGAAGGCGCGGCCCTTTCCGCCCAGTTCCACGCTCCCGTGGGAGTCGCGCTGGACGGTTCCGGAAATGTGTTTGTCTCCGACGGCTTGAACCGGGAAATCCGAGTCATCACGGGCGGGACGGTTTCCACGGTGGCCGGGACCGCGGGCGTTTCGGGCTTTGGCAACGGATCCCTGGGACAAGGCAACTCGCTCTTCGCCCTGCCCGTCCAAATGGCCGCGGACGGATCCGGCAACCTCTTCGTGGTCGACACCGCCAACAACGTCGTCCGTGAGATCAACTCCGGCGGGGTTGGAACCCTGGCGGGAACCGGGGCCGTGGGTTCGTCTAATGGAGCGGCCGCTTTGGCCACCTTCAACTATCCGGAAGGCCTGGCGTTCTATAACGGCGATGTTTACGTGACGGACACCAACAACTTGAAAATTCGAAAAATCACGCCTTAACCTTTTCTCACGGTTTCCTCAAAAGCCCTTCGGCCATTCGGCCGGAGGGCTTTTTTATTTGGGGCGGTTTGGATGCCCCACTGGCCATCCTGGGCAAGGCAAAGCCCATTGAGACATTGATAAAAGCCGATAAAGACGGATTAATGTTTTTCTAATATCGGCCTTCATCAATATTTACCATTGTTCCAAAAGCCGATTTTTTTGACTTCTTTATCAAAGACATGGTTGGGTTTTGTTTTTGGATGACGTTCAGGCCCAAACAAGCGAAAATAAACCAACCGTATCCATTCCATCCCTTGAGGAACCCCTTTGACCGAAACCACGCATTTCCTTCAAGACCTGGCGATGGTACTTTGCGTGGCCGCCGTGACCACGTTGATCTTTCAACGTTTGCGCCAGCCGCCGGTCTTGGGCTATCTTTTGGCCGGGCTCATCCTGGGGCCCCACGTCAATCTGCCCCTCTATGCCGACGAAAATACCGTCCGCACCCTGGCCAGCTTGGGCGTCATCCTGGTCATGTTTTCCATCGGATTGACCTTCACCATTGAGCGCTTAATCCGGGTTTTGCCCACCGCGGGGCTTACGCTCATTTTGGAAGTGGGCGTCATGATTTGGCTCGGCTATATGGCGGCCCTTTTCATGGGCTGGACTCCTTTGGAAGGCGTCTTCACGGGCGCCATGTTGTCCATTTCCAGCACCATGATCTCCTCCAAAGCGCTGGCGGACCAAAAAGCCGACGAGAAACTCACCCGAACCGTGGTGAATGTTTTGGTGCTTCAAGACTTGGCCGCGGTTTTGTTGGTGGCCGTTCTGACGCCCATGGCCCGGGGCGCGAAACTTTCCTTGAGCGCGCTCGTCACCACCAGCGGCACCCTCTTGGCATTCTTAGGCGTTCTTTTTGTGGTGGGCTATCTCATCATTCCCCGGCTTATCCGGCTGGCGCTCAAACTGCGCAACCCGGAGACCCTTTTGGTGACGGCCGTGGGCATTTGTTTCGCCATGGCGCTCATCGCCGAAAAGGGCGGCTATTCGGTGGCCTTGGGCGCGTTTTTAGCGGGCATGCTGGTGGCCGAGTCCGGCGCCACCACGACCTTGGAGCGGCTCATCCATCCGATCCGGGATATGTTCGCCGCCATCTTTTTCGTCGCCATCGGCATGTTGGTGGATCCCCAAACCCTTTTAATCCATTGGCGCGCGGTGGTCTTTTTAACCCTTTTGGTCATTGGGGGACAAATGATCAGCGTGGCGCTGGGCGCTTTTTTAAGCGGCCGGCCCGTGCGAACCGCCATTCAAGCGGGCATGAGCCTGGCCCAAATCGGGGAGTTTTCCTTCATCATCGCCCAGGTGGGCACCGCCACCGGCGCCATCAGCGGTTTTCTTTACGACGTGGCGGTGGCCGTCTCCGTGGTCACGGCCTTCACCACGCCTTGGCTGATCCGCGCTTCCGGGCCCGTGTCCCAATGGGTGGACAATCACCTGCCCGCGCCGCTTCAAACCTTCGCGGCCCTTTACGGCTCCTGGCTGGAAGCCCTGCGGTCCGATAAACAGGAAAAATCCATTTACGCCAAGGCCTGGCAGTTGGTCGGCATCCTGCTGGTGGACCTTTTGTGCCTGATCATCATTGTGATCACCACGGCCTCCACGGTGAAGCGCTGGCTGCCCCAATTGGAAAGTCTTTTCCACATCCCCCCCGAATGGGGCAAGGTGGTTTTGATCAGCTCGGGGTTTATTTTGGCCATTCCCTTTTCGGCGGGCATTTTCCGATGCGCTAAAAATTTAGGCGGCGTCCTGGCCGCGGCGGCCATCCCACCCGTGGAAGAGGGCATGGTGGACCTGGGGCTGGCCCCGCGCAAACTTTTGACCGTCACGCTTCAACTGGGCATCGTTTTCGCCGTGGGCGTTCCCTTGCTGGCCTTGACCCAGCCTTTTCTTCCCTTCGGTACCGTGACCTTTTTGCTCTTCGCCCTTTTGGCGGTTCTGGGCTTCGTCTTTTGGAAAAGCGCCATCAATCTGCAGGACCACGTCCACGCCGGAGCCCAGATGGTCACCGACGCCTTGACCCACCATGCCGAGGACCGCAGTGAGGCCTTTTATGAGCAGATGAACGCCTTTGTGCCGGGTTTGGGAAGCCCCACGCCGGTCACCGTGGGAGACCATAGCCCGGCCGCCGGAAGGACCTTGCTGGAGATGAACCTTCGCAACCGCACCGGCGTGGGCGTGATCGCCATCATGCGGGGCAAAGAACGCATCCTGATGCCGCCGCCCCGGGAAATTTTGCAAAGCGGCGACACCCTCATTTTGGTGGGCACCCAACAGGGCCTCCAAAACGCGAAGTCTCTGCTTTCTTGACAAAACGCTACTCCGCGGCGTTCGCCTACCGTAGAATAAAAAACCTTTACTCTTGAGGAAGCCGATTATGTACTCGCTTTTAAAACCTTTGCTTTTCACCTTGGAACCCGAGGCCGCCCACTCGCTGGCGCTCGCCTCGCTTCGCTTGAGCGAGCCTTTGCTTCCCTTGTTTTCACCCGGACTTCGGGTAAGCGACCCCTCGTTGGAAAAGACGGTCTTTGGTTTAAAATTCCCCAATCCCATCGGCCTGGCCGCCGGGCTCGATAAAAAAGCCGCCTTGACGCCGGTCTGGGAAAAAATCGGCTTTGGATTCGCCGAACTGGGAACCTTTACCGCCCAGGCCCAGCCGGGCAATCCCAAACCCCGGGTTTTCCGCCTTCCGGCCCCAAAAGCGCTCATCAACCGCATGGGCTTCCCCAATCCGGGAGCCAAAGCCGTCGCCAAGCGTTTAAAACATTTAAAAGAAAGCGGCCGGTGGCCCCAAAGCCCCGTGGGCATCAATTTGGGCAAGAGCAAGATCACGGCCTTGGAAAACGCGGTGGAAGACTATTTGGAATCCCTTGAGGAGTTGGGGCCCTATGCCGATTACTTGGCGGTCAATGTCAGCTCGCCCAATACGCCGGGCCTTCGGAAATTGCAGGAAGCCAAACCCCTGAAGGCCTTGCTGAGGGCCTTTGTCCGCGGCGCCAAGGGGAAGCCCGTCCTGTTGAAACTGGCGCCGGACCTGCAGGGAAAGCCGCTCAAAGAAGCCGCCGATATCGCGCTGAGCGCCGGCTGCGCGGGGCTGATCGCCACCAACACCACGATTACGCGCATGAACCTTCCGGCGGGGGATTATCCGGTGGGCGGCCTTTCGGGCAGGCCTTTACGGGAAAAAGCGGATGAGGTCTTGCGGGAGTTGTCCAAATTCACCAAAGGCAAGTTTCCGCTGATCGGCGTGGGCGGCATTCTGAGCGCCGAGGATGTGCGGCGTAAGTTCGAGGCAGGCGCGTCGCTGGTGCAGATTTATACGGGCTATATCTACGAGGGGCCGGGCTTTCCCGCCCGCCTTTGCCGGGAATTGCTAAAGTCTTCCTAGACTTCAGCGCAAAAAGTTAAGTCGCCAAACTAAAGCAATTTCACCACCAAGTTCACCAAGAGCGCCAAAAAGGCTAGAGAACATCGTTGTAAAATCCGGTCTTTGTTTTATGTTTCTTGGTGAACTTGGTGGTTAAAACATCTTTTTTCTAAGTGGTTTGGGTTTTGCTTTGGGCGGCTTTTACTTTTTTCCCCGCCTGATATTCCGTCGTTTCTTTCCAAAGCCGGCCCAACGCGTCGATCAATCCCTTGCGCAGGGTCAAATGGTAGGAACTGTCCGCCGGGAGCTCCTTTAAAAAGCGCCGATGGGCCTTTCCCAGATTGTGGTAAGGCATGCCGGGAAACAAATGGTGTACGGCGTGGAAACGCAGCCCCACGGGCGCCCAAAGCGGAGTAACCCAAATTACGCCCGGAACCGTCACCGAATCCAAAAACTGCTCGGAAAATTCAAGCACATGGTCCGCCGGATTGCGGTAGCAATGGGCCACCAGGGTGCGCACTCCGTTCACGAAAAGAATGCTTCCCGCCACCGCGTACCAGACCCAAAAAGCTTTCCAGGGCAGGATGCCTTTCCATAAAAGAACCGCGCCCGCCAGCGCGTAAAGAAAGGTAAAAAATTCCTGCCATTTCCACCACCGGCCGTCCCGGTCAGTCGGATCGGGGCGGATATAAGTGGAATCAATGACCAGGGATGAGACTCTTTGCCACAAAAGCCTGCGCAAGGGCGGAAGAATATAGGAAAGGGGCGTTAAAACCAAAAACCGGAAGGCCACGAAAACCGGCGCCGCCGCCATCATGACGAGGAACAAAACAATTCGAAAACGGCCCACAATGACAAAGGGAAGGTACTCGCCGTCTTCCTGGGTGCCGTAAAGCTTTTGTTTGTGATGGTCGATATGCACGCCCATATAGGTGAAGGACGGCACCATGAGGGGAAATCCGCAAAGCAGGTTCCAAACCACATGGAAAACCGGAAAACTGTCCTTTTTCAAATGGGCTAACTCATGGATAAAGATAACCGCCCGGTACAGCCCTAGGACCGCCAGTAGGAAGGCCGCGATTTGAGGAAACGACCCCGTGGGCAGCAAGACCACCGCGGCCAAGGCCGCCCACCCCACCAGGGCGTTCAATAAAAAATCGGCCCAATAAATTTTCGGATTGGGCTCAAACAAATCCTCGACAATTTTTTTGGCCTCAGCCATGGAAAAAGTACGGACGGAATCAGGCATGCGCATCCTTTAAGGGTTACAAAAAATGACGGCGGGAAGCCGGTTCAAAACCAGACGGCGAGTTTACCGGAATTTCCGTCCGGAGGGAAGATGCCCGCTTGGGGCGGAAAAGGCCGTTTTTTAAGCGGGTTCGGATCCTATCCTTTTTCCGTAACCCCCCTGTCGATTTTTCGATATTGAGCGGCATGAGGAATTCCAACCCTTGGACTTAAACGATCCCCAATGGCAGCATTGGGCCCGTCTCATGGCCCGCGTCCAGGAAGGCGATGGCGATGCCTATGAAAGGCTTTTGTCCGAAATCAGCCCCCTGCTTTTCGCCTATGTACGCCGCCGGGTGTTTAACCCGCAGCAGGTGGAGGATGTTTATCAGGAAGTGCTTTTGACCTTTCATAAGGCCCGCCATACCTACCAACCGGACCGGCCCTTGGGGCCGTGGTTTTTCGCCGTGGCCCGGAACTCGATTTTGACGGCCCTGGGAAAAAACCGGAAGTTTGTGGAGCGGGAAATCGCCCTGGAAAATCTCCCCGAAACCCCCACCGAGGAAACCGACGGGGGATTGGAGGACTCGCTGTATCACGCCCTCCGGGCCCTGCCGAAAGCCAACCGCCAGGCGGTGGAGATGTTGAAATTAAAAGGGATGGACCTGGAAAGCGCTTCCAAAGCCATCGGCATTTCCAAGGTGGCCCTCAAGGTGCGGGCGCACCGGGGCTATGTCCTGCTTCGAAAAATATTGTTGGAGCGAAATTGACCATGCCCGAAAAAACAATCCACCCCCCAAACGCCGCGCTGCTGGAGGATCTGACCCGGTCGATGGGTCCCCGGCGGCGCTCGCCTTCGGTCCTGCGCCAATGGCTGATCTGGCTGGTTCTCGCCCTGGCGATGGCCTCGGGCGCCCTCGGGCTGATCCATCCCCAGCCGGATTTAAGCGAACGCCTGCGCGACCCGGGCTCGGCCCTTTTCCTGGCCCTCGCCTTTTTGAGTTCCGCCCTGGCGGCCTGGATCGGCATCGCCTCCAGCATGCCGGGAGCCGAGGCGGGAAAACGCCTCCAATGGCTGTTGGCGGCTTTACTAATTTTTTTGTTCGCCATGCCCTTTTTATTTTTCCCCCGGGATAGCCTTCAAGCCGTGATGGACCACGGCCGGGAGTCCCATTGGTTTTGCGTCAAGTCCATGGTGGGAACGGCCTTTTGGCCTTGGATCGCCGTGGGTTGGATGGTTTCCCGTAACGCGTCCTTCCGGCCCGGCTGGACCGGGGCTTGGCTGGGCCTTTCCGCTTTTCTCTTGGGTACGGGTACGGTGCAGCTCCATTGCTCCCATTGGGAATGCTGCCACATGCTGCTCAATCACTTGCTGCCCATGGTGGTTTTTCTTTTCATCCCCATTTGGGCCGGGACCTATTGGTTCTCCCGCTGGACGCGCTAAAAAATTTCCGCGGTTTTCGTAACCCGGCCACCGGGCTTCCGGTATCCAGCGAGAGCACCCCTCAATCGGGTGTAAAAAAACGGAGGGACTCACGATGAAAAAAATTTTAAGTTTACTGATGGGTTTGGCGCTGGTCATTTCAACCGCGCCGATTTTCGCCGCCGACGGCGGGCCGGTGACGAAAAAATACCTGGTGGCCTGCATGAAGTGCTTCGCCAAGCATGGAGCGGATCCGGCTTCCCACGCGGCCTGCGACATGAGTTGTTCCAAAATGGGAACAGACTTGGGGTTATTGGATAAGGACAATAACGCTTTTATCCCGGTGGACGAGGACTTCAAACCCATCGGATCAAAATTCGCCTCCCAAGCGGGCCAGTGGGTGGAAGTCACGGGAACCGTGGTAAAAACCAAAGGGGTGACCTATCTGAAAATTTCATCGAAAAACGGGGATGGCACAGCCCTTAACGGCGCCGATACGGCGGGTGGCGCCAGCGGTTTCCCTATGGATAAAGACGGGGATCGCGATGGGGATAAATAAGCTTTGATTTAATCCCGGCCGCTCTTTTCAAAACCCCGGCTCCACGCCGGGGTTTTTGTTTTTGGAGTCATTCCCTTCGCGAAGCAAGACCTGTTGAAACATTGGTGCCCCGGGATTCCATATCAAAGTCAAAGAGGCCCGGGACAATATCGCTTTCCCCTGACGGTTATATGGAAAAGCGATGCGGAAGCTGATAAGAGCCGATTTTTGTGTTTCCAGCATCCGTCTTCATCGGCCTTTATCCTTGTTTCAAAAGACGAGTCTTGCCTGCTTTGTCAAAGGCATGGTTCGATTTATTTTTACCGAATTTTTTCACTCCTTCCGAAAGACTTTCGGGTATGGTAAACCGCCGGTGCCGTTAACCCATCCCGAAGGAATCGATCATGTCCTTTCTTCAAATCGCGCTTTTAGCCCTGGTCCAGGGATTCGCCGAACTATTGCCGGTTTCCAGTTCCGCCCATGTGATTGTGGCGGAAAAGCTGATGGGACTTGACCCGACCCTTCCCGCCATGACCCTTCTGCTCGTGTTGCTCCACACCGGCACCATGCTGGCGGTTTTGGTTTATTTTTGGCCCGGATGGAAGGCCCGTTTCTTTAAGTCAAAAATCCAAACCTTCTCGTCCCTCGCCCAAATCACGGTGGCCACCGTGGGCACGGGCCTGACCGGTTTTTGTTTGATGGAACTGATCGAAAAAGTAATCTTAAAGGGAAGCTCCAAGGCCCAAGTCGAGGACCTGTTTGGAAATCTACCGCTCATGGCCGCCTCGCTGGCGGGCGCCGGAATCTTGATCCTGATCGCCGCCCGGGACGGGAAAACCAAAGCGAATGCCGCCCTAGACAATCGGTCTTCTTTTATCATCGGCCTGGTCCAGGGCATCTGCCTGCCCTTCCGGGGTTTTTCCCGTTCCGGCGCCACCATTTCCACGGGTCTCCTTTTAGGCCTGCCGCGCCTCAGCGCCGAAGAATTCAGCTTTGCCCTGGCCGTCGTTCTGACGCCGCCGGTTATTTTAAAAGAAAGCCTTCGCCTTTATCGGGCCCAAGGCTTGTCCGGCCTTTCGCTCGCCGGCCTGGCGCCCGACCTATTGGGCATGGCATTGAGTTTCGCGGCGGGCCTGCTGGCCCTGAAATGGCTTTCGGAATGGCTGAACCAGGGCCGTTGGGGTTGGTTCGGCTTTTATTGCCTCTTGGCTTCGGTCCTGGTTCTGAGCCTGTATTTCATGGGATACTAGCCCCCACTTCACTGCTAAAGGCCCGCTTCCATGAAAACCATTTGTGTTTATTGCGGTTCCAGTGCGGGGGCGAATCTGATTTACGGGGAGACCGCTGCCCATCTGGGCCGGCTTTTGGCGCGAAATCAGCTCAAGCTGGTTTACGGCGGCGGACGTATGGGGCTGATGGGCCAATTGGCGGATGCGGTTTTGGCTGAGGGCGGCCATGTCATCGGCGTCATTCCCGAATCCTTGCGGCAAAAAGAACTGGCTCATCCCGCCTTAAGCGAACTTAAAGTGGTCAAAAGCATGCATGAGCGCAAAGCCGTCATGGCCGAATTATCCGATGCTTTTTTGGCCCTGCCCGGAGGCTTCGGCACCTTGGACGAGATGATGGAAATCATCACCTGGACCCAATTGGGCTTCCAGGATAAACCCATCGGTTTTTTGAATGTGGGCGGGTTTTATGACGCCCTTTTCCAATTCATCGATCGCGCGCGCGACGAGGGTTTTATCCACCCTCAAATGACAGCCGCCCTCCATCGGGAGGCTTCCCCTGAAACCTTGCTGAAAAAAATGAGCGCGGGGCCCGCCGCCGCCCTGAAGCCCGATTGGCCCCGAAAGGCGCCGTGAAACTTTTAGTGGTATTTCGCTCGATTCTTTTTTTATGATGATCCCATCCCTATTCGTTGGAGGCAGACTTGGAACCCCGTCTGGTCGAGCGCAAGGAAATGCGGGTCATGGGCATCCGGGCCCGGACCCTGAACTTAAATGAAACCAACCTCAAGAGCGCCAAAATTCCGGCGCTTTGGAACCGTTTTTACGATGAGAACATCAAGGCCAAAATTCCCCATCGGCTGGATCCGGACGTCATCCTGGGGGTCTATAGCTCTTATGAGAACGACTACCTGGGCGAATATGATCTTTTGATCGGCGCCCAGGTCTCGAACTTGGAAATGATTCCGGGTCTTTCCAGCCAAATTATTTTGCCCTCCAAGTATCTGGTCTTTAAGGCCAAGGGCCAAATGCCCCGGGCGGTCATGGCCACTTGGGCCGAGATCTGGAACTATTTCGCCGCGAACTCAACGCCCCATCACCGTTCCTACGCGGCCGATTTCGAGTGGTACCACGCCGCCAAACCGTCTGAAGTCGACATATTCGTCTCCGTCAAATAACGAAGGGGCCCGCGTGAAAATCATCGTTTACCAAAAACCCACCTGTACCACCTGCCGTCAGGTTTATAACGCCCTCAAGGAAAAAGGCGTCGATTTTAACGCGGTCAATTACTACCTGGAGCCCATCCCCAAAAAGAAACTGCTCGAGCTTTTAAAAAAAATGGGGATCCGCGCCAAGGAATTGCTTCGGACCAAGGAAGAAATTTATAAGAGCTTGAAGCTGGCTGAAAAGGACTTGTCCGAGGAAGCGCTGGTGGATTTGATGGTGAAGCACCCCGATTTAATCCAAAGACCTATCGTGGAAAAGGGCGCCAAGGCCATCCTGGCCAGGCCCGCCGAGCGGCTCAAGGAGATTTTATGATCCCGCGCGCAATGGCTTTGCTCGCCTGGGCGTTCCTCTTAGGCTTGACCGCCGCCCAAGCCGGGGAAATTAAATGGCAAAAAAGCCCGATTGAGACCCGCTGGTCTTTTTGGGGAATGGATTACACCCTGGCCGGCGAAAAACTGGAAAGTTTTCAGGATTTTTCCGACGCCCTCACGCCGATAAACGACGCCCGATGCGATCAACTGCTCGCCCAATCCCAAGACAGCGCCTTCTGGGGCGGAATAGGCCGGCTGGCCGGCACCCTGGGCGTGGGCTGGGGCGGGTTTCACCTCTTGTTCGACGATTCCCCCGCCCGCCGTTCCACCAACACGGCGGTTCTATTCACCGGCGTGGGGCTGGACCTGTTGGCCGCGCTTTTCCTCGAGGATAGTTCCCACGCCCGCTACAACGCCGTTCAGCGCTATGACACCGTGATCCGGGGTGAGGACGACGCGCTTCCGGCCGTATCCGTGGATGAAAAAAACCTGCTGCCCTCCTCAAAATAAAAAAAGGCGCCCCCGAAACCTCCGGGCGCGCCCCTCGTCAAGAATAACAGGGCCTTAAGGCAGGCTGGACACCACCAAGGTCTTGGGCAGATCCACCGTGGCCGCCTGTGAAACCTCCACTGAGTCCTGGTCCAATCCTTCCGTTTGCGAAAGCTTTTGGATCCGGCTGTCCAGTCCTTCCGCTATTTGAACTTTGCCGTCGCCCAAAAAATTCTGGGCGGTTTCATAAGCCTCCACGGCGTGGGCGGCGTCGTTTTTGCCCTGGTAATAATCCCCCAGCTGCGCGTAAACCCCGGCCTGACCCTGGTATTGCGGCCTTTCGTCCAAAGTCGAGGCGACTTTAAACTCCGCCATGCCTTCGGCCTTTTTGCCCATTTCCATGTAGAGGCATCCCTTTGCGTGGTGAATCTCAACGACCGCTTTCGAGGTCAGGTCCGAACCCAAACCCGTGGGCCGCAGGCTCAAAACCTGGTCCGCGAACATCAAACCCTCCTGGTATTGGCGGGAGTAAAGAAAGGCCATCACATATTGGGATTCCACTTCCAAATAATCCGGATGGGGGATCATTTGAATGTCATGCAGCGACTGCCGGGCTTCTTTCACGGTCTTGTCAAAGAAGTGGGGATACTGGAAGTCCGCCGGAACCAAGCTGTCGTTTTTCAGGACAAAAAGGTGCGGGGTGGGGTAACCGAAGTTGTCGGCCACCACGGCCTGCGCCCCATCGGGCATTTCGGAAACTTGCGGGTTGTTGCCCAAGTCGCCATGGCTCATCTCAAGGAAGCCCTTCCCGTTCCAGCGGAACACGTGAAACTGGGACTTCACCGCGCCAAAGTACGGGTTAAAAACCAGGTAAGGCACCGCGGGATGGGCCGCGTCTAAAAAAGACACACCCGGATGAGCCCCCGCGGGCGTCCAAATATGGTCGGCGCCGTTTTCTTGGAAGGACCAAAGGGTTTTCATTTCCTTGGACACCAAGGCCACCGCGCAAGCCCGGCCGGGCATTTGATAATAAACGATGGAGTCGGATTGCCCCACGCCCCGGATGTCATAAGCCGTGACTTGGGTAATTTGGGCTCCCGTCGGCAAAAGTCCCGCGAGGGCTTTCATGTTATCCACGGGCGCCCCGGCGAAAACCGCCCGGCCCGAGAAAATGGTAAAAAGGATGGTCAACCATGTCATGCGTTTCATATGCGTCTCCTTCGTTTTTTAACTTCTATTTCCACAACCGAACTTCAACCAACGACAAGCTAGCCAGCAGGCGGCAAGCGCGCGCCGGTTCCACTTCCGGTCCCCGATGAAGGTCTGAACCCAAAAGGGTCCAATCCGAGGGGAAAAAAGAATTCTGGTTTTCAGCCTCATGCCGCATCTGCCTCAAAAACCGGGCGGCCAAATGATCCAACGCTTCCAACGGGCTTAAAAGGGCCTGTCCCGAAACGCGGGTACATTGGGATAAAAGGCCGGCGAAATCCTGGGCGGACCTGATCTGAAGCGTCATCCCGGTGGCGGCGGACTCAAAGGAACGGTCGAGAAAAAGGTTGGAAGCCTTGATATTAAAGCTGTCCACGGAAAGAATGGAAATGTCGCCGAAGGGCTTGAGCGCGGCTTCGAACATTTTCAAGATTTGGGCTTGGGACGGGATCCACAAGGCCCCGTTATTTTCGATGGAAGAGTTTTTCATTTGGGTCACCGACATTTCGCTTGTCCTGACTTTTTATTTCAATAACACCCTTACCTAAGGCAACTGTCGTGCCAACAAGAACTGGATTTTTCCCAGTGAAAAAGAACCCGGGGTAAGACTTGTACCCGGTAAAAATGGACGCCTGGGTATTTTTTACCCATTCTTTTTTGTTTTTTTGCCTTAAAAATGGCATTCGGAATATGTCCCTTGTTTTTTAGGTCTTTTTCCGCATTCGCGCCTGGGACAGGTCGCGGGAAATTGCTAGAATTGCGTCGAAACAACATTCGATTTTCAAAGGGAAAGCGTAACCATGAAAATCCTCGTGATTGATGATGAAGAATCCCTAGCCAAGATTCTTTCCAAATATCTTCAACAGAATGGCCATGAAGTCGGAACCGCGCACTCGGGCCGGGAAGGCATCGAGAAAGCCTCCGTGCTTCAACCCGACGTCATTTTATTGGACCTGCATTTGCCTGATTGGTCGGGGATGGAAGTTTTATCCAAACTTAATGAGAACTTATCCTCCGCCTCGATTGTGGTCATCACCGGCTCCGGCTCGGTGGACTCCGCGGTCCAGGCCATGCGCATGGGCGCCGAAGACTACCTGGAAAAACCCATCGACCTTGAGAAACTCAAAATTGTCGTGAAAAAGATCGGGGAAAAACAGGGCTTGATCGCTGAGGTTCAATCGCTGAAACGCCAGCAAAGGGATCTTTACCGCAAAGATTATCTTTTCCTCACCGACCCGGCCATGCAGAAAATTTATGAGCAAATTGAGCAGGTGGCCCGGCAGGAAAAAGTGACCGCGCTGATTCTGGGCGAGACCGGGACCGGAAAAGAACATGTGGCCCGTTTGATCCATTCGCTGTCCCCCCGGCTGGCCAAACCCTTCGTGGAACTGCACTGCGGGTCCCTTCCCGAATCGATCCTGGAATCCGAGCTCTTCGGCTATGAACCCGGCGCTTTTACCGACGCTAAAAAACAGAAAATGGGGCTCTTTGAGGAGGCCCAAGGCGGCAGCCTATTTTTGGACGAAATCGGCGAGCTCACCCCCACCGTCCAAACCAAGCTCCTCAAGGTCCTTGAGCAAAAAAACATCCGCCGCTTGGGCGGAACCCGGGAGATCCCGTTGGATGTCCGGGTCATCACCGCCACCCACCGGGATTTGGAAAAAGAGGTCAAGGAAGGCCGGTTCCGCGCCGATTTATATTACCGGTTAAACGTCATTCCCTTTACCATTCCACCTTTACGGTCCCGGCCCAATGATATCGCCCAATTGGCCAATTTTTTTCTCCAGGAATCCTGTCAGGCTTTTGATAAAAAATTAAGCCTTCTTTCTGACGAGGTTTTACAAATATTAAAAAATTACTCCTGGCCTGGAAACGTCCGGGAGCTGAAACATGTGATCGAACGGCTGGTCGTGACGGCCAAGGGGAAATCCCTGACGGTGAAGGATTTGCCGAAGGAAATCCGCGAGGCCAAGGCGGGCGGCGCAGCGAGCGCCCGGGGATCGCTTCCCAAAACGGAGGCGGAAAAGCAAAATATCCAAAAGGCGCTTCTGGAAACCAACGGCAATAAATCAAAGGCCGCCGACCGCCTGGGCATCACCCGTAAAACCTTGTTTAATAAAATGAAACGCTATAACCTCAAATAAGCCGGTGGATAAAAGTTTCCCCTTGGGAAAAATCAATCCACCCGGAATTTGCCTTTTGTCCCGCGGGCGGCGTTAAACCCCCGCTTTTTCCCCGCAAACCTTTTGGCACCGCTCTTGCTTTATTACCCCTCGTCTCTTGAAAGGGGTTGAGCTTGTTGACCATCATTGAAAACAACCAAACCTGCCTGGCCACTTTGCCCTCTCCCGAGGATTTAATGCTTTTGTTTGAGCGCTTTACGGCCTACTGGTATGGGGAACCGGTTCATTTAACGGGTCTTCTGGACGCTTCTTTTAGCCCCGAATCCTCCGAGTTTACCTTGGAGTGGTCCGGCTTGGCCCCGGGACGCTTGAATTTACGGTTTGACCCCTCTTTTTACCTTTGGCTGGTTCGTAAGCGGGATTTCAAACGGATTAATCTTTATACCGAGAATGAGCTGTTAAAGGAAATTACGGCCCTCTACGGCCTTTATTTGATTCGGTATTTTTCGATGGCCGATTTGGCGGAAACCGGCCCCCTCCAGCCCCGGCGTCAAGCCGCGGCGGAACTCCCCGACCGGAACCCCGATTCCCAAATTTTTTTAAAAGTGGAGCAATGCCCGGTGGAAATTAAACTTTGGCTTCAGTCCCCCAAGACTCCGGCCTGAGTTAGCGGCTGTCCAAAACCTGTCGGATCTTTTGGGCTAGTTCCTCGGCCGTAAAGGGCTTCTGAAGCAAGTGGATGCCGGGGTCCAAGGTTCCCTGGCGGGCCAAAACTTCCTGAGGATATCCGGACATAAAGATCACTTTCATCTTGGGCCTGGATTTTTTAAGTTTTTGGGCCAATTCTTTTCCATTCATCTTGGGCATCACCGTATCGGTCAAGAGCAGGTGGATGGGGCCGGGGGTCTCTTGGGATCTTTTCAACGCCGTTTCGCCGTGGTCGGCTTCCAGCAGCTGGTAGCCTTGTTTTTCCAGGATGCGCAGAACGATCTTGCGCACCGGTTCCTCGTCCTCGGCCACTAAAATGGTTTCCGTGCCCATGGGCAAAAGGGGCATTTGTTCGGCTTTAGATTTAGGCGCCTTTCCCGAGGTTTCCGCCGGGAAAAAAATCGTGAAGGTGGTTCCCAATCCCGGATGGCTTTCCAAGCTGATGTGGCCCCGGGCTTGATGAACAATGCCATAAACCGTGGAAAGTCCCAGTCCCGTCCCCTTGTCCGCCTTAGTGGTGAAAAAAGGCTCGAAGACTCTTTTTTGAACTTCCGGGGTCATCCCAATTCCCGTGTCGGTCACCCAAAGCTTCACATATCCCCCGGCTTGAAGCTCGGGATGTTTGGCCAAGTCCGGATCGGCGGAACTGACGTTCCGGGTGCGCAAAACCAACCGTCCCCCCTGGGGCATGGCGTCCCGGGCGTTGAGCGCCAAATTGAGGATGACTTGCTGGATTTGGATCGGGTCCGCTTGGATCGTCCACAAGCCCGGCTCGGGCTCAATCACGATCTCAATGGGGGCGTCGATAAGCCGGCGCAGCATCTTATTCATCTCGGCCACCGTATCGTTCAGTCTGAAGGGAAGTCGGCTGGGAAACCTGTTTTTGGCCAAAGACCAGCAGTTGGCGGGTCAGGTCCGCGCCGCGCCGTACCGCCTTTTGAATTTCCATCAGTTCTTCGCGCTGGGAGGAGTCCTCGGGCAAGCCGGACATTAAAAACTCGGCGTTGCCGCCGATCACGCTGAGTAAATTGTTGAAGTCATGCGCCACCCCGCCGGCGAGCCTTCCGATGGCGTCCATTTTTTGAACCAGCCGCATCCGTTCTTCTTGTTTGCGCAGGGCTTCTTGCGCGCTTTTTTCCTTGGTCAAGTCCCGGTAAATCACCGAGATGCCCGTGACTTTTCCCCCCGCGTTAAGAATGGGGCAAAGATTGACGGTCACTTCCACCGGATCGCCGTTCTCTTTTAAACGAACCGTCTCGTAATCGGAGACGTTTTCGCCTTTACCCACCCGGCTCCAAAGACCGCGCATTTCCTCAATCAAGTCCGGCGGCGCCAGCATAAAAATCGACCGGCCCAAAATTTTGGCCTCGGGGTAACCAAAAAGTTTTTCCGCGCCTCGGTTCCAAACCGTGACCACGCCCTCTAAATCGGTGCTGGAAACCGCGGCGGAGGTTTGCTCCAGGATGGCCGCCAGTTCGGACAGGGCGCTCTCATTTTTTTTACGCTCGGTCACGTCCTCCGCCATGCCCAGCCCATGGAGGGCCTCGCCCTTTTCGTTGCGGATCAGCGTGGCGAAAAGGTTGACCCAAACGATCTGTTTATCCTTGCGGATATAGCGCTTTTCCATGGCGTAGCTGTCAATTTCCCCCGAAATCAAATGTTGGTATTGCTGAACGTCCAGCCCAATGTCGGGGGGATAGGTGATGTCGATGAAGGACTTGCCGGCCAGTTCCTCCGCCGGGTAGCCCACGAGGGCGCAAAAACGCGGATTGGCCATCAGGATCTTGGCGTCCAGCCCCACCAGGCAGATGCCCACTGGGCTGTTCTCGAAGATCCGCCGGAAACGCTCCTCGCTTTCCCGCAGGGCCCGCTCAGCCTTTTTGCGCTCGTCGATCAGCTCGCCCATCAGGCAAACACCGGCCACTTCCCCCTTCGATCCGTAAACCGGGTTATAGGTCACCTCATACCAATGGTCCGATCCATCCTGATTGTGGTATTGGCTTTCGAGCCGCAAAGTCTTTCCCGCTAGGGCTTGATCAAACCTTTGTTGGATCATCGCTTGGTGGGGCCGGGGGGCGTAATCCATTAGTTTTTTCCCCAACTCAAAGGGCGGACCCCCAAGGGCCACTGAGGTTTGGCTGGCCTTATCGTTAAAAGCCACCAGCCGGCCCTCCAAATCGGTGAGTGAGATTGATTGGACGCTATTGTTGAAGATGGCCCGCAGGTTTCCCTCGGACTGCCTCAATACCTCTTCAGCCTTCTTTTTTTCCGTGATGTCATGGTAATGCACCACGATTCCCTGCAACCCCGGCGCGAAATAGGTGTGGCTCATCGCCGCCCCTTCCAGGAGCCGCCAGGAGCCGTTTTTGTGCTTGAAGCGGAATTCCACCCTCCGCTCGCGGCCCGGCGCCTCAAAAAGGTCCTTTAAGGCCTGGGATACCTGGGCGGCATCATCCGGATGAATGAGCTCAAAACAATTTTTTCCCGTCCGTTCCTCAGGGCTATAGCCCAACATGGGTTGAATCGAGGGGCTCAGATAGGAAGTGACGCCGTCTTTTTCCACGATGCAAACGCCGTCCAGCGCGTTTTCAATGAGCGCCCGGAACCACTCGCCCCTTTGCTTGAGTTCCTGGGTAATCTGAAAGCGCTCCAAGGCGTAACGGATCGCTCGCTGAAGCTGGTCCGCGGTCAAGGATCCCTTGAGCAGATAATCGGCGGCGCCCCGGGCGATGGCCTCCCGGTTCAATTCCGGGCTTCCGATTCCGGCCAAAAGCAAAATCGGCGCCGGGCAGGGGATCATCGCGGCGTCCCTTAAAAAATCCAGGCCGGACTGGGGGCCTAATAAATAATCCACCAAGTAAAGGTCGTGCCCGCCCTTTCGAACCGCCTCAATCCCCGCTTCAAACGACGGGATCCAATCCACGTCATACCCCGGGTCCTTGAACCCGGACAAGAGGCGTTGAACCGCCTCGAAATCCTGGCGGTCATCATCGACCATTAAAATCCGGATATTTTTAAGGCTGTTCAAGGGCGTCATTCTCGGGAAGTTCCACGATCTCAAGCCAATAACATTTAAGCGAATTCATGACCTTCACCAATCCCTCAAAGGTCACCGGCTTGGTGATATAGGAATTGGCCCCCAGGTTATAACCTTTTAGGATGTCCTCTTCGGCCTTGGACGTGGTGAGAATAACGATCGGGATCTTTTTTAAGTCGGAGTCGCTTTTAATAACCTTCAAGGCCTCCCGGCCGTCAATTTTAGGCATATTCAGGTCCAAAAGCACGAAACAGGGCCGAACCGCGTCCTGGTATCGGCCTTGACGCCTCAGGTATTGCAAAAGCTCTTCCCCGTCCGCCACGGTCACTAATGGATTGGCGACCCGGTTTTCCCTTAAGGCCTTTTCCACCATCATCTTGTCGTCCCCGTCATCATCCGCGATGAGGATGGGGGCAAATGTTCCCGCGAGTGTCATATTCTTTTCCTTTCGCTCCATCAAATTTAGGCTTCTTCCCGATTTCTATGACTCCAACTGTTTCGGATGTACCACCGCTTGGCGCAGGGGCAATGTCACGGTAAAAAGGGCCCCGGCCCCTTCCTGGCTTTGCGCCTCAATTTTGCCTCCATGACGTTCCGCCACTTTTCGGCAAATCGCCAATCCAATCCCCGTCCCCGGGTATTGGCCCTGGCCATGAAGCCTTTGAAAAATATTAAAAATCTTTTCGGCGTATTTGGCGTCGAATCCAATCCCGTTGTCCTTCACCTGAATCCGGCAGCTTTCTTCGGCCTCATTCGTTTCAGCGCTGATATGGATCAAAGGCGTCTCGCCCGGCTTGTGAAATTTCAGGGCGTTTCCGATCAGATTCTGGAAAAGCTGCCGCATTTGGGCCGGATCAGCGTCCAGCGTCGGCAGGGCTTCCACTTCCACCTTGCCTTTGGTTTCTTCCAGCCTGATTTCCAAATCGCTGAGCACTTCCTGAACGATTTCATTCAAGTCCACCGGGATAAAGGGCTTGGCCCGGGTCGTGATCCGGGTCAAATCGAGCAAATCCGAAAGCAAGGTGCTCATGCGCAAAGAAGCGTCCCGGATCCGTTTCAGATAATCCTTGCCGGTTTCGGTGAGGGACTTTCCCTCCTCGTCATTCAGAAAATTGCCGAAAGCTTGTATCTTGCGCAAGGGCTCCTGGAGATCGTGGGAAGCGACAAAAATAAAATCCTGCAGGTCCTTATTGCTGGCTTCCAGGGCCTTGGCATAGACCCTGAGGTTTTCCTGCTTTTTTTGTTCCGTAATGTCTTCCGAGATGCCCAACAAAAACCGGGGGACGCCGGCGGCGTCCAGGACCGGGATTTTTTTCGTGTGAAGTATGCGGGGCCCGTGATGGCGGGTTTGGATCGTTTCCTCGGGAATATCCAACAGTTTTCCCTCTTGGATGGTCTTTTGATCCTTGGATGTGAAGAAATCGGCTTCCGCTTTCGGGAAAAAGTCATAGTCGTTTTTACCGATGAGGTCCGCGCGGGGAATTCCCAACAATTCTTCCCCTGATTTATTGAACATCACAAACCTTAAATCTTTCGCGTCCTTCACGAAGACCATATTGGGAAGGTTTTCCAAAACCGTGTTCAGGAAGTTGTTGGCTTGTTTGATTTGCTCCTCGGCTTTTTTTTGTTCCGTGATGTTGCGGAAAATAGCCACCCCGCCGCGCTTGCGGCCCTTTTCATCCTTCAAGGGCCTGCCCGAGGCGCTGACCAAAATCCCCTCGGGATGCCCGGCGTTGCGCAGGAACATTTCCACATTATTGGTTTCTTCCCCCTGGACGGCTTTGGCCAGCGGGTTTTCTTTTTCGGGAAAACCGGTTTTTCCATCAGGCAGGAAAATTCCGAATTGCTCGGTCCATTGCCCCGGCGTGGCGTTTTCACCCGGCCGACCGGAGATTTTCTCGGCCGCAGGGTTAAAGAGCAAAAATTGCCCTTTATCATCGGCCACCACGACACCATCGGCGATATTTTTAAGGATGGAGTCCAAAAGCTCGGTTTTTTCCTGCAACTCCCTTTGCGCCTTCTTAATCTCGGTCACATCCCGGGTCACCTTCACGAATCCCCGCAATTCTCCCTTTTCGTCCTTGAGGGCCGTCACCAGCACGTCCGCCTCGAACCGGGAGCCGTCTTTACGGACGCGCCAACCCTCTTCCTCGAACCGACCCTTTTCCGCCGCCATCTTCAGCAGCTCCTGCGAATGGGACTTGGCATTGTCTTCCGGCGTATAGAAAGTGGAGAAGGATTTCCCCAGAATTTCCGCGCGTTTGTAGCCCTTAATCGTTTCCGCTCCCGCGTTCCAGGTCAAAATCCGGCCTTCCCGATCCAGCAGGATGATCGAGTAATCCTTGATGGTCTCAATCGCCTTGGCTTCCCCTAGGCGGGTAATCTCCGCCAGGCGTTTACGGTCCGAAATATCCCGCATAAAGGCGATCAGGCGGGTTTTCCCGGCGAGAACTGTTTTTTGCAGGCTGACTTCTATCCAATAGCTATGGCCGTCCTTGTGGAGCGCCAGCCACTCAAATAGCTGGGGACCCTCGGTTAAAGCCTTCTGGGCCAAAGGCGCGTAATCGGCCGCGGTAAATCCCGGCTCCCTTGAGAATAGTTTTTCCATCGGTATTTTTTTGTACTCCTCCAAAGTAAACCCGGTCATTTTTTCCAAGCTGGCGTTCATATCCAAGATCGGATTCTCGACGGCCTCGGGATCGGTGATGATGATGCCGTCATTGGCCTTGTCGAAAATTTCGCGGTAGCTGGCCTCCGAAGTTTTAACCGCCTGCTCCCGGGCCAAAATCTCGGCCAGCATCTGGTTGAAGGCGTCGGTTAAATAACCCAATTCATCCGAGCCGAATTTTTTCGCGCGAACGGAAAAATCCTGATGATTAGAAATGGCGCGGGCCGTCTCGGTCAAAGCCAAGATAGGGGCCGAAATTTGTTTTTGAAGCGCGCGGGAAAGTACATAAGCCAGCAAAAGCGAGGCGATAATAACGGTCGCCGAAAGCCAAGCGAAGGCTTGGTAACGTTCGGTCAAGGCGGATAAATTCATCTGGAGATAAACGCTGCCGAGCACCCGATCGCCCTGCGTAACAGGGGAAAAAATTTCCAAATGCCCGTTCCGATAGCCCGAGGCTCCCGGTCCCGCGGGGAAAGCGCGGTCCGCCGCTTGAGCCGGATACTTGGCGAAAATTTTTCCCTGATTGTCATAAAGACAAGCGGCCACCATGCGGTTATCGGTTTTAAGCGCGCTCAACACTTCCGTGGCGTCGGCCTCATTTTGAAAAGCCAGCGACGCCGTGGAATTGGCGGCGATAATTTGAGCCCGCGTTGTATAGGACAAAAGCATGTTTTTATGCAGGGTGATGAATTCATAGGTCATAAAACTCACGCAAGTCAATATTAGCACCGCGCCGCTGGTCAACAAGTTGACCAGCATCAGTTTTCGCCTAATCGGCAGGTCTTGTAGCCGCATAATTAGTCCCCTCCCGGCTTGACGATTTCAGCCAACCGAAGCACCTGGGAACTAATAACCAGATTCACGTTTTTAGCCGCGTCCAAATCAATCCGAAAGTGGATCTTATTTTCTTCGGTGACAAAGCGGATGATGCCCCCGCTTTTGAGGAATCCTTCCATGTCGCCCACGGTCAGGATATTTCGACCCTTCACCGCGTCCAGGATTTCACCTAACTGGGCGCTTTCGGAGCGGCTGACGAAAAGAATTTGACAGTCTTTGACATCCCCAACACTGGCGTAACGTTGGATCACCAGCGGATGACCCCCTATGTTTTCACCCCGCACCGTTTCGTCCAGAAAACCATCAAAAGGATCGTCGCCCAAAATGCCGATGCGAAAGGGCTCATCGGCGCGGGCGAAGGCGGCGGAGGGCCATTGGACGAATTGGGCGAAGTTAAATAAAAAGAGCGCCTTGATTTGATATTCCCGGGAGATCTCGGCTTGCGCGCAGGGGGGCTTGGCGCCCGCGCAAGCCAAGACGAGCCAAACCAACCCCGCCCGAAACGCCCAACGCCGGCTGAAGGAGATCAAAATTGGCATGTGATCTTTCCATAACCACTGCGCTGGATTTCTTCTTGCCCGGAACCGGGAGTTCCACCTTCCAGGTGCTGATCTTGCAAAAGATTCTGTCCGGCGAGGGAAATTTCGATATCCCGGGTCACGCGCCAACCCAAGCGCAGGTCCAGTTCGGCGTAGCTGGGAATCATCTGGGGCGCGGTGGCGCCGATACCCCCGTTTTTAACCGAATCAATCCAGCGGAAATCCGCGTCCAGTTCCACTTGTCCCGGCAAATCCATGGAAGAGCGCAAAAAGACCTGATTCAAGGGGTCGGCTGTTTCAGCCAAGCCATTCGACAAGTCCACTTGTCCCGGCGCGATCCAAATCGTCTCCTGGATCAGGTCATAGCCGCTGTGCAGCCTCCACCCCTCGGAAAGCTGATAATCGGCCGTGAATTCAACCCCGTAAGTTTGCGCCCTCAGGTCGTTGGAGAAGAAAAGCGGCACCAGGGTAATGGGCGTAAAATCCAAGCTGCGCAAATCACTGTAATTGTTAAAAAAAGTCGAAATGGAAGTGGAAAACCTGGAGTCCAATTCGGCCCGGTAGCCCAATTCATAGGCGATGACGGTTTCCGATTGAAAAGTGGAATTGTTGCCCAAAAAAGTTCCGTAGGCGGGGCTCGGCTCCAATAAATCCCGGTCATAACGCGCCGGCATGCGGACCGCCCTGGAAACCGCCGCCCAGAGCATCTGCTTGTCCGTCAAGTCCCACCGGATCCGTCCGCTGGGCTCAAACTCATATCCGGTATAATCGTTGTGTTCGACCTTGCTCCCCAGCGTGAGCGCGATATCCCCTCCAAATTTGATCTCGTCCTGGATAAATCCGCTGAATAGATTTAAATCCAAAGTATTCGGCGTAAAAGCCACAACCGGCGCGTCGACCACTTCGTCATTCGTGAATCGATATCCCAATCCCCAAACGAGGTGGTTCCCCGCATCCAGGGCAAAGCGGTCCTGGAAATCCAAATCGATCGTGTCCAGATCATCAAAAAGAGGGCCCGCCGGAGCGCTAAAAGCCGCGCTGGCTTGGAAAGGGACGACCATGTTGGTCCGGTCATAATAGGCCTGCAGGCTCAAGTCATCGTCGTCCGCGAAAGTCCGCGTCCAGCGGGCCAATAAGTTCCCGCCCGTGCTGATGCCCTGGTAATTAGGGCTTCCCTCGCCCCCAGGCGTCGACTGGCTGTTGCCTCCATAAATGTCGCCCTGTAAGGTAAACCTATCCGGCGAGGAATCCTCCTGATCAATACGAAATCCACCCTGCCCTTTGTTCCAGGAATCTTGGGCGCTGGTGCCGTCGGAATACACTTCAGGCCCCTCGTTAAAATATTTTCCATAAACACGGTAATAAACATTGGGAGCCAAAGTGCCGCCGTAACGGGCGGCGACGAAATCCTGCGGTTGCGTTCCCCCGCCGCCCTCCACGTAGGCACCCTGTGTGTCTTTCGCGCTTTTACTGATGATGTTGATGACGCCATTGACCGCGTTGGCGCCCCACAGGGTTCCCCCAGGACCGCTGATGACCTCAATTCGATCCAGATCCGCCATCAAGTAATCCTGGTTTCCCCAAATGACGCCAGCGAAAAGCGGCGTATAAATACTACGCCCATCCATTAAAACCAGAAGTTTGTTGCTGACGGAGGAATTAAACCCACGGGCGCTGATCTGCCAACCCGCGGAACTAATTTGGGCCACATCCAAATTGTCCGCCAGCCGCAGCGCCTCCGGGATGTCGAAAGCGCCTGAACGGCGAATTTCATCGTTGGTAATGACGTCAATGGCCGCCGGTGCCTGTAAATAGGGTTGGGGTTGTTTCGCCACCGAAGTGACGTCCAAATCCATCAATTGTTCCAAGCTCAATTTTTTCAATTCACTGGCGGGTGATTCCGTGTCCTGGACAGTGGAAGCCTCGCTGGCTGTCTGGGTTTGGGGAATCGAATTTGTCTTCACGCCCGGACTAGACGGCGGGGGCACCGGAGTCGGCGTGAGCGACGCCGTTTGCGCGAAAGGACGGCCAATAAAAAGAAAAAAAGCGATGACAGCCAGTCCCGCCACCTGCCCCATCGGTCGTTTCCGAATGAGGCCGGCCGGGGAATAATTCGTCATATTTTCAGGGTTTTTTAACATTCGCCTATCAATTTGATTCGGCCGCGATGAGTTGACCGGCATTCCAATCACCTCGGAACCCATCCCGGCGGGATAAGTGTGATTAAATTCGATAACTATTTTATCCTTATGATTTAGAAAGGGTTTCGACTTTCTGGATTGAATCTCAAAAAAATTCGACTTGGCCACATTCAGGGCTGTTTTTTGGGTAAATTTTTCCCACTTTTGAGACCCGTTTCCCTTTTGTAACCTGGGGACGCTGGAGTGACCCGATAAAAAAGCGAGTCCTCGTTTTTTGGAATTTTCACTTTACTATTAAGTCAAGCACTCAAGAAAGGCGGTTCGCGATGGAAAACTTCCGCAAAGTCACTCAAATCATCCGGGGGATGGATACCTCGGACGGCGCCGGGGTCAAACTTAAACGCGTCCTGGGCTCGCCCGAGCTCGATAGGCTGGATCCTTTTCTTCTCTTGGATGAATTCAAGAACGACAACCCGGACGATTACGCCGCCGGTTTTCCCGACCATCCCCACCGGGGATTTGAAACGATCACTTATATGATGGCGGGTGAATTCACCCATCGGGATTCCAAAGGACACGAGGGCCATTTGAAGGCGGGCTCCATCCAATGGATGACCGCGGGGCGCGGCCTGATCCATAGCGAGATGCCCGAGCAAACCGACGGCCTGGCCTGGGGTTACCAGCTTTGGTTGAACCTGCCGGCCAAATACAAAATGGTGGAACCCAAATACCAGGACATCAGTTCGGAAAAACTTCCCGTGGTGGAAAAAAACGGCGCGCGGGTAAAAATTATGGCCGGCGAATACCAGGGAGCCAAAAGCCCGGGACAATCTTTTATTCCCTTTTCTTATTTTGACGTGGAGCTGAAGCCCGGCGCGGTCTTCACGATTCCCACGCCCGCCGACCAAAACAGTTTCATTTATGTTTTTCAGGGCAAGGCCAAGACCGGTGGAACCGACGAGCCCTCTTACGTTAAAACCGGATATCTCGGGGTTTTCGGCGAAGGCGGTTCGATTCGGGTTGAAGCGGCCGACGCGGAACCCGTCCGGTTCCTTTTCGCTTCCGCTCAGAAGATCGGGGAACCGGTGGCCCGGGGCGGGCCTTTTGTGATGAACACCGTGGGCGAACTCAAAAAGGCCATGTTGGACTATCAAACGGGGAATTTCGGCTGAAGCTTGGGGTGAAGACCGGTGGAATTCGCTCTGAGGGGCCCTATACTGGGGCGGCTCCCGGTTAAGGATCCGATTTGTCCCGTTAACCGCTTCGAGGCAACGGGACGGCGGACCCGTTTACTAACAATTTTGCGGAGAGGTTCCTTGATCCCCGTGCCAAGCCACCCCATTAAACGATCCATTCTCTTTTCGCTTTTTGGGATTCTTTTAGGCTTCGGCGCGCCGCTGGGCGCTTTGGCGCTGCTGTGGTTTTCTCCCCACCCTTCGCTTCAATTGCCTTCGTTTATCGTGGACGAATGGCGGGATCATCTTTTCTTTTTCACCTATATGTTGGCCGGTACCAGCCTTTCTTTTGGTCTTTTTGGTTTTTTTCTCGGGCGGGACGCCGACCTGATTGGGCGGCAAAACCGGCGGCTGACGGATCAAGTTTTGACGGACCCGCTGACCGGCTTGGGCAACCACCGTTTTTTGCATGAAATTTTCAAAACCGAAATCAAACGACAAGCCGCCGACCCTAAACCCTTATCCTGTTTCATGATGGATTTGGATCATTTCAAACGGGTCAATGACACTTACGGCCATCCTTTCGGGGATGAGGTGCTGCAAGGTTTAGCCCAGCGGATCCGGGAATCTTTAAGGCCCGGGGATTACGCGGCCCGCTATGGGGGCGAGGAATTTCTTTGCCTGTTGCCCAATTGTGACGCCATTGCCGCCGGAACCGTCGCCGAACGGCTTCGCGCCAACGTCGAAAAACACCCTTTTTTTAAAGGCGTCGAAAGGATTCCGATTACGATCAGCATCGGCCTGGCGACGCGGACCGATCCTTCTTCGGATTATCAAGCCCTCATCAACCAAGCCGACCGGGCCCTTTATCAAGCCAAGAATAAGGGCCGAAACCGGGTGGAATCGGTCACCGACTAAACCCGGTTTCACCGCCAAGACGCCAAGAGGGTCTCCAAAATATTTAGAAGCTTCAAAATTTAACATTTTGAATGTTTTCTTCGCGTCTTGCGCCGCCCCTCTTTAAAAATAATGTGAGGGCGGTATGTCCCGCTTGGTTGGGCCGCAAAGGGCCAGCGGGAGCGGTGAAATGTTTAAGCTGTGGCTTTTTACTCCTCTAGCGCCTTCATCCCCTTGAATCTCAATGGCTTTTCTTCCGATATTTCCATGGAACGAAGGAACTATCGACTTAAAAGGGGTTCTACGCCATGCGGCCTTATTCTTTTCTCTCCAATGACAATCTTCCGGCCCTGCAAAACGAAAAGCGGGACTTGGTTCCTTATGACAACGAGGGCCTTTTGGACGCCTATTCCAGCGCGGTCATTTACGCCTCCGAAAAGGTGTCGCCCTCCGTGGTCAATATCGATGTGTTCCAAAAAGGCCGAGGCCGAAGAGCGGCCGGCGATTCCCTTCACCGGGCGGGAAGCGGCTCGGGCTTTTTATTCACACCTGACGGCTTTATCTTGACCAACAGCCATGTGGTGCATGGCGCGTCCGAGATGGAAGTCACTCTGTTGGATGGGCAATCCCATCACGCCCGGATTATCGGCGAGGATCCGGATTCGGACCTGGCGGTGATTCGCGTGGACGTTCAGGGTTTAAAACCCGCGGCCCTCGGCCATTCCCAGAACCTCAAGGTCGGCCAGCTGGTGGTGGCCATCGGAAGTCCATTGGGATTTCAAACGACCGTCACCGCCGGCGTGGTATCCGCTTTGGGAAGGTCGCTTCGCTCCCAGTCCGGCCGGCTCATCGACAATATCATCCAAACCGACGCGGCCTTAAACCCGGGCAACTCGGGGGGGCCCTTGGTCAATTCACGCGGCGAGGTCGTGGGCGTCAACACGGCCACCATCATGGCGGCCCAAGGTTTGTGCTTTGCCATCGCCATCGATACGGCCCAGCGGGTGGCCATGCAATTGATGCGGTACGGCAAAGTCCGCCGCAGTTTTATCGGCATAGGCGGCCAGGACATCGACCTGCCCCGCCGCGCGGTTCGCCATTTTGATTTGAAAACCGAGAAGGGCGTGCTGGTGGTGGCGATTGAGCCCAATGGCCCGGCCGAAAGGGCCGGACTTCAAGAACGGGACATCATTATCGAACTTGAGAATCAGCCCCTTCGAGGCATGGACGATTTACACCGGCTCTTGAGCGACGAACGGGTCGGAATCCCGACTTCCCTGGCCCTCATCCGCCGTTCCGAGCGGTTGGACCTCCAGGTGATCCCTTTAGAATCCACAAAAACGAGTTCCCGTTAAAATATCGACCGGCTTAGGGTCGACAGGGGCACAGATGCAATCGGTTCAGGGGCCGTGTTAAACTAGCCCCATGAACGCCGCCTCTTCTTTCGCGCCCACCCTTAACTTCCCGGGGAACCTTTTGCCCCGGTGGGTGTCTTATGGATTGGGAATCCTTTGGGCCGCTGTTTCAGAAGGAACTTCCAAGCCAACCCGTGAAGCCGATCGCCGCCTCGTCACGGACGCCTTAAGCGGAGACCCCGGATTTGAGCGTTTGGTGAAGGCTTATGAAACCATGGTTTACCGAACCGCTTTTCGCTATTTGGGACAGGAGGCCGACGCCCTGGATGTGACCCAGGAGGTTTTCATCCGGGTCCATAAATCACTCTCGAAATTCAGGGGGGACAGCTCGCTTTCGACTTGGATCTACGCCATTACGGCCAACCTGTCCAAGAACGCTTTAAGGTCCAAGAAAAACCGGGGCAAACTTCACATTTTGGCTCCCGCCGGGGAAAACGAGTCCGCCAAAGATTGGCTGGAAAAAGCGCCCGAATCCGAGTCCCAATGGGCATCCCGTTTGGCCGAAAGCCATGAGTTTCAAAAACGTTTCCAAAAAGCCTTGGACCGTTTGCCCGCGGACTATAAGGAAGCGGTTGTTTTGCGGGACCTGGAAGATTTAGATTACGAAAAAATCGCCGCGGTTTTAAAAACAGGATTAGGAACGGTGAAATCGAGAATCGCCCGGGGCCGGGCGCTTTTGCGGGATCAATTAAAGGATTGGTTATGAAAAGCTGTTCGAAAATTCATCCCTGGCTGTCTTTGGAAGCCGAAGGCGCGCTTTCGTCCCGGGACCAGAAAAAAGTCCAGACCCATTTGCGCGACTGTGCCGATGCCCGCAAAGAATTGGCCTCTTATAAAAGGCTGAGGCGGACCCTCCGGGCCTTGCCCGAACCGAAGGAACCAGGGAATCTGCACGAAAAGATCATGACCCGTCTTCACCAAAAAAAGTCCGGTAAAAGTGAAAATCTCTTCCACTTCCGTCCCCTTTGGCCCGCCGCGGTAGCCGCCGCCACAGCCGTTTTCTTTTTTATCCAGTATCCCAACTGGCAAGACCGGCTGACTTCGCAATCCAAAACCGCTTCGGTCAAAACCAATCTTCCAGTCGCGAAAAAAGTCACGAGCGATAAAAAGTCAGAGACAAACCTTCAGTCCCCGCCGAAAGCCGCAGCCTTCGCCCCGGTTCCTCAGGCGGATGTTCGGGAAATGGTTGCCACGCGGTCAAACGATGAGTCGGCCGACGCTTCTTTGAATTCCAACCTCTTAGCCGGTGGCGCCCCGCAGGGCGCGGCGGCGTCCTCGGGCTTAGTCTCTAAAACCGAACGAAAAAGAATGGCCCTTAAAACCCAACCAGCGGCTCCCGCCATGGCCATGGCACAAACCAATTCTTTAGACGCCATGCAACAAGGCGCCTCAGCCGCGCCGGCGGCCCAAAGGGATTTGGAGTCCGCGGCGGTTTCGCTTTGGAGCGGTGATCAAGACACTCACACCCCCATCGCCCAACAAACCTTGATCACGGACGAGGCTTCTTTTGAAACAGTCTGGAACAATTTGGAACCGGGCAAACCGGTGCCAACTGTTGATTTCAGCGCGCAAGCGGTTGTCTTTTTGGAAGCGGGTCTTGAGCCCAACGCCGGTTACAAGGTGCAGGTTTTACAAATGGAAGACAAACCGAATCATTTAGTCATTCATTGGGAGGACATGAAACCCAGTCCGGACGCTTTGACTTCCCAAGTGGTGACCTATCCTTGGGTTTTGCAAGTCATTGACAAACCCTCAAAACCGGTGTCTTTCACCGAGGACGAATAACCGAAACTGGTTTATTTTTTAACCCATCGTTTCAAAGCCACCAACGACCAAATAGCCTCTACCAACCCAAAAGGCCAGGCGCCCTGCAAAAATCCATAAATGGATCCTAGGACACAGGCTCCGGCGAAACCCAAAATGAACCATCGATTACGATTTTCAAACGCGTAACAAAACATCATGGCGGAGACGGCGAATAATCCAAATAGTGTTAATCCGTTCACTCATCCCGTCCTTGGCGGCGGCGATCCCGGGCCTTTTCCTTGCCGCCCATCATGCGGGCTCCCCCGCACTTCGGACACACGAACTTGCGCTTCTTATGCGCCACATGGGCCATTTCCCGCATCTTGATCTTGCATCGCCTGCAAAACATTCAGCCTCCCCATTCTGTACGATTTGCGAACCATTAAATTTGATGTAGTTAGAATAAAAACACGCTGACAGATAATAATGTTTACGGTTTCCGTTCAGCCAAAAAATCTACTTCTCCACCACCGGCCGTTCGAACATCTACATCATCTGGAGAATCAGAGGTATCAGGGCACGCCTCAATATTCCACCTTGAATCTTCGCCTTCAATTTTATAGTGTCCTTGTGGCACACGAACATGAAACCATCCATCCTTATCACTCGTCACTTCTTTTGATATCCCGCTTCCCGTTACAAGAAAATGAATTCCCGCCAGTCCCGGACCGCCATTCATATTTTCCTCAACTCTAACAAATCCGAGAATATCGCCTGCTTCACCCTTTTTGATATTTTTTATAACTTCATTCACTTCTGAAATTTTACGCTTATAGTCTTTGTTCGCGGAGTTAAAATCATCGCCGCAACCGCCTTTTAACTTTCCGTTTTCATTTTTCTCTATAAGAATAAGATAAGTCTGACCAACCATTAATCCCATTCGGCCCGAATCATTATCCTCACACACTTCAATAAACTTGTTTTTAGAGCCCTTAAAAACTTGAACTGTTTTACATCGAAAGTAAACTTCGCTGGCTTCACCAAGGGGTTTAAGATCGGCGTCATTTTTCACTTCTTTTCCACTTTCGTCCAATCCGCGCCGAGAAACAACAGTCCCAATAAAAACTGTGTCAGCTCTCGTAAACAAAGTTCGAATTCTTGGATCCGGATAAGTGCATATAGCCAAGGAGGGGGATGTTCGAATACCCCAAAAAAGAAAAGTTAACAAACAAAACAAAAGCGTTTTTGGAAAAATTTTCACCCTGACAGATACCTCCCCAGGTTGGACTCAAACCACCTCATCACTTTTGCCCATTATCCCCTTCTACCTAAAACAAAAAAGCCTTTTCCCCAGGAAAGGAAAAGGCTTTTTATCGTAGACCAACCGTTTATCTAACTTTTAATTCCACCAATATTTGACCGTATAGGTCACGGTCGTCTTCCCGTCTGCCGGGATCGACACCGGGAAGTCCACCGTGCGGGCGTCCACCTTGTTGAAGTCATGGCTGTTGGCCGTGATCTTCCAGTTGGAATAACGATATAGATGCTCCACCACATCGACCGTCACGGCCTGTTTCTTATGGTTTTTCACTGTAATCGCGAAGCTTTCTTCGATGCTGTGGGAGTCCGGATTCACGAAATTGGTCTGTAGCCTCTCCCCTACCACGTCAAAGGCGTTTCCCATCTTGACCTTGATGTCCTCATCTTTCGGGGTGTGGTCGATCAGGTCCTCGCCTAAAAACTCTTGGGTTCCATCGGTGTCCTTCTGGTAGACCCGGATCTTGCCGGCGGGAAGCGGCATGCCAAGACCCGCTTCCTGTGAATTCCGCAGTTCCAAGAACACATCCACTTTTTTAGTCCCAACATCGTTGCCGTAATAGCGGTCCGTAATGCCGTTTCCTGTCCAGTCGGATAATCCGGCGCCGTCGTAGCGATAAAGTTTTTTCACCGGAATGGCGGCCGCCGACAAAAGCTCGATCTGTTTGGTTTCGTTGTTTTGAAGGGTCGTGGTATGGGACAAGGTGTAAAGATGATAATCGCTGAAGACCTTTTCGGCGAAAGCGGGCGCCGGCTCATCCTCCGCTGCCATGGACTTGGTGTCGCAAAGCAGGTCACGCCGGACTTCGTTATCCTGCGCCCGGTTCACGTCTCCGGCTAAAAGTTTGAGCCTGGCGTCGGTAAAGGTCGTGCCCGTGTGGTTATCCAGCGTCACCCAGCCGTCAAAATCCGCGCCATCCTCATTCGCGTTGACCAGCAGGGTATAGTCCGAATGCCAGCTCATGCCGGACGCCAGGTAAGTCAGGTTCAAATCCTTTTCGCCGCCCTGCTTGGCGTCCACCAGCCAACGCAAAGTGGGCTTGAGGATAAGCCCCTCGGGTAGTTTGGGAAACTGGATATTGTTGTTGGAATAAACATTGAGCAGGCTTCCATCTTCTTTTTGGACGACCATTTGGTTTCCATCCGTGGAGAGCAATTTGACCGGAAGGTCGACGCCCTTATCACCGCCGAACTTCAGGAGTGTGATGGATTGGCCGATGTACTTGGAAAGGACGGCTTGGGGATTCACCAAATCATATTCGTAATTTTGTTCTAGAACCTTAAAGCCGTCGGGATCGGCGGGCGAAAAGATATTGACGCTGGTGGCGTCGATGGTGGAGGCGATGTCCTCAAACGATAGGGGGTGAATGCCGGCGGCCACGGGAAGACGCCTTTGATCCCCCACTAAAACCAAGTCGTTGTTATAAACCGTCAGATTGTAGCCTTCACTGCCCTTGGCCCAGAGGGCTTCCGCTTCCAGCAAAAACAAAAGGCTTAAAACCCCAAATCCTAATTCCGCTTTCATGACCGGCTCCTTATGGTTGAATAGCTTCAACCGTAAGACCCGGCTCCCGGGATAAAGTTCCTGGATTACGAACCTAAATAGCTAATAAATGACTCGTCTGAAAATTGACAATGATTCCTGGCATAATCAATGAGTAAATCCCCCAAAGCCTTGGCGTAGGGTGGCAAATGAACAAAAATAAAAACCCCGTTAGGCGAGCCTAACGGGGTTGGATTTCAAAGGTTTATTACTTTTAATTGTTGGAAAAGGCCGCTACCGAAGCCGCCTTTTTGGCCGCGGGCGAATCCGGCGCGGGCAATTGCTTGCCCACTTCCACGATCGCGTCCAAAACCGGGTTAAGCTTAGCGCCCAGTTCCGTCAGCGCGTACTCCACGGTCGGAGGGGAAGTCGGCATGACGGTGCGGATCACCACGCCCCGCTTTTCCAACTCCCTCAGGCGCGTGGTCAAAACCTTGGCCGAGATGCCGCCCAGGTCCCGCTTTAAATCCCCAAACCGCCGGGGCTCAAGCCGCAGGTACCAAAGGATCTTCGGCGTCCAGGCCCCCGCCAAAAGCTTTAAACTGCCTTCCAGTGGACAGCTTTCCGGCGCGGGCCCGGATTTGTTGGGTCTGTGTCTGATCATGAAAGATCACCTCCTGATAGGCCGCGTCCATGCGGCTTTTATTTCAAAGCGGCCTTGAACCCCGAGGATTCTCCCGGAGCCTTAGCGAAGGGAGTTTGAATCCCGGGGTAAGCTGTTCATAACACGATCTTGAATCCCTGAATTATCCCGTAGCGTCAGCGGAGGGAATCAGAATTCAGGGATAAAAAACGCACCCATTCCTCTGTCTTAATCGTCTAATCCGGTGCAAGAATGGTCTTTCTAAAAGCTATAGTTACCCATAGGTACCTACTTTCTTTTAGTAAGGGTCTTGTATATATAAAAGCAAAACCAGCTGTGAATCAAGCCCTTCGAGAGGCCGCAGGGTCGGTTCTGGATATCTCGGAGAAAAACTGAAAGGAAATTGAACAATGAAGAAGATTTTCTCGTTGTTGGCAGTCGCCGGATTTTTAACCGCCTCGTCGGCAAAGGCGGAAGACTATGGCTTCGATAAGGCCCATACCCATGTGGGTTTTTCCGTGAAGCACATCCTGAGCAAGGTGGACGGCGAATTTAAGGACTACGACGGTTCCTTCAGCTTTGACGCCAAGGACCCTTCCAAGGACAAGATCAATGTGACGATCCAAACCGCCAGCATCAGCACGGATAACGACATGCGGGACCACCACCTGCAATCGCCGGACTTTTTTGACGCCGTGAAATACCCGGTCATCACCTTCAAGAGCACCCAAGTGACCGCCGGCACGGGCGACCAGTACCAAGTCGCCGGTAACTTGACGATTCATGGCGTCACCAAACCGGTGACCCTGGCCGTGGAATACCTGGGCAGCGATAAAATGATGGGCGCCGACATCGTGGGCTTTTCGGCCACGACCACGATTGACCGCCGGGATTACGGCTTGACCTGGGGCCAGGATAAATTGACCGCCGCGGGCAACCTGATGGTGGCCAACGACGTCGCCATCAACTTGGATGTGGCGGGCATGGACAAGGCGAGCTTGGCCAAGATGGCCGCCATGATGAAGGCCAAACAGGCCGCGCCTCCCGCGGCCGCCGCCACGCCCTCCGCTCCCCCGGAAGCTGTAGTGACGCCTTCGGTCACGCCAGTGGCTTCGCCGTCGAATTAATTCTCCAGGTTTTTAAGGGCCGGAGCGAAAGCTTCGGCCCTTTTTTATTTCCGCTCCAAGCCGTAAAATAAGACATCCTGATGTTAAGGAGGCCCGGATGAGCCATTTTGAGTTTGAGATCAACGACGAGGTGTTTCATTTGAAAAGCCATCTGATTGGCATGGTCCTGAACGTGAAAGACGTCGACCACCCCGCCGGTAAAAAATATCTCCGGGTTCAAATTAAACCCGACCAACCCGACCAGATTTGGCCCGTGGAAGACGTGGGCCTTTGGATCCGAAACAAGCGGTTCCTATGACCGGCCCAGGTGGCGCGAAGCGCTCATATTTCAATCCCGACTTTTTTCGTTTCCTCAAGACCCTCAAGCGCAACAACAACCGCCCTTGGTTTCTCAAGAATAAGGAGCGCTACGAGTTGCTGGTGCGCAATCCTTTTCTGGACTTTATCGGCCAGTTGGGCCCCGCCCTGCGGCAAATCAGCCCCCATCTGTGGGTGGACAACAGCCCTTCGGGCGGATCGATGTTCCGCATCTACCGGGACACGCGTTTTTCCAAAGACAAGACCCCCTACAAGACCCACGTGGCGGCCTGGTTCCCCCTGTCCCGCCAAAAGGACGTTCATTCGCCGGGCTTCTATATCCACTTAGGGCCCGACGAGGTCTTCGCCGGGGGCGGCGTCTGGCATCCCGACGCGCCCGTCTTGGCCCAGATCCGGGATTATCTTTTGAATCATTCGCGGGAATGGAAGGAAGGCGTCCTCGCGGACCGCGACTTTAAAAAACAATGCGCCCTTGACGGCGAAAAACTTCAGCGCCCGCCCAAGGGCTACCCGGCGGACCACCCCATGATTGAGACCCTAAAATACAAGGATTTCATTTATTCGACTTCCTTCACCGTGAAGCAAGCCGGCGCGCCGGATTTCTTGGAACGTTTCGCCGCGTCCTGCGCCGCCGGCTCGCCCCTGGTCCATTACTTAGCCCGCGCCCTGAAGATGCCCTGGTGAAACCCACCCAGCGTTCCCTCCCGGACGCTTTTCTTCAAAAGCTCCGGCGGATTATTCCCTCGTCCTATTTCGACAAGGTCGCGCGCACTTTTCACGAGCCCAAACCCACCACATTCCGGATCAATAGCCTTCGAACCACGCCTGGCGAGGTCAAAGAGATCCTGGAATCCTCCGGGTTCAAGGTCGAGGCGGTTCATTGGCTCAAAGGCGCTTTTATTTTACGTAAAGGCCGGCAAAGGGACTTGGAAGACACCGCCCTCTACCAACAAGGGCGGATTTATGTTCAAAATCTTTCCAGTATGGTCCCCCCTTTGGCGCTGGGTCCTCAAGGGGGAGAAAAAGTTTTGGATTTGACGGCCGCGCCCGGAAGCAAGACCACCCAACTTTCCACGCTGATGGGCAATGAAGGTTCCATTACGGCCAACGACAATAATCCCGTCCGGGTGGAAAAATTAAAAGCCAATGTGGATCGCCAGGGGGCCACAAACGTCACCGTGCTCCCCGCCGGCGACGGCGGCCTGTTGTGGAAAGACTATCCCGAAGGCTTTGATAAGGTCCTATTGGACGCTCCTTGCAGTTCGGAGGGACGCTTTTTAACCTCCGAACCCGGAACCTACGGCTATTGGAAGGAAGACACCAACCGTAAAATGGCCCGGGACCAACGGCGGCTTTTGAAGTCCGCCCTGCGTTCGCTGAAAATTGAGGGAACCATGGTTTATTCGACCTGTACCTTCTCGCCCGAGGAAAACGAGGGTGTACTTCAATGGGCGTTGGAGGCCTATCCTGGCGATTTCGAGCTTTTGCCCCTGTCGGTGGGTTTTTCCAATTGGATGCCGGGATTGGCCGAATGGGAAGGAAAACCCTTCGACCCCTCCCTCCGGCAGGCGGTCCGGGTCTTGCCGGATGGGACCATGGAAGGTTTTTTCTTGGCTCTTCTTCGAAAAAAGCGGACCCTTCCGGTCGACCCACCCAGCTATTAACAGCCGGTTGAAAAAGTCAAATGACCGACTTTTTCATATTTCATGAACAAATAGCCCCTGGCTGTTGCAGGGTGTAAAGGCATTTTTAGACACCCTGTAACCGCTACCGCCGGCGGGCCACCAAAATCTGGGTCATGCCCCAGGGTTGGGGAAAATTTAATAATCGAAGCAAGGGCAGTAAAAAGGCCGGCGTCTTGTTGGGGACAATCCATCCAAACGCGCAAGCGGCCACCACTTCAAGGCCTTGATCCTCCAGGGCTTTTTTCAAGTAATTTTTCGAAAAAGCCAGGGCTTTGCGTTCTTCAGGAACGAGCGCTGAAAAAAGCGCCATGAGGGGATTGGCCGGGTTGGGTTCCATTAAAACGACGGTTTTGGCCGAAACCCGCTTCATTTCCCCCAACACTTGCCCCAAATCCTCCACGTGATGAAGCAAAGCGTGGCAAAAAACCACGTCAAAGGCGAAATCACAAAAGGCCAAATGCCCCGCGTCCATCAAGGCCTTTTGGGGAACCGGATTTTTTAAAAGCATCTTTTGGGAAAAATCAACCGCGGTGGTGTTGGCGACTTCGTTGAGGTAATAGGAAAAAAAACCGTTGCCGGCCCCCACGTCCAACACCCGGGTGGAGGGTTTGAGCGGAACGAATTGTTGAACCCAGTCCAGTTTGGGAAGCACGTAACTTTTCACCACCGGATGGGCGGCGTCGCGCCTTTGGTCCAACGATTTTCTTTCCCAATAGTCTTTCTGGAACAAAAAAACCTCCCGCCGGAATTTCCCTTACTTTACATCAGCCAGTGAAAAGGCCGGTACGTAAACTTCCGGATTGTCCCGGACCCAGCAATTTCCCGTTCGGGCCCTCTCGTCACGGTCGGTGAATCGATAGTCCTCGATTTGGGCCCGGATAAACCGGGGCGCGGGGCCGCCCGCGAAGGGATTAGTTTCCAAAAGACCCGTGGCTTGGGGCGAACCCTCCAAAAGCTGGACGAGAAATGAGAGGAACCAGCGGTTATCCCGGGCGTTGCCCAATGCCGCGAACCACATTTGCCAGTCCAACCTGGGTTGAAAAGGCGCCACCCAGGGAAGCCGCTTGGAAAGATCCCCCGGTTTGTACTTAAACTCGTAGGGCCGCCAGTCTTTGCCGTCCGCGCTTCCCTCCACGATAATTTCCCGCCTCGTGGTGGTCATCACCGCGAATAATCCATAAGCGTTGACCGAACGGAAAGGCCCGGCCACCGATTCCACCGGAGCCAAACTTTCTTCCCATCCCGTCCATCCAAAAATCGCCAGAAATTGGGCGCCTGAGACCAAAAGAACCAGGCCTAAAAAAGGCGCCCGGATCCAAGCGGATACATACCGGTTTTTCGCGTTCCGAGTCTTGTCGGGGGAAAATACGTTTTTCCACCCTGAAGGCCAAGCCGCGTCTTCCAAGGCGAAAAAACAAAGTCCCAAGGTCAAAAGATTAAAGAAACAATAGTTTCCCGTGAGCGCGATGAGAGCTTGCAAAAGCACCAGGGGGCCAAAAGCCAAGGCTTGAAAGCGGCGCGGACCCCAAATCAGAAACGGAACCGCCAATTCGACGGCGAACATAAAGACGCAAGAGAGGATCTGAAAATCCAGGGGAAGCAAATGGGCCCACCAGCCCAGGGGGGTGGGGAGCGGCTGGGTCTCATAATGAAAGGACAACGCCGTCAAATGCCGCCAAGCGGGATCCCCGCTGAAAAGTTTCACGAGCCCGGAGGAGACCATCAACCGGAACAACAGCCATTTAAAAATGAAAACCGAAAAGCCCGGTATGGGCGTTAAATCGAACCGCTTGAGGCGCCAGCCAAAGGGGACCAAAAAAAGGGCGAGTAAGTCGCATTCCAAAAGCAGATTGTCCCATTGGAAACTTAAAAAATCGCCGCCCACGGTGGCCAGGGATAAATAGCAAACCCAAAGTCCGGCCAAACTGCCCCAGGGAATAAGCCCGGCAAAAAGTAAAACCGATAATAAGATCCCGGCGTCGCACAGGCCGTTCAAAAAACCATCGGTCGGGCAAAACCATAAAAGCGTGGGAGCCGAAAAAAAGACCGTCCAAGACACGCCTTTCAATAAACACAGCACCGGCTCAATTCCCTGGTTTCCCACCAAAGCCGCCAGCTGTCCCCGAAGCGACCAAAAGGCGAACAGATTGGCCAGCGCCAAACATTTCAGGAAAGCCGCCCGGGACCCAAAATAAGTCGGGGCCTCGTCGGCTTGCGAAAGCCCGCAGGAGCCGCTTCGGGATAAAAGGGACCGGTGCCGGGCGACCCATTGGTAGAGGGTCTCGCTCACGCTTAAAAAAAACGGGACTTTCGCGCTCAAGGACGGCAGCCATTTTAAAAACCGGTGGACGGCCAGCGTCCTCAAAACGGCCTCGGCGCCATGGGTCACCCGCCCGCTTGGCTCAAACAAATAAACCGCTTTTTTAAATTCCGCTTCCGGCACTTGGGAAAAGCGGCTGGCCGCGGTTTGGTAAGGCTCATAATCCACGGCGTCCACGGTCACTTTTTTCCACCGGCCGATCCACCGGCGGCAAAAACCGCAATCCCCGTCATACACCATCAAAGGCTTCAATAACCACATTTTACGCTTTCCCTATTCGGAGGATAGTTTTGATAAAATAAGGTTACCCTGAATCAAGGAGTTTCCATGGACTTTTTAGGCCACGAACTACCCCTGCGCTTTTTGTTTTTCGGACTTACCTTTTTGATCCTGGCTTTTTGGGAGCAAAAAAATCAAGCCGTCCCTTTGACGCAAAATAAAAATGACCGCTGGTTGAATCACCTGGGATTGTCCTTTTTGGGCGCGGTTCTGGTCCGAACCTTCCTGCCTCTGGCAGGCGTTTCCATCGCCTGGTTCGCCTTGTATAACCGCCTGGGGCTTTTTAATCAAATCCAATTGCCCGACGCGGTGGTCCTGGTCTTGAGCGTGCTCAACCTGGATTGGGCGCTTTATTACCAGCATCGGGCCCTGCATTCGCTTCCCTGGCTCTGGAAATGCCATCGGGTCCATCATACCGACTTGGATTTCGATGTTTCCACGGGAATCCGGTTTCACTTTTTAGAGACGGGGTTTACCTTGTTGGTCAAAGCCCTGGTCATTTTAATTTTGGGCTGCCCGCCGGCCGCCGTCCTGGCCTATGAGCTGATTTATATGATCGCGGTTCTTTTCAACCACTCCAATGTCAAGCTGAGCCCGGGGATTGAAAAAAGCTTAAGGGCTTTCATCGTCACCCCGGACATGCATCGGATCCATCATTCCGGCGCGCGCCCGGAAACGAACAGCAATTTCAGTTTTGTTTTTTCTTGGTGGGACCGGTTTTTGGGAACTTATCGCCCTCAGCCCGCCGCCGGCTATGAAAAAATGACGATCGGATTGGAAAATTACCGGGATCCCGTTGATTCCCAATTGCCGAATCTGTTGCTGCAGCCCTTCATGGACGCGGGGCAAACCATCTCAATGGAAAATTTCAAGTCGAAGGAAACCGCTTACACCCAGGGGAAATAAATCCTTAGGCCAGGCCGTCGAAAAGGCCGGAAGAATCCCCCCCGCCTAAAAGCTGGGACTGAATGATCGAGGATTCTTGATTGTACATATTGAGGAGCGCCTCCAAGTTGGAGTCGCCCGAAAGGCTCGCGGCTTGCGAAGCCCAGGAAGGCAAGGCGAACAGGTCGCCGCCGCCCAACAAACCCGTTAAACCCGAACCCAACATTGAAGAGGATGAGTCAGAAAACATCCCGGACAAGGCCAAGTTGTCGGCGTTTTGGGCTTGGGCCATGGCCAATTGGGCCTTTTGCTGGGTCGTGGCCGAAGGATTCGCCAGCATCTGGTCCACGAGGGAGTTAAAACTGCTGGACGAGTCCAGACCCAGCGCCGCCAAAGCGCCCGGGTTGGAATTTGAGTAAAGCGAATTGAGGTCGGAAGGCCCGATCGCCGATAAATCGTTCATGGTTATCCTAACGACTTAGGCGGGAAAAACTGAACGGGAATAAAAGGGTTTGAAATAAGGGCTTTTGAGAAAGAGCCTATTCGGCCCCGGGGGTTTCGTCCGGGGTCGGCGTGGGCGTGACTTGGGTGGAAAGCCAATACTTATCGAATTTGTTCGCGCTCTTTTTATCGGCGCAATCCTTGCAATCCGACACCACCCCTTCTTTTTTCGTGTCAAAAAGGACAGTATAGGTCAATTGGGAAAATTGCTTGTTCGGGATCGGCTTGTCCTTGCCGCAAATGGACGAAAGCTCAAACACGGCCAAGGTGGGCTTCATCCACTCCAAAAAGTCGGTGGCCGGCGTGGCGCAATCGGGATTGTCTTTGGCGAATTGATCCTGGATGCCCGCTTCCAATAGGGCGGTGATATCCAGGGACTTTTGCTTGGGGATACTGACATAGTAGGTCCGCCACAAACCCTCGATCACCTGCAATTGAAAGAAAAATTGGCGGCTTTCCGGGGACCAATCAAACCGGACCAGGTCCCAGTCCACTTGGAAAGTTCCGTTGGCGGTCTCGCGGATGAAGGGCGCGCTTCCGGTCTGAATTTTAAAATGGGCTTGGGTCCGGGTATCCACGACCTCGATGGGATAGCGGAAGAAGACTTGATCGTCGACTCGGCGCATGATTTCCTGCCGAACCACGACCCGGTAATGGTTATCGGGGGAAACCGAAAGATAAATTTCTTGTTCCGCGTAAAGGGGAAAAGCCGAGGCGCCCAGCAGTAAAAGCCCGGCCCCTAGTTTCAAGAAAGCTGTTTTGAGGTTCAAAACTTTCACCTATGGTTTCCTTTAATCGATAACAGTCAAAAAGACCCGCCCTCACGAATCCATAAAGAAACTTGAGGATTCGCTCGGCTCAATATGAAAAACGAGGCGACTAAGGGGTTGGGGTAGCAACCGGGGGAGGGAAAGTTGCGATAATTTGACCGGCCACATCCGCGATTGTTGGATTAACGCCGTTGGATTGACAAGCAATATTCAAAAATAAAGAAAACAAAAGAACCAGGCCAAAAAGGGAAAAAATCAGGACTCGTTTCAAGGTAAACCTCGGACCCCAAGAATGAATTGATTATGCCTCATTAGTTTTAAAAACTCAATCTTCAAAAAGACGCCTAATCCCGGCCGTTTACGGGGTCACTGTCGGGGTGACCGTCGGGGTATCGGTGACGGTCGCCGTCGGGGTTACCGTCGGGGTGTCCGTGATCGTCGGGGTCGGGGTTGTGGTCAAGGTTGGATTCGAAGCCTCAACCGTTTCTAGGGCTGTTTGAAAGTTGTTGGGGGCTCCGGGCATGTCGACTTTACAAGCCAAACCCAAAAATAAGGGCAAACCCAAAACCAAGGCGGAAATAAAAACACCGGCGAACCGTTTCAAAGGAACCTCTTCTTTAATGTTGATCTGGGCTTAGAAAGTCCGGGACCCGAACGACGGGCCATCACAAAGCGACGGTACCGCCCACCACGAAATTAAGGCCCGTGGAGTTAAGACTAAAGGTGCTCACCGCGTCCGACTCGGGTGTCCGTTCTTGCCGTTCAACGCCCGTCATGCCCGAATAACCCGTGAAGCGTTCGTAAGCCCCGCCGACCAATGAAAACCCTTCGCCCATGTAAATCTCAAGTCCAGCGCCCAGATTCAAGCCAAAACCCTCAATCGAAAGGGTTCCTTCCTGGACTATGGTGGGGGTGCCGCTGTAATCCACCAACGCGGAAGCGCTATCAATATCAATCCAAGTGTAATTCACCCCTAAGCTGACGAAGGGTTGAACCGGGAGTTTTTCGAAAAAATAACGTTTAATATCAAAGTTGATCAAATGATAGATGGCGGTGTTTTGGCCGGTGCCCGGCGATAAGGATGGCGGCCCGGTAAAGGTTCCCGTGTGATAAGACTGTATGTAGCTGAATTCCCCGGCGTAAACTCCCTCGCGATGACCAAGCAAAACCCCGAATCCATATCCGTTATCGAAGGAAGGAACTCCATCGGCTTCCGCTGTAGTGGAATTCGGGTAAAAAGCGAATTCCTGGGTTCCGTTAAAATCCTGGTTTTTATCCAAAGAGGCGTAAGTGGCCAAAAGCCCGATATAGGTTCGGTCGCTGATAAAGTCGCCCGGATTTTCATTCATGGAGTCATCGGCGAAAACAGGGGCTGCCCAAGCCAATGCCATGAACAAAATCGCGGATAAACTAAAGCGCTTCACTTTTGGCTTTGAATTCATGCGTTTTCTTACCTCCGGCTTAAACTTAGGCCGCTTTGGCGGCCATCATATCATAAATTAAATAAAACCAACGGTCGTCCCGATATAAAAATCAAAACCGCTGGTGGTAAAACTCGAAGGACTGCCGACCGCGTTTTGAACTTGCTCATCGATGTTATTGACGCCCTTATACTGGCCAAAACCCGACCATTTTTGGTAAAAACCGCCCACAATCGAAAAGGTGGAGTCAAAATAATATTCAGCCCCGGCGCCCAGATCAAACCCGATACCCTCGAAAACCGCGTTTCCAAAGGCCGTGGTATTCTCGGAAGCGTTGTCCACGGTCAACCAGGGGATATTCACCCCTAACCCGATAAAGGGCTGGAGGGCCAAGTCCGTCAAAAAATATCTTTTAAAATCAATGTTGATGGAATCGAGGGTAGCCGAGCTTTTCAAGGTGCTCCCATAAGCCACCGAACCCGACCCATTGACCGGATAATTACCATTCCAAGAGGCCTGGTGGATGGACTGCCAAAAGCTGACTTCGGCGGCGTAAAAGCCTTCCCGCCTTCCGATATAGGCTCCCCAACCATAATTCTGGGCGATGGAGGGCGCCAACGTGATTTCATATTGCTGTTGGTTGAGCAGGGTGGCCGTTCCGAAGCCCGATCCGCTCTGGGAAATGGAGGTTCCCACCACGCCAAAATAGGTCCGGCCATAAATGAATTGGTTGATGTCATCGGATTCGTCGGCCCGGAGGCTAAGCGGTGTAAAAAGGAGAAGCAGGGCCGCGAAACAAAAGCGGCGGACTCTTTCCTGATGGATAAATTTCATTTGGTTTGTCGTTTCCTTCAATCAGGGGGATAGGGTCAAAAAGCTCGAATAATGATAACTGATTTCTCCCCAAGATGAAAAGGAAACTTGTCCCCTAAGGCCGGCCCGGCGCCGGGTCTTTTCACTCTGTCGAAAACCGCTTATTTCCCGTAAAGGGCTTGGAGCGCCGGATGGATGAGCGATCCGCGGTCAATATTCAGCCCATACCGGATTTCCTGGCTTTCCTGGACCGCCTGCCGGACTCCGGCCTTGGCGATTTTCAGGACGAAAGGCAGGGTGGCGTTGGTCAAGGCGTAAGTGGAGGTGATGCCGACCGCGCCCGGAATATTGGTGACGCAATAGTGGATGACGCCGAATTTCTCGTAAACGGGCCGGCTATGGGTCGTGGGCCGGGCCGTCTCCACGCAGCCGCCTTGGTCGATGGCCACATCCACGATCACCGAACCCGGCTTCATTTGCCGCACCATGGAAGCGCTCACCACCGAAGGCGCCTTGGCCCCTTCCACATAAACCGCCCCAATCAAAAGGTCCGCCCGGCGGACTTCCTCGCGCACCACCCGGCGGTTGGAAACCAGGGTAATGACGTTCTTAGGGAGAATTTCTTCCAGGTGCCTTAAGCGGATGGCGTTGACGTCCAAAATGGTCACGCTCGCCCCCAATCCCGCCGCGGCCTTGGCCGCGTTGCTCCCCACCACCCCGCCGCCGATGATGACGACCTCCGCGGGTTTCACTCCCGCCACGCCGCCCAATAAAATCCCCTTGCCGCCCATGGACCTTTCCAAGTATTTGGCGCCTTCTTGGACGGCCATCTTGCCGGCCACCTCGCTCATGGGCGTCAATAAGGGATGCTCCCCCGAGGGAAGGCGGATCGTCTCATAAGCCAGGGCGATAATTTTTGATTTTTGAACCGCGCGGGTCAATTCCTTCGAGGCCGCGAAATGGAAATAGCCGAAAACAACCTGTCCCTCGCGCAAAAGGGAAATTTCCGAAGGCTGGGGCTCTTTGACCTTGAGGATCATCTCGGATTTTTTAAAAAGCTGGCTCCGGGTCACCAGCCGGGCCCCCGCTTCCTGAAATTCCCGGTCCGAGATGCCCGTGCCTTTCCCCGCGCCCTTTTCAATCAAGACCCTATGGCCGGCGTGGACCAACTCCTCCACCCCGCCGGGAACCACGCCGACGCGGTATTCATGGTCTTTGATTTCCTTGGGGACGCCGATGATCATGGTTTTTTCCTTTTGGTTTTCTCTTAATCTATTTCGGAACGATGCCTTTGGCAAAGCTGGCAAGGCCCGTCTTTTGAAACAATGATAAATGCCGATGAAGACTGATGTTTGAAACATAAAAATCGGGCCTTATCAGCCTGCCTCAATGTTTCAATAGGTCTTGCTTTGCGAAGTGAATGATTCCAATCTATTTTACTCCTCCGCGGGCCCGAAAATGCGCTTCTATTAAAAGGCCCTTTCATTGGATATACTTGGCCTTCCTAAATTGAGACGACTTATCTAAGGAGACCTCCATGGCCATGATGGAAATCAGCGTCGTTCCCCTGGGAACGGGCAAAACTTCGGTGAGCGCTTACATCGCGGAAATCTTTAAACATCTGCGAAAGCAAAAAAAAGTGCGCTATGAGCTCAACGGCATGGGCACCATTTTAACCGGCAAGGCGGACGATCTTTTTAAGCTGGCCGCCGCGCTCCACAAGATCCCCTTGGCCCGGGGCGCCAAACGGGTTTATACGGTAATTAAATTGGACGACCGCAAGGATAAAAACCAGCTTCCGATCGAAAAAGTGGACTCGGTCCTTAGAAAACTCTGACAGCCCGCTTAAAAAGATTTTAAAATCCCCTCGCCATAAAACGAAATGTTATGGCGGGCAAAATAAATAAGGAACGCCATGCTTGATCCTAAATATGTCCGGGAACACGAAGCCGAGGTCCGCCAGGCCTTGGAAAACTGCAAGTCCAAAGTGGACCTGTCGCTTTACCTGGATTTGGAACGCCGCCGCCGGGACCTGACCATCTCGGTCGACAAACGTAAAGCCCGCCTCAACCAAGCCTCGGAAGAAATGGGCAAAATGAAAAAAGAGGGAAAGGATATTTCCCAATACCAGGCCAAGCTCAAGGAGCTTTCGGACGAGATCAAGCAAATGGACGGGGAAATTTCCGCCGTGGAAAAAGACTTCCGCGAAGTTGAGCTTCAAGTGTGCAATCTTCCCCATCCGTCGGTTCCGGTCGGGGGCGAGGAAGCCAATCAAGAAATCCGCCGGGTGGGCGAACCCAGGGCCATGGACTTCAAACCTAAAACCCATGACGAGTTGGGCGCGGCTTTAGGGATCCTGGATTTTGAGCGGGCCGCTAAAATCTCCGGCGCGCGTTTTTTCACCCTTTGGAACCTCGGCGCGAAATTGGAACGGGCCCTGGTCAACTTTATGCTGGACCAACACGGCCTGAAGGGTTACCAGGAAATCGTGATTCCCCATTTGGTGGCTTACGATTCGATGGAAATGTCCGGCCAGTTCCCGAAATTTATCGAGCAGGCTTTCGCCGTCGAGAAAGACAACCTGTATCTCATCCCCACCGCCGAAGTCCCTTTGGCCAATCTGCACCGGGGCGAAACCCTGTCCGCGGGGTCGTTGCCGAAAAAATACGCGTCCTTCTCCCCCTGCTACCGCCGGGAAGCCGGCAGTTACGGCAAGGACACCAAGGGCCTGATCCGCCTGCACCAGTTCAACAAGGTGGAGTTGTTTCAATTCGTGGAGCCTGAAAAAAGCATGGACGCCTTGGAAGCGCTCACGGCCGACGCGGAATCGATTCTTCAAAAACTGGGCCTGCCTTACCGCGTGGTGGCCTTGGCCACCGGCGATAAAAGTTTCGCCTCCACCAAAACCTATGACCTGGAAGTTTGGCTTCCCAGCCAAAAGACCTACCGGGAAATCTCCAGCTGCAGCAATTGCACCGACTTCCAGGCCCGCCGGGGGGGCATCAAATTCAAACGCGAAGGCGGGGGCAAACCGGAGTTGGTCCATACCTTGAACGGCTCCGGCCTGGCCGTGGGACGCACCTGGCTGGCCATTTTGGAGAATTATCAACAGGCCGACGGAAGCGTGGTTGTCCCGGAAGCCCTCAGACCTTATTTAAATGGAGCGGAAGTCATTAAAGCAGCCTTGTCCTGAGCTTGTCGAACGGACAAGCAGACGGATCGGTGAATATTCCAGAAGCCCTCCAACCCTATTTAGGCGGCTTGAAAAACATTACTCCAAACCAGGCCTGAGCCGAGCCGGTTTTAAAATTCTTTGGTTTTTGGGTCTTTTTGCTACAATAAACGCCTCGAGGAACCTATGCCCAACGAAAAACCGCAAACCGTTGAACCTAAAATGAGGGCCGCCGGCAAGATCACGCTGGGCGCCGGTGTGGCCGTTTTGGTGATTGGCTATATGTTTTTGGCCGTGGGATCCATGACTTTGGCGCCGGTGCTCATTATCGGCGGCCTCATCACGGTCGGCATCGGCATCTACAACCTGTAAAACAGCCGCTCCAGCTCCGTCCCCCCCCTCTGCAAAGTTCCCCTTTTTGGTTTCGACTTTGGTACTTTATAAAGAAGCCATGCAACCGCAATTGCCCCAACTGGTCCCGAGCGAAGTCTGTCTGGAATGTCCGGTTTGCTGCCGGTTCCCGGAAAAACAGGCCTCTCTTTCACCTTTTTTCTTCGCGGAAGAAAGGGCTCAAGTGGAAGCGATCGGAGAAACAAACGGAGGCGCTTTTCGCGCCGCCGGACCTTCGAAAGCGGAGTTGGTGGAGTGTGGGCATGGGTTCGCTTGTACTTTTTTTAATCCCGGGGATCATACGTGCCGGATTTATCCGGTCCGTCCCCTGGACTGTTCGATGTACCCCACGGCGGTGATGTGGAGCAAGGACCGCCAGCAAGTTTTAATGGGCGTGGACACCAAATGTCCCGCCTTGAGGCGGCCGGAAGTGGCCGCGAAGTTGGATCAATATCTTGAATGGATGCAGCGATACTTGGAAAACACCACCGTCTCTTCTTTAATCCGTAAAAATCCCGATTGGATAACCGACTTTCAGGAAGAGGTTGTGGAGGTGCGTCCGCTGTCGCTGGGAAAGGTTTAAATTATGGTCGCCACGTTGCAGGCCTTACGGCCGCCCCGCGCCATGCGCTGGGTGAATTATTGGAGATGGATTACCGCCGGGTTGGTGTTTCTCACCCTTTTGTTCCTTTTTTTAGTCAGGCCTCACTGGTTGGGTTTTTTGCTGGCCGTGGCTCCCGCCATCGGCGCTTTTTACAGCTACGGGGTCGCCCGTCACCGCGGACGGATCGTGGGCGAAGGCAGCGAGGGCGAGGCCATGGTGGCCAAGGTTCTCGACGGCATGGAGATGGACGCGCGGGTTTTGCACTCGGTCCAGTTTGAGTCGGGCGAGAAGACCCGGGAACTCGATCATCTGTTGATTACCCATAACACCATGTTCGTTATCGAGACCAAATACCTTCGCGGCCGTATCGCGGGGGACGTGATGGACCGGGAATGGACCCTGCACAAGCGGGCCCGCAAAACCCGCTCCCGTTACAAGCGGGGTTTTTATAACCCGCTCAAACAAGTCGCCACCCAGATTTATCATTTGCGCAGCCATCTGGAAAATAACCTGGGACCGCGTTGGGCCCATGAGTGTTCCCAGATTTGGATTCAAGGCGTGGTGGTTTTCGCCCATCCCCAAGGGGACGCCTCGGCCGTGGTCAACCACGCCCACGGGGTGGTTTCACTGGAAGACCTGCCCAAGTACTTGGCCAATTATCGGCCGCCCTCCCGGGCGCATCGGTTAAGCTACGGCTTGCGCCGGGAAATCGCCCGGGTTTTGACGGGTCAATAACGCTGAAAAGGAATTCCCCATGGGACGGATGACGCTGAGTCCTTTTTCCCTCCCATGGGATGAATTCTTTAAATCCTTTCGGGTTTTTTAATCTTGCCGACCGTTTCCCTTCCTCACGCTGATTTTTTCGATCAAATCGACCCTTTGGACCATGACCTGGAAAAGGCGGAAATCGCTTTTCCCAGTCCTTTTTTAACCGCGTCCATCGCCTCATTTTTAATGTGGCAAGACGAGTTTCTTTACGCCGACGCTTCACTGGGGAATACCCGGTTCCTCATCGCCCATTACGACAAATACGCTTATTTGCCCGCGCCGCCCCAACCCTTGACCCCCGCGGCTTTGGAAACGGCCTTTACCTACTTAAAGAAGGTCAATGGACCTGGCCCGGGCATCTCAAGAATTGAGGGCTTAAGTGAAAGCCAAAAGACGCGCGTGGAAACCTGGGGTTACCCCACGCGGCCGACCTTGACGGAGTATCTTTACGACCGCTCCAAATTGGCCGCTCTCGCGGGAGACCCTTATCGGGCCAAGCGGGCTGAGGTGAATCATTTGGTGAAACACCAGCCGGTGCTTTTTAGGCCCTACCGTCAAAGCGACCTTTCGGCCTGCGGGGATCTTTTTGAGTCGTGGAAAAATCAGCGGCTCCCCCACTTAAAAGGGGAAATGGGCGAGAAAATGCTCCTGGCTTCCCAACGGGCTCATTTCAGGGCGCTGAAGCAAGGCGAAGCTTGGGGGCTGAAGGCTTGGGTGGTCTTCGTTGAACAGCGGCTGGCGGCCTACACCGTTGGCGCGCCTTTGGATGACAGCACCTTCGGGGTTTACCTGGAAGTGGCGGACTTGACGATCAAGGGGCTGTCGGCTTATATATTTCAAAATCTTTGCCGCCAAATGGAGTCTTACGCCTTCGTCAATACGGGCGACGCCGAGGGGCTTCCGAAGTTGGCCGAATCCAAGGATCATTGGCACCCGGTCCGCAAGCTTCCCGTTTTCGCCGTGGATCCACCCCCGGTGGGGTGAAAAACGTTTGATCAAAAAGGACCGACATGGCTTCCCACGTGAAAGTAAAATTCAAAAAACAGCCTTATGACCGGCTGAAAAAAAGAAAGTCCAAAGCCCAGACGACCAAGCCTTCCCACCGGATCCGGGTGGATTGGCACGAGTACTTCATGAACATCGCGCGGGAAGTCGCCACCCGCTCCACCTGCGACCGCAAGCATGTGGGCGCGGTCATCGTCCGGGACAAAACCATTCTTTCCACCGGTTACAACGGAAGCGTGCGCGGCATGGCCCATTGCGATGACGCGGGCCACATGATGGAAGACGGGCATTGCGTGGCCACCATCCACGCCGAGTCCAACGCGGTGATCCAGGCCGCCCGCAACGGCGTCAGGCTGGAAGGCGCGGAAATTTATGTGACGGCGTCGCCCTGCTGGAATTGTTTTAAGATGCTGGCCAACGCGGGGATCAAGACCATTTATTACGGGGAATTTTACCGTGACGACCGGATCTTCGACGCGTCCAAGAAGCTGGGAATCTTGACGACCTTGATTCCTATTCGGAAACCTAAATAATCAAGGGCATCAAGACCGGTTGCGCAGCCGCCAAAACCAACTGAACGCCAAGCTCAAAAAAATGGCGGAACCGTAAACCAGCCAGCGATCGTTCAACGGCAGTGTCCGGGCGAACAAAAAAACCGCTCCCAAACCAAACCCTAAAACCATCCCAAAGTTCCCGGCTTTTTTCGTTTTCTTATTCCAAGCCGCCTGGTTCTGTTTATCCAGAATTCTCAATAGGTCCGGATCCACCTTGGCGGGGTCCACCCACAAAATCAATTTTTCCAGGCATTTCAAATAAGTCTTTTCCGCCGATGAAATGCGCAAGAGCCCCGAAGCGCCGTCCCAATCCCAGTATTCGACTTCCACCGCTTGATTATAAAGCGTGCCCCCGTATTCCCGTGTACCCGCTGAACGGACGGACTGCACCCGATCCCAGCCGATCTTTTTCCACGACTGCGCGCCGAAGCAAGCCGCGACAAAGGAACGATGCTCAAACAAAGCGGGTGAAAGGGTGGCTACCCATTTAGGCGTCCAAAACCAAAAAATTAAAAAAAACTGAAACCCAAGTACCCCATAAACCAGAAATAGGAACCATTCCAGGTGGTGGATCAACAACGGGGGTAGAATTAATAAAAAAGGAAAGACGGAAAAAAATACGATTTCACGAAGACCCAGCCATTTCCAAACCGACCCGCCCGGAAACCGAATCTTGACTTGAAATCGGTCGCTCATGGCCGTACCGCCTTCAGGGCTTCCCTCGCGTAAAAAATCAGCGGCTTGGACAAGCCCCACTTCGCCTGTTCCAAATCTTTTTCCGCCAGCCACTGGATATCCCTATGCTCCTCGGTATTGAGCGTCACTTGGCCGGATTTCACCCGGGCGAAATAAATCATGCCGATATGCCAATGGGGTTCTTTAATCAGATGAACGTCCAGATAAGCCGGCGCCAAAAGGGGAATCAGGCCGGGCTCTTCCTCAAGCGGCGGACGCTTCCCCACCAGTTCCACGTCCAAGCCGCTTTCTTCCTTGGCTTCCCGCAAGGCCGCGGCTTCGGGGTTCTCATCCAGCTCAATATGGCCCCCAATGGGAAGCCAGCGGTTCAATTGTTTGTGGAAAATAAAAAGAACCTGTTGGTTTTGAACAATGAAAATAGAGACGGTGAAGTCGATCTTTTCGTGGATATGGGGCATGGTCCCTCGTCATAAAATCCAGAGTTATTCAGTGTAAAAAAGAAGCTTAAACGCCCTTCGCCCGGCAAAGCCCAAGCGTATGGAGACCTATCAGGCATAGCTAAAGCGAAGCCGGATCAGCCTTTCAGGTACTTCGCGATGGGCTTCCAATAAAAGTCTTTCCAGCCCTTGGCGTAACTTTCACCGCGCGCGGCGATGGCCGTGTGGGTCATGGTTAAAAGACAGCCGCCAGGAGCCTTCTCGAAGGTCAGGACTAAAATGGAATCCGAGTGTGCCTTTTTAAACTCCGAACTGCGCCAGGATTGGACAATGGTTTTTCCGGGAACCAACAACAAATTTTTGCCCCAGATATAACCGTTCCAAGCCGTAAAGGAACCGCCAACCTTGCGGCCGATGACAGCCTTACCGCCGGTGGCCCGGGTATGTTTTTTGGAATCCATGAAAATTTCATAAAGCTTCTCGGGTGATGTTTTGAACTTCACCTTTTGAAGGATGGTTTTCATGGCGGCTCCTTTTAAAGGTCTGACAATAAAAAAACCCCGCTTTTGTTAAAATCACAAAGCGGGGCGGGTGATGTTTTAAAGTTTTTAAACTAAAATCAGGGACCGAAAACCTGAATCATGTCGTTGTTTTGGTCACCCACCAGAATATTTGAAAGTGGTGCGGTTAGGGCAGCGTTGCCAATTAAAACGATGGGGCCGGGATAAAAAGGAGCGAATTCATTCGGGCTCTTCGGGTCACCCCAAATTCTTAACAACGTGGCATGGCTAGAATCAATAATTTTATATTCCTCAACTTGTCCCGCGCCGCCAATGCCGTTTCCGATATCCGAAACGTAAAAGTCCCCGCTCCCATCAACCGCTAAACCGTTAATGATTGAATTGTTGGGAAGAGTCCAGCTACCCTTAATTGTGGTTCCTTGGGAAGCGTATTCCTGAACCACAGAGGAGCCGGGACCTACGTCACCCACATAGACATTCGCCGGTACGGCAAGGTCGCAAACCACTACCGTTGGTTTTTTGAATTGATACGTATTAGAGCCAGTCCAAAAACCTTGTCCAGCAGGGGTCCCAACCGCATTGATGAAGTAACCCCCAATGGCAAAATCAAGAATGCGGGCGTTTCCGGTATCCGCGACATAAAAGTTTCCATTCGAGTCCGATGTCAAACTCTGGGGGTTTTTCATGGGACTTCCGCCGTAACTAGACGTTATACTATCAATAGGCTCACGAAATGATCCCGTAATTCCTAGGTTAAATACGTTATCTCCCTCATAAAGGGTAGCACTACCACTACCCCCGATGACACCGGGAGAATCCAGTACCACCCATTCTCCATGTGCGTTAGGAGCTGTGTTAGGTGTATAGGCCAGCCCTTGAGGATTATTCATTATTGTCAGAACCGAATGACCTTCGAAAGATGTCGGCCCTTCTCCTGGTGTAGGAACTCCAACATAAATGAAATCTGTATTCGGGTTTGCCGTGGAACTTCCAACGGTATAATTTTCGAACATGGTGATATCCCCGCCAGCTGTTACCTCTCCTTCCGCCACTTCCACATTCAAGCTTCCAGGAGAGCAGAAAAAGGCGTTGGGTTGGGCTGTCAAGCGAGTGTTGGAATCAAAAACCGGCGTTGCCACAAAAGTCGCGGTAGTGGTTGGAATAGGGGTAAAGGTTGCAGTCGAACCAGGAACAAGAGTAGTCGTTGGAGTCGCGGTGAATCCACCGGGAGTCGGAGTGTGTGTCGCGAGTCCTGGTGAGGTGGGGCCGGAAGTATTATTGGTGGTGCAAGCCAGAGGAAGGCCGATCGCCGTCAGAAGAACGAGAATCGCGATGCCTTGTTTCAAACTTTGGCGTTGTTTCATACTTTCACCTTAAATTGAATTTGGGCCCGGCTGAATTGCCATAATTATACCCGACTTTTATAAAATGAAAGAATTTAAAGAATCTCCAGTCGGCTAGGCTACCGCCCAGCGTCTATTTGCTTTGAAAATGGGCCAAAAGACCCTTTTATTTAGAAAGATAAGCGAGAATCCCCCTTGAACGCCCTGGTCAAAAGAACCCTTTGGAAAATTCTTCCGCGCGGCCCCTCCGTGAACTGGCTTTTCGCGGCCCCTTATTTTCACCGCTATCATCGCCGCTTACCCTTGGATTCCCATTCCCCCCAAGCGGGCCTGGAGGATTATATTTTTTCCCGGATGATCGGCCGCTTCACGCCCTGGGAAGAAAGTTGTGTGGATAAGGAAACCGCCAAGTCCATCGCCTTGGGCCTCGCCCCAAACGTGAAGATGGCCCGCGTCGAGGCGGTAATGAAGCTGTCGCCCCGAACCCGGGCTGAGGAAGTGGAGGCCTTCCTCGCTCCTTTTTGGGGGAAGCCCTTGGTGGCCAAACCCACCAACGGCTCCGGAGGCTCGGTTTTTTTGGACTCTCCCCGCGGCGCGTTGGCCGCCGAAGCTTTGAGCCTGCTCCGGCTGGCCCGGCAAAATTATTTTTTCCATCGGTTTGAAGTTCAATACCGGCGCCTCGCGCCAAAAATTTTGGTGGAAGAATCCATTGGGCGGCCTTCCCCGCCGGATTTCCGCTTTTGGGCCTCCCGGGGCAGGCTCTATTTCTGTCAATATAACGAAGGCGCCCCTCCCGATCTCCGGCAGGCTTTTTTCACGGTTCCTGATTATTCTCCCATTTTCCTGCCCAGCCGTTATCGCTCCCCGATCTCCCCGCGCGCAAAACCTCCTCATTGGGATGCCATGCTCTCGATCGCTTCCCAGTTAAGCGCGCCCTTTGATTTGGTCCGCGTGGATTTGTACGACCTGCCCCAAGGGGTTTATTTCGGGGAATTCACGCTCACTCCCAACGCCTCGGAACTTCCTTTCCGGGACCCGGCCTTCAGCCGCCGATGCCTGCGGGAAATGCGGGCCCACCTGCGCTCGATACCCGAAAACCTTTGAAGTCCCCGGGGCCGGCGTTATGCTGGTGGCATTTTCAAACGGAGGGAACGCGATGGAAAACTGGAGTAATTTTTTTCTCGCCGTCTCCGGAACTTCCGGCGCGCTGATCGGCCTTTTATTCGTCGGACTCTCGATCAACTTAAAAACCATCCTTCGTTTCGCGTCCCTGCCTTACCGGGCCCTGGAAGCCATCTTCCTTTTGTTCGGCGCGCTTCTGGTGGCCCTGCTGGTGCTGGTTCCGGGCCAAAGCCTGTTTCTTTTAGGCATCGAGATCGCTTCACTTGGTTTTTTGACCTGGGGCGCCACGTCTTATTTCACTTGGGCCAGCTACCGCAAGCGCACGAAAGCGATCGAGAAAAAATACGCCCCGACGCATTTCTTGATGATGCTGTTTGATCAGGTCACGACCTTGTCTTATCTCGTCGGCGGGTTTTTATTGATCAACAACGCTCCCGCGGGTTTTTACTGGCTGGTTCCCGCCATGCTGCTTTCACTGGTGATCGCGGTCACCGATTCCTGGGTTCTTTTGGTAGAGATCAACCGCTAAAATCACGGGTGGGATTGGATTTTCCGGGCGAAATTAACGGTTGAGCGAAAGGGCCCTTCGGCTACAATAGGCGGCCCTGACAGCGGTTTGGAAAATGTGTACAATTGGTGAGCAGGCCCAGCCCGCTCACGCAAGCTGGAGGGTTAGTCCTAATTGGTAAGGCAGTGGACTTGAAATCCACCGGGGGAAACTCCTTGCAGGTTCGAGTCCTGCACCCTCCGCCATATAGCAATCCGCCTGAAAGGCGGCTTGCTATATGGCGAAGTTTGTACAGCGCGCGAACCGATAGGTTCGACGCCATCGACTAGCGTAGCGTTAGCGAAGCTGAAAGATGGCGGGACAAAAGTCTCCATCAAGAATCAAATAAAAAATGGTTCTTTTGTCCGGACGGTGTTTTCGTGTCTATCCGTTGACGGAATGTTTTGGGGTTGTTCGACGCGCCGTGAAGTTCGCTGATGCTTTTTTAATCGATCTACTTTGTTCCAGCCTGGAGAGATGGCCGATCGGCTGACGCCCAGCGGGGCGGGGCGAAGTTCCCGCTAAACTATAAATTTATTTGGTTTTACTTCGCCCAGGCGATACCACTTCGGTGGATCCTCGCCGCAAAGCAAGTAGAACTCTGATGGAGAGATGGCCGAGCGGCTGAAGGCGACGGTTTGCTAAACCGTTAAAGGAGTCAAATCCTTTCAAGGGTTCGAATCCCTTTCTCTCCGCCACATGTCTCGCGCGCCCGCCCCATCCGGGGCGGCGAAGCGATCCCCTTGAAACCCTGGTTTTAGCCCTATTCAACCCGTCTCTTCGCCTTTTCGCTCCCCTTTCAGCCGGACTTTCGATAAAATGGCCTTAGATTCAACTAGCGGGCGCGAAGCCCCTGAACACGAGGATTCCGTGAAAACTTCTTTCTGGCAAAATCTCTTCTTCATCGCCCTTTTGGGATCCTCCACCGTGCTTTTGCCGGCCTGCGGCGGAAACGCGGTGAAAAGCAGCGACAATTCAACCCCCATGATGAACGCCGAGTCCACGCCGGATACCAGCGCGCAATCTTCCAGCAGCGCCTCAACGGTTCCCGAAAATAGCTACGTGGAAAAATCCTCCTCGAAGTCCAAGTCCAGCGCGGTCAAGGCGCCGGTTTCCACGGTTCCCCTGGCTTCCGCGCCGACCCCTTTGCCGACTCAAGACATCAGCTCCGCCACACCCGTGGCCGAACCCGCGGCCGTCCCGCAAAAAAGCGGTTCCCATTTCCTCTGGTGGCTGCTGCTGATCCTGATCTTGGCCGGCATCGGCTGGTACTTCTGGAGCAAAAACCACAGCGACGAGGATGAGTTCCAACCCCATCCTCCTTCCGGCGGACTTTCACCGGTCAGCGGTTATACCGGCACCAAGCATTTGGAAGCCGATGAAAAGAAAGCCCCGTCCATTTGGACCCGGAAGCTTTTCTAATTAAACTAAGTCGCTCAGCCTAAACCGCCATGGCTTCCTTTTTTGAGCCCGATAGCCTGATGGAAGTCCTTCAACCCGACCGTTGTCCCATTTGTTTTCTCGTCCACGATTACGTTCAAAATTTCCTGCGCAACCTTTTGGAAGAAAGCGTCACCGATCCCCATACGAGGTCGCGGCTTTTAAAATCGAACGGGTTCTGCCGCCGGCACGCTTGGAACGGGGTGGGCCAGGCCCAGGCCTTGGGAATGGCGGTGCTTTATTCCCATTTGATAAAAGATGGATTGGCGCGGATCCAGCGGGCCCCCTCAATCGCGCGCTTTTTGAAAAAGCAACCGCCCTGCCCCGTTTGTGAAGCCGAGCTGGAACACGAAAACATCCAAGTCAAACAATTCGCCGCCGGCTGGTCCCAATCCGAAGCCTTACGGGCGGCGTTTGAAACCCACGGCCTGCTTTGCCTGCCCCATTTGGGGAAAATACTGCCTCGAGTCAAAAAAAATTCTTACCGCTATCTTCTTTTACAGGCGGCGCAAAAGGCCTTGCGGCCGTTATTGAAAGATTTGAATGAATTCCTCGAAAAACAGGATTATCATCGGTCAAAAGAAGCGATGGGCCCCGAATGGGACGCTTGGATCCGCGCGGTTCGCGTGGTCAACGGGGAACGGGAGTAGAAAAGTGCCGGAACCGCAAAATTTCAAGGAAAACCGCGACTGGGGCATCACGGATTACTATTTTATCGACCTCGTCATCATGCTGGCCTCCTCGGCCAAGATCGACCTGGGCGAAATGGTGCATCCTTATTACAAGGATAAGGACCTCAACCTGCCCCGGGCCCGGGTCACCATTAATATGATCGCCTCGCTCATCAAAAAAACTTCCGGCAACCTGAACATTGAGGAAAAGAAAGTTTTAAAGGAAGTGTTGGAAGACCTGCAAAGAACCTATATCGACAAGTCCAAACAAGCCCAGACCACCGCCGCAGAAAAAGAAAAGAACGCCCCGCCCAAAAGACCGCTGATCCCCACGCCCCCCGGCGCCGTCAAAGGCGACGTAAAGGACTGGATCCACATGGTTCAACAGGAAATCGCCAAGAAAAAGCAGAACCCACCCACCAAGCCCTGATTTCGGTTTTATTTTTACTAAAATAAATCAGGACAATGCCCTGATTTCCGCTTAAGCCACTGACAAGGGTCTTCCCTTCCAATGGCCCTTGCCTCTCAGACTCCACCCAATGGAGTTCACCCCGATGGCCGCGAACAATAAACATCCCAACGGATGAAACAACACGGAAACTTTGCTCATGCCATAGCGCCAAGCCTGAACCCCCCGGGCCAGCCAAAGCGCCAGACACAAGGCCAGGGCCGCCGAACCCAGTGAATTTTTAAAACCAAAAGCCAAAACCACAAAGGGCAAGACCCCGTTGATCAAAAGCGCGGCCAAGACGTTTAAAACATAAAATTTCGAAAACCCTACGGCGGCGAAAAAGTTTTTCGAGAACCCTTCCCAAACCTCCCGGGCATTGATGTACATCCGGCAATAAGAAAAATCGCTTCCGTCCCCATAGACAAGCCGGTAACCCGCCTTGACCACTTGTTTGCCAAAGTTAAGGTCTTCCACGATCTCGGCCTTGACCGTCGCATGGCCCCCAAAGGCGCGGTAAACGGCGCGGCGGATAAAAACAAACTGGCCGCTGACGCCCGCGAGTTGGCTGAACCGGCTGTGCCGGTTCAGGGAAAGGCGCGCGGGGAAAAAGGCCAGCAGGTGAAAAGCCATGACCGGGATGACCAGGGCCTCCATCCAAGTCCCGGTCACTTGCCGGGTCAAAAGGGTCATCGTGTCGGCCTTCCTGGCTTCGGCCATGGCCACCGTGCGTTTGAGCATTTCGGGCCCGTGCCAAGTATCGGCGTCCGTAAAAAAGAGCCACTCGCCTTTGGCCTTCTTGGCCAATTGAAAACAGGCCCAGGGTTTTCCCAGCCAGCCCTTGGCCAGTTCCCGGCCCCGAAAGACCTGAAGCCTTTTATCCTGGGGCGCTAATTTTTTCACAAAATGAAAGGTTTGGTCGGTGGAGCGGTCATCCAACACCAAAATCTCAAAAGAGGGATAATCCTGGGCCAAGAGGCTTTTCAGGCAGGGCCCAACGCGGTCTTCCTCGTTTCGGGCGGGGATTAAGAGGGAAACCCGGGGCCATCGGCGGCGCCGAAGGTCGACGGGGGCGGGTTTGGCGAATAAAAGGGTGTTTTCGAAAAGGCAGTAAAGTATGTAAACTGCCAGGAACCACCAAAGACAAGCGAGAAGAATCATGAACCTGCTTTCCGGAATCGAACAAGATTTTCACCGGCCCCAAAAATCACCCGGGGCTTACGAATGGTGGCACTTTGACGGCCAAGACGATCATAGCGGCTATTGTTTCTCGGCGCAATTTTACGCCGGCAACCCCCTGTCCCCCTATTACCAGGAAGCGCTGCGGCGTTATTTGAAAGACGCCCAATCCCCCCTCGTCAGCCCGACGGTCGTCACGGCCCCGAACCCCTTGGACTTTTGCGGGGTGGTTTTTCGGGTTTTTAAGTCCGGGTCTTTAGTCGACGAGTTTAACCAGGAATTTTCGCCGGGCCAACTGAAGGCCTCCGAGGACCATCCGGCGGTTCTTTTAGGGCCTAATCGCTTTCATTGGGACGCTTCCGCCGAGGAGCCCAACTATGTGGTGACGCTTCAAGGAAGGGTCTCGAACAACAAAACCTTAAGGGCCCGGCTTTTTTTCACGCCTGAAAAAACCGCCGCGCTCCCCACGGAGTCTTCCGAGACTTTCCCCACCCATACCTGGGTTTTAGCCGCCCCCCGCTGCCGGCTGGAAGGAACCTTGCAATGGTGCGACACCGAGGGAGAAACACTAAAGGAAATTCTTTTGTCTGGCTCCGGCTACCATGACCATCATTTCGGAACCATCCCCTTAAACCGGTTTTTAAAAGCCTGGCATTGGGGACATGCCGTTTTGGAATCCAAAACGATTATTTACTCTTATCAAAAACCCCAAGCCGCGGACGAGAAAACCAAGGGACTTTGGATGAGCTTGGACGGGGGCGAGTTTAAGCTTTGGGATGTGGCGTTTGAGCCGTCCCAGGGCCGATTAAACTTTTTTGCCCTGCCTTACTCAAAAAAAATAGGCTTCACCGATTTCGACAGCTTTGAGGTCCGCCACCAAACGATTCTGACCGATGGTCCGGCGTCGCTCATTTTCGAGGATGAGGTCCGTTGGACCCGGGAAGGCCGTTTAGTGACCGGCCGGGGAATATCGAATTACCTTTATCCCACCCGGCTTTCCAATCCTTTGTTTTTTCCCATGCTCAAAGGCAAAACCGACTGGATCGCCAAGCCGCGGGAAAGCAACACGGCGCCGAAGGATTTTGATGATGTGTCCACCCAAAGACCGGACTTGTCCGCCAAATAAAAAAGGCCCCCCAATTGGGGGAGCCTTTCACTTCACAAAAACGGATTTGAATTACATCCCCACGTCGCCCATCTTAACCAGCGATTGGCTCCTCGGAGTGACGGAATCTTTATGTCATCCTTGGGGAGATTCCATCAGTTAAGCGTCTTCTGGCCGGGAGTCCAGCCGCAGCCCACCAGCTTGCCGGTCTCAAAAGCGGCCAGCGTGCGGATGGTTTCCTCGACGTTGCGGCCCACGGCCGTGTCGTTGACGGTGGAGTGCTTCAAGTTTCCGTCCGGATCAATGACGAAGGTGCCCCGCAAAGCGATTCCCTTATCCTCAATCAAAACGCCGTAAGCGCGTGAAATTTGGTGCGCGGTGTCGGCCAAATGGGGGAACTTCAGCTTGCCCAAGGTCGGCGATTCCTGCCAAGCCTTGTGGCTGTAAACGCTGTCGGTCGAGGCCGTGATGACTTCGGCGCCCATCTTTTTGAATTCTTCATACTTGTCATTGAACCCCTTGATCTCGGTCGGGCAGACAAAGGTGAAATCGAGCGGATAGAAAAACAACACGACCCACTTTCCTTTGTAATCCGACAACTTGATCTCTTTGAATTCCCCGTTCGGCATCAACGCTTGGCCCTGGAAATCAGGGGCTTTTTGTCCGACTTGAACTGGCATCTTGTCCTCCTTGAATTTTAATTGGCTTTTCGGAACCGCTTCCCCGAAAGGGATTCGTACCGATTTTTGAAAAAGTTTAATAACGAAAACTTTTTCTTACCACGTGAACGAACCACTCGGTTCGTTCTACCCTGTGGCGGTCGGCAGGCCGCGAAAAAACTATGCACCCTGTTCAGTATCCGAAGGTCCAACCGGGGCTTGCAAGCCCCTTTTAAACTTTTTACCGGCTTTTCACCGGAACAGCGCTTTCCCTCGCTTCATCGGCTTGTCAGCCCGCTCTTATCGAAGACTTTTTTTGGGGCTTTGTTTTTTACGGCACTCCGGGCAATAACCCTTCAAATGCACCGAGTAATCCATAATCTCAAATCCTTGCAATCCCGCCGGCAAGTGGATGGCTTCCAGGGCTTCCTCTTCCAAATCCACGACCTTGTGGCATTTCACGCAGGTCAAATGGTGGTGGCGTTCCGTATTGGGATCGTAGCGCGAGGCGGCGCCCAAATGGCTGGCCCGGTGAATGACACCGACCTCCACCAAGGTTTCCAGGACCCGGTAAACCGTGGCCCGGGACAAGCCCGGTAAGCGGCCGGCCACCGCCTCATAGATTTGATCCGCCGTGGGATGGTCTTCCCGGCCCACCAGGGCTTCCAAAATGGCCCGGCGCTGGACCGTCAGGGGAATTCCCTGTTCCCGGCAGAGCTTTTCGAAGTTTTCCATTTTTTGGGAAGCGTGCAGGTGTTTCATAGATGATAACTTATATCAAATAATAATAATTGTCAACTATAGCCCAAGCCTTTTTTCCAAGCCAAAGTCCAGGTTGTGGAGGCCTTTTCTTCCCTGCTAGAATGGGCCGAATTTTTGTCGCGGGGGTCTTTATGCCGAATGAGGAAGCCGAAATTAAGATGATGAGCCTGGAAGAGGCGAACGCCCTCCTGCCCCAGGTCCATTTGTCCCTCAAGACGCTCCGCGACCAGCGCTCTAAAATTTTAAGAATCCAAGCCCAAATTGAGATCGAGGAAATGACGGGATCCGATCGAGGCGGGGATTTGACGGCGCCGGCCCAAAAGGCCATCGTGACCTTGATGGAAAATTTTCACGCCCAATCCCGGGCCTTTGAGCAGGAAATGGAAAAGCTCTTCCGAACCGGGGCCCAACTCAAGGATTTGGATTCGGGGCTGGTGGATTTTTACAGCCGCCGGGACGGGGAAATCGTGTTTTTGTGCTGGAAAGAAGGCGAAGCGGAAATCCTGCATTGGCATAGCCTGCAGGGGGGCTTCCAAAATCGCCGGCCTTTAGCTTAACTATCCCCATTAATTCATTGAGCCAATAAAAGGAGTTTTTCATGTCTCAACCCTTCGATCAAGCCGACCATAACGCCATTACGGCCATGCGCATGCTGGCCGTGGACGCCACCAGCAAGGCCAACTCGGGCCATCCCGGCATGCCCATCGGCATGGCGCCGGCCGCCCACGTTTTGTGGACCCGCCATTTAAAACACGCGCCCTCCAACCCCAACTGGGTCGACCGCGACCGTTTCATTTTATCCGCGGGCCATGGGTCCATGCTCATCTATTCGCTCCTGCACCTGCACGGCTACAACCTGTCGCTGGACGATTTGAAAAACTTCCGCCAATGGGGAAGCAAAACCCCGGGCCACCCGGAGTACGGCCACACCGAAGGCGTGGAAACCACCACCGGCCCCTTGGGACAGGGCATCGCCACGGCCGTGGGTTTCGCCATGGGCGAGCGCATCTTGGCCGCGCGCTTCAATGAGGCGGACAACGAAATCGTCAACCACCGCACCTGGGTCATCGCCTCGGACGGCGATTTAATGGAAGGCGTGTCGCACGAATCCTGCTCCACCGCCGGGCATTTGAAACTGGCCAATTTAAAAGTCATCTACGACGACAACCACATCAGCATCGAGGGCGACACCAAGCTGGCCTTCACCGAGGATGTGCTCAAGCGCTTTGAGGCCTACGGCTGGCACACCTTGCGGGTAACCGACGCCAATGATTTGGAAGCCTTGGACAAGGCCATGACCGAAGCGGAAGCCGAGACCACCCGGCCTTCCATCATCGCGGTGCGCAGCCATATTGGTTACGGAACGCCCCTTCAAGACAGCGCCAAGGTTCACGGTTCCGCCCTGTCGCCCGAGAACGTCATCAAGACCAAGGAATTTTACAAATGGCCCCTGGAGCCGACCTTCCTCATCCCCGAAGACGCCAAAAAGCGCTGCCTGGAATCCGTCGACAAGGGCAAAAAGCGGGTCGCGGACTGGAACGTCAAAAAAGACGCCTACGCCAAAAGCTACGGCGACAAGCTCAAGCAATTTGAGCAGGCCTTGAAAAAAGAATTGCCCGCGGATTTGGAAAAGAAACTGCCGGTCTTCCCGGCGGATGAAAAAGGAATCGCCACCCGTTCCGCCTCCGGCAAGGTGATCAACGTTTTGGCCAAGGAACTGGCCTTCTTTTACGGCGGTTCGGCGGATTTGGCCGGTTCCAACGACACCCTGATTGAGGGCGGCGGAAGCTTCGAAGCCGACAACTATAAAGGCCGGGTCTTCCACTTTGGCGTGCGCGAGCACGGCATGGGGGCCGAACTGAACGGCTTGGCCCTGCACGGCGGGATTGTTCCCTTCGGCGCGACTTTCCTGATGTTCAACGACTATATGAAGCCGGCCTATCGCTTGGCGCATTTGATGGGCGTCCAATCGATCTTCGTTTATACGCATGACTCCATCGGGCAGGGAGAGGACGGTCCGACCCACCAACCAGTGGAAACCTTGGCCGCCATGCGCTCGATTCCCAACGCCTGCGTGATCCGCCCGGCGGACGCCAACGAATCCGCTTATTCCTGGCTGGTCGCGCTGCAGCGCAAAAACGCCCCCACCGCTTTGGTCTTTACCCGCCAAAACGTGCCTACCTATGACCGCACCAAAGTCGGCGCGGCGTCGGGTGTTTTAAAGGGCGCTTATGTGCTGTCCGAGGCCAAAGGCGGCAAGCCCCAAGTCATTCTCATGGGAACGGGCTCCGAAGTTCAGCTTTGTATGAAGGCCCAGGAAATTCTTGAGAAAGAAGGCGTGATGGCCCGCGTGGTCAGTTTCCCCTCGTGGGAACTTTTCGCCGCCCAAAGCGCCCAGTACCAGGAAGAAGTCCTGCCCTCGTCGGTGAAAGCCCGGGTCGCGGTGGAAGCCGCCACCTCGTTCGGCTGGCACAAATGGACGGGCAATTACGGCAAGTTCGTGACGCTGGAGCGTTTCGGCGCCAGCGCGCCGGGCCCCGTGGCCCTGAAAAATTTGGGCTTCACCCCGGAAAAGGTCGCGGAAGCCGCCAAGGCGTCTTTAGCCGAGGCCTTGTCTCCCGCTAGCGCGCGCTAGGGATAACACTCAGTTCGGGTTAGCTTTCAAAGCCCCGGGGAAATTTCCCCGGGGCTTTTTTATTTACATTTTCGAAACCCCCGCACGGTCATTCTTGGATAAACTTCCCCGATGAAAATTTCATTTAAAAATAACGTCCTACTTAGTTCTTCTATTTTCTGGTTGTTGGTTCCCGTGGCCTGGGCGGATGACGCGTTCACTCCCGCGGACTATTCCCTGCATTATCAAGCCACTTTTCTTCCCCAATACCACGGTTCCTTCCCGGCGCGATACTCAGGCAACCTCAGTTTAAAAAACACGCCGGAATTGAACGCTTCATTCACGACCACGCTTTTTCTGGGCGCCGGCCTCTGGCCTGGCGGTTTCATTTACGCGGACCCGGAAGTTTCGGCGGGAAGCGGTTTCAGCGGCGTGGACGGATTGGCCGACCTGTCGAATGGGGAGATTTCAAAAGTCGGAAGTCCTGATCCGACTCCGAACCTGGCCCGCGTTTACGTCCAGCAGGTTTTGGGGTTCGGGGGAGAGACGGAAAAACTTAACGACGATCAAAACCAAGTGGCGGCCCAACAGGACATTTCCCGTTTAACCGTGACTTTTGGCAAATTCTCTTTAAACGATTTTTTCGACAACAACGCTTACGCCCACGACGCCCGTACCCAATTCATCAATCTGGGATTGGTCGACAACCTGGCCTGGGATTACGCCGCCGATACCCATGGCTATACCTGGGGATTCATCGCGGAACTGAATCAAAAAGACTGGGCCCTTCGGCTGTGCAGCGCCATGGTTTCGACTGTCGCCAACGGGCCCCTTTATGACGCCGACTTGGGCCAAGCCCGGGCGGATAACGCGGAGTTCGAGTGGCGTTACAACTTAGATTCCCATCCGGGCCGTTTGCGCCTGCTGGCTTATGTCAACCACGCCCGCATGGGCAGTTACGATGCCGCAGTGACTTCCGGCAGCGTACCGCCCGATATCACCCAGTCGCGCGCCTACCGGGAAAAAGTCGGCTTTGGGATAAACCTCGAGCAAGAACTGGCGGATCATTTGGGCGGCTTTTTACGTTTAGGCTGGAACGACGGCCAAACGGAGTCCTTTGAGCTAACGGCCGTGGATGAAACCGTTTCGGGGGGAATCGTGCTCAAAAATCCCCTGGGAGGCCGGCCCGACGACAGCGTGGGACTGGGCCTCATCGTGAGCGGGCTTTCGTCCGCGCACCAAGCCTATTTGGCCGCCGGAGGACAGGATTTCCTCATCGGCGACGGCGCCCTTCGTTACGGGCCCGAGGAAGTGGCCGAGCTTTACTATCTTTTTAAGGCGGCCGCGCCTTTCTCGCTGACCTTGGACCTGCAAGGCGTCAATGACCCCGCTTACAATCAAGACCGGGGGCCGCTGGGCATTATCGCGGGCCGGGCGCATCTGGAACTCTAAGATGGGCTTTGATTTTGTCCCGGACTTACGGATGAAAAATTAAGCTAAAAACCCCAGCGGCGTTTTCGGTATAAAACCCGGGAAGACCCGAGTGTCCTCCCCGATCCCCAGGTGGTTGGATAAAATTTCCGAGTGCACTTGCCGAAAATCAGTCGTGACCTGAAGGTCGCGGCCTTCATAAAGCTGTTCGGGCGCCAACCCCGGCCAGGATCCATATACTTTCCCGCCCTTGATCGATCCTCCAAAAAGCAGCATCACGCTGGCATGGCCATGGTCCGTGCCCCGGTTGCCGTTTTCCTGCAGGGTCCTTCCGAACTCGGTCATGGTCGTGAGCAAAACGTCCCCGGACCGGTCTCCCATATCGCGGTAAAAAGCCGCGATGCTGTCGCCCAATTCCTTTAGGCGCGCGTTTAAAAGCCCGTCATTCGACCCTTCATTGACATGGTGGTCCCATCCCCCCACATCCAAAAATCCCACCCGGAGGCCGACCTTCGCCTGGATAACCCGGGCCAGCTCAAAAAATTGGCGTCCCACGGCGCCCTTGGGATATCCTGCGTCCTCGGGATTTTTAGGCCCGCTTTGCTGGATTTTTTGAAGGAGATTGACCGAGTCTTCCGTCGCCTTTCCGGTTCCGGACAGGAGCCGGTCGATGCTGCCCTCGTACATATCCTCGAAAGAACTGGCTTCCAGACCGCCGCCGATAAAGCGGTAGGCGTTTAAGTTGGGAAAAGCGGTGACCTGGAAATCCCCCCGTAAAATCCGGGGCAGGCGGGCGGAAATGGCCACGGCCGTCAGGGGCGACTTGGCTTTTTTGATGGAGGAACTTTCGATGGCCCGGTTGAGCCAGCCGTCTTCGGTGGTCTTGACCCCGGGTGTTCCGGTTTCCATATTGTCTTGCGCCTCAAAATGGGAGCGGGTTTCATCCGGACTGCCGACCGCTTCGACCACGGCGAAGTTCCCCGCCTTCCACATCGGCATCAAGGAAGCCAAGGCCGGATGGAGGCCAAAGGTCCCGTCCAAGTCCAAAACCCCGCCCGTTTGGGTGGGACCCGGAAGCCCGATGGTGGGCCGGGCCGAGCGGTAATTCGGATCCTGGAAGGGCACCACCATATTCAGCCCGTCGGCCGCGCCGCGCTGGAACAAAACGATGAGAATTTTGGAATTATTGGCGGCCAGCCCCGCCGCCGCCCAAGCCCAATGAGGCATTCCGAAAAAAGCCGCGCCGGCTACGGCCGCTCCGCTCAATTTTAAGAAGTCCCGCCGGGACAGTTTGGGATTCCAAGTTTTTTTTCGCATGCCTATCTCCTTTGAAAATCCGGTGAACCCAGGACCAAAGCGCCCAATTGGGAGGCCTCAAAATTCTTCTTTTTATCGTCCAAAATCGCGTGGGAAATCTCCGGATCCTTCAACTTGGAGAAAAGAACCTTTTGGGTATTGGCCGAAACCTGCCCGCCCAAAAAAGCCTGGAAAAGGCCTTTTAATATTTTTTTGCCGTCCCCGCCGTCCGAAAGGGCCGGATCCAGGGCCGTCAAATTGACCTGGGCGGGCGAATGAGGCTTGTTGTCCAGGAGAATCAGGGAAAAATTCATTCGATCCAGCAAGGCGCTTGAATTCACCCAAGCCTTGGCGTTGTCCGGATAACCCGTGGGCGGCTCGCAAAGATAAAGGGGTTCGCCCATTAAATTTAAAAACCCGGACAGTTTTTGGGGATCGGTCAATTGGGCGTTCGTCACCCGAAGCGCGCTGGCCACGAACTCCAAAGGCGACTTCACCTTAGCCCGGTAATATTTGGGGCTTAGGAATTCCTTGGAATAAAATATCGCCCGCAGAGTTTCCCGGATATCGCCGCCGCTGGCCAAAAACTTTTGGGCCACCCGGTTGACCAGGGCCGGGGGCGGATCGTCGCATACAAAACGGCGGCAAAGCTCCGCGGCGATCAGATGGGCCGTGGCGGGGTTTTCCGCCAAGGCGTCCAAAACCGATTCCCCTTCAGCCTCGCCTTGGGCGCCATCGTAGATTTGGCCTAAAATAGTCGCGGGACCCTGGTCATGCATGCGGGCCCGGAACTTGAATTGGAAAGCCTGGGCCGGATTCTCCGGTTGACCCGGCTTGCCCGGGCCCTGAAAGCTCCAGCCCGTCAGGGCCCGGGCCACTTGAATTACATCCTGCTGCGTATAACCGCTATCGACCCCCAGGGTGTGCAATTCCATCAGTTCCCGGGCGTAATTTTCATTCAGTCCCATGCTTTTTTTGGCGTTGGCGGGATCGTCCATCATTTTCATCATGGCCGGGTATTCGCTCATCTCGTCGGCCGGCACATAACGGGGATCCACTGTGCTGTTGACGTTGTCCAAATATTCCAGCATGGCCGGGCTGTGGGCCACCGCCCCCAAAAGGTCCCGGAATTTTCCCAGGGCGTTCGGGCGGATCACGTCCCTTTCATAGGGCGTCAAAAACCACTTGTCCCGGTTTTTCTCAAAAGTCACGTTGAAGTGGTTGAACCAAAAATCCGTCATCACTTCCTGGAGCTGCCGTCGGCTTTCCAGGATCCGCACCCATTTGGCCTCGGTCAATTGGTCGAGGATTTCGCCGATATGCTGGTTGGCCGCTTTCACCTCGTCCGGATTAGGCTTCTCGCCCGGCTGGGCCGGATGGGCGGGGGGATACTTTTGAAAAAGCTCCAGGGCCGTGAGGCCCAGGCTGGGATAAAGTTCCAGATCCGCCTCGCATTGGCTGTCGTCGAGGGTCTCCGGATGAAGCTGTTGTTCGATATAAGCTTTTAACCCCAGACGCCGGACCAGGGCCGCGTCCCCGGGTTTGGGCCCGAACGAAAGCCGGTTTAAAACCTGGGATATTTTTTGGGTGGTCGTAAGGGATGAACCGGTTGTCGCGGCGGAAATCGGACCGCTCAGACTGAACCCTATCGCGCCCAACAATAAAAAGAGGCTTTTTCGCATGGCCTTCCCCGGGTTAAATCCTGATTGAACCGGCTTCATGGGTTAGACGGGGCGGGATAGCCAAAAGTTCAAGACCAAAGCATGGAACAAAGGTAAACGCATCCCATGGGAGCCCGGACGGCCCTCTTGGACGCCGTATAAATCAAACCAGGTGGTTTTATTTTCGCGTTGCCTTAAAATGACCAAGCTTTCTACCCTTGTAATATTGAGGGTTGGCCGCGCAAAATTTCCAGCTAACTTCCCGCCGATCGATTTGACCCGCCGGTTTGGTTTATAATTTTCACCCGCGCGGTAATCTAAAAATGGTAATCAAACATGATTTGCCCCAACTGCAAAAATGAAAAATGGAGCGAGGAGCCCTGCCCCCAGTGCGGACTCGACCAAAAAGCCGCCCTATTGACCCAAGGCGACCTCTACCAACAGCAAGGCCGGGACCTGGAAGCCGCGAAATTTTATGAGGATTATCTGCGCCTGGACCCGGATCAATGGGACGCCCTGCGTAAACGCGCGATCGCCTTTTATAGCGCGGCGCTGGCCTCGGGGAACAAACCGCTTTTCGACAAGGCCGATCAAGCCTTGGCCCTGGCCTTGGACAAGGAATGGGATTGGGAACAGGGGCACCAATTCCGGGTCAATTTATTTTACGCCTCGGGCAATCTGAAAGAACTGGAACAGGTCTATTCCCGGATCAGCCAACAGAACCCGCCGCGCAAGGAAATGGCCGAAAAGACCCTGAAGGTCATCCAACTGACCGAGAAATTCGCCAAACCCGGCCCGGACGGTTCCGCGTCCGCTTCCACGCGACTGCTCAAAAAAATTCCCTGGCCTTTTCTTTTTTTACCTTCGGTCCCTTTTTGGTTATGGCTCATCCAAAAGCTTTTATTCCCGCCCGACGTCGAGGATGTTAATTCAAATCCGAAGGCCCTTTTCATCGGCGACGCCGTCCTATTTTTTTGCGGCCTCAGCTTGGTATTTATCGCCATCCTGTTTTTCCGCCAAAAGTCCCCGGACGCCAAACCCCTGAAGGACCATAAAAAATCCGAGTTAAATTTTCCGGGGAAATGAAACACCCCGGGAATAAGGCCCTTCGGAAGGTTCCCGGACTCGGCCTTTGGCTTGCAATCGGCGGCCTGGCCCATTAAGTTCAATCCCTGTAACCACCCTTGACGCGAAACGAGTCTTCCCATGTCCCAAACCAAACCCCGCCTATTGGTTTTAGGTACCGGCTTCGGCGCCATCAGCCTGATCAAAGTAGTGGACCCCAAACTTTACGATGTCACCGGTGTCAGCCCCCGAAACCATTTTCTTTTCACCCCGCTGCTCCCCAGCACCACGGTGGGCACCTTGGAATTCCGGAGCATCGTGGAACCGGTCCGCCGGGCCTGCAAACACATGCGCTATTACCAGGCTTCCAGCCGGGCGCTGGACACGGCGGCCAAAACCGTGCGCTGTGTCAGCTCCATCGACCAGACCGCCTTCGAGGTGCCCTACGACATCCTGGTCATCTCCGTGGGGGCCAAGGTGAATACCTTCGGCATCGCCGGGGTGGCTGAACACTCGCTCTTTTTAAAGACCATCGACGACGCGCGCCGCATCCGCCGCCGGGTGATTGAGTGTTTTGAGCAGGCCTCCCAACCCAATGTGAACGAGGACAAATGCCGCCAGCTGCTTCATTTCATCAGCGTGGGCGGCGGGCCCACCGGCGTGGAATTCGCCGCCGAGCTGAATGACTTTGTCATGGGCGAATTGAAAGCCACCTTCCCCTCGCTCATCCCCTTCGTGAAAATTACCGTCATTGACGCCGCCGACCATATCCTCAGCGCGTTTGACAGCTCGCTCAGCCAATACGCCACCGAGCATTTCAAACGCCAGAACATCGAGGTTATTTCCAAAACGCGGGTCACCGAGGTCGCTAAAGACACCCTCCACTTAAATGACGGCAGCCTGCTTCGTTACGGCATGCTGGTTTGGTCGACCGGCATCGGCCCCACCATCGCCGTGAATAATTTCAACCTGCCCAAGGACAAGTCCTCCCGGATTTTGGTGGACGAGACTTTAAAGGTGAAGGGATTTGAGGATATTTACGCCATGGGCGACTGCGCCTTTTTCGGCGACAAGGGCCTGCCCGCCACCGCGCAGGTCGCCATGCAGGCCGGAAAATACTTAGGCAAGGCGTTCAACCAAAAGGCCAAGGGCCAAACGCCCGGCCCCTTCCAGTATCACAATTACGGAATGCTGGCCTATGTGGGGGACGACGCGGCCATCGCCAGCGTGGAAGGCCTGCAGGCCAAAGGCAAAGCCGCCTTCTTCTTTTGGCGTTCGGCTTATTTCACCCGGCTCCTGAGCGTCAAAAACAAAATCCTGGTTCTGTTCGATTGGACCAAGACCTTTTTCTTTGGCCGGGATATCAGCCGGCTTTAATCGCCCGATGACTTCTAATCGCGCGACCGAAAACACCCCATTGCCACCCTCTTTTTAGTCCTTTTTTTGGGGAAAAAAGACCTCAGATTAGGTATGCTCTTGCGTGGTTTGAGCCCCCGAATGTCCTTTTAGCCCTGGTTTCTTTGAAGCGAACCCTGCTGAACGAGAGGAAAAAGCATGCCGGCCCAGCCAAAGCCCAAGCTTTTGCTATTAGGAACGGGTTTCGCCTCCTTCAGTCTTTTGAAGAAGTTGAATTTCGACTATTTCGACGTCACCGTTGTCAGCCCCCAAAATTATCTTCTCTTTACGCCGCTTTTGGCCGGAACCACGGTCGGCACTCTGGAATTCAGGAATATCATTGAGCCCCTGCGCCGTTCTTTTCCTCAAGTCCGTTATTTTCAGGCCGCCTGCAAAGATTTGAATCTCACCCAAAAAACCGCCGCTTGCGTGGACAGCTTGGACGGATCCGAATTCGAGGTTCCTTTTGACTCCCTCGTGATCGCCCTGGGGGCCAAGGTCAATACCTTCGGCATCGAGGGAGTGCAGGAACACGCCATGTTCCTCAAGACCATTGAGGACGCCCAGCGCATCCGCCGGCGCATTTTGGAATGTTTTGAGCGGGCTTCCCGCCCCGACGCCACGCCGGAAAAACGCCGCCAGCTTTTAAATTTCGTGGTCATGGGCGGAGGCCCCACGGGCGCCGAGTTCGCGGCCGAACTGCATGATTTGATCCAACGGGAAATGAAGGCTTATTACGCTCCCCTTTTGCCCGAAGTGAACGTCACCGTGATCGATGTGGCCGAGTTTATCTTGGGCGCTTTCGAAAAACCCTTGCGGGACTACGCCACGAAGCATTTCATCCAGAATGGCATCACGGTGAAAACCGGCTGCAGCGCCACCCGGGTGGAAAAAGAAAAGATCCTTTTTAAAGACGGAACCGACATGGCCTACGGTCTTTTGGTTTGGGCCACCGGCATCGCCCCCACGCCCGCCGTGAAGGCTTTCAACCTGCTCAAGGACAAAGGTTCCCGGATCATGGTGGACGACCATTTGCGGGTTCAAGATCACCCGGGCGTTTACGCGCTGGGCGATTGCGCCGCGGTGGCCAACATGCCTTTGCCCGCGACGGCCCAGGTCGCCATGCAGCAAGGCGATTATTTGGGGCTGGAGCTGAACGCCCAAATCGAGAACCGGGACCCCTCGGTGTTCAAATATCATCACTTGGGAATCATGTGCTACGTGGGGGACGACATCGCCATCGCGGATCTGCCCGCCTTCAAATGGCACGGCAAAACCGCCCATCTTTTTTGGCGGCTGGCTTACCTCATGCGGCTCATGACCCTCAAAAATAAATTCCTGGTTTTTTTCGGCTGGGTCAAAACCGCCCTCTTTGGCCGGGACATCAGCCGGATCTGAACCCCCTCAAGATTTTTACAATGATAACGTCTGATTTTTCAAACCCATTTTTGATCTTCATCATCGTTCATCAGTCTTCATCCTTGTTCACAAAACCGGACTTTTCATGATCACCCCCACCCATGCCGTTTATAACTTGGGCCTCCTGGGCCGCCAGGCTCATCCGGAAAGGACTTGGCCCATCCTTTTGGGAGCGTTTTTTCCCGACCTGCCCGGAACCTTTTGCATGCTTTACTGCCATTTCTTCCAAGGCGCCAGCTTTCAATCCATCCACGACGTGATTTATCCCTCCCCCTTTTGGCAGTCCTGGGCCGATTGGTTTCATTCCATTCCCCTGGCGGTTTTAGGCCTTCTGGTTTTCGCCCTTTTAAAATGGTTTCCCGGATTTTGGTTTTCCTTAAGCGCGGCGCTCCATTCACTGGAAGATATTCCGGTGCATTCGAGCAATCCCCACCAGCATTTTCTGCCTTTCAGCCATTGGCAGTTTTATAGTCCGGTTTCCTGCTATGACCCGAGGTTTCATCTGGCCTTGATCGCCCCGCTGGATTTCGCCTTGGCGCTCCTTTGCGCTTATTTCATTTGGCGCAGGGGGCTCTCAACCACCGGCAAGGCCGCCTTGGGCTTCGCGCTGGCGCTGGAAGCCGGCCATTCGGTTTTGGCGGTCTTGAAAGGTTAAAAAAGACCGGCGAATAGGCCGACCTTCTTGAAAGAACCAAGGCTTTCAAAAATTCCGCCCCGAACCCGGTGATTGGGGTTAAACGACCGCCGGCGTAAAACGAAATCCATCGGCAAAATAAAGCGTTCATACCGATTTTATCCGGCTTGCTCCGTCTTTTTTTGCCGTTCGTTTTCCTTAAATATTTAAAAGAACCGTCGCAAATAAAAGCCCGCCGGACCTAAATTAAAATTAAGAAAAAAATCAAGAAAAGGAGAAAGCCATGAGCCAGTCTCCAGCGCTTCACAATTTGATCTGGTTTCTCATCACAGGGGGCTTAATCGGTTGGGTCGCGAGCCTGTTGGTTCAGGGAGGCGGCATGGGTATTTTGGCCGACATCGCCGTGGGAATCGTGGGTTCCCTGTTCGGCGGTTGGCTGGCGGGTGTTTTAGGGATTGGTGTTTACGGATTTTGGGGCGCCTTTGGCATGTCGGTCGTGGGCGCGATCGTGTTGTTATTTATTTTGGGGATGATCCGGCGCGCGGCTTAACGCGCGCAGAAGGTAAAACTAACAACAACCGCTCGAACAAGGAGAAAACCATGAGGAAATTTTTAAAACGAACCATGCTGGCGCTTCTCATGCTGGGATTTTCACCACTCGCGAATGCCGATGAGATTTTAACCGGGGCTTCCGGGCCTCTGGGGGTTGGATTAGTCGTGGGACAACCCGGAAATTGGGGCGTTATCGGCAACCTATGGATTGACTCGATCAATTCATTCCAGCCGGCCATCAAGTTTGACGGCGGAAACCAGGCGATCCTGCAGTTGGATTACCTTTGGCACCGTTACAATATTGTCAGGCCCCAAGCGGGCGCGCTACCCTTTTATATCGGCATCGGGGGCGACCTGACCTTGGAAAACCAGGCGGCGGTGGGGGTCCGGCTCCCGCTGGGACTTTCTTACCAGTTTCCGCCTTCCACGCCTTTGGACCTGTTTGTCCAAATCGTGCCGACGCTTTGGTTGAGCACGGGCAATAGCGCGTTGGATCTGTTCGCGGAAGCGGGCGCGCGGTTTTACCCTTAAGCCTAAAAGGCTAAAACCCTTTTCCCCGCCGCGGGAAAAGGGTTTTTTTATTTCGTCTGAATCGAAGCGCTGACGCCCGGGATCTTGGGAAAATAACCGTTCTGAACATCCTGCAAAGCCGTGGGGTCGGCTTTCAAATAAGCGTCCCAAAAGGTAAGCGTGGCCTTCTGGATATACTGGTTCATCAAGGGGTTTTTGATCTTCCCGTCCAGCCCGACCCCCGCGAAGCTCATATGATTGGCCCCCTGGATCACGATTTCGTTCTTGTTTCCCCCGGACGGCATGCCGTCATAAGATTTCAGCCGCCAGTCCGCGGGCTGGCCCGACAAACCCTTGTCCTTTGTGCCGCTCATAACCAAAAAAGGCCTTTGAATTCCCGTCCAAGCGTTGCCCTCAAACACGCCGGTCCCGTCCCCCTGGGGGGAAAGGGCGATGAAGGCCTGCGGCCGGGGATCGTTGAAGATCTGGGGTTTTTCTCCCGGCAAAGACACGACGGCGCCCGCCACCGCCAGGGTGGTATAGGCCCCGAAAGAATGGCCCGCCACACCCACGCGCTTCACGTCAAACAAGCCGCTGAGGTTCGGGTCCATGGCCTCAATATCCGAAAGATGGTCGAGGATAAAAGAAATGTCCGCGGGCCGATTGATGAAGTTCGACTTGTTTTTCATCATTTTTTTAACCGCGCGCAAATTGTAGAGGAGCCTGTGTTTTTTGAGCAGGGAGGCGTCGCTGCCCAAATGGGTGGGATGGATCACCACGTAACCATGGGACGCCCAGTAGCTCCCCAAATAGCCGTAGCCGTCTTTGGAGCCGCCCGCCCCATGGGAAAAAATAATAATGGGAAAGGGCCAATGGCCTTGTCCTACCGGATAATAAACCGTGAGGGGGATGGCGCGGTTCCGGGCCGTATCCCGCAAGGCCAAACCGGGAAGCACGCCAAAGCGGTCGCTAGTGGCGATCACCACGTCCTGCGCCCGCGCCATAAGCGGGACCGAAAAATAAAGGCCTAGGATCGAAAGTAAAAAAAATCGCCTCATTTTTTCTTCAAGAGCCCCGCGGCGGCCTCATCCACCATAAAAATCAGCCGGCCCGTGGGCCGAAGATATTGAATCGGGAACCGGGGCGGCTCCGAGGGCCCGTCCAGGACCTTTTGAAGCATGGGCGCCTTTTTGGGGCCCTCCGCCAAAACCACCAAACGGCGCGCGGCGTTCAACACCGGAAAGGTCAGGGAAACCCGTTCTTTCTTGACCGGGTCCACGAAATAACCCACCACCCATTTTTCCCGCTCATTCAACTGGGCCGTGCCCGGGAAAAGACTGGCCGTATGGCCGTCGTCGCCCATCCCCATCAAAGCGTAGTCAAAAACCGGGAGCTGGCCGGCGCCGAAAAATTTCCGGAGGCGGTTTTCCAACCAATTCGCGGCGTCCTGCACCGGCCGATTGGGATCGGTCCCCGGCGTGATGTTCTCCGGCGGCACCGGCACCTTGGACAATAAAAATTCCTGGGTCATGCGGTAATTGCTGGTCTCGTCCGTAAAGGGAACATGGCGCTCGTCCACCCAAAAGATAAAGGTCTTGGACCAGGGCATGAGCGAAAGATAAGGCTCCTCGGCCAATTGCTGGAACAATCCCTTGGGCGTGGAGCCGCCGGACAAGGCCACGGCGAAACGGTCCCGGGCCGTGACGGCTTCCAACGCCGTTTCCAAAAAGAAATGGGCGGCCTCGTCAAATAAACTTTGGGCGTTGGCGTAAATTTTAATCTCCGGGGAAAATCCCAGCCGGCTCGCCTGGCTTTTCTTCCCTGGTTTGGCTGGTTTTTTTTCGACCGGTTTTATTTTTTTCTTCGCGGTGGGTTTGGAGGATTTTTTCGCTGGGGTTTTGGCCTTCGTGGTTTTTTTCGCCGGCTTCTTCTTCATCTTAATTCCTCCAGAACGTCGGATTCAGGCACAATTGAACCACGAAACAAGCCCCTTGCGAAGGCGCAAAAGGGCTTTTGTCTAGGACGATTTAACGGGGAAAAAGGTTGCGGCTTGTTTATAAAACGGGTTTTTCCAGGACCTGGCCGGCCAGTTCCAGCACCTTATCCCAGGCCTTATCGCCTTCCAGGTTTTTGAGGCCCTCGCCCAGCACTTGGTTGGAATGAAGATGGTTAAAAGTCACCACGCGGGAAACCGATTCGCCGTTCTCCACTTCCGCCCGGGTGGTGACCACATTGGGGTCCGCGTCCCGCACCACGGAAAAGAAACCGGGATGCTCGCCCCGGGTCATGATGCCGATGGCGAAAATACGGTCCCGCTTGGCGTCCTGCACCGGCACGGCCTTGAGAAGCACTTCCACCGCCCCCGTGGGGCCGTCAAAGTTCAGTGTTTCAGGAACGGTCGCCACGGGCGATCCCTTGTATTTCCAGCCCAATTGATGCGCCATCCAAAGCGCCAGGAAGAAGCCCCTTAAAGGATGCGAGCCTTCCCCGTATTCAATCGTGACCTGGCGGATTTGGGGCAGGTATTTGGACCAGGCGCCGTCAAATAACTCCGCGATCAGCGCGCGCCAGCGCTGCACCCTTATCCAATTCATGTCGGCCAACAGGGTCTTGGGAAAACGCTGGTTCCAGATAAAGGCCAGCCGCGCCACCGAAAGCTCGGGATTTTTAAACCGCGCCGAGTCCACCCAAACCCGGTTGGACGCCTCGGCCATCTTGGCGAAAAATTTGTTTTTCAAGGGAAGGTCGCCCGGCCACCAAAGCTCCACCGGCAGGTCCGGCACCAAAAGCGAGAAGGTGAAGCCATACAGGTTTTCGATGTAGTCCTTTTGGGCCACGATTTTAATGGTGTCGCAGCAAACCCGGTGCTCGCGCTGTTCGGTCCAAAAGGGGCAATGGCCCGAGACGTAATAACGCACCGGAGCCTCGCCTAAATCCAGCGCCGGACGGATCAGGATATAACGCCCGGGATGAAACTGGGTCAGGTCCATCAAAGCCCGCTCCACCCGGTAACCCGTCTCGTGATCCTCGGCGTAAGCCACCAGGTTGGTGGTATAAACCCGCTGCAGACCCGGCTCGCCTTCCTTGGCGGGCTCCACTTCCTTCCAAAGCTCCGTCAGGTCGTGCTCAATATCCTGGGCCGAAAGGCTCATAACCGTCTCCATTTACGCCAGGGTTTCTCTAAAAGCTTATCCGCCTCCGGCGGGCCCCAGGTCCCCGCCTCATAGTTCGGGAAGGATTGCTCGGGTTGGGTGGTTTCCCAATGGGTCAGCACCGGCATCAGGGCCTGCCAAGCCGCTTCCGCCTCGTCCCCGCGGATAAAAAGCGTGGCGTCCCCCAGCATGCAATCCAGCAGCAGCCGCTCGTAGGCTTCCGGCGCGTCCTCGGCGAAGCTGGTGCCGTAGCGGAAGTCCATGTTGACCGTGCGCGCTTCCGTGGTCATCCCCGGCACCTTGGTCTCAAAGCGCAGCGTCATGCCCTCGTCGGGCTGGATGCGGATGACCAAAAGATTGGGCGAGAGCCCGCTCACGTTTTTCTTAAAGAGCAGGTTGGGGGGTTCTTTAAATTGAATGGCCACTTCGGTGGACCGCTTGGGCAGGCGTTTGGCCGAGCGCAGAAAAAAAGGCACCCCGTGCCAGCGCCAGGTATCCAGGAACACCTTCAAGGCCGCGTAGGTGGGCGTGATGGACTGGGGATTCACTTCTTGTTCTTCCCGGTAGCCCGGCACTTTTTGGCCCGCCAAATAACCCGGGCCATACTGGCCCCTCACGGCGAACTGGGAAATGGTCTCGGGTTTGAAAGAACGGATGGACTGGAGGATTTTTAATTTTTCGTCCCGGATCGCGTTGGCCTCAAAGGCCACCGGCGGCTCCATGGCCACCATGCACATGACCTGAAAAAGATGGTTTTGAAACATGTCGCGCAAAACGCCCGAGCTTTCGTAATAGCCCGCCCGGCTTCCCACGCCCAATTCCTCGGCGGCGGTGATTTGCACATGATCCACGTTCTCCCGGTTCCAAATCGGCTCGAAGATGGAATTGGCGAAACGCATGACCAAAAGATTTTGGACCGTTTCCTTGCCCAGGTAATGGTCAATGCGGTAAATCTGGTGCTCTTTAAAAACTTCCTGGACCTTTTGGTTGAGCTCTTTGGCCGAATCCAGGTCGTGGCCGAAGGGCTTCTCAATCACGATGCGGGAGTAGCCTTTTTCCTCTTTGGACAGCCCGGCGTTGCCGAGGTTGGAAATGATGCTTTCAAACACGTTCGGCGGGGTGGACAGATAAAAAACCCGGTTGCCTGAGGTGCCGTTGGCCTTATCCATGTCGCTGAGCATGGTGGAAAGGGCTTGGTAGGCCTTGGGATCGTCATAGCCCCCGGCCAGATAATGAAAGTTTTGCGAGAAACTTTCCCAAAGCGCGTCCGTCAATTCGGGTTCGGCTTTTTTCAGCATTTCTTTAAGTTTTTGTTTGAAGGCGTCGTCTGAGATTTTGGAACGGGAAATTCCGATCAAGCTGAAAGAGGCGGGCAGCAAGTGCTTCTTATAAAGGTTGTAAAGGGCCGGAACCAATTTACGCGCGGTCAGATCGCCCGAGGCGCCATAAATGACCAAACTGCAGGGAACGGGAACCCGGTCCGCGGAAAGTCCAACCCGAAGGGGATTCGTAATAACGCCGGCTGTGGCCATGAGAAACCTCGTTTTGAGATGAAGAGCGAATCTAGGGGGCTATTTCAACAAAGGCCCAAATTTCATTCAACCCTATTATCAAGGATATTTTGGATAGACACCCAAACTTCATTCAACCCGAATGATGAACAAAGCCCTTTTCCTTCAAATGTTTTTTTAATCTTGCATAATGTTCGCGACGATTTAAAAATCCTCCGGGTTTAACCCGAAACACAAAAGGTTTACTTTCCGGTTGGGCCATCCTCGCCCACTTGTATCAGCGCCACTTGAGCCCGGGCTTTTTCAAGAAACCTCTCGGGCAAAGATACCCCATCCGCCTGCTGTTCAACGGTTTGACCGTCCGAAAGCCACCAGCCTAAAAAACGGGCCAGAGCCTGGTTCTTTTTAAAGTCATGGTTTCCCTTAGGAAGCCGGGAGCGGGCCAAAACCCACTCAAAGGAAGTCAGGGGATAGGCCTGAGGATCCCGGGGCCTGGTCACCGCCACCTTTAAATCCGGCGGCAGGTCCGAAAGATCGGCCACCGCGGCGGTCAAACTTTCCGGCGTCGGCGGGACAAAAAAGCCCATCTCATTTTTGAGTTGAACTGAAGGCAATTCGTTCGCGGCGGCGAAGACAAAATCGGCCTCGCCGATTGACCCCGCGGTTTTTCGCAATTCGCGCAGCAACTCCTCATTGCCGTGGACGCTCCGGCCCACGGGCCATTTTATTTTTTGATCGGGTCCCGGATCGGCGAAAGCCCAGCCGTCATCCAGTTTTTTGAGATAGTCGGGAAAAAGGTCAAAGAGGCTGCTTTCATCCTCCCGCCGCAAAACGGTGATTCCTAAATCCGGCAGGGGAAGGCCCGGGTTGAGTTCCCGAAGGTTCGAGTTGTTCCACCGTTGGATCTTGCCGGAAAAAATATCAAGCAGGGCCTGGGGAGTTAATCGAAGCCCCGCCGGAACGCCGGGCAGGTTGTAAGTCACCACGGCGGCGTTCAGCGCGACGGGAATATAAAGAAGATTGCCCCCGGTTCTTTTCTCATCCGAGGGGATCAGGGGGAAATTCACCACCAAAAAATCGGAACCCTTGCCCAACCATTGATTGATTCCATGCCGGCTTTCCTGGGGGTGATATTGCACCACCGCGCCGGGCGACAGGGTCGCGTAAGCTTTTTCGCAGGCCTTCATCAGGTCGCCCGCCGAGAGGGTTCCCGTTCCATTCAGATCAAGGCCGAAGGCCGGACCCGCGGCCAGCGCCGCGCTTAACAGAACCCCTCGAATTCCCATGGCTTTCATCCCGACTCCCTTTTTTAAAGACAGAACCCGGGGGATTTTAGCATTCCGGCCCCGTCTCTTATTACAAACTTTTGTAGAAAACAGGGCCCAGAGACCTCATGGGCCTTTCCTTGTTTTTGACCGGCCCGAACCTTATGATGAACAAACCTTCTTAATTCACAACGGCGAGGAACCCGTGAAAAGCTTCGATTACGCCCAATTGAACGACCGTTTTGAGAAAACCTCCAGCCAGGACATCGTCCGTTGGGCCGTGGAGGAGTTGTCTCCCCTTTGCATGTCGACCTCCTTCGGGGCCGAGAGCGCCGTATTGCTTCACTTGGCCACTCAAATCAAACCCGACATTCCGGTTCTTTTCACCAACACGGGCTTTCACTTTAAGGAAACCCTGGAACACCGCGACAAGCTGGTGGAAAGACTCAAGCTGAACCTTCGGGAACTGAAGCCCGAAACGCCGAATGCCGAGTTCCTGGCCAAAAACGGCAAGCTTTATGAAAGGGACCCGGACGCCTGCTGCGCCGTGAACAAGATCGCGCCCTTCGAGAAGGGCCTTAAAGATTACGAAGGCTGGATCACCGGCATCCGCCGGGTCCAGGCCCAAACCCGCCAGGCCGCCCAGTTCGTGGAGCCCTACCGGGGCCGGATGACCAAGGTGAATCCCCTTTTGCTCTGGAACGGAAAAATGTTCTGGGATTACGCCAAGCAATATGACCTGCCCTATCATCCGCTTTGGGAAAAGGGGTATCTTTCCATCGGCTGTTCGCCTGAAAACTGCACCCGGCCGGTCACCGCGGGCGAGGACGCCCGCGCGGGCCGTTGGTCCGGCCAAAATAAGGTGGAGTGCGGCATCCACACCTTTCTCAAGAATGAGGCCTCGACGCTCGTTGAAAATTCTCCCCAGGCCCCGGGGTCCCATGCCTCAAAATAAATTTTGGCTCTTGGCCTGGTTGGGCCTGAACCTTTTCGCCTTGCCGGTTTTTGCCGACGTCTCAGCCACTCCAACCCCCGATTCTGAAACCTCGTCCCCTTTGACCGCGGCCTTTCATCCCTTTTGGAACGGTGAGATCAGCGCCGCTTACTTCGCCCAGAATGCCGGCCAAAAAGGCTCCCTCTTTTCCCTGACCGGCTGGGACAACCTTACCCCTCAAGGAAGTTTTTTCGAGGCAAAAGTTTTTGGCGGAACCCAATTAATTGAGAAAATCCAAACCGGCTCGGTGGGCCTGGAGATGGGCGGCGGCGTGGGGCTGGGCGACCTGACGCCTTCCCTTTTGGTGAACTTGGAACATGGCGATTCGGACTATAACGCGATCCGGGTCCTGATCGGATTCGACAAAAAACTTTCTTCCGCGTTTCTTCTCAATATTTTCCTGACCGGGGAAGTGACGAGCCACCAAGGCCCGCTGGGATCTTATGTGGGCCTTTCCCCCAACGCCCCCGCCGAAATCGACGACTTGGACGCCTGGGGAGGCGCCTCGTTGAAGTGGACTTTGGATCCGCTCAAACTGACCTTTGGCTTGAAGGCCGAGTCCGATGAAACCGTCAAGATCCAGGACTTAACGCATACCACCTCCAATGAGGTTGATTCCACCGACTGGACCGGCACTTGCTGGCTTCAAGCCGGCTTAGCCTTGGACGGGCATTGGAACCTTTCGCTTTTAGGCCAAGGCGGGTTGGACGCCTCGCCCTCCGGCACCTTTTACAGCAAGCGATTGGCCCAAACCATCACCCAATCCTCCCCCCAAAATGATTTTTTCTCCGGTTTTTCTCTCGGGATGGCTTATCGTTTTTAAGCGCAACCAGGGCCAAGGATAAAACGTCCAACTTGGGAACGATTCAAAACATTTAAAAGGAACCGACTCATGCCATCCTTTTTTCATCGATTGAGCTTGGCGCTCGCCCTGATTTTTTTAACTTTTGCCGCGGGGGCCCAAGCCCAAACCGGACCCGTGGGGTTGGAACAGGATTCGAACCCGCGGGAAGAGTCTTTGAACGCCGCTTTCACGCCCCATTGGTCCGGCCAGTTGGACTTCACCCGATTGGGCCAGCCCAGCAATCAGGGCGGCGGACAAACCCAAACCGAGCTCGGATTCACCGCCACGGACAACTTGAGTGAATCGGGCGATTTCCTTTCACTCGGCGCTTCCGCGGGAAGCCAAAAAGTTGAGGGAAATCAAAGCGGCTACGGCACCCTTTCGGTCGGCGCCGGTTTGGGGATTGGACTTTTTTCACCCTCCCTCACCGTGGAAGGCCAATACGGCCAGGCGGGTTTGAAAACCTATTCGGGAACCTTGAATTTGGATTTCCAGCCGCTGGACGCGCTCACCCTGGGGTTGAGTTTGGGCGGCGGATTTCAAGGCCATCAAAGACCGGTTTCCCAGTCGACGGGAACCGTGGACACGAAAAATTGGACCACCGGAATCAACGCGGCTTTCCAGGCTTTCGCGGACCTGGGCTTTAACGCCTCGCTTCAGCAGCAGACCGACATTACCTATTCGTACCAAACCCTGTTGCTGGGAGTCCTCCACACCCAGTCAGCCAACCAAGCTGACCGCATTCCCTCGGTCACTTTAGGAGTGGATTGGGATTTCGTGAAAGACTTCACTTTGGAGGGAACCGGTGAATTCGGGCAAGAATTTTATCCTGCCGGAACTTTTTACAGCCCGGTCTTAGGCGAGACGGTGACCACCACCAAACCCACCAGTCAGAATTTCGCCGGTTATAGCTTGGCGCTTGTCTGGAATTTTGATTTCCATTAAAAAAATTTTGGAACTATGCCTTTGACGAAGCGGGCAGGGCCCGCCTTTTGAAACAATGATAAATGCCGATGAAGACTGATGTTTGAAACATAAAAATCGGGCCTTATCAGCCTCCGCGTCGCTTTTCCATATAACCGTTAGGGGAAAGCGATATTGTCCCGGGCCTCTTTGACTTTGATATGGAATCCCGGGGCATCAATGCTCGAACAGGTCTTGCTTTGCGAAGTGAACGATGGCGAAAAATTTTTAATTAAATCCCATGGCCAACATCAGCCCTGTGCCGTCTTGCCGGGGGCCCAGAGCCGTGTTGACCGACAAACCCGGATGGCCTAAAAGTTCCAGACTCAGCAATGTGGCCGTATGGGTACCCAGCGCGATCCAGGCCCGGGATTTCGTGTCATTGTCCCGCGAAGCCAGCAGGGTCACGACCGGATAAACGGTTTTTGAGATTCCCGCCAAGTTCACCAAAAACAAACCTGAATCATCGGCGCTGACGGCCAAGATGCCCCACCCCAGCGCGTCCACGCCGGCGGTGGACCAGCCATAAATAGAAGCGTGGTCCTCAATGGCCTCGGCGTAAGCCCAGACGTAATAATCCCCCACCACCAGCGGGATGGTCACGATCTCATTTTTAGCTTGGGCTTGGGAAGCGAGGGTCGCGGCGGCGAAAAGAAAGCATCCTAAAACAAACCCCAAGCGGGTCTTCACGACCCGACAGCCTTGACGGTCCGGCCATCCAACACATACACCCGGCCGTCGGCCAAAATCCATTCCACTTCGGTCAGGTTCTTCCATTTAGCGGCGAGCCGCCGGGTGAGTTGAACCACCTCGAAAAGTTCATAACCGCGCAAAGGAAAGGATTTCGGAAAATAGTTCCAAGGTGTGTCAATCCAGCCCTTAAACAGTGTCTTATCCGGCGTCAGCCGCAGGAGGAGGACATTGCCCTTGGGTAAGGCCGTCACCCGAATTTCAACATCCGTCAGCTTCAAACCCCGGGGCGGAAAGGTGCGGCAAACGCCCACCGCGGAGACCTTCATGGCTTTCTGAACGATATAAAAACGCTTGGACTTGGAATCAAAAACCTGCCTCACCGCCTGTTCGGTTGAGAGTGGTTTTAAAGAAAGCAACGAGCTTTTTTTGGAGCCGGACTCCTCCGACGGCCTGACCCAATAGGGGCCCTGGCCCAAATCCCCCAAAGCCTGGCGCACCGCTTCCTCGCCCCGGGCCCGGGACACGTTGCCCGTGATGAATCCCGGCGCGGTTTCCGCGCCCAAGGGGATCAATTCGCTCAAGCGGCCCGCCAATTTACCGTAGGCGTCGCCATGGCCCTCGGTCAGGCTTAAAAGCCAAACCCGGGGCGGATGCAGGCCGCGCCGGTAAGCGCCCACCAAAATCTCAACTTGGGGCGCCGCCCAGCTGCTGACGGCGGCCAAAATCCCGCCGCTGATAAGGTCGGGAAAATAATGAAAGCCCAGGAACAAAGTAGAAAGCCAAATGCCGATCGTCAAGGGAAGGCCCCAGGTCAGCCCCCTTCGGTCATGGCCCAACTGCCAAAAAAGAAGGTAAGCGGACAAGGCGCCATGCAGACTGGGGAATACATCGAACTTGGATCCCAGGCCGTTGATGATGACATTCGACCAATCAAAAATAACGCCGCCGCTCAACCAATTCCAATCCTGGGGGTAAGCGAAGCGGGGGCCGATGGCCGGGTAAAGCAGGTAGCCGATGAAGCCGCCGATATAAACCAAAATGAGGCCCAGCATGAACCGTTGATAAAGCGCCCGCCTCAGCCAGCTGTGATAGACCAAAAGCCCCACCAGCCACGCGAAAAGGCTGAGGTAAAAAAGGCAAAACAGATCGGTGAGATGGGGGTGGCCTTCCAGGGCGTGGTCAAAAAAACTGTTACCCCGTCCGAACAGGCTCAAGTCCAGGGACTGAAGGCTGGCGTCATATTGCTGGGGATGAATGGCCGGCACCAACAGTTTGATCAAGCTGTAACAAAGCACCAGCCCCAACCAAGGGCCCAGGCCCCGAACCAATCCCCAAAGATTGATCGGCGGGGGTTTGCGGATGGCGATGAAATACATCCAACCGATCCAAACCACGCAATAAGCCGTGGTCACATAAAAGGCCGGATCAGCGCCGGGCCGCTCGGAAAAGGCCGCGCCCAGGGCCAAAAGGAAAAAAACCAAAAACACCGCCGAGGTCAGCCATTCGGACGGGGTGAAAACCCAGGCGTTTTTTCGAAGCGTCATGGACAAGAAAGGACCTCGTTCAAAAAATGAAATTTAAAAGGCGGAGCCGCCCTTAGGTGAGACAAAATAAGAAAATTCCAGCTGATTCCCATCCGGATCGGTGACCACGCAAAAATAACCCCGGAGGTGGCCCCCGTAATGGGCCGCTTCCATCAGGCAATTCTCTTTTTTAGCCTTCTCACTGATGGCTTCCACCGGCTCCAAATCACCCAGGCGAAAACCCATCCGTTGAAAACTGGTGTCCTGCGCCTTATCGGATTTTTTCCAATTGGAATCTTCCATCAACACGAAAAGGGGCGCGTAGGGGTTCTCTAAAAAGCGCATCCAGACCCAACGGTTTCCCTCGGCGTCCTTCTGGTCCACGATGGCCGTCAGTCCCACATACTCGCTGTAAAAACGCAAGGAAATATCGGCGTCCTTGACTTTAAAGAGGACGTGATGCCAATCGGGAAATTGGGAAACAAGTTCAAGCGTCAAGCGGCTGCCTTTCGAACCGACTAAAGGTTTAGTATATCAGAGAAGATTTACGCCAATTTTTCCAAAATTTCCTTGGCGATTTTTTTGGCGTTCTTGCCCTGGGCGTCCACGGTCAGATCGGCGTATTTGCGGAACAAGGGCGCGCGTTCCTTGAAAAGGGCCGGCAAGGTGGAGCCGCCCCGGCAAACCACGCCGCGGTTGGACCAGTCCGGCAGGCGTTTTTTAAGCTCCGCCAAGGGCACTTTCAAATAAATCAGGGGACCCAGCCCGGCCAGGTGCTTCATGCCCTTGGGGTAATAAACCGCGCTTCCGCCGGGCGACACCACGCAATGGCGGGACCGCAGGGCCTGAATCGCCTCATCCTCCATCCTCATGAAAGCTTTCGTGCCCAGCTTGTCCAAAACCTTTTGAAGGGGCATGCGGTATTTGGCCTCGATCAAATGATCCACATCCACGAAGTGATATCGCAGCTCTTCGGCCAGCAGGCGGCCGATGGTGCTTTTGCCGCTGCCGAACATGCCGATCAGAACCAGGTTCTGGGGTAATTTTTGAGCTGTTTCTTTCTTGGATTTCATGAACCGTCCTCAATTTTAATGGGGCTCAAGCGCCGACCGGGCTTAAGGATAGCAAAAAAAGGTCACAACTCATAAGCCAGAGCCAAGAAAACCCGGTCCGGATTCAAGGCCAAGGGACCTTCACTGAAAGCGAGGGAGACTTGGCCTTGAAGGCTAAACTGCCAGCCCGTATCAAAATTCAAAACCACTTGGGGCCAAAAAAGAAAAGGTCCGCCATCTGGGGATTTGATTAAAGCCGGTTCCAGAGTCCAATGTTTATCCAAGGCCCGATTGAGGGAAAAATAAAAATAATCGGCGGCCGGGTTCCCATTCGAAAATCCCCCCAAAGCCTCGCCGGTTCCGTCCCAAAGCCATTCCAGGCTTAAGTTGCTCTCGTCCCACCGGCTGGAGACACCGGCCTCCATTTCCATGGCTGACTGGTGCTCGGCGAAAAACCATTCAACCCCTTCCCAACGAAGTTGAAAAGTCGGAAAAGTCACCACCCCTTCCAACCCCAACCCCTGCCGGTCGATCAAGTGGGCAAAACTGGGCGCGACCGTAATGCCGATGCCCCGGTTGGGGAGCCGCGCGACCCACTCGGTAGCGCCGCCCGCCAACAGACGCCCGGCGGCCTCAAAACTGAGGTCATCGAAAAGGGCTTGGGAAAAATCCGCCGCCTCACTGCCCAAGGGCTCTTCCCGTAAAAGCGTCAGGGGCCCCAGTGGGTTGAAGTAATTCGTGGGTTTATAAAAACGGCCCGATCCCCAGGCGAAGTCTTGTAACCCCAATGTGGTTTGAAACCCATCAAAACTTTCTTGAAAATTCAGCCGGGTCAACCGCAAGGTTTCGTAATTGAATCCATCGCTGTCGTTGAAGTTGTTCCACTCCAGATTGACCCAATTGGCTTTCGCGTTTTCAGGCCAAGGAACCGCCACGGGGTTTTGGTCCGCCAGCCAAAGAGCTTCCCCGCCCAGGTTGAGATCCAGATCATCCAAGATTTGATCTTTTCGATCCAACAAAAGCCGCGTCACTTGAAAATAAGACGCCGCGCCGCCCTGGTCGTGGACGCCCGTGTCAAAATCAAGCCGCAGCCCCAAAGACCCGGTGGTTTGGGCGCAAAGAGTCGGTGAAAAAATAAAAAAAAGAACCAGGCAGCGAATGGGACTCATGAAGTCGAAATTCCTTCGGGACAAAAGTGAGGCGGCCAAGTTTACTTCTTGATCAAGTCACCGCCCTCAATCCGCGGAACCGCACGGATAATCGGGGAAGAAAAACGCCCCGGCGATTGACCGCCGGGCGCCAATATTTTTCCATTCTTGGAATCCAAGACCCAAACCTGGCTTTCGCGGCCCCGCTTTGTCTGGGCGTTTCCGGAGACCAAAACCCTGATTTCTTCCCGGACCTCAAAAAGCGACAGGCTGGTGTCTTTCCATTGGGAGGCGGCGGGATTTAAAAAGGTTTGCCATAAAAGATGCTGGTCCACATCGTAAGCGCTCACCCGGCCCCGGTTATCCACTACATAAGTATCGCTGTCGGGGCTCCTAGCCGCGTCGGCGGCTTGATCCATCTCCAAAGCCCAAATCACTTTGGCTTTTTGAAAATCCACTTCCTCGATTTTAGAGTCCATCGTCACCAAAAAATTGCCGCTGTCAGGGCAAACCCGCGCCGACCGGGGAGCTTGGGATAAGGCGAATTCCCAGCGGATCTTGGGCGCGTCGCCTTTGGCGTCCGCCAAAAAAATCCTGTTTTTCACGGCGTCCGCGGCTAAAACCAGGGTCGGTTTTCCGTTCAGGTCCCAATCCACCGCCACCGCGCTCACCGGCGGATCCGTGTCCAACTCGTTCCAATCCCAAGCGCTGATCCAAGGCTTTTTACCCATCGTGTGGTGCAGTAAAAAAACCTTCCCCTTGCCCCCGGCCACCAGCCAATCACCCGAAGGCTCGGATTGGGCGTCAAAAGCCGGTCCGTCCAGCGGAAAAATCCATTCTTCCTTGCCCGTGCGGGTCACTAGGCTGAGCCGGTTGGGGCTTTGCTCGCACAAAAGCATATCGGGAAAAAAAGAACCGGCCGCGGAAACGCGCGGTTTCGCCGCCAAAAAATTTGGGGTTAAAAGAACAAGACAAAGAAGCGGAGCCGAAGTTTTTAAAAAACGCCTCAATTAAATTTTACCCTTCAGGTCATTCACGAACTGTCGGGCGGCCCGGCCCGAGCGGCCATTATTGAAGCGGGTCCATTGGACGGCCTTGAGATGAAGCTCGGCCTCCGGCATCTGGATTCCCTCAAACTTGGCCCACTCGTCCACCATCTTGAGGAAGGTGTCCTGATCCGGCGCGTAAAAAGAAATCACCAACCCAAATCGGTCGGCCAGGGAAAGTTTCTCTTCCACCGTGTCCGCCCCGTGAATCTCCCCGTCTTCCACGACTCCGCCCGCCCGGTCGCCAAAAAACTCGCGGATCAAGTGGCGGCGGTTGGAGGTGGCGATCAGGATCACGTTTTGAGGGGAAGCTTCCAAGGTTCCTTCCAGAACCGCTTTGAGCCCTTTGTAGGAAGTCTCATTTTCCTCAAAAGAAAGGTCATCCACGAATAGAATGAATTTTTCCCGCCGTCCCCGCAAGTGCGAAAGGATCACCGGAAAATCCATCAAGTGCGCCGAAAGCACCTCGACCAGCCTCAAACCCTGCGCGTGATAGGCGTTGAGCAGGGCTTTCACCGTAGAGGATTTGCCCGTACCCCTTTCGCCGTAGAGCAAGGCGTTGTTGGCCGGTTTCCCCTTCACGAAAGCCCGGATGTTTTCCAAAAGCGGTTTTCGCTGTTCGTCATATCCCACCAGGTTTTCCAAACGGATCGGGTCCAAGGCTTCCACACCGTCCAGGGATTGTTTTCGGGAGTTCCAGCGGAAAGCGCGAAAACGGCCGAAGGAGCCGAATCCCTGTTCGTGAAAATAAGCCGCGATTTCCGGAGCCAACCGTGAAGCGGCCAGGGAAGGATTTAACAGCTTTTCTTTTAAACCCAGCCGCGCCTTGGCTGGAGCCGAAAGGGTCTTGGCGGATTCCAAAGTCCGGAACCCGGTGAAAGACGGTATCGTCCCGCCGGAAGTTTTTCCCTTTTGATCCTTAAAATTTTTCTCCCAATCGGTCCGGACCACTTTTAAAAAATATCCCAGTTCCTCGGCGTAGGCTTTTTTCAAGGGCGCGCCGATTTGGTCGTAAGACGCCAATTCGGCTTTGCGGTGCAGGACATTGGGATGATCGAGAAATTTTTCCAGCCAGTAGTCTTGCAGGCCGTCCCCGGTCAAGGGATGGCGGCTCAGTTCTTGTTTTTCCGCCACGGCTTTCCAAAGCTTCCGGTAAAACCGCTTGCCCCGGGATTCCCACTCGGCGGCGCCCTTCAAGGCCTTTCGAAAAGCCAAGCCCACCTCATCCTCAAAAAGACCCTCAAAAAGATCAAAGGCTTTGAGTCCGGGCCAGGCCTCGTTTTTTTCAACCGGGGCGGGGGGCTTTGTTTTTTTTATTTTGAGGAGCTTGGGCTTTTTCATGAACCTCTCCAAAAAGTGACTGGATTTTTATTTTACGTCTTTTTCCCGGAAGAACGCATCCCTTTCTCTTGTTAAACTAAAGGGCCCATGGCGCCCCCCCGGCGTCGGAACAACCCTAAAAGACCCCGAAACTTTGCCGTGGTCAGCCGCGCCAAACCGCATTATTCTCTCGATGGAGACTTAAAAAATTCAACCCATTGGCCCTTCCATGAAAGACCTTTTCCGCCGAGATTTGAATTTCACTTATCCTCCGTTCGTTTTTTTCTTTTTATTTCTTTTGTCCAATTGTCTTTTGTCTCTCGGCTCCCTTTCACCTGTCTTAAAAATTTGGATTTTTTTATTCGGTCTTCTTTTTCCCTTGGCGGGAGCCGCTTTGATTTTCACCCCCCCGCCCGCCCGGCAAAAGTCTTCCTTTCAAACCGATCCTTTTAAAAATTTTTCACTCCCGGTCTGGGCCTGGTTTCTTTTAGGGATATCCGCCCTCCTGGCGCGCTTCTGGCAGCTGGGAAGCCCCGGCTGGTGGCCGGTTCCCGACGACGCCCTGTTGGCCCGTTATATCTTGGATTTGGACCATCATTGGCGCTGGCGGGCGCTGGAGATGATTTCCCAGGTCTCCAGTTTGCCGACCTACTTTGGATGGCTGGTTTTTAAAATCACCGGCTCCACCTTGATCGCCGCCCAGTTCCCGCCGGTTTTTTTCTCCTCGGCCGCCCTAGGGGTCAGTTACGCGACGGCCCGGTTATTTTTTCCCAAAACCCTCTCTTTCATTTTTTTCATTTTTTTCGCTTTCAGTTTTTGGCCCCTGCTGATGGCCAAACCGCTTTTTGCCGCCAGCCTCATGCCGTTTTTGGAATTACTCGTGTTTTATGCCCTGGGGCGGTGGGTCAATTCGAGAGCCGGTTTTTGGGCTTTCGCCTTGGGCGCCTGCGCGGGCTTAGGCCTCTACACCTTTCCCTCCTGGCCCGCCATGTGGCTGTGGCTGGGGGGCCTTTGGGTGTGGCTCCGGCGGGAAAAATCCGCTCGGAAATTTTCGCCCTGGCTTTTCGGGGTCGGCTTTTTGCCCATGCTTGTCCCCTTTGGCCTGGCGGTTTGGCGGCAGGGCTACGGGGGCCACCTGACGGCGGTGGCAGCTTGGAGCGGCGCCTCGTTGGGGTGGACCCAAACCCAAGTCGCCTTGGATTATCTTCGGGTTCTTTTTTGGGGCGGCGTCTCGGGACTTTGGATACCGCTCGACGGCGGATTTTTAAACGGACTTTTCGACTCTTTTTTCTTTCTGGGATTAATCGAGCTCTACCGCCATCGCCGAACCCAAATCCCGTTGTTTTTGGCCGCGGCTTTTATTTTTTTTCTATTGCCCGGCGTCCTTTCGCATGATGTGGAAACCTGCCGGGTGCTTTTGGTCTTACCGCCTCTGCTCGCTATCGCGGCCATCGGGTTGAACGCGCTTTTACTGGATTTGCCTTCGTCCCGGAAGGCCGCGCTACTCGCGCTGGCCCTGGCGCTGGGCTCGGCTTGGGACATCCATCGAATCGTCCCGTCAGCCCAATCCCTCGCGTTATCCAGCGGCGCGCCGGTCTTCAGCGAACGCCAACTGGCTTACGAGGCCTTAAAACCCATCGCCAATGAGCAAGGTCCCGGGCTTGTCTTTTCCGAAATGGTGCCCTTCACCAGCGACAACTCCCTTTTGGTCTTTTCTTATCCTTTCAACGCCGTGCTGAATCCGGCTCTCACCAACGGCCCCAAAGCTGCCTGGGCCGCCATCTTCACCGATTGGAATTACGTCCCGGCCCTTCGCGAACGCTTTCCCCTTTCGCGTTGGAAAGACCTTTCCCCCCTGCCCGGATCGGCTCCCGGTCTTTACGAACTGGGCCTAATTCCCTTGAGCGAAAACAACCGGCCTTTATTTGATCTATGGAAAATTTACTTCGCCCGAGTCCAACAGATCGATTTTGAGTTTATCGACACCCCCACCGGCCGGCCCGAAACCCGGGTGCTGAAAGATTTGTTGGATTTTTACCCCTCGGTTCCTAACGACTCTTTTCTTCAGTCCTGCTTTTTTGAGAAACTTTTTTACTACTATTCATTTGAAAAGACTTTTTATCCCCAAGACGCCTGGACCCATTGGGAAACTTTTAAGGACGTCTTCCAACGTTCTTTCGGCAAAAGCCTTCAGGACTCGGTGCTTTGTCAAAAGTACGGTCAAATCCTTGTAATTTCCGGCGAGGGGACCGAAGCGGAAAAAATATTCGCGAAAGCCCGGGGCTTGAGCGCTCAAACCCCGTTAAAAACCTCGGCCAGCCGTTGAAAGGACTTGAGGAAACGGTCCTTGTTTTTATAATGCCTTCCTAATGTTCATCACCTTTTCGGACGACAGTCCGGCCTCCAAAAATATCCCCTGGGCCAACACCTTCATGATTTTGGTGAATGTGGTGGTGGCTTACCTGACCATCGGCCATGATGATTTTCAACAGGTCCTGGATCAGTATGGTTTTATACCGGCCCGGCACATCGGCATCGGCGTTTTTACCGGGCTGTTTCTCCACAGCAGTTGGACCCAATTGGTGGCCAACATGTCCTTTCTTTTTTTCTTCGGTAAGGGCGTGGAAAACCAATGGGGGAAGGGGCCTTACTTTGTTTCGTATCTGCTTTGCGGCCTGGCCGGCGAGGTGGCCCATCTGCATTTCCATCCCCACAGCACCCTGGCCTTGATCGGCGCCTCCCGGGTGGTGACGGGCATGGGGGTCATTTATCTGCTGCACTACCCCTGGGGCCGCATGAAATGGATTTTTTCTTTTTTCGGGGTGCCTTTGCTGGAGATTCCCTCGCGCACGATTTTCGTGATGGGTTTGTGGGCTCTGGTGCAGGCGGCGCTGGCCTTTATTCCCTGGAGCGAGCTTCCCAGGTTGATGCCTTTTTTATCGCGTTGGAACGGAACCCTCTTCACCATCCATCAGACCGCCGGAACTGCCTGGGACGCCCACTTGGGCGCTTTGGCGATGGGTCTCATTTTGTTCGCTTGGTTCACGATTTTAAGGGGCAAAAAGAAAAAATAAGCCTCTTCAGCCCGCGCTGAAAAGCCGGGCGATATTTTCTTCCGGCACCCCGGGCGCCTGGGCCACCCCCAGGTTTTCCCGCACATGCTCCTTGCGTTTCATCCCCACCAAAGCCGCCGTCACGCCGGGAGTGGAGCGGACAAATTGAACCGCCCGCTGAGCGTCGGTCGCGAGGCCGGGAAAATTCTCGTTCACGATCGCGGGCAAATTGCGGGAGAGCTTGGATTGCAGGATGGACGCGCTGGTAAAAACCGCCACACCGTTTTTACGGGCGGCTTCTAAAAGCGGCGTCCGCCGGTCGCCGTCCAATTGGTTCGGGATCCCATAAGCTTCCGTCATGCCCAAATTGTAAGGCAGTTGAACGGCTTTAAAATGATGATGATCGCCGCCGGCCTTTTCGGCCGTTCGAAGCACATCCTGAAGCGACAAATAGTCCTGGTCGTTAGGCCTTACCCGGTAGCCGTTCCAAGTGGCGGTGCCGTAAGCCTTTATTTTTCCCTCGGCGGCCAACTTTTCCAGCTCGCGGAAAGCCTGCTCCAAGCGGAATAAAAACTCATCCCGAGCGACTTCGTCCAATTGCATTTCCGGATTATGCACGTGGTAAAGATCGATGGAATCCAGCGAAAGATTGTTGAGCGACCGTTCCACTTGATCTCGAAGATAACCGGGTGTCATACAATGGCATCCGGCCACGATGTCCTTAGGCTCGCAAATCCCGGCGGCGAAATACTGCTCCTGAAAATAGGCCCGGGGATCCCGGGGCGGCTCCCCGTCGAAGGGAATAAATCCCCCCTTGGTGCAGATCACGACTTCTTCCCTTTTAATTTTTCCTTCGCCGATTAATTTTTTCAGCGCCGCGCCGATATTTCGCTCGCTTCGCATACAGCGGTAATTGATGGCCGAGTCGACAAGATTGATTCCCGAAAGCAGGGCTTCCTCGATGGCTTCTATATACAACCGGTCATCCCCTTCATCTTGGTTTCCCAAGTAAGTGCCCAGGCCCAGGGAAGAAACTTGGAGGCCGTTAAAATCGCGGTAATGCCCGGCCTTGAGTAAGGCGGGGAATTTTTCAGCGTACTTTTGAGTGGCGGCCGGCGTAGCGGATGACATAGATATTCCTTTTTTAGTTTCCCCGATTATGGATTGAAACCGCCCCCCAGGGCCAGGGCCTTAAAAATAAAAAAGCCCGCTCCCGAAACCGGGAACGGGCTTTAAAAATAGTAATCTCACGGAACCGAAATACTGGCTTCCCATTCCTGATAAATGGACACCGCCCCATAGGCCAGCGTGGCGTTGGAGATTGAAGAAACAGTTACTCCCGCTCCCACGTCCATTCCATAGAGATGGGGCGGAGTGATGGGATAGGTTGTGCCGGTATTGATCGTGACCGGAAAAGTAAAGTTCGAAAGGCTCAAAGTATCCGTGGCCCCGGCGCTATTCTCGATCTCCAAAAAGGAAAAGTCGACCGGGGTGGAGCAGGTAACCAAAGTGACCGCGCCGCCCGCCGTAGCCGTCTGCCAAGTGACCGCACCCGGGGCCACTAGGGTGACAGAGCCGACGGTGCCCAAAACATCGGTGGACAGCACATAGGTTGAACCGGGGCTGTAGGTGAAGCTTCCATTGTAATAATCCGAGTAGGCGTGCCCCGAATGGCTGACGGGTCCATCATAGGCCAGTGCCACGGGCGCTCCGGGAAAGTTTCCTGAAAGGCTGACAGCCGCGGCGGTATAGGGAGCGCCGTTTACCTCCAGGCCCATCTCCACGCCGGAACCACCATTGATTTCCGAAATAAACGGCTCCGCCCAGGTAAAGGTCACGGCTCCCGCCACGGGGCCCGTGGGAGAGGACTTGCTTCCACAACCGGCCTGAAAAACCGACAAGCTCGCGGCCAGGAACAAACCCCAAACGCCCAACATCCACTTGATTTCCCCCGTCATGACTTGCCCCCATTGGATCGTGATTGAATAGGCAGCGAGTCTAGACAATCGGGGGGCTGTTTACCAGCGGAAAGGCCGTTGGAGCCGATTACCAGCGATAAGGGACGAGAATCACCCCTTCTTGTTCCACGGTGAGATGCTTTCGATCGGAGTCCAGTCGGCCCTTCATGGACTCGTAAAATTGACGATAAGGGTTTTTTTCCAAAACCCAAACCACGGCGGGAGACAAACCCGACTGACGGAGCCGCCCAAGGGCCGCCCGAAATAATTCCCGGCCTACTCCTTTGCCTTGGAATTTTTTTAAAAGATAAATCGCGTAAATCTCGCCCTCGCCGCTTTGGGGGCGGCCGCGTTCTTTCCCGCCGTCCACAAACCCCGCGATTTCATTCTCCACTTCCGCCACATAAAGGAAATAAGAAAAGGAATTCGGTTGGAGGCTTTGCTGAAAGATTTGCGCGGCGGCCGCCTCGGTCATGCCTTCTAAAAAAAGCTTGGGCGCGATGCCCGTGTAGGTTTCCCGCCAGGATTGGGCATAAGCCCGCGAAATGGCCGGAATATCCGCCGTCCGGCCTTCGCGCAAGCGGAAGGAAAAACTCAAAGGAACCTCGCCCGAGCTTAGCGGCCTCCGGTGTTGGGCGGGCCGAACTTGCCCTTAAACCCTTCCCCGTCGTCGGCCATGATGCCCTTTTCCACCCACTCGAACTCATGATTCAAGACCTTGGCCGCGACTTTGCTTTCGGCCACATCGGCGTTTGAGAAGACGCCGTCAAAATAGGCGTGGATACGCAGCTTGGCTTCCCGGCAAAAAAGGTCCGCCAATTCCCGGGGGCCGCTTTCCCCCGGCGCTTGTTTTTCCACCGCCAAAACCTTGGTGCAGGCTGCGGTCATGGCGAAAAGCTCCGTTCCGATTTCCACCAACCGCCCCAAAATCATCTGGCGGCGCTCGAGCTTGGGCCCGAATTTAACCATTTGATGGAAAAGCGTACGGGCCAATTTGCGGGAAGTCGTTTCCACATAACGCATGTGGCCGGCCAGCGATCCATAGGCCGAATAACGGGGCCACAGGCCCGTGGGCATCCAAAGCCGGGGATACCAGAAAGGATAAAAGCGCGCGCAATTGATGAAAGCCTTGAGCTTTTCCTTGATCGGAGCGCTGGGGGTTAACAAAGGCCCGGCGGTGCTCATGTGCTTGTCCATGGCTTCCCGGGCGATAAACAGATGCTGGATTTCATCCGTGCCCTCGATGATGCGGTTGATGCGGGAATCGCGCATCATGCGCTCCACCGCGTAGCCCTTTTCACCCCGGCCCCGGAGCGACTTCGCCGTCTCATAGCCCCGGCCGCCCCGAAGCTGCATCAAGTCGTCCACGATCTTCCAGGAGGCCTCACTGCAAAAAAGCTTGGCCATGGCCGCCTCGAGGCGGATGTCGGCGCCGCCCCGGTCCACCAGCGCGGAAGTGTAATAGGTCATGGCTTCCTGGGCGAAGGTGGAGGCCGCCATATTGGCGATCTTCACCGCGCCCGGCTCATGCTTTCCGATGGGCGCGCCCCATTGTTCCCGTTCCTTGCCCCAAATTTTAGCGATCTGAAGCGCTTGCTTGCTCATCCCGGCGGACGCCGCCGGCAAGGTGAGCCGGCCCGTGTTCAAGGTAATGAGCGCCAGCTTGAGACCCAACCCCTCGCCCCAAAGGATGTTTTCGGATGGGACCGTAACCTTATTGAAATTGATCACACCGTTCTGGATGGCGCGGATGCCCATAAAATCGCAGCGGTGCTTGTACTCGATGCCCGGTGTTCCTTTTTCAACGATGAAAGCCGTGATCTGTCGCTTCTCCCGGCCGTTCACCATTTTGGACGGGGTTTTGGCCATCACGCAAATGACATCGGCCACCAGCCCATTCGTGCACCAAAGCTTGGTGCCGTTGATGGTCCAGGTCTTGCCGTCGGCCGAAGGCTCGGCGGTCACGGTCATGCGGGCCGGATCGGACCCCACGCCGGGCTCGGTCAAGGCGAAAGCCGAGATGGCGCCCTTGGCGAACATGGGAAAATATTTTTTCTTTTGCGCCTCATTTCCAAAAAGCTTCAGAGGCTGGGGCACGCCGATGGACTGATGCGCCGAAAGCCACACGGCGGTGGAACCGCAATAGGAAGCCACCATGGCCACGGCCCGGTTGTAATTGATCTGCGAAAATCCCAATCCGCCGTATTCTTTGGGGATCTTCATGCCCCAGCAGCCCAGCTTGGCCAAGCCGTCGATCACGCCTTGGGGCAGGGTTCCCGTTCGATCGACTTCGTCCGGATCCAGGTTGTCTTTCAAAAAAGCTTCCAGGCGGACCATAAACTCATCGCCGATGGCCTTGTCCTCGGGTGATTGCAGGGGATAGGGCGAGATCAAATCCGTGCGCAAACGCCCTAAAAATAACTCGGCCACGAAGCTGGGCTGGGTCCATTCGGTTTCCCGCGCCCCCTCGGCCACTTCCAGGGATTCTTTTTCTTTCTCGCTTAAATGTTTGAGTTCGGTCGTGACGCTCATGAAGGGGTTCCTTTGACAGAGAATTAATTAAGTGGCAAATCCAAAAACCTGTCGGTCGACGATTAAAGCGGGCTGGAGCCGATTCAGCTAAGGCCTATTTTACTCCTGTCTCTTTTTAACCGTAAGATGAAATCGGGTTCTTTTACAGGCCCACCCAAAGTCCGGCCGTTAAGGGAATGTCCAATTCCACCGGAGAAGCGTCGATCAAACTATTAAGGGCGGCTTGGACAAAAAGGTGGCTGTCCCCGCCTAAATCAACTTGGGCGCCAACGCCCGCCTGAAGGTCCAGGTTGGAAGCGCTGCCGCCGCTAAAATAAAAGGTTCGAAGCGAAAGTCCCGGACCGGCCAAAAGATAGGGCTGCCAACCCGCGCCCGGGAAAGTATATTTGGCCTGCGCTAAAAACCTAAAATGGTACTGGGCGTGGCCGCCCCCGAGAAAAGACCAGTCCTCAAACTGCAGTTGGGCCGACCAATCCGAATTCATTCGGACGCCCCCAAAAAAATGCGCGCCGCCCCCCACATAATAAGCGGGATCAAAGCCGGAGGCCGGTAAATCCACCCCCGTGCCTATTCCTATGTAAAAAGGATGGGATACAGCGGCAGTCTCCTGCGCCCGGGCTGAAACCGTCAGAAAAACGAAAATCAAAAACAGGATTATTTTTTTCATGCCCCCACCCCTTCCCATAAGATGCCAAATTATAACAATCTTTGAAAAAGAAACCGATTCCCAAGGCCCCCCGGGAGCGTTAAAATAAGGACATGAACTCATTCGCCAATCCCGCGGACGCCGCTCTTTTTGAATACCCGGAATTTCCCAAAGCCGTTCAGGAAAGTTTCGAGGCCTTCAATGATCCCGCGGTTTCTCCCGGTTTTACCGATTTCACCACCGCCCAGACCATCGCTCCTGAGGAAACCATCACCTTGGTTCAACCCGCCTTATTCCAGGATTTTAAGGATGTCTTGGCCGCCACGCAGTCCTGATTTTTTTTGACCGATAGCCCTTCTCTCCCATCCGAACCGTTAAAAAAGTTTTCCCCTTGGGCCTACGCCTTGGCCGCTTGCTTTATCCTGATCGCCCTTTTCGCCTGCCGCCAAGACCAAGACTTTGATATCGGCTTTCATCTCAAAGCCGGGCAATGGATCGCGCAAAACCAAACCGTGCCCCGTCTGGATTCTTTTACCTATACCGTCACCTCCCACCCTTACGTGGATATGCTTTGGTTGTACGAACTGGGTTGTTACGGCCTGAACCAGCTGGGCGGCCTGATTCTTTTATCCGTAGTTCACGATCTTTTAATCCTGGCGGCTTTCGGGCTTTTGGTGTACCGGATGCGCCAAACCCAGGCGCCGCCCGGCGCGGTGGTTTTTTTACTTTTGCCCGCCATCCTTTGCGCGGAATTGCGGTTTCTGTTGCGGCCCGAGATCCTCAGCTGGGTTTTTCTTTTGCTGGTCTTGATGGCCCTGGACGCGCGGAAAAATTTGGGCCCGCGCCTTTTGTTCGTCTTGCCCCTTCTTCAGGTGTTTTGGGTGAATACGGAAGGCCTTTTTATTTTGGAATGGGTCGCGCTGGGCGCTTACCTGGTCTCGGATTGGATCGAGACCCGCCGCCCGGATAAAAATCTAGTCCAAGCTTCGCTTTTAACCTTGGCGGCTTCCTTGCTGAATCCTTATTTCATCCAGGGTGTCCTGTTTCCCTTCGCCCTGCTCAACCACTTGGAACCCCATAACCTCTTTCATCAAACCGTTTCGGAATTCCAATCCCCCTGGGTGGTGATCCGCGCGCAAAACGCGCCCTTCTTTCCCGCCCTGCCCTTGGCGCTTTATAAAATTTTGAGCTTATCGCTATTGGCCTTGGTGGCGCTTACCTTTCGGCGGCGAAAAATTCACGAATGGCTTTTAGTGGGGGCCTTTTTCGGATTGTCGGCCTTTTCCATTCGAAATGTTCCCCTATTCTTTTGGGTGGCTTTGCCCGTGGGAGCCTCTTGCGCGAAGGATCTTTTGGAAGGCCCGGCGCTTTGGCGCGGGAGGGTTTCTTCCTTTTTGGGACGAACCCCTTGGGTGGCTTTCATCGCCGCCTTATTGATTCTGATATTGGCCCTTCGGGTTTTTACCCAGGCCTACTACGTCTCGGACCGGCGCATGACGCAAAACGGCTTTGGCTTGGATGAGGGCCAGGTCCCGGTCAAGGCGGTCGAATTTATGGACCGCTATGGCCTGGGCGGCACGATCCTCAACAATATGGCTTTTGGGTCTTGGCTGGATTGGAAGGGTCCCGCGCCGTCTTTTATCGATGGACGGTTGGAGGTGATGGGCGAGCCCTTTTACGCCGAATATCTCAAAAGCTATCAAGCCGGGGGCCTGGCGCCGCTTCTTGAAAAATACGGCGTACAGTTGATCCTGCTGGACCACATGATGGACATTCCTTGGGTCAGCCAATTGCGGACCCTGCCCAACTGGAGGCTGATTTATTTCGACGACTTAAGCGCGATTTACGCCCGTCGGGATTACGCGCCTCAATTTGTCCCCATCAATTTCGAGTCCGCCCTTCCGGCCTGGGGCATGAAACAAGAACCTTCGGACGATCGATTAACCAACTTGCGGGATCAGGAGCGTTTTGCCTTGGCGGACTGGATGGACGGTTTGGGAACGATTGCGCGTTATCCGATGCCGCTGATGCGGGTGGGAACCTTCGCTTACGAAAACGGGCAATTTCAAGTCGCCCGGGATTTTTTCCTGAAAGCGCTGGACCAAAGCCAGGGAAAATATTATGAGATTTATTACAATTTGGGCTCCGCCTATGCCCGCCTGAATAACGCGGCCTTATCCGGCCTTTGCTATCAAAAGGCGGTGGAGCTGAAACCTTCCTTGGCCTTGTCCCGATAAATGTCCGATCCTCTATCGAATTGATCGCTTGAAATCAGGGAAAAAGGGCCTCTTGGCTTTTTGAAATGGCTGTAACGTTCCCCACTATTCCATCGTCTAAAGGTTAGAAAGAAGAACAGCTTTAATAGACGAAAGACCTATCATGGATCTTTCGGATTTACTTTGGAGGCTCCTCATGACCCGCTCTTGGAAAAACCTTTTGTCGCTATTTCTGGGGTTTAGTCCCTTTTTGGCCTGTTCCCCGCTTTTCGCCGCCGCCGCCCAGGATTATGACCAAGCCGGGATGGCGCTTTTTCGCGCCGGGCAATACGAAAAGTCGATCCAGTATTTCAACAACGCCGTCCAAGCCGACGCCACGGATTGGCAAGGCTACGAGGACATGGGCGACGCTTACATGAAGCTGGATGACAAGCCCAACGCCCTTTCGTCTTACCAGAAAGCGCTTCAGTTAAACCCGGGCGACTCCACCCTGCAGGCCTTGGTGGACAGCTTGAGCGACCAAGTGGGGACCGGAACCGCGGCGGAAGACCAAACCCAACCCGAAACCTCCAACCCGCCGGCGCAGCCCCAGGATGATTCCGGTTACGCCGCCCCGGCCCCCACCACCATTGTCGTCCGCCACTTCCGGCGGCACCGAATGGTCCGGGCGCTTCCTAATTACAACGACGGTTTGGCGCTGATGGACCACGCGCCGATCTGGTTCCGGGCAGAATTCGGCTATGACTACTCGGCCCAAACCCAGCTCATGGACAGTGCCACAGCCACTAATACAGAAAACACCAATGGGGATTTATTTTTCAACTTCACCAGCGGCAATGCCAGCATGAGCCACAATGGCTTTCAAACCGGAGGTGAGCTTGGTTTTCTATTGAACCCCTATAACGGCATCGCCATTGGCGCTCGTTTCATCGAGGCCTCGGATTATAACTTGAGCGCGGTCAACTCGAACGCTTCGACGGTTTCGGGCGCTCCCAGTGACTTTGAGAACGCCACTTTCTCGCCTCGGGTGGTTCCAATCACGCTGGACTATTATCTGTTCCTGCCCGACCATTCGGGCCGTTTCTTCGTCAGCGGCGGCGTGGGTTATTATTTCGGCTCTGTCCAAGTGAACGAGAATTACAGCTTGAGCAATTATTACGGTAACGCCAATGCCTTCGGGAATCCCTACGGAAACCTCAACGCTGGCAATATTGGGTTCCAACTCGGCGTAGGCCGGGATTTCGCGGTAACGCCCTTCTTCGGGGTCTCGCTTTACGCCCGGGGCTATTTCGCCCAGATATCAAACTTCCAAGGCACCTTGTCCGACGGCCAAAGTTGGGCCTTGGTCAAATACCCTGACAACACCGTGGACATCGATAATCCGTCCAGCATCGGCTCAGGCGGGGTAAAAGCCGCGACCGTTGATTTCACTGGCTTTGATATCGGAGCGTCCCTCAACTTCTTCACCTTTTAACAGCCGTTGCGGTAATTTAAGGCCCGGACCCACCAGTCCGGGCCTTTTTTATTTTCGCTTCCCTCGTTTAGAATGAGCCACGATCAAATACGGAAGGAATTTTCTTTGACGAACCCCCGGCCCGCCCATCGGCCTCCCTTTTTTAAACAGGTGGCTTCCATGACCACCAAGATGGATTGGTCCCAATTCGACCCTTTAGGCGGCGTCCGGGGCATGCTGGGCGTGGCCCTGCCTTTGGCGGCGGGCTTTCTTTTAGGCAACCTCACGGACGGCGTCATCACCGCCTCGGGCGCCTTGGCTTTAGGCGTGGGTTCTTTTCAAAAAAACAAACAATCCCACCCGGGCGCCATTCTTTTAGGCGGACTGGTCATGGGGCTTTCCACATGGATCGGCACCCTGGCCGGCCATTGGCTTTGGCTCTCGGTTCTGTGCGTGGCGCTTTGGGGATTCGTCGGCGGACTTTTATTTGAGCTCAATCTTCCGACTTCTTTCGTGGGCAATAAAGCCATCTTGGCGATCCTGATCGCGGGCGGCTATCCCTCGGGTTTGGAGCAAGCCCTGCACCGCGCCCTCCTGGTTTTTTTGGGCGGCCTGGTCCAATCCCTTTTGGCGCTTTTAGAAGGCCCCCTGCGGGAACGCTGGGGCGGCCGGGCCCGGGTTTCGGGCGAGGCGCCTTCGCTTTCCAAAACGCTTCCGGCTTTTCTTTCGAATCTCAAACCGCCCTCGCCGCTTTTTCAAGGCGCCTTAAGGCTCAGCCTGGCCCTGGCCGCTTCCGATATCTTGTCCCGGTTTTTGGGCGCCCAAAGGGCCTATTGGATGCCCATGACGGTGCTCATTATTCTTCGGCCCGAGTTCGACCAAACTTTCGGCCGGGGATTGGGCCGCATGGCGGGGACCTTGGCCGGCGTGGGACTCGCCACCGCGCTCACCCTTTGGCTTCATCCGCAAGCCTGGATGCTGGCCTTATTGATACTGCTTTTTTCCTGGCTTTGTTTTACCCTTTTCGCGGTCAATTACGCCCTCTTTGCCGTGGCCTTGACCGCCTATGTGGTTTTTATGGTGACGATGGGAGGCGTGCCGGAAGCGGCGGCGGCCCGGGACCGGGTCATCGGCAATTTGGCCGGAGGATTTTTCGCCCTTGCTGTTTTTTTATTGTGGCCCGTGGGGAAAAGCAAAAGCTGATTTACCACGAAGTACACTAAGTTCACGAAGTTCGGCAAAAATCGGATTCATCCCAAATCCGATTTTTCCTTCGTCGTTTATCCTTACTTAGTGAACTTCGTGCACTTTGTGGTTCGAATGAGGGACTCATGAGCTTTTTAGATCAAGTGGAAATAGGCATCGGAACCTGGTCCTGGGGCGACAACGCGGTTTGGGGATTTGGGAAAAATTACGGGGCGTCGGATTTAAAAGAGGTTTTTGACGAAAGCGTGAAGGCGGGCGTCCGCTTTTTCGACACCGCCGAGGTTTATGGAAGCGGAAAATCGGAAAGCTTCCTGGGTCAATTCCTGAAGACGGTCCCGAAAGAACGGATCCATACCGCCACCAAATTCATGCCTTTTCCTTGGAAAGTTTCCACCTCCCATCTTTTAAAATCCCTGCGCTTAAGCCTTCAGCGGCTTCAACTTTCCCGGGTGGATCTTTACCAGGTCCATTTTCCCATGCCCTTCCGGTCCATCGAGGCTTGGATGGAACCCCTGGCGGAAACCGTGAAGCAAGGCTTGGCCGCTGAAGTGGGCGTTTCGAATTACAGCCGCGATCAGATGCTGCGGGCCCAGGACGCCTTGGGTAAAAAAGGCGTCCCTTTGGCTTCCAACCAAGTCCAGCTCAGTTTGGTCCGCCGAAAGAACGATCTAAATGGAGTTTTCGCCGAATGCCGCAAAAGCGGCATCCGCTTGATCGCCTTCAGCCCCTTGGGAATGGGACTGCTGTCAGGAAAATACACCCGCCAAAATCCCCCGGCGGGACCCCGGCGGCTTTTTTATTTCGGTCAATTGGGAAAAATTGAGACCTTAACGGCGGCTTTACGGGAGATGGGTCAAACCCATGGGGGCAAAAGCCCCAACCAAGTAGCCCTGAATTGGCTGATCGCCAAGGGCGCCCTTCCCATACCGGGAGCTAAAACCGCCTCGCAGGCCAAAGAAAACCTGGGCGCGCTGGGCTGGCGTTTGTCGGAGGAAGAATTGGGGCGATTAGACGAGCTCAGCCGGCATTTTACGCTTTAAGTGAATTGGGCTTGCGTCCATTGCCCGGGCTTTTTAGGATAGACCCATGGAATCTTCCGAATATATTCCCGGCGTTTGCAATATTGGCCCGCAAGAACGCGTCCTACGCCGCATGGTGGGTTACGTTTGCGTCGGGTTTTTCGCCGCTCTCTTTTTAGTCTTTTATTTTACCCACGCGCCTTACGGCTTACGCCTGATCCTATTGATCCCGGCCTTTGTCGGCGGTGTGGGCTTCATCCAGGACGCCATGCGATTTTGTGTCAACTTCGGGTTTCGGGGCCTTCATAATCTCACCCGTTCCGCCGGCGTCACCCTCACCGTACAGGAAGCCGAGTTCCGCCATTCGGACCGGGAAAAAGCCGTTGAAATTCTTTGTTACTCGCTGATCGCGGCTTTGGCCCTGACTTATTTCGCCCTTCTCTTTTAATTTCCCCGCCCCGCATGGGCGGAATCCCTTTTAAAACTTCCCTTTTTTCGAGATCCCGAAGCTGTTAATTGACAAGTCCCTTCCAGGCGTTAGGATGCCCCTGCCGTTATCCTTATCTTGAGGAGTTGTCATGCAAGAACCGCATTTGACCTTGTGGGTGGTCCTAGTGGCCGCCGTGGCGAAATTTCTTTTGGGGGGCTTGTGGTATTCGGCTCTTTTCCAAAAGTCCTGGATGAAAGAAATGGGTCTTAAGCCCAAGGACATGAAAAAGGGCATGGGGGGCAGGTCCATGGCGATTGAGTTCGTCGGGAACCTAATCACAGCCTTCGTTTTGGCCGCCGCCATCCGTTCTTGCGGTGCCCAGGGAATTACGGGGGGCTTAACCGCCGGTTTTTTCAGTTGGCTGGGTTTCGTGGCCGTGGTGCAGATCCACAGCGTGATTTTCGAGATGAAATCCTGGAAACTTTTTTTCATCAACACGGGCTTCCAGCTCGTGGGCCTGCTGCTGATGGGGGCTATTTTGGGTCTCTGGGTTTAAAAAAACTTAAATAAGCCGCGCTTAGGCGGGCCCCTTCGGGAAGCCCGCCTTTTTTTTGCCCAAACCTATGGCCGGCATCCCCCAAGGGCCCATCACGGCGGAATAAAAAAAGGGACGGACCTTTAAGAGGCCCGTCCCTTTTTATTTAAACAGGAGCGGATCAGGGAACCGCTCCTTCTCTCTCTTCTCCACGCGCCGAAAGAACTTGAATCCTGGGGGGCAGGACTTTGAGTTCCCGGGGGAGGATTTTATTTTAGGCTCGTTTTCTTTGCCTCGGGCGCTTGAGACGCCGGGTCAGTGTCCCCCGCCGCCGCCGCCCGGCGCGCCCCAGCCGGTAGGTTTTTTAAGAAAAAGAATCGGGATAATGGTGATCACGAAAATACAAGCCATCATCCAGCACATATGGTCAAAGCCCAGTACAAAGGCCTGTTTCTTAACCCGGAAGAAGGCTTCCTTGGCCACCAGATTGTCCGGATGGGCCATGCCGAGGGTGTCGGCGAATTTAAAGCTCATCCCATTGACGCTTTGGGCCCATTGGCTGTAGCCGATGCGAAGCGGGCTGATATATTGCCGCAAGTGGTCATAGGCCACGTCCTGGGATTTGCTGAACATGGTGGCCAAAAAGGCGATGCCGATACTGCCTCCCATTTGACGGGACAGGTTCATAATGCCCGCGGCCTGCCCCAAAGCGGGCCCCTTGAACTGGCCCAGCACTAAAGCGTTCACCGGGATGAATAAAAAGGGCATCCCGAGCCCCCGAATCAGCTGGGAGTCGACCAAATCCCCATAGGTGGATTGGGGCGAAAAATTTCCTAAATAGATGAGACAGGCCTCGATGGACGCCAATCCAAAAAACATGAACATCCGGGGATCGAATTTTGAGAACTGGCTGCCGATGACCGGCATCATGAACCCGGCCAAGAGCGCCGCCGGCACGAACAGATTGCCGGTTTGGCCCGAGTCGAGCCCCAAAATGGTGCTGGCGAAAATGGGCACGAAAAAGATAAGACTGTAAAGCATGAACCCCACCGCGCCCATCAGCAGCGTGCCGTTAAGCAGGGCTACGTTTTTATAAAGCCTCAGGTCGATGATGGGATGCTCGGTCGTCAGTTCCCACCAAATGAAACCCGGGAGGCATAGGCCCGCCGTGATGGAACAAAGCAGGATGATGTGATCGGAAAACCAATCGTCCGCCTGGCCCCGTTGAAGCACATATTGAAGGCATCCGATTCCCACGATGAGCAGCGCCAAACCCAAAGTATCCACCGGCGCCGTGCGGGCCTTGTTGTGAGCGTGGGCGTGCTCGGCTTCCACTTGGTAATCCTTCACGTAGGCCAGCGACAGGAAGGTGGCCAAGATGCCGAAGGGGATATTGATGTTAAAAATCATCCGCCAGCCGAAATGGTCGGTTAAAAAACCACCCAAGGGCGGGCCGATCGTCGGGCCGATGATGACCACCATGCCGTAAAGGGCGCTTCCAAAGCCGGACCTTCCGGGGAACGCTTCCTGGATCAAAGCCTGGGAGGTGGGCAAAAGCGCGCCGCCCGCCGCGCCTTGAATGACCCGGAAAATGATGAGACTGGTCAGATTGGGCGCCAGCCCGCAAGCCACCGACGCGAGGACGAAAAGAACGATACAGGTGGTGTAGTATTTTCGGCGGCCGAAACGCATCCCCAGCCATCCGGAGATGGGAAGCACCACGGCGTTGGAAATGATGTAGCCGGTCACCACCCAGCCGATATCATCCAGCGTGGCGCCCAAGTTTCCCATCATGGTGGGAATGGCCACGTTGACGATGGAGGTATCCACAATCTCCAAGAGCGACGCGATACCCGCGGTCAGGATCAGCATCAATCCGGCGCGGGAAAGACCTTGCTGGGGCGCCGCCGCCGAGGGGGCGGCTATCGTTTTGGCTTCCGACATAACAATCCTTTGAACGACTTCATCCGTAAGGTTTCTTTTTCACCGCAAGAACACCAAAAACAAAGATTCGATTTTCTTGGCGTCTTGGCGGTGAAATGGTTTTTAAATACGTTCTTTCAGTGAACCTTGATCTTCACGACCGCGGAAAGTCCGGCGGCCAGACGGTCCATATCGTCGGCGGTCAAATCGGTCAAAGTAATCTTGACCGGAACCCGCTGGACCACCTTGGTGAAATTACCCGTCGAGTTATCCGGCGGAAGCAAGGTAAAGGTCGAGCCCGTGGCGGAACCGATGCTGTCCACCACGCCGTTGAAGGATTTTCCCTTGACCGCGTCCACGTCCACCTTGACCGACTGGCCCGGCTGAATTCGGGACAATTGGGTTTCTTTATAGTTGGCTTCCACCCAGCGTTCGCTGGAGCTCACAAAACCAAAAAGCGCCTGGCCCGCGGGAACCACCATACCCACTTCCACCGACTTTTTGGCGATGGTGCCGTCTTCCGGCGCCGTGATTTGGGTGTAACCCAGGTTCAACTTCGCCTGGTCGGCCTTGGCCTGATCGGCCTTGAGGCGCGAGGTGAGATTGCGGTACTTGGCCAAGGCCGCGTCATAATCGGATTTGGAAATGGCCTGGTCTTGGTACAACTTGGTGTAGCGCTGGTAATCCTGGGACGCTTGTTCCAAGTCCGCCTGGACCGACGCCTGGTCGGCGATGGCCTGGCTATAGGAAGTGGAATAGTCTTGGTCATCCAACTGGGCCAAAACTTCCCCCGCCTTCACCTTTTGGTTTTCCTTGACCAACACCTTCACCACCGCGCCGCCGATGCGGGGCGCCAGCATGACGGCGTGGGCCTGCACATAAGCGTCATCGGTTCCCTCATACATAAAATTTTGGAACATGAAATAGGCCGCCAACACGACCGCCAGGGCGATCAGGCCCCGGATAATCATGGTTTTTTTGCCGTTGGCCGGCTTGACCCCGGAGGGCGCTACTGGTGTCTTACTCATTTTCAATCCTCTTTCCCACAGACAGTTCAAGGTTAATTAAAGCTTCCAACGAATCAATTTGGGCCTGCACCAGGCCCGCCGCCGCGCGGTATTCCTCCAACTCAGCGTCCAACACATCCGTCGTGGTGCGGGTTCCCGCCTGAAACCCCACCGTGGCCAAACGCGCGCTTTCTTTGGCCTCGGCCACATCCGTCAACTTGGCGTTATAAATGGCCACGTTGGAAACCAACCGGCGTTTCCAAGTATCAAAGTCATAAGGCGCCTGGACTTGGGCCGCCTCAAAAGCGTCCCGGGCACCTTTGGCCTTTTCCCCATCCTCATTGGCCTTGGCCAAGGCGGAAGCCCCGTCCAAAATGTCCCAGGTCGCGGAAGCTCCGATGTAGTAGTCTTCCCGGAACTCATCCGTATGAATGACCGTTCCGTAGTAATTCGGCGTGTCGTACCATTGGTATTGGCCTATCAAAGACACCTTCGGTATTAAGAAGGAAGCCTCGCTGGCCGCGCCCTCGTCCTCGGCGGCTTTGGCTTGAAGCTCGGAAGCCTTCAAATCGGGTCTCTGGCTGAAATCAAGATCGCCCGCGGCCCCTAAAATTTTATTCGCGTCCAAAACCGGAAGAATGCCGCTTAACGGACGGTCGTCGGTTTTCATTCCCATGATCTGGGCCAGGTTTTCCCGCGCCAACACCACTTGGTCGTGGGCGGAAATTTGGTCGGATTGGGACTCATCGAGCTGAACTTTCACCCGAAGCGAGTCGTACTTGGTGGCTTGCCCGTTATCCAGCTGATCCGTAACGATGCGCAGGTGGTCCTGCAGGGTCTTCACGTTTTGGTCGGCCATGTCGGAAAGTTCTTGGGCCGCGATGGCCTCATAAAACATCAACCGGATTTTTTGTTGGAGTTGGAATAAAGACCAATCCGCCATGATCTTGGCCGCTTGGTGGGTGTTGTTGGCCGCGTCCAATTTATGAACATTCTTAAACCCGTCAAAGACGTCGAAACTGGCGTCCAAGCTCAAGGCCGTGTCCGGCTGGATGCTGGGAAATTGCAGGGGAGGCGGCCCCGCGAATTCAATGCTCAAGTAAGGATATTGAATATCGAAAAAGTGTTGTCCGCTCACGCTGATATGAGGCAGAAACCCGTCGGAAAAAGCCTCCACTTGGCCCCAAGAGGCCTGGCGTTCCATATCCTGGGCTTGGCGGTAAACCGGCGATTGGCTCACCGCTTCTTGCAGAGCCTGGTCCAGGGTCAATCCACCCGCCACCATGCCACCAATTTGGGGTACGGAAGCGCCGGACCCAAAACCGCTTCCGGCCGCGGATCCTGTTTCTAAGGGGGAGGCCGTCACGGTCACCGCGGGCGCCGTGGTTTCAGACTCCGGTCCCGTTTGGGCCAAGGCCCATACCGGCATTCCCAGGCTGAGTAAAAGACCCATCGCCCAAGCGCCTTTTATTTTCATTTGATCGCTCATCGTCATACCTCGCTTTTTTTCAGGAAATGCGCCGCCAATAATTTTTTTAACAGGAGGGACAGATCCTTTTGTTCCTTGGCGGAAAGGACCGCCAGGAATTTTTTCTCCGCCGCCATCCCCAAGCGGTTAAGCTCCGGAAGCAGGCCCTTGCCCTTTTCCGTCACATGGATGGAATGGGCCCGGCGGTCCGAGAGGCTCACCCGGCGTTCCACCAATCCCGCTTTTTCCAAATCATCGATCATCATGACCATCGTGGAGCGGTCCATATGGATGCAGCGGCCGATATCGTGCTGGGTCAGGGACCCCTTTTCTTTCAGCGTGGTCAGGATGCCCCAATGTTTGCCGATCAGGCCGTAAGGCTTCAAGGCCTCCTCGGTCATTTCCCGCAATTTAAAGGCGTTTTTTATGAGCAAAAAGGCCATCCGCTCCAGGACAATCCGGGGGATCTCAACGGCGGCCAGGGGTTCCATTGTTTTTTTCACAGCCAGGGGCTCCTCAAGGGGTAACTGATCATCAGTGTTACTGACTATCAGGGTCACTGTCAATAGGCCCGCCCCCTATTTTTTGGGGGGTCCGGCAACTTTTAGCCCCGGGAAGCCGTATTTTGGACCGGACAGAAAAGGGATGCTTTTCGGCGCTGTTTCGATTTGTAACTAAATGTAGCGGCCCCTCGGCCAGCGGGTTGAAAGCCTCCGTCATTGTCGTTAACCTTAAGGCTAAAGAAAAAGGCATGAAAATAAAATTCACCGGAATTTTACAAAGACGATTCAACCTACTGGTGGTGGCCGGATGGCTGGCCCTGACAGGGCAGGCCGCCCAATGCCAGAACGTGGAACCCAACTCCCTCGGAGACTTAAACACCATGAGCCTATCGGAAGACCTTCAAGCCACGGTCCGCGCCCCGGAGTTTCCGGCGGGCGACGCCTGGCTCAATACCGACCATCCCCTTACGATGAAAGAGCTCAAGGGCAAAATCGTTCTTTTGGATTTTTGGACCTACTGCTGTATCAATTGCATGCATGTCATTCCCGACTTGAAGAGGCTCGAGGATAAATACAAGGATTCTTTAGTCGTCATCGGGGTGCATTCGGCCAAATTTAAAACCGAAAAAGACACGGATAACATCCGGGAAGCGGTTTTACGTTATGAGGTCCATCACCCCGTTATCAATGACAGCGACTTCAAGGTTTGGAGCGGCTATGGCATCCAGGCTTGGCCCTCCTTCGCCTTGATCAATCCCGAAGGCAAGGTGGTGGGGCTCACCTCGGGCGAAGGCGTCTACGAGACAATGGATCCGATCCTGGCCGAACTGACCGACCATTACAAAAAAGAAGGCAAGCTCAACCTCACCCCTTTCCATTACTCGTTGGAAAAAGACAAGGTCCCCCAATCCTTTCTTTCTTTTCCCGGCAAACTCGCCGCGGACGAAAAATCGGACACCTTGGTCATTTCCGATTCCAACCACAACCGGATCCTGGTCGCCGGGCTCGATGGGAAAATCCGCCAAGCCATCGGTTCGGGCCAATCCGGTTTCCGCGACGGCGATTTTAAAACAGCCGAATTTTTTCATCCCCAAGGCGTTTTTTTTGATTCAGGGGAAAAAACGATCTACGTGGCCGACACCGAGAACCACGCCATCCGTAAAATTGATTTGAAGGCGGAAACCGTTTCCACCTTGGCGGGCAGCGGCCATCAAGCCCGGGGCTACAACCTGGAAGGCCGGGGAAAATCGATCGATCTCAACAGCCCCTGGGACGTCTTGAAAAAAGGCGACCTGCTTTATATCGCCATGGCGGGGTCCCACCAAATTTGGACGCTGAATTTAAGCTCCAACGCCGCCTCGGTCTTCGCCGGTTCCTCGCGCGAGGACATCTTGGACGGCCCCTTGAAACAAGCGGCCTTGGCCCAGACCAGCGGGCTTTCCACCGATGGCGGTCATCTTTTTTTCGTGGATAGCGAGACTTCGTCCTTAAGGGAGACGGGTTTTGACCCCTCCGGCTCCGTCACCACTTTGGTGGGCCGGGGACTCTTTGATTTCGGCGACGCCGATGGCCCGGGCCCGAGCGCGCGCTTTCAGCACCCGATCGGATTGGCCTATCATGACGGAGCGGTTTATGTGGCCGACACCTACAACAACCGCGTGCGCCGCTACGATTTGAAAACCAAAATCGTCAGCACGGTTTTAGGGGGAAAAGAAGCGGGCTTAAAGGACGGGGACGCCCCCCAATCGCTTTTGAATGAGCCTTGCGGCCTGGCTTTCGCCGGCGAAAAGATGTTTATCGCCGACACCAACAACCAGCTCATCCGGGTTTATGATTTGAAAACTGGAAAAATAGGGTCCTTGATGTTGACGGGGCTCAACCAAACCGGGGTCATGCCGCCCGCGCCCTTGGGAAAACCCTCGGTGGTTTTAGCCGTCCAAGAAGTAAAGCCTTCCGTTAAGGAACTTACCTTCACCCTTCAACTACCAGCGGGCCTTCAATTGAACCCCCAAGCGCCTTCTGAATTGGAACTGTCTTCGTCCGACGGCTCGGTGGCCAAGATCGCGGCGTCTTCGATTTCCGTCACGGCCACGACCTTGACGGTTCCCCTTCAATTAACGCCCGGACAAACCACTTTGAGCCTAAACTTGACCGTCTTTTATTGTTCCCATGGGCAACAGGCGCTTTGTTATTTCAAACAGGCGGCGCTGTCCCTGCCTTTAAAAATCTCGGATCAAGGCTCGGATGTCTTGGAGCTGACCTACCCCATCCATTGACGATGGAAGGAGATGGATTTACCTGAAGGGGCCTCAAAATGACTTGACCCTCTCCAGGGCCGCCTTTAGTCTTTCCCCATGTCCAAGCTCCTTTTGTTTTTCCAATCGCCTTCCGCTTTTTTAAAATCCAACCCGTTCCTTCGCTTTCGGCAAGAACTGCCTTGGTTTGTGCGGGGCGACCTGGACGGCTTTTTCGGCCTCTTCATGGATAATCTGCTCCAGTTGATGCTCATCGGGGGGCTTTGTAAATTTTTCTGCGGCTTCTCTTCCGACTTTATCACGGGTCAAATTTTGCCCGGAGCCGCCCTGTCCATTCTTTTAGGAAACCTGTTTTACGCTTGGCAGGCCCGCCGCTTGGCGATCGCCTCCGGCCGCTCGGATGTCACCGCGCTTCCTTTTGGCATCAATACGCCGAGCTTGATCGCCTTTATTTTTCTCATCATGGCCCCGGTCTACCAAGAAACGAAGGATTGGCACCTGGCCTGGCAAGCGGGTCTTTTCGCCTGCCTTTTAAACGGGCTCATGGAAATTGGCGGCGCCTTTTGCGGCGATTGGCTGAGGCGCAACACGCCCCGGGCGGCGCTGCTTTGCGCGCTGGCGGGCGTGGCCATGACCTTTATTTCCATGGGATTTATCTTTCAAATTTTTTCCCATCCCCTGGTGGGCTTGGTTCCCATGCTTCTCATTTTGATCAGTTACTCCTCCCGGGTGAAATGGCCCCTTTCGCTTCCGGGCGGTTTTTTCGCCGTGGCGCTCGGCACGATCTTGGCTTGGATTTTCCATTCCATCATCGGCATTCCCTTGAATGTCTCCACCGACCCGATCCATTGGTCGCTCAATCTGCCCCATCCGGTGCCCGTGGATCTGTTTGCCCTTTTCACCAGCGCCGCGGGCTGGAAATATTTGGCGATTATTTTTCCCATGGGTCTTTTTAACGTCATTGGTTCCCTGCAAAACCTGGAAAGCGCCGAGGCCGGCGGGGACCGTTATCCCACCAAACCGTCGCTTTTAGTGAACGGCTTGGCCACCTTATTGGCCGCTTTTTTTGGCAGCGCCTTTCCCACGACGATTTATATCGGCCATCCGGGGTGGAAATCCATGGGCGCCCGCCACGGCTATTCGATCCTCAACGGCGCGGTGATCAGTTTGTTGTGCCTTTTCGGCGGGGTCACCTTATTCCTGAAATTCATCCCCCAGGAATGCATCTTGGGGATCCTGCTTTGGATCGCCATCATCATTACGGCCCAGGCCTTCCAGGAAATCCCCAAAGAACACGCGCTGGCGGTGGCTTTTGGCCTGATCCCGGCTTTCGCGGCCTTTATTTTGGAGCTGGTGGTGGAGCCCACCCTGCAGGCGGCGGGGCTTCCCCTGGCCCTGGCCGTCGACAAATTGAACGCCGCGGGCCTTTCCATTCAAGGCGTGATTTATCTGAACCAGGGCTTTTTGCTCACCTCCATGATTTTCGCGGCGTCTTTGGTTTATATGATCGAGAAAAAATTCCTGAAGGCCGCTCAATGGCTTTTCGCGGCGTCCGGCCTCTCGCTGGTCGGACTTATCCATGCTTATCATTTGACCCTGGAAGAGGGGCTTCAAAATAAATTCGGTTTGGTGGCCGCGCCTGAGTTCGCGGTGGTTTACGCGCTGGTGGGCGGCATTCTTTTAATGCTGCACTATCGATTAAAATCCAACGGCAAATCCCGCAAACGCAAAACCAAAAAAGACAAGCCGGAAGCCCCGGCCGCCCCCAAACGAAGCGTGGGTTATCTTTAACATCGCGTTGAAGCCGGATGCCTTATGGCGGAAGATAGGCCCTGTTTTTCCACTTTTTCCGGGAGGGTTTCTTTTGCGCGTCTTGAACGTTTTGAGCGTTTTTTTTCTTATCATCGGCTTGGCTGGCTTCGCCGGCGCCCAAACTCCCGCGGAGCCGCCAACACCTGCCACCGCGCCGGTGAATGAATCCGCCTTTACCTGGCAGCAGCCTTCCCAAGCCGACGGCATTTTGCTTTATTGGTCCAAGGTGCCCGACACCGATATCGTTGCCTTTAAGGGTGAAGGCATCGTGGACGCCCCCATGGACAAGGTCGCCACCATCATTGTGGATACCACCCGCGGCACCGAATGGATCGACGGCCTGGTGGAATCGAAGGTTTTAAAATCCGTTTCCCCCACCCAGTTCGTCGAATACGACCATCAAGGCGTGCCCTTTCCTTTTGACCAGCTCATCTCAGATAGGGATTTCGTCTCCCAGGTGACCATCGCGCCCGCGCCCGAAGTCCACGGACTCACCATCAGCTATGTGGCCACCGAGGATCCCTCCATGCCGCCCACTAAAAAATATGTGCGGGGGGAACTGCGCTATTGCGTTTTTAAATTGATGCCCATGACCCTGGTGAATCAAACCTATGTGGTGGCCGAGGTGGACGCCGACCCCAAGGGTCATCTGGCGCCCTGGCTGGTGAATTTTTTTCAGGAAGGTTGGCCGCACACGACTTTTCAAAACTTGAGGCGGGAAGCCCAAAAAACCAACATCACGCCCTTTCCCTGGATTGACGCCCTTGTTGCCTCCACCGGACCCTTCGCCTGGCAGGCCCCGGACGCCAAGCCGCCTCGGCCCCAAGGCAAGCCCAGACGCTTCCTCAACTAACCTTTGGCTCCGTCGGGGGCTGAACAGCCGACTCGGTTTTGGGAATCACGCTGATCTGGCCGCTTTCTTCCAAAATGGCGTAGCGCACCTTTTCGATATCCACCACCCCGCTCTTGCGAAAAGCCGCCTGCAGGTCTTCCATGGCGATATGTTCGTGCATCATGCGGTGCTGGAACACTTTCCCATTGTGGACCAAAAGGGTGGGCTCCCCGGTCATCACCCTTCGCAGGGATTTGGAACGGGAGGTGAAAACCACCAACGCGTAATTCAGGCCCAGAATGACCACCGCCCCCAGCATTCCCCCGCCCAAGGAGTTATCGTTGCCAATCACGGCGTTTTGAACGACGTTGGAAATGATGAGCAGGACCACTAGGTCAAAGGGCGTCAATTGGCCCACTTGCCTTTTGCCGGTAAACCGGAAAGCGATCAGCAGGAATAAATAAATAACCACCGAACGGACAATTTTTTCCCAAACCGGAATATCCGGAATCCATAAATGACCCATGGGACCCGCCTTTCTGAAATAAAAAAGGCCTTCCCGCAAGGGAAGGCCTTTAAAGTTTAACCTTTTTTAAGGTCAGCCGACATAAGCATCGGCCTCGATCTCCACCAGCATTTCGGGATCGATTAATTTGGAAACCTCGACGATGGCCATGGCGGGCCGAATCTCGCCAAATATCTCGCCGTGGGCCCGGCCGTATTTTTCCCACTCGCTGATCTTGGTCACGTAAAGACGGGTGCGCACCACGTCTTTAAAAGAGGCTCCGGCTTTGGCCAAAGCTTCCCCGATCGTCTTAAGCGCCAGCTGGGTCTGGACATAAGGATCCGGCGCGAATTTGCCGTCCGGGCCCGCGCCCGTGGTTCCGGACACATGGATCATATTGCCCGCCTTCACCGCCCTTGAATAACCCAGAATGGGCTCCCACTTCGAGCCCGTACTGATGTTCTCACGTTTCGACATGCCTTGCTCCTTCGGATAATGAAAGTTTTCTAATGCTCGACTGAGGCGTTTGTAGTGAGGAGTGATGAGTTAAAAGTCTGGATTTCAACTTCTAACTTCGAACTCCTAACTAGCTTTTAGGAGGCTCCCGTCTTGCGGGGCGCGTTGACCTGTTTGGTCAGATGGGCTCCCGGGGCGTGAGGCTTGGGCGCCCCGGTGCGCTCGTGGGAATGGCCATGGCCGTGCGGATGATCGTGTCCGGAATGGTCATGCCCTTCGTGGTCATGGCCCTCGGCCTTCACCTTCTCGGCCGCTTCGGCGTTGATCTTGGTTAAGGCCTCGCTCTTGGCCTTTTCATCGGCTTCCAGGTGGCATTTCTTGTATTTTTTCTTGGACCCACAGGGACAGTCGTCGTTGCGCCCGGTTTTCAGTCTTGTCTGCCAGTCTTGATCCGCCATGATTGACTCCTTCGTTCAACTCGTCGTTATTTTTTGGAACCGCTCTTGGCCGCGTCCTTGGCCCGTTTGGCTTCCAGCGCCTGGAAATCCAGGAAGTCGGCGTAGTTGCCTTTGAAATCATAAAAAGTACCGTCGGGCCTGAGCTCGAAAATCCGGTTGGCCACCTTGGAAATAAGGTCCTGGTCATGGCTGGAAAAAACCACCGTGCCCGTGTATTCGGCCAAAGACGTGCTCAGTGACTCGATAGATTCCAAATCCATGTGGTTGGTGGGCTCGTCCATAATCAATACATTCGCCCCCTCCAGCATGAGCCGGGACAAAACCATGCGCTGACACTCGCCCCCCGAAAGCACCTTCACGCTCTTGTCCTGCTCCTCGCCGGAAAAAAGCATGCGGCCCAGCATACCCCGGATGACCTGGCCTTCTTCCATCGGCGCGAACTGCCGCAGCCATTCCAAGGCCGTCATATCGCTGGTGAGCTCTTCCTTCACATCCTGGGGCATGCTGGAAAGTTTGACCGTGCTTCCCCAGGTAATGGTTCCCTCGTCGATCGTCAGCCCCCATTGAGCCAGCGTCGAGCCTTCAGCCTTATAAGACCCGGCCAGGCATTTGATCAAGGTGGTTTTTCCGATACCGTTGGGCCCGATGATGGCGACCTTGTCGCCGTTGCCCACGATCAAGCTGATCTTGTTGAGGACCTTCAAGTCGCCGTAACTTTTGCTGATGCTTTTCACGTTGAGGATATCTTTGCCCGCTCCTTGTTTTTCCTTAAAGAAGAGACGCGGATACTGCCGGGTCGTGGGAATAATTTCTTCCAGCTCGATCTTTTCCAACAACCGGGCCCGGCTGGTGGCTTGGGCGCTTTTGCTGGCGTTGGCCGAGAAGCGGGCCACGAAAGCCTTCAGCTCGCCGATTTGTTTTTCTTTACGGGCGTTTTCCGTCATCTTGGCGTCCATGACTTGCTTGGAAGCCTGCATGAAATAATCATAGTTGCCGGTGTAGATGGTCACCTTTTGGCGGTCCACGTCGGCGATATGGGTGCAGATGTGGTTGATGAAATGGCGGTCATGGCTGATGGCGATGATGGTGCCTTCGTAGCTGTTCAGGTAATCTTCCAACCAATCAATGGTTTTAATATCCAGGTTGTTGGTGGGTTCATCGAGGAGCAGCACGTCGGGCTTGGCGTAAAGCACTTGGGCCAAGAGCACCCGCACCTTCCAACCGCCGGTGAGCTGCTTCATTTTCCAATCGTGCTTGGCCGTGTCGATGCCTAATCCCTCCAAAAGCTCGCCCGCTCCCGCGGCGATGGTATAGCCGTCCATATCCCCGAACTCGGCTTCCAGCTCGGCGGCCCGCAGTCCCTCGTCATGGCTCATCTCGGCTTTAGCGTAAAGCGCGTCTTTCTCCTGCTGGATTTTCCAAAGATTTTCCCGGCCCATGAGGACCGTGTCGATGACGCTGAACTCGTCGAAGGCGTATTGATCCTGTTTGAGCATGGCCACCTTGACGCCGCGGTCAATGACGATCTCGCCCTCGTCGGCCTTGATTTGACCGGCCAAAATTTTCATGAAGGTGGACTTGCCCGCGCCGTTGGCCCCGATCAACCCGTAACAATAGCCCGGATTAAATTTGACCGTGACATGGTCGAAAAGTACTTTTTTACCGAAATGAAGGGAAATATCTTGAGCCGAAATCATGAAACACCTTTAACAAGGCCCCTTTTTAGGGCATGGGATGAGAGAAGCGCAATTGTCGAATGATTTGAGGGGGGAGTCAAGGGCCGAATCAGGGGCTTAAGGCCTCGGGGGCGCCTGGCCTAAAGCCAAGTTCAGCCCGGATTGGGCCTCTTCGTATTGGGGATCTTGCTTTAAGGCGGCCCGAAAAGCGCTCAAAGCGCCTGGACGGTCCCCTTTCCTTAAAAGAAGGCTCCCCAGTTTGAAATAAAGCTGGGCCGCCGGGTATCCCTGCTTGATGGCTTGGCGCAGCGCGTCGAGATGATCCTCCCAGTGGGTCTGATAGGAATAGTCATAATCAAACTCACCCCTTCGTTCCCAATAGCAAGCTTCTAAAAAACGGTCTTGCGGGATCAGGGGAGGCGGATTTTCAAAATCCTTTTGAGCCCGCTCGTAACTTTCCGGGTTGTTGATATCGCAAAGATCCTCGCTTAAGCGCCGGAAATAGGCGTGGGCGCCAAGCCAGCGCGTAAGCCGGGGAAGGTTTTGCGCGTTGTTAGGGATCACTCCCAAGACGAACCCCTTGTCGAAAGGCGTCCCCTGGTCCATCCAGTACCACTGGGAACCCGGGAATCCCGGTGAGACAAAAGGATAATAATGGGGATCGATCAACAAGGCGCTCCAGCCAACGGAGGCGGTGGCGGACGATGGGTCCCAGGTCTTGTTAAAATCATGGGTCATCACCCCCAGCGTCTCGTCCGGATGGGCGAGAAACTCGGTAAAGATCCACCCCGGCCCGGAAGTTTCGGAAAAATTTTTCAATATTTGATAAGTCCTCCAATGTTCCGCCTCCACCGGATCCTTGGAATAGTCCAGCGCGCGTGACCGCTCGACCCGGGAAACATCGAGACCCGCTGATAAAAGAAAAAGAACGGCCAGAAAAACCGGCCGGGAGGGGCCGGGTATGGCTCGGGCCAATCGAAGGAAGCCGAAGACACAAAGGACCGCCAACACCGGGATGATCTGAACAACGCGGAAGGGCTCGGTCCCCATCGAAAGCATGCCGGGAAGGAGGAATAAAAAGAAGGTCAAGGCGAGAACCCGGTCGACTGGCCCGCGCGACTTGACGCATTGGGCCGCGCCGATGAAAAAGAAAGCGTCTTCCAAAGGGTTTAAAAATCCGCCTAAAGGGGGCGCGTAAGTGGTGATGGGCGCCAGGCTTCCCCAAAATAAAACGGTCACGTAAGAAAGCGAGGCCGTTATTTTTTGCCCCCAGGGAATCCAAGGGTCCAAAATCGACATGGCCTGGATATGCTGGCCGTACCCTTCGTGATAAACGGCTAAGCCAAACGGAATGAGCGCGGCTCCAAAAGCCGCTCCCAGCGGCACCCAATATTCCCTCAAGACCTTGCCCCGGAAAAAATCAAAAACTAAAAGCAGGCTCACCCAAACCACCACGATCGGCCAGGGCGTATAGGTCCAAAATCCCGTTCCTAAAAGAATCCCTAAAAAAATAGCCGCCCGGCGTTTGGCCCCGCGCGTTGAGGAATTCAAAAGTTTCCCTAAATAAAAAACACATCCCAAAAACCACAGGGGAACCCAGATTCCCTCACAGCAGGCCCGGCCCAAGGAAAAAGGCCAATAGTTGAACGTCAACCAAACCGCCACCAACCCGGCTGTGGTTTTTGAAAAAAATTGGCGGGCCGCCAGAAACCCCGCCGCCGGGATCAGCAGGGAAACTATCGCCGAAGGCAGCCAAAGACTGAGCCAGGGATTGACGCCGCCCTTAAACAGCGCCGCCGCGGCCCAGATGGACAAAGGGGGGATTTGGCCGAACGTGTGAAAGATATGCCAATTCCACTGGCGCGATAATTCCAGGGCGTATAACCCGGACATCCCCTCCTCGTCATTGGGCCATGGAACTAAATTTTCCAACCGGTAGAACCGGGAAAAAACGGCCAAAAAGAGCGTCCCCAAAAGAAACCAGAGGGGCAACCGCCCTTCGGTCGAATCCAGAGCGCCCTTTCGAGTCCCTTCGCCGCCGCGAATGAGCCAAATCAAGGGGCCGATGATCCCGGCCAAGATCAGCCCGACGCGCGCCGCCGCCGGCAACCCGGGCTGGGAAAGAAAATAATTTGAAAATACCAAAAGAACAAAGACGGCGCCCAGACTGGCACGGCTTGTCGAGGCTATGGCGCTTTTGTTTTTTTTCACTTTTTTCTTTCCAACCGCCGCTCCACCCAACCCATGATCAGCGCCAAGGCCAATGTGATTCCCGCCAGGGCTCCGATCAAGGCCCAAGGGGCTTGATGTTCCCGGACGCCGCGCAAAAGGGCGTGGGCGCTGAGGACGAAAAAAACCGTGCTGGGCAGGGTGCAAAGGCAGGACCAAAATAGATATTCCCAAAACTTAACCCGGGTCAAACCGAAGGCGTAATTGAGCACGCTAAAAGGCGTCAAGGGCATCAGCCTGAGCATGGCCACGATCCAAGCGCCGTGCTTCTCCGTCATCTTATCCAATTTTCGGAACCGCGGGCTTTGTGAAGCCCACCGGTCAAGATCCCCACGGGCGTAATAACGGGCGATGAGAAACGTCACGGCGGACCCCAAGGTGGCTCCCAGCGTGGCCGCGATGACCGCCGTCACGGTTTTAAAAAAAAGTCCGGCGATTAAGGTCATGGCCGAACCCGGCAGGGCCAGAATGACTCCCCCAGCGAAAAACAAACTGTAGACGACCGGCCCCCAAGCCCCCAGGGAACGGATCCAATGATGGAGATCCCGAAACCGATCCTCCAGGTGCAAAAGCCGGCCCAGGACCAAAAGAATCCCGATCGCCAAAAACAGGAGCGTTGGTTTAACCCATCGGAGGACCCTTCGCGTCTTAGTTTTCCGCGGTTTCGCACGCTTGGGTCTAGATTTCATTCTCGTGGTCATGCCCTTCCAAAAGTTTGGCCACCAGGGCCGTCCATCCGGTCTGATGGGAGGCGCCCAATCCCTCGCCGTTGTCCCCGTGGAAATATTCGTAAAACAAAACCAAATCCTTCCAAGCCGGGTCCTGCGCGTAACGCGCTTCGGTTCCATGGCAGGGCCGGACACCCTTGTCATCCGGCAGGAAAAGACCGGTCACCCGGTCCGAGATAAAAACAGCGACTTCTTTAAGCGTTTTAAAATTCCCCGAACCCGTAGGACACTCCACCTTGAACTCATCGCCGTAAAAATGATCGTAGCGTTCCAACGCCTCAATAAGCAAATAATTGATCGGCATCCAAACCGGGCCCCGCCAATTGGAATTGCCGCCGAAAAGCCCCGTGCGGGATTCCCCCGGCTCATAATCGACCCGATGGTCCTTCCCGTTCAACTCCAACGTGTAGGGATGGTCCTGATGGTATTTGGAAAGCATCCGGATGCCGTGAGGGGATAAAAACTCGTTCTCATCTAACACGTAACGCAAAACCCGGACCAGTTTCTCTCGAGAAGGCACGGCCAAAAGATAGCGTCCCTGGCCTTTTCCCCCTTGGTCTCGGTGAAGGATGGAGCGGGCCTCTTCGGGCTTGTGCGCCATGAACCATTTCATGCGTTTATAAAATTCCGGAAGTCTTTCCAGCGTTTCCTCTTCCAGAATTTCCACCGCGAAAAGCGGGATTAAGCCCACCGCCGAGCGCACCCGCAAAGGAATGCAGGTTCCATTGACCAGCAGTTGGTCGTAATAAAAACCGTCTTGCTCGTCCCACAGGCCCGATCCGCCCAGCGTGTTGATGGCGTGCACGATGCTGAGATAATGCTCGAAAAATTTGGTGGCCATATCCTCGGTGGCCGTGTTTTCCATGGAAAGTTCCAATGCCATCGAAAGCAGGGTGCCGCAATAAAAGGCCATCCAAGCCGTGCCGTCGGCTTGTTCCAGCGTTTCTCCCGCGGCCAACTGGCCCCGGTCGAAAACCCCGATGTTGTCCAACCCGAGAAATCCTCCGGAAAAAAGATTTTTTCCTTCCGAGTCCTTGCGGTTCACCCACCAAGTGAAATTAAGAAGCAGTTTTTGAAAGACCCGGGACAAAAAAATCCGGTCCCGCGAGCCCTTAGGGGCGCTCATCTTATAAACCCGCCAAGCGGCCCAGGCCTGCAGGGGGGGATTCACGTCGGAGAAGGCGAATTCATAAGCGGGAATTTGGCCGTTGGGGTGCATGTACCATTCGCGAAGAAGCAAAACCAACTGGTGTTTGGCGAAAAAGGGATCCAGGTGTGCGAAAGGGATCATATGAAACGCCAAGTCCCAGGCCGCGAACCAGGGATATTCCCATTTGTCCGGCATGGATAAAATATCCTCGGCCCCAAAATGCTCCCAATCCCGGTTGCGGCCTTTTTTACGCCCCTCATCCACCGGCGGCTGGGAAGGATCGCCTTCCAACCATTGCTTCACGAAATAGTTGTAGTACTGTTTGGACCAAAGAAGCCCGGCGTAAGCCTGCTCCGCCACGGCTCTTTGGGGCGGGGGCAAATCCGGGGATATTTTGAGGTCATAGTAAACCTTGGTTTCTTTTTCCCGGGTCTCGAACAATTGGTCAAACTCAGGGCCAAAGGCCGGCGCCTGGTCATTTTTGGAAAACCGGAATTTGAGGACTTCCAGCCCGCCGGCGGGAATTTGAAGCGCGTAATAAAAAGCCGCCTTGGTGCCCTGGCCGGGATGGACCGCTTCTTTGCGGCCGCCAACGACATAGTCGTGAAACGCGTCCTTCACGTAAGGCGAAAGGTTGTCGCTGTCAAAAAGCTTTTTGAAATTCGTCTCGTTTTCCGTGAAAAGCAATTGCTCCGGCGCCCGTTCGGCTTTCAAAAACATCGGTCCCAAAAAAGGATGGTTCACGGCGAATCCCGGTGCCCCGGCCGGCCGAGTGATGAGCGATTTGGGCCAATCATGCTCGCCGTGGCGGCCCCAGCTCCAGGTGTTTTTGAGCCAAAGGCTGGGAAGCAAATGGAGCGCGGCGGCGTCCGGCCCCCGGTTGATCACGCTCAAGCGGATCAGGATATCGTCCGGGCCCGCCTTCGCGTATTCCACAAAGACGTCAAAGTAGCGGTTTTCGTTGAAGACGCCCGTGTCCAGAAGCTCAAATTCCCCTTGGTCTTTTCCGCGCTTGGCGTTTTCTTCCACCAAACGCGCGTAAGGAAATTCGGCCTGGGGATATTTATAAAGCGCCTTCATATAAGCGTGGGAGGGCGCGGACGAAAGATAGTAATAGCATTCCTTGACGTCCTCGCCGTGATTGCCCTCGTTGCCGTTCAGGCCAAAAAGCCTTTCTTTGAGGATGGGATCCTTGCCGTTCCAAAGCGCGGGCGCGAAACAAATCAGCCCCTTGCTGTCCGAAAACCCCAAAAGGCCGTCTTCCCCCCAACGGTAGGCCCGGCTTCGGGCATGGTCATGCGGAAAATAATCCCAGCAGGTACCGTTGGGCGAGTAATCCTCCCGCACGGTTCCCCATTGGCGCTCGGAAAGATAGGGGCCCCATTTTTTCCAGGGATGGTTGCCCTCCACAAAAAGTGAAAGCCGTTGGCTTTCGGGGTCTTGTGGGTTGGGATCGGGCATGGGCGGGTTACTCAAAACTAACGATATTTTTAATGCCGCCGGGATCGCCCAAAAGAAGATCCTTAAACTTTTCCGGCGCGAACCGGCCCGTGATCAAACTTTCGGGCGCCCCGGGCCAAAGGCTTTGAAAAAGCCCCAGGTCCGCGATGGCTTTGCCGTAATCCTGCTTTCCCGCGTTGACGGTTCCGAAAACCACTTGGTTCTTCAGGACTTGGTCCCGCATTAAAAGATCCGTATCCACCTCAATGGGGGCTTTGCGGCCCGGCACCCCGGTAAAAATAAAAACCCCGTTGGTGCCCAGATATTTCATCATCTCATAGGAAAGCCGGGAAGCGCCGGTGGCCTCATAAACCAAATCCACGTTCCCCACCTGGGCGCTGAAAGCCTCTAAAGAAGTCACGGCGCCGGACACGAATGTCGCGCCGATCTGTTGGGTCAAGAGCGCCTTCGGGCTGTCCAAGCTTTCTTTGGAATAAACATAAGTATTAAAATCGAGGGACCGTAAAAGCATGGCGCCCAAAAGCCCCACGGGCCCGGCCCCCAAAACCACGGCATTGTGGCAATGCCCCCGCTTCAGCTTGGATCCGGGCGCTTGGACATGGGCGCAGTCCCAGGGCAGGCGGCTTTGAATTTGCCACATCTGTTCCAAGCCCTTTTCGGCGATGGTCAGGGGTTCGGCTAAAACCGCGATGGCCCTTAAGCTTTCGGGAACCAGGTTCATATATTTTTCATCGTCCACGACTTTTTCCGTCATGAAGCCGTTCAGGCCGTTAATGCCGCGCTCTTTAAACCCGCCGGTCAGGCAAAAATCCTGGCGTCCCGCGGCACAGGGCCCGCATTCGGGCCGGCCGCAAGGGCGGCGCACCACCATGACCACCAAATCCCCGACCTTCAGGGATTTCACCTGCGGCCCCACTTCCACCACCCGGCCCAGGGACTCATGACCGATGATAAGAAAGTCGCTGCCCGCCGGGGGTGTGCCATACTCAAAAGTACAAATTTCTTTGTCGGTGCCGCAAACCCCGATATCGAGCATCTTGAGTTTGACGTCCGTGGGGCCCTTGAGCGCGGGCTCGGGCGCGTCAATCAGTTGAACCTGTTTTTTAGGGGGATAAACCGCGATGGCTTTCATCGACACCTCTTATCTTGAATTTAATTCCGCGTCATTCAGGACTCCGTTATCCTCTAAATACCGCAAAGAAAAAATCTTTGTGTTCACCAAATAATCCCGGTCCTTCGATTTCACGTGCTGGCTGACGAAATTAAGAACGGCTTTTTGGGAAGGGTCCAGAAAGCCGAAGCGGTTTGTCCCGCCATAAAGTTTGACGAAGCTTTGCTCGTGCTTTTGAAGGATCGCCGAGAGAAAAACAATATTGCGCTCGCGGTCAATCCGGAAGTGCTCGGGAACCCGGAAAAAAAGCCAAGCCTGCTCTTCCAAAACGGAATCCAACTGGGCCCCATAATAAGGCCGCGGCCGCAAAGCGGGGCCGGCCTGATCCGCCTTGACCAGGGCCAGGCAGGCCCGGGGTTCTTCCAAGGGAGGCTCGAAAATTTTGCGCTCCAGCTGTTCCAAGTTTATTTTTCCCTCCAACAGGGGAAAAGGAGCCCCCTCCCATCCGCTCACCTCTTCCAACTGGCTTAAGGGATAATGATCCACCACGGTTTGAATGACGCGCGCGTTATAAACATTGATGTAAAAAGCCGTTTGGTCTTTGGGTTTCCACTGGGCGAATAAAGCGGGCGGAAAAGTCTCGAACCGGGTCAACACCTGATCCAGCAAAGCCCGATGGGCCTTCAGCGCTGAATAACGCACCGCGCCTTGAGGGTTGAGCGCGGCGTGCAGGACCTTCTCATAATTCTCATAAAAATGTAAAGGCACCCCCGCCGCCCGGGAAGGGAGGGGACAGCTCAGGATTAGAAAAAAAGCGATCAAGTTTCGGACAGCGCCCATCGGTATTCCCCTTTAAGCGGATGCTTCGTCCTATAATACGCCAAGGTCCCCAAGGGGTTACCAGCCCCTTAATTTCTTTTTATCAGGAGTCATTCATGCCCGAACCCCACATCGCCGCCAAACAGCCCGCCGCCGTCGAGCTGGAGGCCGGAAAAACCTACGCTTGGTGCGCTTGCGGCCATTCGGCCAAGCAGCCCTTTTGCGATGGATCCCATAAGGACCATGGATTCAGCCCCCTGGTTTTCAAGGCCGAGGAAACCAAAACCGCCTACTTATGCCAATGCAAGCACACCAAGACGCCGCCCTTTTGCGACGGAACCCACAAACACGTCTGAGGAAGGGCTCGCGTGAATTTTTTAGCCTTAAAAATCATCGGACGACTTTGCCTAAGCGGGCTTTTTATCATTTCCGCGGCCGCCGATTGTTTGAACTGGCTCCCCATGACCATGGTTTTAACCCATAAGGGCGTTCCCTTCTCGCCCTGGTTTTTGGCCATCGCGGTCCTTTTAAAACTGGTCGGGGGAACCTTACTGGCGCTGGGAATAAAAACCCGCTGGGCGGTGGCGGCGTTGGTGTTGTTTCTTTTACCGGCCACTTTTATTTTTCACGATTTTTGGGCGGCCGCCCCGGAGGACAAGTCGGATCAATTCATCCACTTTTTAAAAAACGGGGCCATCTTGGGCGGGCTTTTTATTTTGGCCGCCGAGCCTCCGGCGGCTTCCGCTCCCAAACCTAAAAAACGCCGGCGTTAGTTATTCCACATCCTTGGCGTTCCAAGGCTCCAGCGGCGGGGTCCAATGTTGAAAAGCCTTCGGAAGCGCGGGCGTCACGAGATCGCGCAAAAACGCCTTATGCCAAATCCCCAAGGCCAATCCGCTCAAAGCCATGATCCAAAGGGCGGCGGTTAAAACCCCGGGGCCCTTTTTGAGCGGAACCGGCGGGATGGCTGAATGGGGCTCGGGCCGGGTGAAGAGCCGCCAACCCAAAAAACACAAAAAATAAAAACTAAATCCATAGGCCGCCAAAAGGGCCGCGGCTAAAAACCACTGCTGCTGCTGAAGGGCCGACTCCAACAAGTAGACCTTGCCATAAAAGCCGCCCCAAGGCGGAATCCCCACCAAATTAAATCCCAGCAAAACAAATCCCGCCGCGATCCAGGGCTGGCGCCGGCCCGCGCCGCGTAGCCGGGCCATTTCGTCCGTGCCGGCGGCCTCTTCCAACCAAGCGCCCAGATAAAAAAGTCCGGCCACGGTCACCAGTTGATTCGCCAATTCCAGCAAAACGCCTTGAAGCGCGATGGTGGTTCCCAAAACAAATCCCGCCAGCACATACCCCAAAGACGCCACGCTTAAAAAACCCGCGGCCTGGGTCCAGCTTTTGGCCCGGCTGGCGGCCCAAAAATGGCCGAAGAAAAAAACCGCGGCGGTTTGTTCCAGAATCGTCAGCCAAACCGGCGGATGGAAATCCGGCGCGCCTAAGGTTGAAAAATAAAGCTCAAAAAGTAAAAGCGCGGCGGCGCGCCCCAAAACGGGCGCCAGGAAAGCTGTCAACGTCGAGGGGATCCGCGAAAGAAGGTTTCGAAAAAGAACCGGCGCGGGAAACATTAAAGGCAGGCTTAAACCGACCGTCACCCAAAATCCGGCGAATCCGATGAGGCCTCCGTTTTTCAAAATCAGAAGCTGGGAAAGCGTATCGTCCAAATCCAGGGTTCCGGTTCCGGCGTATAAATAAAGAAACCCTAAAAGTAAAAAGGAAGCGCCGGCGCTTCCCCAAAAGACAAAACGAAAAGCCGTTAAAAAGGCCTCGGGCCCCGACCGGGCGATCAAAAGCCCGGACGCCAAAAGCGCCAACTCCACCCAAAGATAAAAACCAAATAAATCACGGGTCAATGCCAAGGCCGTCAGGCTTCCGGCAAGAAGCAAAAGGGCGGAGTCGAAAAAATCCGGATGGAAAAAAACAGGTTTTTTGAGCGTGGCCGCCAGGGTCAAAGTTAAAAGGGCGAGTAAATAAAGAAGTGTGGTCCAAAAACAGCCAAAGGGCGTTAACTGAATTTCGATTCCCCAAGGCGCCGCCCACCCCCCCAATTCATAATGCCAAACCCCGATCGCCAGCGTTTCAACCGCGGCTTGAATCGAAAGCCCTATTCCGGCCGCCGCGATAAGGCAGGCCAGCCCTTTTGATATTTTGGGCCACTTCCAAGCCAGGACCCACACGAAAAACATCCCCAGGAAAGGCAGCGCGAATAAAAGAACCGGGATCATCGCCATTCCTCTTTTCGCGAGAGGATTCTTTCATCCAGGCTTTTCTTTTCTTTGCGGATCAAGCGGGCCAATAGGAGCAAAAACCCCGCGACGGCCAGGGTCAGGATCAAAAGATCCCCTCCCAAGGCCGCCGGCAAGGGATTACGGCCCCCTTCGGTCAGGGAAAAAAGCAAAAACAAGAACCCCAATTGAAAAACAAGCCAAGCTCCTATTTTTTTAAGCAGATGGGTTTGGGAAAACAGGCCGTAAAGTCCCGTCATCCAAAAAAGCAGGGCCGCGCCATCGAGGAAGGGGCTCATCGTTCGGCCTCCGGCGTGAAAAAAGCCCGGATAAAAAAGACCACCGTGAAAAGAACCCCGAGGACCGCCAGAAACCCGCCGGCCAATCGGATTTCGGAAGGCGCGAAGGGAAAGGGCAAGGTCTCATAATCCAGAAAGTTACTTCCACCGGCCAAGCCAAGAAGCCCCAAGCCCCAAACCCAAACCGGACCGATCAAACATAAAAGCGCCGAAGGGGTCAAAATCTTTTTCTTCCCGCTTCCCATCAAAAAAAAACCAAGCGAGGCGGTGAACCACAAAAGGGAAAGAACCGCCAAATCCAAGGATCGGTAATCGTCAAAAACCGCCAAAGCCGGATGGGATTGGCCGGTTTCCAAAGCACCCCGCTCAAAATAACGGGAAGCCACATGGGTCAGCAGGGGCGAATCGGAGTCTGTTCCGATGGAAGGTAGTTTGGAAAACCCGACAGCGGCCAAGACCCCGAAGGCCAACACAAGCCCCCCCAGGCCGAATTGAGAGGCGCCTTGGAATTTTCGGGCGCGCGCGCCGTGTCGAATGAAGGCTGAACTTTTTGGCATAATCGCTTTCAACGGCTTTCGGATAAAGAAAAACCCTATCCTAGTCAGGCCCTTTAGGGCCGTCAATGTTCAAGTCGAAGGTCCGTTGAGTTCGGTTTTAACTTTTATTGAATCAATTTGGGGCGGATGGATCTCACGGCGAAAAATCCAAGCACCCAAGGCACAACCAGCGTATAGGCGAGGCTGACCGGCCAATCGGCCTCAAAATGACCGGTGGTGAGCATGCGGGTCAGGTGCACCGGATGGAACAGCGGCAGCCAATAGGCGCAGAAGGCCACGGCCTTGGGCAGCTTGTCCACCGGGAAAAGTGTCCCGGAAAAAAGCGTCAGGGGCGAGATAACCCCGGAAATGAAAAAATTAAACTGGGAAATGTCTTTCACCAATCGCACCGCGAAAAGGCCGAGGCTGCCAAAAAGCACCGCCGTGAGGAATCCCACGAAAGGCACCAGCAGGGCCCAAGGCGAATGCACCAGCCCCCAAAGCGCGAAGACCCCCAAGACCCCGGTGGAAAAAAGGGCGCCCTTGGTGCCGTGGTAGATCAATTCCCCCCAAAAGATATCGGAGACGCTTAAAGGCGTCACCAGCATGGAATCGTAGTTGTGGTCCATCTCCATGCGGAAATAAGTGCCGTAGGACATGTCAAAGGCCGCCGAAAAAACCGCCGCCACCATGACCTGGCCGGGCGCGATGAAGGAAAGGTAATCCATTCCGCCCATCCCGCCGATGGAGGAAGCCAATCCCCAACCCACCGCCGTGATGAAGATGATCGGCTCCACCACGATGAAAAAGGAATTGGTGAAAAAGTTGCGCCGGTAAACGATGAAGTGGCGCGTCCAGATGGCGGCGAGCTTTTGAAAAAGCGACGGCAGGGGCCTATCGGCCCGCGCCGAGAAGAACGAAAGGCCTCGTCCCGAACGAGGTGAGGGATCATTCGCTTTCATGCAGGTCCCTTCCCGTGAGTTTTAGAAATAAGTCCTCAAGCCCCGTGGGCCTGATTTGAAAGTTTCTTTTCAACCGCCCCGCCAATCGGTGAAGCTCGCTCGGGGACTTCGCGTAAAGGAATACCCGGTCCTGGAATCGGTCCACTTTCACCGCGCGGGGCGGTTTGGGCAGGCGCAGGGAAGCCGGGACTTCCATCACGAAGGGCGGCAGGTATTTTTGAATGAGCCCGCCCGGTTCCCCTTGCGCCAGCACCTTGCCCCGATCCATCACCATCAAGCGGTCGCACAATTGCTGGGCCTCTTCCATGTAATGGGTCGTGAGCAGGAGGGTGACGCCCCGCTTTTTGAGCTCCCGCAATTTCACCCAAATCAGGTGCCGCACCTGCGGGTCCAGTCCTGTGGTGGGCTCGTCCAGGATGAGAAGCTCGGGGTCGTTCAAGAGCGCGCGCGCGATCACGAGACGCCGCTTCATGCCCCCCGAAAGTTCCCGGATGCGGGCGGAGGCCTTTTCTTCCAGCGACACGAATTTGAGCAGTTCCCCGATTTTTTTCCGGGCGATCAAACGCGGCAGGCCAAAATAACCGGAATAAATTTTGAGGTTCTCTTCGACGCTAATCTCGTCATCCAGATTGTCGGACTGGGCCACCACGCCCAAACGGTTTTTTAGGGCCGAGGCCGAATGGTCCGGGTCCAACCCCAAGACGCTTAAAGTTCCCGAAGTGCGGGGCGAGAAGCAATAAATCATCTTCATCAAGGTGGATTTGCCCGCGCCGTTGGGGCCGAGGAAGCCGAAGCACTCTCCGGGCTTGACGGAAAAGTCGACGCCATCCACGGCTTTAAACTCACCGTACTTTTTGACCAGCGTCTTGGCTTCGATTAGAGGTGCCGACATGGAGGCTCCGGTTTTGAAATGGGCGCCAGCCTACCCAAAAAGGAGCCAAAAGAAAAGAAGGGAGAACCTTGAAGCGCTCTCCCTTCTAAAAACGAGGCGGCGTCAACTGGGGAAAAAACCAGCGGGTCAGCGCTTTTTAAGGGCGGGTTTGCGCGCGTCGAGCCCGGTTAATTTTCTCACCCACAAACGCAAGTCATCCATATACCCGAAAATGGAGGGCACAATGAAAAGCGTCAGAATGAGGGAGCTCAAGAGTCCGCCTTCCACCGCGACCCCCATGGACTGGCGGAACTTGCCGACTTCGGTCAAGGCCAGGGCCAGGGGCAGCATGCCCATGATCAGCGAAAAAGTCGTCATGAGAATCGGCCGGAGCCGGACCTTCCCCGCCATCTTCAAGGCATCCTCGCGCGAGTAGCCTTTCTTTTGCATCTGCAGGGTGTAGTCCACCAACAGGATGGAGTTTTTCGTCACCAGCCCTAAAAGCATGATGATGGAGATCCAACTGAAGACGTTCAAGGACTGTCCCGTAATAAAGAGCGCGAAGAAGGCGCCCACGATGGCCAAAGGAATGGCCATCATGATGGTGAGGGGCAAAATCGGCGATTCGTAAAGGCTGGCCAAGATCATATAGGTGAAAAGCAGGGCCAATCCCACGGCCATCAGCATACTGATGCCCAAGTCCTTATAGTCTTCCGCCTGACCGACGAACTCATAGCGCACGCCCGGGGGAAATTGGATGGTTTTGACGATCTTTTGCGCGTCCGTCAGGATATTGCCCAGGTTGCCGTCCTTGCCCAATTGGCCCGAGATCATGATGTAGCGGGCGCGGTCCTGCCGGTTGATCTTGGCCGGGCCTTCGGTGGTAACCGGCTTCGCGATATCGGACAGGCGCACCAAGTTATCGTTTTGGTTGGGGACTAAAATTTGGTTGAAGTCTTTTTCCAAATTCTGCTGGTCATCCTGCACCCGGACCCGGATGTCGTAATCCAGCCCGTTTTGCCGGAACTTGGCCGGGGTTTGGCCTTCCACTTGGGTGCGCAGTTCCATGCCGGCTTCCTCGCCGGACACGCCGTAGAGGCGCAATTTTTCCGGGTCCAAAACCGCTTGAAATTCCGGTTTGCCCCCGTCATAGGTGGACTGCACATCCTCCAAACCATGAATGCCGCGGATCTTATCGGCCACCTGCTGGGCGAAGGGCACCAAGGTCGCGTAATCCTGCCCGATCAGGTTCAAGTTGAAGGGCGCCACGTCCCCAAAGCCGCTTTGGTCGGCCACCTGCGGATTGAGGCTTTGTTGATAGGGCTTTAGTTCGTCGCGCACCTCGTCCTTGAGTTGGGCCGTGGTCTTCACGCGCTTATCGTAATGCAGCAGCTTCACGTAAAGCCGCGCCGTGTTGGAATCTTGCTGGGCCACGCCGGTCGAGTCCGTCCCGCCGATGGTGTCCGATACCAATACCACTTCAGGATGCTTGCGGATCAGGTTATCCACCACCATGGTTTGGTCCCGCATGGATTCCAAGGAGGTGCCTGGAGCGGCCTTGAGCTGCACCACAAACTCGCCCACATCGGACGAAGGCAGGAAGGTCGATTTAATATGGGGTCCGAGGCCGATCACGGAAAAAACGAAAAGTAAAAAAGCGCCGATCACCACCCAAAGCCGGTGCTTCAGGCACCAATCGATGAGCAGCGTGTAACGGTCTTCCAAAGTGGTTTGAAAATCATCAAACCACCTCAGAAAAAGGCTAACCGGGTTCCGGGTGGGTTTTTGAACGCTTTTTTTACCCAAGTAGGCCGAAAGCATCGGCCCCATGACCAGCGCCTCGAAGAGCGACACCGCCATGGCGAAACAAACCGTCAGGCCGAACTCCCGGAAAAACTGGCCAATGGTTCCCTTTAAAAAGGCGATCGGGAAAAAAACCGCGATCACCACCGAGGAAGTGGCGATCACCGCCAGCATGACCTCGAGCGCCCCATCCACCGCCGCTTTTTTGGGGTCTTCCCCGTTCTCGATATGACGCCAGATATTTTCGCGTACCACAATGGCGTCGTCGATGAGAAGCCCCACCGCCAACGACAGCGCCAAGAGCGTCATCACGTTCAGGGTGAAGCCCATGGCGTGCATCAGAATGAAAGCGCCCAGGAGCGAGACCGGAAGCGATGTCACCGTGATAAAGGTCGAGCGGATATTACCCAGGAAAATGAAGACCACCAGCACGGTCAGCGAAATGCCCAGCAGGATCGTTCGCTTCACGTCATCCAGGTTGAGCCGCACGGGAAGCGCGGCTTCCTGCACCAGCGCGATCTGGGCCGCGCCGGGGCGGCTTTTGAGGTCCTCGTTGATTTTGTTCATGCGGGCCATCACGCCGTCCACCACGGCCACCGTATTGGCCTTGGATTGTTTATAGACCTGCAAAATGAGGGCGGGTTGGCCGTCCACATAGCTGTAGCCCGTGGGCTTGACGGTGGAATCTTCCACCGTGCCGAGCCGCTCCACCGGCACCGAGACATCGGACCCCGTGAAATTCACCGAGGTCTGCTTAAGGCGGTTCAAGTCGTCATATTGGCCCACGGACCGGAAGGTCAAATTTTGGCCGTCCACATTCACGTCGCCCACCGGCACGTTTTCGCCGTTGAGGCCGATGCGGTCCGACACATGGGACGCGCTGATATGGTAGGCGTTGAGTTTGGTCCGGTCCAAAAGCACGTGGATTTCGCGTTTGGTGCCGCCTTGAATATTGACCACGCCCACGCCCGGCACCTGCGCGATGTCGGGCTTGATCACTTGGTCCGCCAAGTCAAACGCGTCCGCCGCCGATAGGGACGATTTGAGGCTGATCTGGATCACCGCTTGGTCCGAAGGGTCCATCCGGCGGATGACCGGCTCATCCACGCCCTTCGGGAGCTGGGGGCGCACGAAGGCCACCCGGTCGCGCACCTGCTGTTCGGCGTCTTTGGCGTCGGTTTCCAGGGTGAACTGCACCACCACCGTGGAAAAACCCTCCTGGTTGGTGGACGTGACTTTCTTCACGCCTTGCAACGAGCTGAGTTCTTCTTCCAGGGGTTTGGAAATTTGGCTCTCAATTTCCTCGGGCGAGGCGCCTTGATAAGGCGTGGAGACGAACACGAAAGGAAAGCTCACGTCGGGGAAAAGGTCCACTCCCAGCGAGTCATAGGCCAGGGCGCCCATAATCATGAGGAGAATGACCAGACAGCTGACGAAGACCGGACGGTTGACGGCGAGTTGGGGAAGGTTCACGGTTTGTCTCCTGGGGCGGCGTCGGGCGTTTCAGTCGCCATCCACCATTGAGCTTCGGCTAAAAGCGAAAGTTTTTCCGCGATGACCGATAAATGGTTCAACCGAGCGGCGTTGTAATCGTTCTCAAAAGATAAAAGCTGAAACTCGGTGGTTCGGCCGAACTCGAGCCTTTGCTTTTCCTGGTCCGCCTTGTTTTTTTGGATGTCCTCAATTTGCGCGGTCATGTCGAGCCGCTGGTTCACGTCGGACAACTTATCCGAAAGGTCTTTCCAATCTTGCGCCACCTGCACCTGTTTGTCCTTCAAGGCCAGGGCCGCGCTTTCGTAGTTTTTCTTAAATCCCTCGGCCACCTGGGAAGCGGTGAAAACATCCAGCGGCAGGTTGAACTGCGCGCCAATGTCATAAGTCGGATGATTGGCGCTAAAGGCTTGGCTGTTGGCCGGGACAAAACTGGGGTCTAATCCGTTGCCCCGCCAATCGGCCTTCGCGGTGATGTCCGGATAGACATTCTGGTGGGCCGCGTCATAGGCGGCCTTTTGCTCCGCCGCGGTATCCTCGGACGCTTTGAGGTCCAGCCGTTCGGGAAGGCTGGCGGGAATGTCCACCGTCAATTGATCCAGCGAATTCTGTAAATCGTCCAATTGTTCCGGAACTTGGTTGACGGAAGCCCCCCGATAACGGTTGAACGAAAGCCTTGCGGAACGCTCTTGCTGCTGCGCCATGTCCAAATCCAGCGCCGCCAGGCGGACGGAGGCCTCGGCTTGCAAGGCGTCGGGCGGATCGGCGAGATTGCGGGCGACCCGCTTTTTCGTCCAGTCCCAAATTTTTTGGGTGCGGTCCAGCGTATCCTGCCGGATCACCAAGGCTTGCCGGGCCAAGGCTAAATTCCAGTAGGCGACCTTCGCGTTATAAAGCTCCTGTTCCCTTTGAAACGCCGCGCTTTGGGCCGCTGATTCAAATTGATATTGGACTTGTTTGACGCCCGCCCCGGTTTGAGCTCCCCCAAAATCTTTAAAAAGCGGCACCGAAAGCGAAATCACCGGGCTCACTTGGTAATAAGAAGTTGGGATGACGGAGGGGTTGATGCCCGCGTTGGTAAAAAACTCATTCTCCACATCCGAAAGCGGAGAGTTGATGTCTAAAAACTCATATCCCACCGAAAGCTTGGGTCCAAAGGGAAAAATATCCGTAATGGAAACGCCCGCCGTGTCGGTTTGAGTATGGGGTCCGGCGAAAGGATTCGCCTGGGTGGATTGATCATCCTCGTGGTTATAGCTGGCCGTCAAAACCGGCGAGTAGGTCAGGTCTTGCTGGTGCGATTGCTTTTCATAGCCTTCCACCGCGGCGGCTTGGGCTTGATAGTCGAAGCCTTGGGTCTTCACCTGGTTCAAATACTCCGAGAGTGAAAGGGATTGGGCGTTCAAAAGGGGCGCGGCTAAAAATAAACCGAAGGTGAAAAAAAGGCGGCGTCGCATGGAGTCTCCTCAAAAATAACTTCATCATTTTCAAAACCTGGAATCAGAAATCTACCGATCGGTCGGCTAATTGTCAATCCCCCGAAAAGGACTTCAAAGCCCCCCAAACAAGGAAAATCGCCCCGGCGATTTGGTCCTATTCATCCTTTTTTTTCTTCTCGGCCCATTCTTTCCATTCTTCCTCGGACCAATGTTTCCAATCCACATCCGCCCACTGCCGCCACTCCCGGCTCCAATCTTTCAACTCGCGAATCCACGCTTGCGGCGCGCCCCCGCCCACTTGCCGGGGCATGACCAATCCCAGAACCGCCGAAGCCAGGGCGATCGTGGTTCCGAGCAAAAGTCCCAGGATCACGAAGATCACCCCCAGCGTCGCGCCTAAGGCTTGACCGAAGGCCAGCACGATCCAAGAAAAACCCAAAGCCAGCGCCACGCCTCCGACGATCCCAGCCACCGCGATCGCGCTGCCCCCGCCGAATTCCACGTTGGCGTGGGCCTTTCCCCCATCCTTTATTTCATCGCTCATTATTTCCTCCGATTCGCTTCCAAATTTTTACCGAGGGCGGCCAGCGCGTAACGGCAACGGCTGGCCGCCGTGTTGAGGGAAATTTTTAAGGCTTCCCCGATCTCCTTGAACGACAGCCCCATGTAATATTTCATGCGGATGACCCTTTGTTGGCTGGGCGGCAGGGCCTCCAGCGCCCTTTCCAAATGCCGCGGATCCATTCCCGGCGCCTCCACAACGGCTTCGTTCGCGGCCGGCTCCGGAATCTCGTCCAAGGACAAAGCGATCTTGCGGCGGGTCCGCCGTTTGATCGAATTGAGCCAAACCGCCCGGGCCACATAAGCGCCCGGATTTTCGATGGAAAGCACCTGGCGTTTTTCCCAAAGAAAGGCCAGGGTTTCCTGAACCACATCCTCGGCTTCTTCCCGGTTTTCCAATACCCGGACCGCCAGCTTGAACCAGAGTTCCCGGTGGGCCGTCACAAAAGCCTGGAAACCCGCTTCTTGTCGAAAATCGGTCATGAATGGATTCTAACCTCGCTCCCTCAAATGATCCCGGAAGGCTTCTTTTTGTCTGTCGAAACCGATATTTCGGCCCTTTTCCCCAATCCTGCTATAATTAGGCCCATTTTCGCCTTATTGACACCCCCTAAGGCTTCGGAGTAAAACGGGGCTCATTTTTGAGGCATTCTGTTCTTAAGGAAGGACCTTTTCGATGCCACATCCGAACCCCAAGCACCCGGCCGGCGGTTTTTTGTTCCTGTTATTTTTTTGCGGCCTTTTTTTAAACGGCTGCTTCATTAAATCCCTCGCGGTCAATTCCATCGGCGACAGCCTGGCGGGCTCCGGCGATACCTGGTCCAGCGACGACGACCCCGAGCTGGTGCGCCAAGCCCTTCCTTTTAGCTTGAAGTTGATTGAAAGCGTTTTGGCCGCCACGCCCCAGCACACCGCCCTTTTGACCGCCGCCTGCCAAGATTTTACCGAATACGCCTACGCCTTTGTGCAGCAGGACGCGGAGTTCATCGCCGACAAGGATTATCCCAAATCGGAAGAAATGAAAGTTCGGGCCAAAAAACTTTACTTAAGGGCCTACGCTTACGGCTTGCGCGCTTTGGATTCCCGCCATTCCTCTTTTAGCAAAGACCTCTTCACCGATCCTAAAAAAGCCGTGAAGGAAGCCGACAAGGATGACGTCACCGCCCTTTATTGGACCGGCGTCTCTTGGATGGCCGCGATTTCCATCGGGAAGGACGATCCGGCGCTTTTGTCCGATCTTCCCCAGGCCGAGGCTTTGGTTTACCGCGCCTACGCCTTGAACCCTGATTATGACGACGGTGCCATCGAAAGCTTCCTCATTACTTATGAGGGCGGGAAACCCGCCGCCATGGGCGGCTCCGCGCAAAAAGCCCGGGACCACTTCAAGCGCGCCGTGGAACTGTCCAAGGGAACCCAATTGGGCCCCTACTTGAATTTGGCCGAAGCCGTGGATGAGCAAACCCAGAACCAAGCCGAGTTCGTCGATTTGCTGAACCAGGCCTTGGCCATTGACGTGGAGGCCGACAAGCCTCATCGCTTGGTGAACCTCATCATGCGTAAAAGAGCCCAGTGGCTTTTAACCCAAGTTGATTCCATTTTCGTCAAATAATTCCCATCATTTTTAGGAGGCGTCTCGTGTTGAACTCATTCAAGAATAAAATCATCTTAGGCTTGGCCCTCGCCGCGTTTGCGTCGATTGGCTTCCGCGCTCAAGCCCAAGACGCCGCGGTCACTTTGAAGCTGGGAACCCTGGCTCCCCTGGGATCTCCCTGGGATAAAATCATCCGGGACATGGGCGAGGAATGGAAAACCGCCGGAGTCCTCTTGAAGGTTTATCCGGGCGGTGAACTCGGCGATGAGCCCGACATGGTCAGTAAAATGCGCACGGGCCAGATCCAAGCCGGCGTCTTCACCGTGGTGGGCTTGTCCCAAATCGATAAAGGCTTCTCAGCCCTTTCGGTTCCCATGCTTTATAAAAGCGACGCCGAGAGCGATTATGTGCGCTCCAAACTCCAGCCCCTGTTGGAAAAAAGGTTGCTGGCCGATGGCTACAAGATCCTCAATTGGGGCGACGCCGGTTGGGTGATGTTTTTCGGCAAGACCCCCATCCTCACCCCCGACGATTTGAAAAAAGCCAAGTTCTTCATTTGGGGCAACGACACCGACACCATGAACATCTGGAAGTCCGCGGGCTACTCGCCCGTGCCGCTGTCGGCCACCGACATCTTGCCCAATCTTCAAACCGGCTTGATTGATTCCTTCGATACCACGCCCCTATCCGCCCTTTCGTTTCAATGGTTCCCCTTGGCGCCGCACATGACCAATTTGAAATGGGCTCCTTTGGTGGGCGCCACCATCGTTACCACCAAAGCCTGGAACAGCATCCCCGCCGCTTCCCGGCCGGCGGTCCTCAAGGCCGCCGCTGAGGCGGGCAAGCGGTTCAAAGATGAGATCCGTACCGATAACCAAGCCGCCATCGACGCCATGAAACAACACGGCTTGATCGTGCATGACGTCACCGATGATCAATACGCCCAATGGGAACAGCTTTTCCAAAGCGTCTATCCCCAGATCTCGGGAACCGTGGTCCCCGCCGATATGATGACCCTGGCCATCAAGTATCGGGATCAATACCGCGCCTCTCAAAAAGCGCCGGCGGAATGAGTTTAAAGGCCGCGAAAAAAAAGTCCGGCGCCTTGGCTCAAACGGATTTAGGACTCGAGCCCGGCGCCGTCGCGCCGGCGAAGCCCGCCCCCTGGCACGCGGGCGAGAATCTTCTTCTCACTTTCTTTTTCGCCGTCATGCTCCTCCTGCCCCTGATCGACATCCTGGGGCGTAAACTTCATCAGCTCGCGGCTTTCATTCCGGCCAATCCGGTTTCGGGCTCGCTGAACTTGGTGGCCCACAGCACCCTGGCCGTCATGATGGTGGGCGGCGCCATCGCGGCGCGCGAAGGGAAATTGCTTTCCCTCTCCACGACCGCCAGCCTTATTCCCGACCGCTTCAAAACCGCCGTGCGTGTTTTTACCTGCGGCCTCGGCGCCGCCATCACCCTTTACCTGGTCAAGGCCAGTTTCGATTACACACTGATTGAAAAAGGCGTGGGGTCGATCATCGCCTGCGGCATCCCCAAGTGGGCCTTTCTCGCCCTGCTGCCCTTAGGCTTTAGCGCCATCCTGGCCCGGCTGATTTGGCGCGTCTCGGAAGAAAGAATTGTCCGCCTCGCCACCCTGCTTTTGGCGGTTGGCCTTTCAACCCTCGGTGTCTTGATCCAACAACCCTCCGAAAGTTTCCTTTACCTTTGTTTCGCGGTTCTCATGGTTTCGGTTGTTTTTGGCGCGCCCGTATTCGTGGCCTTGGGCGGCGCCGCGCTTATTTTTTTATGGAATTCCGACACGCCGATCGACTCCATCCCGGCCGAGACCTACCGCATGGTGGTCTCCCCCACCATTCCCACCATCCCGCTTTTTACCTTGACGGGTTATTTTTTGGCCGAGGGCGGCGCGTCGGTCCGGCTGTTGAAAGTTTTTCAGGCCCTGTTCGGTTGGCTCAAGGGCGGTTCCGCCATCGTGACCGCGCTCGTCTGCGCTTTTTTCACCTGCTTCACCGGCGGCTCGGGCGTGACCATCTTGGCCCTGGGCGGTCTGCTGATGCCGATCCTATTGGCGGAAAAATATAAGGAGCGCGAAGCGCTGGGGCTTTTAACCTCGGCGGGTTCCTTGGGCATGCTTTTCCCCCCCAGCCTGCCGGTCATTCTTTACGGCGTGGTTTCCCACACGCCGATCGACAAACTTTTCTTAGGCGGGCTTTTGCCCGGGATGATTTTGATGATCCTGACCGCCTGGTGGGGCGTCAGCAAAGGCTCCAAGACCCAAGTCACGAAGCACCCGTTTCACTTCGAGAACGCCCTGACGGCTGTTTGGGAGGCCAAATGGGAATTGGCTTTGCCCTTGGTGGTTTTCTTTTTCCTTTTTTTAATCAAGGTGACTTTGGTCGAGTCCGCCGCCCTGACGGCCCTTTACGCCTTTGTGGTGGAAGTTTTAATTTATAAAGACCTGCCGTTTAAAAAGATCCCTAAAGTCGTGACCGAATGCGGCATTTTGGTGGGAGGCGTGCTTCTTATTTTGGGCGTGTCGCTGGGCTTCACCAACGACATGGTGGACGCCCAAATCCCGGACCAATTGGCCCAGTGGGTGCAAGGAACCGTCCATTCCCAATGGCTTTTTCTTCTGATGGTGAACTTCATGCTGATTATCGTGGGAAGTTTGCTGGAGATTTTCGCCGCCATCGTGGTGGTGGTGCCGCTTTTAATGCCGATGGCCCAGGCCTTTGGCGTGGACCCGGTCCATATGGGCATTGTCTTTTTGCTGAACATGGAGCTGGGCTTTTTGGCCCCGCCCCTGGGGCTCAATCTTTTTCTTTCGTCCTACCGCTTCAAAAAACCCATGACGGAAGTTTATTGGGCCGTGCTTCCCATGTATTTGATCCTTCACGCCATGGTTTTAGCGATCACCTATATCCCCTTTTTAACCACCTTCCTGCCGCAACATCTGGACTGGTAAATCAAAAAAGTTCCGCTTCGGTTTAACGATTTAAACTTAGACAAAATGTTTTTTTCGTTCCCCGATTCATCTCCCGGGGCGGGAGACCGATTAACTTCGGCCAAAATGTGCTAATATTTTCACAAGAGTTGTTTTGAAAACAACACCTCCCAACACTTTACGAAGGCACCGCTTATGCCCCTTGAACAATTAAGACCCGATCAAGTCGACGCCCTTGGCCAAATGAGCAAGGCCATGTACGACGAATATAAAACCCTCGGTTTCGCCGGCATCACGGTCGATCCGGTGCGCTATTTGGCCTTCCGTAAACAGGGGAAAAACGGCCTCTTCACCCAATTCATGGTCTCCGACGCCGGGGTTTTTTACGTGGACCCTTTGCGAAAAATTAAATTTAAATTCCATCCGGAATATTACCTCGTCTATCACGAAGGACTCAGCCCGGAAGAGGAACAAAAGCTTCGTGGCGCCGATTCAATCACGGTGAAATTGGAAAACGGCCTGGAGTTTTGGAAGCGGGTGATCGCCGGCAGCTGCCTGATTTACGATCACGCCCACGCCTGCGATTATCTTTTACCGGACCAAAAAGCGGAACTGGAGCGGGTCAAAAAGCTCTACAGCCCTTCCGAGCTTGTCATTAAGCCCATGCTCCAAACCAAGCCCAAAGCCAATCCTTCCAATTCCAAGGTGATTGATCTGGACAGCTAGCCCTTAGAGCCTTTCCCCGCTTTCTACCTTATAATGCCGCCATGACCCCTTTTCTTCAAAAACACGCGGGCCTTTATACCGATCTTTACGAACTCACCATGGCCCAAGGCTATGTGCTGACGGATAAGGCCGGGAGCTCCGCCTGCTTCGATTATTTTTTCCGCGAGACCCCCTTTAAGAGCGGGTACGTGCTGTTCGCGGGGCTTGATGAGTTATTGGAAACCCTCCAAACCCTGACCTTTGAGGCCGATGACCTGAAGTACCTGGCCGATTTGGGCTTTCAAAAAAAATTCCTGGAATACCTTAAAAATTTCAGGTTCGGGGGAAAAATTTACTCCGTGCGCGAAGGCGAGGTTGTTTTTCCGCTGGAGCCCATCTTGCGGGTGGAAGGCACTTTATTTGAGACCCAGCTCATCGAAACCCTGCTCCTCAACCAGCTGAACTTCCAGTCGCTCATCGCCACGAAAGCCTCCCGCATGGTCCAAGCCGCCCAAAGCCGCCGCTTGGTGGAATTCGGGCTTCGCCGCTCCCAGGGATTAGCCGGACTTCAAGCCAGCCGGGCCGCCGCCATCGGCGGGATGGAAGCCACGTCCAACGTTTACGCTTCCTTCCTTTACGGCCTCACGCCCTCGGGCACCCAGGCCCATTCCTGGATTCAAAGTTTTTCCGACGAGCTGACCGCCTTCCGCCGGTACGCGCAAATTTATCCCGACCGCTGCATTTTGTTGGTCGACACCTACAATACGCTCAAAAGCGGCGTGCCCCACGCCATCCAGGTGGCGAAGGAAATGGAGGCCCGGGGCCAAAAACTTTCGGGCATCCGGTTGGACTCGGGCGACCTGGCTTATTTAAGTAAAAGATCCCGGGTGCTTTTGGACCAAGCCGGTCTTCATTACGTGAAAATCGTGGTGTCGAACCAGCTTGATGAGCACATCATCAAAAGTTTGCTCGATCAAGGCGCGCCCATCAACGCCTTCGGCGTGGGCACCAACTTGGTGACCGGACAGCAAAACCCCTCGCTGGACGGCGTCTATAAGCTCAGCTGGCTCGACGGGGAACCCAGGCTTAAAATTTCAGAGAATGTCATCAAGACATCGCTTCCGGGAGTCAAAAAAGTGGTGCGTTATACGGACCCCGAAGGCTTTTTTTACGCCGACGGCGTGTTGTTGGAGGATGAAAAAAGCATCGAATACATCCATCACCCTCATTTTCCCGAGCAAAAAAGCCGGGTGGCCCATTGTTTTCCCGAGTCCCTGCTTTTTAAAGTAATGGAGGGAGGCAAAAGCCTGGTCACTTTAAGCGTGCCGGAAGCCGCCGCCTACGCCAAAGAAAGACTGACCAAGCTTTCGCCCGAGCGAAAAAGATTTGAGAACCCGCATATCTATAAGGTCGGCATGAGCCAAAAATTAATGGACATGCGCGGCCAGTTAATTCAAAAGTACCAGGAACAACGTCCATGAAAGCTTTATTAATTGTGGATGTTCAAAGGGATTTTTGCCCCGGGGGAACCTTAGTCGTTCCCGATGGCGACAAGGTCATTCCCGTCATCAATAAGGTACTGGGGGCTTTTCCCCTGGTGGTCGCGTCCAAGGACTGGCATCCTAAAGAAACCGTTCATTTTAAAAAATGGCCGCCCCATTGCGTGCAAGGCACCCCCGGCGCCGAGTTTCATCCGGACCTGGACCAAAGCCGGATTAAGAAAATTTTTCTTAAGGGCAACCACAACCAGGATGATGGTTATTCGGCTTTTGAGGCCACCAATGAGAACCTGGCGGATTTTTTAAGAAAAAAAGGAGTGGAAGAACTTTACGTCGCCGGGTTGGCCACGGATTACTGCGTGAAAGCGACAGCCTTAGACGCCGAAAAAAATGGTTTCGAGACCTTCGTCATTGAGGACGCCGTAGCCGCAGTGAACAAGACCGCCGGAGACGATGAAAAGGCTTTCAAGGCCATGCGCAAAGCCGGCATTACCCTGCTGAACTCGGACGAAATTGTCTAAATAAAAAAAGCCCCGGGCCTTTAAGAGGCCCGGGGCTTTGGTTCCGCTTTCAGTTTTGATTACTTCGCCGGAGTTTCGATCACCAGGTAATTGACTCCGCCCTTGCTTTCGACTTTTCCGTCTAAAGTCAGGCTTTGGCCGACCTTATCCTTGAATTGGTCCCGCAAGGAGTTAAAATCCCCGTCCACCGGCACATAAAGCTTGGTGCCCTTTAAAAGCGCCAACTCCCCGCCGCCCGCCACGCACTTGGCTCCGCAAGCGGCGTGATCCGCGCCATGGGCCCCCTTGGTCACGTAACACTTCGCGCAAACCACTTCATAAGCCGAACCCGCCGCCGCGGCGCTATCCGCGAAAGCGATCGGAGCCGCCCCCAACATCAAGATGGCGATGACCGCCAATAAATATTGTTTCATTCACTTCCTCCTTCAGGGATTTGAGTCTGGGTTCAGGATAAAGGCTGCGTGGCGGGAATAAAAGGCCCCGCGTTCTTTTTAGGAAAAACATTAACCGAACGATGGTTAGACTTTCTCAAGGGGATGGGAAGCTTTTTTCAATTTCCAGCATTTGCTCCCAGGAATCGATCAAACGGTCCTCGTAATTCCACTGCCAAAGCTGGTCTTCGGTAAACCCCTTCTTTTTCGCCAGGTTTTTGACCTCGGATTTGAAGGATTGCAGCACCCGGAGCACATCCTCGTCCAGGCGCTGAAAATCCAACAGCAGCCGGACCCGCGCCTGTTCCACGGAAGTCCTCACCACCTTAAGGCCGGGAAACCGCCCGGGGAGATTACGGATGCCCCATTCGGCCAGCGGTTTCAGGTCCCCGGTTAAAAGCGGCCGCCGCTGGACCGTTTCCAGCACCACGTAATGGAGCGAATGGGAAGAAAGCTCTTCGGTCATTGGAGCCGGGAATCCGCCAGGTAGTGCTGGTCGAAAAGATCGTCAATTTTAAAGTCATGCCGAAGGATTCCGGTCTTCAAAAGAAAAGTTTTGATCTGTCCCATGGCCTTAATGTCCGATTCTTGAACGTCCATGGACCAATCGTAACCCCTCAGGCTTTCGGCCATGACCTTGGGGGGGAACTGGCTGTTGGCGGATAAAAGTCTCAGGGCTTCTTTCGGGTGTTTTTTCAAATAGTCATCGGCCCTTTCGGTGGCTTGTAAAAAGGCCTCGACCAACCGGGGGTTGGCCGCGCCGAAAGCGCCCCGCGTCATATAAACGCTTAAATTTCCCGAAACTTTCGCGGAATCCACCAACACCCTCGCCTTTCCCGCCATCTCCAGTTGAGTCCGGTAGGGCATCCAAAGCACGATGGCGTCCACACTGCCGCTTTCGAGCGCCGGTCCCTGGTCAGGCCCGGGAAGATTCACCAATTGAACATCTTTCAAGCTCATGCCTTTTTGGGCCAGCACCTGCTGTAAAAAATAATGCACGCTCGATCCCACTTGGACCGCCACTCGTTTTCCCTTAAGGTCCTCAATCGATTGAATGGGGGAATCGGGGCTCACTAAAACCGCGTTGGTGGCCGGGTTAAAAGCCGCCTTGGCGATCACCTTCACATCCACGCCGTTGGAGCGGCCGATTAAGGGGGGCATATTGCCCACGTTCATCAGGTCCACCCGGTTCCCGGCGGTGGCCTCAATGATGAGCGGCCCGGAAAGGAATAAGTCGTACTCGACCTTGGCGCCCAGGGGAGCGAAGGCCTTCTCATAGTAGCCCTTGCTCTTGCCCAACAGGATGGCGCTGGAGGTCGGTTGATAACCAATGCGCACCGTTACCGCCGACGATTGAGCCCAACCGGGCCCGACCCCCAGCGAAAGAAAAAATAAAAAAAATCTCAAAACCAATCGCATCCGGCTTTCTCCTTGAGATTCATGTTACCCGTGATTATGACTCAAAAAATTCACGACGGATACCCTCGCGGATTTTAACGAAGGCGGCGGCGCCCCGGTTACGGGGCCGGGTTAATTTGACCGGCACTATTTTCTGAAGGCTTCCAGGCCTCGGCCCCATGACTAAAACCCGGTCGCCCAGGTAAACCGCCTCGTCGATATCATGGGTCACTAAAAGCATGGTCATTTTCTCGGTTTGCCAAATCCGAAGAATTTCTTTTTGCATCTGGATGCGGGTCAAGGCGTCCAAGGCCCCCAAGGGCTCGTCGAGCAAAAGCACCTGGGGCCGGCCCACCAGGGCCCGGGCGATGGCGGCGCGCTGCTGCATGCCCCCGGAGAGTTGGTGGGGATAGGACTTTTCAAACCCCGTAAGACCCACCAATTTTAAATGCCGGTGAACAGTTTCGGCGATTTCGGTGGGCGATAAATTTTTCGGGCATCCAAAAGCCACGTTTTGTTCCGCGGTCATCCAAGGAAAAAGCCGGGGTTCTTGGAAAACCATTCCCCGGCTAAGATTGGGCCCCGCCAAAGGCCGGCCGCCTAAAAGAATAGCCCCCCCGCTGGGACTTTCCAGCCCCGCGATCAAGCGCAACAGGGTCGACTTGCCGCAGCCGCTTTTCCCCACCAAGGTCACGAATTCACCGGGCGAAATTGTTAGGTCGATCGGCGATAAAACCGACAACCGCCCTTGGGGCAGGGCGAAACTTTTCGAAACTTGGTTGAGTTGAAGGCCCGCGGTTTTCATGGGTTCCATTTCAAAAGCCGCCGCTCCAAGCGCAGCAGGACGAAATCAATCAAAAGACCGGTCAAGCCGATGGCCGCCACGCCCACTAGCATGACATCGGGCTGGGAAACTTCCCGGGCGTACATGATGAGATAGCCGATGCCGGAGGAAGCCGCGATGAGTTCGGCCCCCACCACGCTGGCCCAGGCAATGCCCATGCCCACCCGATAGCCGGTAAAAAGCGACGGCAGCGCCGAGGGCAAAATGATCCGGGTTAAAAGGGTGAAGCGGTCTTTTTCCAGTAAGCGGGCCACTTCCAGGTAATGGACATTCACCGATCGAACGCCTTGGGACGCGTTTAAAAGCACCGGCCAAAAGCTTCCCACCGCGATCACCGTCACCTTTGAGCCTTCCCCGATGCCCATCCATAAAATGAGCGCCGGCACCCAGGCGATGGTCGGAATCGGCCGAAGCAGGCCGGTCAAAAGCGAGAGCGCCTTTTCCAACCAGGGAAAAAGTCCCATGGCCAGCCCTAAAAAAGTTCCCGCGCCCGCGCCGATCCCGAAGCCTTCCAAAACCCGTATCAGGCTCACCCGCAAGTCATTCCAAAGTTCCCCCGATTGGATCATGGAAACAAGCGTGGCGCCGATCACGCGCGGCGAAGGCAAATAAGAGGATTGAAACCAACCCCGGTCGCAGGCGGTTTGCCACAGCGCCAAAAGGAAAACCGGAACCACTAAAGGAAATCCCCAGGTGAAAAGGCGGGAAATTTTTTTGGATAATTCTTTCAAAGGACTCAAGGGATCCGCCTTAGGCGCTGGTGGAAGACGCACGGCGATCGCCATCCAGGTGTGTCGTCGCCAGGCGATCGGCTAAATAGCTGGACCGGGTCAGGGGCGAGGCTTGAACGGTCATCCCCATCTCTTTCCCAATTTGGGTGAAGCGCTCGTAGCGTTCCAACGGCACAGTTTCGGCGACGTCTAAATCAGAGCCCGGCGGTTTTAGGTATTGTCCGATCGTAAAAAACTGGACCCCGGCCCGGGCGGCATCCCTCAAAACCCCGGCCACTTCCTCTTCGGTCTCGCCAAAACCCACCATCAACCCGGCCTTGAGCATCAACCGTTTGGAATCGCCGGTCTTTGAAAACCAGCGGAAAAGATCGAGCGAGCGGTCATAGAGGGCGCCCGGCCGGATACGCGCGTAAAGCCTGGGGACTGTCTGAAGATCGTGGGCCAAAACATCCGGCGGATTCCGCGTCAGAATCTCGTAAGAGGCCTCTTTGCCTTGGAAGTCGGGCACCAGGATTTCAATCTTGAGTTCGGGATCGAAGGCGCGAAGCGCCGTCACAATCCGGCCAAATTGGGCGGCCCCGCCATCGGAAAGCTCATCCCGATTAGGGGAGGTCATGACCAAGTAGCGCACCTTCAAGGCCCGGGCGATCTCAACGACTTTGGCTGGTTCGTCCACATCCAGCGGCAGGGGTTTTCCCGTGGTCACCGCGCAAAAAGGGCAGCCCCGGGTGCAAATGGATCCCATCACCATGATCGAGATTGTTCCATGATGGGGCAGGCATTCCCCCCGGTTGGGGCATTTGGCTTCCTCGCAAATCGTGTGGATGCCGTTCATCGGCAGCCGCGCGATGGCTTGACGGAAGGGGTGTTTGGGATGGGGGTTGATGAGAAAAGAAGGCGTCGTGGGCGATGAATTGAGGATCGGTTGGCTCATGAGGGGCCCAGCATAATCCAAAAACTGATTTTTTTCGACGCTCAAGCCAAGTCCGGAAAATAAAAAGGCCCCGGATTTGGGGCCTTTTGAACCAAGCGATAAAAGCGGTTTTTACTTTTTGGAGTGCTTCGCGGGAAACGTCGTCGCGATGACCAAAGCGCCGCCTAAAAGTCCCAGGTCTTTAAACAGCCCCATCATGGACATCATTTTGGTGGCCGGATTCCCCATGCCCGGCAGATGGATGGTCACGATAAAGACCGTCAGCATCAGGGCCAAACCAAAGCAAGCCGTGCGGCCCTGGATGCCCGTAATGATGGCCAGCGCGGCCAAAACCATGGCCACCCCGGTGAAATAAATCCAAAAGACCCCGCCCGGGATAAAGGCCGGCACCATGCCGCCCATATTGGTGGCGTTCGTCAAATGGCCGAAACCAAAAGCCAAAAAGGGCAAGGCGTAAATAACACGGCCAACGACCATCAGCATCTTTTCCATGATCGACTCCTTTAGTTTAAGTGAGCTTCGCCTATTGTATCGGCAACCCTCAAAGACGAAAAGCTCCCTACCGGGCCGCTTGCTCCACCAAAACACCCCATCCTTCCTTCGGCGAAGGATAGCTCGGTTTCCAACCCGTGGCCGCTTTAAACCGGCGGTTGGAAAGAAGCAAGGATCCATCCGAAGGCTCTTTGGGCCGGGTCAAAAGCGACAGCCAAAAGGGCGGACGAAAAAGTGACCGGCGCCCCAAAGCTTCCGCCAACATCCGGGCGGATTGACCCCGGGGGGACGGCTCGTCCTCGCAAACATTAAAGACACCGGTGGGCGCGTGCAGGGCGAAGCCGACGGCTGAGGCGGCGTCATCGGCGTGGATCCGGGGTAAAAATCCCAGAAGCGGTTCCAGCTCCGCGAAATAACCAAGCTTCGCCCACTTCAGCATGCGGCGGGTTTCGTTATCATCCGCTGAATAAATTTGGGCCATTCGCAAAATGACGGGCACAGCCCCGGCTTTTTCCAGCTCCAAGACGTTTCGCTCCATCGCGCGGATGGAGTAGGAAACTGCGTCGGTTTTCACCGCGCCCTCCTCGCCGATCCAGTCACGGCCGTTATCCCGGTAAACCCGGTAGGAGGATTCCTCAATGAAGCGGCCCACATGGTTTTTCAGAGCCGCGTGAACCAGGTTGAGCGAGATCGCCCGCCTCAGCGCGTGCGCTTTTTTCCAAGTCCGGGGCCCCAAGCCGCCCGTCAGATTGAGGATGACTTCCTGCCCATAGGTGGCCACTTGGGTGTCGACCACATTTAATAAATTCACCTTCGAGGCCCGCGCGCCTAAGCTTTGAGCCAAACGGACTTCCTCGGAGGAAGCCATCGCCGCTGTTACCGCGTGATGGTCCCGGACCAGCGCTTTGAGGACTCGACGGCCCAAAGGACCGGCGGCCCCCGTTATGAATATTTTCATGCCTCTTTCTTTCAGCGTAGGCGTAACGCGTGAATGGATTTGACCCAAACCGCCCTACCCCTATTTTAGAAAAGCGCGGCTGGCTTCGCCTAAGGGAACCCGAGGGGATTTGGGAGAACGTTGATACTTTTAGAGGAATGACTAAAGGTAAATGAAAAACCTTAATCGCTCCTCTTAATGGGAAACAGGAAAAAGGAGCGGTGTAATTCCGCCGGTTTGTCTGAGTATCAGACTGGCGGGACAACCGCGGAAACCAGCTCCAATTCGGTAATTTCGGAAGCCGTGCCCAGGCGCATGGGAGGACCCCAATAGCCCGTCCCGCAACTGACATAAAGCTGGGAATCCCCTTCCCGGTAAAGCCCCGCCATATAGGGCTGGGCCAACCGGACCAGATAATTAAAGGGGAACATTTGGCCCCCATGGGTATGGCCGGATAGCTGAAGGTCCACTTGCTGTTTGACGGCTTCCAAAAAAGTCACCGGCTGATGGGCCAGCACAATCACGGGTTTCATAGGATCCCGCCCGGCCAGGGTCTTTTCCAAGTCGGGATTGACGCCAAATTGGCGGGCCGCCAAATCCGGCAGGCCGGCCAGCTCAAACCCTTTTTTGCCTCCGATGGAAACCCGCTGATTTTCCAAAGGTGTAATTCCTATTTTTCTCAACCAGTCGTACCAGCCCGGGACATCCTGGGTGTAATACTCGTGGTTGCCTGTGATGAAATAAACGCCGTCCTTGGCTTTCAAGTTTTTTAACGGCGCCACGAAAGGCTCGAGCTCTTTCACGCTTCCATCCACCAAATCACCCGTGAGGACGATTAAATCGGCATTCAAGGCATTGACCTGATCGACCACGGTTTGGACATAAGAAAGGCCGATCGTGGAACCCACATGAAGGTCGCTGATCTGCGCGATGCGGTAGCCGTTCTTTTCGGGCGACAGCTTTTTAAGAGCTACCTTTACCTTTTTAATTTGAATCGCTCCGGCGGTGGCGCCAAAAAAACCAAAAAAAGAAAGGCCGCCTGAACCCGCCAAAGCGAGGCTCGCCACCAGCAGATTGATAAAATGCCGTCTTTCCGGATCCATGGGCGTTCCGGATAGGAGGCCGCCCAGCCACAAGGGCAACTTGACCAAGTCGCCCAAGGCCAAGAGCACGACCAAGAAAAAAGAAACCCCCATCCAAAGGAACACGACCCAAGAAACCGGCGCGGCCAAGGACTGGGACGCCGTGCGGATGAGCGTAAAACCCACGGGAATTAAAAGCCCGAAAAAGATGATGGCGCAGGTCGCGACGGCCTTCCAAGGCATCGGAAGGCCGGTGTCGCGCACCAACCGGGCCCAAAGGTAGTAATGCAAACTAAAAAGAATAAACAACACCACGCTCAAAAACATAAAGAAGGAACGATGCCGCATGAAAATCCGATCATGGAAAAATGGGAAACAAACCGGAAAAGAGTAACTGAAAAAGCACTGAGTTCGCAAGCCCCACAGTCCTGAACTTTATCTGGTGGGGAAGTCCTGCGTTTCAAAAGCTTATTTGCGGGAAAGTCCTGCATTCCAAATGCTTACCTGGTGGGACAAGATTTGCCGCTTAAAACGAGAGCCAACTTTGAGGATTGGAGTTAAAGAATATATAGCCGGTACAAACCAACGCGATCAAAAAGAAAATCCACAATAAAATTCCAGTAGGGTCAAAGGTCGAAAAAGAACAGCCGCATCGGGGGCAATGGCTGGCCGAGGCGGAAAGTTTATTTTTGCAATCGGGGCAAAGCCAAGGCACGCGAAACCTCGAGGAGAACTAAAATCGAATGGCGCTATTTGGACGTTTAGCGGAAAAGTTTAGTTGCGGACAGAGTTCGCGGGATTGAAAGGAAATTTATCCGCCGTTCAGAAGCCTTCGGCGACGATCTTGATGCTGATAGTGGGTTCGGACTTTTTACGCTTATAAACCACTTCCTCCACATCTTCCAAAACCGAGACCACATCGTTGCCGCTTCCGATCAAGCTCAGATGGGCGGACTTGAGGGTGCCTGGGTAGCTATGCAGGCCGGCGAAATGCTTGGGGGACTGGTGCAAATAGGTATAGCCTTGCGGGTCGTAACGGCAGGCCGACTCGATGACCGGCTTCTGGTCGTCCTTGTTCAAAGCCTTGGTCAACATCACTTCCAGGCTGTCCTCTTCTAATTTTCGGTCCGGGATATCAAAAAAGACCGCCGACACGCAATAGTTCTCGTTCGGGGCCAGGCGCAGTTTCCGCGACGCCACTTCCACGGCCTTGAAAAGCTTATCGGGCTCTTCCTTCAAGGCCATTTCTTTGCTGACAATCTCATGCAAGCTGACGCTTTTGCGCGGCTTGCCCAGGCGTTTATTGGTTTTTTCAAACATGATGGCCCCGTCTTTTTCGGGGCTGCAGGTATAAAGCTCATCGATCAAACGCCGCTTGACCGGGTCATACATGAGCACCCGGTGCGATTCCGAGAGCATCCACGAATATTTCAGGATGTCCTTTTCCCCCACCTGGCCCAGGCCGGGAAAGGGAACGCAATTCAGGATGATGAAATTATTATCCAAGAGGGTTTCGGTGCCCAATTCCATCAAGGCGGAACAGCGCTTTTTAACGTCCGCGGGGAAATCCACATTCTCGTAAACCGAGAAAAGGCCGGTTCCCTTGGCGTAGCGGGAATCGTCCATTACTTCAGGCGTGGGCTTTCCGTTTGTGTGCAGCGCGCTGGTGGTCATAATTAGTTTTATTGTAGAAAAAGTTTGGAAAAAAAAGAAAAAAATCGTCGGAAAAAGTGTTTTTATTTATCCCGGGAAGCGGGGTTTATTTTCCGTCCGGTAACGGGATAAACATCATTCCGTCATCTAAAAAGCTTTTCTTCACGTCCTTTTCGGCGCACTTTTCGTTTTTGCATTGATAAACGGCTTTGTAATTGGCGTGTCCCGCGGCCGCTTCTCCCTTAATGATTTTGCGCGAAAATTGGGTCATTTCGTCTCCACAGCCTAAACAAGAAGGCATAAAACACCTCAGCTTAATGATTTTATTTTGGTTTAGAAAAACTCTTTTTTTCTTTACCGGTTTTTATCCGCGTTCATCATTGTTTCAATTTATTTTTATGCCGAAAACAATCCACCGTATGGTCATTGGCCATGCCGACCGCCTGCATGTGAGCGTAAACCACCGTGGGGCCCAGAAAGCGGAACCCCCGCTTTTTTAAATCCTTGGCCCAAGCTTCGGCTTCCTCGATGACGGCCGGATATTCCTTCAAGCTTTTAAAACGGTGCTGGATCGGCTTTCCCTTGACCCAACCCCACATGTATTTGGAAAAGGAGCCGAATTCTTTTTGAACTTCCATAAATTGTTTGGCGTTCTCAATGGCCGCGGCGATCTTCAACCGGTTTCGCACAATCCCCGCGTCCTTCATCAGCCGGGAGCGGTCCTTAGCCCCGAATTTGGCGATTTTCTGGTAATCGAAATTTTTGAACGCTTTGCGGAAATTCTCCCGTTTGTTCAAAATGATCCGCCAGGAAAGCCCCGCCTGGAAGGATTCCAGGATTAAAAACTCAAATAGTTTGCGGTCGTCCCGAACCGGCACGCCCCATTCCTTATCATGGTACTCGGTCATCAAAGCGTCGCCCAAGGACCAAGGGCAACGGGCTTTCGAGGTCTTCATCGCGATCTTTCTTGATTGGCTTTTTCCAGCTCGGCCAGCCGTTCGACGGTGAGCTTCTCCACGGCCTGTTTACCCTGGTCGGTTAAGGCGGCCAACTTCATCTGATTGAAAGCCACCAGATCCTCTTCCTGCATTTGACGGAGGATCGTTTCCATCCGTTCTTTGTCTTCTTTGGGGAAGATGCCTTTTTGGAAACGGATTTCTTTAAGCAGACTTTCGGTGGTCAGGAACCCGGTCTTGCGTTTTTGATAAGCCGCCAAGACGGCGTCCCGGAAGAGTCCGTAATTTTCAATGGCCATAGGTTCTTATTATAGTCTCAAGCGGCCGCTTTGCTTCCGGTTAAAAACTTCAGTCTCGCCTACCCTTCGGAAGCCGAAGTTTCCAAATAGGCCTTCAAGGCTTCCTGGTCTTCCACGGGCATGAGCATGAGTTTCAGTCCAACGTCGTTTTTGAAGAACATCTTCCCCTCCTTCACCCAAACCACCTCGGCGTAGGCGAAAAGCGAGCGGCGTTGATGGGGCAAAGGAATCTCCAGGCGGAAGACATCCCCCGGCTTGACGTCTTGGGCGGTCCTTAAAAAAAGACCCTCCAAACTAATGTCCTTGGTGATGCCTTTCACGTTTTGAAGCTTATCCATCGCTTCGCGTTTTTCCAAAATTTGAAATTGGATCGGCACCTTGACCGACACGCGCTGGTGCGCCCGGTGCTCTAGAAACGCTTGGGATTTGGTCATCGTTCACATCCTCAATCGAAGAAGGCTGAAATTACTTCTTTTTATAGACGTTTAAGCCGACTTTCTCGTCCCGGTCAGGAATGGAAATATTCCCCTCGGTCGAGGCCACAATGGTTGTCTTGCCCGAGGAAGAAGGCCCGAACTCTTTGGAAAGATCAACCTTGATCGTCAGGATATTTCCTTCCACTTTCATTTCAACATTTTTCACGATCGGCTCCCTGAACCTCTATTTGAACAAATCATCCCACTTCTTTTTCGCGTCATCCTGGGGCGGCGCGGGCCCGCCCATGGGCCGGTCCAAGAACTCAAACTCATCGCAAAAATTGCGCTTGTCCTTGTCCCGAACCGGCTCGGTGGTGGAACTGCGGCACTCATGATGCGCGCTCCGGTCATAAAACCGGCAGTTAAGACACCGGTGTAAGTCGGCCCCGCATTTTGAGCAAGTCTCGTTTCGCCCCGGCTGGGTTCCGGGAGTTCCCTCCCAAGGCGCCCGACAAGCGTAACAGGCTTTCATAAAATCTTACCCTTCGAGAGCCTCAGGGTCTCTTTAATCATTTTATTATTTTCAATCGTTAAAAGTAATACCGGGCGCCCAAACTTCCGTATATTTGGAAAAGGGTCCCGGGAGTCACCCAAAAGGTCGGCTCGGCCTGGATATAAAGGTCGATGGGGATCTGGGACCTCTGGAAAAGATAGGTAATGCCCACCGGAGCCTCCACCGCCGCCGCCAAAACACCGTTGACCGCCGCGTCCCCGCCGATGCCGATGTAAAAAGCAAAAGCCCCGTTTTTGGCGTGGATCAGGTCGAAATCATGCCAAAGATAGGCCAGCTGGAAAAGCGCGCCGCCGTTGAGTTTGACCTCGCCCTGGAAAGCGCTTTGCTGGTCCAGCCAGTACTTGCCGGTCGCGCCGTAGGTGCCGGGCTCTCCGAATTCCAATCCGATCCCAAAATTGCCGCCGCCCACCACGGGCCCCGGATTTTCGGCGCTTGCCCCAGCGGCACCGGCGCTTGTGGCTGCCGAAGGAAATGTCGGGGGCAGGGTGGAACCGCGCAGGTTGTCAGTGAAAGCTTGAAGCTGGGGATTGGCGTGCAGACTCAGGCTTTGGTCATAGGCGGCCAAAGCGTCGGTCTTGTCGCCTTCGGCGTAATAGGAACTTCCCAAGACTTGGTAAGCCTGCCAGTTGGAGGGATCGGTCTGGGTGGCGGCCTTCAGATAAAGGACGGCTTGGTTGTATTGCTTCTGGTTATAAAACCCCACACCGGCCGCGTAATACTGCGCCGAAGTGGCGGCGAAGGCCAGGCCAGCTAGCGAAAATGATAAAACCGTGAAAATGATTTTTTTCATGGAGGCTCCTTGAGGTGGAACCAGATTACAGAAAATCCATGAAATTTTCGACGATTTTGAGGCGGAAAACGCGTGAGCCGGCTTACTTTTTAACGAGCTTCGGTTCCTTGACCGCCTTCACTTCATCCAGTCTTGAAACCGCCGTTGTATAGGGCGCGTTTTTGAAGAGGTCCGGATTGGTTTCCATTTCTTGCCGGATCTTCAGCATGGCGTCCACAAACTCATCCAAGGTTTTTTTGGTTTCGGTCTCCGTGGGCTCAATCATGATGGACTCGGGCACCACCAGCGGGAAATAAATGGTGGGCGGATGGTAGTTAAAATCAATGATGCGCTTGGCGATGTCGAGGGCCGACACGCCGTATTTCTTTTTCAAAGGCTCCGCGGTCAAGACGAACTCGTGTTTGCACAAGCGGTCATAGGCCACCGGATAAGCGCCTTTGAGCTTGGCCAAAAGGTAATTGGCGTTCAAGGTGGCGACGCGGCCCACCCGTTCCAACCCTTCCTTGCCGTTACGCTTGCAATAGGCCAGCGCCCGAAGCAACACGCCGAAATTGCCCACATTGCCCTTCACCCGGCCGATGGATTGGGGGGAGCCGGTCTTTAAAAAATACCGGTTCCCTTCCCGCGCCACCCGCGGTTCGGGCAGATAAGGCTCCAAGACTTTCGTGCAGCCCACCGGACCCGAACCCGGCCCCCCGCCGCCGTGAGGCGTCGAGAAGGTTTTATGCAAATTCAGATGCACCAAGTCAAACCCCATATCCGCCGGCCGGCAGATCCCCACAATGGCGTTCATATTGGCGCCGTCATAATAAAGAAGACCCCCCGCGTCATGCACCAGCTTGGCCACGTCCAAAATATGCTCCTCAAACAACCCGAGCGTGCTCGGGTTTGTCAGCATCAAGACCGCCGTGTCTTTTCCCAGTTTGGCCTTCAAGGCTTCCAAGTCCATATTGCCCCGCGCGTCGGTGGGGATGGAGACCGTCTTCCAGCCCGCCATCGTGGCGGAGGCCGGGTTGGTGCCGTGGGCGGAATCGGGCACGATCACATTGACCCTTTGGTGCTCGCCCCGGTCGGCGAAATAACGCTTGGCCATCAGAAGCGCCGTCAATTCTCCCTGGGCGCCCGCGGCGGGCTGCAGCGTCAAGGCGTGGCAGCCCGTGACTTCGGAAAGCCAATGTTCCAGTTCATACATGACTTGAAGCGCGCCTTGCACCTCGTCTTCCCGTTGGGCCGGATGAAGGTCCGCCCATTCGTCCCGGAACGCGATATCCTCGTGCACCTTCGGGTTGTATTTCATCGTGCAGGAACCCAAAGGATAAAAACCGTTATCGATGCAGAAATTTTTCCGGGCCAAGTCGGTGTAATAACGGACCAGCTCAATTTCCGCGTGGGATTCGATGGCCGGAAGCGCTCGCGGCTTGATCCAACTCGGAAGCGCCGCGGGCCTTTGATGAACCACATGCCCGGAATGAGCGGAACCCATCGAAGGGCTTCCCGCCTTCGAATGGGCCGTGAATTCCTCGCAAGCCGAGATAAATGATTCCATGTCTTCCAGCGTGGTCAATTCGGTGCAGGCCACCAGCACGCAGTCTTTATATTCGGGATAGTCTTTGGATAAATCGTAAGGCGCCACCATGCCCCATTCGGCGAGAAAATTGGCGAAACCCGGGCTCGGGGGCCGAACGACGAACTCGTTGGCGTAATGGGCGCTTTCAATTTTAAATCCGGGAATCTTGGCGATCTCGGTCGCCAGCGCGAAAGCCGTGGCCGCGCCGTCCTGGGCCGCCTGCTGGGCGCCCGCGCCGCCTTTAAAGTAAAGCCAGGCGGAGGCGAAGTTGGCCATCAGCGATTGAGTGGTACAGACGTTGGAAACCGCGCGTTCCCGGCGGATATGTTGTTCCCGGGCCTGAAAGGTGAGGACCAAGCCTTCTTGACCGTTGCGGTCCGTCGTGCCGCCCACGATGCGGCCTGGCATTTGGCGGATATCGTCCATGCGGGCGGTCAGGAAGCCCGCGTGCGGGCCGCCGAACGAGAGAATATTCCCGAAGGACTGGGCGGAGCCCGCGCAAACATCGGCGCCTAAGGAACCGGGCGATGGGAGCAGGGCCAAATTCATGGCTTCCGGCACGGCCACGACTAAGTAGCATTGTTTTTCTTTGCAAATTTTAGAAAGCGCGGCCAGATCCTCAATGGTCCCGAGGAAGTTCGGATATTGCACCACCACAACGGAATTGGGCCAAAGCGCGGTCTTAAGCGATTCCAGGTCCGTCTCGGTTCCTTTTAAGCCCACTTCCTGGATTTTAATCCCCAAGGGATTCAAATAGGTCTGAATGGTTTCCCGGTATTCGGGATGGACGGCCTTGGAAACGAAAACCAGTGAGGCTTGTTTTTTAATTCGAAGGGCCAGAAGCGTGGCTTCCGCCACGGCGGTAGCGCCGTCATAAAGCGAGGCGTTGGAAACTTGAAGGCCGGTCAGTTCCACCATGTAGGTTTGGAAATCAAAAAGGACTTGGAGCGTGCCCTGGGCGATCTCGGGTTGGTAAGGCGTATAAGAGGTAAGAAATTCAGGCCGGGTCACGACCGCTTTCACCGCCGAGGGAACCTCGTGATAATAAAGCCCCGCGCCCAAAAAACAAGGACGACCCGAGACCGGCGAGTTGTTTTTGCCGATCAAGGTAAACCAGCGTTTCAGTTCGGGTTCGCTGAGGCCCTTGGGCAGGTTGAGGCCGTTTTTTAAAATTTGCGCGGGCGGAACGTCGGCGAAAAGATCATCGAGCTTGGAAACGCCGATGGCTTTGAGCATTTCCTTTTCGTCTTGGGGTGTAATCGGAATATAAGCCAAGTTTCGCTCCGCGCGTGCTGAGTTTTAAGTTCTTAGTTTTGAGTTAAAATCTTTCTGCGAAGCAGAAAATTCCACAACTTAAACCTTAAAATTCAAAACTAAAAACTTGTTTTAATGAGATTCGATCGTCTTGAGATAATCGGCTTCCGAGAGGTATTCGTCCAGGGCCTTGGGGTTATCCATTTGAACGACCGCCAGCCATCCGGCCCCTTCGGGGTCTTGGGTCACCAGGCTGGCCTGGTCTTTGAGCTTTTCGTTGATCTCCACCACGGTACCCGCCGGGCTATAGGCGTCGGCCACGGCTTTGACGGATTCCAGCACGCACAGGCTTTGCTTATCCGCCAGTTTTTTGCCCACATCGGGAAGTTCCACGAACACCACGTCGGAGAGCTCATGGGCGGCGTGTTTGGAAATGCCGATTTTGACTTTGCCGGCGCCGAGATCTTCGTACCATTCGTGGGTTTTGGCGAACTTGCGCATGAAAGCTCCTGAATTGTGGGCTAGGCGGTCCCTTCGGGACCAAGTGTTGGAAGGGTGACGAAGGCCAAACTATAGCAAAAAGGAAAAACTTTTCCAGCGTTAATGCGTGAGGATTTTATTCGTTACATTTTTAAATAACCAATGGGCTTAGGCTTTTAACTTGGCCTTGGTCACATGGCGCACCCAAGGAAGCTTGGTCTTCGACGCGGGAACGGCCTTGCCGCGGATTTCCACTGTCAGGGGCTTCTCGACCGAGTCGGCTTTCACGTAAGCCAAAGCGATCCCCTTTTTAAGCGTGGGAGAAAAAACACCGCTGGTGACCTCACCCACTTCTTGGCCTTCGGCGAAAACTTTGTAATGGGACCTAGGGATATTGTTCCCTTCCAAAGTTAAGCCGATCAGTTTCTTAGACGGCGCAGGATTCAAAGCTTCCCGGCCAAAAAAGCCGCCTTCTTTTTCCCGCTTTACGGCCCAGCCGAGCCCTGCCTCGTAAGGCTGGGTGTTTTCGTCTATATCGTTGCCGTGAAGCGGTAAGCCCGCCTCCAGGCGCAAGGAATCGCGCGCACCCAGGCCGCAGGCCGTTACTTCGGGCTGGGAAACTAAAAGCTCCCAAATCGCCGGGGCGTCTTTTACGTCGATCATCAATTCATAGCCATCCTCGCCCGTATAACCGGTCGCCATGAGAAAAACACCCTTGCCGTCCAGAGTGCCGCGGCCAAATCCGAAATAGGGGATGTTGTCCAAATTTACGTCTTTTACCAATCGCTTCAAAACGGCGTCAGCCTTCGGGCCTTGCAGAGCCAATAGCGCGGTCGTGTCCGAAAGCACCTCAATCGTCAGATCCTTTCCGGCGGCGAGGCGTTTCAGATGATCCACATCCGCTTCCCGCCCGCCCGCGTTAATGATCCAAAGAAAACGGTCATTGGCCTCTTTATAGACAATCACATCGTCCAAAATGCCGCCCTTGTCGTTGAGTAAAAACCCATAAAGCGCCGTCCCGATCGGCGCTTTGGAAAGATCATTGGTAAAGGCGTACTGGGAAAGTTTATAGGCCTGGGGGCCGTGGATCCGGAGGCGGCCCATGTGGGAAATATTAAAAAAACCCGCGCTGGTGCGGGTGGCCTCATGCTCAAACAAAATTCCCTTGGCGTAAGACACCGGCATGTTCCAGCCATGAAAGTCCACCAGCTTGGCGCCATGAGCCTCATCCCAGGCCAGGCAAAAAGTGTTACGCATGTCTTTTCCTTTAATGATTTAACCCAACTATCCGACAGCAAGTTTCACCACCAAGACACCAAGTCACCAAAAAAGCCAAAACAAATAGTGTTTTTAAGATTCTCTTGAGATTAGGCTTCCTTGGTGTCTTGGCGCCTTGGCGGTGAAAACCTTCTTTTAAAAATTTTTACAGCAGGCCCATCCCGGTCACTTCGTAAACTTTCACGGGCTCGGTAAATCCTTTTAAGGCGATCGGCTCCAGCGGTTTCACGTCGATCAAACCTTTTAGTTTTCGGAAAGTCGATTCGGAAATGAGCGTCTGGCCCGGCGCGGCCTTGGAGCAAAGCCGGGAGGATAAATTCACCTCTTCGCCGATCACCGTGTAATCGGTCCGCTTGTCCGAACCCAGGTTGCCCGATACCACCACGCCCGTATTAATGCCAATGCCCATGGTCAGGGCCGGGCGGTTGTTTTGCAGCCGCACCTGGTTATACCGCGCCAAAACCGCCTGCATGTCGAGCGCGCATTGAACCGCCCTCAGTTCCTTATCCTCAAACGGCACCGGTGCCCCCCAAACCGCCATGATGGCGTCGCCGATAAATTTATCCAGCGTGCCTTCGTATTTTAGGACCACGTCCACCATTAGGGAGAAATACTCGTTCAGGTCCGCGACCAGTTTTTCCGGCGCCATATTCTCGCTCATGGCGGTAAAGCCCCGGATATCGGTGAACATGATCACGCAGTCCCGCCGCTCCCCTTTCAAGGCCACGCCCTCACCCGATTCCAAAATTTTCTTGGCCACCTCGGGGGAAACATATTTGCCCAGGATATTGGTGACCCGTTCCTTTTCGCGCAATCCCACGATCATTTCATTGAAAGCGCGGGCCAAAAGGCCCAACTCATCCTTGGTTTGAACCGGCACCTGAACGGAAAGATTGCCCTGGCCCACTTGCCGGACTCCCTTTAAAAGACTGTTCAAGGGCGCCGTGATGCGCTGGGAAATAAAAAGCGCGATGCCAAAGGCGAAGACCACCCCGAGTACCCCGATGATGACGATGGAGTGCTGAAGATTTTTTTCCAACGCCAGCGCCTTATCCAGCGACCGCAAAATCGCGTAGTCCCCCAAAATCTGCCCCTGGGTGTCCCGAAGCGGCGCGAAAAGACAAAGGTAGTTCTCGCCGTTTAAAACCAACGGCAAGGGCTTGGATTGGGTGTCCGTCGCCCACCGGCTGTCCGGCGGCGCCAAAGGCGCCAAGGCTTGAGCCACCAAACTATTTTGACCCTCATTCCAAGTGGATCCAAAAACCTGCTTTTGGATTAAAAAAGCGATTTCACTGTCGGTCATGTTTTTCATTTTTTCGGCCAGGTCTTTGTCCAAGGCCGAGCCCAAAATCACCGCGCCCAAAGTATCGCCGCGGCTGGTGATGGGGAACGTCACGGTTTGATAAGCCAGCACCTTAGGTTTGTCGCCGCTGGAAGGCGGCGGGGTATAGGCATAAAGCAACCCGCCTTTGGAAAATTGCCCCGCGAGCGCCAGCTTCACATTCGGCCAGTCGGCGGCGGAGGAAGCCGGTTGGTCCTCCATTTTTTTGGGGTCCGGATCCCGGCCTTCCCTTAAAGCCAGGATATCCTCGGGCACATGATGGGAATCAAACAAGACGCGCCCGGTTTTGTCGGTCACGATAAAAAGCGGCGCCCGCACCACGCCGTTTAAATCCAGGCACAACTCGCTCACGGTGGCCCGCAGCGCGTCAAATTTGGGCCGGCGCACATCCAGCGCCGCCGTCAACCGGGGAAGACCCGAAATCAGGAACGCTTTATCGGATAAGTTAGCCGTATTGTCGTCCACAAAACTATTGAAGGTGGAAAGCGTGCGGTTTAAATCGGCGTTCAGGGCGCCCAGGCTTTCGGATTGAAGACGCTCATTGAGGCTGTAAAGAACCGCAGCGGTCAAGACCACCACCAAAAGGGTGACCGCGATGAGAAGCTTGTCGCGCAGGCGTAAAAAACGGGCGGGAGACATTTTAGTTTTGCGCCTTATCCAAGGTAATATCGGCTTGGGTGGCTTTTCCTTTTTTGACGGTAACGGTTTGGGTCACGGGGGCCCAGTAGTCATGCCAAGCCACCAACTGATAATGGCCCGCAGGCACATGAGATAATTCATAATGACCGCCCGGCGCCACCACGGTGAAATAGGGGTTTTGAAGCACTAAAAGATGGGCCTTCATGGAAGCGTGGATCTCGCAATAAAGCTTCACGTCCTCCGGATACTTAAACTTCACCCGGGCGGTCTCGCCCTTTAATTTTTTGCCCAGGTCAAACTTGGGATTCACTTGGGAATTGGAAAAAATATTGTGGTACACCGCGTCCTGATTGGCGAATTCCACCGTGGTTCCCGCCAAGATCGGCAATACCCGGTGGCTGAATTGAATGTATTTTTGTTCCAACAACACGGGTTCTTTCGGCGCCGCGAAGGTGCCGGGGACTTTTTTCAAATAAACCACGATTTCCTCGGGCAAAGCGTGGGAGGTGGCTGAAGACGGGGGCGCGCCGTAATTGCTTTTTCCATAATTGGAACCATAGGCTTGGGGTGGAGCCGGCCGGGGCGGGGCCGTAACGGTGATTGTTCCTTCCAAACTGCCCCGCGTCGTCCCCGCCCAAAGCGGATTGGAAAATAAAAGAAGGCACGCGGCGAGAATAAAGGAGGCCATGGGATATCCGGACCGAACCAGGATTGAAAACCCGCTTAGTTTAACGGCCTGCCGAAAGAAGGACAAGGGTCGTGGATTTTGGCGGCTTCCTTCAGGAATAGCCGCCGAAATCTGGTAGAATGCGCGGCTATGTGCCGCCAAGCGGTGCCATGCGCCACTCATTTAAGGAAAGTCGGTATGCCGGACCCACTCTTAACCAACGAAATTAAAAACGCGGTCGCCAAACGGCGCACCTTCGCCATTATCAGCCATCCGGACGCGGGAAAAACCACGCTCACCGAAAAGCTTTTGCTTTATTCCGGCATGATCCAAACCGCCGGCATGGTTCGGGGAAGAAAAGGCGGCAAAGTGGCCGTCTCCGACTGGATGGGCATGGAACAAGAGCGGGGTATCTCGATCACGGCCTCCGCCATGCAGTTTCCTTATAAGAGCGCCGTGATCAATGTTTTGGACACCCCGGGCCATCAGGACTTTTCCGAGGACACCTACCGAACCCTCACCGCCGCCGACTGCGCCATCATGGTCATTGACGCGGCCAAGGGCGTGGAAACCCAAACCCGAAAACTGTTCGAGGTCTGCCGCCTGCGGGGCATTCCAGTCATGACCTTCATCAACAAGATGGACCTGCCCGGCCGCGACCCGCTGGATTTAATGCAGGAGGTCGAGGAAGTTTTAGGCATCCACGCTTCCCCGGTGAATTGGCCCGTGGGATCGGGCCGGGAATTCGTGGGCGTGGCCGACCGAAGAACGAAGGATCTTTTGCTCTTCGCCAAGGTTTCCATCGGCGGCGCGTCCAAAGCGGCCGTGGAGCGGGTGGCCTTGAGCGACCCGGAATTAAAGACCCATATGTCCGACGAGCTTTTTGAGAAGTTGAACCACGATTTGGAGCTTTTAGAAGTGGCCGGCAACCCCTACGATCATTCGGAATTTTTGCGGGGTAAAGTGACCCCGGTTTTTTTCGCCTCGGCCCTCACCAACTTCGGTGTGGAGCCTTTTTTTGACGCTTTCGTCGAGATGGCTCCGCCGCCCTCGGCCCGGATCGCGGATGAAGACGGCGGCGACGAGATTTTTATCGACCCCGTGGAAACGCCTTTTTCCGCTTACGTGTTCAAACTGCAGGCCAATATGAATCCCAAACACCGGGACTCCACGGCCTTTCTTCGGATTTGCTCCGGGCGCTTTGAGAAAGATTTGGTGGTGAAGCACCACCGGCTGGACAAAGACCTTCGCCTGTCCCGGCCCCACACCATGCTGGCCGCGGACCGCAACAACTTGGATGTGGCTTATCCGGGCGACATCGTGGGCGTCATTAACCCGGGCGTTTTCGCCATCGGCGATACCATTTCCCTCACCGGCGGCTTCAGCTTTAAACCTTTGCCTTCCTTCCAACCTGAAATTTTCTCCCGAATCCGCCCCAAGGACGTGTTGAAACGAAAACCCTTCGACAAGGGCGTCCAACAAATGACGGACGAGGGCGCGATTCAGATGTTGAAAAGTTGGGATGGGCTCGACTTTTACGTGGCGGCCGTGGGGCGGCTTCAGTTCGACGTTTTGCAGTATCGCTTAAAATCCGAGTATGGGGTCGAGACCGAACTCGATCTTCTCCCTTTCACTTGCAGCGCCTGGCTTCAAGGCAACGCCGATACGTTTGACCCGCCGGTCCAAGTCCTAAAAACGAGGGACCGGATGGACCGTCCGGTGATTTTATTTCGAACGCCCTGGGACAAGGAATATACCGCGCGCAAGTGTCCCGATTTCCAATTCTTAGATATGGCCTAGGAGGCTCGATCGGATTATCAAAACGTCATAATAAACGGGAGATTTCAACGGCCCGCTTCCAGGACTCCGCCCCACCTCAACCTCATCCAAATTTTAACGCCTATCCGTTTTAAAATTCAGATTGACCCTTTTTCTAAAGGCAATTAAGGTAAATCCAATGCGAGACAATTTTAAATTCATCATGATTTCCGCGATGTACGAAAACGGCGGGAATACCACCCACCGTTTTTTTGACAACCATGAACAGATTTTTGTTTATCCTTTTGAATCCCAACTCGGAACCAAACTGGCCGGCGATTATTTGGACGGAGTTTTCCCCAAAAAATACCGGTGGCCTTCTTTTGACCTAAGCGCTTCCGCCGCCGAGGATTACCACGCCATCATTGATGAAGAATGCAAGGTCCGCGTCCGGACCCCCCAATCCAGCAAATTCCGCGATACCCCCATGGAACTGGATGATGAGGAGCGAAAAAAAATATTTATCGCTTTGATGGCGGAGGGGCCGCGGACCCGGGGCAAAATCATCGAGAATTTTTTCCGGGCGACCTTTGAGGCTTGGAAGGACTACCGCAAACCCAGCCAGCCTCTGGCGACGATGGGCTATAGCCCCATTATTATCGTGGACGCGCCGAAAATTTTAGCCGACCTGCCGGAAGCCCACGTCCTTCATATTGTCCGCAACCCTTGGTCCGCTTACGCGGACACCAAGAAACGCGCGGTCCCCTTGTCTTTGGAGCATTACATGCTGGGTTGGTCGTTGTGCCAGTCCACGGCGCTTTATTGGAAAAAACGCGAACCCAAACGCGTCCATGTGCTTCGGATCGAGGACATACTAAAAGACCCGCGGGGAGTGCTGGGGGCCTTTTGCGAGACGATCGGATTGAACCCATCGGCCAGCCTCGCCTCGCCGTCTTGGAACGGCACCCCGCTTAAGACCGTTTATCCTTGGGGCACCATTCGGACGCCCACGCCCGAAGCCAACCGCAAGACCGCTCAAGAGCTGGCCGAACAGGAACGGCAAGAAATCACCGAGCGCGCCGCTCCCTGGATCAAACTTTTCGGATACGAAGATTTTGGCGGCTGACATCTTCCGAAAACAAAGGTTTTCAGATGAGACCTGAACTCTCGGTGGTTCTTCCCGTCCACAACCAAGCGGATCATATCGCCGCCGTGCTTCGCCAATATTATTTTCAATTTAAGAACCGGCCCTGGGAAATTATCCTCGTTCCCAACGCCTGCCGGGACGACTCGGTCCGGATCTGCCGGGAAATAGCTTCCCGCCACCGGAACACCCGGTTGGTGGAAAATCCAAAAGGCGGCTGGGGCCTTTCGGTGCGCGTGGGCCTGGAAAAAGCCAGGGGGCGTTACTTATGCTATACCAATTCAGCCCGAACCGATCCGGCCACCATCGTCGCGCTTTTTAAAAAGTTCAAGCGCGCTCCCCAATCTTTAGCCAAAGTAGACCGTCATTTCCGGGGGAACTGGTTTCGGGAAGGGGGTTCTTGGCTGTACAATCTGGAATGCCGATGGTTATTAGGGCTTCCAACTTGGGATGTGAACGGCACGCCTAAAATTTTTTCCGCGGCCACCTTCCGAAAGGTCTCGTTGAGATCAACCGGGGACCTGCTCGACGCCGAATTGCTGGCCCAATGCCGCGACTTAAAAATTCCACTGCTCGAGGCGCCGATCAAGGGCTGGGTCCGTCACGGCGGCAAGTCCTCCATGAGCCTCAAAAGCGCGCTGCGTCTTTATGGGGGACCTTTCGGATTCTTCGGGCAAAAAAGACGAAAGGATCACGCGTGAACCCCCACTTGATGTTCCGAAACCCGGCGCAGGTGGTCGGTCTTTGGAATGAGTCGACTTTCAACCCAAACCTTTTAGAGGCGAAGACCGATAAGGGTTGGACCGAAACCCTGGGCCGCTTGGGCGTGACGCTTTTGGTCAGCCGCGAGTATGAGCACTTGGTTCTGGCTTTGGAACCGAGGCTGACCACTTGGTTTTACATCCCGCATCCGTCCGGATTGTTGGTGGACCGCGCCCAGAACAGCCTTCATATCGCCTGCACCCGGAACCCCAATCTTTTGATGGAACTCAAGGGGGAAGTGCTGATGCCCACCCGGGCCCGGTTTTTCCCCGGCTCGTTGTACCTGCATGAACTGGCGCTCATTGGAAAAACCATTTATGGAAACGCCGTGGGTGAAAACACGATCGTGAGCTTGGACTATAACAACGGCGCCAAACGGGTTTGGTGGCCGGCTTGTATCGGGCGAAAAAAGCCGGTTTTTCACAAGAACCATATTCAGTTGAACTCGATCGCGGCCGGAAAAACCTTAAAGGACTCCTTTTTCTCGGCGTCCAGCGATCAAATCCTTCGAAAGGTGCCGGGTGATTTGGATTTTCCAGTGGATCGAAAAGGGGTCATCTTTTCCGGCACCACAAGAGAGCCGGTTGCCCGGGGCCTGACGCGCCCTCATTCCGCCCGGCTTCATCGCTCCCAATTGTGGGTGGATAACAGCGGCTATGGCGAAGTGGGACAAATTGTCGGCGGGAAGTTTGAGCCTTTGGCCAAGCTTCAAGGTTGGACCCGCGGTTTGTGCTTTATTCAGGATGTTCTTTTTGTGGGAGTGTCAAAAGTGCTGCCGCGATTCAAAGCCTACGCACCCGGCCTCGATTTCAGGAAAAGTTGGTGCGGGATCGTCGCGTTGAACCCCAAAACCGGGCGGGTTTTGGGAAAAATCACCTGGCCCCGGGGAAATCAAATTTTCTCGATTGAATGGATGAAAAACGCCCGCTTCCCTTTCGGGAGCGGAGCCAACGCAGGTAAGATTTTTTACGGGCGGAATTAAGCGGCCAGCTTAAAGACCGGATTAAAAATTAAGCCGGTTTTAAGGACGGCGCGGCCGCGGCCTTGCGGCTGCGGTGATTCAAGTCCGACAGGCAATTCCAGCAGTAGAAAACCCCGTTTTCCTCAACGATATGGATTTCCAACTCGCCCACGAATTGACAATGGTCGCACTGAAACAAAATACCTTCGGCGTATTGATCCAGTTTTAACATAAATCCTCCTTTCCAAGAAAACTCGCGTCGGGAGGCGTGGACGTCAGCGTGGGAGAGGTGAAGGGTGGGCGTTCGTCGTCAGCAGTCTCTAAAAAAAAGGTTACGTCTCAGTTACAAAAACAAGCTCGTCTTGTAACAACCGAACGTCTTAGCGGGCGTAAACCGGATACAAATAAGCTCTTTCGCCCGGCTTAAAAAAATAACCCAAGGCCAGCGACTCCTTGATGTATTTATCATTTTGAAACTCAAAAGGCACCTTGCGGTCATCCCAGCGCCGCACCCGGTAATGGCGGTAGGCCGTTCCGTAAGCGTGGCTGGTGGAATAGGTCAATTTCTCGTGGCGGGACGGCGGGACGTTGTCAAAATTAATCGTTCGCTGATAGCTATAACTGTTATCGGGGCTCCCGCCGTTAACGGTTCGGTTGATCCCGAAGTTTGAGGAACTGAAAGAAGCGCTTTGCGTGGAAGAGTAAACGGTCTTCATCGGAGGCGCAGCCAAAGCCAAACCCGGGAGCAGCGTTAAAAAAAGGACGGTTGTTTTGGTCATGAGCCCTTCCCAGGCGGGCCGTTAATGCCCGCTGAAAATCTCGTTCAGGGTGGGATGCGGATGGACCACCCGTGAAAGCTCCTCCATTGTAACCCCGCGCGTGACCAGCACACAAGCCTCGCCGATGAGGTCGGTCGCCTCGGGACCGGCCAAATGCGCCCCTAAAATACGCCCCGAATCGCCGTCATAAACTATTTTGCCAAACCCCTGGATTTCGCCCAAAATGCGGGCCTTGCTGTTGGCGGCGAAGTTGTTTTTTTGAACCTTCACGTTTTTAAACTTCAAAGCCGCTTCCTTTTCGGTAAGGCCTACGGAGGCGATTTCGGGGGAGGTGAACACCACATGGGGCACCTTGGAATCGTCCATGGTTTCCGTGGAGCCCGCCAAATGGCCCGCGGCGATCCGGGCGTGCTCGTAAGCCGTGTGGGCATAGGGGAACCGCCCGGTCAAATCGCCCAGCGCGTAAACACCCGGCACCGAGCTTTCCATAAATCCGTTCGTCTCAATTTTTCCATTTTGGGTTTTTAATCCCAGTGACGGAATTCCGGCTAAATCCGAGTTGGGCGCGCGGCCGACGGCCACCAAGACCAACTCCTCGTCTTTGCGCTGGATTTGGGGCGCGCCCAGTTCCACCTCGACTCCCAATTTTCGAACCGAGTTTAAAATCAGTTGAGCCAGTTCCTCTTCCATCGCCGGCAAGAGGGACGGCATCACGTCGCCCATGCGGACCTTCACGCCCAGTTGGGCGTAAAGGCAGGCGAATTCCAAACCGATCACGCCCGCTCCCACGATGAGAAGGGACTTGGGCAAGCGGGGTTGGCTTAAAAGCTCATCGCTAGTCACCACCGTTTCGCTCAAGGGAAAAGCCGGAAGGCTTTTGGGCCTGGATCCGACGGCCAAAAAAAGTGTTTTGGCCTCGTAGGTTTCGCCGTTACAAGTGACCTGGGTGGGACTTTGGATTTGGGCTTCGCCTTGAACCACTTCGACCTTCGCCGCCGAAAGGAGCGATTGAATTCCCCGCTCTAAAACAGAAACGGTTTTCTGGGTGCGCTCCACCAGCGTGGGAAAATTCAAGCGGACGTTATCGGCTTCCAATCCCCAAGACTTTCCTTCGCGCGCCAGATTGAAATAGCGGGTCGCCGCCGATTGCAAAAGTTTGGTGGGAATGCAGCCCACTTGCAGGCAGGAGCCGCCGATTTTCTTTTTCTCAAATAAGGCGACGGTTTTTCCCTGCCGGCCCAAAAGGGACGCCGCGGTATAACCGCCCGGACCCCCGCCGATGACCAACGCGTCGAATTTTTTCATGGTTGTGATCTCACTTAAACTATAGCTTTACGGAAGCCGGGAACGGGGTCAAGATTTTTTCAAAAACAACTCCGGCCCGCTCAAAAGCGGCCACGACGGCGTCTTCCAACTGGGAGGCGGTCACGGCCGACCCCGCTTGGTCATTCAGCCCGGTCATGGCTTCCAAAGCTTCCGGACGGTAGGCCTTTCGCCAATCCTCCGACACCGAAAGCAGGATAGCGCCTTGTTGTAAAAAAACGTCCGCTTCCCGGGCCTGAGCGCCGCCGGAAATTTTTCGCCCCCCCAAGGTCAACTCGCATTTGGAAGGCGCGGAAAAACAATGGCTCAGTCCTTGGGCCGGGGAGCGGCGAGGCGCTTGGGACAGTTCAACGGCTCGATTTAGCTTTTGAAAGGATTCTTTTAAAATCACGCTTATTTTTTGATAGCTGGTCAAAAGGTCCCCCCCGACCAAGGGGTCCCGGGTGGAAGCGATGACGGAGTAACATAAATCTTCCCGGCCATGCAAAACCGTCCAGCCACCGGTCGGGCGGATTTCATAGGGGTGAGGCAGTTGATCCAGGGAGACCCGCCGGGATTCCAACCGGCCTAAGGTAAAAGTGGGTTTTGTGAATTGAAAAAAACGAAGCAGGGGTTTGTCCCCCCGTTGAAAGGCTTTAAAAACCTTCCGGTCCAGCTCCATCTGTCCCTCGTCGGGGACAAAGGAGGAAGAAAGAAGTTTCCAAGAAGACGGGGTCACCAGACCGGAATTTCTTTGCCGTCAAAAAGCTTGAAGGAAAGCCCTGCGGCCACGCCTTCGAGCTTATGTTGCAGCACCATGACGGCCCAAGTCGGCGCGCAGCCCTTCACCACCACATGTTTTCCCCGATAGCTTTCCATATCCAGTTGGGGCAGTTTGGACTTGAGAGAATTTTCGCTTACCTTGCCGCTCATATCGGCCAACACATCCGTGTTCATCTCGATTTTTTCCATGAAACAAACCCCTTTTCCCGCGAAAAACTTCGCGGATAACAAAAAAGGCGGAGGGAAAAATCCCCCCGCCTTTTAGACCAACTCTTTTAGAAGCTGACCGAACTCCCGCAACCGCAGGTTCCGGTGGTGTTGGGGTTTTCAATGACAAACCCCGCGCCTTTGAGGTCTTCCACATAGTCAATCTTGGCGCCGTTTAAATAACGGGCGCTTTGGGGATCCACCAGAATCTCCACGTCGCCGGCTTGGTTGATCTCGTCATCATCGCGCTTTTGATCAAAGGTAAAACCGTAGGAAAAGCCGCTGCAACCGCCGCCTTGGACGTATACCCGGAAATTCTTCCCTTGATAGGAAGTGTTCTTCGTGGCGAAGTCCTTTACTTTTTGGACTGCCGAATCGGTCAATTGAACCATGATGTCATCTCCTTCAGGATAAGCCTAAGGGTGTGGCTTTCGTCTATTATATGGGATATTTGGGCTGGAAGGTCAAGTATGCGGTTTAAAAGCCCTATTTCTAGCAAGGTATTCCGGGTTGACCATCCACTTTTAGGCCCTTCACGAATAATAATCCCACCCGCGGTACCCCCGGACCCCTTTGGCCTTCAGGAAGGCGTCCCGAAAAAGACCCGGGATTAAAAAAGAAAGTCCCTCCCACCTGCCGGGAAAAAGGCTCGAAGTTGCTCCCGTAGACGATCACCTGCGCGGGCCCTTCCTCGAACTGGGATAAAAGCCATTGTTTCAATCCATGGGGCTTTCCATAGCCGTGCATCAGCCCCATGGTCAAGGCACCTTGCTTCCAGGACTGGCGGATATAAAGTTCAGATCGAACCTGAGCGGATTCGGCGTTGCCGCAAACCACGCGGGTCGGGGCCAGTTGCCGCAATTGTTCGAAAACTTTTAAGTCTCCCACAGGCCCCGCGTGAAGGATCGCGTCCACGCCCTTAAACGCTTTTTTAAGGGAAGCGATTTGGCCCAGGGTCAGGGGCGCTTGGGTATCGGCCAAAACTCCAAAAACCATTCCTTTTTTTCTCCTTTTTGACTTCCCGCAAGAGGCGTCTTAAACTACCTGCCTTAACCGGGCCCGAAGATGGCTTTTTCAGGTCTTGGGATCGGGCCAAGCGTACCATTCCCGCTTCTTGAGTCCAAGTCGGCGGAAGCCTTAAAAAACCTGGAGTCTTATGAAAATCGCCCTTTGCCAAATCAACACCACGGTCGGGGACTTTGACGCCAACGTGGCGAAAATTTTGGCGTCCCTCGAAAAAGCCAAAGCCGCCCAATGCGACATCGCGCTTTTCCCGGAACTGACCTTGACCGGCTATCCCCCAAGGGATCTTTTGGACCGGGCCTCTTTTTTGCGGGAAGCCCAAAAGGCGCTGGATCAGGTGGCCCAAGCGGCCCAAGGCATCCTGGCCGTCGTCGGAACGATCGCGGAAAACCGCGGGTCCGGCAATCCGCTTTTTAATGTGGCCGTGGCCGTCCAGGACGGCAAAATTCTTTATACGCAGAAAAAAACGTTGCTGCCGAATTACGACGTATTCGACGAAGCCCGTTACTTTACTCCCGCCTCCGAGCCCGAGCCGCCTTTCGTTTATCAAGGGCTCAAGATCGGCATCACGATCTGCGAGGACATTTGGAACGTGGAAGGCATTTCCACCCACCGGCTTTACCGCCTGGATCCGGTCCAAGAGCTGGCCAAAAATAAACCCGATTTGGTTCTCAACCTATCGGCTTCTCCCTTTCACGCCGCCAAGCTGTCCACGCGCCAAGCGCTGTTGAAAGACCTGACCGACCGGGTCAAGGCCCCCATCCTTTATTGCAATTTGGTGGGCGGCAATGATGAGCTGGTTTTCGACGGCTGCAGCATGGTGATGGACGTGGGCGGCACTCTCTTCGCCGAAGGCAAAGCCTTTGAGGAGGATTTCCTCGTTTACGATATGGGAAACCCCGCCTTTCAAAAAACCACCCGGACCTTGCTCGAGACCGAGACCATTTATGAGGCGCTGGTGATCGGCACCCGGGACTATGTGCGCAAATGCGGTTTTGAAAAAGTACTGCTGGGACTTTCAGGCGGCATTGATTCGGCCTTGGTGGCCTGCGTGGCCGCGGAAGCCTTGGGACCCGGGAATGTTTTAGGCGTGACCATGCCTTCGCCTTATTCGTCCAAAGGCAGCGTGGAAGACTCTAAGCAATTGGCGGCAGCCTTGGGCATCGAGCTTCAAGAAATTCCCATCACCCCGGTCTTTGAGCAAACGGTCGCGGTCTTAAAGCCTTTTTTCGGGGAAAAGCCGGCGGACCTCACGGAAGAGAACCTGCAGGCCCGCATCCGGGGGCTTTACCTGATGGCGCTGTCCAATAAATTTCACCGGCTGGTTTTATCCACCGGCAACAAAAGCGAGTTGGCCGTGGGCTATTGCACCCTCTACGGCGACATGTGCGGCGGGCTGGCCGTCATTTCCGATCTGCCCAAGGGAATGGTTTATGAGCTGTCCCGCTACGTGAACGAGCTGGCGGGCAAAACTATCATTCCGGACGCCATCTTTACCAAAGCCCCTTCCGCCGAGCTTCGGCCCAACCAGAAAGATCAGGACAGCCTGCCGCCTTATGAGACGCTGGACGCCATCCTGCACCTGTATATTGGGAAGAACCAATCCGCGGCCACGATCCAAAGGGCGGGCTTTGACGCGGCCCTGGTGAAGGATATTTTGCGCAAGGTGGATCAAAATGAGTACAAGCGCCGTCAAATGGCGCCGGGCCTCAAGGTGACCACCAAGGCCTTCGGCATGGGGCGCCGGATGCCGATCGCGCAAAAGTTTAAGGAAAATTGAACCCTATTCACCGCAAAGACGCTAAGACGCAAAGTGAACCATGAAAAATGATGTCGATCCAAAACTGAACGCGATCGCGAAAGAAGTAGTTGATGCGGCCTTTGAGATTCATACAAAATTGGGGCCCGGATTACTGGAAAGCCTTTATGAAAACTGCCTGATCCACGAAATAGGCTTGAGGAACCTGAAAGTTCGGCGACAAGTTTCAATTCCCGTCATTTATAAGAACATTAAGTTCGATGACGGTTTAAGGCTTGATCTGCTGGTTGAAAATTGTTTGATTGTTGAGCTCAAAGCCGTTGAAGCTTTGTTGCCGGTTCATCAGGCCCCATTGTTGACTTATTGAAAGCTGACCGGGAATTCCCTCGGGCTGTTGACCAATTTTAATGTTCCTTTGATTAAAGATGGCATTAAACGAATAGTTCATTCTAAAGATTAAATCCTCCTTGGCGTCTTAGCGCCTTTGCGGTAAAAGAGGTTTATGCCTAAATCATTCGCGCGGATCACCAAAGAGCTTACTTTTGAGGCGGCCCATTACCTGCATAATCCCCAATGGGACCGGGCAAAAAATTTGGAAATTTTCCGAAAATGCGCCGGCTTTCGCAAAGACAATCCCAAAGCCGCCGGGTTTCCCCACGGCCATTCTTACCGATTAGCCGTGACCGTCGAAGGTCCGATTCATGAGGACACGGGCTTTGTCATGGATTTCCGTCACTTGAAGGAAATTCTGCACCGGGAAATTGAAAGCCGGTTGGACCACCGTTTCATCAACCAAGAAGTGGAGCTTTTTAAAAACGATCCCCAATTCCAGCCCACCGCCGAGAACTTAGCGAGGGTCATTTGGAACTGGCTGGCCCCTTCGCTTAAAAAAGCCAAAGTCAAATTAGTGGAAGTCGCCCTTTGGGAGACCCCGGATAGTGGATGTGTTTATCAGGGCGGAAAATAAAAGAAGAGTTTAAAAAGGAAGCGGCAGAGTTCCGGGGTTTTCAAACGGCTCCAGACACCGTGGGTCATCGTGCCTCGGGTCATTCACCCAAGTTTCCACTTCGTAGGCTTCCATCTGGTCGGATGGATAGGGCCTAAAAAGTTCCTGAATTTTTTCAAAATCCCGCATATCTTCCGAGTCCAGCCACAATTTAAAATTTTCAGGCGCCACAATCACCGGCATTCTTTCGTGGATGGCTTTTACCACGGTGTTGGGCGTGGTGGTGAGGATCGCGCAAGCGTCGGTGGTTTGGCCGTGCGCGGGCTGGGGCGCCCAAAGCCCGGCCAGGGCGAACGGTTTTCCGCTTTTCATCCGGATAAAAAAAGGTTTGGTTTCCCGGGCCTCGTGCCGCCATTCATAAAAACCATCCACCGGCATCAGGCACCGCCACTTTTCAAACGACTCCTGAAAGAGCGGTTTGTCCTGGAGGTCTTCCGATCGCGCGTTGACCAACAAACGGCCGCCCTGATGCCAGGTGGCGGCAAAACCCCAATGTAAAAGCTTGAGCTGCCGTTTTTTCTTGTCCAAGGGATGAATGACCGCGGGGATCTTTTGGGAAGGCGCCACGTTGTAGCGGGGCTCCCAGGGAAGGGATTGTTCCAATCCCAAAAAGGCCGAAAGGTCGGCGGGCGGGCTTTTTAAGGCGAATCGTGAGCACATGCCCCTATTCTATCAAAAACGCGGACCCAAAAATAAAAAGCCCCGCCCAGAATCGGGCGGGGCATGTTTGGTGGACATTACTGGACTCGAACCAGTGACCTTCGCGATGTGAACGCGACGCTCTAACCAGCTGAGCTAAATGTCCGTCTTACCTGCTTGGAAGGGGTTGTAGTTTATTCGGAAAAAAAGCCTATTTCAAGGAACATTCACTCTGGTTTAGGCGCCTCTCCGTCATCACAGCAAGACCCGGCGGACAGGGTAAATTCATCCTCAAAACCGCAAACCTCTTTTTCAAATTCAAAACCGGGTGTTTCGTGGGTAAAAGGCGGTTCCATGTCGCCTCCTTAAGGCCCCGTTAGTTTATCTCAAAGAGGGTTGGACGAAAAACAAAACCACTCTTTTAAAGAATAAAGAAGGTTTTTTAAACCTCCGGGCCTTCCTAAAACACATCTTCCGTTGAAAAAGCCCTTAGTCTAAAACCCCGGTCCGCCTCTTATAATGGCTTCATCAGTCTAAGAGGAGCCTTGTGAAATTTTCAATTCCCAATGCCCTGGCGCCGGATTACGAAGAATGCCTGCGCCAAGCCAAAACCCATTACGAAAATTTTCCCGTGGCTTCCCTGCTTTTACCCAGTGAAAGCCGCGCGCCCATCGCGGCCCTTTACGCTTTTGCCCGGACCGCCGATGATTTCGCCGATGAGGCCGAGTACGAAGGACACCGGGAAAAAGAAATCAACCGCTGGGAAAAATCACTGAGGGACGCCCTCGCGGGAAAACCCGCGCCGCCGGTTCTTCGGGCCTTCGCCCACACGCTTCAAAACTTTAAAATTCCGGCGAAGCTTCCTTTAGCCCTTTTAAAAGCTTACCGGATGGATTTGAGGATCCGCCGCTACTCAACTTGGAAAGACCTGCTTTTCTACTGCCGCCACAGCGCCAACCCGGTCGGCCGCATGGTGCTTTTGATCTCGGGAGTTCGGGATGAAAAACTTCACCGCTATTCCGATTTTATTTGTACCGGCCTTCAACTCATCAACTTCTGGCAGGACAGCGCCACCGACTTAAAGCGCGGCCGCGTCTATTATCCCCAGGCGGCTTTAAAAAAAGCGGGCGTCTCTCCCAAAAACCTTTTCGCCTTGAAAGACTCGGTTTCAACGCGCCGGTTGGTGAGGGACGCGGTGGATTATACTCAAACTTATTTCGTCCAGGGGCTTCCTCTATTGCGGTCGGTTTCCGGACGGCTCCGCTGGGAACTCAAGGCCACGGTCCTGGGCGGCCAGGGAATCCTCAATAAAATCCGCAAGATGGATTACAATGTCCTTACGCAACGTCCGGCTTGGACAACGGTTGAAAAAGCGGCCTTGGCTTGGCGGGCTGTTTTTAAAAATCCCAAAGTTTAAATTCCTGTTTTAATTCCACGGAAGGAAGAGACCGCTTGAAGCCCCACGAGGGATCGCTTAAGAAAAAAACCAGTTTTTATTATCCCCTTCTTTTGCTGCCCAAGGAAAAACGGGCGGCCATGGAAACCCTTTATCGCTTTTGCTGGGCGGCGGATGAAATCGCCGACGGCCCGGGCTCCCACGCGAAAAAAGAACGGGATCTGGCGGACTTCCGCAAGGCGTTGAAATCTTGCTTCAAAGGCCGGGCCCAAGATCCTTTGTTCCGGAATTTAAGGGAAGTCATTGAGCAATTTGGGCTTTCGCAAGAGCCCTTGGAGCGGATTCTTCAGGGCGTGGACCGCGATTTGAAGCCCCTGCGTTTTAAAACCTTTTCCGAGCTTCACCGCTACGCCTCGCAGGTCGCCGGAGGCCCGGGGCTTTCCAGCATGGAAATTTTCGGTTTTAAAGATCTCCCGCACCGCCATTACGCCGAAAACCTCGGTCTGTTCCTTCAAATCGTCAATATGGTCCGGGACTTCCGGGAAGACGCCCAAATGGGCCGTCAATATCTGCCCCAGGAAGACTTTCAAAGATTTAAGCTCAACCCCGACGCCCTATCGCCCAGCGACTTATCTTGGAGGCACTTTGTGGACTTTCAGTTGACCCGGGCCGAGTCGTTCCTAGAAAAATCGAGAAAATCCCTGACCCGCCTGGAGCGCTCCCAGCTTTCCACGGCCGAAGCCATCGCCGGGGTTTATGGACGCTTAAAAGAAAAATTAAGGGCCGCCCCGGAGCGGATTCTTCAAGGCAAGCTGTCCCTTTCGCCCCTCGAAAAAATTTCAGCCGCCGGCCTGGCCTTGGTCCGCTGCGCGGCCTGGAAAAGAATCTCAAAGTGAACCCCAAGGTTTTAGTGGTGGGGGGCGGTTACGCCGGCATCGCCGCGGCCACCGCCTTGGCCGAAGCCGGAATCACGGTCGATCTTTTGGAATCCCGGGGCTTTTTGGGCGGGCGGGTTTATTCCACGACCCCCACCGAAGCCTTTCCCGCTCCCGTGGACAACGGCCCCCACCTGCTGATGGGTTGTTATCGGGAAACCTTCAAGCTTTTCAATCGCTTAAAAGTCACCGGTGGATTTCATTGGATTGATCCCTTATCCCTGAGCTGGGTTTCCCCGGGCGGCTCAAAGACCACTTTGGATTGCGCCGCGCTTCCCGCGCCCTTTCATTTGGCCTGGGGACTTTTAAAATCCAGCGCTTTTCCCGGTGTTGAAAAATTGAAGTTGGCCTTGGCGCTGGCGCCTTTTGCCGGGCATCCTTTTTTAATCCCCAAAAGCGCGCGTACGGTGGCTGATTGGACCCGCCTCACCCGCCAAGGCGTAACCACGCGGGAGCGTTTTTGGGTTCCCTTTTGCCGTGCCGTCATGAACGTGCCGCCCGAGATTGCGCCCATCCGGGGCTTGGGCGAGGTGCTGAACCGCGTTTTTTTTAAAAGCCGCCGGGACAGCGCGCTGGTGGTGTCGGCCAAACCCTTGAGCGAAATCGCCTTCCCGGAAGCCTTGGACTATCTGCGCTCCAAAAGGGGGACGGTTCATTTTAGGGAAGGGGCCCAAGCTTTAAGTTTGGCCTCCGGACCCTTTCAAGTGGAGAGTGTTTCGGGGAAAAAATTCACCGCCGACGCGCTTATTTTGGCCTTGCCTGTCCGGTCTTTGGAAGCGCTTTGGAATTCTTGCGGCCTGCCAGCCCCCGCCGAAGAATCCCGTCTGGGGAAATCCCCCATCCTGTCCGTTCATTTGATCTTGGAAAAACCCATCCTCACCGGCCACCTGGCGGGCCTGCCGGGGGCGAATTTCGACTGGGTTTTTAACCGCAACGCCAATTGGGGCTATTCGGGACCCGGCCAATATGTGAGTTTGGTGTGCAGCGGGGATTTGGATTTGGCGCGTAAACCCGAGCGGGAAATTTTGGTCAAGGCTTGGGAAGAGCTGCAAGATCGGTTTCCGGAGCTGTCCGGCACCCAGCCGCTTTATTCCAAGGTCACCAAGGAAATGTCGGCCACCTTTTTTTGGAGCGAGCAAGCCGGCGCGTTAAGACCTTCCGCCGCCACACCCTTCGCCAATATTTTTTTGGCCGGGGATTGGACCGCCACCGGGCTTCCCGCCACCATCGAGGGGGCCTGCCTTTCGGGCCATCGGTCCGCCGCGCGGGCCTTGGCCTATTTCCGGGGCGCCGGTCTTAAATAAGCCGGCGCCCGCGAGCGCCTTGTCTATTTTGAATTTCAACCCCGGAAGAAATCCAATACCTTTTGGATGACCTCGGGCTGGCGCTCTTCCAATCCGACCCACAGCGGAAGACGGACCAACCGGGAACTTAACTCGTCAGTATGGGTCAAGGCTCCCGAAGCCCGTCCATAAACCCGTCCCGCGGGGGAGCTATGGAGCGGCACATAATGAAAAACCGCGTTAACGTCATTTTGATTCAACCATTTTAAACACCGATCCCGCTCGCCCAGGGACGGCAGCAATAAATAATACAAATGGCCGTTGGATTGACATTCCTCGGGAATCCGGGGGCGCCGCAGTTTCCCCGTTTTTTCCAAACCCTCAAAAGCCCGGTGATAGTTATCCCAAAGGGCGGTTCTTCTGCCTTGGATCACCTCCATTTGCTCCAATTGGGCCAATAAAAAAGCCGCGGATAATTCGCCGGGCAAAAAGGAGGAACCCACATCCACCCAAGTGTATTTATCCGTTTGGTTTTTAAGGAATTGGGCCCGGTTAGTTCCTTTTTGTCTTATGATTTCCGCTCGCTCAAAAAACCGATCCTCGTTAATTAAAAGGGCTCCACCCTCCCCTGAGTGGATATTTTTGGTCTCATGAAAACTCAAGGCGCCCAAGGCGCCCAGACTTCCCAACGGACGGTTCCGGTACCGGGCCCCGATCGATTGGGCCGCGTCCTCCACCACGGGTAAGCCGTGGCGGCGGGCGATTTCTAAAATTCGGTCCATCTCGCAAGCGACTCCCCCATAATGGACCACCACGATCGCTTTGGTCTTAGCCGTTATGGCCCGCTCAATCTGGTTCTCATCGAGGTTTAGGGTATCCGGTCGGATATCCACGAATACCGGTATGCCACCCCGTAAAACGAAGGCGCTGGCCGTGGAGACGAAGGTATAGGACGGCATGATCATTTCATCGCCCGGCTTTATCTCTAAAAGCAAGGCGGCCATTTCCAGCGCTCCCGTGCAAGAGTGCGTTAAAAGGGCTTGAGGACAGCCGATCGTTTTCTCAATCCAAGCGTGGCACTTCCGGGTAAAGGGGCCGTCGCCGGCAAGCTGGCCATGGACATGGGCCTGTCCGATATATTCCAATTCTTTGCCGGCCAAATAAGGTTTATTAAAAGGAATATGCATAAGGCGTCAGTCCTTTCGGGCGACTAATAGCAGGGATCCACCCCAAGGAAACCGCAGTCCCATTCGGATGAGAAAACGCTCCAAGGTTAAAACCTGTTCCAAGCCCCAACTGAGCGGGAGCGACAGCTTTAATTCGGCCGCGGGATCAAAATCGGCGCTTGGCTTTTGCTTGCGCCGCCTTGTGAGCCAAAGCACCGGCAAAAGCAGCCAAACAAAGCTGACCACCTCCACCACGCGAAAACCCGCGTTTTGGACTTTCTCGATCAATTCGTTTTTCTCATACCGGCGGAGATGGCCGCTGAATTCATCCACATAACTCCATAAAAAGGCGTGTTGCGGCACGGTGAGAAGAAGGCCGCCGCCTGGAATTAAAGCTTGGCGCGCCTCGGCCAAGACGGCTTCGTCCTGGGGGATGTGTTCCAGCGTGTCAAATAAGGCGATCATATCGAATTCATCCCGATAGGGAATATTTAAAGCGTCCATTTGAATGAGCGGTGAGCGGGCCAGGCGTTTGGCGGCGAATTCCAGGCCGCTGGCGTAAATTTCAGCGCCGCATAGTTCCATTTCGGGAAAATCTTTTTCGATTCGGGATAAAACGTACCCGGTGCCGCATCCGATCTCCATCGATTTACCCTTGGAGGGGAACCACCGGCGCACCGCCCAAACGATCAGCTCGTTCCTGGCGCGGAACCAGAAATGTCCTTCTTCCAGGGGAGCCAAGCGTTGGAAACTGTCCGGCGGAAAATGCTCATTAAAGGCCGAGGATTCGGGAGCGAATGAAAGGATCCCGCCGATTCGGCCCGGCTGATAGCCGCAGGCGGGGCATTTCCACTCTTGTCCTGAAAAAGTCTGACGGCATGCCAGGCAAAATTTCATTTCGCACCCACCGCGGGAGTATGGGAAAACAAGCTTGGGAGAATCCTATATTCTCGTGAGTTTAACCCACCCTTGGGATCCCAGGATAGGCTCGAATTTTCTTCCCGACAAAATTCAAAAAAACGCGAATTGCGGCGTTCTTCGTTCCTTCGCGTCGCCCAGGCGTTATCCATCCGCCTTCAGCTTTAGCCAAGTGGTTTTTTTCTCCGAATAAGCGTCGATCGCGTCCAAGGATTTTTCTTTACCGCCGTTCCCGGATTGCTTAAATCCCCCAAAAGGGGCCGTGAGATCATCCTCGCCATAGCAGTTCATATGGACGGTCCCGACCCGCAGATCCCTCGCCACCCGGTGCGCCCGGTTAATGTCATCGCACCAAACGGCGGCGGCCAGCCCGAAGAGGCTCGCGTTCGCCATTTCAACAGCCTCCCGTTCATCCTTCGCGGAAATAACGGACAGCACGGGGCCAAAGATTTCTTCTTGCGCGATCCGCATGTCATTTTTGACATCGGAAAAAATGGCCGGGGTCATATAAGCGCCCCCGGGAACCGGCTCCACGCTTTCGCCCCCGGCCAACAGGGAGGCCCCTTCTTTTCGGCCGAGGGAGACATAACCCAAGACTTTTTCCAATTGGGAATGATCCACCATCGCCCCGCTGGTCGTTGTTTCGTCCAAGGGGTCCGCCGGCTGATAAGCGGGGATCAAACTCAAGAGACGCCGGAGGACCTCTTCCCGAACGCCCGTTTCCACAATTAACCGCGAGGGTGCCGAACATATCTGGCCCTGATTGAAAAACATGTTCTTGGCCACCGCGCGCGCGGCGGCGTCAAGGTCGCCGCATTCCTTCAAAATAATGAAGGCGCTTTTACCTCCGCACTCCAGCGACACCCGCTTCATATTGGATTGGCCCGCGTCGATAAGGATTTCTTTCCCAACGCTGTTGGAGCCCGTAAAGAAAACACCATCCACCTCCGGATGCAGGGCCAGACATTTCCCCGTGACCTCGCCCCGGCCCGGAAGGATGCTCAACACGCCTTCCGGGATTCCCGCTTCCCGCGCCAAACGCCCGAGAAAAAGCGCGCTGAAAGTGGCCTGTTCGGCGGGCTTCAGGATTAACGAGTTTCCCGCGGCCAACGCGGGGCCGATCTTCCAAGCCACATTTTCCATCGGAAAATTCCATGGGGTGATGCCGGCCACTACCCCAATGGGTTCCCGGGTGATGGTAGCGATCGACTCGGGGCGGGGCGGGGCGCATTCGCCGTACAATTTATCCATGGCCTCCGCGTACCATCGGATGCATTTCACGGCCAGCGGGATATCGTTCGTGAGACAGTCCCGGATCGGTTTGCCCATGCTGAGCGTGTCCCGAAACGCCAACTCACGGGAATGGGCCTGGATGAGGTCGGCGAATTTGAAAAGAATCTCTTTTTTTTCGTCCGCCGTCTTGTCCCGCCAGATTTTGGACTCGAAAGCGCGGCGGGCCGCTTGAACCGCCTTTTCTATATCCCCCGGGGAGCAGGAGCGTATCTCGGGCAGCGCCCTCCCATCCACCGGGCTGCGGCGGGCGACCACCTCGTCTCCGGAGGACTTGACGTAAGTTCCGCCCCAAAAAGCGAACGCGCCCTCGTCATCCTTCATTGTGTGCGTGTTAATAGTCGCCTCCCTCGGGTTGGGACGATTCTAATTTTGAAATAACCGCCTGGCGAAGTTTTATCCTCTCGAGCTTTCCAACGAATGACCGGGGAAAATCCTTCATCATCACAATATGGTCGGGGCGCTCGTGCGGCGAAAGATTTTGCCGGCTGAAAATGGCCACCTGGGTGGACACGTTGGACTGGCCCGCCGCCGGGATGACGCAGGCGACGATGGCCTCGCCCCAAAAGGGATGGGGAATCCCCACCACGGCCACCTCGTCCACTTCTTCCATGACTTCCAGAACCGCTTCCACCCGGGCCGGCGAAATATTAACCCCGCCCCGAATGATAATGTCTTTTTTGCGGCCCGAGATCTGGATTTTTTCCTCGCTTCGCTTCGCCAAGTCGCCGGTGTCCATGTATCCCTTTTCATCAAAGGGGGAAATCAACCCGCCGTCTTGAAGGTAGCCTAGCATGGCAAAAGGCGACTTAATCCACAAATCTTGGGCCGTTTCGCCCCGGAGGGATATCTCCAACCCGTCCAGCGGGACTCCCCAGTCGCTAAGATTTTCCGCGTCCTCTTTTTTTTGAAAAGTGAGCGGGCCGCCCAGTTCGGTCATGCCATAGCAATTCTGCAAAGGAAGCTGAAACAATTCCAAAAACTCTTCCTGCAAGGCCCTGGGAATGGGGGCCGAAGTGCACTGGACTTGCCCCACCCGCGAGCGGACCTCCTGGCGCGGGGAGCTCATTTTAGAGACCCGGCATAACGCCGCGGCGATGGTGGGGGTCAGGCTGAGCGTATTGATGCCCGTCTTGAGCGGCCGGGTTAAAAAATCGAGAATCGTGGCGGGGGAAAACATAGGACCCTCCACGATGGAGGCCCCGGCCATCAAAGGCGCGAAAAATGAATTGAGAATGCCGGCCATATAGGCCATGGGAAAAACGTGGTAAAGCCTGGTGCGCTCCGACATGTCCGTGAGATCGGCGAAAGCCTTGGCGCTTCCCAAGATGTTACGCAGACTGTGGCAAATCGCCTTCGGTTCGCCGGTCAGCCCTGAGGTAAACAAGATGAAAAACGGCTGGTTTGGGTCGAACCCGAGGGAAAAATCCTCATCTGATCCGGAAGCCGGCGCGAAAAAAAGCGGGGGGACTTCTCGAACCACTAAGGCCGGCGAAACCAGGGACGAAAGTTTTCGGATAAGCTCCGGGTGGTGGCTGGGAGGAATGGGACAGGCGACAAACCCGCCGATGGCGCAGCTTAAATAACAGCAGGGAAGGGCGAAACTGTTCGGCAATAAAAAAACGATGACATCCCCCGGCTTGCAGCCCAAGCTTTTCCAATGGTCCGCCAGCGCTTTTGACATACGCCAGTAATCGGCATAGGTGAAGATTTTATCGTTGAGGTCGGTGAAAAGGGGGGCGTGCCGGCTGCGCGCGAAACGATCGGCGACCCACTGGATGGCGTTCATTTCTTTATCTTTTTGTCGATGATCCCGGCGAAGTCGTCAATGGTGCTGAAAGCGTTTTGGCGTAAATCGTGATCGTTAAAAGCGATCGAGAAATGTTTCTCGGTTTCCTCGACGAGCTCAATGATTCCAAAGGAGTCGATGAGCCCATCGTCATAAAGCCTTGAGTCGGCCTTAATCGCCAAGCCCGGATTGCGCTTTTGAAGCCATCGAACCAGCCAACGCTTCGTTTCGTTTTCCATCGTTCAAATAAAGAAATCGAAATCGTCGACCAAATCGGTCGGCATTTGCCCCTTGATCATTTCTTCCAGGGCCAAATTCGAGTCATTGCGGATACAGTGCATTCGGCAATCCACCGAAGGATTGAGTTTTTCCATCACGCCGGCCCGGCTTTTTCCCGCCCACATGTCTTGGAAGGAAGAGTCCATCACATCACCGATTTTTTTATCGGCTCTTCCCCTGAAATAAGGGCAGACATAAACGCCCGAGGGGGTCACCAAGGTGCGCAGTTGAGAAACGGCGCAGCGCGTGTAGCTTTTGGGTTCCACGTTCGGCTCTCCATTCAAAACCGCTTTCAGCTTGAGCGCCTGTAGGATCCGAAATTTTCCGTCCTCCAGCTCGAGGGCCTTGGTGATAAGCGTTTTGGCCTCTTCGACAAATTCCTGTTTTTGACCGATGGAATAGTGATTAATGTCATACATGGGTTTAATCTCAAAATAATCACAACCGATCTCCTTGGCTAATTGGGCCGCGATGTAAACCTCGGAGATGTTTGAAAAGGGGGTTTGCGGGACTGGATTGGAGGGGTCAAATTTGCCTTCGGAATAAATCATGAAGGAATAGCCCAGCTTGCCCTTCTTGGCGGCTGCCAGAGCCCTCATGTTCTTGACCGCCCGGTCGAATTCGGATTTATTGGCGTGATTGGGCCGGATCCGCCTAAAGGTTTCCGAAGTTCCGGCGTCCATCGACACCCGGGTCCAATCCATATAGGGAGCGATAACATCCAAATGTTTATCGATCAAAAGGCCGTTCGTCGTCAGGCCCAGTTTCACGTTATTTTTCCCGAAATATTCGATCACCCAGCCGATTTCAGAATGGGCCAAAGGTTCCCCGCCGCCGATCAGGACGACCGCCTTGACGCCCGCATCCACCATCTCACGGACTAAGTCCCGGACGCGGTCTTTTGAAAAGGACTTTTGGTTCAGTAAGTCGCGGCTGATGCAGTCCGGGCAGGCCAAGTTACAGGCGGTGGTAGGGTCAAATTCGACGACCCAGGGCGCCTCCGACCCTTTTTTCCAGTCAATATCCCGTAAATGCTTCACGATGGAACGCTGGTGGAGCTTGTACTTTAGGTTCAGTTGATGCGCCGAGAAGGCCGGAGACGCTTCCGTATGGCTTGGTGTGTTTTCGTGGGGCATTTCAGGAATTCCTGTGGATCTGTTTTATAACAGTATAGGGCCGTTCGGTCACTTCCTCTAAAACTTTCTTAAGGTAAAGACCGATCACCCCCAGGGATAGCATGAGAATGCCCCCCACCGCCCAAATCGACGCGATTAGGCTTGTCCAGCCGGGGGAAATCGACCTTACCCACCATTCATAAAGGACCCAAGTAAAAATACACGCGGAGAGCAAAAACACGCAGAGTCCGCACCAAAAAATCAAGGAAAGCGGCGCGGTCGAGAATGAAACCATTGAATTGATCACCAGCTGAAGTTTCCGGCGCAGGGTATAAGTCGTCTGTGAGTGACTTACTTTCGTCACAAGATAAGGGACTTGTCGGAACCCCACTTGTTCGTACAGCCCCCCCAAAAATAACGCCCGGTCTCGGTGCGCCAGCAGGGCGTTGACGTAGCGCCTGGTCATCAGCCTGGCGGTAACGTGGTTTTCAGGCATTTTGATTTGCGCGAAAAAATTAAAGACTTTATAAAAAAGCGCTCCCCCAAGACGTTCCAAAAAACCGCCTTTTCTGGTTTTCTGTACGCCATAGACAACGTCGATATCAGAATGAGCTTTCAATTCTTTATGGAAGTCGACCACCCATTCGGGCCCCTCTTCCAGATCCACTTCGATCAAAAAAACATAATCGCCCTTTGTCTGGTCCATGCCGGTCATCATGGCCTTGTGTTGGCCGAAATTTTTAGACAGGTCGATAATCACGATATGGGGGTTCTTCTGTTGGACCCTCACGGCCTTTTCAAGGGCATCGTCCGGAGAGCCGTCGTTCACCAAGATAATTTCATACCGATTGGTTATTTTTTTCGCGGCCCCGGCCATCCGGCGGCAGAACTCATCAATGTAGGGACCCGAGTGATAAAGCGATGTCACCACGGAAAGAATGGGCTTTCGGGAAGGGATCATCGGGATGGAGCCGTTCGTGTGGACAGGGTAATGAGCCCCATCCCCCGATTGACGATAATTGATCCCGCCTTGATGGATCCGTTGACCACGCTATTGCAGCCTAGGCTGACCTGTTTCCCAATTTTAGATCCCGGCATGAGGGTCGACCCCGAACCAACAATACTATGGTCTCCAATAGAAACATTTCCGGTCAATTTTAAATTTTCCCCAAGGGTTTGTTTTGAATAATCGGCGGATTTCGTAAAAACACTGACGTGGGTGGAAAGGCCTGAATGGGGGCCCATCCGAATGGTCCCGCCCGTGCCGCCTAAAAAACAAAAGGGGGAAATGTGAATGTTCCGCCCCAAAATAACGCGGCCGGTCAAGATACTATAAGCGTCAATCCGGGCTCCCGAGCCCAATTCGCCCTTAATTGAGAAAAACCGCGCGTCCCTGGAAACGAGGACGCCTTTCCCAACGAACTTGAAACCCAAATCCAAAAGCTCTTCCCTGCTATAAGTATCGAACATGAATCTCCGTTGATTGAGGATGCATAGGGACCTCTTTTTTGATTTCTCGTTGGTCCTCGATTGGTAATTGGTTTAAATTATAACATGCTTCCGAAAGATCCCAAACAGAGGCGCTGAACCTCATTTCAAAAACGGGCGGATGGCGGCGTTTATTTTTTGTGGCCCCAAGCGGGTAACCTGGGTTTTCAAAGGGAGAACGGGATTATTTTGAAAAAGCCATCCCTGGGAAATGAGGAAAAAAAACTTCTCAAAACCCATCACTATTTGATCCTTTTCCTTTCCTCAAATTTAATTTTAGACTACCTTCCCGTTTCAATCGCCGCGAAACTCTGGGTCTTGCTATTAGGGGTCTTGCTTCCTTTAGGCATCGGCCTATTTCAAAACCAATTTCGAGCCGCTTCCCGAATTCCCCTGGGCTCCGGGGAAATTTTTCCCGCTCCGTCTCGATGGGTTTGGTGGATCCCCTGCCTTTTGGCCGTTTTAGTCCGCCTGGCCAATCTCGGAGGGGCTTGGGGCTGGCCCTCGGGCGACCAGTCCCTCACAGGGATGATCGCCGTGGAGCTAACCCAAAAATGGAATTGGAATCTCTTTCAAACTTTCGGCCAAATCCCGACTTTTTACAGCCGCTTCGTCTACGGACTGCTTCAAGTCACCCATCTTCCTCTTTTTAGTCTTTATTTCCCCAACGCCCTTTTTTCGATCCTGGCCTTAGGGATCGGCTGGAAAGCCGCGAGGCAATATTTTTCAACCTCGTTTAGCCTCTTATTAATTTTTTTATTTTTCTTCGACGCTCTTTCCTTACGGTTCAACCGATTGGCCTATCCCATCGGGCCTTTGATGCTTTGGGAGCTGGCCGTTCTTTATTCCTTGGGACGCTTATTGAAAACGGGCAAAACCGCCTCCCCGGTCCAAGCTTTCCTTTTGGGGGCCCTTTGTGGCTGCGGGCCCTACATGGGCCCCCAATGGCCGGTTTTATGGCTGTGGGTGTTGGGAGTTTTGGCGCTCACCAAAAAGAAAATCCCGCTTCGGGCCTGGCTCGCTTTAGGCCTATCCACTGTCCTTTTTCTTTCGCCTTTTATCTTCTCGATTCTCGGAAATACCTTCGGTGGTCATATCTCAAAAATCGCCGTCTGGAGCGGTTTTATCTCTTGGGCGGACCAATGGCGGACCTGGGCGGCATACCTCCAAATACTTTTGGGCCCCGGATGCGGGGATTCTTATACTCCAAGTTCCCAGGGTTTTTACAACTTTATCCTTGTGGCTTTTTTTTATGTGGGCCTGCTGGAGGGTCTTCGTTGGATCCGCTTCCCCCTGATCTGGGCCATTGGGTTTGGGTTCTTTCTTGCGATGCTTCCAGGGCTTCTAACGATCAATGCGGAAGGCTTCCGGATGGCCCTGGTCGTTCCTTTTTTTATGGTATTCACCGGGTGGGGGATCCAAGCTTTTTTGGCCGAGTTTCCCAAGACCCAAAGGATTCGAGTTCTTTTTTTAGTTCTGGGTCTTTCGGCGCTTTTGAATGTGGACGATTTTTTTCAGCTTCACCAGAGACTTTTTCGGGTTCCGGGCGCCTGGATCCAAACTGAACAACAAATAAGCTATAAGCTTCTAAACCCCCTAGCGAAGGATCAAGGGCCGGGAAATGTTTTTTGGGGATGGGGTCCTGAAATCCGGGACTTTTCGCTGGCTTACGCCAGCTATCCTTTTAATGCCGCCGAAAATTCCCGATGGGATGGACAAAAAACCAGTTGGACGGCGCTGCTCACCCAATCTCACTATCTGCCCTGGCTGCAAAAAAGATTCCCACAAAGCCAATGGAATCAGATCATGATTCCAGGCAAAGGATGGGCCCCCCTTGCCATCGGCCTCTTTCCCGACCTTCCCGGCACCGAAGCCCAGATGGATCAATGGAAAGCCTTTAATTATTGGATGCAATCTCTCGATCTAAAAATCATGGATCAGTCGAACGGTGTTTCCCGGCGCGCCATCCTGGAAGAAATGCTCGCCTTTTATCCTCACGTCCCTTCCGATCCTTATCTACAATCTTGTTTTTTCGAGAAACTGGCCTTTAATTATTCCTGTGAGCAGGCTTTTCATCCCGAAGACACGTGGGTCTGTTGGGCGAATTTTTCCGATGTGTTTCAAAACTCATTTAACCGTGGAATCCAAGACGCGGAATTAAAAGATCAGTTTTGGAAGCTAACCCAATCCGACGCGCCCCCTGCCCAGAAAGATCCTTAGCCTATGCCCTCGGATTTTCTCAATAATAACCTGGCCGCCCAATGCGAAAAGCTGGCGGGGGAAATCAATAAAGTTTATCAAAGACTGGAATGGGCTTTAAAAAATGAGGTCGTTCAGCGCTTGAAACGCCAGGTCCACCAATTGGCGCAAGCGGTCAGGGCCGCGCAGGACAGTTCCAGCCCCCAGGCCACGGGCAAAAATCTTGAAAATGCCCTGGGGCTGGTTCACGAATTGGTTCCGTTGCTCGATCTCGCCTTAAGAAAAAACCTGGTCTCGCCTGAGCTAAAAAAAAGATGGGTTTCTGAATTAAACCGGCTGGGCCCCCTGTTGGAGGAATGGAACAGGAGCTGTTAAAAAAAACGCGGCTTAATCTTTGGGTTTCTCATTCAAGGCGATCCAGACCGGGGCTTTGACTTCCAATTGAAAAGTACTGTGGTCGATCTCCAATTCTTCCTTCAATAAATGCTGGGCTTGATTCAACAGGGAAACCCCGTCGCTGATTTTGCGGTCGTCCACCACCAAATGGGCCGTTAAATAAACCTGCCCCGCCCCCACTTCCCACAAATGAACATGGTGCACCTCTTGAATCTCGGGAATTTTTTGCTTCAGCGTTTGGCTGATGGTCTCACCCGAAAGGCCGTGCGGGGTGGCCTCAAGCAGAATCCGAAGGGCCTTCCGGAAAAGCTTGATCGCGCTGGAGCCGATCAAAAGCGCGATGACAAGACTTAAGACCGGGTCCACCCAGGTCCACCCGGTTTGGGCGATGACGATGACGCCGATCAAAACCCCTAAGGACGACGCCAAGTCGCCCATCACATGCACCCAGGCGCCTTGCAGGTTGATATCCTCGTGATCCGCCCCGTGCAAAAACCAGGCGCTGGAAGCGTTGGCCAAAAAGCCGATGCCGGCCACCAGTCCCATGGCTTTCCAATCTGGCAAGGACGGGCTGGAAAACCGCGTCCAAGCCTGCCAGCCGATGGCGGACACCATGAGAAAAAAGGTGAGCGAATTCCCCAGCGCCGCCAATACTTCCAAGCGCGCCAAGCCGAAGGTGTGGGTGCGGCTGGTGGGCCGCTCGGCCAAGATCATGGCGGTAAGGGAAATAAGAAGCGCCGCCAGGTCGGTCAACATGTGTCCGGCGTCCGATAGAAGCGCCAAGCTTCCGGAAAGCACGCCGCCCACCGCTTCCAATAAAAGGATGGCCGCCGTGATACCGACCGCCAGAACCATTTTGTTTTTGCGGTTTAATCCCCCGCCCATAGGAGCGCCATGGGAATGATCGGAATGATTATGTTCGTGAGAATGGTCGTGTTTCATGGGTTTATTTTATCCTGGTCCAGGCCTGCGGGCCATCCTGCCGCAGAAAATAAAGTCCGGCTTCCTTGACTGAAAACCCCGTGGCTTTTTTCAACAGCCTGGCGTAAAGGTCGATTTGTTTGCCATAGGCCTCCCGTTGGACCCCGGGGTCCCGGTCGGTTTTGTAATCCACGATAACCCAGCCTTCGGGCTCGAAAAAAACCAAGTCCATCGTGGCCTTGATGAAAATTCCGTTTTCCTGCTTTTGGGTCAGGGGCAATTCTTTAAAAAGAGTCGGGGATTGGCGGGCGCGCTGAAGCAAAGGATGTTTTAGCGCGCGGGTAGCCAGCTGAGCCGCTTCCAGCGCCTGCTTCGGGTCCAATCCTTCCCGAGGCGCCCAGGCCAAGGCCGCCTTTTCCATTTGCGCCGCGCCCCAATCCCAGCCTTTTTCCAAAAGTTTATGGGTCAATACGCCAAGCGACTTGGCGTTCCCGGCGGAGGAATAATCCGGTTCCTCTTGCTCCTCCGTCACTTCCCAGGATTCTCCGGAACTTTTCTCATCCGCCACATGGGCCAACTCGGTTACGGTTTGGAATAAACCGGCGATCGGCCTCAACGCCTTTGCCCGAAAAGCCCTTCGGCTAGTTTCAAAAAATCGCGCGCTTTCCAAAACTTCCGTCGATTCTTTCTCTCTTTCATTTAAGTCCACCACAAGAGCCGACGGATCTTGCAGTTCGATCGATTCCGAAGGCGTTTCGAAAACCGCGAAGGCTTTCCACGTCTCCCCGCGCTTCAATGGATCCAGGAAGCTTTCTTCCTCTCCATCCGTCAGGGGCAAAAGCAGCCCGTCCCGGGCCCGGGTACAGCCCACATAAAGCAGCCGCAGTTTTTCGGCTTCCTCTTGGGCCTCTTCTTCCTCGGCCGCCGCCTGATAGCCTAAGGTCTGCAATCCCAATTTCTGCTCGCCTGCCTTAAAGTGAAAGTTTCCCTGGCGCCGGTTCAAGAGGGGCGGTTTTTCCCTGGCACCTTGCGAGGCGATTCCGGAAAGAATCACCAAAGGAAATTCCAGCCCCTTGGCCTTGTGCAAGGTCATTAAAGTGATGCGGTCACCGGCGGATTCGGGCCCGGGGGCTTCCCCTTCCATCGTTTCCTCGTTTTGTTGTTCCCTAAGCCACCGGGTAAAGGCCCCCGCGCTGAAATTTTGCGACGTTTCCAAATCCCGGGCTTGATCCACCACTTTTAAAAGATTAGCGACCCGCTGCTCGCCATGGGGCTGGGCCGCCACCAGGGGAATCAAGCTGGTGCGGTCGTAAAGGAGCCTTAATACCTCTGAAGGCGCCAGGTCCCGGGTGTCCTGATACAAGCTCCGCAATAAACGGAAGGCCTCCTGGAAAGGTTTTTTTCCCGGGGTCAGGTATTGAAACTGTCCGCCTTCGGATCGGTAAAACAAAAGCTCCTCGTCGGTAAAACCAAAAAGAAAACTTCTTAAAAGCGCCACCAAGGACGCCTCGTCCGCGGGCGAGGCCAGGGCTGATAAAAGGGTTTGGAGCGCCGCGATTTCGGGCCGGTTGAAAAAGCGCTTCCCGCCCACCATTTGATAAGGAAGCGCCCGCTTGCGGAAGGCTTCCTCATAAGCAGTTTCCGAATTGGAAAGTTCCCTAAAAAGAATGGCCACGTCTCCGGGTCTTAAAGGACGGATGGCTTTTGTTTTGGAATCCTCGATTAAAAAGCCCCGGGGAAACAGGGTTTCTTTTAAAAAGGCCGCCACCGATTCGGCTTCCAAGCGGCGTTTCTGGGCCGCCGTGGCCTCCTCGGGAAAGGGATCCAGTTGAAGCTTCAAAAGCGGCGGAAGGTTTGGCTCGTGAGGGGCCAAGACACGATGGGCTTTTTGCGGCACGTAAGTCATGCCCCCTTGGGAAAGCAAAACGTTGAATTTCTCGTTCACCCAATCCACCACCGGCTCCAGGGTGCGGAAATTTTGGGTCAGATCCTCGACCTGCCCCCCGGAAGCCTTAAGCTTTTGTTTGGCCTCCTCATAAATCTCAATATCCGCCCGCCGAAACCGGTAAATGCTTTGCTTGGGGTCCCCCACCAAAAAAAGCTTGCCCGCTTCCAGCTGGACGTCCTGCCACTTTTTAGCCCGGCCGCCTTCTTTTTCGCACAAGAAAAAAACCACTTCCACCTGGAGGGGATCCGTATCTTGAAACTCATCCACAAAAATTCGGTCAAACCGGCCTTTCAGTTCTTCGCGCAGCTCTCCCGGCATCCGCAACAGATCGCGGGTTTTAGACAATAGATCATCGAAGTCCAGAAATCCCTGGCGGTTCTTTTTTTCGGCGTAGTCGCCCAAATAGGCCCAAAGCCAATCCGCCAGCCGCCACAGGGCGCGGTCTTTCACTTGGGCGGCGAAAAGCTGATGGGCTTCCCCAACTTGGGCCGCTTCGTTTCGGGCTTTGGTCAGTACCTTTTCATCCCAATTTCCCTTCGTTCCAGCTTTGGGCTTGGGCAATTCCAACAAGCTTAAGCGCGCCCGGTCTTCGGATAAGGATGAATCGGCCAAAGCTTCCCATTGCTTTTTGAAGTAAACCAGCTGTTCAAAAAACTTATCTTCTGGATTTTTACAAGCCGTGAGAACCCCTGGAATCAACCGCGCGAATTTTTTAAGCTCCGTGATCAATGGAGCGGCCGAAGGCTCCTCGGGCACGGGGGGACGCGCGGCCAGGGCCCTGTGGCGCAAAAGAAAGTTTTTTACCCTTTCGACTTGAGACAAGCTTCCGCCCAGATTAAGAAAAAAAATCAAGCTTTCCACCGGATTCAGCAGGGCGTTTTTAAGCCAATCGTCCCAGGTTTGCGCCTCGAAAGCGTCGGTTTGGACCTGATCAAGCACTTTAAATTGGGGGTCAATCCCCGCCTCAATGGGGTATTCCCGCAGGATTGAGGAACAAAAAGAATGGATGGTGGAAACCGGCGCCTGCTCCAAATCTTTTAAAGCCCGCAAAACCAGTTTTTTTCGCTTCAAGCTTTCCGCCGGATCGCCTTCGGCCAGCGCTTTTTCCAATTTTTGCCGCAGACGCTCCACCAATTCGCCCGCGGCCTTATCCGTAAAAGTGATGGCCGCCACCCGGGAAAGGGGAATTTCGGCTTGGAGCAAAACCGCGGCCAGCCGGTCAATCAGAAGGGTGGTTTTCCCCGTGCCCGCTCCCGCGTCCACCGCGAAGGAGGTGCCCAGTTGTTCCACAATCCGTTGGCGCGCCGCTTGATCGGAGATCATTCGATTTCTTCCAGTTGGTAATAAGGGCGCATGGCGGGATCCTGCGCCTTGCGCTCCCCGCGCTCCGCCGCGCCCGGCCCGCAAAGGGAACGGTAATCACAACGCGCGCAATCTTTTCCCGCTGCCGGAAAAAGCCCCGTCTCCACGCTTTCCACCACCGGCTGGATGACTTTCAAAAGGGTTTTTTGAAGCGCTTGGGGATTTTCGCTTTCATAAACCACCTGACGGTACTTGCCTTTGCGGGTGATGAAATCGTAGAGGGCGGTTTTGGCCGGTTTCTGGGGCCTCATTTGCTGCAGGGCCCAAAGATAAAAGGGAAGCTGTAGTTTGGTGCCGGCCTTTAGTTTTTGATCGCTAAAGCCCGTGTCCGAACCAGTTTTATAATCCACCACGCGAAACGCCGAACCATCCCGGGCTTCATCGACCCGGTCGATGAAGCCTTGCAGCTTAATCTCGCCGCCTTCCAAGGGAAACGAAACAGGCGTCCCGGCGTCTTTCGCCGCCGTCGAAGAGCCGAAAGCCGCCTCAAGTTCCACGGGTTTCCATTCGGGATCCTCTAAAATTTTTTCCAAAACTTCTTTTAAGTCTTCCTTGATTCGCCCTTGCTCCCAAATCCAAAGGGCGGGAGCGCCGGTGACGCCTTCTTTCGTGAAACGCTCGAAATGTTTATCCCTAATCTCGTCCAGCGCCGACAAAGCCTCCGCTTGGGGGACTTTCTTTTTTTCAAACCATTTTTCTTTCAGGCCCCGCTCCAGGGTTTCTTCCAAAATACCGTGCATCAATTGGCCCCGGTCGGCCCCTTCCAATTGCAAAACCCGGTCCGGCTCGGGTATCACGGTGAGGCGCAGGACATATTTGTAAAAATAACGCAGGGGACAGGCCGCGAAGGTTTCCAGCCTTGACGCGGAAACCGCCCTCAATCGGGGCGAGTCTTTTTCTCTCAAAATTTTGCGGGCGGCGGGGCCGCTGATTTTCCCGTCGTAAGCGGTGAAAACCGGGAAGGCCTGCCGCTGCTTCAAAAGCTTCGCGCCTTCAAAATAAAAGGGCCTCTCTTTGGCCAGCGCCAAAGCCGCGGCCGGGCTTCCGAAACGAGCCTGCTGAAAAGCCGTCAAAAGCCGCTCCAACTCGTCAGCGCAATGGGCGAGGTCGGGCTTCGCCCAATCCTGGACTGGTAATGTTTTGACAAACCCGCCGGCTTCTTCCAACCGGAAAAGTCTTTTTCCGGTTACCGCCTCAGCCGCCTCAAAAAGATACAAGGAAGGGGTGCGGGGGGATCCGGTCAGCGGATTGAGTGAGGGTGCCGTCAAAATGAGGGCTTTACGCGCGCTTCGCACCGCCAGCAGAAACAACAAACGCTCTTCAAGCGCGCCTTCTTTTTTTAAAGCCATCCGGTGGGAAGGTTCGGGCAGATGGGCGTCAAAATTGAAAGCTCCCTGCTTGGCTTTGGCCAAAGCTGAATTTTGAAGCGCCCGGGCTTGCCGGTTGATCTCTTCCCGTTCAATGTCCAATAAAAGCGGATCCTGCCGGACCAATCGGGGAATGGATTTTTCCACCAACCCGGGCAAGGCCACCAGTTCAAAGGATACGCCGCGCGCCTGCATCAAATCGTAGAGGGGCACTCCGTTGGGCCCAGCCGGCTCCTGCGGATTTTTCGTTTCCTGAAGGAGCGCCGCCAACACCGCGCGAAATTCGTCGACGGGTAGCGCCTTGCTGAAAAAATGGCTAAAAAGGGCGAAGTTTTCCAGGAGGGCGACAATTGCTTTCCGGCGGGAAGCGGCTGGTTCAGTGTCCGCTTTCATCACTTTTTGAACCATTTCCTTCAAGACACCGGCCTTGCCGCTCCAATCCTTCATTTTTCGAAAAGCGTCCCCGGCTTTGAAAAGACTCTCCAAAACCTTTTGAAAAGATTCGGCCGCTTCTAATCCCGCCGGGAATTCCTCTTTTTCCCGGAGCATTTCCCTTCGCTTGTTTTTTTTCCAAGCCAAAAGACGGCGGCGCCATTCCACCCGGCCTTCCACCACCTTGGCTTCGCGGCTAATCCCGTCCCAGGCCGAAGGGTTCCAGTCCTCCTCGCGGACCTCAAAAGCGTCCGACACTAGGTTTGGCATGGAAAGAAAATTCAAGGTTTCTTCCCGGGGAAAACCCCGCAAGTAACAGTCCAGAAGCGATAATAAAGCCTTGCCTTCCAGCGTTTCTAAAAGCGGGCCCGGCAGAGGCTTGGCCAATGGGATCTTTTGGTCCTCAAAGGCCTGCGGCAAAATTTTCCGGTAAGACTCGGGATCGCGCAAAAGAACCGCGCCCTCGTTTAAAGCCAGGGACCCGGCCTCAGCCTGGGATAAGATGCCCCGAGCGATTTCCTTTCCCTCCCGAGACTCGCCCGGGCACAGAAAAATTTTGAAATCGGAAACGTCAAAAGGCTCTTCGATGTCGGGATTTTCGGAAGCTAAAGAGGATTCTCGAAACAGGTGGTTTTTTAACCGGGACAGGGGACTAGGGGTTTCCGGCGCAAAATGACCTTCTTCAATGACCCGGCCCAAATCTTTGGCCCATTCCACGAAAGGCTTGGCGTATTCGAACGCCGGATGATCCTCATAGGGCACGAACCAGCGGCTGGAAGGTGAATGGGCCAAATGCAGCAATACTTTTTTTTGCAGGGGAGTGGCGTCATAAAAACCATAAATAAACACGGCGCCCGCGCCCGCCGGGGCCACTTCCAAGGCCTTAAAATAAAGATCTTCCCGGTCGAGGAATTGTCCCTTAGCCTTGAGGCCCTGGTAGCTCTCCAAAAGCGCCGCCAACTCGGCGGCTTTGCGGGAAAAACGCCGAAGCTTGCGGTCTCCCGTTTTTTTCCCGAAAGCCGCCAGACTTTTCAAGCTTTCGGAATTAAACAACCCTTCCCGGATTTCGGCCAAGGTTTTTCGAAGCGCCCGGTAAAAGCCGGGTGTCTCGCGGACAGCTTGAAAAACGGACCCTGTCTTAAGCGTTCGGCCGGCGGCTTCCTTTAAAACCCAGGGCGTCAAAACCTCGGGCAAAACTTGCGATCCTTCGGCCAGAATTTTTTCCTGGGTGAAGTCCCCTAAGTAATGGTGCAAGGTATGGACTTGGGTATTGAATACGGATTCCTGTTTTTCGGCCAACACCCGTTTTAAATGGCCGACCAAAAGAACGTTGGGTACCAGAATGAGCAAGGGTCCCAGGGGATCTTGGGCGCGGTGCGCCGCGTAAGCTTGCGCCAGTTTTTCCTCGAGAAAGGGCTGATAGGGTCCGAGATAAAGGGAAAAACTCATTCAAAATCCTCAGATTACTTGAAGTTAACCCGCAAAAGGGGCCTTTGCGAGCGGGTACGGTTCACTCTTACGGGCTCATTATATATAATCCTTCTTCCCAAAGGCTTTTGGCTTTGATTGAAGCTGGCCCGAATTGATTCAAAAGGAATTTTTTATGCCCCGTGAAATCCTCATCGCCGACGCCGCCGGTTTTTGTTTCGGCGTCAAACGCGCCATTGAGAAGGCCGAAACCATGGACAAGGCCTATATCTTCGGCTCGCTCATCCATAACCCCCAGGAAGTGGCCAGGCTCGCCTCGTTGAATAAAAAAATCGTTCATTCACTGGAAGAGGTGCAGGACAACCGGGTGGTCATCACCGCCCACGGCCTGGATATTAACGTGATTGGGACCATGAAAGAAAAAGGTTTGGAAATCGTCGACACCACCTGCCCCTTGGTCACCAAAATCTATAAAGAGGGCGAGAAACTGCAAGGCCAGGGCTTGCGCATCGTCATTATCGGCGATCCCAAGCATGTCGAGGTCAAAGGCATCGCTAGCCGCATGAAAGACGCCCTTATCGTTTATTACGAGGAAGATATCCAAAAGGTCCCGGCCGACGCCCGCATCGGCGTGGTTTGCCAAAGCACGCTCTTGATGGAAAAATTCGATAAGTTCGTGACATTGCTGAAAGCCCATTGCGCCGAGGTCACCGTCAGCAATACTATTTGCAAGCCCACCAAGGACCGCCAAACCGCCGCCGCCGCCCTTTCCAAAAACGTGGAAATTATGGTGGTCATCGGGGGGCGCAACTCGTCCAATACCCACAAGTTGGCGGATACCTGCAAAATGAACCTGCCGGACGCCACGCATCATATTGAGACCGCCCAAGAGCTGGAATCCAAATGGTTCGAGGGAAAACAGCGGGTGGGGATCACCGCCGGGGCCTCGACGCCGGATTATTTGATTGAGGAAGTTATCGCGAAAATCAGGTCTTACGATTCTTTAATTCCCGCCTGATCCTTACGGTTTACTCAGTCGAAGGCGCCCCTCCTTCTAAAACGAGGAATCCCTCCATGGACAGCCCAACCGCCGAAAAATTCGCCGCCGAGTGGATCACCGCTTGGAACCGGCACGATCTAGCCGCCATTCTACAGCATTACGCCGACAACGTGGTCTTTACGTCCCCCTTCGTGGTGAAGCTGATGGGAGACGCGGCGGGAACCTTGCGGGGAAAAGAAGCTTTGCGGTTTTACTTCGCGAAGGGCTTGGCGGCTTACCCTGATTTAAAATTCAAACCCCTGGGCGTTTTAGCCGGCGTGAATAGTTTGGTGGTTTATTACGAAAGCGTGGGCGGAAGATTGTCGGCGGAATTTATGGAATTGGACGCTCAAGGAAAAGTCTCGCGGGTTCAAGCCCATTACCAGAATCCCCGCGCTTAAAATTAAAGTCCCACGGCCCGCATCCAAGCGTCCAACACTTGGGCGTTGCCCAAACTATCTTTCCAAGTCATAAAAGGCGATTCTTGCAAACCTCGTTGAAGCGCGGACCCCACCGCGTCCACCTCGAGCGAGTAAAGGCTTTGGCGCGACCGAAGGGTAATAACTTGGGGACGGGCGCCGGCGCGGTAAACCTGAATTTTAGCGGCCGCCGGGTCAAACCGATCCGCGTGCCAGGGCGACGGTACGTGGATCCAACCCTTGGATCCAAAAAGCGAGACTCCCACCGGGCGTCGGACCCGGTTGGCGCAGGAAAGTTCGGCTAGGATGCCGTTGGGAAATTTCAAGGACGCCAACGCAAACTCATCCACCCGGCTTTGGCTTCCCACCACGCCCAGCCCCTTGACTTCCAAAGGCTCGGCGAAAGCTTTGCCCAAGGCCGCGCCGGCTAAAAGCCGGGCCATGGAAACGGGATAACAGCCCACATCCCAAATCGCGCCCCCACCCAGGGCTCGGTTAAATAAACGGCCTTTCAAATCCACCGGACGCTCAAAACAAAAAGACGCCTGGATCAGCTTCAATTCCCCGATGGCTTTGTTCCTTATGAGTTCCACCAACTTGGCGGTCTGGGGATGACAGCGGTACATGAAGGCTTCCATGAAAAAAACTTTGTGGCTTTTGGCGGCCTGGATGACCCGCCGGGCCGCCGGATAATGAAGGGTCAGGGGTTTTTCACAAAGGATATGTTTTCCCGCGCGGGCGGCTTGAAGCGCCCATTCGGCGTGAAAAGCGTGGGGAGTGGCGATATAGAGGACGTCCACAAAGGGATCATGCAAAAGCTTCTTATAACTGCCGTAGGCCATGGGGATTTTGTGGCGCCGGGCGAAGCTTTCCGCCTTCGCCGGGGACCGGCTGGCCACGGCTCCCAAAATGCCCATTTTGGACTCCAAAACCGCCTTGGCGAAAAGATCGGCGATATGGCCGGTGGACAATATTCCCCAATTGATTTTCTGTTTCATCGGCTTCCTTGAACGCCCCTTCATAGGCCTTAACCTCAGGGAGCGGGGCCACATTGTACCAACGCCGGGGCGCCGCGCAACAAGAGGCCTTTATTTTTAGTTCAAGTGAAACTTGAGGCTCGTTCAATTTTTGCCAACCGAGGGAAAACGACCTTCCCACTTTTAACCGCTTTGGGGTTCAAGCCGGGCTCCCAAGAGGCCTATGCTAAAGACAGGTCAAAAGAGTTTCTTCATCGACATTTCAACCGCTTGAAATACGGTTGCATGCCCAAATCCCGCAAGGAGTGGTAAATGCAACAAATTCAAGTCGCCCTCGTTCCCCCGGTTCAACAATCTTTCTTGGTGCAGCTGGCCCGTGATTTCCGCTCGGCCTTGAGCTATCTTTCGTTTTATTCCAGCGACAGCCCCTTTGTGGTGGGCGCCATCCGCAAGCTTCACAAAGATTTACAACGGCTCCTCAATACGGTGAATCCATTGGTGCTTTACCGGCAGGATGGATCGCTTTTCGCCAACGGTTCGGCGCTCAATGAAACCGGGGATCTGTTGAAAATTTTCGAGGAAAAAAAATGGGATGCGGTGCTTATTGAAAACGGCCTGGCTTACAACGAATGGGTCTCCTGGCTGCGCCATATGGCTTTTCCCTTCGAGGAAAATCAAAGTCAAAGTGTTCCTTGGGAGCACTTGCGCCAAATTGAGTTGACCGATTTTATTTTGGAAGAAGCGCCGGCGGCCGCCTTCGTGGAAGTGCCCGAGGTCACGGCCGTGAACGCGGTGGACATCGCGTTGGAAGCCATCGCCGCCGAATTGCCCGCCGCGCCGACCGAAGAGGACAATATTAAAGTCGAGGAGGCCTTCTCGCCCGAATCGCTTCAACCCAATTTATCCGGGGCCCAAATGGAAGAAGTCCCCGCCGCCGCCGAATCCATCCCGGCGCCGGCGGCCGAAAATCAACCCGCTCAATCCAGCGAAGCGCTTGGCGCGGCCCTTTTGGCCACCGTGGCCGAGGCCTGGCACTTTTCCCGCCTCCTCAAAAAAACGCCGCGGGAAACCGATGAAAAACTCGCTTTGGATAAAGCGAATTCCCAATTTTTCAACCATCTGTTGGATCGGTTGGATACCGCTTCTCCGGACTTGAAGGGCATTGTCCAATGGTTCCGCACGTCCCAAGGCGATGTGGTGGACAACGACGCGGTCTTGGCCATGGTGCCTTTGATGGAAATCGCGATTCATCACCAGTGGACCGTGGTTCTTTTTGATCCGGCCACCGAAGGCCTGGTGAATGACTGCTTGGGCTTGTGGGGCGCCCAAGGCAATCAGGAACTGGTGGAAAAAACCGTGACCGCCTTAGCCGAGGGGCTCAACCGCACCGAATCCGAACGGCGCATCGCCTTGACCCATTTGATGGATGCCCGGCCCTGGGTGCATGATCCGGCCCTTTTGGGAAAAGTTTTGGAGCAGCTTTGCCATTTACTCAGCGCTGAAAAAAATCCGGGCGTCTACCAAAGCGCCCTGCTTTCGGCTTGGGACTTGGTGGAACCCGCCCTCGAGACCAACAACGAAAACTCGGCCCTGAGCCTTTTATCCACCCTTCATTTTCACGCGGATGACGATGAGCCCTCGTCCGAGTTCCCGGAAAGGGCTTCCATCGCCCGGCATTGGCTTTTTGAGCGCTCCAATCCCGATCTCATTCGCCGCATGGCCGCTTGCGCCTATCAAGCCGGCCGGCTGGATCATTTCCCCCTTTTAGGCGAGATGGCCGCGCCGCTTTTGCTCGAGGACTATCAAAACGCCGAACCGGACGAAAAGGGGATGCTTTTGGAACTTTTCGCCGAGATGAGCGATCCCTTGCGCTCGGTCTTGACTGAGCGGGTCGCCGATCTGGAGACGCCCGAGGATCTGCGTTTGCTGATGCCGGTTTTAAAAACCGCCGGCATGGACGCCGTTCTGTCCTTCCAGCTGTCCCCCTGGTTTTCCAGGGGCGACCGGGAATTTAAACTGAACCTGATCGGTTTGATTGAGCAGATCGGAAACTCCGAGGGAGGTCCCGCCCTTCGTCTGGCGCTTTTTGACGATTCGGAGGAGATTGCCTCGGAAGCCGCCAAGGTCCTGGGCAAGATCGGCTTCACGCCCGCCGGGCCGGTTCTCATTAAGGCTTTGAAGCTTCGGCAAAGCCGCGGACCTGACCATGAGCAATTTTCCATCGAGGTTTGCCGGGCGCTGGGCCATTTGGGACAGCCGGAGAATATTTCCTTTTTAGAGGAGATGGCCAAGAAAAAATCCCTCTTCCGGGGAGCCAACGCGCCCTTGCCGGTGAGGCTGGCCGCCATCGAGGCTTTAGGGGAGATCAATCAACCCGCGGTCTGGGAATTTTTTGAGTCTTTGGCCGCCGAAAAAAATCCGGAACTTCAACAAACTTTGGACAAGATCATCCACTCCAAGGCCGCTCAAGCGGTTTAACCAAAAAACCGCGACGGGAGACCGCGCTTCTCTCCCCACGCGGCCCAAACCCCTTTCGTCCCAAGACGAAAGGGGTTTATTTTTTAGTTTTCGGCCAACAACCTTTCCCACATATTTTCGTTCAATAAAATCCGATGAAGAAAATCCTGGTCCCCCGCGGACGGAGGATGGGAAAGCGGATTGGCCGGAATCCGAAGGGTAAAAATCGTTCCGCGCCCGGGTTCGGGGCCGGTTGAGGCCTCAATTTTTCCGCCGTGGTGATAAACGATGAAAAAGCAAGTCATCAAGTGAAGCCCGAAATCCTGGGGATTATGGCTGCGGACAAAAAACGGGTCAAAGACCGACTGCAGGGCCTCCGAGGACAATCCGGGACCATTGTCGGACAATTGAATCTCGATTTCCGCCGGGCCCTGCGCCGGGCCTACCGCTTTGGCTGAAATTTTAACCTCTCCCCCTTCGGGCAGGTTCGCGGACTCATCCTCCAAAAGAAGCTCGAAGAGACGATGAAACTTGGCGCCGTCCACTTTCATGAGGGGCAACTGGGCCGAAACCAAATTCTCGACTTTAATTTTTCGTTTGGCGAGGGAAGATTCGAGTTTTTTCAAGCTCTCATTCACCACGTCCTGGAGCTTCACTTCATCCGGAAAATCATATTTCGGTTTCTCGGAGGCTTCCCATAAATCGCTCAGAAGGAACGCCATCTTGTCCATTTGGCTTTGAACTTTTTTATAATAATCCTTCCAAAAGTCGGGATTACGCAACTGTTCCAAGTCAATGTTCTCTTCTTTTAGTTTCTTCGGCGCCAGATCCAAGAATGTCTTCACCGCCACCATGGAGTTGCGGATATGGTGGCTTAAGCCGGTGGCCAAAATCCCCAAACTTAAAATACGGTCCGTCATCATCGTGTTGTGAAGCACGGACATTTTTTCACGCAATAACTGGTCCCGCTCGTTTTGAACGATGAAAAATTCAATGCCGCGACGCAGGGTATTCTCCAATTGGGGAATATCCCAAGGTTTGGTCACGTATTTATAGATCGCGCCCGTGTTGACCGCCTCAATGGCAGTTTCCAGGTCCGAATAGGCGGTCACCAATATCCGCAAGATCCGGGGATTGAGCTGACGGGCTTTTTCCAGAAACTGAATTCCCTTTTCCCCCGGCATACGCTGGTCCGTCATCAGGACCGCTGTTTTATCCAAGTTCTCTTTAAGAATCCGAAATCCCTCATCGGCGCTGGGCGCCGTCAGGATGGGAAACTTATCCCCGAAGGTTTGGCGGAAATATTTGAGGGACTTTTCCTCATCATCCACGTAAAGCACATAATATTTTTTGTAATCGTAAAACGCGTCCATGATCGTCTCCTTCAAGCTAGGCTGTTTTTTCTTCCGCCCGCGCGGGCAAATCGAGCGTAAATTCCGCCCCATTTCCCTTTTCACTTCTGACCGAAATCCGGCCTTCTTGTTCCTGCAAGATCCTAAAACAAAGGCTCAGCCCCAATCCCATTCCTTGCCCGACGTCTTTGGTGGTAAAAAAAGGATCAAAAATCTTATCCATGACTTGCGGGTCGATCCCCGCCCCGTTGTCCCGGACTTTAATGAGAACCCGGTTGTTTTCTTCCCGGCTTTCAATGAAAAGCCGGGCTTCATCCTTCTCGAATTTCTTTTCTTTTAAGGCGTCGCCGGCGTTCTGGATCAAGTTGATGAAAACCTGCACCATTTTATTACTGTCCGCCAGCATGGTTTGTTCTTCCGGAATATTCACTTCCACTTTCACGTGGTCTTTTAACTCATGGCTTAAAAAACGTAAGGCCGTGTCCACAACCCCCTTCACCTCGATTAAATCCTTGCCCCCCCCCATGTGGGGATGGGTGAACGTCCGAAGGTCGGTGACGATCCGCTTCACCCTTTGGACACCGTCTTCGATATCGTCCAACACTTCCGTGTAAACCGGGCGTTCGGCTTCGGGCAGTTGGTCTTTTTTTGTTCTTAGAACATACAGGGCCTGGGCCGCATAGTTAAGCGGATTATTAATTTCATGGATAAGCCCGGCGCTTAAGCGGCCGAGTGAGGCCATTTTTTCATTTTGAACCAACTGTCCTTCGGTTTCTTTCAATTGTTCGAGTGTCGATTCCAGTGCATTTTTCTCGCGCGCCAAATCACGCTGATAATGGTGGGATTCGACCAAATTTTTCACGCGAACGTGCAATTCGGTCGTGGAAAAAGGCTTTGACAAAAAATCGCTGGCTCCCGACTCAAGCGCCCGCATTTTGGTCTCATCATCCGCGCGGGCCGTGAGCAAAATAATGGGGATTCCCTGGGTGGAAACCTGATTTTTGAGCTCCCGGCACACTTCAATACCGTCTTTTTCGGGCATCATCATGTCGAGCAGGATTAAATCCGGGAGAAATTGACGGGATTTTTCCAAGGCTTGCTGCCCGTCCACGGCTTCAATGACCTCGTATTGTTTTTGAAGTTGGGTTTTTAAAAATCCCAGCATGTCCGGCTCATCATCGGCGATGAGCAATTTCGGCTTGCGGCCCAAGGCGTAAGAATCCGGCCGCAGGGTATCGGCCAAGGAGGCCATCGTGGGAAAAAGTTCGGCCCTTCGATAAAGTTTTGACAGCCATTCATCCGGTTCCGGGGCGCTGCCGGCCTGACCGGAGGCCTCCTTTTTAATTTCCCGGGTTTCGCCTCCCGCGGCCGGCGCCGGAGCGGCTTCATAGGGCAGTTTCACGCTCATCACCGTGCCCTTTCCACTCTCGCTTTGAACGCTCACTTCGCCGCCTTGGACCTCGGTGAGTTCTTTGACCAACGCCAATCCGATTCCCGTTCCCTGGTATTTGCGGTTGGACGCAGAGTCCGCCTGCCAAAAACGGTCAAAAATAAACGGAAGATTTTGCGCGGCAATGCCCATACCCGTATCCCGAACTTGCAAAAGAAGAAATGCCTCCTTCTTCTCGGCCTTTAATTCCACCCGCCCGCCCGCGGGGGTAAACTTCAAGGCGTTAAAGGTGAGATTGAGCACAATTTTTTCCAGTTTATCCCGGTCCAAAAGAACCGTTTCCACTTCCGGAGCGACCGTCGTGGTTAAGGCCACCCGCTTATCCCGGGCCACGGCGGATACGGATTGGGTTAGGCCCCGCAAAAACTCGGCTATCGCTACCGGCTCTTTTTTAACTTCCATACGCCCGGATTCCAATTTCACTAAATCCAGTAAGTCATTGATCAATTTCAAAAGCCGCAAAGCGTTGCCATGCATAATCTTCAAGGTTCCCCGGGTTTCCTCGTCCATCCAATTGGCTTTGAGCTGCTGCAGGCTTTCCAAGGGGGCGATCAAAAGCGTTAAGGGCGTCCGCAGTTCGTGGCTGATATTGGCGAAAAATTGGCTTTTCATCCGGTCAAGCTCGACAAGTTTGCGGTTGTTTTCTTCCAAGGCTTTTTTGTTTTGATCCAACTCAAACCGCAGAACGAACTCCCGAATGCGCAGCCGATTCGTGAAATAAGTTCCGATGACCGCGAAAGTCGCGGTGAGAGACAAAAAATAAAGATTATTGAAAAAAATGCCGCCGAAATACTCGTTTCCGTGGCCCACACAAGCGGCCACGTAAATCATCAGGGTGGCGACACAAACAATTAAGGTTTCCTGGTAAGTCCAGGGAACCAGCAGGCAAAAAGCCACCAAAACCACGTTTAAGCCGGCGTAGTAGGGAGACACCGCCCCTTCGGTCGAGTAAATCATCCAGGTGATCGCCCCCAGCGGCAACATGGGTAAAATCAGGAATAAAAGACGGTCATGCCGCAAACCCCAACGGCTGTAAAAAAGCCCGAAAAGCAATCCCACCAAAGCCGAACACATCAACCGAAGTTCCAAGAAATAATGAACCTGCTTGGGATAAACCTGCATATCCAGCGAGATGCCCGCGGGCATGGCGATAATGGCGACCCAGCAGATGATCTTAAACAGGCGCCTTCGCTCGAGTTTGTTGTAGTCCTCGAACGCCTTTTTAACCTCGGGCTGATGGATCAGATCGTTGCTCATTTTGGTTTTCTTATTTCAAGGAAAACATTAATGCCCGTAACATCCAAATTCACGGTCCAGGAACCCTCCGGAGCCGCTTCGGGTTTGACCAGTTTCATTTGCGCCGCGTCCCGGTAAATCAAATGCCATTCCATAAAACTTTCCATGACATTTTGGAAAGGGTTCGAGGGGGTCACATTGGTGGCCAACAAAAGGCCTCCCGGCGCCAATAGACTGTAAAAATAATCCATCAACTTTTTGCAAATCCGATCCTCCAAATAATCGAACAAACCGGCGCAATAGATAAAATCGTAGGTTTTTTCCGGCGGCCCCGTGACAGGCTTGAAGGATTCTTTCAAAATGTGGTTGACGGACTTTTTGACCATCTTGATGGGGGTTCTTCGAAGATGGCGCCTTTTTATTTCTTCCAATGTTTTTCCGGTAAACGCCAAAGTCTCGTCGTTAAAATCCATTAATTCAAACTCGGCCTTGTCGCAAATCTCGTCTTGGATCAGAAAATTTTGAACTTCCTGCGCGGGGCCGCAAGCCATATTTAAAAACGAGGCGACCCGTTTTTCCCGGGCGGCCCGCTCCGTTTCCTCGCTCAACTTCCGCACTAAATGCTTGATTCGATTTCGGTGGGCCTCGCAAGGCGGGGCGTTGACGAACCAAAAGTTGACGATTTTGGCGAACAGCGAACTGCCCTGAAGCGGATCGCCGAGCATCATGTTGACCATCTCATAATCACCGGCGTATCCCAGTGGCTTTTGAAAACTCCGGTAGACAAAGGGAGAACAAAGGACGATGGGGTGAATCTGCCGCCGGCTGTAGGAGCGGTGGGTGGACCGCACGTCGCTGGGTAAACTGGAAATGGTTTCCTCGAACCTTTCAAACAAAGAGCCGACGGCCGGGGTAATGGGGTTTTTTAATTCTTGGATCGAATCCCTCTCCATTTGGATCCGGTCCCCCGAAGGCTCCGAGCGGATGCTTAATTCCACTTGTTCCAGCCAACGCCTCATGTCCAACAGGAAAGTTTGCATATCGGCGATGACAACCTTTAACTCATTGGAAATGAGATGGATTTTCTCCCATTCCTTCAAGAATTCGGCGAATTCGTTTTGAAGTTTGTCTTTTTGGTGGATGGAAGTGAAAATATCCACATCCAGCCAGTTTTCTTCCAAGGTGCATTCGCAAACCAACAGGATGCCGGTGTTGACTAGATTGCTGACGACCGCCCGACCGGAATAAACCATCCGGTCATTCATGATCATTCTAAAATCGGTTAAAACTTCAGATAATTGGAGAATGCTGTAAGGGTTGTAAACCTCAAAAACCACCGTGTAACGCGTGAGCCTGAGCAAGGTCGCTCGAAATTCCGTGCCTTGGCTGTTACGGCATACAATGAAAGTGTCTTTACCCGTTGAGATCGACATGGATCCCTTTCCCCAAGGCTTAAAATCGACTTATCTTACACGACTCTTAAAAAAAAAATCCCGAAGGCTCAGTTCCCCTTGAAAACCCGCAGCAAGGTTCCCAACCCATGTTGCGCGCTCACTCCCAATAGACCGCCCATCATGGCGCCGGCGATCCCCAATCCCCCCACATCCGCCCCCACCAAGGACAAACCCTTCAAGGGAGTCTTGGCTTTAAGGCTTTTAAGCCCGTATCGGCGGGGGGTTCCGGGATAACCATAAATGGCCCCTTTTCGGTGGCTGGTGAAATGTTCCACCGAAAGCGGAGTGGACAATTCGGCGAAAGCGATTTGGGCTCGAAAACCGGGAATACGGCTTTCCACAAAATCCAAAAGGGTTTCGGTGATTTTTTCCTTCAACCTTTGGTATTCGGGCCCCCGCCCCATCCACTTTTTCCCGCTCCAATCCTGAAAAACGGAATAATCCAGGGGCGCGATAATTTCCGCGGTCGGTCTCATCGCGGCCGGATCCTTCAGCCCCGGAAAAGAAAGATAACAAGACGAAGCCGTTCCCTGGGCCAATTGGTTTCGGTTTTCCCAAATAACATCGTGGTCAAAGCTGTTATAAATCCAAAAATTTTGACCGTGGATGCCCAAATGCTCACAACGGGATTTTAGCCCCAGATAAAGGGTCACAACGCCATAGGGAGAAACGGAGGAGATTTCCCTCATTTCATCCTCGTCGATCAACCCCGGCGGCAAAAGTTCTCCGTAAGTGGCTTGCGCTCCCGCGTCCGAATAGATCTCGGAGGCCTTTACCGTTCGGGGCCCCCGGGAATCTTCCAGCTCCACCCCGATGGCTTTTGTTCCTTCCATCAAAATCCGCCGTACCCGGCTTCTGACTTTCAGCTCGCCGCCGGCCTCTTGAACCACCTTGGCGATGGCCAAGCCTAAAGAGGCGCCCGAACCCACCGGATAATAACCCCCTTCGAGATAATGATGGGCGATGACCGCGTGGGTCCCCAGACTCGCCGATTGCGGAGGCAAACCGTAGTCCCCCCATTGGGAGGCCACCACGCCTTTCAATCGTTGATCTTGAAACCGGTGATCCAGGTATTTCTTTAAAGGTTGAAGGGCCATTTCCCGGCATCGTTGAAAATAATCTTTCTGTCTTTGGCTGCGGCCCGGTCCGGCGAACTGGCCCGGAAGATGGCGCGTCACTAAATCCAAATCACGGAAATAACGCCGAAGATTCGCTTTCTCCGCCGGAAAAACGCCGGCGAGTTTTTTTAAATAAGCTTCCCGGCCCGAGGGAACCTCAAATTTAAAACCCGGGTAGAGGAATGTTTCAAAAGGATCTTTCATTTGGACCCAATCGACGCCGCCGCCGGTAATGAAATCCATGGCCCGCCTTAAGGGATTGTTGAGATTCATCTCGCCGACATAATGCAATCCCACGTCCCAATGGTAGCCGCCGGGACGTTGGAAGGTATGCGTAAAACCTCCCAGCTTGAAATGCTGTTCAAGCACTAAAACCCGGTAGCCTTTTATCCGGGCGAGAGCGGCGGCGGCCGCCAATCCGCCGATGCCCGAACCAATAACGATCGCGTCGTAGGAGTCCTCTTTTTCCATCGTCACCCGGCAGCCGCCGGCAAGGGGCTTAAATCCCGGGCACGATCATGACTCCTCGAATTCGAAAAAGAGATCAAGGATTCCGGATCCCAATCGTAAATTTGATATTGGCCGGGCGCGTCATTCTTATTTTTCGTGACCTGGGCCAAACAATAAACACCGCCTTCCAATGTCCGGGTGAAATATTCCCAGCCGCCCGATGAGGCGCGCTCGGGCGGGGGTAAAGGAACCGTAAATCCACTTAAAGAAAAACAAAGACCTTGCCCAAGGGCTTTGACCATCGCCTCTTTCATGGTGAATAACTGGAAAAAAAGGGGCCCTTGGGACTCAAGCGGTTGAGAACGAAGAAAGTCGATCTCCCGCGGGGAAAAATAGCGCTCGGCCAACCGCCGGCCCCGCTGAAAGGCTTCGGGGCTTAAATCAACTTTTTCAACATCAATACCCACTTCACACCAAGAAAATGAACAGGCGATCAATCCTTGGGTATGGGATAAATTAAACCGCAATCGGGTTTTCTCAAGAACCGGCTTTCCGCCTTCTTGAAAACCAAATCGGATCCGATGGGGGTCGCTTTTTAAGTAAAAGGCGGCGAGCTGCCGCAGGAGCAGACGGGACCATAAATATTCCCGGCGCCGGCTTTCCAAGCCGAAATCGCCCATTCGCGACTGTTCGTCTTCCGATAAAAAAGAGGGACGATCGAGAACTGTTTCCTTTATCCGAAACAGGTGGATATGAACCGCTTGGGGTTCCAAGGGGGCCGTTTCCCGTTCCAGTGTCATAAATCCTTCCTTGATTTCAACCCATTCCCCCATCCAAAACGATCACGCTGCCAGTGAGATAATCCGGGGAGGACTCCGCCAGGAAAAAAACTATCTTGGAAACTTCTTCCACCTCGCAAAACCGGCGCAAGGGAACGGTTTGAAGAATGGCTTCCTTCGCCTGGGGTGATAACTTTTCAATCATGGGAGTGACAACTCCCCCCGGCGCCACCACATTGGCGATGACGCCGTAAGGCCCCGCTTCTTTGGCTAAGGCCTTGGTAAATCCGATAATGCCGGCTTTGGAAGCCGAATAATTGGCTTGGCCGGGAAGGCCGTGAATCCCGGAGATCGACGAGAGATTGATGACCCTCCCCTTTTTCTTTTTCAACATGTCGAAAACAAACCTGCGGGTGAGGTAAAAAACGCCGAAAAGATTCGTGTACAGCACATCCGTCCAATCCGAATCTTGCATGGAAAACAAAGGTTTGTCCCGGGTGATGCCGGCGTTGTTGACCAAAACGTCCACGCTTCCTTCTTCTTGAAGCACGGCCTTGCAAAATTGGTCGCAGGCTTCCCGATCCGCCACATCCAGGGCGTGGGCCTTTATTTTCCCCGCGAAACGGTTTTCCATTTCCCGCGCGGAGGCCTCATTGGAATGAAAGGTAAAATGGACCTTCCATCCGGCGCCGGCGAATGTTTCAACCAAATTTTTGCCGATCCCCGAGGAGCCGCCCGAAATCACGATTTTTTTCATGGCGTTTTCAGCTTCCCGAATAAAAATTTCCCGGTTGCCACCACTTCGCCGTTCACCGTTCCTCTTCCCTCGATGATCCGGTTCGATCCGACGGCTTTGGTAATGGTCATATGAATCTCCAGTTGATCTCCCGGAACCAGGGGTTTCATAAATCGAAAGTCCGTCACCGCCCCGATCACGTCCACCACTCCCGGAAGCTCCCCTTCCTCGGTGATCCGGATCAAAATAGCCGCGGTTTGGGCGAAACATTCAATGGTGAGAACCCCCGGGAAAATCGGATTCCCGGGAAAATGACCGGGAAAATAGATTTCATTGACCGAGATATTTTTAATCGCCCGTAAGTCTTTTCCTTTTTCGAACGAAAGAACCCGATCCACCATCAAGACGGGAAAGCGTTGTTTTAAAAAAGATAGAACCGGAATTGGGCCCGATTCGTTTTCATTTGGCACGAAGCTGCTCTTCGATCATTTTGGCGGAGGAGTCAACCGTGGACATCTGGACCAGTTGATCCGGGTCAATCGTGAGATTAAACTCGTTTTCCAATTTGGATAAAAACTCAAGGGCCCGCATGGAATCGTATTTCGCCATTTCGGTGAAGGATTTGGACCCCGAAATATCCTCCGGCTGAAGGTCGAACATGCCGGCGATAATTCCCTTTATTTTCGATTGAATTTCAGTTAATTGCATTTTTTCTCCTTTTATTTTTTGATTTTGATAAAAGATATTTTCCGTTCCGTTTTTGAGACGGCGGCGACCACTCCGCAAGAATAAGCGCTCGATAAAAAGTGATCCAACGAATCCGACCCGCCCAATCCCAGTTCTAAAACGGCGGGATTGGGTGAATGGCGGATCAGGCCTCTTGGAAAGCCGGATTCAAGAAAATGCTCTTCCGGAGCGCCCAACCATTGCACGCCATTCCATAAAAGCTCAAACCGTTTTTGAAAACCGAGGGGTAGGCTTAAATCCCCCTTCAATTGCAGTGTGAAATAATCCACGACTTCAAATGAAGCGCCTTGGCTTGCGTCGCCGGAAGCTAATAAAAAGGTCGCGCCTTCCTTAAAAATCATCGCCGAATCGGGCGGCGCCGCCATGGATTTTAGAAAAGCCGGCGCCTTTTCCACCGCGCCCGCCAAACAAGTTTGAAAAAGCCCGCTGTTATAACCTTCCCAGGCAAAGCCAATGGCGTCCACGAACGAGGTGCTCCCATTAGTCAGGGTCACGTTCGGGCCTTTTAACTGAAACCATATTCCAATCCGGCTTCCGGCCGCGTTGGCCACGGTGTTGGGGAAATCCATGGGATTAACCGTATTCGGGCCGTTTAAAAGGGCTTGCGAGTCGAAATCCACCACGCTTTCCATCGAGGCAAAAGCGCTTCCGGCGATCACGGCGAAATTCCGGCGGGCGGCCTCTTCCAATCCCGCCGCCATTCCATTTAAAGCCCGTGCGGCGGCGATTCCCGCCAACAAGGACAAAGCGTCAATATATTTTGGGGAAACATCAGGAAAAGATTTTTGAAATTCGGCGGGCAAAGTCTCGATGGTTAACCCATTATTTCCCAGAAACGCGTTGCCTTGGCGGTGAATGATGAGCGGTTTCAAGAAGCGGCCTCCCGCTTCAATAAAACCAAACACGACGTATTCCCCCCAAAAGCGAAAGAATTCGAAAGGGCGACTTTTCCCTGAAAGGCACGGGATTGATTGGGCACACAGTCGGACACACAATTTTCATCCTGAATTTCCCAATTCATGGTCGGTAATAATCGGCCGCGATCCAAAGATAAACAAGTCATGACCGCTTCGATGGCGCTGGCGGCTCCCATGGTATGGCCGATCATGGACTTGATGGAGTTCACGGGAATTTTACAATCGGTCCCGAATACTTTTTTAATGGCGAAAGATTCAGTTTTATCGTTCGCCGGGGTTCCGGTGCCGTGGGCCGAGATAAAATCAATTTTTTCGGGCGCGAGTTGAGCCTGAGCCAAAGCCTTGAGGATGCTTTCGTAAGCGCCGACTCCCTCGGGATGGGGCGAGGTCATATGAAAGGCGTCCATGCCCAATCCATAACCGCCAATTTCACAATAAATGTGCGCGCCGCGGGCCTTCGCCGTTTCTAAGTTTTCAAGCAAGAGAACTCCCACCCCCTCGCTTACCACCAATCCTTTTCGGTTGGCGGAAAAGGGCCGGCATTTATCCGGCGTCAGGGAAAGAAGGCGGTTGAATCCGGTAAAGGCCACGCGGGAAAAAACATCCACTCCCCCGCAAATGGCTAAGTCTAAATTGCCCTGGCGGATTTGCTCAAATCCCCAGCCAATCGCGTAATTGCCGGAAGCGCAGGCGTTGGAAAAAACCATGGCTTGTCCGCCCACGCCCAAAAAATCAAGGACGGAAAAAGCGATCCGGGAACTTTGGACTTTATCAAAGCTATCCGGTTTTATTTCGGCTTGGCGGTTTTTGACATTGAATTCGGACATGCGTTCAGCCAATTGGACTTCGCCCATCGTGGTTCCAAAATAACTGCCGACCCGAAGGGAATCGATCTGCGCAGCGGTGAGCCCGGCGTCTCGGAGCGCTTCTTGCGTGGCCAGGATGGAGAAAGCCGCGGCGCCTTCATAGCGGCCCGGGTTTTCTTTTTCAAAAAGATCCAAACGTTGCCGCTGTTTAATTTCACCGCCCACCTTTACTCGATAAGGCGCCGGATCCAAGGATTGAAGCGGCTCAATCCCGATATCACCGCGAACCATGGCTTCCCAGCTCGTCGCCACGTCTTCCCCCAGAGGACAAATCACGCCGAGGCCTGTGACAGCGACTTTTTTCATCCCGGGCTCCTTGCCAAACGCTTGAATCATTCGGGCCAAATTCGCTGATAATTTTCGCGATCAGTCAAAATTAGTTTCACGCTCATCTTGCTTTCCCCGTCGGCTTTTAGCGCCATGACTCTTTCGTTGTTTTTCTGTCACTTTTAAGCGGGTTCGAAGTCCACGCCGCAGGTTTGTCTTCTAGAAATGATAACTTGGTTTTCTTTTAAATTACAAAAAAAGGTTGAAATGGGTATTTTTTACACAGAAGTTGTTTATCGCTATTTTTTTGTCAAAACTTGACTAAAAAATTGATAAAACAATTTTAATTTTGCATGTTTACTGTCAAAACTAGAAAAGAGAAAGTTGGTCGGTTGAGGAAACCGGTTTCATTTTTTTCCGCCCGATTTTTAGGCCCGGGGCTCCAAAAACCATGGGAGCCGCGGACTGAACCACCGAAGGCTGCGCGGGCCCTTCGCTTTCAACAAGAACCGGCGCAAGAATGGGAATCTCGGAGACGATTGGCGTCGATGAAGCCTCAACTTTTTTGCCTTTGCTTTCCAAATAAGCTTTTCCGCCGGCGCACACCGAAAGATACTCGCACCACCCGCAAAGACGGCTGGGCTTGACCGGAAAGGCCTTCGCCTTCTCAATTTCCTGGATTTTGGAGACGTATTTTTTTTTCAACCACTCCACTTCTTTGGCGTTGCGCTCGCTGACCACCAAGTCCTTGTCAAAAGCCACAAAATGCCAAGCCAGCTTCACCTTGGCGCTGGAGCCGATCTTCGGGTTCTGGGAAAGCCCGATCTGGTAAAGCGCCAATTGATCCTCGTACTTGGCGTCTTCCTCGCTCATTCGGCGGGAGCTGGTTTTATAGTCGTGGATCCAAAAGGTCCCCTCGCTGTCTTTTCCCAATCGATCGATGAAGCCCTGCATTTTATATCGGCCGTCCGGGTCCAAATTAAAAAGCACCTTCATCTCAATGCCTTGGGTTTGATCTTGGTCAAACGGCTGATATTTATGGTAATAATTTTCAACAAAAAGCTGGCCCTTCTCGTAATAGTCTTCCAGGGTCTGGCCTTCGTGCACAATCCGGATGGGCGTGGGAAAGCCGCGATCCCGCTGTTTTTTCAGGGCTTCCTGCCATTTATGTTCCCAATGGTTTTTAAAATAATTCAACAGCTCGTTGACGGTGGGAACGCGCTCGGGAATTTGTTGATAAAGATATTCCATGCACTCATGGAAACGGGATCCCAAAAAAAGCTCAATGCCTTCCGCCACCGGCGGCGGTGTTTTATGGATATAGCGGAACTCAAATTGGGCGGGGCAGGTGAAGTAGGTATTGACGCGGGAGTAAGAATAAATCGTCATGGGCGGATTATAGCCACTCGCCCCTTAAATGTCGAACCTCCCGCATCCGGCTTTTTTTTGGCCGGACCTTTTGCTACATTGGAGCCATGCCCCTTCTGGACAATCAAAAACTTCCTCATGAGTTTCCCCGCCGCTATGTGCCTCCCGGCGTCGATTTGGGAGAGTGGTCTTCCCTGATACCGTTTTTTGAGGAACTGGAAAATCGCTCCCTGACTTCGGTTTCGGATTTAGAAAAGTGGTTGGAGAATTGGCAGGAGTTAGAAGAGGTCCTGGATGAGGAAGGCTCGGCCCGTTACGTGCGGATGACCTGCAAAACCGACGATCCCCCCGTCGAGAAAAAATACTTGGAATTCTTGGAAGGGGTCTCCGAGCCCAGCAAACGCCGTTTTTTCGCCTTGATGAAAAAATATTGGGAAAACCCTTTCAGGCCGGATCTTCCAAAATCCACTTATGCTCTTTTTAACCGCAGCGTGGAAAACCAGCTGGCCCTTTATCGCCCCGAAAACATCCCCTTAGAAACCCAAGTGGAGAAATTATCCCAGCAATACCAAAAACTGAGCGGCTCCCTGACCGTCATTTATGAAGGCCGGGAACAAACCCTTCAACAGATGGGCCGTTATCAAGAATCCACCGACCGCGCCCAGCGGGAAGAAACCTGGCGGAAAGTGGCGGAGCGTCGTTTGAAGGATCGGGAAGCGTTCGACGATCTTTATGACCAAATGCTGAAAATTCGCGTCCAGATCGCCCAAAAAGCCGGGTTTGCCAATTACCGGGACTATATTTTCCCCCGTAAGGAACGCTTCGACTATGGACCCAAGGATTGTGAGAATTTTCACGAAAGCGCCGAAAAGGCCATCCGACCGCTGGTTTTAGAAATCCAAAAAAAACGGGCCAAAAAAATGGGTCTGGAAAAGCTTCGGCCCTGGGACCTGTCGGTCGATCCGGAGGGACTGGCACCCCTGAAGCCCTTCACGACAACCGATCAATTAGTGGAAGGCTGTCATCAAATTTTGAGCCAGGTCGATCCTGAATTCGGCCGAAATTTCCAAAAGATGCGGGACTTGGGGCTGCTGGATTTGGAAAGCCGCAAAGGAAAAGCCCCCGGAGGCTACAACACCACGCTTTCGGAGACCCGGCTGCCTTTCATTTTCATGAATTCGGTAGGCCTGGACGGAGACGTGCGCACCCTTTTGCACGAAGGCGGGCATGCCATGCATAGTTTCGCCTCCCGCGGCATTCCCTTTTCTTCCTATCGCCACGCGCCCATGGAATTTTGCGAGGTGGCTTCCATGAGCATGGAATTATTGGCGGACCCTTATCTGAAGGCTTTTTATTTAACCCCTCAAGAGGCCGCCCGTTCCGCCAAAAAACACCTGGAAGACGTGATTTTGCTTTTGCCTTGGATCGCCACGATCGACGCGTTTCAACATTGGATCTATACCCATCCCCATCATTCCCGCGAGGAGCGTTCCGAAGCCTGGGTCGCCCTTCGTCTAAGGTTGGGCGGAGCGGAAGACTGGAGCGGCCTGGAAGAGGTGAGGCGCAGCCTTTGGCACCGGCAGCTTCACATCTTCGAGGTTCCCTTTTACTACATCGAATACGGCATCGCCCAATTGGGCGCCCTGCAGGTATGGAAAAACACACGGGAAAAGGGACGGGAAGGCGTGGAAGCTTATAAGCGGGGCCTGGCCGTGGGAGGAAGCCTTCCCTTGCCCGACATTTTTAAATCAGCGGGAATTCGTTTTGATTTCAGTTTGAAAATGATTGAACCGCTCATGGCCGAGGTTCAAAAAGAACTTCAAAAACTCGAAGCCCTCAGTTAAAAGCCCAAGTCACCGAGAATTGGCTGAACCCCGCTGAAACTGAAAACTCCTTCGGTTTTTCCACCACCATATTGCCCAATAGAATTCCCAGGGTCGCCCCGGCTAAAACATCCGAAAGATAATGATGGTCCCCCTCGATTCGGGCTAGTCCGGTCACCGTCGCCAAGGCGTAAGCGGGAATTCCCAGTTCATCCCCTCCGTATTTTTCAATAATCGGCGCCACGCAAAAGGCCGTGATGCTGTGGCCCGAGGGAAAGGAAAAATGATTGCTCCCATCGGGTCTTTCCCGATTCACCGCGAACTTGAGCCCCGTGGCCAGAACCGTCGCCATCACTAAAGACTCGGAAGCATCCCGGCCAAATTCCGCCAGCCGAAGGTCCGAGTGAAGGCCTCCCCAAACCCAGCAACCCACGCCGCCAAACCCCTGCACCCAGCCTTCCCCGTAAAAATTCCCAAAATCCCATAGTCCGGAAACATTTAAATCTTTTAGGGGCGCGGGCCAGGGGTTCCGGGAGTCCTCAAAAATCCAATCGGCGGCGGTCAAACTGGAACCCGCCAAAAATAGAAAAGGATTCGGCGCGTCCAAAACATGGGGAATATCCGAGAGCATTTTGGTTGGAAGATGAAGCAGGGTTACGTCAGGATCGGAAGAAAAAAAAGGATCGGCCTTCAGCGAGGAACAACCTAAAAAAAAAGCCAGAACCCCCCAAAGGGCCCGGCTTTTTTTAAATCGGGACAATTCTTATTTCTTAAACTTCGGGCCAAACCGAAGAAAAGCCCAAACCCCGGCGAAAAGGCCGATCAAGGGAAAAAAGGCGCTCAGTTTTCCCTCGCCCAACTGGGTGAAAACCGTGCCGGGACAAATACCGGCCAAAGCCCAGCCCGCGCCGAAGACAAAGGCCCCGATCAGACGCTTACGGTCCAAGGGCGGATTTTCCCAGGCGTCGGTTTGCTTGGCGAAGTTCTTGTCGTTGCGGCGAAGCAGGAAAAGACCCAAAGCGATGACCGCCAAGGCCACCGCCATCACGCCGTATAATTGGAAATCGGTGAACAAAAACATATTCAAGACCGTGTCAAAATCGGTGGCCCGGGACTTTGAGAGAAAATAGCCAAAAGCCACTCCAAACAAAAGAATGGAAAGACCGGATCCGATGGAGGCCGAGTTGGTTTGGGGAGCCGAACGGCGTTTTTTTAAGGACGTTTTTTTAAGGATTGTGATTTTTTTGGCCATGTTAAAACACCCGATATAGAATTTGAGCGGTCACGATGCCCGAGACCAAGAAACCCACCGTCGCCAAGATCGCCATCCAATAGCCCCGGGCCATGCCCATTAAGCTATAACCGCTGGTGCATCCTCCGACCCACCGGGCGCCAAAACCAACCAGCGCGCCGCCCACCAACAGCAAAACCGTCTTAAGTCCTAAGCTCCCCAAAGAAAGACCGTCGATCCGGCCATAAGTTAAGGTCCAATTCCAATGGCCCACGTTGGCTAATAGGCCGCCCAAGGGAAGCCCCAGCAGAAATAACAGGCCCTTGGAGAATGGCGCGGTATAAACCGATTCCACCAAACTGGAAACCCCTAGTTTGCGGCCCGTGAACCAAGCGAACGCCAAGGCGGTGAGACCCAGGCCCAACCCTCCGGCCCACCAAGTCCAGGTCAGGGTAAAAAGCAATTGGAATAGATGCACGTCATCCTCCTGTTTTTCAATGGGCTTATTCTATCCTAACCTGGGAAGGGTTTCAAAAACTCCCGAAGCTTTTACCGGTCAGCCGCTCGTAAGCCTCCACATATTTGGCCCTGGTTTTTTCCACCACTTCGTCCGGCAGGACGGGTCCCGGGGGGGTTTTGTCCCAATTCTTCAAGGTTTCCAGATAATCCCGCACGAATTGTTTATCGAAACTCTTTTGGGAAACGCCTTCTTGATAATCGGCCTTGGGCCAAAACCGGGAGGAGTCCGGGGTCATGACCTCATCGATCAGGATCAAATCGCCGTTAAACAAGCCGAACTCAAATTTGGTGTCGGCGATGATGATCCCCTTGGCGTCCGCCAGATCCCGGCCCTTTTGATAAATGGCCAAGCTGACGTCTTTTACTTTTTGAGCCAAGGCGTCATCTTTTAATATTTTTTTCATTTCCTCAAAAGAAATATTAAGGTCATGGCCTTCCTCGGCTTTGGTGGAAGGGGTAAAAATGGCTTCCTGAATTTTGGAAGATTCCACCAAGCCTCGCGGCAGGTCCAGTCCGCAGACTTTTCCGGTCTTTTGATATTCTTTCAAACCCGATCCGGTCAAGTAACCCCGCACAATGCACTCAGCGGCCAAGGGTTTAGCTTTTTTAACGATGACCGATCGGTACTGCAGTTGGTCCTTGGCTTTTTGAAAGGCCTCCGGCAATCCGGAAAGGTCGGAAGCGATCAAGTGATTGGGGATTAAATTTTCCATTTGCTTGAACCAGTAAAGGGAAATTTGGTTCAAAACCACGCCCTTATCCGGAATGCCGTTGGGAAGGATCACGTCAAAGGCCGAAATACGGTCCGTGGTCACGATGAGGAGCTTGTCGCCTAAATCATAAATGTCCCGGACTTTGCCGCGCTTGGGCTCGGGCACACCGGGGATTTTGGTTTGAAGCACAACGGGGGATAAAGCCATCGCCTTCTCCTGATTAAAATTTATTTTTTTTCTGATCCAAAAGCCATTTCACGTAAATCGCCACGCCTTCCTCGACCGGAAGAAAGGCTTCCGAATAGCCCGCCCCGCGCATCTTCCCCATATCGGCTTGGGTGAAGTATTGATAGCCCGCCCTAAATTTTTCCGGTGTATCCACCCACTCAATTTTTTGCGGGATCCCCAAAGCCTTGAAGAGCGCCTTGGAAACATCCAAAAAAGTGCGGGCTTGCCCCGTTCCGCAATTGTAAATGCCCGAGGGCGGATTTTTTTCCAAACAAAAAAGACAGAGCTTCACGATATCGTCGACGAAAATAAAATCACGTTTTTGTTCCCCGTCGGCCACGCCTTCCTTATGCGATTTAAAGAGAGTTTGTTTTTCGGTTTTTTTGATTTCATAAAACCCATGAAAGATGGGGGAGGCCATTCGACCCTTGTGGTTTTCGTCCATCCCGTAAACATTGAAAAATTTCAGTCCATGCCAGCGGGGCGGGGCCATTTTTTGTTCCAAAGCCCAAAGATCGAACTCATGCTTGCTGCGGCCGTAAACGTTTAGGGGTTTATACTTCGGGATATCCCGATGGTCATCCGAATAACCCTCTTCGCCCCGCCCGTAGGTGGCGCCGCTGGAGGCGTAAATCAGGGGGATTTTCTTTTGCGCGCACCACTGCCAAAGGGTTTTGGTGTAATCGGTGTTCATTTTCCACATATAAGCTTGGTCGTGATTGCCGGTGTCCGTGCAGGCTCCCAGATGAATGACGGCGGTCACCTGGGAAAGTTTCGAAAGGTCGGCCAGGAGTTTTTCACGGTCTAAAAAGGGAAGGGATTCCAAGCCTTGGGCGCAGCTGCGGGTTGAGAGATAATCGGCTTTATCCACCAGCAAAAGGTCTGTTTGGCCCTTTTGTAAAAGCGCGTGGGCCAACCGACTCGCGATAAAACCGTAGGCCCCGGTAACGAGGATGCTCATGAACCGCCCTTGCCGAAAGAATGTCCCTGGAAAAAGAGGGCTCATTATATAAGCAGAAAAGAAAGACGGGTTTTAAATTTGACCGGAAAGAATTATAGACCGACCGATGGGTGGGGACGACGGCCCAAAACAAAGGGGCTTAAATCCACCGAGGGTTTTTCACCCAATAGATCTTGGGCGATCAATTCACCCGTGGCGGCCGAAAGAAGCAGCCCGTGGGTGAAATGCCCCGCGGCCAGCCAAACTCCCTCCCAATCGGGAAATTTTCCCAAAAAGGGCCAGCCATCGGGCGACCCGGGCCTCAGGCCCGCCCAGCTGTCATCCATCAAAACCTCGCTTAAGCCCGGCAAGGCGCGGAGGGCTCCGCGCTTTAATAGTTCTAACCCCGAGGAGGTCGTGGTTTTGTCAAAACCGACTTCTTCCAAGGTGCTTCCCACGTAAATGCGGCCGTCCATCCGCGGAACCAAATAAGCCAAGGGCGAAAAAAGAACATGGCTTAAAAATCCGGGTTGGGATTGGTAAAGCAAGGCTTGGCCCCGAATGGGCTTGATGGGGATCACCCGCTTAAATTTCTCGCCAAAAAGGCCCGTCCAAGCGCCCGTGGCCAAAACGACCGCGTCCGCTTCCAGGGTTTCTTTGTTGGTCTTTACCCCGAAGATGGTTCGGCCCTTGGCCAAAAAGCTTTGAACCAGCTCCAACTCCCGAAGGATCACCCCTTGGGTTTGAAGCGACCGCAAAAGCGCCCGCGTGAGGCGGGGCGGCCGGACTTGACGGGTTTGTTTTAAGTGAAGGGCCGCTTGGACTCTTGGCGAAAGCCCCGGTTCCCTTTGATGGACTTCCGTTCCGGTCAACCATTGGCCTTCCAAGCCTTGTTTTTTTAATTTTTTCTCAAGCTCACGGATTCCCTTTTCATCTTTGTCGTCAAAGGCCAAATCCAAACTGCCCGATTCCAATAGCTCGCAAGAAAGCCCGCTTTCTTTCTCTATTCGCTCGACCCATAGGGGAAAAAGGTCGAAAGAAAACCGGCAAAGGTCAAAGTACGCTCCGCCGACTTGAGCGGCGGCCCGAAGATCCAAATAGCCGGCCCCGGCCCAGGACGCTTCTTTGGCGAAGGGACCCCTTTCGATCACGATGGATTTTACGCCGCGGGATAATAAGTGATGGGCGATCGAAAGTCCGATGACGCCGCCGCCCACGATAATGACTTTTTTCACGCCCACGAAAACGCCTCGCTCCGTAAAAGATTCAATGGATCACACCTATCCTAACCAAGATCGAGTTGAAGTTTCCAAAATAAAAAAGCCTTCCCGGTTTTTGGCCGGAAAGGCTTTTGAAATCCTTTTAAAAAAATTTAAATTACTTGCTCGATCCAGTCACCGAAACTCCCGAAGCGGCCGGGGTCGTCGCCGCCAAGGGCGCGCTCGGCGCGGCGGATGGAGGCTGCAGGGGCGCGAAAATACGGGCCGCGCGGGCCTGCCAGTTTTTATTCCGGTTCACAATAACTCCGAAGAAATGAAAGCTAGCCGGTTGCGCCGCGGTGCCGTCCGGCGCGGTCATGCCGGTCAAGGTCGCGGTCGCGTCCACCAAGTACATGTTCGGCATAATATAGGTGAAGGAGAAATCGCTGAAGGACTGCTGGGTTCCCTTCAAGGGGCCCGTCAAATCACCCGTAATGACCTGCAACACGCCGTCATGGCCCTGGCCCTGCTGGCCCATGGGATTGATCAAGGTCGCGTCGGACGTGAAATAGGAAGCCACCGTATTCGCGTCGCCCGCGTTCCAAGCTTTCGCCAATCCATTAAAGGCTTTTTTAATCGCCTGTTCGTCGCCGGCACCCGTGTCTTTTTTCTTTTTAACCAGCGCGGAAGCGGCCGGGCTCGTCGTGGGAGTATTTTGGGCGTAAAGGGTTGAAGTAAAGCCAATCGCCAGCAAGAGAATGAATAACTTCTTCACCATAGGGTTCTTCTCCTCAATTATTTTTTTCCTGATCCAAAAACCAAAAGACGGCGCCATTATGGCCAGCCTTTCTTAAGCCTGTCAATAAACTCCCGAATAAGAGCCGCCCACTTTCACGCCCCGGTTCGTCTAACGTTATACTTGTGGAAACTTGGCTTTCCCTATCGCCACGAAAGGCCTACCCCATGCGGCTAAAGTGCTTGTCGATCGTTTTGAGCGTCTTTTTAATTCCGGCGTTTCGCGCGCAGGCCGCTCCGGCCTTTTTTTCAATCGATTGGAAAAAGGATAAGGCTTGGTTTGAAACCCCCGAAGGCGCTCCTTTTTTTTCCCTGGGAGTCAACGCCATCGCCGATCAATCTTATCGGGCGCCCAATGACGATTATTACAACCCGGTTAAAAACCAATATGGGGGAAATGTCGCCGCTTGGGATAAGGTCGTTTTACAGAGGCTCAAAACTTGGAAGTTTAACAGCCTGGGCGCCTGGTGCGACGACTCGCTTTTAAATCAAAAAGTTCCTTATACCTTCATGACCTATATCGCCCGAGGATCGGATTGGGATCGGGTTCTGGATAATGTTTTCAGCCCCGACTTTGAAACTCAAGTCCGCCAAAAGGCCGTGACCTACGCCCGTTTTAAAAACGACCCATATTTGATCGGTTATTTTCTGGACAACGAACTTCCTTGGTGGGGACAAACGGGTTGGCGCGCCGAGGGCCAAAAAACCCTTTTGGAAAAATACGCGGGGTCCTTTTTGGATGAAAGCGCCGAGGCCGCGCTCGTCGGGTTTTTTAAAGACCGATATCAAAACAATATCCAGGCCTTCAATAACGCGTGGGATACCTCTTACGCCTCGTTCGAGTCGTTCGGCGATCCGCTGACAATTCAAGTGAAAACCCGTCAGCAAAAATCGGACGCCAACGCTTGGGCGGGAGTCGTGGCCGAGCGTTATTTTTCCGTAACGACGTGCGCGCTGCGCGCCGCGGACCCCAATCATCTCATCTTAGGCGTCCGGTTCGCGGGAGAAACCCCTTGGGAAGTCGTTCAAGCTTGCGGAAAATATTGCGACGTGGTTTCGGTGAATCAATACGAAAAATCAGGTCATATCGACAAAACCCTTTTAGATGATTTTTACGTCAAATCGGGAAAACCGATTCTTTTAAGCGAATATTCTTTCAGCGCCTTGCAAAACCAAAGCGGCGATCCCGACACCCATGGAGCCGATGTGACCGTCCCCACGCAAAAAGAACGCGCGCAATATTTAGACTCTTTCGCCAAGGAGGCCTTGGCGCTTCCCTATCTGGTCGGATTGCATTGGTTTGGATGGGCGGATGAGTCCCCCCGGGGCCGGTTTGACGGCGAGGATCAAAATTATGGTTTGGTGGACATAAAAGACGCGCCTTACGCGCTGGTTACCCAAGAGCATCAAAAGCTGAATGGACTGGCCCCCGCGCTTCACGCCCAATCCGCCACCCTCTTACCGGATCAATTCGTGTCGACGGAGTCGCAGGCGGATTACCGCCGCGCGGCGTTAGGCGCCGTCATTCCGAACAACCGGGCTTTTGTTAAATTAGACGCCTCGCCGATCCTTTATCCCTGGGGAGATAAGGCGACGGGCGGCACGGTGAGTTTATCGACCGCTTCCGGGGCGCTAGAGATCCAGTTTCAATCCGGGGGCGGCTGGGGCTGCGGTGTTTCGTGCCCTTCCAATGTCCCGCCCCTGGCGGCTCCCGGCGTGGTGGATTTGACCGGTTATAACCAGATTCAATTTGACGCTTTCGCGCCTCTGGGGGTCCGTTTTTTGATTTATTTATCCGAATCCGGCAACGCGGACCCCTCGGCTAAAACTTTTTTAGGCCTTAACGGCGCCGACGGGGAATCTTATAGCTTTCCCTCGCTCGAGGGCTCGGGCCATTGGCAAACCTATCGGATTCATCTGGAGGATTTGGAAAAGCGGAGCGAATGGGGAAACCAGAAGGGAAATAATATTTTGGATCTTCAAGCCATTTCGGACCTGGATTTTTACATTCCGGGCGGCCAGGGCGACGGGAAAATCATCGTTAAAAATATCCGTTTCCAGAAATAGTCTGTTTAACTGTTCTATTCGCAAGGATAAGAAATGACGTTCAATTCTATTGAGTTTTTTGCGAGCCAAGAAAGATGTTTTGGCGAAATAAAAACGCTCGGATAGGCTGCCTTTTCTATATTCCAATATTCCGCGATACAAACGGTTAAACGCGCGTCCGAAGGAAGAACCCCCGGATCAAAAATATGGCTATTTTCAAATCGTTTGATCAACGCGCTTAAATTTTTGGAAAGAGATAAAGCTGATTTTGACTTTTTTTCAAACCAACGCCAATTTGTGAATTTAGCTTTTATCTTTCTAAATTCCGAGGTTTCCCCCCGATTTATTCCGCCGTAATGCTCGATGCCAATATCCGAAGATAATTTTTCAATAGTTCTCTGGCGGGTACAAATTTCAATGGAAAGATCGAATTCTCTGGCGATTTTTTTATTCATCATTTGGACATGGGCGTTAGTTGCTGAACTGGGCTTTGACCGCGAGGAACTTTTCAATGTTGTTCAAGAAAGCTTGAACAATTTTGGGGTCAAAATGGCGGCCGCTTCCCTCTTTGATGATATCCAGGGACTGTTCCAGCGGAAAAGCCGGTTTGTAGCAGCGTTTGGACGTGAGGGCGTCAAACACGTCCGCCAGCGCCACGATGCGGCCCGACAAGGGAATATTTTCGCCTTTCAGCCCGCGCGGATATCCGCTTCCATCCCATTTTTCATGATGCGTGAAGGCGATCTGCTCCGAAACCCGCAACAAATCCGCTTTGGCGTTTTCCAAAATTTTCGCCCCGAAGATCGTGTGATTTTGCATTTCCTTGAATTCTTGGGGCGTCAGTTTTCCTGGTTTCATCAGGATGGAGTCGGGCACACCGAGTTTCCCAATGTCATGCATGGGCGAGGCGTATTGGATGCTTTCCACTTCCGCCTTCGATAACCCCAACCCTTCGGCCAAGATGGAAGAATAGCGGCTCATGCGATGAATGTGGGCCGCCGTATCGTCGTCTTTATATTCGGCGGCGACGGACAGGCGGAAGATGGTATCCAGATAAGCTTCTTTGAGTTCCTGGGTTAAAAGGGCGTTGCGGATAGCGATCGCCGCCTGGCTGGCCAAGGACAACACCAAATTCTCAAAATGTTTATCAAAGGGAATGATGGTTTTTTTCTTGCGCGCGTTGATGAGCTGGATCACGCCCACCACCTTGCCGTGGGCGTCCTTCATGGGAACGATCAACATGCTTTTGGTTCGGTAGTTATTTTTTTCGTCGAAGGAACGGTTGAAACGGTATTCCCGGGCGGAAGGAATTTTATAAGCGTCCGGAATGTTCAGCGTTTTTCCCGTGACCCCGACATAACCGGCCAGCGAGCTTTTATCCAGGGAGATATAAAACCCCGTGAAGGTGGCCGGAACCACTTCCAGCGGTTTTTTTAATTTTTTAAGCTCGGCCTTTTTTCGCTCTTCCATGACTTCGTTTTGGCTGACCGCGAAGCGCAATTGCTCGCCTTCGCGCACATAAAGGCTTCCCGCCTCCGCTCCGGTAAAATTACGGCTCTCATTTAAGATCAGGGTGAGAAGCTGATTGAGATTATTTTCTTGGGTGAGGGCGATACCGATTTTATTCAACGCGAGCAATTGCTCTTGAAGGTTGTTGACGCTCATTTGGGCTTTAGGCATACGGGTTTCCTTGCGTAAGTTCGAGGAATCAAGATACCTTGAAAAGTGGGCCATTTACAAGGGCCATGGAGACCGAAAAAGGCCGGGAGAAACCGGTTAAAAGCGCTTCTAGCCCTTCGAAAGGAGCCGGTTGATTTTGCCCCGAACCTTCGGGGGAATGGGCCTGGATTTAAGATCCAAGGTGTTCACGAACACCAAAACCTGACGGGCGTCCGCGATAAGCCGGTAAGATCCCTTAAGGCGGAAGTCATAACCAATCGTGATGGAGCTTCTGCCCATTTTTTCCACCCAGCCGGTGCCCAAAAGAATGTCCTCAAATCGGGCCGGCGAGACGTAATTGATTTCCACATGGGCCATCACGGTCCAAAGCTTGGCCGAACGGACTTGTTTGAAGGAAAACCCGAGCTTTTTCGATAACTCATACCGAACCCGTTCCAAAAATCGGATGAATTCGGTGTTATTGACGATGCCCTGGTAATCCGTCTCAAAAGACATGATGGGCATCGCGACGGTGAGCTGGGTTTTATTTTTGGAGGTCCCTTTGGCCATGCGCGCAGTATAACGGCCGGATTTCGGTTTTAAAATTAATTTTGGCGGGAAACTTTACCAACTCACCGGGCATTTCACGATTTCGCCGGATTGCTTGTGCTTGAAGAGGACATATTTTTTTTCCTGGCCGAATTTCCAAAGATCATGGGTCAACTTCACGTCCATTTGGCAATAATCGATGACCTGCTGGTATTTTCCCTCCCGCCACCATTGGACTGCCAAAAGGCCGTCGGCGCTTTTTTCGGCCCCCCCCAGGGTATGTTGGGCCAGATGCGCCAGCGAAAGCCGGTGGTTGAGCTTCTTTTGAAGGTCCGCCATTAAATCCAACGACGGCAATTTTTGCAGGGCGAAGGAAGTGTAACCTTGCAAAACGCCATAGTCGAATCGCAGGGTATTAAAGCCAATGACCAGGGACGAGGCCTTCAGGTGCGCGATCAATTCACCGACATTTTCCTCGCCGTAGGTGAAGTAACGGGCCTGGTCCACGTCATAAACCACCGCGCAAGAAAGTTTCATGCCAGGGAGGTTTCCCCAACCTCCGGAAATTTCCGCGGCCAAATACTGCGTCTCAATATCAAAAACCACCGGGCCGGTTTTTCCCGGCGCCGGCTCGGTTGAAAAAAGCGATGGGACGGTTTGAGTTTTCTTTTCCGGGGGCTTCGAGACTTTTTCAACCGGTAAAGTTTCTTTGGGTGAAGGCTCCGGTTGAAGGCCCGGAAGCGCCGGCTGAAGATCCTCCCGGCCCAACAAATGGGCGAGTAACAAAATCGCTCCTTTTTTATCGAGCGGATGGTTCCCGCTCCCGCATTTGGGCGACTGAACACAGGAAGGGCAGCCTTCCTCGCATTCGCAGTCTCGGATCATCTCAAAGGTCGTGGTCAACAGCTCTTCCATTGTCTCATAGGCGCGCTCGGTGAGCCCCACGCCGCCCGGAGTGCCATCATAGATAAAAATAACGGGTTGGGGAACCTGGGGATGGGCGGGCGTTGAGATGCCGCCCAAATCCCAACGGTCGCAAACCACATGGAGCGGCATCATGGCGATGGTGCCGTGTTCGGCCGCGTGAAGCCCGCCCATAAAATGAAGTTTCAAGTCCGCCAAGCGCCGCTGCAAATGATCCGGCAACGTGAACCAAAGCGCCCGGGTCTCAAAGGTTTGGGGCGGCAATGTCAAAGGGTAGGTGGACACCAAAGACCGATCCAAAATCCGGTGCACCTCGTAATTGATGAAGCGCTGGGTGATCTTCACCCGGCCCCATTGGATTTCGCTTTGGGCTTTCGCCGGCCCTAAGGGGCGCTTTTTGATCTGCTCCAAAATCTCGGTTTCTTCCTCGTAATTGACCTGGGTGTAATAATCCACCGGTTCGTCCCGAATGAGGATCTTGTGCTGCTCCCATTGGAGCTCTTTCACCACATATTGAACCCCTTGATGCAGATAAACCGCGCCGGGGTGGCAGTCGCGGAAAGCGCGCATGCCGTCAATCGTGCCGATGAGTTCTCCCGTGTCTTGCAGGATGATTTGGTAGCCTTCGCCCATGTCGCGGATATTGACGCCTCGTTGGGGGTTCTTGTCCGTGACCAGCCATTTTCCGCCATTAGCCGATTCCAAAATAGCGCCTTGCGCCACGAGCGAGGGGAGCAGCTCTTGCATCAGTTGCCCATAAAAAGGGGTGTCTTGTTCGAGGGTGAGCGGAAATTCGGAAGCCGCGCAGCGCAAGTGGGCCTTGGCGATGGTCTCGTTCTCAAACCCCACCATCAGCGATTCAGGTTTCATGGTGAAAAATTTGGCGGGATGTTTCATCCAGTACTGATCCATGGCGTCCGCCATCGCCACCAAAAAAACAACCGAGGGCGCGTCGCCCCGGCCCACCCGGCCTGAACGCTGCCAGGTAGAGATCATGGTTCCCGGATAGCCCACCAAAATACAAGAGTCCAATCCCCCCACGTCAATCCCCACCTCCAAAGCCGAGGTGGAAATGACCGCTTTTAACTCATCTTTAAAAAGTTTTCCCTCGATCTCCCGGCGCTCCTCCGGCAGATAGCCGGCCCGGTAACTTTTAATTTGCGCGGCCCATTCGGGCCTGGCTTGGGTCACCCAAAGGCTGATAAGTTCGGTGATCTTCCGCGCCTTGGTAAATACAATGGTTTTCATTCCGGCTTTAAGGCACTCGATCAACAAGGTCACCGCTTCGGTATAGGGCGAAGCCGTATCCGGATTCCACAATACGAAGGTCTTGGCGTTTTGGGGGGCTCCGGTTTCAGAGACAATCTCGAAAGGAAGCCCGGTTAAGCGGCTCAAAAACTCATCCGGATTTCCCAGCGTGGCCGAACAAGTGACAAACTGCGGATCGCTTCCATAATGCCGGCAGATCCGCCGCAAGCGGCGCAGGACGTGGGCCACATGGGATCCAAAGACTCCCCGATAGCTATGCGCTTCATCCACGACCACGTACTTTAAGTTTTTAAAAAAGTCGGACCAACCGTCATGAAAAGCCAAAATGCCCAAATGAAGCATATCGGGATTGGTTAAAAGAATATTCGGGGGATTCTTTTTTATTTTTCCCCTTACCCCGGTCGGCGTATCCCCGTCATAAATTTCGGCGCTCACCAAAGGAAGCTTCGCGGACTTCAACCGGCCCGACCACTCTTGCAGGGTTTTCAGTTGGTCCTGGGCCAAGGCTTTCATGGGGTAAAGATAAAGGGCCCGGGAAGCGGGATTTTTTAAAACCGATTGGATCACGGGCAAATTAAAGCAAAGGGTTTTGCCCGAAGCCGTGGGCGTGGTCACCGCGACATTTTTTCCGTTCAGAAGCGCGTCGATGGCCTGGGCTTGATGGGTCCAAAGCGACTCCACGCCTGATTTTTTTACCACGGAGATAAGTTCGGAGGACAGGCCCGCCGGCCAATCTTGAAACCGGGCTTTTCGAGGGGGGATAGCCTCCACGTGTTTGAGCCGGTCTTTTAAATCTTCCCGGGAGCGCAAAACGGAAAGCAGTTGGGAAAAAATCGACTTCGAGGGGGAAAGCTTCAGGGCCATGGGCGAATTGTACGGTTTTTTTCGAAGGATTCAAAGGCGGGGCCCACGAACCTTTAAAAAACAAAAAGACCCGCCAAAAGACGGGTCTTTTTTAAAGCGCCGGGAAAATGAACCCTTAGACCCGCATGGGCATAATCACGCAAAGATAGTCGGAGTCGCCTTTGGGTTTCAAAATACCGGGGCTCAAGGGTTGGGTCAATTCAATGGAAACTTGGTCGGTCCCAATGTTCTTCAAAACGTCCAAAACATATTTGGCGTTATAAGCGATGCTGATTTCCTCGCCCTTATAAGAAGCGTCGATTTCTTCCTTAGCTTCCCCCATATCCGGGGTTTTGGACGAGATCGATATTTTCCCCGCTTTGATTTGATATCGAATCGAATTGGATTTCTCGGAGGTCAAAATAGCCACGCGTTTGGTCGCCGAGGATAATTCGGAGGTTGAAACCTCCACTTTTTTGTCCGAGTCTTTCGGGATCACTTGTTCGTAATTGGGGAATTGGCCCTCGATTAAGCGGGAAATAATTTCGACGCCTTCCACCGTAAACTTAATTTGATTTTCGGTCGTCACGACTTCCACCGTGGGCTCTTCCTTTTCTTCTTTTCCTTTGGCCACATCCGAAATGACTTTGGATAACTCATTTAAGGTTTTGGTGGGGATAATCACGTTCGCTTTTCCTTCACCCTTTCCTTCTAATTTCTTTTGGATATAAGCCAAACGATGGCCATCAGTGGCAACCATTTTCAGTTTTTCATTCTCGACTTGAAAATAAACCCCGTTTAAAACATAGCGGGTTTCGTCCGTCGAGACCGCGAAAATGGTCTTATGGATCATTTCTTGAAGTAAGGATCCTTTAATTTTAAAAACTTTTTCTTTTTTAACTTCCGGCAGGATAGGAAAGTCGTCTTTGGGTAAACCGTGCACTTTGAATTGGGATTTTTGACAAACTAAAATCATCTTTTGGTTCTCATCAATTTCGATATCAACTGAAGCTTCCGGTAATTCCCGGACGATATCCGCGAGTTTTTTCGCGTTAATCGTGATGCTTCCCTTTTCCACTACCTCCGCCACAACTGAGCAGCGAATCCCCATATCTAAATCCGTCGCGACAAACTCCAATTTTTTATCCCGGGCCTCTAAAAGCACATTCGCCAAGATGGGCATGGTATTTTTAGTGGCCACCGCGCTTTGAACCGTTGAGATACCTTTTAACAAGTCCGCCCGATTTAAAACCACTTTCATTTGAAAAGCTCCTTGAAGGTAAATTCGTGGTGACGACTATTGTTTCAAAAGACTTTTAAATTTAACCAAGAGTAGTCGTAGTGGGTGTTGAGGATATGTGCAAATCATTCGGAAATTGATTCCCTGTAATGGTTAGAGCCGAAAAAACGATGGGAATAATTTGGGGGTATTATAAGAGAAATCCACAGACCCGCAACTCTTTTGCCCGAAACCGCGACTTATACCCAGGGAGTTCGGCCTTTTGTGAATTTATTTGGGGAGAACCAGGACGCAAGAGAAAATTTGAATCTTAAATAAAGGACTTGGGGATGGATTTGAATAACTTCGTGGATAAGTCGCGGGAGGCTTAGCTTAGAAGGAAGAGGAATGCCGGTCCGTTAGGTTTTTCTTAAGATTGGAAACTTCCGCCAACAAAGTGGCGTCGGTCTGGCACAAATCGTCGATTTTCTCGTAAGCGTGGATGATGGTCGTATGGTCTTTTCCCCCGAAGGCGGCTCCGATTTCGGTCAAGGAGTGCGCGGTAAGTTCCCGGGTGAGATACATGGCGATCTGACGGGGAAAAGCGATTTGCTTCGTGCGTTTCTTTGATTTCATATCGGAAAACTTGCAGTTATACCTTTCGGCCACCAATCGTTGGATGGTGTCCACCGAGATGCGTTTTTCCTCATTGGGAAGGGCGTCTTTAAGGACTTCTTTTACCAGCTCAAGCGTGATCTCTTGGCGGGTCAAGGATGCGAAAGCGATGACCCGGAGCATGGAACCTTCCAGCTCGCGGATATTGGCTTTGACATGATGGGCGATGAACAAGGTGACCTCATTGGGCACCAAGATTCCCTCGCTTTCGGCTTTTTTACGGAGGATGGCGATCCGGGTTTCAAGGTCCGGTTCTTGGATATCGGTGATCAACCCCATCTCAAAACGGTTGCGAAGCCGTTCTTCCAAGCGAATTTCCTTGGGATGGCTGTCTGAAGTGGCCACGATTTGCTTTTGCTCCTCATAGAGCACGTTGAAGGTATGGAAAAACTCTTCTTGGGTGGCTTCCTTGCCTTCCCAAAATTGGATGTCATCAATCAAGAGCACGTCGACGGTTCGGTATTTGTTCCTGAAATCCTGCTGCCGGCCGGATTGAATGGATTGGATGAAGTCATTCATGAACTTCTCAGATGAGATATAGAGAACCTTAATATTGGGGTTTTGCTCGACCACGTAATTGCCGATGGCTTGAAGTAAGTGGGTTTTTCCAAGGCCGACTCCCCCGTATATAAAAAGAGGGTTGTAAGAGCGGGCGGGCGCCTCCGCGACAGCCAAACAAGCCGCGTGGGCGAACCGATTGCTGTTGCCGACGACAAAACTCTCAAAATTAAACTTGCCGTTGAGGATAATTTCAGAATCCGAAGAAACCCGGCTGGGGCTCGGCATGGTCAAGGTTGGCTTTTCGATAACTTCCAGGGTGGAAGGGGCGGCCACCGAAGCCCTTGCGGGGCTTTCGGGGGAAGCGTTTTGGATCTCAAATTGGATTTCCAATTGAACCGGATGGACTAGTTTGAGGGCCTTTTGAATTTGGGGCTGGTAATGGTCCCGGATCCAGTCACGGAAAAACTCGTTGGGAACCTTGATTTGAAGGGTCTTCTCGTCCAATAAGGAAGCCTGCGTTGCCTTAAACCAGGTCTCGTAGCTCTGGCGGTTTAAGTCTTTTTTGAGGTTTTCGAGACAAAGACCCCATACATCCACTGGACCAGTCATCCACAAACCTCCCGAACGTTAAAAGACATTTAAAACCAACAAAAAGGGGCGAAATGAGATCGGCTGCGAATTTATCCCCTGTTTATCCCCAGTTTATGGGGAGAGCTCTTGAGCACTAAATCAAACCAGCGTGGTAAGGATTGGTAAATCAGTTATTCACAATTGTGTATGGTTTGTGGATAACCCAACCGGTGGTAGAAAGCCCAGTCAAAAAAGAGTTTTTGAAATTTTTGGTCTTTCGGTTTTTAAAAATTTTTAATTTCGATTTTTTGAAGCGGCCAAAAAAGCTTATCGTTTAAGGCTTTTTCGAGTGATTCAAAAAGTCATGCACAGATTATCCACGTATCCACAAGTTCGGCGCTTCGGGAGTTGAGTTTTTGGATTTGATTTTCAGTTTCGTCCAAAAATTTTCGAAATCGTGATTTGCTTCTCTCTATTTAAATCTTTTTCCAGCGAAGTCAAGAAAATTATCGGGATTTTAAAATTCTTTTTTTAAAAATTTTCTATTGAATCCAAAAATATTTTTTTAACTTTTTACCGCCGCTCATTAAGTTTCCGCGAGCCGCGAATCTAAAATTTGAAAAATAAATTCATCCGCCGCGCCTAAGGGCGGGGCCATAAATAGTTTAACCGCCGGATTTTCAATTTGAAAATTCCGAAGGGTCTCTTTTATTTTTTCCAAAAAGTTTCCGGGAAACAAAAGATAGGGCGCGACCCAAATCTCATTCAAATGATTTTCCAATTTGATTCGTTCCAGGGCCTCGCTTAAGGAAGGCGCGCCTAGGCCGATAAAACAAGGCGTGATTCCCGCCGTTGGTTTTTTTTGACGCAGGAGCGAAGCCAATTCTTCCAAGAGTCCTTGGGCTTCGGTTTCCCGGGCGCCGTGGCCTACCAAGAGGGCGCTTTTACCGCCGGGATCGCTCGGATATCCGGCGGACGCCAGCCGGGCCAAGACCAGCTCGGCCATGGCGGAAGAAATTCCCAGCGAAGGCCCCAATTGAAATTGAGTTTGAGGGTATTTTTCTTGGACGCGTTGAATGGTTTCGGGGACATCTTTTTTTAAATGCGATCCGGAAAAAAGAAACAAAGGAAGAATTCGTACCATGTTGAAATTTTGGGCGGCTTTTTCCAATTCCGAATTAAAAGACGGTTCGGCCAATTCCAAATACCCGAAGCAAACGGTAATTTCAGGGTGCCGGGTTTGATAAGCCTCGGCGCATTTTTTCATTTCCAAGTCCGCCGAAGAATCCCGGCTTCCGTGGCTGAGCAATAAGACACAAGTCTTCGACATAAAATTCCAGCTCCTAATTTAAAAGCCCCAGGCCCGCTAGCGCCAAAAGACCGGTTTCGGTGAGCTCAATTAAAGCGCCCAATCCATCCCCGGTGACTTCGCCGATTTGACGGCGGGAAAGAAAAGTCCAAATAAAATTAAACCCGATCGTGAAAATCAACGCCGCCAAAGCCGGCCCGGGCCTCCAAAAAAAACCGGGAATGATAAAAAGACAGGAGACGATAAAAAACGGCGGCCGCAAACCGAACAAGGCCGAAGCCAGACCTTTATATTTGGAACGGGGCGGATGAAGGAAGCAAGCCAACCCCACGGACCAGCGCGCCATCATCGGGATCAGCGGAAACCAGGGCCAGGCGGCGGGTTTTAAAAACAAAAGCTGAAGAAAAACATATTTTGAAATCAAAAGTAAAAAAACACCCACGGTTCCATACGTGCCTATGGCGGGGTCTTTCATAATCTTGAACTTTTGCGCGGGCGTCCGTCCCCCCAGCCACCCGTCCAGACAATCCGCCAATCCGTCCAAATGAAAGCTGAAGGTGAGAAGGACCCAGGTTAAAAGCGCGAACAAGGCTTGAACCGAAACGGGTACCGGCCAGAGATGATGGAGGAATAAAAGAAATCCCAGCGCCGCGCCGATCGGCGGATAGAAAACGAGGGAAGTTCTTAAATCCTTCGGCGTCCAATTTTTAACGGGGGCGGGGAAAGGCGTCAGGGTGGATAAAGCGATCCAAAAAGACTTCATGGGTTCCTTTGAAGAGCGCAAAGTGAAAGAGGGGTTAAGAAGGCGAAGAAGTTTTTCGGGTCGTCTTTTTATTTTTCAGCCGGGTAGGAACCTTGGCGCTGGAAAAAGTGGCCATTTCCCGATGGGCGCGGACGGCCGCCTCTAATAAAGGAAGCGCCAGGGCGGCGCCGCTGCCTTCGCCCAGGCGCATCTTGAGGTTCAAAAGAGGCTCTGTTTCAAGCGTTTCGAAGAACTTGGTGTGGCCCGGCTCTTCGGAGCGATGGGAAAAAAAGCAAAAATCACGGACTTGAGGGCTCAAGCGGTAAGCCACCAGAAAAGCCGCGGAGGTAATGAAGCCGTCCACGACGACCGGAATTCGATTCTTCGCGCTTCCTAAAACGACGCCCGTCAAGGTCGCGATTTCCAATCCGCCGACCGATCGAAGCGCTTCCAAAGGCTTGGAAGGGGTTAACGCGTAACGCCTCAAGGCGTCCGAGATGATCTTGCATTTAATCATCCAGTGGGCGCGGTCGATGCCGGTTCCAAAACCCGTCACATCTTCCACCGCGCAGGGTAAAAGCGAGGCCATTAACGCCGCCGCCGAGGTGGTGTTTCCAATTCCCATTTCGCCCAAAGCGATCCATTGAACTTTGTCTTTTTTCGCTTGGTCCGCCAATTGAATTCCCAGCGCGAGAGCTTTGTCGCGTTCTTCCCGCGTCATGGCGGCTTCCACTTTAAAATTTCGGGTTCCGAAGCGGATTTTCGCGTTTCTTAATTGAGGATGCGCGGGCAAATCGGCGTTGACGCCCGCGTCCACCACTAGGACCTCGGCTCCGGCCTGGCCGGCCAAGGCGTTGATGGCGCCGCCACCCTTAAGAAAATTCAACACCATCATGGGGGTGACCGAGGCGGGAAAAGCGGAAACACCCTCGGCTGCCACTCCGTGGTCGGCGGCGCAAAGAATCACGCGTTTTTTACCCAGCGCGGGGAGGGGACTGCGCGTGATACCCGCCACTTGAATCGCGATGGATTCCAGGACGCCTAAGCTGTGAAGGGGCTTGGTTAAATGATCCTGGTGTTGGCGCGCCTTTTTCATGCTCGGAAGATGAAGCGGGCGGATGGCCTTGAGGACTTTGGAAAGGTTCATGAAGGGGATTATTTCATCCGGGCCGGGGCAAGTCATTAACAAAAATTGCGGAGGAAAAAGAGAAAGGCGCGGTTTTTAGCGTTTGCGGCGCATATTTCTTAAGCGGGATTTATAGCGTTCGGAATAAACCTCAAGCGGCTCAGGCTTGAGCGGGGAAAGCCAATAGGCGGCCTTGGATTTGGGTTTTCCAATTTGGCTCAAGATGCGGGTTTGATGCCGGTAAGAATAATCCAATTGGGATTGTATCCAAATTTTGCTCTTTTTATTCCGAATGGCCCAAAGCAGATAATGGTGGATCAAGAGTTTGTAAGGGAAATGGGTTTGCCAAAGGCCGATCAACTTCTGGCTTTCGTCCGAAGACAGCCGGGGCTTCACGGCGAATTTTTGATAGAAGGCGTAAAAGCGCTTCTCAAAAGAACTTTTTTGTTTTTCCGAGAGGGTTTGCCAAGCGTGGCGTAATTTGACCGATTTACGCGAATAGCCCAGCTTTAAAAAATGGCCTTGGATGGTATTGCGGTGGATCTTCAGCGCGGCGGCGGTCTTAATGATGTTGCCGTCGTACACCACGAACCAGTTCAAAAAATAATGTTTTTCCAAATCATCGGGGAAAAGACCCCGCTGCCACAAACGGTTCAACGTTAACAACCCGTCCCGCCATTTTGGAATTGAAACAGAATTTTTTAATTTCATTGAGGGGCCATTTGTAAACGATGACGGATTGGTTTGTAAAGGCTTTGCGGGGTGAAAACGCCGAAAAAATAAGGGGAATTTGTCAAACGTGGGGGCTAAGCAACAACTGTAAAAAAATTATTTTATTTTTTGGGCAATACCGGCCACCAGAAAATAAATATCGCTGGAAACTTCGGCGATGGACTGGTTGAGCTTTCCTTGCAGATCCCGGAAGTCCCGGCCCAAGGAAGTCTCGGGAACCAGCCCCAAGCCCACTTCATTGGAGACAAAAAGGACGCGGCCGGTGAGTCTCAACATTTCTTTTTGAAGGTCATCGATTTTTTTCTCGATCGACTCGGGGGAAAGCGCGGGGCCGCCCATGCCGCAAAGCAGGTTGGAGAGCCAAAGCGTCAAACAATCCACCACCACGAAGGACTGGTCTTGGCAGGCGGTTTTTTGAAGAAGCTTTAGAAGATCATAAGGCTCCTCTTGGGTTTTCCAGCCGGAAGGGCGGTCTTTTTGATGCTTTTGAATCCGAATTCTCATCTCATCATCTTGAGCCGTCGCGGTGGCGATGAAGTAATGCTCTTGGGAAGAAGGCACCGGGGGATTCAGCCGAAGGGCAAACCGGGACTTCCCCGACCGGGCGCCGCCCAAAATAAGGGTTACTTGAGGGTTCATGCTGTGGTTGTAACATGGTCTTGGGGCCACGCCAAGCCTTGATCCTGGATTGACGTTTTTAGGAGGACTAAGATACAATTAACGCTCTTTTTCCCCTCAGGGACAGAAGTAATATAAAGGATAGGATTGCATGAAAAGAACCTTTCAACCAAATAAGCGCAAGCGCCAAAAAGTCCATGGTTTTCGCAGCCGTATGAAAACCGTCGGTGGGCGCCGGGTTTTGAGCGCGCGTCGTAAAAAAAGCCGTTTAAGGGTGAGTGTCCAATAGGACCTCTGTTGGTTTAAGCATGAAAAAGAAAAAATCGGGTTTTCCAAAATCCGAAAGGCTCAAGCGGTCCAACGAATTTAAGGCGGTTTTTGAAAAATGCCGAAAAGTAGAGGATTCCGTTTTAGCCCTTTATGTGCAGCTAAGTGAAGACGCTCAATTAAGGAAGTTCGGTGTTTCGTTGGGGAGGGCCCATGGAAAAGCCCATCTTCGAAATCGCTTGAAACGCCGCTTAAGAGAAATTTATCGGGTGGAACGGAATCGTTTCCGGGGCGGGTATCAGATTATTTTGTTACCCCGCCGCGGAAGCGTTCAACGCCCCTTCGATGAGCTGAAGAAATCTTTTTTAACGCTCTCGACGAAGGCGGGCCTACTCCCCCGGACGATGTCCGAATAGGTTCATTCAATACCTCAAGGACTTGATCTCCTCATCAGAGATTGAACGGTGATGAAAATGGACAAACTAATGAAGCATGGGCTCCTAATAATGATACGGGGATATCAAATGTTGATTTCGCCTTATTTACCTCCCGCGTGCCGGTTTTCGCCCACTTGCTCCGAATATACCCATCAAGCCATTCGTAAATACGGTGTTTTAAAAGGCTTGGGGCTGGGTTTAAAGCGTTTGAGCCGTTGTCATCCCCTATCGGCCGGAGGATTCCACCCCGTTTCCTAATTTTTGAACGGGGGCCTTTTTTGGAAAATCAAAGCCGCAGATTAATTACCTTCATTGTTGTGTCGATCGCTATTTATTTTCTTTTTTACCGTTTTTTCCCCCAACCGGTTTCTTCGCCTTCCGTGAACGCCGGCGCGCAAGCCACGCCTGTCGCGACCGCCGCCGTCCCGTCCTCGCAGCCCGCCCTCGCGAAAGTTCATTCGATGACTTTCGCCCAAAAGCCAAAGGTTTCGGTGGCGGCCACCAGCGTCACCATCGGGACGGATGAATATACGGCCGTCTTTTCCAATCAAGGCGCGGTCCTGACCAGCTTCGAACTTAAAAAATATCCAAACCGCCAAACCGGCCAACCCATTCAATTGGTGAATCAAGATCCGGCCCATCCCAAGCCCTTTACGTTAAGTGACGACGCGCTTCCCGATCTCACCCAACTCACATTCGAGATCAAGGGTTCCTCGAAGACGCTTTCGAATAACGAGGAAACCGATCTGGTTTTTCGAACCATGACTTCCACCGGGACTTTGGTCGAGAAGAAGTTTCATTTTAAGAACGGAAGTTATCTGATCGGTTTTGACCTCACGATCGGCCAAAGCCACGGCGAGTTGGCGGCCAGCCCCTTAGGTGTGGAATGGGCCGATACCTTGGGCGCGGAGGAAAATACCGGCACCCAATCGCGGGTCACCGGTTATCAAGTGGCCACGAATTCGGGCCAGAACATCACTTGGGAAAAGGCTAAAAAATCCCAGGAAAGCACCGAAATTCCCGAACCCATTATTTGGACTTCTTTGTCCAATCAGTTTTTCGTCGCGGCTTTAATTCCGGACGCTTCCACCGGGGGCGCTTCGGCCAAAATTGTCCGGGATTATAACGTGTTCAAGGAACCCACTCCCGAAAACCCCAATCCGGGGCTGGATTTAAAAACCTTCGCGCCCCGCCCGATTTTGGTTTTTCAGGGACAAGCTTTAAAAGCCGGCCAAAGTTTCGAGCGAAAGGGCCAAGTCTTTCTGGGGCCCAAGAATTATGACCTGTTAAAAACCATGAACCTGCAGTTGGAGAAGGTGGTGGACTTCGGGATATTCAAGTTCATCAGCGTTTATATGCTGCAGCTGCTGATCTGGTTTGACGGGTTCTGCCACAACTGGGGATTGGCGATTATTCTTTTGTCTATCCTGGTGAAATTGCTTTTGTGGTTCCCCACCCACGCCAGTTACAAAAGCATGTACCTCACCCAGCAAAAAATGAAAGAAATCCAGCCCAAGATCGACGCGATTAAACGTAAGTACGCGGACGATAAGGAAAGGCAAAACAAGGAAACCCAAGAGCTTTACGCCAAGGCCGGCATTAATCCGCTGGGCGGGTGTTTGCCGATGGTTTTCCAGATTCCCATCTTTATCGCGCTTTATTCCACTTTGTCGCACACCATAGAGTTGCGTGGCGCTTCTTTCCTTTGGTTGAAAGACTTAACGTTGATGGATTCGACGCACGTGTTACCCCTGCTCATGGGAGCTTCCATGATTGTTCAGCAGAGGGTGTCCGGACAGGCCGCGAGTAACGCGCCTGGTCAACAAAAATTTATGATGTGGTTTTTTCCGATCTTTCTGACGGTTTTCTCACTCCAATGGCCCTCCGGGCTTTTGATTTATTGGGTGGTGACGAACCTGCTGTCCATCGTGCAGCAAAAAGAAGTGAATCGGGAAATTAAAAAGGAAAAGAAGAAAGAAGAGGCATTATGAGACCCTATTCAAATTCAAATCAAAACAGCGGCCGCCCCAGTGGGAATGGAAACGGGAACCGCCAATCCTCTGGCAACAAGCCGGGTTATGACCGGCCCAGTGGATATTCGAACCGCGAAAATCGCGGCGGACGCAGTGAGAATCGATCCGACCGGGAACACCGCGGCAGTGGTAACAGCGGCAACAGTTCTTCGCGCAGCCATGGATTTCGCCCGGACCGCAATAATTCCTATCGGGACCGTGAACCGTCCCAGGGCCGGGGCAATTCTTATCGTCCCGCGGATCGGGATCGGAATTCCTCAGCTCCCCGGGGGCCCCGCAGTTCTTGGGTCGAAGTGACCGGTAAAGGAACCGAGGAAGCCATTCAAGAAGCGTTGCGGCGTTTTAATGTCAGCCGTAATGACTTGAACATTGAAGTTCTCGAGGAAGGAAGCAAAGGCTTCTTAGGAATCGGCTCCAAGCCCGCCAAGGTGAAGGTGGCTTTGAAATCCAACGCCGTGATGCCTTTCGCCGAGAGTGTGTTGGCTCGGTTGTTGGGGGCCATGGGATTGCCGGATAAGGTGAAGAGCCAAAAGGATTCGGATGGAAATCCGGTTTTGAACATCCTCGGCCCTTCCAGCGGAACCCTGATCGGCCGGCACGGCCACACTTTGGAATCGCTTCAATATTTGGTTTCCAAGGTGGTTCAACGGATGACCGGTGATGATCACGTGATCATCGTGGTGGACGTTGAGAATTACCTGGAGCGCCAAAAAGAAAAGTTGAAGGAACTGGCCCAGAATCTCGCGCAAAAAGCCCGAGAGACGGGGTCCGAGATTCCCATGCGGCCCATGAGCTCTAAAGACCGCCGGGTGGTCCACTTGACGTTGAAAGAAGACGAGCATGTCACCACCGAAAGCCGGGGCGAGGGATTGCGCCGCCGGGTGGTGATTATTCCCAAAGTGAAGGCGGTCGCTGCCGCCCCGTCCGCTTCGACGGGCGCCTCGGCCCAAGAAGGGCTTTCAGATAACGGAAACTCCTCCGAAGCCCCGCTTCCTTATTCACCGGAATCGATCGCCCAGCCGGAAGTTTCGATGAATGTGGCGCCGCCGCCGGTCGTGCACGACGAAGAAGAGGATACCTTCGGAAATCGTTAATTCTTTTTAACTCATTTGCCGTTCAAAAGGCTTCGGAAATAACCGAAGCCTTTTTTTATTTCCCAAAGTCGTGGATAATTTTTAAAAAGCCCTACACCAGCCGGGGAAAGAAAAGACATGTACGGATTCGACGACACGATTTGCGCCATCGCCACTCCCCCGGGAATGGGCGGAATCGGGATTATCCGTGTTTCGGGCCCCGCGGCTTTTAAGATCAGCGGCGTCTTTTTAGGTGGTTCGGAATCATTTGACAAAAAGCGCCGGCTTTCGTTTCAAAAATTCATCCACCCGCAGACCCGCGAAATTTTAGACGAGGGGTTGCTTCTGGCGATGCCGGGACCCAACAGTTACACAGGGGAAGATGTGGTGGAGTTTCACTTGCATGGCAGTCCTTCCCTTTTGGCATACCTCTTACGGCTGTTAATTGAAGGAGGGGCCCGTCCGGCGGACCCCGGGGAATTTACTTACCGCGCCTTTTTATCGGGCCGGCTGGATTTGACCCAGGCGGAGGCCGTGGAAGAACTCATTTCGGCTCAAGGCGACGCCTCGAGGAGGCAAGCGCTTCAACATTTGACCGGCGGGCTAGCGGCTTATTTGGAACCCCTGGAAGAGGCGCTCAAGTCCCTCTATTTAAAAATTGAGGCACGGCTTGAGTTTTCCGAGGACGGAATCCCTCCGCTTGATTTCGAGAAATTCAAGCTGGAGGTCCAGGCGGTCCAGGGCCAATTGAGAAAACTTTTGGAAAGTTACAGCCAAGGCAAGATCCTCAAAAACGGCCTGACGGTGGCCCTGGTGGGTCCGCCGAACGTGGGCAAGTCGAGCTTGCTCAACCGGTTAGTGGGCACGAATCGGGCGATTGTGACGCCCCTGGCGGGGACTACGCGGGATGTGATTGAGGGGCAGATGCTCTTCAAGGGTATCCAAGTCCGTTTTTTTGATACGGCGGGCCTGCGGGATTCCTCCAATGTGGTGGAAGCGGAGGGGATCCGCCGAAGCCAGCAGTTAATTGAGGAAGCTGATTTTATCTTTTGGGTGGTTGATTCCACCCAAGTCGAGGAATCAATCCAAGAGTTCAAAAACCACTCGGTCGATCCTTCCCGAAGCTGGTTTCTTTTCAATAAAAGTGATTTGGTTTCCGGCGAAGCGCCTTGGAAAAATTACCCTCCGTTACCGGCGTCTCGATGCCTTTCCATCTCCTGTCAAACTCCCGAAGGCCTAGAGCCTTTGTTGGCTCGATTGATGGAGCTGATCGAGACGCCGGCCTCTTCCCAAGATATTATTTTGACCTCGGCCCGCCATCAAAAGGAGACGGGCTTGGCCCATCAAGCTTTGGCCAATCTTCAAGCCCTATTCAAAGAAGGCCAATCCTATGAATTATGGGCGGAGGAGCTTCGGGAAGCCGCCTTGGCCATCGGCCGGATCCGCGGCCGAAACCTGCCGGGAACGGCCTTTGAGGAGATATTTACCAAGTTTTGCATCGGTAAATAAGCGCTTCCCCAAGCGACCTTCATTTTTAAATAATGAACAAAAAAAGTCACATAAGAATACGGCCCCCCGGGCGGGCCGGCGCTCAGGCGTTGTTCCACGTGGAACAATTTAAAGGCGGGCGCGCTTTTTCGCCGGAGGGTAGAAAGTTGTACCTTCCCCGGACTTGTGTTATAAATTTCAGCGGTTAAATTTTAAAAGGCCTTTATGTCTTTTCACTCTTCCTCTTCTTATGACGTGATTGTGGTTGGCGCCGGCCATGCCGGTTGCGAAGCTTCCTTGGCTTGCGCCCGGATGGGCTTGGCCACGGCCCTCTTAACGATGAACCCCGATACGATCGCCAAGATGAGTTGCAATCCCGCGGTGGGCGGGCTGGCGAAGGGCCACTTGGTCCGCGAGATCGACGCGCTCGGCGGCGAGATGGCCAAGGCCACCGATGAAACTTCCATTCAATCCCGAATCCTAAACAAAACCCAGGGGCCCGCGGTCTGGGGCTACCGGGCCCAATGCGACAAAGAGCTTTATAACGAACGCATGCGAAAAACTATTTTTGCCCAGCCCAATTTATTCGTGAAGCAAGCCCTGGTGGAACGTTTGATCGTGGAGGACGGAAAAGTTGTCGGCGCCATCACCCAATATGGAGAAGAGATCAAAGCCAAAGCGGTCATTATCACCACGGGAACTTTTTTAAACGGGTTGATGCATATCGGTGAGACCAAAATTGAGGGAGGCCGCACGGGCGAATTGACCTCGAAGGGGCTTCCATCCCATTTGAAAGAATTAGGATTTGAGGTCGGGCGCTTAAAAACCGGAACCAATCCCCGCGTGAACCGAGCCTCGATTGATTTCACTCAAACCGAAGAACAATGGGGAGACGCGACCCCGGTTCCCTTCTCGCATTTTACGACCCAGTTCCCGCTTCAGCCGCAGATCGCCTGCCATATCACTTATACCAATGAAAAAACCCATGGGGCGATTCGGGATAATATGAGCCGCTCACCGCTTTATTCGGGAACCATTAAGGGTATCGGGCCCCGTTACTGTCCTTCGATTGAGGACAAGGTAGTGAAATTTCCGGACAAACTCCGCCATCAAATCTTTTTGGAACCCGAGGGTCTTGCGTCGAATGAGTTTTATTTAAACGGCCTTTCCACTTCCCTGCCTCTGGACGCCCAATACGCTTTTTTGCGCACGATTCCCGGATTAGAAAAGGCGGAGATTGTCCGGCCCGGTTACGCGGTGGAATATGATTTCGTTCCCCCGACCCAGGTCAAACACACGCTGGAGTCTTACCGAATTCAAAACCTTTTCCTGGCCGGTCAAATTAATGGGACCTCCGGCTATGAGGAAGCGGCCGCTCAAGGCTTAATGGCGGGTATCAACGCCGCCTTAGCCGTCAAAGGGCTGCCCGGATTCGTGCTTTCGCGCTCCGAAGCCTATATCGGTGTTCTCATTGACGATCTGGTCACCAAAGGAACGGATGAACCCTACCGTTTATTCACTTCCCGGGCTGAATACCGGCTTTTGCTCAGGCCTGATAACGCCGATCTTCGATTAATGGAAAAAGGTTTTGAACTGGGGCTTATTTCAAAGCCCGCGCATGAAAAGGTGGTTGAGAAAAAGGACAAGATCGAAAAAGGAATCCAAGCCTTTCGAACCCGGATTTTGCCGCCCGAAGCGGCACCCAATGAAGCCCTTCAGCTGGTTTTGGCAGACCGCGCGCTTCACTTAGACGCGGTAATGCGCCGGACCTCGGTGACTTATGAAGGCTTAAAACCCTATTTGTCCGCGGATTTGCAGTGGGAACCCGAGGTGAGCTTCCAAGTGGAAGTGGAATTGAAATACGAAGGTTATTTGCATAAGCAGCGCCAAGAAATCCAACGGCAGAGCCGCTATGAAACCTTAACCATTCCCCGGGATTTTCCTTATCTGGAAACCACGACCTTTTCCCGGGAAGCCAAAGAAAAGCTTCATCGGATTAGGCCGGAGACCTTTGGCCAAGCCGGCCGGATCCAAGGGGTAACGCCTGCGGATTTGAGTGTACTTTTGCTGGCATTAAGCCGCTATGCGAAAAGCCAATTTGAGTCCATCGCTTCGGAATCCGTGGATTGAGCTTAAACGCTTCCGAGATACGCCGGCTTTTTGAAAGCTACTCTCTCGCTGATTTTTTCCCCGTTTCTCAAGACGAATCTCTCGCCCGCTTCACCCAAAAAATGTTGGAACTCAACGAAGTCCTCAATTTAACCAAGTGGATCAAGCCGGAAGAAGTGGCGCATTACCATCTTCTGGACTCGGCCTTTGGAATGCCGTTATTGAAATCTTTGGGCCCTTCATCAGGCGATCGTTGGATGGACCTGGGAACCGGTGGGGGTTTCCCCGGCGCGTTGGTTTTAGCGGCCTTTCCCGAATTAAAATTAACCTTGGTGGACTCCGTGGCGAAAAAAGGGCGGGCCTTGGAACAGTGCCTGGCGGCCGCTTCCTGGACGGCGGAAGTTGTCGCTGAGCGGGCCGAAAATTTGGGCCGGGATCCCAAGACCCGGGAATCTTGGAATGGCGTGGTGGCCCGGGCGGTCGCTGATTTCCCCGTTTTGCTCGAGTACGCCATCCCCCTCTTGAGGCCTCACGGACATCTTTTAAATTGGATGACCCAAGAGCAAATGGAAAAAGTGGATAAGGCAAAAAACGCGCTCCAAGAACTCAACGCCCAATTGGTGGAAAAAAAGGAATATCGCCTGCCGGGGCTTTCCCAATCCCGGTGGATTGTGCTTGTGGAAAAGTTGGGGAAAACCGACGCGCGCTATCCCCGCCTGGTAGGCCAAGCCTCTAAAAAGCCGCTCTAAAAATTCACGGCATTCCAAGCGATGCCCTTTTGAGAAAGTGAACTTTTACCGCAATGTTCCACGTGGAACACCTGACTTGAGGCCTTTTTAAATATGCCCAATTTATTATTCAATTTTTTTAAAAGCCATTTTAAAATAGGGTGAAAAGCCCGAATTAAAAAATGAAAAACCCTCTTTGAAAGTTTATAATAAGCGGGCTTTAAATGAACGATCCCGCTTATTAATAGGAAGAGGCCCATCGGGACATTTGAGGCCTTCTAGAGGGCTTTTAAACGCTCTTCAGCGAGGAACAGACGACGATACCCTTCGTTAAGTCGCAAGAACACTATTCTTAAATAAGCAGGGGTTAAGGTGTGCATGTTGGTTCCATTCGGCTTTCCCAGTTTCGCAATTACACCTCGTTGGAGGTTCGATTCCATTCCCGGTTGAATCTTCTTTTGGGAATGAACGCTCAAGGTAAGACCAGTCTTTTAGAAGCGCTTTACTGTCTTTCCGCCGCCCGGTCTTTTCGGGCCGGTGTGGATGATGAAATGATTCAATTCGGCCACGAGACCGCCGGCATTGAAGGCGTGATTCATCGGGAGAAGGGCCAAGATCAGGTTTTTTTGGAACTGAAAAAGAGCAAAGGAAAAACACTCACCCTTAACGGGAAGAAGCAAAAAAAGCTTTCAACTCTTTTGGGACAAATGCCGGCGGTGGTTTTTTCCCCGGACGACCTTTTCCTGGTTAAGGGCGCTCCCGGGCTTCGGCGAAAGTACTTAGACCTGACGATTCTTCAGTTGGAACCGGGGTTTCTTCCCCACTTCCAGCTTTATGAGCGGGCCTTAAAACAGCGTAACGCTTTGCTTCGGCAAAGGATGGAAAACTTAGAAACCCAACTGCCGCTTTGGGACGCGCCTCTGGCGGAGCATGGCGCGGCGATTCTTCGAAAGCGGTTGGAGATAAGCCAAGGCCTCTCTGTTTTAGCGGGCCGGGCCTTGGGCGATTTGACGGGTGGGCTTGAAAAATTTGAGCTGCGGTATGAAAGTTCGCTGCTAAGCGCTGAAAAAACAGAAGTCACGAAAGAACAAATGCTTCAAGCCTTTGGAAGGGCCCGCAAAGAAGAGATCGCGCGGGGCCTCACCGTGGTCGGGCCGCATCGGGACGATATCGGTTTTTTCGTGAACGGCGAGCTTTTAAGAAAATTTGGAAGCCAAGGACAGCAACGCACCGCGGCCCTGGCCTTGAAACTGGCCCAGTTGTCGCTTTTAGCCGAGGGCTGCCACACGGAGCCGCTGGTTTTATTTGACGACGTGATGTCGGAGCTGGACGAGAAACGACAGGCTTTTTTTTTGAACCGGCTTCAACGGGGGGGGCAGGCTTTTTTAACTGGGACCTCCGCCCACGATTTCGCCGCGGCGGCGCAGGGCGCCCGGGTGTTTACGGTCGAAGAGGGCCAGGTGAAGATGGTTCAGGAAGGTCCAGTCCCTTGACGAACTGAATCAGGGCCTTCACGGAGACTTAAATGAAGCGGCGTAAAATTCAGCCTCGCAACGGTTTGGTGGAAATCGGCGAACTTTTGGAAGGCGCTCTCAAACAGCTGGGGGCGAAATCGGATTACGAATTATTCCGTGTCGGCAAGCAGTGCCGTGAGCTATTGGGTGACCGGGCCGCGAACGCCCTGGTGGAAGTTTCGTTTAAGGACAGTCAAGTGGGTCTTCAGTTCAACCAAGCGATTTGGTTGAATGAAATGAATTTTCGAAAAGCCGAATTGTTAACCCAGCTTCAAACTTTGCTGCCGGACCTAGGGATTAAAAGCATCAATCTGGGGCTGGGGCGTAGCCCGAAATCTAAAGCGTAAGGACATTAGCCTTTATGGCGAAAAAAGCAGCGAAGACCCAAGTTGTAAAAGAAAAAACAGTCAAAACCGAAAAGGCCCCGCCGGTCGAAAAGGCGCCTAAAAATCCCGCCGAATATTCAGCGGGGAACATCACGGTTTTGGAAGGCTTGGATGCCGTCCGTAAACGGCCCGCCATGTATATCGGCTCCACCGCGGGTTCGGGGTTGCATCACTTGGTTTATGAAATCGTCGACAACTCCATTGACGAGGCCTTGGCCGGTCATTGTGATTCCATCGAGGTCGTGATCCATTCGGACAATTCGATTTCGGTCACGGATAACGGCCGCGGGATTCCGGTCGAGATGCATCCCACCGAAAAGATGTCGGCGCTGGAATTGGTTCTTACCAAACTGCACGCCGGCGGTAAGTTTGACCACAACAGCTACAAGGTTTCCGGCGGGCTTCACGGGGTGGGAAGCTCGGTGGTGAACGCGCTTTCGGAGTGGCTGGAAGTGGAGGTCCGCCGCGACGGCAAGGTCTGGGCCCAATCCTACAAACGGGGTAAACCGGAGGCCAAGGTCCGGCCGATCGGCGAAGCCAAAAAAACCGGGACCAAAATCACTTTTTTACCCGATAAAACTATTTTCACCGAGACGGTTTATTCCTACGACATCCTGGCCAAGCGCCTGCGCGAGCTGGCTTTTCTCAATAAGGGCATCTTTATCAAGCTGGTGGATGAGCGCGGCAAGGGCAAGGAAGCCGTGTTCCAATACAACGGCGGAATTATCCAGTTCGTGAAATATTTGAACGAGACCAAAGAAGTCTTGTTCGCCACGCCGCTTTATTTTGAGAAAGAAAAAGACCGCGTCATTGTGGAAGTGGCCATCCAATACAACGAGTCCTACGCGGAGACCATTTTTTCTTTCGTCAACAACATCAACACCATCGAGGGCGGCACCCATGTTCAAGGCTTTCGCTCGGCGCTGACCCGCACCATCAACGATTACGCCAAGAAAAATTCCATGATCAAAGAATCCGATCCGCCGATCACGGGGGATGATTCGCGCGAAGGCTTGACCGTGGTCATCTCCGTCAAGGTGCCGGATCCGCAGTTCGAGGGCCAAACCAAAACCAAACTGGGGAACGGGGAAGTGGAAGGCATCACCCGCCAGGCCTGCAACGACGGTTTAGGGACATTTTTTGAGCAAAATCCGACGGTGGCCCGCCGCATCGTTAACAAGTGCCTGATGGCCGCCAAAGCCCGGGAAGCGGCCCGCAAGGCCCGCGACCTGACGAGGCGCAAAGGCGCGCTGGAAATCTCGTCGCTTCCCGGGAAACTGGCCGACTGCCAGGAAGAGGATCCGTCCAAGAGCGAGCTTTACCTGGTCGAGGGGGACTCGGCCGGCGGCTCCGCCAAGCAGGGGCGCAACCGGAAATTCCAAGCCATTCTCCCGCTGAAGGGAAAAGTCTTGAACGTGGAAAAGGCCCGCATCGACAAAATTTTGAACAACGAGGAAATTCGCACCCTGATTACGGCCATGGGAACGGGGATCGGCGAGGACGACTTCTCCGTGGAAAAGGCGCGATACCACCGCATCATCATCATGACGGACGCGGACGTGGACGGTTCCCATATTCGAACCCTGCTGCTGACCTTCTTTTACCGCCAGATGCGGCCGCTGCTAGAAAACGGCTACATCTATATCGCTCAACCGCCGCTTTATAAGGTTAAGCGCGGCAAAAAAGAAATGTACCTGCAGACGGACGCGGACATGACCCGGTTTTTGTTGCAGGAAGGCATGGAAGGCGTGAGGCTGTTTCGCTTAAGCAAGGCCCAAGCCCGCACGGAGTTTCCCCAGGAAAAACTGAAGGACTTGGTGACGGACCTCATCAAGATGGAAGGCATCAGCGGCACTTTGCAAAAAGCCGGGCTTAACTTACGGGAATTTTTGGAAGCGCTCACGGGCAAGAAAAAGAAGCCCCTCTATGAGATCGACAGCCCGCTGGGGATCAAGCACGCTTATACCGAAGGCGAAAAAGACGAGATCGTCGAGAAGGAACAGCAAAAAATAAAAGAAATGAAAAAGGCCGCCGACAAAGGCAAAGCCGTGGAAGGCATGGACTTTGTCTATGACACGAACCAAAACGTGAAGGACATGGTGAAGGTCAAGGTCATCAAGGACATGGCGGAAGTGAAACAGCTTGAGGAAGTGCTCAAGCGTATGGAAGCCCGCGGCGTCGATGTGACCGAGCTTTTCCCCGAGGAAAAGGAAGACAGCCTAAAAGAAAAAGAAGTGAAGCCCCGTTACGTGATCCAACACGGATCCAACGAGTACTTTTTGGAGTCCATGTATGAGGTGGTGGAAAAGGTGAAGGACTTCGGCAAAGAAGGCTTAACCATCCAGCGCTACAAAGGCTTGGGCGAAATGAACCCGGAACAATTGTGGGAGACTACCATGGATCCCGAGAAGCGCACCTTGCTCCAGGTGAAACTGGAAGACATCGTGGAAGCGGACAAAACCTTTGACGTGCTCATGGGGGATCAGGTCGAGCCCCGCCGTAATTTCATTCAAACCTATGCGAAACAAGTTCGAAATCTGGATATCTAAGGAATCGTATGGCCCGGCTTAAAAAGAAAAAACAAAAGCAAGAGCTTCCCGAAGACAACGGTAAAAACGGCGTCCCGCCCCTGAACGGCGGCGCCGCTCCCTTAGCCGGAGCCGCGGGCGGCGACGGCGGCGACATCAATCGCGGCAACATCGTCATGACGGATATTGAGGATGAGATGAAGGATTCTTACCTCGATTACGCCATGAGCGTCATCGTGGGCCGCGCGCTTCCCGATGTGCGGGACGGTTTAAAGCCGGTCCATCGCCGCATCTTCATGGGGTTGCATGACCTGGGACTGACGTCCCGCAAGCCTTACCGCAAATCCGCCAAAGTCACCGGTGACGTGACGGGGAACTATCACCCGCATGGAACCGCCTCGGTTTACGATTCCATCGTCCGTTTGGCCCAAGACTTTTCCATGCGCTATCCCTTGGTGGACGGCCAGGGAAACTTTGGCTCCATCGACGGAGATCCGCCGGCGGCCGAACGTTACACCGAAGTCCGCATGTCGCCCTTGGCCGAGGAAATGCTGCGCGACATCGACAAGAACACGGTCGACTTCGTCCCCAACTATGACAATACCCGGGAAGAGCCGATTGTCTTGCCCAGCGCTTTCCCCAACTTTTTGGTCAACGGCGCGCAGGGCATCGCGGTCGGGATGGCCACCAACGTCCCCCCGCACAACCTCACTGAAGTCATCGACGGGCTTGTCCACCTGATTGAAAACCCCCAAGCCACCGTGAAGGACTTGATTCAATTCATCAAGGGGCCGGACTTTCCGACCGGGGGTTACATTTTAGGGCGCGAAGGGCTTCTGGAGGCCTATAACACGGGCCGCGGCAGTGTGCGCATGCAGGCGAAAGCTTCCATTGAAGTGGATAAAAAAGACCGCGAACGCATCATCGTGTCCCAATTGCCGTTCCAAGTGAACAAGGCGCAGCTGATTGAAAAAATCGCGGAACTGGTCCGCGACAAAAAGATGGAAGGCATCACGGACCTGAGGGACGAATCCGACCGCGAGGGCATGCGGATTGTGATTGAGGTTTCCAAAAACTTCAACGGCCAAGTAGTCCTTAACAACTTACTGACCCACACCTCGCTTCGAACCTCCTTTGGCATCATCATGCTGGCCTTGGTCAACGGCCAGCCCCGGGTGCTGAACCTGAAGGGCTTGTTGTTCCATTACCTGGAACACCGAAAAGAAGTGGTCATCCGCCGCACCAAGTTCGATTTGGACAAAGCCGAGAAGCGCGCCCATATCTTGGAAGGACTGCGCATCGCCGTCGATAACCTGGATAAAATCATCAAGACGATCCGGGCCTCTAAAAATACCGAGGAAGCCAAGAACGCCCTTATTGCGGGCTTCAAGCTGTCGGCGATCCAGGCCCAAGCGATCCTCGAAATGCAGCTCCGTCAATTAACGAATCTGGAAATCAAAAAAATTGAGGAAGAATATCTTGAGATCATCAAGACCATTGAGCGCTTGAAAGGCATCCTGGCTTCTGAAAAGAAGCTTTGGCAGGTCATCAAGGAAGAGTTGATCGACATTAGGACCCGCTTCGGCGACGCCCGGCGCACCGAGATTATCGGCAAGGCCGAGGACATTAAAGTGGAGGATTTGATCGAGGACGAGCAAGTCGTCATCACCCTTTCCCACGCGGGCTATATCAAGCGTCTGCCGGCCGACAGCTATCAAAAGCAGCGGCGCGGCGGTAAAGGCGTGGCGGGCGCCACGGTGCGGGAAGAGGATTTTATCGAGCGCATGTATACGGCCTCGACCCATGATTACCTGCTGGGGTTCACCAATTTCGGCAAGGTCCATTGGATCAAGGTTTACGAGATTCCCGAATCGTCCCGTTACGCCAAGGGGACGGCTTTGGCCAATATTCTCAAGCTCGATGAGCATGAGAAAATCTCGGCGGTCCTTCCGGTGAAGGAATTCACCGAAAAACTCAGTGTGATGATGGGAACGGCGAACGGACTCATTAAAAAAACCCTTCTGACGGCTTTCGATAAGCCCCGGGCGGGCGGTATTATCGCTATCACCCTGGATAAGGGCGACTCGCTGGTGTCGGCCCACATCACGGACGGAAAACAAGATTTGTTCCTCGCCACCAAGCAGGGCAAAAGCATCCGCTTCCAAGAAAAGCAGGTGAGGGAAGTGGGGCGCGCCGGCAAGGGCGTCCGGGGGATTAAACTGGGTAAGGGTGATTTGGTCATCGGAATGGAAATTGTCCGGGACTCGAAGTCGCTGTTGACCTCTACCGAGAAGGGTTTCGGCAAACGAACCAAGCTCAGCGCCTACCGGCGCCAGGGCCGGGGCGGCAAAGGTATTTTGAACATTAAAACCACTTCCAAAAATGGAATGGCCGTCAGTATCGTGGTGGTGGGGGATGAGGATGAGATTATCGCCATGACCGCTTCCGGGAAAGTGATCCGTCAGCGGGTGAAAGAAATCAAGGGAACCGGCCGTTTGGCCCAGGGTGTTCGGCTCATTAAGATGTCCGACGATGACCGCTTGGTTTCCGTGGTGAATGTGCCGGAAGAGACAAACGAAGGAGAACCGGGTGAAAAGTAAGTATTTTCAAGTTTTCTTACTGATAGGTCTGATTCCGCTGTTGGCTTTGGCGGGGGTTTACGCTTGGTCGATTTTGAGCGAACCGCCCAAGGGGCCGACGGCGGCCGCGCCTTCGGCGGGTCCGGCGCTCAATCCGGCCACGGTTCAAACCGAAATCAGCACGGTCTCGTCCTCGCTTTATAACGACTTGAAGAAAACCCACGATGACACGACCACCTTGCTTCAGCATCACGCGGACGCGGACCTCACGACTTTCGTGCAGTCCCATCCGGGGGTCAGCGGAATCTTGGTGGTTTCTTTGGACGGGAAAAATCTTCGGTCCGTTCCGGCGGTTCCTTCGCTCACGGATCTTTCTTACGGGTCTTCGGATGAGTTCAAAAGCGTCTTGGATCATTTAAAGAGCGAGCCGGGCGGGATTTACCAGTTTTACACCTCAAAGTTCACCAATCCCTCCTTTGTCTTCGCCTTGGATTTGTCCGCGGCTTCGGCCGGGGAAGTGGTTTTTGATCTTTCGACCTTGTTTAAGGGCATGAATCTTCATGGCGGCGAAGCTTATATCTTGGATGGAAAATCGGGCCAATATCTTTACGCCACCAATCCTTCCCGTTATTCGCAAACTTTTAATACCGCGCAAAGCCCGGCCTTGACCAAGGTCCAAACCGACCTTTCGGCGCAGACCGCCGGCATCGCCCAGGGCACGACAACCACTCTTATTTATACCCCGTTCCTCAATTCCTATGGACTGGTGGAAGAAATTCCCCAAACCGCCTTTACCGCCCCCGCGGCCGCGCGCGCCGAAGAGGAAACCAGCCCGCTTGAACAGCTGCAAACCCCCGTGACGCTGGCCGCGGTCGTGGCCTTGGCCTGGGTCTTTTTGATGTTTTATGTGGGGCTGGGACTTTTACTGACGCCTTTGAAAAAAGCCCGGGCCGCGATTTTGGCCGCGGTACAAAGCGGAAAATCCATCGGCCCGGATACGCTGGGGCAATTCGGCAAAGACGAAGTGGGACAGATCGTTCAAGCGGCTTCCGATCTTTTAAAGAAGCTGGAATCCGAAAAAACCGAGTTGGAACGGGATAAAGAAGAAGCCATCCGCCAGGCCCGCGCCTTGATTGAGAATAAAAACAAGGAAGCCCAGCAGATTCAACAGCAGGCCGACGGGGTGAAGAAAAATCTGGAAGACACCACCCAGCAGCTCAATGACAAGTTAAAAGAATTGGACGCCCTCAAAGGCATGGCCGAGGGGTTGCGCGGTCAAACCGAGCAGTCCAAAGCCGATAACGCCAAATTGAAGGCGCAGGTTTCGGGATTGGAAACCTCCCAAGCGGACGTTCAAAAAAAATTAGCCGCCGCCGAAAACAAGATTAAAGAAACCGAAGCCAAGCTTTTACAAGCCCTGTCCACCGCTTCGCCCCTGCAGGTTTCCCAAGTCCGTTCCGCCGCCATCAAGACCATGGCGGAAGAACTCAAGACCACCTTGGGCATCATCAAGGGTTACGTTTCTTCCGCCTTGGGCGCCACCCAAGGCGGGATCAACGAGAAGCAGCAAGAATTTTTGGGAATGGTCATCAACCGAAGCGCGCGGCTGGAAAAGTTCATCAACGATCTTTTGGATATTTACCAGGTCGAGATTGAGCAGGAAGAGGCGAAGACCGAGGAAGTCAACCTGCCCGCCGAAATTGAGGGATTGGCCTTCAACTTCCAAGCCCAAGCCGAGGTCAAAAACATCAAGATCAAGGTGGAGGGGAAACCCAACTTGCCCAAGGTGCCCATCGTTCGCCGCCGCTTCAATCAGTTGTGGAATATTCTTTACCTGCAAACCATCAAGGACGCGCCCCGGGGTTCCACGATTTCCATTTCCCTGGAGCCTTTGGGCGAAATGGTCAAGGTTTCGGTCATCGACCCGGGCTTGATCGTCAAACCTGAAAGCCTTCCCAAGTTATTCGATGAGTTTTATGACCCGAAACATCCGGCTTCGACCCAATTGGCGGGAACGGGCTTAAAATTCGCGCTCATTAAAACCATTTTGGCCGCCCATGGCGGAGGCGCGGTGGCGGAGGCCGCTGATCCGGGCACCAATCTCATTTTAACCTTCCCGACTAAGCGAAAAGTTCCCGGCGCGGTTTCTCCCGTGGTAAGCGTTACGCCCGCTTCGCCGGCGCCTGCCGCTCCCGCGGCGGCTAAACCCTTCACCGTCGCGGGGGTTACACCCAGACCTACCGCGCCTTTAGGGCCGGTCCCCGGTCTTGCCGCCAAACCAGCCGTAGTCGCGCCAACCACTCCCGCTACGCCCAGACCCCTAGGCCCGACGCCGACGGTTGCCCCGTCGGGGCAGATCCCTGGCGCGCCTGTGGCTAGGCCCCCGGTTACTCCTGGAGTTTTAGATTCGTTGTTATCAGGCAATGTGCCACCCGCGGGCACGGTCCCCGTAGGGGGACCCAAGCCTTCACCCACGGCTTCTATTCCCCCAGCCGGGACTCCGCCTGCCGCCGCGCCTCCGGTTACTCCCAAGCCCCCAGTGGGGACTTCACCCGCGGCGACTCCGTCAGCGGTAACGCCCAGCTCCATTGACGCACTTCTCTCGGCGAAGATAGCCTCCGTTTCCGCCACGCCCGTGCCGCCTGGGGGGACAGCGCCCGCGGCGCCTAAACCGCCTATCAGCGCCGCGCCGAGTGTTCCGAGCGCGCCTTCTCCCCTAGGGACCGCGCCCGCCGCGCCCAGGCCGCCAATGCCCGCTGGAGGAACCGCCCCAGTCGCGCCACGACCGCCCATGCCCCCTGCGGGGACTATGCCCCCCGGAATGACGCCGCCCGGAAATTTGCCGCCGATGGGGACTCCGCCTCCTATGGGAGCGCCGAAACCTCCAATGCCCGGCATGCCGCCATCACCGGGTGTGCCTCGTCCTCCAGTGCCCCCAGGGGCGACCGCGCCTGGGGCTCCCCGACCGCCAATGCCGCCCGGGACGATGCCCTCTGCGGGGACTGTGCCAGGCGTGCCTCGTCCTCCCATGCCCCCGGGAATGCCGCCCTCCGGGGCTCCTGCCATGGGCGCCCCGCGGCCGCCGTCAGTTCCGGGAGTTCCACCGCCAGCGGGGATTCCGCCAAGGCCAGCCGCGCCGGTCGTTGTCCCGACGTCGATTAAACCAACGGCGCCGCCCGAAGGCATTTTGGATTTAGATAATTTGGATAGTTTCAAAGTGGACGATGGATCTAAACCGCCCTTGCCCAAGCCTCCGGTTCCGCCTCCGGGGACCATGCCTACGATGGATAAACCCATCGTGAAGAACAAAGACGGCGAAGGCGAAATCATTGAGTGATTTTTTTAACGGTCCTTCGGGTCGTTAGACCATGATCCATCCCAGCCGCAAGGCTGTTCTCGTTGTTTTTTTCTCGTTGGTCGGGTTCATGATTTTGGGGCTCGTTGCCGGTCTTTTTACCGACGGCCCCAAACTTTTAGCGGTCATCCATAGTCTGAAGATCCCCTCCATCGTGCTGGCTTTTTTATGCATGGGCTGCGCTTACTTCGCCCTTTGCCTTTCTTTCCACAGTCTTTTCGCCATTACGGATTATCCCATCCCCGTTCCCCGGCTTTTTATCATCACCTTCATCTCGGCCACCTTTAATTACATTATTTCCTCCGGTGGCATGTCGACCATGGCGGTGCGGTCCTATCTTTTAAAACAGCAAAAGGTCCCTTATTCGGTCAGCATTCCCATTTCTTTCGCCCAAAATATGATTTTCAACGTGGTGCTTTCTTTCGTTTGTTTGGGCGGATTGATCTATTTAAAAAACCACCACCAATTCGACGGCGGGCCGCAACAGGCGGTCATTTTTAGTTTTATGACCGGACTCATCGGTGTGGTGTCAGTGATGGTTTTGGTTTTTTTCAACACAAGGTTCCGCCGCTGGTTTTTGCGGATCCTGATCTTGATCAGCGGTTGGATCAGCCGCCGGCTTTTCAAAAAAGCTTTAAACCCGGAACGCCTGCGGGCGGACCGCCGCAAAATCGAGGGTTCGGTGAAGTACCTGCATCAAGGCTGGGGAAGGCTCATCCTGGTTTTCTTTTGGGTGAGCATGGATTGGTTTTTCACGGCCTTGACTTTGTTCTTTTGTTTTCAAGCCGCGGGCGTGGACCTGACCTTCGGGCTTTTGTTGGTGGGATTCGCGGTGGAATTTCTCACCTCCACCGCCAACGTGGTGCCGGCCGGATTGGGCGTGACGGAAGGCTCAGTGGCCGGCGTTTTTTCGGTGTTGGGGGTCGATATCAACCAAGCCTTGATTGCCGCCTTGCTCTTTCGGGTGATCTTCTTTTTCGTCCCGCTGTTGGTCTCAACCGGCCTCTATTTGGATACCATGCGAACCCTTTGGAAGAACCAGTCCAAAGCCTAGTTTGCCTCCCCTTCAAGCGCTCTAGTCCCATGCTTAAATCTCAATAAAACATCCAATTGAAAGTTGGAGTGCTTAAAAACCCCGGAATTTGAGCCAATTTCATCCATTTGGCCTCTCCAAACAGCCAAATTAGGACACTACCCCTCTAAGACTTTTATATTACTTGACATGAAGTGACTAATATTATATATTTATCTCATTAAAGAAAAAGTGAAAGAATAATAAGGTTCGTCAAGGAGATTGAAAATGGAAAAACTACCCTTTTTCAGTGAAGAAAAATCACTGGGAACTTATCTCAAAGAAATCGCCCGGGTCTCGCTTTTGACGCCCGAGCAGGAAAAAGAACTCAGCCGCGCCGCCCAAAAGGGCGATGAGAAGGCTTTGACTCAATTGATCGAGGCCAATCTGCGCTTCGTGGTCTCGGTGGCCAAGGGCTACCGCAACCGGGGACTTTCATTCTTGGATCTCATTAATGAAGGCAACCTGGGGCTGATGAAGGCCGCCCGCACCTTTGATCCGGCGCGGGGTGTTCGGTTTGTCTCCTACGCGGTTTGGTGGATCCGTCAGTCGATTTTGGCGGCGATTCTGGACAAGGGCGATATCGTCCGGATTCCCCAAAGCCAAACGAAAAAGATCCGCAAGATCAACAAGCGCATGGCCGAGCTTCAGCAAAAAGCCGGGGAAGAAATGAGCGACGTGGAAGTCATGAAAAAAGCCGATATTGACCGCAAGACGCTCAGCGAAGTGCGGCAATTCAGCCATGGCTACCTTTCGCTGGATACCACCAAGGTGGGGGACAGCGAAACGCCGATCCTTGATTTTTTAAAGGACCCGCGCGATCAGGATTCCTTCGAGAAGCAATTGATGGATCAAGACCTGACCGGCAAATTGACGGGGCTTTTGAAGACCCTGGATCCGCGCGACGCCAAGATTTTGTCCTGGCGCTATGGTTTGGACGGCCAGGGAAGCCGGACCTTGGATGAGATCGGAAAAAGCTTGAGCATCTCCAAGGAACGGGTCCGCCAAATTGAGGAACGGGCCATGAAAAAAATCCGCGGCGTCGAGGGCGTGGAAGAGCTCCGGGATTACGTCGCCTAATATGGATCTCTCGCCCGAACATCCGGTTTATACCATCAGTGTGGTCGCCCATCTTTTGGGCGTCCACGAGCAAACCCTTCGGCAATACGAGCGGTTAGGGCTCGTTTCGCCCTGCCGCACGCTGCGCCGGACCCGCATGTATTCGAAGGCCGATGTTGAGCTCTTGGAATCCATCAATTATTTGGTGAAAATTTGCGGGGTCAACCTGGCGGGGGTCAAAATTGTGGTCACCCTTTGCACCCATCACCCCGACCTGGATCGTCTATTAAGGCAGAGGGAAATTTCCCCGGATACCATCCGGCAGAAATTGAGTGAGTTAAATCAGCTAAAGGATGAGCCACTATGAAAAATCTTTTTATTTTTAAAAGCTTCACCAAGCCCTTTCCCGCCGCGCTTTTAGCGCTCTGCTTAACCGCGGGCACTGTCGTCCCGGCCCAAGCCCTTAACTTAATGGAGCCCCAAGAAGCGCCGGTGAAGCTGGGGCCCAATAACGCGGCTTTGGCTTTGCAAAACGCTTTCATCGATGTGGCGGCTTCCGTGAGCCCGGCGGTGGTCAACATCAGCTCTGAATGGACGGAAGACGTGCAGGGGCTGGGCCAGTTCGGCAATATGAACGACCTGTGGCGCTATTTTTTTAACGGGCCCAACGGCAACGGCGGACAAGTTCCCGAATATAAACAAAAGCAACGAAGCCTGGGATCGGGCTTTATTGTCACGTCCGACGGCACGATCGTGACCAATGCCCACGTGGTAGGAAAAGCCGAGAAGGTCACGGTGACTTTTGAGAACGGAACCACTTATCCCGCCAAAATTATCGGAAAAGACTTAAAGACCGATATCGCGGTCATTAAGATTACCGACGCCAGTAAAACCTTTCCCACAGTGGTCTTAGGCGACTCGGATCAACTGAAGGTCGGGGAGTGGGCGATCGCCATCGGCAATCCCTTCGCCTTGGACCACACGGTCACCACCGGGGTCATCTCCGCCAAAGGACGTAGTGTGGAGGTCAGCGAGAATGGAGCGGCGCAAAGCTATATCCAAACCGACGCTTCCATCAATCCCGGCAACTCCGGGGGCCCGCTTTGTAATATTCAAGGCGAAGTCATCGGCATCAATAGCGCCATCTACAGCCAGTCCGGCGGTTCGATCGGCATTGGATTCGCCATCCCGATTAATATCGCCAAAAAGGTGGCGGATGATTTGGTGAATAACGGCAAGGTGATCCGCGCCGGGCTCGGCGCCGTGGTGCAATCTTTAAACCCGCAGATCGCGAAAAGTTTTGGGCTGGCTTCCACCCAAGGAGCGCTTATTTCCAGCGTGAATCCGGGCAGCGCCGCTGAAAAAGCCGGGTTAAAACCGGGGGATATCATTCTGGATCTGGATGGCCAAACGATTGATAGTTCCAACGATTTGGTGACCAAGCTTTATACCTTCGCCCCCGGCCAAGTGGTTCAACTGACCGTGCTTCGCAACGGAACCCAAAGCGAGATGGCGGCCACCCTGCAAACCCTCAGTGACACCGCGGCCGGGCCGGGTTCCGCCGGGGGGGATAATTCCGAAGATTCCACCGCTCCGGCGGATTCGGGCCAAACCTTGGGGCTTTCCTTCCAAGACCAGACCCCTGACATTCAACAGCAATTGCCCAAGGGCGCCCCGAAAGGTCCGGTGGTGATGGGCATCGATCAAGATAGCCCGGCGGCCGCTTCCGGCCTCCAACCCGGCGATGTTATCTTGAAGGTGAACAATACGACGGTCACTACCGCCGACCAGTTGTCGGCAGTGCTTAAAAAATCCGACCTGAAAAGCGGAGTCCGGCTTTTTGTTTGGCGCGGTGGATCCACCCTCTATAGTTTTTTACAAGACGGTGATTAATCCACAAGCCTCAATAAAAAAGCCCCGCGCCGAAAGTTTCGGCCGGGGCTTTTTTATTGGGTCCGCCATAACTTCAAAGCGAAAGGGATCTGATGGCGAAGTTAAGTCTTTGGATCATGACGGCGGGTTATGTCTTAATCGGCCTGGCCCATTTTAGCCATACCAGCGATTTTGTCAAAATTGTCCCGCCTTATCTGCCCTTCCACGCCGCGCTGGTCTATATCAGCGGATTTCTCGAGATAAGCTTGGGCCTCGCCGCTCTTTTTAAATCCACCCGCCGGCCCGCCTGCTACGGGATCATCGCCCTTCTTTTGGCGGTCCTGCCCGCGAATATTTATATGCTCACGTCTTATGTGCCCGGTTCTTCCATTGCCCGTTGGATTTTAGCGCTTCGGATTCCTTTTCAAGCGGTTCTCATACTTTGGGCCTATGGGAATAGCCGGATCCGGGAATAAAAAATCCCCGGGCGAAAAACTCACCCGGGGATTTAAAGCCGACTCTAATTTTAAAAAATTTAGGTGTTGTTTCCCGCCGCTTTCGAAGGCGTTCCGGAATCGGGCTGATCATCGTCATCGGCCGCCAAATCAGTTCCCTGTTCATCGAAATTCTTAACACTGCCATCCGTAAAGGTCACCGTGACTTGCTCGCTGCCGTCGCTGGCGGCGTTAAACGCGACCGATTTGGCGTTGGAGCCTAAAAAAACCGCCTTGAATTTGGGAGGGTTCGCCGTGTCGCTCAAGATGGCGTCGTTGCTGTCGCCGAAAATCTTGACCACACAGGTTCCATCCGGGCTTTTGTATAAACCCTTTTGAACGATGGGTCCGGTGCTGGCCGCCGGATTGCCGGCCGGACTGCCCGGGGCCGCCGCCGAGTCGGTCGGAGCCGCCGGCGCTGGAGCGGCGCTGGTATCCGTATTCACGGCGTTGTAATCCCCGTTCTCGTAAACATAAACGATCGTGGTGTTATCCGGATCGTTCCACCACCAGCCGCCGTCATGCCAATAGCACCAACGGCTGTAGCTCGGGTCGTACCACCACCAATTGCCCCAGTAATAACGGGTCCAAAAACAGGAGTCGCCCACATACCAGCCGTACCAGTGGTATCCCCAAGGATCGTAATAGTGGCAATAGTTGTAGCCGTTATAGGTGTGCCAATAATAAAAATTGGCCCGGGTTTCGGTTTGGTTATAGCCGTTGATCCGGTTCATTTCGAGGGTGTTGGCCCGGAGGGAAGCCATGTGTTGTTGAACCACCGCGGATCCGATTTGGGTTCGAACCATCACATGGGCGGAAAGCGCCAAGCCATTCGGCCCGGTGCGGGGCAAACTGATGGTGGAATGGCCCCGGTTGGAAGTGACATATTGATAACGGTGGGTCCAAGGCTGGGGAACGCTGTGGATCCCCATGCTTTTAAAGCGGCCCGGAACGGCGACATGCGCCGACCTTGTGTATGAAAAATGAGAGGGGTTATAAGCGTCCGCCCGGGCCCGGTTCACATGGGGTGTCCGGGTGAAGCCAGAGCCGTTCGAGCGCCCAGAATTATAAGCATGATAATTGGAACCGCTCGAATTCCGATTGCCCCGGTGGTTATAGGTTCTTTGGCTTCCGCCCGTTGATTGGGAATGATGGCCTCCGTCGTTCCAGGAACCACCGCCGCCATTGTCCCTGTTAGAACCGTGATCGCCATCACGGCTCCCTCCGCCGGAATTTCCGCCCTGATCCAGCCTATCCGCGGAAGCGCCTTGCGCTAAAAACCAACATAAAGCGAAAGCCAACACCCAAAATTTATTCATTAGCCACCTCATTTTTACCCTTTTTCTAAAGTCGGGACAGCGCTATTTACATTCCATTATATAAGACGCAGAAGCCGGGAGGCCGGTTTCGAAAAACAGGTGAATCTCCCGAAATTAGCCTAAAATCGAGCGGTTACGGCCCTTTTCTTTGGCTTGGTAAAGGCATTGATCGGCCCATGTGAGCACCTCCACATAAGTGGGGTGTTTCTTATCGGGGCAAGCCAGGCCGATACTTAAGGTGATCTGGGCGTCTTTGACTAAATTTTTTTCGCCCGTGTTGGAGGCGCCGGCGCCTTTTTGGCGAAGTTTTTTGCGGATAACGAATTTCCGTTTTTCCAGTTTCTCCCGCATCACCTCAATCAGGGCCTGGGCCTCGGATCCTTCGGTGTCCTCGAAAACCGCGCAAAATTCCTCGCCGCCATAACGAAAGGCCCGGAACCCCAAGTGTTCCTGCAGGTGTTGGGCCACCATGCGAAGCACATTGTCGCCTTCCTCGTGGCCGTAGGTATCGTTGAATTTTTTAAAGTGGTCGATGTCCATCATGGCCAGGGTGAAACGGCCGGTCAGGGTGTGCAGGCGGTCGTCCAGGGCTTGGCGGTTGGGGATCCCCGTCAAAGGGTCCAGATAGACCCGGTTCCAATGAATATAAAAGGCGGAATGGAGTAAAACCGCGGTGATGGCCAGAAACGAAAGGATGATCGGCACCAAAGGCAGGGGCGCGAAAGGATTTAAATAGGCCTCCAAACTTTGGTTCAGCGCGAAGGCGAAAGCCAGAAGGCATAAATTCAAAGCGCCCAGGAAAAGCCGGGTTTTGGGTTCTTTCCAATAAGAGTAAATTCCCACAAGAGCGAAAGCCGAAAGCCAGGCCAATTGGGGAATCCGAAACCAATGGCTGGGGGCGCCTAAGTCCCAATAAAGCAAGGCTTGGAATCCCGCCGGGTCCACGGATAGAAGCGAGGCGAGAAAGGCCAGGGGCAAAAAAGCCAGGAGAAATCGAAAAAGGGTTTCGGAGCTAAAGAGCCGGCTTTCCTTGAATGAAAAAAGAAGGCACAAGGATAAGGGAAAGGTCACCCCCGCGATTTCCAGGCAGCGCACCGGGGAGAGTCCCAAGCCTTGAAAAAAGCTGGGTTGACGGAAAAGAAAATAAACGCCCATCGTCCAAAGCGCGGCCGCCAGGATGCGGGTTTGGTTCAGTTGAAGCCCCAAAAATCCCACCAAAGCCAGCCCCCAATAGGGCATCCAAGCCAGGAAGGTATCGGTATTTCTCACCGAGATAAGCCCCGGCACCAGCCAGGGGAGCCAATTGTTTAAAAAGGGGATGAGCAAGACGAAAAGATAAAGGCCGTAGGTTTTGAAAGGCGTGGTCACGAGGATTTCCTAATCGTTGAGAAATTCATCTCCGATTTCTATTTTGCAAACGAAAGGGATGAATTGCCAATAAAATTTGAGGTCTTTTCGAAAAGACGCCCAAAAGTCGAATGCCGTTGGAATGAACGGCGATATATAATGCAAAAAGCGTAAGAGCGGCTTCCAAGCCAAACCTTAGGAACTCCTTTTGAACCAAGCCAACTATCCGCGGCACGAATTGCCGATTTTGATGTATCACCGCTTGGTCATCCAGGCGCCTGATGACAACAAATTCGACCTATGCGTCACCGCGGAAGACTTCGAAAAACAAATCCTTTGGTTGAAAGCCTGGGGGTTCACGCCGGTGACCTTTGGGGACTTGGTGGAAAAACCCATCCCGTCCAAACCGATCATCCTCACCTTTGACGACGGTTATGAGGATAATTATCTCAACCTTTTTCCCCTCTTGAAAAAACACCAGGTCAAGGTCGCGGCTTATATTTTGGGGGACCGCTCCATCCGGCGCAACGAATGGGATATTCCCAAAGGCGGGATCGAGGTGCGGCTTTTAAACGACGCCCAAGTCTTAGAGATGGCCGCGAGCGGCTTGGTTGAGTTTGGGGCCCATTCCATGACCCATCAAAGACTGACGGAGGCTTCGCCGTGGGAAGTGAAAAGCCAAGTCGAAGACTCCAAAAAGTCCCTGGAAAGCCTTTTAGGCAAACCCCTTTTGTCTTTCGCTTACCCCTACGGGAGCCTGAATGAGGGCGTTAAACAAGCCGTCCGGGAAGCGGGATTTAGCTTCGGGATCGCCGTGGGAACCGGCCCCGCGCGCTTTTCGGCGGACCTTTTTGAGATTCGCCGGATACCCGTGCCGCCCACGATTTCCAAGTGGGATTTGTTCAGGAAGACCAGCGGTTTTTATCTGCGGTATCGTAAAATCTTTCATCCATGAAAGCGGCCATGAAAAAACAAATCCCCACCCTGTCCGTCGCCATCATCACTTTGAACGAGCAAAAAAACATCGCCCGGTGTTTGGAGAGCCTGAGTTTTTCCGGCCGGGGGGTTCGTCTTTTGGAGGTCGTGGTGGTGGATGCCCAGAGCGGGGACCAAACCACGTCGGTGGCCCGAAAAAAAGGCGCGAAGGTTTTTACGCGGGCTTGGAAAGGTTATGGAAACCAAAAAAATTGGGCTTTGGACCAATGCCGAGGGGATTGGCTTTTATCGCTCGACGCCGATGAGGAACTGACCCCCGCGCTGATTTTGGAGATGGAGGCCCTGGTTCCGGCGGTCCCTCAAGATGTGAACGGTTATTACATAAAGCGCCGGGCTTTTTTCCTCGGCAAATGGATCCGGCATTGCGGTTGGTGGCCCGATTCCCAGCTTCGCCTCATCCGCCGGGGAAGCGGCCGCTTTAGCCTGGATCCGGTGCACGAGGGTTTGAGCGTGAAGGGGCCCACGCCCGAGCTGAGGGAACCCATGAACCATTACACCTATGACTCGATCCATCAGTATTTGGACAAGATGAACCGTTATTCGGGCTTGGCGGTCCTAAATGTTAAAAAGAAAAAGAAAATTTTCTGGGTCTATTACCTGACCTTGGCCCCTGTTTTTACTTTTATCCGTATGTTTGTATCCCGCCGCGGTTTTTTGGATGGTTGGCACGGATTCGTGGTTTGCGGCCTGTCGGCCTTTCACGATTTCGCCAAATACGCCAAGCTTTGGGAAAAAGAGGTTTTAAAACGTCATGGATGAAGTTAAAGAGATAGAACTCGAGGAAGGCAAGGCCCGGCTCGAGTCCGGCGCGGCTGTTTTCGTGGATGTGCGGGACGCGGGCTCTTTCCGCGAGGCCCACATTCCGGGAGCGCTCCATTTAAACGACCAAACGGTGGAAGCCTTCGTGGCCAAAGCCGATAAACAAAAACCCGTGGTGGTTTACTGCTACCACGGCCATACCAGCCTGGGCGGAGCGGCTTATTTGATGGAAAATGGTTTTACCGACGTGGTGAGCCTCAAGGGCGGGTTTGAGCTTTGGCGCCAAACCGGAAAAACCGAAAGCTGAAGAATTTTTTTTACCACAAAGTACACGAAGTTAAAAATATTTTTATATTCAAAAATAAAACTCAGCATCACTTCGTGTACTCGCCCCACATTAACTTCTCGTAACGGGCGCGCCCTTGGGCGTATGTGAACTTTGCGGTGAAATTTTTAAAGCCTTTTAGGGAGGGGAAAATGGGCGTCTGGGATAAGCCTTACCAATATTGGCTCATGAAGGCCGAGCCCGATGTGTATCCCATCGAGCAATGGAAAAAGGACAAGGTCACCTTTTGGGACGGCGTGCGCAACTATACCGCCCGTAATTTCATGCGGGACCGGATGAAAAAGGGCCAGGGAATGCTTTTTTATTACTCCGGCGGCAAACCCAGCGGCATCGCGGGCGTGGGAGAGATCGTGAAGGAAGGCTACCCGGACCCTTCGGCCTTTGACCCGAAGGACATTCATTTTGACGAGAAAAGCGACCCGGCCAAGCCCACCTGGTACTGCGTGGACGTGAAGTTCGTGAAAGCCTGCAAAGAAGTCATTTCCCTGGAATTCCTCAAAAAACAGGCGCCGCTCAAGGAGATGGCTCTCTTCAAATATTCCCGCCTGTCGGTACAGCCGGTCACTGAAAAAGAATGGAAGTTTATCCAGGGACTCATCGACGCGCAAAAGTAATTTAGCAGGATAAAATATTCGAGGTCATCCCCAAATTCCCTCGGAATTTTAGGGATAGACAAGCTGTTTTGCAGCGCTGTTTTGGTTTTTCGTCAGCCTGCTACAGGCCCTTGGGATTGTCCTTGGTGGTGATGCTGACTTGGTAGGTTCTTGTCTCCAGGCTCACTTTACAAAGCACGATAAAAGGATGGCCCAGGCCCCACAGTTTCTTCAACTCGGGCGATTCCTTCATGAGTTCCTGGATGTATTTATCCAAAATATCCTGGGCGTGCTGGCGGGCCGTTTCCAAACTGCGGTTGTTGGGGCGCATGTGGCCGAAGTGTTTTTCCACGCTTTGCTGAAGAATCCTCGTCAGCTGGCTGACAATCCGAATATTGGGTTCCATCGGGCAGGCCTTTCCAAGGAATTCCGCGGGTTCAATTATACCGGGAGCTCCCCGGTGTGATTCAACGGCCCGTTTTTATTTCATCCGGGTAAAGGGTTCCGGCGGTCCGAATGCTGGGAATCGCCGGTGAGGGATCGGGGGCCACAATTCCCGGAATCTCCCAGTAAAACCAAGTGTCGCCGACTTGCCCCGTGGGCGGCAAGGCGCTCATCCAACTTTGGGCCAAGGGTTCCAAATCCGGATAAAAGACCGGGCCTAATTGCAGGAAGCTCGCGTTGACCACATAGACCCGGCCGGGTTGGGGTTGGGCTAAGTCCCGCTTCGTCCAAGGCTCCGCTTTTAATCCATAAAGCGAAAGATCCGTTCCACCGCATTGAGCGGCTTTGACTTGGCCCCAGTCCCTCTGGACGGCGGTTTGGGCCAGTCTTTTTTCATCCTGTCCCCAGTCCAGGTTTGAGTCGGCCAGACAATCAATCTTTTTTTGCGGCGGAACGAGGTCGTTGAAATAGCTCAGAAGATCGGCGTGGTTTAACAGCGTGGTTCCCGAATGCCAAACCAAAAGCGCGGCGACCAAAATTTTACCCATCTTTGGGGCGGACCGAAGCTTGAAAGTCCAAAGCCAGAGGGCCGCTTGGGCCGCCATCCATAGGATAAAAGGATAGGCCGGCAAAAGATAACGAACGCCCAAATTTTGGACCGGCAGGATCGCGATAAAAAAGACGACCGCCGGAAGCCAAACCCAATGGGGGATCAGGATTTTTTTCCGCGCGGCAAGCCCCAGCGCCAGTAGAAATAAAATTAGAAGCGGCGCGGTGCTTTTTAAAAGAAAGGCCAGGGGATAGTAAAGCCAGTGGGAATGGCGCCCCGCCTCCCCGAGAAAGTAAACGGGATGATAGGCGCCCGTTTGGGCCAGGATGGCCGCCAGTCCCTCTTTTAAATAGGCCCAAGGCAGAAGCGGCGGTTTGGAAAAAAAACTGTTGGGCAGGTATAAAAGGCCGGTCCAAACGAGAAAAGCGAAAGCGCCCCAGGCCCAGGCCTTGGTTTTTACGGCCCAAGTCTTGGGGGTCCGGGGACGGGTTAAAAATTCCAAAAGCGCGAAGGCGGGAATCAACGCGAGGGCCGAAAACTTACAGGTGACGGCCATCGCGGTTAGGACCCCGACCAAAATATTTTGTTTCCAGCCCGGCGACCTCAAGTATTTTTGAAAGGCCGCGACCGCCGCTAAAACAAAAAAAGTAACAGGCGTGTCGGCGACCGAAAGCCCGGCGAAGGCCAAAAGGGTGGGCTCAAAAGCCCAAAGGACCATCACCGCCATTCTTTGAACCCGCGGGGCGCCGCGGGTCAATTGGAACAAGAGAATGCCGATCCCCAGGCCAAAAGCCAGGCTGACGAACCGCGCGGCGTGAAGCATTCCCTCGAACTTATCCCGATTTAGAACAAAGAAAAAGTCGTAAGCCCGCGTGATGAAGTTATTTACCCCCGGGTCCAATGCTTGCCTTAAGGGCATCAGCCGCAGGGGGAGCGCCTGCAGGGCCCGGGCGAAAGGCGGATGGCCGATATCCGAAAGGGCGTCTCCCTGCCAGTAAAAATAGCCGCCGGTAATTTCGCCCGGCTCATCGGCGGTGGGGGAATTCTCGAATAGATTGGGAACGACTTGCGCCGCGAATAGGAACAGAAATAAAAAAAGCCAGGGGAGTCCCAGCCGGGGTGAAGAGGATCGCATGATTTTATTTTATCAGTTTAAAGCTTAAGATTTAAAAGCTTTAAACCGCAGACGCACATAGTCGGCGGTCCAAAGTCCGCGCGCGTCGCGAAGGGCGGGCCGGACCGATTCCTGGATTTCTTCTAAAAAAGCCGGGATGGCCGCGGGTTCCAAGGCGGCCAAATAACCTTTGCGGAAGGTTTGAACCCAATCCCGGATGTCCCCCGGCAAGGGCGTGGGGCGGGCGAAAAGCTCCATTGACCGTACTTGAAAACCCCGGCGTTCCAACAGCCGCTTGTATTCCTCGACCGAAGGATAAAAATTGGGGTCGGATACTTTTCCCAAGAGCCCCCGTTTTTCAAGGGCTTGGCGGGTGGCGGCTTCAATTTGGGCGATATTGCCTTGGCCGCCCATCTCGGCCGCGAACCGTCCCCCCGGTTTCAAGGCCCGCCATACGCCGTCAATGACCTTTTCCTTTTCTTTCATCCAATGAAGGGCGGCGTTGCTGAAGACGGCGTCAAACTCATCCTGAAAGGTGAGGGCTTGGCCGTCCATCAAACGGGCATCCAAGCCCAAAGCTTGGGCCGAGTGGATAAAATCGGGGCTGGTATCCACGCCCACAACGACGCATCCCAGATCCTTTAGCTTTTGGGTCAAGACCCCGTCGCCGCACCCCAGGTCCAAAATCCTTTCACCCGGGCGGGGCGACAAAAGATCGATGACGGGCATGCCGAGGTCGGAGACAAACCGCGCGTTCTTTTCGTAACTATCGTGGTTCCAGGTTTGAGAGGCCATCGAAGGAGTCCTTCTTTCTAATTCCTAATTTCAGGCCGATCCCCCATTAGCGGGAAAGCGTGGTTAAAAGTTCGGCGGGATGGTGAAGGATAATTTTAGCCCCGGCTTTTTGAAGTTCTTCCTCGCTGCCGAAGCCCCAAGTGACCCCTACCGCGTTAATGTTGTTTTCCCGGGCACCGGCTATGTCTTGTTCCCGATCTCCCACCATAAAAATCGGGACGGTTAATTTTTCTTGATCCAAAACAAATCGAATCAAGTCGGTTTTATGGACGTTGGTTCCGTCCAATTCGCTGCCGTGGATGGCCTTGAAAAATCGGTCGAGTTTAAAATGATTTAAAATTTGGCGGGCGTAAATCGAAGGCTTCGAAGTTGCCACATAAAGATCGAAGACCGGCAGAAGCGATTCCAAACTTTCAACGATCCCCTCGTAAACACGGTTCTCGAAGATTCCGGCCTCCTGGTACCGATGCCGGTAAAGCGCGAGTGCCCGCTTTCCCAAAACCGGGTCACCACCCACCAATTGGGTGAGGGAAATTTGAAGGGGCGGCCCCACACACCAGCCAAGATCAGCCGTTTCCCCCAAAGTGACGCCTAATTCTTTTAGGGCGTAACGAATGCAATGGAAAATACCCACTTGGTTGTCCGTGAGGGTTCCGTCCAAATCGAACAGAATATTCCCGCGTTTTTCACCCAAAAAAAGTTCTTTCTGCGGAGTTTAAAACCCGCTCACATAAGGCAGGTTTTTCGCCACCGCGGCGGTTTTGGGGGCGTTGGCCAAGAGCAGCCCCGTGGAATCCCAGGTGCCGTTGACCAAGGCGTTGCGCTTGGACTCGTGGATCTCGAATTTCAGGTGTTCCTTGCCCTCGCTGAAAAGAACCTTTTGATCCAAGTCCAGTTTGAACTGGGTCTGGGGCTTTTCCTTGGCCAGGGCCTGAAGTTTTCGCATGTCGGCCTGGCTGACCGTGGCCGTCGGGATGCCCAGCATGGTGCAGTTGCCCGCGAAAATTTCCGCGAAAGACTCCCCAATGATGGCCCGTACGCCCCAGCGCATGAGCGACTGGGGGGCGTGCTCGCGGGAAGAGCCGCAGCCAAAATTTTGGTTCACGAAAAGAATATGAGACCCCTGGAATTGCGGCAGGTCAAAGGGATGGCCCTTGGGTTTGCCCTCAGCGTCAAACCGCTCGTCATAAAAGGGATACCGGCCCATGTTGGTGAAGGTGATTTCTTTCAAGTAGCGGGCTGGAATGATCCGGTCCGTGTCGATATCGTTGCCTTCCACCGGAACGGCCCGCCCCTCAATTTGATTAATTTTGCTCATTTTAAACCTCTTTCACCGCAAAGGCGCCAAGACGCCAAGGACTTCTTTTTGCGGATAAATTAAACTTCGCGACTTTGCGTCTTTGCGGTTAATGGGTTTTACTTTATCAGTTCCCTTACGTCGGCGATTTTTCCCTCAATAGCGGCCGCGGCCACCATGGCCGGGCTCATCAACATGGTTCTTCCGGTTTTGCTTCCTTGGCGGCCGATGAAATTACGGTTCGACGAGGAAGCGGAAATCTCATTGCCCTGCAGTTTGTCCGGGTTCATGGCCAGGCACATGGAACAGCCGGCGGCCCGCCACTCAAATCCCGCTTCCGCGAAAATTTTGTCCAAGCCTTCCTTTTCGGCTTGGGCCTTCACCGGTTGGGAACCGGGCACCACGAAAGCCCTCACGTTGGCCGAAACCTTGCGGCCCTTGGCGACCTTGGCGGCCTCGCGCAAGTCGCTGATTCTTCCGTTGGTACAGCTTCCAATGAAGGCTACGTTGATGGGCGTGCCTTTGATCGATTGGCCGGGTTTGAGTTCCATGTGCTTGTAAGCCAGCTCCACCGTCTTCACCTCATCGGCGGAAAAGCGGGCGATTTCGGGCAGTTTGTCGTTCACTCCCACGGACTGGTCGGGTGTGATGCCCCAGGTCACGATCGGCTCAATATCGGCGGCGGCGAAATTCACCACGTCGTCGTACTCGGCGTTCTTATCCGAGGCGACGGACTTCCAATATTGAACGGCCTTGTCCCATTTATCCGCCTTCGGCGCGTATTTTTTCCCTTTCAAATAGTCAAAGGTGGTCTGGTCCGGGTTGACATAGCCGATGCGGGCGCCGCCCTCGATGGCCATGTTGCAGACCGTCATGCGCTCTTCCATGGTCATGGCGTCAAATACCTCGCCGCCATACTCATAAGCGAAGCCGATACCGCCCTTCACGCCCAGCTTTTGGATGATATAGAGGGTGACGTCCTTGGCGGTGACGCCGGGTTTTAGTTTGCCGTTCACGTTGATCCGGCGGACCTTCAGTTCGTCCATGGCCAGGCATTGCGTGGCCAAAACGTCGCGCACCTGGGTGGTACCTATGCCGAAGGCCAGCGTGCCGAAAGCGCCGTGGGTGGAGGTATGGGAGTCGCCGCAGGCGATCGTCATGCCCGGCTGGGTCAGGCCCATCTCGGGGCCAATGATATGCACGATGCCCTGGTGGCCCGACTTAAAGTCAAAAAAGCTCACGCCGAATTTTTTGACGTTTTTCTCGATGGCGTCCATCATTTGCTCGGCTTCGCCGTCTTGAAAGGGGCGGGCCTGGCTTTTGGTGGGCACGATATGGTCGACGGTGGCGAAGGTGCGCTGGGGATAAGCCACCTTCAATCCCTTTTCGGCGATCATGTCAAAAGCCTGGGGGCTGGTGACCTCATGGATCAGATGAAGCCCGATGAAAAGCTGGGTCTGCCCGGTCGGCAGTTGATCCACCGTGTGGGAATCCCAGACTTTGTTGTAAAGCGTTCCCTTTGCCATAAGAGTCCCCTTTGAAATAAGTTCACCACCAAGGCACCAAGACACCAAGGGAGGATGGCTAAACCATAGGATTGGTTTAGATATTTGTAAAAGATATTGTTTCTATAATATTTATAGTTATAAACTATATATGGTTTTGATTTTAATCCGTCCTTGGCGTCTTGGTGCCTTGGTGGTGAGGGTGGTTTTGTGGAAACCCATCAATTGCGTTATTTTTTAGCGGTCGCCCAAACCGGCCGGTTCACGGCGGCGGCCAAGGCCTCCAACGTGTCCCAACCCTCCTTAAGCATCCAGATCGCCAAGCTGGAATCGGAGTTGGGCGGGGAACTTTTTGAGCGAACCCGCAAAGGCGCCCGGCTCACGGCCCGGGGCGAAACCTTTCTGCCCCGGGCCAAGATGATCCTGGAGCAAATGGAATCGGCCCGGGACGACGCCAAGGCCTTGTCCGGCTTGACGCTCGGGAAGGTCAGCCTAGGCTGTATGCCCACGACGGGCGCGCATTTGCTTCCGCCCATCTTGACGGCCTTTCGTAAAAGCCATCCCAAGATTCAGGTGCAATTAAAGGAAGAGTCTTCCCCGGATTTGGCCCGTGATTTGGAACAAGGCGAAGTGGAACTGGCTATTTTAGATGAAGCCGGCCTTCGGCCGGGGCTTGCCCATCAAACGGTGCTGACCGAGGAATTGCTATTGGCTCTTCCGGCGAAGCACCCTCTGGCGGGGAAAAAGTCTTTGGCACTCAAACAAGTAGCCGAGGAGCCTTTTATTCTCATGAAAACCGGCCATGGTTTTCGCCAGATCACGCTGGAGCTTTACCGAAAAGCCGGATTGGAACCGAAAGTCGTTTTTGAGAGCGGCGGCATTGAGACCGTGCAAGCCTTGGTAGCGGCGGGGCTCGGGATCAGCTTGGTGCCTCAGATGGTGGCCAAATTTCCCGGGGTGGCTTACGCCCGAATCGCTTCCGCGAAGGCCGAACGAACCCTTTCCTTGGCCTGGCGAAAAAAGGCCACGCTTTCGCCCGCGGCGGAAGTATTGAAAAAAGTAATCTTGGAAGTCACGAAGAACTGAGATTTATGGAATCGAGTTTTCGATGTAAACGGGCAAAGTGGTTTTGGGAATAACCACGTAAGCCCAGCCGGGATAGCATTGGGTCAAATAAGAGGCGGTAGCGTAAGCTTCAATCACAAGGGCCGGGTCGCAGGTTTCCTCAACGTAGATTTCGATGGGGCCCGCTTGGCAATTATTTCCGGATGGGGTTCCGACTAAAATCAATGTTTGGTAACTAAAGGTCACCGCTGAACAGGTGGCGGAATCCAGATATTGTTGGCATTGGCAATCGTCTTGAATCAAGACCGGATTAGGCTCGGTGAGCGTGGGGACGCCGTTCGGATTTCCCGCCATCAAGGTTGGTATGGGTGTTTGGCAAGCGAGATTATAGCTGATGCCGGGAGTCGCGGCGCCGGTAGCCGGGGTACAGAGGAATGTTGGCGTGGAGCTCGGGGAGGCCGTTGGACTGGGAATGGCAGTGACGGTCCAGGTGGCCGTGGGGGTAGGCGAGGCGTTGGAAGGCACTGGACTCAAAGTCGGGGTGGGGGTGGGGGACGAACCGGACCCTGCGGGAGCCGGATTTAAGGGCGGAAAAGAAAATTTTTTTTGGCAAGCCCCCGCCATAAAAACTAAGGCCAAGATTAAAAGGATTAATAATTTCTTCATTCAAACTGCCTCTAGATACGCAAATCAGATATGTCATTTCTAACGGCAAATAAACGATAAACTTCACCTCTTTTCGAGGTGGCCATGCCATCTCTCATGATTGAACCTAAGTATGTCGCCCCGAACCGATTGACTCCTGACATCGCAAATCAAAACGTTCGGGATTTGATTGGATCGATAGTCATCCTTTCTTGATCCTACTCTCGTATCCTTTTGGTAACTTCTTGTAACCAAGCTCCTTTGTTCCGATGATGGCCTTTGAAAAGAGGTTGCCATGAAAAAGATGCCGGTTCTATTTGTCGGTCACGGGTCTCCCATGATCGGCGTGGAAACCAATCCCTTCACGAAAACCCTGAACCGGTTGGGCGAAGCTTTGCCCCGGCCCAAGGCCATCGCGGTGGCATCGGCCCATTGGGTCACGCCGGGAACGCGGGTGGGCACGCAAGCCGACCCAAAGCAAATCTACGACTTTTACGGGTTTCCCCAAAAACTTTTCGACGTGAAATACCCGGCGCCGGGCGCGCCGAAAGAATCGCGATCGGTTGTGAAAGAATTAAACGCCGCCGCGGATGAATCCTGGGGTCTCGACCATGGGGCTTGGACCGTTTTAAAGCATCTATACCCCCAAGCCGATATCCCGACTTTTCAAATCAGCTTGGATCAGGGCAAGGATTTCGCCGGACATTTCGAGTTGGGTGAAAAGTTGAAGTTCTTGAGGGAACAAGGCGTGCTTCTTATCGGAAGCGGCAATCTGACCCATAACCTGCGCGATTTGGACTACGACGAGAACGCCGAACCCTTTGATTGGGCTCTGGACTTTGACGCCAAGGCCAAACAAGCACTGGACGCGCGAAACTGGGAAGCCTTCGCCCATCCCCAAGACACCTGGGGCGCGTCGGATTTTCGAAGGGCCCACCCCTCCGTGGAGCACTATGTGCCCCTGCTTTATGTTTTGGGGGCTTCGGAAAAGCGGGACAAGCTGTCTTATCCCTTTGAGGGCATCCAGCATGGAAGCCTTTCCATGCGCATGGCTTTGTTTCAATAAGGAGGATCACATGTTGAAGACAAGACTTTCCAATGAACGCGGCCATGCCGACCATGGCTGGCTCAAAAGTTTTCATACTTTTTCTTTCAGCGGTTTCCACGACCCGGACTTCAACGGATTCCGCTCGCTTCGGGTCATCAATGAGGACCGGGTGGAGCCGGGCGAGGGCTTCGGCCGGCACCCCCATGACAATATGGAAATTTTAAGTTACGTCATCGAGGGCGCGTTGGAACATCAGGACAGTATGGGAACCGGTTCGGTCATTAAGCCGGGGGATGTTCAAATCATGAGCGCGGGCACGGGCGTGGCCCACAGCGAGTTCAACCCGTCTAAAAAAGAGAAGGTCCATTTTTTGCAAATTTGGATGTTTCCCGATAAGCGCAATTTGCCGCCGCGCTATGACCAAAAGCATTTCACGAACGAGGACAAGCTCAACCGCCTGCGCTTGATCGGGTCCAAGGACGGCCGCGAAGGGTCGCTGGTCATTCATCAGGACATCGACCTTTACGCCTCGGTTTTGGAAAAGGGAAAAAATCTGGAGCAGGCCCTAAGGCCGAATTCCGGTTTTTGGCTTCAAATGATCAAAGGGGAGCTGGAAGTCAACGGATCCAAACTGGCCGCCGGGGACGCCCTTTATGGGGAAAAGGAAAAGACCTTGTCTCTCAAGGCCCAACGCGATTCCGAATTCTTGCTTTTTGACATCGGCCCCTTTGACCGCTGATTCACTTGCGTCCAAATCTCTGGAATGGAACAATAGTCCCACTTATTTCCGGAGGGGGATGAAATGGAATCAAACCAACGCGCGGATGTTTTTGTGGGAGTGCATAAAGGATTACGCCGGGGTCTGTTAGGTCTATCGCTCAAACTGGGAAGCCTGGATTGGGCGGATCCGGAAGAAGTAAAGGCCGCGGGGGCGGAGTTTAAGAACATCCTCTATTTTCTCCGGGAGCACGCGGAGAACGAGGATAAGATCCAGGCGCCCACGTTGGAAGAAAGGGTTCCCGGCGCCACCCGGCAGATGGCCGAAGACCACCACCGGCTTGAGAAACAAATCGACCAATTGGAAAAAGATTGGGAAGAAGCCAAGAAGGGCGCTCCGGCGGCCGAATTGGGTTACCGCCTTTATTTAAGTTATAACCGCTTCCTGTCGGCTTACCTGGCCCACTTGGATATGGAAGAGGGGCCGATCACCGAAGCCGTCCACCGGCATTTCACAGACGAGGAAATCAAGGCCATGGTGGGCCGCATCATCGCCAAGACCTCGCCTCAAGACATGGGCATGATGCTGGGCTATATGATTCCCGGGATGAACGCCGCTGAGCGGTTGATGTTCATCTCCGGGGTGAAAGCCACCGCCCCGCCGCCGGTTTTTGAGGGTCTGAAGGGATTGGCTCAAAAGGTGTTGGCGCCCAGGGATTGGGAAAAACTTTCGGCGAAGCTGGGTTGATGACCCGCCCCAGCCACGCATTCGCCAAGCGGGCCCTCCGGCGCCACGCCAACCCTCAAAAGGCCAAAACCTACCGGGGATTTTTTAAGAACGCCGAAAAAGATATTTTTCTCGGCGTCACCGCTCCTTTGGTGGAGGGTGTGGCTAAGGATTTTTGGGAATTGTCACTGCCGGATGTGCGCCGGCTCATGGCGTCCCGGGTGCATGATGAAAGGTCCCTCGCCAATTCCATCCTAGTTTTGAAGTACCGCAAGGGAGACGCCGGGACGAAAAAAATCATTTTTGATTTCTACCTGAAAAACCGCGGCTTCATCCGAAGCTGGGACGGGGTGGACGACAGCGCGCCTTATATCGTCGGTCCCTATTTGTTGGACAAGGACCGCAAGATTCTTTTCCGGTTGGCGGATTCGAAAAGCCTTTGGGACCGGCGCATCGCCATGGTTTCCACCTGGTGGTTCATCCGCCAGGGTGACACGGCGGATACCTTTAAGCTGGCCAAACAACTGTTAAACGACCGTGAAGACCTGATGCATAAAGCGGTGGGTTGGATGCTGAGGGAAGCGGGAAAACGCGACCTTCCGGTTTTGAAAAAATTCCTGGCTCGTTACGCGAAGGCCATGCCCCGAACCATGCTGCGTTACGCGATTGAGAAATTTCCTGAACCCCAGCGAAAAAGATATCTGGCGGTTAAAACCGAATGATGTGTTTCTCGCGCGCGGAGCCGGCCAGGATTTTTTCGTAAGTGGCGGGAGCTTCGTCCAACGAAATGACTTTCACGGCAGGTGGCGTGATCTTTTCCATCTCGATCAATCGGGCCAATTCTTTGAGGATGTCGCCGCTCTCCTTGAAAGACAATTTCAACGAGTCCACGCCTTTGAGCGTGGCTTCTTTATGATAAAAGTCGACGAGGTTGAAGCTCACCCGGGGATCCGCGGTGGAAGCGATGCAAACCTGGCGGCCCCGTTGGGCCACACATTGAAGGCCTGTCTCAAATAAGGGGTTGCCCACCGTATCAAAGACTAAATCCACGCCCCGGCCTTCGGTCAGCTCATGGGTTTTCTTCACTAAGTCATCCTGATCCAAGGCGATCCAGTGATCAACCGGCAAGGTCTTCACCCGCTCCAGTCCGGCCGCTTTGGAAATGGTCCCGATCACTTTCGCCCGCTTGAGCCGGGCCAATTGGGCCGCCGCCGAACCCACCGCGCCGCTCGCGCCTAAAATCAGAATGGTTTGATTCTCTTTTAACTCGCCCGCGACCAACACCGATTGCCAAGCCGTGAGGAAGGGGACGCCCAGCCCCGAGGCTTCCTCGAAACTGATCCGGGAAGGCTTTAGCGCCAGTGATTCCACCGGCACGGCGATAATTTCCGCCTGGGCTCCGTCGCGGACATAGCCTAAATCCCGGGCCGAACCAAAAACTTCCCGGCCGATTAAATCCGACGGACCTTTTAAAACGGCTCCGGCGAAGTCGCGCCCGGGAACCCGGGGAACGGTGGTGAAAGGGAAGCGGCCCATCACATTTTTAATGTCACTGGGGTTGATGGCGGCGGCATGCACCTTCACCAAGGCTTCGCCAGCTTTCGCTTCAGGCCAGGGAAGCTCGCTTAACTTTAACTCAGAAAGGCTTCCGGTTTTTTCAAAATAAAGAGCCCGCATTTTCCGGCCGAGACTTTGTCCCATGGTGATTCCTAATTACGTTTAGATTTTAAGTAGTTAGGGCTGCAAAAATCTTTTATTGGCAAATGCTTTGCCGGAGCCGGATTTAAAATACAGTTCTAATTTTCTCGCGTGGGTTTCGGTTTCAATGGCCACATACGAACCTAGTTTAACTGGAAGGAAAGGCCGGGTAGAAGTAACTTCTCCGTTTTGATGAGACTTCGAGCGTCTTTTCAAATCGTCTGTAGAACCGACATAAATATTAGAGTTATTTAAACGTAGAAAGTAGACGTACCACATATACCTTTTGTCTCCCTTCGCGCCCTTGTTCGTCTCAGTTTCTTCTATTTCGAGAAGATTGAGGAGGATCATTGGTGAACGTTAGGCTTCGGGAGACACTCCGTGCTCAATTCGGCTTCGGGGCGGGCCTTTTTGAATGGCCAGCCACCCGAAGCTCGAAGAGCGTAGGGTGGCGGAGAGAGAGGGATTCGAACCCCCGTTACGCTCGCGCGTAAATCTGATTTCGAGTCAGACGCATTCGACCACTCTGCCATCTCTCCGTTGGGTCAAGAACTGCTAATCGGTTGTCAGGTCGTCCAGCGGGGTGCGCATGGACGAAAAAAACGTTCTTCCTAAATTTTATTCTCGATGGAGATTTTCTTCCCACTTCCGCCAAGAACCGCGGAAGTGTCGACCACTCTGCCATCTCTCCGTGTCGAGCTACATATATAAGTTGTAGACCCGGTCTTGTGTTCAAACCGGGGAAAACATCATCCGAATCATGGTTTCTTTCATAAACGCCACGAAAGGAGGGGTATTGTAAGAGATAACCCAAGCGTAGGACAATAGCGGGATGTTATGATTAATCCCTATTTTTCAACGATCCAAGGGAAATATGCCTAAGACTTCCATCGCTCATCTGCGCCGGGAATACCGTCGGCGCGGGCTCAATGAACAAACCATGCCTTCCCGGCCCCTGCCTTTCTTTGGACGCTGGTTCAAGGAAGCGCTTCGAGTGAAGGCCCTCGACGCCAACGCCTTGACCTTGGCCACGCTCACCCCGAAGGGCTTGCCCGCGACCCGAACCGTCCTTCTTAAAGGTTGGGACGCCAAGGGATTCCAGTTTTTTACCAATTACGAAAGCCAAAAGGGCTTGGAACTGATTCGAAAACCCTATGCCAGCCTGCTCTTTTACTGGAAAGAACTGGAGCGCCAAGTCCGGGTGGATGGCCGGGTGGAAAAAATGTCCACGGCCCAGTCCGACCTTTATTTCAAAACCCGGCCCCGGGGAAGCCAGCTGGGCGCTTGGGCTTCCGACCAAAGCCGGGTGATTTTGAACCGCGAATATTTGCAGGAGCGCCTGAGTTTTTTTGAGAAAAAATTTAAGGGCGGCCCCGTGCCCCGACCCCCGCATTGGGGCGGGTTCCGGGTGTTGCCCCGACAGATCGAGTTTTGGCAGGGCCGGCCCAACCGATTGCATGACCGGGTCCGGTACCGCCTTGTCTCCGGCTCCGCCTGGAAACGCGAGAGGCTTTCGCCCTGATGGAAACCAACAAGACCCGCGCCCGGCTTATCCAATTTATCGGCACCTTTATCAGCCTGGTGGTTTTTTATCTGGCGCTTTGGGTGCTTCATAAAGAAGTTCATACCAGCAACTTCCACGAAGTCTTTCTTTATTTAAAAGGCATCCCGCTTCAGCACTTTTGGGCGGCCGCGGGTTTCTCCGCGCTCAGCTACCTGGCTCTCACGGGTTATGACCGCCTGGGGCTTTGGCATAGCGGCCATTTCATCCCCTACCGCCGGTCCGCGTTGGCCTCTTTCATCAGCTACAGCTTGAGCCACAATATCGGCATGTCGCCTTTGACGGGCGGCGGGGTGCGTTTCCGTTTTTATTCCCGTTGGGGTTTGACCGGCAATGAAATCCTCAATTTGCTTCTGATCTGCGGCTCCACCTATTGGGTGGGATCGCTCACCATGGGCGCGTTTTTTTTCTTTTTGGATCCGCCCGACCTGCCCACGTCGATCAGCCTGCCCTTCTCGTCGGTTTTCGTCATCGGGGTCTTGTGTCTTAGTTTGGGAACCCTTTATCTTTTGGCCGCCGTCTTTTTGCGCAAGCCCCTGTCCATCGGCAAGTGGAAAATTCCCATGCCGTCCGTGCAGGTGGTTTTGGCGCAAATGGCCATCGGTTCATTGGATTGGTGCTGCTCAGGCGCCACCCTTTATATGCTGCTGCCCGCCTCCAGCCTTTCTTATACCTCTTTCATTTCCATTTACCTTTTAGCCCAAGTCGTCAGCACCGTCAGCCAAGTGCCGGGCGGCCTTGGTATTTTAGAAACGACCTTCGTGGTGCTTTTGTCGCCGGCCTTGCCGGCCCCCTCGGTTTTGGGGGCAGTGGTGGCGTTTCGGCTCGTTTACTTTTTTATTCCCTTCATCCTGGGGCTCTCGGCTTTTAGCGCCTATGAGGTGACGCACAACAAGGAGGGGTTCAAGCGGGCCCTGCAAATTTTCAACCGTTGGATGCCCGACTTGGCGCCGCACGCTTTCGCCGGTTTTACTTTTTTCGCGGGAGCCCTTATTTTATTCTTCAACGCGACCCCGGAAGCCAGCCGCCGCATCCTATGGTTGAATGAGTATATTCCGCTGGGATTATTGGAAGGCTCGCATTTCACCGTGGGGGTTTTGGGCGCGCTGCTTTTATTATTGGCCCGGGGGCTACAGCAGCGCCTCGACATCGCCTACAGTTTCACTTTGGTGTGTTTAGGGCTCGGTGCCTTGGCCTCTTTTTTCAAGGGTTTTGATTACGGCCAAGCCTTTTTACTGCTGATTTTATTTGGCGTGCTTTTGCCCTGCCGCCGTTATTTCCCGAAAAAGTCCTCGCTCTTTTACCAGCGCTACCCGCCGGTTTGGGTCACGGCCATCCTATTCGTTTGGCTCGGGTCCATTTGGGTGGGGGTTTTTAATTACCGCTACGAGGATTATTCCGGCGACCTCTGGACCACGTTTGATTTGGTGGAGGACGCGGCGCGCTTCCTGCGATCGACCTTGGGCGCCACGGTCACCCTGGTGCTTTTCGCCATCATCGGGCTTTTGAGCCCGGATCAGCCCGAGACCCAGATCCCCAGCCCCATTGAGCTGGATAAAACCCAGCGGCTGGTCCGCTCCTCCTCCCGGACTTATCCCGCTCTGGCGCTTTTGGATGACAAGGCCCTGCTGCTGAATAAAAAAGGGGACGCCTTTCTCATGTACAGCATCGAGGGTAAAAGCTGGGTTTGCTTGGGGGATCCGGTGGGAAGTCCCCGGGACCAGGAAGAGCTTTCCCAAAAATTTATTTCCCTGTGCCGCCGCCAAAAAGCCTGGCCGGTTTTTTACCAGGTGGATCAGGATCATTTACAGCCCTATTTGGACCAAGGGCTGACGGTTTTAAAGATCGGCGAAGAAGCCTTGGTGCCCTTGGCCGATTTCCAATGGGAAAAGATCGCCTCCAGCGAGTTAAAGGCCTCCTATCAAAGGTTTCAAAACAAGGATGAGTTTGATTTTGAGGTTTTGCCGGCGGGGGCGGCGGGTCCCCTTCTGCCCGAACTCAAACGCGTCTCGGAAGAATGGCTCAGCAAAAATAAAACCCGGGAACGGGGTTTTTCCACGGGCTTTTTCGACGAGGATTATCTCAAGCGCCTGCCCCTGGTCATCGTGCGGCGCGAAGGCAAGCTTTCGGCTTTCGCCGTGCTTTGGGAATCCCATGGCAAGGCGGAGATGGCCGTCGACCTGCTTCGCTCCAGCGCGGATGCCGGGGCGGCTTTGGAGGATTGCCTGATCATTGAGTGCATGCGCTATGGCCAGTACAAGGGCTTTCAATGGTTCAGCTTCGGCGTGGCGCCGATGTTGAATATGGAGGACGGTCCGCTGTCGACCTTCAAAGAAAAATTGGCCCGCTTGTTTTCCCCTTATGCCGATGGGGAAAAGCTGACGGGCGTAAGGGCCGAGATGGAAAAATTCACTCCCGAATGGCGGCCCAAATACCTGGCCGCGCCGGGGGAGCTGCCCGTCGGGGTGGTTTTGAGCACGGTGGAATCGCTTCAATCCCGCGGCATGCGGACGGTGTTTGAGGCGTGAGGACCCGGTTTTTCCCCGGATTTTTTTTGGCGGGAGCCGCCCTTTTATTCCAATCCGGATGCGCGCCCATCGGCTGGTCCGGACCCCGTCCGGGATCGGAAACCAGCTATGATTCGGGTTCTTACTCGGGCGCCGTCCAGGCCTCCGCGCAGGACGCCATCCGGACGGCGGAAGATATCCTTCAACACCAGCCCAACCGGGAGATGGACTGCTCCCACTTTGTGCTGGCCTGTTATCATTCGGGCCGCATGGCGGCTTTTTTTCACCGGCAAAAACCGGGGGAGAACCTGACCTATTATTTGAACAAGTATCTGACTGAGGGAAAGACCCGCCGGGCCAAAGCCGCCGATATCCAGCCCGGTGACATTCTTATTTTCAATAAAACCTATGACCTCAATCACGACGGACGCATCGATGACAACGATGTCTACACCCACGCGGGAATTGTTGAGAGTTTCCAGGATTGGGTGGTGACTTATCTAGACGCTTCCCTCGGAAGACACCCGATCGTTCAGCGGCGGCGGTTTAGTTTTTACGGCGATAAATATAATGAGACGGTGGCCAGGGATCCGGCCACGGGAACCAAGATCCACGCTCGGGACACCTTTTACGCCGCCTATGCGGTTCCGGCGAACTGAAGCTGAAACGACGTAATTAGCAATGATGTCCCGGGTTTCCTTATCGAAGTCAAAGATACTCGGGACAATGTCGCTTTCCCCTACCTACTATATGGAGAAGCGACGCGCACGCAGATAAAGAATAAATTTAAAATTCGAGAAGTGTGTTTTTGACAAAATAGGCGAAAACCAGGTTTTCGGAATGGTTCTAATGATGGATGAAATCCGATGCTTAAAACAAAAAATCGGTCTCTATCAGCTGTTATCAATGTTGCAATAGAGTTTGCTGTGAGAAGTAAATGATTTAGTAAGATTTTATCGGCGTCCATCCGCGTCCATTATTGTTCCAAAAGAGGTTCTGAATGTTTCATGTGGTTTTAATTGAACCGGAGATTCCCTGGAATACGGGCAATGTGGGGCGTACCTGCCTAGCCGCTGGGGCGGAATTGCATCTAGTCGGGCCGCTGGGTTTTTTTCTGGACCAGGCCGAGGTCAAACGGGCCGGGCTGGATTATTGGGAAAAGGTGAAATTGCACCGACACGCCACTTGGGAAAAATTCCTGGAAAGCCTGCCCGAGGGCGCTCCGCTTTTTTTCTTTTCCACCAAGGGCCAAAAGACATTGTGGGACGCCGTTTTTCCGCCGGAGTCCTATCTTATTTTCGGCAAAGAAACCGCCGGGTTTCCCAAGGAATTTTATGAAAAGTATAAAGAGCGGTTGTATCGTATCCCTCAAGAAGAGGACAGCGTGCGGAGCCTAAACCTGTCCACCTCGGCGGGCATCGCCCTGTTCGAGGCCTTACGGCAGACTCAAACCAGGAGGCAATCATGACGAAAGCGGGATTTATCACCAGGTTCGTGGCGATCTTTATCGATGGGATACTGTTTTGGGCCATTGGCTGGGCTATTCATTTCCCCCTTTTTGGTTTATTAGGAATTGTCTATGAGACCATTTTGATCGCCCAATGGAACGGCCAAACCATCGGAAAAAAAATTATGGGAATCAAAGTGGTGACCACCTCGGGCGGTTCCCTGGACGGATTAAGATCTTTTATCCGGTCTGTCAGCAAGATATTGTCTTTTCTGCCCTTGGACTTGGGGTTCTTATGGGCCCTTTGGGACAGTGAAAACCAAACCTGGCACGACAAAATCGCCGAAACTTACGTGGTGAAAGCTTAAGGGTTAATTCCAGGCGGACCTTTCAGTGTTTGCCTGGAAATGATCCGCCCATTGATTCCGGCCCCCACTTCGGGCAATCTGTCGCCTTCTATTTCCATTTCCTTTCAGGAAGGTCCGTCTTGAGTCAGTCCGCCGAGAACCCCCAACACACCAATCGTTTGATCCATGAGAAAAGCCCCTACCTGCTCCAACATGCCCACAATCCGGTGGATTGGTATCCTTGGGGCGAGGAGGCTTTTGAGAAGGCCCGCCAAGAAAACAAACCGGTTTTTATTTCCATCGGCTATTCCACCTGCCATTGGTGCCACGTGATGGAACGGGAAAGTTTTGAGAATGAGGCCATCGCCAAACGGCTCAACGATGATTTCGTCTGTATCAAGGTGGATCGGGAAGAGCGCCCGGACGTCGACCAGATTTATATGAACGCGGTCATGCTTTTGGCGGGCCAGGGAGGCTGGCCCCTCAATATGTTTCTCACCCCCGGCCTTAAGCCTTTTTATGGTGGAACCTATTTCGCGCCCGACAGCCGCTACGGCCGGCCGGGATTCCCGGCCGTGTTGGCGGATGTGGCCCGGCTTTGGAAAACCCAGCCGGAAGAAGTGGAAAAGGCCGGCGCCCAATTGGCCGGGTTCATCGCCAAGGGAAACGCCGCCCCGCCCGCGGGGACCTTAAGCGAAACAACGCTTCAACAGGTGCGGCAGTACGCTCTGGCTTCCTTCGATTCCAAAGATGGGGGCTTTCGAAGCGCGCCTAAGTTTCCGCCTTCCATGTTGATTGGATTTTTGCTCCGGCTTTACGCCAAGACAAAAGACGAGACTTTGCTTCCGCTTGTTGCCACCACGCTCGACAAAATGGCCCAGGGCGGGATTTATGACCAGGTGGGCGGCGGGTTCGCCCGTTACTCCACCGACGATGAATGGCTGGTCCCGCATTTTGAGAAGATGCTTTACGACAACGCGCTTTTGTCGAAAGTTTACTTGGAAGCTTTCCAAGTCACCCAAAATCCCGAGTACGCCCGGATCGCGCGGGAAACCTTCACGTATCTTTTGCGGGACATGCGGGCGCCCGAGGGCGGCTTTTACAGCGCGGAGGACGCGGACAGCGAGGGGGAAGAAGGAAAGTTTTATGTTTGGACACCCGATGAAATTGAGCAGGTCTTAGGCCCGGAAGACGGCCGGCTTTTCAGCCAGCTCTACGATGTGACGCCCCACGGCAATTTTGAGGAAGGCAAAAGCATCCTGCGCCTCAAAAGCGACCTGCCCTATTCGCTCTCGGCTTTCGGCAAGGATGAGGCTTGGTGGAAGGGCGCCCAAGAAAAAATGCTTCAAGCCCGCGCCAAACGGATCCGGCCCCATCTGGACGATAAAATCCTCACGGCCTGGAACAGCCTGCTGATTTCCTCGCTTTGCGCCGGCTATCAAATTTTAGGCGACGAGGTTTATTTGAAGGCGGCGGAAAAGGCCGCCAACTTCCTGACCAAAAACCTTTTCGAGAACGGAAGGTTGTTGGCGTCTTACCGTAAAGGACCCTCCAATATCCAAGCCTATATCGATGATTACGCTTTTTTCCAGGCCGCCTTGTTGGACCTTTACGAAAGCACCTTTGAGGTTTCTTATCTCAAAAAGGCGCTGGTTCTGGAATCCGAAATGGTCCGTCTTTTCTGGGATGAGAAAGACGGGGCCTTCTTTTTTACCGGCGCCGATCAAAAGGACCGGGAGCGGCTCTTGGCCCGTTCCAAAGAAGCTTATGACGGCGTGATCCCCTCGGGCAATTCGGTGGCGGCGCTGAACTACTTCCGGCTGGCCGAATTCACGGGCAAAAAAGAAATGCGGGACCGCGCGGACGCCATTTTGAAATGCTTCTCGGGTCTTTTGACCCAGGGCGGCGCCAATTTCGCCCGCATGCTCCAGGCCTTTCAATTCGACTTTTATGGTCCCGCGGAGATTTTCGTGACCGGTCCCCCGGAGGCCTCCCGGGAAATGGTGAAGGCGATTTGGAAAGCCTTCCTGCCCAATAAGGTCCTGGTTTTCGCCGAGGAATCCCAATCGAAGGATTTGGCCACGGTCGCGCCCTGGGTCGAAGGCCGTGTGCCCCAAGGGGGAAAGCCCACCGCCTATATTTGCCGGAACTACACCTGCCAACTGCCCGTGACCGATAGCGTCAAGGCCCTGGAACACCTGAACTCCCTCGCCTAAAAATCCAACCGGGGGTTAAAATAGCGGCGACTGGCCCGGCGAAGCGAAGATCGCAGCGAAGCCGGGTGATCGGCAACATTTCGAGGAGGCCTTCATGGGCATGCTTAAAGAATTCAAGGAGTTCGCCGTCAAAGGCAATATGGTGGACCTGGCGGTCGGGGTCGTCATCGGCGGCGCTTTCGGAAAAGTTGTTTCTTCCATCGTGTCGGACCTGCTGATGCCGCCCATTGGCTTTATCATTGGCGGGATTAATTTCGCCGACATCAAATGGACGCTGAAGGCGGCCTTGCCCGATCCCTTGACCGGGAAAACGCTGGCGAACTCAGTCACCATCAACATTGGAAATTTTATCCAATCCCTCGTGGATTTCAGCATCATCGCCCTCTCGGTTTTTTTATTGGTGAAGCTGCTCAACACGCTGCACCACAAAGAAGAAGCCGCGGCCGAGCCTAGCGACGAAGTGAAGCTGCTCACGGAGATCCGGGACTTGCTTAAGAATCAAAAGTAAGAGAACTTCTAACAAAATTTCAAAGGCATTTGAACAATGATAAACGCAGATGAACGTGGAAAGAAAATGACCCGAATCTTTTGGTTTCTCAAAATCTGTGTTTATCTGCGTCCATCATTGTTAAATAGGATTTGTTAGGGATTTAAAGTTTGTTGGGAAGGGAAATCAAAATTGCCCACCTTTGACTTTTGCATTGAGAGTCCGGGCGGACGGGATGTTTGGGGAACCGCCACGGTGCCCCAAAAGCCCGCGGGGCCCGCGGTCTTGATGGCCCACGGGTTTTTAGGTTTTAAGGATTGGGCCTTTTTCCCCTGGCTGGCGGCGGCTTTCGCCCGGGAAGGTTTTCCGGTTTTGCGGTTTAATTTTTCCGGCTCCGGCATGGGCCCGGAAATCGACGGTCCCTTCAGCCAGCTGGAAGCCTTCGCGGCCGACACCATCTCCCGGCAGGTGCAGGATTTGCACGCGGTCATCGGCTCGGTCACCGGGGAAAAGTTTAAAAAAGAGGGCCTGCGCTCGGACAAGGTTTTGCTTTGGGGCCATTCCCGCGGCGGCGCGGTTTGCCTGTTGGCCGCGGTCAACCGGCCGGAGGTCGCGGGCGTCTCGACCTGGGCTTCCATTTCAAGGGTGAACCGTTATTTTTACGAGGACAAAAAAACTTGGCGGGAAAAAGGTTTTTTCCCCGTGGAAAGTTCCCGTACCGGACAGACACTTAAAGTTTCCCCGGCCTTTTTGGAGGACGTGGAAAAATGGGGCAAGGCCGGGGATGTTCCCACGCATCTTCATCATTTAAAGATTCCCGTTCTTCTCGTGCATGGCTCCGAGGACACCAGCGTGCCGCCGGAGGAATCCGAGAGCCTGGCGGCGCTTTATCCCCAGTCCCATTTGGCCATCCTGGCCGGGGCCAACCACAAGTTCAACGCCAGCCATCCCTTCACCGAAGCCTCCCCGGTTTTGAAGGAAGCCGCCGAACGAACCGTGGAGTTTTACCGCGGCGTCAGCTAAGTTAAGGGCATGAAAGCCCCGCGAACCCCGGCCCCGGTGACGTTTCAACTCAAACATTTCCCCGGTTTTTCGGCCCAAGATCTCAAGCGCCTCCAACACTATTACGCCACCCAATTGAGCGATCAGTCCGCGCCGGAAAAACGCGTGGGTTGGCAGACCGCGCACGGCCAGCGGGTGCGGTTTGAGGCCTTGGCCTGCGTGGGGACGTTAAAGGGTGCCAAACTTTTGGATGTGGGATGCGGCTTGGGAGCCTTTTGGGGCTACCTGCGGGATCAAAAATTGAGGGCCGATTACACGGGGGTTGATCTTTTTCCCAATGTCATCGCGGAAGCCCGCCGCCTTCATCCCGAGGCGGTTTTCGAGACCCGCAATATTGTGGCGCGGCCCTTCGCGGCCCGGCGGTTTGACTTCGCGTTTTTATCCGGCGTCTTCAACGTCAAGGTTCGTGACAACTGGAAATATATGAGGGCGCTCCTGAAAGCAGCCTTGCGGCAAACTAAAAAAGCCGTGGCCTTTAACGTGCTCAACGCGGAGGCGGATTTAAACGAGGCCGACCGTTTTTGCGTGGAGGCCAAGGCCTTAGCGGCCTTTGGCAGGCGTTTGGGCGCCTCTAAGGTGTGTTTGCTGGATCATTACCATCCGGTGGACCTGACCCTGTTCATTTATAAGTGAGCTTATTTTTGAAATGAAAAACAAAGTCCGGACTTTGGACTTTTTGAACATCCTGCTAAACTCTCTCCCATGTCAGCGACCCCTCCCAAACACATTGTTTCGCTCGCGCCTTTCGTGTCTGAAATTCTGGCCCATCTGGGCGTGGTGGAGAATGTCACCACGGTCCGGGATTACCTGGAAGAAAAGCCCCCGGTTTCCGACTCCGCCCAACCCGAGCATTGGTTTTCCATGGCCTTGGCCCGGGTTTCGGACCTGAAGCCGGACCTGGTTTTCACCTATTCCCTGTCCCAACAGCTGCTCAGTAAAAAGCTCAAAGAGAAGGGTTTTAATGTGGTTCATTTGGACCCTTATCTTTTGAGGGAAGTGGAAGACGGCTTTACCCAGGTGGGAAAGGCCGCCGGCGCTCTGGACGCCTCGCGCAAAATGTCCCGGGAATTTGTCGCCGGGCTAGCCGCCCTCACCGAAAAAATCCCGCCGGGCGCTTACCGGCCTAAACTTTATTGCGAGGAATGGAACAAGCCCCAACAGGTTCCCGGACGCTGGTGGCCGGACCTGATGACCCAAGTCGGCGCCCATTATTTCCCCATCCTGCCCCGGGAAGTGAACCGGCAGGCCAAGATCGAGGAAATTATCCGGTTTGACCCGGATGTCATTATTTTTTCCGTTTACGGGACGGGATTGGAATTCAACCCGGATGAGGTCTTGAAGCGCATCGGCTGGGAAAAAATGATGGCTGTCCGTAAGCGGAAGGTTTATACGCTGGACGCCAAGCGTTTGAATTATCCTGGCCCCCGGTTAATTGACGGCGCCCAAGCCATTCAATCAGCCCTGGGGGAATCCTATTGGGGATGGCCCTTGGTGGACGCGGCCCATGTGCGCCGGGTGACTAATTAAAAGCTATTTCTTTTGCAATGATGAACGCAGATAAACGCGGATGAAAAATGGGGGAATTCTATTTTAAATCTCGGCCTTTCTATCTGCGTTCATCTGCGTGCGCGTCGCTTCTCCATCATTGCTAATTGCCTTTTAAATATTTCTTAAAGCGGCTGTTATGTCCTCCTTTCCCCGACGAATCCTATCGCTGGCTCCCTCGAATACCGAAATTCTTTACGCGCTGGGGCTGGGCGACTCCATCGTGGGCGTCACCGAATATTGTCTTTATCCTCCGGAAGCCCAAAGCAAGACCCGGTTAAAGGGTTGGGTCTCCATTCCGGTGGAAAAAATCCTGGCCTTGGAGCCGGATCTTGTCGTCACCAGCACGATTTGCCAGGACGCGCTCAAGCGAAAACTCGACGAAGCCAAAGTTCCATTACTTCATTTGGACCCGCGCGACCTGAACGGCATCATCCAATCCTTTTTGAAATTAGGACAAGCCGCCGGGAAAGAGGCGGAAGCCAAGGCCTTGGCCCGAAAGTTTGAGCAAGAGCGAAAAGCCATTCAAGCGTCGGTTCCATCCGGCCATCCCCGGGTTTATTGCGAGGAATGGTCCAAACCACCCGCGGTTTCGGGGAACTGGGTTCCCGAGTTAGTGACCGCCGCGGGCGCCGAATATTTTCCCATTGAGCCGGGAACCTTAAGCCGGCCGGTTCGTTTGGAAGAGATTCAGGCCTTTGACCCTGAAATCGTTATTTTGTCCATTTGCGGCCAGGGTTTGGAACCCGATCCCGCTCAAATTCTCCAACGGGTGGGGTGGGAGCGGCTAAAGGCCGTCCAAGGAAAGTGGATTTTCGTTTTGGAGGATTCCTTACTGAATTGCCCGGGTCCGCGGGTTTTGGAAGGAGCCCGGCTCCTGCGGCAAATTTTGGAGGCTTTTCATCAAGGGGTGAAGCCGCCGAATTCGCCCTTCTTACGAAATCTTTGATTCAAAGCATTTAAGTCTGGATTCAACAATTTACCGTCCTGTATTATGCCCTTCATTAGGCCCACTTTTAAATTAACTCGAGGCCTTGTCTCACCGGTTCGACAAATTTCCAACATAAATTTCCGGTGGCCCGAAGGACTTTGTCATGGATGTTTTCGCCCCTGAAAAAGAAGAACAGCACGAAGACCTGCGTCTTTCCCTCACGCACATCAGCCAAAAAGCCATCGGCTCCAATTTAAACGACCTTTCCCAAGTGTTGGAACTCGCCCATGTTTTTGAGAAATGGACCCACCGGGCCAGCACGGTTTACGGCGGTTGGATTGAGGATTACCGCATCCAGGCCCAACAACTGGTCACCGATCTTCAGTCGGGCCGGCCCGTGGCCAAGTGCATGGAAAATCTTCTTCGCTCCCTGCTTCAACTTCACCGCGCTTTGGATAAGGAACGGGAACAAAAGGCCCAGGATGACGCCCCCGCCGCCGAAGGGCCGCCGCCGCAACGGATGCCGGCCCCCGCGCCAGCTCCCGCGGTCATTGCCGCGCCCGTGATGGCGCCGCCCGCGCCGCCGTCCGTGGTGATGCCGCTCATTTTTCCGACAACCCCCCTCGGAGCGGTTTCGTCCTCCCCGGCGCCACCCCCGCTCCCTGCGCCGCCAAAGATTGATCCGGCCGTCGAAGCCAAGCAAAAATATCACGAGTTTCTCCAAAAAACTTTTGAGAATAAAGTCAATCACATGGAAAGCCTCCTGGAGGCCTTGGGCGAACTCACGCTTTGCCAAGCCCAATTGTCCGAAGACCTGCACGCTTCCGCCTTGTCCGAGTCCGCCGGGCTTAATTCGGAGGCGGTCCGCATGGAAAAAATAACCCGACAGATCCGGGACTTAGTCCTGGCCCTGCGGGTGGTTCCGGTCCAAGCCTTATTCGAGAAGGTGGCGGTCGAGGCGCGAACCCTGTCCCAAAACATGCGAAAGCCCGTGGAAGTGACCACCGAGGGCGAAGAAACCGAGATTGACCAGCGATTGATGGAGGATTTGGAAATCCTTCTGAGCCACTTGCTTAAAAACACCCTGGAACACGGGTTGGAAAGCCCGGCCGAAAGGCAGGCCGCGGGAAAAAGTCCCCAAGGCGCTTTCCGGTTAAAGGCCAGCCATTTGGGCGGCGCTTTCGTGCTGGAGGTTGAGGACGACGGCCGGGGAATTTTGTTAAGCCGTATCCGCGCCCGGGCCCAGGAACTGGGCTGGCTTAACGCGGGGGAAGAACCCGCGCCCGCCGGGCTCATTGATTTTCTTTTTAAGCCGGGTTTCGCGCCCCTGCACGCCCAAGGCCGGGTGGCGGGTTTGGAAGACATGGAACAGCGGGTTCAGAAATTAAAAGGTTCCATCCGGGTTCAAAGCCAAGAAGGGGAAGGCTGCCGGATCATCCTGCGCCTGCCCAAGACCCTGGCCTTGATTGAGGGCGTTTTGGTGCGGGTCGGGCGCAAGCGCTACCTTTTGCCCATGACCCAAGTCCGTAAAATTTCCCTGACCGGCGTCCAAGAATATGAGGAAGGCGCCAACGGGTCTAAATTACTGCGCACGGCGGACGGGGATTATCCGGTCGTCGATTTAAACCAATGGTTCGGCGAGGCCGAAAGCGGCCGGGGCCGGGTTTCCCTTCAAGTGGAGGCGGGCCGCACCCGCATGTGTCTTTTAGCCGATGAGGTGATGGGCAAACAGCAGGTCATGATGAAAGGATTGGGCGACGCGCTTCAATCCATGCCGGGCATCAGCGGTGGCGCCATTTTGGGCGATGGCAAGGTGGGGCTCATCCTGGACGTGAACGCTTTGACCCAGCCTTCCTGGAATGTCCTGTAAATTTTTTTCGAAGCCGGCTTTTTCTTCCCCGAGTTCAGCCTCCAAAAAAAGGGCGATTTTCCCCCGCGCGAAAAGTTCCGGTTGAGTTTTTTGTCCGGCTTCGCTTAAAAATCCGGTCAGGAATTAATGATATGTGGGTTCCGGGGAAGTTTCGCCGGATACAACCCTCATCGTGAAGGACAACCCGGCGTAGCCCTATTTTGGCGGAGTCGGGTGGGGCCGCGCTCCCCATCGATCCATTTTTCCAATTCCCTTAGGACAATTTACATAGTCGTTTCTTGAACGCAAGCAGGCCGACCCGCGTGAAAGGTTTCATAGTCCGGCGCTACCGTCCCCTTGGATGAAATTCCGGGACGGTCCAAGGACCCTTCGATGACCGCTTCTTCCATGGAAAAAACCCAGGCCCACTCCACCGAGGAATTGCGCCGCTCGCTGCTTCTGTTAAGCCAGCAAGCCTTAGCTTCCAACTTAAAGGACGAAACCCGGGTTTTGGAACTGGCGGAAGCTTTCGAGAAATGGACCTTGCCCGCCAGCACGGTTTTTGGATTGTGGATGGAATCGTTCCGGATCGAGTCCCACCATATCGTGGATGACTTGCGTTCGGGAAAATCGGCCGCCAAGGGGATGGAAAACCTGTTGCGGTCATTGCTTCAAGTCCACCGGATGATCGCCAAGGAAAAAGAGCGCCCCGCCGAAATTCCGGCCGGGGTCCCCGCGCCCCCTCCGGCGGTGCCGCCGGTCGGAACTTCGCCTGAGCCGACCGAAAACCATGAGGAAGAAAAGGAAATTGAAGCCGAATATGTGAAAACCCTGCGCCAAGGGTTGGAATTTAAAATCGGCCAGATGGACAAACTTTTTGAGTTTCTCGGGGAAGTGGCCATCGCCCAAGCCGAGTTTATGGAAGCGGCCCGGCCCTACCTGGCGGCTTCCGCCACCCTGCCCATGGAAGTTTCCCGGCTGGACAAGATGGGCAAACAAATCCGGGACCGGGTGCTGGCCTTGCGGTCGATTCCCGTCGAACCTCTTTTTGTAAAAATAACCCGCAAGGCCCAAACACTTTCCAAGCGCGGCGGCAAGCCCCTCCACGTGCTTTGCGAGGGCGGGGAAACCGAAGTGGATCAAGGGCTGCTGGAGGAGCTGGAGGGGCTTTTGGATCTGCTTTTAAAAAATTCCCTGGAACACGGCATTGAGTCTTCCGAGGAACGCCGGGACAAGGGAAAACCGCCTCAGGGACTTTTCCGGCTCAAGGCCAGCCATTTGGCCGGAGCTTTGGTCCTTGAAATTTCTGATGACGGCCGGGGATTGCGCTTGGAAGAGCTCCAGACCCGCGCGCGGGAATTGGGCTGGATGAAAGCGAAGGAGCAATTAACCCCCGCCCAATTGACCGATTTTTTATTGCGGCCCGGGTTTATTTCCCCCTCGTCCCACGAGGGAGCGGCGGGGTTCGCCGAGATGGCGGAGCGGATTCAAAAACTAAAGGGCACCCTGCGGGTTCAAAGTCCCGAGGAGGGAGGCCTCAAGGTTCTTTTGCGCCTGCCGAAAACCCTGGCCTTGATCGAGGGGGTCCTGATCCGCGTGGGCCGCAAACGTTATTTATTGCCCATGACCCAGGTCCGGAAAATTTCCCTCAGCGACACGCAAGAATATGAAACCGAAACCGGGGAGCCGAAACGCCTCAAGACGCCCGAGGGAGGATGGCCGGTGGTTGATTTGAACGCCTGGTTTGACGAGCCCGTCACGGGACAAAACCGGGTGGCCTTGCAAGTGGAAGCGGGCCGCGTCCGTTTGTGTTTGATGGCCGATGAAGTGATGGGCAAGCAGCAGGTGTTACTCAAGGGGTTGGACGAGGGGTTCAACGCGGCTCCCGGCATCAGCGGCGGCGCGATTTTGGGGGATGGAAAAATCGGCTTGATCCTCGATGTCGAGGCGCTGGCCCGTCCGCGGGATTTGGCTTGAGATGGAATCCACCGGACCGGAGCCTGAAAAATTCCTGACCTTCCAATTGGCCGACGCCCGTTATGGCTTGGCGGTATCCGAACTGAGGGAAATGGTGGGCGGGGTGGAGGTGACCCCGGTCGCCTCGAATCAGCCCCTTTATTTGGGGACCCTGCGGCACAAGGGGCAGGTCATTCCGGTTTTGAACCTGCGCCGGCAGTTCGGCCTGCCCGAGGGCGAAATGACGCTTAAAAATTGTTTTGTCACCGTGAACCGGGAAGGCGCGGCCGAAACGACCGCGCTTTGGGTAGACGCGATTTTATCCTTGGTGGATGTGGCGCCGGCGGCGGTGGAGCCCGTGCCGGAACTTTTAAGCCCCGTTCCCTTGAATTACTTGAGGGGCCAGGTCCGTTTAAACGGCCAGATTCTTTACCTGCTCAACGTCCCTCAAATCTTGCGGGACGCGCCGGCTCTTTCCAGCGAGGAAACACCGGGAGCCTGGTTTGAGCCCGAAGTCCAAGAACTCAAAGAAAGTCGGGTTGAGATACGGCGGATCGGCTAGACGCACCATTAAAGTTGAAACGAGGCTGGCGATGAAAATTCAAAGACGGTTGTTGATGGGTATCGCGCTGATGATTCTGGCCTTGGTAATCGTAGGGATGGTGGGGGTCGGCTTCTCCTATAAGATTTTTGAGATCCAACAAGGCATTGGCCGCGACCAGGCCAGACTGGGCTATCTCCACAATGTTTCGGACGCTTATATGAACGACGTGGTCAGCGCGGTTGAGCAAACCCGCAACGGCAACGGCTGGTCGTGGGAAGACGGCTTGGCCGCGATTCAAACCGCCGAAAAAACCAGCGAGGACAACTGGAAGTCCTATATGGAAACTGATAAGAACAAGAACGAAAAATACCTAGCCGCCATCGCGGACGCCAGCCTGAACAACAACAAGCATTTGATGGAGCAATTGGAGGAGGCCTATTCGGGCAAGGACGCCAAACTGCTTGAGATTTTAGCCACCAGTGTGTTGTACCCCTCCCTGGAACCGGTGACCGACAGCCTCAAAAAGCTGGAGGATTTGACCCAGCAAGAGATCAAGGCGGAATCGGATCAATCCGACCTGTTTTATAAAAGCTCCCTGGGGATCACCGTCGTTTTGACGGCGGGAACTATTGTGGCGGCGTTTTTTATGAATCTCTGGTTCGTCGGGGGCTTAAGCCGGCGGCTGGGATCTTTTGTGTCGGGTTTTGAGAACGGCGTGGATCAAGTCGGGTTTTCCGCGGCCCAGATTTCCGCCGCCAATTCCCAAGCGGCCTTAAGCGTTTCCACGGCCGCCGGAAGCTTGGATCAAACCCATGCCTCGCTTCGGTTGATCCAAAACCTGGAGCAACTGAACGAGGATCATTCGGGCCGGATCAACCGGTTGGCGGAGGAATCCAAAAATTCCCTGGCCGGAGCGCCGGCCCATTCGGACCAGGCCGCCCTGGTCCTGAAAAGCCTCCAGGACAATTCCCAAAAAATCGCCCAGAAAATCCAGGCCATTGAGCAAATCGCTTTCCAAGCGAATATTTTGGCCATGAACGCGGCCGTGGAGGCAGTTCGCATGGGACCCGCGGGAAAAGAGTTCAGCGTGGTGTCCGAGGAAATCCGCGGATTGTCCCAGCGTTGCGCCGAGTTGGCCCGCGAAACCACCCATTGGGCTTCCGAAAACAACCATTTATCCGCCGCCGGAACGGCGGAGAACGAGGGATTACGCCGGATCTTTTCCGACAATCAGGAACGGCTCAAAAAATGGATGGAATTATTTTCCAATTTAGAGGCCTCCCATTTCGCCCGAAAGAAGGAGCTTCAGGACCTGCAAGCCAATTTCGGCCAAGTTGAAAAAACGGTTCAGGGACAAGCGCATATCACGGAAAAGGCGGTGGCCGCGGTCGACCAAATGAACACCCAGTCGGAAAAATTAAAAAGTTTGGCCCAACAGCTGGCGGCCTTTTCGGGGGTCCGGGAAGACGTGGCCGCGGCCTCGCCTCGCGCGCCGAAGCGCAAAACCCAGGGTTCCAAGCCCGCCGCCGGCGCGCCGGCTCCCCAGCCCGAAATGATTTTGAAGACGGAAACGCCATCCGCCCCGCCGGCTTCCGCCAAATCCGGCTGGCCCCTTTTGAACTTGGCCGGCCGGACGGGGACGAATGACTCCAAAGTGGTCCGAATTGGTTCCCCCAAAACCGACTAAATCCCCCCGAAGGCATTTCAAAACCTATTTTTATGGGTCGCTTTCGAGGCCGGGCGAAAGGCAAAACCGGCCTTGGAGTTAAAGTTCGGGCGCTTTTTCCCGCGGGTTGCTAGAATTAAAGCCACTTTTAACCCCGGGAACTTTTATGCCATTGAATCCCAACCTTCATTCCACCAGATCCTTTTTCGCCCTTTCGCCCGAACTCATGGCGTCCTTGAGCCCCGGGGGACAAATCCTCGAGGCCAATTCCGCTTGGGAAACCAGCTTAGGCTTCCCGGTCGAGGCCTTAACGGGAACCGCTTTTTTTGATCTTTTGCATCCCGAAGACCGCCCGAAGGCGGTGGTGGAGTTGAACCGGCTTTCCCGCGGTAAACAAGAAAAAGTTTTCTTTGAGTCCCGATGCATGGACAAGTCCGGCGCGGCCCATACCATCGCCTGGACTCTCTTGGCGGTTCCCGCGGGCGAGAACTGGCTTCTCATGGGCCGGGATGTGACCGATTGGCGCCAAGCCGAGCGGGCCCTGGCCGAAAGCCGGGAAAAATTCCAAAAATTCAGCGATTCTTCCACGGAAGGCGTGGCCTTTCACGAGCGCGGCGTCGTGCTGGAGGCCAACCAAGCTTTAGCCCGGATGTTCGGGTATGAACAGGCTTCCGAGATGGTCGGCAAAAACGGATTGGATTTGACCGACGGGCCGGGCCGGGAAATGATCCGCCAGCACATCCAATCCCATTCGGAAGAATCTTACGAAGTCACCGGACTGCGCCAGGATGGGAGCGCCTTCCCCTGCCAGATCCGGAGCCGGGAAATTTTTTATCAAGGGCGCGCCATGCGGGTTTCGACCTTTCTGGATATGACGCCTTTGCGGGCCCGCGAAAAGGAAATCCTGGAAAGCGAGGAAAAGTTCCGGTGCTTGGCGGAAGCCGCCACCGAGGGCGTGGGCATCACCCTGCAGGGCAAGATTTTGGAGGTCAACCAGGCTTTGGCCCGGATGTTTGGTTACGCGCCGGATGAGATGATCGGCCGAAGCGCCATGGAATTTTGCGCGCCCGAAAGCTTGGCCGAGATGACCCGCATGTCGCTTTCGGATAAAGAAGAGCCCTATGAGGGCATCGGCGTCCGGAAGGATGGGACCAAGATCCCGCTTCAAATTTCCGGAAGGGCCATCCCTTTCCGGGGCCACCGGGTCCGCGTCGCGGTTTTCAAGGACCTGACCGATCAAAAAAAGAGGGAAGCGGAGACCACCCAGCAAAAAGCCTTGTCCGAGGAAATGATCCGGGAGAGCGAGGAAAAGTTCCGGAAGATTTTTGAGGAGGCTTTTTTCGGGATGGCCCTGGTGGACCTTCACCCTTCCCGTTTCCGCCGCGTCTTGAAGATGAATTCGGCCTTTCACCAAATGCTGGGGTACCGCGAGGAAGAGCTCATGGGCAAGACCATGACCGACTTTTGCCATCCGGATGATTTACCCGCCGAAGGGGGGAGCTTGGGCCGGATTTTGGACGGCCAATCCTTGCGGGAAGAAATGGATAAACGCTATATCCGCAAGGACGGCGCCACGGTTTGGGCGCATATTATTTTGATCGTGATCCGGGATTCGGCGGGGAAGCCGCTTTTTGGATTGGTTATGGCCCAGGACATCACCCAGCAAAGGGAGGCCGAAGCGGCCCGGAGCCGGACCGAAGCCCGTCTTCGCGCGGTCTTCAACAGCGGTTCCCAAACCATGGTGGTTTTGGACCGGCAGGGCCGGTTGGAATCTTTTAACACCCTGGCGGAACAAGAAATGAAACGTATCCGGGGTTTGACCCTGGAAACGGGCCGGTTGATGAGCGATTACCTGGAAGGCCCGCTTTTAGAATTTTTTAAGGATAATTTTAAAAAATCTTTGCAAGGGCAAACCCTGACTTCGGAGCGGCAGGTGACCGGCCTTCAGCGGGAGCATTGGTTTGAGTTCCAGTACCATCCGGTTTTGGATGAACAGGGTCAAACCACCGCGGTTTGCGTGACCTCGGTCTGCATTGACGACCGTAAAAAAGCCCAAGACACTTTGCGCCAAAGTGAGGAACGGTTCCGGCGCATTTTCGAGGACGGGTCCGTGGGCATGACTTTGGTGGCTCCGGACAAGAAGTTTTTCCACGTGAACCGGGCCTTTTGCGATCTGGTGGGCTATAGCCCCGAGGAGCTCACCACCATGACCTTCCGGGACATCACCCACCCGGAGGATTTGGCGGAAAACATCCTTTTAGGCGAGGGGCTGCCCCAAGGCCGGGGTTTTCAAATGCAAAAACGCTACCGCCATAAGAACGGCGGCGTGGTTTGGGCCAATATTACGGTCACGGCGTTCCGCGATGAAAAGGGCCTCTACCTGCACAGCCTGGGCATCATCGAGAACATCACGGAACAAAAGCGGGTTGAGGAAAATATCAGGGAAAGCGAGGACCGCTACCGGCGGCTGGTCGAGTTTTCACCGGACAGTATTTTCGTTTACATGAATGAAAAGATTGTCTACGCGAATCCCGCGGGGCTCAAACTATTGGGTGCCTCCGATCCCGGGCAAGTGGTCGGGCTCCCGGTCTTGTCCTTGTCCCATCCGGACGACCGGGCGGTCGTGGCGCGCCGGATTGAGAACGTCGCCCGGCACCGGGGGGAAAACCCGTCTTTGGAGCAAAAATTCATCCGCCTGGATGGACAAAGCGTGGAAGTGGAAGCCCAAGGCACTTCCTTCGCTTATCAAGGCAAGCCCGCCGGGCTGATGATCGTCCGGGACATCACCCAGCGCAAACGGGCCATCCAGGCCTTCCGGGAAAGCCAGGAAAGCTACCGCCGGTTGGTGGAATTTTTCCCCGAGACGGTCTTGGTGCATAGCGAGGGCAAATTGCTTTATATCAACCCGCCGGGGCTCAAAATGTTCGGGGCCGTGGAACCGGGTGAGATCTTGGGCCGGTCGGTTTTTGATTTTGTGTCCACGCCCTTTTTGGAAACCGCCCGCATCCGGGTGGAAAGCATCTACTTGAATAAGATGTCCACCGATCCCATGGACCAGGTTTGGCTGAAACTGGATGGGAGCCCGATCGACGTGGAAGTCCGGGGAACCTTTTTTAATTTCATGGGCAAGCCTTCCATCCTGTCGATCCTTCGCAACGTCTCCGAGAGAAAACGCACCCAGCAGATGCTGCTTCGCTATGAACGCCTGGCCGCCGTGGGACAGGTCATCGCCGGGATCGCCCACGACATCCGCAATCCCCTGGCCGTGCTCTCCTCCATGACCTTGCACCTGAAGGAAAAATTCGAGGGTTCGGCGTCGGTTTCCAAGGAAGTGGAGACGATCACGGCCCAAACCAACCGCTTGAAGCGCTTGATGAACGACATTTTGGATTACGCCAAGGGCTACACCCTGGTGAAACAACCCATTGAGCCCAAGGCCTTCCTGGAACAATGCCTCAAGCTGGTGCAAACCCAGGTGGGCGCTTCGCACCGAAACGTCCAAGTGCGTTGGAAAATAGACTCGCCGCTCGCGTCCTTTACGGCGGACCGGGAAAGGCTGGAACAGGTCCTGTTGAATTTGATCCTCAACGCCTATGAGGCGGTGGAAAAAGGCGGGGTTCTCACCTTGGGGTTTGAGGAAACCGATCAAATGGTTTGCTTAAAAGTGGAGGACAACGGACCCGGTATTCCGGAGGGCGCCATCACCCGGCTCTTCGAGCCCTTTTTCACGACCAAAAAATACGGGTCAGGCCTGGGGCTGTCCCTCAGCCAAAAAATAGTCGAGGCCCACGGCGGCAAGATTGAGGCGGAATGGGTTTACCCGCACGGCACGTTGTTTACGGTGCAGATTCCCAAAGAGCTTTCTTAGAATCCCCGACAAAACCTAAAGTCATTGAACAATGATGGACGCAGATAAACGCGGATTTGTTTAAATAGAAGATTTGATCTTTTTCCATCAGCGTTCATCCGCGTTAATCATTGTAAAAAATATTTTGTTAGAAGTTCTTAAGGGACTATCCTTTGTTTCACCGCCACGCCGCTTAAGGGGCGGCGCCTCCATTGATGCGTCGCTCATGGCGCGGCAACAGCCGCTGGCACGCCGCCCATGTCATCCACGGTGTGAAAATGATTGTGGCACTTCACGCAAGAATTTAAAGACGCGTCGCCCGGCAGCCAGGTCACCGGCTGGGTGATGCCTTCCGGATTGCCGGCTACAGGCTTGTCCCATTCCATGGCGTAGCGCCAGTCGCCTGTTTCCGGCGAGCTTCCCTTGGGACCCTTTTGCATCACATAAAGAGGGCCCGAAATTGTGGAAGGCTTTCCCCCGTCGTCCTCAAAGGATTCCTTCACGACTAAAGCGCCCACCGGCAGGCTGTCCGAGTTTTGGTAGGCTTTGACCGCGTCCTTTGAGACATAGGTATTCACCCAGCGGCCCCCGTGGGTTTTGCTTATCCAGGGGCTCGTGTTCATTTTGATGAGGGTACTTAAGCCGGCTTTCGCTTTTTCCATCATGTCTTGTTGGGGAGGAGCGGAATTTTTCTGCGGTACCGCGGGTGTCGGCATGGACGCGGCTGGCACGGGAGCGGTGGCGATAGCGGGCGCGTCCTCATCCGAGCCATAAACCATCTCGCCGCCTTCGTGGCCGGCGGCGCCAAAAAGAACCGCGGTGGCTAGCCCTAAAATCAGCTGTATCGTGAAGGGGCCACGCTTACCTTGCGCCAAGCGGATGGCGCCCCAAAGGGTCGCCGCCGAAATAATCAGGCCCAAACTTCCTAAAAGGGCGTGAAAACGCAACTGACCCTTCAAAGCGGATTCAGCCGGGAGCCAGGACCACTGGGTGGTGAGGCCTAAATGATGGGCGAAAAGATGGCCTAAAATCACGCTGGGAACCGCGGTGATAAAGGTCAAGATCCAAAGCGCGGAGGCGGATTTAAACAGCCAATCTTGTTTGAAAACTCGGCCTGAACCAAAAGCCATGACCGCCAAGATGGAACAGACGATCGGGAAATGGGTGGCCGGGGGATGGAGCCAGCCAAGGGTTTCCGCTAGAAAATCCATCATGAGGGCTCCTTGATTAATCGAATGGGTCTTCCCAGAATAGCATTCGTTGGAGCGCGGGGTTACAGGCTTTTGGCGCTTTCCCACAATTGGGAATTTCAACCAACCCTCCCTATAATAAGGGCACTTTTATTGAAGGGCTTTTCGATGAACCCATCCGAACAACATCCCGGGGATATCCCCTCCGAAATTACCTTTATCGCCTTGCCGGAAGCCTTGGCCCAATTCCATCACTTGCCCAGCCACGTCCCGGTTTGGGTCCACCGCGAAAAAGAAGCCAAAACCAAAGGCTATGATTTTGAGGAAGGCGCCCATGTGATGGAAGAGCTGCTCAAGGCGGCTCCCCGGATTCCCGGCGCTTATCTATTTCAGTTGTTCGTGAAAAAATGGGCGAAGTTGAAAGAAGTCCAACCGCTCATTCAAGCCCGCCGAATCTCCGAGGCCATCGAGCCTTTAGTGGAAATTCTCGACCTGGATCCGGAGTGCCCGCTGACCTGTTTTCAACTGGCCTACTGTTTCCGCAAGACCGGGGAATTTGAAAAAGCCGAGAGCCTTTACGCCAAGGCGGCGAGACTCGCCCCCCAAGCCGGCTGGATCTACACCAACCTGGGCCGCACCTATCAGGCCATGGATAACCGGGCCAAGGCGATCGAGGCCTATTGGAAGGCCTTGGAACTTTTACCCGGCGACCTTTATGTGATGGAACAGTTGGTCGACCTGGGCGAGCTTTACGCCATGCCGGGCGAGGATGGAGAAGCGGAGCAGTCCTTCATGCGCCGGTCCGATTACGAGAAAAAAATGAACCAAGAAATCGACTGCCGGGAAGACGAAGCCGATCTTTTAGAACTGGGATGGCAGTTGCTTCAGGAAAAACTGCCGAACCTTGCCTCGCGTTGTTTTGAGAAGGCCCAGCGCCTTGGCGGCCAGGGCGCGGCCGGCGAGGCGCTTTTGGGCGCGGGAATCACCCGGCTGGAGCTCGGGCAGTACCGGGACGCGGAGGATTGCCTGATCCGCTTCCTGGACGAGAATCCGGAGTCCGCCACCGCCCACCTCAATCTTTTTAAGGTTTACCTGGCCTTGGATGAGGTGGATTTGGCTTGGGATGAGATTCAAACCGCCGTGCAGCTCGACCCGAACCGGCTCGAGGTGCTTCAACAACTCTTTTTCTTTTTTGAGGAAACCCAGCGCGAGGACGAGGCCTTGGATTGGATGGACCGGTTGGCCGAACAGCATCCGCGGAGCTTCGCCCCTTTTTTAGTGAAGGCCCAATATTTCACATCCCGTCAGCGCTGGGCGGAGGCCGAGCCCCTGTTGTTGAAGGCTTTGAAACGATCCCCCCGCAACGAGGAAATTTTGCTTTATTATTCCGCTGAGCTCGGAAAACAGGGGTTGAACCAGGCCATCATCGATCTTTTGGAATCCCAGGAAGGGACCCTGCCCTTTTCGCTGACCATCAATTTGTCCCTGGCTTACCGAAACGCGGGAAAATTTTCCGAGAGTCAGGCCATCCTGAAAAACTTCTTGAAGACCCCGGGTTTGTCGCCTTTAGTTCAGGAACGGACCCGGGTGATTTTGAAGGAACTGGAACAGGAAAACCCTTAAGGCAATTTAACAATGATTAACGCGGATGAACGCTGATAAATACAAATCTGAATTATGCATTTAGCAAAAAAAATAAGCGCTTTATGCGTCATTGCGGGGAACTAAGTTGCGACGCTCCCCGCAATGACATATGGGCAACAGCTTGAACAATGCTTGGCCAAGTTCATAGTTTCTATTCTTATTTCAAGGGGATTAAAAATCAGCGTTCATCGGCGTTAATCATTGTAAAAAGGATTTGTCCTCGTTTTTCTAAAACCAGTACCCGCCGATTTTGATCCGTTTTTCGGCCAGCAGAGTGTCCAGGGCCGCGTAGGTTTTAGGCCCCAACAGCGCGGCCAGTCCCAGAATTAAAAATCCGAGGTCCCGGGCCACCGTCCATCCGCTGAGCTTTTCCGTGGAGTCCATGGAAAAGCAGCCACAGTTCAAATCCACGCCGTGAGCCAGGTTGACCGTCAGGGCGGCGGCGTAAACCGCCATCAAAACAGAAAAGACCAAGGCCGCGCCCCGGGTTTTAAATCCCAGGCAAAGGCAAAGTCCCGTGAATAATTCCAGCCAGGGAATCACCACGGCCGCCAGGGGGATCAACTCGGCCGGCAAGGCGTGGTAGTTCTCCACCATTTTCGAGAATTTTTCGGCGCCGCCTATTTTATCCAGGCTGGCGATGATCAGGATAAATCCCGCCGCCAAACGGGCCAGGGTGAATCCCAGGGTGATTAAGTTCAGGCCCGGCCATTTATTTTTTTTCATGGTTGGTCCCCGGTGTTAATCGGGAAGTCGGCTTTTTTCCATTCGGGCCATCCTCCGAAAAAAACTTTCACGTTGGTATAACCCTGCTCCGTTAATTTTTGGGCCAAGTGAATCGAAAGGTCGCAGGAAGTACCGTGGCAATAGGCGATGATTTCCCGGGTTTTATCCGGCAAGAGCGGAAGCACCTGGGGCGCCATCTTTTCAAAATCGTCGGCGTAAAAATCCAAAGCCCCCGGAATGTGGCCTTGTTTATATTCGTCGGGAGAGCGGGCGTCCAAAAAGACCGCGCTTTTTCGGTCGAACCGGTCCTTGGCTCCGACCAAACTTAAACGGGGAAGATTGTCGGGCGCGGGCGGTACGGCGCCGGCGGGAGCCGTGGCTTGGGCCGAAGTCCCCGCGGCGGCTTTGGGCGGGGCGGGGGCTCCCCAGCCCGGATAAACGGCGGCCGGCTGGGATTTTAAAACATCCTGCAGATGGGGTTGGTGAACCGGCTTCACCTTGAGCTCAATGCCTTCGGTATAAAAAAGGTTAAATAAAAGGGCGAATAGACCGGAAAAAATAAAAATACCCCAAGCCTCGCCCAAAACAGAGAAAGGGCTCGCGGCGGGGGAAGGTTTGGGAGAACGGATGGCCATGGGCTTTATTATTCAATTCCGGACCCTTGAATGCAAGAAGAGGCCGCCGGGGCCAGACTTTTTCAGCAATCCACGCCTGTAAAGGGTAAAATGACGCACCTTATTCCGAAGGGAAGAACCATGGCACCGCCGATCCAGATCAACCGCCGGACTATTTTTATGGTGGCTTTTTTCGCCCTTTTGGTCGGGCTTTTAAGCCTTCTTTTTTCCCTTTTGGAGCCTTTCCTTCGCTCATTTGTTTGGGCCACCTTGTTCGTCATGGTTTTTTATCCGGTTTATGACCGGCTGCACCGCTGGACCCGGGGGCAGGACTCGATCTCGGCGATTTTGGCCACCCTGCTGGTCATGCTTTGCCTGGCCTTGCCCGGTTTTTTCATTTTTATCAATTTAGGACGGGAATTGCCCAACGCCTTCACCTTGCTCTCCTCTACTTCCTGGGACGAGAAAAGCCAGTGGGTCATGGCCGAGCTTCAATCCCTGGATCTGGAAAAACTGCTTCAAACCTTTGGGGTCAGCCCGGACCAAGCCCAACAGATCGTCCAGCGGGCTATCACCGCCGGTGTCCAGGATTTTGGCCAGATGGTTTTGACCAAGGTCGATTTTCTTTTTAAGCATGTGGCACAGTTTGGTTTGGAAATGGCTTTTACCCTGGTGGCCATGTTTTTCTTTTTCCGGGATGGTTCCCGTTACGCTTTAAAAGTGATCGAGCTTTTGCCTTTGGAAAAGGAGTATCAGGATAAAGTCGTGAAGACCTTATCGGCCACGGTCACCGCCGTCATGCGGGCCATGTTTATCAGCGCTTTTGTCCAGGGTGTTTTAACGGGCGTGGGGCTGGCCTTGACCGGGGTTCCCCTGCCTTTTCTTTTCGGCGTCGTGGCTTTCATCAACTCGTTCATTCCTTTTTTGGGAGCGGCTTCCATTTGGGTCCCGGGCGCGGTTTGGCTTTTTGTCCAGGGCCAGACGGTGGCGGGCGTTTTGCTTTTAATCTGGGGGGCTTTGATCTCGATTTTCGACCATCTCTTCCGGCCTTGGCTTATTGGAAGCGCGGCCAAGCTCCCGGTTTTTGGGCTTTTCTTCACGATTATCGGCGGGTTGGTGGTGTACGGTTTCCTGGGTATTTTTCTGGGACCGATCATCCTGTCCATGGGAATGGCTTTCCTGGCGATCTACCGGGAAGTTTACCTGAACCTCAAGCCCCCCCCGAAACAGCGCCCGTCCGTCCGCCGCCGGGGTTGATTCGTTCCCGTCCCCGGCCCACAATAAGCGTGAGATCCCATTTCCTTTCATGAGGTGAACCATGCGTTACCGTTGGCTGGGCAATACCGGATTGAACATCAGTGAAATCGGGTTCGGCGCTTGGGCCATCGGCGGCAGTTGGTGGGGGCCGCAGGATGATCAGGACTCCCGGTTGGCGCTTCATCAAGCCTTGGATCAGGGCATTAATTTTATCGACACGGCCTGGGTTTACGGCGACGGCCACAGCGAAAAGCTGATCGGTTCGGTTTTAAAAGAGCGGCATGAGAAGCCGGTCATCGCCACGAAGGTTCCCCCCATGACTTGGAACTGGGAAGGGCCGGCGGGAACGCCCTTGTCCGCCGCCTTTCCCATAAATTGGGTGAAGGCCAAGGTGGAAGAATCGCTCACGCATTTGGGGGTGGAAACGCTGGATGTGCTTCAACTGCACACCTGGTTGGCCGAATGGAACAGCCAAGCCGGGCCCTTGATGGACGCCGTGGCGCGGTTGAAACAGCAAGGTAAGATCCGCGCCTTTGGCTTATCCCTCAAGGATAAAGAGCCCGATTCCGCTAACGACCTCATCCGCTGGCGGCAGATCGACACCCTCCAGGTTTTTTTCAATTTGCTTTACCAAGAACCCATCGAAAAACTTTTTCCCCTGGCGGGCCGCTATGGCGTGGGCATCATCGCCCGCGTGCCTTTGGCCTTCGGGGCCCTGAGCGGGCGTTTTAACGCCTCCACGAAGTTCATCGGGGACGACCACCGCTCCCGGCTTTATGTCGGGAACGATTTGAAGACGACCTTAAAAAAAGTGAAGAAGCTGGAATTTCTCGCGTCCCGTTCCATGCCCCTGGCCGAGGCCGCTTTGAAATGGACCTTGGCTTACCCCGAAGTTTCCACCGCGATCCCCGGAATCCGAAATCCCCGGCAGGCCCGGATCAACAGCCTGGCGGGCGACGGCGCGCGGGTTCCCTTAGCGGCGGCCCGCAAAGCCCAAGGCCTTTACTCGAAAAATTTCGGCCTGCCGGTCATGAAAGCGGCCTCGCTGGACCCGATCCCGGCGGTCTTCATTTCGGGGGTAAAGCTATTGAGTCCGCCGAAGGGGAAAAAAATAAAGAAAGCCTCCAAACCGCCTAAAAAGCTTAAGAAAAAGAAAAATAAGAAATGATCCTTCCCTGGAAAAAAGTTTCGGATCGGGTGGACTACGACTGCGGTTTTTTTAAGGTGCATGTCCAAAAGAGCCTGTCGCCCGTCACCGGCAAGGAACACCCCTTTTATGTTTTGGACACGCATGATTGGGTCAATGTGATCGCTTTAACGCCTGACCGGCAGGTGCTTTTGGTTTCCCAGTTCCGGCACGGGTCCGAGCAGGTGAGCGATGAAATCCCCGGTGGGGCGGTGGACCGCAAAGACGCCACGCCCCTGGACGCGGGCAAGAGGGAATTGCTGGAAGAGACGGGCTATCAGGCGGCCCAGTGGTTCTCCTTAGGGTCGGTTCGGCCCAATCCGGCCATCCTGAATAACCGCTGTCATTTTTTCCTCGCCCTGGGCGCCGCGCGGGTCGCGGAGCTGCATTTGGATGAGGCGGAAGAACTGGAGGGCCTGCTGATTCCGCTCTCGGAAATTCCGGCGCGGATTCGGGACGGCGGGATCAGCCATGCCCTGGTCATCGCGGCTTTTCATTTGTTGGAGCTTTTCCGCGAAGAAAATCCCGACAAACTGGTATTTTAAAAATTTCGGACAAAATCCTTGCCCAATGGCTTGAGCAATTCCATAAAAATCCCGGAAAGTTAAACGATGCGCTTGTCCTCGGGCGCTTAACCGTGTAATTTAACCACCTTGTTTCTACAATATTAAAAAAGTTTAGAGGAAATGTTTATGTCCCGAGTCTGCGTCTTTATTGATGGAAGCAATCTTTATTTCGCCTTGAAGCGAAACAACAAGATGACCCGGGTGGATTACTACCAGTTCTCCCTGGCCTTGGTCGGCGAAAAGCGCCGCCTGATCCGCACCTACTACTACAACGCGGGTTTCGACTCCGCGCACTTTTCGGAGAAAGCCAAGAGCCAGCAATCCTTTTTTGACTCGCTGGACCGCACGCCTTACCTGGAACTGCGCCTGGGCCGCATTATTCAAAATCGGGAAGGCCACCGCATGGAAAAGGGCGTGGATGTGCGCATGGCGTCCGACATGGTTTATTACGCCGCCCGCGATTTTTATGACACGGCCATCGTCGTGACCGAGGACCAGGATTTTTCCCCCGCCATCGCGCTCGTCAAGGAATTGGGCAAGCATGTGGAACTGGCGATTTTCCCCGACGCCCAAAGCCGGGAAATGGTGCGAGCCACCGATAAGGTGGTGAATTTGGAAGAGATCGTCAACCAGCACGCCTCCCACGTTTTCCCCCCGGCCCAGAACGGCGAAGAGCGCCGCAGCCCGGCGGGCACGGACGAGGAAATGGCCTACGGTGTTTAAAAAAGATTCACAAAAAAATTAACCACAGAGTGAACAGAGTTACTCAGAGTTTTAAAAACAAAACTATCTTGAGATTCAGATAAATAATCATGTTTTCACGCCGAGTAACTCCGTGTAACTCTGTGGTGAAATTGTTTAGGTTGATCATCGGTCGAAAAACCCCAACTGCTCGCCTTGAAGCTGGGTCTTCCATTTGTTTTTTAACTTCCATTTGCGCCGAAAACCTTCCAGCCTTTCTCGCAAGTTCGCGAGGTAGGCCTCATCCGGATGGGCGTTGCCCCGGTAAAGGCGGATGGTTTTCTCAAAAAGTCCCCGGTCCCGGGCTTTGAGCGTTTGAAAATAATAGCCCCGCACCACTTGTCCCCGCAGGCGAAGAAGATTGTAGACGAAATAATCCACGTCAATTTCCTTGGCGACCTTGACCATGCCTTCCAGCGCCTCGTCGCTGTCGGTGACGAAAGGGATGACCGGCATCAAATGGATGCCGCAGGGAATGCCGTGGGCCTTGAGTTGGCGCAAAGCTTCCAGGCGCCGGGAAATGGGGACGGCGTGGGGCTCTAAAAATTTTTGTAAGGAAGGGTCCAAGGTGGTCAGGGTCATGGCCACGCCCCCATTGGAGCGGTCCACCACTTCTTTTAAGACGTCCAAGTCCCGCAGGACCAAGTCGGACTTGGTGGAAAAGACCGCGGGCCAGGCGTATTTGGCGAAAAGTTTGAAGGCGCCCCGGGCCAGCCGGTATTTTTTCTCGGCGGGTTGGTAAGGGTCGGTGGCCGCTCCCAGACTCACCCAGGCGCGGGAACGTTTCGGATTGGCGAGTTCTTTTTCCAAGACTTCCAGGATATTGACCTTCACTTGGATCTTGCGTTGGAAATCAAAGGAATTTTGGAAGCCTAAATACCAATGGGTGTAGCGGGCGAAACAATAAGGACAGCCGTGCCGGCAGCCCCGGTATAAATTCAAACTGTAGTCATAAGGCTTGGGGCCATAGGGAAGCCGGGTGTGGTGCAGGGCCGTCTTGACCTTGATCTCGATATACTCCACCTGGCTCGGGTCATTGTCGGGCTCGACAAAAGACGGCGAAAAACGGGTGGTGGGCTCGCCCGAGTTAAAGGGCGGGTGATTCATCGCTGGCGGGCCGGCGGTCGCGGTAGTAGAAAAAAAGCGAAGGCGCGTGGGCCGGGTGAATTTTCAATTGGGCTTGGAGCCGCTCGGCGTTTTGAAGAAAGTCCCGGGTGGACTCGGTGAGTTTTTCCGGGGTGATCAAGCGGATCCATTGCAGTTCATCGTCCCAGGAAAAGGCTCCCTGGCCGGGCCCGGCGGTTTTTTCTTTTAAGAAACCCAGGAAGTCGGATAAGGCCGGCATGGATTGAAGCTTCACCCGCAAAAAAAAGCCCTCGGACCAGATAAGGAAATCCATGATTTTATATTGGTCTAAAAGCTGGCCCTGGGTGAGCGCTTGGATCAAGCGGTAAGCTTGGGGCAGGTCGGACAGCCAGGGAGCGGCGTTTTTAGTTTTGAGCGAGACTTCGTAAGTTAAGTCTTTTGGGGAAAAGCTCGAATAAGGCTTGGCGTCTTCCCGCGCGATCAAGGTTGAGCTTAAAGTAGACATGGGATTTCCTTTATTGAAGATTCTACTCCCCATAAAAGCCATCGTAATGAACGCCGATAAACGCTGATCTAAAACTGCAGAGGATTTTGTTTTTTTACCATCCGCCTTTATCGGCGTTCATCATTGCTCCATAAGGTTTTGATTCAGAGACTATGAAGAAATCAGCGGGGGCTGAAAACGCCGACGACTTTTCCCACGACCCTGAAATCTTGGCTTTCGGAAACGATAATGGGTTGGTATTTGGGGTTGGCCGGTTCCAGCCAAACCCGGGCTCCGGATTTACGGAAGGTTTTCACCGTGGCTTCGCCGTCGACCAAGGCCACCACAATCTCGCCGGGATTGGCGTGGGCGGTTTGCTGCACGATCAGTTTATCGCCGGGCAAAATATGGGCGTTGATCATGGAATCGCCTTTGACCACCAGCGCGAACAAGGTGCGGCCGCCTCGGGCGAGGGACGGGTCCACCACCATGGTGCTGTCCCGATTTTCCACGGCCAGCAAGGGAAGCCCCGCGGCCACCTTACCTAATATAGGAATCGAAATTCCAACGGAAGAGTCATCGGACAAACGCAGTCCGCGGGCCGTGTGTTCCTCGCGTTCTAAATAGCCTTTTTCTTCCAGCGCCAAAAGATGCTTGCGCGCGCTTTGCGGGGAGTTCCATTTAAAGTGGCGCATGACTTCGCGCACGGTGGGCGGGCGGTGGTCGTCCATCAAATGCTGCTGCACATACTCAAGCACCAGCCGCTGGGTATCGGTTAAGGTTTCTTCGGAAGGGGCCATGGTCGTCTCCTAAAAATTTTTCTTGAAAAGAATACTCTTGTATACTAGTATACGCCCGTATTCTTGGTCAAGCAAAAAAGGAGAATCCGATGACCCCTCTTTCCCTTGAAAAACAAGCCGATTCCACGCCGGGGGCTCCGGATGCGCCGGATTATCAGGGGCACCGCCAACGCCTCCGGGCCAAGTACGCTTTGTCGGGGGCTGAGGCCCTCCAAGATTACGAGCTGTTGGAGCTGATCCTTTCTTTTTCCATCCCGCACCGGGACACCAAGCCCTACGCCAAAAAATTGCTGGCGGCTTTTAAAAACTTAAAATCCATCTTGGAAGCCGATCTGGCCTCGCTTCAAAACTTGGGGGATTTGCCGCCCCAAAGCGCCCTTCAAGTGAAAGCCATGGGGGATCTTTTTAGGCTGCAGGCCCGCGAGGCTTTTAAGCGCGGGACGGTTTTAGGAAGCCCGGGGGAAGCGGCGTCTTTTTTCAGGGCCCAACTCGGAAGCCGGCCCAAAGAGGCTTTCGCGGCTTTTTTCTTGGATCACCGCAACCATTTGATCGCCTTTGAGATTTTGCAGCAAGGAACGGTGGACCAAACCGCCGTTTATCCCCGGGAAGTTTTAAAGCGCGCGCTCGACCTTCACGCCAGCGGCCTCATTTTGACGCACAACCATCCGGGCGGAAGTTTAGAGGCGTCCGAAGGCGACCGCCACCTGACCCGGCAGCTTTCCACGGCCGCGCGGGCCATGGGGCTCACCATTCATGATCATTTAATCGTTACGGCGGAAGGGCATTTTTCGTTCCGGCAAGCGGGACTGCTGTAAAAAAAGGGGGAAGCCATGGAAAAAACACGCAAGCTGTTGAAAGAGATCCTGCCGATGTTGGGCGCTTTTCGGGTGGAAAAAAAGCGATGGCCCCTTCACGCGGCTGAACTGCAGGCTTTCGCCTTTCACTTAAGAAAACCGCTGGACCTCGCCGGATTTCACCGGCTCAGCTTTAGGCCCCTCACTCCCGGCCAGTTGTCGGTGGACTACACCACGCTTCCGGGCGAGGATCTTTGGGCGGACCGGGGCCAGGCCGAGATTCATTTTTCAATGGAAGATCAAGAAGCGGATACCATTCCCTTGAAGGTGCGGATGATATCGCTTCCGGCCCAGCAAGTGGAACTGCGCTCCTACTGCGCGATTTGATTTAAAAATTTATTTTTGCGCAAAAAAAAAGCCGCCCCCTTACAGGGACGGCTTTATTTATTTAAAGATTTTATCCTAAACCCTCGCCCCTTGAGGGAGAGGGCTAGGGTGAGGGGTGCCTTAAGAAGCCGCCGGGCCCTCCGCCTTCTTCTCGTCAAAATGCATTCCCACAATATTGGCGCCCGCGTCCACGTAAAGCACATCGCCGGTCACGCCCGAGGCCCAGGAACTGGCCAGAAAGGTGGCCGTGGTGCCGACTTCATCCTGCGTGATGTTGCGCTTCAAGGGGTTCATGTCCTCGGCGGCCTTGAGCATGCTCTTGATGCCGCCGACGGCGGAGGCGGCCAGGGTCTTCAAAGGACCGGCGGAAATGGCGTTCACCCGGATTCCCTTGGCGCCCAAGTCGTAAGCCAGGTAGCGCACGGAGGCTTCCAGCGCGGCTTTGGCCACGCCCATGACGTTGTAATTGGGGATGACTTTTTGAGAGCCGTAATAAGTGAGGGCGATGATGCTGGCGCCCTCGTTGAGCAGGGGAACGGCGGGCCGGGTGATGGCGATCAAACTGTAGGCTGAAATATCCAGGGCCAATTGGAAGCCCGCGCGGCTGGTATTGGAAAAGGTTCCGGTCAGGTCATCTTTGTTGGCGAAAGCGATGCAATGGACCAGGATGTCGAATTTGCCCCAGGCTTTTTCCACTTCCTTATAGAGGGCCTCGATTTGGTCGTCCTTGCCCGCGTCGCAAGGCAGGATGAGTTTGGCTCCCACGGATTCGGCCAAGGGCCGCACGCGTTTTTCTAGGGCTTCTCCCAGGAAGTTAAAGCCCAGCTCCGCGCCTTCGGCGTGAAAGGCTTTGGCGATCGCCCAGGCGATGGAACGTTCGTTGGCCACCCCAAAGATGAAGGCTTTTTTTCCAGAAAGTAAACCCATGCGAACTCCTCCTAAAATGCTGAATAAAACGCCCCGCTACCTTAACTTTTTTTGACCCTAGATTAAAGCGCAAAATACCCCGCCAGGGCTTGGGTTATGGGAAAATAAGCCCGCTTTTTGTATAACCATCCTATTCTCCCTTCCGAGGTCAGTATGCTCAAACATATCGTGATGTGGAAACTGAAGCCCGAAGCCTTAGGGCAAGCCCGCGAGATGAAAGTCCGGTTGGAAGCCTTAAGGGAGAAGATTCCCCAAATTTTGGAGCTGGAAGTGGGACTGCCGGTGAAGCCCGCCGAAGGCCAGCCGGACCTGGTGCTGGTGTCCCTCTTTCAAGATGAGGCGGCGCTGGAGACTTACCAAAAACATCCGGACCATCTGCCGGTGGTGGAGTTCGTAAAAAAAATCGCCGCTGAGCGCCGGGTGGTGGATTATTTAACCCGTTAAGAAAAATAGCTTTTCAACACAGGGTTACACGGAGGGAACCGAGTAAGACGTCTGGTATTTTAGGAATTTTGTTCAATTTTAAAACTCTGAGTAACTCTGTTCACTCCGTGGTGAAATAGTCTTAGGGTTTCCGAAAAACGTAAAACCGAGGAAAATGATGCCGACTAAAAAATCCCCTGTCTCGAAAAATCCGAAGGTGAAAAAAAACGCCGCCCCTAAGGCTTCCGGCGCGGGCAAACCCTTAAGCGCGAAGCCGCTCAAGATCGCCACCTTCAACGCCAACTCCATCCGGGCCCGGCTCCCGATTCTTTTGGATTGGTTGAAAAAAGAACAGCCGGATGTTTTGGCGGTCCAAGAAACCAAAGTGCAGGATCACGAGTTTCCCAAAGAGGCGATCGAGGCCGAAGGATGGAAGGTCGTGTTTCACGGCCAAAAGAGCTACAACGGCGTGGCCTTTCTGTCGAAAGAGCCCCTTCAAGTGCTGGAAAACCGGCTTTATCCCAAGGAGGCCGAGGAACAGGCGCGGTTTTTGACGGTGGACTTCAAGGGCATCCGTCTTATCAATACCTATGTGCCCCAGGGTTTTGATATTGAGTCGGACAAGTACAAATACAAGATGAAGTTTTACGCCGACCTGAAAAAATATTTTGAGAAAAACATCCCCGACGCGAAGCCGGCCCTTTGGATGGGGGATTTGAACGTGGCGCCGACCGAGATCGACTTGAATAATCCCAAGGGCAATTTGAACCATCCTTGCTACCACATTGACGCGCGCAACGCGTTGAAAGAAGCCATGGGAAGCAAGTGGACGGATTTATTCCGGGAGCAAGTGAAGGAGGGAGGACACTACACGTTTTGGGACATGCGCCAGCCTTCGGCTTTTGATCGAAACCTCGGTTGGCGCATTGATTTTATCTTGGGGACGAAGCCCATGGTCGAGCGCTTAAGCCGGATTTGGATCGATACCAAGCCCCGGGGCTTGGAGCGGCCCTCGGATCACACCTTTTTGGTGGCTGAATTCAAAGTTTGAGCCGCTTTTATCCCTTCGGTGGTGGTTTAAGCCATTCCTAGCCCTATGGCTGGGATTTTTTCGTTCCTTTCCGAGGCCTCTTGTCCCGCAGGGCAATAAAGGTTGAACGTTAATTGACGTCCCGGGTGATTGGGTGGATAATAAGGTTGTAAAAGTGTTGAACCAATAAACTTTTTCCTTTTCCCTCGTGGGGTTGCCGCTCCAAAGGTCGAAACATTTCCATGAATTTAAAGCTTATTTGGTCAGGGAGCGGCGGGTCATGAATTTTTTCTCTAAATTCCAATTTTTTCAACGAAAGCCCTCTCAAAAGACGGGCGGCGTTTCCTCGTCCCACTCTTTTCAGCAAGTCCAAAAAAACATAAAGTCCGGTGAAGGCCAAGCTTTGATCATGGCTGTTATTTTAAGCGTGGTGGCCGCCACCCTCATCACGGTGGGCGGAAGGTTCATCCGGGACAGCCTGCGGCAATCCGAGCAGCAACAATTGTATGTGGCCCAAGCCGAGGACATGGCCCGCGCCGGTTTGGTGGATACGCTGGGCTGGTTCCGCCGCCAACCGGGAATTGTCCAAGCTTGCGTCACCTGCCAGTTGGGAGCCGTCACCACTTATGGGGCCACCAACGCGATTGGGGTGACTTGCGGCCAACCGGATGACGCTTTCGCCCCCACCTTGAACGCTTCCGTTTCCGATACGGCTAATCCCGCCATCGGCATCGTGGAAGATATTCCGCTCGATAGCGCCATCAATACCGCGTCCGTCCATTTCGGCCGCTATGAGGTTCAAGTTCAGCCCAATCCTACGGCCACGGTAGGCGCGACCTTTATCTCCAACGCGGTTCATGACACTAGCGGCACCCGGGTTTTGGGATCCATGAACGGCTTGGGCCAGTCCTGGCAGATCACCAGCTCCGCTTATATTTATAAAAGGCTCGACTACACCACGGGCAGTTATCCCGGTCCTTGGAACAAGGCTTACAACCAAAGTCCCAACGTGATTCTGGCCCGGGCCCGCATGTCGACCGAACTGCGCAAGATGAGCGTCAACTATCCCTACAACATCACCGCGGGCGTTTTCACGGACAAAGTTTCCAAGGTGAGCCTGGCCAACAACTACTCGCAAATTTCAGGAACCTATAACTCTTCCAGCTTGGCCCTGGCGGCCATCGCGAACGGGGCCACGGCCAAAGTGAATCCAACCGGCGCCACCAGCACCAATTTTACGCCTTATAGTTCCGGCGCGGCCGGAGTCACCGTGATCAGCGGAAGCAACGTAATACCCCTTTCTTCCGACAGCGTTTTTGGCATGTCCTTAAACGACATTCAATTTATCGCCGACTACACGGGAAGCGCTTCTTCGCCCCTGACCATTGCCAACTCCTGGAAGCTTTCTTATTTCAGCGGCAACCTGACCTATTCGGCCAGCAGCACCCAAACCTGCTACCAAGGCATCGATACCGAAGGCATTTTGGTGGTGAACGGGAACCTTAGCATGAGCGGCGGCGTTTCCACCGCGATTTACCGGGGCGTCGTTTATGTGACGGGTAATTTGACCATGGGCGCCAATTCGGAAATTGACGGGGTGGTTTTTATGGGCTCACCCACCTCCACGACCGGCTCGGTTTCGATGACCGGCAATACGGGACAACAGGCCAGTATTTCTTACGATCCGGACCTGGTCAGCGAGGCCTTGACCAAGGTGGCGGTTTACCGGGAAAACATCAGCCAAAGACAAATATTGTTTGGTGTGCCGAATCTTTAGGAGAAAAGCCATGAAACGATTAAGTCAAAAAGGTTTCAGCGTGGTGGAATTGGCCATCGCGGTCCTGATCATGGGCGTGATGGTGGGAACCATCATGGGAGCCCGCACCTTCATGGCCAAGCAGACCCAAACCAATGCCGACAAGGCTTTCGCCACGGAAAAAGCCATCCAAATGTTTGAGGAGTTAAAGGCCTTGGCCAGCAGCAGTCAGCAGGGGATCGAGGTTTTGGACTCCTATACCAGCTCCAACTATGACCCGGTTTTGACGACCGATATCAATGTGGACGCCCCGACCACCGGCGTGGCCAACCCCTTGGATCCGCTGAGCCAGAACAAGGCCTATAGGGGTGGATGGCGTTTTGTGCGCAAGGTCCTCGTCCAAAATACGGGGGACGATTATACCCGGGTTGTTTATGTGTGGGTTTACGGAGCCATGGGCAATAGTTATACGTCCACCTCTAATTTGCCCCTTTTGGCCCAAGTGACCGGCATTGTGAGGACGAATAATTCGGTTCAAAGCCCGGCCCAAGTGTTGGATGTTTACCTGCTGGCTGTCCAAAACGTCCAGGGTTGGTGGTCCCAGGTGGATTCGCTTGAGAGCACCTATACCCAAATCATTAAAGACTTGCAGGACGTCAACAATAGCAGCATTTATATCAGGCCCCATTACATCACCCGGCTTTCCTATGGCCGTGATCCCTACTACGCCCCCTATGTCAATGTGAGCCAAAATACGGTGAGCGATCCGGGCGCTTGGGTTTACCTCTATCCCGGTTCGGTTCCCAACGATTCCAACGTCAACCAGGAATTTTATGAGGGCGATGTGAACGGAGTGCTTCAAGCCGGCAGTTTCAATATCGACGGCACGATTTTAAACCCCTATTACTCCACCAGCGGCTCGCCCCAAACCATTAACTATTCGGTGGCCGACCAATATGACGATTCCATGCGGTACCCCGCCGAGCTGAACTTTTATAAAAGCGTGACCCAGGCCGCCGCCACCCAGTGCAACCAGACTTCCCTGGGGGTCACTGAAATCAGCGAACGGATGCTGCTGGATGGGATGAATAGCACGCCCCAATCCTTCGCCAACGCGCTCATTGTGAACCTGCACGGTGAAATGCTGCCCATGCCATCCATGCGTAATTATTCGGACGCGGCCAAGGATCCGGGCAACGTGATTTACGGCCATTCCGCGGTGACCCTAAACGGCGTTCCGGTAAGCGTGGCGGCTAAGGACGCGCGCGTGGTCACCCATCCGGAGCTTCTTTATTATCCGACCACAGTTGTGAACGCCTCGGTGACCGTGCGGCTGCGCGTATACGCTTATTACGACGGACTGGATAGCTGCGCGGTCACGGGAACCGGCGGCGTGACCAACGTCAAGACCGGGGATCCCGAATTGCCGGCCATCAGCGTTTTTCTGCCGAACTATTACCTGCCTTACACCAGCGCTTCGACGGGGATGGCCCTCACGGACGTGAGCGGAAACTCCGCTGTGACTTATAAAGATATTGCCGTGACCTATTTGAGTACCGGAGCGAGCGCCGCGACTTTTGTTTCTTCGCTCAGTACCGACCCGGTGACCGCCGTGGTCTCCAACCCAACGACCCAAACCACCCTCATCACGCTTTATAACACCCGTCTGCGTTGCCCTTCCGGGCTTAACAACACCGGCTTAAACCCCCTGAATCAACTCTACGGGTTGGAATATATCCCTTGCAGCGCGGATGTCACGGCACCGGTGACCACCCTGGCCAATCCGATTACCTTCACCAACCAGGACCTGTCCAGCACCACCGCCAACGTCCCCAAAAATACCGCCCGTTGGATCTTGCAGTTGAACTCCGTTCCCACGACCCTCTCCACTACCGGCAATTGGCAGCCTCCGACCACGGGGAACCAGCCCCTTGTCATTGAAACCCGTATCGGCGCCGGCGTCACCACTTCGTCGGCTGGCGCGTCGTTTTCGGCGCTTCAGTCGGCGGGCGGCACGATTACGGGAACGACAATTGTAGTGAATGATGTTCCCACCAACGTATCCCAAACTTATGCCTGGCTGGGAACGGTGCCCCCGCCCTATACCGAACGGTTCCAATACACCGGTGATCCGCGGGATTGTCCTTACTTAGACGTGAAGGTGGGCGGACCGCAGGTATCCGGATTGGTGACCATTGGGCCCTGCAGCTACAATTGGTGGTTCAAGGACATCACGAACGGCTCCACGGGTGTGGATGGTTACCTGGGCTTCCTCAATACGACGAACGCTTGGGCGGTCACGTCAGGGGGCCAAGCCCCCATCGCGATGAATGAGGACGTCCCCCGGTATCTTCAAACCCTCCGCAATGGCCTTTTGGCGACCACCTCGATTTGGAGCACGATCAACGGTTGGACCAATTACTACATGGGGTTCGGCGGCGAAATCGGTTATGACCAATCGCCTTTTTCCAACAGTGTCAGCTACAACGGTACGCCTTGGTCCACCACGAAGACCGCCACCACCCGCACGGTTAATGAGATCGTCACCGAAAGTTGGGCCGGGGCTTCCTTTAAAACCTACAAGCGCATTCCCGCTAACGTGACCAACGCCGCCGGAGTCAAAACGGACATGTGGTACGCCAAGCCTTGGCTGGGCGAGCTTTATCCTGACAGCCAATTCGGCAGCTTCTGGTACACCTATGGAAACCTTCCCACGGCGGGAAGCACCCTGGTTGCCTCGTCCTTGAATCCGGTGACCTTTTACCGGGAAGACTCGGCGAATTTTAATAATAACGTGTCGACTTACACCACGACCCAAGGTTTCATCAATGGGACCGAGTTGGGGAAATCCCCCGGCGCCTGGGGCTGCCAATCTTTCGGGGGCGGAACTCCCACCGGATTGACGAACGGCAATACCCTGGAACATGACGGAGGGGCCAATAATACCCAAACCGGAACCATCCTGAGCCTGGGGACAACCTGTTTCAGTATTTTTGGGGTGCCCCTTTCCGCTTCGGTCAGCTGTACCCGTCCTTGGGACATCAACTGGTCCGCCACGGGCACTATTTCCAAGCCGCCCGAATGGGGGATGGCGGTCACCAACAATGGCTACAACAATGGTTATGGAAACCCAACCTCCATGCCGATCACCTTGTCCATTCCGGCGGTCAGCGGAGTCAGCCGGCTCTTTTATACTTCGGATGACACCAATTCGGGAGTGTCGAGTTGGAAGGCCACCGGTATTGTTCAAATGACCAACGCGGTCTCCCAAAGGGCCTATGTCCTTGAGAACGGGTTGGCCACATCAGCCCAATTCGGTCCGGAACCGCTGGGCAAAACCTCCCTGGTTTTAATGTTGAGGACCTTTTTGGACGGGGGTTTAATGTCCGGGGTCAGCCAGGTCGGGCACATCACCCAATTGCCCTTGGTCCAGGAGACGACGCCGGAAGAGGCGATCGGCCAATACCAGAATCCTCAGACCATCCATGTGGTGGTGAGCAGCGCCGTCGCCAATACCACGAATGTCTGGTACCGTTTCGGCGGGTTAACTTCCGCCTCGGGGAATTTTTACACCCAGGAATATCCCGGCTATACCAGTTCCGCCCCGCTGACGGCGAGCACCTACAGCGAAGCCACCAGCCAGCAATTTATCTTGAACTTCAAATACGCCAACGACGCGGCTCCCGCCAGTTGGTATTACATGAGCAGCGGCGCTCCCATCGCGAGCCAGGCCCAAACGGGCATTGTCAGCTATACCAACGCGGTAACGGTCAGTTCCTTCCCGACGACATTCGCTTGGAATGTCTCGGATTCGACGACGTTCCCCCAGGCCGATTACGATGTCCGATGCGAGGTTTATCGCCAAGGGCTTCCGCTGCATTACAGTTTCCACACCATTACCTTGACCGTTGACCGTTAGGAAGACCGGCATGCTCTTTCGAAAATCAGGAAAACTTACCTCCCGGGGCCAGACCATGATCGAACTGATGATCATCGTCGGCATCATGGGGGTCATCACCCCTTCGGTCATCTTGATCTTCATCAAGATGCGCCAGGGTATGGCCGCCGACGAGATGCATCTGCGCCTGCAAACCTTGAATGAACAGACCTTGGGGCGCATCCACGAAAGGATCATCCAGTCCCGGCATGTTTTTCAGGGGTCGGTGACCAGCACCAATTCCTCGGGGACTTCCTTCGCGAACGCCATTTCCATTCAAAGCGGGGATCCCGCCACCTTGGTCGGTTCCCAGATGGCGATCGCGCAAACCATCGCCACGGGAAGTTTGTCCCCCGCCGAAGGCGCGACCCCCGCCTTTTTCGGAGACTGCCTTTTGATGGGATGTTACGACACGTCCCAGACCATTTATAAATCGGGAGCGGCGACCGCTTATCTGGCCCCCGTCAGTGTTTCGGGCGCGGGGGTCAGCCAACAAGTCGTGAACGCCGGGGTGACTTCCAACTTGCCTGTAACGGTGGTTTTGGACGCCTACCGCTTTTATTATTATTACCTTTCCACCAAGGGCGTCCGACAGGTCAAAAACGCCACCGATTACAATTTGACCGAATGGCAAAGCGTCCAATACGCCGATTACCGGGAATTGGCCGATATTCCCGATACCAATCTTCAAACTGAGGCGGCCAGCTGGCTGGCAAATCCGCCGACCGCGTCAGGGTACAAAGCCATTACGGTGGCTTGGGACCCCGACGCGGAGGATCCCACCCAGGCTTTTTATTCGCTCAGCAGCGCGGGCATCGGAAGCGTTTTGACGTCCTACAAAATTTTGGAGGCCCAACCGGCGGTCAACCTAACGCAAATTTCTTCCGGGATCCTCAGCGGCGGTTTTAATTACGGCGTGGCCGGGAACACAGCTGGATTCGTGGGAAGCGCCGCGGTGCCACTCTACGGCACGGCTTCAGGTGTTTTCCCGGGAGGATTTGAGATCGGCATGTCGGGGTCGGGGACCGGGCTGGAAGTTTTGGTCCGAGAGCTGCTGATCGCCTCCGGCGCCACCGGCACGGGCGGGACTTGGAACGACAACACCATGGTCACCAACGCCCGCGACGTTTGGTAAGCTTCGTTTTCTCCTTTTCCCTTAAGAGGTCTTATGGCGGATGATTTAGCCCAAAAGCGTTGCGTCCCTTGCGAGGGCGGCACGAAGCCCTTGCCCCCAGAGCAAATCCAAACGTATCTGAAGCGCTTGCCCGGATGGGTTTTGGCCAAGGACGAGATCGTGAAGACCTATTCCTTCAAAAATTTTCATGAAACCATGGGCTTCGTCAACGCGGTCGCCTTTATCGCGAACCGCGAGGACCATCATCCCGAAATGGAAGTGGCCTACAAGACCTGTCAGGTGCGCTACAGCACCCACGCCATCGGCGGCCTCTCAGAAAACGACTTTATTTGCGCCGCTAAAATTGAGGCCCTTCTTAAATAAATTTAACCTCTCCCGCTGGCCTTATGGGCCGACCAAGCGGAACATAATTAATGTGTCATTGCGAGGAGCGTCTTTCGTGGGTTTTAGCGACGAAGCAATTCCAGTTTATGGCTTTCGATGCGCTGAAAGATTTAGACCCAAACAACCCATAAACTGAGATTGCTTTGTCACGAAGTTCGTTCCTCGCAATGACAAATTAGACAATAAGTTTTTTTTATTGGAAGCCCAATTTAAGGCTGTAACTTTCAGGCTCACCCAGCCTTATATTCCAAAGTCGTCAGCCGTTCAAAATGTCCCGGAGGTTTTATGCCGTCACCGACCATTACCGAATCTTCCGCCGGGTTGACCCTGGAGGAGTTTTTAAAACGCTATCCCTGGCCCGACGAGTGGCTTCAAAAGGGAAAGCCCATGCATTTTTTTTGGAAGTTCGACCTTCCGGTCTCCGTCGAAAAACTTTGGCCGCACCTGACCGACCTGTCTACCTTCAACCGCCGGGTGGGATTGGGCGCCATGCGTTTCACGGAAAAAAACGGCAAGCTCCAGGGCTTCGCGGTGAATGTGGGAACCCGCATGGTCTGGGAAGAAGTTCCCTGGGAATGGGAATACGGGAAAGAATTCAGCCACGCCCGCGTGTACAGCGAGGGGCTTCCTTACTATATGAGGGCCCGTTATCTTTTTGAGCCGACCCAGTCCGGCCATTGCCGCTTGACGGTTTATCTATCCTGGATTCCCCGGGGATTTAAGGCCAAGCTTCTCATTAACATCGGCTTAAAACAAATCCGCAAGGGCTATGAAAAGGCCCTGAAAGAAATCGTCCAATCGATCCAAACGGACGCCATCCTTCGCCCGCCGCCCGCGCCCATCAAGCTGACCGCCGATGGAAAAGAGCGTTTGAAAAATATGGCGAAGGGTTTGACCGAAAAAGGCCTGTCCGCCGGTTTGGCCGAGCGCTTGGTTCAATATGTGGAGACCGCCTCCGACGATGATATTTACCGCATCCGGGTCAAACCCCTGGCCCGGGAATGGAATATTCCCGAGCGGGAAGTTTTGACCGGCTTTCTTTGGGGAACCCGCCAAGGACTTTTCAAACTCACCTGGGACGTCATCTGCCCCCATTGCCGGGGCGTGCGCAATGAGGTGAGCACCCTGGGTGAACTCCCGAAGCGCGGAAGTTGTGAGGCCTGCCAGGTTAACTTTGACGCCACCACCTTCAACGCCCTGGAAGTCACTTTCCACGCGCACCCTTCGGTGCGGGTGGTGGAAAAACAAGTGTTTTGCGCCGCCGAGCCCGGCAAAAAGCCCCATATCAAGATGCAAAAGACCCTGAAGCCGGAAGATCAGTTAAGTTTGGGAACGCTGTTGGGTTCGGGCCGCTACCGTCTTCGCATCATTGGAAAAGACATTTATAACCTGTTGGATGTGGACGCCCAAGCCCAGGGCACCGAAGTGAAATGGGATGATTCGCTCAGCCAGCAAAACCTCAAAAGCGCCTACTTTCCGACTTTGCTCCTCAAAAACAACGCGGGCCAAGCCAATACTTTTATTTTGGAAGAAAGCCAAATCGACCAGGACACCTTAAGACCGGTGGACCTGTTTAACTTCCAAAATTTCAGGGATCTTTTCTCGCAGGAAGCCCTGGCGTCCGATCTCAAATTAGAAATCGGCGTCCAGACCATTCTGTTTACCGATCTGGTGGGTTCTACCAAGTTTTACGAGGTTGAGGGCGACACGGTGGCCTTTACGGAGGTGAAAGAGCATTTCAACAAGGCTTACGCCACGGTCTTGAAGCATGACGGCGTCATTGTGAAGACCATCGGCGACGCGGTCATGGCGGCTTTCGCCCACCAGGTTGACGCGGTGAAGGCGGCCATCGAGCTTCAGCGCTTTTTCAACGACAAAAACCCCGCCACCCGCCTGCGTTTACGGGTGACGCTTAACACCGGTTCCTGCCTGGCGGTGAACCTGAACAGCAATATCGATTATTTCGGGAATACGGTGAACTTGGCGGCCAAGATCCAGTCGATGGCCGGCGCGGGCGAGATCGCCTTCACCGAAAACGTGCTCAACGATCCCGAGCTTCAAAAGCTGATCCAAGACGAGAATATACATTTGGAAAAGCTGGAGTTTGAGATGAAGTGGGCGAAGCGCACGATCCCGCTTTATCGTCTGAGGGTGGGGTAATTAGGGAAGTGGTCAGGAGCGGTTTTTTGATTTTCCCGGGGCTGGCGCCTTTTTTCGTTTGGACCCCATGAGGGCCTTGGCAATCTGTACGAAGGTTGGAATCAGTGACACGAAAATGATCCCCAAGACTACCGTTTCAAAATGCCGGCCCACCCAGGGTAGATTTCCGAACAAGTATCCCGATCCAATGCACAGCAGGGTCCAGGAAAGGACTCCGGCTAGGTTGAAGCGGGTGAATTTCCCATAGGTCATTTCCCCGACCCCCGCCACGAAGGGCGCGAAGGTCCGGAAGATGGGCGCGAACTGGAAAAGAACCAGCGTCTGCACTCCATGCTTCTCGTAGATCTGATGGGTTTTTTCCAAGTACTTACGGTTCACGAATTTCCCGAAGACATTTTCCCCGAAGAGGCGGCCGATCCAGTAATTGCTGTGGTCCCCCAAAAGGGCGGCCACCGTTAGCAGCGCCCAGGAAAATCCTACGTTCAACTGGGCGGAGGCGGAAAGGGCGCCCACGGCGAAAAGCAGGGAGTCTCCGGGCAAAATCGGCGTCACCACCAAACCGGTCTCGCAAAAAATGATCCCGAAAAGGATGGCGTAAATCATCACCCCATAAGTTTGGATGAGATCGGGTAAATACTGGTTTAAGTGCAAGATATGGCTCAGCAGGGTGTGAAGGGATTCCATGGAATTTCCTTTTGAGGATTTATATGGTTGAAAACCGCCGATATCTTACCAGGAAAACAAAAAATGGAAGGGCCGCAACCGGCTTAAGATGAAGCCGGAGGCGGATTTTCGGGGTTATCCGGGCCGCTGGTCGCGGGAGTCTCAACGGCTTCGGGTTTGGTCGGGTCTTGCGGCTCATCCTTGGCTTCGCCGTTGGCTCCCTTGGCGCCTTTGGCTCGGGGGGTGCGTTTGCGGGGGAAGGACAGTTTTTGGGTGTCCTCATCGTAGGCGAAAAGGTTGCCGAACCTCGCCCAATGCCAGAAGGTCTCGAAGGTCTTCTCGAAATTTTCCGAGGGCAGGTTGAAGATGATGATTTCCTGCGCCACTTCGGCGTCCAGCTTCATGCGGGGGTGCTTGGCCAAAATGTCGTAAACCTGTTTGAAGATGCGGAGCTTCAGTAGTTGTTCCCGCCAAATCGCCTGCCGCTCCTGGGAGGTGGCCTTCACGAACCGAAGGCCGTTGGGCGTCAAGACGACTTGGCGCTTGGGCGTGTCGACGAAATCCAAAAGTTCCAAAGCCTTGACCAGTTTGATGACCTCGCCGAATTCCTTGTCGGTCTCCGTGGCGATCTTAAATAGGTCTTCCTTGCCTTCGCGGGCGTCCAGGTATTCCAAAACCCCGACCATGATGCTGGGCACGGCGTCGGGCAAAGCCTCGGCGGCGGGCAGCTCGTTGGGCTGGAGCACGGGTTCGGGCACGTCGGGGATTTCATGGCCCGTGATGATTTCATGCAGTTGGTCCACCAATTTGGCGAACTCGGAAGAACGGTAATCCCGGGGCCGGGGCAGTTTGTTTTCCACGATTTTTAAAATGTGGCCCGGATGGGTGCCCAACACCACGATGCGGTCCGCCATAAAAACGACCTCCGGGATGTCGTGGCTGACCATCAAAACCGAGGAGGGATTTTTATCATGCGCGGCCCAGATGTCGATGACTTCCGCGCGCAGGGTTTCCGCGGTCAGCGCGTCCACATGGCTGAAGGGCTCGTCCATAAAAAGAATTTCCGGGTCCACCGACAGGGCCCGCGCGATGCCGACCCGCTGTTTCATCCCGCCGGAAAGTTCCCGGGGATAGGTTTCCTCGAAGCCGGCCAGCCCCACCATTTGAATGGCCTTCTGGGCCCGCTCCTCAATCTCGCCCGGGGGGCAGCCCCGGGATTGCAGGGCGGTTTGGATATTCTCGGCCACGGTCATCCAGGGGAATAAGGCGAAACTTTGAAATACGATGCTCACGCCGGGGTTCAAGTCTTTTAAGGGCAGGTCGTGGTAGAGCACCTCGCCTTGGGACGGGGGAATGAGGCCGGCCAAAATGCGCAGCAGGGTGGACTTACCGCAACCCGAGGGCCCCAGCAAGGCCACCACTTCGCGTTTTTGAATGCACAGGTCGACCTTCTCCAAAACCTTCAGGGTCTTGCCGTTGGGCAGATTGAATTCTTGGCTGACGTTTTTGACTTCAATGAGTTTCAGGTCGCCCTGAATCGCCGTACGGTCGACCGCCATAATGACACCCCTAAAAAAGTTCTAAGTTTTGAGTTCTAAGTTCTTAGTTAACTTAAAACCTAACACTCAAAACTAACTTATCTACTTGCTCAACGAGTATTTTTCCTCGGCCAACCGGTAAAGCCTTTTCCAAACCAGCCGGTTAAAAGTCACCACCATCAGCGACATCACCACCACGCTGGCCGCCAAAACCGGAAAGTTCGCCGAGGAAGCGGCCTCGCTGATTTGGGATCCCAGACCAAAAGCCGTCTGGGTTTGGCCCTTATTGGTCACATACTCCGCCACGATGCTGGCGTTCCAGGTTCCGCCGGCCGACGTCACCATGCCCGTAATGAGATAAGGGAAAATCCCGGGTAGATGAACTTTTCGAAAAAGGGCCCAGCCCTTGAGCCCGTACATCCGCGCGGCCTCTAAAAGATCCGACGGGATAGCCATGGCCCCGGCGATGACGTTGAATAAAATATACCATTGGGCGCCCAATAACATGAGGGCGATCGCGCCCCAGTTCAGGGAAATTCCCATCAAGTGCATCAGCAGGATCACGTAAGAAAAAAGCATGGGCGCGGGAAAAGACGCCGCCACCTGGACGAAAGGCTGGGTGACCCGCGACAGCTTGGGCGACAAGCCGATCATGAGTCCCACCGGCACCGTCCAAAGGGTGGAAAGGCCGACCGCCACCAAGACCCGTCCCAGGGTCGCCAGGGCTTCCTCCAAAATGAGTTTCCATTCGGTCAGGCTGACCTTGGTGAAAAGCTCGATGATTTGCCAAGCGCCCAGCACCATGGCGGTTAAAAGGCCGAAAAAGGCCAGCAGTGAAACGATCTTGACCAGCGGGCTGGTATTGCGGGAGGCCTTGGGCTTCGCCGCCGAGGCCGTTGGGATTTGGGCGTCCGACACCACGGCGGTTTCGGCGGCCGATTGTTTGCGCCTTAATAACCGCTGGATAAAGCCGATGATTTGGGAGCGGTTGAGGAAATCCAAAAACCAGGACGACATGGCCTCCTCACTGCCGCCTTCCTCGACCCTAAACTTTTGCCCCCAAACCACCAAGGGCCGCCAAAGACATTGGTCCAGCACCACGATCATCACGATCATGGCCAGCACCCCCCAAAGTTTGGCCGCGTCATCGCCTTTGTCCGCGGCCACGCTCATATAAGAGCCCAGTCCCGGCAGGCGGAAGTCCTTGTCGCCGAGCTGGAAAGCCTCGCTCACGGTTAAAAAAAACCAGCCGCCGGCCATGCTCATCATGCTGTTCCAAATAAGCCCCAGCGCCGAAAAGGGGATTTCCAGTTTCAAGGCTTTTTGGATCGGGTTGAAGCGGTAGATGGCGGCCGCTTCCTGAAGATATTGGGGGATGGCCCGCAAGGATTGGTAAAAACTAAAGGTCATATTCCAGACCTGGCCGGTGAAGATCATAATGACGGCGGCCAATTCCAGGCCGATATTGCTGTTGGGGAAAATCGCCACCAGGGCTAAAACCAAGCCCGGCATGAAACCCAAAACGGGGATGCTTTGTAAAATATCCAACATGGGGATCAGGACTTTTTCCGCCATGCGGTCCTTGGCGGCCCAATAGCCGTAAGCCAGTGTAAATAAGAAGGAAAGGATATAGGCCATCAGGCCCCGGCAAAGGGAGAAGAAAGTGTATTTGGGCAGGGCCCAAGGGGAGAGATCGATTTCCACCGCCGCGCGGTGCTGGCCGGTCCACTCGCCCGCCACGGTCATCAGGCCGAAAACCAACCCGATTAGTCCCAGGATCAGCGCCAAATCGATCCACCAAATTTTCTGGTAACGGGTCAGGAAGGAAGAGGCTTCGCCCCAGATTTTTTTGAATTGGATCATGGCCATCTCTTGCCGTGGAGTCGAAACCAATCAGGAAGGAAAAATCGGCGCGAAACGCGCGATGGGCCGATTATCAAACGCCCTCCGGGGCTTGTCAATCCGCAAATGCCCCAGCGGGATTACGGGCGGGTTAAAAATAAAACGGCTTCAAGGCCGTGGTATGGTACTTATGGTTTCAGTCATCCAGCGGCCATCAAAGGCGGAAGCGACCCTGTGAAAAAGACCCTGATTCTTTTTGTTCTTTTTTTAACCTCAAGCCTGAGCGCGGCGACAGTGGATCCCGCCGCGTGGAAACCCCTGGAGGATTTTTGGGGCGGGGCGGGCTGGCAGGAAGACGGTTTTTGGGTTTTGGGATTCCCCCGGTCCGATTTGAACGTGATGGTGGAGGGCACGCCCCTGGAAACGACCTTGGGGCTGACGTCCCATCTTCGTTTCAAAGCCTTGTCCAAGGGGTTTGAGGTGAAAGGGCAACTGGTGCTTTTGGACCAGGAAAGCCGCCGGGTGGAGGACAAGCTGGTCCTGGACGGGTTTAAATTGGAGGATTTCGGCGATCTTTTGGTGGGAGAGACGCCCGCGATTAAAGTCTTGGATTTTTCCGGCAAGGGAACCGCGGGTGTTTTGAACGCCGAACTTAAGGAAATTTTGGGGTTTACGGGAACGCCCCTAACGCCCTTGTCTTTTCCCACGCCCGCCCCCGGCGCCGAAAAGGATTGGGATTCGGCGCAGACCGCGCTGGGCCAAAAGGGCTTCCTCCAGGGGAAAATACTTTGGCTCCTCGCCCAGCCCTTTACGCCCGCGTCCGAACCGGCCCCGGGGTTTCTTTCGTTAAGGATTCAACGGGACGGGTCGTCCCTTTTGGTTTTGGGCGAGGCGATTCTTGATCCCTCGCGAAGCTCCGAACTTCTGAAGACATTGGCCCGCGCCAAGATGACGGTGACCTCGCTTCGGCCTTGGGGCTTGGGCGCGGTTCACGTGAGATGGTGGGGAAGCGGCGAGGAGGCGGCCGTGATTTCGGCCCTTCAAAAAATTAACGCGCTCAACGTCCCCGCGGGCGAAGCGCCTTCGCCCCAGGAGACACCCGCGCTGCCGGCGAAAGCCACGCCGATGACGGAAGGTTTTTAAAATTGCGCCGGTCCTCGAAATTAGGAGCCCTCTTAGGCGTGGTGCTTTTGATCGGCTTGGGCGAGGAACTATGGTCCAAATTTGTCCCTCCCTATCTTTTGGCCCTCGGCGGCACCGCCTGGGTGGTGGCTTTTTACGGGACCTTGCGTGATTTTTTAGACGCGCTTTATCCCTATCCCGGCGGTTGGTTGAATGACCGCTTCGGAAGCCGCCGCGCGCTTTTGGGTTTCACCGCGCTTTCCATGGTGGGCTACGGTTTTTATTTATTCAGCCCCAATGTGCCGCTTTTTCTCCTTGGTTCTTGTTTCGCCCTCGCTTGGACCAGTTTCTCCCTTCCCGCGCTTTTTGATATTGTGGCCCAGGCCCTGCCTTCGGCCCAACGCACTTGGGGGTTCAGCGCTCAAGCCATCCTGAAGCGCGTCCCCGCCGTGGTGGGCCCGCTTTTGGGCGGACTGCTCATCACCCGGCTGGGGCTTAAAATCGGGTTTCAAACGGCGTTGGTAGCGACGCTTTTATTGGCCGGGGCGGCGCTTTGGATCATTCGAACCTATTACCCCCAAGAAAAACCGGCTCCGGTGGATTCCAAAAACCTTTTTCATCTTTGGAAAACCATGGACAGGCGCCTGAAATCCCTTTTGGCGGCGGATTGCCTCATCCGGTTGGCCGAGGGAATCCCGGATGTTTTTGTGGTGCTTTACTTGTTTCAAGTGATGAAAGTAAACGCCTTTCAAGCCGGGTGGTTGATGGGGCTCCAAATGGCGACTTCCATCCTTTTATACCTGCCGGTCGCCAAGTGGTCGGCGGGGATGAACCGCAAGCCCCTGGTGCTTCTGACCTTTTGTTTTTTCACGCTTTATCCCCTGGCGGTCATTGGGGCTTCCGGAATGGGTTTATTGGCGGCGGCGTTTATCGTGGGAGGCTTGCGGGAATTCGGCGAGCCCGCCCGCAAAGCCATGATCGCGGACTTGGCGGGCAAGGCCGCCCGGGGCCGGGTGGTGGGGCTTTATTACCTCATCCGGGGATTCGTGGTTTTTCCCGCCTCGCTTTTGGGGGGATGGCTTTGGACGAAGGATGTCCGGCTTCCTTTTGAAACGGCGGCTGTTTTTGGCTTTTTGGGATTATTGTTCTTCCTGGCCAAAGGAAAAGACACGCGGCCGGAGAGGATTTTCACCGCCAAGGCTTCCCGCTAGCCTGATTTCAGGCTAACTATGCGGGACAGTGCCGCCCCCGTTAATTTTTTTATGGGGGGCGTTGAAATAGGTTTTGTTGGAATTATTTTGATGTGCGGGATTGTCTATTTTCAAATAAGGTTCATGTTAGAATGCCCCGCCGAAAATCAAAGGACCCTTAATTTTATGGAGGATGGATCGATGACAGCCACAACACAAGTGAAACAAGCCGATTTTGGCATCTTTGGAATCGCCGTCATGGGCGCGAACTTGGCCATGAACATTGAGGACCACGGTTTCACCGTGGCGGTCGTCAATTTGCGCAGTGACCGGGTGACGCCTTTTATGAAGATGAACGAGGGCAAAAAATTTATCGGCGCCCACACGCTGGAAGATTTCGTCAATTCGCTCAAGACCCCCCGCCGCATCATGCTGATGGTGAAGGCCGGCGACCCGGTGGATGACGCCATTAAAATCCTCAAGCCCCTCCTGTCCAAGGGCGACATCATCATCGACGGCGGAAATTCTTGGTTCAAGGATACCCAGCGCCGCGAGGCGGAGTTGACCCAGGAAGGTTTTTATTTCTTCGGCGCTGGCGTGTCGGGCGGCGAGGAAGGCGCCCGTTTCGGCCCCTCCATCATGCCCGGCGGCAGCGAGAAGGCTTATGAGTTCGTGAAGCCGATCTTCGAGGCCATCTCGGCCAAGACCAACTCGGGTCCTTGCGTGACCCATTGCGGTCCCGACGGCGCGGGTCATTTCGTGAAGATGGTGCACAATGGAATTGAATACGGCGACATGCAGCTCATCGCCGAAGCCTATGACATTCTGCGCAAAGTGCTGGGCCTGGGCGCCGCCGAACTGGCGGACATTTTCGCGGAGTGGAACAAAGGCATCCTGGATTCCTTCCTCGTCGAGCTCACCGCCAAGGTTTTGACCGTCATCGACGACGAGACGAAAAAACCGCTGGTCGATTTGGTCCTGGACAAAGCGGGCCAAAAGGGAACGGGCAAGTGGACGGCCCAAATCGCCCTCGACATGGGCGTTCTGATCCCGACCATCGTGGCCTCTTTGGACGGCCGCGGCATGTCCAGCATCAAGGACGAACGCGTGGCGGCTTCCAAGCAGATCAAAGCGGTTCCCATCACCTACAACAAGGCCGAGAAGCAGGCCCTCATCGACGCGGTGCGGGACGCCTTGTACGATTCCAAAGTTTGTTCCTACACCCAGGGTATGCGCCTGATCAAGGCGGCCTCCGACGAGTACAAATGGAACGTCAATTTGGGCGAGATGGCGCGCATCTGGAAGGGGGGCTGCATCATCCGGGCCCGTTTGCTCGACGAAATCATGAAGGCTTACGGACGTAACGCTTCGCTTCCGTCCCTGCTGTTGGACGATTCATTCAAGAAACAGATTGAGTCCACCCAGGGCAACTGGCGTAAGGCCATCGCCATCGCGGTGACCAATGGAATCCCGACGCCGGCCATGAGCGCCAGCTTGGCTTACTACGACGCTTACCGCACGGCGGACCTGCCGCAAAACCTGACCCAGGCCCAGCGCGACGCCTTTGGTTCGCACACGTATGAGCGCGTGGATCATTTGGAAAAGGGCTTTATCCACAGCGAGTGGCTCAAGAACGCGAAGTAAGACGAAGGAAACTTTGGGCAGGGGGAAACCGTCTAACGGGCTGTGGTAATTTTGGTATAGATGTTCATTTAAGGAGGATGGCATGAAATTCAAGGTTTTGTTGGCCGGGTTTCTGTTGACGGTTTTGGGGATTGGTTCGGCTTCGGCCCAAGAGGTTCATTTGGGATTGGAAGGGGGGGCTAATTTCTCCAATTTCATTGGAAGTGACACGAGTTCAGCCGGAAGTTACAAGCTCGGATTCGTGGGCGGGGGCTTCTTGGAATTGAATTTGATCAAGGACTTCGCCATTCGTCCTGAAATCCTCTATGAGCAGAAGGGGGAGCATTTCGCCCAGTATTCAGAGTCAACCGTTGATGATTATATTGAGCTGCCGATATTATTGAAGCTGTCCCTCGGCGCTCCCGGATTTAACCCCGCGATCTTGCTCGGCCCCGCTTTTAGTTTAAACACACTCTCTCAACGAGTAACCGACAGCGGTAGCGTCGTTCAAACTTTCAGTGATGTCAGCGCGCTCGATATCGCGGTGGTCGGCGGCGTGCAAGTGGATATAGACAAGTTTTTCGTCAGCGGCCGTTATGAACTTGGATTATCCAGCATCGACACAGAGGGCGACGACGCCCACAACGGAACCTTCACCTTCTTGGTTGGTTATACCTTTATCTAACCGATTTTTTAGGACATCAGGTCCAAGAACGCGCTCGCGTTCTTGGACCTTTTTTGTTTATGCCTCCCGTGGATTATGGGGATAGTGGGGCTTGCCGTGATGGACGCTTTTCCCAAGGCCGGGAGCCCGGACGCTCGAATTACAATCCTTGCGGGTTCTTTCCAGTTCGCGTCCGTATGAGCGGATTGATCACTTGGAAAAGGGATTTATCCACAGCGAGCGGCTCAAAAACGCCGAGTAAGCCGCGTTTTAGCGACCCCGAACCGGGAAGTAAAACGATGGTCCTCGATTTAACCCGGGGTTTTTGAACCGAAAGCCCCGGCCAATCGTCAAAACAGGTAGAAGCCAAAGAAATTAATGGGTGAAAGGGAGGTGTTTATGCGATTAAAAGCGATTTGGATGGGGTTGGTCTTAACGATGGCAGGCTTAGCTCCGACGGTTTGGGCGCAGGGTATTCCGGCGCCGCCTTTCCAGCTGGGTTTGGAAGCGGGCGCGAATTTCGCCAATCTCATTGGATCCGATGTTAGCTCCATTACCAGCGACAACGCCAACCGCCTGGGCTTCGTCGGCGGCGGTTATTTGTCCTTGAACCTGTCTCCCAGTTTCGCGATCCGCCCCGAGGTGCTTTATGAGCAAAAGGGAGTGGCCATTTCGGGCTCCAGCACTTCCGACGAGCTGGATTATATTGAGGTTCCCGTGCTCTTGAAGATCGGTTTGGGCACCCCAATTATTAATCCCAATATCCTGATCGGACCGGCCTTTTCTTGGAATACGCTGGCGAAGGCTTCCAACGGCTCGAGCATCAGCGGCATCAACTCGTCGGATGTGGGATTGGTCGGAGGCGTGGAACTGGACATCGACAAATTTAATGTTTCGGGCCGCTATGAGCTGGGCTTGGACAACATCCAGAAAAACACCAACGTTCAAAACGGCACCTTCACCTTCTTGGTCGGCTTTTCTTTCCTGTAATTTCGAAGCGAAACGAGATCCCAGGGGGCTCAATGCCCCCTGGGATTTTTTGTTTATGCCTCCCGCAGATTATGGGATAGTGGGGCTTGCCGTGATGGACGCTCTTCCCAAGGCCGGGAGCCCGGATGCTCGAATTACAATCCTTGCAGGTTCTTTCCACCGTGAATTGCGGATGGCTTTGGATGATCGCCGGCGTGCCCCTATTGGGCGCCTTGGTGAACGCCTTTTTGGCTTTACGGCCCCATCCCTCGAACTCCGCGGCCTTGAGCGGCGCCATCGCTTTGACCGGGTCCGGGCTTTCTTTTTTCCTGTCTTTCCTGGCCTTTCTTGTTTTTAAAAACCTGCCGGATAACACGGTTCTTTTCCAAAATTTGTTGGATTGGATGGATGTCTCCCACCTGCGATTCGCCGTGGGATTTCAATTGGACGATTTGTCCCTGGTCATGGTTCTTTTCATCACTTGGATCGCCGGATGGATCCACCTTTACGCCGTGGGGAGCCTCAAACACGAGCCGGGTCTGGGCCGGTATTTGGCCTGCTTGAACCTGCTTCTTTTTTTCATGTTGGTTTTGGTCATGGCCGACGGCCTGCTGTTGTTGTTTTTAGGATGGGTGGGAGTGGGTTTTTGCGCGGTCTTTCTGATCGGATTCGGTTCGCCCAAGGCGGCCCAGAAGGCCCTGGCGATCCACCGCGTCAGCGACGGGGCCTTCCTGATCGGCTTGACGCTGGTGGTGGCCCTCACCGGAACGCTTAATTTCAACGACCTGGAAACCTTGCGCCAGGACTTTCATGAGGGAACCGCCACCCTTATTTGCCTTTGTTTCCTCGCGGCGGCTTTGGGCAAGTCGGCCCAGTTTCCCCTGTCCACCTGGCTGGCGGACTCCTCCTTGGGGCCCGTGCCGGGCATCGGGCTTCTTTACGCCGTCACCTTGGGGACCACGGGGGTTTATCTCATCGCCCGGCTTCATTTTATTTTCGTTTTGGCGCCCTGGGCCACCACGGTCATGGCCTTGGCTGGAATGGTCACGGCTTTGGGCGGTATTTTTTTGGCGTCGGCGCAAACCCAGCTCAAAAAAATATTGGCCTATTCCACCGTCTCCCAATTGGGTTTGATGTTTTTGGGGCTGGGCGTGAGCGCCTACACCGCGGGGCTTTTTCATTTGATCACCCACGGCTTTTTTAAGACCGTTCTTTTCCTGGCCGCGGGTTCCGTCATCGGGATGCTGAAGGGCGAGCAGGACATCCGCAAGATGGGCGGGCTTTTAAAAAAAATGCCGCTGACCAGTCTGGCTTTTTTATTGGCCTGGCTTTCGGCGTGCGGCCTTCCGCCCTTCTCGGGCTTTTTCAGCGAGAACGAGATTTTGTGGCGGGCCTTGGCCACGCCCAATCCCTTGATTCCCTGGCTTCCGGAGGTGCTTTATGGCGCCGGACTCTTGGTGGCCGGTTTGACGGCTTACGCGCTCACCCGGATGCTCGCCCTGGCTTTTTTCGGCTCGGAGAAAATCGAGCGGGACCCGGGGGAGCATTTCAATGATTCCCCGCTGGTCATGACGGTGCCCCTGTTGATTCTGGCCTTGATTTCACTGGGGATTGGATGGATCGGCCTTCCGGAGGCCATCGGCGGCGGCGCCCATCTGGACCGATTCCTCGATTCCACCTTCCGTCTTTCCACGCTGGAGTCCAACGGCATCGCGGGCAATTGGCAGCCCATCCTCATGCTGGTTTTCTTGGCGGTGGTTTTGCTGGGAGTGGGCGTGGCTTGGACTTTTTTCCGTCCCCGGCACAAACGTTCCCCGGCGTTTTTTCATTGGATGGAGCAGGCCGGCAAGGCCGAGGAGCCCTGGTTTGGGCTGGACGATTTTTACGAGAAGACCCTGATGGGCGGTTTGCGCCGGGCGGCCTATTGGGTCTGCCAGCGGTTGATCGACGAGATTTTGCTCGAGTCGCTCACGCGTCTGCTGGGCCGCGCCGCCGCCGGCTGGGTCCGGGCCTTGAAAAAAAGCCGCGTTGGCTGGGCGCAATTTTATTTTGTTTATGTTTTCATCGGCGCGTCATTGTTGGTTTATTTCGCCTTTCATTAATTTTTTAGCCGGGAGCTATCCGTGACTCTTTCGTGGATTTTGGGGCTGCCTTTGGTCGGCGCCCTGCTTATATTTTTGTCGCCCCGCGCCAAAAGCGGCTGGTGGCTCGCGCTGGGTGTGGCACTGGCGACTTTTTTGTTGTCCCTCAAGTTTTATCTCAACTTCGATGCTTTTGACGGCGGGTTTCAGTTCGCCGAAAAGCTGGATTTGGGCGCCTGGCTGGGCTTTCACGACAATCTGGGGTTGGACGGGATTTCCTTAGGATTCGTCCTGCTCACCACCTTTTTGACGCCGCTGGGCGTGGCCGCGGATTTGGAAAACCGGCGGGGCCGGGACAAGGGCTTTTACGCCTGCCTGCTTATTTTGGAGTCCGCCGCGCTTTGCGCCTTCGCCGCTGATGATTTATTTTTGTTTTTCCTTTCTTGGGAGAGCGTTTTGGTGGTTCTTTTTTATCTGTTCCGTTTTTTTGGCGCCGCGCGCCGGGTTCCCGCCGTGTTTCAATTTGTTTTTTTCACGATGGGGGCGTCGCTGCTTCTGCTTTTCGGGCTTTTGATGCTGGTCCAACACACCCATACCTTTGGCTACTTTGAGATTTTCGACCAGACCCTGCCGGATGATCTTCAATTTTGGTGTTTTTTGGCGCTCACGGCCGCCTTTTTGATCCAGATCCCGGTCCCGCCTTTTCACGGCTGGATGTCGGACCTTTACGCCGAGGCCCCCTTGGGGGGGGCGTTGTTCTTGACCGCGCTTTTTTCCTCCTTGGGGGTTTACGGGTTGGTGCGCTACTCCATCCCCCTTTTTCCCTACGCCGCCAAAGCCTTCGCGCCCGTGTTTCTGCTTTTAGGACTGGCCGTGATCATCTATGGAAGCCTCCGCGCCGCGCTCCAGACCGATCCCAAACGCCTGGCGGCGTCTTTCGGCTTGTCCCAATCGGGCTGGATACTTTTAGGCTTTTTTAGTTTTTCCATGACCGGTTTCCAAGGCGCGCTGCTTTTGATGCTGGCGCTGGCGGTTTCCCTGGCGTTTTTTTTCGTGGTGCTGGGCATGGTATTGAGGCGGCGGGAAAGCCGGGAGCTGGATCGGTTCGGCGGATGGCTTTTAAGGACGCCCCGGCTGGCCTTGGCTTTTTTAGGCGCGCTTTTGAGTCTGGCCGCGGTGCCGGGTTCGGGGGAATTCAGCGGAATTTTTTTAATTTTGATTTCAGTTTATAAGGCCTCGCCGCTTTTAGGGCTATTGGCGGCGGGCACCTTTATTTTCTCGGCTTGGTCGCTGATTCTTTTGTTCCAGAAAATCTTCCTGGGCGCTTCCGGCCCGGCCAAACACCCGGCGAAGATCGACGACCTTTCATTGCGGGAGGGGTTTTTGCTTCTGCCTTTTCTCGCGGTCATCCTTTGGATCGGCGTCAGCCCGAATAGTTTGCTGCAGCCCATGGAAAAAACCGTCCAACTCAACGTTTTACAGAGGCTGAACACCCTGCCGGTGATGACCGACTTCGCGGCGTACCAGCGCATGCTTCAGGGACAAAAACACTAGAAAGCGCCTCAAAGCCCGTTTTAAAATGAACGGACCTTTTTACGGAGGGAACAATGGCGAAAGTCGATTTGGATGAGCTGGGACCCCTTGAGAATCTGGTGGGGACTTTCAAAGGGACCAAGGGCGACGATACCGCCCCCTCGGATGACCGCGGCACGGAGAAAAACCCCTACCATGAGGTGATTGTTTTTACGCATATCCTGCCCGCCGTCAACCACGAGCAGACGCTTTACGGCCTCCGGTACCACCAGCAGGTCTTCCGCCACAACGAGGAATTTTCTTTTCATGACCAAGTGGGATACTGGCACTGGGATCCCAAGGCGAAGCTGGTGATGCAGTCGCTGACCATCGCGCGGGGGATGGCGGCGCTGGCGGGCGGCCCGGCGCGGAGCGGCTCCAAATCGTTCAAATTAAAAGCGCAGCTGGGTTCCAAGACCTTCGGAATCGCCTCCAACCCATTTTTGGATAAGGAATTCCAGACGGTGGCGTACTCGATTCAAATCGCTTTTTTGGATGAGGACACTTTCACCTACGATCAAACGACCAAAATTCATATCAAGGGACAGCCGAAAATTTTCGAGCACCGGGACAAGAACACGTTAAAACGGGTGAAGGTTTGAAAAGACTTCCAGGCTAAATCAAAACATGATTTACCGCCAAGACGCCAAGAAACCAAAACGAGATGATTTAGTTCTTAATGTGTGCCAAAAATCGTAAACAATTATTTTCTATGGTCTTAGTTTTTCTTGGCGAACTTGGCGTCTTGCGCCGCCCCCCTTTGAAAATAATAACGAGGGCCGTATGTCCCGCTTGGTTGGCCCGGGAAGGGCCAGCGGAGCGGTGAAATGGTTTGGATTATTTTACTTGTATAGTGGCTTTGATGCCTTTGCAAGTTGGGAAAGTCCCCGCGGTCAGCCGCTGTTGAACGGCTTGGTTCCCCTTGAGATAGGCGTCCCAAAAAGCCAAGGTGGCTTGTTCCACGTAAGAATGAAAACGGAAGCCGCCCCGGCTTCCGTCCAATTGCCGGTCGCTGAAATCCATGTGGCTGGCTCCCTGCAGGACAATATCAAATTTATGATGGGCCGGCAGGTGTTTGAAAACTTCGGCGCGCCAATCGGCGGGTTCGCCGTTCAGCCCGTGGTCCTGGCTCCCGCGGATGATCAGTACCGGCCGCAGGATGGGCCGGAAGGATTCCAGGTCAAAGCCGACGGTGGAGGTTCCGGGCGGCGACAGCGCCTCAAAGCAAGTCACCCGGTTGTCTTGGAAACGGCGCGCCGATCCGTCCGAAAGATGCGCGGTGGCGCCCGCCACGGCCAAAGCCGTATAGGCCCCGAAGGAATGCCCGGCTACGCCGATGTGGGTCGGGTCCATCCGGCCCTGTAAATCGGAGATCTTGGTTTCAATGGAAGCCAGGGAATCGATGATGAAAGAAATATCCAGGGGACGGTCCGTGAGGTTTTCATCCTTTTGCGTGGACAGCACGATGGCCCGCAGGCTGGCCAGGGGCCTTCCTTTTTTCGAGAGGGTCGTGTCACTGCCCTTGTGGGTGATGAAGACGCAAAGATAACCGTGCTCGGCCCAATAACGGCCCAGGTAGCCGTAGGATTCTTTCGAGCTTCCGGCCTCCGGGGAAAAAAGAATAACCGGAAGGCGGCCGGGGATGTCGGCGTCCCGGGGATCGAAAATTTTGATCGGCACGTCCCGGTCGCGCGCGTCGTCATGCAGAACCAAGACTTGGGTATTCACGACCACCTTGGCCACATGGGGCTTGGCCTGAAGCGCGGCCGGCAAGACGAGCGGGAGCGCCGCCGCGATGAGTCGAATGAGATTTTGAAAAGACAGGCGCAAGCCGGGTTCCTTGGGGCCTAAATAGCGACGGGCCATTATCGCCGATCCGTCCCGAGTCGGGCGGGAAAGTTGATTTTCGCCCCGCCTTTGGATAAAAAGACCGGGGCGTATTTTGCCCCCAAGGAGACTCTATGAAAACCATTGGATTACTGTTTCTGTCGAATATCTTCATGACTTTCGCCTGGTACGGCCACTTAAAGACCCTTAGGGACAAGCCCTTGATGGTGGCGGTCTTGGTCAGTTGGGGGATCGCTTTTTTTGAGTACCTACTCCAAGTGCCCGCCAACCGCATTGGGTATGGAACCTTTTCCCTCGCCCAACTCAAGATCATCCAAGAGATCATCACCATGGTGGTTTTCGCCGGATTCGCCGTGCTTTATATGAAAAAGACCTTCAACGCGGATTTTCTTTACGCGGGTCTTTGCATGGTCGGCGCGGCTTATTTTATTTTTAGGCAAACAGAGTAGTCCAGTTACGAAAAAAAGCCGCTTAACGGACTGGGCAAACGAAGTAGTCCAGCCACCAAGCAAGTCTTTAACAAAAGCTGGGCAAACGGAGTAGTCCAGTTACGAAAGAAAGCCGCTTAACGGACTGGGCAAACGCAGTAGTCCAGCCACCAAGCAAGTCTTTAATAAAAGCTGGGCAAACGGAGTAGTCCGGTTACAAAAGGATTATTTAGTCAAAGCTGGAGATGCGGGCGCGTCGGCGGGGCAGTAGCTTGCCTCCAATCCTCAGAGGATGGGGAGTAAATCATTTAACCGAAAAATGATTTTATAAAGAACCCGTTTAATTGTTAAAAGTAACCTACGTGAAACTTGCTTAAAAAAAATGAAAAGGGATGATATCGGCCAGCACTAACTTCTCATTTTGATAGGCCAAAATGATAGGCCCCATGAGAAGACAGCCCTGAAAGGCTGGCCCCATGAACCGATCCATCTTTGTGCTTTTGTTAATGGCTTTCGCCGCCATGCCCCTGGCTTGTGACTGCGGCAAGATGGATCCCACGGACCCGACCGGCAATAGCGGCACCCTCACCGCCCCCGCGACCACTTCCGGCACTGTGACGCCGCTTCCGACGTCGACTGAAACCAATACGCCCACCATCACCCAAACGCCGACGGCCACCACCACGCTCACCCCCGAACCGACCCACACCTTCACCGCCACGATGACCTTCACTAAAACTTCAACTCCGACAGTCACCTGGACCTACACGCCCTCCAACACGCCCACAATTACGCCAACGGTCACTCCGACCTTTACGCCCACGACTACCCCGACCAAGACACCAACCTTAACGCCCACTTCAACGCCGACGAGCACACCCACCACTACCCCGACAGCTTGCGCGAACACGACTCCCGTTGGGAATATGACCAACAACGCCCAAGTTGGAAGTATTCCGGCAAATCACATTACGCTAATGGAAGTAGCTGTTGCCGGAAGTGGATTGGCGCAGGTGTTGGATGTGAAATTCGGGGTTCAAACAGCTGCTTCGCCCAATCCTCAAGTTTATGTTGGGATTTATGGGGACAGCGGTGGTTCGCCATCAACACTAGTTGCGAGTAGTGACCTCAGCTCTTATGGAACCGGAATCAATACTGTTTCATTTTCTCCCCGGGTCTATTTGGCGCCTGGGAATTATTGGATCGGTCTTTCGCCTACGGCAAGTATTCCCGATTTGCTTTTCTTAAGCACGAATCCGGGGCCATCGGTCGCTTATTCAACCGGGGCCGGACCCACTTTACCGTCTACCCTTGCGACCCCGACTGGCTCGGTTCCGGATGCGATGCAAATTTGGTTGGAATATTGTCAGTAGAGATTAGTTAAAGCGGTAGGAAGCGGCGATGTGGGTTCGGTATAAATCACCGTAAGCACTTGGATCATTCACGACCGAAGGCTGATCCCACGAGACGCCCAAGTCCAAACTTAAATTTTTATCCTGATAACCGATGCCAGCTAGGATGGTCGTGCTGATGATTTCCTGTCCCGGATGGACGGGAAAATAAAAATCGTCCTCGTCCACGGTGCCCGTGTTGTTTTGGTCCTCGACAATGACCCCCATGCGAAAAGCCCAGCTTTTAGACAGGTTTCGTTCTCCGCCGATTGATATTTTGTAGTCGAAATAATTGTTGTTCGCGGTGACAGCGGAAGAGTTGCTTTGAGTTCCCGTGACTCCGGATAATGCGGCTTGGACACCAAGGGTAAAATCTTGCGGAGCTTCCACGCCTAGCCCCAAGATGCCTGTCCAGCCTGTCACATTAAAGCCCCCATTAGGATTTTCAGTTGAATCAAATGTATTCTCAGTTTGATTCTCAATCGTGAAATCACCGCCAGTTTTTAAATTGATTCCGGTCGAAAGAGGGCTTGTCATCTTAAAGACCGCGGTGCCCTCGGAAATGTTCTCGTTGCCAAGGTTAAAATTGGCGACATTGGGTATCGAAGTGGCATCAGTGGAGTCTTGATGAAATCCCAGGTTCCAGGTGACAAAGCGTCCAGTTAATCCAGCCTCGAATTTCCCCGGGCTGTCAAAGTAGATTTCAGGACCCCAAAGTAAAAGATTGTTGGTTGTAATTGTTTGAGTCACGGTGAAATTAGTCGAAAGTAAACTGTTGAAAGCTTGTAAGTTTTTTATTTCATCGAATTGGCCCAACTGTGTCCCCGCGATTCCCCCGATTCGAAGATGATCTTGATTCGGGTTCGACGCCCCTAGCAAGTTGATCAACAGGCCGCCGGTTCCTTCTAAGTTGTTATTGGTGCCGCTACCGGAAGTGATTTGATTGTTCACATTAAACTGATAGGGGCTGATGGTTAGGTTGGTTTGCTCAGGTTGAATTTCGGCGCCCAAGGTGAAGATGCCGAAGTTATAGGCCATTCGGCCCAATTCGCGGGTGCGGTCATTGGTGGCGATATGATCTCCCGAGTCGTTTTGGCCTTCAGTGTGCAAGGTGTCCCCGTCGGCTTGTAGGGCCCAGTTGGGGTTTAAAAAAGCAATAAGCCCGTGGTACTTCGTCACGTCATCGTTGAATTGACTCATGCTTCCATAAATGTGGAAAAGACCGTCCGAGGGGGAAGCGTCTTTGGCCCATTCGGCGGCCGCGTCAAAACGGGTTTGGGGAGTTAACAACGCGAGACCCGCGGGGTTTCCCAAGGTGAAGGGGTTAACCGCGACCGACTCGTCCGTGATAACAAGGGAAAGGTCACCGGTCGAATCGACCCGTGTGTCGGAGGCGTGGCTGGGGCTTTGGGAAAGAAGGAGTATGGAAATTGCCCAAAGCAGAGCTTTTTTCATCGGTTTACCCTAAGACGGAATTGGGGTGAGTATAGCATGGGCCCGCGGGCTTGCTTTCAAAAATGGGCTGGTTCCAGTCTCCCGATTCAAGGCCTGGGAAGGTATAATTTATCCTCAATTGGAAAGCTGTTACTTATATATAAAGAAAAGGGCGAAGACATGAAAAAGTTTTTTCCGGCGATTCTGGGTTTAGTTTTAGCGGTTGCGACAGGAGCCCCCTTGTGGGCGCAAGATGGAACCCCCGTGCCTGCGCCGCCGGACTTGGGTGGAACCGCGCCGCCCTCCATGCCGGATTTAAGCGCGATCGAGCTTCCGCCCCTGCCCGCCTCCAGCCCCGCGGTGGCCGCGCCCACGACCAGCATTGAGGAAGCCCCGATTCCACAGCCCTCGGTGAAAATGACGCCAACCCCTGTCCCGGCCGTGATGGCCCCTCCGCCTCCGCCGCTGCCAACTCCCACCGTGAAAGTGAATGCGCCTGTCCCGACGGCGGTTCCGACTAAAGTTCTTCCGCCTCCGCCCGCTCCGGCGCCCCCGAGTGAGTCTTCAGCGGCTCCAGCCGCTTCCGTGCCCGCCGCCGCGACGGGCGGTATCGGGGATTATTTTCCTTGGACCCAAGGTCAAAGGTTGAATTATGAATATTTAAAACCCGCCGCGGGCTCGACGGTGAAAAAGACCCGGGTGGTGGAATGTTTGGAAGACACGACCATGCCCAACGGCACGGTTCACTTCACTTTAAAAACCACCGAGGGCGCCCAAGTGGTTCAGGATAAATACTCGCTTCTGGACAACCGGGTGGAGCATACCTTCGCGGGCAAGATGGCTTTGACCGGACACACCATCCTTGAATTGCCGGCGGGCGGGCAGTCGCTGGAGTGGCAGTTAAAGGGCGGCGATGGATTAACCCACGCTTATAAGGCTTTTTTCGGCAAGGCCCAGGTTTATCAGAAGGTTTATCCTGATTGCGTGATCGTCATCGATAAGGGGCTTCAAGGGACCAAGCCGGTTTCCACCCGCATCGACTATTACGCCAAGGGGATCGGTTTGGTGGCGGTGGAGAGCTACGCGCCCGGGATGAAGCTGGTCCAAACCGAATCGCTGGCTTTGGTGGAATCTGGCCAATAAAGTCCTGGCTTAGGCCCGCGCTTTTTAAGCTGAAATCGGCCCTTTTCCTCAGGAAAAGGGTTGCGGTTAATAAGCCCTGAAGATTATGATGCTAACCCTGACACGACAACCCCAGGTGAATACTATTTAGGAGGCAAGTTTTAAAATGGCAAATGACATCGTAATCGCATTCGGCGGCGCGGCGGGCGACGGAAACGCCTCAGCCGGCAACATTCTCGCCCAAGCCAGTGCCCGGCAAGGTTTATCCGTCTACGCGTATAACAGCTATCAATCCCTGATTCGCGGCGGCCATTCGTACCTGCGTATCCGCATTTCCAACCAGAAAGTCACCAACCACGGCGATCAAGTGACGGCCTTGGTTTGCTTGAACCAAGATTCGATGAACAAGCATTTACAAGAACTCGTCGCCGGCGCCTTTTGCATTTTCAACAGCGACAAGTTGAAGCCCGGCACCGCTCCCGCGGGCGTGCAGATGTGTCCCTTCCCCTTTTATGAACTGGCCGGCAACGACGCGCTGCCTGTCATGCAGAACACGGTCGCCATCGGGGTTTTGACCCGGATGATCGGCATGGACTTCACTTATTTACAATCGGTGTTTGAGCACACTTTCGCCAAGAAGCCCCAAGTCGTGGCCGCCAACATCAAGGCCGCCCGAGCGGGTTACGATTACGCGGAAAAGAATTTCAAGCCGATCCAGCCCTTGGAAAAGACGAAAGAGAAGTTGGCCTTCGTCACCGGTAACGAGCTCCTGGCTATGGGCGCCGCCAACGCGGGTTGCAAAGTGTATTGCGCTTATCCCATGAGCCCGGCCTCCGGCATCCTTCACTGGATGGGTTCGCATGGCAAGGAACTGGGCATCTGCGTGCGCCAGGTTGAGGATGAGATCGGCGTGATCAACATGACCATCGGCGCGGCCCAAATGGGAACCCGCGCGATGTGCGCCACCTCGGGAGGCGGATTCGCCCTGATGACCGAGGCCGTCGGTATGGCTTCCATCATGGAAATTCCTATCGTGGCTATCAATGTGATGCGCGGCGGACCGTCGACCGGTTTGCCGACCAAGCAGGAACAAGGCGACTTGAACCAGGCCATCGGCGCCTCGCCCGGCGATTTCCCCCGGATGATCTTGGCCCCGACGTCCATCCCGGATTGCTACCGCGCGGTGGCGGAGTCCTTCAACTGGGCGGAGAAATATCAGATCCCGGTCATCCTGCTGTCGGACCTTTTGATGAGCGAAGGCACCGAGACGGTCGGAGTGGACTGGCTGGATTACGATCCCAAAATTGAGCGCGGTGAGATGATTTTTGAGCACAAGGGCGGGCCCACCAACTACCTGCGCTACAAAGACACCCCCTCGGGCGTTTCGCCCCGGGCCATTCCCGGCACGCCGGAACATTTGTACGTTTCCGCCACCGACGAGCATGATGAGGACGGCGTCACCATCTCGGACGTTTACACCGACCCGCTGATCCGCAAAAAAATGGTCGATAAGCGCTCGCGCAAAATGGACGCGCTCTTGAAAGAACTGCCGGCCCCCGTTCTCGAAGGGCCCGCGGACGCCGATACCACCGTCATCACCTACGGCTCCACTTGGGGCGTGGTGAACGAAGCCATCGGCCGCTTGAACAAGGAAGGCATCAAGATCAACCACCTTTCCATCAAGTACCTGGTGCCTTTCCAGGAAAAAGAAGTGGCCGCTTTGCTCAAGGGTAAAAAGAAACTGATCGTGATCGAGATGAACAAGTCGGGCCAGTTCGCCCGCCACTTGCGCGCCGAGGCCGGCATCACGGTCGACGCCAACATCCGCAAATACGACGGCGAGCCTTTCGAACCCAAGCATGTGGTGGAAGGCATCAAGGAAGTTTTGAAGGGCAAAACTTTGGTCGAGTCCCAGTCGGTCGAACCCGGCTGGCGCAACCCGCATCCTCCGGGACCGGGCGTTTTGTCGACTTCGTCGACGCATTGATCGGAAACTAAAAGAAGATTCATCGAACCCTTCGGGGTCCAAAAACAGGAGGATTTTATGCCTATAGCGGTAGCCGCCCCCAGAGACGCGAAAGCTTTTAAAGCCGAAGTTCCGCCGGATTGGTGTCCGGGCTGCGGGGACTACGGGGTTTTGACCGTTCTCCAGCGCGCTTGCGGGGAATTGGGAATCTTGAACCACGAGCTGATGGTGGTATCGGGCATCGGCTGCTCATCCAACCTGCCGGGCTTTTTCAAATCCTACGGCATGCATTCCCTGCACGGCCGCTCTTTGCCGGTCGCCACCGGCGCCAAGATCGCCAACCATGAAATGACCGTCATCGCCTGCGGCGGCGACGGGGACGGCTACGGCATCGGCCAGGGCCATTTCATCCATTCCATGCGCCGCAACATCAACCTGACCTACATCGTCATGGACAATGAGATCTACGGATTGACCACGGGACAAACCTCCCCGACGTCGGAAACCGGCATGAAGACCAAGTCCACGCCCAACGGTAACCCCGAAGGCCAGCTCAACCCCATGGCGTTGGCCTTGGCGGCGGGCTGCGGTTTCGTGGCGCGCGGTTTTTCCGGCGACATCAACCACTTGAAGAGCCTCTACACCCAAGCCATCCAGTACCCGGGTTTCGCCTTGATCGACGTGTTCTCGCCTTGCGTGACGTTCAACAAGCAGAACACCTTCGGCTGGTTCAAGGAACGAGTTTATAAGCTCGAGGAAAAGGGCCATGACGTGACCAATTGGGCCGCGGCCATGGACCGGGCGAAAGAATGGGGAACGCAGATTCCGATCGGCGTGCTCTACAAGAACCCGAACCCGAAGCCTTCCATCGACGCGGCGGATCCGGCCCTGCAAGGGACGGCCTTGGCCCGTCAGACCAAGCTGGGTCTGACCAAGGAACAACGCGCGAAGCTGATCGAAGAGTACGTTTAATCACTTTCGGCTTCAAATTTGTCGGCTGAAACAGTTTCGTCGGTAAATTAGTTTCAACACGAATTATGGCCCTTCTCGGAACGAGAAGGGCCTTTTCTTTTTTGGGCACTTTTGATTAAATAACGCCTCGCTAAAACGATTTCCGTCCTGACGGCGTTAGGCTTCGCCCCCGTCCCCAACGAGCGTTTTTCCGAAACCATCCCAGGAGGCTTTTCATGGAAGAGATCGTTGATATCAACATCGTCGGCGGCGGCCCGTCCGGAATGTTCGCGGCTTTTTACGCCGGTATCCGTGGAATGAATTTTAAGATCATCGATTCTTTGGAAGCCCTCGGCGGCCAAGTGTCGGCCATGTACCCTGAGAAAGACATCTTCGACGTGGCCGGTTTCCCGCGCGTGGCGGGCAAGGACTTGGTCAAGCAATTGGAAGCCCAGTTGATGCGCTTTAAGCCGCCCCTCGCGCTCGGTGAAAAAGTATTGTCCCTCACCAAGCGCCCGGACAATGTGTTTGAGCTTACGACCCAAAACGGCAAAAAACATTTATCCAAGACCGTGCTCCTCACTTTAGGCATGGGATCCTTCACCCCGAAAAAGCATCCGAACCCGGAGCTGGTTCCTTTCGAGGGAAAGGGCGTCAATTACGGCGTCTTGTCCCTGGAGCCCTTTAAGGGCAAGGATATCGTGGTGGTGGGCGGCGGCGACTCGGCCATCGACTGGGCCTTGATGCTGGAACCCATCGCGCATTCGGTCACCTTGATCCACCGCCGGGACGAGTTCCGCGCGCATGAATCCTCCGTTCAAAAATTGAAGGCCTCCACCTGCAAAGTGAAACTTTGGTACGAGCTTCGCACGGTCAAGGGCAAGGACCATGTGGAAGAAGCGGTCATTTATGAGAACCATACCAATCAAGACGAGACGCTCAAAGCCGATTTCGTGGTTTTGAACTTCGGCTTCCAAGCCACGCTGGGTTTCTTGAAGGAATGGGGTTTGACGCTGGAAAAAAACAAGATTCCCGTCACGCCGAAGATGGAAACCAATATCCCGGGCATTTACGCCGCCGGCGATATCGTCACCCACCCTGGCAAATTGGACCTGATCGCCACCGGCTTCGCCGAGGGCGCCACGGCCGTCAATTTCGCCAAGACCTACATCAACCCGCATGAAAAAGCCGAACCGGGACACAGCTCAAACCTGAAGTGGTAAACCTAAGGCTTTAGAGCAATGATGGACGCAGATAAACGCAGGTAGAAAAAAATATTTTTAATCGGCGTTCATCAGTCTTTATCAATGCTCCTGACTTTTGATTTTTGAGGGAGGCGCCATGGCCATCGACGTGAAGACGCACCGCGGGTTGTTTTTTACCCTCCGCAAAGACGCTTGGTGGATTGAGCCCCTCTTTTATATCTCGCTTTTTGGCGGCTTCACGGTTTACGCCACCTGGGCGGCCTTGAATCCCTTTGGACAAGATGGCCGGCCCCTTTATGAATGGGGCCCCTACCTTTCCCCGATGTTTTCCCCCTTTTTTAACCCCGCTTGGCTTCATCATTTGCCGGCCTGGCTCTCTTGGATCGGCACGCCCGCCTTGCTGGTGCTTTGGGCGCCGGGCGGCTTTCGCGGAACCTGCTATTACTACCGTAAGGCCTATTACCGCTCCATCTTCCTGAATCCCCCGGGATGCGCCGTGGGCGAAGGCTGCGTGAAGTATGAGGGCGAGACCAAGTTTTTCATCTTCCAGAACCTGCACCGCTACTTCATGTATGTCGCCTTGGTTTTCATCCTGATCTTGTCTTGGGACGCGGTTTTGGCCATGATCTGGGCCGTGGATGCCACCCCGGCCGCGGGGCTGGGCGTCGCCCCCCTGGTGGTCAAATATAAGTTCGGCATGGGCGTGGGTACCCTCGTCATGATTTTGAACGCCATTCTTTTGGGCGGTTATACCCTGGGCTGCCACGCTTTCCGCCATCTGGTCGGCGGGGGCCTGGATTTTTTACGGGTGAAAAAAAATAACCCGGTCCGGTTTTTTCTCTGGGGCGTGGTCACGCATCTCAATGAAAAGCACATGCAATGGGCGCTGGTGTCCATGATCTGGGTGGGCCTGACCGATTTGTATATCCGGCTTTGCGCCATGGGCGTGATTCACGATTACAGGATTTTTTAAATTAGAACCAACACAAAAAGCTCACGCAAAGACGCAAAGGAAAGCGAAATCCTGGGTTTTAAAACGAAAGATAATCTTACTTTGTCCTTCTTGGCGTCTTAGCGTCTTTGCGTGAGCAGGTTGTTTTGGTTAAGTTCTTAAATTTAGTTTCAGAGGTTTTTGACTCATGAGCGATAACTACCAATCTTACGAGTATGACGTATTAGTGATAGGCGCCGGCGGCGCGGGGCTTCGGGCCGCCATTGAGGCGTCCAAGGCGGGCTGCAAGACCGGGCTGGTTTGTAAATCGCTCCTGGGCAAGGCCCACACGGTGATGGCGGAGGGCGGCATCGCGGCGGCTTTGGCCACGGTGGACTCGCGCGATTCGTGGAAACAGCATTTTTCCGACACGCTCATCGGCGGCAATTTCGGCAATCACTGGAAGATGGCGGAAATCCACGCCAAGCAAGCGCCCGACCGGGTGCGGGAACTGGAAACTTGGGGCGCGGTGTTTGACCGTACCACCGACGGCAAGGGCAATATCAACGTGCGCCATTTCGGCGGACACACCTACAAGCGCCTGGCCCACGTGGGCGACCGCACCGGGCTGGAACTGATCCGCACCCTGCAGGACAAGGGCATCCACAGCGGCATCGATGTCCACATGGAATGCACCATCTACTCGCTCCTCAAAGACGGCGAGAAAATCGCCGGGGCCTACGGTTATTTCCGCGAGACCGGCCGGCCGGTTCTTTTCAAAGCCAAGTCGATCATCGTGTCCACCGGCGGCATCGGCAAACTTTATTCGGTCAATTCTAACTCCTGGGAATGCACGGGCGACGGCTTCGCGCTGGCTTATCTGGCGGGCGCGGAATTGGCGGACATGGAATATGTCCAGTTTCACCCCACGGGCATGGTGTGGCCCGCTTCCGTGAAGGGGCTTCTCATCACCGAGGGCGTGCGCGGCGAAGGCGGCGTTCTCAAGAACAACAAGGGCGAGCGGTTTATGTTCAAGTACATCCCGCCCAAGTACCAGGGTAAGTACGCCGAGACCGAGGAAGAAGCCAACGCTTGGTTCCAAAAGGTCGTGGTCGAGGGCCAAAAGGAAGAGACGGTCAAGGAACGCAAACCCCCCGAACTGATGAGCCGGGACGTGGTGGCCCGCGCGCTTTGGAACGAGATCAAAGAAGGCCGGGGCGGCGAGCACGGCGGCGTGTATCTGGATATCGCCTCGCGCCGTTCCGCCGAGGACATCAAGAAAAAATTGCCGTCCATGTACCACCAGTTCAAGCAATTGGCGGACGTGGATATCACCAAGGTGCCGATGGAAATCGCGCCCACCTGCCATTACATGATGGGCGGCGTGAAGGTCGATCCGGAAACCCAGGCTTCCAACGTGCCGGGGCTTTTCGCGGCGGGCGAATGCTCGGCCGGGATGCACGGCTCGAACCGTTTGGGCGGGAATTCCCTTTCCGATCTGGTCGTCTTCGGCAAATTGGCCGGGGAACACGCGGCGGCTTACGCGAAAAAAGCCCCGGCTCCCAAGATCGACGAGTCGCTTTTGGAAGGCTTGAACAAGGAAATGAACGCCCCCTTCGACCATCAAGGCGGGGAAGTGTCTTACGCGCTTTTGGCCGATCTTCAAAAGGCCATGGAAAAGGGCGCCGGCATGTACCGGGAAGAAGGCTTGCTGGACGGCTGCCTGAAAGATTTGGAAGCCTTAAAGGCGCGCTTGCCGAAAGTTTCGGCCGAGGGCAACCGGCTCTTCAATCCCGGCTGGCATGTGGCGCTGGACCTTCGCAATATGCTGATCGTGGGCGAGGCGTTGGCCCGGGCGGCCAAGGAACGCAAAGAATCCCGCGGCGGCCATACCCGCACCGATTACACAACCTACTCCAAGGACTTCGCCAAGAAGCGCGTGGTAATCCGCCAGAAAAACGGCAAGATGGAAGTCGTGCAGGAAGACTTGCCGCAGGTTCCGGCCGAGCTGGAAGCGGAGTTGGTGAAGGAAGGTTTCCTAAAGCCGGAAATCTTGAAGCAGCTACGGGGAGAGGCCCCGGCGCACTAGAACCAACACAAAAAGCTCACGCAAAGACGCTAAGACGCCAAGTAAGGCCAAGGCGGGACTGGGTTTAAAGATTTAAGATGCCTAACAATTGAACAAGAGATCATGATTTCCTTTGCGTCTTTGCGTGAGCAGTTGGTTTTGGTTAAGTTCTTAAATTTTGTTTTTGTGGTTTTGCTGGATGGGGGACATCCAGTGGTTGCGTCGGGGCTTCAAGCGGGGGGATGTTGAGACGCGGAAATTAAGGAGCAGGCCATGTCAAAAGTCCATTTAAGGGTCTATCGGGGCAATTCCGAGGGCGGCCAATTAAAGGATTACGATGTCGAGGTGGACGAGGGCATGGTGGTGCTGGACGCCATCCATCGCCTGCAAGCGACCCAAGCCTCCGATTTGGCCTGCCGCTGGAACTGCAAGGCGGGCAAATGCGGATCCTGCTCGGCGGAGATCAACGGCAAACCCAGGCTCATGTGCATGTCCCGTTTGAACGAGTACAAAGACGGTGAAACCATCACGGTCACGCCGATGAAAACCTTCCCGATCATGAAAGACCTGGCCACCGACGTTTCTTGGAACTATGAGGTGAACAAGCGCATCCCGCCCTTCACGCCGAAGGAAGGCGCCGATTGGCATTGGGAACAGCAGGATGTGGACCGGGTCCAGGAATTCCGCAAATGCATCGAGTGTTTTTTGTGCCAGGACACCTGCCACGTGTTGCGCGACCACGATAAAAAGACGTCTTTCGCCGGTCCGCGCTTTTTTGCCCGCATCGCCTCGCTGGAGATGCATCCCATCGACGGCTTGGACCGAACGGGCCTGCTCAAGGACCAGCATGGGTTGGGCCTTTGCAACATCACCAAGTGCTGTACCGAAGTCTGCCCCGAATCGATCCACATCACGGACAACGCCATCATTCCTTTGAAGGAACGCGTGGTGGACAAGTATTACGACCCGATCAAAATGCTCTGGCACAAGGTGACGGGGAAATAAGCGGGTTTTTATTCGAAACCGTATCGTCTAAATCCATATAAAAAGAGTAGTTATGAAAAAACAATTAATGGTTTTGGCCGTCATTTTGGGCTTGGTAAGTTCCGCCAGCGCGCAACCGGTTGGTTTTGGAATTAAAGCCGGCGCTGATTTGGCGACAGAAGCCGCCGATACCCTTGGCCCCAACTATAGCGAGAGCTTTCGCCTCGGGTTTAATGGGGGTATTTTCACCGTATTTTCTTTGGCGGATTTTATTGAATTCCAGCCCGAACTCCAATTCATCCAAAAAGGGTTCCAATCGCACGCCAGTCATGTTCTTGTCAGCGGTGGTGGTGGCAGTGTTTATACAAGCGTCAACGATTCAATTACAGCTAATTACCTGGAAATTCCATTGGCCTTTAACTTTGGCACGCCCCTGGGTTCTGGCTGGGAAGGAAACTTGCAAGTGGGTCCGACCATGGCCTTTCTTTTGAGTGGGAACGAATACACGGATGCCGGTTCCTATGGATCGAGCAACCACGATATCACCGATGAATTCACTTCCTTTGAGGCGGGATTTTTATTGGGCGCGGGCCTTCGTACGGGGAACTGGCTTTTAGACGCGCGCTACGAACGGGGTCTAACCTCAGTTAATAGTTATTCCGGGGGCGACGCTGTAGTCAACAGCTTGTTCACACTTCAGCTAGGCTACCGGCTTTTTTAAGGCGGGGCTTCATGGCGGGTTACTCAAAAACTCCCCTTATTCAAAAGCTCGGCATCAAGCCGGGGTTCAAGGTTTGTTTTCTGAACGAGCCCTTCGATTATGTGAAAAACCTTCATTTGCCTGTGGATGTTGAGGTGCTGACCCGTCCGAAACTTCCCATGGATTTCATCCAAGGTTTTTTCAAAGACAAAAAAACTTACGAAAAAAGCCTGCCCGGACTTAAAAAAACACTCGCGCCCAGCGGCATGATTTGGGCTTGCTGGCCCAAGGCCGCTTCCAAAGTCCCTACGGATTTGACCGAATCCGGCGTCCGTAATTTCGGTTTGAAATCCGGTTTGGTCGATATCAAGGTCTGCGCGGTGGATGAGGTTTGGTCAGGCTTGAAATTCGTCATACCTGCCGCGGAAAGGATCGGATGAATCAGCCGTCTTCCTTGCGGTTTTGGAAATAGCGCAAGGCCCACCGTCGCAGGTCATCCCGGTTTGGCCCGAAATTCCAAAGCCCGGCCTCGGATAAGCGAAGGTCCTTTTCCGGGTCGAAGCCCAGGGCGTTCAAATCCGAGGCCCGGCTGAGATATTGGCGGTCTTGGATTTCACCGTGCCACAGGTGCAGGGCCTTTCCTTTCACGAACCCGACACTGGATCCAACCGCCGAATGGATTTTTTCGCACCAGGGAACTACATGGGATTCCTGGGCGGCGTTCCCTCCCGTGGATTTTTTCAGGCAAGGCGACTTCCAATCCCCGCAAAAGGCGTGCGCCATCACCTCGTCCGCGCCCCCGCCGATAAAGCGGTCGTAAAATCCGTGATTGTCGAAAATATCCCGCCTCGCGGCCCAGGCGAATCCCGTGTGCCCATGGACGTCGAAATTCCCCGACAGGAGGGCGTCTGGGTTTTTGGCATAAACGGCGCCGAAGCCCTCGTAAAGCTTATCGCCTTCCCCCGGGGTCGCGCGCCCCGCGGAAAGCATGGTGATTTCCTCAAAGAGTTGGACGACCGCGAAACGGTCCAAAAGGCGGGAGGCCTGGACGGCCCATTGGGGGTTCTCAAACAACACGTCGTTGTCGATCCAGGCGATTTTGGTGAAACGGACGGGAATATGACGCAAGGCCAAGTTCAAAAGCCTTTCCTTTTGCCAAAGAACGTCCTGTCCCCTCACCCGCAAAAGATGGCCGGATTCGGGCAGTTGAAAAGGCTCATCCTTAAAGGCGCATTCCACCATCTTCCAACCTATCCCGGATCGGTCCAGTTGTTCGCTGAACACGCGGGCGTTGTCCCGTCGGCTGTTGAAATGGCGCGGATTGTAGTAGGTGGAAAGGACGAAAAGGTCATCCACGGGCTCGTAGGGTCCGATAGTGGAAAGACCGGCCTGGTTTTTCATGGGATAGCCTCAAGTCGAACGCTGCCCGGGGATAGCCCATCTTAGAGGATTTTCGGGTCCATTTGTAAGGGGATAACAATTAACACCCTTTGGCCCGGTCTGTAACCCGCGCGAAATCCCCAACGCTTAAAACCCTCCGGCTGGCTAGGTCATTCGCCCATTCCCGTCACCGGAGGCTTTCCGTGGAACTTTTTGGACAAACCCTGTCGCTGGGGCATGTGCTCTTTTTACTCTTGGCGCTGGGGCTGGCGCTTTCGTTTGAGTTCGTGAACGGCTTTCACGACACGGCCAACGCGGTGGCCACCGTTATTTACACCCAAACCTTGAGGCCCTGGGTCGCGGTGGTTTGGTCCGGTCTTTGCAACTTGACCGGGGTTTTGACTTCTTCCGGCCTGGTGGCTTTCGGGGTGATTTCGCTTCTGCCGGTGGAACTGGTGATCCATGTGGGCTCCGCGCCCGGCTTCGCCATGGTTTTTTCCCTGCTTATTTCCGCCATCCTTTGGAACGTGGGGACTTGGTATTTCGGCCTGCCGGCTTCCAGCTCGCACACCTTGTTTGGTTCCATTATGGGCGTGGGGCTGGCCAACGCCTTAATGTCCCCGGGCCACTCTTTCGGCCAAGGCGTGAATTGGGGCAAGGCGCAGGATATCGGAATGGCGCTCTTGGTCTCTCCCTTGATCGGGTTTAGCTGTTCGGCCTTACTTTTGCTTCTCTCCAAGGCGCTGATTAAAAACAAGACGCTTTATGAGGCGCCCAAAGGAAATAAGCCCCCGCCCTTCCTCATCCGCTGCCTGTTGTTTTTAACCTGCACGGGCGTCAGTTTCGCGCATGGTTCCAATGACGGCCAAAAGGGGATGGGACTGATCATGCTGATCTTGATCGGCATTGTTCCCGCGACCTTCGCCGTGGACCTTTCCACCGGCCCGCAGGCCCTTCAGGATCTTTCGGCCACCACCCAGTCCATCTCCTTTCAAATGGACAAGCATTCCCCGGGCGCGGCCATGGGTGGCGGCGGGATCGCCGAGCAGAACATCTCGGATTATTTGAAGCCCTCGGGCAAGATCTCGCCCGACACCTTCGCGGCCATCGGCACCAAGTGCCGGGAAATTTCAACCGAACTCACGGGCCATCAATCGCTCAATGAGCTCAGCGGCGACGACCGGCGGGCCTTGCGCAACAACTTATATTTGGTGTCGGAAGCCCTGGGCAAAGCTTCCAAGCAGAACCTCTTGACCGATCCGGCGGAAAAAAAGAACGTGGGGGATTTGAAAAAGCACATGGATAAACTCACCAAATTTATCCCCATTTGGGTGAAGGTGGCCGTGGCCTTCGCGCTGGGGCTTGGCACCATGATCGGCTGGAAACGCATTGTGGTGACCGTGGGCGAGAAGATCGGTAAGGCCCACCTGACCTACGCGCAGGGCGCCAGCGCCGAGTTGGTGACCTTCGCCACCATTGAGGCGGCGGATATTTTCGGCCTGCCCGTCAGCACCACCCACGTCCTATCCTCCGGCATCGCGGGCACCATGGTGGCCAACGGATCCGGGGTCCAGGGCAAAACCCTGCGCAACATTGTCTTGGCCTGGGTGCTTACGCTTCCGGTTTGCATGCTGCTCGGAGGCTGTATCTTCGCCTTCACCTTGAACGTGGTGTTTAATCTACTTGGTATCAAATAGAAGGAAACCTGCGGGGCCGAAAGCCAAACCAGGGACTGTCCCGCCGGGTTTCTTTAAAAAACTGTTCGACTTCGCCGCCTTGGTCGAGCATCTGCCTTATGGCGCCAGCCACATGACCGAAAAAAAAGCCGCGCGCGGCGTCATGGGCGCGGGGATTTTCGTCATGGTGGTGGGCGCCGCTTTTTTCACCGTCGCCTGGCGGGCCAGGATCACCTGGCTGGGGGAGACCGCCTTCGCCGTCACCCTGATCGGCTGGATGATGGTGATCCTGGGATTCGCTTTCGGCGTGATCGGCTGGGCCGCGGGCGTTTTTCCCCATTCCCGAAGTCTCCCTCGAAAGCCCAAAGATTGAATGGTTTAAGTCCTTCTCCCTGAAGCTCTCCCGCCTCCATTGAATTGCCTTGTTCTTCCTGAGATTAGGGCTAAAATTTGTCCTAATGATTATGTTCAACGGTTAAAGGCGGCGCCGTGGCCCTTGATTCCCTCACTGATAAACTTCTTTTTTCACAGATCCAAAACCTGATCAAAACCCTCGTCAGCGGTAAATCCCTTTCGCCCGAAGTGGCGGTGCTGAAATCCATCCTGGAAGAAACCCATGAGGGCATCCTCATCGCCGGGGAAGAAGGCCGGATGCTTTTCATGAACCAAGCGGCGCGTAAAATTTACGGGGAGCACGACCTGACCCAGGTAAACCCGCGGAAGTGGGCCGAAACCTTCGGACTTTACAAAACCGACGGCTCCTCACTCATCAGCCCCGAGGATTTGCCCATGGCCCGCGTGCTGCGGGGCGAGGAAGTGGAAAACGCCGGGATCTTCGTCCGTAACGAGCGGGTGCCCGAGGGCGCGGTCCTCAATGTCCGGGGCCGTCCTTTAAAGGATGAAAAGGGAGCGATTAAAGGGGGGCTGCTTTTTTTAACCGACGTCACCCTGGTGAAGCGCGAACAGGTCCGGGCCCAGCGCATGGCCGACCTGGTGGATTTTTCGCCCATCGCCATCATCGAAACCACCCCCGAGGGCCGCATCGTTTCCTGGAACGCGGGGGCCGAAAAGGTTTACGGCTATCAGGCCCATGAAATCGTGGGTAAGCCCTACAGCCAGTTGGTTCCCCTGGACAAATTAGGCGAGGTCCAAAACCAAATGGCCCAGCTTTTGCGGGGCGAGATCATTACGGAGCACGAGACGGTCCGCCAGCGCAAAAACGGGGAGATCGCCGTCACTTGGTGCTCCGCCTCGCCGCTGTACGACGATCAACACCGGGTGCGGGGCTTCGCCCTGGTCACCCGGGACATGACCCGCCGGAAATTGACGCCGTTGGTGGAACTGGTGCCCGAGGCGATCCTGGTCACCCTGCCGGATGGAACCATCACGGGATGGAACATGGGCGCCGCCAAAATTTTCGGCTACTCAAAAGAATTCATGCTGGGTAAAAATGTCATGGCCCTTTTCCCCCCGGAAAAACAAATGACGGCCCGGCAGTTGGTGGAGCGGGCGCGTTTCGGCGAGGCGCTTTTTGATTACGACACCTGGGGACGGCACAGCTCCGGGGAAACGGTCAGGCTGTCCTTAAGCCTGCTTCCCTCGCGGGACGGGGCGGGCCATATCGCCAACCTCACGCTGGTGGCGCGCGACATCACCGAGCTGAAATTGGCCGAGGAGCGTATTTCCCAGTTGACCGCCCTGGTGGACTCCTCCCAAGAGGGCGTGGCCCGGGATGACTTGGAAGGCCGCATCCTTTACTGGAACAAGTCCGCCGAGCGGATTTACGGCTATAGCGCCGAGGAAGTTTTGGGAAAGCCGTTTTCCATGCTCATTCCCGAAGGCATGGCGGACGATTTTCCCAAGGTGGTGGGTTACATCCGGGAAGGACGGGCCCTCCAATACGAGGGGGTGCGCCGCCGCAAGGACGGGCGGTTGATCCACATTTCGGCGACCCTGGTCCCTTTGCGCGACCCCTCGGGCGAGATTTGCGGGGCTTCGATCTTCATTTCCGACATCAGCGAGCAGGTGCGCCTGCGGCAAGCCCTCAAGAGCCACGAGGAAAAACTGCAGCGCTCGCAAAAGATGGAAGCCGTCGGACGGCTCGCCAGCGGCATCGCCCATGATTTCAACAATTGGCTGATGGTGCTTAAGGGAAACCTGTACACGCTGGAAAAAGAAACCTTAAGCGATGACGGCCGGGAGGCCGCGCGCCACATGGAAGACGTGGTCAAGATGGCCGCCGGCCTGACCCGGCAATTGCTTCTTTTCAGCCGGGGTCAGGCCAGCAAGGCCCGGCCCTCGGACTTGAACGCGGTCTTGAGCGAATGTCAGCCGCTTTTAAGGCCCCTGTTGAATCCCAATCTCCGCCTGACCCTGAAGCTTGCCGAATCACTTCCCCCCATCCTGGCCGACCCCACGGAATTGCACCAAGTGGTGATGAACCTGGTGGTCAACGCCAAGGACGCCATGTCCAAGGGCGGGGAAATCCAAATTCAATCCGGGGTGGCCGACGAGGACTTGGCCCGGCAGGCGGGAGCCACCCTGGCCCCGATGGCGGAAAACACCTGGGTCTATTTCTCAGTGAGGGATGAAGGCGAAGGCATGGACGAGGAAACCCTCCGGCACATCTTCGAGCCCTTTTTCACCACCAAGGCCGAGGGAAAGGGAACCGGATTGGGGTTGGCTTTGGTTTACGGCATCGTGGGTAAGCACGGGGGTCAGATTTTCACCCGCAGTGAAAAGGGCAAGGGCAGTACTTTTTATTTGGCTTTCCCCGCCTGCGCTTCCGCCGGAAAATAATCAGATCCTCGAGAGGTTCAAATCCGCGCAGAGGATATAGGTTTCCCCGGTCGCGGCTTCGCTCACGGTTTGGGCCACGGTCACGCAGAAATTTCCCGAGTTCATCGACACCATAGGCTCGCTGACGTGGCGGTTTTCGCCCCCCGCCAGGGTATAAAAATATTCCCGGAATGAATGGTCCGCGCCCTTGGGCGAGGGCTGGAACAGCACCTTCTTGCGCTCGGGAATATGGGTCTCACTGCAGACGGCCGGCGTGATCTGGGTGCCTTCGGAATCCAAAAGATAAAGGCATTCCAGCGCGGGATAATTCTTGAATTGCAGCCCAAATGTTTTCTCCATTTGCGGGACCGAAAGGTTCTCGAAGCGCTGGAAGATGGAATTGCCGATCCAGCCGCAGCGGCTTTTAAGCTGCAGGTCCCGCTTGGCTCGCGTGGCCGCGCGGCGGCGGTACCGGGAGGCTAAAAACTGCATCCGGGCCTTGCGGCCCAGCGTGAAGACCGTGGGCGCCTTGTAGTTTCTTGAGAAATAGCCGCCCTGCAAAAGATCCACGCCCATTTCCAGCGCCACCAGCGCGTCCTCCTCGCTTTCCACGCCGTTGACCATCACCAAGACCCCCAGCGAATGGGCCAGTTTCAAGACCGACCGGTAGGCGTCCTGCTTTTCCGGGCGGGCGGAAAGCCCCCGGGTCATCGATTCCTCAAAACGCACCATATCGGGGTTGCATTTGAGCACCATATCCAAATGATCGGGCCGGTTTTTGACGTCGGTCAGCGCGATCAAAAAATGGTGGCTGCGCTGCAGATGGATGAATTTTTTCACGTAGGCCGGATCCATGTCGGCGGCCAGGGAAATTTGAATGACCACCTGCTGGGGATCAAGGGAAAGTTCCTTGACCTGGCGCAAGAGATGGCCGGACCCCACGATGGCCCCCTCCAAAATCGAGGGCTCGATCCCTAAAAATAAAAGCAGGTTGGGCATTTGGGTTTGGAAAGGGGAAAAATCCTCCAGCCCTTTTTTGCGGAAAAGCCGGTCCAGCGCCAGTTTCAATCCGGGTTCCTCATCGCCCATGCCCCTAAAAAGATCCTGGGGCTCGATGAGGGATTGGTTCTCCGGATTCACGGCCCGGCTCAAGGTCTCCAAGCCGATCACGCCCATCTTTTGAACCGACAGCACGGGCTCAAAAAAAGACGCCACGCTGTTTTGTTCCAAAATGTAAAAGGGATGAACGGGATAAGACGCCAACGATCCGTCCACAGTGTTGGGTTCCGGTTGCATCGTGTAGGCCCTCCTGGTAAAGCGTTGCCTTTGTTAAAAGCATTTGCCGTGCCAAAGAAAACCAGGGAATTTAGGGGCCTCTTTACAATTCTGTAGAGGCTAAGGATTTTGCCAAGAGGGGCGGAGGGCTATAAAAACGTTTGAGGAAAAACGCGCGGGGACAAGCGATGCCCCGAAAATGGGCATGATAACGTTATCGGCGAAAATCCTGACAAACCTGAAAATCGATTTTTTAACGAAAAGTGTAGGAGGGTACAAAATTGGGAGCTGTTGTCGTCCCCATTCGGGAGACTTTGCCTCCCGGTCAGGAGACTTTGCCTATTTATTGACTTGGCAAAAGCGAAGCGAAGGACGGCTAGAATTTTAAGAACTCAATCGTGTCGCGCCGGTGCTCAAAAACCCGGCGGATATCGGACTTCACCAAATGTTCCACGAAGGGATGACGGATGATGGGGGGAAGCTCGAAAGTGATCCGGTCCGTCATACGGGTCTTCGATTTGCCCGCGGCTCCCAGGAAAATATGCTCATGTTTGAAAAAAGAGTAGGGCCCCTTGAGTTGAATATAAGAAAAACGCCGATGGGGTTCCCAGTCCACGATCCGCGATTGCCAATGCATGGGCACGCCGCGGAAAAACATGAGGTAGTCCAGCCGGGTTCCGGCGCGAAGACGGGGGGTGGATTTTTTCAAAACTTTAAAGCCCAGCCAGGGAGGCGTCAGCCGTTGGATGGTTTTCTCATCGGCGAAATAAGTGAAGGCCTTCGCCGGGGGAATCGGCAGGGTTTGGGCGATGGAGTAACGGTGATAGGAAGCGGGCCGGGGGGTCATTGGCCGATTGTAAAACAGCTTTTAAATAAAAAGAAAGGGAGATTGAGTTTGTTGAGAGCTTTACTTTGAGCGGTTTTTTTGAGGGTGCTTCGGGGGCGAGGTTTCAGCGGAAAAGAAACGGGCCGGATTTAGTTAAGAAAAACCCAGCCCGGAATGTCAGCTTACTTTTTCTTTTTCTTCGCGGCCTTCTTTTTTTTCTTCGTTGCCATTAAAAATCCCCCCCTTTTTTGGCTTCGTAACTAGACTTTATTTTAGCACTTTCTCCCTGATTTGACAGCTTTACTTTGCGCCCGGACCCTTTCCGGGCGGCGGGGATTTTTTTAAAAATATTTTAAGACGGGACCGATGGGGAATTTTCAGGCGGCGGCTCCGCGGGTTTCTCCGCCGCCGCGGTTTCTTGAATCAGAAACAAAGTTCCCCAAGGTTTGCCCGAGGGGCTGACGCCCAGCGAGCTGTCAAAACGAAAACGCTTGGGAACCTTTTTCCATTCCAAGTCCACGTAATGGCGCTTGAGATCCTGGCGCTGCTCGATGGATTGACGCATCACCTCGCTGAGGGGGCCCAGGGGGTTGTCCTTGGCCCGGAGATCGGTGTTGCGCAGGGCCCGGGGGTTTAAATCCAACAGTTTGCTCACCTTGGCATTGGCGAAAATGACGTAACCATCGGTGGAAACGGCCAGGGCGCCCAGAGGCAGGCCGTCCAGCACGCTTTTCAAAAGCCCCGCGTATTCCAAGGTGGCCTGGTCGCCTTTGGCCACCTTTTCGGTCAAAAGATCAATGCGCTGGGCCAAAAGCACCATGTCCTTTTCTTCCTGTACGGTCCGGTAGGCCAGGTACCCGGAGTGGATGGCCACCACAAAGATCAGGGCGCAGGCCAAAAGGAAAAAAGGATCCATATAGTTAAAGTCGGGATTCTTGTTGTAAAGCAGGTCCACATAGACCGAGGTGACCATGACCGCCACCACCAGGCTTCGGCCCATGGATTGGCTTAAGGCCGAGATGAAAAAGGTCAGGAACATCACGATCAAAAGCTGGGTGTCAAAGCCGTCAAAAAGGTAAAGCGCGCCCAAAAGAAAAATCAGGTCCATGGCGAAGACCAGGTATTGGAGCCTCACGCTTTTAAAACGGTCCTCGTCCCAGAAATAAAAGGGGATGAAGGAAGCCGCCAAAAGGGCGGCGTAAACCAAAACGGTTATTTTTTGAGCCGGATTATTTTGGAGGTAAAAAAAAGCCAGGCAGCCCAGGATCAGGCTGAGGACCAAGCGGATGAGAAAAACATTTTTTTTAACGTGAGGCGTAGCCTGCTGGAAGGTTTCCATGTTAGCCTCGGGTTCATTTCTTTTCGCCGTCTCCTTGATTATAACAGGGCAAGGTTCTTTAAGTGAAAACCCAAAAGCAATCCTATCCCTTCAGCGTTTGGCTGGCGCTGGCCTCGGTTTACCTGATCTGGGGATCGACTTATTTGGCCATCCGCTTCGCGGTGGACAGCATCCCCCCTTATTTCATGGCGGGGACCCGCTTTCTTATTTCGGGCGCCGTTCTTTACGCCTGCGTCCGGTTCTTCGGCGCCGCCCGTCCCACGATGGTCCATTGGCGCTCCACGGCGGTTATTGGCTTCCTGCTCATCACGCTGGCCAATGGCGCGGTTTCTTGGGCCGAGCAAAAAGTTCCCTCGGGCATCGCCTGCCTTTTGGTGGCCACGGTTCCTTTGTGGATGGTCTTGCTCAATTGGCTGTGGAAAAAAAACGAGCGGCCGGGGATTTTGCTCAGCGCGGGATTGGCGATGGGGTTTTTAGGGACGGCCTGGCTGGCGTTTTTTTGCGGCGGGGTTTCACAAACCTTCGCCGCCGCCGGCGTGGACGCCGCGCGGCCTTGGCGGGTTATGGCCTTGGTGGGCTCCTCGGTCATTTGGGCGGCCGGCTCTTTAACCGCCAGGTCGCTGACCTTGCCGAAGTCCGGCCTGCTTTCGGCGGCCATGGAAATGATTTGGGGCGGGTTGTTTCAATTGGCGCTCTCAGGCCTTTTGGGGGAATGGAGCCAAGTTGATTTCCACCGCTTCACGCCTTCTTCCGAATGGTCCTGGCTTTACCTGACCTTGATTGGGTCTTTGGTCGGGTTTACCTCTTATATTTGGGTCCTGCAAAAGTCCACCCCCGCGCTGGCCTCGACCTACGCTTTCGTGAATCCGGTGATCGCGGTGCTGTTGGGATGGCTTTTGGCCGGCGAGGCCGTGACCCTGCCGGTCTTCGCCGCCGCGGGGCTCATTGTGGCGGGCGTGGTGTTGATTACGCTGGCACCGCGAGGTAAGAAAAAGACTTAAAAGCAGACCTCATTTACAATGATGGACGCAGATTCAATAAAGTCTGAATTTACGATTTTACATCGGCGTGTATCTGCGCGCGTCATTGTTCCAATGATTTTTGTTAAAGGAGTTGACCATGCTCGATTATTTCAAACGCCTCTTTCAATACAATGCCTGGGCGCAGGAGCGGATTTTGGCGGCGCTGGAAAAGATTGATCCCGCGTCCCTGGACGAAAAAGCCGTTAAGATCGCGGGCCATATCCTTTTGGCCAGCCGCATGTGGCTGAACCGGCTCTTAGGGAAACCCAATATCGACATGTCCCAGGTTTTAACCCTGGCCCAATGCCGCGCGCTTTTTGAGGAACTCAAGCCCGAATGGAAAGCCTATTTGGAGGGTCTCCGCGAAAACAGCTTAAGTGGAAAAACCGCTTACCAAACCACCCAAGGCAAGAGCTATGAGAATGTCCTGTCCGATGTGCTGGCCCATTTGGTGAACCATTCCACCTATCACCGGGGCCAGGTCGCCACATTGATCAAAAAGTCGGGCGGAGAAGTGCCTTTCACCGATTTCATCGCTTTTGTGAGGCAGCCATAGGTTGTCGAAAGGACAATCCTATATAAAGAATATATTTAACTCCCTCTCCCTTGAGGGGAGAGGGTTGGGGCGAGGGTGAATCCGGCTAAGAGGGAGCGGGTCTTTGTTTTATGCCTGTTTTGCCAAGGTTTAGCGTTCGGATTTTTGTATCGGTTGCCTGGGGCCTGCGTTAAAATAGGGCTACCGGATGAATTGCCCCTGTTTTAGGGGCCCGGGGCTCGTCAAGGGGCGAATAGGCCGGTTTAGTCAGCCTTTAAAGGGGATGACTTAAGGCCGGTGGATTCCTAACTTGATAGGCAGAGATGGTTCTTTTAAAAGATGTCGCCACGAGGCCCATGCCGCTGATCTGACAATCACCGGGTCTTAAGGGAAGGCGATGACCAACCGTTGACCCTCTTTTGAGAAAAAACAACCTCAAGGGAAGCTAAGAAACATCCAGAGCCGCTTTTCTGGACGGTTTCGAAGCTTGTGCCTGGAGCAGGCTCAAAAGACCCCAGTCAACGTTGTGATAGACTTTTAAAAGGGAAGGATTCCAAAAGGCCTAGGATCTTCGTGAGGTTTCACGGGACCCTGGGGATATTACTTACCCCTATTGGGAGGACGGTTCCACCCGCGCGCATCATCAACCCTTTGCCGCCGGTGTCGCTCTTCGACCCGATTACAAAAAATTAACCCAATGAGGTGTAGTCGTTATGTTACAAGTTGAAAACAAAGTCACCCCCCTGGTGGTTCCGTCGGCGACGACAAAGACCGCCAAAGCCATGTGGCGCAAGTTCACCCACGACGAGCAGATCGACTGGGGCGGCAGCATCGCGTTTTTCGGCGTGCACGTGATCGGGATCTGCGCGATTTTCACCGGCATCAGCTGGGCCGCCGTCGCCATGTGTTTCTTCATGTATTACATCCGCATGTTCGCCATCACGGGTGTTTACCACCGTTACTTCTCCCACCGCACCTACAAGACCAGCCGGGTATTCCAGTTTATGCTGGCCTTCCTGGGCTGTTCCTGCGGCCAACAGGGCCCGCTTTGGTGGGCCGCCCATCACCGCCATCACCATAAGTACTCGGACACGGAAGAGGATGTGCACTCCCCCGGCCTTCGCGGCCTTTGGTGGGCCCACCTGGGTTGGATCCTTTGCAAAAAGTACGCCCCGACCAAGGAAGAAAACGTGAAGGACTTGACCAAGTATCCGGAACTGATGTGGATCAACAAGTACCACGGGATCGCGCCTTTTCTTTTGGCCGTCGGCATCTTTTTCTTCGGCGCGTTTTTGCAAAAGGTCGCTCCCGGTCTTCACACCAACGGCCTCCAGATGATCGCTTGGGGGTTTTTCCTCAGCACCACCCTTCTTTATCACGGCACCTTCTGCATCAATTCGCTGGCCCACATTTTGGGCAAGAAGCGCTTTGAGACGGGGGATATGAGCAAAAACAGCTTCATCCTTTCCATGATCACCATGGGAGAAGGCTGGCACAACAACCACCACCGCTATCCCTACTCGGAACGCCAAGGCATCTATTGGTGGGAGATCGACATGTCCCACTATGTGCTGACGGTTTTGTCCTGGTTCGGGCTGGTGTGGGACATCAAACTGCATCCTGAGGAAATTTACCAGGAAGCCAAAGGCCGCAAGGAAGTCGCGGCTTAAGTTTCTAAAAGGTTTCTGATTAAAAAAATAGAGGGGATCTATGATCCCCTCTATTTTTTTGTCCCGGGCCCGTTCGAGAAGCAAAAAAACGGCTTTGGAACCACGGATGAACACGGATGCACACAGATAAAGCTTAAACAAATCCAAAGGGTTCAAAGTTTTTAATATCCCCCACGGATTTGAGATTATCCCTATCCATCTGTGTGTATCTGTGTCCATCTGTGGTTAATTAGGTTTTGTCTTGCTTGACAGCCGCTCCGCCCTCTTTTAACTTGAGACCCGTTTCAAACCCATTCCCCATCAGGAGGCCGCATGCCCGAGGAAATTGAAGTCCCCACTGAGCATTTGCATGAAGCGATGGAAGAAGGCGCGGAAGAATCGAAAGAAAAATGGATCTTGGGCGTGGCCTTAAGCTCCGCCCTTTTAGCCGGCTTCGCGGCCATAGCGGCCCTGTCCGCCGGGCATAACGCCAACGAGGCCATGCTGGACCAGATCAAGGCCTCCGATCAATGGAACTATTACCAGGCCAAGGGCATCAAATCCATGGTTCTGGAATCCAAACTGGAGCTCTTGAAAGCCCAGCACCACGCGGTTTCCAAGGATGACACGGACAAGGTGGCCCAGTACAAGGACGACCAGGAAAAAATCAGCGACGAAGCTAAGGAAGACGAGGAATCCTCCGAGTCGCACCTGAAGCACCACGAGAACCTGGCCTTCAGCGTGACCTTTTTCCAAGTGGCCATCGCGGTAGGCGCCATTTCCGCCCTGGCCCGCCGGCGCGCCTTTTGGTTTGTCAGCTTAGGCTTCGGAGTGGTGGGAATTATATTTCTCTCGATGGGATTCTGGGGTTAAGGGTTCTGGTCTGAATTAAGCGCAGGAACCAAAGTTTCTTTAGTCTTAAAATGGATGGGTTCAAAAAAAGGGCCGCCTGATAGGCGGCCCTTTTTCGTTTAGAACTTTAGGGATGGTGAACTACTCGGCCATGGGCGACCTTGTGAATCACGCTGGCGATGAAGGTTTGATAAGACAAGCCCGCTTCCATTCACTCTTTTGAAAGGCGCGTAAAACTTCCCGCTCTTCACGGGTTAATTTATCTTTCATGTTGGTCCCCCTTCATAAATTTATGCCAATGTGTTCCTTTTGGTAACAATCACGAATTAAAGGAAAAGGTTTATCCTTTAAAACTATCATTTTGAGAAATCAAACGGCTTACCGGGCGTTTTATTAAAGAATGATCTCTCGCCGGGGTAAAATACCTCCAGTTCAATTTCAGGAGGTACAGGATGAGCCAGTTTTCAAAGTATTCGGACGAAGCCTACGGCGCGCTGCGCATTGTGGCGGGGTTGCTGTTTAGCTTTCACGGGGCCCAGAAGATTCTGGGGTTATTGTCGGACCCGGCCATGATGCCGCCGGTGGGATCTCAAATGTGGATCGGCGGGATTATTGAGCTCGTCGGCGGGCTCTTGATCATGCTGGGCCTTTTCACCTGCTACGCGGGCCTATTAGCCAGCGGCGAGATGGCGGTCGCTTATTTCCAATTCCATTGGAAATTCGCCTTCAATGATAATTTTTTCCCGATCGTGAATCATGGCGAGATGGCCGTGATTTATTGCTTCTTGTTCCTGTACATCGCCGTTCATGGCGGGGGCAAGTGGTCGGTCGATAGCGCGATGAAGAATAAAAAATAAGTAACGAATTTTTCTAAGGCCTAGCCATTCGGCTAGGCCTTTTTTATTTAAGGAACCCTCGCCCCTTGCGGGAGAGGGCTGGGGTGAGGGGTGCCAGCAGTTAAAGACGGATCATTTCAGTATTTTCCACTCATAAATCCGATAGCCATCATCCTTCGCCACGCCTTCATAGATATTGCCTTTGGAATCCACAAAGACCGTATGGTCTTGGATTGTGGTCAGGTCCTCGTCCGCGGTGATGAGTTCCACCAAGCCATAAGCCTTCCTCGCCGGGTCTTCCACGAAAACCCAATTGGTGAAATTGCCCTTGGGGTAGCAGACCACCTCGTTGTAGATTTTGCCGTCCCGCTCGGCCAGGGGCGCCGTGCCGTCCACGAAGGGTTTTCCCAGCAGGAAAAACTTTGAGTTCTTGTCCACCTGCAGGCGGTCGGCCTGGTCATGGTAATAGCGGCTGGTGGCGTGAAAAACCGGGAGTGTTTTCACGTGGTCGTTCCACCGCGCCTCGTCGTCAATGGCCGCGAATTTCGCGAAGCCCCCGTCCCTCACCGGCGCGCTTAAGGAGTCCAGGGCCGTGAAGCTTCCGTCGTCATGGATGCTGTAGATCCCGCCGTTTTGAAGGGCGTACCTGGAATGGGGCTGGTCCGGGTCCAGTTCCGTCTTTTTACCCGTGACCAATCCCTTAGCATCCAGCAGGATCAGCTGGGCGCCGGGTTTGGACATGACCTCAAAGTTTATTTTTTCATGCCGCTCCCGCGACGTTTCCAGTTGCTCCAAAAGGGCCACGCCCCCGTTGGGAAGCGCCTCCACCGAGGTAAAGCCGAAGAAGCTTTTGCCCTCGTCCAGCGGGGAAATGGTTTGAAGGAAACGCCCGTTAGGTTGATAAAGGAAAAAGTCGCGGCCTTCTTCCACCCAGAAACGCCCATGGCTGTCGACCACAAGGTCATCGGCCCCCTGGGTGGAAACGCCGGGGGTCGGGGTCTCGGCCCAGCGAAGGGTGGCAAGGTGCTGGGGAGCGGAAAAGGCGATCGTGCCGGCTTGCGTGGCCGAAGGGCCAAAGGTCAAAAGCCCGAGGATTAAAAAGGTTTTGAGCGGTTTATTTTGCATTTTCTTTTTTCCGGCGGATTTAAATTCCCCTCGCCCCTTGAGGGAGAGGGTCAGGGCGAGGGGTGCTAAAACTGTACTTCCAATCCTATCCTGTTTAGACGCCCGGGAAAAAATTAAAGTGTTGAGTCCTCTTCCTAAGATGTTCTGTAACTATTGGGGGATTGGAATTAAGGGCTGGAAGTCACCGGGCTTTGGCCGGAAGCCAAATCTACCCTTACGCCCACACTGAGCAGGTCTGAATTGTCAGCTGATTCATCATTCCCGCCGCCTGCATTGGGACTGACGCTGGCAGGATTGGCGCCGTTGACACCGCTGCCGTTGAAACCCGAAGGGATGGGAGTGGGGACCGGGGTGGCGTTATTGGTTTGGGCAGTTTCGCCGTGGCGGCCGCCATGGTGTTTGGCGCCCGAGCGGGCATCGGTTTCCACGCCCTCAAAATTAACGCCGATGGCCTTGCTGGCGGCGAAGGCCGCGGGGAAGAAATTTTGGTTCTTATCCTTGAGCGGTATTTTGATCACGCAACTGTAATGATTCTCCGAATAGGAAGCGGCCGCGTTAAAGCCATAGCCCCCCAGAACCTCGGCGCTGGTAAAAAATTCCTGTCCCTTGGGTTCAATGAATTGCAGGTCGTCGGACCCGCGCGCGTTGGAAGCTAAAAAGCGGATGCCAAAGAACTTTTCGTCGCCCCCATTCGGATCCAGCCAAATGGTCAGACCGTTGGTTTCCAGGACCTGGGCATATTGGGTGTAAACGTCGCCTTCCAGGTCGTTGACGGCCAGAGCGAGGTAAAGGAATTCGCCGTTATTGGAAACCCCCAGCGAAACCTTGCCGTCCTCAAACTGGGACATGGGCCCGGCCCAATCGGAGATGCCGGGTTGGATGCTGGGTCGAATGGCCATATCCTGGGCCTGCCAGGCACTTTTGAGGTCGGCGGTCTCGCAACCGGTTAATTGGCAGACGGCAATGGCAGATAGAAGCCAAAAGCCACAGGGTCTTTTTCCCATGGAAATCCCTTCGTGGTGCAAAACAACGTGGTTCCTTTTAGACGGTGTGAAAGGGTTAAAGTATCGCGTCAGGTTTAAGAGTTTCTCCTTAACCGTCTTCAATTCGCAAGTTATTATGTCTTTTAAAATGTTTCAACCTTAAGGTGGAACAACGTTATATGAGTGATCAAAAAGCAACAATTTCCGAACTTAAAATTATTGTCAAAAATTTTTGTGAAGAGCGTGATTGGGATCAATTTCATGGACCTAAAGATTTAGCTATTGGAATTGTTACTGAAGCTTCGGAATTATTAGGCCACTTTCGGTTCAAATCAGAATCAGAAACTAGAAAGTATTTAAAAAATTCTAAGAAGCGATTAGAAATTGAAGATGAAGTTGCTGATACACTCTTTATGATTTTGCGGTTAGCTCAGAAATATGACATTGATCTAAGTGGAGCATTAAAACGAAAAATGGTCCAAAATCATAAGAAATATCCCATAAAAAAAGCCAAAGGCAGCAATAAGAAGTACAACGAATTATGAGACTTTATTCCGGAAGTTCTACCCAGTTCATTCAAGACTCAACTCGAAATCAAATCGCGGATAAGCTCAAACAGTCATTCTTTGAATATTTTCGTTATAACCCCTCTGTGAACGAGGTTAACTCCTGGCGCCACTCACTTTTGGCAGTTTCCTCGGTTTTTAATGAAGCTAAGCTTTTAGATCATGGTGTTCTTTTGGAATATCAACTTCCGTTAAGTTCTAAGCGATTAGATTGCATGATTACCGGTAAAGACAAAAGTGGTTTAGACAATGCGGTCATTATTGAGTTGAAACAGTGGGAAAAATGCAAAGATTCTGATTGCGAAAACGAAGTTATGACTTGGGTTGGTGGTGCCGAAAGAGAAGTCCTGCATCCTTCCGCTCAAGTTGGACAATACAAAACATATTTACAAGACTCGCACACAGCCTTTTATGAAGGCAATGCTCCGATTGATTTAAATGCATGCTCATATTTACATAACTATCCAAAAGAAAAAAACGATGTCATTTTTCTTGAGAAATTTGAAAATATTATAAAAGCCAATCCGCTTTTTACCAAAGACGATGTTCCTGCATTGGAAGAATATCTTTTGACAAAGCTTGAAAAAGGCCACGGCATAGATGTATTGGAGAAAGTAGAGAAGAGTAAATATCGGCCGAGTAAAAAGCTTATGAATCATGTTGCGAATGTTATTAAAGGGAAATCCGAATACATTTTATTGGATGAACAATTAGTCGTTTTTGACAGAGTTTTGAGCACCGCAAAGCAGAGTTTGACTGATAAGAAAAAGTCTATCGTAATTATTAAAGGTGGGCCGGGAACCGGGAAATCGGTCATCGCGATCAATTTAATGGCTGAACTATTAGCAAAAGAATTCAATGCGCACTATGTAACTGGTTCTAGGGCCTTTACGGAAACGCTTCGAAAAATTATTGGTGCTCGAGGTTCTTCTGAATTTAAATATTTTAATAGCTATGCCAAAGCCGAACGTCATGAAATAGATGTTTTAGTATGTGACGAAGCCCATCGCATAAGAGAAACAAGTAATAGCCGGTTTACAAAAAAGGAAAACAGATCAAATCTTCCGCAAATTGAAGAATTGTTGAAAGCCGGAAAAACTTGTGTATTTTTTCTTGATGACGACCAGGTTGTTCGACCCGGGGAAATAGGCTCGACGAAGTATTTGAAAGAAACCGCGCTTAAACAGGGATGTCAAATACATGAGTACGAATTGGAAGCACAATTTCGATGCAGCGGCTCGGATGGATTTGTAAATTGGATTAATAACACTTTGGCGATTAAAAGAACCGCGAACGTAATTTGGAATTCTGGCAAAGAAGACTTTGAGTTTAAAGTTTTTGAAAGCCCCGAATCTTTAGAGACGGCTATTAGAAAAAAAGTTGAGGAAGGACAGACAGGACGAGTAACGGCAGGTTTTTGCTGGAAATGGTCTAACGCCAATCCCGATGGGACATTACCGAGCGACGTCATTATTGGCGATTATAAACGACCCTGGGACGCTAGGCCCGAGGCAAAAAAGTTAGCTCCGGGAATACCCAAAGCCTCTCTTTGGGCTTACGACCCAAATGGAATTAATCAAATTGGTTGTGTTTATACCGCTCAGGGATTTGAATTTGATTATGTGGGAGTCATTTTTGGCAAAGATTTGACTTACAATTTTGATCAACAGGCTTGGGAAGGTCATAAAGAGAATAATGCGGATACTGTTGTGAAGCGATCGAAAGAAAAATTTTCGGATTTAGTCAAAAACACATATAGGGTTCTTTTGTCCCGCGGCCTAAAAGGTTGTTACGTTTATTTTATGGATAAAGATACTGAGAGATTTTTCAAGAGCCGAATGGAATTTGAATATTTTGTTGATAATGATGAAATCTCGAAGGCTGCTGAAGCTCACGAAAATAAGTTCTAAATGGTATTAAAAAAACTGGTGATTCTATAATGTTCATATCGTGAAAAATACAGACAATCAAATAAGGTTAAAAGCATTCAATTTTCTCGAACATCTACAAACTCTTTATAGAGATAATATTCCGCGCGCTCTTTTGGAGCGGGGATTTTTATATGAAAATCGAAAAGTTCCGTTGATTGGCCCCCAAGGAATATTTAAGCCGGCTGTTTTATCCGAGATTCCCATTAGTATAACGACCGCTCCCATTGTCGATGGACGCCCTCGACCATACGATGATTCTTCAGCCGATGGGTTTATCAATTATAAATATCGAGGAACTGATCCCAATCATCACGAAAATGTTGGTCTTCGAAAAGCGATTGAATCACGAACGCCACTTATTCATTTTCATGGAGTGGTTCCTGGTGTTTATTCAGCCGTTTGGCCCGTTTATATTGTGGGAGATAATCCTCAAAAACTAACTTTTACAGTCGCCGTAGACGAGAAAGAGCAATTGTATATACCGGATCAAAGAGAAGCCGTTATTGTGATGGAGGCGCGGAGACGTTATCAAACTGTTGAAACTCAAATGCGACTTCACCAAGCGGGATTTCGGTATAAAGTATTAAAGGCTTATCAAGAGAGATGCGCCATCTGTCATCTTCAACAGCCAAAATTGTTGGAAGCAGCGCATATTCTGCCAGACAAGCATCCGCAAGGCTTACCGGTAGTTCAAAATGGTATTTCACTTTGCATGATCCATCATGGTGCCTATGACAATAATATTGTCGGTATAAGTCCTGACTATTCTGTTGAACTAAATCATGAGGTTTTAAAACAGAAGGATGGTCCAATGCTTTTACACGGGCTCCAAGAATTCCATGAAAAAAAATTAATTCTTCCGAGAAGTCGATCAGAATGGCCGAAACCCGAATTTTTAGAAGAACGCTATCGTGAATTTAAGGCGAGCTGAAGAATTTAAAGAGCATTGTATTTGGTTTGAGAGTTTAAACGAAAAATTCTGCAAGGAGTAAATTATGATCTTCTTCATCTGGTTCCTCAATCTCGGCATCAGCATCTGGAACTCCTACTCGGTGGGCAAAGTCTGGGTTGAGGCCAAGCACGCTGGCGGCGGGTACCAATTCATGGCCTGGATGGGATATCTCATGGCCTCCATCGGCTTTAGCTACGACATCCTCATTGTGGTGGGGCTTTACCTGCAAGGGGTGGGCAAGATCACCCCGGATCAGCTCCAACTATTCTTTAACATGGGCGAGGTGCTCCTCATTCCCGCGATCCTCTTTTCGGGCTATGCCATCATGTTCCAAAGCTGGGCTAACGCTTATCGCAACCACTCGATTCCCAACATGGGCATCGCCGCTTACAACACCTACGCGAATATCCACAATACCTTCAACGCGGTCAGTACTTTTCCGCACGCTTTTGGCAGTGTGTTCAAGGCTTTGACTGGCGGAGACAGCAAGAACAAGGGAAGCGGCCTTATTATTTTTGTGGCGATCTGCTGCGTCTTCTCCGGCTTCATCGTGGCGGGGCTCATCGTCCATTATGTCGCGGGGCGGAACACCGAAGTCCCCGACCGGGTTGTTTCTTAATAATTCAAAGATGTGAGAAGTGCCATTTCACCATTCGTTTGACTTAATAATGACTATGCCAAATATTGTTTGATTTGGAGCGGATTCACGGGTAGTATACGGGTGTATTCCAATAAAACATCCAGTGTGAACCCGTGCCAGACGAATCTTTCGAACTTCCTCAATTAGTCGATGATGGTTTATTCACGCCCGAAATTAAACCCCACTCCTTGGAAAAATATCGCGCGCTTAGTTATATCCTCAAGATTTTCACTACGAGCATGAAGAGCAAATGGAAAAATCGAGTTTATATCGATTTGTTTTCAGGGGCCGGTCGTTCAAGGTTGGAAGATAAAGAAATAATTGTTCCAGGCTCCCCTTTGCTCGCTTTGGGAGTACAGGACCCCTTTGATAAGTATATTTTTTGTGAAAAAGAAACGGAATTGTGCTCCGTTTTGAATCAACGGGTCTTGGCCAAATATGAGTCTGCGAAATTCACGATTATTTCGGGTGACGTTAACCAAAACGTCGGATCAATCTTGACCGAGATCCCGAAATTCGGGAAAGGAAGTTCTTGCCTTTCCTTTTGTCTTGTTGACCCCTATAAAATCGGACAGTTGAGTTTTTCGACGATAAGTGAACTAAGTGCCGTATTCATGGATTTTTTGGTTTTGATCCCATCATTTATGGACGTGAGACGGAATCAAGCCATCTATTTGCAAGAGGATGACTCTTCGATAGCGACGTTCGTCGGCGATCTGACTTGGCGGGCCAAGTGGGCGGAAAGCGAGCGTAAGGGGATAAAAATCGGTCTTTTTATTCTCGACCATTTTGGTCAGAAAATGAAAGAGCTGGGTTACTTATACCCCGGTCCAGAGGATGCGGTTACTATATGCGTAGATGGAATGAGCGTTCCGCTATATCACCTCTACCTGTTCAGCAAGAATCCAAGAGGGGTGGATTTCTGGCGTAAAACAACCAGTCGTTTTACTGATCAACCAAGACTTCTATAGGAGCATTCATGGCTGAAACTTCCACGATTGAATGGACCAACGCTACTTGGAATCCCGTGACCGGATGCCATAAAGTCAGCGCGGGATGCGCCAACTGTTACGCGGAACGTTTTGCCGAAAGATGGCGGGGAATTCCCGGGCATCCGTACGAGCAAGGGTTTGATTTAAAAACTTGGCCTGAAAGGCTGAATCTTCCCTTGGGCTGGAAAGATTCCAGGACGATCTTTGTTAACTCCATGTCCGACCTGTTCCACCAGGACATTCCCTTAAAGTTCGTGAAACAGGTTTTTGAAGTCATGAACAAGGCCCATTGGCATCAATTTCAGGTGTTGACCAAAAGAGCCGACCGCCTTGAAAAATTAGGCGCCCATTTGAAGTGGACCCCGAATATTTGGATGGGGGTAAGCGTTGAATCCGAAAAATTTGCTTATAGGATCGATTCGCTTCGAAAGACAAAGGCCAAGGTGAAGTTTCTTTCTTTAGAACCCCTGCTGGGGCCCCTACCGCGTTTAAAGCTGAGGGGCATCCATTGGGCCATCGTGGGGGGCGAATCCGGTCCTGGCGCCAGGCCGATGGAAAAAGAATGGGTGATTGATATCCGTAAACAATGTGTGAAGGCAAAAGTTCCTTTCTTTTTCAAACAATGGGGTGGCGTCTGGAAGAAAAAGAACGGGCGGGTACTGGACGGGCGAACCTGGAATCAAATGCCGAAATCCAACCGAAAAATGGAATTGATTTCCGCTAAATAGCGAGCCGATGAGAAATTCTAAATATGAAAAATAAGAAAGTTTCGAAATATTATTCAAGAGACCGGGTTGTCGAAAAAATTTCGGCGAAGAAAAACCCTAGGTCATCGCGTCCTCGGCTTCAAGCGACCATCACAAAGGCCTGGTTCGGGAAAAAATCGGACCGGGCGGATTTAGACTATTGGTTAAGCAGGCCTCCCTCGGAGCGTATTGAGGCCGTGGAATTCCTGCGAAAGAAGCATTATGGAAGCTCAACCCGACTTCAAAGAACTGTCCAGGTTATTAAATCGGCGCAACATGCGACGGAAAAACGGGCTGCGGGGCGGAAAAAAGATTTGGCGGATTTAGAAGCGATGGGTGAAGAATGACCTCTCAATGGGGCAGGTTGTCTAATTAAGCCAATGAAAAAAAGGTCGAAGACGCTGAGGCGGTTCCAGTCTCAACCGAAATAACCATTAATTTTTAAGGTTTTTCGGCACGGCCAGCAGGGTGAAGTCATTCACCTTATCCCAAACTTTTTTGAAGTTGATCAAGGGCATGGCCAGCTCGCCCCGGACCGGGTCCAGCAGGACAATCGTATTGGTGCCTTCGTCATAACCCACCGCTAAAACATAGTGGTTTTTGTCAGGTCCGTTTCCCTCAACCATCACAATCAAGGGCCTTTTGAGGTCCAAATGGCGGTAAAGCCCCGAGAACTTGCGGTCTAAGGTGCCTGAAAAGACCGCCACGAAATAGCCCTGTTCCTCTAAAACCCGCTTTAAGGTCGATCCGGTTATGCCTTTTTCCTGATTGGCTTCCTTCTTGAGCCGCGCTTCCTGATCCGGCGTTAACAGCGCGTTGTAATAGCGCGTCAGCATTTCCAAAGCCACTTCGCCGCAAAGGTTGGGGGAGGTTTGGCGCACCACGGGAAGATCCAAAAGAACGGCTTGGTCGGAAAGCGTCTTCATTCCTGAAGTCGTGGCGCAGCTGATTGAAAGAAGTGAAAGACCTAAGAGAAGAGCGGGCGAATAAAAGTTTTTAAGGTTCAAAGTTTGGCTTTCGTGAGGCAATCAATTTGAGAAGCCCAGTGTAGTGGGCGCGGGAGCGAATAAATAGAAGCGGGAAAACTTTTAGGCGAAAAAAAGAAACTATCAGAATGATAGCGGTGAAATAAAAAGGGATTGTCTATTCGTATTTCACGAAAAGGTTTCTAGAGTGTGGTTGAAGTCAATTGAGGATTTTTTTGAAAAGGCGGACGTGATGAAAAAGATTATAGCTTTGGCAGCGGTGATTTGTTTGGTGTTAATGGGAGTGACCCAAAAAGCGGCGGCGGGCCCGGTGCCGCTTTCGGCGCAAGAAAGTTCCCAGTTGAACGAGCTTTCGGGCAACAGCCATCTTCTTAATTTAAAAGCCGGCGGTTCTTTTCCGGATATGCCGAGGGCGATGGAAGCGCGGGAAGAATCATCCTTGAAAGAGCTGGAAGCCGGAACGCCGAACTTGTCCCATTTGAAAGCCGGAGACGGCCCGGGAACCGTGCTGGTGTGGGTGATCGTCATTTGCGTCTGCGTGGTGCTTTTGCGAATCGTTGGAGTTTTTTAAGAGGCTGTTGATCCCTTTAACGCCCGCCCAATGAAAAAAGGCCCCCGTTTGCCTAGGCAACCGGGAGCCTCCTTCGTTTCGACCCTTCCGAACCGTAACCCTTAGACAAAGCACAGGGGTAAATCTTATTTTCCCAGTAGTTCTTTTCCACGAAGAATGCGGATCGGGTTTGCTTTGATCAGATCCCGCTTTTGGACCGCGGTAAGCAATTTCGTTTCTTTGTGATTTTGCTGCTCCGCCCACCGAGCGTAAGCCACCATTTTAGGAAACAGGTTATCGGAGGAGTCGTCGGGCGCCAAATCCGTTCCTGTGATGACCAAGAGGCGATAGAGCCAGAAATATAATTGTTCTCCCGGCCTTACCTCCACGGATTCGGGCGCGTTGAGGAGTGTGGTTTGGATGAGGCGAAGCGACCCGTCTTTTCCGGCATCAATCACGTCATTAACGCCGATGGAGTCCGTATTCACCATCACGGCCTTAAAGGAATCGGGTCCCGGAGCGGACAGGAAAAAGATCCATTGGCCCATTTCGGCGTCCAGGCCATTGCCTCCATTACAGAACATGACAGCAAAATCAGGCTTTCCGTCGCGATTAAAATCACCTTCTAAGACACAGGATCCCCAATTGGGATCATCGAAATCGCCAACTCTTGCCAAGACCTGTCCTTGAGACCCGAGGAAGCTGATTTTCCCGCTCTCGGGCTCATAGTGAATCGTGGAGCCTGTGTCCAATTTAAAGTCTAAGCTAGTGTGGTCCTTATTCCATCCTGGATCGAGGATTACTTTATAAGGAAAGGCTTTCGGTTCTTCGCCGGCATGATAGGGGCCGAAGCCATCGGGATAAGCTCGCGCGGCGGGGGGGATGGTTAGGCCCCAAGTCAAAATCATAAGGCTGATCAAAATTCGAGGGTTAATGGGCATTGGTTTTAAATATCCCCTCATATTCTTTTTGACTGATTTGTTTGAAAGTATCGTCGGAGTTCGCGAAAGTCACTGGACTTGAATTATTCGTGCCCACTAAAAAATATCGCCGTTGGTAAGCCAGCTCATCAACATTCTCAAGGAACATTTCGCGCCTCAAATAGTAGGTTCCGTTGGTTAAACGGACCTTGCAGGATTCGGATATTTTATCCAGAGGTTCGATTTCGTCCGGTCCCTCGTCCCAAAGGCTGAATATGCCCCACCCTTGTTCCAGGAGAGGCTGATTGATGATATCGGACCAAAGGCTGGAACCATCAGCTTTTTTCCCTGGGGTTTTTTCGAAAGAACCGTCCACGAGCTTCTCCATTGTATTGTCACTGGTTATGCAATAAACGGTTCCATCAAAAGGATAAACCGTATCGTCACCGACTTGAAGAACGGGAAGCTCATATTGCCCCACCTTTCCGGCCTTCATCACCAGGATATGGACTACGCGTTTTTGTTTTTCGGATTCGTTGAGGCCGCTCCCTGGGGCGATGGAATCATCCGCGATTTCAATTCTTCCATAAAAGTCAATGTTGATGCCGACGATCAGCTCATCCCCCTTCCAATAGGCTTGTAAGTTTTCGGCTGAGGAACGAATGATGTACCGGGCAGGCGGCTGGGCGGTGGAATTAGTTTGCCCGGCGAAAAAGAAAATAACGGCCATCAAGTTTGGGATGAGAAAGGCAAGGATTCGGCGGGGAGATAATCGAAGGGTCATAAGTTCCTGCTTTAAAGTTTAAATATGAATTCAGTATAGACTAGGCTTTGGATATTTCCGACGGGTTTTATCGGGGCTTTAAAAGGGGTGGAAATAAAAAAGGCCAAGGGCTTTTGCCCCTGGCCTCGGATTAAAACTTTCGGATTATTTTCCGAGAACTTCGTCCTTCAAAGCTTTCACCACGCGGAACTTCACGACGCGCTTGGCGGCGATCTTGATGGTCTCGCCGGTGGCCGGGTTGCGGCCCATGCGGGCTTTGCGGTCCTTCAATTGGAACACGCCGAGGCCGTCGAGCTTGATGACCTTTTCTTTCTTCAAGGTTTTGTAGATCAGGCTGTTCAGGGCTTGCATCATACTTTCGACTTCCTTCTTCTTAAAACCCGTGTCCGTGGCCAACGTCGTCAACATCTCACTTTTAGTCACTTGAGCCTCCTGGGGAATGAAAACTAAACCGAAAGCATTAATCCAAAATATCCGTTCGTTTACAAGAAGTTTCTTTATCCGGAAGCGTTTTACTCATAAGGCTTTATCGCTTTGATAAGCCGGTGGTTATCCGGATGAAACAAATCAAACAAATAGCGGAAGGTAGGCGACAATGGGCTCCATGCTCGCTTGGCTGCAGACCCTACTGACCCATGACGGCTACTGGATTATTTTCCTTGGTTTATTCCTGAACAACCTGGGCGTGCCGGGGCCGGGCAACACCCTTTTATTGGGCGCCGGCTTAATGGTGGCCAAGGGCGCGCTTTCGCTTCCCTGGACCCTGACTTGGGCCACCTGGGGCGTCTTTATGGGCACCAACTGCGGTTACTGGCTGGGGCAGCGCTATGGCCGCCGCCTGCTTGAAAAATTCAGCTGGCTTCAGTTGACCCACCAACGGATCCGGCATCTGGAGCATTTTTTTAAACGCTACGGGGCCAAGGGCGTTTTTTTCGCGCGCTTCGTGACGCTGTTCCATCCCGTAATCGGCTTGCTGGCGGGGATCGGAAAAACCCCCCAGGGATCTTTTTTAGCCTACAACCTGGCGGGCTCGGCCGTTTACGCCCTGCTTTACACGATGGCGGGGGATTATTTCGGGAAAAAATTCGGCCTGCACGCGCTTTGGAAGATCCACACGATCCTTTACCTGCTTGTCCTCGGGATCGTGGCCGCCTTACTGGTCCATTTTTGGCGGCATCGGATTTTCACTATTTTTGGGTTCACCTTTTATAAAGTAAAAGCGAAAGGATTTTGGGATCGAAGAAAGCGTCCCCGTTAGCAGCAGCCGTAATCCGGAATATCCGGCAGGGGATGAACGGGTTTTTTCAAAGCCTTCGGGTGTTTCTTTAGAACCAAAATTAAATACCAGCGGTTCAGCGACTCGACCAAAATCACCAGCGCGCATCCCATAATGATGAGCGTCATGGCCATGTTGGCGTAGGCCGTCACGGCCTTGCCCGGCACCTGGGCCAGGTTGTAATTGTTCACCACAATCAAGGCGCAGGCCGATAGCGTGGTCACCGCCACAAACAACATGGGGATAAACGTCACCCAGGCGTATTTGGCCTTGCCCGCGTTAATGAGCGCGCTGGTGGCCACCGCCAGGGCCACGCTGGCCAAAAGCTGGTTGGCCGCGCCGAACATGGGCCAGATGGTGCTGACGGTGCCGGTGGAGAGCAAATAAATCCACCCGCCCACCACGAGGGCTGTGGAAAGAAGGGTTCCCGGAATCCACCGGGTATCGCCGAAAGACGGCCAAACCCGGCCGCCGAATTCCTGGACCAAAAAGCGCGCGATGCGGGTGCCCGCGTCAATCGTGGTCAAAATGAACAAAGCCTCAAACATGATCATGAAATGATAAAAGTAAGCCATCAGGGTGCTTAAGCCGGGAATGCCCGAAAAGATCTGGGCGAAGCCGACCGCCAGCGACACCGCGCCGCCGGGCCGTCCCGCCACATTTTCCCCCACGGCTTGGCTCAAGGCGGCGAGGTTGACCGGCGTCATGCCTAAGGCCGCGAATTTATCGGCGGGGACATTGATGGCGAAATAATCCGCCGGGAAAAGCGAGCAAGAGGCCAGCAGGGCCACGATGCCGACCAGGCCTTCCATCAGCATGGCGCCATAGCCGATCACGCGGGCGTCGGATTCCCTATCCAGCAACTTGGGCGTGGTGCCGGAAGCCACCAGCGAATGAAAGCCCGAAATGGCGCCGCAGGCGATGGTGATGAACATAAAAGGGAAAAGCTTGCCCGGAATGATGGGCCCGCCGCCGTGGATGTAGGAAGTGAAGGCCGGCATTTGTAAATTGGGATGCACCCAGATGATGCCGACGACCAAAGCCGCGATGGTGCCGATCTTCATATAAGAGCTCAAGTAATCCCTTGGGGTGAGCAACACCCAGATGGGCAGGATCGAGGCCGCGCAGGCATAGAGGCCTAAGGCGATAATGACACCCTCGCGGGACAGGCGCAGGTAAGGGTCCAAGGGTGAGCCGGGAATGAGATTGCCGAAGATGACGGCGAGAAAGACCAAGCTCACGCCGATGGCGCTGGCCTCGGCGATTTTGCCGGACCTCAATTTGGACATCCAAAATCCCACCAACAACGCGATGGGGATCGTCATGCCGATGGAAAAAATTCCCCAGGGGCTGTCCTTCAAAGCGTTTACCACCGTGATGCCAAGCCCGGCCAAGGCCACCACCACAATAATGAGAATCGCGATCGAGCCGACCACGCCGGCCAGGGGGCTGATCTCATGCCGGGCGATTTCCGCCAGCGATTTTCCTTCGCGGCGCACGGAGGCCATCAAGATCATAAAATCCTGCACCGCGCCGGCCAGGCACACGCCAATGAGCAGCCACAAAAAGCCCGGGCAAAAGCCGAACTGGGCGGCCAGCACGGGGCCGATGAGGGGGCCCGAGCCCGCGATGGCGGCGAAGTGATGGCCGAAGACCACCCACTTGTTGGTGGGCTGGTAATTGTGGCCGTCGGCCAGGGCATGGGCGGGGGTCACGCGGTTGTCGTCGAGCACGACGACCTTATCGGCTAAAAACGCGCCGTAATAGCGGTAGGCGATCACCATGATGAGCAAAGCGCCGAGGATTAAGGGGAGTACGTTCACGCGAAGTCTCCAAGGGATTTTTTTAAGACAGGCTTAACTTATCGGGTTTGTCAAAAGCCGTCAACCCAAGCCCTTCCGGGGGCCCGTTATTTTCCCGCAAAATTTGGCCCCCGGCGGGTCATAATAGAAGTTCGTTTTGCCCAAGAAAGGAATTTTCGTGGCCGCCAAATCCCCACCCGCGTTTTTATTAGGCTTGGTCTTCGCGGTCTTCCTGATTTCCAACGCGGTCCTGGCCTATTCCCCGCTTCCCGCGCCGGTCAAAATAGGCTGGGGATTATTGGGGATTTTAGCCCCCGGCTTGGCGCTTTTTTTACGGCCTCAGTGGTTCGGCCTTGGCCGGGAAAAGGCGGGAGACCGGATCCTACCCGCGCTTTCCCCGATGGTCCTGGCGCTGATGGCCGCGCTGGCGCTTTTCCTGCGTTTTTACCGGTTGGCGGATTTTTCCACTTGGCCCTCCACCGACGAGGGTTGGATCAACGCTTACGCGCTGGACCTTTCCCAAAAGTGGGATTGGAAATTGTTGTACGGTTTTGAAAAGGCGACCCCCTTTTATATTTGGGTCCAGGCGGGGGTTTTTAAAATCCTAAAACCTTCGCTGTTCAGCCTCTGGTTGACGCCGGCGGTTTTTTCCCTGGCGGCCCTGGGCATGAGCTTCGCCGCCGCCAAACAATTTTTTCCCCCGCGATTTTCCCTGCTTTGCGCTTTGTTGATGGCCTTCGGCTTTTGGCCTTTACTGACCGGACGCATCGGGCTGGGCGGAACAGCGTTTTGTTTTTTGGAATTGGCGGTTTTGGCCCTTTTCGGGAAGCTTTTAAAAGAGAAACGGCCGGCTTGGCGCCGGATCCTGGCGGGCTTATGGGGCCTGGTCCTGGTTTGCGGGTTTTACACGGGCTATCTTTATTGGGCCGGTTTTTGTTTTTTGTTCCTGGTCTTCCTGCTGGCCACGCCGCTCCACAAAAAAATAACCGGGGAAGAATGGGGGATCCTGGCGTTGGTCCAACTGATCCTGCTGGCGCCCTTGGCTTGGGCTTTTTTGGCCCAGGGCTTGGGCCATTATGTGAACAGTCTTTGGGCTTTTAACCCTCAAAGCCAATGGGCGCCCGGAACTTATACGCCCCTTTCTTATATAACGTCACTTTTATGGTGGGCCGACCCATCGGGATTCATCTATCGGCCCCAATGGGGAGGTTTCTTAAATCCGGTCGCGGGGTCCTTTTTTCTTTTGGGATTAGGGGCCGCCTTTTACCGCCGCCAAGCCTATTGGAGGTGGATTTTTGGGGCCCTTCTTTTTTTACTGATGCCGGGTCTCTTGTCGAAGACCTATGAGATGTTCCGGATCATTTCTTTGCTGCCCCTGCTGGTGTTGGTGACGGCCTTAGGGATCCAGTTTTTCATCGCCCGGCTTTCCCCGAAAGTTTGGGTATTGGCCGGGTTGTTCTGCCTTTCCCTGGGGCTGGACAGCTACCACTTGTTCGGCGCCTACCGCCAGGCCTGGGCGAATCCCGGGCCGTCCTGGCAGCATTTCAAATCCTTGGAGCGGTGGCGGGCTTTTGAGGCGCTGCGGGCCCAAAGCCGCGAGGACGGGCCGGGATTTATTTTGGCTGATTTCATCGACCGTAATTTCGACCCCAGCCTGGACTTGGCGACCTTTAGCTTCAACGCCGCCGAAAATCCGGCGCTTTCCGGAACCCACCCCCAATGGGTGGCTATTTTATTTCCGGACCACCTGCGGCCTTTTCTTCAAAAGCGCTTTCCCCAGGGGCGGTGGATGGAGCTTGCCCAGGGCCTGCCGCCCTCATTTGAAAATAAATGCTTAGGCATATTGCCGAACCGGCCCCAGGACCAGGCGGTTTTTTCGGCCTGGATCCGGGCGGACCTGGCCTTTTCCCAGGTGGCCCGGCGGATGCGCTATTCCCCGAATCAAATGACCTACCAACAATTACGGGAGGCCCTGGCGGCCCTTCAGCCCGCGGCCGGGTCCGATCCCTTGCTGGAATCCTGTTTTGACCAAAAAATGGTGAACACCTTTGACGCGCAAACCGAGGCGGCGCAGGCGCTCTTTTTCGTCCGCCGGGCCATCCAATGGGGTTATCCCAGCGCTTATTTTATCGAACAGCGCCAAAAACTTCTCCAAACCCTCCGGGGGCCGGTATGAGGCGGATTTGGACCTTTTGGTTTTGGTCGGCGGCCCTCTTCGCGGCGGGCACCGGCTTGGGCGGCTGGCTTTGGAGCCGGATCCAATTCCCATTTTCGAATCCAGAGCAGGTGGTCGGGCCCTCGGCGCTGAATCCTTTCAACGACCTGGCGGGGTTCGCGCTGTTCGTGGGACTGCCCTCCCTGTTTTGGATTTTGTTTCATTTTTGGACGCGCGGTCATTTTTCACCGCCGCCGGGCCGCGCGCGACCGCTTCCACCCAAGGACGCGGACCGCGCCGGTCGATTCCGGCTCCTCCTTTGGGCGGGGCTGGCCCTTTTGGCCTTGGTCATCGCGCTGAACGTTCCCACCTACCATGCCTCCGGCCCTTTCGACGCGTTCCATGAGGGGGAATCCTTGGGCGCGGCGCAGTCCCTGGCGGCCCATCAGGCGCCTTACGGTGATTTTTTCTTTTTCCACGGTTGGTTCCAGGATCCGGGCCGGTCCTGGGCCGCCTTCCAGTTATTCGGGACTTCCATCGGGGCCCAACGGACCCTGGAATCCATCCTGAAGGTCCTGCTTTGGCTTTTGTTGGCGGTCTTTTTGGCCCGGACCTTCCGCCAAAACCCGGTTTGGGCCTTCGCGGCGCTTTTATCCGTGGCTTTTTTTTATGTGCCTTTTATTTTCGACGGGCTCGTGGAGCCCTTTTTGCGGTCCACGGATCCGGCCGCGGTTTTGGACGCCTTCCAAAAATGGCGGCCCTGGCTGGAACCTTTCCATTGGATCATCCTGTCGGGGCGCGACCTTTTGGTGTTGGCCTTCCTGGCGGTGGTGGGGCGCATGGGGGAATTTATTTCCCGGGGACCGCTGAAAAAAGAAAAGGCCCGGTTTTTTTTCGCGGCGGCCGGGTTGAGCCTGATCCCGCTTTTGGCCATGGCCTATTCGGTGGACCGGGGAATTTATCTTTTGGGGACCGGGGCCTTTTTTTCAGTTTTATTTTATTTTTTGTTTTCCCGAAAGGACGCGCGGGCCCTCTACGTGTGGGCGCTGGCCGCCGGGCTCCTGGCGGGCCTGTTGGCCTTGGGAGCGGCGATTCAATGGAATGGGGGCGGATTCGCGCGTTATGTTTTCCTGGACTTACCGCGCTATAAAATGTTGACGGATAAACTGGCCTATCCCCTGGGCCTGGGGGGCGGGAAGTTTTTCCTGGCCGCGGGGCTGGCGGCGCTGGCGCTTTTTCGCTGGACGCAGGCCTGGCTGTCCTTTCCCGGCCCGGCCCGGGACTTTTTCGCCCGTTATGCCGTGGAAACGGCCCTGTTGTTTCTGGGGCTCTTTTGCTTCCGAAATATCCTGGAGCGCCCGGACTTGGACCATTTGGCCTGCGACTCCCTGTGGCTTTTTTTGTTTTTCCTGTTCGGCCTCTTTCGAAGGGGACAAAGCCTGAAACCTGGAATTTTTTCCCGGGTTTTCCCCCGGGTGATTTTGGCGCTGGCCCTGTTGACGGGCGGGCTGGGCTTGGTTCGCCTGGAACGCCAGGACCTGCTGGAAAAGAATTTTCCTTCGTGCCGGACGGACCGGGATTTTCTCGACCCCCAGCGCCTGGCGGCGGTGGATCGGCTTAACGCGGAGCTGAAGCCCGGGGAGCCCTTTTTTACTTGGGGAGTGGACGCGTCCTGGTATTACCTGCTCCACCGCGCCTGTCCCACGCCCTATCCCTGTTTGTGGGTGGCCGCCCCCGCGGATTTCCAGCGTCAGGTGGTCCAATGCCTGGAGGTGGGGAAGGTCCGGTTGGTGTTGAAGCCCGGGGGGGATTGGGTTTCCAATATCGACGGCATTTCCGATGAGGCCCGGTTCCCGATTGTGTCCGCTTATATCCGGGCCAACTACGTTTTTTGGCAAAAGGCGGGAACGCAGGAAATTTGGATCCGCAAAGGAAGCTGACCTCCCGCCGGGCCGACCGTGGCGGGATACGGTTCGCCTTTTTTAACTACTAGAAGGAGGTCTCCTATCCCGCCGACCCTCCGGGCCAATCGTAGCGGGATACGTATCACCCTTTTTAACTACTAGAAGGAGGGCGATACTAATAAAAAAGGCCCCGACGGCATAGTGCCGCGGGGCCTTGGGGCTTCTTAAAGTTTTTTACGGCTTGTTCGGCTGGGGCGTCAAGCGCAGGTAAGGCTTCACGGCCTTATAACCCTTCGGGAAACGCTCCTTGATTTCTTTCTCGTCCTGCAAGGCCGGCACGATCACTACATCGTCCCCGTCCTTCCAATTCACCGGCGTGGCCACCTTGTAGTTGTCGGTCAATTGCAGGGAGTCAATCACCCGCAAAATCTCGTTGAAATTGCGGCCCGTGCTGGCCGGGTAGGTGATGGTGGCGCGGATCTTCTTATGGTTGTCGATGATGAACACCGACCGCACGGTCACATTGGCCGTGGAGGCCGGGTGCAGCATGTCATAGAGGGTGGCCACCTTTTTGTCCGCGTCGGCAAGAATCGGGAAGTTCACCGTGGTGCCTTGGGTCTCGTTGATGTCCGGGATCCATTTTTTGTGCGACTCCGCCGTGTCCACCGACAGCGCCAAAACCTTCACGCCGCGCTTGGCGAACTCATCCTTGAGTTTCGCGGTCGCGCCCAGCTCCGTCGTGCAGACCGGGGTAAAGTCGGCCGGGTGGGAAAACAACACGCCCCAGGAATTGCCCAGCCACTCGTGAAAGTGGATCGGCCCCTCGCTGGATTCCTGCGTAAAATCGGGAGCCACATCGCCTAATCGTAATGACATAACATCCTCCTGAACTTAAGTTGGTTGAAAAAATCCCCGGTAAAAAGAAAAACCCGCGGGGCTTTTTCAAGCGGCGCGGGTTCGAAAAGTACAGTTCGGACTCAACCACCGCTTTAGCGCCCTGTTCTCCCGCCTTAAAAACCAAGGAAGGACGGCCGGGGCAAGTTGGTCGCTTTTCAGTGTCGAAAGCGAGAGGTCCTCTCGAACCCCAAGTTAAAGCCTCGCCGTGAGAATATTATTAGTACTGTTAGGGTCTTGAAGTCAAGCCCGGCAAAAACCTTCAAACCTTTTCACCGCCAAGTTCGCCAAGTTAAACAAAACCCTTTTTGGGGGTTTAAATCATCCACCCGGGTAGTTTTGAATTCTAAATGCCTCCCTTGGCGAACTTGGCGTCTTGGCGGTAAAGAGGGTTTGCTTCAGATTTGGATTATTTTATTCTTGTGGTCCAGATAATCCTTCAGCACGTACTGGGTCAGTTTGTCGGGGGCGGGATAGATGAGCCGGCCCTTGTTGATCCGGTGCATGGCCTCCAAAAACTCGCCTTCACCGAAATAGCCGCTGTCGTCCTCGTTGCCCATCATGAAGGTATTGATGGTGATGTTCTCATCCGTCACGGCCCTGATTTCTTTCATCGTGCGCTGGTAGGTGCGCTCATTGGGCGGATAGGTGAGGTACAGATGGGAGCCCTCGTAAAAGGCCGTGGGGGCGCCGTCGGTGATGAGCAGGATGCTTTTATTTTTGGTGTCCGAGTTGGCCAGGAGCACCCGGGCCAGCTCCAGCCCTTTTTGTAAATTGGTGAAATGCTCGGGGATCAAATCCCGGCTGCGTTGGTCCACTTCTTTCGAAAAATCCACCCGCATATTCACCGCGCCGCCCATGAGCGTCACCGGCTTGGGGGCCAGCTCGGGAATCGCGCCGACCTGGATTTGCTTGGCGAAGGTGGCGAAGGTGACGAAATAAAGTTTGTCCTCGGGGTATTCGTTCCGGATGAGCGCGTCGAGGGCCAGGGCCAACTTTTTGGTGTTATAAAAACGGCCATAGCGGGCCATGGAGCCGCTTTGGTCGATCAGCATCACGATGGCGGAGGAGGCCGCGCCTTTGGTTTGGTGGACCATAAAATCCCGGCTGTCCACGCGGATACGGCCCTTGGGCGAGCGGGGATCGCCCAACTGCCGGATCGCGGAGTTTAAAAGGCTGGCCGGAAGGTCGAGCGAGGTCAGCGAGTCCCCGAACTCATAGGGCTGGGTGGTGGTCATTTCCACATTGCCGTCGCCCTGGTAGGTGGCGTGGTGGCGGCCCACGCCGTCGGTGAAGAGCCGGGAGAAAATTTCCTTCAAGGCCTTCTCGCCGATCTTGCGCGCGGCGCCCGGGGTGATCTTATAAATGTCCGTTTCCTCATCGTGGTCCACGTCGCCGGTGGCCTTGAGGGCCTCGTTGAACTGTTCCCGTAATTCTTCCCGCTTGGCCTCAAAGGCCTGGGCGGCTTCGTCCCCCAGCATTTCCTTGAGCTGTTCCACGTCCATGTTAAAGAGGTCGCCGTATTCCAGCGCGTCCATCAGCCGGTCTTCCAATTCGTCCAGGGTCTTGAGCTTTTCCTGGAGCTTGCGGGCCTCCGCCGGGGTGACGCTTTTGTCGCCGGTAAACTCATAATCCTCATACAGGTCCTGGAGGGTCTTGAGCTGCTGCATGAGCTGGGTCAGGGTCTGCAGTTGGCGGCGGATTTCATCCGCGCCTTTTTGGCCGGAGCGCGAAAGCTGGGAGTCCAGATTGTACAGCGAGGAAGGGTCCCGGCTTTGGAGGCTGTCTTCCAAGCGCTTGGTGAGTTTGGCGTCCTTGAGTTTTTCCATGAGGCTTTGAAGCTCGGCGGATTTGCGGCGCACATCCTCTTCCAATTTAGAAAGTAAATCGTCCAAGCGGTGGTTTTCCAAAATCTTTTGGCGGTCGTCGTTGATCTTGTCGAGGAAACCCTGGATCAGCTCATCCAATCCGCCGATCTTGAGGAACTCGTTATAGGGGATGCCTTTTTCCTGCAGGTGCTTGAGGGCCTCGTCAAAGGACACATGGTATTGCATCATCAGTTCCTTCACGGCGCTGATGAGGTCCTCCACGGTAAAGGGGGGCTTTTCCGGCTCGTGCCATTCGGAATAATCGTGGGTGATCATAAAAACCTCTCTTTAAAAACCTAAAAAAACCAAACCAAAACCAACCGCTCACGCAAAGACGCTAAGACGCCAAGGAAGGCAAAACAAAGTCTGATTTTCTTGTTTCTAAAATCCTTCCTTTGCGTCTTGGCGTGTGCCTTTTTTATTGGTTAATGTTTAGTCTTTTTTTCGTTTGGGCGCGCCGGCGAGCTGGTAATCGAAAATCTCGCCCACCTTGCTTCGGGATAGCTTGCCGGACAGGTGCAGGCCTTCCAATACGAATTCCACGCAGGAAGCCTGGTACACTTCCGAGTTTTTGCCGGTCAGGTGATGCACAGGCTCCCAAATTTGGGGAAGCTGGGAAATGACATCCTTGTATTGGCCCGCGGGAGTTAGCTCCGAAACCCGGATATGTTTTTCGGCGGTGATCTCGGGGGCCGGGATTTCCAGGTGTTCTTTTTCCATTTGTTCCTTAAAGACCTGGGCGATGGCCTTGTCCATGATCTTGCCGAAGACCTGGAACTCGGTGACGGTTTCCTCACGGAAAGGATCGAGGTCAATCTTGCCCGAGGACGAGGTGTAAAGGTAATTGAGGTCCGACATGCGGGGCACGGCTTCCGGCTCGCCCAGCAAATAGGCCCGGCGCCTGGCGTTGGCGATCATGGTCTCGTAGTTGGCGATCGAAAGCCGGGCCGACACGCCCGATTTTTGGTTCACGTAGGGGCTCTTGCGGGCCTCGATGGTGATCTGCTCGATGATCTCGGTCATGAAGTCGGGGATCGTGAGCTTCACGTCGTCCTTCAAGGGAACGGTGGCTTCCTGCAAAATGATCTGGATGCCCAATTCCCGGGTTAAGGGATAATGGGTCCTAATCTCGGCGCCGATGCGGTCCTTGAGCTGGGTGATGATCTTGCCCGCGCGGGTGTATTCCTCGGGGTTGGCCGTGAACAAAAGCAGGATGTCCAGGTTGAAACGGATGGGAAAGCCCCGCACCTGGATGTCGCGCTCTTCCAAAATATTAAACAAGGCCACCTGCACCAAATATTCCAGGTCGGGCAATTCGTTGACGGCGAAGATGCCGCGGTTCATGCGGGGGATGAGGCCGAAGTGGATGGCTTCCTCGCTGGCCAGCGGGTTTCCGGCGGCCACCTTGGCCGGGTCCAGGTCGCCGATGATGTCGGCGATCTTGGTGCCGGGCGAAAGACGCTCGCCATAGCGCGCGTCGCGGCCGATCCATTCCAGGGGAAGCGCGTCGCCTTCTTGGGCCAGTTTTTTCAGGCAGGCGCCGCAGATGGGGTGATAGGGATGGTCATGGATCTCACAACCCTTCACCACGGGAATTTCCTCATCCAAAAACTGCACGATCGAGCGCATGAGCCGGCTCTTGGCCTGGCCCTTCTCCCCCAAGAGTACGATGTCATGGTGGGACAAAAGCGCGTTGGTGAGCTGGGGGATGACTGTTTCCTCAAAGCCGTGGACTTTTGAGAAAAGCGGCTCCCCGGTCTTCAGCTTTTTCAGCAGGTTCTTTTCCAGCTCCTGTTTGACCGTCAGGTCGGCGTAGCCGGAGGCTTTGAGTTCACCGAGGGTCATGGGTTTGGCGGACATGGGAAATCCTTCTTAAGGAATGAAGTGTAAGGTTTCAATCTTACGGCTGAGGCACAGGCGGATGCAAGGGGAGGGGGTTTTAGAACGCATTTCAAAAGCCTAAAAACAAGATAATTTTCACCACCAAGGCGCCAAGACACCAAGAAAGAATTTTTCGGTTAAACAAAAGGTTCTTGATGCTTTGCCTTCCTTGGCGTCTTGGTGATGAAATTGGGTTTGCTGATTCAGGGTTCTTTTCAACGGGACTCCTGCCCCAAATTCCAATAAACCCAGCCGATCCGCTCCAGGGAAGGATGGGCGTTGGAAGGGCAATCGTCCCAATGGCGGGCTCGAAGCAGGGCGAAGGGAAGGCGTCTGGGTTTCTCCGCCAAGGGCTCGCCCAACCACAAGGCGGCGCCCGAGGGCTTGGCTAAAAGGGCCGGATGCGCTTGCCAGTAATAACGGTGAAAGGCCCCGGGCAGGTAAGAAAAGACCAGCACATTTTTATCCCGGTTTTTCACCACGATTTCCGAGAGCGAATAAATGATCCGGGCGAAGTGGTCGGGAAAATCAACCGAAGAGGCGGTGAGGCCAAGCTCGGGGTGGGAGTCCTCCAGCTCCGTGACGCCCCAGGTCTCAAAAAGGGTGAAGGGTGGAATCACCCGCACATCGGGCCTTTGGCCCTCAACGACCTGGAAATAATCCAGCGGGAAATAATCCTCGTCGCCTTCAGCGAAAAAGACGGCGTTTCGGGGAGCGGATTTTAAAAGGTTCTCGCCGTAATCATAGCGGAGCATTTGGTTTTTCTCGTCGCTCATGGAGAAGTTGGAAACCACTTGGCTCATGGGCAAGGCCGCCACCAGCAGGGCCCAAAGGATTTTAGGCAGCGGGCTCGCGGCGCGCCTCGAGCCGTAATCAGCCAGCTTCCAAAGGCCGACTCCCGCCAAAAGGGCCAACATCCAGTTGGTGGGCAAAAGAAAATTGTCCATAAACCATCGGCTGTTGAGATAGGGGGGAATTAACAACGAGGTATAAAAAGGAAAAAGCAGGGTGGCGCAGGAGACCAAAATAAATAAAAGCGAACGGCGGGCCACGCCCGTCTGGAGCCAAAACCAAAGGCCGCCCAGGGCGAAACTCAGGCCGCCGATCTTCAGATCCACCCAAAGATGGACCGGGATCTGGGCGTTTTGGATTTGGGTCATCTGCTCCCAGGTATGGCTGACCCTGGCCCAAGGGAAGTGGCCGGCGACGGCCGCGAGGATTTGTTTGGTCAAATCGGGCGCCTGGCCCGCCACATAAGCGCGGCGGACCGCCAGCTTAAAATAATCCCAGTTTTCCGGGTCCCCCAAATTCAATACCGGATGGAAATGGGCCCGCAAGGGAAGATAAAGGCCGATCACCGAGAGGCCGAGCAAGGTAAAGCTGGAAAATTGAAAAGTTTTTTTAAGCCAAAGCCCGGGCGCGGGCCGAGGAGCCTTGCCCGGCCGCAGGATAAGAAAAAGAATCAGCGCCGGGATAAAAAGAATTTGGATTTCCCAATAATGGGACAATCCGATCCCCGTCAGGAAAAAGGCCAGGGCCGCCCAGCGCTTTGCGCTTGGCTTGCCGGCGTCCCGCGGATCCAGCCGAAGCAGGCAATAGAGGATGCCCAAGAGCAAAACCATCTCGAAAAGGTAAAGGCCGCCTTTGGCGCTGAGCGCTTTTTCCCAATAAGTTTTAGAAAAGGCCAGGAGCAGGGAAGCGCTGAGGACGCAAATCCAGCCGGTCTTTGAAAAGGGCGGGGCCTTGGGGCGTCCGGGCTGTCTCCCGGGGCGCTGGGCCAATGCCGATAAAACCAAACGCGAACTCAACGCGAATAAAACCACGCCCAAAGCCGCCAGCGCGGCCGACCCCGCGTTGACCCGGAAACAAGGGCCGCCGAGCGCGAGAAAACCGGCTAAATGATTCAAAAGGGCGGCCAGCGGGTAGCAGGGTGGATGGGCGAGGCCTAAGCTAAAACCGGCCAGGATGCTTTCGGGCGAATCGTCGTCCATAAAGGAAGGGCAGAGGGTGAAAAGGTAAACGCCGAAAACCAAAAGAAACAGGCCGGCGAAAATCAGCCTGTCGGTGGAACCCGAAAGGGGCTTGGCGTCAGCCGGAGATAACCGGGTTTTCGAAGGCAATGGGCGCTCCCCTGGAAGTTCCTAACGGGAAAGCCTTATTATCCTCGGGAGGGCGCTGAAGGGCCAAGGTTAATTTAACCCGCCTCAAATTTTGAATAAAAATTTATTTTTCGGCTAGAATGAAACCTCAACATTCCCTTTCACCGAATCCCTGAACCTAAAATAAGGAAGTCCGCATGTCAGCCATCCTGGGTAACTCACTGCCGCGCTTTTTGTCCGTCGAGCCCAAGGTGACCCTGGTCAATACCTTCACCAAGCCTTTCGACAACGCGGTGGCCACGGCCCGCACCTGTTATTCCAGCAAGGGCATCGTGACCAGCGAGCAGGTTTACGGCGAGGGGTTGGATGAGGGGAAGCAGGCCGAGCGCCGCCAAAGGCGCGATGACCTGGCCCGGTCCATCTACAAGGCGGGGCACCACACCACGCTCCAGCACGCGCATTTCCAATTCGCGCTGGAAAATGTTTCCCGCCAGTTCATCTGGAGCTTTTTACACAGCCATCCCTTTTATAACTCCGAGCAGGTGTCCCAACGCTATGTCACCGTGGCGCCCGACCAAGTGGCCCGGCCGCCCTTGACGGGAGAGGCTTCGGCGATTTACGACGAGGCGGTGGCTTTCCAGACCGCGTCCTACCAGGGTTTCTCGGAAAAACTGAAGGGCTTGGTGGGAAGCGAATATTCCAAGCGCTTTAAGAACATCGACCTGAAAGATAAAAAAGGCGCCACCGCGGTCCAAAAAAAATCCCAGGAAGTGGCCCGCTATATCCTGCCGGTGGCCACCTTCGCTTATCTATACCACACCATCTCGGGGCTGACGCTGCTTCGCTACTGGCGCCTTTGCCAAACCTTTGACGCGCCTTTGGAACAGAGGATCGTGGTGGAAAAAATGGTGCGGGCGGTTTTGGAACAGTCGCCCGAGTACGAGGCGATCCTGGAACAGCCGATGGATTTCGAGTCCACCCCGGAGTCCCAAATGTATGAAAGTTTCCACGCGACCCACGCCACCCATAAGGCCTTCCGGGACGAGTTTGACGCCTCGCTGGAAGGGCGCGTGTCCAAGCTCGTGGATTATTCCAAGAACGGCGAGCGGATGCTGGCCCACGCGGTGCGGGAAGTATTCGGCCTGCCGACTTCCGCCTTGTCCGATGACGAGGCCATTGAGCTGGCCTTGAACCCGGGCAAAAACAAATATCTGGGGGAGACTTTAAACGTCTCCACGCACAGCAAATTATCCCGGGCGCTGTTTCATCCCCATTACACCTTCCGCAAAAAAATCTCCCACGCGGGCGATTCCCAGGACCAGCGGCACCGCATGACGCCGGCGTCCCGGCCGATTTTGCACGCGCTGACCCTGGATGAGCCCGATTACGTGGTGCCCGTTTTGATCCAGCAGGACCCGGCTTTGGAGAAGGAATTCGCCTCGATGATGGAACGCACTTGGGACTCGATCGCCAAACTTAGGAAATTGGGAGTCAGCGGGGAGTCGGCGGCTTATCTTTTGCCCAACGCGGTGGCGGTGCGCTTTACCGAGTCGGCGGACCTTTTAAACCTGCACCACAAGCACGCCATGCGGCTTTGCTATAACGCCCAGGAAGAAATCTGGAAGGCCTCGGTGGATGAGGCCCAGCAGGTGCGCGAAGCCCAGCCCCGCATCGGTAAATGGCTGCTGCCCCCTTGCGGTCTCCGGAGCCACGCCGGGACGCTGCCGAAGTGCCCGGAGGGCGAGCGCTTTTGCGGCGTGGTGGTGTGGAAAAAGGATTTGAACGACTACACGCGGGTCATCTAAGACAAGCACATTTTTACCGCCAAGACGCCAAGTGAGGCAAACCGAAAGAATTAATTTCTGGGAGATTTTTCTCGGGTTTATTGAAAGATTGATCAAAGAGTTTATGAGATTTACTTGGCGAACTTGGCGTCTTGGCGGTGAAAGGGTTAGGCCTTTATCTTTCGCGAGTCCCACAACCCCAACAAGACCCCGCCGACCAGGGCTCCCGCGCTGAGGCCGAACAATAAGTGGTAAGAACCCACGCGGTCAAAAAGGTAGGAATAGCCATAGGCCACCAAGGCCTGGGTGAGCGAGAATGCCGCCGTCATCCAGCCCCAAACTTCACGTTGTCCGGTAAGCCCCGCCAATTGTCCGGCCCGTCCCAATACTAACGACACGATGCTCATGGCCAATATCCCGACGGTGATGACCGAAGCCGCCAGCGCCAGCGGGTTTTGTAAAAAGATCGCCAACAGGTTCGCCGCCGCCATGCCGGCGAGGCTGATGAGAATCCCGTTTTGAAAACCAAACTTAGGCCCCAGCCAAGACCCCACAAAAGGCCCGACCAAAGATCCGAATCCGAACAACAGCCAATTGAACGAAGCGGCGCCCATGGAAAGCCCCAAGCCCCGGACCAGGTAATCGACCCAAAAAACCGTACAAGGCACCAAGCCGGTCGCGCTGGCGCAATAAAGGAAAAGCAACACCCAAAGGGGACGGCTCATGCGGGCCGCCGCCTCGCCGGACTCCGTCAAGGTCAATAAGGAAACCGGAGGCGGCCACACGCGCCAAAAGGCGAAGGTCAAGACGAGCGACAAGCCGCCCAATCCCAGCCAGGCTCCGGTCAACCCTTTATGAAGTAAAAAGGGAAGGGCGGTGGCGGAAAAAATAATCCCCAATCCCAGCCCCGTGAAGATGAGGCCCCGAAGGCGGTGCCGAAAAGATTCGGGCGACTGGGCTAGAAGTGTGGGCGCGGCCAGGATCATCAGAAACGCGCCGACCACGCCGACAATGAAGCGCCAAAAAGCGAACCATAGAAAGGGCCCGGGCCGGGCGCAAAGTAAAAATCCGGCGGAAGCCGTCAGCATGGAAAGGCGGATGAGCCAGGGCACGGAAAAGCGCCGGGCCAAGGGGCCGGCGGCCAGCGACCCGACCAAGTAACCCACTAAATTCGAGGCGCCTAAATAATCAGCCTGGGCCACAGGGAACCAATGTGCCTGAACCAAGGCGGGAATGAACTGGGCGAAAGAAAAACGGCCGAAGCCCACCCCCACCCAAATGGCGGAAAGCCCGGCGAGACCAAAAAGCCAGGGGAAGCTGTTTTTTTCAGGGGCGGTGGGGGACATCGTTTGTCTCCTGGCGTAAGGTGTCCCTACCTTAAGAAAAACAGGGGATGAAAGAAAGACCCTCTGGGATTTGAATCCGCTTGCGCCCAAACGGCTTTTCATTAAACTAGGCGGCCTATGGGCCAACCAAGACTCATTCTTTTTGATATCGACGGCACCCTGCTTTCCACCGACCGCAAGGCCTGGGAAAACCCTTTCAAGGACGCCATGGAAGCGGCCCTGAAAGAAATCGGCGAGCCCCAATCGATCGACACCTCCAGCTACAAGCCCGGGGGCAAGACCGACACCCAGATCATTTATGAAATTTTAGACGCGAACGGGTTTCCCGAGGAAACCATCGCGCGGATCTTTCCCGCCATCCGGAAAAAATACCTTCAGCTTTTGCGCGAGACCGTGGAAAAAAATCCCGAGTATGTGATGTTAAAGCCCGGCGTGAAGGCGCTTTTGGACGAGATGAAAAAAAAGCCCGAGCTTCTTTTGGCGCTTTTGACCGGCAACTTTGAGGAAGGGGCCCGTATCAAATTGGGAGCCCATGGGCTCAACGGCTATTTCGCTTTCGGCGCTTTCGGCGAGGGAGCCCGGGTGCGTTCCGACCTTCCGCCCCGGGCGGTGGCCTTGGCCCAAAAGCACAATCCCCACCCCTTCGCCAAAAAAGAAATCGTTATCATCGGGGATACCCCCAACGACATCCATTGCGGGCGTCATTTGAGCGTCCGGGTAATCGCAGTGGCCACCGGGCCCTATTCGCGGGAAGTGCTCAAGGCCGAGGGCGCGGATTTTGTCCTGGCCGATTTGTCGGATAAAGCCAAAGTATTTGAAGCCATCGCCGCCGAGCTTTAACCTTCCTTTTTTGTAACCTCTTTCCAGGTTTCCTTTTATACAGGCACGAAGACTATTATGTGCTTATGCACCCTTGGAGGGGTTTTATGAAAAAGGTCATTGTCGGATTCTTTTTAATCCTGGGGGCCGTCCTTCCCTGGGCTTGCAGCTCCTCCACCTACACTCCCACCAGCCCCGCGGGGCCGACGCCCACGATTACGAATACCAAAACCGTGACCTCCACACCGACCATTACCAGTACGCCGACGGAAACGTCCACCCGCACGGTCACCCACACGCCGACCACCACCCGGACTCCGACTCCAACCGCGACGGTCACCTCCACACCGGCGATTTTTGTGTCGACGGAATCGAACTCAAGTTCGGCGACGGGTTTTTCTTATACCGCCTCCGGCGCCACGGTGAACGCCGATCAATCCATCGCCCTCATCGCCAACGTGGGGGACGTCATTCAAATTGAGGCCAACGGCACGCACCCCCTTTATTTTTACAAAGGCGGCGCGGGCAGCTGCGTGGTGTCGGGATCGACCGTAAACCTCACCTATACCTTCCCCGCTTCGGGGACCTATTATTTCCATTGCGGAAACCATGGGAATAATTGCGGGGGAACCGGGTTCAACGGCAATACCACCTGTTCTTCCACCAGTTGCACGGCCATGGCGGGAAGCATTACGGTGCCTTAGGGATTTTTAAAGGTGGAAGGCCTCCGGAATTTGTTTGCCGGTCCAGGTCCCGGTATTTCGCCGGGGCCTTTTTTTGTTTCGCCCTTTTTTAACCACTCGAAGGAGGGCGAACCTATAAAATCTCAGTTGCAAAAAGCTCCTTAAGCCGGGAAGATACAAAACCGATAGCCGTCGGTACTCTTCTCCCAAAGGAATTTTAATGACCACCCACCTACGCTTGGCCCATAGCCCGGATGCCGATGACGCTTTTATGTTTTACGGCTTGGCTAAAAATAAGATCGATACCGAAGGCCTGACCTATGAGCACATCCTCAAGGACATCCAAACCCTTAATGAGTGGGCCAAGGAAGGCCGCATGGAAGTTACCGCCATCTCGGCCCACGCCTACGCCCATGTGAAAGACAAATACGCGGTCCTGACCCACGGCGGAAGCATCGGAAAAAATTACGGCCCCCAGATCGTGGCCAAATCGAAAATCACGATGGAAAGCCTGAAGGGCAAAAAAATCGCGATCCCGGGCAAACTCACCAGCGCCTACCTGGCGCTCAAGATCCGCTTCCCCGACTTTGTGGAAGTGGTCGTGCCTTTTGACGAGATCATGGACGAGGTGGTGAAGGGAACGGTCGACGCGGGACTGCTCATCCACGAAGGCCAGCTCACCCACGCGGAAAAAGGATTGGTTAAAATTTTAGACCTGGGCGAATGGTGGTATCAGGAAACCAAACTGCCCTTGCCCATGGGCCTCAACGCCATCCGCCGCGATCTGCCCGAGGACGTGAAGGCCAAAGCCTCCAAACATTTGAAACAGTCCATTCAATATTCCCTGGATCATCGTCCCGAAGCCCTGGATTACGCCTTAGGGTTTGGCCGCGGCCTTTCCCGGGATGTGGCGGATAAGTTCGTGGGCATGTGGGTCAATGAGCGTACGGTGGACATGGGCGAAGAAGGCAAAAAGGCCATTCGGGAATTTTTGGAACGGGGGGAAGCGCTCAAGCTGATCCCGCCGGTGGGCGAGATCGAGTTCGTGAACTAGAAGGATCGGGGAGATTTCGCCATGCATCCTTTAGAAGTGGGCGCCGCCCTGATTTATCGGGACGGCCAATACCTGATTACCCAGCGCAAGCCCGAGGATTCTTTCGGCGGCTTTTGGGAATTGCCCGGGGGCAAACGGGAGCCCGGCGAGGACATGGAAGATTGTGTCCGGCGCGAGTTGAAGGAAGAGCTGGACCTGGAGGTCACGATCCTGGGTTTTTTTCGAATCGTGGTTTATCCCTATCCCCATCGGCTGGTGAAGCTCAATATCTACTGGTGTTCCATCGCGGCCGATGCCGTGCCCAAGGCCATCGAGTGCCAGGCCTATAGCTGGGTGAACCCCCAGGAGCTGACGAATTACACCTTCCCCGAAGCGGATCAAGAACTCATTCACGAGCTCTCGAAAAAGCCCGCGGGCAAAGAGTCCTTTCCCCGGTCGCGCGATTATCCGGACGAATATTTGGAATTTATCCGGCTTTTCAACCGGGGATTTTATTTTGAGAGCCATGAGTTATTGGAAGAGCTTTGGCATCCTTCCCAGGGGAAGGACCGGCTTCATTATCAAGCCCTAATCCAAATGGCGGTGGCCTTGCGGCATGTCCAACACCAAAATTGGCCGGGGGCCCTGGGGCTTTACGCTAAGGCCAAGGCCAAATGGGCCGAGCTTCCGGAAAGCTACAAGGGGATTCATTTAAAAAGTTTGAAGCAATCGCTGGATCCGCTGTTTGACCAAATTCAAAAAACCGTCGACGCGGGCCAAACTCCCGCCGATCTTCCCGCCATCCCCAAGATCCCGCTGCCGAATTAAAAGAAAAAAGCTGTGGGAACAATGATGAACGCAGATACACGCAGATGATAAAAGGATAATTCTAATTGGGTTGTTTTTATCGGCGTCCATCGGCGTCCATCATTGTTAATTGAAGTTAATTTTTAAACAGCTGCGTTCCGTTTCCACATGGGATATTTCACCCGCTCCAGGGCGCTGTGGCGGGTGAAGTCTTTAAACTCCGCTTCTGAAAAGGCTTCCGCTTGTTCCCGAGTTAAACTCAAAATCTCAGGCCGGGGCTGGAAGGCTTGTTCTTTTCCCGCGGGAGCCTGCTGGTTGTAGGGGCAGGCGGTTTGGCAAAGGTCGCATCCGGCCAGATAGCCCTTCAACTCCGGCGCGCCCACCGGGAAGGGCGAGCGGTGCTCCAGGGTCAGGTAGCTGATGCATTTGTTGGCGTTCAACACCCCGGCTTCTTCCAGCGCGCCCGTGGGACAGGCGTCCAGGCAGGCGGTGCAGGTTCGGCAAAAATTATCCGAAGGTGCGTCGGGGACAAGCTCGGCGTCGGTGAATAGCTCGCCTAAAAAAAGAAAAGAGCCGTGCTTTTTATTGAGCAGTAAGGTGTTTTTGCCGATCCAGCCCAACCCGGCCGCGGCGGCGTAGCTTTTTTCCAAAACCGGCCCCGTGTCCACGTAGGACTTCACCTTCGCGCCCGGAACCAATTCCCCCAGATAAGCCGAGAGTTTTTCCAGTTTTTCGCCCAAGACCTCATGGTAATCCCGGCCCCAGGCGTAACAAGAAACCGGGTTTTTCTCCAGCAGGGGATAATGAACCGCCTCGGGGTTGTAACTCAAGGCCACGCAAAAGATAAACCGCGCGCCCGGCAAAACCTGATCGGGCCGGCCCCGCTCTTGCTTGCGCCGTTCCAAGTAACCCATTTCCCCCGCGTAACCCTTTTCAAGCCATTCCAAAAAATAAGGATAGTCTTTCGAGGGGACGGCCTCCGTGGCGCCGCACAGCTCGAACCCCAGTTCCAAAGCCTTGGCCTTTAGTTTCGAGGTCCGTTCAAAAGCGGGAGTCATTCGGAAGAGCTGAGGGTGAGCCCCAGGGCGCTCACGAAGGTCAGGGCCATCACGGACAGGGTCAAGACATGGAGGTTGGCGGGCAGGTTGAAATAAGCCGCCAGGGACGCCGCCGCCAGGCCCCAGGCGAAGAGCGGCCAGCCCCAGGAAGTTTTAGGACCGGCCCCGTTCCGGGGGTTTAACGGGGGATGGGCTTTTTTAAATTCAGAGGCAGTCCAAGTTTTTTGAGTCTCAGCGTCCTCGGCCTCGCCTTGGGTTTCTTTCAGCAATAGTTCGGTTAGGTGAAGTAAAAGCTCCCGCGAACGCGCGGGAGCGCCTTCGGGAATGGAAACGCTGAGCCGGCCTGTGTCCTCGTCGCGGATCAAGTAACATTCCACCTCCGCGGGTCCCTCCTGATAAAAACGCAGGGTGCTCCAAAGGCCGGCGCCCCCGTTGGGGCCGCTTAAGGCGATTTCCACCGTGAAGCCCCGCTCATGCAGGCCCCTTAAAAGAGCCTCGGGGGTGGGAAGTTCTTTTTCATGGGGGATGATTTTGAATTCGGACATGGGAACTCCCGGGGATTAAAAAGAAACAGAAACATTCACTTCGTAAAGCAAGACCTGTTGAAACATTGATAGAGGCTGATAAGGCCAGATTTTTGTGTTTCAAACATCAGTCTTCATCGGCCTTTATCATTGTTTCAAAAGACGGGCCTTGTCTGCTTTGTCAAAGGCATAGTTCCGAAAAGAAAAAGGGCGGGCCGCACGGCCCGCCCTTTCAAATATGAAAGATAAAAAATTAATTCTTTCCGGCGGTTTCCAAATCCTTGCGGTACAAGGGGGTCCAACCGGACTGGTCTTTGAAGAGGCGCACGCAGTGGATGTTTTTTTCCTCAGTCAGATAAAAGCGGTGGAAGCGGTTGGCGGGAACCAAAATGAAATCGCTGGGCTCCACCGTCACCTTCATCCAACGGTCCTTGTCGCCGCGGATCTCAAACACGCCCGAGCCGGCCAAGACGAAACGCACCTCATCGTCGGTGTGCAGGTGCTCTCCCACGAATTTTTGGCACAAGGCGTCGAAGTTGGGCATGTCGGGCCACATCTTCACCTGGTCCATGGTGACATAGCCGCGTTCTTTCATCAGTTTTTCCAGCGGGCCTTTGTAGGCGGTCTCGTTGGTCTCAAATTGCTCGTAGGTCACGCCCTGGGCGTTGAGCTCGGCGGGGGTAATGGATTGGTTGGTGTCTAACCAGATGGCTTTCATCGGCTGCTCCTTAAAAGTTCGTTTGTGCTTTAAGCCGGGGTCCTTCAGGGAAGGGCTCAAAGCGGGTGTGACTACTTTTTCACCGGCTGGGATCGATTCCCAGCTGTTTCATGCGGCAAGCCGCCTCAAACAGATAGTCGTAGGATTCGGCGTGGGTCTTGGCTTGTTTCCAATCCTTGCCCCAGACATACACCCCATGGCGGCGCACCAACACCGCGAAAGATTTGGGGTTGTCGCGGATGGCGTCGCCCAAGGAATCGGCCAGATCGCATTCATAGGCCGTGTTCTCGATGATGGGCACTTCCAGCGTGTCAAAAGCGCCGAAACCTTCCACGCCCTTTTCCATTTCCATGTTTTTGATGGAGAACTTTTTATCGAACAACAGGGTGGCGGCCATGGCGTTCAAGGAATGGCTGTGAAGCACGGCCCCGGCGTTCCTGATCTTATAAGCGTGCATAAAAAGCGGGGAACATTGGGAAAGTTTTAAGCCCCGTCCCGGTTCTTTGGCGATCTCGCCGTCCGCGTTAAGAATGAAGATATCCTCGGGTTTGAGGCGCTCTTTTTGGACGCCGCTGGGCGCCATGTAAATGTGGTTGTCTTCTTTAATGGAGATGCCGCCGCCGGTGCCCGAGGCCCAGCCTAATTGGTAAAAATTGCGGCAAAGTTCGCAAACCAGCTCGCGCGTGGCTTGAGAATCAGGGACGGTGGAAGGGCTCTTTTTTTGTTCCGCTTCAGAAAGAATGGATTTCATTTCGAAATAAAGTAGCAGTATTCTGTCCCCCTCGTCAAGGCCGGGCCAATGGCCCAAAAGCGCCGGTTGAAAGGAAGAAACCGCATGTCGAAAGACCCCATCTCCAAGAAAGCCCAAAGCTTTTCCGAATCCGTTATCCGGGGGATGTCCCGCGTGGCCGCCGCCCACCAGGCCGTCAATTTGGCCCAGGGTTTTCCCGATTTCGCCGCCGACCCCCGCATCAAACAGGCCGCCCAGGACGCCATCCAAAAAGATATCAACCAATACGCCATCACCTGGGGGGCTAAACACCTTCGGGACGCCATCGTGGCCAAGGAAAAACGCTTCCGGGGCCGAACCCTAAACCCGGAGACCCATCTCACCGTTTGCTGCGGCGCCACCGAGGGCATGATGGCGGCCTTAATGGCGGTCATCGATCCGGGCGATGAGGCGATTATCTTCCAGCCTTTTTACGAGAATTACGGGCCGGACACGGTTTTGTCCGGCGCCACGCCGCGCTATGTGACGCTTTACCCGCCGAACTCGGATCAGGAAGACTGGGCCTTTCAAGAAGAGGAACTGGCCGCGGCTTTTAACCACAAGACGAAGGTCATCATCATCAACACGCCGCATAACCCCACCGGTAAAATTTTCCGCAAGAAAGAGTTGGAGTTCATCGCGGCGCTTTGCCAAAAGTGGGATGTATTGGCCGTGACCGACGAGATTTACGAGCACATCCTTTATGACGGCGAGAAGCACGTCACCTTGGCCAATCTGCCCGGCATGGAAGAGCGCACCATCACCATCAACGGCGCGTCGAAAACTTTTTCCGTGACCGGTTGGCGGGTGGGCTACATCATCGCCCCCGAAAAGCTCACCCAAGCGATCCGCAAGGTGCATGACTTCCTCACGGTCGGTGCCGCCGCGCCTTTGCAAGAAGCCATCGCCGTCGCCATGGCCCTGCCGGATGATTTTTATCATCACCTGGCCGAGGGCTACCAAGCCAAACGGGATTTTCTTTTGAAGGGCCTTCGGGAATCGGGTTTTGAGGCCTTCAAAACCTGGGGTGCCTATTATTTGATCGCCAAGATCCCCGAAAAGGGTTTCGCCACGGACTACGATTATTCGGTGCACCTGGTCAAGGAAGCCGGCGTGGCCACCGTTCCCATCTCCTCCTTTTATCTCAATAACCCTTCCACGGGCATGATCCGGTTTTGTTACGCCAAAAAAGAGGAAACCCTGGTCAAGGCCATTGAGAAACTGAAGGCCTACCGGGGAGTGAAAGTCTAAAACCAGTTCACCACCAAGGCGCCAGGACACCAAGCTAAGCCAAGGGCGGCCATAAGATTGATCAGGATTTCGTCTTCGCTTTTCTTGGCGCCTTGGCGTCTTGGTGGTAAATTCGGCCTTACTGGGGAAACTTAAATCGATGACCTTTTACCAATCCGAAGAATCCATCGTCATCCAGTCCACCCCTGAAAAAATCTATCAAGCCCTCACCGATTGGACTTTAAGGCGTCAATGGCGTCCCGGCCTTTCGTTGTCCTGGGACGGCCCCGGGCGGGCCCAAGTGGGGCAAATCGTGTGTTTTCAAGTGGCGGGATTTCCTCCGACTCGTTTTGAATATCGAATCAGCGGCTTGGAGCCTTTTCACCGTATCTATATGGAATACACGGGCAAGCCTTTAAAGGGCCGCGCGGCGATTGAAATCGCGTCGGCCGGCGCAGGACAAAACGGATGCCGGGTCAGCTTTTATTGGATGAAGGTGGAAGCTTCCAGCTTGGCGGCAAAACTTTATTTTGCCTTGGGATTCGGCTTAAGAACCCATCAGGCCAGGACCCGGGAAACCCTGCGGCTATTGAAGGAATATCTGGAAAAAGCCGCCTGAAAGTCTTGAGTTAGCCCTTCTTGCCCCTTTATCATGCCCTTCCTATTGTAAGTACTCAAACGCCGGTTATTTCGCGGGGAGAGACGCCATGAATTTGAACCACGACCAGATCAAACGCTACAGCCGCCACATCCTTTTGCCCGAAGTGGGCGTGGAAGGCCAAAAGAAACTGCTGGCCGCCAAGGTCTTGGTGGTCGGGGCGGGCGGCCTGGGCTGCCCCATCTCCCTTTATTTGGCCGCGGCGGGCGTGGGAACCATCGGCTTGGTTGATTTTGACACGGTGGACGCCAGTAATTTGCAGCGCCAAATCCTTTTCACCACCGAGGACGTGGGTAAGCCCAAAGTGGAAGTGGCGGCGAAACGTTTAAAAGCCCTCAACCCCGACGTGACGGTCAACACCTACGCGGTGGCCCTGAAGAGCGACAACATCATGGACATCTTGAAAGATTACGACATGATCATCGACGGGACGGATAATTTCCCGACCCGCTACCTGACCAACGACGCCGCGGTCCTTTCAGGCAAGCCCAATGTGTACGGTTCCATCTTTCGGTTCGAGGGACAGGTCACGGTGTTTAAAACCCCCGAGGGTCCCTGCTACCGCTGCTTGTACCCGGAGCCGCCGCCCCCGGGCGAGGTTCCTTCCTGCGCGGAGGGCGGCGTGATGGGCGCCATGGTGGGGACGATCGGCGCCATCCAAGCCACCGAAGCCATTAAGCTCATCACGGGCGCGGGCAAACCCGCCATCGGAAAATTCGTGATCTACAACTCGCTGGACGTGAACTTCCGGGTCCTGAAACTGCACAAAGACCCCGAATGCCCGGTCTGCGGCAAAAACCCCACGGTGAAGGCCTTGATCGACTACGAGCAATTCTGCGGCATGAAGGTGGAGGATTTCCAAACCAAGGAAGTCGCGGTGAAAAAGGACGAGATCACGCCGCTGGAACTGAAGGTCATGCTGGACGAGAAGCAGGACTTTTTGCTTCTGGACGTGCGCGAGCCCAACGAGTGGGACATCGCCAACATCAAGGGCTCCCTGCTTTTGCCCCTGTCCCAATTGCCCCAGCGCTTCCATGAACTGGACAAGTTCAAGGGCAAGACCATCGCGGTGCATTGCAAGAGCGGCGTGCGGAGCGCCAAGGCCATCGCCTTTTTAAAACAACAGGGCTTTGACCATCTCACCAACGTGGCCGGCGGCATCCTGGGTTGGAGCGACCAGGTGGATTCCGCGGTCGCCAAGTACTGAGTTTTTAAAACGCTTGGATCCCCAACCTGAAACGGACGCCGGCCGGGTTGTCGGGGCGGCCCAGGTCGTTTTCGCCGAGCGGTTCTCCGCTTATGTGGATTACCGCTCCGAAGAGCCCGACGCCTTGTCGCGGGAAAGGGACGCCATCCAGCTTTTTTCGCTGAGCCTGGTGAAGATCCTTCTGCTTCTGGGTGAGAACAAGCAGGCCCCCCTCTTAATCGACTATCTGCAAAAAGTCATGGGCGACACGGTGACTCCAAAGGGCCTTCAGCGTCCGGCCATCCTGGGCCCGGGCAAAGAAATGCTGGCGGAAATCCCGGATCCTCCTAAGAAGACCATGCGGCTGGTTCTGCGCCAGGAAGAAGAGTCCCGGCTGGCGGTCTTGGACCTTTCAATCGGCGAGGAAGGGCTTTATTACCCCGTGACGGTGGTTTTTTATCTCCAGTACCTGCTCAAAACCCTATCTGACCCCTCGCTTTTTTTCCTCATGTTGGTCTTGGGGGGCCTCATGGAATATTACGAGAAGATCGGCAAGACCACGGACCTGCAGGCCCTCACCGCGGGTCCGGCCTACGCCTTTTCCACGGCCATGCGCTATATCGAACAAGAACGGCAAAGGCACCAAGCGATGAATCCCGGGGAAGCTTCCTGACGCCCGCGTTGGTGGTCATGGCCGCCGGCATGGGGAGCCGTTTTGGGGGTTTGAAACAAATGGAACCCATGGGCCCCCAGGGCGCCACTTTGCTCGACTATTCCCTCTATGACGCCTTGAAGGCCGGTTTCGGCTCGGTTATTTTTATCATCCGCCGGGAGATCGAGGCGGACTTCAAAAAAATCATCGGCCGCAAATGGGAAACTAAAATCCCGGTGCGCTATGTGTACCAGGAACTTTCCATGGTGCCGGTAGGCGCCAAGGTGCCCGAGGGCCGGGTGAAACCCTGGGGAACCGGCCACGCGCTTTGGGTGGCCCAAGCCGCCGTCAAGGCGCCTTTCGCGGTGATCAACGCGGATGATTATTACGGTCCTTCCGGTTTTAAGGCCCTGGCGAAGTTCCTTTCCGAAATGAAAGACCTCAACGAGCCCCGCTACGCCATGGTGGGGTTCACGCTAAAAAAAACCCTTTCGGACTTCGGCAAGGTTTCGCGCGGCGTCTGCCGGGTTTCCAAGTCCGGAACCCTGGTCTCCGTGACGGAGCATTCCCACATCGAAAAAGCCGGTTCGAGGATTTTTTCCCAAGACCCCAAGGGCAAAAGGCGCGCGATGACCGGAAAAGAAACCGTGTCCCTCAACCAATGGGGCTTTACGCCGGGCTTCTTTAACGCTTTAGAAAAAGATTGGGCGGCCTTCTTTAAAAAAAGCGGAAAAGAACTCAAGTCCGAATTCCAACTTCCGGGTGTGGTGGACCGGCTGATCAACAAGAAAAAAGCCACCGTGAAGGTTTTGCCGTCGAAAGACGCCTGGTTTGGGGTGACCTATTTAGAGGACAAGGAATCGGTGAAAGAAAAAATAGCGAAACTGATCAATCGGGGTGTTTATTCAGACAATCTTTGGGGATGAGTGTTTAACCCCAAATCGCCGGCGGATCCACTGGTTGATGGGGAACTCGAAAAACCGATAGGAAAGCCGCGCCACCCCGAAGGTCACCGCTCCGAAAAACGCGAAGGCCGTGAAATCATTCAATCCTTTCAACCAAGGCCAAAGGAAGAACAACACCAGCGGATGGAGTAAATACATCCCGTAACTCATCCGGCCCGGTCCGCCCAACAGCCGCCAGGGTTTGGACTCGAAAAAGCCAAGGTTCAGCCCGCCCAGCAGGAATAAAAAAGTCCCCAAGCCGATGAAATAGTCCGCCCAAACATTGCCGAAAAAATCGGCCCGGAGCACGACATGGAGATAAGTATTGAGCGTCAATAAGAAGCCGGCCAGGCAAAGGGGGACACTCACTTGGGGGCCGCGCAAAATGGCCCGGTAAGTTTCCGAGATCCAGTAGAGCAATCCGCCCAGGGCGATCAGGCCGAAATAGCAAAAAGAATTCAGCGAAAACCAGCCATCCCGGAAAAACCAAGTCCAACCCACCCATTTCAAAACCGGTCCCAGCGCGATGAAAAAACCGAAACACGCCAGCAAGAACGCGGGACGCCCAGCGCGGGACAACAACAGGGGATAAAATAAATAAAACTGTTCCTCGATGGAAAGCGACCAAAGGATGGTCCAAGCCGCCATCAAGCTTTTAGCGTGACCCGCCAGCGGGCTCATCAGATACCAGTTCATCGAAAAGAAAGCGATCGAGGCCCATAAAACCGGGTTCAAGGAAGTGTGAGGATCGCTAAAGCAGAAAATATATTGGGGCGATAAGGGGGAGCAAACCGTGACCAAAAGCAGGGCCAGCAAAACCGTCAGCATCAGCAAGGGCAGGATGCGTCCCACCCGGCGGGAGTAAAAGTCCCGGAAATCGGGATGAAAAAGCCCCTTCGGCTGCCCGGCCAAAACGCGGGTGATCAGATAGCCGGAGATCACGAAAAAAATCGGCACCCCGTAATGGCCGTTGGCCCAGAGCTTGAACCAAGCTTGCGCCCAAAAAGGCGAGGCCGAGGGCCGGGTGAGGTAATTGGGCCCCAAGTGGTTGGCCAAAACGGCCAGGATCGAAAAAGAACGGGCCAAGTCAATGACATTGAGGGTGTGCGGGCGCGAAGGGGATCCGTTCATGGAGGCTAGTTTACCCAAAAACTTAGCCGCGAGCGCTTGGTTTAAAGCTTGGTCTTCGCCCCCAACAGGCCTCGAATCCATTGGTTGGCGGGCTTCTCATAAAGGTAAAAAGAAAGGGCCGAGACCAGCCAAACCGCCGACGCGGCGGTCAAAAAGCAGATAAAAGAATTAAGCCTGGTTAAAAAGGGGAACAAGACGCAAAAGACCGCCATTTGATAAAGGTATATCCCGTAGCTCATCCGTCCGAACCAAATGACCGGCAACCAAGCCTTGGAATTGAAAGCCTCCAGGTGCAAGGCGCCCAATAGGAAAATAAAAAGGCCCAAGCCGATGAATAAATCATCGAAGCGGTTGCCCCAATAATCGGCGAAATAAGGCTGGTGAAAGTAGATCTTAAAAACCAAAGCCGCCCCCAGAACCGCTAAAACCCAACTGACGCCGGGACGCCGCCGCAGGGCGGTTTGCCATCTTTCACAAACCAGGTGAAGCAGGGCGCCGAGGGCGATCAGGTCAAAGCCGTTGAAGGAATTGTAATGGATCAACAGATGATTCCAGTTCAGGGCGTAACCGACGCATTGACTCGCCGGACCCAACGCCACAAAAACCAATAAGAGGATGATGAGGTTCCGTTTGGAACCCAAGAGGCGAAGGGCCAAGGGATAAAAAAAATAAAACTGCTCCTCGACGGACAAGGACCAAAGGATGGCCCAATAACAGGCGATGGGCTCGCGGGGAAAAATCCGGAACCAATTAAACCAAAAGGTCCCCAGGGAAGCCCAAAAGAGGGGGTCCGCGATGTTTTTTCGGTCGTAAAAGAACCCCCGGATGGAATCGGCGGGAAGGGGGGCCAGCGTGGCCAGCCCCAAACCCAGGACGCAAAAAAGAAACAGGAGCGGCAGGATCCGTCCGGCCCGGCGCGCGTAAAAATCCCGGAAGTCGGGTTTCAAAAGGCCGCCGGGATTTTCGGCGATCAGACGGGTAATGAGAAATCCCGAAATCACGAAAAAAAGCGGAACCCCATAAGCCCCATTGACCCAGGCCCGGTACCAGATCCACCGCCAAAAATCGGACAGGCCATTGGCGGGAAACAAGATGCCCAAGTGCCCGGTCAGGACCATGAGAACCGCCACGGCGCGGGCCAGATCCAAAACAAATATTTTTTTCATGGGGACAGTATAAGCCAATCGCGGGGATGGGTTAAAAGGTGATAGGGGCCTCCCCGGACAAACCAGGAGGGCGGATTAGATGTTCCATTCCTTGAATAAATAAACCAAATAAACCGTTCCGGCGATGACCACCACTAAGTTAAAAAGGCTGGAGATAATATGGGCTTTGCCGAATTGCCGGGTGAGCGCGTCCACTTGGACCGGATCCTTGGCCTGTTCGGCGGCTTCCCGTTGGACGCGGAGCTCGCCGACCTTGGGGCCGATCCAAAGGCCTTGGCCCAGTGAAAAAAGAAGCATCAAACAAAGGGCGGTGATTTTGACGCAATCCTGGGGAACATAATTTTTCAGAGGATGCAGCAGGTGGTAGCTCACCACTAAAAGGGTTCCACAGACATAGCTGATGAGGTAATAAGCCGGGAATAGCTTGCTTTGGACCAGGCCGAAAAGTTCCCGGGGCAGGGTTTTAAAAAGCAGCGGCGCCTGGATGAAGGTGAAATAAAGCAAAGCGCCGTACCAAAAAACAAAAGCGAAAAAATGGATAAATCGAAGCGCCGGCATGGGAATCCTTTCAAACTCGGGATGGGGCCATTCTAGGCAAGGGCGAAGAAAATTATCAACGGCAGGCTTAGCCGGGGATGGGGGCCTGGAGAACGGGCGACCGGCTCATCCGGCTTCCGGCGATTCTTCCCGTAAGAAGCCGGGAAGCATCACCGGAAAGGCATGCCGGATTTCGCTAGGGGCGAATGGCACTGGGTCTTGTTGCGGTGCATTTAGTCTGGGATTGAGGTTGGGAGAAGATGCGACCGGCTCTCCGGCTTCCGGCGATTCTTACCGTAAGAAGCCGGGAAGCATCACCGGAAAAGCATGCCGGATTTCGCTAGGGGCAAATGGCGCTGGGCTTAGCCGGGGATGGGGGCCTGGAGAACGGGCGACCGGCTCCCTATAATGCCCCTAGCCCATGACCCCAGCTCCTTTCAAAGTCCAAATTCGTTTCCCCAAGACCGGACAGGCCTGCGAGGTCGACCGGGATGACACCTTGGTTGACGCCACCTTCCGTTATGATTTGCCGATCCGCTATCGCTGTGAAAGGGCGGTTTGCACGACTTGTCTGGTGGAGGTGCTGAAGGGCGCCGGACATCTTTCGCCCCCGGGTAACCGTGAAAAACAAACCTTGGATTCCGCCGGACTCTCGGGCGCCTATCGCCTGGCCTGCCAGGTTTCGGTTTTAGGCGATGTGGACTTGGATTATGTGCCGATCATTGATCCGCGCCGAAAACCAAAACAAGCGGAAACCCAAGACGATCTTTTGATTTAAAAATAACATCGAAGCTTAGGCAATTAACAATGATGGACGCAGATGCACGCAGATTTTAATGCAGAAAAGATAAAAGGTTTCATCGGTGCTTATCCGCGTTCGCATCGCTTCTCCATATAGTAGTTAGGGGAGAGCGACATTATCCCGGGGCATCAAAATGAAATTAGATGCGAAGGAATTCTCATGGCGCCGTTGGTGGAAATTCAAAATTTATCCAAAAGCTACGGCGCTGAAACCGGGGCCGTGAGGGTCCTTCAAAAGGTGGCCTTTAAGATCCAGCCCGGCGAATTTGTGGCGCTGATAGGTCCCTCGGGATGCGGCAAAAGCACCCTGCTCAATTTGGTGGGCGGCTTGGAAGCGCCCAGCGAGGGGCAAATCCTTTTCGAGGGCCGGCCTTTGGCGGGGCTTTCGGACCTTGAGTTAAGCCTGCTTCGCCGCGCGTCTCTGGGATTTATTTTTCAGTTCTTCAATTTGCTCCCTACTTTTAACGCCCTTGAAAATATCGAATTGCCGCTTCTTTTAGCGGGAGAGCCCCGGAAAAAAACCAGGATTCGCGCTGAGGAACTATTGGAAAAGGTGGGGCTGGCCGCGCGGGCCAAACACCGTCCCGCCCAACTATCCGGCGGGGAACAGCAACGGGTGGCCGTGGCGCGGGCCTTGATCCACCGGCCCAAACTTCTTTTGGCCGACGAACCCACCGGCAATCTTGACAGTGTGAACGGCCAGTTGGTTCTTCAATTGATCCAAAAGGTGGCTCAGGCGGAAAACTGCGCGGTCTTGATGGCCACCCACAGCCGGGAAGCGGCGGATCAGGGCGATACCTTGATCCTTCTTAAAGACGGTCAAGTGACGGGCCTTTATCCCCGCCAGAAAAACGCGCATGCCTAACGGGCTTCATTTACGGCTGACCTTCCGGCATTTTCAGCAGGATCCCTTCCGAACCCTGGCCACGCTTTTGGGCGTGTCGCTCGGCATCGCATTGGTGGTGGCCATCCGGCTTTCCAGTGAGGCGGCCCTTTCGTCCTTTGAGAATTCGGTGGATCTTTTGGCGGGCCGCTCCGACTTAAGCCTGACCCAAAACGGGGAGCCTTTTTCCGAGGATCTTTTGCGTGAGCTGGGTCCGACCCGGGACCAGGGTCTGATGATTCCTTTGATTAAGGACAAGATGGCCCCGGCGTCCACTCCCCAAGACCTGCTGACAGTTTTGGGCATCGACCTTATCAAAGACGGGTTGGTGCGGGACTATCAACTGTTAGGCCCCGGTCAAAAGCCCCTTCAATGGCGGGACCTGCTTCAATTGCTTCCTGAGCCCGACGCGGTTTTTCTTACCCAAAAATACGCCGACCGACATGGGATCAAGGCCGGTGACTCCGTGGATTTTCTCGTTGAGGACCAATGGCAGCGCCTCAAGGTCGAGGGCTTGCTGGCCGATCAGGGCGCGGGCCGCGCGCTGGACGGGTCCTTGGCGATCATGGATATCGCGGCGGCCCAAAAGGTTTTTGGAAAAGTCGGCCAGTTGGACGAAATCCAGTGGGTCTCCCATTCCGCCGCCGACCGCGACGAGTTGGAAGCCGCGCTTCAAAAACAACTTCCGCCTTCTTTTAAAATTGAACGGCCCAGCCAGCGCAACGGCCAGATTGAAAAGATGCTCCGGGCTTTCAAAGCCAATCTGTTGGCGCTGGCTTTGGTGTCGCTTTTGGTGGGGGCCTTCCTGGTCTACAACTCCATGTCCATCGCGGTGCTTCGGCGGCTGCAGGAAATCAGCGCCTTGCGGACCTTGGGATTTACCCAGGGACAGGTTTTAAAACTCGTTTTGCTGGAAGCCTTCAGTTTGAGTTTGGCCGGCGCTTGCGCCGGAATCCTTCTGGGACGGGCGATGGCCCAGCAAGCCCTGGCGCTGGTGGGCGGCACCATGAGCAATCTTTACCTTTATTCACCCCTGGAAAACCGCATCCCCTTGGCCACGGACACTTGGATTTGGGTTTTGGCGGGCGTCGCGGTGATTACCCTGGCCAGCCTTCCCCCGGCGATTTTAGCCTCGAAGATTCCACCCTCGCTTTCCACCCGCAAAGGTTATTTGGAGGGCGCCTTTCATCCATTCTCCAACCGGCTGGCCTTTTTTGGCGCAACGGCTTGGCTTTTAGCGGCGTTTTTAACCCGGATCTCCGCTTGGAATGGGTTGCCGGTGGGGGGCTACGCGGCGGCATTTGGATTACTGGTGGGCGCGGCCTTGTTCACCCCTTTATTTTTAAGGGTCTTTTGCGCCTTGGGCGAAAGACTCGCCGGAAGCTTTATTCCGGTGGAAGGCTGGCTGGCCCTGCGCAATTTAATCTCCGGGCTCGGCCGATCCAGTGTGGCCGTGGCGGCCTTGGTGATGGGGGTCGCGCTCATGGTGAGCGTGGCGGTGATGGTGGGAAGTTTCCGCTCGACCGTCATTTTGTGGCTCGACCAGACACTGAAGGCCGATATCTACCTCCGGCCCGCGTCCGACCAGGCGGGGAAGCTGGAGTCTTTTTTGAGCCCGGAAACCATCCAGTCCGTGGCCGCGTCCGGCGGGGTTTTGGCGGTGGAGCGGCTGCGCGGGATTCCTTACCAGTGGAAGGGAAAAGAACTTTATCTGGCGGCCTTTGACCTCGAGGCGCTTCAAAAATACGGCAACCTGGTTTTCAAGACCAAGGGCCGGGCGCAAGATTTCCTTTCTCAAATCCAAAAGACGCCCGGCGTGATCATCTCCGAGCCGCTTCAATTAAAAGACGGCCTGAACGCGGGAGACTTCTTTCTCCTTCAAACGCCTTCGGGACCGGTCAGCCTGCCCATCGCGGCGGTCTATTACGATTATTCCAACGACCGCGGAACGGTGATTTTGGACCGCGCGCTTTTCGCCCGGCTTTTTCACGACGATCATGTGAACGGCTTGGCGGTTTACCTGCGGCCGGGGATTGACGCGGAAGCCGCGCGGGGACTGATTCTCAAAAACCTGCCCAAGGGCGCGCAGGTTTTCGCCCGCTCGAACGCGAATTTGAAAAAAGAAGTGCTCCGAGTTTTCGACCAAACCTTCGCTATTACCTATGCCATGGAAGCGATCGCGGTTTTGGTGGCGGTTCTCGGCATCTTGACCACCTTGACCGCGCTGATATTGGAACGCAGTCAGGAGATCGCCATCCTGCGGTATGTGGGCGCCGCGCGCGGCCAAGTGCGCCGGACCCTTTTATGGGAAGCGGGTTGGATGGGGCTGGTGGGCATTGGTTTGGGGCTGGGGGTGGGCCTGCTCCTGGCGCTGCTTTTGATCGACGTCATCAATGTGCAGTCGTTCGGGTGGACGATCCAATGGCGCGCGCCTTGGGGCTTTTTATGGAAGGCCTTGGCGTTGGTTTGGGCGGCCACGCTTTTGGCGGGGGTTTATCCGGCCTGGCTGGCGTCCCGCCTTCCTACCTTAAAGGAGGTAAATCCCGAATGAAAAGCTTCGCTTTCTTTTTCCTATTTCTTTTGGGATTCGGACCTCTTTGGGCCGGGGATGGGTTTATTCCCGCCAAGCCCGGTTACGCCTGGAAATTTCCCTATGACCACGGCAACCATCCTTCCTACCGAACCGAATGGTGGTACTACACTGGCCATTTAACGACGGCCGGCGGAAAACGGTATGGGTTTGAACTGACCTTTTTCCGGCAAGGCCTGACCCGGCAAGTGGACAATCCTTCTACCTTCACGGCCCGGGATCTTTATTTCGCCCATTTCGCCCTGAGTGATTTGGGCGCTAAAAAATTCTGGTTCGCCGAAAAGATAAACCGGCCCGGCCCCGGCCTCGCGGGCGCCAAGAGCGGCGGCGTGGATGTTTGGAACGAGGATTGGCGGGCTTTTCATGAGGCCCCCGGCCATCATTTAATCGCCCAAGACGGCGGCCATTCAATTGACTTGAAGCTGGCGTCGCCCTTCGCGCCAACGCTGGAAGGAAAAGGCGGATATAGCGTGAAGGGTGGAGCCCAGGCCTCGCTTTATTATTCTTTTCCCCTCATGACCGTGACGGGGAATTTAGGAATCAATGGAAAGACCCAGCCCGTGACCGGCCAAGCCTGGATGGACCATGAATTTTTCAGCGGCGGCCTTTCGCCCGGGGAAACGGGTTGGGATTGGTTTGGATTGCAATTTTCCGACGGCACTGAACTGATGCTTTACCGCCTGAGACTGGCCCCGGGCGGAATAAGTCCGGCTTCCAGTGGAAACTTTATTGACCGGACGGGAAAAGCGCTTCACCTTCAAGGACCGGATTTTAGGGCGCAGGCTTTGGAAAGCTGGAAAAGCCCCCGCACGGGTGTGGTCTATCCCACAAGGTGGCTGATCCAGATTCCCAAACTTGAACTTTCGTTTGAGGTGGGAGCCGATTTTCCCGACCAGGAATTGGATACCTCTGCCAGCACCCAGGTACTTTACTGGGAAGGTTCGGTGAGTTTGGCGGGCCAACGGGGATTCAAGAAGCTGAAGGGCGAAGGCTATATGGAACTCACCGGGTATGACCGTCATTCCTCAGGTTTTTAGCCGTTCAGGATCGGTAGTTGTTCCCGCAGGTGCAGGTATTCCTTCACGCCGGACAAAATCATCCTCACATCCTCGTCCGTGACTTGGCGGACAATCTTTCCCGGCACGCCCACCACCAAAGACCGGGCCGGGATTTTTTTGCCCTCGGGCACCAGCGCGCCCGCGCCGATGATGCACTCATCCCCAATCTCCGCGCCTGTCAATAGGATCGAGCCGATACCGATTAGACAACGATTGCCGACTTTGCAGGCATGGACACAGGCTTGATGCCCCACCACACAGTCCTCGCCGATGATGGCTGGAAAATTCGTGTCCGTATGAAAGACACAGCCGTCCTGGATATTGGTTCGGTTTCCCACTTGGATAAAATCCATGTCACCGCGCAACACCGCGCCGGGCCAAAGGCTCACGTCTTCCCCTAGGGTGACCCGGCCGATGACAACCGCCGTTTCGTGGATCCGGACATTCTTTCCGATTTGGGGTTTATGGTTTAGGTAAGGCTGAATCATGGGTTAGAGATTTTCTAAAACGTCGACAGCGTGCCCTTTGACCTTAACGGGGGACCAGATCTTCTTAATCTTCCCGTCGGGTCCAATCAGGAACGTCGACCGGACGATTCCCATAAATTCCCGGCCCATGAACTTTTTCTTTTTCCAAACGCCGTAGGCCTTCAGCATCTTCAAGCTTTCATCCGACAATAGCGGAAAAGGAAGTTTGTATTTTTCTTTGAAGCTGACGTGCCGTTTCACCGCGTCGGCGCTGACGCCCCAAACCAAAGCGCCTTTTTTTTGAACCGCGGACCAATTGTCCCGAAAGTCGCAGGCCTCTTGGGTGCAGCCCGGCGTCAAATCCTTGGGATAAAAATAAAGCACCAGGCTTTTACCCTTGGCGTCCTTCAGGGATACCTTTTGGCCTTGGTCATCGTCCAATTGAAAGTCGGGCGCTTTTTGGCCTTCTTTGAGCATGGGAAACTCCTTGGATTTAAGTAGCGCCATCATGGGCAAGTCGTTTTATGAAGACAAGCCCTTTGCGGGGGCGGTTTTAGGGTTCTTTTTTAAGGGGAAATGGGCGTTAGGGCGAGTTAAAATCTGTGTAAAAATTGACAATTTTTGGACAAAACTGACCCTTTTTAGCATGTCTATCACTTTGAAAGTTTAAGATTAAACCCTCATAAATCGTTAAAAATTAAGGTTTTATAGATGTTTTTAGTAACTTTTAGTTTGTTTTGGGAGGTACAAGGAGTATAGTTTTTGAAATCGAAAAAGTCGGTGCCATCCCGCTAATAGGGGTTATTGTTTAGGCCCAGTAGAGGGAGCAGAAAGAGAGTTTAGGAAATGAATTTTTACTTCTCGCTTTATCAGCTCATCGAAACCGTGGAGCGCGTGAACCACGACATTCAACACTTAGCCGGCCGGGCCCTTCGCATCAGCCCCCGGGACGCCCGCGCCAACCGCGAACTGCTGGAGCAATGCGAAACGAAGCTCGGCGAGGTGAAGCACCTGCTCAACAACAAGACCCACATCAGCAAGATCACCCTCCGCAAAGCGGCCTTGCTTTTCCAAATTTTGGAAGTCAGCTACCGCCGGGTGATGCACTTGGCTACCGCGACCTCCAGCGTGGGATTGGAAGACGATCATTCGGTCAAGGTGGTTTGGCAGCTCTTGGCGATGGCCCAACGCCATTACCAGACTTTGGTCAAGACCTTAAACGATATGACCGGCATTCCGAACACATTGGTTTTGCATCCGGAGGCGGAATCGTTGACTTTGGATTTCACCACCACGGTCAAAAAAGAATGGGCACTTCAGCAGGAAACTTTGAAGCAATTGGAACGGGCCATCGAGGTTTTCGGCGAGGAGCAAGAATTAGCCGATACCTTGTCCGGCATCCGGAAAGAATTGCTGGAAGCCAAGAAGCGCTTGAAGCAGTTCGCGCCCAACAGCGTGACCGTGGAAAAGCACGAAGCGCCCGTGGCGGTAGCCGCCCCCGCCTCGAAGAATTAATCGGAAGTTTTTGATCCGATGAGTTTCCGCTTGAAAACTTTCTGTCCGTCGACGGGCTCTTTCCCGAAGGTTGGGGGATGAGCCCCCGTCGTTCCAGACCCCCAGCCCTTTATACCAAAGCCCCTTTTCTCCAAAACGTTTTGGATGGAATGCCGGATTCGGTAAAGATCATCGACACCCGGTATCGGGTGGTCTACGCCAATGACTTCGCCCAAAAAACACTCAAGCGTGATTTGAATGACCTGCGCGGACGGCCTTGCCACGAGTCCTTTTACGGTTTCGCCCAAAAATGTTTTTTTTGCTCCATGAAAAGCGTTTTTGAGGAAGGCGAATCCAAGGTTTCTTACTGCACCATGGGTGTCAACGGATCGGACCGGGAGTTTGAGGTTTCGGTTTTCCCTTTAAGAAGCGCCAATCAAAAAGTGGATTACGCGGTGGAAATCGTCAAGGACGTCACCTGTCTGGCCCGGGGAAGCGCCAGGACCCAGTTGGCCGGAAAAGTTTCCAGCCGGGACCGCGCCTTCAGCATGGTCTTCGAGCAAATGTCCCAATTGGCGGGGGACCAACGTCCGGTTTTAATCCAAGGGGAAAAGGGAACGGGAAAAAAATCCGTGGCCCGCGCCCTGCATCAACGCGGCGCCCGGGCCGAGGGGCCTTTCCGGGTTTTTCATTGCGCCGACCATCCCCAGGGGGATTACGGCGAGGCGCTCTTCGACGCCTGGCAAAAGGCCCAGGACGGCTCCCTCTATTTAGATGAGATCACGCTGTTAGGGCCGGACAGCCAGCGCTTGTTGGCCGACCGGTTATCGATGAATCCCGGCCCCTCGGATCCCCGGATTGTGGCGGCTACCCGGGAAGATCTTTTAAACCTGGTCCAAGAAGGAAAGATTCTCGGCGATCTTTACAACCTGTTCGGCGCCCGGGTGATCCGGCTTCCCGCGCTCAGGAACCGCAAACAAGACCTGCCTTTTTTGGCCCATCATTTCATTGAGACCTATAAGGTTTTGACCGGGTCGCCGGCCGAAAAACTTTCCCCGGAAGCGGTTTGCCAGCTTATGACCTATACCTGGCCCGGCAATATCCGGGAGTTGGAAACCCAAATTGAGCGGGCCTGCCTTTTGGCCACCGGCGCCGACATCCAACAGCTGGACCTTCCCATTTGCGCGCCCACGGCCGAGCGCCTCGGCGACCTTTTAGAAATCACCGAAAAAGCTTATCTGGTGGATGCCCTGGCCAAGGCCGAGGGTAATCTGTTGATGACCGCCCGCCAAGCCGGACTGGGCCTGAAGACTTTGCAGCGCAAAATGCGCAAGTACGGGTTGACCGGCAAAGATTTCCGCGGCCTTTCGGAAGGCCCGCCGTCCGCCTAACCCGCTTTTTAAAAATCAAAGCGCCGCCCAGCCACTGGCGAATGGCCTTGAGCTTCTGTTAAACTGCCCGCGATTTTCTTGTCATCCCATCCAAGGAGCCTCCCATGGCTTACGCTTACCAATCGGTGAAAGCGCCCCAAGGCGAAAAAATCCGTATCGAAAATGGAGTTCTGAAAGTGCCGGACCATCCCGTCATACCCTTTATCGAGGGTGACGGAACGGGGCCCGATATTTGGCGCGCCTCGGTGCGGGTTTTTGACGCCGCCGTCGAGAAGGCCTACCAGGGAAAGAAAAAAATATCCTGGTTCGAGGTTTACGCGGGGCAGACCGCTTTTGATAAATTCCAGAATTGGCTGCCGGACGACACGGTGGAAGCGTTTAAGGAATATTTGGTGGGCATCAAGGGCCCGTTGACGACGCCTGTGGGTAAGGGTATCCGGTCGCTGAACGTGGCATTGCGCCAGATGCTGGACCTTTACGTATGCCTCCGGCCCGTCCGTTATTTCAACGGCGTGCCCTCGCCGGTCAAGCATCCGGAGAAGGTCGACATGGTGATCTTCCGGGAAAACACCGAGGACATCTACGCCGGGATTGAATGGGCCGCCGATTCGCCTGAGGCGAAAAAAGTCATTGAGTGGCTTCAAAAAGAGATGGGCGTGAAAAAAATCCGGTTCCCCCAAACCTCCGGGATCGGCATCAAGCCCGTGTCCCAGGAAGGCACGGAGCGGCTGGTGCGTTCGGCCATCGAGTACGCCATCAAACACAAGCGCAAAAGCCTGACCTTGGTGCATAAGGGCAATATCATGAAATTCACCGAAGGCGCTTTCCGGGATTGGGGCTACGCCCTGGCCAAAAAAGAATTCGGCGCGGTCGAGGTGGACGGCGGGCCTTGGTGCAAAATCGCCCCCGGGAAACCCGGCGCGGGCATCGTGATTAAAGACGCGATCGCCGACATCACCCTTCAGCAAGTTTTGACCCGGCCGGAGGATTTTGACGTGATCGCCACGCTGAACCTGAACGGCGATTATCTTTCCGACGCGCTGGCGGCCCAGGTGGGCGGCATCGGCATCGCGCCCGGAGGCAATATCAATTATCTCACCGGCCACGCCATTTTTGAGGCCACCCATGGCACGGCTCCCAAATACGCCAACCAGGATAAGGTCAACCCCGGCTCGGTGGTGCTCTCGGGCGTCATGATGTTGGAACATCTGGGCTGGCAGGAAGCGGCGGATATGATCGGCAAAGCCTTGGAAAAAACCATCGATCAAAAGGTGGTCACTTACGACTTCGCCCGGCTCATGGAAGGGGCGAAGGAAGTGAAGTGTTCGGAATTCGCCACGGCGATGATCAGCAATATGGCTTAAAAATTGAATCACTGGGCCCCGACAAAAAGTCGTCCGGCGAAAGAAGTAAAGTGTTCGGAGTTGGCTGTGACGATGATCTCAAATTTCGCTTAAATTGAGAATTGCAGGGCTTCGCGGCGGTTTTATTATATTTTTACGGAATTTTTGGAATAAATGGGGCGAGCTGACGACTAGATAATAGCGAGACCTCTTCGTTATGCCGCTGGAGGTCGTGCCTTATCAAGCAACACCGCCCTATGCTGAAAAAATTATATCTGAGCCACCCGGATGGACCGGTGTTTCCGTCCGGTTTTTATTTTGGCCGCTCTCCTTGCCAAGGGGCCCGAGTGGGTCCTGAAACGCCTTCCTTCATCATCCAGTTTTAAACGTTATACCTGCCCCAAAATCCATGGAACCGGTCGATTTTCCGGCCCCTTCAAACCGCCAGCGGCTGATGAAGAATTTTTGAAAAAAGTTGGCATAGGGATTGTCCCATCCTTTATGCTTCTGGCTTATTTCGATCATTATCAGCCGGATCAAGCGACTGGGATTTAAAACTTGTTCAAACTTTATCGCGGTTACCTTCTATTTATCCTTTTCCTCTTTCCGCTATTGGCGCCCGATCGCGCGCTCTGGGCCCAAACCCCCACCCCGACTTCCACCCCGGATTGTTGTCAAACCGCTTGGTCCTACCCTAATGGAAATTCAACCTATAGCTCGGATACCGTCGGGTTGGCTTATGACCCGGCCAACCAGACGCTTTACGTGGGAGGCGACACGTCCATTCAAGCTGTGAACCCGGCCAACGGGGCGCCGATCTCCACACTGCCGGGGACCTATGGACACATCACGATGATGAGTTTCGGCCATGACGGCTATATTTACGCGTCGGATTACAACAACCAGGTGATCGATAAGGTTGATCCTGTCTCCGGACTGGTGGCGAAAAGCTATTCCTTCCCGGCCTCCGAAAGGACCCGGGCGGTTTACGCGGATGACGAAAGCGTCAATGAGGATATTTATGTGGGAGGTGACACCGGAACCCTCTATGAAATCGATCAAGCGGCCGCCACGGTGAAGACCTTAAGTTTGAGCGGGACATTACCGAATGCCGTGGGAGGCGTCCTGTTTCAGGACGGATCCCCGGCTACCCTTTATGTCGCGGACACGAACGGTGACCGTATCCTGCAATATTTGAAGACGGGAAGCACGAGTTACGCGTACAACGCGACGGAAACAGCCGGCGGTTTTATTTTTCCACATCAATTGCTCCAGGGCCCCGGGGGGGATATTTACCTGGTCGGTACGGGACAATATCTGCAGTACGACGCGAATTTTAATTTCTTAAGAAACTGTTTGACGTCGACCTGGGTGGGAGATCCACAGGGAATGGCGGTGGATCCGCAGGGCGGCGCCTATATCGGGTCTGAATTGGATGGCGGAGCCCTGCTCAAAATGAACGGTTGCGCGGACGGCCCGGCGGCCCCCGTGTCCATCCCCTCGGGAACTTGTTATGTGTATCCTTCGCCGGTCCGTAACGGCCACGCGACCCTCGCCTACGACATGGGCGGATCGGGAAAAATGGAAATGGTGATTTGGAATCAAAACCGGGAAAAGGTCGCCGATGTCACCGACCATAAACCGGCGGGTTCCCAAACGACCGCTTTCAGCCTTTCGGGATTTTCCCCCGGCGTTTATCTTTACCTAGTGACCCTCAGTTATGATTCCGGATCTTCTGTAAAATTAAAGCCCGGCAGATTCGCGGTCATCCCATGAGGCGCCCAGGGTGAAAAGGTTCCTTCGGATTTGGATCGGGGCCCTGTTGTTGGTTTTTCTTTTTACCACCGGGGGGCGGGCGGGCGAGGTGGTGTCCCCGCCGGCGGGGCAATATCTTCCCTCGGAAGATACAGGCCTGCCCGCCCGGACGGTCATTTTGGGGGCCGCCTTCGCGGGCGTAGCGGATGACGCTTCCGCCCTTTTCTTAAATCCGGCAGGTTTGGGAGAACTCAATTTTTCCCAGATCAGCGTCACCAGCGATTTCGGCGACTTAGAGGCTTTCCGGGAAACCGGACTTTTAGGATGGCGGCTGGCGCCGGGTCTGGGAATGGGTTTGTCCGGGGCCTACTTGGGGTTTGGGAGCTTGGAGGGCCGGGACGAATTTGGAAATCCTACCGGCGGGTACGGGGCCGACCAAATTTCCGGTCAAGTCGGTTTGGGGGCCGAGATCTTGGAAGGGATCGCGGTGGGGGGCAGCTTTCAGTTTTCCCAAGAATCCCTCGACGGAACGGCTTACCAGGATTTTCGGCCTGACTTGGGGCTCTTGGTCGGTTTTGGAAAACAATGGAAATTGGGTTTGGATTACGGTTTCGCGGGCGGGGGATCTTGGCCGGGAACCTATGTTTCCGCCCTCACGGCCGGGTTGTCGTGGGAGGGGTTTCTCAATCCGGACGCCCGGATTTTGGCCGCGATCGGCGGTCTTTTCCAATCCGACCAAACGGACCTTCTGCAGGGCGGGTTGGAATTCGCTTACGAATCGAGCTTTTTTGTCCGGGGAGGATATGCGGTCAATCCTCAGCCGGACGGGCAGCGGGTGCTTTCCCTTGGAGCCGGATTTGTAGTGGCCGGATTGACTTTGGATTACGCTTACTTACCTTATGGGGATAATTTCGGGGATACCCACCGGTTCAGCTTGGCCATTCCTTTGGACAGCGGGGAAGTTTCCCCCTCGACGGCGCAGGGTTCCGTTCCGGCGGCAACTTTAATGGAGGAATCGGCCCACGATTTATCCGCTCCGGCTCCGAGCCCGGCGTTGGCTTCGGATTCTTCTTCGTCCCATCCCGAACTTCAAAGCGGTTCTTATTCTTCGGCCGGGAACGAGGAAAAACTCCAGGCGCCCCCGGCTCCATCCGCGGCCGGGAGCGTGGAAAAGGTTCCACCTCCCATGAGCCCGCCCGCCGCCGTGGGCTCCCCAACGCCTTCCTCGAGCCTGGTGGTGGAGTTCAGCATTCCCGCGGACTTTGGGGCTCAGGCCGATTTAATGGCGTCTCAAGGCCATTGGGCCCAAGCGGTAGAGCTTTATTTGCAGGCCCTGGCGCAACAACCGCAAAATGTGCATCTGTGGTGGGCTTTAGGCGAGGCTTACGGAAAACTCGGGCGCGAGGATTACGCCGTGCGTTGTTATAAGAAGGTTCTTGAATTCGACCCGTCTCAAAAAACCTTAAAAGAATGGGTCGACCAGTACGAGCAAAACCATCCAGCCCCCTAAAGGGAGTTCGAGGGAATAAAACCACCGCTTTTTCGTCTTATGATATTGGGGATATCTTTATAAATAGAGGCGCTTATTTTGGAAGATCGTGAATTGGTCCGGCGGCTATTAGAGAAGGATCCGCAGGCGGAAAGTTATTTCTTTCACGCTTATCGGGACCGGTTGTGCCGCGTTTGTCATTATGTTTTGGGATACCATGACGCCGAGGCCGAGGATGTGACTCAAGAAGCCTTTATGGCGGCCCTTCGCAAATTACCCGAGTTCGAATTTCGATCCACCCTCTACAACTGGCTTTTTAGGATCTGCATGAATCTTTGCTATGACCGTATCCGGCGGCGCCAACGCCAGATTGTGCGGGCGGAGGAAGAATTGGAGGCCTTGGCCGGTCCGCCTTCGGTGGACAAGGCCCGGTGGGCCCAGGAAGACGCCCATCGGCAAAAGATGCTGGATTTGGTGGAAACCCAAAGGGAAGTCATGGGAGACCCCTGCCGGGATCTTTTAAAACTGAGGGATACGCAAAACCAAAGCTACGCCGCCATTTCGGAAAAACTCAAGATTCCCATCGGGACCGTCATGTCGCGCCTTTCCCGGTGCAAGGAAGCCCTGAAACAATTAGTGTTGAACGCGCTGGGGGAGGGTTCCCATGTCTGAATTGGTGGAAAAGTATTTTCAAGAAGACCTGAGCGAATCCGAGCAAGACCTATTGGCCCAAAGCCTGTTGGAGTCTGAAGACGCGGCGTTTCAATTCAGCCGGCTGGCCCGGGAAGCTTATCTGCGCTTTGGCCTGCCCGAGCCCGAGCCGGAGTGGAAGGATCTTCCCCCCGCTTTCGACGCGGAAAAGGGTGGAGCCTTTTCGATTTTGGGGATTCTATTTTTGGCGCTAGGTTTGGCGGCGGCGGGCGCCGGTGCGGCTTGGCATTTTGGGCTGTTGCCGGGCTTTTCAAAAACACGCGCTTGTGGCCCAGTCAACGTTTGCGCGCCCCCGGCCTCCGGCAAAGGGTTGGCGACGGCTCCGGGCGATTCTTTAGGGGCGGGTCTTTCGGCGTCAGGTCGCTATGGCAAAAACAGGGTGAAAAAAGAATTGGAAACGGGTTCTTCCGCCAACCATGCTCCGGCTGCGGCTTCTTCTGTCGTTTCGGCGGCCCCCGAAGAAGCGATTACCCCGGTAAATTTGGATGTCCACCCCGCCACCCAGTTCCCCAACCTGTCAGTCGTGGTCAATCAGGCGCAAGCCGAGCCCCTGAAAGTCAGCGTTCTGGACCCGACGGGGGCGGAAGCCCGAGTTCTTTATCAGGGCACCTTGACGCCGGGCCATTGGGTTTTTGAATGGAACGGTTTGCTGGCGGGGGGCCAAAAGCCCCCGGCGGGTTTTTATCAAATTCAGGTCCAGTCGGGGCTTTTTGCCCAGCAAAAGACGGTTCAAATTCAGTAGATTCGGTAGATTTTTCCTTTCTTTTGGGCGCGAATCCTTCCATAAGATTTTTTATTTTTCCTTGGAATAAACCCGGCAAGGCTGCGTCCTATGGACAAGCTTTCGTTCAACCTTTCGACAGATGTCGAAAGGGTAGGCCGGTTTCCTATGAACCTGAACTTGGGTATGAACCGGAAGGTTTATGAAGGGACTTGGGTGGCCGTTTGGCCACCCTTTTTTATTTTGAGCCGGGGCGCGGCGGGGAGATTTCCGCGTCGTTTCTCATCGCCCGGGTTCTTTAAAACCGTGACGCTCGCCCCCGGCATAGGGAAGTCGAGGCCGCGTTGGGTGGATCCTCGGAGGATTCATCCAAGTTCGGCCGGGCTTTTTCACCCAACCAAGCTGGTTCAGCCCCTGCCGCCATTCCTCCGGCCGATGGCCCCGTCCTTTTTTTTAAGGTAAACTATCCGGTATATAACCGAGGGGATGAAGCCCCGTCTCGCTGGCTGCCGGACCTATTGGATTTAGGATATCGCTTATGCCCCGTTGGAACCGAATCTCACCGAGAATTCTCTTAGTTCTTGGGCTGCTCCTGCCGATGCCGGGTTTTTCCTCTCCCGTGCGGGGAGTGACCGGCGATTATTGGGCGGACCTGGTGTTGGGACAGCCTGATTTTTCCAGCCAAGCCATCAATCAAGTCACCAACCGCAGGATGTTCAATCCCAGCGGCGTGGTGGTAGACCGATTTTCCACGCCCAACCGGCTCTATGTGTTTGACGGCGGCAACAACCGTGTCCTCGGGTTTAGTGACATCGCCAACGCGCTTTGTTCGGGATCCAATTCATCAGCCGTGCCGCAAGGCGCCGATATTGTTTTGGGACAGCCCGATTTTTCCCATTCGGCCTGCAACGGCGACTCGAATTGGCAAAATTATCCCGTGGTGGCTTCGCCCAACGCGTCCTGTCTTTGCAGTGTGCGGCAAAGCGAAATATCCCCGACCGAAGCCCATTACTACGCCAACATGGCGGTAAGCCCTCAAGGCGATCTTTTCGTGCCGGATTATTTCAACAACCGGGTCCTGCGTTATCCCGCGCCCGTCGCCAGCGCGGAAGCGGCGGATCATGTTTGGGGCCAGAGCGATTTTACCAGCGGGTATCAGGACGCCTTTACTTCTTGCGGGACTCCCAGTTCTTCCAGCCTTTGTTTCACCGCCGCCAGCGATTGGGGCGCGGGCGTGGGGGTGGATCCCCAGGGAAATCTTTGGGTGGCCGATTCGGGGAACAACCGGGTCCTGCGTTTTCCCAATCCCAACGCCCCGAGCGCGGGTGTGCCGTCTTCCACGGCGGACTTGGTTTTGGGCCAGGCGGATTTTAATTCCAACCAGGCGGCTTCCGGCCCCTCGGACCTCAATCACCTTACGAACCCCTTGGCCGTGCGGGTCGATAGCGCGGGCAATGTTTACGTGGCGGACGAGGCCAGCGGCGGCAACCGCGTGGTGGTGTACCTGGCGCCTATCACCTCGGGAAAAGCCATCGGTTATGTGCTCACCCAATATATCCAGGCGCCCCGGGGACTGGAATTTGACCCCGCGGGCGGACTTTGGATCAGCGACGCGGGCACCAATCAGGCCGTCCTGTTCAACGTGAGTCCGGGAAGCCCCACGAACTTCTCGCCCTTAAAAGTCTTACTGCGAAGCCAACCCTGGACGGGATCCGGAAGCCCCGCGGCCACCAGCGGCGGGGACGGCGCGAATTTCAATTACCAAGATGGAAATTCGGTCGGTTCTTACACCATGAATCCTCCGGCGGGCGGGTTGGGCGTGGATTCGACCGGGGACGTTTTTATCACTTCCCGGGATAATGATTTTGACGTTTGGCGGTTTCCCGCTCCCATTCCCGCCATTGGAACGCTTCCCGCGGGAGAGGCCCATTCGGCGGACTGGGCGGTTTTCAAGGCCGCCCAATATGGCATGGCCAACCAAGTAAGTCCGCTGGGACTTCGGTTTGGAAAAGGCATGGCGGTGGCCGCGGGGCAGGTCATTGTTTCGGACTCTTCGCACCTTCGCTATTGGAACATCCCTTCCGGCGTGCAGGCCCTATCTAGCGGCCAGGCCGCCGATGGGACCGCAGGAGTCCCCGCGGCGGACGTCTCCCTCGGAACCCAGCCCGAAATGGATCGTATCCGCGAGGACCATGCCAGCCCCCAGCACCTTTGGGTGTTGCGGGGTTACAGCCCCTCGGTCCACCTGGAGCTTTACAACCTGCCCCTCACGCCGGGTGAGCTGCCCGTGACCTACCTGACTTCGCCCCTGCCGGTTTTGGGCGGAGGCACCATTTCTTTTACCCGGGTGGACGGCTTGACTACCGACCCCACGGATACCAACGGCACCTATCTTTGGTTTTCTGATACGGTCGGCAACCGGGTGATTCGGGTGCGAAACGCCGAGAATCCCGCTATGGCGGTCGTGGATATTGTTTTGGGCCAAAACGGGTTGTCGGCGACCGGTTGCAACGGCAATCCCAGCGCCTCCGTTCTTCCGGGCTGTGAGTACTGCGCTCTCTCCTGCGGGGCGGGGGAAATCGCGCCCACGGCCTCCAGTTTCGCTTATCCGGGGTCCTTACGAATCGATCACCATGGAAACCTTTATGTCAGCGACGGGGCTTTGGAGTGGGCGGGCAACAACCGGCTTTTGCGTTTCAACCAAGCCAACATCCAAAATAACTCGGCGGGCACCCCGCTGTTCGGGGTTTCGGCTTCGGCGGTTTACGACACGGGCGGCAATTTCACCGCCACCAGCCCCTCCAGTTCCAACGGGGTGTGGGGCCCTTGGGAAACGGCGTTCAACTCGGACGATTCCATCATGGTGGCGGGCATGAACGAATACACAGGCTCCCGGTTTCCCGTGGTTTATTCCAACCCGATCGGCTCGGACAATCCGGCGGCCCATTTGAGCGATTACACCACCCACGCTTATTCTTCCACCTTTGATGATCAGGACAATCTTTACATGGCGGACTTGAATAAAAGCCGGGTGCTGGTTTACTTCAAGCCTTTTATCGGAGCCTTCCCGACAAGCACCCCGACGGTTTCCCCCACGCCCAATTGCTGTCAAACCGCCTGGAGCTACAGCTCGGGCAACGGAACTTTTAGCTCGTCCACCGATGGAGTGGCCTATGACCCGACGGGTTCGGGTACGCTCTATGTGGGAGGCGTCACGGCGGTTCAAGCCGTTAATCCCGCCACGGGGGCGATACTGGGAGCTTTACCCAATACCTATTCGTACGTGAATAACATGGCGCGCGGGAAGGACGGGTTCCTTTACGCGTGTGATTCCAGCCACAACCTCTACAAAATTACCCTGCCGGGCGGGAGCCGCGCCACGCTCGCGAACTTTTCCCCGTATGGTAACGACACGCTCTACACCATCGCCGTTGATGATCAAAGTACTGGAGAGGACCTCTACGTGGGGGGCGCCAATGACACGGTCTACCGGGTTACCCAGGGGCCGCCCGTGGTGGTCACCCCGCTCACCTTGAACGGGACGCCTTCCACCGCGCCAAACAGCGATGTCTCCGGGCTTTTCTTTCAAGAAGGCTCGGGCGGGGCGCCGGCCACGCTTTACGTGAGCGATGAGCATAACAACCGGCTCCTACGCTACCTGCAGGCTTCCCCAGGGAGCGCGGCCTTTAATTTTTCGTCGCTGGTGAGCACTTCAGTCGCCTTCCCACACCAGATCACGGCGGACCCCGAAGGGAATCTTTATGTCTGCGGGGCGAGCGGATACGCCGCTTATGATTCCAACTTCCTAAACCTTTGGAGGGACTGCGGTAGTTCCATCGTACCGGACACGACTGGTCTGGCGGTGGACGGCCAGGGCGGCGCCTTCCTGGGAGCCGGCTCGGATAACGGGGCCTTGATGAAGGTGGGGGGATGCGGCATTCCCGGCGGACCACCCACGGCCACACCCACCCTTACCCCGACCTTCACGGCGACCTATAGTCCCACCATTTCGCCCAGCCCTACGCCGACCGCGTCGCCTACGGATACGGCGACGGTTACCGCGACCTTCACCCCCACTTTGACGCCTACGGTGACCCCGACCGCGACCTCTACCCCGTCCCCGACGGGCACGCCAAGCGCGACGGCCACGCCCGAGCGGTTGGTCCTTTATCCCAATCCGGGGAAGGGAAGCGATGTGCACCTGTTGGTGCCTTTAAGCGCGAATGTCGGCGTCCGGGTCCAGCTGTTCACGGTGGCTTTCCGTAAAATTTTGGACCATGATTTTGGCCTCCAGAGCGCCCCCCAAGTAGTGTTGGATTTACCCCTTCAAGACCAATGGCAAAGGCCCCTGGCCAACGGGCTTTATTACGTGGCCGTCATTACCCCTGGGGGGCGGCAAATCCTGAAACTCCTGGTTTTGCGCTAACCCGAACGGGGTTTTAAGTTGAAAAAAGAACCCGCATCGGCTTCACTAGGCGCCTTCTTCGCTTGAAATCAAGAAAGGCCCCGGTGAAACCCAACCGCCTCATCCTTTTTGACCTCGACGGCACGCTGACTTACGGTATTTCCACCACCCGGTTTCTTTTTCGCCGGGCGGGTGACGAGGCTTTTTTTAAAGAGCTGGAGCGCCAATGGATGAACGATTTGACCGACCACCTCACCTTAGCCCGGCAAGTGACCCGCCGCATGACGGGTTGGAAGATACGCGAAGTTGAGAAATCCTTACACCCCGTCCCTAAAATGACCGGCATCGCCCCAACGGTCCGGGCCCTCAAGCGCTTAGGGTTTTACGTGGCGCTTTCCACTTTGGGTTATGAATTGTCGGCGCGGTATTTTAAAAAACGCTACGGTTTTGATGAGGTCCGGGGGACCACGCTGGAGATTAAGCGGGGCGTCATTACGGGCCGGGGCATGCGGATCTTTCAGGAGCGGCAAAAGGCCCTTTATCTCAAACAGCTTTCCCGGCGGCTCAAGATCCCCTTGCGCCAAACCGTGGTGGTGGGGGATAGCCGCTCGGACCGGGAAGTCTTCAAGATCGCCGGGCTCCGCATCGCCATGAACCAAGATGGGTTCCTCAAAGGTTTGGCGGATGTGGATTTGAAGGGACGGGACCTGCGCCGGGTTCTTCGCGTGTTATGAGCTTCGCGCGCAGTGGAATCGCCCTCATCCTCCTCAGCGACCTTTTGTTCGCCTTCGTGCCCATCACGGTGAAATGGGCGCATGGTTACAATTACTCCGCGGTGCAAGTGACTTTTTTCCGGTTCGCTTTCGGCCTTTTGGGGGCGGGGGCGCTGGCGGCGGCGGGTGTCCAAAAAATAAGAATCGTTAAACTCAAGCCGCTTTTTTGGCGGGGGTTTTTCGGCGGATTGGCGGTTTTCTTTTATTTTATCAGCCTCGACTTTACCACCGCGGCCCGGGCCACCCTTTGGAACTACACCTACTCTATTTGGGCCAACGTCTTCGCTGTTTTTTTTCTCAAGCGCCAAGCCCCCCGGCATTTTGGTTGGATGCTGGCCCTGGGCGTGACCGGGGTTTGGCTGGTTTTGGGCGCGCGTTTGGAAGATGTGGGAAGGGGCGATTGGGCGGGTCTTTTATCCGGCGCCGCCGCGGGCGCTTCCGTGGTGGCTATCAAGGAAGCCCGCCGCACGGATAACGCGCTGAGTATTTTTTCAAGCTTCAGTCTTTTTGGTTTTGTTTTCGCGGGAGTCTTTTTGGCGCTGGCGGCGGTCCCCGCCGCTCCCGCCCTGGCTCAATCCCTGGGTCATTGGACGGAGATTTCCGGCGGGGGGGGCGGACTTTTAGTTTTGATGGGGCTCTTAGGGATGGCGGCCCAACTGCTCTTGACCCAATCCCTGGGATTTTTAAGTTTGCCCATGGGAACCCTCTTGTCACTTTTGGTGCCGATCGGGGCGGCGGTCTTGGGGCTTTTATTACTGGGGGAAGCTTTGACCCCGCATTTTTTGGCCGGAACCTTGCTGGTTTTGGCCGCCTGCGCCTGGCTGGGATGGCGTGAAAATAAGGGGTGATTATTTTCCCCTCAAGCCGGGGGTTCTTTTTTAGGTATGATAATCAAGCTCATATCCCTTTAGGAATCGAGGCGCGCTATGGCGGGAAAAACCGGATGGGTGGAAAAACGCCAGCATGAACGCGTGGTGGCCACCATTAAGATCAGCTACCGGGTGATTGAGTCCAAGGACGCCAAGGCGGTCCTTTCGCAGGATTCCTATCGAAGCACCACGGCGGACCAACTGCCGGGGCTTTCCCAGGTTTCCCCCCTTTATGACGCCGTCACGAGGGATATTTCAGTGGGCGGGCTTTCGGTCATCAGCGAACAGCCGATCCCCAAGGGAACGGTGGTGGAGGTGGGGTTGACCCTGCCCAATTACAAAACGATCCTTAAATTTTTGGCGGAGATTGTGCATGTGGAATCCGTGACCGAAATGGGACGAACCTTACAGCGGTCCGGCGTGAAGACTTTGGCCATTAACAAGGAAGACGTCACCCGGATGGAAGAATACTTGATTGAAAAGGCCCGCAAGAAGTAACCGGGTTACTTTCGCTGAAGGCAGCTCAGCCAAGCCTGAACCGGTTCGGGGCGGAGGTTGGTCTCATAGGTGGCGCGCTGAATGAGCGCGATGTCGAATTGTTTTTGGAAAGTCCGTCGAATTTCCCCCTGGGTGACCCGCCGGGGCCCCCAGCCTTCGGGTTCCTTCTCGCTGAAACAAACCACATAAGCCACGCCCTTGGGCCGCAAAATGGAAGCCAGGCTCTCCGCGTACAAAAGGCGTTCTTTGTCGGTAAAAACATGGAAGACCGCCGAGTCGATGACCGTGTCAAAGGAGCGTTTTAAGAGGGAAAGTTTTAAGGCGTTGCCCACCCGGAAGAGGGCTTTTAAACGGCGCTGCTCGGCTTTTTCCTGCGCCAGCTCAATGGCGGTGCGGGAAAAATCAACGCCGGTGACATTGAGCCCTTTGGATGAAAGATAAAGCGCGTTTTCGCCCGTGCCGCAGCCCACGTCCAGTACTTCGCCCTCGAAGGCTTCCTGGTCGAAAAGTTCCACGACCCAGGATTGGGGGCGGCCGATTTCCCAAGGAGGCACGCCTTCCTGGTAGCGTTGCTCGAAAGTATTCATCGGTGGCCCGTCCGGATTATTTCAAGGCTTTCATGGTCTCGCGGATGAGGTCGGCGGATTTTTTCAACATGCCTTTCTCCTCTTCGTCCAACTTGTACTCAAGAATTTCTTCCAGGCCTTTGCGGCCCAGCTTGACCGGCACGCCGAAGTACATGTTCTTCAAACCGTATTCGCCTTCCAGATAAGCCGCGCAGGGGACGATCAGTTTTTTGTCCTTCAAGATGGCTTCCACCATGAAACCGGCGGCGGCTCCCGGCGCGTACCAAGCGGACACGCCCAATAAATTCACCAGTTCGCCGCCGCCCTTGCGGGTGCGGTCCACGATGGCGGCGATTTTCTCCGCCGACAAATAATTGGCGATCGGAACGCCCGCCACCGAGCAGTAACGGACTAAGGGAACCATCTCATCGCCGTGGCCTCCGATGACCGAGGCGGTCACGTTCTCGACCGCCACTTTGAGTTCGGCGGCTAAAAAGGTGCGCATGCGGGCCGAGTCCAAAACGCCCGCCTGGCCGATGACCCGGTGTTTGGGAAGTCCGGCGGCTTTATAAGCCACATAAGCCATGGTATCGAGCGGATTGGTGACAACAATGAGGATGGTATTGGGCGAGCCGGCCACCAGGTTCTTCACAACGTCTTGCACAATGCCCTGGTTGATCGCCACCAGGTCTTCCCGGCTCATGCCGGGCTTTCTCGGCATACCCGCGGTAATGACGCAAATATCCGAATCCTTTGTGTCGGCGTAATCGGTAGTGCCGGTCAAGTGGGAGTTATAATTGGAGATGGGCCCGACCTGCTGCATATCCAGCGCCTTGCCCTTGGGCATGTCTTTTGCCGCCGGGATATCCAAAAGCACAATGTCCCCCAGGTCGCGTTCGGCCATCCAGACCGCGCAAGAAGCGCCGACGTTTCCGGCTCCGACCACGGTAATTTTGGGGCGTTGGGTCGACATGTTGAATCCTCCGAACGAGTAAAATGGGAAAAACTGGAGCTCAGTTTATCCAAGCCCTAGGGGAATGTCTACGCAACAGGCGGGCGGAACCCGCTCGAGGGTTGAAGCTGGAAAGCTTGAGCGCGTTAGCCTCAAGCCTCCAGGGGTTGGCGTTGGAAAGCTTGAGTGCGTCAGCCTCAAGCCTCCAGGGGTTGGCGTTGGAAAGCTTGAGTGCGTCAGCCTCAAGCCTCCAGGGGTTGGCGTTGGAAAGCTTGAGTGCGTCAGCCTCAAGCCTCCAGGGGTTGGCGTTGGAAAGCTTGAGTGCGTCAGCCTCAAGCCTCCAGGGGTTGGCGTTGGAAAGCTTGAGTGCGTCAGCCTCAAGCCTCCAGGGGTTGGCGTTGGAAAGCTTGACTGATAGGATGAGGATTATTAAGGTTGGGGAATAAGCACGAGAAAGGGGCCGCACTTGTCCAAGGGATTCACGCTTTGGTTCACCGGGCTTTCGGGATCGGGGAAGTCGACGATTTCGGAGCGGGTGGCCCAACAACTGAAAAAAGACGGCCTGGCGGTCGAGCTGCTCGACGGCGACATCGTGCGCACGAACTTGTCCAAGGGTCTGGGTTTTTCCCGCGAGGACCGGGACGAGAATATCAAGCGGGTGGGATTTGTGTGCCAGCTTTTAACCCGCAACGGCGTGGCGGCGGTTGCCTCGGTCATTTCCCCCTACCGGGCGGCCCGGGACCATAACCGAAAAAAAATAGGAAACTTCATTGAGGTCTATGTGCGTTGTCCCCTGGAGGTATGCGCGCGGCGCGACGTGAAAGGCTTGTACCAAAAGGCGCAGGCGGGCGAGATTAAAAATTTCACGGGCGTGGATGATCCTTATGAGGAACCGCTGACGCCTGAGATTATCTGCGACACGGACAAAGAAAACGTGGAGCAGAGCGTGGAAAAGGTTCTCGGGCGGGTTAAAGAGCTGGGATATCTTTGAGTTGAGCCCTTTCAAGGCGGATTCCCCAACGGCGCGGGCCGCCTCCCCTTCACCGGGATGGGTGGCGCCGGTTTTAGCCCTGGCGGTCTTGTTTGTTTTTGGGAATTTCCTCAATCCCCACACCCGCTTGATCCTGTCCGAAGGCCACCAGGATCTGGACACCCAAATCCTTTGGTGGCGGCAATTTGGTTTTTCCGAGTTGGCGAAAGGCCATTTCGCGCTTTGGATCCCCCATTTATTTTGCGGCACCCCCTTCTTTGGCTATCTCCAACCGGCCCTGCTTTATCCCCCCAATTGGCTCTATATGGTTTGGCCCCTGCCCTTCACGGTGAATTTTCTCATCGCCCTGCACGTTTTTTTAGCCGGTTGGTTCACCGCGCTCTGGATTTTGAGACGGGGCTTCTCCACTCTGCCGGGGCTTTTGGCCGGTTTCATGGTGATGTTTGGAGCGGCCGTGTTTTTAAGGATCGTGCCGGGCCATCTTTTGAACTTAAGCGCCATGCCTTGGACTCCGCTGACCCTTTGGGTGATCGAGGGCTATCGGCAGGAAAAAAAGCCGGGATGGATTCTTTTAGGCGTTTTCGCCGTTGCGATGCAGGTGCTTTCCGGGCAGATGCAGCTTTTTTACTACAGCGTTTTGTTCACGGCCGCTTATGTTTTTTTCACGCTTCCGTCCCAGGGCAAAAAATCATTCCTGATCGGGGTTTTCGGCATGGGCCTGGGCGGGGTTTTGATCGGCTCGGTCCAGCTATTGGCCGGATGGGACGCCGCCCGTGAAAGCCTGAGGGGCGGCGGGATGGCGCTGGACGTGGCTTCCTCGACGCCCATGCCGGTGGAAAGGCTTTGGTGCCTTTTGGCGCCGAACTTTTACGGTGATTGGAAAAATTACTGGGGCGCCGGGCTTTATTGGGAGGGCGTGTGTTATGTGGGATTGACGGGTTTTGTTTTGGCGGCGATGGGCGTTACCAGCCGCCGGCCGCAAAAGAAATTTTTCGTATGGGCTTTGATTCTATTGGTTTTGGTCGCGCTGGGCCGGCGGACATTTTTATTCGCCCTTTGTTACCACGCCTTGCCCCTCTTCAACCATTTCCGGGGCGTGGCCAAGCTGGATTTTTGGATAACCCTCTGCCTGGCCGCCCTAGCGGCGATGGGGCTCGAGGAAATTTTGGAAAATCCGGAAAGGCTCAAAGGGTTGATGCGGTGGACGGCTCTCGGGGCCGGGATTTTTCTTTTCCTGGCGCTGGGCGTGAAGGCCATCGCCCAGCGGGGGGACGCCGGTCATTTCGCCCGGTATCTGCCTTACGCGGGCGGGATGATCGAAAGCCTGCTGATGGGAGCTTGGTTATTGGGGCTTAACTCGCTGGTGGCTTGGACCAGTTTGAAAAGACCAGCCTTCCGCCATGCTTTCTTATTATTGGCTTGCGTCGAACTTTCGGCCTTCGCGTTGGATAATCGCCCCTTTTTTGATATCCAGGCCCTTCAACAAAAGATCGATCCTTTACGTCAGGTGTATCAGCTGGATCCCGGGGATTACCGGGTTTTGGCCGACTCCCGGAATTACGCGCTGGGCACGGGGGGGAGGGATATTTGGGGTTATGACACCAACATCCCCTCCCGTTACGCCCGGTTTGTGGCGCTCACCCAAGCCTGTGACACGAGCGAGTTTTTGAAGGATTCCACCCTGCGCCGGGTTTCGCCCGCCTTGGGGCTGGTCGGCTTGCGTTATGTTTTTAACGACGCGGGGAACCATTTAACCGTGAGCCGGCTCCATCTGAAGGAAGCGCCTCGTTTTTTTGTGGATGACCGTTGGGAAGGGGCGAGCCAAGACGAGGCCCTCCAAGCGGATGTTCGGGCCGGCTTTGATCCTTTAAAGGAAGTCTTTTTGGAATCCGATCCCGGCTTCCCCGTGGCGCCGGGAAAACTTAAAAGCGAAGTCCATCTTCAAGACCTCTCCAGCGACCTGATCCGTCTGGACGTCAAATTGTCCAAGCCCGCCGTGCTGGTTTTGGATGAAAATTACAGCGCCGGATGGAAGGCCCTGGCCTTGCCCGGCTCGGCCCAAGCCGCCTACCGGGTGATCCCCGCCGATGGGTTTTTACGGGCGGTTCCTTTGGGCGCGGGGGAGCACCATTTTCTTCTACAATACCGTCCGACGGCCTTCGTGGCGGGCAAGTGGATTTCGATCGTTTCGCTAGGGCTCTTTTTGGCCTTCAGCGTTTGGTGGATGGGATTTCGCTTTTCTCATCCCCGTAAGATTTGACGGAGGTGGAGGTGGAACCGACTTTAGCGGCGAAAGGATCCAAGGCGGATTTTCCCTTAAGCGGGGCGGCGTTGATTCTGGCGGCCGCGACCCTCGCGGTGTTCGGGCATTTTTTGAACCCCCAGGGATCCCAGGTGCTTTCGCTTTTAGGCGAGGACTTGAGCGGCCAATTTGTCTGGTGGCGGCAATTTGGCTTTGAGCAATTAAGGCAGGGCCATCTGGCCTTATGGAACCCCCATCTTTATTCCGGCGCGCCCTTTTTAGGCGGCTTCCAATCGGCTTTGCTTTACCCGCCCAATTGGCTTTATCTGATCTTACCTCTGGCCTTCGCCATTAATTTGGGCGTGGCGCTTCATGTTTTTTTAGCGGGTCTTTTCACGTATCTTTGGACCCGCTACCAGGGGTTTCATCCGGCGGCCTGTCTTTTGGCGGCCTTCATGTTTATGTTCGGCGGCGCCTATTTCCTTCATATTGTTCCCGGCCATCTGCCGAACCTATGCACCATGGCCTGGATCCCCTTAACCTTTCTCGCGCTGGACGGCTGGGCGAAAGAAAGAAACGAGGGCTGGGTGGGTTTGGGGATATTGGCTTTTGCCATGGAAATTTTGGCCGGGCATATCCAATATTTTTATTACACCCTCCTGGCCGCCGGGCTTTACGTCTTCATCCAACTTCCTCAAGCCGCGCGGAAATTTTCTTATTTGGCCGGGCCGCTCTTAATGCTCATCGGGGCTTCGCTTTTGACCGCGATTCAATTGTTGACCGGATGGGACGCCACCCAGGAAAGCGTCCGGGGTCAGAACCTGCCGCTGGATTTAATTCTTTCCAACGATTTGATGCCTGAGCGGATGTGGTCCTGGTTCGTCCCGGCCTTTTATGGGACCGCGCTGCGCCGGGATTATTGGGGCGGAGGGATGTATTGGGAAGGCTCCCTTTTCGCCGGTGTCACGGGGATCACCCTGGCCTTTTACGGTTTTTTCGCCTCGCGCGAGCCCCGGCGGTGGAAGGTGGCGGGCCTGACCTTGTTTCTTTTGCTTTTGGCCATGGGCAAACGCACCCCTCTGTTTCTTTTGTTTTACCATTGGGTCCCCCTGTTCTCCGCTTTCCGGGGCGCCGCCAAATTCAACATTCTGATCTCGTTGGGGATTTGTTTTTTGGCCGCCGCCGGACTGGATCATTACTTAAAAGCCGGGGGAACCGGAAAAGCGCTGCGGCATTGGACCTTGGGTTTCGGCTTATTCGTCGGGGCCTTGGCGCTTTTGTTCCACGACGCGCCGATTTTGGGGCTCGCGCGCTTGGCCCAAAAATTCAGCCCGCATTGGTCCGGCATGGTTGGAAGCCTTGGGGTTTGCGCCTTGTCGCTTCTGTTGGTCTCGCTGGCGTCTTGGGCGGGCGGGCGCACAAGCTATTTAAAGTTCGGATTATTGGCGCTGGCCTTTTTCGAGTTGTTTCTTTTCGCCCGGGCTAACCGGGGCGGGTTTGATTTGACCGAACTCGAGAAAAAAGTCGGTCAAATCCAGGCGGTCTATGACAAGGATCCCGGGGACTACCGGGTGACCGCTGATCCCACCAACGACGTTTTAGGCACCCAGGGGTTTGATGTTTGGGGCAACGATCCCATGATCCTCAACCGTTACGCGCTTTTTATGGCCCAAAGCCAAGGGTTGGATATGGGAAACCATTTCGTGGACAAACCCTTTTTCAGGTCTTTCCCGCCCATGTTGCGGCTCACCCGGCTTCGGTATGTTTTTCGGGACCAGGGGGATGATTTTTCGGTGGAGCGGCTTCCTTTTCATGAACAGCCCCGGATGAGTTTGGTGGGCGGATGGCGGATGGCCTCCGGGGAAGCGGCGTTGAAACAGCTGGCCGACCCGAAATTTAATTTCAGCAAGACGGCGCTGGTGGAGTCCGATCCGGGTTTCCCGTCCGGGTCCCAAAACCCCAAAGGCCAAGTGAGCTTCAAAGACCTCTCGACGGACCGGATTGAGATTCAATCCCAAAACGACAAAGCCTGTCTCTTGGTGATCAGCGACAATTACGCCCGCGGATGGCGCGCGAAAGGCCTGGCGGGGGATATCCAAGGCGTTTATCAAGTTTTGCCGGTTAACTTTTTCCAGCGGGGCATTCCCTTGTCGGCGGGAAGCCATCATTTCATCCTCGAATATTTGCCCCGGTCTTTTGAGGCGGGCAAGTGGATTTCGCTGGTTTCGCTGGGGCTTTTGCTGAGTTGGGGTTTGGGCGCGTGCGGACTCTTTTTTTACCGGTTCGTTTTCGCGGCCCGAAAGCAGGCGCTTTAAGCCCTTTTTTGTCCTATGATGAGGACGAAATTTTTAACTTGAGGCCTTTATGAGCAAAGTCGCCGACCTTCATATGCATACCACCCACTCGGATGGAACCCTGACGCCGGTGGAGTTGGCCCGCTTGGCCAAAGAACAAAAGGTGGACGCGGTGGCCCTGACGGACCATGACACGGTCTCAGGCATCGAGGAACTGGTGGAAGAAACCGGCAAGCTGGGCCTGGAAGCCATTCCGGGGGTGGAACTTTCGGCGGCTTTCGGCCCGGGTACCCTGCATATTTTGGGATACGGCTTCGATCCCCGGGGACCTATTGAGGCGCGCTTGGTTCAATTTCAAAAGGCCCGGGAAGAGCGCAATCCGCGTATTTTGGAAAAATTAAAAGAACTCGGCATGCCGCTGACCCTGGAAGAAGTTAAAACCCTTTCGAAGGCCGCGGGACAAGTCGGCCGCCCCCATATCGCCCGGGCTTTGGAACTCAAAGGCTATGTGGCTTCTTACGCGGAAGCCTTTGATAAGTTTTTATCCAAGGGAAAACCCGCCTACCTTTCCAAGGCCGGCCTTTCGGCCAAGGATTGCGTGGAACTGATCCACGAGTCCGGGGGCGTGGCGGTGGTGGCCCATCCGGTCCAGATGCGGCTTAAGGGCGAGGAGCTGACCAGCAAGATCAAGGAATTGGTGGCCTTGGGGATGGACGGGCTCGAAGTGATCCATCCGGATCATTCGCCCGAAAACCAAACGCTTTTTTCCGACCTGGCCGACGAGTTCGGTTTGTTCAAGACCGGAGGCAGCGACTTTCACGGCGCCCACAAACCCGGCGTCCAATTGGGCCAGGGCCGCCCGCCCTATTTTTTCCTCGAGAAGATGCGCGATAAAATCAGCGAGCGCCGCCGCCGCTACGCGCTTCGGAATTAGAAAGCCATGCCTGAATTCACCACCGAACAACTGATTGAAAGCATGCAAACCTGGAAGCCCGCGCCGGACCTGGCGGAGCGCCTGTTGGCCCGCTTCAACCGCAAAGAAATTGCCCCGGAATTTCAAAAGGCGCTGTCGACAGCGATCGTTCAATGCGCCCGGTCCACCTACGATTACATCCAGTATATCCACGAGTTTTCCACGGTCCGGGAGCTGGACGCCAAAAATTTAATGACCCAGGTGGCCCATTGGATTTTTTTGACGCAGGATTTGAAGACCCAGGCCAAGGTTTATGGCGAGGCCTTTCAAAAATACAACGCCGCCGTGGAGCCCCGGCTTCAAAAAGACAGTTTTGACACCTATTACTATGACGCCATCGTGGGGTTGGACGTTCGGGAAACCTTGAAAGGCATCCTGGGCGAAGTGGAAGTGCTGCTCCAATCCATGGCCCTGACCAGCCCCGAGCTTTCGGGAGTGGATGGTTTGGCGATTTATGAGACTTGTGTCCGGTTTCAGCTTTTTTTACAGTACCTCCAAATTCAAGCGAAGTTCAACGTGGAAGAAATGTGGTCGGTGCTTTTTGACCTTTATAATTTGTTAAACGAGGTGGAAAACCCGGCCGAGGGGCCGAGCTCAGCGGAGTTGGGCGAGTTGCATGAGCGGGTGAGGAATTATAAGAAGAATTAAGCCGGGCTTCGGGCGGATTGTCCGTTCCGAAAGGTTCAACTTGAAAGGGGTTTGAATCATGCGGAAATTATTATTTTATTTGATTTTTGGATTGTCGTTTATGAGCGGCGGTTTCGCGGCGGCGCAGGACCAAGCGGCGGCCTATTACCAAGCGGCCAATGTGGCTTATACGGGTAAGGATTATGACGCCGCGATGGCGAATTACCAGGAAGCCATCGAAATGGACGCCACGTTATGGCAGGCCTACCAGGGTATGGGAAATTGTTTTTATGCCCAGGGACAAAAGCAGTCCGCCTTGGTGGATTATCAAAAGTCGTTGGACTTAAACCCCAACAATCCCCAATTGGTGGCCTTTGCCCAATCCTTGCGCGAGCAAATCGGGGCGCCGCCGCCCGCGCCCATCAGCCAAACCACAAGCCAAACCGCGAGCCTGACAGCCACTCGGGTGGCCGCCTCGGCTGGCCATTTCACGTGGGGCATCGGCTTGGCCGGGGCGATTCCGGGTACTAACGGCTCGGACGAGACCGTGGGATTTGGGGTGAACGGCAATGTGGGATACGCCTTTGACGAGAATTTGGCGATCCTGTTGGAAGTCGATGGGTTGGTTTTCCCCACGACGGACCCCGAGTTCACCAGCCTGGAAACAGACGTTTTTCCCGCGATTCAATATACCTTCACTTCGCCCGGCTCCACGGTCCATCCCTTTGTGTTCGGCGGCATCGGGCTTAACGACAATATAGCCGAATATGATTACTACTACGGCGAGTCTGAAACATTTTCGCAGACGGAGCCCTTACTGGCGATCGGCGGCGGCCTGGATTTTTTCATCGCCAATAAACTTGATTTGGTCGTTAAGGCGAAATATGTGGAGGTCCTGAGCCCGGGCGGCGGGTTCTCTTTCCTGCCTATTTCCGCGGGACTGCAGTTTAATTAAGGCTCAATGAGAAAAGCCCCGTCCCGGCAAGGGGCGGGGCTTTTTTATTTTTGAAAAGCTTTCAAAGGGGGGCTCCGGTTCGTCCATTTAGACCGGGATGGCTAAACCTTCTCCCTAAAGGGATTCAGGTTTGTTTGTATTTAAAAATAGCGGAAAGGCGTGCCATTTTTATACAGGGATGACGAGTCTCGCCCCCTCCCGTTGGTCGGGGACCAGGTTTATCCGTATTAAATTGCCGCAACCTCCGCCCGAACGGGGCTCCGGTTCGTCAATTTAAACTGGGATGACTAAACCTTCGTACGCGGCGATGGAATTGGTGAAGAGCTTTTTGGCGGCTTCTTCCTTCTTGGCGATGGCCGCGTCATCGTGGTTGGGGTCGTGATGGTAAAGCACCAGCTGTTTCACGCCGGCTTCTTTGGCCACGTGGGTCGCCATCTCCACTGTGGAGTGGCCAAACCCTTGCAAAGGCATGGGCCCGGCGTATTGGTCGGCGAAATACTGGGTGTCGTGGATCAAAAGATCCGCGCCCTTGGAGAAATTGATCAGCCGCCGGTCCCCGTCCACATAGCCCTCAATGTCGGTGGCGTAAACAATCGATTTGCCGGCGTACTGCAGTTTATAAACCAAGGTTCCATTCTTCGGGTGCGAGTAGCTGCGGTACTGGCTGATGATCACCTTGTCTTTGAAGGAAAGCTTGGTATCGGTCTGCAAATTGGCCAATTCGGGCTCGCCCACGCCTTCGCCTAAGAAAATTTGGTCGAAGGGTTTCAGGGTATGGATGCTCTTGATCGAGTTGGTTTCCTTGAGGTCGATCGGGAAAAACATCTGGTCCATCATCATCTCCAGCACATGTTCCAAGCTGGATTCCATGGCGTGTTGGACCGGGGCGTAAATCGAGGGACCGTAAATATAGAGGGAAGAATCCGGCAGGTACAGGGGCGGAAAAAAGGGAAGACCCATAATGTGATCATGATGGGTATGGGAAATAAGGACGGTTGTGGAAAGGCGCTTGACCTTTTCCTTGTTGGCGAAAAAATTACGGGCGATCTGCTGGCCGGCGGAGACAATGCCGGTGCCCGCGTCCAAAAAGATCGTGTGATCCAAGACATTGACTTGCACGCAGGAAGAGTTGCCGCCGATTTTCAGCGTGGAAGGTCCCGGAACCGGAATGCTGCCCCGGACCCCCCGAAAAGTGATGGTGAAGTCGTGTGCCATGGGGCTCCTGGGGTGGAATTGCTAACCTAAACTCCCGTTATTATTTCTGAAAAAAGGGGGTTTTTCAACGAAGAACGTCAGGGTTCCCAGAGCGCCCGGGGGCCGCATTGGGGGCATTGGGGCGCCAGATTGCCCGCTTTTAAATAAACGCTGACGGTCCGGTTCTCCGCCGCGCAGGTGACGCACAAGTGGGGGCCGGTGTAAAGCAGGCTTTCCCCGGGCTTCCGGGCGGAAATATCGATGTTCATTTTGGCCGACTTTTTTCCCAAGGCCAGGGAAGGGTCGGCGTCCGGGTTTAAGGGTGTTCCGGAGGGTAAGGTTTCCATGGAATTGTTTTACGGCATTTGCCCGCGCTTTTCAATCAATCCGACGCGCCGGCTGGCGCGACGACGGCGAAAAAAAGAGGGGCGGGCCGGCTTAAGTGAAGTAAAATTTGGGACGGCTTTTAACCCGCCCCTTCCTGATCCGTCAGGAATTTGGGTTTATCCGAAAATGGCGGAGAGGCTTGCCATTTTCAAAAGTTAATGATTAAACCACGCGTCTTAAGGAGAAACCATGCTGGATCTATTTTTAAAGGGCGGCCCGGTGATGTGGCCCCTGCTTTTACTTTCGATATTGGTCTTAGGCGTGGTATTGGACCGGCTTTGGTTCTTCTTCCGGGAAAAAAACTCGAGAAATCCCCAGGCCTCCGAGCTGGTTTGGACTTTGGTGGAGAAACACGAATTCAACTCGGCGGCCGTGGAAGGCTTAAAGTCGAACGATTATGTTTTGAGGATTTTGGCCTACGCCCTGGAGCATCGAAGCCAGGGATTGGCCAATGCCCTGCTCCAAGCCTCGAACCGGGAACTCAAGCGCTTTTCCAAGGGGCTGGTGCTTTTGGATACCAGCATCACCCTGGCGCCTTTTTTAGGGTTGCTCGGAACCGTGGTGGGGCTCATCCGTTCCTTCGGCCTTTTGGGCGACGACCAACTACAGTCGCCCTCGGTCTTGACCGGCGGCATCGCCCAGGCCTTGATCGCCACCGCCTTCGGGCTTTGCATCGCCATCGTGGCGCTGGTCCCCTTTAATTATCTTCAGGCCCAGGTGGAAGAAGCCCGCCACGAGATTGAGGACAACGCCACCCAGCTGGAACTGGCGCTTCAAAAGCCGGGATTCTTTCCGCCGCTATGAGGATTCCGTCTCCCTTCCCAAGAAAACGCGCCCGGCTCGAGATCATCCCCTTGATCGACATCATGTTTTTTCTTTTGGCCACCTTCATCATGGTGTCCTTGTCCATGATCCAAAATAAGGGGCTGGTGGTGAACCTGCCGGGCGCGGCCGCCGCCACGACCCAGCCCCAAACCCCTTCGGTTACGCTCAGCCTCTCGGCGGCGGGCCGGCTTTATTGGAACAAGCAAATGATCGATTTCAATGAGTTGAAATTAAGGCTCCAAGGGCTGAAGGCGACCGACCCGGACCCGAAAGTTTTCATCCACGCCGACGCGAAGGCCGATTACGGGGATGTGGTCCAGATCCTCGATGGGTTGCGGGAAGCGGGCATTCAGAAAGTGGCTTTGCGCACCAAGGCCCGCGAGCCCCTGTCGCCATGAGCCTCCTGGGAGTGGACGCGCGCTTTCTTTTGGCCGCGGCGGTTTTGCACGCGCTGGTTTTGTGGGCCGGAAATTTCGGCGGCCAAAGGGCCCAATATGGAATCGCCGCTTCCGTCGGATCCTCGGCGGTTCAGCCGGCCCCCCTGAAGCCGGAAGAATCGGATAATTTAACTCTGGACTTAAGCGATCAGGCTTGGGACGCGCCGCGCCGAAGGCAAAGGCCCGCGCCTCGGGCGGCTCAGCCGATTGGCACGGGGGAGACTAAAGAATCCCCTGGATACCTGCTGAATCCCCATCCGCCTTATCCGGAAGAAGCCCGCCAGCTTCGCCAAGCCGGACAGGTCCTTTTAAGGGTGAAGGTCGACGACCAAGGAGCGGTGGAATCCGTGGAGCTGGCGAAAAGCTCCGGTTATCCTTTGCTCGACGAGTCGGCGCTTAAAACCGTGGAAAGTGAGTGGAAATTTCAACCCGCCCGTTTGGCCGGGGTGGCCGTGTCGTCCACCGTGGATGTGCCGATTGTTTTCAGCCTGACGGACGGAGCCCCTTAGCGCGTAAAAAAAGCCCCGGCCTTTTTTAAAGACCGGGGCTTTTGATTATCCAACGCGACTTTAGAAAATGGGGTTATTTCTTGGCTTTGGCCTTAGGCTTGGCCGCCGCTCCCGCGGGAGCCGCGCTTTGCTGCTTGGTCCAATTGAGCAGGCCCCCCGCCGTGATAATTTCTTTCTGCCGCTCGGTCAAGCCATGGGTGACTTGGAGGGTCTTGCCCGTGGTCAGGTTTTTCAGCGGGAAAGGATGATCGGCCTTCATGACCTGCTTGAGGTCGGGAACCTCGATTTGGTCGCCTTGGGAGATGGCCTCGTAATCGGCCGCCTGGATGAAGGTCAAGGGCAGGATGCCGAAGTTGATGAGATTGGCCCGGTGGATCCGCGCGAAGCTCTTTACCAGCACCGCCCGCAGGCCCAAATACATGGGCGCCAGGGCCGCGTGTTCCCGGGACGATCCTTGGCCGTAATTGTCGCCGCCCACGACGAACCCGCCGCCCAGTTCTTTGGCGCGCTTCGGGAAAGTGGGATCGATGATGTTAAACACGAATTCCGAGATGGCCGGGATATTCGAGCGCAAGGGAAGCACCTTGGATCCCGCCGGCATAATGTGGTCGGTGGTGATATTGTCGCCCACCTTCAAAAGCACCGGGCCTTCCAGTTTTTCGCTCAAGGCTTCTTTAATCGGCAGCGGTTTGATGTTGGGGCCGCGGACGACCTCCACTTTTTTCGGGTCCTTCGCGGGCGGGATGATGCCGTCATCGTCCCAGGTAAACTTGTCGGGCACCTCGACTTTGGGCGGTTTGCCCAAGCTGCGGGGGTCGGTGATTTTGCCGGTCAAGGCGCAAGCCACGCAAACTTCCGGTGAGGTCAAATAAACCTTGGCGTCCCGGGTTCCCGAGCGGCCCTCGAAATTACGGTTGAAACTGCGGATGGAAACGGCTCCCGAGGACGGCGCCTGTCCCATGCCGATGCAGGGCCCGCAAGCGGACTCGATGATGCGCGCGCCCGAGGCGATGATATCGGCCAAGGCGCCGTTTTTAGCGATCATCTCGAAAACTTGCTTGGAACCGGGGGTAACCGTCATGGACACGTTGGGGTGGATATGTTTGCCCTTGAGCATCTTGGCCACCATCATCAGGTCGCGGTAAGAGCTGTTGGTGCAGGAACCTACGCAAACCTGTTGGACATCGATGTTCTTGAGCTTCGCTACCTCAATCACGTTGTCCGGGCTGTGGGGCTGGGCGATCAGGGGCTCAAGCTTGTTCAAGTCGATGATGAGTTCCTCATCATAAGTAGCGCCCGTATCGGCGGCTAAGGGCGCCCAATCTTTGCCCCGGCCTTGGGCCTTCATATACTCCCGGGTGTTCTCATCCGAAGGGAAGACGGAGGTGGTGGCCCCCAGCTCGGCCCCCATATTGGTGATGGTGGCTCGCTCCGTGGCCGACAGGCTTTTCACGCCTTGGCCCGTATATTCCAAAATTTTTCCCACGCCGCCCTTGACCGTCAGTTGGCGCAAAACTTCCAGGATGACATCCTTGGCGGTGACCCAAGGCTGAAGCTTGCCCTTGAGCTCCACGCGAAGCACCTTCGGCATGGTCATATAGAAGGGGCCGCCGCCCATGGCGACCGCCACGTCCAAACCGCCGGCGCCGATGGCAAGCTCGCCCAAACCGCCGCAAGTGGGGGTATGGGAATCGGAGCCTAAAAGGGTCATGCCGGGAACCGCGAAGCGTTCCAAATGAACCTGATGGCAGATGCCGTTGCCGGGCCGGGAGAAATAGATGCCGTGTTTGGCGGCCACCGACTGCAGGTAGCGGTGGTCATCGGCGTTCTCAAAGCCGGTTTGGAGCATATTGTGGTCCACGTAAGAAACCGAGAGTTTGGTTTGGACCTGGGGAACGCCAATGGCCTCAAACTGAAGGTAGGCCATCGTGCCGGTGGCGTCTTGAGTCAAGGTTTGGTCAATCTTGATGCCGACTTCCTCGCCGGCGATGGGTTTGCCCGAAACCAGGTGGGCCTGAATAATCTTTTGAACTAAATTCAACCGGGGAGTGGCAGCCATGGACAGCCTCCATCGTTAATTTCTGAATCTAAGGATTATTCGTCAAGAAAGGAACGTTCCTATTATGGGAGGGGCCCTTTGACGAATTCAACCCAAAAGCCCCGGCTGGTTCTTGAATTTGGCCCTTAAAATCCCCAAACTAACCCCGGTGAGCCGTTTTCACGCCTGTTTTTCAAATGAATCCTAAGGAAATTCCATGGCCCAAGCCCTTTTCAAAATAAAAGGAATGACCTGCAATCATTGCGTTCAAACCCTGCAATCGGTTTTAACCCAAGTGCCGGGGGTGAAAGAGGCTGTGGTGAGTTTAAAGGACCACCAAGCGACCCTCCTATATGAGGGTCAATTGGAAGCTAAAGCCGTATTGGACGCGGTGGCCGAAGCCGGTTATGAAGCCGCTTTGGCTCAGACCCGGCCTTAAGGATTTAAAAGTTTTCTTTTGATTAAAGGACAACAAGACATCATGCCTTTGGTTTCCGAAAGCCCCGCGCGCGCCGCTTCCCCCGACCATCCGGTCATTCTTTCCATTGAGGGCATGACTTGCGCCTCCTGCGCGGCCCGAATTGAGCGAAAACTTAAAAGCACTCCCGGCGTGCGGGAAGCCAGCGTCAATTTCGCCTCCCAAAAAGCTTATGTGGGAATCGCGCCTGACTTCGGCGGCCTTCAAAGGCTGGAACAGGCTGTCGCGGCGGCGGGCTATGGGGCGAAGGTCTATCATCCCAACCAGGAGAACCGTCCCTCTTTTTCCTTCCGGCAGGAAGAACACCGGCTGAGGAAGCGGCTGATCGTCGGGGCGGTTTTTACCCTGCCCTTTTTAGTCAATCACGCGGTTGGAATGTTTGGCCCCTTTGAGCTGCCGGTCATTCTCCAATTCGCCTTGGCTTTGCCCGTTTATTTTGTGACCGGGTGGGGGTTTCACCGATCGGCCCTCAACCGCCTTCGGCATGGGGAGGTGACCATGGACACGCTGGTGTCGCTGGGGTCCACCGTGGCTTTCGCCGCGTCCTTGCCGGCTTTGGCGGGCGGGCACGCTTCCGCGCCGGTTTATTTTGACGCCGCCTCCCTCATTCTTTTTTTCGTGGCCTTGGGCCGTTACCTGGAAAGCATGACCAAACGCCGGGCGGGAAACGCGCTGGAACTTTTAATGGACCTGCGGCCCCAATCGGCCCATATCTTAAAAACCAGTTATCAAGTCGACGTCCCTTTGGAAGCCGTGGGGCCGGGCGATCTTCTTTATGTCCGGCCCGGGGAACAGATCCCGGTCGACGGTGAGGTGGTGGAAGGCAAGGGCTGGGTGGATGAGTCGCTGTTAACGGGCGAATCCGCTCCCGTGGAAAAACGCCCGGGCCGGCCCGTTTACGGCGGAACCTTGAACGGTCAAACTCCCTTGACCTTGCGGGTGGAACAAGTGGGGGAAGAAAGCGCGCTGGGCCGGCTCATCCAGTTGGTGGAAGAAGCGCAAGGGTCCAAGGCGCCCATTCAAGTTTTGGCTGACCGCGCGGCGCTTGTCTTTGTGCCGGCGGTTCTTCTGATAGCCCTGGCCACCTTTCTCGGATGGGTTTTTCTCGCGGGCGCGCCTTGGAGCCGCGCGCTGGAGCAGGCGGTTTCAGTTTTGGTCATCGCCTGTCCCTGCGCGTTGGGGTTGGCCACGCCGGTGGCGCTCATGGCGGGCGTGGGTATCGCGGCGCGCCGGGGCATCCTGATCCGCCGGGCGGAAGTTTTGGAGAAGTCCGAAAGCCTTCAAGATTTGGTTTTCGACAAGACCGGAACCTTGACCGAAGGCCGCCCCCGGCTGGTCGATCTTTTGGTGACCGAGGGGTGGAGCGAGGAAAAAGTTTTGCGTTACGCCGGCGCGTTAGAAAAAGGGGTGAACCATCCCCTGGCCGCGGCGGTTTTGCGGGAGGCCATGCTGCTCGATCTGGTTTTGCCGGCCACGGAAAACGTGACCGAGGTGCCGGGGGCTGGCGTGAAAGGCTGGGTGGAGGGACATCAAGTGGCGGTGGGGACCAAGGCTTTTGTGGAATCGATCGAGGGCGTGATTCCCTCGCCGCAGGTTCGCGCCAACGCGGAAGCCTACCGGCAAGCGGGCCAAACAGTTTCGCTGATGGCCATCGAGGGGCAAGTCGTGGGGGTTTTCGCCATGGAAGACCCGGTGCGGCTTCGCGCCAAGGAAGTGGTGGGAGAGCTTAAAAAATTGGGGCTTCAAACCCATCTATTGACCGGCGACGGACCGGTCGTGGCGGCGCGGGTGGCGGCGCGGGTGGGCGTGGACGCCTTTCAGGCATCGGTGAGCCCCGCTGAAAAATTGGACTATGTGCGAAAACTCCAGGCCGAGGGAAAAAAAGTGGCCATGGTGGGCGACGGTTATAACGACGCGCCGGCTTTGGCGGCGGCGGATTTGGGGATCGCCATGGGCTCGGGTACGGACGTGGCCAAGGCCTCCTCGGACATTATTCTTTTGCACGGGGAAATGGAAAAGGTGGTGGAAGCCCTGACCCTTTGCCGGCAAACCATGCGGGTCATCCGGCAAAATCTTTTTTGGGCTTTTGGTTACAACTTAATGGCCCTGCCCTTGGCCATTTTCGCGAAGGTGCCGCCCTCGCTGGCGGCGCTGGCCATGGCGCTGTCCTCGCTTTCGGTGGTCTTGAACGCCTTAAGACTTTATCGGATTCCCGCCGGGCCCCGGCCGGAGATTTCGGAGGATTTCAGCCCCGCTTCTTGACAGCCCCGGGAGGCCTTTTTATCCTACCTGCACTTCACCTCGTTGGTGAACCCATCCCTTGAGCGAGGTGTTCCATGAAACGTTCCTTTTTAACGATTGGGTTATTTTTTGTGGCGGCGGGGTTTCTGACCTCCTGCGGCCCCAAGGTCAATCCCAATGAAATCGTGATCGGGGAATACGGCGCGCTCACGGGGGCCGCGGCCACTTTCGGCCAATCCAACCACGAGGGCGTGCTATTGGCGGTGGAAGAGATCAACGCCGCCGGAGGCATCAATGGAAAAACCTTAAGAGTGATCAGCCTGGATGATGAGGGCAAGCCCGAGGAAGCCGCCTTGGCGGTGACCAAACTGATCACCGAAGACAACGCCCAGGTCATCATCGGGGAAGTGGCCAGCTCCAATTCTTTGGCCGCGGCGCCCATCTGCCAACAGCACCAGATCCCCATGATTTCTCCCTCGTCCACCAATGTCCAAGTCACCCAGGTGGGGGATTATATTTTCCGCATGTGCTTCATTGACCCCTTTCAAGGCCAGGTCATGGCGGATTTCGCCATGGGAAAACTCAAAGCCAAGACCGCCGCGGTGTTCCGGGACCAAAAGAGCGATTACAGCATGGGATTGGCCGACGCCTTCGTGAAGCGCTTTAAGGAGAAGGGCGGCGTGATTGTGACCGACCAGAGCTATGTCCAGGGGGACATCGACTTTAAGTCCCAGCTCACCACCATGCGGGGGAAGAAACCCAATGTTGTTTTCATCCCCGGCTACTACACCGAAGTGGCTTTGATCGCCAAGCAAGCCCGGGAATTGGGAGTCAAGGTTCCTCTGTTGGGGGGGGACGGCTGGGATTCCTCGAAACTTTTTGAGATCGGCGGAGCGGCTCTCGACGGCTGTTATTTCTCCAACCATTATTCGGCCACCGCGCCGGACCCCAAGGTGCAGGCTTTCGTGAAAAAATACCAAGAACACTATCAGCATATCCCGGATGGTTTGGGGACGCTGGCTTATGACGCCACCGGTTTTTTGGGGGTCGCGCTTAAAAGCGCCAAAAGTTTTTCCGGGCCGGATATCCGCGACGCTTTAGCCGGAGTGAAGAACTATCCTGGAGTGACGGGGACGATTACGCTGGACGCGAATCGCAATCCCATTAAGTCGGCGGTGGTGTTGAAAATCGAGGATGGAAAAGCCGCGTATGTGACGACGGTCAAGCCTTAAAAGACGAAAAAAGCCACCCCAAGGGGAAGTAGGGTTGGTTTAAAAATCCACAAGCTGATTTCTTTTGATCGCGGGCGGCCTTTTTTCAAAAAACCGCACCCTTGTTGTCCGAAGTCCGCCCCGGCAGGTCTTGGCGGGCGCGCTGAATTGGTTGCCTTTCACCGCGGCCGATTCGATCATCGTGAATTCATTGAAAAACCCAGCGGTAGGCGTTTGGCTTGGGCCTTGCGGCCCCGCCCGAGGTCTGTTTTTTTTCGCGGTTGAGAGTGTGATCTTTTTTCACTGTCACGTTTTTTTTCGCCCGATTTTTGGGAGCCGCGGTTCTATTTTCCCCTTCCCGGGATTTTGAAACCACTTTACAAACTGTTTTCTTGAAAAGGCTTTTTGGTTTTGATTCTATAGAGGGGCTTGCCGACGACCACTGGAGGAGCCAATGGCTAAAGGAACGCTCATGCACAAAACCAACCCCGGCTCATTCGACCTGCAGGAAGTCATCGATGGCGAGTTGATTGAATCCCATTTCCAACCGATCGTCTCGCTCAAGCGCAAACGGGTCGTGGGATACGAGGGCTTGAGCCGGGGCATTCATCCCGTGGATCAATCCCTGATCTCGCCGGTGGCCTTGTTCGTCGAAGCCGGCGTCCAGGGGCTTCAATTGGAACTGGACCGCCTCTGCCGCAAAAAGGCGATGGAAAGTTTCAGGTCCCTTCCCGGCAACGCCTCTGATTTTATTTTATCCCTGAACCTGGACGCTTCCGTGATGGACCAAGGCGCGGCGGGATCGGGCCATTTACGCAATCAGGTCATGGAAATGGGCCTCAATCCCAGTAATATCGCCATCGAGATCATTGAATCCAATGTAGACGACATGAAAGAGCTTCAAAAATTCGTCCACACCTACCGCGGTTACGGCTTTCTCATCGCCTTGGATGACGTGGGCGCGGGTCATTCCAACTTGAACCGGATTCCGCTTATCCGGCCCGACATCCTGAAAATCGACCGCTATTTGATCCAGGACATCCAAGGCGATTTTTACAAGAAGGAAGTTTTGAAATCGCTTTTAAGCATGGCGCGGCACTTGGGCACCCTGATCATCGCCGAGGGGGTGGAAACCGAGGAAGAGTGTATGACCTTGTTGGACATGGGCGTGGATATGATTCAGGGTTATTTTTTCGCCAAGCCCCTGCCGCCGGCCAAGCTCGACAACGCGGCGGTGCTCGATAAGGTGGAGCGCTTGGGAACGGCGTTTAAACAGAAGCTCATTCGCAAAATCGACCGCCGGCGCTTCAACATGGATAAGTATTATTCCATGATTTTGGAAATGCAGATTGATTTGGAAAAAGCCCCTCCCGCGCAGTTTGACGCCCAGTTGGAAACCATGATCCTGAAATTTCCCCAGGCCGAGGCGCTTTATGTTTTGGATGAGAGCGGCCTGCAGGTAACCGAGACGGTGTTCGACCCGCGCGCCAAGACCCGGCGCAACCCGGTCATGTTCCATCCCGCGTTAAAGGGATCGGACCATACCTTGAAGGATTATTTTTATTTCCTGATGGAGGCCGATTTAGGGAAGGCGAGTTTCGTGACGGAGCCCTACCTGTCCATGGCCTCGGGCAACGTCTGCGTGACCTTGTCGGCGCTTTTCAAGGATTCGGAGCAGAAAAAGTACATTCTCTGCATCGACATCAGCACCGAAGGCCTATCGGTTTAAAAAAATCGGAATCATTCAAATCGCAAAGCAAGACCGTCCAAACATTGATCGAGGCTGATAAGGCCCGATTTTTTCGCTTCAAATATCAGCCTTCATCGGGATTCATCATTGTTTCAAAAACGGGCCTTGCTCGCTTTGTCAAAAGCATGGTTCCGAAACAAATTAATAATGATGGACGCCGATGCCCCACATCTCGTTTATTAAAATTGTTCAAGTGGATGTGGGACAATACCGCCCTCTTTAAAGCCTTAAAGGAAGGGCGGCAAGAACGCGGATGAAATTCTTCGGTTGATGTTTATTCGATATCGGCGTTTATCCGCGCTCATCATTGTAAAATGCCCGCCTTATTGCAGTTCCAAAAGGCTGATCTCCGGCGGAAGGCCGAACCTGAAAGGGATCATCCAAAAACCCGTGCCGACCGTCACGTAAAGCTGGCAGCCCTGTTTCTCATAATGGCCCATGTGCCAGGGCGTGAAAGCTTTCGCCAAAGACCAATCCAAAAACCGGATTCCCAATTGTCCCCCGTGGGTGTGGCCGCTCAAGGTCAGTTCCACCTTGTGCCGCACGGCTTCCTCAAAGGCGTGGGGTTGATGGGCCAGAAGCACCGTGGGGGCGTTCTTGGGCCGGCCTTTAAGGGTTTTAGCCAGGTCCGGGGACAGGTCCTGGAAGCGCGCGTGCCGGTTCGCGGCGTAATCCGAAAGTCCGGCGATCCAAAGGGCGGATTTTCCCCGGCGAAGGGCGAAGCCTTGATTGACTAAAATCCGCAAGGCGCTGCCTTTCAGCTCCGCGATGGTCTCGTGGCCGCCCCCATAAAGGTCGTGATTGCCCAGGATGGCCACCATGGGAACTTTCGATTGGGCCTGTTTTAAACACCGTAAAAACTTAGGGATGTAATAAGCGTTGTCATCGGTGATGTCCCCGGCGATCACGATGAGGTCCGGGTGATTGCGAAGCGCGATTTTAATAAATTGCCGGAGGCGCGAGGGCCTGGTGAAAAGTCCCACGTGCAGGTCCGACAGCATGGCGATTTTGAATCCCCGGAACGCGCGGGGCAGGCGGGGAATCCCGACCTTCACCCGGGCCACGTGCCATCCCACCAGGGCCTGGGCCATCCCGATGATCCAAACGACCGCGAGAAAAACAAGATAGGCGTTAGCCAGCGGATGGGTGAAGGCCGTAAAGGATACGAATCCCATCGAACAACGCAGGCCCCAGAAGAAAGTATCCAAGACCAAAAAGAGGGAAAACAAAACCATGAAAAGGGTCCACATAAACCAAGGCGGGCCCAAATAGGCCCGGGCCCAACGCAAACGGGTGGTGGTTTTTCGCCGGAAAATTTTGGGGACGAAGATCCAAAGAATGTTGCCAAAAAAACAAGCGAGTAAAAACCAATGAAAATAAGAGGGGTAAAGGACCCCCGTGGCGGCCAAGGTCGTGACATTAAATAAGAGGAAGGCACCGATGATCAGAAAAAGTTTGATCATGGCTTTGGGAGTGGGCAAGGCCGGTCCGTTTCTTTTTAAGGTTTCTTTTCTTACTATTCGGCGTTCCCGGGCCTTTGTCAAGGCAAGCCGGCGGCCTCGTTTTTATATTGGGGGTTGGGGGTTTCAAGGTACAATCGGGCCCAACGCCAGTCCTGAAGGAACGCGATGGAAGGATTTTTCCAGCTGCTTTTAAATGGAACCGCCCTAGGCTCCATTTACGCCTTGATTGCCTTGGGTTACACCTTGGTTTACGGCATTTTGAGCCTCATTAATTTCGCCCATGGGGACTTGGTCATGGTGGGCGCCTATACGGGCCTTTTCGCCGCCCTGGCCTTGGGCGCGGCCGACCATCCTTCCCCGGGCCGTTTTTTTCTGGTGCTTTTAATCGCCATGCTGGTCTCCGCCTTGGTGGGGCTCGCCATTGAGCGATTCGCTTACCGTCCCCTGCGCAACGTGCCGCGGCTTAACCTTTTGATCACGGCGGTGGGAGTCTCGCTTTTACTGGAAAACCTCGGCCAAGTGTTCTTTGGCGCCACCCCCCGGGTGTTTCCCGACATCATGCCGTCCGTCAATCTTTTTCAATTCGACCAGATCGGGATCAGCAACCAGCAAGTGGTTGTTTTCGGGACCGCGTTGGTTTTGATGGTTATTTTGGAATGGATCGTTCAGAAGACCCAGCTGGGGCGCGCCATGCGGGCGGTGTCCCACTCCCATGAGACGGCGGCCTTGGTGGGCATCCCCACGGATTTCATCATCGCTTTTACCTTTGCCATCGGCTCGGCCTTGGCGGCGGCGGCGGGCATTTTAGTCGGGATTTCCTATCCCCGGGTGGATCCCTTAATGGGCATCATGATCGGCATGAAGGCTTTCGTGGCCGCGGTTTTGGGCGGCATCGGCAGTATCCGGGGCGCCGTGGTGGGCGGGTTTCTTATGGGCATCCTGGAGGCTATGGTAGTAGGTTACGGCTCGTCCACTTACCGGGACGCTTTGGCCTTCATTACTTTAATTCTCATCCTTCTTTTCAAACCGGCGGGGCTTTTTGGCAAGTACCAGCCGGAAAAAGTTTGATCATGAACAACCTGCGTTGGTTCCTCATCCTCGTCGGCCTGGCGGCCATGACCCAAGGTTTTGTTTTGGTGCTGCCGGCCTATTTCAGGGATCTTTTCACGATCGCCTCCATCAACGCGATTCTCGCGGTTTCCCTCAACTTGGTGAACGGGTTGTCGGGGCAATTTTCTTTGGGCCAAGCTGGTTTCATGGCCGTGGGCGCCTATACCTCGGCCTCAGTTGATTTATTCTGGATCTCGTCTTGGCATGGAAGCGCTTTTGGAAATCAGGCGGCCTTTGTGGTTTCACTCCTGGCGGCGGCCTTGGCCGGCGGGTTGGTGGGTTACTTGGTGGGGCTTCCCACCCTTCGGCTCAAGGGTGATTACTTGGCCATCGCGACGTTGGGCGTGGGCGAGATTATCCGGGTGGTCATCCTCAACATCAACGCGGTGGGCGGCGCCCGCGGGCTTTTCGGCATCCCCTCGGCGACCAGCGCCTTTATGACGACCCTCATCCTTTTAACCTGCGTGCTGGCCACCCACCGGTTTGTCCATTCCACGCATGGCCGGGCGCTTTTGGCGGTGCGGGAAAATGAGATCGCGGCCGAGGCCATGGGCGTGGATACGACGGCCTATAAAGTGAAAGCTTTCGTGGCGTCTTCCGCCGTGGCGGCGGTCGCGGGCGGGTTGTTCGCCCATTACCTTTGCTATATCAATCCCGGTTCCTTTGATTTCATGAAGTCGGTTGAGATCGTCATTATGGTGGTTTTGGGCGGGATGGGTTCGGTGTCGGGATCGGTGTTGGCGGCGTTTGTTTTAACCCTCCTGCCGGAAGCCCTGCGGCCCCTGCAGGCGGTGACCCATGTGGACCTTCGCATGGTGATTTACGCGCTTCTTCTTATTCTCATGATGATCCTTCGGCCCCAGGGGATTTTTGGCCGCAAGGAAATTTGGCAAATGATTATGCTCAAACGAAGGAAACGGGAATGAGCGCGGCCCCGGTGCTGGACATTCAAAAGGTGACCCTGGCCTTTGGCGGCCTGGTCGCGGTCGACCGCCTTTCGATGGGCTTGAACGAGGGGGAACTGGTCGGGCTCATCGGGCCTAACGGCGCGGGTAAAACCACGGTTTTCAATATTTTGTCCGGCATCTACCGGCCCCAATCCGGCGACGTCCGGGTTTTTGGCAAGCCCATCTTGGGACTCAAGCCCCACCAGATCACCCACTTGGGGCTGGTCCGGACCTTCCAAAATATCCGGCTGTTCAAGGAACTGTCGGTCGAGACCAATATCCAGGTGGCCTTTCATCACGGGCAGCCTTATAGCGTGGCGGCGGCTTTGCTCCAAACCCGAAGGTACCGTTATTTTGAGAAGGCTTTTGGGGAAGAGACGGAGCGGCTGATGGAAACGCTGGAACTGACCCACCGCCGGGGCGCCCTCGCGGGGGCCCTGCCCTATGGGGATCAGAAAAAGCTGGAGATCGCCCGGGCCCTGGCCACCGGCGCGCGAATCTTGCTTTTGGACGAGCCCGCCGCGGGCATGAATCCCCAGGAATCCCAATGGCTGGTCCAGGCCATCCAGCGCATCCGCAAAGAATTCAACCTGACCATTCTGGTGATCGAGCACGACATGAAATTCGTGATGGGCCTTTGCGAAAGGATCGTGGCCGTGGACCACGGCGTGAAGATCGCCGAAGGTTCCCCGGCCCACATCCAAAAAGACACAAAAGTCATCGAAGCGTATTTAGGAAAAAAGAAAAGCAAAGGCTGATTTTCACCACCAAGGCACCAAGACACCAAGAAAGGCGTTATAAATGGAAAGGGAACCGCTTGATCCATCCTTGGACCCGATTGCACAGCAGATCGTTGACTCGGCTTTCAAGGTTCATTCCGTCTTGGGACCCGGGTTATTGGAACAAATTTACGAAACATGCATAGCCAAGGAATTGGTCAAGAGGGGGTTGCGGGTAGATCGCCAACTTGAAGTTCCAGTTTCATATGATGGGGAAAAGTTAGACACGGGGTTTCGGTTGGACTTGCTGGTGGATGAAAAAGTTATTATTGAAGTGAAAGCCGTGGAAAGCCTGGCGTCTGTCCATCACGCGCAAATTTTGACTTATCTAAAATTATCGGGACGACGATTGGGTTTATTGATTAACTTTAACGTTCCCGTTATTCGACAGGGAATCAAACGAGTTGTTCTTTGAGGGGGTCGCTTTGAATTTCTTGGTGCCTTGGTGCCTTGGTGGTGAAAATCGAGGTGATCTTTGATGGGTCATTTGTTGGAAATCAAGGATTTGTCTGTTTTTTATGACGGGGTTCAGGCCTTGAAGGGCGTCAGCCTGAGCGTGCCGCAAGACGGGATTGTATGTTTGATTGGCGGTAACGGCGCGGGGAAATCGACCGTGCTGCGGACCGTTTCGGGGCTTAAGCGGCCGACCAGCGGAGAAATTTTATTTAAGGGAGAATCGATCAGCGAGGCTGCTCCACACAAGTTAGTGGAAAAGGGGTTGGTTCAATGCCCCGAAGGCCGGGGTATTTTCCCGAAGCTGACGGTTGAGGAAAATCTCGATTTGGGCGCTTACGTGCGCAAGGACCCGGCGGAAATCAAAAAAGACCTGGAAGAGGTTTACGCGCTTTTTGAGAGGCTCAAGGAGCGCCGCAAGCAATCGGCGGGAACCTTGTCGGGCGGGGAACAACAAATGTTGGCCATTGGCCGGGCGCTCATGGCGCGGCCCCAATTGCTTTTATTGGATGAGCCTTCTTTAGGCTTGGCGCCCCAAATGATCGAGACCATTTTTGAGACCATTGTCGACATCAACCGCCGGGGCACCACGATCCTTTTGGTGGAACAAAACGCCCAGATGGCCCTGGAAATTTCCAACAAGGCTTATGTGATGGAAACGGGAACGATTCTTTTGCAAGGCAAGGCGTCCGAAGTCGCGCAAAACCCCAAGGTTCAGCAAGCTTATCTCGGTGAATCTTAAAAATTTTCCTTAAAATTAGAGCTCCGCTTGATTGCTTGTTTTGATCTGGGGGGGCCTTTAAGATGACCCGCTCACTATTTGTCCGGGAGAAGGTTTTGAAAAGCGTTTTTGAAAGCAAGCTGTTTAAATTTCTGTCCTCGGTCAAATTGGCCCTGCCCATGATCCTTATCCTGGCGGCGCTTTTGGCCGCCGGCACGATCGTGGAATCGCTTTATTCCACTCCCGTGGCCAAGCGGTTCGTTTACGGTACCTGGTGGTTCGGAGGTTTTCTTTTTCTTTTAGGGCTCAATGTTTTTTGTTCCGCCCTGTCCCGGCTTCCTTGGAAAAAGCATCACACGGGTTTTGTCATCACCCACTTGGGCATCCTTTGCGTTTTGGCCGGGTCGCTCATCACCCGCCAATCGGGCACGGACGGTCAAATCGCTTTGGCCGAAGGCGCGCAAGGCTCCATTTTTCAGGAAGATAAGCCGATCCTTTCTTGCCGCATTGATTCGAATCCGGCTCGAGCGATCCCAGCGGGGTTTATGTTTTTGGAACCGAGGCCCTCGATTCCCTTTACTTACGCCATCCCGCCGGACGGCGTTTTAAAAATCGACCGGGTTTATTTGAACGCCCAAAGGGTTGTGGGCGCCCGGGCGGCCGGACCGCAAGACTCAATTGGAGTTGAGGCGGTTCATTTGAAGCTTCAAAGCTCTTTTGTCCAACAAGACAACTGGTTGTTTTTGGGCAAGGATGGCTATGACCGGGTAGATTTGGGACCGGCTTCGGTCTATTTCTCGACGCCTGGAAGCTGGAAAAGCCTGTTTCGTAAAGAAGGAGCTCATTTTCCTTCGAACGCCCTCGTTTTGCTGAAGGCTCCCTCAGGGGGTTTTGAGTTTCAAGTCCGGCGCCGGGATGTTTGGGGTCCGGTCCAATCGCTCCAGGTTGGAGTTTTAGAATCGACCGGCTGGATGGACATGCAATTCCAAATTACCGAAGCCATGTCTAACGCGATGCCCGATATCACCTATGCCCCCAGCCCCTTGGCTTATCAAAAAGACCCCCAGCCCGCGCTTCACTTTGAGGCCCAAGACGGTCCGCGCCGGGCCGAAGGCTGGCTTGGGTTTGAGGATCAAATCAATTTTTCTTTGAACGGACGGACTTGGGCCCTCACTTACGGGCCCCGGCAGGCGTCCCTGCCCTTTACGCTTTTCTTGCGCAAGTTCAACTTAGGGCTGGATCCTGGTACGGAAAACCCCGCTTCCTATGCCAGCGATATCGCCACCTCGACGGGCGGTTCCGCTCCAGGTACGCCTTATACCATCAGCATGAACCATCCTTTGCATAAGGCAGGCTATACCCTCTATCAGGCTAGTTATTTCCCCTTGGGGGATGGAAAATACACCTCAGTTTTTTCCGTAGGACGGGATCCGGGGCTGCCTTTGAAATATGGCGGGGCCTTGATCATGGTTTTGGGCATTATTTTCATGTTTTGGTTTAAAAATCCGGCCTGGAAAAAGAAGGACGTGAAATGATCAGGCTTCTAGAAGCGGTAAACCAACAAAAACTTCGCACGCGAAGACGCAAAGACGCCAAGGAAACCTTTTCTTTCATAAAGTCAAAAATATTTGACGATTTTTTTCTATTAAGGCCCTTCTTGGCGTCTTGGCGTCTTTGCGTGGGTAGTTTGTTTTGGTTAGTCGTAATTTTGGTTCCGGCTTTTGGCGCGGAAACGTTCGACTTTTCAACCCTCCAGCTTTTGCCCATCCAGAACGGCGGCCGGGTCAAGCCTCTGGATAGTTTCGCGCGTGAAAGCGCCCGGCAGGTGACGGGCCATGAAAACTATCAAGGCCTCTCTTCCATGGATTTACTGATGAATTGGATCGCCAAGCCGGATGACTGGAGCGGCCAAAATTTTATCCTGGTGGAAAACCTTGAGCTCAAAAAAAAGTTGGGGGTGCCGGCCGCCCAAACCGCGGTGTCCCCTGAATTTTTATTGAAGAACAGCGGCTTCCTGGATTTCGTTAAAGCCGTTCTTCAAAAACAACAGGACAAGGTCGCGTTGAACCCGTTGGAAAAGGAAACCCTGGCCCTCTTTGGCCGTCTGCAAAAGTTTGGGGACATCGAGTCCGGCGACGCTTTGGCCTTCATCCCCGTGCCCGACTCCCCCAACTGGCTTTCCATGGGCGAACTGCGCCGGGCTTATGACAAGGCCCCGAAAAAGATGCCTCCAGTCGCCCAGCTTTTACTTTTTCGTTTCGCCGAGGTGCTGAAGGCTTACGCCGAAAATAACCCCGCTGATTTTACGGCCCAGAGCCTGCAGCTCGAGGCCATGCTCAAACCGGCGCAAGAAAATCCGCAGGTGAGGCCCGGCCGGTTGGCGTTGGAAGTGACCTATAACCAGTTGAAGCCTTTTCGTTGGGCTTGGATTTTACATTTGACGGCGGCCCTATTGATCGCGCTCTCAATTCTTTTGAGCCGGGTTTGGCTCTTCCGGATCGGACTTGTCTTTTTTGGAGGCGGAATTTTGGTCAGCGCTTTTGGCTTCGCGGCCCGGTGTTTGATCGCGGGCCGCCCGCCGGTTTCCAATATGTACGAATCGCTCATCTGGGTGACTTTCGGAATGACGCTTTTCGCGGCTTTGTTCGAGATTCTATTTAAAAACCGCTCTTTTGTTTTGGCCGGCTCCATTCTGGCGGTGGCGGGGTTTGTTTTGGCGGACAACGTGCCGTCGGTTTTGGACCCTTCCATTCAACCGCTGGAGCCCGTGCTTCGAAGCAATTTCTGGTTGACGATCCATGTGCTCACCATCACGCTCAGCTACGCGGCGTTTCTTTTGTCCCTCGGCATCGGTCATGTGGGCCTTTGGACGCTTTTTCGACATCCCAAGGATAGACAAAAACTCAAAGACCAAGCCCAGCTGCTTTACCGGGTGGTGCAGGTGGGGATCGTGCTTTTGGCTTCCGGCACTATTTTGGGAGGGGTTTGGGCCAGCTATTCCTGGGGCAGGTTTTGGGGATGGGACCCGAAAGAAACCTGGGCCTTGATCGCGCTATTGGGCTACGTGGCGCTGTTACACGGCAAGATGGCCGGTTGGCTTCAAGAGCGGGGATTCATTATGGGTGTGGTCTGCGCCTTTCTCGGGGTGCTCATGGCCTGGTACGGCGTTAATTTCGTTTTAGGCGTGGGACTGCACAGCTATGGTTTTTCCAAAGGCGGATTGCCTTATGTGATCTCATTTGTGGCCGCGGAGTTTATCTTAGTGGCGTTGGCGGGGGTTTTATCTTCTCCTCGAAAGGAAGCGCGATGAAACTCATTATTACCGGGGCTACCGGCACGGCGGGGTCCAAGACCCTGGAAGCGGCTTTGGCGGACAAGCGGGTTAAGAAGGTGACGGTTCTTTCGAGAAAGCTCCTCAATGTGAAGCACCCTAAGTTGAAGCTTATCTTGATGGATGATTTTTCCAATTATTCGAAAGTTAAAAAAGACCTGAAGGGCCAGGACGCCTGTCTTTGGTGTTTGGGTATCTCCCAAAACGCCGTGGACGAGGCGGAGTATATCCGCATTACCTACGATTACACCTTGGCGGCGGCGAAGGCGATGAAGGCCGCCAGCCCGAAAATCACCTTTTGTTTTTTAAGCGGGGACGGAGCGGCCACCAGCGAAAAAAGCCCGATGTTGTTTGGGCGGATCAAAGGGAAAACCGAAAACGCCCTGGGCCGGATGGGGTTCAAGCGCCTGTACCATTTCAGGCCCGGTTACATCCATCCTACCAAGGACCAGCCGAAGAAGCTGGTTTATGAACGGATTTTTGAGCCGCTGACGCCCTTGCTACACCGGTTCCTGCCCAGCATGATCATTTCCTCGGCGGACTTGGGCAAAGCCATGGTGCAAGCGGCTTACGCGGGCGCGCCGAAGACGATTCTGAACAATTTGGATATTCGGGAATTGGCGGCAAAATCGCCGGCGAAAGATTAACCAACATCCCGAGATTTTAATTCCTTCCGCTGAAGCTCCAGGAAAATCTTCGGGATTCAAGCCCGCTTTGAAACGAAAGACTTATGGAAGCGGGCTATCAAAACCCATACAACTTCCCGAATTTTTTCTCTAAATAGTTCAAAAAGAAATCGCTGCTCAGCGGCTTGCCGGTGACTTTTTCGCAAAGCTCGCCCGCCAGATATTTTTGGCCTTCGGCGTGGATTTTTTCATTCAGCCACTTTTTCAATGGCGAAAAATCCCCCTTTTTAAACTTATCCTCAAAAGGCCCGGCTTCTCTTGACGCGGCATCAAAGAACTGAGCCGAATAAAGATTTCCCAAAGTATAGGTCGGGAAGTAGCCGAAACTTCCATGGCTCCAATGCACGTCCTGCAAACAGCCTTTGGAATCATTCGGCGGGGTGACGCCTAAAGATTCTTTCATTGCCTTGTTCCAGGCCTCTGGCACATCGGCGGCCTTGAGTTTTCCCGAGATCAGGGACACCTCAATGTCGTAGCGCAGGGCCACGTGCAGGTTATAGGTGACTTCGTCGGATTCGGTGCGGATGAAGGACGGCGCCGAATGGTTGATGGCGAAATAAAAGTCTTCCAGGCTGAGGTCGTCAAAGATGCCGGGGAAAGTCTTTTTCAACTCTGGAAAGGCGAAAGTCCAAAAGGCAAGGCCGCGGCCCACCAGGTTTTCCCAAAGCCGGGACTGGGATTCGTGAATCCCCAAGGACACCGCGGAAGCCCGGGGCGTGCCGTAATGGCCGTTTGAAGGCAAGCCTTGGTCGTAAAGGCCGTGGCCGCCTTCGTGCAAGGTGCTGAAAAAAGAATTCTCGAAATTAGTTTCCTCGAACCGGGTGGTAATACGGGTGTCCCCCGGCCCCAGCCCGGTGGTAAAGGGATGGGCTGAGATATCAATGCGGCCCCGGTTAAAGTCGAAGCCGATCACCTCAGCCAAGCGGCGGCAAAAGTCCTGTTGGGCGGGGATGGGGCAGGCGCGTTTTAAAATTGAGAGATTGGGTTGTTTCTTAGACGAGGTGATTTTTACCACCAGTTCGGCCAGGCGTTTTTTTAAAGGCGGGAATAAAACATTGAGCTGGGCGGTGGTCAGGCCCGGTTCGTAATCTTCCAGCAAGGCGTCATAAGGATTGTCCTTGTAGCCGTAGCATTTGGCCTGTTCCTGGGTGAGGGTGATGATCTTTTCGAGCCAAGGTTGGAATTTGGAAAATTGGTTTTGTTTGCGGGCTTCCACCCACTCGACCTGGGCATTGGAAGTGACCCGGGCCATTTCTTCCACCAAGGCTTGAGGAATTTTTTTAGACCTTTCGTAGGAGCGGGCCCATTCCCGGATATTGACCGCGCTGTCGCTTAAAGGGTCCTGGGTCAGGCTCTTGGCGGTGGCGGCTTGGGCTAAGAGATCACCCACGGCCGGATCAGTGAATTTTTGATGGCACATGCCCGCCAAAAGCGAAAGCTGGTCCGCGCGGTAAGGCGCGTTGGCGCCGGGCATGTAAACTTCCTGGTCCCAGCCCAGGACCCCGGCCGTGTTGCCGAGTAGGGCCAATTCCTTCATGCGTTCCAAAAGATTTTCGTAAGCTTGTTCGGGTGTCATGGGGTCCTCGCTTGGGATGATGAAAACGTGATTTTACAGGGTTTGATCGCGGGACTAAAGAGTCCTATTAGATTTCTGAAAGCCGGTTTACTCCAAAATAAAAAGCCCCGGGTTGGGCCCGGGGCCGCCTTATTAAACGGCTTTTTCCCATCTTTGGATGATCTTGCGGTCGATCCTCGCCAGGGCTTCGGCGTCCTGGGGCGCGGCCCAATCCGGGCCGGTGAGGGCCAGGTCGGGATCATTCATGGCGATCCCCAGCCCCTCAACGTAATCGGGTTGGCTCACAAAAAATTGCCGACGATAGGGGAGTAGAAATCCGCCGTTTTGCCGGTGCAGGGTCCGCGCTTCTTCGTAGGTCTTGCACCAGTGATTCGGCAAACTTCCGGTGGGCCGCCAATAAAGGTCTTTTTCAACGGGCGATCGCCGCAGCTCGCGCCAAGAAGAATGGCCGGAAAGGCGGGCCAGCTTGTCCAAGGCGTCCTTGAGGCTGAAGGTTTCGCCGTTTTTTTTCTTGGCTTTGACCAGCAATTTGGCTTTGAGTTTCAACTTTTCCAGGTGGGACATCGAGTGACTCCTTTGTCGTGCATCTACCGTTTGCTCGGGAACGGTAGACAAAGGTGATCAATTGTTTTGGGAAGGTGAGATTCTCTTGGCGAGCGAAAGGCGCCCTTCAAAGCCTTGGAACCAATTTAGGGACTTCCCCCCGCTTTGTCAAATCCGGCCTTCAGGCGGCGAAAGTTTCCTGGATGAATTTAATGTCCCCGGGCGTGAGGGGTTTGTCCGCGCCGGAAAGGTTCACCTGGACCTGATTCAAGTTGCGGAATCCCGGGATGACGCAAGCCACTTGAGGGACCGCCAATAGATATTGCAAAGCCACCCGGGCCAAGTCTTTCACTTCGCTCCCAAAACGGGCCTTTAGTTTTTCAATCTTAGGCGTGACTTTCAAAAGGGCCTCCGACGTAAAACGCTGATCGCCCAGCCGGTGGTCGCCCGCCTCGAACTTAGGCGGGTTCTTGGGGTCGAACTTGCCCAAAAGCACCCCTTGATTCAGCGGCGAAAAGGCCACGAAGCTCATTTTCCTCTCTTCCAAAAGCTTTCGAACCGGGGAACCTTCCCGAATATATTGGTCATCCATGATATTGGCCCAGCTTTGAAGCACGTCAGGCTGCACCTTGGGCACCAGGCGGGTGAAGTCGGCGGCCGAATAGGCGGATTGGCCGATGAGCCGGATTTTTCCCTCTTTCTTCAACTGGCGCATGACGGCCACGGCATCCTCCAAGTAGATGTCATTTTTGCCGAAGTCGCCGTGGTGGAAATAGTAAAGATCGATGGTTTCCCGTTGGAGGTTGATGAGGGACTGCTCGCATTGGTGGCGGATATGGGCGGGTTCATAAGCGTTCGCCGCGGTTCCCGGGAACCAACCGACTTTGGTGGCCAGGATCATTTTTTTCGAGCGGCCGCCCAAAACCCGGGCCAGCAGCTGCTCAGCCTTGCCGTTGCCGTAAACATCCGCGTTATCGAAATGGTTGACGCCTGAGTCCAGCGCGTGGTCCACGGCTTTTTTTACCTCGGCCTCATTCACGTCGGCCCAGCCATTCGGGCTGCCGTTGACCCAGTTGAGCCCGCCTAAGGTCCAACAGCCCAGGCTGATTTCCGAGACTTCGATGCCCGATGTTCCCAGCACGCGATAACGCATTCGATCTCCTAAAAGTGCAGTTTTTTTGCCTTGAGGGCTTCATGGTACCAAAGGGAAGCTCTCATTTCGACGAAAGTGGGTAATTTTTTCTCACCGGTCCCGGGCTATCTTTTTCGGTGCTTTGGGTTGGCGCCATTGTTGTTTTAAAATAAGACCAGTTTTTTTCATTAAACCCAGGAGCCGCCAACATGAAAAAGCGCTCGGAGTATAAAATCCTGATCGCGGAGGACGAGATTGGTATTCAAAAGGTCTACGAAAAAACATTCGCCCAAGAAGGCTATCAAACCGTCATGGCGGCAACCGGCGGGGAAGTCATGGCCGAATTGGCGGAAACCCGTTTCGACCTGCTTATTACCGACCTGAAGCTGGATCATACCAGCGCGCTGGAGGTATTGCCCTTTATCAGCAAACAGTATCCGAGCCTGCCGATCATCGTGGTATCCGGGCATTATGACCAGTTGGGGGATACTTTCAGCCGCAAGGGCTACAACATCCGGCTGTTCTTCAACAAGCCCTTGAGCACGAGCGTTCTGAAGAGCGCCGTGCGCAATCTTTTGGGCATTCCCGAGGATGTCCCGTCGGCGGAAGTTTGAACCGGATTGAACCGGGTCATTTCGGGAGTCCTGGGTTCTTTTTTCCCAAAAATGACCCGATTTTGTCGGTTTCCCTGATTTCAAATTGGCACATGGCTTGCTTTATCTAAAGGTGATTCACATCAAACTTTAGGGAGTATGGCCATGAAGAAGATATCCGATTTCCGTATTTTAATCGCTGAGGACGAAGCCGGCATCCGCCGGGTTTATGAGAAGGCTTTCGCCGAGGATGGTTATGAAATCGTGATGGCCACTTCGGGCGGGGAAGTCATGGCCGAATTGGAAGAAAGCCGTTTCGATCTTTTGATCTCCGACTTGAAGCTGGAACACACCAGCGCCTTGGACGTGCTGCCTTATATCCGCAAGCAGCATCCGAACCTTCCGATCATCATCGTGTCGGGCCATTACGCCCAATTGAGCGAGGATTTTAAAAGACGGGGTTACAACGTGAAGATGTTCTTCAACAAGCCCTTGAGCTTGAATGTGCTGCGCGAAGCCGTCCGCGAAATCCTGGGAATTCCGGAAGAAGCCGAATCGAAGAAGCCGTCATTCTTTTAAGAACTTCCGGCAAAATTAAAAGGCACTTGAGCAATGATGGACGTTGATCAACACGGATTTTTATGAAACATGGGATTGGATCATTTTTTATCGGCGTTCATCTGCGGTTATCATTACTGAAAAGGTTTTTGTTAAAGGTTTAGAACTTAAATATGGGCGGCTCTCGTTAGGCGGTCATTGATCGCTCGGCCCAAGCCTTGTTGGGGAACCCGAAGGGCCACAATTTGATCCAGCCCCAACTCATCCAACCGGCGCATGGCCGCGAAAAGATTGGAAGCGGCTTCGCGCAAGTCCCCGCTGGAAGATAAAATCTCAACCGCCTGGAAGGGCGAAAAATCAGAGGGCGGGCCGAGCGAAAGCAGGCCCGTTTTTTTATTTTTATCCAGTTCGGGTATCCGCTCGGCCAGCGCCAAGGGCGTCCGGGGCGCGTAATGACTTTCCAATTGTCCCGGCGCTTGGGGCGCTGCGGAGCTATGGCCGCCCACGCTCACCGGGCCGATGACCGCCTCAATGTCCTCCAAAGACAATCCGCCGGGTCTTAGAAGGACCGGCGCTTCGCCCGTGAACGAAATGACCGTTGATTCCACCCCCACGGAACAGGGGCCTCCATCCAAAATCAAATCAATCTTATCACCCAAGGACCGGCGCACATGCTGGGCGGTGGTGGGACTGATGCCGCCAAAAAGATTGGCGCTGGGCGCGGCCAAGGGCCGGCCAGAGGCGAGGATTAACTCTAAGGCTAAGGGGTGATTCGGAACCCGTAAGGCCACCGAAGGAAGCGACGAGGTGACCAAGTCGGGGATGACGGGCCCTTTAGGAAGGACCAGGGTTAAGGGTCCGGGCCAAAATTTTTCCGCCAGTTTGAGCGCGGCTTGGGGAAACCGGGTCACCAGAATTTCCGCTTGCCGCAAATCCGACACATGCACGATGAGGGGGTCAAATTGGGGGCGGTTTTTGACCTCAAACACCCGGGCCACGGCTAAAGGATTGGTCGCGTCGGCGCCCAGGCCGTAAACCGTTTCGGTCGGGAACGCCACCAACCCGCCGTCCTGGATGATTCGCGCGGCTTTTTGGATTTCGGAGTTCAAGGGGGAGCTTTCGATTTTACTGAAAATAAAGCCTCGCGCTCAGCCCGTGTTCTTCAGGCCGGCGGCGATGCCGTTGATGGTCAAAAGGATGGCGTCTTCCAAGTGGGACTTTTCTTCCTCGGACGGGTTGTTGCGGGCCCGGCGAAGCAGCTCAATCTGGATGAAGCTCAAAGGGTCGATGTAGGGATTGCGCAGTTTGATGGAATGGGAAAGGTCCGGCTCCCGTTCCAACAACTCACGGACCTGGGATACCTGGCAGATCACCCCGACCGTGCGGTTATATTCACCCTCAATACGGCCGAAAATTTCCCGGCCCAAAGCCTGGTCCGGGACGAGTTCGGCGTAGCGGCGCGCGATATCCATGTCGGCCTTGGCCAAAATCATTTGGGCGTTATCCAAGAGCCTTTGGAAGAAGGGCCATTGGTTATACATTTCCTGCAGGGTGGCCAGGCCTTGCGGGTCGGTTTTCAAATAGTCCTCAATGGCGGTGCCGATGCCGAACCAACCTTGAATGGTATGGCGGCTTTGCATCCAACTAAAGACCCAGGGAATGGCCCGAAGGTCGTCGATGCTGCGTTTGGCGCCCCGGCTCGCCGGGCGGCTGGCGATGCGGTGCTGGCTGATCTCGTTGATGGGCGTGGCCGCGCTGAAATATTCCAAGAACCGGGGATGGTCGTAAATGAGGCCCCGGTACATTTTGTAGGAAGTCTGCGCCAGTTTTTCCAACACCTGTTCCCAGGTGCGGCGCGGCACCACTTCCCGGGGCGGGAAAGACCCGCGGAGGACGGCGTTCACGATTTGTTCTAAATGGCCCCGGGCGTTGTCCGGTTCGCTGTAAAGGTCGCTGATCACTTCGCCTTGCTCCGTGATCTTGATGCTGCCCCGGATGGTGCGGGGCGGCTGGGCCAAAATCGCTTTGTTGGCCGGGCCGCCGCCGCGGCCGATACTGCCGCCGCGGCCGTGAAAAAGTTTTAAGGCCACCACATGATTGTCCGCCACCCGCACCAACTCCACTTGGGCGCGGTAGAGGGCCCAGTTGGCGGCCAAGTAGCCGCCTTCCTTGTTGGAGTCGCTGTAGCCCAACATGACTTCCTGCTGGTTGTTCCTGAATTCCAAGTGCTTGCGATAAATCGGGATGTTGAAAAGCTGGTCCAAAAATTGGCCCGCGTTCCTTAAATCCAGGCTGGTTTCCAATAGCGGCACCACGTTGATGCGGCTATAGGAATCGGGTTTGAAAAGCCCGGCCTCGCGGAAGAATAAAAGAACCGCCAGGACATCGCTGATGTTTTTGGTCATGGAAATAATGTAGCTTTCGGTGGCCTGGGGATCGAGGTTTTCCAACACATGGTTGGCCATGCGGAAAGTCTCGATGGTCTCCAAGGTTTCCGGGGTGAAGGGCGTGCGTTCGGGGATCAGGGGGCGGTTGCTTTCCAATTCCTTGACGAGGAGCTCAATCTTTTTTTCCTCCGGCAAGCCGGCGTAATCCTCGGCCAGACCCACATACTTGAATATCTCGGCGATGGCCGACGTGTGGCGGCCGCTATGCTGGCGCAAGTCTAATTTGGCCAATTGCAGGCCGAAGACCTGGACCCGGGTGCGGATGTCTTCCAAAAAGCCGTCGGCCAAGGCGGTGCCCTTATGGGCGCGCAGGCTCTCGTCCATCACCTCCAAGTCCTCCAGCAGATGGCCCATATGGGCGTACCAGCTTCCGGGTGCCAGGGAGTTTTCGGCGCCGGTGCCCGTGGTTTTGTAATTTTCGGTATAAGCCAGGGTTCTTTGCAATTTCTCGAAAATGAAACTGCATTTTTGGCGGTACATCTCATTGGGCGTGCGCTGGTTTAGGCGGTCCGCCAGCTCGGGGAAAAGCAAAGAGTCCAGTTCCAAGGATTGGCGCAAACGGTCGCTGATGGGAACCTGGCGGCAGGAGGAACTGAGCCGGTCGCTCAAAAGCTCCATCGACGTGGAGTAATACTGCAGGGCGCAGCGGCGCATGATTTTGAGCGTGTCCACGGTGACTTCGGGCGTGACAAAGGGGTTTCCATCCCGATCCCCGCCCATCCAGGAACCAAAAGCCAGGAAAGGCCTGGATTCCCAGGGGGTTTTGGAAAATTCCTCTTTCAGCGACTTTTCCAGGTCCCGGTAAAGTTTGGGCACGATTTTAAAGAGGGTTTCCTCGAAATAATAAAGATGGCCTTTCACCTCGTCCAAAACATCGGGGCGAAATTGGCGGATCTCATCGGTTTGCCAAAGCGAGACCAGTTCTTCCACGATATGCTGCATCAGTTCCTGACGCTCTTCCGGCAAGGCGTCCTCGCTGGTCATACGCCGGGCGGACTTGGCGATGCGGTGCAGTTTTTCCAGCGTGGTCGGCCGCTTGGATTCGGTTGGGTGAGCGGTAAAGACCATGGTGATCCGGGCCGTATCCAAAAGGCCCTGAATTTTTTTGGGGGGAATCCCCTGTTTGCGCAAGGTTTGGACGGCGGCGGGAATGGAGCCTTCCCGTTTGGCCTGGGGGTCTTTCAGGACAATCTCGCGGGCTTGGTGGCTCTGGTCGAGTTTTTCCGCCAGGTTGATCAAACCAAAATAATGGGTGAAGGCCTTCGTCAGCTGGTTGAGCTTGTCGACCGAAAGTTTCGAGAAAATTTGATTGAGCGATTCCACGATGGCCGGGGAAGGCTGGGTACGGAGGTCCTTGCAAAGGATGCGCACCTTTTCCACCCGCGAAAGGGTTTCAGGGCCTTCTTGGTCGGAAATGACTTGGCCCAAGGTGCCGGCGAGGATCCGAACCAAATGGGGCAGGGCATAGGGATCCGATTGAGGAATGGAATTGAGGCCGAGTTGTTTAATTTCTTCTTGGAACATATTTTTTTCCAGTACTTAAATAAAGCCCCCGCCCTAAAGGGCGTTTCCATTTAAAAAGCTAAGGCTCTTTAAAGGGTGGTCCTCTAAAGGGGATTCCCGTAATTAAAGCTTCTGTCATTTTTAAAGGGTCAGCCGACCACCCAATAAAAAGCGCCAGCTTTATATTACGGAAGTCCCTTCAGGGATTACGCCAGCTTTTCCGCCAGGATCTTTGCCGCTTGGTCCTCGCGGAATTTTTTTAACTTGGCTTTTAAGTCGGAATCTTGGGTCGCCAAGATGGCAATGGCTAAAAGAGCGGCGTTGACCGCCCCGGCCTTGCCGATGGCGAAGGTTCCCACGGGAATCCCCGCGGGCATTTGAACTGTCGAAAGAAGGGAGTCCAAACCGTCCAATTTACTTTCCATCGGGACGCCCAGAACGGGTAACAGGGTATGGGCCGCGCAGACGCCGGCTAAATGCGCCGCGCCGCCGGCCGCCGCGATCACGACCTTCACGCCCCGGCCTTCGGCGCCCGAGACATACTCGGAGGTCTGGTGGGGGGTTCGATGGGCGGATAAGACCCGGCTTTCATGGGCGACGCCAAATTGGGTCAGCGTGTCGGAAGCGTTTTTCATGACTTCCCAGTCGCTTTTACTTCCCATCAAAATGTTCACTAGAAGTGGGGTATTCGCGGTCATTCCAAAAGCCTTTCGTTGGTGGAATCCACTAAAATCCCACTGAGTTTCGCCTGGGACGGGAAAAAATGCAACTGCGCAGAGGGGTTGGGGGCGATGAACTTCCATCTTTCGCGCTTCCTGGCCCTGCTGTAGAATGCCTCCATGGAAACAACCCTTATGACCAGTCAAACCTTTATCTTGATCTACAAGGCCATCACCCAAGGGCTCATCATCGGTTTTTGCACCGCGGCCCTGATCGGCCCCATTAACTTCATGGCGGTGCGCCGGGGCATTATGGGTGGGTTCCCGCAGACCTTCCTCGTTGGGGCAGGCGCGGCCTTGATTGACGCCACTTGCGCTTACGCGGTGTTCGCCGGCTTGTTAAAAGAGGGTTTTTCAGGGCTTTGGAAGATCATTTTGTGGGGCATTTGCGTGGTCTTCCTCTTATATATGGCCTATGCCTTCTTAAATGAAGTCCGGGATAACCCGGAAATCATGGAAAACTCCAAGGTCCAGCGTCAGACCCAGTTCGTGGATAACTCCTTCTTTATGGGATTACTTTTAGCCGGCAGTAATCCCTTCACCCTCATCTATTGGATCGGGATGGTCAGTACCCTTCAGTTGTCGGGCAATATCGATTTAACCGGGGGGGCGGCCACCTCTTTTTTCTCGGCGATCCTGGTCAGTGAACTGGTTTGGTTTTCCTGCCTAGGGGTGGGGGTGCATTACAGCCGGAATCTTTTCAACCGTAATATTCTGAAGGTCATTACCTGGTTCTCCGGCATCTTGCTCATTTTCTATTGTTGTTTCATGGCCGTGAAGGTGTTCATGAACCTGGTGCACACCGGCGGCACCCCCTTTATCAACCCCTGACAAAAGGCAATTTTAAGTCGAAACATTCCAGAACTTAAAACGCATAACTTCGAACTCAAAACTATTATGTTAATCCTGTTCCCGGCCGACCTCAAATTCCTCAAGCTCGCCCTGCCGGACCCGGGCTTTTAACGTAATGGGACGGCAGCAATTCTCGCAGTCCGTGGTCCATTCTTGAAGCCCGGAGACCGGATCCAGGGGCGAGAAGTTGGGATGGCCGCAATAGGGGCACTCGAATTCAAGATTCATTTTTTCCGCCGGTAAGTAAAAGGGGTTAGTAGGTAGGCGAGGGTTGGATCAGCGGATCGCCGTTGAAAAAGCGGTCGAAGTTGACGATATCCAAACTGTCCATCGAATCCGGGTCGCCGGTTTGGACCAGGCTCCCGGCTTTCCAGTCCCAAACGGAGGCGTCGGCATTGAAGTGATGCTCGCCATCCTTATCAAAGACGCTGATCTTCCCCCGGATGTGTTGGACCTGAAGATGGTCCTGGACGGGGTCATAAGAAATGATCAGCTGCGAGTTGGCCAGCGAGGTCACCACCGATCCGGTATGAATCTCAAAATAACTTTGTTGGGACGAGGAGTCGTTGGCCTTCAACAAAAGGGTCCCGTGCTTGAGGATGATCCGGATTTCCCGGTCCCCGCCTTCCTGATCCAATTGGTCGAAAGCGGCCTGGGTGCCGCCTGAAAAGCCGATCTCGTCCCCCTTGTGGGTTTTCACGATGGCCCAGCTTTTGTCGTAGACGGTCACCGCGTCGCCTTCTTCCACGATGCTACCGGTTTGAAGGGCCGTGGCGGGGGAACCGTCGGCTTTTTCGACCATGATGGTGCCGTCCAGCTGCTTCACCGCGGCGTCCTTGTAAACGGTGGACGCTCCCACGAAGGAAGGGAGAAGGATCAGGCCCAATAAAAAGGCGATAGTTGAGCGAAGCATGAAAAGCTCCTTAAAATGAGAGGACTTAAAAATTGCCGGATTCTACCGATGGCATCAGTTTAACTTTTTTTGCTTTCCCGGTAAAGGTTTAGCGGCTGGGTGTGGTGAAATAGGCCGGGAGTTTGAGCGTGAATAAAGGAGAACAAATGCGATCTGTCCCTGTGGCCCTCATCACCGGTTGTTCCACCGGCATTGGATATGAGGCTGCCCTTAGGCTCGCCCGAAAGGGGTTTGTGGTTTTCGCGACCATGCGCGATCTGACGAAGGCGGGCCCTTTGAAAAGGGACGCCCAGGGCCTGGACCTTCGTTTCCTTCAACTCGACGTGGACAAGCCGGCCTCAGCGCGCCGGGCTGTGGCCAAGGTCATCGCCCAGGCCGGGCAAATTGATCTTCTCATTAACAACGCCGGCTATGGCGCCTTTGGGGCTTTGGAGGATTTCACCGACGCCGAAATCAAGGCCCAATATCAAACCAATGTTTTGGGTTTGACGCGGGTGACCCGCGAGGTTCTGCCCTTTATGCGCGCGCGCCGCTTGGGCCGAATCATTCATATCGGGTCCTTGGCCGGAAAAATGACCTTCGCCGGGATCGGTCTTTATTGTTCCAGTAAACACGCGGTGGAAGCCGTGACGGAGTCCTTGCGGATGGAAACGCGCCCCTTCGGTGTTCAGGTGGCCGTGGTGGAACCGGGCTCCATGAATACCGCGTTCAAGGCGAACCGGCGGAAGAACGGCGTCTTTCAAAAAGGGAAATCGGCTTATCAGGGAAGCCTTCAAAAGATCCTCGATTTCGGAAACGAGCAATCGGCCCGGGCGCCGGGCGCCTCCCAGGTGGTGGACGTTTTGGAAAAAGCGATCGGAGACAAGGTGATGAAAACCCGCTACCCGGTGGGGTTTGACGCTTTCGTTTATCCCTTGATCCGATGGGGAATGCCCGAAGTGCTCTGGGATCATTTGATGCGCCGGGTGGATGAAAAGTTTAAGGCCGGGACGTCCTTGAAAAAAGCGGCGCTTTCGAGCGCGCCGGCCAGCGCGCCGGTCGCCCTCGTGACCGGCGCCACATCGGGATTTGGTTTGGAGACGGCCAAACTGCTCGCTCAAAACGGCTTTCGGGTTTACGGGACCTATCGAAATCCCCACAAACTGGACGCCCTGAGAGCCTTGGCCCAGGAAAACTCAAACCTGTTTCCGCTTTTTATGGACGTGACGCGGCCCTTGACGGTCACCCAAGGAGTGGCCCGCCTGATCCAAAAAGAAAAACGTTTGGATCTTTTAGTGAACAACGCGGGGTTCGTCATGGCCGGGTTTCTCGAGGAGCTGTCCGACGAGGAACTGGCCGGCCAGTTTGAGACCAATGTCTTCGGTCTCTTGCGGGTGACCCGGGCGGTTTTGCCCGTGATGCGCCGCCAACAGAGCGGAAAAATCGTGAATGTGGGAAGTATCTCGGGCCGGGTTTCGTTCCCCGGGCTGGGCGCCTACGCGGCGTCCAAATTCGCCGTGCGCTCCTTGAACGAAGGCCTGCGGCAGGAAGCGCGGCCCTTCGGCGTTCAAGTTTGTGAAATCGCGCCGGGGTCCTATGGCACCCAGGTCTTGAACTCGACCCGTTACGGGGCTAAGGTCAAGGCTTCCGGATCGCCCTATCAAGGTTTTACGCTCCAAATGGAAGCGTTGGTAAAAAAAGAATTCGCCAAGGGCCGCGACCCGAAAGAAGTGGCCGAGCTCATCCTCAAAGCCGCGCGAAGCGCGTCGCCCCGGCCGGTTTACTTGGCGGGGCCGGACGCGAAATTTATGAACTTGATGAAATGGCTGCTGCCGGACGCGGTTTGGGAGTGGGGTTTAAAAAAGATTTTTACTTGGAGCCGGACTCCGGTTGAGCCGAAGGATTGAGCGCCGCGGCTGTGGAAGCGGCTTGGCAGACAAAGAGTGTGGCGGAAAGCGGGGGTAGGTCCAGGTCGAATTGATTTTGATGAAGTTTATCCTGGCGGACGAGTCTCAAGTCCGGCGATTTCGCGTCAAATCCATAAGCCTGGTAGCTTTCGTAAATCCGGGCCCCGTCAATTTGAAACCGGCCGTGAATCGAGTCTTTTTGGTTTTTGTTCAATACCACAATCCAAAGTTTGTCAGGGGATTTTGAATCCACCGCCGCGTAAACCGAGGAGTGGATTATGTCTTCCGAACCGGCTGAGACGGCGGTGTCGCCAAAGGTTGACTTTTGTCCGTCGTAATTTCGGTAAAGTTTAAACGCCGCCTGGTTATAAGGCTTTAAATCCCCCCAATAACTCGCCAGGAAGATCTCGTATTTTCCGAAAATCCCCAAAACGTCCGCTTGGGCCAATCCGCCGGAAACATGATCACCCGCCCCATAGTCATACTCGCTGAACGAAAGTTTCGTGCCGGGATAATGCCGGTCGATTTTCGCTTTCAGCCAAGGGATCAGTTGGATCGGTTGGCCCTGGGTGGAATATTGGGTGATCCAGCTCTTTTCCACATAGCCCGGGTCCCAAAGGCTTCGGGGCGCCTGCAAACGCGCTTCCACGGATTCGGGGGAAATGTCGCCTAAGGTGATTCGCTTACCGCCGCCCACCGCTTCCGGATACCAATGCAAGTCCAGCACGTGAAGCAGGCGCCGGCCATGCCGTTTTTCCAGTTCCTTCATTTGATCCAAATAGTAGTCCACATAGGTGGTGTAGGTTTTATTGAACCGCGCGCTATCGGGAGCGTCTTGAAGGGTTAAAAATTCCTGCCAGCCATACATCACCGGTCCCAGAATTTGGGCGGAAGGGTCGACCTTCAGGACCGCGCCGGCGAGCGCCTCTGTTTTTTCGACCATTTCCTGATAAGTGGGTTTGGCCGGATGCAGGCGCGGGTGGGTAGTGGGCCAAAGGGCCGGTTCGTTGTCCAGGTCATAAAACTGGACCCCGCCTTGGGAGGCGGGATGAAAATTCGCCACCAGGAAATTCACGAATTCATCGTCATAAACGGTTTTAGCCTTCGGATCGGGTGAAAGGGTAAAGGGGGCGTTTTTTCGGGGATTCTCGGCTACCCAACGGCCGCTGGGCGCGGTTTGCGCCTCGGTCACATCTCCTAGTTTATCGGCGGCCACGAAACCCGCCATCGGCAGGGTGATAAGCGAGGCCATGCCTAAACTTTGGTTTTGATCCACGAAATGCCGGACCGCGGCGCCGGGCTTATCGCAGTCGGTGTCCTTGAGGTGATCGGCGCAAAGCCAATCGTCGCTTTCCTGATGCCAGTCATTGCCGGCGTTGGAGGCGTTGGTCACCCAGTTATAGCCGGTCAGGCGGTTTCCCCCCAGCCGGCGAAGAGTGGCGTTCAAATCATCGGGATCCTGGTCGTTCAAGCCGTAAATATAAGGGCTGATGGGTCCGATCACCTCGGCGGGCATGATCAGAAAATGAATGTCGGCGGCGCGCGAGAAAGCGGGGAAGAAAACGCTTAAAAATAAGAGGGTGAGTGAGAGCCCGGCAAAATTCACGCGTGGATCCTTTGGCCTAGGCGCCTCAATAATAGCTGTTGGCCCGGCGCTCGCCGACGATGTGATAATCCTTTTTTTCGATAGCTTGAACCACCCGGGGCCTGTCGTGGTAAAGCGAAAACTGAGCGTAGTTTCGGCAAGCGTAAGAAATTTGAAAGACGAAAGCCGCGGCCAGATAAACCCGGGTGAAAATTTTCCATTGGGGATTCGAGGAGAAGTGGTGATACACGTATAAAGAGTAAAGAAAAACCAGGGGGAAGTTGATGTAGTAAATATGCGATAGCGGCCATTTCACCGTGAACCAAAAGCTGATCCAAACCATCAAAAGATTGGCTAAAAGCAACCAACGCAGAATGGGCCAGTCCTTGAGCTCCGTTTTTTTTCGGAACCAAAAAACTAAAAGAACAATGGCTTGAAGATAGCCCAGGATCCACAGAAAAGCCCCTGGAATCAGGGTAAAGAGAGAACCATCTAAAAATTGAATCCGCAGCTGGGTATTGATGCCCAAATAGCGGGGCATCTCGTAACAAGCCAGGGTCAGGTACCTGGCCAAGATGGTGAAAAACTGGATGAAGTTTCCAAAGTTAAAGGAAGAAGCGAAACCTGTGCCGCCGTGGCCCTGGGGTATGCCGAACTTTAAAAGCGTGGGAGCCATAAAGGCGAAGGCCGGAAGGGCGCCCAGCGCGGCGAAAACCACCCCAGGGATAACGGAGGAAGGTTTTTCTCGAAATTGAAGCAGCAGGGACAATCCTAAAAACCCGGTTAAATACATCCAGGACATATGAAATTGCATGACCCAAAAGATGGCGAAACCCATCAGCGCGTTGGCTTGCCAAGGGCGCAGAACGCCGATTTTGAAACCAGGCACGGTTTCAAAGAAGCCTATATAGAAAAGAATGCTTCCGAATAGGCACCAGGAAGGGTTGATGATGCTGGTGGACTCATGAAGGTTCCAGGGCAACACAACCAGGGAGGCGAAGATGAACCAAGGGGAAAGATTCGGCACCTTTTTGGAGCAATACCAGGTAAAGAGGGCGATGGCGAAAAGGGATAATAGGTTTAAAAAGATATAAGGAGCTTCTGGAATGGGAAGCGCCCGTATGGGCAGGCTGATCAGAAGCCCTTCCAAGGCGCCGGGAATTTGGGTGGTGTAGCTGGTTTCGGAACCGTTCACATCGGGGCCGTAATAGGGCCAGGTATCGGTGGTATAGGTTTTCAACCCAATGAGATAGGTCTGGATTTCATCGGGGCTCCAAAAAGGCATGGTGAGTCCGAAACCCAGACGGAACAGATAGGCGGCCAGCAGAGCCAGGATGATTTTTTGGGTTTTAGAAAGCTTCAAATTTTGGGGCCTTTTTTATTAATGGAAACTCATGCGACCTGACAAAAAGCGTGAGCGAGCGACCAAAAGTTTAGCAGGTCGGGCGTTCGGGCAAAAGGGCGAATTTTCGGCCCCGGACCGGGCTCGGATGGGGCCTGAAGTGGTATAGTAAAGGCGTTTTCCCTTTCCCACGCCTCCGGAAGGAGCCGGACTTGACCGTCTTCTTATTTTCCGAAATTGACCATCCCGCCCTTTTTGAAGAAAGGGAAGCCCCCGAGACCGAGAATCTTCTCGCGGCCCAATATTTTCTTTTAGAGGAAATTTTCCACTCCCACGGAGCCACTTGGCTCAAACGCACGCCCACGGGGGTCTTCGCTTCCTATACGGAAGGCAAGCCTGTGGACGCCGCGCTGGCGGCCCTCGGGGAGTTTCAAAAACGCCAATGGGGAAGCTGGGGACAGACCCCTTTAAAGATCGCCTTGCACGCGGGAAACGCCGATCAATGGGATCAGGATTATCTGGGCCCGGATGTTTTACATAACCGAAAACTTTTGGACGCGGCTTGGGGAGGCCAGATTCTTTTAACGCCGGCGCTTTTAGAAGCCGCGGCCCTTCCCCCCCAAGCCTCGGCGAAGGATCTGGGTGTCCACCTGCTCAAGGACTTGGCCCGCCCCCAGTCGGTTTATCTTTTACAGCACCCGTCCCTGTCCGCGCGGGAGTTCCCTCCGCTCAAGTCTTTGGCCGCCTATCCCAATAACCTCACGTACCAATCCACGCCTTTCTTTGGCCGCGAGGAGGAAGCCAGGCAAATTGAGGAGACCATCCTAAAAGACCCCGGCCGGTTGGTCACGCTGGCGGGCCCGGGTGGTTTTGGAAAAACCAGGCTGGCGCTCCAGAGTGCGGCGGATTTGGTGGACCACTTTCCCAACGGCGCCTTCTTCATTCCCTTGGCGCCCTTGAGCTCGGACCAGTTCATCGTGGAAAAGATCGCCAGCATCCTCCAGTTCGCCTTTAACGGCTTGGACGACCCCAAACAACAGCTCTTCCAGTTTTTGAAAGAAAAAAACCTGCTTTTGGTCATGGACAACTTCGAGCACATCCTGGAAGGCGCCAGTTTGGTCGGGGAAATTTTGAAAGCGGCGCCTTTCATCCGTGTTTTAGTGACCACCCGCGAAAAGTTGAAACTTCCCCTGGAAAAGGTTTTGGAAATCCGGGGACTCCGTTACCCCGCGGGCGCGGACGCTCATTGGCAGGCCTATAGCGCGGTTCAATTGTTCCTTAAGAGTGTCCGCAAGCAGGACGAGAATTTTAAACTCAATCCCGGGGACAGCGCGGCCATCGTGCGCATCTGCCAGATTTTGGAAGGGATGCCCTTGGGGATCGAGCTGGCCTCCACCTGGATTAAGACGCTGCCCTTGTCCGAGATTTCTGAAAAAATACAAAGCAACCGGGAAACGGTGGCCTTGGTTATGCCGCACCTTCCCAGCCGCCACCAAAGCCTGCGGGCCGTATTCGAGTATTCCTGGGTTTTATTAAGCGAGGATCAACGGCGGGTGCTGCGGACCGCTTCCGTGTTTCGCGGCGGGTTTTCTTTGGACGCGGCCCGTCAAATCGCCGGGGCCAGTCCCGCCAGTTTGAAGCAGCTGGAAGACAAGTTTTTGGTCCGGCACAAACCCCATGATCGCTTTGAGCTCCACGAGCTTTTGAAGTATTACGCCAAAGAAAAGCTTTTTGACACCCCTTCGGAAAAGGAAAAGGTCCAGGCGGCCCATTGCGCTTATTTCGCCAAACTGCTCCGTCGTAAAGAAAAAAAACTGATGGGGTCGTCCCAGCGCAAGACCCTGGAGGAACTGTTGGAAGAGATAGATAACATCCGGGAAAGCTGGACTTGGGCCGTGGACCGGGGCCTGGAAAAGCACCTGATGGATATGATGGACAGCCTGTTCACCATCCTTGGCACCAAGACCTGGCTGGTCGAGGGCCGGGAACTTTTTTCCCGGGCGGTGGAGGTCCTGCGTAAACGCGCCTCCCAGCGTTCCAAGGCGGCGGGCACTTGGCTCCTTTTGGGAAAACTTTTGGCCCGCTGGGCTTCTTTCGAGCATCAATTGGGCGACCTGAAAAAGGCCAAGACACTTTATGAGGAGAGTTTGAGATCCATTAAGCGATCCAAAAACCGCAAGGCTTTGGGTTTTACCTTGAGCGGTTTAGGTTTGGAAGTCGAGGGGTTGGGCGGATACCGGCAATCCTTGGATTATTACCGCAAGGCCTTGGCCATTTATCGCGCGGAAAAAGACAAGGCGGGTTTGGCTTGGGCTTTGAATAATTTGGGCCAGCTTTCGCGCCGGATGGGCGATCATCGCGGGGCTCTGCGCCTGTGCCGGGAAGCCCTGCGCTATTACGAGTCGGTGGAGGATCCCCAAGGCCTCGGCTGGTCGCATAATTTGATCGGAGACATTTTGCATGAGCTGGGGGATTACGAGGAAGCCCGGCAGCATTACCAACGGGGGCTTTCGGTTTATGTGGAAAGCGGCGACCGCAAGGGGGTCGCCTGGTCTTTCACCAATCTGGGCCGGGTGATTGAGGCCACCGGTGATTTCAACGGCGCCCGTCAAATGTTCCGGGAAGGAATGGCCCTCGATAAAGAATTTGGGGAGCGGCGGGCGATGGCTTGGGCCTCGCTTTTAATGGGCCAGACTTGCTGGGCCTTGGGGGATTACGAGGAAGCCCAGCGGCATTACGAGGAGGGCGCTCGGCTTTATCAGGAAACGGGAGACCCCCGGGGTTTGGCCTGGAGCATGGATCTGCAGGGAAACCTGGCGGTGGCCCTGAGGGACTTTGAGGGGGCGGATCAGTTTTATGACAAGAGCCAGGCTCTTTTAAAAAAAGAGGGGCCCAACGCGCTCAACCACGGGTGGCATTGCTATCACAAGGGAACGGTGGATTTTTTCAGGGGGCGTATCGGGCCCGCGCGGAAGTGGTTCGAGAAGGGTTTGGTGTTTTTTAAGAAAGTGAACGATCCGCTCGGTCAAGTGACCAGCTTGACCCATTTGGGGGAAGCGGCCCTCGAGCAGGGCCAAGTGGCGCGGGCGGAAAAATTTTTCGCCCAGGCGCTTCAGCTGGCCCTGCCCATCCGGCTGATCCCGCACGTGGTCGACTTGTTGGTGGCTTTGGCGAAATTGCTCAAGGCCAAAAACGACGAGCGCAGCGCCTTGGTTTTTTTAGTCGCGGCCTTGAACCAGCCCACCTGCCGCCGTCAAACCAAGGACAAGATCGTTCAGTTCGCCACCAAGCTGGAGGCTCAGTTTTCCACCGATGAGGTCCAAGACGCGGTCCAACAAGCCAAAGCCGCCCGGGTGGAGGATTTGGCTCAGGCCTGGTTGAACCGTCCCAAGGCGGGCGCCAAACCTAAACGCAAATCGAAGGCCAAGAAAACCAAAAAGAAACGCGCTTAAAATCCCAGCAGGCCGCCTACCAGTTCAGTTGCTTTCCATCGTGATAAATAAAGGTTCCCGTTTGGGCCTGGGTCAAGGCTTTGACCGACTTGACGATCGGCGTGGCGGCTTCCAAAGGTTTCAGCGGCGCGTTGGGGCCGCCCATATCGGTCTGCACCCATCCCGGATCCAGCACGAAAGACGCGATGTGGAGGCGTTTTAAATCAAAGGCCATGGTCCGGCTGAGCATATTGAGCGCGGTTTTAGAGACGCCGTAGGCGTAAAACCCGCCCTCAGCTTTTCCGGCCAAAGAGGCCAAGCCGGAGGTGAAGTGCACCACGCGGGCGTTGGATGATTTTTTGAGCAAGGGCAAAAAAGCGCGGGTGGTGCGCAAGGGGCCCAGCACATTGATCTCAAAAGCTTCCCGGCATTTGGCCAGGTCGACTTCTTCCAGGGGCGCGTCCGCCGGCGGGGGAGAGATGCCGGCGATATTCATCAGGATGTCGATTTGCGTTACCGCCTTGGACGTTTCTTGGGCGGCCCTTTCCACCGACGCGTCGGACGAGGCGTCGTAGGGAACCAGACTCAGCTTGTCCCCATACTGATCCTTCAACTTCTTTAATTCCCCCGTATGCGCGGCGTCGCGCACGCCGGCGATGACCCGGTCCCCTTCCTTCAAAGCCACTTGAGTCACGGCCAATCCTAATCCCCGGCTGGCTCCGGTCACGAAAAAAGTAAGGGACATGGTTTCCTCATTGAATTGATTTTTAAATCTTGAACCGCAAGAAGTGTAAAGCAGAGCCGGTCGGAATGGAAGCCGGCGGGTTGAAACGTGAAACCGAAAAAACTGAGCCGCTTCCGCCCCCAACCGCAAAAAGCTGGGGTAAACTGAGCTGGAGATCAGAGTTTATTCCAGCCAGTCCACGATCCTCGGCACTCCGCGGGGATTTTCTTTTTTGGGAGCCTAAGTTTGAAACGTTTTCTGAAAAAAATCGGAATGGTTCTGGCGCTGCTGGGCCTTCCTTGGAGCGCCTGGGCCGGCGCCAATTATGGACCGGGGAATTTTTCCTTTCCCCAAAACAAGGACAATCCTTACGGCATCCACGCCTCGGTTTATAACAACCAGGATGTGATCGACGCCTATAACAAATGGTACGCCGATTGCGTTACCTCCACGGGCGCCGGAGGATTTCTTCGCCTGCAAAGGCCTAACGACTCCGGGCTTAATCTCAACTCCACCGTGTCGGAAGGCATTGGTTACGCCATGGTCATCGCCGTTTACATGAACGACGAAAACCTCTTCGATAACATTTGGAAATATGAGCAGCTGCATTTGGACGGCAATAAACTCATGAACTGGTACATCGACGCCAGCGGGGCGACCGATGGAACCGGCGGGGCGACGGACGCGGACGAGGATATGGCTTGGGCGCTTCTGATGGCCTCCCGCCAATGGGGCGGCAGCGGGACCCTCGGCGGCACTTACCTCAATTACGCCGTCAGCCAGATCAACAATATCTACGCCACCGAACTCAACAGCGGGATTCCGGACGGCGGAGACAGCTTCACCCCGATCAATCCCTCGTATTTCGCTCCGGCTTATTACCGTGAATTCGCCGCCGCCACGGGGCAAAGCGGCTGGTTGACGGTCGCGGCCAACTGTTACACCGTGCTCAATAATAATTTGGGGCAAGGCTACGGCAACGCCGCCAATGGCCTGGACTCCGCTTGGTGCACCAGCGCGGGCGTTTCCACCGCGACCAACGCCGCCCCCTATGACTATCAATATGATGCTTGCCGCACGCCTTTCCGCACTACGGAGGATTATCTGTGGTTTGGAACGGCCGCTTCGCAAAGCTACGCCACGCTGACCAGCAACTTTTTCTCGGGGGTAGGCGCTGTTTCCATCGTGGACGGTTATTACCTCAACGGGACGCCGCACCCCCATTTGCCCACCCTGACGGTTTCCCAAAACCCCGGCACCCAGTCGGCGGCTTTTGTGGGTCCCGCGGGCGTGGGCGGCATGGTTTCCCACGCTTATCAGTCGTTTTTGGACAACGACTATCAGGATTTGGTGGGCTCCAAACTTTTGGTGGGGGGGACTTATTATGACGAATCCTGGACGGTCATGTCGCTCTTGATGATGAGCGGCAATTTTCTGGACTACAATCTTTACACCACGCCCACTCCCACGCCGACCTTGACGGCTTATTCGCCGCTGACCATCCGGGTGGACGCCGGATCGGTGACCAACGTGGTCGACAGCGCGGGGGCCACTTGGTATGCCGACCAGCAGTTCGGCGGAGCCAACACCTGGGGCTATGACTCGACCGACAAGGGAAGCACCTCGACCTACACCTCGGCCATTACCGGCGCGGCGGCGGGCCAGCAAGCGCTTTACCAAACCGAGCGCTGGGGTAATCCGCTCTACCGGTTTACCGTGCCGAACGGCTATTACGTGGTCACGCTCAAGTTCGCCGAGAATTACGACGCCGATTCCCATGTGGGGGGGCGGGTCTTCAGCGTGGCGGCGGAAGGGACGCCCGTTATCACCAACTTGGATGTTTATAAAACGGTGGGAGAACACAAGGCTTATGACGTGCCCGTCACCGTGGTGGTCACCGATGGGGAATTGGATTTAGCTTTCAGCGCCACCGCCGATTCCTCCATCGTGGACGCTATCCAGGTATTGCGGGTGACTACGCCCCCGACCCCCACGGTGACAGCGACCAAAACCATTACGCCCACCAATACGCCTACCATTGGCTCTCCCACCGCCACGATGACGGGAACCCCGCCCACGGCTACTCCGACCCCGACATTTACGTCGACCGCCTCACCTACGGTTTCGGCGTCGCCTACGGCCACGGCGACCCCGAGCCCGACCCTGACTTTCACCGTGACCCTCACGGCGACCATGACTAAAACCTTTACCTGGACCCCGACACTCACAGCAACTCCGTCCTCGACGAAGACGATGACCGCGACCTTGACCGCCACCAATTCTTTTACCCCCACGATCACCCGAACCCCGACTTCTACGCCCTCGGTAACTTTGACGGCAACCGCGTCCGTAACCCCGACCATCACGATGACAAGAACTTCGACCCCAACCCCGACTTTGACACTGACGCCGACGATGTCCTTTACGTCGACCGCTTCAACGACTCCCACCCCGACGACGACGGTCTATCCCTCGGCCACCGCGACCTTGACCTTCACCCCGACCAAGACATTGTCCCCCACGCCGACCTTGACCCCTTCGCCGTCTCCCAGCGCCACGGTTTCACCGGTGCCGACCGCCAGCGCGACAAAAACCCCGACGGTCACGCCAATGCCAAGCCCGACTTCAACTTGGACCGTTACCTTGACCGCGACTCTGGTCCCCACCGACACCCTGACGCCCACTCCGATCGCGACTTTGACTTTTACCGGCACTCCAGCCGCCCCGGTGGGAGTACCGGTGATTTATCCCAATCCCGCCAAAGGCGGTCAGGCCGTTTCGATCCAGCTTCCGGATTTTCCCGGGACGGCCGTGATCGGGGTTAAGGTTTTCACGACGGCGTTTCGAAAAGTAAATCAGTTCAGCGCGATCAATCAAACCGGCGGAGCGAAACTATCGCTGCCTTTGAGTGACCAGGGGGGGACGCCCCTGGCGGATGGCCTTTACTATGTGATGGTGACTACGCCCAACGGACGGTCTATCGGCAAATTGTTGATTCTTCGTTGAGAAGATAAACTTTATTAATTCTTTAATGGCAGTCAAAAATATCGATTTAACCGCTTCTTTTACCGATGAGAGCTGGATTGGGCTTTGCTTACCAGTGCCTGTATTTTTCAAGAGTTTTAAATTTAGGGTAAACTCTGCACTTGTCCTATTTGAGAAAAAACGTTTGCGAGACTTAAATCGTTTGAAGACGACCGGAATGAATTTAACAAAAAAAAGACACTTCCTATATGTTGCCCTAATTCTGACCGCTTTAAGCGGTTCGAGGGCCTTTGCCCAAACCTACACTTGGAAAAATGTGACGGTTCCAGCTGGAGGTTTCGTTTCCGGCATCGAATTCAGTCCGGCTCAAAGCGGGCTGGTCTACGCGCGTACCGATATTGGCGGGGTTTATCGCTGGGACAATACGAACAGCGTTTGGATTCCTTTAACCGATATGTTTAGTAATGCCCAGTACAACAATTATGGCGGCGAAAGCTTGGCCCCTGATCCAACCAACGCGAATATCGTTTATGTGGCCGCAGGGATGTATATATTCAACGGTAATGGCGTAATCCTGCGTTCCACGGACCAAGGTAATACCTGGACCAGCAATGCTATTGCGGTGCCTATGGGCGGAAATTACGACGGTCGCAATGCGGGTGAGCGCTTGGTCGTGGATCCTAATCTTGACACCACCCTCTATTTCGCCAGTCGAAGCAACGGACTGTGGAAAAGCACGAACTCCGCTACGAGTTGGAACCAAGTTACCGCGTTTCCGGTGACTGGAGACGCCACCTACGGATTGAGTTACGTGACGATCCTTCCCGGCGGGAATCCGGGATCGGGGGCCGAGACGATCTTTGTTGGTGTGGAAGCCATGGCTTCCGGAAACAGCAACCTCTATCGGTCTACCAACGCAGGCGCCAGCTGGACCCTGGTTCCGGGTGGGCCCACCAATATGATCACCCCACACGCGGACTTGGGCATAGACGGCAATTTGTGGATGGTCTATGACAGTGGTGGTTACGGTCCCAACGGAATTACTACAGGACAGATTTGGAAATTAAACACCAGTACTTTGGCTTGGACTCATGTTGCTTTGCCGAACCCGGCTGCGGGTAGCGGCGGTTATGGCGGCATCAGTGTGGATGCCCAAAACGCACAGCATGTGGTGGTCACCACACTGGATTGGTGGGGCGGTCCGGACCATATCTACGCGACCACCAATGGCGGGACTAGTTGGTCCATCATTGGAAATGTCCAAAATAGTTGGGATGGTTATGCCGCTCCCTTCGCCTTTTACGACAACAACGGCGCGATCTGGACCCGCTTTTGCTCCACCTATGACGGGGGTGTGGGCTGGCAGGGAGACATCCGCATCGATCCCTTCAACTCCGGCCACGCCATCTACACGACCGGCGGCGGGGTTTGGGACAGCTCCAACATTACGGCCGTAACCCAGCCCGCCGGCGTGACTTGGACCTTCAAAGATTATGGCCTGGAAGAAACCGCCGTCACTGACATGATGCCTTCGGCGGCGGGTGGAGTTTTCTTCAGCGCTTTTGGGGATATCTCCGGTATGCGGCATACCAACCTGACCCAGTCGCCGGCCGGGGGGATGTATTGTAATCCGTCTTTCACAAACACCACGGGCATTGATTACGCCGAGTCCGGCCCCGCGACCATGGTGCGGGTGGGAAACTCGGGCACGGCTTCCACTGACGGGGCCTACTCCATCAATAACGGCGCCAGCTGGACTCCTTTTGCCGCCATGCCGGTGGGCTATGGCACCGCCAACGAAATGCAGTCCGTGGCCATTTCCGCCAACGGAGCCAATATCGTTGCCGTTCCCGTGAACGGGTATGGCACGCCCAGTTATTCCACCAACTTGGGAGCCAGCTGGGCGGCCTGCGCGGGATTGCCGAATGGTTCCCAGATTGCTTCGGATCGGGTGAACTCCAATATCTTTTACGCCACCTCCGGAACGACTCTTTATGTTAGTACCAACGGCGGCGCAAGCTTCGCCTCCGCGGGTACCTTTGCCGGCGGTGGGCGCCCTCGGGCGGTTTTCGGCATTGCCGGTGAAGTTTGGGTTCCGGCGGGCAACAGCGGGCTGTACCAGTTTACGAATGTGGGTTTGGGGGTGGTGACTACTACGAAAATTGCCAATGTTTCCAGCGCGGCGGCGGTGGGTTTTGGGAAGGCCGCCAGCGGCTTCACCCATCCGGCGGTTTATGTGGTGGGGACGGTGAGCGGAACCTATGGATTCTTCCGTTGTGATGACGGCGTGGGCACAACTTGGACAAGGATCAATGACAATAACCACCAGTACGGCGCGGTTGGGTTCGCCTCAGGTGATGAGACGGTCTACGGCCGGATGTATGTAGGCACTAACGGACGAGGGATTCTTTATGGTGACACCAGTGTTACAACCCCCACGCCGACCCCGACCGCCACACGGACGGCTACTGCTACACCAACGCCCACTTTAACCGTCACCAAAACCCAAACCCCGACCGCGTCACCGACTCTAACCCCCACTCTGACGATGACAAAAACCTTTACATTGACCGCTACGCCTTCTTTAACTCCGACTTCGTCTCCCACCTCGACTCGGACGGTGACCCCTACTGTATCCCCGACGGCTAGCTTGACGGCAACCACGACCCGCACTCCGACGATGACCGCGATGCCGACGATGACGTTGACGCCGTCGCAGACCACAACGCCGGTAGCGAGCGTTACCAATACCTATACGCCGACCGTGACAGCGACTCCCTCCGTGACCTCAACTAGGACCGCCTCGCCTACGGCTACGGCGTCGCCTACGGCCACACTTTCCGCGACCTCGACGGCGACTCGAACCCAGAGCGCGACGCCTTCCACGACCAAAACGCCGACGGTGACGACGACGCCGACGGTGACCTTGACGCCCCAATTTACCTTTACGGTGACTTTGTCTTTCACGCCCACCCCATCGACCACCTGGACCCTGTCGCCCACGGCGACCGCGACCCCTACGGCCACCTCCACCAAGACCGCGACTTCCACCGCGACCGCCACCTTTACCCCGACCCGCACCATGACGCCGCCTTTTACCGCCACTCCGACGCCTACCAGCACCTCGACGGCGACCGCTCTACCCACCTCGACCTTGACGCCCTTGCCCACGGTGAGCCTGCAGTTGAATACGTCGTCTTCCTCGGCGGATGCGGGGCAAAGCTATAGCTATACCTGGGAGATTACGGTGACAGGAAGTTCGCCGCAGAACGGGACGCTGACCCAAAGCCTGCCGGCGGGAGTGACGGTGACGGGATTCTCCGGGTCTTCGGGGGTGGTGAATGGAAACCAAATCACGTGGAACCTGAACAACCTGCCGGTGGGAGTGACTCAATTGCAGGTGAATGTGGAGATTGACGGTTCGGTGGCGGGAGGGACGGAGCTTTCAAGCCAAGGGACGCTGAGCTATACGGGAGGCTCGGCCTCGTCCAACAGCGCCTCGGTGAGCGTGGTGGCTTTGACCTCAACGCCCACCTCGACGCCGACCTTGACGTTTACGCCGACGCCGGAGCCTATAGGGGGAGTGCCGGTGTTGTACCCGAACCCGGTGAGCGGCCCGGGCCCGGTGAACATCCAATTGCCGACCTATCCGGGGACGAGCAAGGTGACGGTGCAAGTGTTCACGACGGCGTTTAGGATGGTGAACGAATTCTCGGTGACCCAGGCGGGGGGAAGCGTGGTGTCCCTGCCCTTGACGGACCGGAACAACCGGCCCTTGGCGAACGGGCTTTATTACGTGCTGGTCAACTCGCCGGCGGGTAAATCGATTCTCAAACTGCTGATCCTGCGCTGAGGTCTGTTTAGAACTCAGCACGCCAAGGCTTGTGTCTCATCTTGAAGATTCGGCACAAGCGGCGCTGAGGCACAAGCCGAAGCGCAAGGGTTGGTCATGCCAATTCCGAATGGGAATTGGCTCATCCTGCGCTGAGGTCTGTTTAGAACTCAGCACGGCAAAGCTTATGCCTCGGCATAGCCAGCGCTGACCGTTGTATCGGTCAGCACGGCAAGATATGTCTCCTTTTGAAAATTCGACATAGGTAGTTTTAAGCCTGTTTGTAATTGACTTTTATTCCAAAAAAGTTGACTTTTTTTATGCCGGATAAGTCTGTACGTTAAAGCGCCATATTTTAACGGTTCAAATTTCCTCTGAAAAATTAGGTGTTTTTCCCTCTATATACTGATTGTTGGTAGACTTAGCTCATCGTCATCCATATCGGCTGAAACCGAAGGGGATTTATGTCGTTTTTTGCCCATAACCAAAAATCGTTTTTTGCCGCCAAACCGTTGCTGAGCGGGCTCCTTTTTTTGGCCATGATGGTTTTTGGCTTTTCAACCGCTTTCGCGCTTCCGCCCCAATTAAAAGTTCAAGGCAATGAATTGGTCACCGCCAGCGGCGGTTGTACGGTTCGCTTGACCGGCGTCAATGTGGATTCCACCGAATGGGACGCCGCGGGTGAGTATCCGTCCGGGGGGAGCTTCATGACCCAGGTACAGGAAGCCGTCCAATATTGGAATGTCAATTTGATCCGTGTGGCCATCGACCAGGATTGGTGGGACGGATTCGCCCAAAGCTCCCGGGGCGCCACCAGTCAGGCGAATTATCAAGCCATGATTGATTCGGTCGTCGCCTACTGTAATACCAACAATATCTATTGTGACTTGGACCTGCATTGGTCCGGGGACGGAACCACGGGATCGGCCATCCAGCAATATTCCATGCCCGATGACAACAGCGTGACCTTTTGGACCAGTATGGCCGCGCGTTACGCCAACAACCCTTCCGTTTTATTCGATCTTTTCAATGAGCCTTTCACCAATTCCTGGACCGTCTGGCTCAATGGGGGGACGACCAGCGAGGGGTTCCATACGCCGGGGTTTCAGTCTTTGCTGAATACGATACGCAATACTTCCAGCGGCGGGGGCGCCTATGCCAGCGGCACAAAGGCGGAAAATGTCTGCATCGTCGGCGGTCAACAGTATTCTTATTACTACGTGGGCATGAGTCCGGTGGTGGATGTGGCGGGCGGCAACGGGGTGGTCTATTCGGCGCATATCTATAACAACAAAGGCACCAACAATGCCACCGGCTGGCAGACCAACATTGATCCGGCGCTCACTTATGGTCCGGTACTCGTTGAGGAATTCGGGAACTCGAACGCCGAAACCGACAATGGAGCCTTCGTGAATACTTTGTTGCCTTGGATTAACGGCACAAACGACAAGAATTATGTTTACAGCGCCATGGCCTGGGATCTGGATCTTTCGGCGGGCCCGTCTTTGATTACCACATGGTCCTCAACCCTTTCGGCGCCGGTTTCCACGGGAACCACCGGTTGGGTATTAACCAACTTTGAAGGGCAACAGATTTACGCTTGGTTGAAGGGGATAACTTATCCGACTTGTTCCTCGGGGCCCACCGCCACGCCGACCGTGGCCTTTACTAAAACTTTTACATCCACCATGACCTTGACCCCAACCCAAACTCCGACGGCCACGGCTACCCGGACGCCGACTTTAACGCCCACTGCCACCCGGACCGCGACGGTCACCCCAACAGCGACCGCCACGATTGTTTTGACGGCTACCCCAACGAAGACCGCTTCTCCCACAACCACTGCGACGCCAACCCAAACCGCCACGAAGACAGCGACTTTGACGCCAACGTTTACGATGACCCCAACACCGACCCACACCTTGACGGCAACCACGACCCGCACTCCGACGATGACCGCGACGCCGACGATGACGTTGACGCCGTCGCAGACCACAACGCCGGTAGCGAGCGTTACCAATACCTATACGCCGACCGTGACAGCGACTCCCTCCGTGACCTCAACTAGGACCGCCTCGCCTACGGCTACGGCGTCGCCTACGGCCACACTTTCCGCGACCTCGACGGCGACTCGAACCCAGAGCGCGACGCCTTCCACGACCAAAACGCCGACGGTGACGACGACGCCGACGGTGACCTTGACGCCCCAATTTACCTTTACGGTGACTTTGTCTTTCACGCCCACCCCATCGACCACCTGGACCCTGTCGCCCACGGCGACCGCGACCCCTACGGCCACCTCCACCAAGACGGCGACTTCCACCGCGACCGCCACCTTTACCCCGACCCGCACCATGACGCCGCCTTTTACCGCCACTCCGACGCCTACCAGCACCTCGACGGCGACCGCTCTACCCACCTCGACCTTGACGCCCTTGCCCACGGTGAGCCTGCAGTTGAATACGTCGTCTTCCTCGGCGGACGCGGGGCAAAGCTATAGCTATACCTGGGAGATTACGGTGACAGGAAGTTCGCCGCAGAACGGGACGCTGACCCAAAGCCTGCCGGCGGGAGTGACGGTGACGGGATTCTCCGGGTCTTCGGGGGTGGTGAATGGAAACCAAATCACGTGGAACCTGAACAACCTGCCGGTGGGAGTGACTCAATTGCAGGTGAATGTGGAGATTGACGGTTCGGTGGCGGGAGGGACGGAGCTTTCAAGCCAAGGGACGCTGAGCTATACGGGAGGCTCGGCCTCGTCCAACAGCGCCTCGGTGAGTGTGGTGGCTTTGACCTCAACGCCCACCTCGACGCCGACCTTGACGTTTACGCCGACGCCGGAGCCTATAGGGGGAGTGCCGGTGTTGTACCCGAACCCGGTGAGCGGCCCGGGCCCGGTGAACATCCAATTGCCGACCTATCCGGGGACGAGCAAGGTGACGGTGCAAGTGTTCACGACGGCGTTTAGGATGGTGAACGAATTCTCGGTGACCCAAGCGGGGGGAAGCGTGGTGTCCCTGCCCTTGACGGACCGGAACAACCGGCCCTTGGCGAACGGGCTTTATTACGTGCTGGTCAACTCGCCGGCGGGTAAATCGATTCTCAAGCTTTTAATACTTAGGTAACGGTTGTCAGTTAATAAATAAAGGCCGGCCCCATTAAGGGTCGGTCTTTTTTATTTTGGGCTAACGCATGACCGTGACGGTGCTTCGGTGTGTCGCCCCATCCACTTGGATAATGAAAACGTAAACTCCGGGAGCCACGCTATTTCCGGCGTCATCCAGCCCATCCCACGTCAACACTTGAGAAGCCTGAAAGTCGATGGATCTTATTTTACGCCGCCTTAAATCCGTCACCACCAAGTGGCCCGGGCCGTGATAGGGGTTCAGGTTAAAGTGAGTCAAGTCATTGGGCGGATGGCCGGGGGTAAAGGGGTTGGGGCTCACAAAGGGCGTGGACAAGGGCGGCGGAATGGAACAAGCGGAAAGCGCCAGGGCGCCAAAGGTTCGGGAATCAACATTATCAAAAAAAGTCCCGTTCCAAATGAGCTCTCCCGCCCGGCACCCCGCGTCGCTTTCATAAACACCTAGGTCGAAACCCAGCGTCGTTCCAGCGGAAGGCGTCAGGCCTAAAGTGGTCCAGGGAATGGCCGCTTCCAAGGTATATCCGTTGGATAGGGTGGTGGTTGAAAAAAGGACCCCGGTGGTGCGGTTTTGACGTTCGCCTACCACGGGGTTGTTCCAACCGAAGGTGAAACCGAAATCATCCGCTTGGTTGGTTGGGCCCAAGATGTTGTCGGTATTCAGGAAAACCTCGACCGTGTCGTTGTTAAAAGCTTGTGACGCGGCGTTGGAGAGGTTGTTTTTAATGACCGTGACGCCGATGTAAAGATATTGGTTATCCCACAAGGTCTTGAATTGAGCTGAAGTGCCGGCCGTGGACCCATCGGCCGTTTGTGTGACGGGTATCCAGGGGCCCTGCCAGGCGGGTTCCGAAAAGATTCCATCCTCGGTTAAAGTCGCGGGCTGGCAGGAGATGCCGGACGCCAAGGCGGTTCGGGCGGGGGAAATGGGCGCCTCGGGCTGCCCTGAATAAAGATAGCCGATATTGATCAACTGAAAGCCGGGAGCGGTCGAGTATTTCCAGCTCAAATTCACCGCGTTGGCGCCCGTGGCCGCTGTGTAGTCCATTTCAATCGGGACCGGAGTTGCGGCGGGGAGGGTCGCGACGGCCGTATAAGTCGCGGAAAAAGGGCCGGGCCATTGGCTGATGAGGACACTATTGTTAATGAGCAGGCTGACACCGCCATTTTGCGGGGAGAGACTGAAGGTATAGGGGGCGCTTCCGGCGACCGGCGGCACCAGAAATCCAGTGAAGCGGGCGCTGAAATTATCCTTGTTGATGACCCCGTCTTCCGGGGAGCAATTAAACCAGTTGAAATTCGTACTTTCTTCCGTCCGGGTATAGGCGGGGGCGCCTGTTAGTGTGGAGTTGTTGTAATAAGAAGCCAGCAAGCCGTCACCGATGGCTGGAAGGGGAGTGGAGGTGGGAGTAGGTGTTTGCGCCACCGAAGTCATTGGGATGAAAAAAACAAAGACCCATAGCATTTTGAAGAGTCTTGAATCGAGGCTGGCGCGGTTCATGGCATAATCCGATAACCAATTTGGGGAATGGTCTCGATCTTACGGCCGGCGGGACCCAGTTTTCCCCGCAAGTGCCCCAAATGCACGTCGACGACCCGGGGAACCAAATAAGTGTTGGGGCCCCAGGCGAACTTGACGATCTCTTCCCGGGTCAGGGCTTTTTCGGGATGGGATAAAAGCACCCGTAGAATGTCAAATTCCCGGGCCGTGAGTTCCACGGATTTTTCCTTATAAAGCACTTTGTGGGAATGCAGGGAAAGTTTTAGGTCGCCTAAAATGAGCGCTTGTTCCGGCGGGGCGAATTCAGGATTCTGACGCCTTAAAATGACTCGGATGCGGGCCTCGAATTCCCGCTCATTAAAAGGTTTGGTCAAGTAATCGTCGGCACCCGCTTCCAGCCCCGCCACAATGTCATCCGAGGAGGCCCGGGCGGTCAGGATGAAAACAGGAAGATCCCGGGTCGAGTTTTCTTTTTTGAGGCGGCGGCACAGGTCCAAACCGTCCCCGTCAGGAAGATTCAGGTCCAGCACCAAAAGATCGGGTTTGGCTTTTTGGACCGCTTCCCACCCCTCTTTCGAATTCGTGGCGGTTTCCACCCGGTAGTTTTCGGCCAAAAGCAGGTCCCGGGTCAAGGTTAAAACGGAAGGGTCGTCCTCCACGATTAAAATAAAGGGGCCGCTCATGAGTGCGCTCCTGTCGGATACCATCGAGTGGGATCGGGTTGTTTGGGCAGCTTGACGGTAAACCGGGTGCCTTGTCCCAAGGCGCTTTTCACGTCCACCCCGCCGCCTAGGGCGCCGGTCAGCCCCTTCACAATGGAAAGCCCCAATCCGCTGCCTTCCCGGGTTTGAAAATCTTTGGGTTGTTTCACCCGGAAAAATTTATCGAAGATCAGTTCGTGATATTGCGGGTCAATGCCGATGCCCGTATCGCTCACTTCCAAAATAAAATCACCGTTGGCCTCCGTCACGATCATCTCAATGACGCCGTGATCGGTGAACTTGATGGCGTTGGAAAGAAGGTTCTGCGCGATTTGCCGGAACATGGTGACATCCGAGATTAAAGAGATGTAGGGGGCTTTTTTGGTCAAGGTGAGGGCGAGTCCCTTCGCTTGGGCTTGGGATTGATAAAGAGCGGTCAACTCATTTAAATGTGTCATCACGTCCACCGCTTCCAAATAAGGTTCCACCTTGGCTGCCTCGATGCGGGCCACGGTTAAAAGATTGTTGATGAATCCGATGAGGTGGGTCGTGTTGTTGGAAATCATGAGCAGGTATTCACCCTGCTTGTCGGTGAGGGTGCCGCCTTTTCCATTCTGCAAAAAATTGGCGGCGCTTCGAATCGCGTGCAAAGGGGTCCCCAGGTCATGGGTGACGCCGGACACGAAATCCCTTTTCATGGCGTCCAGTTCCTTCAGTTGAAGCACCATGCCGTTGAAGTCCCGGGCCAGGTCCCCGATCTCGTCCCCGCGGGCGACTTGGACCAGCGAGTCCAGTTTTCCCTGGCGGACCAAGCGGGTGCCTTCGCTGATTTTTTTCAAAGGTTTCACCAGGGCTTTAGCGACCAGCCAAGACACCAGCCAGCCCAAGACCAAAGTAACCCCGGCCGTGAAGGCGCCTAAGCCCATCCACCGGCGCAATTGGGTTTGAATTTCTTTTTCCAGGGCTTGGGCGGAATAGCCGATCTCCACCCAACCCGCGGGGCCGTTTCCCGCCTGCACCTTTTGATAAAGAGAGGCGACCCGGGTGCCGTTGACGAGCCGGATGGATTGGGTTGATTCGGCGGCTCGGGGAGGCAGCGTGAGGGAAGGCGGCTGGATGATCCGCGAGCCCGTCACGGGATTAAAAAAAGCCGTATAAACAATGTCGGGATTTTGCGAGGCCAGGCGCATGAAATTAAGGACCGCCACATCCTCCCGTTGAAGCGCGGCTTCCCGCGCGGCCAGCGCGAAAGAGGCCAAATATTGTTTTTGGTCGGTTTCAGCTTGGTGTTTTAAAACCCAACGGGCGCCCGCGTAAAACAAGACAAAGACCGCCGCCAGCGTGAAAAGAACCAGTCCGGCGTGGCTTAAAAGAAAACGTTCCTTTAATTTCATGGGGTGCCCGCTCCCGCTTCCAGTTTGGCCCGGACCAAGTTGTTTTGGGCGTTCAAATTATTGGGGTCAATTTTCAAAGTCTCCTGCCAGTCCTTCACGGCTTCGGCGTTATCTCCGCTTAAATAAGCCCGCAGGCCTTTTTGATAAAGATCCTGGGCTTGGCGGGATTGATCGGCGCTCAACTTTTCCGCGGCCCCCGGAGCGGTTTCACTTAGTTTAGCGCCGGCTTGGGCGTTGGAAGGATCCAGCGCGATCACTTTTTTCCAGTCTTCCCGGGCCAGGTCGGGGCGGCCTTTTTGAGCGTAAAGGTCGGCTTCCAATAAAAGCCGGTCGACCTGGGGATTGGCGGCGGCCGGGGCGGAGGTTTTTGAAAGCGACCGCGCCAGCTGGGCAAACCAAGGATCGTTCGGATAAAGGGTTTGGCCCTGGGTTAAAAGCTCACCGGCTGTTTTTCGGTCTCCCTGGGCCAGCGCGGCGAAGGCCCGTGAAAGCAGGTCGTGGGCTTGGGGTTCCGCCGCCGGTCCGGGCGCGGCCGGCTGGTTTTTCAAGCGAACCGCGGCCGCTTGGTATTGGGGCTGGGTGGGATCCAATTGGGCGGCCCAATCGTCATCCCGCTGGGCTTCCGTCAAGGATCCCTGGGACTCGGCGGTTTGGCCTAGGGCGAAATACTGCGCGGCTCTTTCCTGGTTGTAATGGGTCAGGGCATCCTGCTTTTCCGAAAGCACCGAAGCGTCATTGGGTTTTATTTTCAAAGCTTCCAAGTAATACCAAAGCGCGGACCGCCAATTTTTAGCCTGGGCCGCGTCCCGGGCTTTTTCCAAAAACCAACCATAGGGGCCGGCGGTTTGGGGCGCGACAGGGGGGGAGCCCTTGAAAGTGAGCTCGAGCTCGTAATTGGCCGGAAGGCCCTCGGAATCGATGGAAGGCTCGGTCCCCCAGGAAAAAAGATAGGCATAGTCCAATTGCAAAAAGGAATTGCTCCATCCGATCCCTAACGCCCCTTGGTTAGCGTCCCCGCCGGCCCGCAAGGCCAGGCCTAAGAAAGGAAGCCGCCATTCGGCCCCCCCTTGGGTTTCCAGCCCCGCTCCCAGGTCTTGCTGGGACAGGGTCAAGTTCAAGGAACCGGCATCGGCGAGGGAAAGGTCATAGGCCGCGCCCCAGCGCCAAGCGATAGGGAAGCGGTAAACCCCGATCACGCCTAAGTTGGGTTGGGTGAGATCGTCCGCGGATAAACCCAGGGTTAACGAGGGAAGGGGTTGATAAAGAATCCCCGCGCCCAGTGAAAAAGCTCCGCCGGAATAATTGGAAACGCCTAGGGAAGAATTAAGGATATAAGCCTGTTTGAGATAGGAAAATGAGAATCCTATTTGAAAATGTCCGAGTGTTTTTAGCTCGGTGAGGTCCCGCCCCCAAGCCAATTGAAATCGGTCTTGCTGAAGGTTGTTGGACCCAAAGTGGTCCCAAGCAAGCCCGGCGACGCCCAGATCTTCCAAGGGTAGGGCGGCGGTTAAACCGCTGGTGGAAAGCGAGTCTTGTTCCAAGCCGGGCTCCAGCGCTTGGTACCGGGCAGAGAGATTCAGGCGGTCGATTAAGCCCAGTCCCGCCGGGTTGAAATAAAAACTTTCAGAACCTTCCGGATCGGCGACCAAATTTCCCCCCATGCCCGCCGCGCGGGCGGGCGGATCGAAATCCAAAAAAGCCTCTCGGGATGGAGCGGGCGCCAACAAGATCGCCCACCCGGCCATCGGTGCCAGAAAAAAGGTGAAAAAACGACGATAACGGAAAACGTTTTTGTTCAAAGCCGGCCCGATTGAAGTAATTTTTTCTTCCCGATCCACGGGTGCCATTCTAAATCTTCAAGCCATTCTAAGTCTTTTTAAACTGCGGCTTTAAAAACTTCGCGGCTTAGGCCCATTTCAAAAGCCCTTTATTAACGATATCCAAGCAAAAAAACTTTATCGAAACTTTATGGGGGAGGGGGATGCCGAGCTTAGTCTTTTAAGCCGGGTCGGTTCGATTAAAGAAGCCGTAAAGAGTGCTTTGGGTGGCTGGGCAAAAAAGTCCACGCTGTTATGATCCGCCTTAAGTGGTTGACGCCGCTTGAAATTTATTTTCTTCCATCGGGAAGCTTTGAGGAAATCTTATGCGCCTGACTAAAAATGTTTTGAGCTTGGGTTTGAAGACGGCCTTTTTGACGACGGTTTTCCTGGCGGCCTTCACGAACTTATCCTACGCCAATGTTCCCGGGGGCGGCACGGGTACGGGAGCCAATGTGACCGTGACCCAAAATGGCGCGAACGTCGTGCTGTCCAACGGCATCGTCACCTTCACGATCGACACGACCAACGCCAATATCACGAACTTCACCTACAACGGAACGAACCTTCTAGCCGGAGGAAGCGGCGGGGGTCACTTTTACATTGACGGCTCGGGTGGACCTACCTTCAACAATCCTACTTACACCCTGACGGTGAATCCCGCGGATAACGGCGGCAACCAGGCGGAAGTGTGGCTCCAACAAACGGGCAGCCCCATGGACGCCGCGGCCTATTTCGACCTGTTGCGCGGACAACAAGGTTTTTACGACACGGTGATCCTCACCCACCAAGCCAGCTATCCCGACTACCCCGGCGCTGAACTGCGTACGAACGTCTATGTGGGTTCCATATTCAACTGGCTGGCCGTGGACCCCTATCGGTTCCGGGAGATGGGATCACCAAGCGACTCATCCATCGCCGTGCCGGGCGCGCCCAAGGAAGTGACCCAGTGGACCAGTGGGATTTATAACGGGCTTACGGAATGTAAGTATGGTTACAGCGATCCGCTGGGCCAACTCAACGTATGGGGCTGGGCTTCCACGACCGCTCCCTACGGCATCTGGCAGACGGTTCCCAGCCACGAATACTATGACGGCGGGCCCATGCACCGGGAACTCACCGAGCACATCGGCAACACCCTGTTGAACATGTTCGGGGGCGGTCATTACGGCTTCGGCTCGGACGGGGACCAACCCGCGGGAACCTTCTCATCCAAGACTTTTGGTCCCGCCTTTGTTTACGCCAACAAATATGCCGGTTCCTCCAGCGATCCTGTTTCCCTGAAAGCCCAAGTCCTTTGGGCGGATGCCCAAGCCCAGGCGGCGGCGGAGCAGGCCGCATGGCCTTATACTTGGTTCAAACCCCAACCGATTGCCGGCATGACCGGATCCGCTTATCCCCAGGCCAGCGCCCGCGGCACAGTGAACGGAACCTTCGCCATTAACGACGCTTTCAATCCAAGCGCCTCGCCCGTGAGCATGTGGATTGGTTTGGCTCCGGTTGACGGCGGGATTGATTTCCAACAGCAGTACCTGACTTGCCAGTTCTGGGTTAAGACCGGACCCGGCGGCAGCTTCACCATCCCCAACGTTCTGCCGGGAACTTATAATTTGTGGGCCTTTGGTCCGGGCGCGGCCGGCACCTTTGAAAAGACAAACGTTACCGTGGCCGCCGGCCAGGCCTTGAGCCTTGGCACGGTGACCTGGACTCCCCCCCGCTTAGGGGCCACGGTGTGGCAGATTGGAATTCCGGACCGCAATTCGAATGAATTCAACAACGGCGAACATTTATTGACGCCTTATACCGGCGTATTGCCGGGCTATGCCGGTGGCGCGCCGTTCAATACCCCGGCGGCCTGGGGCGCGTTCATGGGTTACTCGAACCAATACCCCAATGGGGTCAGTTTCGTGGCCGGGACCAGCAACTATGCCACTGACTGGAATTATGTCCAGCCCACGGTACCCTCCGGAAGCTCCTTTGTCGGATCGACTTCCAAGATCTTTTTTAATTTGGTCACGGCACCCACGGCGGCCCAACAGGCGAGGCTTTATATTGCTTTCGCGGCGGTCAACAGTGGGGCTTGCATCCTCACCGTCAATGGGGTGGTCCAGACCGGTACGGTTATGGGATCCACGGATGGCATCTACGGCGCCATTGGCAATTCGGCTAATGGATTTGTCCCGCCTAACCATAGTTTCGACACTCCCTTACGCCTGGGTTCGAATGGGGCCTGGGGCGATGCCTACCTGAATTTTCCGGGAACAAGCCTGAAGGCGGGCCGGAATGAGATTGACATCACTCTTCGTCCCACCGGCGGCGCCAGTCTGGGACAAGGTTTTGAATACGATTATTTGCGCTTGGAACTGACCGGATATGTTTCAGGAACACCCACTTCCACACCGGTGGTTTCCGCTCCCACCAATACACCGACCCGGACTTTGACATCGACTCCGACTTCAACGGCCACTGCTACGAGAACGGCGACTGCGACAAGCACCGCCACGCCTACCAAGACATCCACGAATACACCGACTCGAACCGCCACCATGACTTCAACGGTTACCGCGACGGTAACTAAAACGATTACACCCGTCCCCCCAACCGCTACTCCAACACCTGTGCCGCCCACTGTTACCAGAACCCCTACTTTGTTGGTGTCGGCTACGGAAACCGCTACGCCCACCTGGACCTTGAGTCCGGTTCCGCCAACCGTGACCGCCTCGCCTACGGCTACACCTTCGTTGACTTCGACATCGACGGTGACGCGCACACCGGTGCCGCCCACGGCTACATTAACGAAAACATTGACGCCGGTTCCTCCGACGGCGACTCATACATTGGTTCCGCCGACTTCGACGCTAACTTCGACTCCCACGGTGACCAGGACACCCTTACCGCCCACATTGACGCCCACCTTGGTTCCGACCAATACGCCTACGGGCACGGGATCCTTGACGGTGTATTTGTTGTCGGGAGTCACGACGAATACCACCAACAGCCCCCATCCCCAGATTGAGGTGAAGAACACGGGGACGGCGCCCTTGAACCTGAATAATGTGGAAGTGCGCTACTGGTTCAACTGCGACTGCACGGGCCAATCGATCCAAACCTGGGTGGACTGGGCGGGATGGATGCCCGCGGGAAGCACGGTCACGGCGGATGTGCTGACCTCGGTGGTGGCCACGACTTTGGGAGGCCAGACCGATTACGTGAGCTATAAGTTCGCGGGGAACCTGACGCTGCAGCCGGGCCAGAGCGTGCAAATCCAAAGCCGTTTCAACAAGAGCGATTGGAGCAACATGCTTCAGAATAACGACTGGAGCTACACGGCTTCGACCAGCTTCACCTTGTCGACCAAAATCACCGGATACCTGAACGGATCCCTGATTTGGGGACAGGAACCGGTTGTGACGGCTCCCGCCGCGCAGACGGAAAACCTTTTGGCTTTCCCGAACCCTTCCACGGGGACGGGAGTGAACCTGTCGGTCAACCTGGGCGGCGCGAGCGCTTCTTCCATTGGGGCCAAATCCGTGAGTACGTCGCCGGGAATCGATCCGGACGCGCTCGTTACCTTCCGGGCCTATAGCCTGGACGGCCAATTGGTTTGGGTGAAGACCGTGACGGCGGAAAGTTTGGAATCTTCCGGCACTCACAGCCTCTACTGGAACGAGCGGAACTTGGAAAACCAGTCCTTGTCCAGCGGGATGTACATCGTGGTCGTCGCGGTGAAGTCGGGGACCCAGTCCAACACCGCGACCACGAAGGTCGTGATTTTAAAATAAAAATGAAATTTGGCCGGGCTTAAACGGAAGCGCGGGTTTGAAAACCGGCAAGAGGAGGCTCGAAAATGAAAATTTTTAAGACCGGGTTTTTAAGCGTGGCCATTCTGCTTTTGGCGGGGAATTTTTTCGCCCTGCGAGCCCAAACCAACATCACCGTCAACGCTTCGACGGCGGTGGGGACGGTTCCATCAGAAATTTACGGCAATAATATGGCCCCCTGGGTCGGCACCAACAACGGGTCCGATTCAACCTATAACACCGCCATGCAGGTTTCGGGAAGCCGAAATATCCGCTGGCCGGGGGGGTCTTGGGCCGATATCTTGAACTGGAACAACATCACCTGCAAAGACAGCTTTGACGTCACGACTTCCCAATATATTTCCTTCCTGCAGAAATTCGGCGGGGTCATGCATCCGATCGTGAATTTCAGCGGCAATTGGTGCGGCACCCAATTTACCCACGCGCAGGCGGTGAGCCTGGCCGCCGCCTGGGTCAGTTGGAACATCACCAACGCCGGATCGGCCCGCGCCAAATATTGGGATGTGGGCAATGAAAATTACGGCAGTTGGGAACAGGGGGGACAGGGATCGGCCGGAAGCACCCTGACGGGAACCGTTTACGGGAATTATTTTGTCGATTATTACAAGGCGATGAAGGCCGCCGATCCCACCATTCTGGTCGGGGCGGTGGTTTCCCCGGGCTCCGGCGATTACAACGGCTGGACACAAAAGGTCTTGACCGCCTGTAAAAACGGGGGGGTCACTCCCGATTATTTGATTGTCCACCAATACCCCGGCCCTTCGGGGACCGGTTCCACGGTGGACTCCCAATCCTTGGCCAATCTTTCCCTGCCCGGCAGCTCCAAGGCCAGCTTGGACAGCCTGGTCTCCCAAACCTTTGGAAGCGCGGAGGTCGGCAAGATTAAGTATTACAATGACGAATACAACATCAACAACGGGCTCAGCATCCTGATGAACGAGTATGTCAACGCGATGTTCTGTTCCCAATGGATGCTGGAGTCGGCTAAAAACGGCTGGATCGGCTGTAACCTGTGGGCCACCAAGAATGGCGGCTCCCCCGATTTTGGTTTCATCAACACCAGCACGGACGTGCCTTTCCCGAATTACTATGTTTTCCCTATGCTGTCCGGGAAGTTCGGCCAGAATATGGTCGCCTGCAACAGCTCGGCCTCCATCGTGCGTTCTTACGCGGCCACCGACGCTTCCGGCAACTTGACCCTCTATATGGTGAACAACAACCCGACGGCTTCCGAAAACGCGACAATCTCCATCGCGGGATTTAATCCCGCCGCTTCCGGCAACGCCTGGGTGATGTTGCCCTCGGGCACGTCTTCCACGGGGGCTCCCCAGGAAGCGCCGGGCCTGCAGATCAATGGCCACGCGAATCCGACGCCCGCCAGCCTTGCTTCTATCGCGGGTACGGTTCAAGCCACTGGATCGAATTTCACCCTGAGCCTTCAGCCCAACGAAATGTTGCTGATGGTCATTCCGCCTTCAACGGCCCGCCCGACAGCCACCTTTACGCCGCTTCCGCCGACGGCGACTCGCACGTCAACAGCCGTACCTACAAAGACCTGGACTCCGTCCTCTACGGCCACACCTTCTGCGACGAAGACAAATACACCAGTTCCGCCAACGGCCACTTCGACGAAGACCTTGACCTCCACGCCGACGGCAACTTGGACGGCAACCGCTAGCGCGACGAAGACGATTACACCCGTTCCGCCAACGGTAACTTCGACCGCAAGTGCGACCAAAACGGCCACGGTTCCGCCTTTCACCGCCACTTCCACATCTACTGAAACCTTGGCGGTGTCCGTGACCGTGACGGATACGCCTACCTGGACCCCAAGTCCCGTTCCGCCAACCTTAACCGCCTCGCCTACGGCTTCGGCGACGCCTTTGCCGCCAACGGCAACCTCGACCACGACAGCGACGGTGACGCGCACACCGGTGCCGCCCACGGCTACCTTTACGGCGACCTTGACGAGGACGCCGATTCCACCGACAGCGACTTTCACGAGGACCTCAGTGCCACCGACTTCGACGCCCACTCTGGCGCCGACGAATACGGCGACTCCCGCCGGCACGGGATCCTTGACGGTGTATTTGTTGTCGGGAGTCACGGCGAATACCACCAACAGCCCTCATCCCCAGATTGAGGTGAAGAACACGGGGACGGCGCCCTTGAACCTGAATAATGTGGAAGTGCGCTACTGGTTCAACTGCGACTGCACGGGCCAATCGATCCAAACCTGGGTGGACTGGGCGGGATGGATGCCCGCGGGAAGCACGGTCACGGCGGATGTGCTGACCTCGGTGGTGGCCACGACTTTGGGTGGCCAGACCGATTACGTGAGCTATAAGTTCGCGGGGAACCTGACGCTGCAGCCGGGCCAGAGCGTGCAAATCCAAAGCCGCTTCAACAAGAGCGATTGGAGCAACATGCTTCAGAATAACGACTGGAGCTACTCGGCTTCGACCAGCTTCACCTTGTCGACCAAAATCACCGGATACCTGAACGGATCCCTGATTTGGGGCCAGGAACCGGTTGTGACGGCTCCGGCCGCGCAGACGGCCAATGTGGTGGCATTCCCGAACCCTTCCACGGGGAACGGAGTGAACCTGTCGGTGAATGTGACCGGAAGCGCCTCCTCGATCGGGGCGAAAGCCGTCAGCACATCGCCGGGAATTGATCCGAGCGGGGTCCTGACCTTCCGGGCTTACAGCTTGGACGGACAATTGGTCTGGGTGAAGACCGTGGAGGAGAGCAGTTTCGAGTCCTCGGGCCACAGCCTCTACTGGAACGAGCGGAACTTGGAAAACCAGTCCTTGTCCAGCGGGATGTACATCGTGGTCGTCGCGGTGAAGTCCGGGGTTCAGTCCAGCACCTCGACCGTGAAAGTCGCGATTTTAAAATAACGGTAAGAAAAGATTTGGTGATAAGTGATGAACTGGTTTGGCCCCGCTCGAAGGATCTCGATCATCTTTTCTTGTGTTCTGTCATTGGGCGCCGGTTCCGTATGGGCCGGTTCATTACCGGCCTTTCCCGGGGCGCAAGGGTTTGGCGCCACGGCCACGGGTGGCCGCGGCGGGACGGTCTACCACGTCACCAACCTGAATGATTCGGGCGCGGGATCTTTCCGCGACGCGGTCAGCGCTGGAAACCGCGTAGTGGTCTTCGATGTCGGCGGCTACATCGTCCTCAAATCGGCGGTTTCGCTGAGCAGTAACCTCACGATTGAGGGCCAGACGGCCCCGGGCGGGGGCATCGGCCTCATGGCGGGCGAAGCGTCGCTGAGCGGAAAAACCAATATCATCATCCGCAATGTTCGTTTTCGCCAAGGCAACGAGGATCCCGATGCCGGCAAAAGCGCCTTCAATATGGGGAATGGGAGCGATATTATCCTGGATCATTGCTCGTTTGAATACGGGCAGTGGGACAGTGTGGACGCCGTCGGCACGGTCAATTTCACCGTGCAAAATTGCATCATCGCCGATCCCATCGGCCAGCAATTCGGCGCGCATGTGGAAGTCGGCCCCGGCACCTTCTACCGAAATCTCTGGGTCAACGCCCATAACCGACAACCCTTAGCCAAATCCGACACTCAGTACATCAATAACGTCATCTACGATTACCAGGCGGCATATACCACGGCCAACACAGGCGGGGCCTTTTCCCACGACATTGTGGGCAACTATTTCATTACCGGACCCAGAACCACCAGCACGGGTGACACCTACTACCAGGTCGACGCCAACCAAAGCGCCTACGCCGCCGGCAATTACCTGGACAGCAACCGGGACGGCGTTCTCAATGGGTCGCCCTACAACACCGTGGGCAGCGCCGCCGTCCTTAGCGCGCCTTGGGCGCCCACCACCTCGTCCATTCCCACGCTGAGCGCGGTCCCCGCGTCTGATTGCCAGACGGGCGTCTATGCCAGCGTGACCGAATCCTGCGGCGCTTTTCCGCGCGACGCGGTTGACAATTTTGTGCTCGGTGACGTGGGCTCTCTGGGACTCACGGGAACGATTTACACGAATCAGGCCAGCACCGGCTTGGCGAACAACGGCTACGGAACCTTGGCCGGCGGAACACCATTCGCGGACACCAGCGGAGACGGCATTGCCGATTACTGGGCCCAGGCCAACGGAATCAGCGCCACTAATTCGGCGGCTGGTGCCGCCATTTATGGGACGAGCGGTTACACCAATCTGGAGGTCTACGCGAACAGCTTGGTATTGCCTGCGCCTTGGGTCGGGGGGGATCTTCCGGGCACGCCGATCCAGGGCGCGAGTTCCTACAATTCATTCACCAACCAGTGGCTGTTGACGGGAAGCGGCACCGCTTCCTCATCGGCTATCACGCAGGGACAGTTCGCGTCCCAACCCTGGACGGCGGACGGCATCCTGGGAGCGGAACTGTTGAGCCTCGCGGGTTCCGCCGCCGAGGGCGGGCTTTTGTTGAGGAGCGGGACAGGCCCCGGAACCGCTTACGTTGCCTTGGCCCAAAGCGGATCGGGTACTTTGTTCTTCATTTGGCAGAGCGCGGGTGGAAGTCCGCAAAGCGTTCAAGTAAGCCATGCCCTGTCGACGATCTATTTGGAAATCATCGCCGCTGCTGGATCTTACGCGGGTTACTACAGTACCAATGGGACGACTTACACCTTGTTGGGAAAAGCGAATGTCAGTTTAGGCTCCGGAACCCAGGCGGGCCTGGTGTTGGCCTCGGGAAACGCGACGGCGCTTGGGACAGCTTCTTTTACCAATCTGGGCATTAGTTTTTCAGGCTGTGCCACACCGACTCCCGTCAGCGCGGGCCCGACTCCGTCGCCGACCGCGACGCCCACCCGCACAAGTACGTTCACAGCGACGCCTACGAAGACCCTCACCCGCACCGCCACGGCGACGCTGACGCCAACCCATACCGTCAGCGCGACGCCGACAAAGACCTCAACCCCGACCGCCACCAGAACGCCAACGGCAACCGCGACCAAGACAATGTCTCCAACAGCGACTTTGACCGTTTCTTTAACCCCGACTATGACGACGACTAAAAGCCCAACGAAGACTCCAACTGTTACTTTGACGGCAAGTCCGACCGTGACGCTTACCTTAACGCCCAGCCTAACCACGTCCTCTACGCCGACGAAAACCGCGACTAGGACGGTGACTTCGACGGCATCCCCCACGGGGACGGTGACAAAAACACAAACGCCGGTTTCTTCGGCGACGGTGGCCGACAGTTTTACTTCAACTCCTTCCGCCACCGCTTCGCCCACTCGGACTTCCTCTTCAACTCCGACTCCAACCGCGACATTGACCAGCACGACGACCGCGAGCTTTACTCTGACGCAAACCCCGGTCTTTACCCAGACGTCTACTCCGACCTTTACACAGACCCTAACCCCGACCGCCAGCCCGACGGAAACCTTGTCCCTGACGCCAACGCCAACTGTGATCTTACCCGCCACCGCCACGCCGACCTTGGGGCAGGGTCCTCCTATCACGACGCCCATTCCTTTCCCCAACCCGGCGCCGGGTTCGACGGTGACGATTTCTTTCACGCTGCGGGATAACTCGCCTTGGCTCCACATCGAAATTTTCACCACGGCCTTCCGCAAGGTGAATCAGGTCGATCTGTCAAACCTGTCGGCGGGCGCCCAGCTTGTTTCCATTCCATTGACCGATGGCCATGGAGCGCCCCTGGCTAACGGTGTTTATTACATCGTCGTCGTGAACCAACAAAGTAGGGCCATTGGGAAACTCTTAATTATCAAATAAAACCGGTTCAATGAGATTCGGTTATTGGTCATCGCCTTCTTATAAAGAAACCTTAAAGAAGCTCAAGATGAGCTTTTTAAGCTTTTTTTAAGGCTATCATTCTTTCAACGACTGAAATCGTTTTTGAATTCTAGATAGCTTCGGGCCCTTGAAGAGGATCTCGTTGAGACTAAAAAACAACAAATTTATTCACGGTTTAACGCTGGCGGGCCGGCTTTTGACTTTCTTCTTTATCGGGATTGTCTCAGCTCACGCCAACGTGCCCGGCGGCGGCACCGGCACCGGCGCCAATGTGACCGTCACCGACAACGGCGGGACCGTGGTTCTCGCGAACGGCATTGTTTCCTTCACGATCAATAAGACCAGCGGTAATATTTCCAACTTCACTTATAACGGCACCAACCTTCTGGCTGGCGGCAACGGCGGAGGGTCCTTTTATTTCGACGGTTCCGGCGGGCCCGGTCTGACGAACACCGTCTATACGTTGACTGTGAATCCCGCCAACAACGGCGGCAACCAAGCGGAAGTGTGGCTTCAATCAACGGCCAGTCCCATGGACATGGCCGTCTATTACGATTTGCTTCGCGGACAACAGGGCATCTACGATACGGTGATCTTTACCCACCAGACCGGTTATCCGGACTACCCCGGCGCCGAACTGCGTTCCAATATGTATGTGGGCTCCATCTTCGATTGGTTGTGCGTGGATCCTTACCGTTTCCGACAAATGGCTCCTCCCAATACCGCGGTGACCACGGTGGCCGGAGCACCGCCGGAAGTGATGCAATACACCGCCGGGCCCTATAACGGACTGACGAATTGCAAATATTCCTACAGCTCTCCCCTGGGCCGGCTCGATACCTGGGGTTGGGCCTCCTCGACCTCGAAATACGGCGTTTGGCAAACCGTTCCCAGCCACGAATACTATGACGGCGGCCCCATGCATCGGGAACTCACCGAACATATCGGAAACACGCTCTTGAATATGTTTGGAGGCGGCCATTATGGATTCGGTTCGGACGGGGATGAGCCCGCCGGCAGTTTCGTCTCCAAGACCATCGGTCCCGCTTTCATTTACGCCAACCAGTACACGGGTCCGGCCAGTGATCCCGTTTCTCTCAAGGCCCGGGTCCTTTGGGCCGACGCGCAGGCGCAGGCCCAAGCGGAACAATCGGCCTGGCCCTACACTTGGTTCAATCCCCAGCCGGTGACCGGAGCGACCGGTACGGTTTATCCCCAGGCCGCCGCCCGCGGGACGGTGAGTGGAACTCTGGCGATTAACGATCCTTACAATCCCGGAACTTCGCCGGTGAGTCTATGGATTGGTTTGGCCCCGGTCGATGGCGGGGTCGATTTCCAGAATCAGTACCTGACCTCCCAGTTTTGGGTCAGGACCGGCGCCGGCGGCAGTTTCACCATCCCGAACATTTTGCCCGGCACTTATAATTTGTGGGCCTTTGGACCCGGCGTGGTGGGAACTTTTGAAAAAGCCAATGTCACCGTGGTGGCGGGATCTTCCTCGCTGGGGACCTTGACTTGGTCGCCTTTGCGTTTGGGACCCACGGTTTGGGAAATCGGGACACCCGATCGAGACTCCAACGAATTCAACAATGGGGAACACCAATCGACGCCTTATAGCGGTGTCTTGCCGGCCTACGCAGGCGGTCCGCCTTATGATGTTCCGGCGGCCTGGGGCGCGTTCATGGGCTATCCGACCCAATATCCCAACGGGGTCAGCTTCGTGGTGGGGACGAGCGACCCCGGCACCGACTGGAACTATTGCCAGCCAACCATCCCTTCCGGGACCACTTACGCCGGGACGACATCCAAGATCTTTTTCAATTTGGCGACCGCGCCCACGGCGGTCCAAAATGCCCGGCTTTATATCGCTTTCGCCTCCGCCTTCAGCTCCGCCTGTATCCTCACGATCAACGGGACCGTCCAAACCGCCTCCCTCATGGGTTCCACGGACGGCAACTATGCCACGATTACCAACGCGACCACCGGCTTCTACCCGCCGAATGTTAGTTTTGACTCCATCCTGCGCTTGGGTTCGCAGGGAGCTTGGGGTGACGCTTACCTGAACTTCGCCGGAAATAAACTCAAGGCGGGTATGAACGAGATCGACATCGGCCTCAGGCCGACCGGCGGGGCAAGCCTGGGCGAAGGCTTTGAGTACGATTATCTGCGTCTAGAATTGACCGGTTATTCCGCCACCGTGACGCCCACACCGACGGCCGCCGCCGCGACGCAAACGCCGACAAAGACCGCAACTCCGACCGCCACCGCCACCGGAACGCAAACGGTAACCGCGACCAAGACAATGTCTCCGACGGCGACCTTGACCGCGTCTTCAACTCAGACGGCGACTAAAACCCTAACGAAGACGCCAACCGTTACTTTGACGGCAAGTCCGACCGTGACGCCAACCTTAACCAAGACGACGACTTTAACTGCGACTCAGACCTTGACCGCGACGAAGACATCCACCGTCATGCCTACCCTAACCGCCTCGGCGTCCTCTACGCCGACGAAAACCGCGACCGTAACGTCAACGGTAACCGCGACTAAGACCGCGACTTCGCTTCCGACCTTGACGCCGACTGCCTCGCCTACGGCTTCGGCATCGCCTACGGCGGCGATTACCGACACGCCCACCCAAACCGCTTCGCCGGTCGCCACCGCGTCTTCGACCGCGACCAAGACGGCAACCTTAACCCAGACCATTACTTCGACGACAACTTCAACTTTAACCATCACCCCGGCTTTCACGGCGACCGCGACATCGACAGTAACCCGGACTCAAACGCCGGTTCCTTCGGCGACAGTGACCGATACTTTTACCCCTACGCCTTCCGCCACCGCGTCGCCGACTCGTACCTACTCTTCAACTCCGTCCTTAACTCCAACTGTGACCCTCACTCGTACGATGACCGAAACCTTGACCCCGACGCCTAGCGCGACGGATACTTTTACCCAGACCCCTACTCCAACGGAAAGTTTCTCCCCAACCCCAACCCCAACCGTGATTTTGTCCGCCACTGCCACGCCGACATTCAGTCAAGGTCCTCCGATCACCACGCCGATTCCTTTCCCGAATCCGGCACCGGGTAGCACGGTTACCCTTTCCTTCGCCCTTCGAGATAACTCGCCTTGGGTGCATATTGAGATTTTCACCACGGCTTTCCGCAAGGTGAATCAGGTCGATCTATCCAACGTGTCGGCGGGACCGCAGCTTGTTTCTATTCCCTTGACCGACAGCCATGGATCGCCTTTGGCCAACGGCGTTTATTACATCGTTGTCGTGAACCAGCAGGGAAGGGCCATCGGTAAACTTCTGATATTGAAATAAGGCTAAGCGGTTTTGGGACGGCTTAATTCCGATTCATTCCGGCCCTCGCCCGTGTTAATTTGAAACCATGAAGAACCCCGCTCCCCCCTCAAATGATCCGCTCGAGCCCCTTCACGCGCTGCGGGCTTTTGACAGTTTTAAGCCTTTTCATTCCGTCATTCATTACTACGTCGACCTGAGTTGTTTTCTTATCCCTTCGGCGGACGCGCATGGTTGGTGGGCGTTGAACCGCCGCAAAAGACCGGTGAGCTTCGCTGAAGTTGAGACTCAGTATGGCGACGCCCGGAAACGTTACCGGTTCATCCAGGATTGTTTTAAAAAAGTCCAATCGACGGGGCAAACGGTTTTGGGCGAGAAGTTCGGCCTGGGCGATTTTTTTGTGCCGATTTTAAAAAAGAAAAAGCTGTTGGGTTACCTTCAGGCGGGAACCTTCGCCCCCGCTGAATTGACCGAGACTTCCTTGCGGGGCTGTTGGAAAGAATTAACGGGACGGGAAGCGTCCCCGGATCTTTTCGAGTTTCGGGATTTTGTCCGGGCTATGTTGGAAATGCCGGTTTTAGACGGACCGCTTCTATCGGCTTACCGGCAATGCCTGGAAATTTTCGCCGGGATTCTGACCGGGGAACAGGAGAGTGCCCCGGCCCAGAAAAAACTTTTGGGTCTTTTGAATGAGGTTATTTCCAAAGGATTGTCCCATAGTTATTGGATGGACTGGGCGCTGGGCCGTCCCGCCGCCGAGCCGGTTCCTTACTGGAGCCGCCGGGTGGAAGAATGGGAATGGACCCGAAATGAAATCGGCATTTCCCGAATCCCCACAACAGTTTTCGCCCTGATGCCGCAAAGGCCGGCGGGCCGGGCCACCGATTGGACCGAGGATGTGCTTCAAATTTACCGTTTGCAGCGGCAGGCCTTTCGATTCGCCCAAACGCTGCCCCAGACCGTCGGGGGGAGGCTGGAAAATTACGGGGCGGTTTTCGTCACGTCGGCGGACCCGGATCAGCCGAGCCTCAAGCGCCGCCGCCATATTGAGGCGGTGATTCAACGGGTCAAGCGATTCGCCGAAAATGAGCTGGGCGGTCCGGTGCGGATCGGCGTGGGGGAAACGGTGGCCCCCGGGGAATTATTGGCCGAATCCTACCGGCAAGCCGTGTTGGCGCTTCATTTGGGCCGGGGCTCACGGGAAGATGTTTTGGTTTTCGCGGATCACAAGGCTCCCGCGGCCGCGGGCGATTTTTCCCAATTCCGCCGAACCCAGAGGCAGTTAGGCGAGGCCTTTGTTTCGGCCTCGCCCGCGGAAGTGGAGGCTTTGGAAGGCCGGTTTCTCCAGGAAGCGCTTCAACTCTCTTTCCAAAATCCGTTTGAGCTGCGGCGGCATTTTCAATACGCCCTGGATCGTATGGTGGACCGGCTGGATCAGAGAATCGGGCTGGCGGAAAAAGAGGCCGCGCAACTTCGCAAAAAATGGGTGGAAGGCTTGGAAAAGACCGTGACGCTTCAGGAAATGGTGAGCCTGTTCCGGGACGCGGTGGTGGATTTTCGAAACTCCATGGATCGTCCGTCCTTATTCCGGGAATCCAAAAGTCTTGAAAAGGCCAAGGCCCATATCGACCGAAAATTCCGAGAACCCTTGCGCGCCGATCAATTGGCCGAATTGGCGGGAGTTTCTCTGTCGACTTTCAGCCGCCGTTTCAAGCGGGCCACGGGCCTGGGCATGGAGATGTATGTCCAAAACCTCCGGGTGGCGGAGGCGAAGAAACTGCTTCGTTCCACTCGCCATTCGGTGGAGCGTGTGGGGCGGGCCTGCGGATTTAAATCCTCGTCCTATTTCATCCATCTGTTCAAAAAAAAGACCGGCCTTTCCCCCGAAAGGTACCGCAACAAACCAAGCCCTATTTAAACGAGAAAGCACCTTGTTGGACCGGTTGTTTTTAATCACGTGAAATAAAAAACAATTTTTTTGACGTTTTAGAGATATTCCGGGGAAGCGGGTTCCGGTTCCCTGGTTGGAACTGTGGGATACTTTCAAGGCGAAGAACTTTCGATTCTTTCGAAAGGGAACACTTTGCCTAACAACTGAAATCGTTTGAAGACGAGACCATGAAGACGACGAAAACCACAATTTATTTCCTCTTATATACCGCTCTGCTGGGCGCCTCCGGGGCATGGGCCAGTACGGTCACGGTCACCGCCGGGACGACTTACCAGACCATCTCGGGTTTCGGCGCGGCCAGCGCGCTGAACGCTTATCAGGTCTTCAATAACATCGCCACAATCCAGAATACTCTTTGGGCGGACGACTCCAGCCTACCCCCGGCGTCCCAGGTCAACGGTAATGTGGGCCTTTCCATTCTTCGGATCGCCATCGATGATTCGGGCACCACGGGTAATTGGGACGGGGGTAAGGAGGTTTCCGTGGCCGTTGACGCTTTGAAGGTCAACCCCAACCTGAGGATTTTCGCCAGCGAATGGAGCCCTCCGGCCGCCTGGAAAAACAATAACAATAAGAACGGCAACAACACCGGCAATGACAACGCCAACCCGGGCACCAACACCAACCAGATCAACCACGCGGACTGGTCCAATTACGCCACCTATCAAACCAATTTCGTGAAGGCCTGCCAAACCACCTACGGCTTCACCCCCTACGCCGTCTCAGTTCAAAATGAGCCGGATTACGATACCAGCTACGATTCCTGCCTTTGGTCGCCGTCGGATTTCGACACCTATATTAAGACCTACTTGGGGCCCGATCTCACTGCCGCGGGGTTCAACACCATCGTCATGATGCCGGAGTCTTTCGCGGACAACTTGAATCTGGCCGCTACCACCATGGGAGACACGGGCGCGGCGAGTTTCGTGAAGGTTATCGGCGCGCACCTTTACGGCGGAGGGCCCAATACGGTTCCGGCTTCCTACTCGACCACCGCCGGCCACGCGGTGGAGAGCTGGGAAACGGAGATATCCGATTTCGCGGCCAATGATTCCAGCATCACCAGCGGTTTGAAATACGCCAACCAGATACACAGTTGCATCGTGGACCATAATTTTAACGCCTATAACTATTGGTGGATCCTGAACATCAATACTGATAACGAAGGGCTTTACGGCGCCAGCAACTCCACCACCCCCACCAAGCGCCTTTACGCGCTCGGCAATTTCAGCAAGTTCATCCGCCCGGGTTTCACCCGTATCGCCGCCACGGAAGCCCCTTCGGCCGGGGTTTCGGTTTCCGCCTACTATAGCTCTACCGCGGGCAAAGTCGTGGTGGTGGCGATCAACAATAATAATTCGGCGCAGAGCGTCACCTTCAATCTCAGCGGTTTGAACGTCTCGACCATCTATCCCTGGATCACGGACAGCACTCGAAACTTAGTCCAGCAGGCATCCGTGGCCGTGTCCGCGAACAACTTTGTCTATTCCTTGCCAGTGTCCAGCGTGTCCAGTTTTGTAGGGGCGGTGACCAGCGGTAGCCCCACGGCGACCTCCTCGCCTACGGCTTCGGCGACTTCAACTCCGACCAAAACGGCGACGCCCACCGCCTCGGCGACGAAGACGCCGACGGTTACCCCGACTTTAACCCCTACGCCCACAATGACCGCGACCTTGACGCTTACCCCGACTAAAACAACCACCGCGACGTTGACCCCAACTTCGACGAAGACGGCGACCTTAACGGCGACCCCGACCGCCACCCAGACCTTCCAATTCACGCCCACGATTACGTCGACCCCGACCGTGACCTCGACTCAAACTGAAACCTTGACTCCTTCGATCACCTCGACCTCAACCGCCACCCATACGCCGGTCTTCACCGCAACACCGTCTTTTACCAAAACACCTACCTTGACCCCAACACAAACCTCAACGCCCACCGTGAGCGCGACGCCTTCCACGACCAAAACGCCGACGGTGACGACGACGCCGACGGTGACCTTGACGCCCCAATTTACCTTTACGGTGACTTTGTCTTTCACGCCCACCCCATCGACCACCTGGACCCTGTCGCCCACGGCGACCGCGACCCCTACGGCCACCTCCACCAAGACGGCGACTTCCACCGCGACCGCCACCTTTACTCCGACCCGCACCGTGACGCCGCCTTTTACCGCTACCGCGACGCCTACCAGCACCTCGACGGCGACCGCTCTACCCACCTCGACCTTGACGCCCTTGCCCACGGTGAGCCTGCAGTTGAATACGTCGTCTTCCTCGGCGGATGCGGGGCAAAGCTATAGCTATACCTGGGAGATTACGGTGACAGGAAGTTCGCCGCAGAACGGGACCCTGACCCAAAGCCTGCCGGCGGGAGTGACGGTGACGGGATTCTCCGGGTCTTCGGGGGTGGTGAATGGAAACCAAATCACGTGGAACCTGAACAACCTGCCGGTGGGAGTGACTCAATTGCAGGTGAATGTGGAGATTGACGGTTCGGTGGCGGGAGGGACGGAGCTTTCAAGCCAAGGGACGCTGAGCTATACGGGAGGCTCGGCCTCGTCCAACAGCGCCTCGGTGAGTGTGGTGGCTTTGACCTCAACGCCCACCTCGACGCCGACCTTGACGTTTACGCCGACGCCGGAGCCTATAGGGGGAGTGCCGGTGTTGTACCCGAACCCGGTGAGCGGCCCGGGCCCGGTGAACATCCAATTGCCGACCTATCCGGGGACGAGCAAGGTGACGGTGCAAGTGTTCACGACGGCGTTTAGGATGGTGAACGAATTCTCGGTGACCCAAGCGGGGGGAAGCGTGGTGTCCCTGCCCTTGACGGACCGGAACAACCGGCCCTTGGCGAACGGGCTTTATTACGTGCTGGTCAACTCGCCGGCGGGTAAATCGATTCTCAAGCTGCTGATCCTGCGCTGAGTTCTGTTTAGAACTCAGTAGGTCAAATCGCATGCCTCGGCTTGAGACCTCGGCATAGCCAGCGCTGACCGTTGTATCGGTCAGCACGGCAAAGCTGATGTCTCGGCTTGAGGCCTCGACATAGCCAGCATTGATCGTTGTGCCACCGCCCTCCTCGTCGCCAAAAAGCGCTTGGCGATTTCCCGGATTCCTGGTTAATCTGTGTCAGTGAAAAAAAACGGCGTTCTCCCCCAAGCGTTTAAAAATATTTTTGAATATGAAAGTTTCCTGACCGTCCTTCGGTACTACGTCGATTTGAACTGTTTCGTGATTTCACCGAATCCTCAGGGCCCGGGCAGCAGTTGGCTGGCGGTTCATTATCACCGGCGCTCCCATTCGCTTTTTGATTTTGAGAAAAAATACGGGTTTAAATTTAATTGGGATAAGTTGACGGACGCGGCCTTTGAGCGAGTCCACGCGGCGGATCAGCCGCTCCTGCTGAAGTCGTTGGGGTTCTTTGATGTTTTTATGCCCGTTCGGCGCGAAGGGAAAAGACTGGGGACGATTTTGTCGGGCGCTTTCGCGCAAGGCGAACCTACGGAAGACCTGCTGCGCGCCAGTTGGAGCGAATTGACCGGGCAAGAACTTTCGACTGAAAGTTTGGAATTCCGCCAGTTCGTCCGAGTGATGCTGGAAACCCCCGTATTAGAAGGCCCGGTGCTTTTGGCTTATCGGGAAGCGCTTGAGTTATTCGCGTCCGTGATGGCCGGAGGCGCTTCCACCTCGGTTTCCCGAAGACTGCAACAATTATTGACCGAAGTCTTCTCCAAACATCTGCCCCACAGCTATTGGATGGATTGGGCTTTGGGCCTGCCGACGACCCAAGCCACGCCGCTTTGGAACCTGGGGGTGGAGCAAATGGACTGGGTGAAGACCGATATCGGTATTCATCGAATCCCCACCACGGTTCTCACCGCGGTCCCGCTGGGGCTAGACGGAAAACGCCGAAATTCGGTGGGGGAAATGTTCCGGATTTACCGGTTTCAGCGCCGGGCTTTTCAATTCGCCCGCGGCCTTCCCCAAACCGTGGGCGGAAAATTGGAAAACTATGGGGCGGTGTTTGTCACCTCCGCCGATCCTTCCCTGAGCCGTCCCCAACGGCGCCGACAAATATTGGAAACCGCCGAAAAAATCCACCGGTTCGCGGTGGAAGAATTAGGCGGATCGGTTTTGGTGGGCGTTGGGGAAACCGTGCCGCCGGGAGATTCGCTGGCCGAGTCTTATCGTCAAGCGGTTCTGGCCCTGCATCTTCAAAAAGGGTTTGAGACGGGCTTGGTCTTTTTCACCCCGGGCCGCAGTGAAAAAAATGAGGGCTTGTCCGAGTTGACGCGGCTGCTTTTGGATTTGAAAAAAAGATTTGAGAGCGGCTCTTTTTACAATCTGGAAGAAATCTTGGACGGGTTTTTAAAACAGGTTCTGCTTCTTTCCTTTCAAAACCCCGACGAGATCCGCTGGCACCTGCACTATGGGCTGCTTCAGATCGGCGAGGTGGTCAAGAGCCGGGCTGATTTGAATTGGAACGAAATGCCCCGGATGATTGAGCGGCTGATCCAAACGCTGGAAGGAGCCGCCACCACGCAGGAAATGGTTCTGGCCTTTAAAGATGGTTTGGAGCAGCTGGTGAAGCTGGCCCAAGATCCGGGGAAGATCCGGGGCTTTTACGCCTTGGATAAAGTTCGGGAACACCTGGAAAAACATTTCCGGACCCCGGTGAAAATCGCCAAGCTGGCGAAATTGGCGGGCGTCTCCGCGGCCACGCTTAGCCGGCGGTTCAAAAAAGCCAATGGAGTCGGCTGGGAAACTTACCTTCAAACCTTAAGGTTGAATGAGGCGCGGCGGTTGTTAAAGTCCGGAAGCCTGCCCATCGCTCAAATCGCCAAAGACTGCGGATTTAAGTCCGCGTCTTATTTCATCCGGTTGTTCCGCAAAAAAAATAGGATTTCCCCCGGGTTGTTCCGAAAAAAAGTCCAGTCGGTTTAAACGAACAACAATTCGATTTTAACCGGTTTGCTTTCGATATGAAATAAAAGTCAATTCGCTTGTCGTTTTAAGACCTATGAGTTTTCCGCGGGTCGCCCGTCCGGTCCGAAACGAAGGTATAGTTTTGGGGCTGAGCCATTTAAGCGTCTTTTTTCGCCCGAATAAAAACGTTTTTGGATCAGTTAAAAACCGGTTGACGCCGGAATCGGACTAGGACTGAATAAATGGGTTCCTTGGAAAAAAGAATTTTGTTTTGGGGGGCTGTTTTTTTTCTCGCCGTTCCCTCGCTTTGGGCGGGAACCGCCACCATCGACGCCACCACCACGGACCAATATATCCGAGGCTTCGGGGCCTGCAGCGCCTGGCACGAAAGCACTTACCCGACCCAGCTGGCGACCTGGTATTGGGACTCCACCGGCATGACCGGCAACAATCCGAACGGCATTGGTCTTTCCATGCTGCGCTGCCATATTCCCTATACCAATACCACCACGAGCGTTTCAGACCCGGGGGAAACCGCGGTCATGAAGCAAGCCATCGGCCTGGGGGTCACCCAGGTGTGGTGCACCGAATGGGCGCCGCCCAACAACGACCGGGTTTCCGGGTCGACCTGGGGCAGTTCCAACAATAACTTCCTCGGCGCGGCCAGCGGGGCGCCCAACGCGAATGACACTGATTACGCCAATTATCTTGTCAATTACATCAAATACGCCAATTCCCAAATTTCCAGCACCGGGGTCCAGATCATGGCCGTCTCCCCGCAAAACGAGCCCGATTGGAATCCGACTTATGAAAGCAATGAGTGGACCGCGGGCCAGTTCGATGTTTTCGTCGGGGCCCTTCATTCGGCCCTTCAGGCCGCGGGACTTTCCACCAAGATTATGATTCCGGAAAGCTTCGCCGACAACAAGGCCCTGGCGGCCGGCGCGATGGATGACGCGACCAACGCGCCCTATGTCGGGGTCATCGGCAACCATCTTTACGGGTTGAACGGAGCCACGCCTTATTCCCTCGCCGGCGCCGGTTTCACCCACTTGACCAACCAGGAAAGTTGGGAAACCGAAATGTCGGACGTGAGCGGCGCGGCCAACGACACCTCCATTACCTCGGGCCTTCAGGTGGCGTCGTGGGTGCAACAGTGCATCGTGGACGCGGGCATGAACGCCTATCATCACTGGTGGCTGTATCCAGCCAGCGGCAGCACCAATGAGTCTCTCATCGGCTCGGACAACGCCTCCACTAAAAAACTTTGGTGCCTGGGTAACTGGAGCCGATTTGTGCGCCCCGGCTATTACCGAATGGGCGCGACGGTTTCCCCCTCGGCGGGGGTGTCCTTGTCGGCCTTTAAAAGCGATTCCAGTTCCGCCCCGGCTTCCTTCGTGATCGTGGCCATCAACAAGAATACATCGACCACCTCCACCACCTTTAATTTGAACGGGATCAGCGCCACTTCGGTGACGCCTTGGATCACCGACGCCAACAATAATCTGACCCGGCAGACCGCGGTGGCCGTCTCGGGAAATTCTTTTACCTATAGTTTGAACGCCCAAAGCGTGATTTCCTTCGTGGGCGCCGTCACGGGCGGGGGCGGACCGACTTACACGCCCACCGTGACGCCCACGGCAACCCGGACCCCGATCCCGGGCGCCTATTGCCTGGTGGATGATTTTGAGGACGACAACACGACCAACAACTGGGGGGGGACTTGGTCCACCTACGCGGGCGCCAACAGCACGCTCACCGCCTCGGTCACGGCGGGAGGATCGCCGTCTTCCCCGAACTATTCCATCGGCATCGCGGGTACGGTTAATGATTATGGAGGACTCAACACGTCGTTGAACTCCGGGGGAACCACGGTGGACCTCTCGGCTTATTCGGGCGTGGCTTTCATGGTCAAGGGCAATGGGAGTACCTATTGGTTCCAAATCGCCAGTGCCCCCGTGACTTCAGGCGACAATTACGGCGTCAGTTTCACCGCGCCGGCGGCTTGGACGCCCGTGACGGTGATGTTTAACCAGGTGGCCCAACGCGGTTTTGGTGCCGGGGAACCCTTTGATCTCACCCAAATCAACGCCCTTCAATGGGGCGCCGCGGCGAACGGAGCCTTAAGTTTCCAAATTGACGACGTGAAACTCTTGGGCGCCTTTTGCCCCGGCGGGACGCCTACGATGACGGCCACCTTTACGCGGACATCTACCTTGACCGCAACTCCGACCGCCTCGGCGACGAAGACGCCGACGGTTACCCCGACTTTAACCCCTACGCCCACAATGACCGCGACCTTGACGCTTACCCCGACTAAAACAACCACCGCGACGTTGACCCCAACTTCGACGAAGACGGCGACCTTAACGGCGACCCCGACCGCCACCCAGACCTTCCAATTCACGCCCACGATTACGTCGACCCCGACCGTGACCTCGACTCAAACTGAAACCTTGACTCCTTCGATCACCTCGACCTCAACCGCCACCCATACGCCGGTCTTCACCGCAACACCGTCTTTTACCAAAACACCTACCTTGACCCCAACACAAACCTCAACGCCCACCGTGAGCGCGACGCCTTCCACGACCAAAACGCCGACGGTGACGACGACGCCGACGGTGACCTTGACGCCCCAATTTACCTTTACGGTGACTTTGTCTTTCACGCCCACCCCATCGACCACCTGGACCCTGTCGCCCACGGCGACCGCGACCCCTACGGCCACCTCCACCAAGACGGCGACTTCCACCGCGACCGCCACCTTTACTCCGACCCGCACCGTGACGCCGCCTTTTACCGCTACCGCGACGCCTACCAGCACCTCGACGGCGACCGCTCTACCCACCTCGACCTTGACGCCCTTGCCCACGGTGAGCCTGCAGTTGAATACGTCGTCTTCCTCGGCGGATGCGGGGCAAAGCTATAGCTATACCTGGGAGATTACGGTGACAGGAAGTTCGCCGCAGAACGGGACCCTGACCCAAAGCCTGCCGGCGGGAGTGACGGTGACGGGATTCTCCGGGTCTTCGGGGGTGGTGAATGGAAACCAAATCACGTGGAACCTGAACAACCTGCCGGTGGGAGTGACTCAATTGCAGGTGAATGTGGAGATTGACGGTTCGGTGGCGGGAGGGACGGAGCTTTCAAGCCAAGGGACGCTGAGCTATACGGGAGGCTCGGCCTCGTCCAACAGCGCCTCGGTGAGTGTGGTGGCTTTGACCTCAACGCCCACCTCGACGCCGACCTTGACGTTTACGCCGACGCCGGAGCCTATAGGGGGAGTGCCGGTGTTGTACCCGAACCCGGTGAGCGGCCCGGGCCCGGTGAACATCCAATTGCCGACCTATCCGGGGACGAGCAAGGTGACGGTGCAAGTGTTCACGACGGCGTTTAGGATGGTGAACGAATTCTCGGTGACCCAAGCGGGGGGAAGCGTGGTGTCCCTGCCCTTGACGGACCGGAACAACCGGCCCTTGGCGAACGGGCTTTATTACGTGCTGGTCAACTCGCCGGCGGGTAAATCGATTCTCAAACTGCTGATCCTGCGCTGAGGCCACAAGCCGAAGCGCAAGGGTTGGTCATGCCAATTCCGAATGGGAATTGGCTCATCCTGCGCTGAGGTCTGTTTAGAACTCAGTACGTCAAATCGCATGCCTCGGCATAGCCAGCGCTGACCGTTGTATCGGTCAGCACGGCAAAGCTGATGCCTCGGCTTGAGGCCTCGACATAGCCAGCGTTAAGGCCGCAATCCGAGTTTTATTTTTTTGAAGTTGCTGAGGGGGACCCTTGAAGGGGTCAGGAAGTTAAATCGGATGAAAAATTTGGGATTAAAAAATTTCTTCTTCATTCGGGCCCTGGGGTTCGTTTGTTTTGGTTTGGGTTTAGGGATGGCTTCAGCAGCTGGGGCCGCGGACAAGACCTATTGCGTGCAGGTGAATTATTCCGCCGTTCCGACCTTGGTGAACTACCGCAAAATCACCCTCTTAGTCAATGTGGGCACCTGCGCTTCCGTCGCGGTTACGGCGGACGGGGCGGCGGTCTCCGCCACCTATAATTCCACCACGGGTATGGCGCTCTTCACGACCACCGGCTCTTCCATCCTGGTCATGGCGGTTAATTGGACAGCCGGTGGAACCGGCGCGGCCACCAAGGCGACACTCTATAACAATTATCATTGGGCCTATTCACTCACCTTTGATGACAATCGCCTATCCCAATACGACTATGGCAAGCCAGTTTTGGACTCCTTCGGCTGGAGGGCGGCGGAAGCGGTGGTAGGTTCCTGGGCCAATGGGGGCGGGGCATCGGGAAGCGGAAGCTATTTCATGAACTGGACCTGTCTGCAGGCCTTGAGGGCGGCGGGATGGGATATGTTGGACCATTCCTACGACCATCCCAACCCCCTGACCTGCAACGGCACGGCCACCGATATCGTGCCTGAGTTGACTGAGAACCAGCCGCTTTTGCTCAAATATTTTCCCGGATACAACGTGACTCAAATGGTTTTCCCTTATGAGTCTTCCGGAGCCAATACCTGCGCGGGTTATCCCACGGCTTACCTTCTCTCGGCGGAGTGCGGGGGAGGATCCTATAATTTCGTGGATACGGCCCTGCCGTTCCAAGTCCAACGGGGAGGCCTTTTCGGGACCGATGACACGGCTTGGAAATCGCTGGCGGCGGCGGCGGCCGGTAACAGCCGGCCCACTTGGCTCGTGGAATATACCCACAGTGTCTCGCAGGGCAGCGGGGCGGCAGCTGATCAGTACAGCACCAACCAGGCGACCCTGACGGATTTGCTGACCTATCTCAATAACAATTTCGGGACGCCCGGCAACAAGAGCATGTGGTTCGCGCCGGCGGGAGAAGTTCGGGATTACATCTTTACCCGGGACAACGCGGTCGTCACGACCTGCACCGCGGCGCCGACCCCCACCGCCACTTTGACTTTGTCTCCCACCCGGACCTTTAGTCCGACGCCGACCAAGACCGCCACGCCTACGGCGACTCGAACCGCGTCTCCCACCGCGACCTCTTCGGCGACTTCGACGGCCACCAAGACGGTGAGCTTTACCCCCTCGGCCACGTCTACTCTCACGGTGACCAAAACAGCAACGGGTACTTCTACACCCACCGCCTCGCCTACGATTTTGGCGACGAAGACACCGACATCAACTCCCGCCCCGTCGTTGACTTCGACCCTGACTTCCATGCCTACGGCAACTTCGACGGAAACGAAAACCTTTACTCTAACCGCCACTTGCTCCTCGACGGCCAGCCCGACTCCTTCGGTCACGCCGACGGCGACCGCTTCGACGTCTTTCACGGCTACCACGACTGCTACCCCTCCATTTACCTCAACCGTTTCTTCCACGCCGACCTTCACCCCGACGAAGACTCTGACAGTCACCTGGACTCCGACGCCTACGGCTTCCCCCACATTTACTTCCACCCATACGGCCTTGCCCACGGTAACTTTTAGCCCCACCTTTACCGTGACGCTTACTCCAACACCTGTGCCGCCCACCTTAACTTTCACCCCAACACCGACCATGACGGAAACCGCCTCCGCAACTGCCTCGGCGTCACCCACAAAAACACTGACGGCTTCCCCGACGAGAACGCCGACACCGATTCCGGTCCGAAATCCAGTCCTCTATCCCAATCCTACCAATGGCCTCCAACCGGTTCAGATCCGATTGCCCAATTACCCGGGGGTTGGAACCGTCACGGTTGAGGTTTTCACGCCGGCTTTCCGGAAAGTGAACGCCGAAGGTTTTCCGAACCAGCCAGGTGGAAGCGATGTTCCCTTGCCGCTCACGGATCGAAACGGAGTGTCCCTCGCCAACGGAATTTACTATGTGCTGGTCCAAAGCCCCGCGGGCCGGTCCGTTCTTAAATTGTTGATCCTGCGCTGACCGTTGTATCGGTCAGCACGGCAAAGCTTATGCCTCGGCTTGAGGCCTCAACATAGCCAGCGCTGAGCGTTGTATCGGTCAGCACGGCAAAGCCGTGGCTCAGCTTGAAACCTCGACACAGGCAGCGCTAATTTTTTGCCGGAATCGGCTGATCTTGGCACGTTTTCCTTCATTCAGTGAAGTCTTCTTTTGGCTTTGGCCCTTCCAGTCCTATAATTCCCTCGGTTTTAAATTTCCTGGAATATTTCGGCCCGAAAGAGGACTAAGTCATTGGGAGATCCTTTGGACGAGCGGCAATTGGTTCGTCGGGTTTTAGAGGGGGACGAACGGGCCCGCATGGAGTTTTACCGGGCCTATGAACAAAAGCTTTATAGCTTTTGCGTCTATACCCTGGGACACAACGATCCTGAAATTGAGGACATCCTTCAGGAAGTCTTCCTGGTGGCTTTTGAAAAGCTGCGGGGGTTTGAATTTAGGTCCAGCCTGGATACCTGGCTGACCCAGATTTGCATCCACAAATGCTACCGCTATTTCCGCAAGAGATCGCGCTTGGTCAGCCAAGCGGACGAGGATTTGGAAAAACTTTTACACTCCCGGGCCTTGGAAAAGGCCGATCAGGCCGAGCGGAGCCGGGAACAAGAAGCGCGGTTGAAAATATTCCGCCAAGCCATGGACCGGATGGGGGAGCCCTGCCGGAAGATTTTGGAACTGAGAACGAGAACCGGCGCCAGCTATATCGAAATCGGGCGTCAAATGAAGATTCCCATTGGGACGGTGATGTCCCGCTTGGCGCGCTGTACGCAGACCTTGAAGGGCGAAGTGGAACGGTTGTTAAAAGAGGGGCTAAAATGACCAATTTGGTCGATGAGTTTTTTAAGCGCAACTTAAGCGAAGCCGAGTCGCAAGACTTGGACCAATTACTGGAACAATCCCCCCAAGAGGCCGGTCGGTTCGCTGAACGGATGAAACAGGAATATTTTTCCTTGGGGTTGCCCGCGCCTCAGTTGCCCAAGCATTTGGCGCACTCGGGTTCCGCGGCGGGACTTTCACCTTTAGTGTCCACTTTGGTGGCGGGCGGCTTCCTTTCGGCGGCGGCCTTGACCTGGTGGTTTTGGCCCGAACCCAAGGCCGCGATTTTGGCGCCTTCCGCGCCGGCGCCTTTGACCGCGGCCGCCGCTCCCGCGCCTCAACCCCGAATCCTTCCGGCCCCGCCGCCTCCGGCCATTCCCCAAGCCGTGACGGGCTCCACGGAAGCGGGGAACCGCTTAAACGTGGTAGTGGACTTGGACACCCAGGCTCCGGTCAAGGTTTGCGTCTTGGACCCGAAGGATCAAACGGTGCGGGTGCTATATGAAGGAACCCTTCCCGCGGGTAAATGGTCCTTGCGCTGGGACGGAAAACTAACCGATGGGTCCCGGGCCCCGGCGGGGGATTACCGGATCGAGGTTGAGTCCGGCGCCCATCGGATGACCCGTACGGTGAGCATCGCTCCGGCCCATTAGAACTTGTCCCGCGTGCAACCGGCTTTCCTGAGTGATATGATTTTCAGGGAGGCTTGCGTGCGCCCACACCTGATTTTTTATCCTAAAAAAACTTTCCCGTTCGGGGCCGTCTTATTCCTGGTTTTATTTTTGCTCGCCTCGGCCCCGTCCCGCGCGGCGGCGCCGGGTTGCATCGGCTTCGCGGCCGTGGACGGCGACGATTCTCTGGGCATGTCGATCGCGGGGGGAACCACGGGCGGCGCCGGCGGGACCGGGGTCACGGTTTCCACTCAAACCCAGCTGGAAAACGCCCTGGACCAGTCGGGCCCGATGACCATTTTCGTTCAAGGCCTCATCTCGTTGATCCCTTACGGCACAACCGAAAAGGTTCCCTCTAACAGGACGATTCTGGGGGTGGGATGCGGTTCGGGTATTGTGAACGGCCCGGTGGTAATGGATGACGTTTCCAACGTCATTTTACAAAATTTGGTGCTGGGCCAAATTTATGTGCCCGGAGATCCGGCGGGAAAATGCTGCAACTGGGATGCCATCACCATTTGGCATTCATCCCACCATGTCTGGGTGGACCATTGCGATCTTTCCCACGCGGAGGACGGTCTTTGTGACATCACGGACAAAGCCAGCTACATTACTGTTTCCTGGTGTCATTTTCACGACCACAACAAGGCCTCGCTGGTGGGCCGCAGCGACACGGCCACTTCGGACGCCAGCTATTTAAAAGTCACCTTCCATCACAATTGGTTTGATCACTTATGGATCAACACGCCCCGGCTTCGGTTTGGGATGGTCCACCTGTTCAATAATTATTTCACCCATGTGGCCCAATATTGCGCTTGGGACACCATGGCGGGTCAGATGGTGGTGGAATCGAATAATTTCGGCGTCAGCGCCATCAATCCTTTCGTCATCGGCACCCCAACCCCCACCTACCAACCCCAGATCGCGGCGACGCCTGGGAACAATTTGTTTGATCCCACCGCCCTGGGCTCCCAAGATACTTTTGGAGCGGCTTTTAATCCGGCGACTTTTTATTCCTATGTTCCCGACAGCGCCTCGGCGGTGCCGACCCTGGTGCCGCCGGACGTCGGCCCCTGCCTGCCTACGCCGATTCCGACGCCCGTGCCCACGGTGGGGGCGGTTTGGCGGGTGGTGGCGGGCGGGCCCGCTTTCACCGACAGTCTGGGAAACTTTTGGTCGGCGGATGTCCAGTACAGCGGCGGCTACGCTTTCGCCGTGACAACGGCGGCGTCCATCTCCGCCACTTCGGACCCGGGGCTTTATCAAACCGAGCGTTACGGCGATCTCTTCAACACGAACGACTTCACCTACAATTTTCCCGTGCCGCCGGGAAATTACCAAGTGACGCTGAAGTTCGCCGAAACCGACTTTACGGGTCCCGATCAGCGGATCTTTAATGTCGCGCTCAACGGCGTCCCGGTCTTGTCGAACTTTGACTTGGCGGCGGACGCCGGGGCGCCCAATAAAGCCGACGATAAAGTTTTTAATAATGTGGCCCCGGTGGGAGGCCTGATCACGGTTCAATTCACCGCGGGAAATCTGGACAGCCCCAAAGTGAACGCGCTTCAAATTGTTCCCCAGCCGCCCACGCCGACCCCCACGCCTTATTTAACGCCCACCCCTACCCCGACGCCCCCGGCGCCCAATGGGAAGCCTTATGTTTATTCCAACCCCTCCAGCGGGCCCACGGTCCGGTTTGTCTACACGATGCAAGAAAACGGCACCGCCCACATAAGGGTTTGGAACGCCTCGGGCCAATTTGTGGCCGGGTTGGCCGACGCCCAGACCGTTGGTGTCCAGCAAAGCACGCTGGACATCCAAGCCTTCGCGCCGGGGCATTATTTTTATCAGGTCGATTTAAAATATGACTCGGGCCGGGAACAGCGCTTTGATCCTGAGGTTTTGGCGGTTAAAAAATAAAAATGCGAGACGATCCTTTTTTCCCGCCGTTTCGCGCCAAGTTTTTTTGGGCGCCGTTTTTTAGACATGGGTTGATCGGTTTGTTGTGGCTCGCCGGTTTTTTAATCGGGCCTGGAGGCACGGGCGCGCAAACGGTGACCTCGGCGGCTGGGCTGGCGGACCCCTTGGAAAATCTTCAGGGATCGGCCCGCGACCTTTCCTTGGGTTCGGCCTTTGTGGGCGTGGCCGATGACAGCTCGGCGCTTTTTTTTAATAGCGCGGGGCTTTCGGATTTAAGCCGGCCCGAGGTGGCGCTTCACCACAACAGTTACTTGGCGGGATCCTTTCAAGAAACCTTGACCGCCGGTTTCCCCGCGGGCGACCTGGGCGGCTTGGCCTTCGCCCTGGATTACGTCAATTGGGGAACCATCGATCTTCGGGATAATTTCGGCGCCTCCCAGGGCGACTTTAACGACAGCGATGTGGGTTTCACGGCGGGATGGGGAAGGGAATGGATGCCGGGATTTTCGGCCGGAATCGCCTTGCGGGCGTTGCAGCAAAAAGTGGTGAACGATCTTTACACCAGCCTGGCGGCGGATTTGGGATTGTTGTGGACGGTGGACCCGGGTTGGAAGCTCGGGCTTTCTTACCTGAATCTGGGAACGCCCGTGGGCGGAAGCGCCCTGACCCAAGAGATCAGATTGGGCGGTTCTTTTTTCACGGCGATAAACCCGCGCTTTACCTTACTCACCGCGATTTCGGGTTCCTATGTTCCCAATGGGCCGGGTGGGATGCAGGCGGGTTTGGAAGGGGTTTTAGACCATCAATGGGCTTTGCGGGTGGGATATCAAATTCCTTTTTACGACAATCAAGTCAGCGGGTTCTCCAATTTTACCGCCGGGGCCGGCGTCAAGTTTTCCTCGTTGTCCTTGGATTACGCTTATTTGCCTTTCGGGAACTTGGGGATCTCCAACCGCGTCAGTCTTTCTTATCAGTTCGATTTACCCAAACAAATGGTTCAAGTGCCCGTCACGGTGATCGTGCAAGCGCCCCAACCGGCGGAGGCTTCGAAAGAGGTTGACCTGGAATTCAAAATTCAAACCCCGCCGTCCGATCCGGTGACCGAAGGCCTGGCCTTGGAAAAGCAGGGTCAAGATACCCAAGCGGCGCAAACTTACGTGAAGGCCCTCCAGACGGACCCGGACAATGACCGGCTTTGGAACGCTTTGGGCCGCCTTTATTACCGATTGGGGCAAAAAACCTACGCGATTCAATGCTTTGAGAAGGTTCTCCAGCTGGAGCCGAATAATCAAGCCCTTCAAAAATGGCTGGATCAATATAAAGCCCCGCCTTCGACCCCTTAAAACAATCGGTTAAACGGTTCTCCTTAGACTTCCCTCTAAAAAACTTAAAATGGAATAAAGCCGCCTCCCGGTGAATCTAAGCCTTTGGGACAACTTGTCCTGAACCGCTTTGAAGAGCGGGATCCCCGAGGTGGAAAATGCCGGAATCGATCATCTTTTTGTTTTTACGGTTTAAATCGTTTTTAAAAAGCTTCCGCCACATTTCCTTGCCTTTAGCCGGACTTTTTTTTCTCCCCGCCGCGACCGTCTTCGGCCAAACCCTGATCATTACCGCCGCTCCTTATAACGCCACCACGGGCAGCGCCGACAACGCCGCCGCGATCCAAGCCGCCATCAACGCCGTGGGCAGCGGCGGCACGGTTGAGGTTCCCGCGGGTAATTTTTTAAGCGGTCCCGTGACCCTTAAAAGCAACATGACCTTTCAGCTTTCGGCCGGAGCCACCCTTCAAATGACGGCCATGGGGACCTTTCCTGTAAATATGGATTTCATTTACGGTTCCAAACTCTCCAATATTACGATCAACGGCTCCGGCGTCATGGATGGGCAGGGATTGGCCTGGTGGAATTATTTCAACGGCGGTGGAACGGATAACCGCCCGCCCGCCATGATTGAGCTCACCGGTTGCACGGGCGTGACGGTTTCCGGCATTTCGGTCATCAATTCGCCCAAATTTCATGTTCAGTTTCTGGGCAACGGCGCCAACATCCTGGCCTCGGGCCTGACCATCACCGCTCCCTGGCCCTCGCCCAATACGGACGGCATCGACCTGCGGGGAACCAATGTCACGATTCAAAACTGCTACATCAGCGACGGGGACGATGTGATTCAAATCGGCGGCTCCAACGCCTGCATGGGAATTACGGTGCAAGGCTGCACCTTCGGAACCGGACACGGTCTTTCCATCGGCAGCATCACCTCAGGCGGCGTAAGCAACGTGCTCGTCAACAATTGCGTTTTTAACGGCACCCAATATGGCCTCCGGCTGAAATCCAACAATACCGAAGGCGGAATTACCTCCAACGTCACTTATTCCAACATCACCATGACCAATATTTTGGTGAACCCTATCTTGATGTACAGCTATTACCCGGATGTTCCCGCCAATCCCACCACGGATACGGGTTCGGCCGCCAACAGCACCACGCCTTATTGGCAAAATATTAAATTTGAAAATGTGTCGGCGGCCCAAACCGCCACCGGGTCGGCCAACGTGGGCATCCTTTGGGGATTGCCCCAAGCGCCGGTTTCCAATGTGCTTTTTGACGCCTGCACCATCACGGGTTCCAAAATTATGGATGTGTTCAACACCCGGGGCGTGACGTTTGATTGCAACTGCCTGATCAATGGCAAGGCTCCCTCAAACTCCGCGGCCGTTACGACTTATAACGCGGCCATGGCGGGGGCTGACAACGTGCTTTTTGCCGCTTGCGGCCCCACGCCGACCTTTACAGCGACTTCGGTCCTAGCCACCCCGACCCGCACCGCCACGCCCTTACCGACCGCTTCCGCGACGCGCACGGCGACGCCAACCGCGACCCGGACAGCCTCTCCGACCGCTTCCCCTACGAGGACGATGACCGCTACCGCGACTGCCTCGGCGACAGCGACGCGTACCGCGACGGCCCCCGCCACTCCAACCCTTACGGCCACGGTTCTTTCGACGGTTTCCGCTACGCCGACCCGCACCGCGACGGCAACCTCTTCCGCGACCGCTACAGCGAGCATGACCCGGACGGCGACCTTGGTTTTTACAAGAACTTCGACACCGACCCTGGCCATGACTTCTACACCGACCATGACCCGAACCTCGACGCCGTCTCTTACAGCGACTCCACTCTCGACTCAAACCCCCACGGGCACTAGTACGCCATCCTTCACCGCGACCAAGACGGCCACCCCGGCGTTCACTTCGACGTCAACGTCCACCGCTTCGAACACGTCCACGCCGACCGCGACCCCTACGTCAACACCAACCTCGGTATTCACCCCAACCGCGACTCCCTCCAGGACGGCGACCTTGATCCCGACCGCCTCGGCGTCGGCCACGGCTTCGTCAACGGCCACGCCTTCCGCGACTTTAACCCCCATCCCAACCGCTTCTTTTACGGACACACCGACGAACTCTTTTACACCCACACTCACCTTGACGGTAACGCCGGTGCCGCCCACTCCCACCCCGAGCGACACGGTCACCTTGACCCCGGTGATTGTGCCCACATCAACCGACACCCCGACCTTCGGGCCGGGAGCGCCGCCTATTTCCAAACCGGTGCCTTTCCCCAACCCGACCCAGGGGGGGACGGTTCAAATTTATTTTGTCTTGGCCGCCGCGTCCTCGGATGTGAGGATCCATGTTTTCACCACGGCCTTTAGAAAAGTAATCACGGCCGACTTAGGCCCGCTTCCCGCCGGCGCCAGCACACCCACCCTTTCCCTGACGGACGCACAAGGCCGGCCTTTGGCCAATGGTCTTTACTATGTCGAAGTCTCTGATTCTCAAGGGCATTCCATCGGCAAGCTGATGGTTTTGCGCTGAGGCGGATATGCCTCCGCGCGCTCAAAGCTTGCGCCTCAACTTAGCGTCTTGGCCTAGAAGCGCTGATTTTCCGGGAGGGAAGCCGTGAAGATTCTCCCGTTAAATTTATTCTCCCCGCGAGTGGGGGGTGTCATTCTTTTTTGGGCGATGACGCCCCTGGCCGCTTGGGCCTGGGTCAATCCCAGTTTTGAAACGGGAAGCTTGACCGGCTGGACCACCAATACGGCCAGCGGAGGCGGGCTTGCCTGTGGAAACCCCACGGCTTCCATTGTGAATGTGGGGGGCGGCTCCGCGCCAGATTCAGTGGGCCCTTTAACTCCCGCGGGGCTTCCTTTGGTGGGGGCCGGCAACGGCAACTACGCGGTCCAGGTTTTTTCGTCCCGGGGAGATCCCAACTTTGGCGATTGGGCCCAGGTTTGGCAAACCGATACCGTGCCCTCCGGCGGAACCTCCTGCTGTCTTTCCTTTTATATTGCCGCCATTCTGGAAGACTATCATTACACCCAGGAACAAGACACTTTCGGGGACGCTTATATAGAAGCTGATGTGGTTGTCGGCGGCGGCACGGCGGGCGCCGGCGGCGTGACGGTGGCCAGTCTGCGTTATGGCTGGGGTTACGACGTAGGTACCGGCCTTTTGCAGGCCACCGGACAAAATGGTCCAGGGACCTATTCAACTTGTACCGTTTCCCAAACGCCTTCCCCGAATTGGGGGTTCATTCCCTGGACTCAGCAAACAGTCAATCTTTGCGCTTACGCCGGCCAAAAGGTCACCTTGTTGGTGACGGCGTTTGACTGCGACGGGGACGGCCATTACAGCTTGGGTTATTTGGACAACGTAAGTTGGAACACTTGCGTGCCGCCCCAGTTTAATTTGGTGAAATCCGTCAGTCCTTCGGGAGACGCCAATCCGGGGGATACCTTGACCTATACCCTCGCCTACTCCAACCCGAGCGCGGTGCCCATCGACGGGGTTCAAATCTGCGACACGATTCCGACCGACGTGAAGCTTTTGACCGACACGATCGCGGCCAATCCGCCCGAGGGAGCGGTGACCTGGACAGGCACCGGCGCGGGCGACATCTTGTGTTGGGATTTGGGATATATCGGCCCCCATGTCAATGGCACGCTTTCTTTCGCGGTGAGCGTCCAAAAACCCTGCAACACCATTATCAATCAAGCGGAGGAGACGGACGCCGAGACCGCCGGCCTTCAGTCCAACGCCGTTACCAATGACGTGGCCAGTTGCACGCCTACCAAGACCCCTAAAACGACGCCCACCTTTACCCCTACCCTGAGCCCCACGCTTTCGCCGACCTTAACGAAAACTTTTACTTGGACCCCCACCCGAACCTTTACCCCCACTTTCACCCCGACCAATACCCCAACGCCCAGTCCTACGACGACAGTTACCCTGACTCCGACCAAGACTCCGACGCCGACGAATAGTTGGACGGCGACACCCACTAAGACCCCAACGCCGACCCTCAGTCCGACCCCGTCTCCGACGGTCACCTTGACTGACACACCGAGTCCGACCGCGACTTTGTCTTCCACCTGGACCCCGACCCGAACGCCGACGAATACTCCGACCGTTTCGGCGTCGGCTACGCCTTCCGCCACTTCGACGGCAACCCATACGCCAACCGTCACCCCGACGGTGACCCCTACCATGACCGGAACGCCGCCTATTACTCCTACGGCAACGCCATCCCCGACACTGACTTGGACGCCTACTCCCACGTTTACATTGACCGCGACCCCAACGCCTTCGCCTACGGCGACCCCGACCGCTAGTGCGACGCCAACCCCGTCGCCGACTTGGACACCCACCGACACTCCGACCATCACGCCGGTGTTCACGCTGACGCCCATGCCGACCCCGACCGTGACACTGACGGCCTCGCCCACCCCTACCTTTTCGCCGACCTTAACCTGGACTCCCACCTTCACAGCCACTTTTTCCCCGACGAGGACATGGACCATGACGCCAACTCAGACACCGACCTGTACTTTTACGCCCACCCCCACAGTGACGCTTTCGCCGACCGCCACGCTTACCCCCGCGCCCTCGGGAAGTTTCACTGTGACGGTCGGGATCTATAACGAGGCCGGGGAACTGATAAAGCAAGTCCAGGTGGGGAACGCTTTTTCGGCGGTTCAGGTTTTGCTTCTGTCCACCCAAGTGATCGACAGCCTCAGCCAGCCTCTCACGATTAATTATGGAGGCGGATCCGCCGCCAGTTGGGACGGGACCGGGCAAAATGGCGACCCGGTTTCCAATGGACAATATTATGTCAAGGTCGACAGCGCGGACCCGAGCGGCAATGTCACCAGCGTGACCCAGCCGATCTTGGTCAACCGGTCCCTGGCCCAGTTCACCTTGAACATTTACAACGAGTCCGGCGAAGTCGTGCGGCATATCCTGGCCATTGTCCAAGACGCGGGGGAGAGTGTGGCCCATTCGCTGTCGCTGTCTTCCAATGTGTTGAGCCCGGCTTCCGGCGGGAACTCGGCGGCGGTGACTATCCTGGCCGATGGCCAAGTAATCGCCACTTGGAACGGCTCGTCCGATAACGGCACTTTGGTTTCCAGCGGCACTTACTTTATTTCAGCGCATGAACTGGACGGAAAAGGGAACGAGGCCAATATTACAAATACGATCGTCGTGTTAGGTTCCGGGTCTTTGCCCAATATTCAGGCGCGGGCGGTTCCCAACTTGATTCGGGGAGCCGGCGGCACCGTCTTTGAGGCGGCGTCGACCCAAGCCCTTACCTTAAAAGCAACGCTTTATGATTTGGCGGGGGAAAAGGTGGCTTTTCGGCAAGGGCCGCCGGGCGCGGACCAGGTGGGCTGGGACGCTTCCCAAGCGTCCAGCGGAATTTATTTGGCGGTGGTGGAAATTTGGACGGCGGACGGCCAATTGGCCCGCCGCCAAACGCTTCGGATCGCGGTGGTGCATTAGCCGTTTTTTATGACGGTAGAAGCCGCGGCGTCTTAAAAGACCCGCTTGTGGGCCTTTCGTTGAAGCGGTATAGTAAGAACCTGCCCATGAAAAACGTAACTATCCAAGATATTGCCGAGCGCGCCGGGGTGACCAAAGCCACGGTTTCCATGGTGATCAACCAGGACCATCGGATCACGGAAAAAACCCGCGACAAGGTCTTGAAGATCATCAAGGAGATGAACTATTACCCCAATCAGTCCGCGCGGAAACTCGCCCGGGGGAAAAGCGACGTTATCGCTTTCGTGTCGGCCCGTTTTGCCGCGCCTTTTATCGCCTCGGTCATGGACGCCTTTGAGCAGCGGGCTTTTCAAATGGGGCGGTATGTCCACGGCATCCATCCTTATTCCACCCAGCATAAAACCGAGGCCAAGGAAGAGCTGCTCCAGCAAATCCTTTATGGCCGCACCGCCGACGCGGTCGTGGTGGTGACGATCCGCCCCAGTCAAAAAGTCGTCGACGAATACGCCGCCCGGAAAATCCCGTTGATCCTTTTAGAAAACACTTTGCCGGGAAGCCACAGCATCCGGGTGGACAATGTGAAAGGCGGCTTAATCGCCACCGAGTACCTGATTCAAAAGGGGCGTAAAAGAATTGGATTGATTAACGGCGAAACCCAGCCGCCACCGGGCGTGGATGTGGTTCCCTCGGCGGTGGAGCGGTTGGAAGGCTACCGGCAGGCTTTGAAAAACAAAGGTCTTGATTACACCGAAAACCGCGTGGTCGCTTACGGCAATTATTTATTTGAGGAAGGGCGGATGGGATTGAAGACCCTTCTGGAAAAAGACCCCAAACTGGACGCCATCTTTTGCGCGGCGGGGGACATTATGGCCATGGGCGTCATGGCGGAAGCCCAGGCCCGCGGCATCCGAATTCCGGAAGACCTCGCGCTGGTGGGCTATGACGACATGCCGGCTTCCAGCCTTTTAAAGCCGGCCCTGACCACCGTTCATCAACCGCTCGCCCAGATGGGAGTACAGGCTTTTGAGACCGCCATTGACGCCATTGACGGTAAATTACCCCAAGACCGCAATATCCTGATGCAACCCGAACTCATTGTTCGGGAGTCAGCCTAGGCCGGTTTTTTTTCCATAAAAAAGTCGATTTTTTTAAAAAAGGGTTAAACAGCCTTATTTTCAAAGAAATTGGGGCCAAATATTAGAGGCCCGCACTGGCAGAAATAAAAGGCTGGGGTATACTTAGAAAGTTCGTTATTTACAAGACGCGACCCGAACGGTTAGTCTGTTGCGCTCGCAATCAAAATTTTTGACTTGGATAAAATCGTTTGAAGACTTTTAAATCCAACCTATTTCGGCTCCCGGCCTCTTTCGCTCTCGCCTGCCTTCTATTCCATTTCGCCGGCGTAGCCACGGTTCAAGCCCAGAGCATTAACTCGGGGGCTGGAACCTTTACTTTCCCTCACAACGCGACTTACCCCCATGGTTTCATGGCCACCGGATTGCCCAGCACAGCCGCGAGCAACGGTGTTTCTACCACTTATCTCAATTGGTATTCCCATGCCGTCATCAATTCGGGTGTGACCCGTAGCGGCTTTCCCACCTGTACTTCCTGCTTAAGGGTTTTTCGCAATACCAACAGTAATGATACCGTATCCGAAGGCATCGGCTATGGCATGTTGATCGCCGTGATGATGGATGATAAAACTTTGTTTGATGGCCTCTATAAGTACGCCTACCAATGGATGCCGGATTCCAGCAACAACATGGTGATGGACTGGAATCTCAATTCAGGCGGCGGAATTATCGGCGCCAATGGCGCCACGGACGCCGATGAGGACATGGCCATGGCCTTTTTGATCGCCAGCAAGATATGGCCGAGCGCGGCCGCGGTTGCCCTGACCAACAGCCAGCAGACGGCCGTGAGCAAAACCTACCAACAAACCTACGAGGACATGGTCACCGCTATTTGGACCCAGGAAACCAAGGGGGGCGCGGGAGTCTATTCAGGGGACGCTTTCCAATATCCCTTCTACTCCAGCTATATGACGCCGGCTTGGTACAATTGCTGGAATTCCAGCGATACCTTCGGCCGTAGTTGGTCATCCTTAACGACCTGGGTCTACAGCACTTATTTCAAGACGCTTTTCACCACCGACAACAAAGGCTTCATGCCGGATACGGCCACCGGACCGACCATCGGCAACAATGTGTCGACCATGAGTTTTGACGCTTCCCGTTATCCTTTGCGCATCGGCATCGACTATCTTTGGAACGGCTCCGCGGGCGCGGTCAGCTACGCGGGAACTTTCGCCACCAACGTGATGAACGCGGTGAACTCCAGCGGATTCGCCACGCAGGTCGGGGACAACTGGTCAGTGCCCGGCGGGACTCCCGGCGGTTCTTTCTGCGACTCGCTCCAAATCGGGCCCCTCGCGGTAGCCGCCATGATGACCAACCAAGCCAACGCCACCTCCGCCTATAACGAATTGACCGCCCGTTACGGTTCGCCCGGTTGTAACGGCGGGTCTGAAAACTTCCAGTATTTCCAAGACACGCTTTGCATGTTGAGCGAGTTGGTTTGTACCGGAAATTTCCCCAACATCGTTTGCGGCACTCCGCCCTGCGGAAGCCAGACTTGCACGCCCACGCCTTCGCCCACGCCCTTGGCCTGTTACATGGTTTCGGATGACGTTGACGGCACCGAAGAAAATCATACCAACGGTTATTGGTTCTCCTATAGCTATGCCAGCGTCAGCAATACGCCGGTCAAAACCCCCGTACTGGTGGGAGTTTCCAACACCAATTACATCTTGCAGGCCAATGGACCTAACGGCATGCCTTACGCCGACAGTGTGACGGGCTACTGCGCCATCAATGGGGGAACGACGGTCGCTTCTTACGGCTCCGTGACCAATTCGCCCTCGGTGGTTTACGCCGGCTACGCGCTCGGAACCGAACTTTTGGCCGGTTACCAGAATCTCAATTCGATGACTAACATTAGTTTCTGGGTGGAAGCGACCAAAGCCCCTGTGACTCTTCAGATTTCTTTTTACAACGCCAATATTGACGTTCCAGCTGGTGGAAACGCCAACCAGTACAAGAACACGGCGCCGATCATCATCTCGACCGCCAATACTTGGCAGTATGTCTCCATTCCCTCGGGCATCGCCAATATCGCGCCCAGCTCTTACGCGCCGGCGCTGGGCGCGGGTCCGACGACTTATACCTATGCCATGGCCATGAGCCAAGTGACGTCCCTGCAGTGGCAGGAAGTAGCGCCTTCCACCGGCGTGACTTACGGATTCTCCGTGGGCCAGGTTTGCATCGCCGGCACCAGCTGGGTCACGCCGACGCCTTTAGCCACCGCTACTCCTGTTGTCACCATTTTGCCGACCAATACGCCGACCTTATCTCCGACCGTGACCCAAACGGCCACGAAGACCATCACGCCGACCTCGACCCCGACCCAAACGCCGACCGCCACCGCGACTCGAACCGCGACCACCACGATGACGCAAACGCCGACCGCTACCCCCACCCTGACGCCCACATTGGCTTTCAGCCCGACTTTTACGGGTACGCCCACGGCTACCCGTACCTTGACGATGACCGCGACCGTTACCTCGACCAATACGGCGACTGTAACCCCAAGCGCCACCTTCACTCGGACTGTGAGCCCGACCCCGACCCAAACCTCAAGCCCCACCATTACGATGACGCCGCCCGCGACCTCCACGCCCACCCTAACGGGAACGATGACTTGGACGCCGACCGTGACGTCGACGCCTACGATCACCTTGACTCCGACGGTTTCCAATACGCCTACCATTACGCAGACCCCGACGATCACCAATACGCCCTTGCCGACAAGCACGCCCACTCAAACGCCGACCATCACGGCGACGCCGCTTTTCTCGAGCACGCCGACGTTTAGCTTCACCCCGACGCCCACCACCACCTTCACGGCGACTTTGACGGGCACTTGGACCGCGACGCGGACCTGGACGCCCTTATTTACCAGCACGATCACGCCCACCGGCACCAACACGCCGGTCTTTACCAGCACCACTACGTCGACGCCGACCTCCACCCCGACGCCGACCTTTACCCTGACTTTGGTTCCCACGGGGACCTTCACGCCGACCTGGACGCCGACTCCCATTCCGGGCGTTAGCTTTGGGGCGCCTCAATTCACGGGGACCTCGCAAGCGGGCGATCCCTTCGTATATTCGATTCCTATCACCATTTCGGGCAGCACGGCTACGAACGTCAGCTTCGCGGATAATCTGCCTTCGGGCCTCAACTTCACCAGTTTCGGCACCATTCCGGCCGGTGGAACGCCGAGCGGCTCGACCATTACTTGGCCCACCCTGCCGGCGGGAATTTATAATATCGTCGTGAACGGAACTATTAGTAATACGGCCACGGGAACCTTGACCAATAGCGCCACGCTGAGCTTTACGGGCGGCGGACCTTTGACTTCGTCACCGGCCAATGTTGTCGTTGTTGTCTTAACCGCGACCCCGACCGGGACCCCCAGCCCAACGGCGACCGCGGTCATCTTGGTGCCGGTTACCACGCCGGTTCCTTATCCCAACCCCTCAACCACCACCGGGCCCATTACGGTAGCCGTGTCCTTTGGCCAGCCGACGGGACCCGTGCATCTTGAAATCTTCACGACCGCGTTCCGAAAGATCCGGGATATAAACGAGGGTCCTGTGCCCGCGGGGACGCAAAACTGGACCTTATACCTGGTGGATAACGACGGCATTTCCCTGGCCAATGGCCTTTATTACGTGGTGATCAGCACCCCCAACGGACGCTCGATCGGGAAAATATTGGTCCTGCGCTAAGTCAAATGAAGCCGCTAAAACCCAAGGCCCTCCGGGGTCTTGGGTTTTTTTATTGCTTGTAACGAAAACTCTCGGACAAAAACCCCGGCAAGTTTGCGGCGGGTGAAAGGCCATTTTTCGAGGCCTAAGCCTTGGTTTTAAAAGGCCTTTCAGGCAAAGTAGTGCCTTCGCCGGGAGCCTGCTTTTTGATCTCATCTTTTTAAGGAGAGTAAGGATGAACTGGAAAAACCCCCTGGTCGTCTTCTTCTTGGCCGGATTTCTCATGGCGGCGGGCTGCGGCAAAAAAAGTCCGGCTTCCCAATTGCCTCCGCCCACGGGCGTGATGGGCACGGGCGTGGTGACGGGCCAGGTGAGCTTAAAAGGAAAAATCCCTACGCCGTCCAAAATCAGCATGGATGCCGATCCGGCCTGCCAGGCCCAGCATCCGAATCCTGTTTATGATGAAACCGTGGTGGCCGACGCCAAGGGTGATTTGGCGAATGTGTTGGTTTATGTCCAAACCGGAGCCGCGGTTTACGCGCCGCCGAGCGCGCCGGTGACCTTGATCCAAAAGGGCTGTCTTTACACGCCCCATGTTTTCGGCGTGCAGGTGAACCAAGCCTTGGATATCTTCAACGGCGACCCCACCCTGCATAATGTCCACGCGGTGGCGGTGAGCAACGAGGGATTTAACGTGGGCCAAAATCAAAATGATAAGACGGAGCAATTTTTCAGCCAGCCCGAGATGCCGGTGAAATTTAAGTGCGATGTGCACAGCTGGATGACCTGCTACGGCGGGGTCTTTACCCATCCTTTTTTCAGCGTGACCGGCGCCGATGGCGCCTTTAAGATCACGGGTCTTCCGGCCGGGGATTACACCTTAGTGGCCTGGCAGGAAAAGTACGGTTTTTCCCAACCGCAAAAGATTTCGCTGAAAGACGGTCAAACCCAGAAACTTGATTTCATTTTTACGGCGCCCTGATTTAATGGATCGCCCGTTCATTTCCATTTTGAGGTCCAAATGAATCCTGAAAAAAAGGCCGTTTATTTTCAGCCCAAGCTTCACCGCTTTGCCTGGGTGGTCATGGGCTGCACCTTTTTGCTGCTTTTGGCCGGGGCTTTGGTTACCAGTACGGGTTCCAGTTTGTCGGTTCCCGATTGGCCGCTTTCCTACGGGACGCTTTTCCCCAAAATGACCGGCGGCGTGCTTTTTGAGCATGGGCACCGGCTGATCGCCGGAACCGTCTCGCTGCTGATGCTGGCGCTGGCCGTGACCATCCAAAAAAAGGAAACCCGCGGCTGGGTGAAGGTCATCGCTTGGTCGGCCATGGGCGCGGTTCTTTTGCAGGCGCTTTTGGGCGGGCTGACGGTTTTATACCATCTGCCCACGCCCGTTTCGGTTTGCCACGCTGGACTGGCCCAGATTTTCTTCTGCCTGGTCACGACCCTCGCGCTGGTGACGTCGAAAAATTGGATCGAGGAAACACCGGGACGCCTGGGGGCCTTGGCGCCCGGCTTGCCGATTTTCGCCGCGATCACGGTGGTTGTGATTTATATCCAGGTTCTTCTGGGCGCCTTGACCCGTCATAGCGGGGCGGGACTGGCGATGCCGGATTTTCCCCCCACCTTTTTACCTCCCGAATGGTCGCCCTTAGTCGTCATTCATTTTTGCCATCGGGTGGGGGCTTTGATCGTCACGCTTCTGGTTTTAATTCTGGTTTACCGGGTCAATACGGTCGGGGCCGGGGAGCCGGGACTTACCCGTCCGGCCATCGCGGCGGGGCTTTTGCTTTGGCTTCAGCTATTTCTAGGCATGATGATCATCGTGACCGCCAAGGCGGTGGTCCCCACCAGCGTGCATGTCATTACGGGGGCCGCGCTCCTAGCGTCCACCCTGGTGGTGGCGCTTAAATGTTTCCAGCTTTTTAAACGGCCCGCGCGGTGAAAAAAAACTGGTTCCAAGATTTTTTAGTTCTCATCAAACTGCGCTTGAATTTGCTGGCGCTTCTAACGACGCTGGCCTGTTTTTATTTGGCCAGTTCGGGTCCCCTGGAATCATCCCTGATGGTTTTCACGCTTTTGGGCGCCACCGCGGTGGCGGCCGGGAGCGCCTCCTTGAACCAATGGTTGGAAGTGGAACAAGACTCGAAGATGAATCGCACCCGGCACCGGCCTTTGCCCGCGGGACGCATGGGTGCCTGGCAGGCGCTGGTGTTAGGCCTGTCGCTTTCGGCGCTGGGGGAAGGGTTTTTGTTTTGGCGGGTCAATGATTTGACCGGCTATTTAGGCCTGGCCGCCCTGATCAGTTACGTGGCGGTCTACACGCCGTTAAAAAAAATAACTTCCCTCAGCACGCTGGTGGGGGCCGTGCCGGGGGCGCTGCCGCCTCTCATGGGGTGGACCGCGGTTCGGGGCACGATTGGCGTGGAAGGTTGGGCGCTTTTCGCGGTTTTATTCCTTTGGCAGATGCCCCACTTTTTGGCCATCGGTTGGATTTACCGGGACGATTACGAAAAGGCCGGCTTTCCCATGCTGCCGGTTTTGGACCGGGAAGGACAAGCCACGGGGTGGATGGCCGTTATTTACAGCGCCGCGCTTCTTCCGGTTTCCCTTTTGCCCGCCCTTTTTCATTTATCGGGATTGGTTTATTTTTGGACCGCGCTTGGGTTGAGTTTGGTTTTGATCGGCGCTAGTTTAAATCTGGCTTTGCGAAAAAGCCTGAAGTCCGCCCGGTGGCTTTTCTTGACTTCTTTGGTTTATCTAACGGTTTTGTTTATCGTCATGGTGGCGGATCGAACTTAATCCATTTGGAAAGCGGGACAATGCCGGCATTGCTGGAGGTCAACAACCTAAGCTACCAATACGGTGAACGCCGGGCGTTGGACGGGCTTTCTTTCGCCGTGGAGCGGGGCGAAATATTTGGGTTTCTCGGCCCCAATGGCGGCGGAAAAACCACCACCTTCAAAATTCTTTCCACCCTTTTTTCGACCCAGCCCGGCCAGGTTAAAATTTTCGGTTTGGATTTGGCCCAAGACCGGCTCAAGATCCGGGAAAAAATGGGCGTGGTGTTCCAACTGCCGGCGCTGGACAAAAAGCTCAGCGTGCGGGAGAACCTTTGGCACCAAGGCCATCTTTACGGACTCTTCGGGCGCGAGTTGTCTTCCCGAATGGACCGGGATTTAGAACGGGTGGGGCTTTTGAACCGCGCCAAGGACAAGGTGGGAACCTTATCGGGCGGGCTTCAGCGCCGGGTGGAGCTGGCCAAGGCGCTCTTGAACGACCCTGAACTTTTAGTTTTGGATGAACCCTCCACCGGGCTTGATCCTTCCGCCCGCCGGGAATTTTGGGGCCATTTGGAAGCCTTGCGAAAAGACCGGGGCATGACGGTTCTCATCACCACCCATTTTCTGGAGGAAGCGGACCGCTGCGACCGATTGCTCATCCTCAATCAAGGCCAAAAAGTGGCCTTGGGATCGCCCGAGGGATTGAAAGCTGAGCTCGGCGGGGAAGTCTTGCGGATTAAAGCCAAGCATCCCGAAAGCCTGGTTCCTCAAATTGAGGCGAAATTGAAAAGATCGCTGACGGTCGTGGAGGGGCTTTTGTGCGTGGAAGCCAAGGACGCCCACCTTTTAGTGGCCCCTTTGATGGAAAGTTTTCCCGACGAGATTTTATCCCTCACCTTGGGGCTTCCCACCCTAGAGGATGTTTTCATTCACAATACGGGCCGGCGGTTTCAAACCCTGAAGGAGGACGCGTGAACTATTGGCTGGCCGTCTTCACCCTTTGGAACCGTGAATTGGTCCGTTTTTACCGCCAGCCCAGCCGGGTGGTGGGGGCTTTGGGAACCGCGCTCCTTTTTTGGGGCGTGCTGGGAACGGGCATCGGCGGCGGAACTTACCGGGCCTATTTTTTTCCAGGCACGCTGGTCATGAGCATGCTTTTCACCTGTATTTTCTCAAACGCCTCGGTCATTGAGGACCGTCAAGCCGGATTTCTTCAATCGGTGTTAGTGGCCCCGGTTTCACGCGGGGCGTTGGTCATGGGAAAAATCCTGGGCGGCGCGACGCTTGCTTTTTTCCAAGGCTTCGTGCTTTTGGCTTTGGCGGGTACGGTGGGCGCGACTTTTGAGCCCGCGGCTTTTGGCGGGCTGTTACTCTCATTATTTCTCACGGCTTTCGTTTTGACGGGGATGGGCTTTTGGCTGGCCTGGACGGTAGAATCGTCCCAAGGCTTTCACACCTTGATGAACTTGATTCTTTTGCCCCTTTGGATGGCTTCGGGGGCGGTTTTCCCGGCGACCCAATCGCCTTGGCTTCAAGCTTTCATGAAGATCAATCCACTGACTTACGGAGTCGCGGGCATCCGAAGGGGGCTGTTCCCCCACGCGGATTTATCCCTGGTGCCGGGTCTTTTTGTTTCTTGGACGGTTCTTTTCATCTTGGGGGCGGCGCTTTATGGTTTTTCGGCCTGGGCTGTGGAAAAAAGCAAAATCAGATAGGTAAGGAACAAACGTGAAGTCAAAGAACGCCTTAAGTTGGAAAGAGTGGATCGCCTTAAGCGTGGCCCTGGTGGCTTTGGCGGCGCTGGGCTTCAAGATCGCCTTTCTTTCCGCGAAGCCCCCAGTCGACACTCTGGGCAAGGCTCCGGCTTTTAAGTTTGAGGATCGAAGCGGAGCGATGGTTTCAAACTCCGATTTAAACGGAAAATTTTGGGTGGCTGATTTTATTTTTACCCGGTGCGCGGGTTCCTGCCCGGTTTTAGGGGAGCAAATGAAACGCCTGCAAAAAGACTGGAAGGGAAGCCCCAAACTTGATTTGGTGACCTTTACGGTGGATCCGGATTATGACACCGCGGCGGTCTTAAAAGAATATGCCGCCGACTTAGGCGCCGATCCCAAACAATGGTTTTTCCTGACCGGGGCCAAGAAGGACCTGCTTCAAACGGCCGAAGAGGGCTTTAAATTAACCGCCATTGAGAACCCCGGCGCCGAGCCGGGGGCCTTGTTTATCCACAGTACCAAATTGGTTTTGGTGGGGCCTGACGGCACCATCTTGGGTTATTACGACGGCACAGACAACACCGAGTTCCAGAAATTGCGGGACGAGCTTAAATCTTTATTGCGCTAGGAGCTAAAAATGGACTATTCGATTTTTCCGGTCATCAACGCCAGCCTCAACGGGTTGAGCGCGGTTTTTTTACTCGCGGGTTTTTGGTTCATTAAGCATGGCCAAAAGAATTTCCACCGGCTTTGCATGGTGACGGCCTTCACCATTTCGGTCGTGTTTCTCGCTTGCTACCTGACCTATCACTTTCACGCCGGGGTGGTTCATTTTGGAGGCCAGGGCTGGGTGAAGTATGTTTATTTTTTCATCCTCACCACCCACACGATTTTGGCCGGCATTGTTCCCGTCTTGGCCATCATCACCCTGACCCGCGCGCTCAAGGGCCAGTTTGAAAAGCACAAGAAAATCGCCCGGTTCACCTACCCCATCTGGCTTTATGTTTCCGTGACCGGAGTGGTTGTTTATTGGATGTTGTTCCATCTGTATCCCCCAGCCTAAGGCAGGAGTAAGCATGGCCAATCAAAACGAAGACCAAATAAACCAAATCGTCCAACAAGCCAAAACCGTGGCGGTTTACGGCATGCAGGATGAGGCGCACGGCGACCGGGCGGCTTTTTTGATTCCCCAAATGCTTCAGCATCGGGGGCTCAAGCTTTATCCGGTGAACCCAAAAATCCAATCGTCCTTGGGGGAAAAGTCGTTGGCGTCGCTCCAAGACCTGCCCGTGAAAGTGGATATCCTGGATGTTTTCCGCCGCAGTGACGCCATCCCGGAATTGGCCGATGAAATTTTGGCGCTGCCCGTTGAAAAAAGACCCAAGGTGATTTGGCTGCAGACGGGGATCAGCCATCCAGCGGCCGAGGCGAAATTGGCCCAGGCCGGTTTTCAAGTCGTCTCGGACGCTTGCTTAGGCGTCTGGGCCGCCCGGGTCCGGGAAAAGGCCTAGCGGGTTTAAGGACGGCTTTTCCCTTATAACGACGGGAAATCTTTTGTCCCGGAGGTTATTGCCGACAATTTCCGCCCAAAAGGACTATGGTAGGGAGACCAAAAAACGTCGAAGGGAAGTACGGACTTAATGAATATCACGACCAAGGATTTAGGGAAGATTGTGGATTTGTCGCTGAAGCCGGATTGGGGCCCGGGAATCATCACCGAGATAAGCCCCCGCTTCGCCTTCATTATTTTTCAAAAGGCCGAAGGCGTTCAGCCCAAACGCTATTCCTTGGTGGATAACCCCCTGACGCTGGCGACCCAGCAAGACGAGCCCGAATTGGTTAAAAGAGCCCGCCGAAAAAACCGTAAGATCAAAGTGAAAAAGGCCGTGACGCCGGCGCCCCCCGTTCTTTAATTCATTCTTTCCCTCTTCTTTTAAGGCTTTTTTTAAACAGTTTTCCGGTATATCGGAAAACTGTTTTTGATGGCCCTCGGCCATCTTTTTAATACCAGTGGTAAAATAATGGCAATGGCTAATCAATAGCCGTTGGCGGTATCGAGGAAAATCATTAAACGCGTCTATATAAAATTGATTTGAGCTATTTGAATGGAGTTTGATTATGAAACAGATATTCCGGTTATGGTTTGTTTACGGGTTTTGCGTCCTTTTTATTTTTACTGGTTGTAATCGGCTGAATATCCCCTTGTCCACCTCGGGGGGGGCGCCGGCCGCGGCGTCCGTCGAAACACCCCCGCAAGCGGATAATTCGTTATCCGCCAATCTTTATAATTTTTACCAGTCCCAATCCGGAAATATATTGTTTTCGCCCTTTAGTATCATCACGGCTTTGGCCATGGTCCAGGAAGGCGCGGGCGGTCAAACGGCGTCCCAAATGCAAAGCGTCTTGAATCTCAGCCCCGATCCAACCGTTCGGCAACCGGCTTTTCAACAACTCATCAGTGAAATTAACGCGCCGGGCAAGCATTACACCCTGAGCACGGCCAATAACTTGTGGATCCAGCAGGGGTTTACGGTTCTTCCGGCTTACCTTAATACAGTGGAAACCGATTATTTCGCTGGGGTCACGAATTTGGATTTTATCGGCAATCCAAGCGGGTCATTGCAAACCATTAACGGGGCTGTTTCGATTGGGACGGACGGCTTTATCCCCAATCTTTTATCGCCGACTAATATTAACCCAGGGATAAAGTTGATTTTGACGAACGCGATTTATTTTAAAGGGACCTGGGATACTCAATTTCCGGTGACCGCCACCAACTCCCAGAATTTCAACCTCACTTCAACCGCCTCCGAAACGGTGAGCATGATGCATGAAACCCTAACGGGCATTGTCGGTAATTTTAATGGGGCGGCCAGTGTGGTGGCCATCCCTTATCAAGATAAAGAAGCGTCGATGTTTGTTTTTCTTCCGCCCCCCGGTGGAATGGCCGCTTTGGAAAGCCAAATGACAGGGACCAACATTAATGCCTTTTTGAATTCTTATGGAAAAAACGGGTCCGGGGCGCTGGTCGTTAATACGCCCATTATTTTATCTTTGCCCAAGTTCACTTTTTCAACCAGCTATAACTTGACCCAGACACTGCAGCAAATGGGAATGACCTTGGCTTTCTCCACGGGCGCTGATTTTTCCGGGATTGACGGGAATAAGGATCTCTTTATTTCCTATGTGGTTCATAAAGCTTATGTGAGTGTGGATGAAACTGGCACGACGGCGGCGGGAGCGACCGGCGTTGGACTCCAAATTATGGCAATCGGCTTGTCCGTCCCTCCAGTTACTTTCACCGTTGACCGGCCCTTTATTTTTATGATCGTCGAAAACACCACGAATACCGTCTTGTTCATGGGACGAGTGAACGATCCTTTGGCGGCCAACTGACTGAGTTTGTTGAGCGTTTAATGGAAGCCCGTTTCCTGGATAGGGAACGGGCTTTTTTGTTGAGGATTTCGATTCACCTTGAAATCATCCCGGACTCCCCCTACCGTAGGTTCGGCCGCCCGCATATCCCGCAAAGGTTTTCATGAAAAAAACGCTTGGATCACTTCTTTTTTTCTTATTTCTAACCCCGGCATGGGTTGGAGCGGCTTCTTCTTGGCCCTCGCCGATCGGGTACGTCAGCGATTTCGCCAAAGTCATTCCCCAATATCAAATTCAGCAAATTGACAGCCTTTTGCAAGAATTGGAGCAAAAAACCGGGGCGCAGGTGGCGGTCGTTACGATCCCCTCCCTTAAAGGAACGGACATCGATTCCTCGGCGGTCGAACTTTTTAAGCAATGGGGAATCGGCCAAAAGAAAAAAGATAATGGGGTGCTGTTTTTGGCCGCCATTGACGATCATAAGATCCGCATTGAGGTGGGTTATGGGTTGGAGCCGATCATTCCGGACGGCGAAGCCGGCAGTATCATCCGCCAATACATGGCGCCCCAATTTAAAGAAGGTGATTACGGAAGCGGTTTTCTGGTGGGGACCGTCGCCGTGGCTCAAATGATCGCCCAAGACGCGGGGGTGACTTTAACCGGTCAGGCCATGGACTTGCCCCTTTCCAGCGAGGACAGCCCCGCCGGTCGTTTTCCTTTCTGGGGATTCATCATGATCGTCCTCATGATTTGGGTGGCCATGTCCTTGGCCGGGCGGGGCCGCCGGGGCTACTGGGGCGGGGGTTATTGGGGGGGCGGCGGTTTTGGCGGCGGATGGAGCGGCGGCGGGGGTGGTGGGGGTTTTGGTGGGTTTAGCGGCGGCGGATCGGGCGGCGGCGGCGCCAGCGGCGGTTGGTAATCTTGTCAGGAGAGTGGCATGGCGAAATGGACGGCGGAACAATTCACAGATGAACTGAAGGGCCTCTTGGGGGAAAATCTCCTCAGCGCGGCGCTTTATGGTTCCCGAGCGGCGGGGGATCATCTGGAAGACTATTCGGATACCAACCTGATGGCCTTAGTAAAACAACTGGAAGTGCCGGAGCTTTTAAAAATTTCCAAAGCCGTGGCTGTGTGGTTGAAGCAAGGCAATCCGCCGCCCCTTCTATTGACCTCGGATCACTTGCGCAAATACGCGGAGGTTTTCCCGATCGAAATTTCCGACATCCAAGAAAACCATCGCGTGCTTTATGGCCAGGATCCTTTCGTTGGACTCGTCTTGACCCGGGGCGCGCTTAAACAAGAGCTGGAGCATGAACTGCAGGGGAAACTTCTCCAGCTAAAGACCCGTTTTATGCTGACCCAGGGCAAGGAAAAAGCTATTCGACGTTTGATGACGGAATCGCTTTCGAGTTTTCAGGTGCTTTTGAAAAACGCCCTTTGGCTTTACGGCGAAAAGCCTCCCGTTAAAAAAATGGAGGCGCTTCAAAAACTAGGCCAGCGGTTCGGTCTGAAAACGGCTGTTTTTCGGACGGTGGAGCTTTTGAAAAAAGGCGAAAAAATCCCGAATCTTCCCTTAGGACAAGTTTTCGAGGATTATCTAAAAAGCTTGGAAGATTTTACGGACAAGATCGTCGGCTGAGGAGAAACGATTGTTGACGCGGAACGCGGGAAAAACGCTTTGCTTCTTTCTGATCGGGATGGGACTGGCGGGGGCCGCGGGCCCGGTTTGGGCCGGGACAGGGAAGAAAACCCTGTGTCTTATCTCTTCGTCCTTTGCCGACGGGGGAAAACTTCCCGCGAAATATACTTGTGACGGCGGCGGGATCTCGCCGGAATTGCGCTGGAAAAACCTGCCGCGCAAAACAAAAAGCCTGGCCTTGATTGCGGAAGACCCGGACGCCGCTTACTCCACCTGGACCCACTGGGTGGTCTACAACATCCCCCCCAATGTGCTGGAATTTTTGGAGAATTTCCCCAAGGACCCCCAATTGCCCAACGGCATTACCCAGGGGATGAGCGATTTTAAGACCCTGGGCTACGGCGCCCCTTGTCCTCCGAACGGAAAGCACCGATATTTCTTCAGAATTTACGCGCTCAATAGCTTGTTAGCCTTACCCTCGGGCGCGACCGCGGAGCAGTTGAGGCAGGCGATGAGGGGTCATATCCTATCGACGGCGCAGATAATGGGAAAATACGGACAATAATTTTAAGGAGAAAAAATGGGGAATCTGAAATGGGTTTTGGGTTTGGGCGGGTTTTTACTGGTGATTTTTCTTATCGGAATGAGTTCCTACAATTCGTTGGTTTCTTCCAATGAGGCCGTGGAGGCCCAATGGAGCCAGGTGGAAAATGTGATGCAACGCCGTTTCGATCTCATCCCCAACCTGGTGGCCACCGTCAAGGGATACGCCAAGCACGAGAAGGAAGTTTTAGAGGAAGTAACCCGCTTGCGCAGCCAATGGGGGGCGGCCCAGACCCGGGATGAAAAGGTGCAAACATCCGACCAACTGGAAGGAAGCCTCAGCCACTTGATGGTGGTTTTAGAAAATTATCCCGACCTCAAGGCCAACGAGGGATTTTTAAAGCTTCAGGATGAGTTGGCGGGAACGGAAAACCGCGTCGCCGTGGAGCGGCAGCGCTACAATGAGGTTCTACAGGACTATAACGTGAGGACCCGAAGCTTTCCTTCGAATATTATGGCTTCCCTTTTTGGGTTCCAGCGCAAAGACGCTTATTTCAAGGCGGTCAGCGGAGCCGATCAGGCGCCCAAGGTCGACTTTAACTGATTTTTTTTGAGGGACGGCGCCGGCGCTTTTTCTTTTGGGAAGAGGCGGCTGTCTTAGGGGGAGCGGGTTCGGGCGCCGGCGGGGCCGCGGGATGCAGGGCGTTTTGAAATTCCCGCACTAGGTTGCCCAGCGTTCGGGCAATGACCGGGACCTTTTCAGGGCCAAAGATCAGAAGCACCGCCGCGCCGATAAATAAGATTTTCTCCAAGGCTTTTCCTCCGGTGGACGCGCCCCTGTTATAAGATGTTCCGAGGCCGAAATCAAATCATTCCAGGTGAGGCGCGTCATGGGTCCGGGCGGCTGGGTTTTATTGGGGCTGATGGGCGGCGTCTTTATTTACGGGCTCCTCGCGGCAACGCCTTTCGGCTCAAAGCTTAAAAACCAGAAGGCGGCCTCCGGTCCCCCCGCTCCCTTGGTGTTGGAACCCGCCGCCGCTGAAAGGGTCGAGTCCCTCACCCAGCCTTGGCAAAAAGAACTAGCCGCCCAATTGATTCAAGAGGGTTTTGAGTTGTTAGGCGACTTCGCCTACGCCTCCACGGAATTTTTTTGGGCCAAAACTTTTTTGTCCCCGGATAAAAACGCGGCCTTACTTCTGGTTAATTGGAAAGAAGGCGGCAAGTACGGCGCGCCCATCACCACCAACGTTGAAATTTATTCCCTGGGGGAAAAAGAGGGCCGGGAAGATTTTATCGTGACCGCTTGCGCCCAGGACGGCGCCGCCCGGCTTTTGACCGGCGCCAACCGCCCCCGGCCCGAGCAAATGTCCCTTCATTTGAAGCTGGTCTTTAACGCGGTGGCGGTGCGGCCGCTCATGGCCGAGCACCAAGCCCGTTTGGAAGCCTGGCAAAGGGAAGGGACGCGGATCCAGGCCCTTCAAGCCTCTTCGGCCTTGAGGGGCCTGGCCAAGATTTTTTCAGGAGCGTAACTTACTTGAGGCCGATCGCTTTTTTCCAAGCCTCGGTGGGTTCTAAAAGCCTGCGGGTTTGAAGGTCGAAAAGCCCCACCACGAAAACAGCTTCCGCCGCGATGGTCCCGTCTTCCTTCAACATTTTTTGGGCGCAATGGCCGATTTTTCCCCGGTAGTCCGTCATTTCGGTGGTGATCCTTATTTTTTCCCGCAAGGTGAGTTCTTTTTTAAATTTGACCGTGCATTCCAAAACGACCGGGCCCTGTTTGGTTTGTTGGATAAACCGCAGGTCATAGCCGTTTTGGGTGATCCATTCCCAGCGGGCCTCCTCGAACAAAACCATATAAGCCGCGTTGTTGACGTGGTTGAAACTATCCAGATGGGATTCCCGAATCAGGACGTTATAAACAGAGGAGGAAGCGGACATGAAAAATCCTTTTTAAAAGAGGAATAACCTCGAATTTTCAAATGAGAGTACAAGCTTGAACTAAGCCCGGAGCTCTTTACCTAAACAAGATTAGATGCCTGGACAAATGCCCAAGCTTTCGTGACTTTAACAGAGAGTCGAAACTTGGACAAATGCCCAAGCTTTCATAACTTTAACAGAGAGTAGAAGCTTGGACAAATGTCAGTCAAGGCCCATTCAAAGGAATTGAACCCGATGCCGGGGGTGGTATACTGGTGTATGCCTTCCAATCGAGTCATCGCCCATATCGATATGAATTCCTTTTTCGTCTCCTGCGAGAGGCTGGTGGACCCGGCTTTGAACTCAAAGCCGGTTATCGTAGGAGGGCGCAGGGGAGAGCGGGGCGTGGTGGCGTCCGCGTCTTATGAGGCGCGCAAGTTCGGGGTGAAGTCGGGCATGCCGATCGTGACCGCGGAAAAACTTTGCCCGAACGCGGTCTTCGTTCCCGGGCACCACAAGCTTTACTCCAAATATTCCCGGAAAGTTTACGTGCTTTTGAGGAAGCTGGCGCCCGTGGTGGAATACGCGTCCATCGACGAGTATTACCTCGACTTCACCGGCTGCGAAGCCCTTTACGGCAAAGACCTTTGGGCCTTGGCCCGAAAGGTGCGGGACGCGGTTTTGGGGCGAACCCGGCTTTCTTGCACGGTGGCGATGGCGTCGAATAAGTACGTGGCCAAGATCGCGGGTAAGACCGTGAAGCCGGATCTTTCTAAACCTCTCGGGGAGAATACCGGCGTCATTGTGGTGCGGTTGGGTGAGGAGCAAAATTTCTTGTCGGCGCTCTCCATTCAGCGCCTTCACGGAGCGGGAGAAAAAACCCAGCCCCGGCTGATGGAGATGCGGATAAGGACCATCGGCGATATCCTGCCGATCCCGCTGGCGAAACTTCAAAAGTCCTTCGGGCCGTCGGCGGGGCAATGGCTTCATGACGCGGCCCGGGGCTTGGACGACTCGCCGGTGTCCGCTTTTCACCAGTCCAAAAGTGTGGGACACGAAACCACTTTCGCGGTTGATACGGACGATTCGACGCTGCTCAAGCAAACCCTGGCTTGGCTTTCCGAAAAAAGTTGTTACCGCCTCAGGATGCTTAAAAAAAAGGCCCGCACGGTCACCCTGAAGCTGCGGTATGACGATTTTCAAACCCTCACGCGCGCCCGAACCATTAAAGAAACCCAGGATGACGCGGCGGTCATGGAAACCGCTTGGTCGCTTTTCGAGGAAGCCCATGTGCGCCGCCGCAAGATCCGGCTGCTCGGGGTTTCCCTCTCCAAATTCGAGGCGGGCGAGGAGGCCCAGTGGCTGTTCCCCGAGATGAGCTCCAAGAAAAAAGAAGCCCTTTACCAAAGCGTGGACGCCATCAAGCGTAAATATGGGTTTCACAAATTGGAAAAAGCCGCGTCCCTGGATTTGAGGCCCCCCCGAGAGCGCCGCGCGGGAGGTCCTTCGGTTTTCCAAAAGCCTAAAACCCGTTGAATTCGTTTTTGCCCGCCCGCCGCTTGGGATACCATAGGAGCGTGAGAAACCGCCAAGGAGAAGCGCCCGATGGCTTCAACGGCTAAACCGAATCCGCCCGCACTAGTGCCGCCCCTGTCCCGGTTTCTGCTTTGGCAGATCGTCGGGTTGGTGGGCTTTTTACATATTCTTTATTACGCCCCGGCCGGTGATCCCACGCCGTTGGTGTTTCTTTGCAATGCCGTTGTTTTTTTGGCCGTCTATCCCGTCCTTTATTTTTACCACCGGTTTTCGATCCCCGCGTTTTTAAAGATTCTCATCTCGCCCCTTCAGGCGGGACTGCAGGTTTTTTTACTGATCACGACTTATATTTGGGTGACTTACGTCCTTTACGCCTCGCATTTCACCTTGGATCACGTGGCGGTTTGGGAAGTGTTCGCCACTTATTATCCGGTCCTTTTTGTTTTGTTCGCGGTGGATTATATTTTCTTTTTTCAGCATCTTTTCGGGGTCAGCGGCCATGAGCATAATTTTTGGTCCTCGGCGGGGATCCTGTCGGACGCGGTAAGCGGCGTGGTTTTGGGCTACGGCTTGGGCCGGACCCTGGATACCAAGTGGGGAATTTTTTTCGGATCGGATCCGGTCCGGGTGGTGTTTTGGATGATGTTCATTTTGGTGGGTGTGGCGGCGGTGGTCTGGTTCAACGCCAAAACGCGGAAAGGCTGAACCTTGGCGGACGATTCGCAAAAAACCTCGAAGAAAAAAACAAAAGAATCCCGATCCCCTTGGCGTTTGCTTTTTTGGGAAGGCTTGGCCCTGTTGGGGTTCTATTGGCTTTCCCGGCACCCCGTGCCGATTGATTTTAAAACGGTTCCTTTCCGGGACAACGCCTTGTTTTTTCTTATCGCGTACCCGCTTTTGTTTATTTATCGCTGGATGGGCGTGGACGGATTTTTAGGGGTGTTACTGGGGCCCGTGGCTTGGGTTCTCAGTTGGGTTTTGGGTGTTTCAATTTATCTTTGGACCGAGTACGGGTTTTTATTGGCCCATTTGCCCTACGCCGGGATTTTAAAGGTTCACTGGATCGGAATGGGCCTTCTTTTTATCCCGCTTTACCTGTTGTTCTTCCGCAACTTTATGGGGATCAGCCGGATTTATTACACCATGGAAGAGTGCCTGGCTTTATGCCTTTGGGTCGCCTTGGGCGGCGGCGGGGGATTTTTATTGGGTAAATTTTTAGACGATCATCTTCAGCAGACGGCCTTCATCCAAAATTACCGGTTTATCCTTTGGCTGCTCTTGATTTGGTTGGGCATGGTTTTAGCGCTGCTCGTTGCGCGTAAAAAGAAGTGAGGAACCGTGGCTAATTTATTTCCCGGACGCTATACGGCCCAAATGGAAGGGTCCTTCGTGCTTTTTATCATCGGCATGAGGATCAATTATTTTTGGAGGATCCATCAATGGCTTCCAGTGGCGATGGCCATGCCGCCCCTGGTGAAGGCTTTGGAAAAAGACCCCGCCAAGGGTTATTTACACGGCGAGTTTTTTAGGTATAAGCGGGGAGCGGCCTGGGTTCAATACTGGAAGTCTTTCGAGGACTTGGAGCGCTTTGCCCGGTCGCCCGAGGAACCCCATCTGGCGGCCTGGCAAATGTTCAACCGAAAGGTCAGCGTGAATGGCTCGGTCGGGATATGGCACGAGACGTACCGGGTTGAGTCGGGACAATCCGAATCGATTTACAACAATATGCCGGTATTCGGCTTGGCGAAGGCCGGCCGCCATGTCCCCGCCGACGCGGCCTATGAGACGGCCCGGCGCCGGTCGGGCCGATAAGCTGATTTCGCCATTGAGCCATCCAGGCCGTTGAAAATACCGCGCGAGGAACTCCTTTGACCTTCATCAGTTTTCGAACCAAGTTCACGATCCTCACGGTTCTTTTATCCACGATCGCCACGGGTTTTTTGGGGGGCTATTTGGTTTGGAAGTCCTATGGGTCCCTGCGGCTTCAAGCCCAAGAAGCCGAGTTGGCCCTGGCCAAGAGCATGGCGTGGCAGGTCAATCACGGGTTATCCCGGGCTTTTCAAGCGGTGGAGGCGCTTTCGAGAAAACCTGAAATGTCGGGGACGCAGCGACTGGCCATGATCTCGGAGTTGAACCTGGTGACCAATGACACGGAACTTTTGGACGGGCTGGTCCTCTATGACCTGAAGGGCCGTCCCATCGCTCGAAGCATTTTGAGCTTAAGTGAGAAAGATTTTCCGCCCGATTCTTTTATCCGCGAGAACGTGGCGCGCGCCGGCGAATTGAAGGGATCGGTTTTGGTCAGGGTCTATCAGACGTCTTCCCATAATTGGGGTGTTGGGATCAGCGCGCCGATTTGGGATGGAAGGCGGTTAAAAGGAATATTGGTGGGGTTGCTTTACCTGCCCAACCACACCATCGGCGATTTAAAGACGGCTCAAATCGGAAAAAGCGGCTATGTTTATTTGATGGACGACCAGTCCGAACCCCTGGTCCAGCCTGATGAAACCACGCTGGCGGAAGCGCCGTTGCCCAATCCGGCGGTCCTGGCCCTGCGCCCGCTGAAGGAAGGTGTGGCGCAATTTCGGGACGCTAATGGCGAGGAAATTTTGGCGGCCTACGCCGCGGTCCCTTCCGCCAACTGGGGGGTGGTGGTCCGGGAGTCGGCGGATGAATGCTACGCGCCGGCGGACCACATGCTGAAGTTCATGACTTGTTTTCTGGGGCTTTCATTGTTATTCACGCTGATTGTAGCCTTGGCGATTTCAAAGCGAATGGTGGAGCCCTTATTGCGGTTGACCCAAAGGGTGCAAGCTTACAAGACCGATTCCCCGCCTAACCGCTTTTCGGACGCCCACGAGCCCCAGGATGAGATCGGGATTTTAAACCAGGCGCTCGGCAGTATGGCCCGCCGCATCCAGATCGACGCCCAGGCCCGGGAAAAGGCGCTCCTGAGGGCATTGCAATTTGAGCGAAAACTTTCCGAATCCGAGCGCTTGGCCGCCATCGGCCAATTGGCGGCGGGATTGGCCCATGAGCTCAATAATCCCCTGACCGTGATCTTGGGATCGGCCCAATTGGCCCGGGAATCCAAAGGAAAGGTTTTGCGGCAATGGATCGATACTATTCTCAACGAATCGGAAAGATGCCAAAGGCTTGTCCGGGATTTGTTGGATTTCGCCCGGCCGAGGAAGCTTCGTTTCCGTAAAACGGATTTAACCCTTTTGGCCCGGCAAACCTGGGAACAGTTGAGCATGGGGTCTTTGACCCATTTAAAGCTTGAAATGCGTGAAGCCAGGTTCACGGCCCGCGTGGATCCGGATCGGTTTAAACAAGTCTTGATTAACATCTTCTCAAACGCCCGGGAGGCCATGTCGTCCGGGATGGTCGAAGTGGTTTTTCAACGAAGGGGGCGCACAGTGCTGATGTCGGTCCGGGACCAAGGGGAGGGGTTTCAGCCAAAAAACCCTGAGGTTTTATTTCGGCCCTTTTTTACCACCAAATCCTCGGGGACCGGATTAGGGCTGGCCATAGCCCGGGCGATCATGCAATCCCATGGCGGCCGAATCTGGGCCGCGCGAAATAAGCCCCGGGGATCGGTGTTTCATTTGCAATGGAAGGGTTAAAGGCGCCGAAAGATTTTCACAAGCAAGGAGCCGAATCATATGCCTGAAAAAGAAAAAATCCTCGTGGTGGATGACGAGCCGGGAGTCCGCCAACTTTTGAAGGCTCTATTGGAACAAAAGGGCTACCGGGCCACTTGTTTGGAACGGGCGGAAGACGCCGTGGAGATATTGGGCCGGGAGCGTTTTTCCCTCATTCTGACCGATCTTCGGCTGCCGGGAATGAAGGGCGAGGAATTGGTCGCCTGGATGAAACGGCAAAGGATTCGCACCCCCGTCATCGTGATTTCGGCCTTCGGGGATCAGTCGAAAATCGTCGAGGTCATCAGACGCGGGGCCGATGATTATTTGTCCAAGCCTTTTAAGCCCGAGGATTTGGAAATCGTGATCCTGAAGTCATTGGCCAAAAACCGGCTAGTGGCGGAAAATGAAAAGCTCCGAAAAGAGATTTCCGGGGGAGCCTTGGGCGGTATGGTGGGGCGTTCCCGGCCCATGGAAAATGTTTTTCAAATTTTGCGCAAGCTGGCCGCCAGTTCCTATACGGTTTTGATCACCGGGGAGTCGGGGGTGGGGAAGGAATTGGCCGCCCGGGCGATTCACGAACTTTCACCCCGGGCCCAGGGCCCCTTTGTGCAAATCAACGCGGGTAGTCTTCCGGTTTCCTTATTCGAGGCCGAGCTTTTCGGCGTTTTGAAAGGGGCCTATACGGACGCCGTCCAAAGCCGGGACGGCCTTTTTCAGGCCGCCCATGGCGGAACCCTTTTTTTGGATGAGGTCGCTGAGATCCCCATGGAAGTCCAAGCCAAGCTTCTGCGGGTTTTGGAATCAGGCGAGGTCAAGGTTTTAGGCGAGAGTCGATCCAAAAAAGTGGATGTCCGCGTGGTGGCGGCGACGAATCGGGATCTAAACGCCATGGTGGAAGCCGGGCAATTTCGTAAGGATTTATTTTATCGTCTATCGGTTTTGCCTATTTCGATCCCGCCCTTGCGGGAAAGACGGGAAGACATCCCGCTTTTAGTGGATTGTTTTTTAAGGCGGCAGGAAAGTTTGGGGAATGAGCAAAAGCATCTGTCGGTGGAAGGGATCAAGGCCCTGGTTTCTCATTCTTGGCCGGGGAACGTGCGGGAGCTGAAAAACACGTTGGAACGGGCCATTCTTCTGGCGGACGGCAGTGAAATTGACGCGGAGGATTTGTTTTTACCCCTGCGCGCGGATGGACTGGCCTACGGCGGGAAGTTCCGGGAGGCCAAGCGGGAGCATTTGCAAGCTTTTGAAAAGAACTATTTAAGCCAGCTTTTGCGCCAGAGCGCCGGGAATGTTTCAAAGGCCGCGTTGGAGGCGGGGTTGGCCCGCCGGAATTTTCAAAATTTGCTTAAAAAACATCACTTAAAACCCTCTGCTTTTAAAAAAGGCTGATCTTTCCAAATCTCCCCAATCGAATGGAATGGCTCCCGGAAGATGCATTAAAAAAAACGCATTTTGTATTTTTGAATGCACCTTAATCTCCTGGGTTTATCGAATAACTGCAAAAAAACAACATTTCCATGGCACGGTTCCTGCTTTAAGGGATGGGAATGTCGTTCAGGTTGGGGGGAGTATGAGGCGTTTTTTAGAAATATTGTTTCTTTTATCGATCGTCTTGATGAGTTTTGGGGTTACGAAAGTCAAACGAGGAGTCTTATTCTTCGGATGGCATCCGGTGCGGATGACGGTTCCCGCGCCCCCCATGACGGCGGTGAATGAAAAACCCTCCCAAAAGATCGCCATTAAAGATTTAAAAAGTTATTAAAGGTTTTCGGCCGCGGATTCTTTTGGGTCAAAAAGGGATCCAGGTTAAGTCCATTCAAAGGTTTTGGAGGAAGAAAAATGGTTCGTCAAAAAGCTAAAAAAGGGTTTACGCTCATTGAGTTGATGATCGTGGTCGCGATCATCGGTATTTTGGCCGCTATCGCTATCCCGCGTTTCGCCCAGATGCTTGAGAAGTCGCGCGAGGGCGCTACCAAGGGAAACTTGGGCAGCTTCAAGTCGGCGGCTTCGATTTATTATGGGGACGTGCAAGGCGTGTGGCCGACGACGCTTAATTCCCAGTCCGTTTACTCCTTCAGCAAGTACCTGGATAATATCTATCCGGTGAAAGTCACGGGAGCTTTTGTGGCCGGTTCGAAGAGCCCGGCGGGGAATAAAGTCGTGGTGGTCTCGCAATCGGTGGCTCCCACGGTCGGAAGCAGCGGTTGGATGTACGACAGCACGGGCGGAACCGTTTATGTCAACAGCACGGTTCAAGATTCCAAACAGATCCCCTATTCGTACTATGGGTTCGAATAGAATTTTATCCTTAAGTGAATGACGCGAAAAGGGCGGCCTTCGGGCCGCCCTTTTTGGTTTAAGCGCGTAAGACGGCGGTTCAACATTCTCAAGTTCATTGCCGGCAACGCCCCGACAGAGCCTTAAATAAATCAATGAAACCCCAGCTTATCGATGCCTTTAAAAATCCTTTCGAATTCCAGCCCTCCCCCCAAACCGCCGGATCATTGTCTCGAGGCTCCCGGGGCCGCCGATGGCTAAAGCTGGGACGGGTTCACTTGTCTTGCGCGGATTATTTTTGTGCTAAGATGACGTCCTTATAGGGTTTGAGAAGCGCGCCGGATTTTCGGCAAAGGGGATTTCATGCTGAATCCTGAACAAATCCAACTTGCCTCCACCGCCGTGCGGGAATTGCGCGTCGCCCTCTCCAATTTTTTCCTTTATTCCGAAGAAAACGCCATGGTTCAGCAGTCACTCGACCGGTTTCTGGCCAATCTCAACAAGTTATTCGCGACCATGCCATCCATTTCTTTGGGGGAGTCGGAAGGCCGCTTGGTGGTGGAAGGCGCGCCCCTGGACGAGCGCTCCACGGGATCCCTGAATATGATCAAAGACCTGTTTCTGGTCCAAAAAATACAGAGCTTGGCTTTTTTAAAAGGGATCCAGGCCTCCGAGCTTAAAACTTTTTTTGGTCTTTTGAGGCCCAAAACCCTTTCCGCGGGGCAATCCTTGGCGCGGGCTTTGGAGGGAAAAAAATTACCCCATCTGAAACTGAATGAGAAGGTCTTTGTGGCCATCAAGGACGGGGAGAAGGTGGTTTCGGGAGCGTCCGCCGCGGCGGAATCCAGCGCCTTGGGTGGCGAGGAAAATCTGCAGGAAGCCCTAGAGGCGCTTCAATATTTCCTTCAAATTTTCGCCCGGGTCAGGCCCGAGACCAGTAAAAAGGAAGTGGGTCAAAAGCTGATGGAGCATTTGGGGGATTGGTTGAAATCGGAGGATCTTTTGAGCCTCCCGGCCACTTCGGGGGCGAGGGCGGTTTCCGGCGCTTCTTCCGCCCACGCCGTTTCAAACTGGCAAAATATGCTGGAAGGATTCCTCAAACTCAAGAAGACCCTGGCGGGGGTCAAAGAACCCCAGCAAGTTAAAACCGCCCAATTGAGCCTGGATGATCTTTTGAAAAAGCTTGTCTTTTTGGGGGAGGGCCAGGGATTGGGGGCCGGCGAGGCCGGGGCTTCCATCGCTTCCGGGGCCTCGGAACAGCAGCCGGTTCTTTTTGAAATGGATCCCGTCTTTGAAAAGCTCCAGTCCGGGCAGTTGGAAGTTTTATCCGACCCTTCCTTGGAAGGGCCTGTGGGGGACGCCTTGCTCCGCCTGCAGTCTTTACCCCAAGGGGAGGCCTTTCACGCGGTTTGGGACGGGCTTTGGAAAAATATTTTTTCCGGGGATGAAAAAATCCAAAGCCAAGGGTTGCGGCATTTGAACCGGCTGCAATGGGATCGGATGCCCCGGCCGCTTCAACTGGCGGGATTTCAGAACTTGAGGCACTTTCTCTCCGGCGAACCCTCCGCTTCCGGCTATTTCGTCGCCTTGTCCCTGGTTCAAAACTGGCTTCCACTGGAACTGAACAAGCCTTCCTGGGAAGAAGTCGCCGCGATGACCCAAGCCTTGGGCGTCTTGGCTAAACGCAATCCGCCCCTTTTCGAGCGCCAGGATGAGGCGGCTCGGGCGACTCTCTCGTCGATTTTTTATCCTCCGGCGCTGGAAAGCCTTTATGGGGCTGAAACTTCGGGGGAATCGGAAAAAGGATTGAAGACCCGGCTATTTTCGACCCTCGCCTCGCTTACGGCGCCCTTTCTCATGGACAAGGTCCAGCGTCAATCGCCGGATTCGGATGACTGGAAGAAAGCGGTGGACCTTTTAAATCAAATCGAGACGGCGGGAATTCCGGTCTATGAGCGATGGATCAGCCGCCATGAAAGCCCGGAAGAATGGGCCGCCTTTTTGGGGATGTTCGAGCGGGTCAATTTCAGTCCGGCTTTAGCCGACTATCTGGAAAAAAATTGGAACGCCCTGGCGATGGAAAACAGATTAAGCGTAATCACTTTGGTCGGGCGCTGGAAAAGGACGGACTTCCATCCCTTGGTCCTGGAATTGCTGCACGGCATCTCGCCCGAACTGGCTTTGGCCGCTTTAAAAATCCTGCCCCGGATCGCGATGGAGGGTGATTCCCGAAGGGTCATCTTGGAGCTTAAAAACTACGCCATGGATTCGCCGGCCCGGGAGCCTTTTTGGCTGGAAACCTGCAAAGCGCTGGGCGGCCTGGCCGAACCCTACGCCCTTTCGGATTTAATGGAATGGGCGGGGAAATATAAATTTTTGGAAAACAAAAAAGAGCGCAGCGCGGCCGTTCGGCTGGCGGCTTTAGAAGCTTTAGGCCAGTTCAAATCCGAGCGGGTCGCCGTCTTTTTAACCAAGCTTCAGGAAGACGAGCGCGAAATGCGCCCCGCGATTCAAGGGGTTCTGGAAAAGGTCCGGAAAAGAATCCAGGAAGGCGGCGGAACGATTGAATCAAACGAATCTTCCGCGAACGCCGCCGTTGAAAACACGGGCCAGGATTTCATCGAATGAAAAAAGGCCGATCCCGTCCAGTGGCGGCCGATGTGTCAATGGGCCGCTCCACTCGGTTTGACCGGCCTTCCCTCGTTTTTTATTTTATCCTCGTCTTGGGCGCCTTGGGCCCGGGATTATTTTTTGAAAAAGCTTATTTTGAAGGCGATCTGATTGGTTATTTTATTCCGGTTTGGGATTTCATCCGGCATTCTCTGGCCGGGGGCCACTGGCCTTTATGGTGTCCCTACCTTCTCGGAGGACAGCCCTTCGCGGCGGATCCCAACTGCATGGTTTTTTATCCTCCGGCCTATCTTTATTTGATTCCCTCGCGGGCGTTAGGGTCGGGGTTTTATTATGGATTGCACCTTTTTTTAGCTTTTTTAGGGGCGCATCTTTGGCTCCGCGCCGCGGGGTTTTCGACAAACGTCTGCCGGGTGGGGGCCGTCCTCTACGGACTATCCGGTTTTTTTTGGTGGGAACTTATTCATCCCCCGGTTTTAACCGGATACGCTTGGCTGCCCTGGTGGGGATTCGCGTTGGAAGAGGTGGCGAGGACCTCAAAAAGACGTTGGGCTTTCGCCGGCGGAGTCTTCTTGGCGCTTCTGTTTTTATCGGGCCATTTTCAAGTGTTTTTGGGGGCGGTTTACGGCGGGGCGGTTTATTTTTTATTCAGGGTCCTCGCGCTTTCCCGAGGCCGTTGGCAAAGCGCGGTGGATTGGAAAAAGGTCTTTTTACTGTCGGCGGTTTTGGCCTGGGGCGCCCTTCCTTTGCTGGTTTTGGCCGTGCCCTTTTTGGAGTTCTCGAACCATTCGGGCCGGGTCCATCAAACTTTCGATTATCTTAACTTCAACGCGGATCTATCGGACAATCCCCGGATGCTTTTTAAGTTTTTTTTCCCCAGCCCGGCTTTTGGTCAAGCTTTTCAGCCGGATGTTCTTCCCGCGGATATCCTGGAAAACGCGGGTTACTTGGGCATCTGGTTTCCTTTTTTGTTTTTCTTGGCCTTTCGGAACACCGCTCGGCGTCTCTGGTTTTGGTTTTGGTCCGGATGCGGAGTTTTAGCTTTATTAATGGCTTTAGGCAAATACACCCCCTTGCACCGGTTCGTTTGTGAAAGGTTATTGGGTTTTGAGTTCGTGCGGGCGCCTTACCGCTTTGTGTATCTTTATGTTGTCGCGGGCGTCTTTTTGGCGGCCTTGGGTTTGGAATTTTTAGAAACACGCAAACCCCAAGAGCTGAAAAAACTGGGATGGGGCGTTTTCTTTTACGCGGGGGTCTTGTCCGGAGCGGCGTTTTTCAGATTCCCCCAACAGGCGCCGGCGTTAGTGGGCCTTGGATTGGGGGGAGCAGGTTTGTGGATCTGGTTTCGAGGCCGCTCTTTGTCGCGCGCGGGCCGGTGGCTATTTGCGGCGGGATTGGCGCTTTCCATGATCCTCGGCGGATGGCGGACTTGTCCCTCGCGGCTTGGCCCGGAGTCGAACTTTGATTTCGCCAAAAACCGGCCGGAGCTATTGGAACTTAGACAAAGGACCGGGCTGGGCCGTACTTTCATCGACGGGGACATCGATTATCCCCTGGAGACAGGCGGAAAAATTTTAATTGGAAAACTTCCGCCGGATGCGGCCCTCTCTCTTGGGATTCGGGATGTTCAAGGTTACAACCCCCTTTCGCTTTGGAAGACTTCCCAGTTGTTTTGGCTGCCGTTTGAAAGCACCGTCCGTCTATTAGCGGTTCAGTCGATCATCAAGGGGACCGGAGATTCTTTCACTCGAGCCGGGTTTAAGCAGGCAAAATTAGGATCGGTTTATTTTTGTTTCGCTCCAAAGCCTTATCCCTATGTGTACGCGCCCGAGCGGTTTGAGGTCGTCCCGTCGGACGAGCGGCGGCTTACCTTGATGGGTCAAAAAGATTTTAATCCCTATCTCTTGAGCTATTTATCGGATGCTCCACCGGCGGAAGCGCCGGCTGCCGATTTGCCCAAACCGGATGAGTTAACCTATCAGTTGATCCGGGATGACCCGGATGAGCAGGTGTTCCAAGTTCAAAGGAAGCAAAGCGGTTGGACGGTTTTCAGTGAGGTGGTTTATCCGGGATGGAAGGTTTGGGTGGACGGGAAGCGGACGGCGCTGTTGACGGCCAACCATGTTTTTCGAACGGTGTATGTGCCGGCGGGGGAGCATGAAGTAAGGTTCAGTTATGAGCCGGTTTGGTGGACGCCGATCCGCGCGGGGCTTTGTCTTTGGCTTTTGTCGGTGCTGGCTCTCGTTTGGCGCCCCTGGCGCCAATGGGCTTGGGGAAATTGAAAGGGATGAAAACAAAAGTGACGCCTAAAAAATCCTCATCCTTGCCTTTGGCGTGGGTCGAAAAGGGCTCTTTGTTTTTTTATTTGGCCATTGTTTTAGGGGCCTTCGCGCCTTGTCTTTTCCGAGGCGAGGCTTATTTTGGCGACGATTTGCTGTCCACCTTCGGACCTTTACGGGCTTTCTTTAAAAACGCTTTGGAACAAGGGCATTGGCCCCTTTGGTCCCCGACTCTTTTTGGGGGCCAGCCCTTTTGGGCGCATCCGGACGTCATGGGCTTATATCCTTTCTCGCTTTTTTTGCTTTTTCTGCCGGCGGGTTTGGGCGCGGGAATTTTTTACGCGCTCCATCTTTTCGCCGCGTTGACAGGCATGCACCTATGGATTAAAAGCCTGGGTCTTTCGGAAAAGGCCGGCCGTGTTGGGGCGTTGATATTCGGCCTTTCGGGTTTTTTTTGGTGGGAAATTATTCATCCGCCTATTTTAGCGGCTTTCGCGTGGCTGCCGTGGTGGGGTTGGGGTTTGGAATGTTTGGCCCGAACCCTTAAACGGAGATGGGCCTTCACTGCCGGGTTATTTTTTTGTCTTATCTTTATCAGCGGAAGTTTTCAAGTGACTTTGGGCGCGCTTTACGCCGGCGGGTTTTATTTTTTAATCAGGTTTATGAAGGGGCCCTTAGCCGGCGGGCGGGTGGACTGGAAAAAGATCACGGGCTTGGTCTTGACCCTTCTCTGGGGGTCGTCGCCTTTATGGGCCCTCTGGATTCCGGCTTCGGAATTTTTAGCGCGCTCCACCCGCGTCGCCCAATCGGTTGATTTTGAGAACTTTAACGCGGATCTTTCCTTGGCGCCGCAGGGCGTGGTTCAATTTCTTTTCCCAACAGCAGCCTTTAACTCAACCGGAGCGCCGCTTCCTTATCAAGCTCTTCTTGGAAACGCGGGCTTTTTGGGGCTATGGGCATTTTTTATGATTGGGTTCGCTTTTCAGGGAAAAGGGAAAGTGGCGGCGAGGTGGGCGGCGGGAGCGGCGGGGATAAGCTTATTGATCGCCTTGGGTAAAAACTTTCCGCTTTTTCGACTGCTTTGTGAATTCGTGGCCGGTTTTGGCTTTACCCGGGCGCCTTTTCGTTTTTTGTTTCTTTTTGTGGCGGCAGGCTCGATTTTGGCGGCCTTGGGTTGGTCCCGTTTGGAGGCGCTATCCGGAAAGGATCGAAAAAAATACCGATTTTGGCTTCTGGGCTATGGGCTTCTTTTGTCCGGGGCGGGATTCGGATTTTTCTCAAGCGAAGCGGGGATGCTTTTGGGTTTTTGGGGGGGCGGGGCCGGTTTGATGTTGTGGTTGTGGGACTCCCGGTTTTCAAAAAATGGAAGTTGGATTTTCCTGGGAAGTTTCGCCCTTTCCATGATCCTGAGCGGATGGCATACAACCCTCTCCCTGCGGGGGCCAAATTCCAATTTTGATTTCCCCAAAAACCGGCCGGAACTATTGGAACTCAAGCAAAAGACCGGATTGGGGCGAGCGTTTATTGGCGATGGCATCCCTTACCCGGTTGAGTCCCAGGAAAGGGTTTTTAATGTTGCGCTTCCCACGAATGTGGCCTATGCCATCGGGTTGCGTCATGTAAAGGGTTATACCCCGCTGTCCCTCTGGAAAACGTCCCAAGTTTTTGAAATGCCCATCCTTACCTTGAGCCGGCTCATGGCCGTCCAATCGATCGCCACGGGAACGAAAAAAGCCTTTTCGCCGCCGGGGTTCGCCGAGGAACAAGCGGGGCCGGTTTATTTTTATTACGCCCAAAAGCCCTTTCCCTATGTGTACGCGCCCGAGCGGTTTGAGGTCGTCCCGTCGGGCGAGCGGCGGCTTACCTTGATGGGTCAAAAAGATTTTAATCCCTATCTCTTGAGCTATTTATCGGACGCTCCACCGACGGAAGCGCCGGCTGCCGATTTGCCCAAACCGGATGAGTTAACCTATCAGTTGACCCGGGATGACCCGGATGAGCAGGTGTTCCAAGTTCAAAGGAAGCAAAGCGGTTGGACGGTTTTCAGTGAGGTGGTTTATCCGGGATGGAAGGTTTGGGTGGACGGGAAGCGGACGGCGCTGTTGACGGCCAACCATGTTTTTCGAACGGTGTATGTGCCGGCGGGGGAGCATGAAGTAAGGTTCAGTTATGAGCCGGTTTGGTGGACGCCGATCCGCGCGGGGCTTTGTCTTTGGCTTTTGTCGGTGCTGGCTCTCGTTTGGCGCCCCTGGCGCCAATGGGCTTGGGGAAATTGAAAGGGATGAAAACAAGGATTCAATCCCGTGTATTAGAAGCTCCGTCCTTTTGGAGAATTGACCGAGCGTCCCTGGTTTTTTATGGGGTTCTAGTGGTGACCGCCTTTTACCCCGGCTTATTTTTGCGCCAAGCTTACTTTGAGGGCGACCTCATCGCCCAATATATCCCCAGTTGGGATTTTCTCAAAAACTGCGTTTTTCAGGGCCATTGGCCCTTATGGTGCCCGATGCTTTTCGGCGGACAGCCCTTCGCGGCGGATCCCAACTGCATGGTCTTTTATCCCCCGGCTTATCTTTATTGGATCCCCCCACGGGCTTTAGGCGCGGGACTTTATGACGGGATGCACCTTCTGCTCGCGTTTCTGGGCGCGCATCTCTGGGTTCAAAGCGCCGGTTATTCAAACAAAGCCTGCCGATTGGGAGCCGTTCTTTACGGTCTCGCGGGGTTCTTTTGGTGGGAAATGATCCATCCGCCCATTTTGACCGAGTACGCGTGGCTTCCTTGGGAAGGATTCTGTTTGGATCGGTTTTCGCGAACCTGGGAGAAGCGCTGGGCTTTCGTGGCGGGATTTTCATTGGCGCTTCTTTTTTTGTCCGGCAATTTTCAGATTTTTTTGGGGGCCGTCTATGGGGGGGCGGTTTATTTTTTTTTCCGGGTCTGGGAAGAGTCCCGCGGGCCTCAGATCGAGATCGGCTGGAAAAATTTTTTTTCATTCGGGATGCTGGGGGTTTGGGGGGCGGCGCCTTTACTCGTTTTGGCGGTGCCTTTTTTTGAGCTCTCAGGTTATTCGGGACGAGTCCACCAAGTTTTCGACTATGTCCATTTCAACGCGGATCTATCGGACAATCCAAGAATGCTTTTTAAATTCCTGTTTCCTTCCCAGGCTTGGGGGCCGGGCCAGTATTCGTTTTCCTATCTCAGCCTATTGGAAGACGCCGGATATTTAGGTATTTGGTTTCCTTTTTTATTTTTTTTCGCCTATCAAAATATTCGGCGATCCGCTTGGTTTTGGTCCGTTTTCGGGGCTTCGGGACTTTTACTGGCGATGGGCCAATATACGCCCTTCCATCGTTGGCTTTGCGAGAGTGGACTTGGTTTTGCGTTCGTGCGGGCGCCTTACCGGTTTGTGCATCTTTATATTGTGGCCGGTGTTTTTTTGGCGGTTTCAGGCTGGGAATTTTTGGAAACGCGAAGACCGAAAGAATTGAAATCTATCGGAATCGGAATGCTTTTTTACGCGGCGTTGATGTCGGCGCTGGGGACTCTCTTTTTCCAAGGAGGCCCTGCCTGCGCGGCGGGCCTTTTGCTGGGAGTGCTGGGGTTTTGGATTTGGTTTCAAGCGGCCTCCCCTCGGCAGTCGGGTTTTGGCCAATGGATTTTTGTCGTAGGCCTGGCCCTTTCCATGATCCTCAGCGGATGGCGGACTTGTCCTTCGCGGCTTGGCCCGGAGTCGAATTTTGATTTCGCCAAAAACCGGCCGGAGCTATTGGAGCTTAAACAAAGGACCGGGTTGGGCCGCACTTTTATTGACGGGGATATTGACTATCCCCTGGAGACAGGCGGAAAAATTTTAATTGGAAAACTTCCGCCGGACGCGGCTGACTCGCTGGGAATCCGTGACGCGCAAGGGTACAACCCGATCGAGCTTTGGAAGACCGCCCAGGTTTTTGGGCTTCCATTTCAGAATGTGGCGCGGTTATGGGCGCTCCAATCGATCGCCACGGGAACGAAAAAAGCCTTTTCGCCGCCGGGGTTTGCCGAGGAACAGGCGGGGCCGGTTTATTTTTATTACGCCCAAAAGCCCTTTCCCTATGTGTACGCGCCCGAGCGGTTTGAGGTCGTCCCGTCGGACGAGCGGCGGCTTACCTTGATGGGTCAAAAAGATTTTAATCCCTATCTCTTGAGCTATTTATCGGATGCTCCACCGACGGAAGCGCCGGCTGCCGATTTGCCCAAACCGGATGAGTTAACCTATCAGTTGACCCGGGATGACCCGGATGAGCAGGTGTTCCAAGTTCAAAGGAAGCAAAGCGGTTGGACGGTTTTCAGTGAGGTGGTTTATCCGGGATGGAAGGTTTGGGTGGACGGGAAGCGGACGGCGCTGTTGACGGCCAACCATGTTTTTCGAACGGTGTATGTGCCGGCGGGGGAGCATGAAGTAAGGTTCAGTTATGAGCCGGTTTGGTGGACGCCGATCCGCGCGGGGCTTTGTCTTTGGCTTTTGTCGGTGCTGGCCCTCGTTTGGCGGCCCTGGCGCCAATGGGCTTGGGAAAGCTGAGATCGAGCGGGACGGCTTTTTCCAGCCAAGCGCCCTTTAAATCGACCCGGGCACGGTAAGCCCGGACGGTGACTTTGGTTTTCACGATATCCCGTAAAGTTTTTCCAAAAAGAGGATCGGTATCATCCTTGGGTCCCACGGCTTTTCCATAAGCGTTTTGAAGAATGAAAAAAACAAAACTTTTGGTGTGGGGTCTTCGGCTTAAAGATTTTAATTCCCTCAAATGTTTGGAGGCGCGCTCGGAAGGCGCGTCCGGAAAACGTCCCACGCCTTTGGAGTCCACCAGCGTCACGCATTTCACCTCGATCCAGGCTTTGGCATTCGAACCAGGATTTGAGGCTTGGAAGTCAAAACGGGTATGGGCGCTCAAGGGGACTTCGGCTTTTAAAAACCGGTAATCCGTCAACTCAGGGATTTTTTTGAGCTTCCAAGCTTCGGCCAAGAGTTTGGGCGCCAGATTGGCCTCGATGCAGACCCACTTTTCTCGGTAAAAAGCCAAGCGGATGGAATAGCGGGTTTTGCGCGGCGCGCCGGACTTGAGCGGATCACCCCGATGATCCACCAACGCGACCTTCGCGCCCGGGGCCAGCAGCTCCTTCAGCCTGCCGGAATTGGTGACGTGGCAATATTCCAGCCGGCCGCCGACCCTCACCGTGGCTCCAAAACGATGGAGTCTTTCCCGAAAAATCCCTAAAACCAATCCGCCTTCAGGCCAATTCAATCCCGTTTCATCGCTTCCAGCGCGGCGATCCGATCCTCGATCGGGGGATGGGTCATAAAAAGCGAGGATAGATTCCGCCCGGTGAAGGGACTCTCAATAAAGAGATGGGCCGAGGATTCGGAAACTTGGGTGGGATTCGCCTCAATCCCGCGGTGGATGCCTTTCAAGGCGGAGATCATCTGGTCGGGCGTGGTGAGCTGGGCCCCGCCCTGGTCGGCGCCGAATTCCCGGGACCGGGAAATGGCCAGTTGGATGAGGCTGGCCGCCAAAGGCGCGATCAACATCACGGCCAACATCGCGAGGGGGTTGCCTTCCCGGTCGTCCCGTCGGCCCCCGAAAAAGTAAAATAAATTGCAAAGCATCATGACGGCCCCGGCGAAGGTGGCCGCTACGCTCATGGTGAGGATGTCGCGGTTTTTGACATGGGTAAGCTCATGGCCCAAGACGGCTTTCAACTGATTTCGGTTGAGGGTTTGGAGTATCCCGGAAGTCACGCAAACGGCGGCATGCCCGGGATCGCGCCCGGTGGCGAAGGCGTTGGGGGAGTCATCTTCCATAATGTAAAGCTTGGGCATGGGCAGGCCCGCCTTTTGGGTCAATTCTTCCACCACGCCGTAAAGCTCGGGCGATTCCTGAGGGCTCACCGCCCGGGCCCGGTTGCCCGCCAAGACCATCGAGTCGGAAAAGAAGTACATAAAGAAGTTGCTGAGCGCGGCGATCATAAAGGCGACCACCATGCCCGATTGGCCCCCGACGAAGTAGCCCACCAGAAGCGCGAAAGTCATGAGCAGCATCATTAAAAGGAAGGTCTTAAAGTAATTCATCAAAAAATCCCCCGGAAAAAGAGTTGGAACAACACCGCTAAACTTAGTCATCCGGGGGGGCCAAATCAAGCCGGGAATGAGGGCAAAAACGGGAAAAACCCTAAGAAAAGTGTTTTTGAGTGGTCACGGGAAAGCGGGCCTTTATGGTATGATCACAGGCACTTGAAGCCGTCTTATCCCTTACTTTCGAGGTCTTCCATGTTTGAACGTAAAAGTCTTCTGTTATGGATGTTGTTATTGGTTTTCGGCGTGACGCCCAAAATTTCCTGGGGCCAGGTTCCAAACCCCGGACAAGCGGCCGCCGACTTCGCGGCACAGGCCCAAACGGACTTCCAAAATGTGTCGACTTTTATCAACAACCAGTTCGCCCCAAACCTGGGTTTTTTTTCCACCTTGGGATGGAACACGCCGCCGACGGTTTTTAATTGGACCAGCGTGTCGGGTCCCCATATTGAGGTGGGCGCCGGTGTGGGCGCTGATTTTTTCAAAATTTCCAGCGCGCCCTTGACCCTCAACGTTTTGACGAACAGCTCCGAAAGCAATCCGGGCCAAGAACTTAATAACGCGATCCAGGGTGTGGGACTCCCGGGCCTTCCGGTCCCTTATCCTTTCGCCACCATCCGGCTCGGCCTTTTCGAGGGATTGGATATCGGCTTTCGCTATACCGAAATTCCAAGTGTGGCCGTCAACACCTCCACCTATAACGTGACGGCCCATTACACCGGTTATGGGTTTGATTTAAGGTACAAGCTGATCCAAGGGCATGACCTGCCCAACTTGACGATGGGGGTTCATTGGAACACGCTCAACGGCAACATCTCTTTGGGGGCTTCCGCCAACCAAACTTCCACCTATACGGATTCGGGATCGACTTACGACGTAAATGTCGCCGGGAACGCCATTTACGATGAATCTTGGAAGATCAACGACTTTGGGCCTGAATTGACGATGGGTTATAACTTGCTCGGTATTCTTTATCCTTACGCCGGAATTGGATTTGAGCGTTATTCCGGAAGTGTCTCGGCGAACCTTCAGGGAAGCGTGACGGTTACGGCCTCCACCCGGCCGCCAGATCCACCTGGATCGAGCCAAGCCAATGTCCCGATGAATTACGTCAACACGCAAGCGCCGGCTACCACGGAAGTTCATTATCTCGTCGGGGTGGATATCCTGTCCTTCTGGAGCGTGGTGGGCGAGGCCAATGGTCCGGCGGAGTCGCTGAATACCAGTTTCCGGATGCAGTTTTAACCGTTTCGGGCCTCGGGGTCAAAAAAGTGAGCGCCGATGGGAACGACTAAGAAAATCAACCGTATCTCTTATGTCGATCAAAATGAGTGCACGGGATGCGAAGCCTGCGTGATTACCGCGCCGAAAGTTTTTCGCATGACGCCGACCGGACTTTCGGAAGTTTATGACCCCCAAGGCGATCGGGAGGACCTTATCCAGGAAGCCATGGAAGGGTGTCCCGTTAACTGCATCCACTGGAAAAAACCATGACCGAATCCCAACAACCCATGCGCACCGGGTGGATGGAAAAAAGGCAGCAAGAACGCATTGACGCCAGCATCAAGGTGTCTTACCACTGGGTGCCTAAGGACGATTTGCTGGAGGTCATGAACCAGCCCGCTTACCGGGAATCCACCGCCGACCATTTGCCGGAACTTTCCAAAAAATCCAGCGTCATCCACGCCGTCACCCAGGACATCTCGGTGGGGGGGTTAAGTTTGGTGGGCCAGGAAGCTTTTCCGCTCAACTCGGCTTTGGAAGTGCACCTTTATTTACCGGCTTATCCCAGCCCGGTCACGCTTTTGGCCGAGGTCATGCGTTCCAGCGTTTTGGCGGCCGGCGTGAATGGGCAATCCCACCGGGCGGGCCTCAAGATTTTGGCCATCAACCGCAAGGACGTCATCCGCATCGAGAAGTTTTTACTGGAACAAAAACTTCGTCAGAAGCATGGCCGCTAACCCGCCTTCCTCATTTAAGATCATTTCCACTGAAAAAGCCGCCGGCTATAAGATCGCGGGCCATCCCGAGCATCCCATGCGGGTGCTCAAAACACTCGAACATTTAAAAAAGCGGCTTCCCGCCTCAAGCTTTGAGGAGCCGCTTGCCGCGTCCTTGGAATCGGTTCAAAGGGTCCATGGGCCTGATTTAATCGCGGCGGTCTCCCGGGAAGCTTTTTTGGATCCGGACACTCCGGGAGCGCCCGGAATCTTCGCTTGCAGCCTGCTCGCGGCGGGGGCGGCCGCGCAGGCGGCCCGGGAAAGCCTGAACGGCGCGCCTGTTTTTTCCTTGATGCGCCCGCCGGGCCACCACGCCGCGCCCGGCCAAGGCATGGGTTTTTGCTATTTCAACTCGATGGCCATCGCCATTCAAGACTTGGTTCATTCGGGGATGGCGCGCAAAATCGCCGTATTGGATCTGGATTGCCACCACGGCAACGGGACCGAGGCTTTTTGTTCGGGGAAAAACGAGTTTCTTTATGTATCCTTGCACCAGTTTCCGGCTTATCCGGGAACGGGATTAAAATCCTCGGGCAATTGCCTCAATTATCCCTTGCCGCCGGGAACCCGCGCGGTGGATTATTTTGGCGTCTTGGAAAAGGCCATGGCGAAGATCCGCGATTTTAAACCGGACCTGATCGGCCTTTCCATGGGGTTCGACACTTACGAGAAAGACCCCCTGACCCAATTCGGCTTAAAAAAAGACGATTATGAAAGCTTGGGACAAAAGATGAGGGAATTCCGCCTTCCCCAATTCGCCTTGTTGGAGGGCGGTTATCACAGCGACCTGCCTGAGTTGGTGGAATCTTTTCTGACCGGATGGGAGAGGGTATGAGCGCGAAATGGACGACGGATCAGGTCAATTACTTGAATATCGCCTTGATGGTTTTGGCCGCGGGGTTGGCTTTTCGGTTTCCTTTCGAACTGTTCCTGTTTTCCTACACGGTGTTGGGGCCCCTGCATTACTTGAGCGAAATTTCATGGCTGAAGGACCGCAATTATTACACCCAGGGAAAATACGATTACTTAGTTCTGGTTCTGGCGGGGGCCTTGGTGACGATATTAACCTTTCATTTTTTCGGCCCCTCACCCAAGCGATTGGCGGAGTTCGTGACCTGCGCGGTTTTTTTGGCGGCTTTTAGCTTCGCTTTTTTCAAGAAGCCTTTCACCCGCTTGGGCGCCTTGTTCCCGGTTTTGGGCCTGTCCGCGCTTTTGTCCCTGGGTTCTTTTTTTGTCCCGCTGTTCGGCGTTTTTTTACCCACCCTGATCCATGTCTTTATCTTTACGGGATTATTTTTACTGGCGGGCGCTTTGAGGGGGAAAAGCTTTTCGGGTTTTTTGTCCCTGGGTGTTTTTTTGAGTTTGGCCGCGGTTCTTCTTTTTTTCCATACCGGGGTGGGCCATTCCCCAGTTAGCGCCTATGCCCGGGATAATTATGGCACTTTTAACCCCGATGGCACGCCGACCAACCCCTTTATCGGGCTTAATTTCGTCACCCTTGAAGCCCTGGGGTTCCATCAGTTCGGAAGCCCCTCGGGGTCTCTGAGTGACTTTATTGATTCCATTAACGCTTATCTTTACCACGACCCGGTGGCCTTGGCGCTCATGGCCTTTATCGCTTACGCCTATACCTACCACTATCTCAACTGGTTTTCCAAAACCTCCATCATCCGGTGGCATGAGGTGTCCCGCGCCCGGCTCGGATGGATTTTGGGGATTTGGGCCGCGTCTTTGGCGCTTTCGGCGTGGAATTATCAAACGGGATTTCGCTGGCTCTTTTTCCTGAGTTTCACCCACGTGCTTTTGGAATTTCCCTTGAATCATTTGACTTGGGTGGGGATCGGAAAGCAAATTCGAAACGGCGTTTCGCCCGAGGCGGGGTCCGAAGCCGGATAACCCGCTTTATCGTTTCGCGTTAGCCGTCACCCAGCGCTTTTCGTCTTTTCCCGCCCATAAGGTTTTGAAAATTTGCGAATGCACCAAGCCGTTGCTGGCCAAGGCGTTTTGAGCCAAAAGATCGAAGGGTTTTCCCGAGATGTCGGTGACCTTTCCCCCGGCTTCCAACACCAGCAAAACCCCGGCCGCCATGTCCCAGGCCTGGATGCCTCTTTCCCAAAAACCCTCGAAGCGCCCGGCCGCCACATAGGCCAGGTTCATGGCCGCGGAGCCGTCCCGGCGGACGCCCTGAGATTTCAACACGAAATTTTGGAAATTCTCGAAGTTATAAAGCGTCTTTAAAACCCCATAGGCGAAGCCGGTACACAGCAGGCTTTTTTGCAAGGTCCCGACTTTGGAAACCCGAAGCCGGCGCCCGTTTAAAAAGGCGCCCTTGTTTTTTTCGGCGGTAAAGCACTCATCCCGCAGGGAATCGTAAATGACCCCGGCCAGCAATTGTCCGTCCTTGACGAGGGCGATGGAAACGCAAAAAAAAGGATAGGCGTGGGCGTAATTGGTGGTGCCGTCCAAGGGGTCCACGATCCAGGTGTAATTGGCGTCGTCCAGCTGTCCCCCGGTTTCCTCACCCCAAAAGGTGTGGGTGGGGAAGTTCTTTTTTAAAAGGTCGAAGATGATTTTTTCACATCGGCCGTCCACTTCGGTGACCAGGTTCAATTGATTGCCCGACTTGAACCGGATGTCCCGGACCTTGCCGTAATAGCGTTTGTGGATTTTTCCGGCGGCCTTGGCGGCCTTGACGGCGGCGGTTAAAAAAGCGCTCATGATTTCCCCTTGAAAAGAAGTTCGGGGATTCTAGCAGAAGAAAGGCCCGGCTGGGGGGGCCTTGACCGCGCTTGGAGCTCTTCTTACTAGTGATCCCAAGACAAGGGCGGAAAATTCCGTCCGGAAACAACGATGGAGGAAAAAAATGACATTTGGAAAATTGGTAAGTGGGCGTTTGGCGAACGATCTTTTAAACGAACGTAATTTTTGGGATTGGGCCGAGGGACGCACGCAGCTATTGCCGGCTGTCGATGTGGAGGAATCGGAGAACGACTATGTTTTTAGGGCCGAAATTCCGGGCCTGAAGAAGGAAGACGTCAAGATATCACTGGTGGACAACGTGCTGACGCTCGCGGGCGAGAAAAAAGCCGAGGAACGCCGGCAAGATAGGACCTATCACCGAGTGGAAAGGACTTCGGGTTCCTTCCGCAGGACCTATTCGATTTCCAAGCCTATCCAGGCCGATAAGATTTCGGCCCAATATAAGGACGGGGTTTTGGAAATCACGGTGCCCAAGGCCGAGGAAGCTAAGCCGCGGGAAATCGAGATCAAGGTTCAATAAAAGCCCTTTTGAAAAGCCCCCCGGCGAAGCGCCGGGGGGCTTTTTTGTTTCGGACGGCCTTCAGTCACCCCACAATGGGCCGCGCCGGTGTTTATTTTAAGAAAAACTCTTTGCGGCTTTCCTGGAAAGCGATAGGCTGGGCCCAGTCCCGGTAGGTGCGTGGGATGGATCCCGGGACGGTCTGTCCGGGAAATAATTTTAAAAGGGAAAGCGCGATGAGTTTATTGGTTCTATACAGCCTGCTGGTGGTCTTGACGGCTTGGGGCGGGGCGAGCGTGCCTTTCTTTTTTCACCGGAAGTCCAAAAACCATCCCTTTCTTCGGTTCTTTATCAGCTTCGGCGCCGGCATCATGCTGGGCGCGGCCTTTTTGCATCTTTTGCCCGACGCCTTTCAGCTGGCGGGCGCTTCGACCGGTTTTTGGGTTTTGGGCGGGTTTTTATTATTGTTTTTTTTAGAGTCCTTCAGTTTTTCCCACCCCTGCGAGGACGACGAGCACGATTATCATTCCCTGGGCTGGGTCGCCATGCTGGGTTTAAGCCTTCATAATTTGGTGAACGGCGTGGCTTTGGGATCGGGTTCCCGGATCGCGGCGGTGGGTTGGGTGGTTTTCATCGCCACCGTGGCCCACAAAGCGCCTGAGTTTTTCTCGCTCTCCAGCATTCTGTTGGCGGGCAAAAGATCCGCTCGAAGGGTCATTCCCATGGTGCTTTTTGTCTCGCTCATGATCCCCACGGGGGCGCTTCTTTCCGGATTTTTACTTTCCCAGAGCAGTCAATATGTTTTGGGCTGCGCTTTAGGATTCTCGTCCGGAACCTTTATCCATTTGGCGGTGGTGGATCTGGCCCCCGAAATGCGCCGTCAAGAACAAGGACGCCTTTACCATTTCGCCGCGTTTCTTTTCGGCGTGGCATTGATGGCGCTGGCGACCCGCTGGGAATGATATTCCATGGCTTCATCGTTAAATAGCTTTGATTTCAGGGCTCAAAACGTTTCCAAGTTGCAGGAGCCTAGGGCGGCTGATACAATGCCGGGGCTCTGCGTTAAATAGAAAATTTCAATCATCGGGACTTGGAAATGCGTGTTTTTTTATGGATTTTAGGCATTCTTGCGGCCTTGGCCCTGATCTACGTTCTGTTTGTTGGATTGGGATTAAGCCATATTTTTAAATCCCATAAACAACTCAAAAAAATCCAAGTTTTGAATGATTTTGAATATCCGGACACCGATTTGGATTGGACCACGGGCGGTTATGTGACCTTGGAAAGTTCCACCGAGAACCAAACCCACGGAAAACGGTCCCTGGAAGCCACCTACTTACTCCCGTCGGAATTCATGACAATGCCGACCCCGATGCCCACGGCCGTGCCGCCTCCAGTGGCCGCTTCGAATCCCAGCGGCAAAACCAAAAAGAAAGCCCTGTCCGCGCCGACACCCACACCTGAGGAGGACTTGGAACCCACCGCCACACCCGTGAATTGGCTGCCCACGATTACCTTAAGCACGGATTCAGTGACCAAAATCCCGCTTTATGATTGGACTGGATTTACCACCCTAAATATTGACGCTTTCAATCCCCAGGATAAGCCGGTGACCTATCATTTGGCCGTGGCCGATGGCAGGTCCTTTCAATACGAGACTTCCGGTGAGTTGACCCCGAAGAAAGTCACCAATGTGTCGGTGAACTTGAGTGATCTGCTTCAAGCCCGGTTGGACTTGTCCGCGATTAGGTCCTTGAGCTTGGCGGTGGATACCCAAGGCAACAGCCTGCCGGTTCAAGTTTATTGGGATTACCTGCGCCTGGAAGAAGTGCTTCAGCCCCCCGCCAAGAAATAATTTTTTGACACTATGTCTTTCACAAAGCGGCCAAGAGCCCTCTTTATGAAACAATGATAAATGCCGATGAAGACTGATGTTGGAAACACGAAAATCGGAATTTATCAGCCTCGATCAATGTTTCAATAGGTCTTATTTTTCGAAGTGAATCATTCGGTTATTTGTTTTAGAGAAAAAAAGTTCCCGAAAGCTCAAACCCGTTTTGGCTGGTGTCCGGGCTGGAAGCGTCGTTTAAAGGGAATACCTCGCCCAAAAGAAGTTTGGCGTCTAATAAAAGATTGTCTTCCCTTAAGCCCACTCCGCCGACTACGCTGGACGTCAGTGTTTGAAGGCGGGCGCCAAAACGTTCCTCGTCAATCTCGTTTAATATCCCGATGCGGATCGCCCACTCGGGGGCGATCCATTTTTCCCCGCCAAGGGCGATTTGGTAGCTGTCCAAATTTGGATCCGCTTGGCCGTCGGCGCCGGAATCCTGCGGATTGAAAGACCCGCCCAAATTATTTTGGGACCGAAACTGCAGGCCCACCAGGTAGTCTTCGGGCGCTTCTAAGCCAACTCCAACGGCGGTTTGAATCTGTTGATATTGGTCCGTTTCTAAAGGGGCCCCGCCGGGTTGAAATAATTTTTCGGTTAAAAACCCGCAGGTCGCGGCCGCGCCTATTTTTAAATCCACGTCGCTTAAATGAATCCTTATTTTCGCCGCTCCCGTGAAGGTCGCGCCTTCGTCGTTCGATAAAAGATAATCCGGCTGGGTCTGGAAATCCGGGGACGAGGAAGGGACGGTTTGCGCGAAGCGAGTTTGCAGGCCGCTGGAGGAGGCGCTGAAACGAAGTTGAAGCGATTGGGGAATTTCGTAATAAACCTCGGCGGTTCCACTCGCTTGGCTGAGATGGTAAAGCCGTTGAAGCGGAAAAGGGCTTTGGCTGGGATAAAAAACCGAAAGCGTTTGGGTTTGAGTATCGGGAGCCAGGTCCGTCTCAAAAAAACCGCCTAACTGCCAATGGGGGGAGAGCGGGGAATCGCCTTCAACCCCATGCGCCACGATCCCGGTTTTGAGCGTCCATTGGTTTTCGTTTGTGGTGCCGGATAAAACATTCACATCATTGTTAAAAGCCCCGGGCGCGAAAGTTTGATCGATTTGCTGATCGCTGGTTTCAACTCCGAAGGCCAAGGCTCCCCAGTTCACCGCGGTTCGAAAAAGGCCAAAAGCGTCCGCCTGGTTGTATTGGTCGAGCTGCGAAAAAGCGGGTTGGTCGCGGGGATTGTCCAGGCCGCCCGTCGCTTGAACCGCCCATTGGGGGCTTAAAAAACCAAGCCAGCCTTGGTAACCGATATCCTTATTTTTCGTCCGGGGAAAGGTGCTCAGGATTTGTTCTTGACGGCCGCCATTCAAGGCGGGCGGCGGAAAAGGCGAATCAGCCCACTGGCCCGAAAGGTCCAGGCGGTTTTGGGGGGGTAAAAGGACCAAAGCGGCGGGGTTTCCATCCAAAAACAGGTTTAAATCGGCGGTTTCATCCGTGACGATAGTGGTCAAGCCCCCCATGGCGTCCACCCGGGTTTCGGAAGCGCCGCCGCGGGAGGGCGCGGCGAAGCCACAGGCCATCGAGAGGAAGACACTGATAACCCATAGGACCGCGCGGGGGTGTTTCATGGCAGGCTCCCAAAAATCCGGATGTCGGGCGGAAGTATAGCAGACCGGATGCTGGTTGCTCCCGCCCAAAAATCGGTTAAAATATTTGAAAAGGCCTTAAGCGGTTGAACCCCGGATGATGGGGCCTTAATTCCAGTCGCGATTATTTTGGACTGCCTCCCAAAATCCGCGTGTATCAATATTGAGAATCCAAAGCCGATAACCCAGAACCCGTCCCCGGCGGGTTTTCTGTTGAGCGCATTTGAAGGAACCCATGAAGACCAACACGCTGAAGCCCGTTCAAACCGGGGACATCATTGAAGTGGAAATCCAATCGCTCGCCTTCGGCGGGGATTCGGTGAGCCGTTATGAAGGCTTCGCTCTTTTCGTGCGCGGCGGTTTGCCCGGCGAGCGGGTGAAGATCAAAATCACCCAGGTGAAGGACCATTACGCCACGGGTGAGATCGTGGAGATCCAGCGTTTTTCCCCCGACCGCGTGGCCCCGCCTTGTCCCATTTTCGAGGAGTGCGGCGGCTGTCAGTGGCAGCACCTTAATTATCCCAAACAGCTCCAGACCAAGCGCCAATTCGTGGTCGACGCTTTACAGCGCATCGCCAAGATGGACTCCGTCTTGGTCCAACCCTGCCTGCCTTCGGAATCTTCCTACGCCTACCGAAACAAGGCCATGCCGGTTTTATCCATGCGGGACGGCCATTTCATCTCGGGCATTTACGAACCCCGCTCCCACAAACTGGTGCCTTACCAGAATTGCCCCATCCAAGGCGACGCGATCAATGACCTCATCCAAAAGGCGCTCAAAAAAATAGACCTGGCGGGTTTAACGCCTTACCAGGAAAAAAAGCATTATGGGTTTTTGAGGCATTTGGCCGTGCGCCAGGGCGTGGGGACGGGCGAGCTTTTGCTGGCCTTCGTGACCCGCACCCAAATGCCGGAAGAGCGCCTGCATAAAACGACTTTGCTTCCGGAACCCTTGGCTGAAATTTTGCCCCGGGTAGCCAAAGAGCTGATGGAGGAGATCCCGGGTTTGGTGGGGGTTTTGCAAAACATCAATCCTTCCCGCACCAACATTGTTTTTGGATCCTCGACGGAAGTTTTGGCGGGCCGGGATTATTACTTTGAGAAATTCGACGGGCTGACCCTGAAGGTTTCCCTGAAATCCTTCCTGCAGGTCAACACGCCGCAGGCTCAGGTGCTGCATACCATCGTGCGGGAGGCGCTCGGGGAGCCCGAGGGCCGTAAAAAATGGGGAACGGTTCTTGATCTTTATTCCGGCATCGGCACCCTGGCCATGGCCGTGGCGGATCGGGCCGATTATGTGGTCGGAGCCGAGGAAGTCGCCCCGGCGGTCGAGGACGCCCGTCAAAACGCCGAATTGAACCGCAAAACAAACATCGATTATCTGGAAGGGGATGTGGCGGACCTTCTTTTGAAATTGAAGGCCCAAGGTCTCTCGCAAATTGACGCGGCCATCATGGACCCCCCGCGAAAAGGGGTTTTGCCTGAAGTGTTATCCCGCTTGACGGCGTTGAAGCCTGAACGCCTGGTTTATGTTTCCTGCGACCCCACGACTTTGGCCCGGGACTTGGCGCTTTTAATGAAGCACGGCTACAGTGTGGATTGGGCCCAGCCCCTGGATATGTTTCCCCAAACCTATCACGTGGAAACCGTCGTCCGGCTGACCCGGGAAAAACCTTTGTCGCCCGAGGAAGCCGCGCCGGCCAAACCGGAGCTGGAGCCTTTCCGCCTTCCCAAGATGGCCCGGGTCAGCTTGAACATATCGGCTTTGGGTCAAAAGATTCAGTTTGGGGTCGCCGCGGCGCAAACCGCCCTTTCGGGCCTGTTCCAAAAGAAGGATTCCATTCACTGGCCTTTAGCGGATCCGGCGAAGCTTGTGGTTGAAAAAGAGGCGCTTGAGACGGTTTCGGTGGAAGCGGCGAACGAAGAGCTGACGTTGGAATCCAGCCTGGAAGTTTCCGAGAAAGACGCCTTGGCCGAGCCGCTGCCCTCCCAGGCGCGGCCGGAGCGCCAGTTCCCGAATCAATGGATCGCCCTGCTTCGGCAAGGGACCCGGAATTTCCCCTGGAGTCCCCGGACGATCGGCATCGCTTTGCTTCTTTTATTCATCCTCGCCGGAGGCAGCTACTTCGCGGTGGCGGATTTGGCGCCCCTAATCGCCCGGTCCCCCTTCCAAGTGGCGACTACGCCGCAATTTATCCCCGATACCATCGCCATCATGCCCACGCGGAATTTTTTGAGGTATGAAATGGTGCCTTTTGAGGTGCGCATCCATCCGGAGGACATGCCGCATTTTTCGGCCATGCACGCCGTGGTGGAGGTTTTTCATGACGGACAACCCGTGGCTATGGTGGATGGAAAAACGAAACTGTACCTAAAAAAAGACCCGGCGAACGCCCGTTTCATCGGCAATTGGCCCATTCCTTATAATCCCGAACCCGGCACCTACACCGCCCAAATCGCCTTGACCGGACCCCAGTGGCCCGACCCCAAAGGTTTCGAGTCCGCCTTTACCATTTCGCCTTTGAAGCCCTCGGGACTTTATCCGGGATACTCCGCGCTCACGATGGAAGGCGGCAAGCATCTATTCAACGGGGTGGTTCCGCCCGTGGATGGAAAGGGCCCGGATAGCCTGGCCAACGCGATGGGGTGGGTTAAATTCATGGGCGCTAACACCTATTGTTTTCTCGCCGGGCAGACCTCGGTTTGGGATAAGTTGAACCTGAAAGATTTTCCCTTTAACCGCGGAGACGTGGAGCTGGCCCATCGTTACGGCGCGGCGGCCCATGACGCGGGATTGAAGTTCGCGGCTTACATGACCACCTTCCGGGTGGTGGGCGATGGATGGCAGCAGGCCCAAGGCCATTATCAGTTCACCATGGGCTATGACGCGGATTCGGACCAAGTAGTCCCCACCGATTTTATTTCGCTTGAGGATCCCAACCGGCGGCAGGACATCGTGGGCTTATTGAAGGAGCTGGATAAAGACCCGAACATCGACATGATTGGCCTGGATTATGTCCGCACCGGAACGGGCGGCTATGAAATGGTCGATGAGTTCGTGCGCGATTTGAACGTGCCGGGCCCGGCGGATTATTGGTCCATGTCCAAGGATGAGCGCATCCATTGGCTGGCCCGAACGGTGGCGCTCAAAGAAAACAAGGATGTGGTGGCGCTTTTTGAGTGGTGGCGCGCGCACAAGGTGGCGATGACCTTGAAGGCGCTGCTCGATCAAGCCAAGCTCAGCAAACCCGTTTTCACTTTCACCTTGGGCTGGGACATGGGACATGAGCATGGGCAAGATCCGGCCATGTTTGAGGACGCCGGAGTTAATTTTAACCACATCATGCTTTATCAAAGCGACCGAAAAACGATTGAGCAAATGAACCTGCAATGGCCGGCTTATATTTCCCGCAGCAACGGCATGTACGCGCTGGGCGAGATGGTGGATGAGAATTGGGTTCAGGACTCCATCAACCCTCCGGGCCCGGAAGAGCTTTATAACCGGGAAGCGGAAACCTTCCAGAGCTGGCAGCCCGTCAACGCCGGGATCGGCATGTTTTGGCACGACCTCTACCGTTTGATTTACGGCCAGAAGGGTCCCTATAGCGCCATGGAATGGGCGGTGGCCGGCGGCAAGGCGTTCTCCTTATTACAGCGAACCGAAGGCGTTTTGCCTTTGGAAATAGAGCTGACGATCCCGAAAGAAGCCCCGGCGGGGGTTCCGATTCCCATCAGCGTGATGATTCACAACTCATCCATTAACCCGATGACCGGCATCGTGCTGCACCAGGTGGATACCTCCAAAGAATATTTCACCGACTTGGCCACCGTGGGCCCCTTTGACATTCCGGCGGGGGACATGGTCCGGGTCAAGGACCTTTATGTAACCCTTCCCAAAGAACCCCACCCGGAAAGGGACGACCGTTACATGGCGGCGGTGCTCGCGGAAAAACCCGGACAATCCTTAAGGGCCTTTGATTTCGCCTATGTGAAGGCTTTGCCGCCGGGGACGGCGATCAAGGCTACTGACATGCCAAAACCCGACGATGTCAAATCGGCGAACGAATAAAACCATTCCTTTAGTTTATTGTGAAAATAAAAAGAGAAGGCCGTTTCGGACGCTTTTGACCGCCCGGCAGAGGCCCTTAAAACTGTTTTTTTAGCACCCCGGCAACCGTTTTTAGTACAATGACCGGCGCTTTGTCTCATGAATTCCTCATTGAGGGGTGGGTATGGCCTCGTCCAAGTGGTTCTTGATCCTCGTGGGGACCCTGGGGATTTCTTTTTTAACCGGTTGCGGGGCGATTTTCATCAACGAAGGTTCCAAAGAATATTCCCGAACCGATAACCTTCAAAACCCCGACGAGAACAAACCCAAGGTCGTTGTGCCGGCCGAGCAGTGCCGGATCAGCGATTTCCAAGATTCCAGCACCGATGTTAACTCCAAGCTTTTTGGCGCCAGCGGCGGCACTTGGATCGCTTTTTCTTTCGGCGGCAACACGGTGAACAGCCCCTTTTTGGTGCCGGGCGGGGCGAATGGCGACAAGATGGCGGCGCATATCTATGGAACCTTAACGGACAAGGGAGACGCCTCTTATCCCTCTTTCACGCTTTCGTGCCAATTCACCCAAAGCGGTTTATATGACGCGTCCAACTTTACCGGGATCAAGTTCTACTATAAATGCCCGTCGAAGGACCAATCGTTGAAACGCCGGTTGGCCTTGGGGACGTCCCCCACCTTGCCGGCCTCCGCGGGCGGCAATTGCGCGGCGAATTGTTTTGACCATTTTGGAACCACGCTTCATTCTTCCGAGGATTGGGCGGTTTACAACTTGAAGTTCACCGATTTGACCCGGGAAGGCTGGGGCGCGCCGGTCACGCCGCCGGATTTGATTGATCATTTGAAAGAATTCATCAATTTATCATGGAACAACAGCGCCAATAACACGGCGGGAAGTTATCCGATTGACTTCTGGGTGGATGACGTCGAGTTTTTCTAAAAAGTTTCGAACCGTTTAAACGACGGGACTAATTGTCAAACGAGAGGTTTTTTTGACTTTTCGCTTTCAAAACCTATTGACGGCCTTTTTCGTCCTTGTTTTTGGGGGGGCGATCGTTTCCGGGGCCTTCGCCGATCCTTTCGCCGATGTCACGGCGGATCAAAGTCTTTACCAACGGGTAAAAAAGTTGGGGGACGATGGTTTGCTGGATGCTCAAGACCGGGCGGTGTTGGATCAAGGCAAGGTCGTGAGCCGGCTGGAACTGGCTTTCTATACGGAAAAGGCCAAGGCCCGCATTGAAGCGCCTGAGCTGGCCCAGCCGGCGATCGCCACACCCACGCCGCAAGCCTTGCCGTCTCCCGTGATTTTGGCGCCCACGGCCGTGCCGACCGCCGCTCCGCCTTCCATTTATCCGTCGGCGGACAAGCAAGAAATTGAGGAACTGCTGAAAGAATTCCGCACCGAATCCGTGCTTCTCAAGAGCCGTTTGAGCCTGGATGACACGCGCATCAAGGAACAAGAGGATGAATTGGACAAGCTCAAGACGGTCCAAGACGAAGTGGACGAGATTTGGAAGAAAGCCAATAAGTCCTCGGGAATCCCCAACCTTTACACCAACATCAATATGCGGGTGGAAAATATCAGCCTGTCGGGCCCGCTGACCCAGGAAAACGCCACCCGAATCCTTCAAGAAATTTACGTCGGAACCTACTCCGACCTGGGGGGCAAGGGCACCCTTTCGGCCGGCTTGGGAGCGCTGATTCCGGTGGATGGCGCCAACGCCTCTTACCAGCTTTTGGGCGTGGGAACGCAGCCGGTCTCGCTTTATATCGGGAATCCCAGCGTCACTTTCTTTAACTACGGGGACCTGGGCCGGTGGGACACCACCTTCGCCGTGGAAACCTACCAGCCCGACACCAGCTTCGGGGCTTTCAGCCGCGGCTACGCCAATTACGCCATCAAGCGGTTTGAGGATCCTTTCGACATTAAAAATTTCAATGACGATAAAGACGCCAAAAACTGGGACGATTACATGAATCAGGTCAGCTATATCCCGGCCTATTCCATGTCCGCGGGGAACGTGCAATCGGCGAACGACCGCGTGTTTGACGGCATGTACCTGGCGGGGAAGCAGGTTCCGTGGCTGGGTCCGGACGGGCGCATGTGGGTATTGGTGGGCCGCATGGGGACCAGCCCTTCCCAAACCCAACGCTGGGAAGAGGGCGCCAAAATCATGGAGCCTTGGGCGAATAATTTAGTCACGACCTCCATTTCCACCGAATGGGTGAACGATAACTTCGGCGTGAACCAAGCGCCCCAGCTGGATATGAAGGATTACGAGTTGGAGTTGAAACTCAACACGCCCGTGGCCGTTGATGTGGACGCCGGATTCTCCCATTTTTCCACTGGAGTGGACATCCTCAACCCGGCGGTCACGGCCGCCAATCCGGAAGCTTTGGAAGCCGGCGCGGGGCAGGCTTCGGTGGCTTATTATCCCTTCACGCTTTACGGCTTCGCGATCAGCGATGAATACGCCGACTTCCAAAGTAAGGTCACCATGAGCGGCCTTAACTTCGCCCGCTACGGCCTTTATTTCAGCCCCTCGGACTACAACGACGCCTATGGTTCCATCGGGGAGGTGGACAATCTTCAAAGCGACCGTTACGGCTGGCGCCTCAATGTGGGATGGGACGGCCGCAAACAGGATTGGATGAAGGAATGGCCCTCCTTTTTGGATACTTTCGTCGTCAATTTCGACGTGTCGCAGAAGACCGAATTCACCTCCGAGGTCAACAACGAAGGCGTGACCTCGGGTTACAACGAGATCGAGCCGACCCAAATGTTGAGCTTTTATTATCCCGACGACGAAGGGCTTTGGGGCTTGAACCTCTGGGGCAATTATTCCCCCAACGTGAATCCGGTCCGTCAGGACTACATCAATAATATCGAGGACATCCGAAACGACGGGGACGTGTTGAATGATGATGTGCGCTATCAGTTCCGGATGACCAATGAGAGACTGCCTCTCATCATCCCGATTTATTCAGGCCCCGGAACCATCTTGACCGACGGCAATGGCCATAATGTTTACTACAACATCACCAATATCAAAACCTACAACTACATCACCTTGACGACCAAACTGAAGTTCGACAAATGGTTCAACCTGCCTCGGCCCCTGGATGGTTCTTTTTACATGACCGACAACGTGGTTTCGGGTTTGGCGTCCCAGGCCAATAACGCGCCGCTTCCTGCCGGCGCGGACCCCGCCTCGAATACCGAACTTCCCATGTCGGGCGCGATCCCGAACTTGTTTGAGCAGCGGGTCTTCAGCGGCGCCTTGATGGTCAGCCTAATGGACGACGTGGACTTGATGGCCGATATGGGATTGGAAACCTGGCGCAGCGCCTATACCTACCCCCAGGTGGACTACCAAACCCATGAGTACGGGCTGGGTGTCGCTTATGACATCCCTTGGTGCGGGGGGAAAATGGAATTGCGTTATAAGCATATCGATTTCAATGATAAGTACGTCCCGGATAATGATTATTCGGGTGATCAGTTCTTTACCAAAATTAAGTTCATGTTTTGAGGATTGGGATGAAATTAACGGCTTCTCAAAATTTTAAAGGCTTTGGAACGGTTCTAAGCTTCGCGCTGGGCGTCCTCAGCTTCGTCCTCGGCTGCGCCTCGCCGGCGTGGGCGGACCATGGCAAGCTCGCGTCCGCGGACCGGGACGCTTGGATCAATTGGGATGTTTCCGAACTGGTCGCGGCGGGCCTCGTTCCCGCCCCGGAAAAACCCGTGGAGCAAATGACGAATTTAGAAGTGGCGGAGCTCACCGCCAGCGCCTCCCGGCTTTATATGGCCCAGGCGGACGTGAATATGCTTCCCCCGCCGCTTCCGACGGATTCCCCCGCCGCTTCCGACGGTCCGGGCCTTCCCGGAGCGTTGTCGGCCGAAGGGCCGGGGGACGCCAATAAAAGCTTGGGTGACTTGGTGCAGGAGTTCCGAGGGGAACTGAGCGCCATGGGCCTGGAAGTCGACCAACTGGAAGACCGGATCACGGATGAAAAAACCCGCAATGAGGTATTCGCCACCCTCCAAGAGGATTATTTAAAAAGAACCGGCACCGAGGTCGGAGGGTCTTCCCGCGGCTACATGTATAACTACCGGGGGTTCGGGGCCAACAGCCTTTATGGGCCCATGGGCTATAACGCCGCCATGTATTTGGAAGTGGATTTGAAAAGCGTGCCCATTCCCTCCATCTTGTTCGACGCGCGCTTAAGGCTTTGGCGTTCCATTGGGATGTATTACCAGGATCCCGTCCAACCGCCTTACCAACTGCGCTGGATTTCTTTGACCAGTTACAACGACTTCGGTAATTTCACCGCGGGTGATTTTTTTAAGAGCTACACGCCCTTAACCCTTTGGAGCTATGACGTGCCGCTTTATACCATGATCGAGCCGACCTCTTTCCACCGCGACCGGGTGGACACCGAGGAGTTGGTTTATATGGATCAGAGTCCCGATTGGCATTTCCGGGGTTTTGAGGCGGAGACGGGCAAGGAATGGCCGAAAGATCCCGTGTTGAGTGGATTTAAATATCAGGTCATGTCGGGTCTCATGCAGGAACCCGGATCAACCAGCGGCGGATCGGTTTTTGGAAGCTATTACCTGGGCAGCCAAGGGTCACTGGGTCTTTTCAACCACATCCTCGATTTTACCAGCACGGGGTTGGTTTTATTTAATGATCCCGAAAGCGCCAATGTGCCTTATCAGCCCAATCAACCCTCCACTTTTCCCAAGCAATACGTGATCGGCAGCGTGACCTCCAAGACCACGATTCCTTTGGGGGACAAGGCGGACTTGAGCGCTTCCATGGAAAACGCCTTCAGCCAATATGACGATGACTTGAACAATCCCCAGCGGGTGTTCAAGGACTGGGCTTTATTGGCCAATGGTTCGCTCGATGTAGAGGGCGTCCATTTTACGGCGAAGTATATGAACAACGGCCCTTATTTTTATTCGCCCGGCGCCCAGACGAACAAATACACGCCCGCCTCGGGCTCGCCGGGATATTTAAGCTCCAATTTGGGAAGCGAATTCAGCGGTTTGGACAGCGGCCTTCCGGGTTACTTGAACCAGTTCGTCTTCCAGAACGTGAACCGGCCCTTCTTCGCGCCTTACGACCGTTTATCCGAAAACTTTTTGCCCTATGGCGATGCCTCCCCGAACCGGGAAGGCCTGGTGCTGGGTTTCTCGGCTGAGATCGGGGAGAAGGGCTGGCTCAAGCCCCAAGCTTCCTATGTGGTGACCGGGCAAGAAATTCAACCCAACCTGGTTTTGAACGGGGCGGGGACCGCGGCCATCCCGGTGGACAGCCAAACCAACACCACCACGCCCCGGGTTTTCGGGGGATACGAAGGCGCCCTATCGATGGATCTGGCCAAGGCTTTTGATCTGAACAATCAAACTTACGATGTCCAAGTGGACTATAAACACCAAACCGATGACTTGGGGCTTGGCGGGGTCAGTCCCTTTACCGTGAACACGCTTATTTTGGCGGGCGACTTTAATATTCCGGTCCACTTCCTGTCGACGGTGGTTTGGTCGCTGGCCTTTGAGCGCGCCCAAGCCAGCGGCAGTGAGTACGTTTTCGGGGGGAATCCCGAGACCTGGGCGAGTTATTCGTTCTATTTAGATGATTCGGAGCTCGGCCAGTATATTTATGAGCCCCTGAATCTGACCCGTCAAACCCTGGCTTTTGGCGCGATGCTGCCCCTGGGGGACAAGATCGATTTCAGGGCGGACCTATTTTTAACCCGTTACAACTGGGCGGATATCCCGACCTATGACCGGCAGGATCAAATTTGGAGATTCACTTATGAAGCGCATTTCTAAAAATTTATCGCTGCCCCTAACCGCCGCGGCCCTGACCTTAGGTCTGAGTCCGGCCCTTTTTGCCTCCACGGACCCGGTCCCCCAACAGAACTCGGCTGTCTTGTTCTCGACCGTTCCACTGGGCGATTCGACCTATGGGCGCTTGAGCCAGTTAGAGAAGGCCGGTCTTTTGCCCGCGGGCGCCGCCCAGCCGCCCCTGACCCGTTATGAAGTGGCCCAAGATATTTTGACGGCTCAAAACCGCTACCACCAAATCGTGGTGGCCGACGCCGATACGGACATGCTGCCTTCGGTGGAAGATTTAGGAAACGCGGGTGTGACCGCGGCTCCCGGGTCGGACACGGCCCTAACCGCTTCGGTTACCGCCCCGGCCGCGCCTTCGGAACCGGTGACGGAGTCCGACGCGGATCTGGCCAAGGCCGCTCAAACCTTAACCAGCCTGCAAGACGCCTATCAATATGAATTAAAAGCCGTTCAGGGCCAAAAAGACGCCACTTTGAAATCCTCCTCGGATGTGGAAGCCGGACAATACGATTTGTGGAAAAGATTGAAGGGGATTTCCGAATATCCCACCGTGGCCTGGCATGGGTTGGGAAGGGCGTTCCAAATTGCCCAGCAATATTACGGCGATACGGGCGCCATCGGGTTGAGCCACAACTCCACCCAAACCGAATTGGGTTATATCGATTTTGAGCCTGAAGGCGTGGTCGATAAAGAAATCCGCTGGGATATGATCTTGCGTTATAAAACGCTGATGGAGTCGAACCAATCCGCTTCCATCGATACGCTCACCGTCCGCCGGGTCACCATGGATTATAACGCGCCTTGGGTTTCGGTCACCTTGGGTGATTTCGACGAGGCTTACACGCCTTTAACCCTTTGGAACCGGGATAATTTAGACCTGCGCTATAAACCCGAAATGATCGCCCGGGAAGACGATACTTTGAAATACGAAAGCTTTTTAAATAACGAGCCCAATTGGCCTTTCCGCGGCGCCCGGGCCAGCACGGAACTTTTGTGGCCCAACTCGGATCTGCTGGACCGCTTTAAAATTTCAGTGATGGCCGACATGATCGCCAACGGTTTCAACGACACCACGGGACAGGCTTTTTATTACGGACCGGATAATTTCACCGACTTTATTTTCGGCGCCGACAGCGAGCTCAAGTCCAAGCGCTGGTATTTGGGCGGGAACGCCTCGATCCAATTGGCGATGGACGCCTACGCGGTTGTTTTGGCCGAGCCTTTGGGCACCAACCAACCCAATTCCATTTACGTTCAATTCAATCCCGATACTTGGGCCCATCATTATCAGATCATCAGCTTGAAGCCTTCAGTGGACTTCGGGCTGGGGGATGACGCGTCCTTTGGGGGCGTTTGGGAAGGCGCTTCAGCGGTTTATCAGGACGATGAGCGGGACAATAATAAAATTGTCAGCGATTACGCCATCCTGGCGGGACCTTACTTACGGTTGGGCCATTCCAAGCTGACCTTCAACTATCTTTATGTGGGACCCTATTACTATTCGCCCCTGGCCCAGACCCGGCAGGATGATCTGGTCCCGGGTTCCAACGCGCAAGGCGCCGCCACCCCCGAGCTTTTCGACGCTCCCCTGCGCAGCCAGTTTTTCCTGAACGGCATCCCCCGCGCCGGCGGAATCTTCGGTTATTACGACCGCACCCAGGACAATACCTTCCCCTATGGGTTGGCGACTCCCAACCGGCAGGGCGCCGGGCTTGATTTGGACGTGAAAACACTTGATAAAGACGCCCTGCAAATCTTGGGGTCGATCTACTTTGTTCAGGAAATCAGTGATAACCTTGTGGAAGAGAGCCAGGGCGGGGTTTATGTTCCGGTTCCGGTGGACGGGACCGCGTCGGCCCCGACCCCCCAGCGCAGTTTCACTTACGTGAATGTGGGACCCTCGTTGAACCTGGGGCCCGCTTTGGGCTTGGACCAGGATTTAGTCGTGGGAACCAACGCCCGGTTCGAGCAGACCAACAGCTCGGTCGGCACGCTGACCAGCGCCTGGCTTTTAGGCGGAGTGCAGGTGGGGTTGTTCCCTTGGTGGGAAATGGCGGCTTCCTATAGCGACCAGGAAATAAAGGGCCATGACACCGGCATTGGGAACACCACTTTGGCGAGGTATTCGTATATTTTTGATAATTCGGATTTTGGTTCTTACAACGTTTTTACGATCGACGGCAGCAACCAAAGTTTCCGCTTGTCGAGCGTGTTCAAGATCAACCGCAACTCGAGCCTTTATCTGGATTACGACCTGACCGGCGGGGACGCGGTCCCCTACGTGGGGTCCACGGCGCCGGGAACGAAGCTGAACAACCAGTACCTGGAGATGACTTATGAAATCCAATTCTAAACAACGGTGGTTCGGCCGCGTGAGCGGCGTCGCGGGCTGCGTCGCGCTCTTGGGCGGGTTGGTTCTTCTGTTGAATTCGGGCTGTCAATCCAGCGTCCCGGGTTTCGGGAATTATGCCGCCCCCAACTCGGTGCCCAACAGCAACCGGGTGGACCAGTTCGCCACCGGAAGTATCGCCATTAATCCCAACCTTTTCGAGGACAACAACCCGCCCAGTTACGTCTTGAAAACGCCGGGTTCGGTGACCTTCGTGAATAATTTCCCGACTTACGGATCCGGCAGCGGCCAATTGGTGCCGGGCGCCGGCGCGGTCAGCCCCTACGCTTACCAAATGTCGGGCGCGGTGACGGATTTGCTCGACAACACTTTTCCGGCCTTGGATTTGGAAATTCCGATGGAAAATTACACTTATTACGACGCGAATCATTTTAGCGGCGTCAAGTTTTACCTGAAAGTGGCCGATGATGATACGGCGGCCCACCGGGTGTTCGCCATCCCCGTGGCGCAAACCGTTCCCACGGGAACCAACAACGGCACCTGCCCGGCGGGGCCCAAACGCTGCTACGATCATTTCGCGGCGGACTACAGCGGCGGCACCGGGGGCCAATGGCTTCTTTCCAGCTACAATTTCAGCGATCTCCAACAGCTTCAATCCGGCTACGCGCCGGTGGTCCCCACCTTGACCGGGGATAACGGGGCCAACTTGAAACAGACGCTTTGGCTGCAATGGGAAGAAGGAAACAACAACAAAAAGCCGGGTCTTGCCACGATCGATGTTTATGTGGACGATATCGAGTTTTTTTAAAACAGTGGTAATTTTAAAGCAAGGTGGCTTGGGCAGAGCCCAAGCGGGGAAAGTGGCTATGAACAACAAATCAGTTTTAATTTTGGGCTTGGCGTTATTGGGCTTGCTCCAGGGATGTACGGAGAAGCTTCCCTTATCCAATCCGAATCTTATCTTGGCCCAGCCTTTGCCCGTCACGGTGGTCTCCGACTTTGGCAACGCCTCCTTGAAGACAAACCCCACGCTTTTTGACAGTGAAAAGGGTTTCTTTTTGGATGGATCCTACGCTTATAAAACGGACAGCGGCTTGCAGCTGACGACGCCGCTTGTCAGCGCTTCCTTTCCCGATCCCAGCAACAGCCCCTACGCCTTGCATCTTTTCGGGACCTACATCGACTATGGCAACGGCGGTTATCCGGCCTTCGAACTGGAATGCTTTCCCCGCGCCGACAGCCAATTTTACGACCTCACCTCTTTCGCCGGCCTGACCGGCATTGAGTTCGACTGGTGCACCGGACCCACGGACAACTCAAATCAATACTTTTTTTGCCTGATCACCGCCCGCATCGCTCCCCAAAGCATCGGCGGGGATGGAACCTGCGGCACCCCCGGCGCCGTGCCTTGCTACGATTACCTCGGCAATTCGCTTTTTGGGACGGGCGGGAACTGGTTCCAGCTTCAGCTGCCTTTCAGCAATATGAACACCCAATATTCTTCGGGCAGTCCGACCAACGTCACGGCCGCGGATATGACCCATGTTCTTCAATTAATGTGGACCAACCGGTCCAACAATGTTTCGGGCAATTACACCTGCGATATGTGGTTGGATGACATCCAGTTCTATTGATCGCCGGTTGAACCCATTTTTTTAAAAGGCGCGGCTAAAAGCCGGGCCTTTTTTATTTAAACTTGGTTTTAACGGGGAACAAAACCGTATTTTTAGCCCCGGAGGTTGTGGAAGCCCAATTTTTGTCCCCGGGTGGTATAATTCAATAACGCCGATCTAAATATAAAATATAAACAACCCAATGGCCGCCCCGCGTTTGAGTATGAGGAGGACCCTATGAACAGCCGGACAAAATTGGTTTTATTATTCGCCGCGCTTTTCTGCCAAGGATGCCAAAACAATTCGCCCGCCGCGCAGTCGTTTTTGGCGCCCGCCCTTTCGAACAAAGTCGTGTCGAACTTTGGAGAGGCTTCGCTCAAGGTTAATCCAACCTTAACGGATTCGGCGGCGGGAACTTTTATCGATGGTAGTTATGGTTTCAGCGGCGATAGCGGCCTCGGGTTCGCCCCGCCCTTGGCCGATCCAAGCGGCAACCCTTACGCTTTGCATCTCTTCGGCGATTATATCGATTACGGCAACAACGGTTACCCGGCTTTTGAGATAGAGTGCCTGCCCCGGGCGAACGCTTCCTATCCCAACAACCTGTTTGATCTCGGGAGCCTCCAAGGTATCTCCTTCTGGTGGAACCGGGGGACGGATGACAACGCCAATCAGGTATTCTTTTGCCTGGTCACGGCGCGGATCGCCCCCCCCAGCATCGGGGGCGACTGCGGCGACCCCGGCAACCCCAGCACGGTGCCTTGTTATGACTACCTGGGGAATTCGCTTTTGGTATACCCCAGCGGCCAATGGTCTCATGTCACCCTTGATTTCGACGGTATGGGACTCCAGTATGGAGCGGGTGGTCCCGGCACTGTCCAGACATACGATAGACAGCAGGTGCTTCAGTTCATGTGGACCAGCCGTTCGAATAATAATTCGAGCGCCAATAACCCGGCTGGGGGCCCGCCGGCCCAAAAATACACCGCTGACATCTGGCTCGACGACGTCGAATTATATTGATGGCGCGCGAAGACTCGATGGATCGGCGCGGTTAAAAACCGCGCCTTTTTTATTTCGCCCAATATTCCAAGGCTTTTCATTCCTTCTTTTTCCCCCGGGTCTGTCTTATACTAACCGCCTTTCAAACCCATCCTTTTTTCGGGAGTTCCAAGGCCTTGTCGCTCGACCATATCCGTAATTTTTGCATCATCGCCCATATCGACCACGGCAAAAGCACGCTGGCGGACCGCCTTTTGGAATTCACCGGCGCCATTCCGCCCCGGGAAATGCGCGCCCAATTGATGGACCAAATGGATCTGGAACGGGAGCGGGGCATCACCATCAAGGCCAAGGCCGTGCGTTTTTTTTATAAGGCCAAAAACGGCAAGCGCTACGAGATGAACTTGATCGATACGCCAGGCCACGTGGATTTTAACTACGAGGTTTCCCGAAGCCTCAAGGCCTGCGAGGGGGCGCTTTTATTGATCGACGCCTCCCAAGGCGTGGAAGCCCAGACCCTGGCCAACGCCTTTTTGGCCATGGATCAGAAACTCACCATTATTCCCGTCATCAATAAAATCGACCTGCCGGCCGCGGACGTGGAGCGCTGTAAAAAACAAATGGAAGAATCACTCGCCATCGAGGGCTCGGAAGCCATCTTGGCCTCGGCCAAGGATGGTTTGGGCATCGAGGATATTTTGGAGGCGATTGTGGAGCGGGTGCCGCCGCCCCAGGGCGAGGCCGCCGACCCGGTGAAGGGCCTTATTTTTGATTCCATGTTCGACATTTACCGCGGCGTCATCATCTTCGTGCGGCTTTTGAACGGCACCATCCAAAAGGGAACCAAGATGAAGTTCATGGCCACCGATTTGGTTTTTGAGATCGAGGAAATCGGCGTCTTCAAACCCAAGATGGAAAAAGTCGAGAAGCTTTCCGCCGGGGAAGTGGGCTACATCTGCGCCAATATCAAGGAAGTGCGCGACGCCAAGGTGGGGGACACCATTACCGAAGCCAGCCGGCCCACCGCGGAGGCCCTGCCCGGGTTTAAGGATGTGTTGCCCATGGTTTTTTGCGGGCTCTTTCCCATCGACTCCGAGGACTACGACCACCTGAAGGAATCCCTGTCCAAGCTCAAACTGTCCGACGCGGCGCTTTCGTATGAGCCCGAGACTTCCGTCGCCTTGTCTTTCGGTTTTCGCTGCGGTTTTCTGGGCCTGCTCCATATGGAAATTGTGCAGGAACGTTTGGAGCGCGAATACAACCTCAACCTGATCGCCACGGCGCCCAGCGTCATTTATCAGGTGGTCAAAACCAACCAGGAAGAAGTTTGGGTCGACAATCCGACCAAACTGCCCGAGATCACCTCGATCCAGGAAATCCGGGAGCCCATCATTGACGCGAAAATTATCGTGCCCGCCGATTATATCGGCGCGGTCATGACCCTGTGCCAGGAGCGCCGGGGAATTCACAAAAACACCAGCTTCCTGGATCCCACCCGGGCCCAGATCGCCTATGAGCTTCCCCTGGCCGAAGTGGTCATGGATTTTTTCGACAAACTTAAAAGCTGCACCAAGGGCTACGCGTCGCTGGATTATGAGCCCATCGGCTACCGGGCGGGCCATATCGTGAAGGTCGACATCCTGCTGAACAACGAAGTGGTGGACGCGCTGTCCTTTATGGTGCATCGGGACAAGGCCGAGGCCCGGGGGCGGGGAATCGCCGAAAAGCTAAAGGAAATTATTCCCCAGCAGCTTTTCGAGGTGCCGATTCAAGCCGCCATCGGCGGAAAAATTATCGCCCGGGAGACGGTTCGGGCCCGCCGCAAGGACGTTTTGGCCAAATGTTACGGCGGGGATATCAGCCGCAAACGGAAACTATTGGAGAAACAAAAAGAAGGTAAGAAGCGCATGAAGAACATCGGCAGCGTCGAAATACCTCAAGAAGCCTTTATGGCCGTCTTGCAGGTAGAGGATTAAGTCGCGGCAATTTTCATTGATGAACGCAGATAAACGCCGATGAGGAATAAATCTAATCGAATTATCTGCGTTCATCTGCGTTCGCGCCGCTCCTCGAAGTAAAAGTTAGGGGAGGGCGGCATTGTCCCGGGAATCCTTAACGCCAATAGGGAGTCCCGGGACATCATTGTTAATCGCTGTAAATTTTTAAATCCGGAGAAGTCATGGAAAACATCGATTTTACCCAGAATTTGAATTTGATTCTTTATTTCTTGGCGGCTCTGTTGACCTTGGTGGAGCTTTTCGTGAGGGTCGTTTGGCCCAAGCTCAAACCGTCCCCGGCACCCGCGCCCGGTCTTTTGGCCGCCAGCCGGCCTGGAAGTTGGATGGAAACCGTTGACTCCCTTTGGGTGGCCATGGTGGTGGCCCTGACCTTGAAGGCCCTTCTGGTCCAGCCCTTTACCATTCCCTCGGGCTCAATGGAAGACACGCTCCAAATCGGCGATTATCTGCTGGTGAAAAAATATGAGTACGGCTATTCGCTTTTGAATAAGACCCCCCGGTTCCTGGAGTTCAACCATCCCAAGCGCGGGGATATTTTGGTTTTTGTTTATCCGGATGACCATACGAAAGATTTCATCAAGCGCTGTATCGGTTTGCCCGGGGACGTGATTGAGCTTAAAAACGCCGAGCTTTACCTGAACGGCGTGAAGCAGGATGAGCCTTATGTGAAACATCTTTTCACGCCGAGGGAAATCCTCCAAGAAGAAGGGCCGGACTCGCCCAAGGTCAATTTTGGACCCGTCACGGTGGCCCCGGGCCATTACTTTATGATGGGGGACAACCGGGACAACAGTTTGGATTCCCGATACTGGGGCCAGCTGGACGAGGAACTCGTCAAGGGCCAGGCCTGGCTCATTTATTGGCATAGCGTGAATTTTCATCCGGACTTCAGCCGGATGTTCCATTTTATCGTGAACGCGCCTTCCACCGCGGCTCCGATGGCGCCTTCGGCGGCCGCGGCTAAGAAAAAATAGGAGACCGCGAGGCCGTGAACGCTTATTTGCATATTCCCTTTTGCGCTTCCATTTGCAGTTACTGTGATTTCACGTCCTTTGCCGGACAGGACTCCAAAGTCGAAACTTACACGAAGGCCCTGATCCGGGAAATTGAAGGGTCGACGCTGACCGGGCCCCTTCAAACCGTTTATTTTGGCGGCGGGACGCCGTCGGTGCTTTCAGCGCCCCAGCTTGAAAAAATCCTAAGCGCGCTTCGCGCGAAAGCGGGGTTCGACCCGCGGATTGAAATTTCGCTTGAGGCCAATCCGGAAACCGTGACCCTTGAAAAAATGACGGCTTATCGGCGCTTGGGCGTCAACCGGGTCAGTTTCGGGGCCCAAGCCTCGCAAGAAAAAATCCTAAAACGTTTGGGACGGGGCCATTCCTGGGACCAGGTGGAAAAGGCCTTCCGCGCCGCGCGGGAAGCGGGGTTCACGAACTTGAACCTGGACTTGATGTTTGGCTTGCCGGGCCAGAGCGCCGATGATTTTAACGAGTCCCTTCAAAAAGCCGCCGCGCTCAAACCCGACCATCTTTCGGTTTATGCCCTTCAAGTGGAAGAGGGGACTCCCCTGGAGAAACAAGTTCAAACCGGGCTCGCGCTTCCCACGGAAGACGAGGTGGCCGACGAATACGAGAAGGCGCAAAGCTTTTTAAAGGCCCAGGGTTTTGAGCAATACGAGGTTTCCAATTTCGCGGTTTCCGGTAAAACCTGCCGGCATAATTGGAATATCTGGCGGGGGCAGGATTATTGGGGTTTTGGACTTTCGGCGGTGGGAACCGTCCAAGGCGTCCGGCACACCCATGACGAGAACTTGACCGGTTACCTGGAGACGGCCGCGGGGCGCAAGTCCCCGGTTTTAAGCTTGGAATCCTTGTCCCCGGAAGTTTTGGAGTTTGAAAAAATCATGTTGGCCCTCAGAACGTCCGAAGGGGTCCGCCGGCAGGATCTGGATCACTACGCCAAAAGCCAAGGACTGTCTTATCAAGAACGCTTTCGTCTTTTTGAGGGCCGGGGCTGGCTGAGGCTAAGCGGGGACCATTATCAGGTGACGTCCAGCGGGTTCTTTGTGTTAAACGGTCTCTTAGAGACCTTGGTCGCCTAAACCCGGCCCTCTCTTTTTGATAGAACGAATCCAATCCCCCGTAAGTTGACTTTCAAGTCCGGCCTCTTATTATGAGGATGATAAAGAGCCGGACTTGTCCGGGCTGGTTCTTGTGAAGAAGAAAAAACAGGGCTAAGTCCAGTATGATTTTCATCATCAGGAGCCGGATTGATCCGGCCTAAAGTTTAAGAAGAACGCTTAACTCAAAGGTGAACCAAGTGGCGATGGATTCCTCCAACCGATCGGAAGCCGTGCTGTCGACCGTGATCCACCAATATGTGGCCACGGCCAAGCCCGTCGCGTCGCTTTCCCTCTCCGGAAAAATTCAGGTCTCGCCCGCCACCATCCGCAGTGTTTTTATGCGCCTGGAAGACCAGGGTTACTTGAGCCACCCCCACACCTCCGCGGGCCGGGTGCCGACGGACCAAGGCTACCGTTTTTACGTGGAACGCCTGATGCGGGCCCGGGAACTAAGCCTGAAAGAAAGACATCGAATTGAAGGTGAGTATGAAAAGGCCAAGGACGAAGTCCAGGCCTTGATGCGGCATACGGCGAAAATTTTGTCCGCGATGACCCGTTTAGGCGGGCTGGCGGTTTACCATCTTCCGGATGAGGCCCAGCTTGATCATTTTAAGCTGGTCCCCATTGACGCGCGCAAGGTCATGGTCATCTTGGTTTTGGACAACGGCGTGGTGAAAGAGGAATTGGTCCGCTTGGAAGGCGTTTTGTCCCCGAAAGAATTGGCCAAGGTCACCCAAGTCTTGAATTCCCGTTTTAAGGGTCTTTCGCTTTTCGAGATCCGCGCCGGCATGCTTTCGGACGCCCAAAAGCTTCGCGATCAAAAGCTGGATCTTCTCAAGGCGGCCCTGAAGACCATCGACAACGCGCTCGACCTGGAAGGCGACCAAATCCAGCTGGAGGGCTTTTCCCAATTGATGGAACAGCCCGAGTTTAAGACGATGGAGAACCTGGAGCGCATGATCCGCCTCGTCGAACAGCGCGGTCCCTTGAAGCCGATCTTGGAGAAGCAGAGATCGAATCCCGGTTTGGCGGTGGAAATCGGCGAAGCCTCCACACTGGGGCTTCAGGGCAAGAATTTTTCATTCATGCACCTGCCTTACCGTCTTCAGGGCAAGGTGGCGGGGGTTTTGGGGGTTTGGGGCCCCACCCGGATGGATTACGGCCGGGTCGCGGGACTGATGAGCCAAGTGGTCCGGTCCCTGGAAGAAGCTTTGAACAAACGAGGAGGATGGTCCTAATGCCGGAAATGAATCAAAACAATAGGGGCGAGCCCGAAGTCGAGATTTTGAACAGCCATCCCACGTCTTACGATGACGCGGGTAACGCTTCCGAACTGCCCACGGAAGAGCCTTTAAACCCCGCCGCCGCCGAGGCGGTGGACGAATGGAAGAAAAAGCACGATGAGGTGAAGGAGCAGCTGCTCTGGACGGCCGCCGAGTTCGATAATTACAAGAAGCGGGCCTTGAAGGAGAAGGAAGAGTTCCTTAAATTCGCTCAGGCGGGCTTGTTAAAAGAGTTTCTGGTGGTGGCGGACAACCTGGAACGGGCCGTGGCTTCCGTCACGGGCGCCGACGGCACCATGGGAACCTTGAAACAAGGCGTGGAATTGACCCTGCGCCAGTTCCAAACCATTTTGGAAAAGCACGGCATCACCAAGATCAAGACCAAGGGGGAGAAGTTTGACCCCCGGGCCCATGAAGTCATGATGCAGGAAGAGACGGATCAATTCCCCGAGGAAACCGTCATTGAGGAGCTTCAAAGCGGATACAAGCTCCACGACCGTATTTTGCGTCCCGCGTTGGTGAAGATCGCCAAGAAAAAGGCGTGATTTCGTTCCCGGGCCGGAGGTTTTGGCCGCAGGGAGATAAAGTAATAATTTTTAAGGAGAAGTTGAAATGGCAACGAACAAAGTTTTAGGAATCGATTTAGGAACCACGAATTCCTGTATGGCCATCATGGAGGGCGGCGAGCCCAAGGTGATCGCCAACGCGGAAGGCGCCCGGACCACGCCGTCCGTGGTGGGTTTTTCCAAGACCGGCGAAAGGTTGATCGGCCGGGTCGCCAAGAACCAATCCATCACCAACCCGACGAACACCGTTTTTTCCATCAAGCGCTTTATGGGCCGCAAACTGCACGACCCGGAAGTGGAACTGGACAAAAAGCTGGTGCCTTATAACCTGAAGGAAGCTTCCAACGGGGACGTTCGGGTCAAGATTGACGACAAGGAATATTCCCCGCCTGAAGTCTCGGCCATGATTTTGCAAAAACTCAAGGCTGACGCGGAGGCCTACCTGGGCACCACCATCACCGAAGCCGTGATTACGGTTCCGGCTTATTTCAACGACGCCCAGCGTCAAGCCACCAAGGACGCCGGCAAAATCGCCGGGCTGGATGTTTTGCGTATCATCAACGAGCCTACCGCAGCGGCCCTGGCCTATGGTTTGGACAAGGACAAAAAGAACGAAAAGATCGCCGTGTATGACTTGGGCGGCGGAACCTTTGACGTGTCCATTTTGGAATTGGGCGACGGCGTGTTCGAGGTCAAGTCCACCAATGGGGACACCCATTTGGGCGGCGACGACTTTGACCAGCGCATCATTCAATGGCTGATCGATGAGTTCAAAAAAGATTCCGGTGTTGATTTGAAGAACGACAAGATGGCCCTGCAGCGCCTCAAGGAAGCGGCGGAAAAGGCCAAGATCGACTTGTCGACCACGGCGGAAACCGAATTGAACCTGCCCTTCATCACGGCGGACGCTAGCGGGCCTAAGCACATGAACTTGAAACTGACCCGCTCCAAGCTGGAACAACTGGTCGGGGACTTGGTCGAGAAAAGCGTGGAGCCCTGCCGCAAGGCCCTGAAGGACGCCGGCTACACGGTGGACGATATTCAGGAAGTGGTCCTGGTGGGCGGAATGACCCGCATGCCTTTGGTCGTGAAGACCGTGAAGGACTTTTTCAAACGCGAACCTCACAAGGGCGTGAACCCGGATGAGGTGGTGGCCGTGGGCGCCGCCATCCAAGGCGGGGTTTTGAAGGGAGAAGTCAAGGATGTGCTTCTCTTGGACGTGACGCCTTTGTCCTTGGGCGTGGAGACCCTGGGAGGGGTCATGACCAAGGTCATCGAGCGCAACACCACCATCCCGGCCAAGAAGAGCCAGACTTTCTCGACCGCCGCCGACAGCCAAAGCACGGTTTCGATCCACGTGCTCCAGGGCGAGAGAGAAATGGCGACCGACAACCGCACGCTGGGCCGCTTTGACCTGGTGGGCATTCCGCCGGCGCCCCGGGGAACCCCGCAGATTGAGGTGACCTTTAACATCGACGCCAACGGTATTTTGCACGTGGCCGCGAAAGATTTGGGCACAGGCAAGGAACAAAGCATCCAGATCACGCCGTCTTCCGGATTGTCCGAGGACGAGATCAAAAAGATGCAAAAGGACGCCGAGCTTCACGCCGAGGATGATAAAAAGAAAAAAGAGAAGATCGAGGCGAAGAACCAGGCCGACACCCTGGCCTATTCCACCGAAAAGGCCCTGAAAGATTACGGGGACAAGGTGGATGCCGACACCAAGAAGCAGATCGAGGAAAAGCTCGAGGCTTTGAAGAAGCTCATGGCGGGCGAGGACGCGGAGGCCATTAAAAAGGCCTCGGAAGAACTCAGCCAAGCCGCGATGAAACTGGGCGAGATCATGTATAAGGAAGCGGCGGAGAAGGCCGGCGCCGCCGGCGCGGCCGCGGGCGCGCCGGAAGGCCAAGGCGGCCACGCCCATCCGGATGAAAAGCCCAAGGACGGTCCGGTGGACGCGGAGTATGAGCCTTCGGATAGCGAAAAAAAGTAAATTTTAAGTTTTGAGATTTAGGTTGTGGAGGCGGCCTTTTAGGCCGCCTTTTTTATTGGGCCAAGCCGCCTGGTTTTGCCAAAGGCCCAAAATTCTTTCCGGATAAAAGCCAATAGAATTCGGACTAAATCCCGGCGGATTCCGCTGATTCCTGACTTCCCTTGATTGCGGCCCAAATAAGGCGCATGATGATGTTCCTTTCGACTCCTCAAAGAGCCTGGAAGATGAGGAGGCCTCCATGAAGCATGTTAAATATCCCGAAAGCATCGTTTGCGAAGATTGCCACAGTCCCGTCAAGATGGTGGATTGCCGGCTTTTGGACAAGGCGGTCAAGGGGAAGACCCATGTGGAATTCGACACGGTTTGCGTGGCTTGCGGGAAGCGCTTCTCGGTGAGCCGGGATTTGGAATATCTTCAGTACAGCGAACGCGAGTTTTGCATGGCCAAAAACCTGGTGGCGGTCGCTAAACCTTCCGGCAAACCGGCCCCGTCCAAGACCAAGATCAAGATTTAAGCTTTTTCCATGATTCCGCTCCGAAGGGTTTGCTGAGAATTGGTTTTTAAACCTTTTTGAAGGCCGTTCCTTGTTGAAATCCTCCCGTTCCCAAGCCTGAATTGTTGTAAAATTCCCCCCGGCTTTAACCCTGTTGAAAAAAGGCGTCCATGCCCAAAAAAATCGCCATTCTCGGCTCGACCGGTTCCATCGGAAGGTCCACGCTTCAAGTGGTCGAGAAACTTTCGCCGGCTTTCCAAGTGGTGGGATTGACCGCCCACCAAAATTACCGGGAGCTGGCCCGGCAGATCAAACAGTTCCGGCCCAAAATGGCCGCGATCATGGATGAGAATTTTTTTGCCCCCCTGAAAAAACTGGTTCCGGGAAACGCCACCCGGCTTTTAGCCGGGTCCGAGGGTGTGGTGGCGGTCGCCGGGGAATCGGGCGCGCCCTTGGTTTTATCCGCCATCGTGGGGGCCGCGGGTCTCAAGCCGACCCTGACTGCCGTCCAAAAGGGAAAAGACATCGCCTTGGCCAACAAGGAAACCCTGGTGATGGCCGGGGAAGTGGTGGCGCGGGCGGCGAAAGAATCCGGATCCAAAATACTTCCGGTGGATAGCGAGCATTGCGCGGTATTCCAGTGCCTGGCGGCAGGCGGGGGCGATATCGGGGAAATCCATAAAATTCTTTTGACGGCGTCCGGCGGGCCTTTTCGAACGCTGGCGCGGAAGCGATTTCCCAAAATCACCTTGAAGCGGGCGCTGAACCACCCGACTTGGCGCATGGGGCCCAAGATCACCATTGACTCCGCCACGCTGATGAACAAGGGGCTGGAAGTCATCGAGGCCCATTATCTTTTCGGCGCGCCTTATGAAAAGATCGACATCGTGATCCATCCGGAGTCCATCATCCACTCCATGGTGGAATATATTGACGGATCCGTATTGGCCCAATTGGGCACCACCGACATGCAGATTCCCATCCAGTACGCCTTGACCTATCCGGCGCGTGCGGAAGCGCCGGTGAAGCGGTTGGATTTGGCCGGTATCGGCCGGCTTCATTTTGAGGCGCCCGACCGCGAAAAATTTCCCTGCGTGGACTTGGCATACGCCGCGGGAAAAAAGGGTGGTACGACTCCGGCGGTTTTAAACGCGGCCAATGAGGTGGCGGTGGCTTTATTTCTAAAAGGTAAAATTTCCTTTATTCAAATACCGAAAATCATCGCTAAAGTCCTCGGCAAACACCGCCCCCTGACAAACGCAAACCTGGATGGTATATTGGGCGCTGATCGTTGGGCCCGCGAAGAGGCCCTATCCCTAGTTTAGTGAAGGAATTCAAATGAATATTTGGCTCGTGCTGGAAGTCGTCCTGGCTTTTACCTTGATCATCGCCATCCATGAATGGGGCCATTTCATCGCCTGCCGGATTTTCGGCGTCCGGGTGGAGCGTTTCGCCATCGGCATGGGCCCGGTTCTTTTGGCTAGAAAATGGGGGGACACGGAGTACGCGATTTGCGCCTTCCCCATCGGCGGCTACTGTAAACCCGCGGGCGGCGATTTAAGCGTGGAAAGCGCCGATAAGATGTACGAGAAGCCTCCCGTCCCCGGCGAGTTCCTTTACGCCTCCTGGTGGAAAAGGGTCGTGATCTTCCTGGCGGGCCCCGGCATGAATTATGTTTTGGCCTTTTTCGTCATGTTTTTCATCCTGGTGGTGGGGGAACAGATCCCCGTGGAAAAGCCCCAATTGGGTTTCGTGCCGCCGGGCAGCCTGGCCGCCCAAGCGGGATTGAAGAAAAACGACACGCTCTTGAAAATCAACGGGCAGGACGTGAAAAACCTGTTCACGGACGAGGACACGATTTATGAAGGCCTGACCAAGGACCCCAACCAGGGAGTCGCCTTGACGGTTCAGCGAAAAGCGAAAATCTTCAACGTGACCCTCAAGGGTGATTTGAAAAAAGACGGTGTGGATCTGGGGATCTATTCGATCGCCCCGGCCATGGTGGGCTCGGTGCCTCCGTCCACGCCGGCCAGTTTGGCGGGTTTAAAAGCCGGGGACACGATCCTTTCAGTGAATGGAAAAACCGTCTCCGATTGGGCCGAGTTGGCTTATAGCATCCGAAGCTCCGTGTCGGACGAGATCGACCTTCAGGTCTCGCGCGACGGCAAAACCTATCCGGTTAAAATCAACCGGGTTTATAACGGCATGAACAAGGCCATCGGCATCGCGGCCCCCGAGCCGACCGAGTTTGAGGTTAAAAAAATGGGCCCGGTCGAGGCTTTCTCGACGGCGGCGACGCGCACGGAAGAATTCACCACCCTTTACCTGGGGTCCCTGGGTAAATTGGTCACGGGCAAGTTTTCCCTCAAGGACAGCGTGGGCGGCCCGATCACGATTATGCGGGTCATGTACCAGAAGGCGTCCCAAAACTGGATCGAGTTCTTAAGCACGGTGGCTTTTATTTCTTTGGTACTGGGCCTGATGAATCTTTTGCCCATTCCGGTGGTGGATGGCGGCCAAATTGTTTTATGCGTGATCGAGGGCATCAAGCGCGGCCCGGTTTCATTGCGCTGGCAGAATCTTTTCCAGACCGTGGGGTTTGTTTTTATCGTGGCCGTGATGGTGCTGGTGGTTTCCAACGACGTTTGGCGGTTGTTCCTGGAAAAATTCCACAGCCAAATCCCGTAATAAAGAAAGCTTTTTACCACGAAGTTCACTAAGTACACGAAGCGCGGCAAAACATTGGGCCGAAAGAAATTTCAAAGAGATTGGTTTAATTATTTAACTTCGTGAACTTTGTGTACTTCGTGGTGAAAAAAATTTTAGAGCCTAAAAATCCTTGTCGGAGGGCTTCTTGAAACTGCATGAATACCAAGCGAAAGAAATTTTCGCCAAGTACGGTCTCCCGGTCCAGCCGGGACAATTGGTCAAGCATCTCTCCGAAATCGACGAGGCGCTTAGGCGCTTTCCCCAAGGGCCTTGGGTGGTGAAGGCCCAGATCCACGCCGGAGGCCGCGGCAAGGCGGGCGGCGTCAAGCTGGCCAAGACCGAGGCGGACCTTCGCCAAAGGGCCAGCGACATTTTGGGCATGACGCTCATTTCCCCCCAGACCGGCCCCCAAGGCAAAACGGTCAAAAAAATATTCATCACGCCGGCGCTGGATTACGTGAAGGAACTTTATATCAGCGTGGTGCTGGACCGGGGAACCCGCTGTCCCGTGATCTTGGCCTCCGCCGAGGGCGGCACCGAGATCGAGGAATTAGCCGCCACCAAACCCGAAGCCATCCAAAAGACCTTGATCAACCCCCTGCAAGGGTTGGAGCCTTATCAGGCCCGGGAACTTTATTTAAGTTTGGGACTGCCCAAAGAACGCATCAACGCGGGCGCCAAGCTTTTCCAGGATTTAGTCAAACTATTCCTGGAGCTGGACCTGGCCATGCTGGAAGTGAACCCCTTAGTCGTTTTAAAGAACGGCGAGCTCAATTGCCTGGACGCCAAGGTGGCGTTCGAGGACAACGGCTTGGCCCGGCACAAAGAATATGAGGCCTGGCGCGATCCGGATGAGGAAGACGCCCGGGAATTGGAAGCGGGCAAGAGCGGGCTTTCGTATATCTCGCTGGACGGCAATATCGGCTGTTTGGTCAACGGGGCGGGACTGGCCATGGCCACCGCCGACGCCATTTCCTTTTTCGGCGGATCACCGGCCAACTTCCTGGATGTGGGCGGCGGGGCCACCACCAAGGCCGTCACGGCGGCTTTTAAGATTATTTTGTCCGATGAGAGGGTGAAGGCCATTTTGGTCAATATTTTCGGCGGCATCATGAAGTGCGACATCATCGCCCAGGGCATCATCGACGCGGCCAAGGACGTGGGGCTGAAGCTTCCCCTGGTCGTCCGCTTGGAAGGAACCAACGTGGAAAAAGGCAAAGAGCTTTTAGCCAAGTCCGACCTCAAGTATCAATTCGCCTCCAGCATGGATGAGGCGGCCAAGACCGTGGTGGCCGCGGCCAAGGAGGCCCAAGCATGAGCGTATTCCTCGATAAAAAATCTAAAGTCATCTGCCAGGGCATCACCGGCGCGGCCGGGCTTTTTCATTCCAAGAATTGCCGGGATTACGGCACCAAGATGGTGGGCGGAGTCACCCCGGGCAAGGGCGGCAGTGAAGTGGAAGGATTCAAGGTATTTGACACGGTAGCGGAGGCGGTCAAAAAAACCGGCGCCAATACCACCATGATCTTCGTGCCGGCGCTTTTCGCGGCGGACGCCATTTTAGAAGCCGCGGCGGCGGGCATTGAGCTGATCGTTTGCATTACCGAAGGCATCCCGGCCAATGACATGGCCCGGACGGCTGAAATTTTAAAGCGATACCCCAAGAGCCGCTTGATCGGCCCCAATTGCCCCGGGATCATCACGCCGGGCGTGGCGAAAGTCGGCATCATGCCGGGCTACATCCACAAGCCGGGCAAGATCGGGATCGTGTCCCGTTCCGGAACCTTGACCTATGAGGCGGTTTGGCAGGTCACCCAGCTCAAGCTCGGCCAATCCACCTGCATCGGCATCGGCGGGGATCCCATTATCGGAACCAGCCATTTGGCGGCCTTGGAAGCTTTCAACCACGATAAGGACACGCAAGCCGTCATCATGATCGGGGAAATCGGTGGCACGGCCGAGGAAGAAGCCGCCCAATACGTGAAGAAAGAAATGAAAAAGCCCGTGGCGGCCTTCATCGCCGGCACCACGGCGCCTCCGGGCAAACGCATGGGCCACGCCGGCGCCATCGTTTCCGGCGGCAAGGGAACGGCCAAGGAAAAGATGGCGGCGCTGGAAGCGGCTGGAATCGTGGTGGCCAAAAGCCCGGGCGAGATGGGGCAGGCTTTGCTGGAAGCGCTCAAGGGCAAGGGCCGCCGCAAAAGCCCTAAGAAAAAGTCTAAATAGCTAAAAGCAAGGTTTCGTTGACCGCCAAGTAAAGTGTAAAAGGCGGATCCGCCCTTTTACACTTTACGAGGACGCCTAAGCATTTCTCCAAATTGATTTTTCAACCAAAACCAACTCAAAATTAAATGTGAATGTTTCTTCTATGAATTCATCCGGCTCATGGCGGCCAGGATAATGGACTCTTGCGGGCCCCAAAGGCGCGGGTCGGTGGTGTTGAAGACCGCGAAGGTTTTGACGCCGCAGGCTGAGGCCAGTTGGGTCACTCCGCTGTCGTTGCCTAAATAACCGCAGGCCTGGGTCAGGACCGCGGCTAAATCCGGGAGTGTTAAAGATTCCGGTAAAACCTTCGCGCGGGGAATATCCTTGAACGCGGCGCGGATCTCGCCGACCCAGCCCATTTCGGCTTCTCCCCACAGCACCAATACCTGCCTGGATGTTTCAGCCACGGTTTTTTCGGCGGCTTTCTTAAAAAAAGAAAGCGGCGCGTTTTTGGCGGGACTTCCACTGCCCGGATGAAGGATGAAGGGCTGGGTGAGCCCAAGGCCCGCGCATAAGCTGAGCCCTCTTTCTTTTAAAGGGTCGGCAAGGACAAGCCGGGGGACCGGAGAAGCATCCTTAAGTCCCACCAAGTCGAGCCAGTAATGCCCCACCCAGCGTTCTTCCTTTAAGAAGTCCTCGAATTTTTTGGAGGGCCAATGTATTTTGAGGTTGGGAAAAGGCCTCAGTGCCTTTTCCAAACGATCATCCTTTTCCTTGAAGAAGATAAAAACTTTGTTGAATTGGCTCAATTGAGGATCGGGTTCCCCACGGTAAAGGGATTCTAAAAGCGGTTCCAACGGAATCACTTGGGTCACGCCTAAAAGGGAAGTGCCCAAGGTTTGATAGGGCAAGGTTCCGGCCACGGTTACGGGAGCTTTAGCCCGCAAATATTGAAGGGCGGGTAAGGTGAGGATGCTGTCGCCTAAGCTTCCGGCGGCGAGGACCAGGATTGGATCACTCATAGTGACTGCCCCAATTTGAAACTATGGAAGACGGAGTAGGGTAATGTGATTTGCCCGGCGAAGCCCACGGGGAGAAACTGGGCTGCAAGGACGAGGATTGGCATAGCTATAGAACCTCTTTCAATTTCAAACTGTCGTAACGAGAACAAGCCAATAGAGCGGGGCTTGCCCGGCGTAGCCCTTTGGGCGAAGCCGGGAGGATTGAGGGGTTGTCGGTCATGAGTTCTTATCCGGCTTTGCTCCAACCCCGGTTTGTGGCCAGGGTGAGTGGGATGATTTTACGAGCTCCGCCGGATGTTGCCCCGGCAACTGAGGATAACCCGGCGGAGCCCTTTTGGGCGAAGCGGGGTCGATATTCTTTAGGTTTACCAACTTGGCAACAATTATAAGGGGTCAAAACAGTCCTTTAGGCTTGAACGTCTAAATGGCAGGCTTTTTCTAAAAACGTCAAAATACCTTACAAAATGAAGGGATTAGTCCCAAAGCCGGATTGGATTTATCGTTATTTTTGATTTATTTTAACCGTTTAAATGGCATAATTCCTGCTCGTTTAGAAGGTGCCTTTTGGATGAGTCTCAAGCGGGAAGATTAAATGACCGCTTTCATTAAACGAAGGAAGATTTCTTGTTCCTAAATAATCCAAAATTTTATTGGAAGGCCCTCCTCACATTCATGGGCTTTTGGGGTTTGAACCTCATTCCCTCGGCCGTTTGGGCGGACTCGCCTCAATTGACGGTTCAGGGCAATCATGTCGTGGTCAGCGGCGGTTGCACGATCCGGTTAAAAGGCGTGGACGTGGATAGCCTGGAATACGAAGCCGATGGTTACGGATCCAATCCTTCCGGGGGCGGCATCACGGCCACCGCGGCCGCGGCCGTTACGGATTGGAACGCCAATATCATCCGATTACCCCTCAACCAGGATTACTGGTTTGGATGCGGCGGAGGCGGCGCGAATTATCAGAACATGGTCGATACCATCGTCAATTTTTGTAAAACCCATAACACTTACGTGCTCCTGGACTTGCATTGGTCGGGGGACCAAACCGGCGCCACCGCGCCTTGCGGCACCGGATGGGGAAACGACAATCCGCTAAACAACGGCCACCAGCTTTACATGCCGGATGACAACAGCGTCACCTTTTGGTCGGATGTGGCCGCGCGTTACGCCAATAACCCGGCGGTGCTTTTTGACCTGTTCAACGAGCCTTATGATTACCAAGGCAATGGATGGTCGGTCTGGTTCAATGGCGGGACGAATACCGGCGTCACCCCTAGTTTCCATACGCCCGGCATGAAGGCTTTGCTGGGCGCGGTCCGCGCGGCGGGCGCGAACAATGTGGTGGTCGTGGGCGGTCTGGACTACGCTTATGATTTATCGGGGGTGACCACCAACAACTGCGGGGGGCCCTGCAGTCTGGTGGATCAGGCCGGCGGCAATGGTATCGTTTACGCGTCCCATATTTATCCCTATAAGGGAAGTAATCCCTGGAAGCCCTCCGATGGAGACGCGAAAATCACCCCCGCGACCGCTTTTTTCCCGGTCATCATCAGTGAGTTCGGCGAAAATCTGTCCAATACCGGGGTGACCCCGAATCCGGATACCAATGGCACCTGGGACCAAACGCTTTTGAACTGGATCAACGGAAGCAATTTGACGAGCTACGAATACGCGGCCACCGCCTGGGATTTTCACACCAGTTCCAGCCCGGATCTTTTAGTGAACTGGCAATACACGCCCACCACTTACCATGGCGTTCCGGTTTACAATTGGCTCCAGACTCCGGTGCCGACTTGCCTGGTCGCGACGGATACCCCGACGCCGGGCCCCTGTACGGCCGGCGGATTCACTTGTACGCCCACCTTTACGGCGACTCTGAGCCCGACGGTGACCATCACCCCCACGCCCACGGTGACATTGACGCCGACGATTACGGATACGCCTAATCCCAGCTCCTTGATTCCTTTCCCCAATCCCACGGACGGGAAACAACCCATTTCCTTTTTCTATAACGTGACCGGGCCCGCCACGGAGGTGGATTTGAGGGTCTTTACGGTGGCCAACCGATTGATTTTTAAGGATTTGGATTTAGCGACCGGAGCGGGGCAGCATACCTATAGTTTGAATTGGGTTGGGCGGGGCCTAAATCCGGCCAATGGGCTTTATTATTTCGTCCTCGACATCAAAAACAACGGCCAACGATCCCGGCAAATCATGAAGGTGCTGGTCGGCCGTTGATGTCCGAGCTGTGCCTGACACCGAATTCTTTTGGTATCATGGGGGGCCGGGGTACTTTTACCTTTAAGGAATTACATTGTTTTTTTCATCCCTTAACTTAAAACGTTTGCTGCCCATCCTCGTTTGGGTTTTGGCGGCGGGGTTGCCCGCGCTGTCCCAAACCCTGCCGGCCACGATCACCGTGAACGCCGCCACGACCCTGACCTCTTTCGCGCCCCTGAGTATTTTCGGCAACAATACGGCTTATTGGATTTCCAATACGGACAACCAAGCGGTGCAGTCCAAAGTCCAAGCGGCGGGGAATTATTTTTTGCGTTACCCGGGAGGCTCCTCCTCGGATGACTTCCATTGGAACGGAACCGGGGCTTTTAACGGCAGCGGCTATTGGGTGCCCAGCGGCACCACCTACTCGGCGGGTTTCGCCGATAATGAGACTTATCGAGGAACGACATCCAGTTATGGGGCGGCTTCCCATATTACCGATGGCAATCCTGCCTCGGTCTGGTTGTCCAACGTGGACACGGATTTCCCCAACAGCCAATGGGCGGAACTGGATTTAACCGCCACCGCCTTGGTCAACGCGGTGACGATTGTTTGGGGCACTCCTTACGCCACTTCTTTCCAAATTCAGCGGTGGCCCAGCTCCGGATGGCCGCCGCCTTTGAGTGACAATTCCTCAAATAAATGGATAACGGTGGGGACCTACGCCGGTACGGGCGGTACCCAAGGCGTGACCTTTACTTCCGCCTCGGCGCAGTATTGGCGCGTATTGATGACGGCCAGTTCCGCGGGGGTGAGCGGCGCTTATTCCATCGGCGAGGTCACCCTTTATAACGGGGCGACCAAAGTCTCCTCGAACACCACGACTCCCTCGGCCCAAACCCAAGTGGAAGTTTCCAGCACGGATCCCGCCAGCAGTAAAAATTACACGACGGCTCCGCCGGGAAGCACGGATTTCGCCTCTTATATGACTTATGTCCAAGCGTTCACGCCCCATGCCATTCCCTTGATCACGGTGAATCTGGGAACCGGCACGGCTTCGGAAGCGGCTTCTTGGGTTTATTACGCCAATGTGACCAAGGGTTACGGCATCCATTATTGGCAGATTGGCAACGAGACCGAGGGTAATTGGGAAACCGGCGGGCCGCTTCCCGCGCAGGACTATGTGCGGCGCTATATCGAGTATTACAACGCGATGAAGGCGGTCGACCCGAGCATTATCATCACGGGTCCGGTGTCGGGAAGTTTTCTCGACACCTCCAACATGTATGACGGAAAAAGTTATGTCCAGGATTTCATCAGTATGCTTCACGCCGATGGGGATGACAGCTACATCGATGGAATTGATTTTCACTGGTATCCCAATTACGGGAGCTACACGGCGGCGACGGCCTTGGCCAGTCCCGCCCAATTGGACGCTTTCCCCGTCAGCCTCAATTCTTGGTTATCCGGTGTCTCGGGCGGGACCACGATCCCTGTTTTTATGAGCGAATATAACGTGGACGCGGGGGATGAGAATTTCCAGGTTCAACTCGGCAACGGACTTTGGGTGGCCGATTCCTTGGGCCATTTCATCGCCGATTTCGGAAGCCGCGGATTTTCCAATCTTTGGGATACCTTGAACGGTGGAAGCGGCGTCACCAGCGTGACCGGCGGGGATTTGGGTTATTTGAACGTCAACAACAGCAGTGCCACTTACCAATACCAAGCCCACGCTTCTTATTGGGCCATCCAGATGATGACGAACGATTGGGCTATTCCGGCTGACGCCACGCCGCATCAATTGGTTTCCACCACCATCACGGGAGTGTCCTCGTCCTTGCTGGCGGCTTATTCGGATTACCGGCCGGACGGCATATTGTCCCTAATGGTAGTGAATAAAAACCCGACCGCCAGTTACGCTGTTACTTTAAATGTGGGGCCCTTTACGCCCAACGCCACAGCCAACGAATGGGTTTATAACTCCACCAACTACCAATGGGTCACTACCGGCGGCACGCCTTATCACGCGGCCCCCGATACGGCGCCCACCAGCTTGGTGGCCTCGGGCGTGTCGAATACTTTTCCGGTCACTTTCGGGCCCTATTCCATTAATGTCATTCAATTCACCAATTCGGGTGTGCCCACCCGCACGCCTACCCCTACTTATACGGCGACCCCCACGCTTACGATCACACCCACTCGAACCGCGACGGGAACTCCCACGGTCACCAATACCCGAACTGCGACCTCGACTCCCACCATTACGCTTACCCCCACCGTGACCTCCACGGTCACCGCGACACCCACGGTGACCCTGACGCCGACGATTACGGACACGCCCACCATTACCCTGACGCCGGTTTTTACTTATACCCCCACCGTTACCCCGACGCCGACCCTAACGCCGACTTTCACCCTGACGCTCGTCCCGACGTTCACACCCACATTCACGCCGACGATCACCCCGACCTGGACGGCCTCGCCGACGGTGACGCCTTTGCCTTCGGCGACCCCGACCCCGGTGAACTTCGTCTTCATCCCTTATCCGAACCCCTCGAACGGTCAAAATCCAACTTCTTTTTATTACAACGTGACCCAGCCAGAAACGACGGTGTCTTTGAAGATATTCACCGTGGCGAACCGGATGATTTTTAATGACTCTTCTTTATCGACCGGCCTCGGCCAACACGCCTATACGTTGGACTGGGCGAGCTTGGGACTTCATCCGGCCAACGGCCTTTATTATTTTATGGTGGAATTCAGGGATAATGGTCAGGTGAGCCGGCAGATCATGAAGGTTTTGGTCATCCGCTAAAAAAAACAGTAACAAAAACTCGAAGGCATTTAACAATGATGGACGCTGATAAATTCCGATTGGGAAAAACCATAGGGTTCCGGTTGGTTCTTTCCGGCTTTCATCCGCGTTTGGGTCGATTCTTGATGGACTAGTTTAGGGGACAGCGACATTGTCTCGGGTATCTTTGACTTCAATGTGGAAACCTGGGGCGTCATTGTTAAATTGACTTTTGTTGAAGGTTCTAAGAGAAAAGCTCACAAAAAGAGCTAAAAGACCCGATCCTCCGGCTTGAAACCCCCTGTCCGCCCCATATAATGTGTTTATTCCCTTGAAGGAGCTGTTCGATGGCTGAAATGTTCTACGAAATCAAGCGCCGCAAAACCCGTCCGGTCATGGTGGGCAAGGTCCAAGTCGGCGGCGGAGCCCCCATTTCCATCCAGTCCATGACCAACACCCATACCTATGACGTGCAAGAAACCATCGACCAATGCAAGCGCTTGGAAGACGCGGGCTGCGAAATCATCCGCGTGACGGTGGAAAGCCCGAAAGCCTTAAAGGTTTTGGGACAGATCAAGGCCAAAATGAAGGTTCCCTTGGTGGCCGACATCCATTTTGCCCATGCCATGGCGCTGGGCGCCATTGATGAGGGCGCGGACAAGATCCGCATCAACCCGGGCAACATCGGCGGCATGGACCGCTTGGCTTTGGTGGTGGAGAAGTGCAAAAAGTTCAACGTGGCCATGCGGGTGGGCGTGAATTCGGGCTCGCTGGAAAAAGACCTCCTGGAAAAGCACGGGCATCCGACGCCGGAAGCCATCGTGGAATCGGCCATGCGCCATATCAAGTTCATCGAGTCCTTCGACTATCACAATATGATCATCTCGGTGAAGAGCTCGCACGTTCCCACCATGATCCGCTCTTACCGGCTTTTGGCCGAGCAATGCGATTATCCTTTCCACGTGGGCGTGACCGAGGCCGGCACCAAGATGCAGGGAATCACCAAAAGCGCCGCGGGCATCGGGGCTGCCTTATCCGACGGCATCGGCGACACGATCCGGGTTTCCTTGACGGCGGACCCGGTGGAAGAAGTCAAAGTGGCCACCCACCTGCTGCGTTCCATGGGCTTCCGCAAAGAAGGCGTGGATATCGTGGCCTGCCCCACCTGCGGGCGATGCCATGTGGACTTGGAAAAGATGGTGGATCAAGTGGAAACCGCGACCCTCACCATGAAGACCCCCATGCGGGTGGCCATCATGGGCTGCGTGGTCAATGGGTTGGGCGAAGGCGCCGAGGCTGATATCGGCATCTGCTCGGAGAAGGGGCACGGGGTCATCATTGAGAAGGGGGAGATTAAAGTGCGCTTGAAGGAAGAAGAATTGGTTCCCCATTTGATCGGCGAGATCAAAAAGCGCAGCGCCGAGATGGAAAAGGCCGCCGCTCAGAAATCGTCCTAACGGTTAAAGTGAAGGTAGTGTGTTGTCGCCAAGAGGCGGGTGAAAACCCGCCTCTTTTGTTTATTCCCAGATAAAAATTTTTAAGGAACAACGCATGCGAGTCTCCCAAGCCCTCATTCCCACGGTCAAAGAAACACCCCAAGAAGCCGAGATTCCCTCTCACAAACTGATGCTTCGCGCGGGGCTGATGCGAAAAGTCGCCTCCGGCATTTATGAATACCTGCCGTTGGGCCAAAAGGTCATCCTCAAGGTGATGAGGATCATCCGCGAGGAAATGGAAGCCGCCGGCGCGCAAGAAGTGTTGCTTCCCATTCTCACCCCCGCTGAGCTTTGGCAGGAAACAGGCCGCTGGCAAAAATATGGAAAAGAATTGATGCGGGTGAAGGACCGCCACGAGCGCGATTACGCCCTGGGTCCCACGCATGAGGAAGTCATCACGGATCTGGTGCGCCGGGAGCTCAAAAGCTACAAGCAACTGCCCATGAATTTATTCCAGATCGCCACCAAGTTCCGCGACGAGGTGCGGCCGAGGTTTGGCGTGATGCGCAGCCGGGAATTCCTCATGAAGGACGGCTATTCCTTCGACGTGGACGACGACGCCTGCGACAAGACCTACTGGAAGATGTACGAGGCCTACAAGCGCATCTTCAAGCGCTGCGGGCTTCTCAGTTCGCCCGTTGAGGCGGATTCAGGGCTCATCGGCGGCAGTTTTACCCATGAATTCATGGTATTGGCCGAAACCGGCGAGGCCGCCATCGCTTTATGCGAGGCTTGCGGCTACGCGGCCAATATGGAAAAGGCCCAGGGCGTGCCCGCGGCCCACGCGGTTTCCGCCGAAGGCGGGGCTTACCAAAAAATCTCCACCCCCGGCAAACACACGGTGGCCGATGTGGGCGCTTTTCTGAAACTACCCGCCCAGCAATTCATCAAGACCCTGCTTTTTATCGCCGACGGCAAACCCGTGGCGGTTTTGGTGCGGGGCGACCATGACGTGAATGAAGTCAAGGTTCAAAATTATCTCCAGGCCGCCGAGATCAATTTGGCGTCGCCCGAAAAAGTCTATGAAGTGACCAAGGCTCCCGTGGGCTTCGCGGGCCCGGTGGGGCTCGCCGGGGTGAAAATCATCGCGGACGCGGAATTAAAAGGCGGACATCAGTATGTAACCGGGGGCTTGGCGAAGGATATCCATCTTACCGGGGTGGAACTGGGCCGGGATTTCGCCGAGCCCGAGTGGGGCGATTTCCGAAATGTGGTCATGGGCGACGGCTGTCCCAAGTGCGGCAAGCCCTTGAAGACCGGCCGGGGTATCGAGGTGGGGCAGACCTTTAAACTAGGCACCAAATATTCCGCCGCCATGAAATGCGTTTATTTAGGGGATGAAGGCAAAGATAAAGAAGCGGTCATGGGTTGCTACGGCATCGGCGTCACCCGCACGGTCGGCGCGGCCATTGAGCAGCATAACGACGAAAACGGCATCGTTTGGCCCATTTCGCTTTCGCCTTACCAGGTTCATTTGCTTTGCCTCAACCCGGCCGAGAGCGACGTGGTGAAGGTTGCCGATCAATGTTACGAGGATTTAAAGAAGGCGGGCTTCGAGGTTCTTTATGATGACCGGCTTGAGGCTTCGGCGGGATTCAAGTTTAAGGACGCCGATCTTTTAGGGCTGGCTTTGTCGGTCCGGGTGGGCGCCCGGGGTTTGAAGGAAGGCTTGGTGGAACTCAAGCGCCGCCGGGAAAAAGACGTCGTGAAAGTTCCCGTGGCTGAGGTGCTGGGCAAAGTGAAGGAACTCGCCGCCGAAGAATGGAAACTCTGCACGCCGTAAAGCAGAGGAATCATTTTACAATGATAAACGCGGATGAACGCGGATGGTTTAAAACCAACTTGTTTTATCGGCGTTTATCCGCGTTCATCATTGTAAATTTCAGTTTTTGAAAGGTTTTTCTTGAAAATCGCGCTCGTCACCGACACCTACTATCCCCGCATCAACGGGGTCTCGGCTTCCACGCAAATTTTCGCCGAGGAATTCGGCAAACTGGGTCATGAAGTCCACATCTACGCCCCGGCTTTTCCTAACGCCGCCGACGATAGCGAAAATTACAAGGTTTTCCGCTTTCCTTCCTTGTACCTTTTCTTCGATCCAGAAGACCGCTTGCCCATGCCGGGCCGCGACAAGAAGCTGGTTCAGTTCTTCAAGGACCAAAAATACGACATCGTGCATACCCAGACGCCCTTTTCCCTCGGGGGGCCGGCGGTGAAGTGGGCGAGGGAAACCGGCGCTAAGGTCGTGCATACCTACCACACGCTTTTCGCGGCCTATACCGAGCATTACCTTTGGTTCATCCCCAAGGCTTGGGGCATCGCCTACGCCAAGTCCGCCAGCCGAAAGTATTGCGATTCCTGCGACCTGGTCATCACGCCCTCCACTGCCATGCGCGGCGCGCTTCAAAGCTACAATGTGAAGGCGCCCATTGAGGTCATCCCGACCGGCATCCGGCTGGCTCGCTTCCAGGGCCGGGACTCCAAACGTTACCGGGAACTCAAGGGCTACCAGCCCCAGGACAAATTGCTGCTCTTCATGGGACGGGTAGCCGAGGAAAAGAACATCGATTTCCTTTTGAATGTCATCAACGGCCTGAGGCCTGAAATCCCGAAAATTCAATTCCTCATCGCCGGTGAAGGGCCCGCCAAAAAGCGTCTGGAAAAGATGGTCGCCGATTTGAATATGGGCGATTGCGTGCATTTCGCCGGCTATTTAAGTAAGGAAGATTGGCGCGATTGCTACGCCGGGTCCGACTTGTTTGTTTTCGCTTCCATCACGGAGACCCAAGGGCTGGTCGTCACCGAGGCGATGGCGGCGGAAACCCCCGTCGTGGCCGTGGGCGAGATGGGCATTAAAGACGTGATGGCTTCCGGCAAGGGCGGCGTCATGACCAAGCTGGATGAGAAGGAATTCTCCGCCGCGGTCAAACGCATGCTGACGGATGACCCGTTTTACCAGGAAAAGAAATCCGAAACCCTGGCGGAAGCGGATAAATGGTCCTCCACCTCGATGGCCAAGCGCATGCTGGAAGCCTATGGCCGGATTTTAAAAAGTTAAAGAAAAACAGTTTTTGCCGCCAAGACGCTCCCGGCGGCCTAGAATGAGGCCAATCGGCCGGGACCTATCGCCTTCGCTATAATGTTTGATTTGAGAGCGATGCAAGTCCGCCAAGAACGACGAAAGATCATCATGTCAAAATTTCTTATTTCTTTATGCCTTTTTTGGCGAACTTGGCGTCTTGGCGGTGAAATAGGAGTTGTTTTGCTTTTTGTTTTTTCTTTCCCTGTTTTCGCTCAAACTTCCAACCCGCGAGAAACTTGGTCTGTCCTGCCCGCCGAGCCCCTATTCGCGCCCCTTATCGCGGATCCCCGGGAGCCCCACACTTCCATCACCGCCTATGGCAACGAGAATGACTTTGAGGGCGCGGTGGGAACCATGGTGGAGTTGGTCCGCTATAAGCCCATGGATGACACCGAGTGGGGTTGGGGACTTTTTGGGGCGGGTTATATCCTCTTAAGCGAGAACGGCGCCACCTTTCCCATGCAGGCCGGGGATTGGTACGCGGGCACCTATGTCAGCGAAAAAAGCGGGCCTTTTTCCTTTCGGTTGGAATTCGAGCACCAAAGCGCCCACTTGGGAGACGCCTTTGACGGAAGCGCTACGGTCACGCCCATCTTTTACAGCCGGGAAAATTTCAACTTAAGCGCCTCTTATGACGCGGCCTCTTGGCTGCGGTTTTACGCCAATTTGGGGATTTGGGAAAACATCGCCCCGCCGGATAAACTTTTTTTCTGTTCTTTAGGGACGGAAATTTACACGCCGACCTTTTCATTTTTAGGCGCGGCCTTAAGGGGTTATGGCACCTATAACTTGAAACACAAAGAGGAGGCCGGCGGCGTCAATAACCAAACCATCCAGCTGGGACTTCAGCTGAAAGCCCATGAAGGCGACCGGTCTTCGGTGCGCTTGGCCTTGGTTTACTACAACGGCAACGCGGAGTTCGGCCAGTTTTATCTCCAACATGACGAGCATTGGGGAACGGCGGTGTATTTTGATCCCTAACCACGGCCAAGACTTTTTCACCACCAAGGCACCAAGACACCAAGAGAGATATAAGAAGAAAATTAAATTCTTTTTGATTTTTTGCCGTCCTTGGTGTCTTGGTGCCTTGGCGGTGATATTGGGTTTTCCTTGGGCCGCGGGGGCTCAAGAAACACCCCAATGGGTTTTGCTCCCGTCCCAATTGGTCTTTCGGCCGCTCATCGCCGATCCCCGGGAAATTCATGACAGCGTTTCGGCCAACGGCGCCTGGGATACCTATGAGGGGGACATCGGCGACATCATCGAGCTTCTTCAATGGCGTCCCTTGGATGGAAGCCGCTGGGCTTGGGGCATTGAGGGCGCCAGCGATATCCAATTGGACGGCTTGGGAAACGGCGTTTTTCCTGAGCGGGTCAGCGATTGGTATTTGGGAACTTATTTCAGCGAATCCTTAGGGGCGTTTTCCCACCGCCTGGAATACCTGCATGTGAGCTCGCATTTAGGGGACTCGCTTTTTCCCGATCCGCGCATCATCTTCACCCGGGAAAGCTTCCGTTGGACCACCTCTTTTGATCCTTCCCGTCAATTCCGGGTCTACGCCGGCGCCGGTTATTACCCCCACATGGCGCCGGATGACCAGCGCTTTTACGCCCATTGGGGCGCGGAGCTTTACAGCGAGGATTGGCCCCTGAGGGGAACCGTGGTTCGCGGCTATTTGGGCTACGACGGAAAATACCTGCGGGAAGCCGGGGGTGTTTTGGACCAGAATTTCGAGTTGGGCGTCCAATGGAAATGGACCCAGGATTCCACCCGGGCGATCCGTGTGGCGGTTTCCTACTACGCCGGAAATTCGGACTTCGGACAATTCTACCGCCAAAGCGACAACCACTGGGCCTGGGGCGTTTATTTCGATCCCTAAAAGGTCCTATTTTTCGCAGGCGGAATCGGCATTTTTTATGGAATAAGGGTATGGGTTCCTTCACTAGGTTAGTGGAGGACAATTATGAAAAACCCACGACGCTTATCGGTTTTGCTTATCTTTGCCGGACTGATTACGCTTCCTTGGGGTTGCATGAAGAGCTTTAGCTCTTTACCCGCCGCGCCCGGGTCGGCTCCACCGACCCCTACTGAGACATTTCAATTTAGTCCCACGAGCACCTCAACCGCCAATCCGGCTTTTACTTTCACCAATACCCCGACCATCACTAATAGCCCGACTCCCAGTTTTACCCCGGCCAGCACGCCGACCTTGGTGGATATTAATTTCACCTCGGGCGTGACGGTTTTGCCGACAGGGGCCTATCAATTTGGAAACGTTCATTTGGGGGCGGGAGCTGTCGTCACCATCGCGGGAGCGGTCACGGTTCTTTGCAAGTCTTTCACCTTGGACGCGGGAGCGACCGTAACCGGCGCGGGCCAGGGATATTGGGGAACGGATTACCTTCCCTTGACGATAACCTGGATTGGCCCCGGACCTGGTTGGGGAGCATCGTCTCCGTGGCCTAGCAGTGACCTTTGGTTTTTATGTGGAGGCGGCGGCCACGGCGGCGCGGGAGGAACGGACTGCGATTCCCAAGGAAACTGTGTTTCAGGCGGGAAAGCAAACGACGATCTTATCCATCCTTCGTTGATGGGGAGTGGAGGGGCTCAAGACTCGCTTAATTCCAAGTTGGCGCCGCCATGCTCAGCCGGCGGCGGCCTCTTGGTTCTGGTGGCTTATGACGCCGTGTCGAATCAGGTTCAACCGGTTACGATAAATGGAACTGTCGACATGAGCGGGGGAAAAGGATGCGGCACCGATTTCAATGGAGGCGATGCCGGAGGCGCGGGAGGCGGGATTTTAATCGAGGCCAGTTCGGTCCAAGGAAACGGATATTTAAATGCCAACGGGGGGAACGATGGGCAAATTAATGGCGGCGGAGGCGGTGGCGGCATTATATCCTTGATCGAGAAAGTGCCTTCTTTTGCCGGAACCACTTCGGTTTTGGGCGGAAACTATGTTCCTGGCTATGTCTCCCCAAATACAGGTGAAACCGGAAGTGTGACCGTCACGGCGGCGCCTTCCAGCGGGTATTAGTTCTTTCTTTTCAAAACAAAAACCTTCGGGAAAATGCTCCCGAAGGTTTTTGTTTTTCAAGTTCTTTTAATTAAAAAACCTAAAATAAAAATCCACGAAAACGCGCGTTCCCGGGGGCCAAAAATCTTGACTTCTCCCCCATAGGTTGTATAGTCCGAACAAACACCACCCACTCCCCAAATTTCCCCTGGATGAGGCCGCATGACTCCGATCGGGACACAGTCCAACCCTGAAACCGAAGCCCCCGCTTCCCCTTTTTATGATTTACTCCAGCAAATCCCCTTGCAATGCCACGAAAAAGAACGGTTCCTTGAATCCGAGATTTTAAGCGTTCAAATCGACCCGAACCGCCAGCTGGTCTGGATGAAGCTGAAGATGCCGGCCATGGTGGGCGCGGAGTGTTTTGAGGGCCTGGCTTTGGGCCTCAAAGCCACCTTGCCGGACGTGGCCAAGGTGATCCTGGATGTCCATTATCCGGCCGGCATTCTGGGCACCGCGGACTACTTGGCCCTTCACGGTAAAAATTTAGTGGCCGCTTTAATCGAGGAAGGGGACATCGCGGAGGGCTGGTTCGCCCATTGCCGGTTGGTCATGGAAAGTGAAAGCCTGGTTTTGCAGGTTCCCCATGAGTTGGCCCAACAGCAAATGGAACGCAAACAAGCCGCCAAGTTCCTTTCCGAAATGATGAAGGTGCGCTGCGGCGTGGAAGCGGCCGTCCGCGTGGAAACCCAAGCGTCCCTGCGGCCTGAGATTACCCCGGAGATGCTCGAGGCCGCCGCCGAGAAACCCAAGGAAGCGGCCAAGCTGACCGAGCCCGTTTCCATCCTGGGCCGCGCCATCGCCGCCGAGCCCCAATCCATGAACGTCCAGGACGAGCAGAATAGTTTTGTGGCCGAGGGCGAGATCATTATGTTCGAGACCTTCCAAACCCGAAGCGGCCGCCACCTGGTGAAACTGACCATCACGGATTACGTTGATTCTCTCGATGTCCGCTTTTTCCACGAGGGCGACGGCAAGTTCAAGGGCGGCTTGAAAGAGCGCGACTGGGTGCGGGTACGGGGCGATTTGCGGTTCGATAAATACGCGGCGGATGATTTAACCATGACGGCCCGCGACATCATGAAGGTGCCGCCCCCCGAATCGCGCCAGGACCGCGCCGTTGAAAAAAGGGTCGAGCTTCACTGCCACACCCAAATGAGCCGCATGGACGGACTTTCCAAAATCGACCGCCTGATTGAGCGGGCCGCCAAGTGGGGCCACCCCGCCATCGCCATCACGGACCACGGCGTGGTGCAGGCTTACCCCGAAGCCCGGGCCGCCGCCAAAAAGCACGGCATCAAACTGATCCTGGGCATCGAAGGCTACCTGGTGGATGAGTTTAAACGGGAAAAGGGAATGCCCATTTACCACATCATCATCCTGGTCAAGAACAAGGCGGGCCTGAAGAACCTCTACAAATTGGTTTCGGAAAGCCATCTGCATTATTTTTACAAACGGCCGCTCATCCCTAAAGAACTGCTCGAAAAACACCGGGAAGGACTCATCATCGGCTCGGCCTGTGAGCAAGGCGAAATTTGGCAGCACCTTCTTAAAAAAGACAAGCCGCTGGAAGAAGTGGCGGCCTTTTATGATTACGTCGAGATCCAGCCCTGCGGCAACAACGAGTTTATGATCGCGGACGGCGCGGTGAAGGATATGGCGGAGCTTCAGGCCTTGACCAAACAGCTTTACGATTTGGGCAAAAGCATGGGCAAGATGGTTTTGGCCACCGGCGACTCGCACTTTTTGGAGCCCCGGGACGAGGTTTACCGCCGGATCATCCACGCGGGCATGGGCTATGGCGTGGAGCGCCAAGCGCCGCTTTATTTCAAAACCACCGATGAGCTTAAACGGGATTTTGAGTATTTCACCCCTGAGATCGTCCATGAATTGGTGGTGACCAATCCCAATAAAATCGCCGCCATGGTGGAGGATGTGGAACCCCTGCCCACCGAAACCCTGAGCCCCCATTGGGACGGGGCGGATGATTTGCTACGAAAGACCGCCACCGACCAAGCCAAGGCGCTCTATGGCGACGCCTTGCCCGATTTCATCGAGAAGCGGCTCACCAAAGAACTCGACGCCATCATCAACAATAAGTTTTCCACCTTGTATGTGATCGCCATGAAACTGGTGAAAAAGTCCATCTCGGACGGCTATCTGGTCGGAAGCCGGGGAAGCGTGGGAAGTTCTTTCGTGGCCTATTTATGCGGTATTACCGAGGTCAATCCCTTGCCGCCCCACTGGCGCTGTCCGGAGGGTCATTTTCACGAGTTCCCCGAAAATCCCGGCTCTTCCGCCGGCGTGGATATGCCCGAGAAAAAATGCCCCAAGTGCGGCATGCCCACCATCCGGGACGGCTTTTCCATCGCCTTCGAGGTTTTCATGGGCTTCAAGGGCGATAAGATGCCGGACATCGACTTGAATTTTTCCGGCGAGTACCAGCATGTGGCGCACAAATACGTGGAAGAGCTTTTCGGCAAGGAACATTGTTTCCGAGCCGGCACCATCTCGGCGGTGAAGGATAAGATCGCCTTCGGCTTTGTGAAAAAATTTGTCGAGGAAGTGGGGCGCAAACCCCGCAACGCGGAGCTCAACCGGCTGGTGAAGGGCTGCTCAGGCGTGTCCAAGACCACCGGCCAGCATCCGGGCGGCATCGTCATACTTCCTAAGCACATGGAAATTACCGACGTCTGTCCCGTTCAATACCCGGCGGACAACAAAGACGGCGACGTCATCACCACCCATTTTGACTATGACAGCATGCATGACTGCCTGGTCAAGCTCGACATCCTGGGCCATGACAATCCGACCAGCTTGAAGCGTTTGCAAACCATGACCGGGGTGTCGCCGGTCCACATTCCGCTCAACGATCCGGATACCATGAGTCTTTTTTCCGGGGTAGGCGCTTTGAAGCTGAAAGAAAAAATGGATTTTGATTTAGGAAGCTTAGGCATCCCCGAGTTCGGCACTTCCTTCGCCATGGACATGCTCCGGGATACCAAGCCCACCAAGTTCGAGCATTTGGCCCGATTGTCCGGTTTGGCGCATGGCACCGATGTGTGGCTGGGCAACGCGCAGGATTTAATTAAAAAAGGCACCGCCAACCTGTCGACCGTCATCTCCACCCGCGATGACATGTTGAACGACCTGGTGGCCCAAAAGATGGATGAGGCCTTGTCCTTCAAAATCATGGAGTCGGTCCGCAAGGGCAAGGGGCTGACGCCGGAGTTTGAAAAGGCCTTGGCGGAAGCCAAGATTCCCACCTGGTACGTGGACAGCTGCCGCAAGATTAAGTACATCTTTCCCAAGGCCCATGCCGTGGCCTATTGCATCATGAGTTTCCGCATCGCTTATTTTAAAGTGCATTATCCCTTGGCCTTCTACGCCGATTATTTCACCAACAAGTCCTCGGGCTTTGACGCCACCGTGGCCTGCGGGGGCTTGGGCAAGGTGAAGGAACACATTAAAAACGTGAAGGCCATGGAAAAGCCGACCAACAAAGAACTGGATGAAGTGTCGGTTTTGGAAGTGGCGGCCGAGATGTACGCCCGCGGGTTCAAGTTCTTGCCGGTGGATCTTTATACTTCCAACACCCATCAATTCAAGATCGAGAAGGCCAATGGCGAGGATTGCCTGCGGCCGCCCCTGATTGGGTTGCCGGGCCTGGGCGAAACGGCGGCGGAGTCCATTGTGGAAGAGCGCGCGAAGGGCGAGTTTACTTCGATTGAGGATTTGGTCGAGCGCTGCGGCATCAACAAGAACGTCATCGAGATCCTCAAGGGCCACGGCTGTCTGGGCGAGATGCCCGACTCCCAGCAAGTTTCGCTCTTCTAGTTTTCATCACCACTATATGAAGTAGTGAAGAATCCATAAAAGCCCAATATCCAAGGCCTTCCCCGGGCTTTGGCCTTGCTATCATTAGGCCTTTTTGATAAAACATCCGTGCACATTTAAGGTTTTCCCAAAAAGTGGGCCCTTCCGGCCCGCTTTTTTTTTCACCTGTTTCAGGGATTGGCCTTGAGCGCGATTCGTTGATTTTGAGGTTGGAAATGACCGATTCAAACCTGCCCGGTTCCTTTCAAATCCGGGAAGTGGCCGAAGTGGCGGCAAAAGACCAGTTTCTGGAGCTGTTTGATTTTTCGATGAGGACCCAGGGCAAAAATCTGGTCCTGACGGTGGTTTTGGACAAGAAAAGCGGTCCGGTCACGCTCGACGATTGCACCAGCGTCAGCCGGGACTTGGAACAAAAGCTGGACGAGCTTAATTTGATTGATCGGGCGTACCTTTTAGAGGTGTCGTCCCCGGGGCTGGATCGGCCCTTGAGAAATGCGGACGATTGTCTGAGATTTAAGGGCCGGCTGGCCCAGTTCGTGACGCTGGAGCCCTTGGACGGCCAGAGTAGTTTTAGGGGAAGGCTTCAGGAAACCGCCGGGGACCTGGTGGAACTGGTGCTGGAAGGCGGGAAGCTGGTGCGGCTTCCATTCTCGAAGGTGAAGACGGCGCGGCTGATCGTCGAGATATAAGTTCTTAATTTTTAGTTTTGAGTTATGGAAACTTAGAACTGAAAACTTAGAACTAAAAACTGCAGCTCCTAGGGGTTGAACATGGGTAACGAATTAGCCTTGGTGATGAGCCAAATCGAGCATACCAAGCGGATCGACAAAAAGCGTTTGGTGGAAGCCATCCAAGCGGCCCTGTCCTCGGCGGCCAAGAAAATCTTCGGCGTGGGCCAGGAAGTGGAAGTCGAGTTCGACGAAATCAACACCGAGTTCCGCGCCTATTACCTGAAGGAAGTGGTGACCACGGTCACCGATCCCGGCACCCAGATCAACCTGGCGGACGCGCGCGCCATCAAGTCCGATGCCGAGCTGGATGAAGTCATCAAGATTCGCATTCCCGCGGAGCAATTCGGCCGCATCGCCGCCCAGACCGCCAAACAAGTCATCGTCCAGCGCGTGCAGGACGCCGAGCGCCAAAGCGTGTACGACCAGTTCAAGGAAAAAGAAGGCGATCTCATCACGGGCAACGTGCTTCGTTACGAGGGGCGCAACGTGATCATTTCCCTCGGCGACGCCGAGGCCCTGATGCCGCCCAAGGAACAGGTGCCGCGCGAGCGTTACGCCACGGGCGAGCGCATGAAATTTTTGGTGCTGGAAGTGCGCAAGACCCTGAAGGGTCCCGCCATTATCGTGAGCCGCGCCCATCCGAACCTGGTGCGCAAAATGTTTGAGCTCGAGGTGCCCGAGATTTATGAGGGCGTGGTCAAAATTGAGAGCGTGGCCCGGGAGCCCGGCGCCCGCACCAAGATCTCCGTCCGTTCCATGGGCGACGACCGCATTGACGCCGTGGGCGCCTGCGTGGGCGTCAAGGGCATCCGCGTGCAGAACATCGTGGATGAGGTGCGGGGAGAAAAGGTCGACATCGTGCGCTGGGATGATGATCCGCACAACTACCTGTCCAACGCCCTGTCGCCGGCGAAAATTTCCCGGATTGTTTTCCACACCGACTCGCCCTCGGCGGAAGTGATCGTGCCCAACGACCAGCTGTCTTTGGCCATCGGCAAAAAGGGCCAAAACGCCCGGCTGGCGGCCCGCTTGACCGGCATCAAGGTCGATATTAAGAACGAGGAACAACACGCCACGGAGGAGCGGGCCCGCATGGACGCCCACTTCATGGAAATTTCCCAAGATGGCCCGGTGGGAGAGGCGAAGGCCCCGACGGAGGAGGACCGCAAGGTCGCCCCTCCGGATGAGATCAACGAAGGCGCCGTCCAAGGCGAGGTCACCGAGGTGACCGTGTCCAAGGATGAGAGCGGTGCGCCGATTATTCCGCCGACGACCGAGTTAAAACCATTGGAAAATGCCGCCGAGACGCCGAACCCAACCGATGTACCTGAAGGGGAGGTTTAAGGACCGCTTATGAGCAAACGGCTTTTTGAATTCGCCAAGGAACTGGGCCTCACCAGCAAAGAAGTGCTGGAGCGCACCAAAAAATTAGGCTTCAACATCCCGAGCCAGCTGACGGTGGTGGATGAAAAGGTCCAGGCCGACGTGCGCCGGGATTTAGGGTTGGTGGCCGATTTATCCGCCACCGTTCCGCCCTCGCCTCCCGTTCCTTCAATGCCTGCCTCGGCCGTCAAAGCATCCCAGCCGACTCCCTTAAGAATGCCCGCGATGGGCAGCCAGCTCGGCACGCCTTCGCCCTCGTCCAGGACCATCACGCGTCCCGCCGCGCCGACCCATCACCCGCGCCCCGCGCCCAAACCCGCGATGGCGCCTCGCAAACCCGCCGGATTCCCCAAGCCGATGCCGGTCAAGACCGGCGGACACGGATTGGCCGCGGGCCGTCCCCAGCTCAAACCCACCCAGGCATCCCGAGCGGAAGCTGAAGCTAAAGAAGCCGTCGTGGAGACGGATCCCGTGACCGGCGAACCTTTGGCCGGGCCCAAGGTGCTCACCAAGATCAAGGTGACTGAGGGCATCACGGTGGCCGAACTGGCCCAAAAGCTCGACGTCAAGGCCGGCATCCTGATTAAAGAACTGATGGACCTTAAAATTTTGGCCACCATCAACCAGAAGATGGACATGACGGTGGTGGAAACCCTCGCCAGCGCCCATGACGCGGAAGTCGAAGTGGTTCCGCTGTTCGGGTCCGAAATGTTCCAAGACGCTCCCGACGATCCCAAAGACTTGGTGCCGCGTTCGCCCGTGGTGACCATCATGGGCCACGTGGACCATGGAAAGACCCTGCTCCTGGACGCGATCCGCAAAACCAAAGTGGCCGAAGGCGAAGCCGGCGGCATCACCCAGCATATCGGCGCCTACCAAGTGAAGCACGACAAGGGAACCATTACCTTCCTCGATACGCCGGGCCATGAGGCTTTCACCCTGATGCGCGCCCGCGGCGCCAAAGCCACGGACCTGGTGGTCTTGGTGGTGGCGGCCGATGACGGGGTGATGCCCCAGACACTGGAAGCCATCGATCACGCCAAGGAAGCCAAGGTCCCCATCGTGGTGGCCATCAACAAAATCGACAAACCCGAGGCCAATCCGGACCGGGTCAAGACCCAGCTCGCCGAGCGTGGTTTGCAGCCTGAGGACTGGGGCGGCAAGACCATCTTCGTTGAGGTTTCGGCCAAGAAGCGTTTGGGCCTGGACAAGCTTCTGGAGATGATTTTGCTTGAGTCGGAAATTCTGGATCTGAAGGCCAATCCCAACCGCAGCGCCAAGGGCGTGGTGTTGGAAGCGCGCCTGGATAAGGGCCGCGGTTCCGTGGCCACCTTGCTTGTTGAAAAAGGAACCTTAAAAGTCGGCGACGACGTTTTGGCCGGCAGCACTTACGGCCGCGTCAAGGCCATGCATGACGACTTAGGCAAAAGCCTCAAGAGCGCCGGGCCCGCGGTGCCGGTGGAAATTTTAGGATTAAGCGACGTGCCCCAGGCCGGGGACGTGTTTTACGTGGTGGACGACCCGAAGATGGCGCGCGAAATTTCCACCCGCCGCATGGAAGCCCTGAAGGACAACCGCATCGTGGGCGCCATGAAGCACATCACCCTGGACAACCTCTTCGAGCAGATCAAAGAGGGACAGATCAAGGAACTCAAGGTCATCGTCAAGGGCGACGTGCAGGGATCGGTGGAAGCCTTGACCCAATCGCTGGAAAAGCTCAGCGGCGAGAAGGTGGTCCTGAAGGTTATCCGCAGTTCCACCGGTAATATCGTCAATTCCGACATCCTGCTGGCCTCGGCTTCCAACGCCATCGTGGTGGGTTTCAACGTGAAGGCCGATACCAACGTGAAATCGACCGCCGAACGCGAAGCCGTGGACGTGCGGGTTTACAAGATCATTTATGACGCGGTCGAGGACGTCCGCAAGGCCATGGAAGGCTTGCTGGAGCCGACCTACCGCCAGGTGGGAACGGGCCAAGCCGAAGTGCGCCAGCTCTTCTCAACGCCCAAGGGCGTTATCGCGGGCTCCATCGTAAAGACGGGCAAGATCACCCGCCAGGCCAAGGTTAAAGTGATGCGGGGCGATACGCTCGTTCACGAGGGGGCGCTGTCCTCCCTTCGCCGCTTTAAAGACGACGTGAAGGAAGTCAATGTCGGCTTTGAGTGCGGGATCGGCATCGAGGGATTCGACGAGGTTCAAGTCGGCGACATCCTGGAGTTTTATGTGATGGAAGCGGTCGCCCAAAAGCTGGAGTAAAAACGGCAATTAACAATGATGGACGCGGATACACGCTGATAAAGATGACGCCTAAAGAACCTCTCATTTGTTTTTAAAAATCGGCGCCATCCGCGTGACGCCGCCTTTCCGTATCGGAGTTGACAGAGGGCGGCTAATCTCGGGTTTTTGAGAATTGAAAACCCGAGGCATCATTGTAAAAGCGGGTTGTTTTCAGGAGCGGTTATGAGTTTTAAACGAGCGGACCGGGTTTCGGAAGCCATTAAGCGGGAAGTCAGCTTGATGGTCCAACAAGACGTCAAGGATCCCCGGGTCCATTTTGTCACCGTGACCGACGTCAAAACCACCGACGATCTGCGTTACGCCAAGATCTATGTTTCCATCCTCGGCGATAAAGAAACCCGCAAAGAATCCTTGGCGGGCTTGGCCCACGCCAAAGGGTTTCTCCGCGGCGAGCTGGGCCGCCGCCTGGGCCTTCGATATACCCCGGACATCCAGTTTTTCCTCGACGAGTCGCTCGACCATTCCATCCAGATCCGAACCCTTTTAAATAAAATCAAAAAAGCCGACGAACCAAACGGCAATGAGCCGAAGGACGACGTGTCCGAGGAAAAGAAAGATGAGTAAGCTTTCCCTCTTGAAGCGCGGTGATCGCTTGGCGATTCAAAAAATCGCGCGTCTGGTCCGCCGCAACGACCGGTTTTTACTGACCACCCATGAAAACCCCGACGGAGACGGTCTGGGCGCCCAATCGGCCCTCTATGTGGCCCTCAAAAAGCTGGGCAAAAAGGTCAAGGTGGTGAACCACGATCTCCTGCCGCAAAAGTTTGATTACCTGGCCTTTAAAAACGCTTATCAAAAATCCGATATCGTTCCCGACCATCAAGTTTGCTTCGTCATGGACGCCGGCGATTTCACCCGCATCCGGGAAGGCGTGAAGCGGGTTGAGTTCAAGACCCTGGTCAATGTGGACCACCACTATTCCAATAACCTTTACGGCGATTACAACCTGGTCCTGCCCAAAGCCGCGGCCACCGGTGAGGTGATTTATCACCTCATCAAGGCCTTGGGCGTGAAGATTGACGCCGCGATCGCCGAGAGCGTTTATACCTCGCTGGTCACGGATACGGGGGGCTTCCGCTACCGTAACACCACGCCGCAAGTGCTTCGGTTGGCGGCCGAGCTGGTGGAGGCGGGCGCCGACGCGCAAAAAGTTTGCGACCGGATCTTCGCCGGAGTCACCTCCCAGGCCATGGAACTCACCCGGATCTCGCTGGGAAAAACCCATCTTTACGATCACGGCGCCATCGGCACGATGACCTTGACCCAGGCGGACCTCAAAAAATCACACGCTACCGATGACGATACGGAGAACCTGATCAACTTCGTGCGCAAGATCAACACGGTCAAGGTCTCGGTTTTTCTCAAGCAGCGGGAGGACGGCCGGCTGAAGCTGTCCCTGCGCTCGCGGTCCCCCAAGATCAATGTGGCCGAGATCGCCAAACACTTCGGGGGCGGCGGCCATTCCTACGCCGCCGGGGCGCTTTTGAGCGGTTCGTTGGACGGTGCCTTGAAAAAAGTCGTCGCGGTCTGCCGCCGCTTCCTGAAGTAGCGCCAGCTAAAAACGTTCACCACCAAGACGCCAAGGCACCAAGAAAATCTGATCTTAAAACAAAATGAATTCCTAAAAGATGAGGTGTCCTTGGCTGCTTGGTGCCTTGGTGGTGAGGAATCGTTTTAAATGTCGGTTATTTTTAAACCCTTAAAAGGCTCTCATGGACGGACTTCTCATTCTCGACAAACCTTCCCAATGGACTTCCCATGACGTGGTGGCCAAGGTCCGGGGCATCACGAAGGAGCGCCAGATCGGCCATTTAGGCACCTTGGACCCCTTGGCCACCGGTGTTTTGCCCCTGGCCTTGGGCGCGGCCACCCGGCTGATTGAGTTCGCCTCCCATGACAAAGAATACTGGGCCACCTGTCTTTTAGGCCAAACTACCGACAGCGAGGACGTGACAGGGAAATTATTGAGCGAAGCTTCCACTTCCCATTTAGAGGAAGGCCTGGTGCGGGAAAAAGTTTTGGGTTTGCGCCGATTGACCGAGCAAATTCCACCCATGGTTTCGGCGATTAAAAAAGACGGCCAGAAACTTTACGAGCTGGCCCGCGCGGGAAAGAGCGTGGCCCGCGCGTCGCGGCCGATTCAAATCCGTGAAATTGAGATTTTGGAATTGGTCTTGCCCCGGGTGACCTTTCGGGTGGCTTGCTCCGGCGGCACTTATGTGCGTTCGCTTTGCCGGGAATTGGGGGAGCAGTTAGGCGTGGGCGGATGCTTGGAAAAACTTAAACGCACCCGGTCCGGTTTGTTTAAACTGGATGACGCGGTGACCTTAGAAGAGTTGAAAAAAATGGCGGAAGAAGGCAAGCTGGCATCGCGCTTAAAGCCGGTTCAGGAATTAATCATTGAGTGGCCCCGGTTTCAACCGGACGCGCAAACGCTCACTCGCTTTTGCCAAGGCCAGGCGATCGACGTGGCGGAGGCGGGATTCGCGGCCGGGTGGGTCAGGGTTTTGACGCCGGAGGGCCGGCTGGCGGGCGTGGGCCGGATCGCCATGATGGAAGGGCAGGGTATGCGCTTGAGCCCGCAAAAAGTATTCGGAGTCAATGGAATCGAGTGAAACATCAATTGAAGCCCATCGTCCTTACCATCGGCGTTTTTGACGGCGTCCACCGGGGCCACCAGGCCTTGATCGCCGAAACCATCCGGCTGGCCAAGCGGCTCAAGGCAAGTCCGGAAGTCTTAACTTTTCAAGATCATCCGGCCCATGTCTTGACCGGGGCTCCGTCCATTCCCTTTTTATTGCCCCGGACTCAAACCTACGCCTTCCTTAAAAAAGCGGGCGCGAAAAAAGTATGGGCCATCCGTTTCACGAAAAGCTTCTCAAGAAAAACGCCTGAGGCCTTTGTGCGTTGGCTGGAAACTTTAGGCCAATTAAAAGGCGTGGTGGTGGGCGATAATTTCAGGTTTGGCCAAGGCGCCCAAGGCGATGTCGCCGAGCTTGAAAAATTGGGACGCCGTTATGGTTTCGTGGTAAAGGCCTTGAAGCCGGTCCGGATCCTCGGGGAAGCGGCCTCCTCCACCCGGGCCCGGCGTCTTTTGGCGCAGGGGCGCACGGAAGAAGCCAACCTGGTTTTGGGCCGGCCCTACGCGCTAGAAGGGAAAGTGGTCCGGGGAAAAAGAGTGGGGCGTAAGATCGGATTTCCCACGGCCAATCTCGCGGCCGATCCCCGGTTTCTTCCGAAAGACGGCGTCTATGCCTGCGCGGTTCAAGTAGGGAAACATTTTTACCGGGCCGGGATGAATTTAGGAAAAAGGCCCACTTTTAAAAATGACGACCATCACCGGCAAGCCGAGGTGCATTTGCTTCGCTATTACGGTCCGCTTTATGGTCGGACACTCAAAGTTTATTTGCTTAAATATTTAAGGCCCGAGCGCAAGTTTCCCTCAACCGTCGAGCTGGTGGCTCAAATTAAGAAAGACTTAAAGGTCATCGAGCGCGTTCAATTAAAGGGCTTAAAAGCCTTTTAATTAGTAGTACCCCACCATACGTCATTGCGAGGAGCGTCGTTCATTGGTTTTAGCGACGAAGCAATCTCAGTTTATGATCTTTTGATACGCTACGGGATTTAGGCTTAAACAACCCATAAACTGAGATTGGCTATGCCGACTACTCCATAAGCTAGGAGAATGGAGGTCGGCATGTCCCGATTTCAAAGTCTTTATTTAGTATCGGGAGCGTCACAAAGTTCGTTCCTCGCAAAGACGAATTAAGGCCAAAATCCCTTCAAATCTCGCTATTCCTTTGGCTTTAAAGCCTTTACACCCATCCACTTCGGCCTTTAGAATACCCGTCCCTGTCCGGCTTTTTAGCCATCCGACAGGGAAACGCAAGGCGATGATCCTTCCCCTTGGCGTCCGTCCACTCTGACGGCCGCTCGGAGGTTCGGGGAGCCCGGCTTAAAACTTTATTTGGAGGCCTCGCGCCATGATGACGAAAGACAAGAAGATCCAGTTGATCCAAGATTTCCGCAAGAAGGAAACCGACACCGGCTCGCCCGAAGTGCAGGTTGCCTTAATCACCGAGCGCATCAAGTACCTGACGGAACATTTCAAGAGCCATCCGAAAGACCATGCTTCGCGCCGGGGTTTGTTGAAGTTGGTCGGTCAGCGCCGCCGTTTCCTGGACTATCTCAAGAAACATGACGTCAAGGGCTACGCGGGATTGATCGAACGCTTGGGTCTTCGCAAGTAATTTTTTCCCGGCCTTAAGGGAAAACCTTGAAGGCACGGAGCCACAGAGAAAGCCCGCCTCACTTTGCCGGAGCTGGTTTTCTTTGTGCCTTTGTGTCCCGGGGTGAAGTTGGGTTTGTTTCCCAAGGCCGGTACTTTTTAAGAGGGTTCACCCCAAAACACACAGGAGGATTTTAATATGATGCAGCGTGTCAGCAGCCCCTTCGCGCATTCCACTTTTTCCATCGAAACCGGCCGTATGGCCAAACAAGCCGACGGGTCCGTCTTGGCCCAGTTCGGGGATACGGTCGTGATCGCCGCCGTTGTCGGAGCCAAAGACCCGATGCCCGGCAAGGATTTTTTCCCCCTGACCGTTGAGTACCGCGAGCGTTCCTCGTCCGCCGGCCGCATTCCCGGCGGCTGGTTCAAGCGGGAAGGCCGTCCGCGCACCAAGGAAACCTTGACGTCGCGTTTGATCGACCGCCCGATCCGCCCGCTTTTCCCGGATGGTTTCTTTAACGAAGTGCAAATGATGATCACGGTCATTTCCTCGGACCAGGAAAATGATTCCGACGTCTTGGCCGTCACGGCCGCTTCCGCCGCCTTGGCCGTTTCCGATATCCCGGTGGCCGACATGTTCGGCTGCGTGCGCGTGGGCCGCATCAACGGGGACTTGGTGGTCAACCCGACCTTTGAGCAAATGAAAAAGAGCACGCTGGACTTGGTCGTGGCCGCCAGCCGCAAGGCCGTGGTCATGGTCGAGGGCGGCGCCGATGAGGAATCCGAATCGGTTGTTTTCGAGGCCATTAAGCTGGCCCACAAGGCCTGCCAGACCTTGATTGATTTACAAGAAGAGCTGGTCAAGAAAGCCGGCAAACCCAAGCGTCCCTTGACCTTGGTGAAGCCCGAAGCGGGCGTCGTGAGCGACGTGAAAAACTTCGCCCTTTCCAAGATGAAGGAAGCCATGGCGGAAAAGGACAAGCTCAAGCGCCAGGATAAGATCAGCGCGGTCACCAAGGAAACTTGGGAGCATTTCAAGGCCCAGCATGAAGGCCGGGAAAAAGAAATCCACGGCATCGTCCACGCCATTGAGTCGGATTTGGTCCGCGAGGCCATCTTGGACCGCCAAGAGCGCCAGGACGGACGCAAGTTCGATGAGTTCCGCCCGATCACTTCGGAAGTCGGCGTGTTGCCCCGCACCCACGGTTCGGCGCTTTTCACCCGCGGCCAGACCCAGGCTTTGGTGGTCACCACCATGGGAACCAAGGATGACCAGCAGATTTTGGAAGAGCTGGAAGGCGAAGTTAAAAAGCGCTTCATGCTCCATTACAACTTCCCGCCTTTCTCGGTGGGTGAGATCAAGCGTTTGTCGGGCCCCGGCCGCCGCGAAATCGGCCACGGCAACTTGGCCGAACGCGCCTTGGAGCCCTTGCTGCCTTCCTTTGACGAGTTTCCTTACACGGTCCAAGTGACCTCGGACATTTTGGAATCCAACGGTTCCTCGTCCATGGCCTCGGTTTGCGGCGGCTCCTTGTCCATGATGGACGCGGGCATTCCGCTCAAGGCCCCCTGCGCCGGCGTGGCGCTGGGTTTGGTCAGCAACGAGGATATGTCCAAGTACGCCATCCTGACCGATATCCAAGGATTGGAAGATCACTTCGGCGATATGGACTTCAAGGTCGCGGGAACCCGCAAGGGCATCACGGCCATCCAGATGGACATCAAAATTTTCGGACTGCCTTTCGAGGTGGTCGAAAAGGGTTTGGCGCAAGCCAAGCAGGGCCGCTTGACGATCTTGGACATCATGGACAAAACCATGACGGGTCCGCGCGACAAGATGTCCGAATACGCCCCCCGCATCGTCTCGATCAAGGTACCCGTGGATAAGATCCGCGACATCATTGGCAAGGGCGGAGCCACCATCAAGAAAATCCAGGAAGACTTCCAGGTCGACGTCAATGTGGAAGACGACGGAACGGTCCACATCTCCTCGGCCAACGGAGCCGCGATCGACAAGGCGAAAGGCTTTATCGACGGCCTGATGGCGGAAGCCGAAGAAGGCAAGATTTACTTCGGGAAGGTCAAAAAGATCATGGACTTCGGCGCCTTCGTCGAGATCCTGCCGGGCACGGACGGACTGGTGCACATTTCCCAGCTCGACAACCGCCGGGTGGAAAAGGTTGAGGAGGTCTTGAAGGAAGGGGACGAATTGCTGGTCAAGTGCATCGGCATCGACCCCAAGACCCGCAAGATCAAGCTGTCCCGCAAAGAAGCCCTGGGACTGAACATCGCGGATTACAAGAAAAACTAGTCGTTAGATTGGTAAGAGCCTCGGCCTTTTGGCCGGGGCTTTTTTGTTTTAGAAGACTTTTATTTATCGATGCGATATGACTCTGTAATTCAGTTGGGCCAACATAGTTCAATTTTTTATGAGGTTTTTCTAAGGATATATATTTTCTTATAAGTGCCTAAGTAATCCTCTGGGCAAATTATTTTGTATCCATTTTTTCTTAATTCCAATTCAACTAAATAGTAAGTAATGGAAAACAAGCGCTTCTGAATTTCAAGCCATTCATTTTCATTTAATGTTTTTCCGTCCAAATGTTTTTGTTTGTAAATATCAACCAGTCCAAGTTCTGGAACATAATTAAAGTCATCAAAATCAACGTTGTTGCAAATTTGATTGCCTTCATCAGGTCGGCCACCAAGCCAATGTTTAAATTCGTTATCGGTTACAAAAAACGGTTGAGATAAACTAGTTCTTACATCTTCGATCCACGGATCATTTATTTTGCTATATGTGGCTGAATCAACACCTAAACTTTCACACATGTTCAGAATAGTAGCGCCTCTGCTTCTCAAATCTGTTAAGTTGCCAATTGCCTTATCTATTCCTAGCGGAATTGGATAAAAAGCGGGTTTGCAAAGAAGCGCCTTCGGAAGTTGAGATAGTAATGGTGGAAGTGTATGTAATGTTGAAATCGGTGAAATTTGTTGATGTATTTGAGTGACAGGGTGTGTATTTTTTTCTGTTCTGGATCTGTTTAAGAAAAAGTAAAAAATATTTCCAAATAAAATTATTGATAATATAAAAACGGTTCTTCGATTGATCATTTTGAAAATAATGGCTTTTTGTTTTGGCTCCAGCTCGTGATTTCGATCATATTCCATAAGATCTCGCGGGTTGAAATTTTTGACTTCTACGGTTTCGTTGTATATTTTGGTTAAAGAGTTCCTATAAAAATCAAATAATCGTAAAAGCTTTTCTGCATCGGGCTTTGTTGAAAGTGGGTCCAGTGAGCCACCCTGAAGCAAGAATTTTTTTTGCTCCTCTTCTCCCAAGGCCATTTTTAAAGCAACTGCAACCAGATATCTCCAATCTTGCATTTCACTTAGAGCAATACGATATTTTGTCGTAGGGTTTATGAAAGTTGGTAAATAAAGCCGGATTTTTAAATTTTCATCAATTCTTTTGTAAATGAAGCTTTTAAATGCCATTAGGGGTGTTGTATCGGCATTTGATTTATTTCTAATCTTCCTAATTACTAAAGCCATCCAGTGAAATAAAAGAACAACACAAATACCAATAATCCCGGTCCCAATAGCTTTGACATATTGTGCATCTATCATTTGAACACCTGTTGCCAAACCGAAAAATATGACAAGTAAGTATTCAAAGTACGGTATTTCAGGCATGTGTCATTGTATCCAATCGGATTAATCGCGATTAAAAACAGGAATACTTATGATCTCTTGAACCCAAGCGATTAGTGGTTTCAAATACTATCTGCGCATTCGAGTATACAATTTCCCCTTAGCCCTGTTTTAAATTGAATAAAGGCGTTTTTTTGGCCTGTGGTGTAAAATAATCTTACGCTTTTTGAACCTCTAACCGGATAGGTCCCTTGAAAAAAACCATGCTTAAAAAAGAAGACTGGGGCCTTCTGACCATCACGGCTTTGCTTTCGACTTTTGTTTTCCCTCCCTACTTCATTTACATCATGACCATGGCGGCCTTGACCGAGTTCGCCCATCTTTGGACCACGCGGCTTTCCCGGGAAGAGCAGGAGACTTTCATCGAGTTCGAGAAAGAATTCCGCAAAGGCTACAAACTGGAAAAAGCTGGGGAATGGAAGGCCGCGATTCAGTGGTATCAAAAACTGGAAAAACGTTATTCCGACCTGCCCCAAGCCAGCAAACTCGCCACGCTTCAAATCCGCAAGCTCCGTTCCGCCAAGAAACCCAAGGGCGCGCCGCCGGTCAAAAAGGGAAAACCGTCATGATGATCGCCCTTGTTTGCCGGGAATGCGGCCAGCCTTTGGAAGAGGCGAATCGGTTTTGTCCCGTTTGCGGGGCGCCCCGGGAACCCGTGGAGCGCCAAACTTACGAAGGCATCGAGGCTTTTGAGCAGGGGGAATACGACAAGGCGCTGTCCCTTTTCAAAGGTGTGGCTAAAAAGCAAAACTTAAGCGCTTTCGCGCTGCGTGATGTGGGGCACGCCGCTTTTCACCTTCAGGATGACAATCTGGCCCTGGATTATTACGAGCGGGCGCTTCAGGTTTACAAAAACCTTCTCGACGTCCATTTCAATGTGGGCCTCATCCATATGCGCCGGGGCCATGTCAATGACGCCATGTTCTCCTTTTTGGAAACGCTTCAACTGATCCACGCGCTCACGCCCGGCAGTTATTACCTGGGGCTTTTTCACACGGCGGAAACCTTGACGCTTCAATGCCGGCTGAACTTGGGGATGCTTTTCAAGGAGCAGGGCGAGCTGGAGAAGGCGCTTGACCAATACCGGCTCATTTTAGAGAGCCATCCGAAGAATGTGCTGGCCTTAGGCAATCTGGGCGACGCTTTAATGACTTTGGAGCGCTACGAGGAAGCGATTAAAACCTTTAAGAAGGCCCTCAAGATCCTTCCCGAAAGCGACGAGAGGCTGAACCTCCAAAATGATTTGGGCGTGTCTTATTTCAAAAAGGGCGAGATTGAGAACGCCATCGTGGAATTTAAGGCGGTATTGAAGAAAAACCCCGACCATGTGAACGCCATCTACAACTTAGGCCAGGTTTATTATCACGAAGGGCTGACGGGCCGGATGAAGAAAGACTACGAGGAATTCGTGAAATCGTCCAAGGACGCGGCCTCGATTCTTTTCGCCCTCTCGAAATCCATGGTGTCGGTGGCCGCGGACGCCGAAAGGAACCGGGTGCAGGATGATCCCGCCCTTATCGGCAACAGCACGGAGATGAAAAAAATACACGACCTCATTAAGCGGGCCGCCGCCAGTGACGCGACCGTGCTCATCCTGGGGGAAAACGGAACGGGAAAAGAACTGGTGGCCAAGGCCATCCACCAACAGTCCAACCGCTATGACAAACCCTTCATTCCCATCGCCTGCTCGGCCTTGAGCGAGTCGCTTTTGGAAAGCGAGCTTTTCGGGCATGAGAAGGGCTCTTTCACCGGGGCCATCGGGCAAAAGATGGGAAAGTTTGAGGCGGCGAACCACGGGTCGGTTTTTTTGGATGAGATCGGGGAAATCTCGCTGTCCACCCAGGTCAAACTGCTTCGGGTTTTGCAAGAGAGGGAATTTGAAAGGGTGGGAGGGACGGAGCCCTTGAAGGTGGATATCCGGGTGATCGCGGCTACCAACCGCGACTTGAAGCAGGCCATCAAGGCTGAACGGTTCCGGGAAGATCTTTATTACCGCTTGAACGTTATTGTGATTGAGCCCCCGCCGCTTCGGCGCCGGGAAGGCGATTTGCCCTTGCTCATCCGTTATTTTATCGACCGGCAGAAAACCAAGCGCTCCACGCGGTTTGAGGGGGCTTCCGAGGCGGCCTTGAAGATCATGGAAAATTACGCCTGGCCCGGCAACGTGCGGGAGCTTGAAAATGTGATTGAGCGCATCCTCACCTTAAATGACGATGTGCTGATTAAGCCGGAGCATTTGCCCGAGGAAATGATGGGCAAAAAGCCCCAGGATTCGCCCGAGACAAGAATCGCGACCGGGGTTTTGCCGGGCTCCAGCGTGTTGGAGTCAGTGGAACGGGAAATGATCGCCCGCGTTCTCAAGGAATCGGACTTCAATAAGAAACAGGCGGCGGTACGATTGGGCATCAGCCGGCCCACGCTTTATCAAAAGATCCGAAAATACGGGATTGAAGTTCCATAAACGGAATAACCATTTAGGAATGAAGCCTGGAGTATGATTCGATCGAGTGTAAACTAATTGAACAGTGTAAATATATTGTGTAAATTATATTTACAAATCTGATTTACACGGGAAGGGATAAGTCAAATAAAGGGCCCTTTTTAAAGGCTTATCAAAAACCCCGCTTTTGGCATATCCCTTGCTTATTAGTGGTACATCCGTGAGAGCGGAGTAGCCTTTTAACGAACCAAACCATTCTCACCTCCTTAGAGCCTCGGTCTTGACCCACCGGGGCTTTTTTATTGCCAAAATTCACCTTTTTACATAGTGGCAAATCCATTCACCGCACACGCCAAGGGCGCCAAGAAACCCATTGGCCGGATTGGTTTTTGGAGGATTTCAACCATTGCTTTTTTGTCTTGGCGAACTTGGCGTCTTGGCGGTGAAATTGTTTAGGCTTTAGCTCGTTTTTAGCCCCTGCTTGAGTTTCTTCTGTTGTGTTATCCTAGGCTTTGCCGCTTAAAACGCCTTGGAGGACACCCCTGAACGCCTACTGGATTATCCTTCTCATCTCCGCCGTGCTTTCCCTGGGGCTGACCCCCCTCTTTCGAAAAATCGCCCTTCGCACCAACTTCGTGGACAGCCCCAGCGGGCAGCTCAAACGCCATACGGCCCCGGTGCCTTATTTGGGCGGGCTTGCCGTTTATTTCGCCTTTCTGTTGACCCTTTTTGGGGCCATCATTTTCTTATCCCCGGCGGACACGCCCAAGATTTTGGCGGTGATTTTTGGGGGAACGATCATGGCCATCCTGGGGTTGGCGGATGATCTATTCTTTTTGAAGCCCGGTTTGAAGTTTTTAGTCCAGTTTGTGGCGGCGGCCTGCCTGATTATTTTCGGGGTCCATATCAAATTTATCTTTAACCCCTGGCTGGATTGGGTGATCACCCTTCTTTGGGTGGTGGGCGTCACCAACGCTTTGAACCTGATCGACATCATGGACGGGCTGGCCGGCGGCGTGACGGTCTTGGCGGCCCTGGCTTTTGTTTTCGTGCCTTTGGGCGGGGAACCCAACTACGTCAATTTGGTGGCGGCGGCCTTGGCGGGCAGCGCCTTGGGCTTTCTTCCTTATAACTACCAACCCGCTAAAATTTATCTCGGGGATTCCGGGGCGCTCTTCATCGGGTTCGTCCTGGCCAGCGTGGCGATGGGCGAGAGCTATACCCAAACCAACGTGGTTTCTTTGGCCGCGCCGATTTTGATCCTGGGCATCCCGATTTACGACACCATTCTGGTGATGTTCCTGCGGTTCCTTAAAGGCAAGTCGATGTTCCAGGGTTCGCACGATCACCTGGCTTTGCGGCTTCGGTTTTTGGGAATGAGCGTGAAACAGGTGGTGCATTCGCTTTGGGGGTTGACCCTCCTTTGCTGCGGGGCGGCTTTCTTTTTGATCCGCCTGAGCGAAAAGCGCGCCTTTGTTTTTCTGCTGGCCTTTTTTTTCGCCGCCACCCTCTGGACCCTTTTTGTCGCCATGATCCCGATTGACGGGCCGGGAATGCGCGTGCCGGCAGCCAAGAAAAAGAAACCGCGAACCGCTCCGAAGTCCAAACGATGAAGGCTCCTATTCTCATCGCCGGCGGCGGATTGGCCGGGCTGGCCTGCGCGCGGGAATTGCACCAAGCCGGGAAAACCTATCTTTTGGCCGAGCGCGAAAGTCAAATCGGCGGCCTTTGCCGCACGATTCAAACCCGGGGGTTTAGCTTCGATTACACCGGCCACTTTCTCCATTTCAACAAACCCGAGATGAAAGCGTGGGTGTTGAAATTGATGGGCGATCAGTTGAAGACGCGGAATCGGCACGCGGCCATCTATAGCGAAGGCGCCTATACCGAGTACCCCTACCAAGAAAATAACGCGGGACTCAAACCCGAAACCGCCCGGGAAAATGTTTTGGGTTACCTGGAGGCGGTCCTGCGGCGGAAGTTCCAGGGCGTGGATCCGGCGGAGGCCAAGGATTTTAAAACCTGGTGCCTTCAAACCTTGGGGCCGGGCCTGTCGAAAAATTTTATGTTCCCCTACAACGCGAAGCTTTGGAAGTTCCCCCTCGATCGTTTGACTCCCCGTTGGATGGGAAGGTTCGTCCCGTCCTCCCGGGTGGGGGAAGTGGTGCGGGGCGCTTTTCATCGGGAAAAGTCCGAGTCTGGTTACAACGCCACTTTTCTTTATCCCGAAAAGGGAGGCATCTCGGCCCTGCCAAAGGCCCTGGCCCATGGCCTTCCCAACCTTTGGATCGGCGCGGGGTTGAAGTCCCTCGATTTGTCCCGCCGGAGGGCCGTTTTGGAGGGCGGACTTGAGGTGGAATATGATCGGTTGGTTTCAAGCCTTCCCTTGCCCAGCCTTTTAAAACTTTCCGCCGGGATTCCCGCGCGACTGCGCCGGTCGGCGGCGGCTTTAAAGGCCACCTCCATCTACAACATTAATTTTGGGTTTAAGGGCCGCCAGCCGGTTCCTTACAGCTGGGTTTATTTTCCGGGAAAAGAATTTTTGTTCCACCGCGCCGGCTCGGTCAGCGCCTGTGTGCCGGGAATGGTTCCGCCGGACCATTTTTCCCTGTATGTGGAGTTTTCTTATGGTCCCGGCCAAAGGCCCAACCCGGCCGCGATGGGGCGGCACGCGTTTGAAAAATTGAAGGCCTTGGGCTGGGTGAAATCGTTAAAGGATTTGGCGGTTCGGGTGGACCTAAACCTGCCCGGGGCCTATGTCATTTACGATGAGGATCGGGAAAGCGTCTTGGGGGAACTAAGCCGCTTTTTGACCAGGCAAGGGGTCCAATCCATGGGGCGTTATGGCCGCTGGGAATATGGCAGTATGGAAAGCGCCATGGACCAGGGCCGCCAAGCGGCCCAGGTTTTGATCCAATAGGCCCGGCGGGAAGCCGCTTTTCAGTTTTCCCGTGTATAATGCGGGACAAGTCGCCGGTTAAACTCAGCCTCTTAAATTAGGGAACCGCATGGCCGCCATCGATATCGACTCCATTAAAAACTTAAGCCTTTTCAAGGACCTCGCGCCCGCCGAGCTGGAAAACTTATCCACCCTCATTTTTGAGAAAAATTATTCGAAGGGCTCCACGCTTTTCGTGGAAGGGATGACCGGCGAGGTGCTTTACCTGGTTAAAAGCGGCTCCGTGCAGATCCTCAAAAAACTCGACAATCACCAGGAAACCGCCTTGGCCACCTTGAAAGCCGGGGAGTTCTTGGGTGAAATGTCCTTGATCGATAATCGGCCCCGCACCGCTACCGCCCGGGTCGCCGAGGAATCAGTGCTTTTGGTCATGACCAAAAAGGCGTTCAACGCCATGATGGAAAAACATCCTTCGGTGGCCTTGAAAGTATTGTTGGTTTTCCTCAAAGTGGCCAACGAGCGGGTCCGCAAGGCCAACGAGGCCTTCAAGCAAATTTAGAAATGCCCAAAGAAGAGGCATTTAGCAGTGATGTCCCGGGGCTCCCTACTGGTGTTAAGGATGCCCGGGACAATGTCGCCGTCCACTGTTTATATTTATATAGGGAAAGGCGACGCGAACGCCGATGAAAAATCTTCAATTTTTGTTTTTTCTTCAAAATCGGCGTTTATCCGCGTTCATCATTGTAAAAAGATTGATTTTTGAATTTTAGTCTTTGAAACGGCGAATCCCATGAAATCTCATCTCCTGTCTTCATTTTCCCTGCTCGTGGTTTTGGCGTTGCTGGCCCCCCTTCGGGCCGCCGCCGACACCTTTGATCCGGATGAATCCGCGATCGAAAACCAGGCGCGGGCCTATTGGCACTACGCCTGCGGTTTGGAAGCCCAGGCCCAAAACGACGACTCCCGGGCCATGGCGGAGTTTGAGGAAGCTTCCCGGATGGATCCCAATTCTCCCGCCGTCCACAACCGGCTGGCTTTTCATTACTACCAGCAAGGCCTCAACTACAAAAGCGAGGAAGAGTTCCGCAAGTCGATCGAACTGGACCCTTCCAATATTGACAACCGGCTGCTTCTGGCCAGCCTTCTGGGAAGCCAGGGGGAATATGGCAAGGCGGAAAACCAATACACCGCGATCTTGAAGCTGGACCCGAAAAACTTGGAAGCGCGTTATTACCTGGCCGGCATCTACGCGTCCGAAAACCGCTACGAGGAAGCCCTGGATAAATACGAGGACATCCTCAAGGACAATCCGAAGGCCGCGGGGGTTTATTACAGTATCGGCCTTCTTTTTATCCGCAAAAACGACTCGGCCCAGGCCGAGGGGGCTTTTCAGAGGGCCATCAGCATCGATCCCACCCTGGTGGAAGCCTACAGTTCCTTAGGGCTGGTTTATGAATTGGACCAAAAGCCCGCCCAAGCCATCGACACTTATCTGGCGCTGCTCAAGATCAAGCCCGATCAAGCCACGGTTTATGAGTCCTTGGGCGAGCTTTATTACAATTCCAATCAAGACCAAAAGGCCATTGAGGCTTTCCAGAACTATGTCCGGCTCAAGCCCGAGGATCCCTCCATCCAGGACTATATCGGCGTCTGTTCTTACCGCTTGAAGGACTACGCGGGGGCCGTCAAGGCCTTCCAAACTTTATTGGACGCCCAACCCACCAACGATTTGGTGCGCTACCGCTTGGCGGCCACCGAGGAGGAAATGGATCTGGACGACGAAGCTATCGCCCAATTGAAGATGATCCTGGACCATGACCCGAAAAATACCGACGCTTGGTACCAAATGGTCCTGATTTATCACAAGCAAAAGAAAGAGGACCTGTTGACCCAAACGCTTTTAAGCGGGCTCAAGGCCAATCCCGAGAGCGAGGACCTGATCCTGCTCCAGGCGTCCCTGGCCAATGAAAAGGGCGACCTGAAGGCGGCGGAAGCCGGTTATCGAAAGACCATTCAACTGGATCCCAAAAACAGCCAGGCCTATTTTTATCTGGGATCGCTTTTGGACCAGGAAGGCCAATTCAGCGACGCCATGGACCTGATGAAAAAGGTGATCCAACTTCAGCCGGACGACGCCGAGGCTTTCAATTACATCGGTTATTCCTACGCCGACAAAAACCAAAATCTGGATGAGGCTCAAAAAGACGTGGAACAGGCGCTGAAGCTGGATCCGAACAACGCCTATTACCTGGACAGCCTGGGCTGGGTTTTTTACCGCAAGAACGATCTTTCCACGGCCAAAGAAAAGTTCGAGCTCGCCATCGCCCAATTGGGCCCCCAGGCCCAGGAAGCCAACAAGGATGACGCCATCATTTTCGACCACCTAGCCCATGTGCTGGTGAGGATGGGGGACAAGATCGAGGCCCAAACCCAATTAAAGAAGGCGTTGGAACTGGATCCCACGAACAAGGATTTCCTCAACGACCAATCCAAACTGGACTCCACCAATTCCTTGTGAGCGCCCCCGCCCTCGTCCTTCAAACCCCCGCGAAGATCAATTGGGTCCTGGAAGTGCTGGGCAAGCGGGACGACGGTTTTCATGAGCTGGCCTTGGTTTTTCAGGCCGTCAGTCTTTGGGACGAACTTTCCTTTTATCCCCAAGACCGGGGCCTGGAGTTGTCGATAGAGTCTTCCCCGGCGCCTTTGGAAGCCGATGATTCCAATTTGGTTTTAAAGGCGGCGCGGCTTTTTTTTGAGGCGGCCGGCATTCAGGCGGGAACGCGGATCGGGCTGAAAAAAAATATTCCCCTGGCCGCCGGGCTTGGCGGCGGGTCCAGCGACGCGGCGGCCACCCTTTGGGGGCTGAACCATCTTTACCAAACCCGGATGCCTTTGGAAAAACTTCAAGCTTTAGCCTCGCGGCTGGGGTCCGACGTTCCGTTCTTTTTGACCGGAGGCACGGCCTTAGGGACGGGCCGGGGGGAAATGATCGAGTCCTGGGAACCGGCGGCTGATTTTTCGCTCGTTTTGGTCAAACCCGAGGAAGGGCTTGCCACGCCGAAAGTTTACCAGTCAGGCAAGGCGGTCTTCACTCCGGGCGAAAAGGCCGGGAAATTAAAGCCCTTGCTTCAAACCCGTGACCCGCGGGCGGTGGCCCAGGGTCTTTTCAATGGGTTGGAGCCCGCCGCTTTTTCCTTGCTCCCGTTGGTCGAAAGCCTCAAGAATAGCCTGTTGAACGGGGGGGCTTTGGGCGCCCTGGTTTCGGGCAGCGGCCCGACGGTTTTTGCCCTGATGGAAAACGGCGAAGCCGCCCAAGCCTTGGCGAGAAAAATGAAGTCCCAGGCCGCCCATGTTTTTGCCGTCCAAACCGTTTCGGAAGGTCCCAGGATCCTCTCATGAAAAATAAAAAATCGAATTCCCCGGCGTCTAAAGGCTCCTGGCTCCCCAAAGTTTTGGGCTGGGTTGTTTTATTGGTTTTGGCTTGCTTCCTCGTTTTCATTTATTTCATCCTGCCGCCCAAGGTCGGGCAATCGATCGCCGACCGGGCCCAAATCCGAAAAGCCTTAACCCAAACGCCCAAGACGGACGGATTTCGTTATCAGGACGTCAGCTTCACCGCCTCCGACGGGGTGAGCCTCCAGGGCTGGTGGCTGCCCTCGGCGAAGAAAGGGAAACCCGAGGGAACGGTTATTCTTTCCCACGGGGTTTTTAAAAACCGGGAACAGGTCCTCAGCCGGGCGGAATTTTTAGCCAAGGCCGGCTATCAGGTGCTTTTGTTCGACCTACGCGGCTGCGGGGAAAGCGGCAACAGCCCAGTTTCGGGCGGCCTTTTGGAAGCCAAGGATTACCTGGGCGCCTATGACAATTTAGAGAAGACCCGCCGGCTTCAAAGCCCCGTGGTATTTTTCGGATTTTCCCTGGGCGCCATCGCGGCCTTGCGGGCGGGTCAACAGGAAGGGGATAAGATCCAAGCGATCATCGCGGACAGCCCCTTGCCCAACATTAAGGCCTATGTTTCCCGGCGCACCATGGGCGGCGGCTTTAGCGTTTTTCCGGGATTTCTCGGCCGTTGTTTAAAGGCCTACAACGCCTTAACCGGGCTTTCACTGACTCAAGAGGATTTGGACTTGTCGCCGGTGGTCAAGCAAATCACCCAAACCCCGGTGCTTTATATTGTGGGACAGAAGGATGACTTGGCCCGGCCCCCGGAAGTGCGGCAGTTGTTTGACTTAACGGCCGCCCGCCATCGCCGCCTGGATTACATTCCGGACGCGGGGCATGACCAGACCTATTCCCAATACCCGGTGATTTATGAGCGGGGGGTCTTGGAGTTTTTGAACGATTTAAAAACGGGATTCCCCGAGCCGAAGCTTTCGGGCGCGGCGAACTGAAATAAACAAAAACGAATCAATTTCACCACGAAGTTCACCAAGTACACGAAGTTAAACATGAAATAATCCGACTAGCCCCATTTTCGGGGTCTTGAAGAAGATTTCGACTGAAAATAAGATTTCTTCACTTCGTGAACTTAGTGCACTTCGTGGTAAATGGGCTTAAGGTTCCTTTTTCTTGAACCGCATGGCGGACCAGTCCTCGTTAAGCGAAACCAGCGATACCCCGTCCAGCCCATGTTTCGCCATCAAGGCGTGTCCCGTATCCCGGTTGTAATCCGACTTATATTTTTTGGAAGTTCCCTTCGGATAAGCTACCCAGAGCACGGTTTTTTCGTTCAATAACTTCGGCAGGATTTTCGCCAGTTTTTCCCCTTCGCCGAGCGATTTCACAAAACAAAGGGCGAAACCATATTGGCCCTGGGGCGCGGTATGGACCTTGACGCCAAAAGCTTTCGACAGGAGTTTGAGCTCGGCCGGCAGGCCCAAGAGCAAAACCGGTTGCTGACCTTTGAAAAAAAGCTTTTTGAGGATGGGGTTCATTATTCAACACATCCGATGTCCCATCGAGAGCCCTTGAATGGCTCAAACCCGATGGGATTTCGGGTGCTCCTTTTTCTTGTTATTCGACGCACCCAATAAAGTAATGGCATTGATAGCAGACGATCTTGCATTTTTTGGTGACCATGGCGTGGCCGCATTGGGGGCAGGTGTAAAAGAGTTCCTCGGCTTCATTGACGATGACGTTATTTTTAACCATCCGGCCAAAGTCTAAAAGCGATGGCAAGGGCGTGATGATGGGTTTCAAGTCGGCGTTTTTTTCGTCCATAAAACCAGCCTATCACGCCGCTTTTGTCGCCTCAATGCCGATTTGTTCCCGCCGTTTGTGCTTGATTCAGGCCCTCGGGCGAATTAAATTACACCCCTGCTTTCAGTAGGTCTTCCTTAATTCAGCCTATTCCTGATTGGGGCGTCGACAAGCGGTAAGTCACCAGATTTTGGATCTGGCATTCGTAGGTTCGAATCCTACCGCCCCAGCCATTAAAGCCCATCCTCATAGAATTGAGGATGGGCTTTAATGTTTGTGAGAGGCTGCTTTTTTTCATCCACACCGCGCTTCTTACCCCAAACGAGGGTAATCCGTATAGCCCTTCTCGTCGCCGCCGTAAAAAGTCGCGGGGTTGGGCGGATTGAGCCCTTCGACGGGGTTCAGGGTGCTGGCCGCTATGCGCTTGAACCGCTCGGGTAAATCGGGATTCGCCAAGAAGAGGGTCCCGTAGCACACCAAGTCGGCGCCGCCCTTTTCCACAATCGCTTCACCCGAGGCCAGGTCAAAGCCCTGGTTCACCATATAGGCTTGGTGGAAGACCGAACGCAAGAGCGGCGTTAAGAGGGCGGTTCCGGCGGGGAGCTTTTTCGCGTCGGCGGGTCCTTCCTTCACGCAAAGATAGGCCAGCTTGCGCTTATCCAGTTCCTTCGCCAAGGCGGTGTAGGTTTCCACCGGATGGGCGTCGGACATGGAGTAGTAATCAAAATAAGGGGACACGCGGTATCCGACCCGCTCCGGGCCCCAGACACCGACGATGGCGTCGACGACTTCCAGGGGGAAGCGCAGGCGGTTTTCCAGGCTGCCGCCGTAAGCGTCGGCGCGGTGGTTGGAGCCGCTCTTGGTGAATTGTTCCAGCAGGTAGCCGTTGGCCCCGTGGATTTCCACGCCGTCAAAGCCCGCCGCCATGGCGTTTTCCGCGCCCTTTTTGAATTGGGCGACCACTTCGGGGATTTCCGAAAGTTCCAGGGCCCGGGGGGTCACAATATTTTTTTGTTCGCCTTGGGGCGTGTGCAGCTGCCCGGCCACGGGAAGCGCCGAGGCGGATACGGGAAGTTTTCCGCCGTGATAGTCGGGAAGCGAGACCCGGCCCACATGCCAGAGCTGCAAAAATATTTTGCCGCCGGCTTGGTGGACCGCGTCGGTCACCTTGATCCAGCCTTTGACCTGCTCGTCCGAATAGATGCCCGGGGTGTTGGGGTAGCCCTGGCCCATGGGAGTGACCTGGGTGGCTTCGGTCACGATGAGCCCGGCCGAGGCCCTTTGGGCGTAGTAAACGGCCGCCAGGGGGTTGGGCACATTGCCTTCCACGGCCCGGCAGCGCGTCAGCGCGGACATCGCCATTCGATTGGATAATTCCATCGCGCCCAGCTTAAAAGGGGATAACAGTTTCATGAAAGCTCCTAGGAGAAGAATGATTGAGAGGGCTTTTATACATCGATGATTCAAAGGATAGATAGCGGGGCAATAAAAAAAATAAAAGTGTGGTTACTTTCGGGTGACTGGTTGTTAGGGCGTCCATTTCGGACCAGGAAATAAAAAAGCCCGCCCCGATACCGGGACGGGCTTTAAGATCGCTGAAAATCAGTTTGAAGCGTCGCTGTCCGCGTCAGCCGAGTCGTCCGCGCTGGGGGTGGAAGCGGCCCCCGCGCCGGGGGTGGCTGAAGGCGCCGCCCCGCCATGTTTGGCGGCGTAAATGGCTTTGGAATTGTCATTGAGCATTTGAACCAGCTGGGTGAGCTGGTCGTCGGTCAATTCCCTTTTGCCGTTTTGCTCGATATCGGTTTTTTTCTGGACATGGATCGCCTTGACCTGCTCCCATAAGGGCTTGGCTGATTCTTTGGTCAGGGTGCCGGCTTTGACCCCTTCCTTGATGCGGGCGCTTTGTTCCAGCAGGCGTTGATTGATCAATTTGACCCGGGGATCCGCGACGCCGTTGAGCCCAACGGTCGATTCGGTCGCCGCCGGGGCGGGTGTGGCGTCCTGAGCCATGGCCATCGAACCGGATCCCGCCGCTAATAGGAACAAAAACAAACCTAAATATTTTCTCATAAATCCTCCCTCATTTTTAACGGCTCTTGAAAAAGCCGTTTTTCGCGTCTGGAATTAGACGGTCTGAGATGAGGAAAAGTTTTTGGGAAAGGGTTTAAAACCCCGCGGGAGGGCTACGAAACCAGCGCGAAAGACAAATCGAGCATCTTTCGAATCAGGCTTGGAGGCAAAGACCCATCCAAAAGAACCGTATTCCAGTGTTTCTTATTCATGTGGTAGCCGGGTTCAATGGAATGGGGGTATTGTTTCCGGAGCGTGAGGGCCCAATGGGGGTCGCATTTGAGGTTGCTCGACCAGTGTGCGCCATCGGGCGAGAGCGTCGCGAACATCTTGCCCCTCTTGGTTTTATAAACGGCTACCTGTGGCCCAAAGGGAAAAGTTTCCCGGGCTCCGGGTTTTGAGAGAAAAAGCTTCCGGTATTTGCGGAAGGGCCTTCCCGTGAATAAAGGCGCTGAGATCGGTTCTTTTCGCGTCATAAACTCCTTGAGGGGGACGGCTAAAAATCCAACAGTTCACCGACCCGAGGTGACCAATCCACGCGTACATAGGTGATCCGGTCCAATGGTTCGCCGACCAGTCTGGCGCGCTTGTCGTTTTTTTTCGCTAAAGCGAGATTTTTCCCGGGGACGCCGTCCTCGTCGAAAAAATTGACGGACCAATTCAAAAGAAAGGTTTTTTGATCCGGTGTTTCCACCGCGGTGGGCGCGCTGCCGGGTTTGGTTTCGCGGGAAAGACAGGAGGATCGGCGAACGAACCGGGGAAGGGCGAAATCCGAGGGCTCAAGTTCGGCGATTTCGTCCGGCCATACCAGGCTTCCCGGGTCCTCAGCCAAGGGCGGCTCGGAGCTGAAAACAATTAAACAGCGGTCGATCTTTTTTCCCTGGCGGGTTTGAATCCGGCAGGGCACCTCGGCGTATTGAGGATCATTTGAAAGTTGATGGGCGGGGGTGGCTCCAATGAGCTTGGCCTTAAGCCAATGGGAATCCGACAGCGTTTGAGGTGAGGCGCCCCAACGTTCCAGCAAGCCGGCTTTCTCAGGCGAAACGACGGTCATCAGTTCGCCCGCGGCGTCCAGGTACCAGGCTTGGGCGCATCGCGGGCATTGATAAAGCGAGCCCCGCCGAAAGGCCTTTTTTCTTAAAAGCGTCCGGGTATAGCGGCCCCAATCGCCTTGGGGTTCGGATAAGGCCAGCTGCCAATTGAATTGAATGGTTTGCCAGCCGCCATCGCAAGCGGGACAGGCTCCGGGAGTCCTGTCGCCGGTTTTGGTTTCGGGGATCGAAGGCCGTTTGTCGAAGCGCAAAGTTTTTCCTTTTTTAAGAAACGGCGGAAGCGTCCCCATTCTTTCACCGGTGGGGCCCGGGGAAAATCAAAAAAATAAGTAAATCGGTCAACCCGGATTCTTTTAACGAAAAACCTGCCCTGGTTTTGGCGACCTTGAGTGGTGGTTTGGCGGAAATTTGGTAATCTTAATGGGGGTCAAGGCTTTATCTCGGCGCCCGGCGAAATTTTTCATTACGACAAGAATAAGGACTCCATGAGCGAACGGACGGGTTGGCTGGAAAAATGGGTGGGTGGCCGGGTCGCTTCGATCGTGGAAGTGAAATATCACCGGGTTCAAGTCAAAAAAACACGCCGCAAAAAAGCCGGCGGCCCCCTGCCCGCGGAGCGCCAAGCCGAGCATTATTACATCCTCGATAAAAAGGTCCATTTGGGCCACCTGACCCTCACGGGGAACAGCGTTTTTGGGAAGAATGAGTTGTTGGAAGTGGGCCTGCCCGTACCCCAGTTTCAAACCCAGCTGAGGCTTTTAGGCAAAGCCGTCGACACCACGACCTTTCTGGAACATAAGCGGGTGGTTTTTCGGGCCCAGGTCCATTTTTCCGCGGTGAACAAGGAGGATTTTCAACGATTAGTCGCCATGGCGGAACGCCGCTTGAAATTGATGGGTCCGCCTCCAACCCTTTCCCAGCATCCCGCCCACCGAAAGATGACCTTCCAGAGGACCTGATTTTCCGATCCATGTTAAAATCCGGCCCTATGCCAGCTTCCGCCCCCATTCCGGTTTTTACCGACCTTCAGGTTCAACAAGCGGTTGAAAAAATCGCGCTGGAAACCGCCGCTTGGCTGGAAAATGTCTCGTCCCCCCAATTAAATCTTTTATCCATCCTGGAAGGCGCCCGGCCCCTGGCCCGGGACCTGACCCGAAACCTTCAGCGCTTGAACCCCGCGATTAAGATTCAACAACATTCCATCCGGGTCCGGGCCACGGAAGGCTCCCAGCTGATGGAAAGTCGGAAATTTTTGGACGAGGGCGTGGAATGGGACGCTTTAAGCCGATCCCCGGTTTTGATTGTGGATGATCTTTTGGATTCGGGTAAAACGCTTCAAACCGTCGGCCAAAAGATCGGGACGCGCGCGGAGTTTAAAACGGCCGTGTTGATTCAAAAATATTCCGAGGCCCCCGTGCGGGCGGACTTTCGGGGGCTTCAACTGGGACTGCGCCGGGAGGATTTGGCGGCCAAGGGTTTGAGGGATTATTGGCTTTACGGTTATGGAATGGATTTGGACGGGAAATTCCGGGATTTAAATTACGTGGCTTGGGTGGAAGTGCGGTGAGCGGCGAAACCGAAGTTTTGGTGGTGGGGGCGGGGCCGACCGGGCTTACCGCCGCTGCGGCGTTGAGCCGTTGGGGCGTCAAGGCGCGCGTCATCGATCAAGCGCCGGCACCGAGCGATCAATCCAAGGCCCTCGGCGTTCAGCCCGGCACCCTGGAGTGCCTGCGGGATGTTTTTGGGGCGCGGCTCCCGGCCCAAATGATCCAAGAAGGTTTTCCCGTGAAGGCTTTTCATTTGCGGGTCGAGGGCCAAAGGACCCTGGACATCGACACCAGCGTCATTCCCAGCGCTTATAACTTCATCCTGGTTTTGGAGCAAAGTAAAACCGAGAGGCTTTTGGCCGAGGTCCTCAGCGGCGAATCCATTCCCGTGGAGCGCTCCCGCGCGCTTCTGGAAACCCGCGAGGAAGGGAACGGAGTGTTGTCCCGAACGCGAAAAAGCGATGGAACGGAAGAGGTGATCCGGTCCCAATTTGTGCTGGGCTGTGACGGCGCCCACAGCCTGGTACGGCATCAGGCGGGAATCGATTTTCAAGGAAAACCCTATTCGGCGGATTTCATCTTGGGCGATGTGCGGCTGGAATGGGCCTGCCCGGACGGGGAAATCCAAATTTTTTTGGGAAACCGGGGCGTGGCGGCGGCTTTTCCCATTAAGGGCGACCACCGGTTCCGCTTTATTTTGATTCCGAAGGAAAAAACGGCGGTTGAATCCCTGGCGATTTCCCCGGAAGAATTTAACCGGACCGCCCGAGGCCTTTGTCCCCTGCCTTTGAAAATGCTGGAACCGATTTGGCTCACCCGGTTCCGGGTCCATCATCGGCGCGCGAAACGGTTTCAAAAAGGACGGCTTTTTCTTTTGGGGGACGCGGCGCATATCCACAGTCCCATCGGGGGACAGGGCATGAACACGGGCATTCAGGACGCGGTGAACTTGAGTTTTAAAGTCGCCCGGGTTTTGCGCCACGGGGCGCCGCTGGAAAGCTTGAATGGGTACGAAGCCGAGCGGGTTCCGGTGGCGGACGCCATCCTAAAAAATACCGACGCCGCCACCCGGACGATTCTTTTGGGGGAGAATCCTTTTTTACAAAAGATGGCTTTTTATTTGGCGCCGCGATTGGGAAGGCTTCCATTTCTCCAAAAGAAAATACTGCGAGGTATTTCCCAGATTGAGGTGGCCCGCCGCGAGATCGCCCAACGCCGGCGGTTCAGCGAATAAAAAGCCTCCGTGGCTTAGAGCGCCTGAACTCCCGGTTTATTCCCCAAAATAATTTCAAACGAGCCCGGGCGGGATTTGGGCTTTTTTATTAACACGTGAAATTGTCAAACAAGATCGATAAACCATTCGGGCGGTGAGCCGAAATCCTTTTCCCTAAATAGGCGCCAGTTTCATTGTCAGTGACCTGAAAGAGGGGTTAAATAGACGGCAAGGGTTAAAGGGCGGATAAATTCAAAAGTCCCGAAACCCAAATTTTCAACGGTCAGCTAAAATCGTTTGGAGCCGAGATGCCTCTCGCGACTTTCCAACTTATTTTCCGCTGGGTCACTCGTTTTGGGGTGAACGTGCCGGCTATTGTCGTATTTTTTTTCGTGGGGCTTCCTATTATTTCCCCGGTTGGGGCCACCATCACCGGACTCACGATTGTGTCCGTCAATCCCGCCGCCCCGGTTCCCGGAGCCGCCTTGACCGTGATCGGCAGTTATTGCGCCAGCTACAACGGGGAACCGGATGATTTATTCTTGGCCACTGAAAGCGCCTCCGCCTCGATCATTTCCTGCCCCAGCGTCACCCAGCAGTTTCTCGTGGATGTGAACGGCATCGGCCGCGATGAGAACGATCCTTGCGGCGGCAATCCCAGTTGTACCCAGGCCGGTTATCCCGTGACGAATATCAATACCACGCCGAACACGGGGGGCTGTACGGGAGGCACCTTTTTCAACGGCGTTACTTTCGTGGTCACGGTCCCCTCGAACCTCCAATATGGCACCGCTTACCATTTGGTTTTCTCCGGTAAAGACAACGGCTACCAATGCAGCGGGCCGGACCCGACCCTCCAACAACAAAATTATCCCTTTACCGTGTCCAGCCCCTTGGGGGGAAGTGTTTCCTTGAATAAAAGCGCCGAATCAACCGCGGGCGCCTTGCCGGGCGATCAAGGCGCTTTACCCGGCGATCTTATTTTATTCAGCATCAATTACACCTTCGTCAACCGTACGACGGACAGCATTTCGGATGTGCTGCCGCCCGGCGTGACGCTGGTCCAAGCGCAGCCGGCCCCGGCGGCGGAGGTGGGCAGTACGGTGACTTGGACCTTGCCCAACGCGAATCCCGAAATTCAGGGAAGCGTTTACGCGCTGGTTCGGGTCGACGCCAATACGCCGGCGGGCACTGTTTTTTCCAACACGGCCAGCTATTCCAGCAACAATGGAACGGGAACGAGCAACACGGTGATGGCCACGACCGGAACGCCCTTCACCCTCACCAAAAGCGAGTCCTCCGCCGGGCCTTTGAATCCGGGGCAGGTCATCACCTATACGCTGGCCTACCAGTACAACGGTTCCAGCCTGAAGTTTTCCGATTCCTACGATTACGACTCGATCGGAAGCTCGCCCACCGGCGCCAATATCACGGGTTATGACGGAACCCAATATAGTACGAGCGCGGGAACCTGGATTGTGACGGCCGGGTCGGGGGGCGATAATTATCTCCACGCCGATGGCGGGGGAAATTATCCCCAACTGCTGCGTACCAGCTCCGGGGGAACGACTTACTGCCCCTTCGGGGGCGGGGCGGTGTCGATCTATAAGGTTGAGGGCGACCTGGAAGTGGATCCCAATAACCCCTGCACCAAAGGCTGTGACGCCTCCATGGTGGCCTTCGCCGATTGCAACCAGAACGCCTATCTCATCAGCATCTCAGTCGATCCCTATCCATCCCACTTTTTCATCCAAAAAGTTTCCGGCGCCAATTACGTTTATGGCAACGGCAACGCGGCCAGCAGCTGGGTTTCCACCGGGCTTCCCGCGGGCCCGGGGGACAGCTACATCATCAACTCAGGGGAATTTTACACCGTGGACGCCACGATCCAGCCCAATGGAACGGGCGGCGTGAGCTTTACCTTGTCGATTCATCCGACCAACCAAGCGGGAACCACCCTCACCTATTCACTCAACGACCCCAACGCCACGGACCTGCCCTTTACGGCTTGCGGCTGCGGGGAAGTGGGATGGCAGGTGGATAACAGCATCGATGAATTCGCGAACCTCAAGGTTTTCTCCGCGGACAACCTGCTCAACGGGTCCCTCACCGATCCGATTCCCCCGGGCGTGACCTATCAGGGCTCCAGCACGGTCAACGCGGGAGCCCCGGTGATTCAATCCACCGGCGCCAACGCCTTGACCTGGACCTATCCCAATATCCCGCCCCTGACGGGGACGAAGGCCATTACTTGGTGGGGAACGGTGGCCTGCACGGGCGCGCTGGGCGTGACCAACACGTCTTACTTCAACGCCGCCAATCTTTCGCTTCCGGTGACTTCCAACGCGGTGACGGCCTTAATCAACTGCCCCACCAACACGCCCACTCCCACGCCCACCGATACTCCCACGAATACCCCCACCCGCACGCCCACGCCCACCAATACGCCGACATGGACCCCCACCAATACCTTTACGCCCACCTGGACCCCGACCCCGACTCCCACGAATACCAACACGCCCACCCCGACTCCGACCAATACCTTTACCCCCACGCCCACCAATACCCCCACTTGGACCCCGACCAATACTTGGACGCCCCTTTTCAGCCCCACCCCCACCAATACCTTTACGATCACGCCGACCTTCACGCCGACCAATACTTGGACTCCCACCGATACCATTACGCCGACCGATACGCCCACGCCCACCAATACCCCAACGGATACTTTTACCATTACCCCGACGGTGTCGGTCACCAATACCTTTACCTTTACGCCCACCTTTACCCCGACGAATACTTGGACTCCGACGAACACCCCCTCACCGACCAATACCTGGACGCCGACTTTTACCGCGACCCCCACTCACACGCCGACGAACACTTTCACGGTGACCTTTACCCCCACCTTTACCTTTACGCCGACCGCGACCCATACCGTGACCCCGACGCCAACCGTGACGCCGACTTCCACGGCGGTCGGCATCGTCATTCTGGTCGGCATTTACAACTCGGTGGGTGAGTTGATCGAGCAGTTTCCCGAACAGACGCTGCCCAACGGGGTTCAGGTTTTTTCCTTGAGCCCCAACGCGGAGATCACCAGCCTTAACGGCGGAGTCACCATCATGGTGCAGGGGAATCCCGTCGCTTCTTGGAACGGAACCAACCCCAATGGCACGCCGGTGATAAACGGCCAATACTATATTAAGGTGGACAGCGTGGATAACGGGTCCGTGAACAGCGTCACCCAGCCGGTCATCGTGAACCGGGATCTGAAACATTTGGACGTGGATGTTTACAACGAGGCGGGCGAAATCGTGGCGCACCTCGTCGACACGGTCACGGACCCCACGGGCAATCCCTTAACCAGCGTTTCCATTTCCAGCGACGTTTTGAGCCCCGGTTCGGGGTCCAACAGCCAGATCACTTTGACCGGTAATAACGGCCAAGTTTTGGCGACTTGGACCGGAACCAATGACGCGGGCCAAGCGGTGGCCACCGGAACCTACTTTATCGAGGTGCATGATGACGAGGGAAACAACGGGGGAGCGGACTTGGTCCAAACCGTGGTGGTGACGGGGGCGCCGACCGCGCCGGGAACTTTCAAGGCTTCGCCCAATCTATTGGGGGCCAACCAGACTTTCGTTCAATTCACGGATAATGACCCCTCCCAGGTCACCTTACGCGTGAGTGTTTACGATGTGGCGGGGGAATTGGTGAAAAGTTTGACGGGGGACCCGGGGACCAACCTGGCCACCTGGGATACCACGGGATACGCCAGCGGACTTTATTTCGCCCGGGTGAGCGCGATCGACGCGGATGGCCATTCCCGGGGCGAGAAGATTTTGAAGATCATGCGGTTACGCTGAAGTCGAAATCCCCCTTGGCCGTCCTGAGGCTTCGCGGGCGTCTTCCCGAGCGCTTCATGCTAGGATGTCCCATCTTTTTTATAGATGCCGACGAAAATACTAGAATGGATCGCCTTCCATTTTCATTGCGGGCAAAATAGTTTGGAAGGCGATCCATTCTAGTCATCATCCAGGCATCGATAAGGGGAATCCATGGAATCCGACAATAAGACGGTTCATCAATCGACGATCAAGGTTAAAAGCGGGGAATACCGGTTTACGGTCAAGGACTCGCCCCGGTCAGGGCGCTATTTATTGATGGAAGATGTCCGGATCAAGGACGGGAAATCCAGGGTTGAGCGGGTGGTGGTTTATCCCGAGCTCATCGAGGGTTTTGACGCGGAGTATCAAAAGGCGAAGGCTTTTATGATTCCGCCTCCGGCATCAACTTAAAAAAATTCTTTTACTACGAAGTACACGAAGTTCACAAAGTTAAAACAAGAGCATTTCTTTTGATTTGAAGAAAATTTAGCCTTACTTCGTGTACTTTGTGAACTTCGTGGTAAAACGCCTTTTGTTGATTGATTTTAAACTTCTTGGCCTGCCGCCCAATCCCCGTAACGGCGTTTCGCCCGATATCGGGCGAGTGCACGGGGACGGGCCGCCGGATGGATATATTTATACTTCCTGGCCGGCCGCCCAGCCCGACGCCCACTCCCACCGATAACCGCTTCGCCCAATCTTGGGCGAAATCGTAGGGAGGGTCATCGCAATGATATTTTATACCGATTGGCCTGCGGCCCATCCCGATGACCACGCCCACTGAAAGTTATACCCTCCCAGCCAGCCGGTGACGTCGACGACTTCGCCGATAAAATAAAGTCCGGGGACTTTTTTCGATTCCATCGTCCGGGATGAGAGCTCATCCGTGTCCACGCCGCCCCGGGTGACTTCGGCCTTGTTGTAACCCACCGTCGACTCCGGAACGATCACATAGTCTTGAATCGCGCGGCAAAAGGTTTCCAAGACCTTGTTGGAAAGGGTGGGCAGGGCCGCGCCCTCGGGCAGCTCCAATTCGCAGAGCCGATCGGCCAGGCGGTTGGGAAGTTTTTCCTTCAAGAGGGTCTTCACCTCGGATTTGGAACCTTTGCGTTTATAGTCCCAAAACCATTGGACAAGTTTGTCCGGGGTTTCACTCGGCACGAAATTTAAGTGAAGTTTGTTGTCCTGGCGCCAGTACAGGGAAATTTGCAGCGCCGCGGGGCCGCTGAGGCCCACATGGGTGAAGAGGATATTTTCCCGGAAAGAGGCGCTTCCGCAAGACACCAGGCAGTCGGTGGAAACGCCGGTGAGGTCCCCGAACTTTTTAAGGTCGGGGGCTTTTAATCGAAACCCATCCAGGGCCGGCGCCGGTTCCACGATCTTCAGCCCAAATTGCCGGGCGATCTTATACCCAAAATCAGTGGCGCCGACTTTGGGAATCGAAAGCCCCCCGGTGGCGATGACGAGGGAGTTGGCGCGGAAGCTGTCTTTATCGGTTTGGACGGTAAAGCCGTCGGTTTTCTCGATCGAGGTGATTGTGTGGCCCAGAAAAAACTCGGCCTTCGCCTGGCGGCACTCCTCGGTCAAAAGCGAGACGATATCCTTGGCCGAATAGTCGCAAAAAAGCTGGCCCAATTTTTTCTCGTGATGGGGAATTTTATGCGACTTGACCAATTTCAAGAAATCACCCGGGCCATAGCGGGACAGGGCCGATTTGACGAAATGGGGGTTTTGCGACAGGTAATTGTCGGGCCCGGCGCCGGTGTTGGTAAAATTACAGCGGCCCCCGCCCGAAATGAGGATCTTGGCGCCGACCTTTTCCGCGTGGTCGATCAAGGCCACCCGGCGTCCCCGTCTGCCCGCCTCCATGGCGCACATCATTCCGGCCCCGCCCGCGCCGATAATTAGAACCTCGAAATTTCGCATGCGGCATCTTACAGGATAAAAGCCCTTTTCCCACCGGGGAGAGGAAAAGGGTTTCCGAAACCGGCGGCTTCTTCTTTAGGCGCGGGCTTTGCCGGGGTCTATACTTCAGGTGAAGGCCTACTCGCTTTCCGGAGGACTTATGAAGGAAAAAAGAAGGATTTGGCTGGTGATTCTCCTGATTTCAGCCCTGGCCCTGCCCGGCTTGGCTAAAACCAGCGCGCATGCCTCCAAATTGTCGAAGAGCGCGAAAACCCATTCGTCCCATAAAAGGACCCATCCCAAACCGCTGCCCAAGGTCGAAAGGGTCCAACACCCGATGGACGATGGTCCGCCGGCGGGCTGGCATTGATCTTTTCCTAAATAAAACAGAATCCATTTGAGCTTAAAGGCGCCGGACTTGAAAGTCCGGTGCCTTTTTTGTTTTAGATGATTTTGATGGGGCTGGTTTACAACAAGTGTCTAAAAATAGGCAAAAATAAAATTTAACATCGGCGTCATTGAATCGGGATATTGTTCGCGATTAAATTGGAGACGGTTCATTTCGCGAAACGGCATGAACCACCCATCACTCGAGGAGGAACTTATGCCCAAACCCATCGCCGTCCTGACGAGCCGGAAAATAAAACATTACGGATGGTCCCCGGACCTGCCCGACCACCGGGATCATCTTTACGCCGCGCCCGCGGTCCATTTAGCCGCCCTTCCGCTCAAAGCCGACCTGCGGCCCGGCTGCCCGCCGGTTTATGACCAGGGGCAATTGGGAAGCTGTACCGCCAATTCCATCGCCGCCGCCGTGGAGTTTGACCAGATCAAACAAAGCCTGCCGTCGGTTTTTGTCCCCTCCCGGCTTTTTATTTATTACAACGAGCGGGCCATGGAAGGGACAGTTTCCCAAGACAGCGGCGCCCAAATCCGGGACGGCATCAAGGGCGTTGGAAAACTGGGCGTGTGCCCGGAAAAAGAATGGCCCTATGTCATCGCGAAGTTCGCGCAAAAACCTCCCTCAAGCTGTTACGGCGACGCGGTGCAGTACCGGGCGCTGAGCTATCAAAAAGTCGCGAGGGACCTGAACCAAATGAAGGGCTGTCTGGCTTCCGGTTATCCTTTTGTGTTCGGCTTCACCGTCTATCAAAGTTTTGAAAGCACCCAAGTGGCCAAAACCGGCTTGGTGCCTATGCCCGCACCCAGCGAGCAAACCCTGGGAGGCCACGCGGTCATGGCGGTCGGTTATGACGACAGCAAACAAGTGTTTATCGTGCGTAATTCTTGGGGCCCGGGTTGGGGCTTGAAAGGCTATTTCCTGATGCCTTACCTGTACCTCATGCATCCGGGGCTTTCGAGCGATTATTGGACGGTTCGTTTAGTGGGGTAGGAAAAGACCGCATTTTTCACCGTCCAGACGCCAAGTTCGCCCAGAAAGATAAAAATCGCGTTTGACACATTTTTGTTTTTGATTTTCTTGGCGTCTTGGCGGTGATAGGGTGTTTCCGTAAATTCCCAAATTTAAGGAAAAACTATGTCCAAGTCTTTCGCCAAGGCCGATGAAGCCGTCCAAAAGTATGTTCTTGAGACCTTTCATCCCGAGGACCCAATCCTTTTAGAAATCCGGGAAAGGGCCGCGAAAGAAGGCCTGCCGGACATCCACGTGGGGCCCATGGATGGTCTTCACCTGGAAGTCATCGCCCGGGCTGTAGGCGCGAAAAAGATAGTCGAAATCGGGACCTTAGCCGGTTATTCGGGGGTTTGCCTGGCCCGGGCCCTGCCCAAAGACGGAAAACTTTATTGTTTTGAGTATGAGCCCAAGCACGCCCGGGTTTCCTTGGAATCCTTTAAGAAGGCCGGGTTTGAGGAACAGGTCGAAATTCATGTGGGGCCGGCTTTGGAACAGCTGCCGAAAATAGAGGCCCAAGGGCCGTTCGACTTGGTCTTTATCGACGCCGATAAACCCGCTTACCCGGCTTATTTGGAATGGGCCATGAAGCATTTGCGGTTGGGGGGAGTCTTTTTGGGGGACAACACCTTTTCGGGCGGGCTCGTGGCGGACCCGGCCAACGAAACGCAAGGGCCCAAAACGGAAAGGGTCAAGGCGATCCGTGAGTTCAACCGAATGGCCGCCACGGATCCCCGCTTCCGCTCCACCGTCATCCCCACCGGCGAGGGGTTAACCATGGGCGTTAAAATGAGGAACTGATTTCTTATTCGTCCTTTAATCGATAGCCGACGCCCGGTTCGGTCATCAGGTATTGGGGCCGGTTGGGATCGGGCTCAATTTTTTCCCGCAATTGATGGATATAGGTCCTGAGGTTTTGGGAGTCGTTGGACGTTCCCCAAATCTCGGTCAGTATTTGTTTTTGGGTGACCACCTTGCCGGCGTAGCGGACTAAAAGCGCCAGCACGTCGTATTCGTTGGGCGTGAGATGGACCGGTTTGTTTTTAACCAAGACCAGCCGTTTGTCCAAATCGACCTTCAGCCCCTTGGATTCAAAGAGCGCGGGCGCGCCCCCGGTTTTTTCTTTTTGCGCGTGGCGCAAGGCCACCCGGATGCGCGCTAAAAGCTCTCCCACGCTAAACGGCTTGGTGAGGTAATCGTCGGCCCCCGCGTCGAGCCCGGCGATCTTATCCCCGTCTTTGCCCCGGGCGGTGAGGATAATAACGGGAATCGCGGAGACTTTCCGTAATTGTTTTAAAACCTCTAGGCCGTCCAGGCCGGGCAGGCCTAAATCCAAAAGGATGAGCTGGGGATGATGGGAGGCGGCCAGGGCCAGGCCTTCTTCCCCCTTGTCGGTTTCCACCACCTTGAAAGACTCGTTCGAAAGCGAGGCTTTCAAAAACCGGCGGATGGAGGCCTCGTCCTCAATGACTAGAATGAGCTGTTTCTTGTCCGCCACGGAAAACCTCTTTTTGAAAGTCCGGCTTTTCAAAACATTCTATCAAAAGCGGCGGGAGCCCATCGGGGTCAGGCTTTAGGTTCCAGTGGGAGCGAGAATTGAAACACCGCGCCGCCGCCGGGCCGGTTGAAGGCCTCGATTTTTCCCTCGTGCAGGTCCAGGATTCCCTTGCAAACCGAAAGCCCCAAACCGGTTCCGCCTGCCAGGCGCTGGGCTTGGCCCCGGTAAAATTTATCGAAGACATGCGCCAAATCCTCCTCGTTCAATCCCGGGCCGCGGTCGAATACCTTGAGGGTCATCCAAGCGCCCTCCATTCCGACGGATAACTCAACGGGCGATGGGTCGGGGGTGTATTTGAGCGCGTTGTCCAAAAGATTAACCAATACCTGCTCGATTAAAAGGCCGTCCATGGGGACGGCGGGCAGATCCTGGCGGGCCCGGATCTCAACGGTCCGCGAGCCGACTTGTTTTTCCAGCCGCCCCAACGCCGAGCCGATAATCTCGTTGATGTGGGTCTTTTCTTTTTTCGCCCGGATAGCGCCGGACTCGAGCCGCGTCATTTCGAGCAGGTTATTGACCAAACGGTTGAGCCTTTCCGATTCGCCGAAAATATTCTCTAAAAGTTCGTCCTGGGTCTTTTGGTCCATGCTTTTCCGGTTTTCCAAAAGACTGCTGGCCGAGCCCGCGATGGCGGCCAGCGGCGTGCGCAGGTCGTGGGAAACGGAGCTTAAGAGGGAACTGCGGAGCTTTTCGGTTTCCATGAGCACTTGGGTTTGCTTTTGTTTTTGTTCCAGCCGGTCGCTGGCCACGGCCAGGGCGCTTTGGTGGGCGAAGGCCTCCAGCAGGTGCAATTGTTCGGGGATGAAAAGCCGTTCCGGATCCCGGGGTTTGACGCCCAGCGCCCCTACGGGCTCCCCGGAAGCCAGGAGCGGCACGTAAAGCGCCTCCGAGGCCGGCAAGGTATCCGTGCCGCGGCCGGCCACTTGGCCCAGGTCATAAGACCAATGGGCCACCCCCATTTCCTTGGCCGAAAGGGTGAAGTCCTCGCGGCTCCCGCACTGGACCTCCAATCGGCCATGGTCGTCGGGAAGCAAGGCGATGACATCGCTCTCAAAAACTTCCGCGATGTGGTTCACCGCGATCCTCAATAACTCTTGGGTGCCACGGTTGCCCGCCAATTCCCGGGACAGGGCGTAAAGCGCGGCGGTCCGGCGCTCCCGGAGCCTTGAAAGTTTCGCCTGCCGCCTGACCCGCACCGTCAGGTTGCTGATGGAAAGGCCCACCAACAGCATGACCAGGAACATAAAAATGTACTGGGTGTCGGATACGGCGAAAGAAAAGCGGGGCGGCACGAAAAAGAAATCAAAGGCGATGACGCTTAAAAAAGAAGCCAGGGTGGAGGGGCCCAGGCTGAGCCTTGAGGAAACCGCCAGGATGCCCAAAAGATAAACCATGATGAGGTTGGCCAGGTCCACATGGGGGAAGAGCAGCCACGCCAGGCCCGTGCTGGCCAGCACGGATAGAACCGCCCCAAGATAAGGGAAGGGGTCCAGCGGTTTGGTTCCCGGAAGCGGGCGGGCGGGCGTTGAGTTTTTTTCCGTTCCGCTTTGGGTGACATAAATATCGATTTCGCCGCTGTCCCGAAGTAAAAGATCCACCGGGGAGGGTTTTAGGATGCGCCGCCAAAGCGAGGCCGAGGGTTTTCCGATGACGATCTGGGTGACGTTGCGCTCCCGGGCGTAGTTGAGGACTTCCTCGGCGAAGTTTTGCCCGCTGAGGGTGGCGGTCTCGGCGCCCAATTGCTCGGCCAGGCGCAAGTGCGCCACGGCTTGAGCCCGGGCTTCCTTGGAAAGGGCCGGCGCGGGGGTTTCCACCGTCACCGCGATCCATTCGGATTTCAAGCCCTTGGCCATCCGGTGGGTGGTGCGTACCAGGCCGGCGGAGGCGGGGTTGGGGCCCACGCAAACCATCAGGCGCTCGCTGGTGGCCCAAGTCTGGGTGATGGCCTGGTCCTTACGGTAATCCTGCACCTGGTCATTGACCCGGTCGGCGGTGCGGCGCAGGGCGATTTCCCGAAGCGCGGTCAGGTTTCCTTTGCGGAAAAAGTTTTTCAGCGCCCTTTGCGCCTGTTCGGGCGCGTAGACCTTGCCCTCGGCCAGACGTTTTAAAAGATCGTCCGGCGGCAGGTCCACCAGTTCGACCTCGTCGGCCTCCTCCAAAACCGAGTCCGGCAGGGTTTCCCGCACCACCACGCCCGTGATCCGGGCCACGATGTCGTTGAGGCTTTCCAGATGCTGGACATTGAGGGTGGTGTAGACGTCGATGCCGCTGTCTAAAATTTCCAAAACGTCCTGCCAGCGCTTGGGGTGGCGGGTCCCTTTGGCGTTGGTATGGGCCAGTTCGTCGACTAAAAGAAGGCGGGGTTTCCGCTTCAGCGCCAAGTCCAGGTCGAATTCCCGCAGTTGGGTCCCATGGTATTCGACCGAAAGCGCGGGCAGAATTTCCAGGCCTTCCAACAGGGAGGCGGTTTCCCGGCGCCCGTGGGTTTCCACGATCCCCACCGCCACATCCACGCCGGCGGCCTTTTGGGCCCGGGCCGCTTCCAGCATGGCGTAGGTTTTCCCCACGCCGGGCGAGGCGCCGAAAAAGACCTTCAGCTTACCCCGGGATTTTTTTTGTTCCTCGGCCTTGACGCGGGACAGCAGGGCGTCCGGATCGGGTCTTTTGTTATTCATGGCTAAAACCTACCCCAAAATCTTGTTAACCACAGATTCACGCGGATGAATCGAAAGAGAAAAAGAAATTCGTGCTTTTTAAAGCCTTGTCCAAGCGCATCGGTGGTTCCACATGATTTTAGCTTTATTTTGAAGATAAAGCGTCCAGGGCCAAGTTTAATTTCAACACGTTCACGCCTGGATCGCCGATGACGCCCAGCCACCTTCCCCGGGTATTTTGGGCGATCAGGGATTCCACCTGGGAAAGTTCCAGGCGGCGGATTTTAGCGACGCGCCCGGCCTGATATTCGGCCGCCGCGGGGCTGATCTCCGGGTCCAGACCTGAGCCGGAAGCCGTGACCAAATCCATGGGCACGGGGGCTTGATGACCGGGGTCAGCTTTGCGAAGGGCGTCGACCCGCCCCTTGACCGCGTCCAAAAGAGCCTGGTTGGTAGGTCCCAGGTTCGAGCCGCTGGAAGCGGCCGCGTTATAACCCGTGGGACTGGTGGCGCTGGGCCGGCTCCAGAAATACTTGGGGTCGTCGAAAGTCTGGCCGATGAGTTCGGACCCGACGGTTTGGCCCTTGATTTGGATCAGGCTGCCAGCCGCTTGATGGGGAAAAAGAACCTGCCCTAAGACCGTGACGAGGCCCGGATACAAGAATCCGGTGAGGATCGTGAAGGCCGCCAAAAAAACGGCGGATAAGCGAATTTGGGTTCCGATTTCTTTAAACATTTTCGTCTCCTTTTTTTACATGGATCAACGCGGATGAACGCTGATAAAAGATTCCGAAATTCCATGTTTTTTTAAAATCCGCGTTCGCGTCGCTTCTCCGTATAACAGTTAGGGGAGAGCGACATTGCCCCGGGTATCTTTGACTTCGATTGGAATCCTGGGACATCATTGTTAATGATCCTTAAACCCAGCCGAAGGCCGATAAAACCATGTCGATCAGTTTGATGCCCGCGAAGGGCACCACCAGGCCGCCTAACCCGTAAATGAGAGAGTTGTTCCAGAGCAGTTTCGAGGCCGAGGCGGGGCGGTACCGGACACCCCGCAGGGCCAGCGGGACCAGAAAGACAATGATGAGGGCGTTAAAGATGACCGCCGACAAGATGGCGCTTTGGGGTGTGGCGAGCCGCATGATGTTCAAGGCGCCCAATTCCGGGTAGGTCAGGGCGAAAGCCGCCGGCAGGATGGCGAAGTATTTTGCCACATCATTGGCGATGGAAAAAGTCGTCAGGGACCCCCGGGTCATGAGAAGTTGTTTTCCGATCCTCACGATTTCAATCAGTTTGGTGGGATTGGAATCCAGGTCCACCATGTTGCCCGCTTCCTTGGCGGCCTGGGTGCCGGTGTTCATGGCCACCGCCACGTCGGCCTGGGCCAGGGCCGGGGCGTCGTTGGTGCCGTCGCCGGCCATGGCCACCAGCCGGCCTCCGGCCTGCGAATCCCGGATGAGCTTGAGCTTGGCCTCGGGCGTGGCTTGGGCCAAAAAGTCGTCCACGCCGGCCTCGGCCGCGATGGCGGCGGCGGTGAGAGGATTGTCCCCGGTGATCATGATGGTTTTAATCCCCATCCGCCGAAGCTCGGCGAAGCGCTCTTGGATGCCGCCCTTCACGATGTCCTTCAATTGAATAACGCCCAATACTTTTTTCCCGTCGGCCACGACCAAGGGCGTCCCGCCCAATCGGGAAATGGATTCCGCGCCGCGGCGCACGTCGTCCGGGTAATGGCCGCCTTGTTCCTGAACATAGTGTTCGATGGACTCCGCGGCGCCCTTGCGGATGGACCGCTTGCCGATGTCCATGCCGCTCATGCGGGTTTGGGCGGTAAAGGGCACGAAGGTGGCGGCCAACTCCTTCATTTCACGCCCCCGAAGCCCGTATTTTTCCTTGGCCAACACCACGATACTGCGCCCTTCGGGGGTCTCGTCCGCCAGCGACGAAAGTTGGGCCGCTTCGGCCAATTCAGCCATGGTGACGCCTTCGGTCGGAATCAGCTCGGTGGCTTGGCGGTTGCCTAAGGTGATGGTTCCGGTTTTATCCAACAGCAAAATGTCCACATCGCCGGCGGCTTCGACCGCCCGGCCGGAGAGCGCGATGACATTGGCTTGGATCATCCGGTCCATTCCGGCGATACCGATGGCGGACAGAAGTCCCCCGATCGTGGTGGGGGCCAAGCATACGAAAAGAGCCACCAATACGGTGACCGTGACCACCTTCCCGGCGCCCGAAACGAGGACGCTGTAGATCGAATAGGGAAGCAGGGTGGCGCAAACCACCAAAAAGACCAGGGTCATGGCCGCCAGCAAAATATTAAGGGCGATTTCATTGGGGGTCTTTTGGCGTTTGGCGCCCTCCACCATGGAAATCATGCGGTCCAAAAAGGATTCGCCCGGATTGGAAGAGATGCGCACAATCAGCCAGTCGGAGATCACCCGTGTGCCGCCGGTGACGGCATTGCGGTCGCCGCCGGCTTCGCGCACCACGGGAGCGCTTTCGCCCGTAATGGCGCTTTCATCCACCATGGCGACTCCGACAACCGCCTCGCCGTCCCCGGGAATAAAGTCCCCGGCCTCCACCAGCACCAGGTCATCCTTGCGCAGGTCGCCGGATAAAACTTCTTGAAGGGGGGAATCTTTTTTAGCTTCCTTCAATTTTTTAGCCTTCACCTGCTGGCGTGACTGGCGCAGGGTATCGGCCTGGGCCTTGCCCCGCCCCTCGGCCATGGCTTCGGCGAAATTGGCGAAGAGGACCGTGAACCAAAGCCAGAGGGAGACGGTGAAGATGAAGCCGGGCGCCGCTTCCCCATGGCCCCCGAGGGCCTGGAGCCAAAGGCCGGTGGTGAGGATACTGCCCACGTAAACCGTGAACATGACCGGATTTTTGACCATGTGGCGGGGGTCCAATTTTTTGAAAGAGTCCCCGATGGCCCGGCGGGTAATTTTGGGGTCGAAAAGCGGTTTGTGTTGGGTTGGTTCGTTCATTTTATTCTCCTAATTAGAATGAGAGGTGCATCATTTTTAAGTGCTCAACAATGGGTCCCAGGGCCAGGGCGGGCAGGAAGTTCAAACCACCCACCAAAAGGACGGTTAACACCAGCATCACGATGAAAAGCGGCGTGTGGGTGGGAAGGGTTCCCGCGCTGGGCGGTGAAATTTTCTTCTTCGCCAAACTTCCGGCCAAGGCCAGGATGGGAATGGCCAGCCAGAAACGGCCGAGGAACATGGCGACCCCGCCCAGCAGGTTATAAAAGGGCGTGTTCCCGGTCAGCCCCCCAAAGGCGCTGCCGTTGTTGTTGGATTGGGAGGTGAAGGCGTAAAGGATTTCGCTAAAGCCATGGGGCCCCGGGTTTTCCGGAGCCGCTTGCCCCGCGGCCGTGACCACGGCCACCGCGGTGGTCACCAGGGTCAAGAGGGGCGGGATCAGGATCATGATCGAGGCCATCTTCATCTCATAAGACTGGATTTTTTTGCCCAGGTACTCCGGGGTGCGGCCCACCATGAGCCCCGCCACGAAAACCGCCACGATGACAAAGGCCAGCATGCCGTAAAGGCCGGAGCCGACCCCGCCGAAGGAAACCTCTCCCAGCATGATCATCCAAAGCGGCACTAAGCCGCCCATCGGCGTGAAGGAATCATGCATGGCGTTCACCGAGCCGTTGGAAGCGGCGGTGGTGACGGAAGCCCAAAGGGCCGAGCCCGCGATCCCGAAACGGACTTCTTTTCCTTCCATATTTCCGTCGCGCAAGGAAGACCCGTCTTGGCCCAAGGTGAGATGGTTGAGGGCGGGGTTTCCCGATTGCTCGGAGGCCACGCATAAATAAAGCATGGGAGCCAGCAGCAGGAACATGGCGGACAGGATGGCCCAGCCTTGGCGGCGGTCCCCGACCATCACCCCGTAGGTGTAGCAGAGGGACGCCGGAATAAGCAGGATGGTCAAGAGTTCCAAAAAGTCGGTGAGGGGCGTTGGATTCTCAAAGGGGTGGGCCGAATTGACGTTGAAAAAGCCGCCGCCATTGGTGCCCAGCATTTTGATGGCTTCCTGCGAGGCCACCGGTCCCACCGCGATAGATTGCTGGGTGACAGGGATGGAAGTGGTTTGGGGCTTTCCATTTAGTGTTACTGGAACACCCTGGGCATTCGTGACCGGTTGGTCATAAGAAGTGGGTTGAACCAGGGCGGCATTGGGATAGGCGCTGAAGGTTTGGGGTACCCCCTGTTGAATTAGTACAAGCCCATAAAAAAGGCTCAGGGGCAAAAGGATGTAGAGGGCGCCCCGGGTCATATCCACCCAAAAATTTCCCAGTTGGCGGGTTTCTTTCCGGGAGATGCCCCGAATGAGCGCCGCCAAAGTGGCCATGCCGGAAGCCGCGCAGAGGAAATTATGGACGGCCAGGCCGGCCATTTGGGTGAGATAGCTCATGGTCGACTCGCCGCCATAGTTTTGCCAGTTGGTATTGGTGATGAAGCTGATGGCGGTGTTGAAGGACAGGTCGGGAGTCACGGCCCCTTGCCCCGCCGGATTCAGGAAAAGAAATGACTGAAGCCGCATCAGGCCGTATAAAACCAAGCCGCCGACCAGGTTGAAGACCAGCATGGCGAGGGCGTAAGTTTTCCAGTCCATCTCCTCGCCGGATTTCACCCCGCCCAGGCGGTAAATGAAATTTTCCAGCGGGCCCAGCCAGCGGGCGGCCCAGAAGGGTTTGTTTTCGTAAACCCGGGCCATATAGAGGCCTAAGGGTTTCACCAGCGCGAGCAAAACAGCGAAATAAATCAGAATTTGAATCCATTGGTTGCCTGTCATTTGAGCCGCTCCTTTAAAACCATTCGGGTTTCAACAAGGCGATCACCAGATAAACTAAAAGCGCCGCCGCCACCAGGCCGCTGACGATATATAGAAGGGTCATGAGTCGCCTCCCATCATTTTGTCCAGGGCGCCGATCAACCACAGGCTGGACAAGGTCAAGACCAGGAAAATCCCAGCGCAATAAAGTTCCAACATGATTTCCCCCTTTTTTCAAAAAGTTTTCTACTTGAATCCTAGAGGCTTCCACGCATGCTCTTTATGTCCCGAGTCATAGTCGGGCCCTCTTTCAGATTCGATGAAAACCATAGGATGAAAGGGTGTTAAGATGTTGTAGAGATGGGAAGGCGGGTTGTGGAGAAGTTGTGGAGGTGAAAAACCCGCCCAAACATTATTTCACCGGTTCGGGAGAAAACATGGAAACGCGTGTTTTGCGGTGGGTCTTGACGCTGGGATGGTTTTTGGCGCCGGCGGCGCTTTGGGCTGAACCGCCTTTCAATACCGGGGACCCCGAACCCACCGACCCCGGGCATTTTGAGATTTATCTCTCCGGTTCCTACACGTCCAACGATTCGGGAAGCGAAGGCGAACTGCCCGAACTGGAAGTGGATTACGGGGCGCTTCCGGATCTTCAGCTTCATATCGCCACGCCCTTTCTTTATAACAACCCCCATGGAGGCGGCGGCGCTTATGGTTATGGAGACACCGAATTAGGCGCGAAGCTCCGCCTGTACAGCAATCCGGATAAGGCCTTCCAATGGGGGATCTATCCCTTAATGGAAGTTCCCACGGGCGACGCTTCCAAGGGACTCGGCAACGGGCAGGCGCAATTTTTTATTCCGATCTGGTTTCAGAAGCAAATCGGAACCTGGAAAAGTTACGGCGGCGGGGGCTATTGGTTTAATCCGGGGCCGGGGCACTTGGACTGGGTTTATATCGGATGGGTTTTACAGGATTCGGTTTCTCCCTTGTTGGATTTGGGCGGCGAGGTGTTTTTTCATACGGCTTCCGAAACCGGAACCGCGGACGCTTTGGGATGGGACGTGGGCGGGGGGTTGAATTTCAACGAGGACCATCACCTTTTAATGACAATGGGGCGGGATACGGTGGAAGACCAGGTGACCTATACCCTTTACGCCGCCTATGAATTGGACCTATAACCCGGTGAAATCCGGATATGGCGCCCTTTTTTGGGTTGGGGGAACCCTGCTGTGGGCCCTGTTGATTTTCGGTCATTACTTTTCCCTAAGCTTTTTCCAGGACTTCTCATTTCTGAGCCAAGTGAAGCGGGACTTTGAGCAAGCGAATGGGGACATCCTGCGCGCCTCCCTGGCGGACCGGGGGCCGGGGGTCCTTTGGGATTTCATGATGGGGCTCACCTTGTGGGCCTGGGGAAAACGCTTGGGTGATTGGATTGGATTGCCGAAGCTCCCGATGGCCTTAAAGATCGCTTTTCAAGCGGCGCTGGGAATCGTTTTTTTCAACAGCCTTTGGCTGGGGTTGGGCTTGAGCGGGTTGTGGTTTAAAAGTCTTTTTTTAATTCTCTCCCTGTTGTTCATGGGTCCGGCGCTTTGGTTTTTAACGAAAGATTTACCGCGGGCCTGGAAAGGCTTCCGCTCGGGCTTTGATTTCCCGCCGCGGGCCTGGGTATTCGCGCCGGTTCTTTTAGCGGTTCTTTTGTACCTGCTGGCCTTGGCCCAAAGTTTGGTTCCTGAGATTTATTTTGACGGGTTGGTTTACCATCTTTCGGTCCTCCAGTTTTGGTGGGACCGCCACGGCATCCTGGATTTCGCCACGAATTTTCATTCCTATTATCCCTTCGGCGCCGAGCTTTATTTTTTAAACGGGTTTTGGCCCTCGGGAGCGGGGGAAGACGCCAAGCTTCTGAATGTTTTTGCCTTGGGGCTGACGGTTTTGGCGGCGGCGGGCTGGGTGGCGGAGGAATCGGGGGCGGCTCTGGCGTGGTTGACGGGCGCGTCGCTTTTATTTCTTCCCTGGGTTTCCACGACGGTTTGGACCACGCAAAACGAGGTGGTGCTGGCTTTTTTCCTGCTGCTTTTCTTTTACGCGGCGCGGCGCTGGGCCCGCGCGGCCGCCGCGGGACCCCGGTTGGCTTGGGTGCTGCTGGCCGGACTTGCCGGCGGCGCGGCCTTGAGCGTGAAATACACGGCGGCTCCGGCTTTTTTGGCCGCGGGAGCCGCGCTTTTCATCGAGAATCCCAAAAGTTTTGGACGGGACCGTTGGAAAGAATGGCTTTTATTGGCCGGCCTTTTGGCGGGGGCCTTGGGTCCTTGGCTTTTGAAAAACTTCTTTTATACGGGCAACTTGATTTATCCCTATTTGGCCCAATGGGTCGGCGGACGGAGCCTTTCGCCCGAAAGATTCCAGGAACTATTGGCCAATCACGAGTCGGTTTTTGGCGTGGGCGGCGCGCCTTTTTGGAAGTGGCCTTATGAGGCGGCGGTCCATCATGTTGATCGCACGATGGGCCCCCTGCTTTTTTCCTTCCTTCCATTTTTGGCGGCGGGGCTGGCGGGGTGGAAGAAAGAAAGGTACTTGTTGGCGCTGGTCTTACTTTACCTGGCGGGCGGTTTTTTGATTTCCTACCAGACCCGGCTGATGATCCCTGAAATGGTTCTGTTTTTAGCGGGGACCGGTTGTTTTTTAGGCGGGCTCAAAAAACCGGGCCTCGCCGGTATTTGGGCCGTCGTTCTTTTGGTTTTCGGGCTGACCACCTTTTTATCCTTGATTCGTTTAAGCGCGGACTATACGCAAAGCCAGAAGATTTGGCTTGGCGTTCAAACCCGGGAAGATTTTTTGAGAACATCCCCCCAAACGGCTTCGTTTTATTCCTTGGCGCGGGCCTGCGGGAGCCTGGCTTCCGGAGACCGTCTTTTGGTGGTGGGCGACGCCCGGGGGCTTTATTATCCAAGGGCTTACTTCACCAACAGCGTTTTTGACGACCCCCAGCTGGTCAAGATCACCCGGGAGGCGTCCAACGCCCAGGGGATTGGGCGGGAACTGCGGCAATTGGGAGTGGACGATTTAGTGATTCCCGGCGAGGAAGAAATGCGCCTTTCCCGCCTTTACCCGGAAGACTACGCCTTGACCGCGGCCCAGTGGAAAAACCTGGATGATTTCATCCAACGGGGCGCCGATTTGGTTTATTGGAGGGGCCCCCAAGCGATTTACCACCTGCGCCCGGTTTTAAGCTCCCGGGCCCAACCCATTCCGGATCTTTTACTTTTATTACCCAATTCCAAAGTCAAACCATAAAACTTAGGGGACATTTCAATTTTTTCACCACCAAGACGCCAAGGCACCAAGGAAACCAAAACGCGAGATTCTGAATTAAACCTAGGAATTTAAGTCTTTCTTGGTGTCTTGGCGTCTTGGTGGTGAAAGAGTTTTGACGTGTTCTTAATAGAATGCGGTGAAAGTCGTCCCCTGGGTCGATTATCATAAGAGACACTAAAAGACGGGAGCGGGCATGGGCAAACCATTGGTGGCGATCATCCTGGCGGCGGGCGAGGGCACCCGCATGAAATCCAATCTCCCCAAGGTGCTTCACCCGGTCGGGGGCAGGCCCATGCTGGATTACGCCCTGGACCACGCCTTGGAAGCCGGCGCGTCAAAAGTTTATCTGGTGGTCGGCGCCCACGCCCAAAAAGTCCTGGCCCACGCGGGCAAGCGCGCGACCGCGGTCGTCCAAAAAGAGCGCCGGGGAACCGGACACGCGGTGCAAAGCGTGATGCCCCGGATTAAAAATTTTTCCGGCGACCTGTTGGTGATTTACGCCGATTCAGCCCTGCTGCGCCCCCAAACTTTGATGGCGCTTAGCCAGTTCCACCGTTTTCATGGCGGCGCGGCCACCTTGTTGACCGCCCGTGTGGCGGACCCATTTGGCTATGGCCGGATCGTGCGGGACCGGAACGGGAAAGTGGAAAAAATCGTCGAGGAAAAAGACGCCGATGAGGCCACCCGGCGCCTTTCGGAAGTGAACGGGGGGGCTTATCTGTTTAAAGCCGCTTCCTTGCGGGAGGCTTTGAAAAAGATAAAACCTAAAAACGCCAAGGGCGAGTTGTATCTGACCGACGCCGTGGGCGAGATGATTTGGCGCGATGAGAAAGTCGAGGCCTTAACGGTTCCGGACGCGCGGGAAATCTTGGGCGTGAACGACCGGGGACAATGGGCCCAGGCGCACCGAATTTTGACCGAACGAAGAATTGAGACGCATCAACAAAACGGCGTGACCTTCCTCAATCCTTCCACGGTGGAGATCGAGGAAGGCGTCAAGATCGGCCAGGACTCGATCATCGAAGGCGGCGTTTATTTGGGAGGGAACACGGTCCTGGGCGCGGCTTGCCGGGTGGAATCGGGCAGCCGCTTGGTGAACGCCAAACTCGGGCGTCAAGTGACGGTGAAAAGCTCCAGGATATCCGACAGCCAAGTGGGCGATCACTCGGATGTGGGACCGAACGCCCATGTGCGGGCCGGCTCGGTCATCGGCCAGGGCGTCCATATCGGGACCAACGCCGAACTCAAAAACGCCAAGCTCCAGCCGGGCGCCAAGGTGGGGCATTTTTCCTACGTGGGCGACGCGGTTTTGGGCCGGGACGTGAATGTGGGCGCGGGGTGCGTATTCGCCAATTTCGATGGGTTGAAAAAACACCGGACGATTGTGGGGGATAAGGCTTTTTTGGGAAGCAATAGCACGCTGGTGGCCCCGCTTAAGATCGGCGCCGGCGCCATTGTGGGCGCGGGGGCGGTGGTTACGAAAAACGTGGCCGCGAAGGCGATTGTGGCGGGTGTGCCCGCGAAACCCATGAAAAAGAAGAAGCCATAAAATTGTGAAGTCCCCCGTCCGAGGGGCGAAATCCGTCAATAAGAACGGCCCTGTTAAAAAATAACCCAAACGACCCGATTTCTTTTAAAATCAACGAGCTGAAATTACGACTTTCCGAGGAACAACCATGAGCCCCAAATCGCCTAAATTGGAAGGCCTGAAAGTTTTCAGCGGAACCGCCAATTTGGCCCTGGCCAAAAATATCGCCAAGTCCTTGGGCGTGCCCCTGGGCGAGGTTTTGGTCACCCGTTTTTCCGAAGGCGAGACCCGGGTGAAGATCAACGAGGACGTCCGCGGCCGGGATATTTTCCTCATCCAACCCACCTGCCCGCCGGTCAACGATAACGTCATTGAGCTTCTCATTATGTTGGACGCTTTCAAGCGCGCGTCGGCCCGCCGAGTCACCTCGGTGCTTCCTTACTACGGGTACGCCCGGCAGGACCGCAAAGACCAACCCCGGGTTCCCATTACGGCCAAGCTCATGGCCAACATCATCACCGTGGCCGGCACGAACCGGGTTTTGACCATGGACCTTCACGCCCAGCAGATCCAGGGCTTCTTTGACATCCCGGTGGACCACCTTTACGCCTATCCGGTCTTGTCGGGTTATTTCCGGAAGAAAAAGCTTAAAGACCTCACCGTAGTGTCCCCTGACGTGGGCGGCATCAAGATGGCCCGGGCCTATGCCAAGGGCTTGGGGGCGGATCTAGCTATTGTGGATAAGCGCCGCACCGGCCCCAACGAGGTGGAGGCGATGAACCTGATTGGGGAGGTCAAAAACCGAACCGTGCTCATCCCGGATGACATTATCGCCACCGGAAGCTCCCTGGTGGAGGCCGTCAACGCCTTGGTCAAGTTTGGGGCGGGAGACATCTATGCCTGCTGTACCCACGCCATTTTGTCGGGAAATGCCGTGCAAAAACTGCAAAAATCGGCCTTGAAAGAAATCGTGGTTACGGATACCATTCCTCTTCCCCCGGAGAAGCGGGTTGATAAGATCAAGGTTCTCACGGTGGCGCCCCTCTTGGGCGAAGCGATCATGCGGATACACAATGAGCGGTCCATCAGCACGTTGTTTGACGATCCCTAGACGCGAAAAATAACCGACCACTCGCTAATATCATTCTGTTGAGGAGCCGTGCCGAAATGAAACAAGTACCTATTACCGCTAAAATCCGTACCACCCGGGGCAGCGCCCAAACCCGCCGTCTGCGCGCCGAAGGCCTGGTGCCGGCCGAGCTTTACGGCCACAAAGAAACCAACCAATCGATCGCGGTGGAAGAGAAGGACCTGAACAAGATCCTGGCCACTTCCCGCGGCGAGAACATCTTTTTCGCCTTGAACGTGGAAGGTCAAAAGGGCGATCCGGCCTTGGCCATCATCAAGGAAATCCAATACGACAAGATCAAGAGCTCGATCATCCACGCTGATTTCCATAAAGTGAACATGAACGAGAAGATCCGCATCAAGGTTCCCATCAAGATCGTCAACGGCGACATGGCCGAAGGCGTGAAGTCGGGCGGCACCTTGCAAACCTTCATCCGTTCGCTGGAAGTTTATTGCCTGCCGTCCCAAATCCCGGAAGCCATCCCGGTGGATGTGCTCACCCTGAAGGTCGGGGAAGCGGTCCACGTTTCCGACTTGAAGCTGACCGGCGATGTGCGGGCCACTTTGAGCGGGGAAAATGTCATCGTTTCCGTGGCCGCTCAAGCCGCCGAGGAAGTCAAGGCGGAGGCCGTCGCGGCCGCCCCGGGCGCCGCGGTTGCGGGAGCCACGGGAGCTACCGAGCCCGAAGTCATCACGGCCAAGAAGAAAGACGACGCCGCGGCGCCTGCCGCCGGCGCCGACAAGAAGCCGGCCGAAAAGAAGTAACCGCCGGTTTTTTCGCCTCGCTGAATTTTTTCAAGCCACTTCGCCTGGGGCGGGGTGGCTTTTTTGTTTCGTGATTAAGAAAGTTTAACAGAAAATCCAATTAACAATGATGGACGCAGATAAACGCGGATTCGATTGGAATAAAATTATCCTATCTTCATCGGTGTTCATCAGCGTCCATCATTGCAAAATGCCTTGCGAGGTGTTTTATGGCTTCTGAAACTTGGCTGGTGGTGGGGTTGGGCAACCCGGGCCCCCGCTATGCCCATACCCGGCACAACGCGGGGTTTGAGGCCGTTGAGACCTTGGTCCTGCGGCGCTCGGTTCCGCTTAAGGAAAAGGATGAGGCCATCTTTGGCTCCTATGTTTTGGAAGACCGGGAAGTCATCCTCTTTTTCCCCCAGACCTTCATGAATGAATCGGGCCGGGCCGTGGCGCCGTTCCTTCGTTACCGTCAAATCCCCTTAAACCGGCTTTTGGTTTTATCCGACGATTTGGACCTGCCGGTGGGAAAACTCCGGGCCAAACCTTTCGGATCTTCCGGCGGCCAGCATGGGCTGGATTCCATCATCGCCCATGTGGGAGCCAGCGATTTTCCCCGGATCCGCGTCGGCATTGGGAAGCCCCCGAATCCTACGCAAGGCGCGGAGCATGTGCTGTCCAAATTCACTCCGGACGAAAAACCCTTGATCGAAAAGGCCATTGCCCGGGCGGGCGCCGGGATTGAGACCTATATCCTGCGAGGGCCGGACGCCGCCATGCGGGAACTCAACGGCGATATGCCTGAAAACTGAGAACCAAAACCAACCGCTCACGCAAAGACGCCAAGACGCTAAGAAATAAAAAATTTTTTGATTTTCAAATTTGATGATTCCGGCTTTGACTACCTTTTCGTCTTGGCGTCTTTGCGTGAGCCGTTTTTGTTGGTTGAAGTTTGTTACTTTAACTTAAATACATAATTCAGCGGCACGCCTTCGCGTTTCACCACGTAGACAATTTTGGAAGCGTCCACCAGCTTGTCTTTATCATCCCGGGTGGTAGACAGGTAATAGTCGGCCTTTTTCAAATCATCCGTCCAGGCCAACCGATCGTCAAAGTAGCAGGCCACTTGGTAGGAATTGCCGCTGGCATTAATGAGAATGGGTGTTTTGCCCATTGGGTTTTCTCGTGTTTTAACCCACTCCACCGCTTCCTTGAAACTGGCGCCCCAATAGTCGGTCTCAAAGCGGGCTTGAGCCCCCCTGAGCCCTCCGGTTAACTCGTTGAAATAAACATACTCATAAGGATGCAGTCGAATCAAATCGACCGCCACAAACAGCGCCAAAAAGGCCGTGGTGAGGCCGATTACACGGCGGTTTCGTTGGGTCAGCAGGAATTCGGCGAAAGCCCCCGCCGCCATCACTCCCATCACCGGCAATAGAAATAGGAAATGCCGTAAACCGTCGTATACCACGGGCTTCAGAAGGAAGTAAAAGGCCAGGTTCACCAATAGGGCTAGGGCCAGGAGCAGCCAGAGGGGGTTTGCCTTTGTTTTTTTCAGCGCCGTGAAGGAAGCCAAAAACCAGCCCAGGATGAAGAGGGGCGTGGTGACGAGCAAGAAAACCGGCAGATAGCTTCGAGGCAGGTCGTTCGACTGAATCTCACGGCCCATAAACAGGACCGGACTACTCCAAGGATAATTCTTCGCCGCGTCCAGAAGCTCGATCATGCGGTGGAAGTAATCGGCGCCCAGATAGGGCCAGGTGGCGACCAGGATGAAATTAGACAAAATGAAAACCAAAAGGAACGCCGGAATCCGGTCGCTCCAAAAGGGAGTTGGTTTTGCCTTAGGTTTTCTATTCGTCTTGGCGGCTTCCCACCGCCAAAGAATCATTTCATAACAGGGCCAGATGAGGAAAAGCGTGAATCCCACCAGCCTTTGGGAAACGGTGAGGCCGAAAAGGGCGCCCAAGATCAAAATTTTCCCCAAGCTCGGGAAGGGTTTTTGGTTCAGCAGGAAGACGGCGGCCAGGGACACAAAATAAAGCACGGCGAAGGGCCCGTCTTTCGGGTTGGCCGGAAGATCGCCGGTGAGACGGGGCGTGAGAAAAAGAAAAACCGGCCCCAGAACCGCGGCCCAGGGTTTTCGCGTTTGAGCCAATAAAACCTCGTAAGCGGCGGCGAAGAGAAAAAAACCGAAGGCCAGGTTTAACCAGTGGTCGTAAGCGATATCCATGGAGGGATTCAGCAGCGAAAGGACCCAGGCGTACCAATGGTCGTAAAGCACGGTGGCGTCGTTCGGGGAGGCCTTTTGAATAAGGCCCATCCATTGGCCGTCGAGAAGATAGCGGCCCAACACCAAGCCGCGCGCGTAAACACCCGATTCATCCCAGGTCTCCCCGTAATTCCGGTAGGTCAGGGCGATAAATAGAAAATAAAAGAACGAAAAGAAAACCAAGGGATAGCGTTTTTCAAAAAAGGTCGGGGAAGCGGCTTGGGCCATGGGCCCATTTAACAGGAGCCGAGGGTCCGCTTCAACAGCGGAATGAGGGGTTTAAAAGAAAAGGCCGGGCGGACTTGCCCGGCCTTTGGATAAATCAGGATAAAAACTAGGCGCTGGATTTACGGCGTTTACGGTTTCCGGTGGTTAGGTTTCCATCCTCGTCAAACTCGAACTTGTGGATATCACCCCGCTCCAGGTTTGACATCAAGCTATAGGCGCAGGGAACCACGACCAGGGTCAGGATGGTGGAGAAAAACATCCCGCCGATGATGGCCACCGACATACCCTGGCGGAGTTCCGCGCCCGGGCCAAAGGCCAAAGCCGCCGGGATGGCGCCCGCGATGGTCGCGGCGGAGGTCATCAGAATGGGACGGAAGCGGATCGGGCAGGCCGCCATCAAGGCGTCCTTCACGTTCATATTGTCCAACCGGCGGCGTTGATTGGTGAAGTCTACCAGCATGATGGAATTCTTTTTCACCAGCCCCAACAACAGGATGATGCCGATGAAGCTGTACATATTGAAGGATTGGCCGGTAATGAGCAGCGCGAAGAACGCCCCGGTGATGCTGAAGGGAAGCGCCAACAGGATCACGATGGGCTGGATAAAGCTGTTAAATTGGCTTCCCAGAACCATGTAAGCCACGATGATGCCTAAAATCATCACGATGCCCAATTGGGAGAAGGCGCCGCTGTTGGTTTGGGAGCTGCCGGTCAACTGTACGCTGTAGCCGCCGGTCGTGGGAAGACAGCTTTGGGCGTCGTCGGTGGCTTCCTTCAAGGCTTCGGCCTGGGAAGTTCCCGGTCCCGCGTTGGCGTAAAAATAAACGGCGGGTTGCCGCATGTCACGGGTAATTTGTTGCAAAGAAGTGGTGACGGCCAAGCTGGAGACGGCCGAGACCGGCAAAACCTCGCCCCGGTTGTTGCGGACGTAAATATGATTAATGTCGGTAGGAAGCAGGCGCTGCTCATCCGGTACCCGGAGCAGGATGGGATTGTCGTGCCCGTCTTCGTGGAAATAAATCCCCTGGAAGGTATAGCCGCCGATCAAGGAACCTACCACGTTGCCCAAATCATCCATATTGACGCCCATGGCGGCGGCTTTGGCCCTATCCGGAATGATCCGGATTTCAGGCTGGCCGTCCAAGAAATTGTCGGTCACGTCGGCCAACTTGCTATCGTCTTTGAGTTTGGCCCGGATGGCTTGGACTGATTGGGACAGGACGGTCCAGTCCGGACCCGTGACGATAAACTCCGCCGCGTAACCCTTGCCGGTCGACATACCGCGCTGGGACAAATCCTGGATCGAGACTTGGAGATCGGGGGAAACCTTGCTCAGCTTCGCCCGGAGCAACTGGGAGAACTCCATCTGGGTCAGCCGTTTATGCACCTTCTTCTTGGGTTTTCCCTTGCCCTGGCTCAGTTCCTCGTCCACCACCGGACGGGCGCCGGGATCTTTCATGGTGACGAACAAAATGGCCGCGTTGGTGGCGCTGGTGCCGAATCCGCCGACGGCGGAATAGAGGTTCTTGATCTCGCCGCGGTCTTTAAGCGCCGCCTCGCATTGTTTGACGATGCCGTCGGTGTGCGTCAGTGAGGATTGCACGGGCAATTTCAAGTTCACGATGAAGACGCTTTGGTCGGTCACCGGCACGAATTCCTTCTTGACCAACATAAATGAGAAAAGGGAGCCCGCGAAAATGGCCAGGGAGGTGATCAAGATAAGCCAACGGTGGCCCAGCGACCAACCCAGGACCCGGGTATAAAATCTCGTCAACCGGTGGAATTGGGTGTTGACGAAATGATTAAAGCGGCTGTGCTCATCGGCGCTATGCACGAATTCCGAGCAGCGCATGGGCGTCAAGGTGATGGCTTCCAGCAGGGAGATCAGCACCGCGCCTGAAAGGGTGACGCCGAATTGAAAGAAGAACTTTCCGATGACGCCCTGCATGAAGGCGATGGGCAGGAAGATGGCGATGATGGCGATCGAGGTGGCGATGGCGGCGAAGGTCACTTCCCGGGCTCCCTTGAGGGCGGCCTCGACCTGGTGCTCGCCCTTTTCCTGGTGACGGACGATGTTTTCCAGCACCATGATGGCGTCATCAACGACCACGCCGATAGACAAGGAAAGCGCCAAAAGAGTGAAGGTGTTCAAGGTGAAACCAAAGAAATAAATGATCATCATCGTGCCGAACAAGGAAGTGGGGATGGCGAGGAACACGTTCAAGGTCGAGGTCCAACTTCCCAGGAAGAGGAAACAGACCAACCCGGTCAATAAGGCGGCCAGGAAGATGGTCAGTTCCAATTCATGGACGTTGTCCTTGATGAAGGTGGTCGTGTCGAAATTGACCGCGATGTGGTAGCCGGGGGGAAGCTGTTTTTGCACTTCCGCCATGCGCTGTTTGGCGAGGTCGGCCACCTCGACGGCGTTATAGCCGTCCTGCATCACGATGCCTAAGCCGACCGCCGTGGTGCCGTTGAAGCGCGAAAGCCTAACCGTGGGGGAAACGATGCCGTCCTCAATGGTGGCTACGTCCTTCAAACGGGCCGCGCCGTAGTTGGGCGCGCCCCCGCGGGTGATGATGGGTAGGTCGCCAAAGGCGGGAACCGTGTAAGCCTCGCCCATGGAACGGATGTCATATTGGACATCGGGTGTTTCCATGGACCCCGCGGGAACCTCATCGTGCTGGTGCTGGATGGTGTCGATCAGGTCCTGGACGGTCAATTCATGGGCGTTCAGCTTATTGTTGTCCACCCAAATATTGACCTCGCGGTTCATGAACCCGCCCAGGAAAACATTGGAAACACCCGGCAGGCTGGTGAAGTGGTCCTCGATATGGTCGCGGGTGTAGAGCATCATGTCCTTGACCGTCAAGGGCGGGTCGACCGTGACGGCGAACCAGATGATGGGGGAGCTGTTGGGGTTTTGCTTGCGGATGACGGCCGGATAAACGTTGGTCGGCAGCTGCTTTTGAACGGAGGCCACCAGGGTTTGGACGTCTTGGACCGCGGCGTCCACGGGCCGGCTGATATCCAGGAACACCGTGATATTGGCTTGGCCCTGGGTACAGGTGCTTTGAACGTCCTGCACGCCTTCCACGCCCAAAACCGCCTGTTCCACCACGTCGGAGACGTCGGATTCCACGACCTCAGGGGCGGCGTTGGGCAAGGTGATGGAAACGTTTACGACAGGGAAATCCACATCGGGCATTTGGGCTAATCCCATCCGGCTGAAACAAATAAAACCGAATAAAAGCAGGGCGGCCATGAACATCCAGGCCATCACGGGGTTGCGGATGGAAATATCAGACAGGGTCATCGGGTCATCCTTCGGAGTTGATGTGCGGCACGGCTACTTTTTCTCGTCCGGCAGTTTCGGCAACTCACCCACGGCCACCCCCAGCCAGATTTGGTCGTAAAGGGTTTGGTACCGGGTTTTGACGTAATCAGCTTTGGCGGTTTCCAACGAGTTCAGGGTTTGTAAAAGGGTCAACGGCGTCTGAAGATTTAATTTGTAATCATGCAAAACGGCATCGTAGGCGGCTTGGGAGGCGTCCATGGCATTTTGGTAGGCGGCGGTTTGCTGGATGGAATCCCCAAGGCCCTTATAGACTTGGCGGATTTCTTCCAGGGCGGCTCTCCGGGTTTGGCTCCAGGCGAGTTTCGCCTGGTTCCGTTTGGAATCGGCTTCCCGTTCCTGGGCCACGATCTGGCCTCCTTCGAAAACCGGAAGCGAGGCTTCCAGCCCGACAGTCCATTCCCGGGGGTCGTTGCCGCCATCGGCGGCCAGGTAGTAGTTGCCCGTGGCGACGAGGGACGGCAGGTGTTCCCCATGGGCCTGCAGGACAGAGGCTTCCGCCACGTCCAAGCTGGCCTTGGCTTGCTGGACATCGGGACGCTCGTCCACATGGGTCACCGCATCGTCCAGGCCGAAGGGCGGGATGGCGTAATTCTCGTCGGTGGATTGAAGTTCGGTGTCGGGCTTAATCCCGGCCAAAAAGGCAAGCGTTTCCCGTTCCTGGGTGAGTTGGGTCTTGTCATTCTGGATGGTCGCGTCAAGCTGGGCCAATTGAGCCGTGGTGGTCAACATGTCGCTTTTTTGGGCGCGTCCGATCGAGACCCAGTTTTTTTGAACGTCTAATATTTTTTGGGTCAGGTCCCTTGAGTCCATATCCGTCTGCAGGGAGTCCTGCAATTCCAAAACGGAATAAAAGGCTTGAGCCACATTCAGAAGCAGGCGGCTGGACGCTTGGCGTAATCCGAAATTTTGAGCGTCGATATTGGCCTTCGCGCCTTGGAGAGCGGCTACTTGATTTAAACCGGACCAGATGGTTTCCGCGCCGCTTAAATAAAGGGAATCCCCGGCCGCGTTGGAGGAAGTGTTGCCGGGCCCGGATTGGGCGAAGGTCCCGGAGGCCCAAGTTTTTTGTCCAACCAAACCTATCTGAGGAAGCCAGGCTCCCAAGGCCTGCTGCTGCTGGGCTTCGGCTTGTTCGACATTTTCCACTTGGCTGGCGAGGGTCTCCGTGCGTTCCACCGCCAGCGCGTAAACATCCCAAAGATTCAAGTTAGTCTTTTCGGCTGCGGCTTTCGCTAGGTCCGTGTTGACGCCCGTATAGGCGGGAAGGGGATTGTCGACCCGCTCCTGATCGACCTCAACATGGTAATGCGCGCAGCCCGAAAGTAACCCCAGGGCCGCCAAGCCGGCGGCGAAGGTTTTGAAGGTTTGGATGTTTTTCAAAAGACGATCCTTGATCGGGTATTGACGTCTCAAAATAGGCCAAACGGCTTGAGCAAAATAGCAACAGGCCTCTTAGGGTTTCAAGAGTCCTTGGGCGAAAACTTTGGAGAGCGACCGCGCGTACTCCTCGTCGCCTCCCTCAAACTTCATGCATCCGCCTAAAATTTTCTCGTCCATGGTGTAATTCATGATGGCGCCCACGAACTGAAAGGCCACCAGCTTCATGGCGTTGGGGGACATTTTCCCCTCGAGAAAAGGGCCCAGCACTTGTTTGATGTTCTGGTCCACCCGGTCCTGGATGTTTTCCATGTAGATTTTCTTCAGATAATTGTTTTTCAGGCTCTCCGACAGCAAAATCTTGGTGAACTCCACATTCTCATCCTTTTTCATCTGCTCCAGGAAACCCCGGGCGGTTTGATAAAGGCATTCCTCCAAGGTGCGGGGGGTGCCCAGGCCTTGGACCAATTCCTCATCCTGCCGCCAACGCAACTCAAAGATGCCGTGCAGGATGGTTTCCTTGCTTTTGAAATAATGATAAAGCGTGGCCTTGGTCAGCCGGCAGGCCCGGGCGATTTGGGACATGCTGGTTTCTTTCACGCCTTTTTCCGAAAAAAGCTTCCGGGCTTCCGCCAAAATTTTAACCATCTGTTGCTGGTGTTTGTGGGGGTCGAGCACTTTCATAAGGCCATAAACCTACCCTGCGGTTGATTTTTTTTGTAAGGGCCCGTCATCCTTTTCATTCCTTCAAAAACCTTTCTTACTTACTTAGCGGAGCAGGGGGCCGAATTCGGGCACGAGGCCGGCGGCATGTGATGGAACAGGAACCAAAACCATCCCTCCAACCCCGGTTTCACGGGTGGATGATCGTGTTGCGCCTTTAAGGCGTCCAATTTTTTAATCTGTTCGGCGGACAAGAGCGGGCGAATCTTCGCGTCGATCTTGTCCCGGATGGCGCAGAACTTATCGCGGTCCAAGTCCCGTAATTTGTTAATGTCGGCGTCTTCGGTTTTGAGAATGGCCTCGACCTTGATTTTTTGGTCGGGAGTCAAGCTCAGTTCGCAGGCGAGGCGGTCCAAAACATGATGATGATCCCCGCTGTTGAGCCACATCCGGTTCATGCAATGGCTGATGTAAAGCACGGTGATCATGGAGCCCACCAAAAGGCCGATGATGAAAATAAGGGAACCCTTGATCCAGTTTTTCATGTTATTGCCCCTCGTCGTAGCTGATGAGCGAAACCGTGAGGTTGCTCGAGGCCGGGAGAACCGGAGCCGCGACGGCGGTCGAGGCCACTTGGGATCCGCTTTCATTTAACAGCGAGGAATCCGAGGCCAAACCCGGAAGGTTGGGCAGAACGGCGGTCCAAACCCAGGCGGCGGCCGCGAAGGAGCCCACCAACGGCAGGGACCAGGGCATCAGGGATTTCCACAACGATTGTTCCCGATTGGGTTCCAGGCGGGCCATCACTTTTTGGGTGAAAAGATCCTCGCTCCATTCGGAGAATAAGGGCTTGGCGAAAAGGAAGCGCGAATGGGTCTGCCATTGACGAAGGGTTTGCCGGCAGGAGGGGCAGGCTTCCAGATGGCTTTCCACTTCCCAACGCTCGGGTTGGGGAAGCCTTTGGTCATAATAAGCCGAGAGCTTTTCGGCTAGTTTGGCGTGATTCATTCGCTTCTTTTCCTTTCGTAATTCACGGTTTGGACGCCCGGAAGCGCCTGGAAGTGTCGGACCCGTTCCTGCATGGCTTTGCGCGCCCGGGATAGGCGGCTTTTGACCGCGTCCACTGAACAGTGCAAAACTTTTCCCAGTTCCTCGTAAGACAAACCCTCCGCTTCGCGCAGGGTCAACAGGGTTCGATAGTCATCCGGCAGGGCGGACAATATTTTTTGGGCCAGATCCCGGTTTTCCAGGGCGGTGTCGGCGTCGGCCTCGGTCGAGGCCAATTTTTGCAGGAAGCCCGTTTCCTGCTCCATCAGCGCGTCCCAGGATACAGAAGGACGCCGTTTTCGTTTACGCAAAAGATCAAGACAATGGTTGGTCGTAATGCGGTAAAGCCAGGTGGAAAAAGCCGAGTCGCCCCGGAATTTGGCCAGGGATTGATAGGCCTTCACGAAAGAGTCCTGGGCGGCCTCATCGGCCTGAACCGGATCCCCCAGCATGGATTGGCAATAGCCCCGCACCTTGCGTTGGTAGCGTTGGACCAAATGGGCGTAAGATTCTTTATCGCCGGCCAAGATTTGTTGGACCAAAAGACGGTCTTCGATCACGGATTCCATTCCCCTAATCTATATTGATATAAGGACGTTGAAAACCCCTCCGGGGGGTCGCGGCGGCTTTTTTATCCGGCGTTTTGAGGTTTTTTTCCGTTCTTTTCCTAGGCGCGGGGTTGGGGCTTATATAATAGGAGCCCTAATGGAATTTCCCCTTTCCAAGAAAGCAAGGTTTTTCACCGCTTTCCCGCTGACTTCAGCGGAAAAGAAGGTATTGGGTTTTTTGGGGTGTTTAGTCTTGCTGGGTTCGGCCACCTTAGGGTTTGAAAAGCTGGGCGGCCGGTTTCCCGAGCCCTCTTTCGCGTCGGCCTTGAGCCGGGTGCCTTTAAGGCCGCCGGTTTATGTCTCCCGCGCCGCGGGCGGCCAGGGCCGGTTTTCAGGTCTTTCCCGGGCTTTGGACATCAACCGGGCCGGCCTTGATCAGCTGCGCTGGGTTCCCGGCGTTGGACCCGAGACGGCTAAGCGGATCGTCCAATACCGTAAGGCCCACGGGGATTTCGAAAGTTTGGAAGATTTAAAAAAAGTTCCCGGCGTGGGCGCGAAAAAATACAACAAGATGGCTCCCCATTTGAAAGTGGACGCCAAGCCTTGATCCTTTTTGAAAGGCTTCGGATGAAAAAGAGCGCGAGCAGGTTCGGCTGGATTTTGGGGTTTTGGCTGTTGCCTTGGGCCGCTTGGGCGGACCTTCAAATTTTGACCCAAGTGCCTTCCACTTATATGTTTCCCGCCCAAGGATTCATGCCTTTCAATATCCATCGGGGAACCCAAACCTTGTTGTCGCTCATGCTTCCCGATACTTCCTTTAATAATCCCCAAGGCATGGCCTGCGCCTTGCTCAATAAAGACCACGACCCGAAGGCGCCCTTGAACGACGTGATTGTGACGGTGATCGGGGTCAACTCGGGCGCGGGGGAGATTTTTTACAACACGGGATTAAAGGAGTTGAAAAAGTTCGGCTCTTCGGGCGGCGGCCCCGGCCAATTTCTGTCCCCCACGGGCGCGGCCATCCATCCCAACGGTTCGGTGGCGATCGCGGACACGGGAAATAACCGGGTGGCGCTTTTAAAAGACGACGGCTCGCGCCTGCGTTGGGTGAAAGCCTTGGGAACGCTGGGCGCGAAGGCCGGACAGTTCAACGCGCCCCAAGGCGTGGCCTATGACACGCCGGGCAATCTTTATATCGCCGACACAGGCAACAACCGGATCCAGGCGCGCGTCCCCACGGGAGCGTTCCGTGTTCTTCCCATCAGCGGATTGGACCATCCCACGGCCCTTTGCGTGATCGACGCCAAGGCCGATTGGAGCTTTTACAAAACCGGGGACCTGGCCAACCGATTGGCCGTCATCGACCAGCAGGGGCAACGGCTTCAGACTTTCACGCTGGACGGAAAACCGCTGGCCCAATTTACCGCCGACCAAGCCAGCGACGGACCCATGCAGTTGTGGGGCTGCGCTTTTGATTATTACGGAAACGTGGTGGCCACGGATTTCGCCAAAGGCTGCCTGCGAAAATTTGGAAGAAACCTGGAATACCTGACCACCTTCGGAAGCATGGGGGACGAGGATTACCAGTTTGACGAGCCCCGGGGCATCTGCCTGAACACCCAGTTCGGCCAAATGTTCGTGTCGGAAAAAGACAGCGCCCAATATTACTGGGTGGGGGCGGACGCCCAAAACCTGGCTTTCCAGAAAACCGCCCAAGGATTCCGGTTCCCCTTCTTTCTCACCGAGCGGGCCCTGGTCAGCGCCGTGATCCAAGACGCCTCGGGCAACACGGTTAAAAACCTGGGAGACGGCATGGACTTGGAAGAGGGCGCCCAGGAGCTGGACTGGAACCCGGACGCCTCAGTCCCGTCAGGCGATTACACCCTGCGGCTGACGGTCATGGCCACCTATTCCACGCGGGAAAGGGAAGCCAAGCAGTTGACCCTGACCGTTACCTACGCCAAATAATTGTTAGTGTATTAGTTTGAAGGGTAATTGGTTTTAAGATGTCTTTGCGAGGGGCGTTTTTCATTGGTTTTAGCGACGAAGCAATCTCAGTTTATGGGTGTTTAATCGGTCTTTTGTTGTTGGATTTATTGAGGTTGGAATTTTATTTTAAACTGGGTTTGCTTCGTCATGAACGCCTGCCTATTCGGCGGGCATTCCTCGCAATGACAGACTAATTCCCTAAGCTCATTTCGTTTCCCCGCCCGAATCAATCGGGTACACTAACCCCCAGTTTGAAGACTTCTATATAGAACAGGGAGGCGTGCCATGGCCGTTCCGAAGTTGTTACAGACCAACCGCATGAACGAAACCGCCGGCGGAGTCACTTACCACATCGAGGGCGAGTTGGTTCCGGTTTTGCATGTGGAACTGGGGAATACCCCGGTTTATTTCGAGCACCATATCCTTCTTTGGAAAGATCCTTCCGCCACCATCGGCATCAAGGCCCTTAAGGGCGCTTTCAAGCGGGTTTTGGCCGGTATGCCGGTTTTGATGACCGAGGCCAAGGGCCCGGGCCGGATCGCCTTCAGCCGGGACGGCGTGGGGCATGTGTTCGCCATCCATTTGGACAAAGGCCAGTCGATCAACGTTCGGGAACACCAGTTTTTGGCCGCCACCGACAACGTGAGTTACAACTTCACCCGGGTGAAAGGTGTGGCCAATATGTTTTTAGGCGGCTCAGGATTTTTCATCGATACCTTCGCCTGCGAGTCGGGGACCGAAGGCGTGTTGTGGCTGCACGGCTATGGCAATGTTTTTGAGGTCGACCTCAAGGCCGGGGAACAGATCGACATTGAGCCGGGCGGTTGGATTTACAAAGACCCGGGTGTGAAGATGGAAACCATCTTCCAGCGCCTATCCACCGGGCTTTTCGGCGGCGCGGGCCAGCTTTGCTGGAATCGCTTCACCGGCCCCGGGCGCTTAGCGCTCCAATCGATGTACCTGCATATGCCCACAGAGGAATAAAAACGGGGCCCCGCAAGGGGCCTTTTTTTATTGGGGACATTCGTCGAATGGGAGAGAACGTGATGCAGGATAAACAAACCCCGGTGCCCGAGAGCACGGCCTTGCGGGTCGCCCTCTGGCGGGCCTTGCATATGCGGGTCGATCTGTTGCCGCATGTGTTTGAGGATGAGATCGGTTTCAAGCTGGCGGCGCCCGAGGAGGGTTGGCGCGAGCGCCCGGACATGAATCCGGAATGGACGAAGCCCTTCCGCGCCTCAATATTAGCCCGCGCGCGCTTCATTGAGGATTTAGTGGTCGAACAATCCGGCCTTGGCGTCAGTCAATATGTGATCCTGGGAGCGGGGCTTGATACCTTTTCCCAGCGCAGGCCGAAGATCGCTTCCCGCCTAAAAGTGTTTGAAGTTGACCAACCAGGACCCCAAGAATGGAAACGTAAAAGACTGATTGAACTTGGTTTTGGAATCCCGGAATGGCTCAAGTTTGTGCCGGTTGATTTTGAGACGGGGGATGGTTGGTGGAAACAATTGAAAGCCTCAGGATTTGATGTCGGCCGCCCGGCGGTCGCCGCCTCCACCGGCGTGAGCATGTATCTCTCCCAGGAAGCCATCTCAGCGACCCTGCGCCAGGTGGCGGCCTTCGCCCCGGGATCGACGTTGGCCATGACTTTTCTTCTGCCGATCGAGTTGGCGGACCCGGAAGTTCGTCCAGGGCTTGAGCGGGCGGTCAAGGGGGCGCAAGCCAGCGGGACGCCTTTTATCAGCTTTTTCACGCCGGATCGGATGCTGGCGCTGGCGCGCGAGGCCGGATTTAAGGAAGTACGGCACGTCTCGGCGGCGGAACTGGCCCAGCGTTATTTTTCGGGCAGGACGGACGGCCTTCGCCCGCCCAATAATTCTGAAGAATTACTGGTGGCGACTTCCGGATGAGATGCCTTTGAAAAAATATAGGCGGAGCCAGCGATGAAACTAGGAACCCATCTCACCTTTAGCGGACGGTGCGAGGAAGCCTTTCGGTTTTACGAACAATGCCTGGGCGGCGGCAGCCTTCGCCTGCTTACCTATGGCGATTCACCGATGGGCGCCAAGATGCCGCCTGAATGGCGCGGGAAAATCGTCCATGCCTCCCTCGCGGTCGGCAATATGGAATTAACGGGCGTGGATCTTTTGCCGAAAGATTATGAACCGCCGAAGGGTTTTTTCGTCCTCTTGAACCTGAGCACCCCGGAACAGACGGAGCGGATATTTCAAGCCTTGTCCGAAAAGGGCGTGGTTCGGATGCCGCTCCAGGAAACCTTTTGGTCGGTCCGTTTCGGCATACTGGTGGACCCCTTTGGGGTGCCTTGGGAGATCAATTGTGAGGCCGCTCCCTAGTTCACGGGAAGTTTACACATAAGTTCCTATGGCGTTTGGGTTTTGGTTTATTGTAGGCTATCTGTGCTTTTGGGCTTGATCTTCAAATCCCAAGGAATTCGAGGCTGGACCGAATGGACGCTTCTTCAGTAGCGGAAAGCTATCGGCGCTATTCCCGAATTTATGTCTTTCACCTGAACCCCGGGCGCTCCGTGGCGGTCCAGCGGATGGAGCTGAAAAGCGACGATCGGGTATTGGAAATCGGGATTGGGACCGGTTTGTCCCTGCCGCTTTATCCTACCCATGTCAATGTCACTGGCATCGACATCACAGCCGAAATGCTGGAACGGGCCCAACAACGGGTTGATCTTTTAAACATGGACCACGTTGAGCTTCATTTGATGGACGCGCAAAAGCTGAGCTTCCCCGACCATTCCTTTGATAAAAGCATCGCCATGTTCGTGGCGTCGGTCGCGCCCGATCCCGTGGCCATGATTCGGGAAATGAAGCGGGTGACCCGTCCTGGAGGCGGAATCTACATCTTGAACCACTTCAGCCAAAAAGGCTCCTTCATGAGTCTGGTGGAAAAAGCGCTGAGTCCCTTCGCCCCCCAATTGGGGTTTGAGCCGCTTTTTTACTTGGATGATTTTATCGAACGGGCCGGGCTTCAGGGCGCGGTGGACATCCCCATCCAACCTTTCGGTTATTGGCGTTTGCTCTGCTTCAAAAACGAATAATCGAAAAAGCGGGTCTTGCCATTGACTAGCCCGAAAAAATTATCTTTTCTACTACTTTTATTTCCGCTGGCCGGATGTTTTTCCGGGCCGCCGCCGGTGCCGATCAACGTGGACCAAGCCAAGCAATTCGCCGATCAAGTGGCCCTGGATTATTTCGACAACGACGTCCATGACCTTTATCCGAGGCTGGACCTGGGCTTTAAAAGCGAGGTCCACAATGAAAACGATTTAAAAGCCGTCCTCCACCACATCCGCTTTTTGTACGGCACCCCCATCGCCTATGACTACAAGGTCGCCACCTATGGGCACCGTCCCACGGACTCGGGCCCTAAAGCCTATGTGGACCTTTGGTACATCCTGCGCACCAAGCAATATCCGAAAGGGGATCACTACCTCAAGATTGAGGTGGTTCAAGCGCAGGGAGCTACCTTCTTGGATCTGGGGGGCTTGGGAATTTTGACTTTTCCCGATGGATTGCCGGCTTACTTAAAACAGAATTAAGAAACCCTGACAAAAACCTATTTCACCGCCAAGACGCCAAGTTCGCCAAGAAAAACAAAGGACTATATTTCAAAAAATCGCCGAAAATAGGTATTGTTTTTGTCTTCCTTGCGCGCTTGGTGTCTTGCCGGTTAAAATTGTCTTTGCTTTGATTATTGTTATAAGTCCTAAATTGTGCAAAAATAATTTAACGCCATTTGTTTTTTGCGTCCCCGGGTCTTCGTGGTAAAAAGGGTCATCCTTAAAGGCCCTGGATCCTATGAGACCCTATCTAACGCTTGCCTTTGTCTTGGCGGCGATCGCGCTACGTTTTTTCCAAGCCGAAGCCGATTTCGCCCGCCAACAAACTGTTTTCCCCCAACCGGTCAAAGGCTCCTTTAAAGTTTGGGTCGCGGAAGAGCCGGAAGTTCTTTTTGACCGGGAGCCGGGAAGCCATTTCAGCGGCCGCCGGAACGGGTTTTACGAGCCGAACGTCTTTGAGGTCCGCGCGGTTTGCACCCTTCTTTCGTTCAACGGCCAAGCTGAGCCGCCGGTCAGGGCGAGGGTGAGCTTTAGGCTTTCTCCCGATTCGACTTGCCCCTTGCTCAACGACGGCGAGACGGTGGAATTTCAGGGCTGGATGGGAATTCCGCCGCCGCCCCAAAATCCCGGCCAGTTTGACTATGCCCAATTTCTCAAAAACCGGGGAGTCGCCTATACGGCCGCGGTATTGCCCGGGGCTTTCAAGGCTGACCCTGAGGAAAAGCTTCGGGGATTTTTCCTCAACCGCTGGGCGGCTTTTTTAAAGCGCTCGGTGGAAGAACGGATTGATTTTCTTTTGCCCTATCCCGAAAACGCCCTGCTTTCGGGCATCCTTTTGGGCGAGCGGGTGGGGTTACCGCAGGATCTGGTGGAAACCTTTATCGTTACCGGAACGGTCCATATCTTGGCGGTTTCCGGGCTGATCACGGCTTTTGTGGCCGGAATTCTTTTTCTTTTCTTCCGGGCCGCTCAAGTTCCCCGAAAAGGCGCCGCGGCGCTGACCCTGCTTGGCATCCTTTTTTTCGTCCTGATGACCGGGGCCCATCCGCCGGTTTGCCGCGCCGGGCTTTTTTCCGGGCTCGCTTTATTGGCGCTTTTATTGGAACGCCGGGTTTTGGGTGGGACCTTACTTCTGACGACGGCCAGCCTGCTCATCCTGATTAATCCCTTTGTGTTGACCGACCTTTCTTTTCAAATTTCTTTTTTGGCCACGGCGGGGCTCATGGTGATGGGACCCTTTCTTATGGAAAAACTATCGTTTTTTTGGAAACCCGCGGCGCTGGTGGCGGCGGCCACCCTGGCCGCCCAGCTTTCGGTGTGGGCGCTCATTTTGGGTGATTTCAATTTGTTGGCGGTTTATTCGGTTCCGGCCAACCTAGTGGTGGTGCCTTTGGTTTTATTTAGCACGGCGGGTGGGCTGGCCGCGCTGGGCGCCTCCTTTCTAAACCTTTCTTTAGGAAAACTTTTGGCCGCCGGAGTCTCAGGTCCCCTGCATCTGTTGATGGCCCTGGCCGCCGGGATGGCCCGTTGGCCCTTGGCCCAGATTATTGTGGCCACGCCGCCGCTCCCCTGGACCCTTCTTTTTCACGCCTGGCTTTTGGCGGCTTTCTTCGCCTATTGGCCCCGGCCCGAGCCCGAAAAGCCTTCCGAACGCTGGAAGCGGAAAAATATTTTTTATCAGCGGGCGCGAAAACTGGCGGCGGGCAGCGGGTGTTTGCTTCTCTTTTTGTCCCTGGTCCTGGCGGGGATGGATCGCTTCGCGTCGCGGCCGGCTTTGCGGGTCACTTTTCTGGCCGTCGGGCACGGCAACGCCGTGGTGGCGCGATCGCCCCAGGGACGGATTTTGATCGTGGATGGGGGAAAGGAAACCATCGGGCCCGACCGTTACCTGCCGTTGGTTTCCTATCTGCGTTTTTTAGGGACCCGCGAGGTGGACTCGGCCTTGGACACCCATCCGGACGAGGATCATGTGGGTGGTTTGGTGAATCTGGTTTCCGCTTTTCCGGTGCGCCGCGCTTACGAGGGCGCGGGCGCGAAGGCTTCCACGGATATTTACCAGGCCTTCCACGCCGAGTTGAGCCTGCGCGGGGTGCCGCTTTATTTTTTGAAGCAAGGCGATTCGCTTCCCGAAATGGCGCCCGCGGAGGCGCGGGTGCTTCATCCACCGCTGAACTTCAAACCTCCCCAGGCGGATAATAACCGGTCGGTGGTGACCGAACTGTGCTATCCGGCGGGGCCTTCGGGCGTCTCGGTGCTCTTGCCCGGGGATTTGGAAAAGGACGGACTGTTAAAATTATTGGCGGATAACCGGCCCTTTCCCCGGATCGATTGGCTCATGGCCCCCCACCATGGCCGCGCCAGCGGGGAGCCGGCCCTTTGCGCGCGCCGCCTCAAACCCCGGTTTGTGGTCTTTAGCGATCAGGTGGACTATCCCGCGTCCCGCGCCCTCTATGAAAAAAATGATCCCGGCGTGAGGGTTTTTTCCACGGCTCGGGAGGGCGCGGTGGAACTGGAAATATTTTCCGACGGCCAAAGCCGCTACCGGACCCGCCGGAACCCCCAATGGACAACACTTTCCCCGTCTATCCATTAAGAACCCCTAACGAAAACCAAATTAATTGAACAATGATGGACGCAGATGAACGCGGATTTGTAGAAACATTAGGATTTCCGCCATTTTCTATCGGCGTTTATCCGCGTTCGCGTCGCTTATCCATATCCTAGTTAGGGGAGAGCGACATTGCCCCGGCGCATCATTGTAAAAAGGTTTTATTGGAGACTCTAAATTTTAAATAAGCGGGGAATGTCCTTTTGGTTGATTCCCGCTAAGATGAGCCCGAAGTCATTCACTTCAGTTAGGAGGTTTGTGGCTCCCTTGATTCCTTCCCCGTCCGGCACAGCGCGAAAAACCGTCATTGATCTTGTCCGGTTCTTCAGTATCTTTGTCGTGTTGGGCTGCCATTTTTATCCCCGCTGGGTCGCCAACTCGGGCGACTATCCCCACTGGCTGCGCTGGCTTATCCAGACCCTCTTTTTGAACGGGGGCAACGGAGTCACTTGTTTTTTCGTCGTGTCCGGTTTTTTGATCACCCAAATGATGGCCGAGTCGGCGCCTCGCTTTTCCCACCTGGACCTCCGGGATTTTTACGTGAAGCGGGCGGCCCGCATCGTCCCGCTTTTGTTGTTGGTGGTCTCGCTGGGATTTGTTTTGGCCCAATGGCAGCCGATTTTCAGCATGCGCCGCTATATTTTTTTTGACGTGCCCACGGGGTTCACCTGGGACTTTTGGCTGTCGTTAACGACCTTTACCTTTAATTGGTTCTTGGTGCTTCAAGGATTGACCGGAAAAATCGGACTCCACTGGGCCCTGCTTTGGTCCTTGGCGGTTGAGGAACAATTTTATTTTCTCTACCCGCTCTTTTTTAAAAGGCTGGGCGGCAAGCGGTCCCTATGTTTTTTCCTGGTACTGATGGCGGTCGTCCCGGTGCTTTTCCGGGTTTTCGTGGATAAGACGCTGGGGGATGACATTGGCTGGGGCCGTAATTTTTCGCTCGGGGTCTTCGACGCCTTGGCCATCGGATGCCTGGCTTATTGGGCTTGGCCTTTATTTAAAAGATGGGGCCGCGCCGGTTGGGGGCTTGGTTTCAGCGTTCTTTTGTTGGCTTGGGGTTATACCGGGTTTGGCTTGAGCGATTCCGTCGATTTTATTTTCGGCCCCTCGTTCGTGGCATTGGGCTGCGCCGGGGTTATTTTAAACGGGCTGGAAATGAAAACTTTTGAGAGGCCTTTTTGGCGGTGGTTGAGCGGGCCGGGCCGGCTGAGCTATGGAGGCTATTTATGGCAGGTGATCCTCCTTTATTTCCTCATGCCGATCGTATTTCCCTGGGGCGGTTTGCCCGCCCTTTTCGCTTGGATGCTGGCGGTGTGGGTTTGGTCTTTTATTTCTTACCAATGGTTTGAACAACCGATGAATCGTTGGGTCCGCTCCTGGTTCAAGATTCGGCCGTCGAAATCCCTGTAATGGGGCCCCCGGTTGAAATCCCGGCCGAAGCTACTTATAATGGGGCTCATGAAGCTAGTGCTACAAGATATAGTACGGGCTGTGGCCAAGGCCTCCGGCTTGAAGGTCCCCGACGCTAAAGTTGTCACCCAACGCATCATCGACACCCTGGAAGAAGGCTTGCTCCGGGGAGAAACCATTGAAATCCGCGACTTCGGGGTCTTTAAGACTAAGCTCGTTCAAGGCCGGGTCGGCCGGGACCTTAACCGGGGAATTTCGATCGCTTTGCCGCCCACGCGCCGGATTAAATTTAAGCCCGGCAAAAAGCTCAAACCCATTCCGGTGGGTGAAAAGCAACTCACTTTGGTCTAAGGTGTTTTGAGACAGGGAGCCAGGATGTCCACGACGGTGCATTATTTCGGAAAAATTAAAAGCCCGGAATCCATCCGTGAGTTGAAGGAAGAGTTCCAGGAAATCGCCCAAGTGAGCGGTTGGACCTTTGAGAAGGTCGACCACGTTTTCGCGCCCACGGAGAACCCGGGTCCGGCCCGGTTGACCCTCAAGGGCATCCGCCTGACCCTGGGCAAATCCTTCAGCCCGGTTCAATTGACCTTCGATAAAGACGGCTATCTTTCCCATATCTATTACGAGACGGTCATGACCGAAAATCCCTTGCGGGTGGGCGTGGAAAAAACCACCCAGATCCTCCATCAGGTCCACACCAGCACCACGATGAAGAATCCCGACGCCCAAGACCATATCAGCTTGATCAAGGTTTTGGATTATGTGAAGAAAAAATACGTTCCCAATTTGGAAGTGATCGACAATACTGGTTATTGGTATAGCCGGGACTTGGCGGCGCTACGCTCCAAGAGCCTGCAGTTAATTCCCAAGTAAGTCTCCCCAATAAAAAAACCCCTTTGCGCCCCTTTGGCGGCAAAGGGGTTTTTTTATTTGGCGGCGAATTCTTTAAAAGCGAGACAAAGTTGAGAAAACGGCTTGGCTTAAAATGGGTGTTTCCGGGGTTGGCGGTTCTTTGTTTTTTTACCGCCGAAAACGGCCGGTCGGATGATTTTTCGAAGTCCTTAGGGATGGATTTCAACGCGGGCCGATTCGCCCAAGTCGAGGACAGCCTCCAGAATTCCTTGGACCAAAATCCCGCCCAGCCCCGGCTGTGGCTGGAATTGGGCGCTTTGCGGCAGGCCCGGGGGGACAACGCCTCGGCCTTGGCCGCCTATCAGACCTGCCTTTCAAAAGTTGATTCTTTTCCCGTGGCGCTGGATGACGCCAAGACGCTGCTGCGCCTCGCCCGGCTGAAGGACGCCGAGGCGGCCTATTTAAAATTAAACGCCCAGCAGCCGGACAATCCGGAGGTCCTTTGGGGATTGGCGCAGGTTAAAAATTACGAGTCTCAATGGATTCATTACAAAAAATTCGCCGATCGGCAGGCCGACCGGGTTCAAGCCCAGAGCTGGCTTTTAAAGACCGTCCAGGTCGAGCCTTCCTTCGCCCTGGCCTTTTGGCAATTGGCCGATGTGTCCCGCCGCTTGGGCGATGACAAGACGGCCTTGTGGGCCTATGAGCAAACCCTCAAGCTGGACGGCAGTTTCAAGGAAGCCCACCGGCATATCGCGGAGCTCCTGGCCAAGCATAAAGATTTCAAAGACGCCCTGGCCAAATACGACCAAGCCCTGGCCATCGACCCGAATGATTTGGCGTTAAAAAAAGAGGACCAGCGGGTGGCGGAGCAGGTACCCGAGCAGGCGGGTGAGCGCCGTGAGGCGCGGCTGGCGCAATGGGAAAGTTTTAAGCCGCCGGCGGCGTCTTATCTGCCTGATTCTTCCGTGACCATCCGGGTGGGGTTGGCCCGGGGTTTGGGACGGCTTCATTTTAAATGCGACAGCGATTTGTCCGTCACGACGCCCGCGGGCACGGCGGTTACCGTTTTGCCCGGCGGCGGGGAATACAAGATTGTTTATGACTCGGCGGGCAAATCGCCCACGGGTTCGGAGCGGTGGCGGCTGGAAACCGAGCATGGCAAGCTTTTGCTGGCCTTCAGCAACCGGCTTTGGTTCATCCCTTCGGACAAACAAAAAACCATCGCCTTGCACGCGCTTGTGTCCAACGCCGGTTATTTTTTCGCCCGGGAACAGGACAAGGCTTACCGGGGCATCCTTGAGATTTATCCCAAGCCCGGGTCAGGGTTCCAGGTCGTGAACCGGGTGACCCTGGAGCAATATCTGGGGGGCGTGGTGCCCTCCGAGATGGTCTCGTCTTGGCCCGCGGCCGCCCTTCAAGTGCAGGCCATCCTGGCCCGCACTTACGTGCTTTCCAAGATGGGCCGACACGAATCGGAGGGGTTCGACGTCTGTGATAGCGTGCATTGCCAAGTTTATGGCGGGATCGGGGCCGAGAATATCCATTCCAACGAGGCGATCCTCAAAACCGCGGGCGAGGTTTTGGAGGCCCACGGCCATATTTTGCCGGTGGCTTTCTCCGCCCAATGCGGCGGACACACGCAGGATTACCAAGAAGCCTGGGGCGCCAAGGTGCCGGTTATCGGCGTCCGGGATGACGCGCCGGGCGAGAATCCGGACATGGATTTTCCGCTGTCGCCTTATTCCTTGGAAACCTGGATCCATGAGGACCGCCCGTCCTATTGCCGGATCCCGGGGCTCAAGGGATACCAAAATTACCGCTGGGTGGTGGTGGTGCCGGCGGCCGATCTTTCGGCCAAGGCCCCCAAATTGGGGAAAATCAGGCGGTTGGTGGTGGAACACCGCTCCAGCGCGGGTTGGGCCGACCGGCTTTTAGTGGAAGGGGATTCGGGAAGCCAAGAGCTGAAGGGGGATGTTATCCGTAGTTTTTTAGGCGGGATTCGGAGTAATCTGATTTGGATCGAGACCCAGTTCAACCCCCAAGGCTGGCCGGAAGCTTTCATCATTTACGGCGGGGGTTGGGGCCATGGCGTGGGTCTCTGCCAAGTGGGAACTTTGGGGATGGTGAGGCAAGGTAAAAGCGTGGAGGATGTTTTGAAACATTATTTCCCCCTGGCGAGTTTGGAAAAACTGCCCGCGAATCCGTAAAGGAGAATCCGTGAAAAAGCTTTTTTTCATTTTACTGTTCCTGTCCTTCGGGCTGACGTCCTGCCGGACCCTAGGAACGGATTTGGGGCTCGTGCACCTCACCGACCTCCAGCAGCGGGAAGGCCCCACGGGAACCCTGGCCCAACCGGCCCCGCTCGATCCTTTCAAAAGCTATGACTTGGTCATGGCGGCCAACGAATGCCGCTATTTCCAGATGAACCTGCCGGAAGGATGGTATTGGAAGTTGTTCGTGACCGCGGTCAACCGCTCGAAGGATACCTCCGGGGTCCTGAAGGCCGGGGTGCTTCCCTCGACGCCCGCGTGGGACGCGGTGCCGCTTTGTGTTTCCCAAAAAGAGTTCGACTTAAAAACCGAGGGCGAAGAGGAAGTTTTGGGCGTGTCCAATAAAGGCCCCACCCGCCCGGCGGTTTTGGAATTGTGCCAGGAAGGCTCGCCCATCCGGGTCACCTTGAAAAGCGAGGTGTCGCCGATCAATGGCGAGCTCATGAGTCCCTTGGGCATGAAACTGCCCGTTCGTTTACCGGGAACCTCTTCCGCGTTCGCGGGGGAATAAACCTTGCCCCTTTACTTCGCCTATGGAACCAGCCTGCACCGGGCTCAAATGGAGCGGCGCATGATGGGCAACAAACCCGTGACCCGGGGCTACCTGCGGGGTTTTCGGCTGGCCTTCATGGGCCACTCGGTGGAACGCAAGGGCGCGGTGGTGAACTGCCTGCCCGATCCGGACCGGTTCATCCCCGGAACGCTTTATGATTTAAATGAGGTCATGATCGCGTATTTGGACCGATGCGAGGCCTGTGAAAAAGGAACCTACCAAAAACTCGACGTGATCATTGAAAAAGACGACGGCGAGAAGGTGGCGGCGGTTTGCTACCAGTTGGCCATGCCCGACCCGCCCTTTGGGAAACCCAATCTGGGCTATCAAATGCAGGTCAAGCAAGGCTATAAGGAATGGGGATTGCCCGAGGAAGTTTTGGAAGAAGCCTTGAGGTGGAGCGAAGAAAAAATTTCTTCCTGAAAAGTACCCAGTTTGAGTAAAAATAAAAAAACCGTCCAACTATTGGTCGGTCCCGCTGACGCCCTCCGCTTTAAATCCGTTTAAACCCGCCAAAAAAGTTTGGTACGGCCTTTGCTTTTAGCTTCCGTGGATTTCATCCCACGGAGGAAAAAATGCCCGTTAAAAATGTCGAAGCTTATCAGGAGCTCGAAAACCAACTTTCGCGCTTGCGGACCCATTACGATTATTTTGAGGGATCGGAGGCCAAGGAAGTGTTGGAGTGGGCCCGGTTTTTCCAGAAGTGGAGCAAGCAGGCCTCGAACCAGGGTTTTTCCTGGGCGCGCCTCCATTTTCAACAGGCCAATTTTTTAGTCTCGGAGTTTTCCGGACGAAAAACCACGATTCGCGCTTACGAGACTTTGCGCCGGTTGATGGACGAGGCGGCGGAAGACCTGCGGGGGGAAAGCGCCCAATTTGAGGAAAAGAGCCGGTAATTAAAGGGGAATTGCCCGCCTTGGATCGCTTGTTTAGCGGTTGGAATGAGTGTGTTAAAATCGCCCGGTTATGGACCATTTTAACGAAAAACTCCTGGACCAAATTCCGGAAGGTTTAGCGGCTTTCGATTTAGAAGGCCGGTTTATCTTTTGGAATAAAACCCTTCAAGCCTTGACCGGACTTGCCCCGTCGAGCGTTTTAGGCAAAAAGTTTTTTGAGCTTTTCCCCGACTTTAAAGTCAAAAACCAGGATTTCCACCTCCGGGAAGCCTTCGCCGGACGCTCGGCCCTGGCCCATCATTTTCCCTTCGGCGATATTCAGGATCCCCAACTTTTCTTCGAGACATTTTACGGCCCCTTAAAAAACGAGGCCGGTCAGGTGACCGGCGCGGTGGCGCTGGCGCGCGACCTGTCAGAGCGCATGAAAGAACTGCGCCTTTTGGAAGACCGGGAAAAGAGGCTTCGGCAATTTTTTGAGATCGCCGAGGAAGCCATCATGGTCCACGAACAGGGCGTGATCCGGGACGTGAACCCGGCCTTGGCGCGTATGCTGGGTTATGGGCCCGAGGAGATGATCGGCCGTCCCGTTTCCGATTTTTCCGATCCCGTCTCAGCCAAAAAGACCCAAACCTATCTGGCGGTGGGCTACCCGGAGGGCACTTATGAGTACTTGGCCAAACGCAAGGACGGAACCACCTTTCCCATGGAGGTCCGGGGCCGGGATTTTGAGATCGGGGGAAAAACCTTGCGGGTTTCCACGGGATGGGACATTACTTACCGTAAAAAAATAGAGCGGGCGATCCAAGAAAGCGAGGAGCGCTTCAAACGATTCGCGGAGATCACCCGGGAAGGCATCCTGTTCCACAAAGACGGGAAAATCCTGGACGCTAACCAAACTTTGCTCGACTTGACCGGTCGAACGGCGTCCGAAGTGGTCGACAAGAACAATTTAGACTTCATGACCGAGGAATCGATCGAGAAAGTCCGCCGGTTCCGAGGCGAAGGTTATCCGATACACCCTTACGAGGTGACCCTGCGCCACAAAGACGGGACCTTGATTCCCGCGGAAGCCTTGGGCCGTTATTTCACGCTCGACGGGGAACAAGCCCGGGTGGTCAGCGTTTGGGACATCCGGGACCGTAAAAAAGCCGAGGACGCCTTGCGCCAGTCCGAGGAAAAGTTCCGCAGCCTCATCGAGAATTCACTCGACATGCATTCGCTGATTGACGCCGGTGGCCGGGTGATTTACGACAGCCCCTCGGTCCAAAAGGTCATGGGGTTTCCGCCGGAAGAAAGGCTGGGCCGCGATTATTTGAGGCATGTGCATCCGGAGGACAAGCCGCGAATCGCGGAATTGATCGGGGAGACGTTGAAAGCGCCCGGAATGACCGTGGCCGCCGAGTTCCGGGCCCTGCGCGCGGACGGCCAGTGGCATTTGATGGAAGGCTCGGCCACCAACCTGCTCGATCATCCGTCGGTGAAAGGCATTGTGGCCAACTTCCGCGACATCACGGAGCGAAAGGCCGCCGAGGAGGCCCTGCGCAAGTCGGAGGCCAAGTTCCGCAGCTTGATCGAGAATTCCTATGACCTCATCACGGTCCTGGACCGGGAGGGCAAACGAATCTACGAGAGCCCTTCGCTCGAGCGGATATTGGGCTATAAACCCGGGGAGCGCCAGGGCTTGACCTTCGATACCCAGCCCCCGGAAGACCGTGAAAAAGGACAAGCGATCTTCCGGGAGGCGCTGGCTAATCCCGGAAAACCCATTCAAGCGCAATTGAAAGCCCTGCGCAAAGACGGCACCACCATCGACGGGGACATGGTTCTCACCAACCTTCTGGATGACCCGGCTGTGGGGGGCGTGGTGGTCAATGGGCGCGACGTGACCGAGCGAAAACTGGCCGAGGAGGCGCTAAAGCAATCCGAACAAAACTTCAGGACCCTCATTGAGAGGGCGCCGGAGGCTATTTTCGTCCATGAGGGCTTGAAGATCCTTTACGCCAATCCCCGGCTGGTGGAGCTGTTGGAATACCAAAATCAGGAGCAACTATTGGGAAGCGCGCCTTTGACCCATATCCGTTCCGAGGACCGGGAAAAAATCCGATCCCGCATTGAGCGGGCCCAATCGGGACTGCAAAATCCCCCATTGGAAATACGGGTTTTATGCCGAGACGGAAGCGAAAAGATCGTGGAAACGGTCAGCGTGGGGGTTTTGTTCGAGGGCCGGGCGGCCACCATGGTGATGCTCCGGGACCTGACCGAGCAGAAAAAAGCCCAGGAAAAGATAAGGCAGCAGGATGATTTTTACCGCGCGCTTTTGGAAAACACCCATGACATGATCACCGTGGTGGGGCCGGACGGCCGCAGTCTTTATTTGGGCCCCGGCATCCAAAAGGTTTTGGGTTACAGCGTGGAAGAGCGGCTGGGAAAGAACGCCTTTGAGTTCATCCATCCGGACGACCTGGCCTGGGCCCGGGAAGCCTTCGCGAAATTGGCCCAAACGCCCGCTGAGGAGCTGGTGCCCTTCACCCTGCGCATGCGCCACAAGGATGGAAATTGGCGGCGGGTGGCCGGGGTGGCGCAAAATCTCCTCGCCCATCCGCTGGTCAAGGGAACGCTGATCAATTACCGCGATGTCACGGAGCAAGAGGCGGCTGAGGAGGCCCGGCGCCAGTCCGAGGAGAAGTTCCGCAGCCTCATCGAGAATTCCCACGACGTCATCTCGGTCACCGAAAAAGACGGATTGATGAGTTATATCAGCCCCTCGGTCAAGCATGTGCTGGGTTATGAGCCCGCGGAGCGCATCGGCCAAGGCTACATCCATATCATGCACCCCGAGGACATGGAATATGTCCGGAAGGAATTTTCGAAGCTGCTCCAAACCCAGGGTGTGGCTTGGACTTTGGAATTTAGGCTGCGCCACAAGGACGGTTCTTGGAGGCAGGTCGAGTCCACCGGCATCAACCTGCTGGAAAACCCCTCGGTGCGGGGAATTGTCTATAACCTCCGGGATGTGACCGAGAAAAAGCTGGCCGAGGAAGCCAAGCGCCAATCCGAAGAGCGGTTCCGCCGCTTCGCCGAGGTCACCCAGGAAGGCATTTTGATCCATGACCAGGGCGTCGCGCTGGACGCCAACCAGGTTTTCGCCGACATGGTGGGATTGCCCCTGTCCAAAATCGTCGGCCAATCCAGCTTTGAGTTCATGGACGAGGAGTCCCGCCTGCGGATCGAGGGCTATCAGCGCGACGGCTATCCGCCGACTTACGAGGTTCGGGTGAAACGCAAGGACGGCACGACTTTCCCGGCCGAAGTCCACGGCCGCCACTTCCAATGGGAAGGACGGGACGTGCGGGTGATCAGTTTGTTCGACATCACGGAGCGAAAAAACACCGAGCAAGTCCTGCTCAAATTAGAGCGGCTTTCCACCATCGGCGAGATGGCCGCCGGCATGGCCCATGAGATCCGAAACCCCCTGGCCGCCATCTCCATGGCCGCCCAGCTCATGAAACGAAAAAAAGTGGAAGGCGTGGAGACTTTCCTTCAAACCATCCTGGAACAAAGCGCGCGGCTCGAGCAGTAGGTCAAGGACACCTTGGATTACGCCCGAATTGAGAAGGGGACCGCCGTTCCCAGCCTTTCGCTTAAAACCGCGCTGGAAAGCGCCCTGAGGCTCAGCCAAATCCAGATCGGCCCCAGCCAGGAAAAGGTCCGGGTGGAATGGGAAGCGGTGCCGGGCGGTTACCTGGCCCGGGCCCAGTCCCAGCGCGTCCAGCAGATTTTCATCAACTTAATTTTAAACGCGTACCAGGCCATGCCCGAAGGCGGGCGGTTGACGCTGGGTCTCGCCGAGGAGGGCGAAAAGGTTTTGGTCCGGATCGCCGACACCGGGCCCGGTTTGCCGAAAAAAGATTTGCAGAGGCTCTTTGAGCCGTTCTTCACCACCAAAGGAACGGGTTCGGGGTTGGGATTGGCCGTCAGCCAGCGTATCGCCGCCCAATATGGCGGCCGGATCACCGCCGATCGGTTAAAACCCCATGGAATGGCCTTCACCTTGGAACTACCCCGCGCCGAAGGGAGCCCCGCTTGAAAATCCTTTTGGTGGATGACGAGAAACCCCTGCGCGATTTGATGGTGCCTTTCCTGAAAGAGTTGGGGCATGAGGTCCAATCGGCGGCTTCTCTGCGGGAAGGGTTGGAAAAGTTGGTGAAGTTCAAGCCCGACACGGTTCTTTTGGACGTGTACCTGCCCGACGGAACGGGCCTGGATTTTTTAAAACAAACCCAGCATCACTCCTCCGAGACCAGCGTGGTCATGATTACGGCTACGGTGGACGTGAAGGTGGCCGTGGAAGCGGTCAAGCAGGGAGCGGAGGATTATTTGGCCAAGCCCCTGAACCTGGAAGAGCTTGAGGCCATCCTGAAGGGAATCGAGGAAAAGCGGGGCCTCAAACGCGAGGTGGCCGCGCTTAAAAGTTTTCAAAAAGACCTTTACCAAAAGGACTATCTATTTCTTTCCGACCCCGCCATGCAGAAGGTGTACCAGCAAATCGACCAGGTGGCCGGCCAGTCCCGGGTGACGGTCCTTATCCTGGGAGAAACGGGAACGGGCAAGGAACATGTGGCCAAACTGATCCATGTGCTGTCGCCCCGCAACGCCGGTCCCTTCCTGGAACTGCATTGCGGGGCCATGCCGGAAAACCTTTTGGAGTCCGAGCTTTTCGGATACGAGCCCGGGGCCTTTACGGACGCGCGCAAATCCAAACCGGGGCTTTTTGAGGTGGCCCATGGGGGCACGGTTTTCCTGGATGAGGTGGGGGAAATGCCGCTGACCCTCCAGACCAAACTGCTCAAGGTGCTGGAACAAAAGACCCTGCGCCGGCTGGGAAGCACCCGGGAAATCCGCATTGACGTCAGGATCGTGGCCGCCACCAACCGGGATTTAAAACAAGAGGTCCAGGCGGGCCATTTTCGGGCCGATCTATTTTACCGGCTGAATGTGGCGTCGATTTTCCTTCCGCCGCTTCGCGCCCGCCCGGAGGATATCCGGGGGTTGGCCCGGTTTTTTTTCAAGGAACTTTGCGGGTTGTTCAATAAGCCCTTGAAGCCGCTTTCCAAAAATTGGCTGGACGCCCTGGTGGCCTACGCCTGGCCCGGCAATGTGCGGGAATTAAAGAACGTGGTCGAAAGGGCGGTTTTATACGCCAAGGGGGCTGAGCTGACCATGAAAGACCTGCCCCCGGAGCTCGTCCAATCCCGCGGCGCCCCGGCCCCGGCCTTTGTTTTGAGCCAGGACGAGGCGGAAAAAGAAAATATCCGCAAGGTCTTGGCCGCTTTCGAGGGAAACAAAACCCAAGCCGCCAAACAGCTGGGCGTAAGCCGCACCACCCTGCTGAGCAAAATTAAAAAGTTTAATTTAGAGTAAACCCAGAACCAACAAAAACTGCTCACGCAAAGACGCTAAGACGCAAAAGTAGGCGAGACAAAGATTCTCGTTTAAGTCCCTCAAGATTCTGTCCAAAAAATGGTAATGGATCAGTTTGAGTTATCTATGTTCTCGACGAGTACGATTTCAATAGCCTTATAGCGAGCCAGCTGATCGACCTTGTCCCAGTCACTGGGCATTTTGGATTGCAAGCCAGCAGCGGTTAGCATGGCGTCCTCATCCGCTGTGATGATGGCACACACTTCGTATTTTTCCAGAATGGGCCGTACCGTTTCGGCGGTTACCTCAGTCAGTTCCATCAAAGCCTTCAGCTCATAGGAAAATGGGATAGCGTGGTCGTAGATGATTTCCCGCCGGCCCCACTTGAGGCCCACGGCGGCTTGGCTACGATACTTAGCGGATTTAGCCTTTGAACCTAATCGGGACGTCCAGACAAAGTAAATCGCTTCGCGTAGTGTTTTGGCGTATCCCGCTGCTGGCATACCCATTAATTTAACGCGCTGGCAATATTGAACGGCTTCTACAATCAGTTGCAAGCGTTGTGTGTCATCCACGCAAGAACTCCCTCTGAAATCTAAAATCTTAGTGATTCTACTCGGCTGTTGCCCATTTAGAAACCTAACTATATTTCCCCAATAATTTATTGTTTCTTCTTAACTTGGCGTCTTAGCGTCTTTGCGTGAGCTGTTTTTGTTGGTTAATGGTTTTTAGATTTTTCCCCCGAATGAGTACACGCGAATCGTCCAGAATCTGGACGATTACCCAAAATGAGAAAGCTTCCCACCGCTGATTTCCCGCCGAAACGCTTTGCCCGTCACGAAAAACAGAAAACCAAAGTTGGCACATGCTTTGCCTTAAGAGGAATGCGTCGAGCCCATTTCTCAAAGACGAGGTGAAACTATGCCGTCCTATGTTCCCGCTCCTTTGGAGCCCCAGGAATTCCCCAAGTCCGAGCTCCGGGCGGTCCTGGAATCCATGCGGTTGGTGATGAACTCCTGGGCCTATCTGGCGCCCTTTGACATCGGGTTTCCCGCCGAAGGCCCCACTTTTTTGAATTTGGAAAAATCGGTTCATTTTACCGGCCGGGCCCGGGGAATCCTCAATGTGCGCACCACGCCCGAACTGGGCGCGCTTTTGGCCGAGTACACCCAAGGGGAACCCGGAACACCCGAAGCGGCCGATGACGCTTTCCGGGAGTTCGTGAATATTTACTGCGGCCATCTGATGACTTTTCTTTGGGGCCAGGAAAACGCCGCCTTTGATCCCTACCTGCCCGTGGATTCCACGCCCGCCCAATGGCCCTCGGCTTCCCCTTCGGCGGCTTGCTGTTTTTTAGTGGGGGACGCGCCGGTCGAGGTGAGGCTCTGGGTCGAACGGGAGGTCTTTTGATGGCCTCGGCCCCTGAAAAGCAATTGAACGGTTTGGCGCTGGAGCTGTCCCTTTTGGGGGCGCGGCTGCTCGCGCCCAAACCGCTTTCCACGGTGGAGACCTCGGCGTTGGCCGGGGACTTTTTGGCCTGGAGTGAAAAGGCCGCGGCTTGGGTGGGCGCTTGGGGGCGGGAAACCTTGGTTTTGGCCCGCAAGATCGTGGCGGGATTGAGCGCGGGACGCCCGGCGGAAAAGGCCCGGGAGCGTTTATCCGCGGCCTTGAGCGAGGCTTCGGAAAAGCTGGAAATGGAATCGATCCTGCCCCAAGGCGGCGAAGGCGTAAGCCAAACCCCTTCGGCGGCCTCAGGCCCGGCGGAGGATGGTTTTTTCAATATCCCTTCGGACGATCTGGCCGGATTCAAAGATTTTGTCGGTGAGGCGCCCGAGCATGTGCAGGTCATTGAAACCGGATTATTGGCCCTTTCCCAAACCGGCGTGACCGACATCCTGCCGGTCTATCGGGGTTTTCACACCCTCAAGGGCATTTCGGCCTTTATGGGACTTTCCCAATTGTCGGCCTTGGCCCACCAGGCGGAGGCGATCCTGGAGCCTTTCAAAAACAGCGGGGGCCGTCCCACCGAAGACCAAGTGGATTGGCTGCTGCAGGCCTGCGACCTCATCCGCGAGCAGGTGCAAGCCGTGGTCCAGGGATTGCCCGCGGGCCGGTTCCGGATTGTTTTTCACGACCAGGCCCCTCTGGCGCAAAGCCGCGCGGCCGCCGCCGCGCCGGCGGGACTCAAGGCCGTTGAAAACGCCGATCCGGCCGCCGCTTCGTCCTCCGCCGATCTTTCCATGCGCGTCCAAGTGGAAAAGATCGACGCGCTTTTAGAAATCGTCGGCGAACTGGCCATTTGCCAGGCCCAGGTTTCCGCGGGGGTCGAGGCCGTCGGTGTGTCCAGCCACCTGGCTTCCGAGTCCTCAAGGCTTGGCAAAATTTGCCGCCAGCTCCAGCAGCTGGTCCTTTCCATCCGCATGGTGCCGGTCCAGCCCTTGTTTCTTCGCATGTCCCGGCTGGCCCGGGACCTTTCGCGAAAAACCGGCAAGCCCCTAAGGCTGGCATTGGAAGGCGGCGAGACCGAGATCGACCGCCGGCTGGTGGAATCCCTGGCCGAGCCCTTGGTGCACCTCATCCGCAACGCCGTGGACCACGGCTTGGAAAAAACGGAGGAGCGTCTGAAAGCCGGCAAGCCGCAAGAGGCGGTTTTGACCCTCTCGGCCCGGCACCAAAGCGGTGATTTCATCCTGGAACTTTCCGACGACGGCCGGGGACTGAATTACGAAAAGCTGGCCTTCAAAGCGCGCCAGGCCGGATGGCTGGCCGAAGGCGAGGCCCCCACGCGGGAGAAATTGACCGAGTTTATTTTCCGCCCCGGTTTTTCCACCGCGGAGACCGTGACCGAGGTCTCGGGGCGCGGCGTGGGACTGGACGCGGTGCGGCGGAAGATTCAGTCGCTCAAGGGGTCTTTGGCGGTCGAGAGCGAGCCGGGCCAAGGCACGAAATTTCGCCTGCGCATTCCCCGGACGCTTTTGCTCATGGAGGGAATCTTGGTGCGGATGGGCTCGGAGCGCTACGTGTTGCCCGCCTCCCAAGTGATGGGATTTCTGGCGCTGGACGGGACCCAAACCCACGCGGTGGGCGAGGGACGCTCCTGGCTGGACACGGACCAAGGGCAATTGCTCTTGATCGATTTGGAAGAGGATTTTGGAAGCCGGGTCGACGGCAAGACCCGGTCCCTGGCCGTGCAGGTCGAGGTGGACGGGCGCCGGGCCTGCCTGGTGGTGGATGAGGTGCTGGGCAAGCAGCAGGTGGTTCTGAAGGAACTGGGCGAAAGCCTGCATGACCTGAAGGGCGTCCTGGGCGGGGCCATCTTGGGGGAAGGAAGAGTCGGGCTCATCCTGGATATGGAATGGCTGGTTCGGATGATGAGCGGGGCGTCGTCGAGAAATTAGCCGAAAGCGGGGATGTGCGTTTGAGAAGCCAAGTCCGCTAAGAACGCGTTGGAGTCCGGAAAAACACCCAGCCTCACCTTGGGGTTCAACGCTTTTGGTGTTCTTGGCGGATTTGGAGTCTCAAGCGGTCAAAAAAAGTAGTTCAAACTTAAGGAGGCAGTCATGAAGGTTCGAGGATTCAGGATGGGCGTGACGCTGGTTTTGGCCGGCGCGCTTTGTTTAGGGTCGGTTCAGGCGCAGGACGCCGCTCCGGCGGCCGCGGCCAACGGCGGTCATGATTTGACGGCGGTCAGTTTAGAAAGCCTGATGGGCTTGAACGTGGTGGTCACTTCGGCGTCCAAAAAAGCCGAGTCTTTGCGGGACGCGACCTCCGCTATTTTCGTCATCACCCAGGACGACATCCGCCACAGCGGGTTCAAGACCATTCCGGACCTTTTGTCCATGGTGCCCGGGGTGCAGGTGGCGCGGCAATCGGGGGATGAGTGGGCCGTGAGCGCGCGCGGGTTCAACAGCAATTACAACAACAAGATGCTGGTGCTGGTGGACGGACGCAGCGTGTACGATCCGGTTTTGGGCGGCGTCAACTGGGACGAGCAGGGCGTGATCCTGGAAGACATCGACCATATCGAGGTCATCCGCGGACCCGGCGGGACCCTCTGGGGATCCAACGCGGTCAACGGCGTCATCAACATCATCACCAAGGACGCCAAACTGACCCAGGGCCTTTATGTCTCGGCCCTGGGCGGCGCCAATCTTTATAAAAACGGCGTCTCCTCCCCGACGGCCCTGAACGGCCAAGGCGAGGCGCGCTACGGCGGCCAATTGGGCGGCGACCTTTATTACCGGGTCTACGGCAAAGCCGATAACCAGAACCCCTTCGAGAACCCGGATCAGGGAACCGCGGAACAGGCGCTGAACGGCCCCTGGCATGACGGTTCCTACGATTTCCAGGCGGGTTTCCGCGGCGACCTGCACCAGGACAGCGACCAATGGACCTTCGAGGGCGCGGCCGAGCAAGGTCATTTCGACTATACCCGGTTGAACACGACCGCCAGCCCTATTTTCGATCCGATCACCTTCACCAATGTCAACGACATCAACACCGACATCGACCAGAACGCCCATTTGCTGGCGGGCTGGACCAAGGATTTCAACGACGACTCCGAAATCCAGGCGCAAGGCTATTACGACTTCAACCACCTCACGACCTCCAACGACGATCGCTTAAGCGACGTGGGCCAGGCCGACCTCCAGTTCCAGCACCGGTTCCATTTGGGGGATGTCAACGAGATCACCTGGGGCGGCAGCTGGCACAACGACACGGTGCGGTTCGCCAATCCGTTGAACTGGTATTACGTCCCGCAAAACCAAACCGTCAACATCTACTCGGGATTCCTGCAGGACCGGTTGACCCTGGAACGGGACCGCTGGAGCCTGACGGTCGGCACCAAGCTGGAGAACAACCCCTACACGGGGAACGAGTGGCAGCCTTCCGCCCGATTGCTCTTCACCCCCAACGAGAAGGACAGCTTCTGGGGCGCGGTGTCGAAGGCGGTCCGCATTCCGACCCTCAGCGCGGAGACCGGTTATGTCTACCTGGCGGGAGTTCCGGCCGGTACTTTCGGCCCCGGCTCCCCGGCGGAAAACACCTATGGCGCCCTGGTCCCCAATCCGGACCTGAAGGCGGAAAACCTGGTGTCCTACGAATTGGGCTACCGCACGAACCCGACCAAGGAAACCTCGATCGACCTGGCTTCCTTCTATAACCACTATGAGCAATTGATCAACATCCCGATCGTGCCGGGAAGCTTTTCCTCGCCCGCGGGCGGGGTCATCTCCGAGGGCGGCTACGGCTTGCCGGTTTTGCAGGAACAGAACACCGGCACGGGCGATATTTGGGGCTTGGAACTGAGCGCCACCTGGAACCCTTCGGCCCAATGGCGCGCGGCCTTGTCCTACAGCTATCAGGACTATGACCAAGCCATGATCCAGGCTTCCAGCACCAATCTGGGGGGGCCGCCGCCGCACAACTTGGCGAGCCTGCGCTTGGCCTACACGCCGGTGACGGGACTTTCCTTCAACGGGGAGATTTATTACACCGACGCGACTTTCTTGTACGACTTGAGCACGGACGACGGCAGCATCACGCCCGACTATGTGCGCCTCAACCTGGGCGCGGACTGGAAAGCCACCGACAACCTGGAACTGGCCTTGGAAGGCCTGGATTTGGAAGGGGCCCACTCGGAAACCCTGCAAGCCTACGGCATCTCGCCGGTTCAAGTGGTGCCGAGCTTTTACGCCCAAGCCACGCTTCGCTACTAATGCCGAACGGTCAAGGAGACCTTTATGAAAAAGTTTAAACGCGTTCTTCTTCTGAGCTTGATGGGCCTGGCCTGGCCGGTGTTCGGACAGGGAGTGTCCGAATACACGGTCAAGGCCGCCTATCTTTACAACTTCGCCCAGTTCGTGGACTGGCCCAAGGGCGCCTTCGGGGGCGACGCCGCCCCCCTGGTGATCGGCATCGTGGGCGACGACCCTTTCGGATCCTCGCTGGATGACGCCGTCAGCGGCAAAACCGCCGGCGGCCACCCGCTGTCGGTGAGGCGCCTGGGGGCTTTTGACCCGGCCAAAGCCGCGGGGCTGGGCCGCTGCCAGATGCTTTTTATTTCTTACTCCGAAAAGGACCACCTGCGGGACATCCTGCAGGCCCTTTCGGGCGCGAAGACGCTCACGGTCTCGGAGATCGACCGGTTTCCCATGAAGGGCGGCATGATCCAGTTCGACCAAGTGGGCGACAAGATCACCCTGGACGTGAACCCCACGGCCGCCAAACACGCGGGGCTTTCCCTGCGCGCGCAGCTGCTTCAGGTTTCCAAAATACAAGACTCGGAGGAATAGCCATGAGGTTCGTTCATTTCAAGGGATTTTCCCTCCGGGACAAAATCATCTGGATCACGGGACTCTCGACCACCGTCTCGCTTTTGCTGGCCTGCCTGGTGCTGGCCCTGAACGAGCGGATGTCGTACCCGAAAATTATGGCGGGACACTTGGGTGAGCTGGCCCAGGTGATCGGGGACAACAGCACGGCGGCCTTGAGCTTCAACGACGCCAAGACCGCGCAAACCTTGCTGGAGACCCTCAAGGGCAACCCCCATATCGTCTCGGCGCTGCTTTATGACGCGCAGGGAAAAATTTTCGCCCAGTATTCGCAAGACTCGGCCGCGCCCCTGCCGGTTTCGGCGGTCACCGCCCAGCCCCAGGGCTGGTCGCTTTCGGGCGGGTCGCTGGCGCTTTACCAGGACATCAACCTGGGCGGGCAAAAGGTCGGGACGGTGCGCCTGCAATCGGACCTCAAGGAAATGAGCGCCCGCATGGCCGCTTACAGCCTGGTGACCTTGGCGGTCTTGGTCTTGTCCGTCTTTGTTTCTTTCTTAACCTCCGCCACGCTTCAAAGGCAGGTGTCGGACCCCTTAAGGACGGTCATTGAGGGGTTGAACGACAGCGCCCAGCAAATGACCGCCAGCTCCGGGCAAATTTCCACCGCCAGCCAACAGCTGGCCGAGGGAGCGTCGGAGTCGGCCAGCAGTTTGGAAGAAACCATCTCGTCCTTGGAAGAGATGGCTTCCATGACCCGGCAAAACGCCGAGAGCGCCGGACGGGCTAAAAGGCTGATGGAGGAGACCCAATCCACGGTCTCCCGGGGCAACCAATGCGTTTCGGAGACCCTCGGTGCGATGCAAGAAATGAACGACAGCGCCCAAAAGGTCGCCAAAATTTTGAAGACGATCGAGGAGATCGCCTTCCAAACCAACCTGTTATCCCTCAACGCGGCCGTGGAAGCGGCCCGCGCCGGGGAGCAGGGGAGGGGTTTCGCCGTGGTGGCCGAGGAAGTGAGGAGCCTGGCCCAGCGCAGCTCCGCCGCGGCCAAGGACACCGCCAATCTGATCGAGGAAAACGCCCGCCGCGCGGCCCAAGGCCTCAAGGTCAGCGACGAGGCGGGACGGGCCCTGACCCAAATCGTGGATCAGTCCAAGAAGGTGTCGGGCCTCATTGAGGAGATCGCGGTGGCCAGCGAGGAACAATCCCGGGGCATCCAAGAAATCAACGGCGCCGTGGCCCAGATGGACAAGGTCACCCAGCGCAACAGCGCCAATTCGGAGGAATTGTCCTCCTTCAGCGAGGAAATGTCGGGCCAATCCAAGGGGCTTAAAGAAATGGTCGGCGGACTATTGCAAGTCTTGAACGGCGTCAAAGCCGGCCTCGCGCCCGAGCCCTTCGCCGCGGCGCCGGCGCCGATAGCAAGTGTTCCGGCCAAACCAGCCGCCGCCCCGGCGTCGTCGCGCCGGGAAGCGCGCGTCAAGCGCGCCCCGGAGCGGGTGGTGGCCTTGAGCGCCGAGGAATTACGGAACTTTTAACCTGGAACAAAGAATGGAGAAGGCAATGACCGATCAAAAGGGTGAGGACAAGTACCTGACCTTCGCCGTGGGCCGGGAAGAGTACGGCGTGGAAATCCTCAGGGTGAAAGAAATCGTCGGGCTCTTGGATATCACGGCGGTCCCCATGACCACCACCCATATCCGGGGGGTCATCAACTTAAGGGGGAAGATCATCCCGGTCTTGGACCTGCGGCACAAGCTGGGGCTTCCGCCGGCCGCGAGCGCCAAGGAAAACTGCATCGTGATCGTTTCGGTTTCGGGCCGCCAGGGCGAGAGCCCGGTGGGCCTGTTGGTGGACAGCGTGAACGAGGTCTTTAAGGAGGCGGACGCGCAAAAAGAGCCCCTGCCCGAGGTGGGGGAAGGCAAGAGCCTGGATTTCGTGAAGGGGCTGGCCAAGGTCAAAGGGCGGCTGGTGATTTTGCTCGATGTGGAAAAAACCGTCCTGCGGGAAGAGCTCGAGGGCTTGGAAGAACTTGAAAATTTGGCGAAGGCGGGCCGGTAAGGATGGAAACCATGACAGTCAAGGAAATGCGGTTGGCGGAGTTTGAGAAGCTGGCGCGGCTGGTCTATGAGCAAAGCGGCATCAAGCTGGAGCTTCCCAAACGGGATCTTTTACAGGCGCGCCTGCGCAAACGGCTGAAGGCCCTGGGCTTAAGCGGGTTTAAGGATTATTTAAAGTTCGTGGCCCAGGATTCGACCGGCGGGGAAGTCATCCAGATGATGGATTGCGTGACGACGAACAAGACCGAGTTTTTCAGGGAAGGGCGCCATTTCGAGCATTTGGCCGAACAAGCCTTGCCGGCTTTGCTTCAGCGCCCGGACCGCCGGGAAGAGCCCTTGCGGCTTTGGAGCGCGGCTTGTTCCACGGGCGAGGAAGTTTACAGCCTGGCCATGACCGCCCTGGAAAGGGTGGGCGGGACCCGGGTGGTGAAGGTTTTGGGCACCGACCTGTCCACCCAGGTCCTTCAAAAGGCCTTGGAAGGGCGCTATGACGCCGACAAAACCCGGGGCGTGCCGGAAGCCTGGCGGGTGAAGTATTTCATCCAAGAAGAAGCCGAGGGCCGGTGGGTCGACCGCGCCGGGCATCTGCTAAAGCGGGTGACGCGTTTTTCCCGGCTCAACTTGAACGGCGGGGATTACGCGTTCCGCGCGCCGTTTGACGTGATCTTTTGCCGCAACGTGATGATTTATTTTGACGCGGCCGTCCAGCAAAAGCTGGTGGACCGCTTGACGGGCTGTTTAAAGCGGGGCGGCTATCTTTATACCGGCCTCTCCGAAAGCCTGCTTCGGGTCAAGCATGGGCTCGTCAATATCGGACCGTCGATTTATCAAAAACCATGAAGCGGGAGATTTTAATGACGACGGACCAGAAGGTCATCGTGGGCGTGGGCGACTATTGGGTGACGAATGACCGGGCCAAGACCCTGGTGACTTATTCGCTCGGGTCTTGCGTGGGCGTGACGGCTTTTGACCCCCAGGCGGGGGTCGGGGGGATTTTGCACTTTAAGCTTCCCCACTCCGAGCTCAATCCCCGCATGGCGGCCGACAAGCCGGGGGTTTTTGGCGACACGGGATTGAAGGCTTTTTTGGAGGAGCTTTTCGGGCAGGGTGCCACCCGGCCCCAATTGGAAATCAAACTGGCGGGCGGGGCCCAGTCCCTGGGGACCGGTTCCTTCAATATCGGCCAGCGCAATTTGCTGCTCGCCCGGCGGTTTTTATGGATGAACGGCCTATTGGTTTCCCGCGAGGACACCGGCGGGCATGACTACCGCACCTTGCGTTTGGAAATGGCCACGGGGCGGGTTTTGCTGCAGGACCCGAGGGGCGCTTACGAGCTGTAACAGAAGGGTGAGAAAGTCCCGAAACCGGACTTTCTCATATTAGCCAACGAGCCGCGAGGCGAAATGAGGCGGCGCGTTTTAGCCCGGGGCTGTTTCGGGGCGGTTTCAAGATTTTTCGGGCGCCCCGTGATTTTTTAAAAATGAGGAGGATGGAATGGCTTTTAATTTCTTGATCGTGGATGACTCGACGACCAGCCGGGGCATCATCAAAAAAACGCTGAAACTGACCCGGCTGCCCCTGGGCGATATTTGGGAAGCGGCCAACGGCCGGGAAGGCCTGGACCAGATGCGCTCCAACTGGGTGGACCTGGTTTTGGCGGACCTGAACATGCCCGACATGACGGGCCAGGAAATGATCGAGGCCATGGGCCAAGATCCCCTGCTTTCCAAGCTGCAAGTGGTGGTGGTGAGCTCGGAAGGGAACCAAGCGGTGCTGGACTCGCTCTTTAAAAAAGGAGTCCGGCAGGTGGTGCGCAAGCCCTTCGAGCCGGCCTTGCTTCGGGACGTGATTGAGAAGGCGCTCCAAATTAAATCCGAGAGCCAAGACTAAAAAGGGGGAGAGGATGACGAACACACAGCTCAAAAACGTGCTTTTGATCGACGGGGCCGCGATGTCCCGGAAACTTTTGGCGGTACGCCTGCAGTCCATCGACTTGAACCCGGTGGAAGCCGCCAACGCGGCGGAGCTTCACAAGTTGACCGGACCCGGCCGTTCGTTTGATTTGGTCGTGACCGAGCAGACTTTGGAGGGAATGGAAAGGCCGGAGTTGCTTCAGAAATTAAGGGACTTGGGATGCCCCGTCCTTATCTTTACCGACCAACCGGTGACCGAGGCCCAAGAAAAGCCTTCTTATATAAGGGGAGTCTTTCACAAGAGCCAGCGCAATGACCTGCTGAAGGCCGTGGTGGTGGCCCTGGGCGCTGTGCCCGCCCGTGAAATGAAGGAAGTGGAACGCCATATCCTGGTGATCGAGGATTCGCCCACCATCCGCAATTTCCTGCGGCGCATTTTAGAGAAAAGTTTCCCCGGCAGCGTGATCCGGGAAGCCTCCGACGGACGGGAAGCCCTGTCCGAGATGTCGAATAAAAAGGTCGATTTTATCCTCACGGACCTTCAGATGCCGGGCATGGACGGCCACGCTTTTTTAAAGATGCTGCATTCCAATCCCATCCTCAAGCACAAGCCCGTGGTGGTGCTGTCCTCTTCCATCACGTCCGAACTGCGCGAGCAGGTGAAAGGCTTTGAGAAGGTGCGGCTTTTGGCCAAGCCCTCCTCGGCCGAGGAAATTTCAAAAACCCTGGGCGAACTGATGGTCTTGTCGACGGCGGTTTAACCCTGGTTTTTTTAAAAGGCTTATAAAATGTAAAAAACCAGGCCGGCTTCCAGCGGCATGAAAACCGCCGGATTGGTGGTGCCGCCGCTGGAAATATTTTTGGAGATAAAGTCCACGTCTAACCGGCCTTGGGCGAAAAGGGCCGCGTTCGGAAAGGCCCGCCAAAGCACGCCCGCGCCCGGCGCCATCAACAGATCGGTCTGGGTCGTTGAAACAGTCGATACCTTCAGGGTATTGAAAGCCGCGCCGAACCCGAAGAAAACATAAGGTCTTAAATCCTCGCCGCCGAGGGTGATCTTGGTGACTTCCATCAAAGGCACGTAGGAAAAGTCATCTCCCGAAGGGGCGCTTTGAAGGTTGAATTGGTAATAGCCCGTCAGGATGCCTTCACTGAGATTGGGCGTAATCCGGTAGCTGATCCCTAAGTCGCCGCCGAAGCCGACTTGGTAGGCTTTGGACGCGTCGCCGCTGGAAGGGATGGCCACCGAACCGCCGATCTGTTCCACCCAATGCTCATCCGGGCCCAGGGTCGCCTGAGCGAAACTGAGGCCGCCCGAAAGCCAAGCCAGCGTCAAAGCCAATAAGCCTAATTTTTTCATGATCGGCTCCTTAATGAGTATTGCGTCTTGGTGGTTATCTTCCCATAGTCTAAGCGGCTCCATTATGACGCCGGTCACCATGGGTTTGATAGGGAGGGCGTGGATAAAATTTGGGTCGTTTTTTCCCTTCTGGGTAAAAGGCGGCGGGGGCGCCGGTCCCCGCTTTACCCGGAATCCCTTGAAAACCCTTTAAAAAAACCGAAGGCCGGTTGGTACGATCCATGCTTTACAACACCTGTCGTTAAATAAACCGGAGGTTGAATAGCATGATCCCCAACCAGCTGAAATCCTGCGTGGAGCTCGAGAAGGAACTTTTCCGTTTGAAGGAACATTTTGAGTACTTCAAGGACTCCGAGCCTAAAGAACTGTTGGATTGGGCCCTTTATTTCCAAAAGTGGGGCAAAAGGGTTTCCAACCAAGGATTGAGCTGGGTGCGGCCCTATTTGGAATTGGCCAACCTGATGGTGAGCAGCCTGAGCGGCCGCCGGGCGCCGGCGGGGGCCTTTGACTTGATGCTGCGGGCCATGCGGGGAGCGCAACGGGATATGCAGAGGGAAATCGACCAGCTGCAACACGAAAAGATCGCGGTGGGCTTCTAAATCCTCATTCGGGCCGGGCGGGCCCCAACTTGGGAATCTTGTAAAGCGCCAGGGCCAAGGCCTTTCGCTCGGCGTGGTTGACGATGGGAGCGGGGTAACCGGCGGGGCGGTTCAAGCCTTCCGGGGCGTGGATGGCCTTTGAATCAAGGCCGGCCAATTCAGGCACATACTCCCTTATATAGTGGCCTTCGGGATCAAATCTTTCGCTTTGAAGCTTGGGGTTAAAGACCCGAAAGTAAGGTTGGGGGTCGCAGCCGGTGGAGGCCGCCCATTGCCAGCCGCCGTTGTTGGGGGCCAGGTCCCCATCCAGCAAAGTTTCCATGAAATACTTCTCGCCCCAGCGCCAATCAATGAGCAGGTCTTTGGTCAAAAAAGAAGCGACGATCATCCGGACCCGGTTGTGCATCCAGCCGGTCTTTTTCAATTGGCGCATGCCCGCGTCCACGATTGGATAGCCGGTTTTGCCTTCTTTCCAAGCCGCGAAATAATCCTTCCGGTTTTCCCACTTGAGGTTTTTATATTTTTCCAGGAAAGCCTCTTTTTCAACCCGGGGGCAGTGGTAAAGGATGTGGTAATAAAACTCCCGCCAAACCACCTCCATTAAAAAACGCGCGGGTCCGCCGGGCGCTTGGAACTTTTCCCCGGCCAAGTCCATCTCGCCCAGGGCCAGGGCCGTCGTCAGCGATCCATTTTTAAAGTAAAGGCTCATCTTCGAGGTGCCGTCCTGCCCGGGGAAATCCCGGTCTTTGGAATAAGCGCCCAAGTGTTTTTTAAAAGCTTTCAGGCGCTCCAGCGCCGCCAGGGTCCCGGCGGGGGGGATGGGAACCGTCACTTTTTTTGAATTTTCTTCCGCCACCCGGTTGAAATGGTCTTTGACGGGACAGGCGCCGCCAAAAAGTTTGTCCCAGGTGAGGCTGAATAATTTGGGGGTTTCCCCCTGGGCCCGGGCCCGCAGATACTTTAAGGCCTGCTTTTGGGAGGAGACCCTTTGGCGCATCCGGTCGGATTGGAACAAGGCGAACCAGCGTTTGGCAAAGGGGGTATAGATCTGATAGTAGGAGCCGGGAGCCTCATCCTTGAAAATTTCGGAAGGCTCGATCAGCAGATGGTCCCGTTCGGTATGGACGGTCATGCCTAATTCTTTCGATAAAAAGCCGGTCATGGCCTTGTCCCGCTCCCGGGCGAAGGGCTCATAGTCCCGGTTAAAAGAGACGGTGGCGGGCAAGGGAATGGCTTTTTTTCTCAAGGCCTTCACCAGTTGATCGAAGCCTTCCTTTGGTCCCTGGTCCAAAACAATCAAGTCGCCTCCGGTTTGCCTAAGTTCTTTCTTTAGCTCTTTTAGGTTTTCCAAGAAAAAGGCAAACCGGTTATGGGAAAAATCGGGGCGGGATAGAAACTTGGAATCAAAACAAAAGACACCCAGAACCCGGCCCTGGTGTTCTTTCCAGCTCCATTGAAGCGAGGGATTCCCGGCCACCCGAAGGTCCCGGCGAAACCAATGAAGGCCATAGGATGGGGTGGACACGAGGGCTCCGATCAAGTGACCGCCGATTTTAACCTTTGCCTCCGGCGGAAGGCAATTGGGCCAGCCCGTTGTAGCCCAAAAAAGGAGATGTTACACTAGTTCAGCTTCAATCCTGACCCGCTTATATAGAAAGCTCCCATGTCCAAAGTCTATCTCGATCACGCCGCCACCACGCCCCTGGATGAGAAGGTCTTGGAAGCCATGCTTCCTTACTTAAAAGAGGAATTCGGCAATCCTTCCAGCGTCCACGCTTACGGCCGGGAAGCCCGCGCCGCCATTGAAAGGGCCCGGGAAAAGGTCGCCTTCACCCTGAACGCGGACCTGAAAGAAATCGTCTTCACCAGCGGCGGCACCGAAAGCGTCAACGCGGTGCATAAGGGCGTGGCTTACGCCAGCCACGGCAAGGCCCGGCATTTTGTTATTTCCGCCATCGAGCACAGCTGTGTTTTGGAAACGGCCGAATGGCTGACCAACCAGGGTTTCCCCGTGACGGTCGTGGGCTGCAACGCCGAAGGCTGGGTCGACCCGAAAGAGGTCCAAAAGGCCATTCGGCCCGGGGAAACCCGCATGATCTCCATTATGGCCGTCAACAATGAGGTGGGAACCCTCCAGCCGGTGCGGGAAATCGGCAAGCTGGCCCGCGAGCAGGGCATTCTTTTTCACACCGACGCCGTGCAGGCTTACGGCAAAATCCCCTTGGATGTCCAAAAGGACTACATCGATTTTCTCTCGGTGTCGGGCCACAAAATTTACGGGCCCAAGGGCTCGGGCTTTTTTTACCACCGCCGGGGCCTGGACCTGGTGCCCTTGATCCACGGCGGCGGCCAGGAAAAGGACCGGCGGGGAGGGACGGAGAATGTGGCCGCCATCGTGGGGATGGCCGAGGCCGCTTGGATGATTTGCAACGACCGAGCGGAGCACGCCCGCCTGACGGCCTTGAGCGAGCTGTTTCTGGCGGAACTGGGAAAAAGCCTGCCGAAGTTTAAACTCAATGGACCCGAGCGGGCCGAGCGCCGTTTGCCCGGTCTTTTGAACATCACCATTGAAGGCATTGAGGGCGAAAGCCTGGTCCACAGTTTGGATTCCAAGGGGTTCGCGGTTTCGTCGGGAGCCGCCTGCGCGGCCGGTTCGGCCCCTCCCTCCCACGTATTGGTGGCCATGGGACGCACCCCGAAAGAAGCCAAGCAAGGCCTGCGCTTAAGCTTCGGCCGCTCCACCGGCGAAACCCAAGTGAAGTTATTGGTGAATGTGCTCCCGGAGATCGTGGAACAGTTGAGGAAAATGGCATCTTTCTTTGACGAGGACCCCTCCAAATAAAAATTTAATCGAGGGGGGGCCGAAGCCCCCGCCATGTGTGACGATTCACGGAATATCTTGCCCGTGAATCGTCTGGCGGGGGAAGCTGGCGGGACGCGCCGATTTTTAACTTTATAAATCGACATTATTTCGATCTCTTTGACTGGTTTATATGAAATCGGAATAGGGCGATTCCGTTAACGCTTACCCCTCACCCTGGCCCTCTCCCTCAAGGGGAGAGGGAAGATTCGTTAAAATTTAAGCCTTCAAAGAAGGTGCGGGGCGAGGGATTTCGATTTAAAATATGGCCCCAGTGGACATCCAGGAATTGGTTCAACCCAAGACTGATTTTTCATCGGCGTTCATCAGAATTTATCAATGCAAAATGGGTTTTATTAAAGAAAGGTTTCCAAGTCCTTGTTCCCTAAAAAGCTGAGTTTCAAAATCGGTTTTTTCCTGGCCCTTTCGATCCTGATCATCGAGGCTTTGGTCATCTTTTCCACCGTGTTCCAGGAAAAGAACAAGCAGATTGACCAGAAGGTGGAACTGCTCAACCTGGTCACCCAAGCCCTGCAGGGGGATTTCACCCGGTCGATCCAGCATTCCCACTTCCTTTTACTTTCGGACACCCTGACCGAGATCACCCAGCAGTTCGGCGCCAGCTCGCTGATCCTTTTTGACGCCCATGGCAAGATCCTGGTTTTTGAAAAACCCGATCCGGACGCCAATCCGGAAACCTCGGACCTGAGGACCGAGCTCATTAAGGCCAGCGTCCACAAAAAGCCCGAAGTCTCGGTGTTGAAGTCGGTTTCGGGCATCACCCTGCGCTACGTGAACGCCGTGCGCGACGCCAACGGCCAGTTGGTGGCCGGGTTGGCCGTGGAAATTCCCATGAGCGTGGTGAATGAGGCCGTGGGCGCCTACGTGCTGAAAAGCGTGGGCTGGGTGCTTTTGATCGTCTTGGGCGTGACCGGCTTTTTTATCTACGTGATGATCCGGCTGGTGGTGAACCCCATCAACGAAATGAAGGCGGAGCTCATCGCCGTGGCCAAGGGCGAGGGGGATTTGACCCACCGCATCAAGGTGCGCTCCAAGGATGAGATCGGCCAGATGGCCGATTGGTTCAACGCCTTCATCGACAAGATCCGCGACATGGTGTCGGTCATCCAAAACCACTCGGAGCATCTCAATGAGGAAGTGCAGGGCATCACGCACTCCACGGCGGAGGTGAGCGCCATGAGCGATGACATGGCCACCACCATCCAGCAGATCGCCAAGGGCGCGGAAGAACAAGCCGCCAAGATCGCCGACGTCCATCACTTGATGCAGGAAATGCAGGAGAGCATGAAGGCCGTGGAGCAAAAGGCCCGGGAGACCGCGGGCTCGGCCGACCAAGCCACCCAAACCGCGCAGGCCGGCGGGCGCATGGTGCAGGAAACCATCCAAAAGATGGTGGACTTGAACGAGACCATCTTGAGCAACTCCACGCTGGTGCACCACCTGGGGGAAAAGAGCCAGCAGATTTCCCGGGTGGTGGATATTATTTCCGGGATCGCCGAGCAGACGAATCTTTTGTCCTTGAACGCCGCCATCGAGGCGGCCCGCGCCGGGGAACAGGGCAAGGGTTTCGCCGTGGTGGCCGAAGAAATCCGCGCGCTGGCCGACGGGGCCAGCAAGGCTTCCCATGAGATCGAGGACCTGGTCCAACAGATCCAAGACCAAACGCAGGACACCGTGCGGTCCATGGAAAAAAGCGCCCAGGAAGCCGAGCAAAGCCGAGGCGGCATCCGGGTCATGGGCGATGCCTTGAACGACATCATCCGGGTGATTGAGGAAGTGGAAAGCCAAAGCCGCGCCATTACGGAGCTCATGGCCCAGCAGACCCAGCGTTACAACCTGATCGTGAACGGCATCCAAGACATCAACGCCGTGTCGGAAGAATCCGCCGCTTCCACCGAGGAAGTCTCGGCCAGCACCGAGGAACAAACCGCCAGCATGGAACAAGTGACCGCCACCTGCCGGGAATTGGCCCAAATGGCGCAAAACATGAAAATGATGGTGGAAAAGTTTAAGGTGAAGTAGCTTCGCGATTTAGATGTCATTGCGCGGAGCGTCTTTCATTGGTTTAAGCGACAAAGCAATCTCAGTTTATGAGTAGCCTTCAATCAGCTTTTTGAAGTTGCTTTGTTATAAAGCGAAAACAACCCATAAACTGGGATTGCCGCGTCGCAAAGTCCGCTCCTCGCAATGACAAATCAACCCGAACCTAAGATTTGCCGATAAAAGTTACTTATAGTTACCGTGATTAGCCATTGATTTCCGGGCGTTCCCTCCGTTAAATATTTCCCTCTAGACGTGAAATTACCGACCTAAAGAGGCCTGCCATGTCCCAGCCGATTTCCCTCGATTTAAGCTATATCCACGAGTTGGTTTCCGAAAAAGAACTGATGGACGCCCGCCCCAAGGCCGAGGCCGCCCTGAAGACCCTGCTGGAGCACAAGGGCCGGGGCAGTGATTATTTGGGCTGGATCAACCTGCCGCTGGACGTTGAGAAACAATTGGCCGCCCTTCAAAAGACCGCCGCGGAACTGGCGAAGTTTGACGCCGTCATTTGCGTCGGCATCGGCGGGTCCTACTTGGGCGCCCGGGCCACCATCGAGGCTTTAGGCAAGGGCCAACCGGAGATCCATTACCTGGGCAACCACTTGTCCTCGACGACTTACGTGGACCTAATGGAAAAGCTCAAGGACAAGTCGGTCGGCATCTACGTCATTTCCAAATCCGGAACCACGACCGAGCCGGCGGTGGCTTTTCGTCTGCTGAAGACTTGGATGGAAAAAAAGGTCGGCAAGGCGGAGGCGAAGAAACATATCGTGGCCATCACGGACGAGTCCAAAGGCGCCTTGAAGACCCTGGCCGACGCCGAAGGCTATCCCAGCTACGTGATTCCCGACGATGTGGGCGGCCGCTACTCCGTCTTGACGCCGGTGGGGCTTCTTCCCATCGCCTCGGCGGGCGTGGACATCGCCCAGTTATTGAAGGGCGCCCAAGTGGCGATGAGGGACGGCGCCTCGACGGATTGGAACGTGAACCTGTCGCTTCGCTACGCGGCGGCCCGCCAGCTTCTTTATCAAAAGGGAAAAACCATCGAGGTCTTGGCGAACTTCCGGCCCGACTTTCATTACATCAGCGAGTGGTGGAAACAGCTGTACGGGGAGTCCGAGGGCAAAGAGGGCAAAGGCGCGTTCCCCGCGTCGGTGGATTTAACGACCGACCTTCACAGCATGGGCCAGTATTTACAGGAAGGCCGCCGCGACTTGTACGAAACCATTTTGTGGGTGGCGAAAGAAGCCAAAGACATTCTCGTCCCCTCCGACCCGGAGGACCGGGAAGGCCTTAACTTTTTGGCGGGCAAGCCCCTGGCTTGGGTCAATGAGCAGGCGATGAAGGCCACCGCTTTGGCGCACAAGGACGGCGGACTGCCGGTGATGCGCGTCACGCTCAACCAGCTCGACGCTTTCACGCTCGGCTATCTTTATTATTTTTTCGAGATGGCCTGCGGCATCTCAGGAACTATGCTTGGCATTAATCCTTTCGACCAACCGGGCGTGGAGGCTTACAAAAAAAATATGTTCGCCTTGCTCGGTAAAAAGGGGTATGAACCCCTTCTTGCCGAATTACGGGCGAAGGGTGTTGAGTAAGCCTGTTCGTCATCTGTCGTTGCGAGGAGCGTCTTTCATAGGTGTTAGCGACGAAGCAATCCCAGTTGATGGTGGTCCATGCCTTTTTACGTCTATATCACTACGACTAAATCAAACAAGGTCCTTTATACGGGCATGACTCGCGACCTGGGTCGGAGGATCCGGGAACATTGTTCGATGAAAAAGAACGGGTTCACCCAACGCTACGAGGTGAATAAATTGGTCTATTACGAAGTCTTGGAAACTTCCCAAGCGGCAAGGGAACGCGAAAAACAGATCAAGGCTGGTTCCCGGCAAAAGAAGGTTGATCTTGTCTGCGGATTTAATCCAAAGTGGGAAGATTTGGGCGGGAGTCTTTAAAATGGAAATAATTTTTTGAACAAAAGATGGCTCGGCAAAGGAGCGCCTCGCCATAACAAAAAGTTCTGTTGAAATTTTACGCAGTTACTTTTTGTTAACTTTTTTTTTACCCGGCTGAGATTTAACACGAACCCATTGAAAAATGGCCCTTTTCTACCGCTTCGTGAGTCACATTTCCTTTGACAACACTAAGGATGGTAGGTTATAAATCCAACACAGACTAAATGTGGGGTAAAAACCATTATTTATCTGGTTTTTTTGGCGTCATGGGGAGCTGTGAAGGCGCCAGATCGACAACCTAAGGGGGACCAAAGCCGAACCAACACCGCGAAAGCCAGCCCTAACTACTTGTCAGCCAGCCTTAAGTTACTGCCTATACCATTCGACAACCCATTTTCCGATCATAAAGATAAGGGCACTCTTGCCCCTAAGGGACTGTTTTCCCTATAGGACAGGCGTCACTCTTCAAGGGGTTTTTTCACCCCTGGACCACCTTGATCGGTCATCTATATAGAGGAGGACTTCATGTCCACTAATCCGAACGCTTCGACGAAAAGATCATTTGACCGGCCCAACACCTTCACCCGGGACGGTGGATTGAAGATTAAGCGCTATTTCACCAAGAAGGGCGTCCACCCCTTCGAGGACGTGGAATGGGAATTGCGCTCCGCCACCATCAGCGATGAGAAGGGCAAGGTGATCTTCGAGCAAAAAGACGTCGAGGTACCGAAGGGTTGGTCGCAGACCGCCACCAATATCGTGGTATCCAAATATTTCCACGGGCTCATGGGAACCGAAGCCCGGGAGCGTTCCGTCAAGCAGCTGATCCGCCGGGTGGCCGATACCATCTCGGAGTGGGGCAAAGACATGGGCTATTTCGCCTCCGACGACGACGCGGAGATCTTCCACATGGAACTCACGCATTTGCTCGTTCACCAGAAGATGGCCTTCAACTCCCCGGTGTGGTTCAACGTCGGCATCGAGGAACGCCCGCAGTGCTCGGCTTGCTTCATCAACAGCGTCTCGGACAGCATGGAATCCATTTTGGACTTGGCTAAGACCGAGGGCATGCTCTTTAAGTACGGCTCGGGAACGGGCACGAACTTTTCCAACCTGCGTTCTTCCAAAGAAAAGCTCTCGGGCGGCGGCACGGCCTCGGGCCCGGTTTCCTTCCTCAAAGGTTTTGACAGCTTCGCCGGCGTCATCAAGTCGGGTGGACGCACGCGCCGCGCGGCCAAGATGGTCATTTTGGACGCCGATCATCCGGACATCATCGACTTCGTGAAGTCAAAGTCGGATGAAGAGAAAAAAGCTTGGGCCTTGATCGACGCCGGCTATGACGGCGGGTTCAACGTGCCGGGCGGGGCTTATGACTCCGTGCAATTCCAAAACGCCAACCACTCGGTGCGCGTGTCGGATGAGTTTATGCAAGCGGCCGCCAACGGCGGCACTTGGACCACCAAGGCCCGCAAAGACGGCGCTCCCGTGGATACCTTCCACGCGAAAGATATTTTGCGCATGATCGCCGAATCCACTTGGATCTGCGGCGACCCGGGCATGCAATACGACACCATGATCAACAAATGGCACACGTCGAGCAACACGGCCCGCATCAACTCCTCCAACCCCTGCTCCGAATACATGTACCTGGATGATTCGGCCTGTAACTTGGCCTCGCTCAACCTCATGAAGTTCCGCAACGGCGAGAGCGAGTTTGATATCGACGCCTTCAAGCACGCGGTCGACATCACTATCTTGGCGCAGGAAATCACGGTGGATAACGCCAGCTACCCCACGAAGCCGATCGAGCGTAACAGCCACGATTACCGGCCTTTGGGATTGGGCTACGCCAACCTGGGCGCGCTTCTCATGTCGCGCGGATTGCCTTATGACGGTGACGAAGGCCGCAACTACGCCGCCGCCATCACCGCTTTGATGCAGGGTGAGGCCAACCTCATGTCGTCGCGCATCGCCAAAGAAGTGGGTCCGTTCCAGGGCTATGCCCGCAACCGGGAACCCATGCTCAAGGTCATGAAGATGCACCAAACGGAGGCCGCTAAGATCAAGCATAACCCCGTGACCGAGGGCCTCTACTTGGCCGCCCAGAAGGTCTGGAAAGAAGTGCAGGATCACGGTAAAGAGTGGGGTTTCCGCAACGGCCAGGTCAGCGTTTTGGCTCCGACCGGCACCATCGGTTTCATGATGGATTGCGACACCACGGGCGTTGAGCCCGATATCGCCTTGGTCAAATACAAGAAGCTGGTGGGTGGCGGGGTCATCAAGATCGTCAACCAAACCGTGCCCGAGGCGCTTCGTAACCTCAAGTACACCGAGTCGCAAACCGAGGATATTTTGGCTTATATCAACGCCCACGACACGATCGAAGGCGCGCCGCATTTGAAAGCCGACCACTTAACCGTGTTCGACTGCGCTTTCAAGCCGTCCAACGGGACCCGGTCCATCCACTATATGGGCCACATCCGGATGATGGCGGCGGTTCAGCCCTTCTTGTCGGGCGCGATCTCCAAGACCGTCAATTTGCCGACGGACGCGACCGTGGAAGACATCATGCAGGCTTATATCGAGTCCTGGAAGTTGGGCCTCAAGGCGGTCGCCATTTACCGCGACGGCTGCAAGCGCTCCCAGCCCTTGTCGACCAACCTGGATGGCGAAAAGGCCAAGGTTGCCAAGCCGGCGCGCCGGCGCCTGCCGGACGAACGCGAAGCCATTACCCACAAGTTTTCCATCGCGGGCCACGAGGGTTATATCACCGTGGGTAAGTTCGAGGATGGAACGCCGGGCGAACTCTTTATCTTGATGTCCAAAGAAGGCTCGACGGTTTCGGGGCTCATGGACAGCTTCGCCACCGCGATCTCGCTGGCGCTTCAATACGGCGTGCCCTTTAAGGTACTCGTGGATAAGTTCAGCCACAGCCGCTACGAGCCGTCGGGGATCACGACCAACCCGGAAGTGCGCATTGCCAAGTCGATCACGGACTACATTTTCCGCTGGATGGCCTTGAAGTTCATGCCGAAGGGGGAACGCGGCGCCGCCGAAATTTCGGACGCTGTTGAGCGCCAAGCGGCCTTGAACAGCGCCTCACCCGCGCAAGCCTCGGCTCCTGCCGCCGCGCCGGCTCCCGTCAAGATGACGGAAGCCCCGCAATCGGACGCCGCTGAAAAGCGCATCTTCGTGACCCAGGCGGATGCTCCGCCTTGTCCGGAATGCGGAACCATCATGGTCCGTAACGCCGCCTGCTATAAGTGTCTCAATTGCGGGTCGACGAGCGGATGCTCTTAAGAAGAATGTAGAAAGATGTCATTGTCCCTTCTGCAAGTAGGGGCAACCTAAATTAGGACAAAGCCTCGCTCCCTGAAGGGGGCGGGGCTTTTTGCAATTTATTAGGAGTAAATATGTGTGAATTCCTTTGTGGAATTTATTTGTTATTAATCGATCCCAAAACCTGGATAGAGGCGGTGATTGTTTTGGGTGGAACTTATCTTGGCGTTCTTTGGGCAACCAGGAAGAACAAAGAGGAATGGATTGAGCATCAAGGGGAACTGGAAAGAAAATCCAAAGAGAACGACGAAAAACTATTAATTGTTCACTTGAGGCATTCCTATGCATTGACAAAAACAAACATAACAGTAGCGGAAGAAGCAATAAACAGACTTTCTGGAGCTGGTACGGCCTTGGCCGATTATTTGGGTTACATGGCAAAAATCAAAGATGGCTTATCAAATGATACCTACTTAGAATTGCTTCACACAGGACTCCACAAGCAGCTTAGTAAAGATTTTCAAAACTCTTTATTGTTTGCGAGATTCAAGGTTAATGCAGTGAAAGTCTATTGCTCTGCGAGCTATGCGCGTATCAATTCTTTCAAACACATGAGCACCTTTGATTCGACAGCGAGAGACGAATGGGCTATGGATGTAAATGAGATTCGTGACTTGAAAAAAGATTCGTTGGAAGGGCTTTTGGAGATAACGAGAGAATATTTAGAAGGCAAAGGAGTTGTTTTTGACGTGGCTGGAGAGATCATTGATTTTTTATAAATCGATAAAAGAGATCGGTTATAGATTATAAAGATTGCATAGGTTTCGTCGAATCCGCTTCAAAATGTCTCTTCACGTCGTTCGCGTAGTTTTTCCCTAATTCCCCCGCATTCAATTTCAGCCATTCGGTTACTGATTCCCGACCCAAGGGCTTTTGATCCGAACATAAAAGCTCCTGCTCAAGACCCAATAATTCCTCTCGAGTAAGGATAACGTCCTGCAGGATTGGCTCAATCATTCGAAGCCCCGCCAATGAAACCCAATTGGGGGTTCCTATCAGAATTGGTTTCACCCCGCAAAAGCCCGCTAACAAACCAAGATATTCCCGGAAGGTGAAGGTACTTGGTCCTGCCGCGTCTACCGTTAGGTTTTCCTTTTTCTCGGCTGCATCGGTGATAATCCTGGCCGTATCAGTCAAGGTAACTGGTTGCAGACGGTAGTTGCCGCCTTGGGGAACTGGGAAAATAGGGAAGCGACGAAGGAACCAGGCGATATTATTGGTCAAGACGTCCTTGGGTCCCAGGATGAGGGTGGGGCGGACGATGGCGTAAGAAAGCCCGGAAGCGGCAATGAACTTTTCTAACTCATATTTACCCCGGTAATAACCCAGGTTAGTGCCTTGCTCACAGCGGCTGACGCTGACATGGACAAACCTTGGCACTTTGGCGGCCGCGACGGCCTTCACCAATAATTGGGTATTGTCGATGGCGGTTTGGAAGTTGGTGCCTTTCCAGGGAAGCCGAACCCAATAGGTGTTGATGAAAAGATCAGCGCCCTGTAATTGTTCTTGGAGATAGGGAAGATTGAATTTCAGAGGACTTGAGGTGATGCCCTGGGTCTCAGTCGGCGGGATTCGGTTGGTGAGGGTATGAACCTTCCAGCCACGACTCAGCAATTCCGCCGCCACGGCGGCTCCTGTAAAGCTAAAAGCCCCTGTGATTACCGCGCGTTTTTTTTTGGGCAATTAAAATTCCTGAATTGAAATAAAGTCGACAAATCTTAACGCCATTGGCTTAAAATTTGGCAGAAATTATATTCCCGAAGTCTGGAGTATTTAGACATGAACGTCAAATATATTTTTTTTCTCATGTCAGTGTTTTTTGGAATTGTGGCCATTGTGGATCTTTATACGGGACATTCGACAAGTGGAACTCGATATGGAGGTTCTCTCGAGTACTATCGTGAGATCGATCCGACCATGTATTGGATAAGTGTCAGTTTTCATGTTTTTCTGGGGGCACTTTGTATTTATTGTTTCACGCGCATTAAAGATTAATATTTGTCAAAGGGGTCAGGCTTGACGATTGACAAATTCCGAGTCGAATTGAAAAGTGTCAGACATAAATTATAAAGATTAAACCGGTTTCGTCGAATCCCCTTCGAAATGCCGCTTCACATCGTTCGCGTAGGTTTTTCCCAAATTCCCCGCGTTCAGTCTCGATTGTCCCGCCGCCCTTGAAAAGCCAATTCTGACCCGCTTGAAATGACGTCCATAAAAGGGTTTCGGGCTGATGGGTCTGCGGCCAGCATCTACTCGAAATGTGTTAATATTTGACCTATTCGCTGGCGGCAATCTATGGTTTTGATCGTCTTTTATGGGGGAGTGGTTATTGAAGCGTCTTTATCTTTTTTTAGCCCTGCCATTTTTCCCTGAGCTCGCGATCATCCCCTCCGGTTGTTCCAGCCAAGGAAGCCTTTCTTTTTAAGAAAAGTCGTATAGGGAATTTTGTTTCTATGCGTCGACATCCATATCTAAATCTAAAACGGGCCTTTCTGATTTTCGCCGCGCTAGGTTTGGGCTCCCGGGCGGCGGCCCAAAGCATTGTTGAAACCGACTTGGGGAGCCAATCCCCGTCGATTTTGGTACAAGCCCTCTTGGGTACGGGCGTTTCTTACAGCAACGTCACTTACCAAGGGGTCGGCACTTCGGCGGGAACCTTTACCGGCGGGAACGGGATCATCGGTTTCGATTCGGGGATCATCTTGAGCACGGGGGCCGCGGGCGGCGTGACGGGATCGCCCGGCTCCGCCAGCACCTGTAATTCGACGCCCGGGGACAGTGATTTATCGGCCTTGATCGGAGGGCAGGCCACGAATGACGCCACCGTCCTTTCGTTCGATTTCGTGCCAGCCTACGGCACCCTTTCGCTCCAATATGTGTTCGCTTCAGACGAGTACAACCAGTATGTGGGGAGTATTAACGACGCTTTCGCCTTTTTCGTGAACGGCACCAACGCGGCCTTGATCCCCGGCACCAACACGATCGTTTCCATCGCCAACGTCAATGCCTGTCAAAATTCGGCTTATTTCATCAACAACACCGCACAATCAACCAATTTAGGGGCTTGTTCTTTGACCCTGCCTTCGAGCAACTTGAATACCTCCATGAACGGCTTGACCACCGTTTTGACGGTCAACGTGGCGGTCACCCCCGGGGTCAACAACCATATCAAGTTGGCCATCGCCGACGCGCTGGATTGTATCCTCGATTCGGATGTGTTCATCAAGGCTTCCAGTTTTGTCAGCGTTCCAACCGCCACCCCCACGCCGACTTCGACTCCCACCGTAACCCTGACTCCCACGGCCACCATTACCCTGACGCCCACCGTGACCTTTACCCCCACGCCGACCCTGACTCCGACTGTGACCTTCACCCCCACGCCAACCTTTACTCCCACCGCGACCGTCACGCTCACCCCCACGCCGACCGCGACGCCCATCTGCCCCTTCCACGCCTGGCCTGACCCATTTGACCCGAGATACGCCTACGGAGGCACGCTCAAATTCGGCTGCCTGCCGCCGGATGCCTTGGTTTCGATCTATACGGTCTCCGGTGAATTGGTGCAGGGAGGCCTGGCACCTGTCAACGGCGAAGCGTATTGGAACGGCAAGAACAGCACCGGGGCCCCTGCTTCCCCAGGTATCTATTACTACGTGGCCCTCGAGGGCCGGACCATTTATACGCGGGGCAAGTTTTTGATGGTCGGGCATTAAGGCGCGTACCAGGGGCAACCTCAGGGATTTCCTGGAGTTTGAGCGAGGAATGGCCTATAAAGTTTCTGTTATTCAATCGTAGTTTATTGGGAGTGAATTTATGAAAACGGTTCGTATTTTCTTATGCTTTTTGTGGGTCATGGCTTTGCCCGTCGTTCAAGCGGCGCGGGCCCAATCCGACGCTGATCAGTTTAAAACCGGATTCCTGAAAGATTTGACTCCGCCCTCCGTCCTGCCTAGCGCCGTCACCATTTCCGATGATCAGCCCGTGTTTTTCGTCGTAGGGATCGACCATGGCGCTTCCATTGACGTGCGCCCGGAGGCTCAACGGGACCAAGTGCGCTTCAAACTTTTGCTGGGAAAAGGCCAATTCGCCTCGATGGATTCTCCGGTTCAAAAAAGCGAGGGAGGCATTACGGTGACGGTCGGTAACACGGATGTCGCGCCCGTCTTGTTTTTCCCCTCCGCGGGGGCAACCGCCTACCAAGTTGTGGCGGAAGCCCTGACCAAGGGGGATTCGGGTTCGGTGTCCTTCAGTTTTTCCCTGGGGGCTCCCGACAAAGCCGGCTTCTTAAAAGCGGCCCAATGGGGGGCCAAGTCCCAAGAGAAGTGGAAATTCGGGGACGCGGAAGTCATCCAGAAGACAACTATCCGTACTTTTGGGCTCGACGGCAAATCCACTTTGCCCGACCGGGTCAGCGCCCAGTACGAGAAATACCATGGAAGCAAAATTGAAGTCAGGGACAAGGATGCCTCCGGCAAAATCCTCCGGACGGTTTCACTGGATGAGGCCAAGATGGAAAAAAATTCAGATGTTTCGGTTTGGACGTCAAGTTGGGCCGTCGGTCCCTCGGATTATATTTTCCTTGAGAAGCACGAGCCGCCTCAAATGACCAGCTACAACTTATTTTTAGTCAATAAAGACAAGGGTCTTCTGGACGGCCTGGTGGGCTTAAGCCAACTGGGATACAGCCTGTCCGAAAACCAATACGTGAAAAAAGGCGATGTCTATTTCCCTTTGCTTGTGAAAGACGACAGCTTCAGCTATCAAGGCAAACAGACGGGGAGCATGGAGAGCAATTACCAAATCCTGTCTCCTCATAATTGAGCGCTTAAAAGATGTCGGGCCTAGATGATTAAAATTTAAGTCAAAAAGAGGGTTTCATGAAAAGAACTTGTTTGGCGGCTTTGATTGGTTTGTTCCTTCTGGTCGGTAAGGCGCAGGCGGATTTTGGTTTAATTTCCTACATCATCTACACGGCGGAAACCCTTCCCAAAACCAGCGTGGACGTCAGTTGGAACGTACCGGAGAACACTTACCTCTATCCTCACGTCATCACCATGCATGACGCGGAAAGTAAGGCCTTTTACACTTCCTTGCTCGGACAACTCGCGGTATTTAAGCCCAAGCTTTACGCCGGCGCCGTCATTATGGACCCCGCGCCTAAAGATGGGGCTGATCCGCAGTTCGTCTTGGTCAAAACAACGGTCACCAACGAGGCCGATTTTAAAACCCTCATGAGCGAGGTGGTTTACACCTTCGCTTCCGGTAGCTTTGTTGATCAAAACGTCTCGGTCTTGTTTCATTTCACGGATACCGCGCTTGAGGAAAAGTACGGGGGCGTGAAATATAGTGAATCGGATGTGCCCTATGCGGTTTTCGCTCTGAAGCATCCCGAGGCCGCGGCGCAATAAGGGTCAAAAGGTTATTTCTATCTCGATTGCCCGGCCACGATTAGCAATACGATCAGTGCTTTAAACAACAGGAAGAAAACTATCACCAGGCAGACGGTGACCCAGAAGGGGAGCGGCTTTTTGCCCCAGGGCCAGAGGGCGAAAAAGACGAAAACAGCCGCCAGGCCGAAAGCGGAAACGAACCCTTCCGCGGCGAAGCGCTTCAAGGGATGAAGGATTAAAAGCGCGCCCCCAAATGCCGCCAGGGCGGCCATGACGCCGGCCATGTAGCGGAAGACATAAATCATCTCGGGGTTCCTTAAAATCAGCCGTTTTTAATAAGTGGTATAATTGAGCCTAATATTAATCCTCGGCGCAGGAAATTATGAATAAATATCTCGTGGCACCATTGGTTGTCTTTTTAGGCTTGGCGCCTTTGGCTTGCAAACGGCCGACACCCTTAGCGCCGAATCCTGTCGAAACGCCGACTCCCACCCAAACCGTGACGGCCACTTCGACACCCCTATGTGTTGGTTTTGCCCCCAATGCCTCACCCACAACCGTCGTTTCCGGTGGAATCACCTTGATTACTCAGCCGAATTTTTCGATTTCCACTCTTGTGTCCGCGCCAGGCAATACATTTGTGATTCATAACTTAACTGAGTGGCAAGCCATTTTTGGGTCGGCAAATCCTCCGTCCGGTATTGATTTCAATACCCAGATGATCGTGGGAGGGGTTTTTCAAAGGACTTGCAGTACTTGTCCCATTGGCGGGGACAGCTTGGTGAGTATTTGCGAGGATTCCACCCAAGTCACGGCTGTGATTTCCCGGCCCACGCTTTCGGCTGTTTGTTACCTCGTCGAATCAAGCGTGACCCAAATGCTGGTTGTTCCTCAGAGCAATCTGCCAGTGGTTTGGCAGGTTTACACCAGCCCCGGTTGTTGATGGCACCCGTAAAATTTTAATTGAACGGCGTTAGGGGTAAACTCCCGCTCCTCCTGGTTTTCCTATTATTTTCGTTGGCCCCGCTTCGTCCCCATGAGATGATTTCGCCATGACCGACGCCCCGCTCGAAATGCGAATTGATCAACAAGAGCTGAACCTCATCGACGGGTTCCGGCAGAGCCGCAATACCTCGGTCCTGACCATCATGTTCACCGACATCCAAGGCTTCACCCGGCTGACGGAAGAGCGGGGGGACGCTTTTTCCAACGAAACGCGCCAGACCCACGACGGCATCTTGGTTCCCGTGATTGAACGGGACGGCGCGGGGCGCGTGATCAAGCATATCGGCGACGCGGTCATGGCCGTTTTTTCCGAGCCTTCCACGGCGGTCGCCCGCGCGCTGGAAATCCAGGAAGCGCTTCGCCAATACAATCAGACCCATTCGGATAGGCCGCCGATTTTGGTCCGTATCGGGCTTCACATGGGCCAGGTGACGGTTGAGGACAAGATGAGCTTGGATGTTTTCGGCCGGCACGTGAACCGGGCTTCCCGGGTGGAAGGTCTGGCCGAGGGCGGTCATGTTTATCTCACTTATAGCGTGTTTGATTCCGCCAAGGGATGGCTGTCGGGCAAGGGCCAGGAAGCGGCTTGGGTTTCGCATGGGCGCTATAGGGTGAAGGGAATCGACGAGCCCCTGGAAATTTTCGAGGTCTTTAAACCCGGCGGCGTCCCCCAAGCGCCTAAGGGCGCTAAAAAACAAACCGCGTTGCCGAAATTTTTGCCGGCCGCCGGTTTGGTCTTGGCCGGAGCCGTCTTGATGTTGGCACTGCTGATTGTCGCCAGAACCACCGTGATCTTTGAGGACTTGGGAGTGCGCACCGACACGACGGACGTCTTGATCGACCAAGGCACCCGGCTTCAACTGGAAGGCAATCCGGACGATCATTTGCGCAAGTGCCTCACCCCCATTAAGCCGGGCCGCCACCTGATCTATTTCGACGTCAGCTATGTCACCCGCTACTATTCGCCCATCACGGTGAAACGCGGGAAAAATATCATCCGGCCCAAATTTGATTACTTCGGCATGCCGGGCCTGGAAGGGAATGCCAGCTACGAAAAGCACGGAAAGAATCAGGACGATTTCTCCAATAGCACCGACTATTCCACCTACGATGACGCCGAAGTCAAACATGACCACAAGGCGGCCATTTCGTTCACACTGAAGTCCGCTCCCGGAAATGTTGTGCCGGCGGCAAAGGGCGTTAAACGCCATACCACGCTCTTTTGGACCATCAACTGGACAGTGGTCCTGGATGGGCAAACCATCTCGAGCGATAAAGTCATCGTGGAACATGATCCCTTGGCGGCCGATGAGACCGCGGCCAAAAAAGACCTGTGGGCGGATTCCCGCCACCGCTATGTGCTTTCCTATAACTTGTCCGGCACTTCCGCCCAGTGCGAACTCCAAGCCCAATACGCCGAATATAAAGATTAGGCTGCCTCTTTTTATAAGGCCTGGTTGAAGCCCGGGCCAACGGTCACAGTCGGAAAAGCGGAATGGTGATATGAAGGCTGACTACCAAATCCTGCCGTCCAAGAGAGAATGGTTCTCTTGGGCTTAGGTGGACAATCGGGGACGAGCGCGCCATGAAATTGGGAGTGATTGGGTGTACCATTTGCCTCGCGTGCCACACACTTAACCGGAGGACTTACCATGAAACTTGATCCTAAAAAAACAGCGGTTCTTACCTTGGATATGCAGGAAGGCCTATTGGCCTTCGCGCCGGGGGCGGCGGCGGTTTTTCCTGTGGCGGCCCAAGTGGTGGAAGCGGCCCGCAAGGGTGGTTTTTATCTGTTGCACGTGGGCATCGGCTTTGAGCCGGGTTATCCGGAGATCAGCCCCCTCAACAAACGATTCGCCATGGTCAAGGAACGGGGAATTTTTGTGAAGGGCTCGGACACGGCTAAGATTCATCCTTCGCTCTATAAAGAAGGCGATACGATCATTTACAAGCACCGCGTCGGCGCCTTCGCGGGCAATTCCCTTCACATGATCCTGCGGGCGCGGGGCATCGAGAACCTGGTCTTTTTCGGCATCTCCACCAGCGGCATCGTCCTCTCGACCATCCGCGCGGCCGCCGACCTGGATTTTCAATGTTTCGTGGTTAAAGACGCCTGCTTTGATCCGGACGAGGAAACGCACCGGGTGCTGACGGAGAAAGTCTTCGCCAACCAAGGCACGGTGATCACCGTGAAGGAATTTGTGGCCGATTACGCCGGGGTGTAAAGTCCGATTCAAGTTTTGAGAATGAAGTTATATCAATAAAAAAGAGTCCGGTTTTTTTATCAAACCGGACTCTTTTTATTTAACGCTGATAAGAAGGTGATTGCCTACGGCATTTGGGGCGCGTAATCTTCGGCTGGGAATGGATTGGGCTCCTCCGCCTTGGCGAAGTCATAGTAAATCACCACCGCTTGGTCGGGTGAGTACATTCCCCGGTCAAAGTCAAAGGCCACCTGGATCGTGGAATGGGACTCGCTTTCGCCCATGCCGGTGCCAGCCAGTTGCTCATCCCGGGCTTCTTTTTTCATGTCCTTTTCCGGCGCGCAAGCCGGCGCTCCCTGGGCTAAGCTGTTCAGGGACTTCCTTTCGCAAGAGCGGTTTTGGGCGTTGTAAAAGATTGAGGGACTTGGGGTCACACGGTCAATCGGATGGCCATCCCAGTATTGATCCAGTTCCGCTTGGTTCCAAAAATAAGCCGCGCCGATCACGCCGCAGTTGGCCCAGAGATCTTGGCCCGTCGAATCCCCCCGCCATTTCGCGTAGGACTTGGGTTTTTCTGTGAAAAAGAAACGCCGGGCGCTGCCGTCGCTGACCTGCCAACCGGGAATGGTGATCGAGCTATAAGGGTCAATCATCCATTTTTCCCCGTCGGAGATTCCGCTGGGTTTGCCGGTAATCGAATTAAGCCCGTCCACCGTCAGGTTGACGGCGACCCGGACCGGCAGGGGATTGTAAAGCCGCACCGAGTAGCGCTCGCCCTTCACGGCGGTCACCAAGGGCCGCCCGTCTTTTGAGCCTTCCGGCATGACCCCGGACTCATCATCCACCAATTCCACCCGGAACCCGAAAGACTGCCGGCGGGCTTGATGGGTCAAGCCATCGTCTTCTTGGATCGCCAGGCGGTATTGGACGGTCTGGTCCTTGACGGCGGCATGGATATGGGAAGCGGTGAAAATGAGCAGTAAGCTTAAAAATCGGATGTTCAATCGCATGATCAGTCTCCTTGGTTTATTGGGCTTTTAACGCCCTTTCACCATAGGACACGGCTGATGGGGAAAAGTTCCCGCAAAAAAGGAAAGGCCTGGGAATCAGGGTTCAGCCGGCAGGAAAACCGCTTGGCGGTCCAGGCTGAATAAAACGGCTTGTTCGGGCCGCTGGGGCGGCAAGTGATCAATCGGCTGAACCTGATAGTCGCTGTAAAATGCCAGAACGCGGGCGTCCGGTTCTTCCCCTAAAAACAACAAAGGCTGGCCCTTCACCTGGGCCGGATGGGCCAAGACCGCCGCCACCCAAACACGGTTGGGGTCGGGCGGGTGCCGCAAATAATCCTGCGCTTTCCAGCCAAGGCCTAAAATCCAGACCGCCGTGAGGGCGTAAACCCAGGATGCTTTTAGGGCCGGTTTTTTGGTTTCGGGGACAAACGGGATCAGGCCGACGAGAAGCGATAAGATGAAAATCTCAAACAGGTATTGGGTTGAGCTTAAAGCGCTTAACAGCCCCAGAAGCAGGGCGAGCCCCGAGGCCAGGCGGACTTTTGCCTCGGACTGGGCCTTCACGATAAAAGCCAGACTCAAGGCCGCGACCGGAACCAGCGGTAAAAGGTAATTGATCAAGGTCGCCATGAAAAAAAGAATGAAGATGGAATAATAAATAAAAAATACCGGCCCCAGGCCGTCGGTCCAGGTCTTTTTGGGATTTGGGATTCGGGCCCAAAGTTCCCGGCCCCAAAGGGCGAACCCCAAGGGGACCAACGGCCATAAGTAGGGAAAGCTTTCTTGGGCTAAGACGGCGTAGAACTTGAGCGCGTCGAGGCGCTTATCCATCGAGCTAAAACCGCCGCCCGCCAAGCGTCCCGCGAGATTAAAGCCCCATTCCCACGCGAAATAAGCTTTCCCAAAGGCGAGGCCATAAAGCAGAAGCCACGCGGCCAGGGCGGCGCCAATGGGAAGAAAAAAACGGATCCAAAGTTGTCTCGTCTTAAAGGGCCAGGGCCGCTTGATCAAAAGGGGCGCCAGCAAGGCGGGTAAAAAAATGAGACCGAACCAGGACTTCACCCAAACGGCGAGGCCCAGCCAGAGCCCCGCGGCTAAAAGATGACGCGGCGCCTTCGGTTTTGGCGAGAGTTCAAAGGCCTGGGTCCACTGCCACCAAAAGCCGAGCAGGCAGCAAACCAGCGGCATATCCAAGGTGGCGATCCGGGCCGAGAGGATAAAGTGCGGCTGAAGCAGGAGGCCGAGCGCGCAAACAAGCCCCGCCTTTTCGCTTTTCCCGAAATGGGCGCCCAAACGAAAAACCCAATAGACCGACAGGGAGGCGGCCAAGGCGGACCAAATTCTTAAAGAAATTTCATTCGCCCCGCCGATGAATAGGGACAAACCTTGGAGCCAAGGAATCAGGGGCGGTTTATCCCAAAAGGGATGATTTTGAAAATAAAGGGGGAACCAATGGCCGTCTTTCACCTCGGCCAAGGCCATGTCGCCATACCAGGATTCATCCAAACCCAGCAAGCGGTTTTTGCCCAGCCAGATGAGAAGCAGGAAAAAGTAGAAGACCGCCAAGGCGGAGGCGGGATCCCATTTGAGATGAAGGCGTAAGGTCATGGGTCATTTTAACAAAGTTGGTTGGAGCATCTTCTTAAAAGAATCACAGATGAAGCCTTAGTCCGGCTTTATCCCAAGCGCTTTGAGTTTTGACCGGGCCGCCGAATTTCCGTTTTTCGCCGCCTGGGTATACCACTGGATGGCCTGGGATTGATCCGCGGGAACACCTAATCCCTTTTCATAGATTCGGCCCAAGGAGCATTGGGCCCGGTCATCCCCTTGGTCGGCGGCCTTTTGAAACCATTGGAGCGCCAACGCATCATCCTGGGGAACAGACCGACCGTCTAAGTAAAGCTCGGCCAATTGACGCTCGGATTCGGGATCGCCGTATCGAGCGCCTGTTTGATAATAAGAGGACAACTGCGAATAGAACAGTCCTAGAAAAAGGCCGTAGACCAACAAGCCGCCTCCTATAACCTGGTAGGTTTTGACCAGCGCTTTTTGGTCCGCAAGGACGACCGTACCGCCAAGATAATCGTTCAAAGTTTGTTTGCGGCGGCTCGAGAGAAAGGTCAAAACCCCCAATAAAGTCCAACCGGCGCCCAAAAAGGTAAAATGATGCTCAAGGGCTTTTAAACCGTCACTGGGAATTAAAAAAGAGCTGAAGGTGAGTACACCCTCATAAATCAGGATGAATTTAGTGATCGTCCATAGTTGAGTCAAAAGGGCGAAGAACATCCGAAGAAATATCGAAATCCAAGTCAGGCCGGTGAAATCGTTTCTTACCATGCGAAGTCCCATCACCATGTAACCGGGTGTCTGCCCCCATCGTTTAAGCATGGCCATTTGTACGAACAGAACCATCAGGGACAGAATCCCGAAAGCGAGCTTTTGGGCCATGAAATTGGGCGCGATAAAATATAAAATTCCGCTTGGGAAAAAAATGAAAGAACTGTCGATTAAATAACCCGCTAAACGCAACCCAAAACCTGCGTAAGGAACCGTTTGGGTTCTGGCTGGCTTCACGACCGTGACCGCCGTCGAAATTCGGAAAAAGGCCGTCAGAAATAATGAGACGCCGATCCAGAACCGGCCCGCCAGGATAAAGACAAAAGACATAAAGAAAATAAAAATCGCCTCATGCCGCTTATTCCCGGACTTAATCCAGCTCATGACAGGCTCCTGGTTTTCGTTGATTAAAAGGTGAAGCCAAACCGGAATTCGGGAATGATGTAGGGGAACGGCACGACGGTGGTTCCCGGCGCTTCCGTGTTATTGGAATAGTTATAAACTTCCGAGTTGACCGAGATCACGGCGACGCCCATTTTCCATCCTAATTCCATCGTCATTCCATCCATGGGCAGGGTGCGGAACCCAAACATATAACCCAGGCCGAAGACGTCAAAGCTTGTGTATTGATAGCCGGTGCTGTCGACGCCCTGGTGCAGTCCGTAATAAATGAAACTAAAGCCCTGGTAGGTCGACAAGCCGCTGGGGGAAGAATAAAACTTGATGCGGGGCTCGATATAAACCAAATCGCCGGGGATGGTGGCGTAGGTGTAGTCATCTTCGGTGGGTACGGGAAAGTAGCAGACCGCCACCCCAAGATTCGTGGTGGGATCCAGGAAAAGCCCAAGGTCCAGGTTTGCCCCGCTGGGCGTCAGGACGCCCCAGTCCAAGGTGAAATGGGGCTCATAAAAAGCGGACTTGGGGGCGCCATAAAGCGCGATTGACTCATCGTCCAGCGACAGGCTGTGGTCGGCGTCCAACTTTTTCAGCTCGTCCCGGCCCTTTTTTTCCAACGCTTTTCCCTGGTCGAAATCTTCGCGGGCTTGTTTTTCACCCGTTGGAATCGCGAGGGTGGGTTCGGCCGTGGGACTGCGGGTGGCTTGCGTGCCGGGGTCAAAAGTCGACCCGATCGCCGGGGTTGAGACGGCCGTGGGGGTCGCTGGGATCGTGTTTCCCAACCGGGCGCGCAGGGAATCGGCGAAAGATCTTATGGAAGGGTTGTCCGGATGAAGCGCCAAGGATTCATCAAAGGCTTGAGACGCCTCAGGAAGCTGATGAAGCTGATAAAAACAAGAGCCGAGTCCTTGGTAAAGCTGCCAATTATTGGGGTCCGATTGAAGGGCGGATTGGTAAAGGCTGACGGCTTGGTTGTATTGGCCCTGTTGGTAAAGGGCGGCCGCTTGGTTGAGGACATCGTCGCTGGTCGCGGCCAGGACCTGGGTGGAAAAACTCGAGATAAGAATCAACGCCAGCAGATGTTTTTTCATAAAGTTCCTTTTTTATAAAGTCATTTGCCAACAACAAACGAGGGCCAAAAAATATGCGCTTATTTTGCGGAAGGGGACTCATTCGGTCAACCGAGAATTTTGAATGGATAGGCGATTTCTCGGGTCTTGGGAGATAGGGAGGAGCGTCGTTGGGATAAACAAAACCCGCGGAAATTACTCAAGTCCCTATTCGCCTCACCGCGGGGATAAGCGGAAATGGCGGCTCCCGCATTCGCATGGTTCGTGCGGGTGTTATTCAAAGGTCCTAGAGCGATTTCCTAAGGGCTCATCGCGGACATGGTGGGGCTATAAAAGTTTCGCAAATCCCTTAAAAACCTTCGCCGCCAAAGCCTCGAGCTGGATGGCGTTTGATTGAAGGTTTCCTTCCACCCGCGCCAATGGCGTGGGTCCTCCCGCCGGCACCAGTTCTTTGGCGTAAAGATGGGCCCAGTCCCTCACCATGCCTTCGGTCACTTCTAAGTGGCACTGAAACCCGTAAGCCTTGGCCCCGACCTTGAAAATTTGATGGGGAAACCAATCACTGCCGGCCAAAAGCTCCGCGTTCTTGGGCAAAGTAAAAGTATCGCCATGCCAATGGAAAACATTGAAAGTTTCCGGCAGTCCTTCCAACAACGGATCTTTTTTCCCCGCGGGGGTTAAGGTGATGGGGCGCCAGCCTACCTCCGGCAGGGCGCCCCGAAAGACCTGGGCTCCGGCCGCGTGGGCCAGCATCTGGGACCCCAGGCAGATTCCTAACACCGGCAGGGAAGCGGCCAGCGCCTTTCGGATGGCGATGAGTTCCCCCGTCATCCAGGGATACTGGGCCTCCTCGTAAACGCCCATGGGGCCGCCTAAAACAAGGAGCCCATCCCCTAAGTTCTCGGGGATAGTGTCCCCTTTAAAGGGTTTCAAGATTTCGAGCTCAATGCCCAAGGATTTTAAAAGGGGCCCCAGGGAACCGGGGCCTTCGCAATCGATATGTTGGAAGCAGGTCATTCGGGACATGGCGGCTCCTCGAGGGTTATTTTGGGATTAAGATAATCCCCTCCCGGTCGTTTATGATAGGGGGAAGTTATTCCTAGATGGAGGGAAGCGACATGATTTATCACATCCCGGGGGTTTTGAAACCCCAAGAGGCCGCCGCGCTGCTTCAAAAGCTGGAAAAGGGCCGGTGGATCGACGGGAAAAAAACCGCCGGGGTGTCCGCCTCCCCGATCAAGACCAACCAAGAACTGGCGCAGGATGACCCGGTTTTTCAGGAAGCCAACCAACAAATTTTGAAGGCACTCGCCCAAAGCAAGGGCTTCGCCTCCCGGTCCCTGCCGCTCATGACCTCCACGCCCCAGTTCAACCGCTACGAGGCGGGACAATTTTACGGTTTGCATTATGACAACGCCTTGGGGGCGACCACCGGACGGTCGGGACTGATGCGGGGCGATCTCTCCGCCACCTTATTTCTCTCCGAACCTTCGGATTATGAGGGCGGCGAGCTGAGCATTGAGGATACTTACGGATTCCATCAGGTGAAATTGCCGGCGGGCCATTTGGTGGTTTATTCGGGCGGAAGCCTGCATCAAGTGAAGCCCGTGACCAAAGGCGTCCGGATCGCGTGTTTTTTCTGGATCCAAAGCTTGATCCAGGATGAGCAGGAAAGATCCATTTTAACCGACTTGGACGGGGCCCTTCAGCAAATCACCCAGGAGAATCCTTTGCATCCTTCTCTGGCCCTCCTGACGAGGGCCTATAACCACTTATTAAGAAAGTGGTCCCAGGTTTAACCCCAAACCGCTTGCGGGCGTGAACCGGGTGCCTTAAGATTCGATAAGATTTTGGTTAATCGAACAGGAGAAGCGACGATGGATAAATTTTTTTGGATCGCCTTCGGCGGCATCCTGGGGGCCTGGAGCCGCTATTGGATCGGCCTTTGGGCCGTTGAAAAATGGGGAAGCGCTTTCGCCGTGGGAACCCTTTTGATCAATCTGGCCGGTTCTTTCGTCATGGCCTGGGTATTAACGATGAATATCGAGAAGGGCGTTTTCACGCCCAATGTCAGGCTTTTCCTAACCGTGGGTTTTTGCGCCTCCTTTACCACTTTTTCCACCTTCAGCTGGGATACCTTCCGCTATCTTTCAGAAGGTAATTTGAAATTAGCTTTGTTGAACATCACGTTAAGCGTGGGTGGTTGTTTATTCGGAACCTGGTCGGGTGTGTTGTTGGCCAGGGCTCTATAAGGAGGGAATCATGGCGGCTTCCAAAAAACAAAAGGTCCTTCGGATCTATTTGGACGAGAAATTAAAGTATAAAAGCCAGCTTTTGTACCGGGCCTTGGTCGAAAAGCTGCTGAAGCGCGGGATCCCCGGCGCCACGGTTTTCCGGGGCCTGGAGGGGTTTGGCGCCTCGGCGCGAATTCATGACGCGCGTATCTTGGAAATGAGCGAAAACCTGCCGGTGGTGGTCGAAGTGGTGGGTGAGCCCAAGGTCGTGATGGCGTCCTTAAATGAAATCAAGGCCATTCTCCCCAAACATTGCCTGGTAACGGTTCAAGATATTCACGTTATTAAGCTTTAGCTGGGATTTTCAAAAGGTAAACTTTTGCCTCCTCGGGTGGGGACCTTGCCCCCTTGCGGGGACTTTGCCATGGTTTCTTTACCTTACAAGTTCCGGGGACTTTCCTTGCCATTTGGGATGAAAAGTTGGAATATAAATCCCAACCCATTGGCCGGAGGACGAAATGCCTCGTAAGAAAAAAGAACAAAGTTTAGAAACCACTTCCCGGCCCAAACGCAAGACCACGGCTTCCAAAGCTCCGGCTAAAAAGGCCAAGGCTCCCGCTTCCAAATCCCGGGCCGCCTCGAAACCCAAACTTTCTAAACCCCCAAAAACAAAAAGCCCCGCCAAAAAAGCGCCGGTGATTTCGATCCGCAAAGCCCTCAAGTCCAAGGATTCCTGGAAGCCGGCCAAAAATGGGGAGACCCAAGTGGTGGCGTTTATCCGGGACCCCAACTGTATCTTTGTTTATTGGGAAATCGCCTCGCAAAGGCTGGAGCAGGTCAAAAACGAGTTGAAAAATGATTACGCCAAGAGCCGGTTGATCCTGCGCATGTTCCGCAGCCAGGAAGACGGCAGCGCCGATTTGATTTATGAGATTGAGGTCAGCCCCGAGGATATGAACCGCTACCTGCCCGTGCATGAACCGGGCCGGGGTTATTTCGTGGAAGTGGCCCGCAAAACCCCCTCGGGAAAAGTGGTGGTCCTCGCCCGGTCGAATTCCTTGACCGCTCCCTTCGCCGGGTTCTCGCCGCGGGTGGAACCGGAGTGGGCGCCCTCGCCCGAATTGGAAGATTATCTGGCCGAGGAATTGGAAGTGGGTCCGGATAACCTTCCCGCGCCCGGCGCCGTGGGCGGCGTTTCTTCCGCCGACGCCCAGCGAAGGCGCGCCAAGTTCCGCGACACATTCTCCAGCTTCGGGCGGTAAAGCTAAAAGTCCGGATTCCCGCCCGCTCGTCTTGATTTTATTCCCGGCCCTCGGTATTTTGCGCCGGGTCTTCACATTCGACTCAAAAGGTTGCGCCCTTGCCTTCGCCCGCGGGATTTTTAGCGCTGGTCCTTCATTTTCATCTGCCCTTCGTGCGCCATCCCGAACAGGAAAATTTCCTGGAAGAGGATTGGTATTACGAGGCCCTTTACGAGACCTATCTTCCGCTCTTGGACCGGTTCGAGCGTTTGGCGGAGAAAAAGATTCCTTTCTGCCTGACGGTTTCCTTTTCACCCACCCTATTGGCGCTTTGGGCCGATCCTTTGCTTCAGCGGCGGGCGCGAAGCCACGGTGAGAAACTTTTGGCGCTGGTGGAAAAAGAACGGGAAAGGGTCAAAGATTTCCCCGAACTGGCGCCCGTGGTGGAGATGTACCACTCCCGGTTGACGGCTTATCACGAGGCTTTCACGGGCCGGTGGGGCCATAACCCGGTCAACGGATTTAAAAAGTTCCGCGACTTGGGCCACTTGGAAATCATCACTTGCGCCGCCACCCACGCCTTTTTACCTTTCCTGGAACCCTGTCCCCCGGCCCTGCGGGCCCAAGTCGAGGTGGCGGTGAAGTCTTTCGAGGCCCACTTGGGGGAGAAGCCGAAGGGTTTTTGGCTGCCGGAGTGCGCTTATCAGCCGGGCCAAGACTCGCTCTTAAAAGATTACGGGCTCCAGTATTTTTTTGTGGATACCCACGGGCTGGCGTTTGGAACGCCCCGGCCTAAATACGGGCCTTTTGCCCCCATTTACACGCCTTCGGGCGTGGCGGTCTTTGGACGGGATTTGGAAAGTTCCAAGCAGGTTTGGAGCTCAAAGGAAGGCTATCCGGGCCATCCGGATTACCGTGATTTTTACCGGGACATCGGGTTCGACCTGGACCACGCTTACCTTTACGCCGACACAGATTCCAATGGATCGCCTGGGGAGGGAGAGGGCGGGACGCCCTCCAAAAAATTCACCGGACTCAAATATTACCGGGTGACCGGGCCGGACCCCGAAAAAGAGATCTACGATCCTGAAAAAGGGCTGGCCCGGGCCCGCGTCCACGCGGCGCATTTTATCGCCAAGCGCAAAACCCAAATGAAGACGCTCAAAGCCTGGATGGACCGTCCGCCCTTGGCGGCCTGTCTTTATGACGCGGAGTTGTTCGGGCACTGGTGGTATGAGGGGCCGGATTTTATCGCCGCTCTTTTCGAGCAAAGCCATCTGGGCGATGAACCGCCGGTTTGGGTCACGCCCTCGGAGTATTTAAAGCTTTATCCCAAGAATCAAGTGTTGACGCCCTCGCTTTCTTCCTGGGGCGACCAGGGTTACGCCGATTTTTGGTTGAACCCGTCCAATGATTGGATTTACCCCCCGCTGCTCAAGGCCAGCCGCCGCATGGTCCAGATGGCGGACCAATTCATCCGGCCGGACGCGCTGAAGCAAAGGGCTTTAAATCAGGCGGCCCGGGAGCTGCTTCTGGCCCAGGCCAGCGATTGGGCCTTTATGATGAAAACAGGAAACCACCGCTCCTACGCCGAAAGCCGGGTGGACGGCCATTTGGATCATTTCCGCGTCCTGGCGGACCAGCTGAAGAGCGGGAAACTGAACGAGCCTTTCTTAAAGTCGCTGGAAGAAAGGAATAATCTTTTTCCCGAGCTGGACTACCGGGTTTATCAAAGCCGTCCCTGATTTTTAAATTTGTTTTGATATTTCTTTTCTTTTCAAGAGGTCTTGCTACAATAACCCGATTTTCCTAGGGAGGAATCGATTGAAAACGGTGATTGGGGTGGATTTGGGCGGCACCAACATTGTGTCCGCCGTGGTGGATGAAAAGGGAAAAGTCATCGGTAAGGACAAGCGCCCCACCCAGGCCGCCCTCGGCGCGGTGGGCGTGATGAACCGGATCGTGGACGGTATCCGCGCGGCCAGCCAAAATAGCGGCCTTCCTTGGAAATCCCACCGGGCCGTCGGTATCGGATCGCCCGGACCCTTGAACCCGAAAACGGGCGTCATTCTTTACACGCCCAACCTCAACTGGAAAAACGTTCATTTGACCGGTTACTTGAGCCGCAAAACGGGCAAAAAAGTCGTATTGGAAAATGACGCCAACCTGGCGGCCCTGGGAGAAACCTGGATCGGCGCGGGCCGGGGCGAGAAGTTCGTGCTTTGCGTGACCTTAGGCACCGGCGTGGGCGGGGGTTTCATCATTGACGGAAAAATTTACGAGGGCGCCTGGGGCGTGAGCAACCATATCGGCCACGTCGTGGTGGATCCCAAGGGGCCCAAGGCCCCTTACGGAAACCAGGGCATTTTGGAACAATATGTCTCCGCCACCGGTATTGTGCGTTTGGCGGCCCTGGCGGGCTTAAAGCCGGGACCAGGGGAAAAGCTTGAGGCTTACACCTTCCAGAAAATGGCCGAAAAAGGCAATGCCAAGGCCCGGGCGGTTTATCAGCAAGCCGGGAGCATGTTGGGAGTCGGGCTTACCTCCACCATTCATCTTTTAAACCCCAGCATCATCATTTTCGCCGGGGGCGTTTCCGCGGCGGGGGATCTTTTGATGAAGCCCATGCATCGGGAACTCAAAAATCGCTGTTTTGCCTCCCATTTAAAGGGTTTAAAGTTCAGGATCGCCAAATTAGGCGACAATATGGGGGTTGTGGGAGCGGCCCGGCTTGCCTGGCAAGCGCTTCGTTGAGGTCCAAAAAGGCTTAAAATAAGGGTTTTCCACCCTTTTTTTCTTTAAAAATGTTTGATTTCAAACAAACAGACCCCTAGAATGTCGCTTCCAATCCTTAAAAATTGGAACTATTTAGAAGGCTTATCCGTCCAATTAGCTGAACGTTGAAGTACTTCAATGCTCAACTAATCGTTCGGCTACTTGGGTAGACGAGTGATTTTTTAATAGTTTAATAGATAGAGGGTCAACCACTATCTAATTTCAAGGAGGCGTTTCATGAAGCGTTTTTTCGCGATGTTGATGACGGTTGCGTTCTTGGGTACTACTGCCATGGTTATGGCCGATGATGCTACCCCGGTTGCTACCCCGGCTGCCAAGGTTATGAAGAAACACCACAAAAAGGCGAAGAAAGCGGCCGCTGCGGTTGCTACTCCGGTTGCTGCCACGACTCCTTCCAAGTAATCTTGGTCGAGTCTGTTTGAGTTTCAGGCTTTTGCCTGAGACTTTCTTGGTCGGGTGAGTCGAAAGACTCACCCGATTTTTTTTGTTCAAATAGAAAAAGCCGGGGGGAATTTTCCCCTCGGCTTTTTTGTTGGCGAAAACGGCCTCTGAAAGGCCTATTTCAGGTTTTCATCCGTGACGGCGACCAGGTCCCGGGCAACCGTTCGCAGAGCTCACGGTAAGGCGCCCGGGATTAACATTCGACCCGTAGCGGATGGGTTTCCCTTCGAGGCTTATTTTAGGTTTTCATCCGTGACGGCGCCCAGACCCCGGGCAACCGTTCGCAGAGCTTGCGGTAAGGCGCCCGGGATCAACACTTGGATAGGGTTTATCCCGTAATCCTCTCAAAGTTATCCCAGAGATTCGTCGGTCACCGCGCCTAGGCTAGCCGAAGCGACAAGATAAGCGTATTTGCCCAGGACGCCCTTGGGATAAGGATTTTTCCGGGGTTTCCATTTGGACTTGCGTTTTTTCAATTCCGCGGCGCTGACATGCAGTTCCAATTTCTTTTTCTTGGCGTCGATCGTGATTTTGTCGCCGTTTTTAATCAGCCCGATGGGCCCGCCCACTTGGGCTTCGGGGGCGATATGGCCCACGACCAATCCATGGGTTCCGCCGGAAAAACGGCCGTCGGTAATGAGCCCCACACTTTCACCCAGTCCTTGGCCCACCAGCGCCGCGGTGATGGCCAGCATTTCCCGCATGCCGGGACCGCCCTTGGGGCCTTCGTAGCGGATGACCACCACGTCCCCGGCTTTGATGGCGCGCTTCTGGATGGCTTCAAAGGCCGCTTCCTCGCCGTCATAAACCTTAGCCGGGCCCGTGTGAACCACGCTTTTTAAACCTGAAATTTTTGCCACCGCGCCTTCGGGGGCGAGGTTGCCCTTCAAGACCACCATGGGGCCGGTGGCATAAAGGGGCTTTTCCAAAGAATGAATAATGGGCTGGTTTTTGGAAAGCGGAGCGGCTTCTTTTAAATTTTCCGCGACCGTTTTTCCGGTAACGGTCAAACAATCCCCATGCAGGAGCTTGGCCTCTAAAAGCAGTTTCATCACGGCGGGGATTCCGCCGATGCGGTCGAGGTCCGCGGCCACGTACTTGCCGCTGGGCTTGAGGTCCGCCAAGTGGGGCACCTTGTCGCTGATGCGGTTGAAATCATCCAAGGTCAATTTGACACCGACCGATTTGGCGATGGCGATCATGTGAAGCACCAGGTTGGTCGAGCCGCCCAAGGCCATGCCGACGGCGATGCCGTTCTCGAAAGCCTTCTTGGTCATGATGTCCTTGGGCCGGATGTTCTTTTGAATCAGATTCACGACCGTTTCGCCGGCCTTGTCGCACAAGAGGCGCTTGGGTTCGCCCACGGCGGGCTGACAGGAATCGTGGGGCAGGGCCATGCCCATGGCCTCAATGGCGGAGGCCATGGTGTTGGCCGTGTACATGCCGCCGCAGGAGCCCGCGCCCGGACAGGCGCTGCACTCAATGTCCTTCAAGGTTTGTTTGTCGATCTTGCCGGTGCTGTATTGTCCCACGGCCTCGAAAACCGACACGATGTCGATGTCCTTGCCGTTATATTTACCCGGTAAAATCGTCCCGCCGTAAATGAAGACCGCCGGGATATTCAAGCGGCCGATGCCCATCAGGGCGCCCGGCATGTTCTTGTCGCAGCCGCCGACCGCGACCAATCCGTCAAAGCGCTGGGCCGAGGAAACGGTCTCAATCGAGTCCGCGATGACCTCGCGCGACACCAGGGAGAACTTCATGCCTTCGTGGCCCATGGCGATGCCGTCGGAAACCGTGATGGTGCCGAAAGTTTGACCCATGGCCTGGGCGCGGGTGAGGCCGCCCTTGACCCGCTCGGCCAATTCATTGAGGTGCATGTTGCAGGGGGTCACTTCGCTCCAGCCGGAGGCGATGCCCACGATGGGCTTTTGAAAATCAGCGTCTTTAAATCCGACGGCCCGAAGCATGGCCCGGTTGGGGGCCCGCTTGTCGCCTTCGGTCATCATGGAGGATCGGGAATTGAGTTTGTTTTTCATGGCAACCTTTCATTGGCTTATAAATTAGGAACTTTAAGAAGAAACCAAAGCCCCCGTTAGAGGGCGGCTAAAACCTCGACGTTATGGCCATCCACCGTTACCTGGGGGAAAAACTTTTTCACCAAGCCGTCCTTGCCGATAATGGCGGTGGCCCGCCGGCTCATTCCTTTTTCAGGATTGAAGGCGTCATAAGCTTTCGAGACCGCCCCGCCGATATCGGACAGCAAAGGGAAATTCAAATTAAACTTGGAGCTGAAGGCCTGATGGCTGGCCGTATCGTCCACCGAGACGCCTAAAACGACCGCGTCCTTGGCCGTAATTTGGCTGATATCATCCCGAAAGGCGCAGGCTTCCTTGGTGCAGCCGGGCGTGTCGTCCTTAGGATAAAAATAAAGGACCACGCTTTTTTGGCCCTTGAACTGGGACAAGCTGATTTCTTTTCCGTCGGTGGATTTAAGGGTGAAGCCGGGAGCGGGGCTGCCTTCTTGGATGGGCATTAAAGTCTCCTAAAAGTGAGATTGAAGAAGGGCATTGTATTCACTTTGGGGATGGGAGACAAGCGAGGGGCTTTGAAAAAGCCCCTCTTTTTAAGGAGTTTTTAAGGGGAATTTGAAAGAAATGGCTCCGGCGACATTGGGGCCGACTTTGGTTTATTTTTGTTTTTCCAAGAAAGCCAATAAGTCCGTTGAAATTTCTCCCACGCAGATTTCTTCCACGGGCCCCCGCATGGTCAGGTCAAAATTTTCCGAGACCTTGATCGAAAGGTCCCCGCCCGGCATATGCAGGGTCAGATCCCGGCCCGTGCGTTGGGTCTTCACGCAGGCGGCCGCCACCGCGCAGGATGAGGATCCCGAGGCCAGGGTGTAACCGGCGCCGCGTTCCCAAATCCGGAGGGTGACTTCCTTATCATTGTCCACCTTCACGAACTGGACATTGCTGCGGTTGGGAAAAGCCGGATGATGTTCCAGCAAGGGGCCCCAAGTTTGGATGCGTTTGTCCATCTCGTCCAAATGATCGAAAAAGACCACGCAATGCGGGTTGCCCACGGTGACGCAGGTGACTTTTAAGCTTTCCACCTTGCCCTCAGCCGGGACGCTCAAGGCAAGGGGGATTTCCACGGCTTCGCCCACGACGTTTTTGACCGGAATTTTGGCCGCGTCAAAACTGGCCCGGCCCATCTCCACCGTCACCATGGGCGCCTTTCCCAAAACCAAGTGCAGTTGGGCCTGCACCTTGCCGCCGGCGGTCTCAATCTCAAAATAAGATTTTTCGGTGTAGCCATGCTCAAAAAGGAATTTACAGAAGATGCGCAGGCCGTTGCCGCTTTTTTCCGCCTCACTGCCGTCCGGATTATAAATGCGCAATTTGGCTTCCGAGGAAGCTGATTTTTCCAGGGCCAGGATGCCGTCGGACCCGACGCCCGTATTGCGGTTGCAGACGCGGATGATGTTCGCGGGCGTCAGCGCGAAGGACAGGGTGGAAGGATCCATCACCAAATAATCGTTGCCCAAGCCATGGGAACGCACAAACTGGTTTTTCTCGAGCATATTATTCCTTTACGCAGAAAAGATTGGTATAGCCCTCGTCCCCCGGGGGGAATCTTTGGGAAAGCTCGGACAAGTCCACCGCTTTGAGTTCGCCCGAAGCCTCATGGATCTCGCGGATTCGAAAACCCAGGGAGGCCAGTTCTTTCAAATAATTTCCGGGATCCGCGCCGAAGCGCCTTAAGCCCTCGGGCCCGAATTCGCTGACGAGAATCAGTTGGGGGCAGCGGGACAAAAGATTCCGCATGCCCTGGAGGGCCGCGGATTCGGCGCCTTGGATGTCCATTTTAATGAAATGGGGGAGGGGTTCCAGTTTTTTGAAATAATCCTCCAAGGTGGTTTGGGGGACGGTCACGGCGGCGCGGCCGTCCTTGGAATCGTAAAGCCGGTGGTCGCCCCGGTTGAGCGGGTTCAGGAAGAGCCGGGCCTCGCCCACCCGGTTGGAAAGGGCTTGGGGCGACAGGGTGACGTTGGCGTAACCATTGAGGGCGATGTTTTTTTGGAGCAATTTGAAATTATCCGGATCGGGTTCGAAGGCGAAGACCCGTCCGGCCGGTCCCACTTGCCTGGCCGCCAGCAAGGTGTAATAGCCGATATTGGCGCCGATATCCACGAAGGTCTGGCCGGCTTTGAGGCGCTCCAAGAGCAGGCGGGTTTCGGCCGGCTCATAAATTTCGCGCGTCGCCAGTTCCAGGGTGTCCCGGTCATCCAAGAACATCCGGTGGCCCTGCACGCTCACCCAGTTGGGTTTGAGGGCCTGGTAAAGCCGGTCATAAGCCCAACGCAGGGGCTTGATTCGGCCCAGCCCATGGCCGCTGACGGCCTTCGCGCTGTCTTTTAAAAGTTTTAAAAGGGGGTTTCGCATCAACGCGCCTTCCGGGGACGGCCAAAAAGCCAGAAGCCCGTGGACGCCGTGAGGAGCCAAGGCAGGAATATCCAACCTTTCCACCAGGGTCGGTAATCAAAATCCACCCGGTGGGAACCCGCGGGGACCAGGACGGCCCGCAGCGCGTGGTCGGCCGTGAACCATTGGGCGGGATGGCCGTCCAATTGGGCCCGCCATCCCGGATAAGCGACTTCGCAAAAGACCACCAGGCTGTCCTGGGCCAGGTTGAGTTGGAACGATTGGGACGAGGGCGCGTCCCGAAGCAGTTGGTATTGAAGCTGGGCGGGTTTTCCCGTCAGCCGGGAAGCGTCGGCGGGGGACAGGGCCTGGGATAGAAGGCCCTGTTGGTAGGGATCGAACCCGGGATTCTGAAGCGCTTGCAATTGATCGGACGATTTTTCCAAAACTTGCCAGCTTCGGGGGGCAAAAGCCAACCGGCCGGAAAAGCGGCTGACGTAGAGATGAAGGAAGGTGTCGGTTTTTTCCTCAAAGCCCGGGAGGGGTCCGGCGTCTTCCCCGACCAAAAAACCGCCAATGGCCATCAGCTTGAAAATTTTGTCCGAGGGAATGTACCGCAGGTCGTCCACCGCGCGCAGGCTCAAGGGATTGTAACCGCCGAAGTCCTTCAACCGAAGGGCGGCGAAGGCGTTTTCCGGATAAAAAGAAACGTAGCGCAGGCCCCCGACCTGGATGGGATAGGGCACGCGCCGGGGATCCAACATGACGCGGGCGGGGGCGAGGGGCGCCGACAGGGCGGTCACGGCGCGGGAATTGGCGGCGAAATCAAAGTTGGAGGCGGGAGCGGGCATGAAAACCTCCCAGCCGCGCAATAAGAGCGGCAGCAGCAAGGCGGCTTCCCACAATCCCAGGCCCAGGGCTTTGTTTTTTTCCCGCAGGGCCCATCCGGCGCCCAGGAAGCCCAGCAGCAGCGCCGACATTTCCCAAAGGGTCCGGGCGGGCTCCCAGGCCGAGACCCCCAGCGCGGCCAGGCCGTAGCCGGCGGCGGCCCAAACCCATACCGGCGACGTTTTTGCATTTTGGGACAGGGCTTCCAGGGAGCGCCATCCGGCCGCCGCCAAGGCCGCCAAGCTGAAAGCCCAAAAATAGGAAAAACGGTAAGGCGCTCGCAGGTCCGCGAAGCCGGGGACCCAGCGGGTCGTCCAGGCGTGGAGAAAAAAATAGCCCCCGAAACAAACGGTCAAGGTCAGCAGGGCGGTCGAAAGTAAAAACCAAGAAAGCGGGAAGGGGTTGTTTCCTTTTTTCCGAAAGGCGAAAGCCGCCAAGACCGGCATCCAGATCCCCAGATAAAGGATATTCGCCAGAAAATCCCGGTCGTTCTGGACGGCGTGATCCATCTTCACGCCTTCGGAAAGGCGCAGGGCCGGAAAAAGGGCGTGGTCCAGCGTGGCCGGGTTCAAGGAATAAAGGGCGTTGAAGTTTTGATAATCCTGGGTTTCGGTCTGGCGGTGGGAAAGGGAGAAAAACTCGAGCGACGGAATGAACTGGCCCCCAAGGGGGAGACTGCCTGCCAGGAAGAAAAAAAAGACACGGAGGACGGCCCCGGCCCGGATTTTTTTGGGACGGTTTTGAATCAAACGCAGTCCGAAATAGCAAAGCCCCCCGTAAAAGGCGCCCAAGGCGACTTGGAAACTTCCGCATAAAAAAAGCAGGGCGAACACCAACCCGGCCCAGAAGGCGGATCGGGGGCTTGGATCGCGGCTTAACTTTTCCAGCCGGGCGAACCACCAGGGGAGCCAGGCGAAGGCCGCCAAAACCGGAGGGTGGATCAGCTCCATCCAGAAAAAACCCGAGAGCGCGAAGGTAAGCGCGCCGATCCGGGAGGCCCGGGGACCCAGGCCTAAGGCCCGCAGCCAAGCGTCCATTCCCCAAGCGGCCCAGGCCCAATGGAGCGCGATGAAAAGCGTGAGGCCCAGGGGGACTGAAAAGGGGAGGGTCAGGTAATTCGGGGGATACAACATCATGTTTTGAAGATCGGCGAGAAAGGGCTGGCCGCCCAAAAGATAGGGGTCCCAAAGCGGGAAGCGGCCCAGGGCCAGTTCTTGTTTTAGAAAAGCCCGCCAGGGGCCGAACTGGGCCAGCAGATCGCTGTCAAAGTAAGCCCGGCCCGTGAGGAGGCAGGGGCTGAAGACCAGCAAACTTAACAGCGGGGCCCAAACCCAGGCGGGGGCGCCCTTTGCCTGCGCGGGTGATTTCGTCAAGCGCGGGCCGGTTTCCATTTCCAAACCAGAAATAGAACCGGGAGGGATAAGAGCCAGAGGAAAATAAACCGGATGAGTAATTTCCACCAGGCGGGTTGGTATTTAAAATCCACTTGATGGGTCCCGGCGGGCAAAACCAGGGCCCTAAAATCATAGTTCGCCCGGAAAATGGGCGCCGGCTGGTTGTCGATAAAGGCTTTCCAGCCGGGGTAATAAACCTCGGAAAAAACCACCAAACCGGGATGGTCCAAGGTGGTTTTAAAGGATTGGGCGTCGTTCCCATCGCTCAGCCACTCGTATTGAAGATTATTTTTTTTGTCCGTTAATTCAGAGGCCAGATCCGCCGGAAGGGGCGCTGACAAAAAGGCCTGCCGCTTGGGATCAAAGGAGGGGCTTTTCATGGCCGCCAGGCACTGGGGATCATCCGGGATCACTTGAATTTCGGAGGGCGCCAACAGATGGGAAGTGGCGATTTTTAAACCGTAATATTGGGCGGTCCCGATGGTTTGACGGTCGAACTGCGGATCCTCGCCCCGGTCTTGACCGAAGACGAGGCCGTGGATGTCCCAAAGCTGGGCGTAAATGGGGAGCGCGATTTGAGTCTGCTGTAATTCCTGGGTCCGGCCGATATTAAAGGTGTCATAGCCGTTGACCAGGCGGACCCGGTAGTCCAAAACCTCGTCTTGGGGCATGGGAAAGGTCAGCTCCTGTCCGTTTTCAGCCACGGGATAAGGGATTTGAAAATCCATGAAGAACCGGGATCCGGCCGGGGCTTTTTGCATGAAAGAAAAAACGGGCGCGTTTTGATCAAAATCAAAGTTCGAGGCGGGGCCGGTGCCGAAATCGGACCATCCGCTTAAAAGCAAAGGCACTACCAGGCCGGCCTGAAACAACAGCCGTCCCATTTTTTTCCATCCGGGGACGATTCCCCAGTAAAAAAGACCCAGAACGCCTAAAGCCAGCCCCAGCATTTCCCGCCAATTATTGGCGGCTTGGAAAAGACCGATGACCAGAAAGAACAGGCCGTAAATCGCTCCCGCGAAGACCCAGGGTTTCACATCCTCTTTTTCATCGGCGAAGGCCCGCTCCAGAAACTGATAGCCGTAAGCGACCATAACGCAGACAAAAAGTATATAGACGTCCAGGAAGCGGAAAGGCGCGCGGCTGAAACTGATGCCGGGCAGCACCTCGCAGAAAATTCGGTGAACGGGGAAATAGCGGCCCCAGGCGGTGAAAAGCGAAAGCAGGGAAAAGAGCGAGAGGAAATAGAGGAAACGTTTGTCCTTGCGTTTGAAGGCCAAGTAAACCAAAAAAGGAACCCAGATGCCTAAGTAGCCGAAATCACCCAAGAAGTCGTTGTCGGTGTAAGGCGGATTAATTTCTTGGATCGCTTGTTCCGCGGATTTGCCGGCGGGAAGGCCCATATAGGGAAAAAGAAACTGATAGGTACTGGCTGGATGCATGGAAAAGGTTCCGCTGACCTGGTCGTAATCGCTTTTGTGCCGGGACGAAAGGACCGAGAACTCGTAAGAGGGGACGAATTGCAAAACCATGGGGGCGGCGGCCCAAAGGCCCAGCACCACGATTGGGATCCATTTTTTCCAGGAAAAACGGTCGGACCAGGAAATAGTTTTCTCGACGGACGACCAATGGTACATACGGTAAAAAAGAAAAACCAAGCCGCCATAAACCGTACTGCTGATCAATTGGAAGTTCCCCGAGCAGCCAATGAAGGCCAAAACCAGCCCGGTCCAAAAGGCTTGGCGCACATTCCAGTCCCGGCTGAGTTTTTCCAGGCAGGCCGCGAACCAGGGCCAAAAGGCCAAAACCGTCAGGATGGGCGGATGGATCAATTCCCACCAGATGTCCCCGGACAAGGCGTAAATCAGGGCGCCGATCCGGGCGGTGGATTCGGAGAAGCGCAGGGTTTTTAAGAGGGTGTGGGTGCCCCAGGCCGCGATGAACATATGCAGAATGAAATAAATGGAAAATCCCGCCGGAATGGGGAAAAAGTAGAACAGGTACCAAAAGGGATTACAGCGCATGTAGTTTAAATCGGCGAAGAGGGGCTGGCCGCCCATGATATAGGGATTCCAAAGGCCGATATGCCCTTGGCTTAAATCGCTTTTAAGCAGTTTTAAGAAAGGGTAGCACTGGCTGATCAGGTCGTTGGCGAAATAGTAATTACTGGAAAATAAAAAGGTTTGGCCGAAGGCGATAAAAGCCACCAGTAAAAAAAGAAGCAGGGCCACGTAAGGTTTCGGCGCGTTGGGTTCGGCGTTCATTTTTTTCTCCCCGGGGTCTTTTGAACCGGAACCAATCGATAGGACCGGCCGCTTGATTTTACTTTATATTTGGCGATGGGGGCGTTGGATAACTGGGGGAAGGTCCTTAAAAATCCCGAGCCCAGCCCCAATCCATAGAAAAACTGGCGCAGGAAAATGAGGGCGGGCACGAATAAAAGATCCCGCCATTGGCGGTTCCAGGAAACCGCCGAAAGGGCGGTCCCCAAACACAGGGCCCAGAACAAGCCGAAGGGCGCCCACCAGACCCAGGATTTTAAAAAGGCGGGGCTGACCGGCAAGAGGGAGGCCGCCAGGGACAAGACGTAAAAAACAAAAAAGGCCGGGATCAGGTGCACCAAATCCGAAAGGCAGGGGTAAACCTTGATCTGCCGGGCCCGGCCTTGGCCGTAGCGGAAAGCCTGGTAGCAAAAGGCCCAGAGGTTTTTGCGCCGGTGGCGGTAGATGACGGCGCCGGGGTCATAGATGAGCCGGGCGGTGGAGTGAAGCAGGCGGTTTAAAAACTCGTTTTCCTCGTTGGGGTATAGGTCCACCCGGAAACCGTTCATTTTTTGGAAAACTTCCCGGCGTACCATCATGTTGCACAAAATCAAATCTTTTTCCGTGGCCTCCTTCACCGAGCCCACGGAGGAATAGCGGCTCCTCACCTTGAAACTGCCCAGCCAGGAGGCCAGGACCGCGCTGACGGTTTTCTCGAATGGCGCGGCGTCCGGCGGATGCAGGTTCGGCCCCCCGGCCACCGAGGTGCGGGGATTCTCGAAATGGCCCGCCAGGCGCTTGGGCGTGGGGGAAACCACGCAGCTGTCATCGTCCAGGAAATAAACCAAGGGGCTTTTACAAAGGGCCACGCCCTCGTTGCGCTGTTGGGAGGGGTTGCGGCCCACGCAGACAAAAATGTCGCGCGGCTTTTCGGCCGCCGGAAGCTTTAAAAGCCAATCCACGCTGGCGAGTTTTTTGTCCGCGCGGTCCACCGCCACCACGACGTCATAGCGAAGGCTCATGATTTTTTATCCAAGAGAGCGCTGAGGCGCAAGGCGCAGGGGATGCCGACGATCGAGGTTAAAAGCGGCCCGGCCAGGACATTGAGCAGGGAAAAGGACAAAAGCGCTGAATTGGAAACTTCCGGTGAAGCGAAAAACAAGAAGAGCGCCGCCTCGCGGGTGCCGAACCCCAGAATGGTGACCGGGATGAATTCTATCACGACCACGACCGGCATCAGCAGGGCGATCTTGCCGAAGGACAAGGGGATGCCGAGGGCCAGGGCGCAAAAATAAGCCCGCATCCAGACCGTCAACCAGGCGCCCAAGGACAAAGCGAAGGGAAGCAGGACGCGGTTGAACGAATGAAAGATGCTCAGCAGGTCCGCGTAAAATTCGCTGCCGTGGGTCTTCAATTGCTTGGAAAGCTTTTTCGGCGCCAAGGCCAAAAGCGCGGGTTTGACGATGGAGCGCATCCACTGGGGGTTTAAAAAAAGCGCCATCGCCAGGATTCCCAGCGCGATGCCCACCAACGCCACCAAAGCCGGGGTCTCGTTCTCATTTTGGGCGATCAGCGCCATCAGGCCGGTGGAGGCAAAAAGGCCCAAGGCCAGCAAATCATAAACCTTATCCGCCACATGAACGGCGAAAGCGCTGGTGAGCTTCAGTCCGCCCCAGCGGCTGATGCCTAAGACCCGCACGATGTCCCCCAGCTTCGCCGGGGTCACGGCCGAAAGCGGCTGGCCGGATAAGTAAATCCAATTGCCCTGGAGAAAAGTGAGATGGGACCGGAAAAAATGGCTTAAGGCTCTCAACCGAAGGGCCTTGAAAAAAACTTCCGGCAGCACAAACAGGAAAGCCATGGCGATCCAAAAAGGTTGGGCGGATTTTAAAAGGCCCCAGGACGTGGGAAGGTCCACGGTTTTTAAGAGAACGACGAAAAGAATCAGCCCCAGAATGAAGGTGAAAGAACCAAGACGCCGCATGAAGTTGTGGGATTCCTTTTTGAAAGTTTCCCGGGAACTACCGGGCGCCGCCGTCCAAGCGGTATTTGGCGAAAGCGGCCTGGGCTTCCGAATTGGCGGCGTCCCGCAGATCCTGCCAACGCTGGGATTTGGAGTCATAGTCCAAATCCCGGAGGGTCATCTCGGTTTTTTGATCGTTGAAATACCATTCCTCGAGATTGATTTTATCGCCCATCGTTTGGCTTTGCTGGCCTTGGCTTCCCCGGGGATTCCAACGCCGGTATTGATGGATCCAGTCCTTCAGTGGGACGGCTTGGGCCGCGGTCCCGTCCCAGAGGACGGAGAAATAGTAAAGTTGGCCCTTAAAGAAAAGCAGTGAAAGGGTCGACCATCCGGACTCAATCCCATCCGCATCGCTCAGGTCGGCGATTTGAAACGAAGGGTCATTGTTGAAGGGCCGAAGCTTCTTTTGAACCTTGGGATAAAGCTGCAAAATCTGGGCTTCGGGCATCCCTAAACTTAAGGGCCCGTTTTGCCGGGGCAGGGGAATATTCGGGCCGGCGAAAAGATTTTGCCAAAACCCGCCGACCCAAAGGGCCGCCGCGATCAAAAGAAGGACCAAAAGAACCAAGACCGTGGCCCGGCTTTTGGCCCCCAAGCGGGGGGAGAGGCTTTTCGCGTTTTTCATGTTGGTCGGCTCAGTGGATCGCGGCTGGTTGTGGCGTGGCATGGCTTTGAGCGCTTTCTGGCAAGGGATCCCCGTAATCCTTCACATGGCCTAAAAGAGAGTGGAGTCCCCGCCAAAGGAGGTTAACTTCCCGCAAAGAACGAACCGTCGTGACTTGACCTAAAACAAACTTGGGCTTTTTCATCAAATTCCAGGTCTTGGTCGCCCATTCGGAGGCGTTGATCTGGGTTTTCAAGATCGGATGGCTCATGTCGTATTTTTCGTAATCTTTTTCCCCGATCAAAAGCCAGCCTTTGCGGGTGGCTTCCTTCCAAAGAGGGGAACCGGGATAAGCGATGACGACGGAGGCCTGCATACAATCGCCGGCGCGGACCTTATAAAGCAGCAGGTCCTTGGTCACCGCGTAAGTTTTTTTCACGTCCTCCTCGGTTTCCCAAGGATAACCCATCATGGTGGTCAAAAGGACCCTGAGGCCCTTGTCCTTGGCCATCTTGACGCCGCGGCTGATCAAATCCACCGTCTCGCATTTGGCCAAGTGCTTGATGCTGTAGTCGGAGCCCGATTCCAAGCCGATCTTAAGCAAGCGCCAGCCGCACATCACCAAAAGATCTACGACTTCCTCGTTGAGGTTGTCGGCGCGGCAGTTGGATGAGAACTGGAAGCGGCCCAGCAGGTTGCGGGCCTTCAGTTCTTTGTAAAATTCTTTCAACCATTCCTTGTTGTAAATCGGGCCGGATTCATTGTCGTCGAAGAATTCCCAAACTTTGTACTTGTTGACGCAAATTTCCATCTCCGCGGCTACGTTGGCGGGCGAGCGAAGACGGGCGGTTTTTCCCCAAAGGGCGTGCTGCCAGATACAGAAGGTGCAGAGTCCCACGCCGCCGCCGGACTCCTTGGGCGCGCCGCAGCCCCGGCCGGTCAAGATATAAGCGGTGGGGCGCAGCAGGTAAGCCTCGCCGTAATCCAAGAACCGGGTCAGCTCCCGGTCAATGAAAGGAAGCGAGTCCAGGTCGTCGGTCAGTTTGTGGGGGCCCGTGCTCTTGATCTTGCCTTCGGCGTCCCGGTACCAGACCCCGGGTCCTAATTCGGCTTTGCCCGCCAAGTGTTCCACCAAGTTGCGGCCCACGATGTCATAGTCGCCGCCGGTCATCACGTAATCCACCACGGAGTTTTCAAGAGACTCGCTGGGGAAATAAGAGACGTGGTCGCCCATCAGCACCGTCTTCATGTCCGGGAAGCGGTTCTTTAATTCTTGGATATAAGCCCAGTGGCGTTTCACCACGGGCGCTTTGGTTTCTAAAAAGACGATGTCGGGCTTGAAATCAATCAGGTGCTTATCGAATTCCTCATCGCTCATGCGGCGGTTGATGCCGTCGAGCCACAAGACTTCATGTCCCAAATGCTGGAGGTTGGTGGCCAAGTGCCCGGGAACCAGGGGGAAAATCCGGACTTCCAGGGTTTTGGAGAACTTCAGGTGACGGTTCTGGGTGAGAAGCGGGAGTTCCCCGTCTTTACGGAAAGGAGGATAAAGAATGGCGGTTTTCATTACGTTAAGCCTTTTTAGATTCGATTTTGAGGCGGCTTATATTAAGACGACTGAAGACTTATATTCTACTCCGATAATATTCAATTGTCTGCCGAAGCCCTTCTTTTAAGGGAATCCGGGGTTCCCAGGCCAGGGTCTTTTTAGACTTAGAAATATCCGGCTTTCGGCGGACCGGATCGTCTTGGGGCAGGGCTTCATGGACAATTTTGGCCCCCGGAGCTCCGCACAACTCAATCACGACCTTGGCGAAGGCCTTAATGGTCGTTTCCTGAGGATTGCCTAGGTTGAAGACCTCGCCCATCGTCTTTTCTTTTGAAATGGCGGCCCAAATACCCGCCACCAAATCGGTCACAAAGCAAAAACTCCTTGTTTGGGAGCCGTCCCCATAAATCGTCAGGGGTTTGCCGTGCAGGGCCTGGGTAATCATATTGGAAACCACCCGGCCGTCGTTTTCGTTCAGCCGGGGGCCGTAAGTGTTAAAGATGCGGATGACCCGGGCGTCGACCTTGTATTTATGGATGTACTCGTAAACCAGGGCTTCGCCCAAGCGCTTGCTTTCATCGTAGCAGGAGCGCGGACCGAAGGAATTCACGTTGCCCCAGTAGGTCTCCACCTGGGGATGAATCGAAGGATTGCCGTAAACTTCCGACGTGGAAGCGAATAGGAATTTGGTTTTGCGTTTACGGCAATATTCCAAGAGCTGAAGGCTTCCCATGGAATTGGTCAAAATGGTCTCGATGGAATTTTTCATGTAGCCCACGGGCGAGGCGGGGGAAGCCAAATGAAAAACGTAATCGGCGCGGGGCAGGAATCCGAGGAACCCTTTGGTCAGGTTTCGGGAAAACCGGGGAAGGCCCTTTGTCACGTCCCGGCGCACGAAACGGAAATGCGGGTTTTTACGAAGGTGGGCGATGTTTTCTTTTTTTCCGGTAATCAGATTGTCGACGCAAGTGACCCGATGATCTTGGGCCAACAAGTAATCGCACAGATGGGATCCGACAAATCCCGCCCCGCCGGTCACGATGGAGTGCATAAAGCCTCGTCTTAAGTGGATTGGAAAGCGTTTTTCAAGTCAAGTTAAGGCAAAGGAGTTTAACACAGAGCGCCGAAGGGCGCCACGCGCGCCTTTAACGGATGGGATAACCCCCGCCGCTGAAGGGGGCGGCGTCCGCGGGAGTGGGCGTGGGAACCGGCGTATCCAGAAGTCCGGGTATTTTTTGGGCGGTGGGCTTTAACCGAAGCAGCACGCTATTTTGCATATCCGTAACATAGAGATTGCCGTCCTTGTCCGCGGCCATGCCCCGGAAATGGGGCGTGTAATCTTTGTTGACCATATCGTCCTTGGCGCGCCAGCGGCCGACGTACTCGAAACGGTTGTTGAAAAATTCCACCCGGCCCGTCAATCCATCCGTGAGCGCGATCATTCCGCTGGGAAGCACCACGACGCCGGCGGGTTCCTTGAACTGGTAGGGCCCCACGCCATACCACCCTTGGGAAGTCACCGGCGCGCCATTGGCGTTGAAAACTTGAAGCCTGAAATTTCCCGTGTCGGCCACGATGAATTGATCGATGAAATTAAGGTCCATGCCCAGCGGCAAATTCATCAAACCTGGATTGTTGGTATCGGTGCCGGTCCCGAACGAGCCCCAGACTGAGACGAAGTCCCCCAAGGAACTGAAAGACTCCAACCGGTTGTTTCCGCTGTCCAGCACCCAAATGTTCCCAAAGTGATCCTTGGAAATCGTGCGGGGTAAATTAAAGGAGCCGTTGGCGGTTCCTTGCCCGCCCCAGGAAGACAGGAATAATCCGTTCTCGTCCAGCACCACCACGCGGTTGTTTTGCGTGTCGGAAACAAGAATTTTGCGCGGCGGCAGGATCAATAAAGCGGTGGGATGGTTGAATTGGGGAGGGTTGCGCCAAGTGCCTAAGGTTCCGAAGGCGCCATAGGCGGTCACGGGCCTTCCGTCGCTGGTCCATTCCACCACGCGGTTATTACCCGTGTCGGCAATATAAATATTTCCGTCCGGACCGATGGCCACTCCCTCAGGCGCGTTGAGTTGGTCCGGGCCTGAGCCTAAGGAGCCCCACATCGCGTCGAAGGTGTAAAGCGGTTTCGTGTTATCGGGAACATCCGTGGGGGTGGGAGTGGCGGTGGGGGCGATTGGGCTTGAAGTCGGGGTGGGAGTGGGAGCGTGATGTTTGGCCCAGACGGGCGCCGTGGAGGAAAAACTAAAAACCAGGAACAAGAAAAGAGTAAGGACAAGACGGGAATAGGTCATGGGTTAAATGCTATCGAGGTGCGGGGCTTCCGTCAACTGCGGCCTCGGGGGTTAAACGCCCGAAAAAAGTCCCGAAATCGTTGAGTTAAAAACCTTCGGCCCGGCTTTGGCAAGTGATGCAGCGGGTCGCCCAGGGAATCGCCTTGAGGCGGGCCATGGGGATGATTTTTTGGCAAACCTCGCATTGGCCGTAAACGCCTTCCTCAATGCGCAGGATGGCTTTTTCAATGCGCTCCAATTCCACCCGGTCATTTTCCATCAAGGTAACCGAGAGGTGCTGGTTGAGCTCACCCGAACCATGGTCGGCCATGTCGCCGGGCATGTTTTGGTTATCGGCGATGTCCTCGCGTAAATCCTGTTCCAAGTGGTTCACCTGGCCGGTGATTTCGTTGCGCCGGTTTTGGAGTTTTTTCAAAAGGGGTTGGAAGGCGGGGTCGATCTTTACTTTCTTTTTAACGGTGGGTTTCGCCGGAAGGGTGATGACCTTGCCCATCAGACGGGCCGGGATTTTATGGGTCTTTTTGGGTTTGGCGGCTTTCGCCTTGGTGTTGGGGGCTTTTTTCTTCGTGACCGTTTTTTTCTTAGAGCTGGCCATGGGCTGCCTCCTAGTTTGATCCGGTAGGGTTGGAACCGGAAAAGGATGGAAGAATAACGAAGGCCTTGAGGCCTGTCAAGAATTTTGAGCATGGCGGGGTCCGGGAACGGCGCTCCTTTTGGCCCTTGGGAGGCCTATTATTTTGAGAGCGGGGGCCTGGGAAGGTTGATAAAATGCCCCCGCATTTATTTCCTTCGTGAACAGGAATTCTTCATGGTCCTCGGATATTCCCTTTTGAGCGTGGCTGTCATTTTGGGGCTTTACGCGATCGTGATTTACAACCTGCTGGTGAAATATAAGGTCGAGGTGGATAACGCCTGGAGCCAGATGGATGTCCAGCTGAAGCGCCGCCATGACCTTATTCCCAACCTGGTGGAAACCGTCAAGGGCGTGATGAATTTCGAGAAAGACACCCTCACCCAAGTGATGCAGGCCCGGTCCAACGCGATGGGCGCGACGAACCCGGCGGACCGGGTCAAGGCCGAAAATGAGCTTTCGGGCGGGGTGGGCCGGCTTTTGGCGGTTTGGGAAAACTATCCGGACCTGAAGTCGAACCAAAACGCTTCCGAGCTTCAGGAAGAGCTGACCTCCACGGAAAACAAAATCGCCTATTCCCGGGGTTATTACAACGATATCGTGGCGAATTTCAACGCCTTGATCCAGCAGTTTCCCTCCAACCTGATCGCGGGGCCTTTCGGCTTTCAACCGCGGGAATTTTTGAAAGCCGCCGACTCCGAAAAAGAAGTCCCGCAAGTCAAGCTCTAGGCCGGGCCCGTGTTTTACGCACTGCCGGCCTCAACGGTTTTTGAGGCGAAGGAGCGCAATCGCCGGGCCACTTTCTTTTTATTTTTTTCCCTGATTCTTATTTATGTCGTTTTTTTTAATTTATTGGCCGCGCCCTGTTATTGGTTTTTAAATTCAATGCGGGTGGCCCTGCCTACGTCTTGGACGGCCGCCGGTGATACCACCTTTTTAGCCGTGATTCTGGCGGCCGGGCATTTTTGGATCGCCCGCCGAAGAACCCTGGATTCTTTGCTTTCCCAAATCGGGGCCAGGGACGCGGACCCCGCGGATCAGTTGCACGCCCAATTCATCAACGTGGTTTCGGAAATGGAATCCGCCGTTGGTTTTCAGGGGATCCGCCCGGTTGTCCTCGCCACGACGGGATTGAACGCCTTTTCCATGGAGGATGGAAAACACCAGAGGGCCATCGGCATCACGGAAGGATTGCTCGCCAAGCTCAACCGGGCGGAACTTTCAGCCGTCGTCGCCCATGAGGCGGCGCATCTTGTCCACGAGGACGCCCGCCTGGTGACCACGGCTTGTTTTTTATTCGGCGTCTTCGCCACCTTGCAGGTGGTTTTTGGCAAAGCGGTTTACGGCCCCGCCCGGTCGTCCACGGCCGTTTCCGGATGGGGAAGGTCCCGCGTGAACGGGGGCGGCGTGACCGGCCTCGTCGTTTTGCTTTGGCTTATCTCGGGCGCGGGTTACCTCATCACCAAATTGATTTTTATGGCGATCTCGCGGGAGAGGGAATATTTGGCCGACGCGGATGGGGTGCAAATGTGCAAGGACCCACTGGCGCTGGCGGAAAGCCTTTATAAAATCTCGAATCGCTACCGGGGGGGATTGTCTTCCACCTTTTCGGCGCTGTTTATCATGAACCCGAATGAATCGGGTTTGGATGACGGCGAAGGCTGGCTGTCGGATCTTTTCAGCACCCATCCGCCGGTGGACAAACGGTTGAAAAAACTATTGGACTGGGCCAAATCCGATTTGGCCGCTTTACAGTCGATCGACGCCCGGGAAGAAAAGGATTCCGCGGCCCCGGTGTCCGCACCAAGCCGGGCCGCCGCGCCGGCCTTCATGGCCTATCAAGCGGGCCAATGGGTGGGCCCCTATACGCCGGATCAAATGACCTCGCTGGGGCTTTTAGCCCCCGCCAACTGGGTTTGCGCGGTGGGCAGTCAAGACGTGACCCAAGTTTCCCAAAACCCATTTTTATTGCCGCTGTTGCAAACCGCGTCCGCGACGACGGTGGGCCAGGTTTGTCCCCGCTGTAAAGTGCCGTTGTTATCGTCTGAATATGAGGGCGCCCAAATTCTGAAGTGCGGTTTTTGCCAGGGTACTTTATTGAAGGGCGGCGTCTTGGAGCGGTTGATCAGCCGGGATTCGCGCGCTTTCACGGCGGATGAAATCGCGAAGGCCAAGGTCTGGCGGAACTCCCAAAAAGGATTTATCCCGGAGCGGGATCATTTCCCCCCGATCCTTTGTCCCTTGTGCCAGGGCCATATGGGAAAGTTTATTCATTCTTTATTAACGCAGGTGGTGATCGACCGTTGTTTTAATGAGGCTTGCGGGGCGGTTTGGTGCGACGGCGGTGAATTGGAAACGATCCAGATGTTAATCGAAGATGCCCATTCCGCGGCACAGTGAAATGGGCTCCTTTCGGGAGTCCCCTACCAAATGTTGTGGGTACTGAGCTTTTATGCCCCTTTCGGACCCCGCCGAAACCAGTCCTTCTACCCTAAGATTTCAATAAAAAGGTATAATTCGAAACGCGCTTTTTACAACACCTCCAATTTGGGAAAGGGAAAAACTCAAAGGTTCCGGCCCCGGTTTTTGAAATAAACCAGGACCCCAGGGTTTTTTTATAGAAGCTTATTTAATGAAGAGCCATAAGCTGTTTAATATATCGAGACCTTTTTCATTCCTTCTCGCTTTTTGTTTTTGGACAGGGCTGGGAGCTTTTCATTCCTTGTGCGCCCAAACTTTCCTTCAAAACCCCGTGAACGTGGCCAACGCCTCGCCGGGCGCGCCGATCACTTATAGCTTCAGTTTCTCAAACGCTGCCGCCTTGGCCAATTGCACTGATAATTTTGAGGGCTATACGGTGGGAGGCTCTCCTTCCAATTCGAACTGGGTCAGTTCGGGTGGAACTTGGACGGAGGTAACGGACAACGGTCCTACTTCCACCGGGACGCAAGCGGTCAGCGGCGTGGCCGCGACCAGCACCTTTCCCAACTTGCTCGATGTTTGCGCCGGGCAAGTGGGGGATGGTTCCATCCAAGCCGACGTCAAAATCGGCGCTCCGGTTACTCAACAGGCCACGCTTCTTTGGCGATTTACGGGCAGTGATACGCCTACCTTTACAAACGGTTCCAGTTACCAGTTGATCGTCGGGATTGGGTTCCTTGTTGTGGGCTATTACGACGCTTCAGCCAATCTTTTTACCTCCATGGGTACGATCCCCGAGGCATCCATCACGACCAATAGTTGGCATACCGTCAAGTTGCAAGCGACTGGATCGGGCACGGTGACCCTGGCCATTTCCCTGGATGGCGCGGCGGTCACGACGGTGGTGTCGGGCACTGTCGCGGGCAACACGCCGACCAACCCCATCAATTCAGGCTTCGCCGGTCTTCAGGTCAATTCGGGCAGCGACGTGGAATTTGATAATGTCATCATCCAGCGATCGCCGCAAATTTACGGGGCCACCATCACGGATACCTTGCCGGCTGGTTTGACTTATGTTTCTTCCGGGCAATCCACCGGAATACCCGCGCCGACGGTAACGGGCCAAAAGGTTATTTGGAATTTGGGGAATCCAGCGGCCAGTTTCACGGGGGCGGTCACGGTTTCGGGAACCGTTAATAATTGCGGCGTGACCCTGACCAATACGGGGGAAGCGGATACCAATACGCCCCGCTACAACATCGTTTCCAACGCGGTGGCGACCACTATCATCGCTTGCACTCCGACGGTAACCTTGACACCCACGACCACCCCGACCCCGACGGCTTCCGCGACCGCCACGCCGACAGCGACGCTGACACAGACCTTTACGCCGACCATTACCTTAACCGCCTCCTCAACCGCTACGCCCACAGTGACGCCGACGGTCACCTTGACCTATACACCAACGCCTACCGTGACATTGACTCAGACTTCAACGCCAACGGTAACGTTTACGCCAACCGCCTCGCCTACTGTTACGGCGACGGCGACCCAAACGAACACCCTAACGTCCACGGTTACGCCAACCCTAACCTTCACGCCGAGTTTTACGGTTACGCTGACGCCTACCGCGACCTTCACGAACACGCCGACACCTACCGTGACACCCACTCAGACGTTTACGCCAACCGCCTCGCCTACCGTTACGGCGACGGCGACCGTAACGAACACCCTAACGTCCACGATTACGCCAACCCTAACCTTCACGGCGAGTTTCACGTCCACGCCGACGCCTTCCGCGACCTTCACAAACACACAGACACCTACAGTAACCGAGACTCCGACATTTACGCCAACCGCCTCACCTACGGTTACTACGACGGCGACCCTAACGGCCACGGTTACTCCAACGCTGACCTTCACGCCGATTTTCACGGCCACGTTGACAACGACCGCGACTTTCACGAACACGCCGACACCTACCGTGACGCCGACTCAGACGTTCACACCAACCTCCTCGCCTACCGTTACGTTGACAGCGACCTTGACGAATACTTTAACCGCCTCCGACACAGCGACACTGACTCAAACCCCAACGCCGACTGAAAGCGCGACATTTACGCAGACCTTGACCCAAACCCCGACGGTCACGCCAACCGACTCCACTACTTTTACACCGACGGTGAGCGATACAGCGACCCTCACTCAAACTCCAACTGCCTCGCCTACGGGTTCGGCAACGCCGACGACAAGTTTGACGATGACGGCGACCAACACACCCACCATGACTTGGACCCCGACGGTTACCCGCACGGGCACTGTGACTTGGACGCCAACCGATACGGCGACAGTGACCAGGACTCCTTCGGTGACTTCGACGGCGTCGCCCACGGCGACGGCGACCGTTACGCCTCCGGGGGGATTGACCTTTACGCCCACTCCCACCGGGATTTTTCAGTTGGTTCAAATTTTTGATACCCGGGGCGAATTGATCCGGCAACTGTCCGGAACGAATCTTTATTCAAACCCCTCCCAGTTGACTTTGTTTCTTTCGATCTTCACGCCGAATCCCTCGGGCCAGGGGGGGAGCGTGACCATTTCGCTGGACCAGCAAGTGGTGACGGTTTGGGACGCCCGCGACGCGCAAGGCCATTGGGTCGCGAACGGGGTTTATCAGATTTTGGTCGAGGAAAAATCGGGGTCGAACAGTTATTTCTATTCCCAAAATATTTCAATCATGGCTCAAAGCCAGGTTTCTCAATCGGGGTTAAAGGCCGCGCCTAATTTGGCCTATTCGGGGGATCAGGTCCATTTGACTGCGACGATTGAGGGTCAACCGGCGAACGCGCCGGCCGTCATCAAAATCTACACCTTGTTCGGCGAATTGGTTCGAACTTTGCCTTTAAGCGGGGGACAAGCGGTTTGGGACCTTCAAACCCGGGCGAACGCGTCCGTGGCTTCAGGTTTATATTTCGCGGTCTTGGACGGGGTGGACAGTTTGACGGGTCGTCCGATCGAAAAATCGGTTAAAATCATCGTTCTTCGCTAGCGGGCCCTCTTTTCATCACTTGTACCCAAAAAAATCAACATTTTTGACTTTTTGACCTTCAGAAATGGGCTATTTATATGGGTTTTATTTAAGGTAAACTTTTACCCTTTTATTTTGAAAATCTTCTGATATTATTTTCCCCAGGTTAATAGTTTAACATTAAACTCTTTCGACATCTCTCGACACTTTTTGAAGCTGGGTAGCCATGACGAAACGATTTAAAAAAAATTTGAGTTTCCTTTTTTCGCTCTTTGAGGTTTTCACTTCAAAGTCCCTAAAATCGTTTTGTTCCTTTTCCTCAATTAAAAAAATATCCATTTTAAAAACAGCAATGTTTTTGTCCGCTGTTTTTTTCGCTTGTTCCCCGGTGAAAGCGCAGACCTGTCCCAATTGGATTTTAGTGGGAGACTCGACGGGTTCCGGTACGGCGGTCACCTTGACGACGGCCGCCGCAGGCGAAAGCGGAGCCTGCTGGAACAACACTCCCATCGACCTGACCCAAAATTTCACGATGAACTTCACGGCTTATTTTGGAGCCGCCGGCGGCGCGGACGGAATTAACTTCGTCCTGCAGGATGACCCACGGGGAACCTCGGCCATCAGCGGGAACGGACAACCTTGCGGCGCTTGCCGCGGCTATACGGGTGTCAGCCCCATCGCGCCCTCGGTGGCTTTTGGAATCGCGGATTACCAAACCAACGGCGTTTTGCAGCCGTTGGAAAATGGGTTGACGAACAGCGTTTGTGGTTTTGTGGGGACGGGCGTTTCGTGCCCCTATACCTTTACCAGCAGCATCCAAAATTCGGGAACCCACGCTTACACGGTGAGCTGGGACCATGTTAATAAAATACTCACGCTTCAAATTGTGGATTCGGCCGGCGTCACTCGTACCATGACTTACGACCGGGATTTGATCAATGCCGTGTTTGGCGGACAGACCCAGGTCTTTTATGGTTTTACCGCGGGCACAGGCGGCTCGGACAATATCCAATACATCGCGGGCGGCACCTGCTCCACTCCGACGCCGACCCCGACCTGTTCCGCGGCCACCACGGTTGGTTTGTCAACCGTCGGCGCGAATAACAGCACGAACCTTCAAGGAAATATAAACGCCAATCCGTGCACACTGGCCACCGGCATGGCTTTTTCGGCGATGTCCCTCGAGGTGGTCGGGGCCACGGCGGCGACGGAGGTCTTGGGCATTTATACCGATAACGGCGGCGTCCCCGGAAATCTCATCACCCAGAGCGCCCAAAAAGCGGTAACGGTTGGTTGGAACACCTTTAGCATTCCCCCGACAAATCTTAACGCCGGCACCTATTGGCTGGCGTTTTATTCCGCTGGAACGGCCGTGACGGTGGCTTACGCCACGGGTGGAAATAGTCAATCGGTATCGGTGACGAACGGGCCTCTGAACGGCATGACAACCTCTTTTGGAACCGGCACCGCGGGAACTAACGCTTATTCACTTTACGCCGTCAGCTGTCCCGGGGGGCCTTACGCCACCTGGACCCCGACTTTTACCTATACGCCCACGATTACTCAAACCCCAACCGTTACGCTGACGCCCACCAATACGCCTTATATTACTTGTCCGACCAGCTTCAATGAGGCGGTTAGCTTTAACAACGGCGGAAATAACACCACCAACAACGCCACGTTGGCCTTGACGATTCCCACCACCCTGGTCAATCCGATTTTGATTGTTCAAATGACCACGCAAAACAACGCTACCGGAATCAGTTCTTGCGCCTATAACGGGGTTGCCTTAACGCCTGCCATGGCGGTTTCGACTGGAACTGGCGGCGACGCGAATTATACCTATTACCTACCGGGATCCCAGCTTCCCACCGATGGCTTGAGCCATAATCTCGCGGTGACTTTTAGTGGAAGCCATCGGGTCGCTGTTGGTGCCATGGTTTTTGGGGGAGTGAGTCAAACCAATCCTATCGGCAATACATCTAATTTGACGGTTGCCAGTTTGAATCCCAGCATGGCTTTTCAAACCAGTCAGAAAAATAGTTTCATCATCGCGTTCGCCCATTCTTACAGCGCGACAGCGATTACCCCGGCGGGCGCTCAAACCCAGGCCTGGATTGAACCCAATAATGGAAATAGGGATTCAGAAGGCGATTATCAAACCGCTGGGGCGGTTGGCTCTTATTCAGTAACCTATACTGCCGGAAACGCCAATTGTGATATCCAGGCCATCGAGTTATACCCCGCCAATTGTAATCCGACCGCGACGCCCACGCCCACCCAGACACTCACTCCGACGATTACGCCGACCTTCACTCAGACTTTGACGCCGTCCTCAACCCCCACCCTCACGCCGACGGCGACGCCGACAGTGACGATGACAACGACCTTCACGACCACGCCGACCCAAACCCCCACCCTCACGCCGACGGTGACTTTGACGGCGACGAAGACTCCGACCATCACCCTCACGCCGACCTTGACGCCGACGGTGACCTTAACCCAGACTCCGACCTTCACCGTGACGCCGACTCCAACAGTGACTTTAACCCAGACTCCGACGGTTACCCTGACTCAAACCCCGACCGTCACGAATACGGCGACCTACACGCGCACTAGCACACCGACGGTCACCAATACTTTAACGAATACCCCGACAGTGACCAACACGCCAACCGGCACGCCTACGAATACGCCGACCGTCACCAACACTCCGACGAGTACGCCGACTAAGACGCCGACGGTGACGAATACGCCGACAAACACTCCGACGGTTACCAATACGCCAACGAACACACCTACGAATACCCCCACTGTGACGAATACTTTGACGAACACGCCCACTAGCACACCGACCGTGACCAATACTCCGACGAACACACCGACGAATACTCCAACGGTCACGAACACTCCGACCAACACACCCACGAATACGCCGACAGTCACCAATACTCCAACGAACACACCTACCAATACGCCGACAGTAACGAACACCCCAACTAAGACGCCTACCAACACACCGACGGTAACCAATACTCCGACGAACACGCCTACGAACACTCCAACGATCACCAATACGCCGACCAGCACGCCGACGAATACGCCGACAGTGACGAACACCCCAACCAACACGCCTACGAACACTCCGACGGTTACCATCGC
>CAVRAL010000005.1:0-226441 GCA_963719085.1 candidate division FCPU426 bacterium
TCATCAAAAACAGCTGTTTTTTCACCAAATGATGGTCCCACCATGCCGTGTGTTGAACACCATTACTTGTTGTGATGGTATTTGGATTGATCAATGGATGTTAGGAATTGGTGAGGTTTGGTATTTTTCATCAAAAACAGCTGTTTTTTCATCAAATGATGGTTTCACCATGCCGTGTGTTGAACACCATTACTTGTTGTGATGGTATTTGGATTGATCAATGATGTTAGGAATTGGTGAGGTTTGGTATTTTTCATCAAAAACAGCTGTTTTTTCACCAAATGATGGTCCCACCATGCCGTGTGTTGAACACCATTACTTGTTGTGATGGTATTTGGATTGATCAATGATGTTAGGAATTGGTGAGGTTTGGTATTTTTCATCAAAAACAGCTGTTTTTTCACCAAATGATGGTCCCACCATGCCGTGTGTTGAACACCATTACTTGTTGTGATGGTATTTGGATTGATCAATGATGTTAGGAATTGGTGAGGTTTGGTATTTTTCATCAAAAACAGCTGTTTTTTCACCAAATGATGGTTCCACCATGCCGTGTGTTGAACACCATTACTTGTTGTGATGGTATTTGGATTGATCAATGATGTTAGGAATTGGTGAGGTTTGGTATTTTTCATCAAAAACAGCTGTTTTTTCACCAAATGATGGTTCCACCATGCCGTGTGTTGAACACCATTACTTGTTGTGATGGTATTTGGATTGATCAATGATGTTAGGAATTGGTGAGGTTTGGTATTTTTCATCAAAAACAGCTGTTTTTTCACCAAATGATGGTTCCACCATGCCGTGTGTTGAACACCATTACTTGTTGTGATGGTATTTGGATTGATCAATGATGTTAGGAATTGGTGAGGTTTGGTATTTTTCATCAAAAACAGCTGTTTTTTCACCAAATGATGGTCCCACCATGCCGTGTGTTGAACACCATTACTTGTTGTGATGGTATTTGGATTGATCAATGGATGTTAGGAATTGGTGAGGTTTGGTATTTTTCATCAAAAACAGCTGTTTTTTCACCAAATGATGGTCCCACCATGCCGTGTGTTGAACACCATTACTTGTTGTGATGGTATTTGGATTGATCAATGATGTTAGGAATTGGTGAGGTTTGGTATTTTTCACCAAAAACAGCTGTTTTTTCACCAAATGATGGTTCCACCATGCCGTGTGTTGAACACCATTACTTGTTGTGATGGTATTTGGATTGATCAATGATGTTAGGAATTGGTGAGGTTTGGTATTTTTCACCAAAAACAGCTGTTTTTTCACCAAATGATGGTCCCACCATGCCGTGTGTTGAACACCATTACTTGTTGTGATGGTATTTGGATTGATCAATGATGTTAGGAATTGGTGAGGTTTGGTATTTTTCATCAAAAACAGCTGTTTTTTCACCAAATGATGGTCCCACCATGCCGTGTGTTGAACACCATTACTTGTTGTGATGGTATTTGGATTGATCAATGATGTTAGGAATTGGTGAGGTTTGGTATTTTTCACCAAAAACAGCTGTTTTTTCACCAAATGATGGTTCCACCATGCCGTGTGATGAACACCATTACTTGTTGTGATGGTATTTGGATTGATCAATGATGTTAGGAATTGGTGAGGTTTGGTATTTTTCATCAAAAACAGCTGTTTTTTCACCAAATGATGGTCCCACCATGCCGTGTGTTGAACACCATTACTTGTTGTGATGGTATTTGGATTGATCAATGATGTTAGGAATTGGTGAGGTTTGGTATTTTTCATCAAAAACAGCTGTTTTTTCACCAAATGATGGTTCCACCATGCCGTGTGATGAACACCATTACTTGTTGTGATGGTATTTGGATTGATCAATGATGTTAGGAATTGGTGAGGTTTGGTATTTTTCATCAAAAACAGCTGTTTTTTCACCAAATGATGGTTCCACCATGCCGTGTGATGAACACCATTGCTTGTTGTGATGGTATTTGGATTGATCAATGATGTTAGGAATTGGTGAGGTTTGGTATTTTTCATCAAAAACAGTTGTTTTTTCACGAAATGATGGTTTCACCATGCTGTGTGATGAACAGCATTGCGTGTTGTGCGCCCCATAAAACTCTTAAAAGTTTGTTCGTTTGTTTGTGTGTTTGTTTGTTAGTTTGTCCAAGCCAATCAGAAACGAGCTTTTTTATTTTAAGGTTTTTTGAAGTTTTGATCGAGCTTTATTATAGGTTATTGGGGTCCAGGAGTTCGAATCTGTGATCAGTTTTTCAAAAAATTTTTTGCGATTGATTTTTTTACACAAAGGATAGGTTTTTTACGAAAAAAGTTTTTTTATATAAAGTTGGACCAAAGGTAATCGGGGTCGAAGAGTTCAAATCGGAGATAAGTATTTTGAAATTGTATCAGTAAATAGTTTGCTCATAGTTCAGAAATAGAATTTCTACGAGAAAGAGCTAAGCGAGTCCGCAGACGAGCGTTACTTGTTTAATTAAATAAGTTTTTTTCTTTATTTTAGATCGATTGGACCATGGAAGTCGAACAGTAAGTATTTTTTTCAATTAATAATTTTTTTTCTTTTTCTAGATTCATCTCAACAAAGAAAGGAAAGGTAAGTATTATAAAGTAGGCAGCTGATGAGTGAACCATTCATGCTGCAGGTAATATTTGATTTACCGGGAGAAATCTAGCAGGATCCCATCGGATCCAGTACTTTCCGACAGTTTCCGACTGTCGGAAATCGTCGGAAATCGCCGGATCCGACTGTCGGAAACCATCGGATCCAGCATCCGACAACTTCCTATTGGAATCCTGTACCAAGGAATCCAACAACTTCCGACAGGATCCTATCGGAAGTTGTCGGATTCCTGTCGGAAGTTGTCGGATTGTTTGGGTTTTCCTGTAGGATCCGATGGGATCCGACAGTCGGATTGCTCGTCCTGGGTATTTTTAAGTCGAAGAGATATTACAGTATGATGAAGGAATATGTATCACAAAGCAAATATGATACATAAGATTCCAAAAAACAAAAAGGCATAGATAAGAGCAAACGTGAGCGATACCTATTGCTTCATTATAACTCACTTTTGTTTTTCTCTCAGTCGCTCTTACCTTTTATTGATGCTGTAGGCTACAAAATTATTTGAGATAAACAAGAAAGTGCAGTTTTTTCTAGGATATGAATGCTCATCAGCAGTAACACCAAGGTGTAGTCACTGTTTTAACTCACTATGTGTTGCATATATTGTAGATAAAGATGAGTACAAAATTACGTGAATTGATCGCTAGAACTCATGAAGAATTTGGCACGTGCTTAACAGCCGAACGATTAAAAGAAGATTTTCAAAAATTAGGCATCTCAGCTGGTATGACATTAATGGTGCATTGTTCATTATCAAAAATTGGTTGGATTTGTGGCGGACCTGTAACTGTCATACAAGTGCTATTAGATTTGTTAGGTCCTGATGGAACTCTTATTATGCCATCTCATACGGCAGAAAATACAGATCCTAGACATTGGCAAAATCCACCAGTGCCATCCGAATGGTTTGATATTATTCGTCAATCGATGCCAGGTTTTCAACCTGATATAACACCAACACGTAATATGGGAAAAGTAGCTGAAACATTTCGCCATTGGCCAGGAGTTCTACGAAGTCAACATCCACAATATTCAGTGATTGCTATTGGTCCAAAAGCAAAACTGATCACTGATAAACACGATGATGCATGTGGTGAACAATCTCCATTAGCTCGGTTGTATGATTGTACTGATAACGGCTATGTTTTGTTATTAGGAGTACAACATGAAAATAATACATCATTACATTTAGGAGAATATCGTTTTCAAGTCAATAACAATATTGAAAAGAGTTTCAATGAAGGTACAGCAATAATCAATCCAGAAACAAAAATACGCCAGTGGTTAGAATGGAACGATTATCATTATGACGCTGATGATTTTAATGATGCTGGAAATGTATTTGAATCAATTGAAGGAAACGTCAAAAATAGGAAAAGTTGGTCTGGCTGAATGTAGATTCATGAAACAATATTTATTGGTTGACTTTGCTACTGACTGGTTTACTAAAAACAGACTAAAACAATAAATCAGATACTGTGAAAATTTTTGACCAGTATTGCGATTTTCACTTTTGATTCGTTAATAAAAAATAGAACATCTCTTCTTTCAGTATATGTAGGTAGAATATTGTTCTCCCATTTCATTTTCTTTATTCTCATACACAGATTGTTTTTTTTTATTTCACAAGAGAGTGAAAAAAGAAAAGACCGTCATTTACTGTTGGTTTACTAGTAGAAGTAGAGAAAGAAAGAATAAACGAAGAGAAGATAATTTACATGATTATTTAGGACAAAAAAGAGGTGAAGAAGTTGTGGCTGTTGTACGTTTTGGATAAGATTTTAAATATTCATCTTCACTTAATTGTAAAACATCAGGACGATCACGTACTTGATAAGTTAAACATCGACGAATGAATAATTTTGCTTCATTGGATACTTGAGGTCGATTAGGAAATTGAATTTCTTTGGCATTTAAAATTGTTTGATTTTCTAATATAGCTGCTTGAGATAAATTATGACCATAAGGTTTTCGTCCATATAAACATTGATAAAAAATACCTAAAAAACAAAACAATCATTGAAACAAATAAAATAAACTTACAACCTACACTCCAAACATCAACTTTAGAAGAAATTTTTGGAGGATTTGGTCCTTGAACAAATACTTCCGGTGGTAAATACCAATAAGTACCCGCACCTAGAAAAAATTAATTAATTAATTATCCTTATTTTATTTACCTTGAGATGTAAATCCATTCCATCTTCAGATCAAATGTATCTTCACGCATTTGTTTACGATAAACCAAAATCAGTTATTTTTATTTCTCCACTATTATTTCCTGTTCCCAAAAGAACATTACCTGGTTTTAAATCATAATGAATCTAAATAAATAAAATGTTATTTTATTTTTATTAATAATTAAAAAACAGACCACAGGTGGTTTAATTTCTGAATTAAGATATTTAATGCATTAACTGTTTGCATAACAACTGAACGTGCTTCTTTTTCAGGAATAATTTTATTTTGTTTAAGAAAAAAATCTAAATCATTTCCTTCAAAATATTCCAAAACTGTACAAAATGAATTTGTATCAATTTCAAATACATCAAATAATTTTACAATATCTAAATTCAAATACATCAAATAGTCGAACAATTCGAGGATATCAAGTTTTAAGAAAATACTTACGTTTATGTTCGAAATGTTTATGTATATTATATTCTCTAAGAGCATGTTTAATATAATTTGCTTTTTTTTCTTCTTTCCATTCTTTATTTAGTTGATGAATTTTAACAGCAACATAACGTTGTTCATGTAAATCAAATGCACGATGAACTTCACTAAAACCACCTTTACCAATAAGAGTTAAAATAAATAACGTTCATTAAGAATATTATTTTTATTAAATCTTGAATGATCTTCATTATATAAACGTTTTAATTCTCGAATATGAATATTTCTTTCACGATCAAGTTTTTCTAAATCTTGAGCTAAATCATATTCTTCACGTTTAAGTGTTAATTGTCGAAGACGAAGAACTTCATCATATTCATACCAATCTTTTAATGTCATTATAGATGATGAAGAATTTGAAATAAAGATGATGATGATGATGATGAATTACCACTATCATTCGGAGCATTATTATCAAGAGAAAATAAATAATGACCATCATTTGAATTATCAGAACATGCTTGAATTTGTTGATGTCCAATAAATGATGATGAACCCACTAAAGGATTATTATTGAATGTTATAACGGCTGATGAAGATGAAATAGGTTGATTTTTTTGTTGACTAAATGATAAAAAATGACTTGTTAGTAAAGCTAATAAAATCATGACACTATGTTCTCTAAAAAGTAGAAGTAGGAAGTCATGATCATTAATTCTATTTTCCTCAATCATGTATACATTCAATATGAATAGTATTGAAATAGTTTATAGTTTTTCTATGAACTAAAAGCGAAGAATATTTACCTAGTAAATGTTTTGATAGTTGAATTTTTATTTATTCGTTTAGATTTAGTTGGTGGGAATAATGGATTATTAAAATCTTGAGAATTAAAATTACTATTTTGAGTAATTGTTTCATCGTTATTGTTGTTGTCATATTATTTGTTGTTGTAATAATGTTTTCTTTTTTGTTAAAATTTTTCGTTCTTTATCAAGATTTTCTTTTGTTCGAGTTAATTGTTCTTGTGCACGTTGTTTATCCGAAAAATCATATCCATCAATCCATTGTTCAACAAATGATGTACCTTGTCGTTGTGTAACAAATTGACCAAGACGTAAACGATTTTCCATAGCTTTTTCTCGTAGCTTGTTTTTTTTCAAGTTGAGATTTTTCAATAAGTAATGAACGTGTCATAATTAAACAACGTTTTATTGTTTCAACAGTTGATTCATATTGACGTTGAATATCTAATTTCGTACGACGTAATTCATTAATTTAGCTGTTAATTGTTCTTGTTCAATATCAAGATGATGACTAGATGTAAACATTGAGAATGAAGGATCCGTTTGAATTAATTTACTATTATTAAGAAACATCACAACTGAACCGTTGGACGGCATTATTTTTGGAAAGAACATGGTCAGATAGGAGTTGATCGTTTTGCAGGAATTGAAGGTGTAATAAATGAAGAGGAATCATTTATTGGTTGTTTACGTTTACGAGGTGTAGATATATGAGTTGTATTTATTGAATTTGACATTGATGATGAATAAGGTGGAGTATTTTGTGTATGGAATGGTGTTATAAGATATGGTTGAAATGGAATTGGAGATGAGGATGATATTTGTTTCGGAGATGATGAACACGATGATGATGATACTCCAGTTACAGCAACATTTGATGATCTCAAATGATTATCTCTTTAAAAGAAACATAATTAATAAATATTCTTTTTTTTTGATTTTTTATTAAATAAAAATTCAAGTTTTAAAAATTAGTTTGATGTTTATAACTATTCTCAAGTATCAAGAATAATAAAAATTTACATAAACATTTTACTCTTGAAGATGATTGAAAAATGAATTTTAAAGCAATAAATCGGATCGAAATTTAATGTTATTGCGTGGATTCTTTTCTATTCTGCTTTCCTATTAAAAAATAACGATGACTCAAACTGATACATAAAAATGTCCTCAGAATACACTTTTTGCTTTATCATATGTCTATATGTGTCATGATGAAAGCTAAAAAAAAGAGGATTATAGTATATAATACATACGGTGAATAAGGAGTAATTGCTTGATCTTTTTGTTGAAAATATGTCAGAAGAGTTGGTGTTGATGGTGGATGAAATATCTGACAATCGTCTTGATTTTTATTGTAGATGCCAGTCAAATTAGAAGTTGATCTTACTGGCCAGTGAACAAATGAATAATGAGACTCTGGATTAGTCATACCAACGACAACAAACTAAAAAAATATATATATATACATCACAAGGCTATCATCATCATCAACAACAACATCATTATTATTATCAATAAAAAAAAACGGGAATAGTATGCGCGTAAGAGAAGATCATATGGAGGAGAGAAGAAAAAAAAGAAAGAAAAAATGTAGAATCATATGATGGATGTATGTGTGTTTATCGTGACAAGGCAGAACACAACGAGAAATAGGAGAGAACGTGAGGGAGGGAAACAATCATCACATCAACACAAGAGCAGCAGCATGCAAACCGGTCTAAAAACACATACACAGAGAAAAAAACGACGACGCTGTCGATAAGCACAACTGCTGTTGTGATGTAGAGAGAAAGTGGATGAATGACGAACGACGGGCATCAAAAGACAGACTCATCGAATAAGAAACTGTTGGAAAACAAATCTAGTTATAGAATATATACCTTTGATTATTGTGATCGTCATGACCGTGGCTTCTTTCCAGTTTGCTGAGAATAGTCCAAGTAACGCACGACGATGAAATGCAAATAGAATGTATTTCTAATCGTCGCATTACCCAGCAAACGAAATGCCAAAAAGCAACAACACGTATGTATCAATGTATGCTATCTAGAAAATATGTGTAACTATTAACAGATATTAATAAAAAACAATTTCCATATAAAAAAAAACAAATTCTTCTTTTTTTTTGATCTACATATATTTAAAAGGACGTCTGCGTTTTGTCTTTGTACACATCTGTTCAGTTAAAAGTAATAAAAAATAAATATCACAAAAAAAACACAAACTAATCAATCACCGGACAAGAAAAAACCGTTGTGGTAAGTGCATTCGCATAAATAACATCCGAATTTTGTAATATTAATGTTTCAGTTTGAGATGAATAAAGAATTTTTTCAATATTCATTTCATTTTCATCTTTATTAATATCATTCAAAAATGGAATTAGAAATTGTCTTGTAGATATCTTTGTTTGATTAAGTGTATCATATATAAAAAGAGAATTTAATTGAGTATAAAATAAATAATTTGTACGATGTATCGTAAAATAATTTGATGTTATCTCATTTAATTCATAAAGAAGTTGTAAACTTGAATATGTCCAAATACATAAACGTTTATCTGTACCAAGACTTATTATATTTGATGAGTGACCACAAAAATTTATATCAGTTATTATTGAGGATGGATGAGCATTAATATTTGTTTGACTCAAACTATCACCATTCCATACACATAATGTTCCATTAAAACAACCACTTACCAATGTTGTTGGATGATACTAAAAATTTATTCAAATAAATATGACAGACAATGTAATACAGATATTAACGAGGAGATTTGGGATATTTTACTTTCAAAAACTAAGATGAACTCAACGTTTAAAAAGGTTTTAAGGTCAAAACTATTCTAATCTTAATCCAAAGGAAATGAACAAATTATGTGTTAACCGTTTCAGGTTTACCGTACTTTATATAATACGATTTTTTCAAGTCCGGTAATCTTTGAATAACTCATGAATGCAAAAAGATATAAAGTACGATGGGCCTGAAAGAGTTAATAATGATTTATAGGACATAAAAAAACTAATATTGCTATTCAGCCCTGACTCTTTCTCATGAAAAATCTAAAACATCGTTTTAATTTGTTTTGTTTTTAACTTACTGGATCAATAGCAAGACAATTGACAGGAGACTGATGTTTATGTAAAGTATGTAAACAAGATCCATTTGAAACACTAGTTACTTTAATTGAATGATCATCACTACCTGTAAATATCAATGATGAATTTAAATCAATTTGACAAACACGTATTGGCCATTGATGTAATCGTTTAACATACATTTCTTTAATTAACCCATTTATATATTCAAATGCAATTAAATATCCACGTCGTGTTGTACTTATAATTAATGTTGACGAAGCTCGTATAAGATGTGTTATACCACCAAGTTCATTATGATATAATATAAAATTTTTTGACATAGAATTATTTGGATAAAGTTCAATTTGCCCATCTGAACAACCAAATAAACATCGATGTTCATCAATCATTAATGAACACCAAACATGATTAATAACTTTTTCCGATGATGTTATTGAATATCTTTGTTGTGTTAAAATAATTCCACCTGTTTGAGGATTCCACATACAAATTGAACCATCAGAATAAGCTGCACTAACAACTGTACCACTTTCATGTACACACATCGATTCAATTAATAATGTTGATGATGGAGGAATTAATATTGTTGGAACAATTGAATAATCACTTTTTATATAAGATAATGAACGATTATGAATTAAATTTAATGAAAATGATGTTGATAAAAAACAAAAATAAACAATACTAAATAATGTTAAACCAAATAAAACAATAAATAATAAGTTCCCAAAGTGCTGTGGAAAATCGTACATCAATTAATGAACTACTTGTACTTGTTATTGTTGCATCAAGTAAAGGTCGATGTGATGTCTATAAATATATAAATTAATAAAGTAATAATTTATCAAATATTTATTATAATAATAATCTTTTGTTGTTTGATCTAATTGTTGATTTTCAGATGAAATAATTGGTAAATAAATCGATGGCATTATAGTTAAATATCGATTATCATATGAAATATTATAAAAAGAAAATAATGTTGGCCAATGATCATATGATAAAAGTGTTTGCCATTCATAATTTGGTAAAGATATATTATTTATAAATTGATCTTCCATAATATTATGTGAATCATATGGATGATGATGAACCAAAATGTTCATTAAGCATTTTTTCTGGAACAAAATCTTTGATTTGTTCTCGATTGATTTGTACTAAACATATAAAAGAAAATATTAGTTATTTAATAAAAATAATATCAATTCTCTTACCATTTTTATGAAGTAAATCAACAATTAAACATGATTTATAAAAAATCAAAATAACCCAAACAAGAACAAGAAACATACTTCCTCTTTGTAAAACTCTATATCGTGCCCATTGAGATTGTTGTTGTTGTTGTCGTTTATTTATTAAATATGGCATTTTCATTGGTAATGATACTTTGATTTCATTTTTTTCTTGTTCTAAATTTCTATTTTTCTTTTTTCCAACACCAACTGTAAATCGTCGAATATCAATACTTAAAACTGCTAACCAAAAATTAATTTGCATAAAAAAATCAATTAAAATTCCAATTAATGCTAATTGACAAAATTCTCGTACTGTTGGAACATATGTTATATAACCAATCATAACAATAATTAATTCATAAACTAAATGTTTAGATATTGTCCAAGATTCAGCACGAAGTGCATGTGCAACACGTTCACGTATATCATCATATTGTTTTTGAGCTTGAGATGATGTTACTGCACGTGTTAAAACAACTAAATTTTCTAAACCAATAAATATAACTAAATATGGAAAGACTTCACCACCATCAAGACGTAATGTCATATGAAATAATGAAGATAATGCTAATGATATTAATAAAGAAACAACAATTTGAACAGTGGCTGCTAATGCAAGACCCCATTTCGATTTTACACATTCAAATTGACCTAAAATTCAAAAGAATAGATTGAAAATTAGAAACTAGAGATATCTTTATATCTGGTATTAAGATATTTAGTTCAAGAAATTTTTAATCAGCTAAAGAGTTTCCGACTTATTGCCAGATACAAAAGAAACGATGATAAAATCATCGATTTCTCTCGAGATTATTTTAACAGGAAATATCTTCATATGACCTTGGCTTAAAACACAGCTAAAATATACTATCATGCGACCGTAAAAAAGAAACCTCCGTCATCTCTTTCTTGACAGGAAATTCAATAGTCAAAGCCCTGGACGGTGCGAGCAGGAGGTTGGAGAGAGCACCCCCGTGCTTTGAAAAATTCGTTAGATTGAATACTTACAAACTGAATAATAAATATAAAGAAAAACAACAATATAAATAAGTACAAGTGGTAAATAATAAAGAAAAGATTTTCTTGAAAAATAAATATGTATAATATCATCTTGTTGTTGTTCATCTAAAGCAAATAATCGTTTTTTTAAATCTTGTCTATATTCATTTGATGCATTATTTAATATAAGTGTTATTGCATATGTTAAAGATTTTTTTGATGAAAAATATTCTTGTGGAATACCAAATATAATATCTGCATAACGTTTTGATAATGATGGAATTGTTTCAAGAATTTCACGTTCATTGAATTATTATATTTGATACATCATTTGACCAAAGATTTAATGGTGAAAGAAAAAGACAACCAAATGATGGTAAATATGATAACATTTGTTGAGCATTTATTGCTTCACTAACTCTTAAACAATTTGTATCAAATTGTGAATCAGAAAAAAGACGATCACGAATATCACGTGCACGTAAAAGACATGATGAACGAGATGTTAATGATGAACATCGTATAACAATATGTTGAACATAAGCAAGTGGATAACCAGAATACTTTAAATAAATAAATAAATTTCTATTCGATCTGAAAATATTTATGATTAAAATTTACCCATAATGGTTTATCTGGTTGTTTATCATGTAATTGATCACTTGTATTTAATTCTAATCTTGCGCGTACAGGTCGAAATGATCTTGATGATTCTGCAAAAATTTCTAATGTACTACCAGGTGGTGGAACATTTGTTGTTATTTGAAATCTATATTAAATAAATAAATTCTTTATAACAAAAAAATATTTTTTTTATTTCTTACAAACTAAGTAGAAAAATACCAAAACAGACTAGAATTATATAAAGTGAATGATCTGCAACAAAAAATCCATATGCATATGATAAATTAAGTACTCGATTCTAATAAATAAATAATAAATTAAATAAAATCAAAGAAAAAAAAAAGATTTACTTTAAGATGAATATGAAGTTGTATCAATGCACGATACATTTCATATCTAACATAATCAAGAGAAAATATAATTCAACTAACACACATACACCAATTAATAAATTAGTATAATTATTCAATTAAAATTATAGAATATATCGTGAGTACATTAAATAGAAAAGAAAACAACAAAAAATAGAACAATGAATCAAAATGATTGACAAATAATTCTATTGGTTAATATGAACTACCAATGTAAGTTTATTTAATAAACCCTCAGATAGAATTCTATACGTGGCTGAAGAATAGTCATCTTTTATCATCAAATAAATATTTTTATTTCAATTCAAGATTCTACTAAATCTTTTTTTTCCGTGAAATCATCATGACAAGCGGCGGTGCACCTACTACTGGAGGAGCTTCAGGTCCGATGCTTTTCGGTGGAAAAAGTAAATTATTAGCAGTTATTGGTGATGAAGTGAGTTATTAAATATTCTATTTTGTCTATCTTATTATTATTTTTTTAAAGGATACAGTAACTGGTTTTTTACTTGGTGGTATCGGTGAATTAAATGCTAAAACTCGAAAACCAAATTTTTTAATTGTTGATAAAAGTTTGTTTTAAAAAACTAAATATTTTTATATTAATCTTTATTTAATTAATAGATACAAAAATATCGGATATTGATGAAACATTTAAAAGTTTTCTTGCTCGTGATGATATTGGAATTATTCTTATTAGTCAATATGTAAGATTAATTATTCTTATTTATTAAATTTAATTTTTATCTTTGCAAAAGATCGCTGAAATGATTCGTGGAACAGTTGATGGTCATGATAAATCTGTTCCTGCAATATTAGAAATTCCAAGTAAAGAACATCCATATGATGCTAGTAAAGATTCGATTTTACGACGAGCACGTGTAAGTTTATTCAAATAAACTGATTTTCTAATCAATTGTTTTGTCTTCTTTAGGGAATGTTCAGTGCAGACGATTTCAAATAATAACGAAAAATTTTAATAATTCTTTTGCATTTATTTTGTGTTGTATTCCATTTTTATTTATTTCGATAGTTCAACAATATATATTTGTCTATGAATATTCCAATTGATTAAAACTTATCCGAGATATTAGTTTTAGATTAAATATGTCTTTAGATACAATCTCAACACCATTGGTCAATTGGCCATTATTTTTATTTACTAGTTTATTAATATGTCTTCGGACATATGCTCCATCAATATGTATATGGATATTAAATAAATATAATCCTCTATCAACAACAATCAATGGACTTATTGATGAATTGAAATGTGTAAAACGTGAATTAGGATCAATATCTCAACAAGATGAATTTGCTGCTTATGCTCGTAAAGAACGACAATGTAATACACTTACTCAACGTCTTAAAGATGAACGAAATAAAATTGAAACAAAACAAAAGAATTTACTAACTTATGTTCGATTAACACTCAATATTGGAACTGTTTTAATTATGATTTTATTAACAATAACAGGACGAAGACATGAATCAATACCTTTATTTAATTTTCCATTTTTTCGTTTTCCATTAATTATTTGGATGGTGGCATTACATACATTTATTACGACACTTTCGGATATTTATATTAAGATATCGAACAAATCAAAAAACTGCTACAGAATAATCAATAGAAGAAAAAGATAAAAAATGTTTATTTGATAAAATTTCTTCGTTTGAAAAATAAATCACGAAAGTAACGTTTACAATAAGTACATTCATCTGTAAGAATTAAATTTAAATATTCTTCTTTTGTTCTTCGTTTATCCATATTTGTTAATGAATTTTGTTCACCATCAATTGTTATAATTTGGACAAAAACTAGGATCAGTAACAAACCGAGAAAGATCGTTCGATTCATGTCTAGAAGAAGAAAAATATGTATTGATGTGAATGGTTTCAATTAATATATGTTATTCGTGTGCAGTCATGTGTAAGAGAAGAAAAACACCTCCGCATATTTATTTACCTTTTCGTAGCAAAATTTCATTGGTTTTTACTAATGCTGTTTGAAGAGCTAAATAAAAAAATTATTCAAGTTGTTGAAATGATGTATTCTAAAGATTTGAAAGAAAAATATTTCTTAAATAAAATATTTATATTATCTACATTTAGAAATGTGGGAAGGTGGAGATGTTAAAATAAAATTTGATTTTGGTGCTGGAACAAAGTTTTGATGATTCATCGACTGATAGTTCATGTAAACCACCAAAATGACCTAATTGATGTTGTTTACGCCATTTAGCACGACGATTTTGAAACCAAATCTAATTGAAATCAAAATAAATAGATTAGTTTTAAGAAAAAAGAAAAATCAAACTTGAATTTTTTTATCAGGAAGTTGAGTTAAAAGAGTTAAATGTTGACGAAGAGATAAATCCGGATAATGTGTTATTTGATCAAATACATATTCTAATTGACGAATTTGTTCAAGATCAAATACACTACGTTTTCTTTGTTTTTTAATAGTTTCTATTTGATTGGTATGCTTCTCGCTGGTCATGATTATTGCTTTAATAATAATCATCCATTCATTTGCTTACCGCTCTCTTCATGTAATTAAGTCATACAATGGACCATTATGCATCAAAAATATTAAAGACCAAAGATCTTCGAAGTTGCAAATTGAATGGACAATTAAGTTCCTAAGGGTGAAATAGCATGTTCTTCATCCCAATAATAAAATTGCTGAAAAAGAGCTCAGTTACTTTCCGAAATGTTCAATCTGCGGAAACTTCTACACCATTGAAAGAACATATGTTTGGTTCTTCTTTCACTCAAAAGACGCTTGATACAGGCTAAATCTTCTTATGATAGTTCAAGACGAACTGTCATAGAACGCATTTGGAATGTATTCAAAAGTATTCCCGATAGAGGTCGCTTCTCTCCGAACGCGTTCGCGAGTTTTTGTGTTCATGGTGGTGGTCAACCACTTTATACAATTAAGATGGTGCGTTATCAAATTTTCTCTTCTCTGTATTTTATTCCTAATAAAGTATCTTCGGAAGAAAGATAAGGCATATAACAATTTCCCATCAATAGAGAATTTAGAAAAATTTTAATATTTGTTGCTCTATATGAATACCCATTGACTATAACCATAGATAGTATTCAGCCGTTTTGCGCTTTGGACATATTCTCACGTTAATTGATACACACCAAACAACACATACCGTGCGGGTAAAGATGAAGGATATAACTAAACTGAAGTAGCACTTAGAAAAGTTTCAAAAGAAATCTGACGTTGAATTCTTTCCCATCAGAATTTTATAATGATTATTTATATTTACTTTATGTTTACTATTGAAAAGTAAGATTTGATTTTTAGATTTATTGGTCAGCCGATTTAAATTACATGGCATCAACAGCAGGAGAACTTCCGAATATCAATGAAGATAATTTAGCTGAGATCAAAATCCCATGTGAGAATTACACAGAGAATCAATATGGTATGAGAAAAAATATTTCTGATTTAGTTTTGCTCCGTAATAGTAAAGTATCCAGATCTATTTTTTTGTCAAGAAAGGTCCTCTAGTGTGACTTTGCTCAATGATAGAAAATTAATACAACTATCGAAATCACCATAATGAAATAACATCTTCAAAGCACGAGTTTCTTCGTGGTAAAAATAAAAATCGACAAGATTTGTTACCAATTATCGAATCACGTTCCTGATCACTAGAAATAATTTTCTTTTACATGACTCTGATATGACTTCACTTTTCATGTATAGAGAAGAAAAATAATGATCAATTAAAGGAAAAATATCTTTTGTAGAATTCTCATTATTTGAGATAATTTGTAAGAATAAAAAAAGGTAACTTTTCTGAATGTAATGATAAAGAATTTTTGTTTCTAGGCATCACATTTCGTTATTTCAATCGTTTAAAAATCGCACACGTATTAAACGAGTCGAAGCAATTTTGTTTAGCATTATCTTTGGTTGAAGATTTAATTGATAATGATAATTTATGTTGTTGTTTTTCACCTATGTGTAATATTGATTTAAGATTTGAAAATCTCTTTCATTTGGAAAAAGCAAAACAAGTTATCGATAAAACAAGAGCGTTCATTATTAACCTATGCAATCTAATTCAATTTACAATTGGTATTTTGCCACATGAATATTCGATATTTCATGGTGATCCATTTATGGTGGGTGATTATCTTGATTATATTATGTTAGATCTAACATTAATTAATGGATTTTATGGAAATAAAACAGATTTCAATGTTCAATTCTATATGGAAGTTTTCTTTTTATTTATAAAGATTATTCATGAATTAAGTCATGCATTAACATTTCACTGGGCTCGTATGTATTTAACAAATGAAAAGGATAAATTTGAAACACCAAAAACGCATTGTTTACAAGGTGAATCTGGTCAAAGCATAGAACGTTTGTTATTTGGATCTGTAATTGATGCATTTGGTCGAAAACAAAAGGAAAAATACATTATTCAATATTTAATCTTGTCAGATGGAAGAATATCAGGTGTTATTGATCAAGATTGGATTAAATCATTTGTCAATGATGCATTGAATATACGCAAGTTAAAAGTAATTGATTCAATTGTACCTATACCATTTCAATTTTTAACAAAAAGTTTTAAAAGAAAACTTCATTCTCAATCAAAAAACTTTCATAAAAAAAAAAATCTTTCGAAACTAAAATACTTAAATTTCGACTGGACCGATGATGAATATGATTTAATTCCAATGACTTTTAAATCATAATTAGATTTATACTTCTTTTCTGTATATATATAATTATGCATTTTCTTGATCTCAGATATTTGTCAACGAAGCTTTTATAACTGTTTCTTTCAATTCTCTTCATTTTTTCTTTCTGATGATTATCAAATAAATCTGAAAATCTTTAACAGAAATAAAGTTATCATCCATTATTATCATTTGTCATTTTAATAGTTTGTCTAAAAATATGAAGAATTTTTCACCCTTCGCCTACAAATGTTTTTGTAAATTATTATTTTACACTTCTTATTCTTTTTCTACACGTCGATTATGTCACTAGCGAAAGAATTGAGAAAAGTCCTATTATACTTTCATCTCTTAATTATCGTTCGAGATAATGAACATGCATAAGTTATCTGAGATCAGTAAACAATTCTCTATTTCTTATCACAAATGCTTAGTCAACATGGCCAATCATCTTTCACTATCAACAGTGCACGATAGATTTCTTTATACTAATCGTTTTTCGCTGCATTACTGTGTAAATATTCAATAGCAATAGTGGACGCAAATATTGATGATTATCAGATCATATGATCTGACCAATATAATAAAGACAAGCAAAATTTACACTCGATAATCCGTTTTCTTTTCTTGTCTTAGTACACTTCTAATAGTTTTACTAAGATCAACTAGAATATTAGATATATTTTCATCATGTCAAACGAGTATTGTAAGTTGATTTATTCAATTTATATCGAAGACAAACTATTTTATTCTTCTATGATTTAATAATCATTTTAGATTTTATGTCTTTGGATACAATCTCAACACCATTGATCAATTGGCCATTATTTTTATTTACTAGTTTATTAATATGTCTTCGAACATATGCTCCATCAATATGTATATGGATATTAGATAAATATAATCCTTTATCAGCAACAATTGATGGACTTATTGATGAATTGAAATGTGTAAAACGTGAATTAGGATCAATATCTCAACAAGATGAATTTGCTGCTTATGCTCGTAAAGAGCGACAATGTAATACACTTACTCAACGTCTTAAAGATGAACGAAATAAAATTGAAACAAAACAAAAGAATTTACTAACTTATGTTCGATTAACACTCAATATTGGAACTGTTTTAATTATGATTTTATTAACAATAACAGGACGAAGACATGAATCAATACCTTTATTTAATTTTCCATTTTTTCGTTTTCCATTAATTATTTGGATGGCAGCATTACATACATTTATTACGACACTTTCGGATATTTATATTAGATATCGAACAAATCAAAAAACTGCTACAGAATAATCAATAGAAGAAAAAGATAAAAAATGTTTATTTGATAAAATTTCTTCGTTTGAAAAATAAATCACGAAAGTAACGTTTACAATAAGTACATTCATCTGTAAGAATTAAATTTAAATATTCTTCTTTTGTTCTTCGTTTATCCATATTTGTTAATGAAATCTTGTTCACCATTAATTGTTATAATTTGGATAAAAACTAGGATCAGTAACAAACCGAGAAAGATCGTTCGATTCATGTCTAGAAGAAGAAAAATATGTATTGATGTGAATGGTTTCAATTAATATATGTTATTCGTGTGCAGTCATGTGTAAGAGAAGAAAAACACCTCCGCATATTTATTTACCTTTTCGTAGCAAAATTTTCATTGGTTTTTACTAAAGCTGTTTGAAGAGCTAAATAAAAAAATTATTCAAGTTGTTGAAATGATGGATTCTAAAGATTTAGAAAGGAAAATATTTATTCAATAAAATATTTATTTTATCTACATTTGGTTGAAATGTGGGAGGTGGAGATGTTAAAATAAAATTTGATTTTGGTGCTGGAACAAAATTAAAATGTTCATCAACTGTTAATTCATGTAAACCACCAAAATGACCTAATTGATGTTGTTTACGCCATTTAGCACGACGATTTTGAAACCAAATCTAATTGAAATCAAAAAAATAGATTATTTTAAGAAAAAAGAAAAATACAAACTTGAATTTTTTTATCAGGAATTGAGTTAAAAGAGTTAAATGTTGACGAAGAGATAAATCCGGATAATGTGTTATTTGATCAAATACATATTCTAATTGACGAATTTGTTCAAGATCAAATACACTACGTTTTCTTTGTATTTTATTAGTTTCTATTGATTGCTATCTTCATCGTCGTCATGATTATTGCTTTAATAATAATCGATTCATTTGCTTACTGTTCTCTTCATATAATTAAGTCATAAAGATAAGATATATATGGGTAAACTAACTAGGAAAAGAATTCAATTCTCATTCATTCAGATCGTAAATCATCACACCAATGTTATAAAATCATTCATAGAGATTAGTAAAATAACGTCAATAAATTATATCACGTTGTTAAATTTACCATTATTTCCTATTCAATAGTCTTACAAAAATCAATGCAATTTTAAAGAAGAAAATATTTGAATTGTTATTTAAAATCAAGTAACCAATAGTCGATATTAATTTTAGTTATTCATAGGTATCTTCTTCTGCAAACAATTTCAAATAACAACAAGCAATTAATTTCTTTCTGTATATTTTCCACATCAATATTCTTTTTTAAAAGCATTTAGATGTTTGAAGTATATCATTCGAACCTACAGTGTTACCATGACCTATTACTATTTGTAGTTCTCAAAAACCTTCTCGCTTCATTATAAACACAATTATCGATTGATTTAGCAATTCGATCTTTTGAAAATAAAAACATTTGTATGACATTCTTCTTTATATACTAATCCCCTCCTCCACATCAATCTTATGTTTACATATAAGTACTCTACAACCTTATATTTTCATATATAACGCATGCAGTATTTCTATTATTCATCAGTATTAATACGAAGAAAAGATGTTTAACATTGATTACTAATTATAAATAGAGAATAGTTCGCATGACAAATATACTAAATACTTCTCGCATTGTTTACATGCTAGAGAAAATATCAACATAATCTTTCTGTGTTTCTGTATCATAAAGAATATCTATTAAGCTATATTTATTTTTAGACATTATTTCCGAAACAATATGCTTTATGTTTACCATAAAGAAACTAATAATCCTGAAAAAGGAAATAATTAAACATGTGAAAAGAAAACAAATAAGACTACAACCACAGGTGATATAGTATTAGACAATAATATATTCTTGCTTTTTCAATTAACAAGTCTCTTTTATATTTATAATACGGAAGGAATTATCCTACATCTTTTATATAATGACATACTCTGAAACATATAATTGTTTATCTAGTGCTTTTCGGAAGTTCAGTTGGTTCATCAAATGCTAGGATTAAATAAATTACTGTGAGAAATGGAATTGCACGCATACAAAAGCAATAATTAAACCAGTATTATGCTCATTATTTTTTCATATTTTCATTCTAAATCCAATAGAATTCCTATAAAATTTATGACGAATTTTTAGATTGTTAGGTTACTAAAATTAATTTATTTTGTAATCGTCTAATCCATATTATACTAAGAACAGATTAGTAAATCTTGGAAAGATATTTTTCTAAAAATATTTCATTAATCGAATCCTTAAATACGATTTAGCATAAAACATAACTTGTCTATGTGATAAAATTAAAATAATTAATAAAGCTCATCAACTTGTATGATCTTGAATCGAATAAAGAACCTTTTAAAGTCATGCTTTATTTTATTTAAATGATGCTTGAATAAAAAACTAAAAGACTTTTTCTAAATATAGAAAGTACTCGTCATTCATATTTCAGTGTGACAGAAATCCAGTAATCTTTATCGGACTAAAATAGACTTCTCATTTGTGTATTTATCAAGATCGTCATACTTCGATGAAAATGTATCTCGTTAAATATGATCGAGAAAAATGTTTTTATTCATTTTCCATTAAGATTTGTGAACAAAATATATTTCAAACATCTCATATTGTTTGATATATATGCACGAGTGCTTCGTGTACTTATTGCATGTTTCCAAGTCTGTGGTTATTGAAAACATAATTATATTTTATTATAAAATGGTGGACAAAATAGGAACTTTTTTGTTTTGAAAATAATTTGATAATATTACGAAGAATGAATGTTTACAAGGTTTTGAAATTAAATTTATAAAAGCTAATTGAGTTTTTCAAAATCCAATATGCGTAGGAGAAAGACTATGTGACAGATCAATTCCATTCCCTTTTTTTCTCTTTGACTCGATTGTTTATTATTTTTTATCGCCTCATATTTCATCGATAATTTATGAAAATCTATCTGTTGTTATTCTATTCTTTGTCATATGCATGTTGTTCAGGAGTAGATAGTCGTCCTTGTATATTCATTATTCATAAGGATCGACTACTAAACAAAGAAAATCTGAAAACAGTTTTGTTTTGTGTCTTATATTATTAGCGTCGCGCGACGCCATGACAGACAAATAGACAGACATTCAAGAAAAAAAAGGACGCATCACGCACACACACACAAGCATATAAAGAAGAAGAAGATAGTGTGAACAAAAGAAAGTCATGACAATCATCCACACGTTCATCCATCCGATTTATCGATGTAACGAGACGAGTGAGTGTGCGTTCGAACAAAATAGATGAGAAAAAAAAAAAAGAATAAGACAAAAAAGATAAAACGAGGCATCATCATTATTTTATTTCGACGTCATCATTGTGACGAATTCTAAAATATAAAAATAATAAATAAATTATTTGATAAATTTATTATCTTTTACCCTCATAATTAACTTGTCCATCTAAAATACAAAAACAAAAAATATTTAAAATATCTTGAAAAAATAAATGAATATCTTACCTCCATCAATATCTGCTTCTCGAATCATTTCATCAACTTCTTCATCGTGAGTTTTTCACCCAAATTTGTCATGACATGACTTTAAAAATAAAATAAATAAATAATTTATATGTTAATTTTATTTGTCTTACCGAAGTTCAGCAGCTGATATAAATCCATTTCCATCTTTGTCAAATACGCGGAATGCTTCGCGAATTTCTTCTTCCGAATCAGTATCCTTCATTTTACGTGCCATCATTGTTAAAAATTCAGGAAAATCAATCGTACCATTACCTAATAAAAGAAATCATAATTATAATTAATAACTATTTGTTATCTTTATATAGAAGAAAAAAAAACGAAAATGACCTTAAGAATAAATATATCTCGAGGTTTCTTTTTAATTAGATGTGGAGCGTCAATATTCTGTGTTCAATTAAAGATTAGAATTCTTTTCTTTTTAGTATAATCAAAACATAAACCAGATCAAATTTACTATTTGATTGATTAAAAACTTACCATCGGCATCGACTTCATTGATCATATCTTGTAATTCAGCTTCAGTTGGATTTTGACCAAGACTACGCATCACCGTACCTAATTAATATTATACAAAAATAGAATAATTAAAAAAATGAAATGAAAAATTTTATTTACCCAATTCTTTTGTAGTAATTGTTCCATCACCATCTTTGTCAAACAGAGAAAAAGCTTCTTTAAATTCGGCTATTTGTTCTTCTGTTAATTGATCAGCCTAGAAAAATATTACATTCAATTTCAATTCAAGCAGAATAAACATACAATTATATTTCTCAAGTGAACATTTTTTTTTCTACATAATTTATTTCTTCAATTTGATGATACACATAATTCTTTATCTATTGCAAAATGTACACTCGAAATATGTATTTACAATAAAAAACTTCTAGTTAGTATTAAATCATTAGTTAAGGAATTAATACTATTAAATTGAGCTCTGAGAATTTATTATTCCCTATAGATTAGCATACTCATTTAATATTATTATAAATAAATCTCGAGATAATTTTATTGTTAATCTGATTAAACAGAAAGGATTTATAGTTTATAAATAGTATCAATGATAATTTTATCTTCATGTTGATAATGACAATGGAAAAAACTTCTGACATCTCGTTTTATTTCTTTTTTCTATATGACAGATTATTTAATAAACAAAAGAATGTCATTATAAGATCGAATAGAAAATAATATATAAAAAATATATTTTTGTTAAATTCTCAGTTGGAAAGAAAAATCGAACACTATAGAATCTTGTATTATTTATTGTCAATGTGTGTGCGAACAAGACATATTTTTATTTTCTCTTTACTATGCTTGTTCGTTCGATGATGCTATACTCATAGTGGCGACAACAAGAATCGGATGCATTCTTGTGTGTGTTGTTTCTAGGCTCTCTCTCCCTATACACACACCGTATAATCAATTAAGATGCGCGAGCGCAACGCGCACCATCATTGCTATAAAAGAAAACGAAGAAGAAGCGAGAAATTTCGACCTCTTCTCTGTCTGTGTGTCACAATCAGTTGGCGCCCAAGAAATCGCCTTAACACACGCGAACACGCGATGATTTCTGGTAATACCAAAAAAAACGAGGAAAATGAACTAAGAACATTTTTTTATCTATTGATCGAATGATTAAACAATGATAAATATTATTAGAATTTTCTACTGATATCTCAAATACCATGAAATTGATCAGCTTTTTTTCTAAACAATGATTTATAGTTGAATTGTCATTTTCAAAGCATCAAATTCTTTTTCTTATAAATAGAAACATTTTATGTCTTCGTTAATAATAATATACAGATATAAATTGTTTATTATTTCGACAGATTTTTGTCATCATGAATTCTAAGTATTAGTTTTTATTTATATAACAAAAGTATCAGATGTCGTTTGATGACATAATATTATTTTTCTTTTTTTGACAGGTAGATAAATAAAGAACTATTTTATCAGAAACATAAGTTGGCTTATCTGTTGATGATTTTTAAATCTTATATATTCTAATAATAACTTGAATAGAATTATTAAAATAAAACTCAACAATCTATAAGTACTAAAATTCATTTTCAATTAAAGTACGAAACAAAAAAAAAGAATTCTATTGTTATTTACTATTTTCAACTGTAATAAAGAAAGCAAAAGTATTTCCGTTTTTTATTTTTCTAACTATACTTACCATTATAATATGAATGGAATTGAATTTGTCCTAAATTTCCACTTGTATGAATCTGTTATAATGTCGACCTGTATACCAGGTTCGAAATGAAGATTACTCGTCGTTCTTATTTCTCTTGGCCAACACCGGGGTTTGTGGTCCGCGTGTATGTTGTATTTTGCGATGTCGTTCAGTTGTAGATAGAGAGAGAGAGTATGTGTGTGTGAACGAGCGAGAAAGAGCGAAAGAGAGGAGAGTGGTCTCGACTCGGCACGAACGCAATGCACGGCAACACAAGGCAATAGTAGTAGAAGCAACAACTTATCTTTCTTGTAGGCGCGGCGGCAGCAAGAGTATTTTCTGTGATGATGACGGCGACAACGACGATTCTCGTTTGCTTGTGATATAGAACAGAGAGAAAAAAATAGAATAAAAAGAAGAATAAGAGATTTTTGAAAAGAAGGGAAAAAAACCAGAGCACGTTGTAATACCGAACTAAGAGAAGAAGAAAAGAGAAGAAAATTGATTTTTCTTCTTTTTCCTCTCTCGGTTTGTAGAAGAAGAAGAAGAAGAGGTATGTTCATTATTCTCTTCTTTCTTGCTATTCTTCTTCCGGCGTCGAGCAATGCTACAACGACCAAAAGAATATAATGTCGTTTTCAGCTGCTACGATGCAAGCAATGCAACGATGATTGTAGTCTCTCTAGAGTAGTAGTAAAAAGAAGCAAAAGAAGAATGTTAGGATGCAACAAGGGAACACACTCGTTCGCATAAAAATACACAGAATTGTATGAGTCGTCTTTCGTTCTTCTGCTTTTTTTTTCTTCTATTTGACAAAACATCGTTCTTTACTTGTTTTTTTTCTTCTCTCTGTTTGTTCCATCTTGGTCGTTGTCGAAAGAAAGAAAGATCTCGTTACAGTACACAATGCCTTGACAACAACGTTATATGTCTGTGTATATGTGTTCCGTTTCCCGGGAACGTCAATGTGTTGTCCCTCCTACTTTCACTCATTCAAGCATTTATCGATTTACATATTGTCCATCTCGTTTTTTTACTACTAGTACTAGTTTATCAGTTTGCATGTTCAAACTTGATTATATCGTGTTTCAGAACAAAAGAGAGAAAAGAAAAGAAAGTAGAAGATGATAATTCATTCTCGGCTCCAGAGACTCACTTATTAAAATAGATGAACGAATGCAACGACAAAACAATCTCGAGAAGAACAATTAAGAAAATATATGTTCACCTGGGAAAAAGAAAGAGAGAATACCTAATTATATGACTAACACATATGTTAACAACGGAATGAAAAAAAACATGCAAATAAAAGAAGAATTAGTGCTTGCTTCATAGATAGAAATGATTGACTCATTTTTCTCATTAATCAACAGGAAACACGAATGAAAAAGAAAAAAAAAAGAAAACTGAATTCTCAATTGACATAATACAAAAGAAATCATCATTCTAACTATCATTTTCATCATATACATTAAATCAACCAATTGAATTCATTTATTATGATATATATACTGATAAATTTTAATGATAAATATTAGTAAATCCAACAAATCCTTTCTTGCAGAAAATCTTTCTTGATAGGGAAGAAAAAGAATATATATATTAAGAAGCTTCTTTTCTATCACATAATCAGTCAAATGCAATCTTTCCAATGAAAAAAAAAGAAGAATTGGTATATCGAACCAACTCTAATCCAGAGATAGTCTGTCTTTCTTGTCTATCGGCATCTTAGAATCAACTACCGATCAATTATAGATTTCCTGGTTAGCCCGAGCGTGTGCTCCCGGTTTTTTTCTGCTTTTCTTGCTATTTGATGAAACGTTCATTCTTTTGCTTTTTTTTTCTCGGTCTCAAGGGTAATAAGACATCGTTGTCGTTCTTCGGACCGCGTTATGGAATGACAATTTTTTGACATTTGCTGGATAAGCTTTCTCGCTTGCAATGCTCGATGTCAAAAATGCATTTGGACTTCGTTTATTATTCGAGAACGAGACCGTTATTGACGATAAAAAGAAGAAAAGAGAAAATCGACGAGAATAATAACAACAACAACAACAACAACGGCACGTTCATAACGATGATGATAATGATGATCAATCGTGTTTGTTCCGGAATAGTACCCGGATGAAGCTTAACACTACATTCACTACTGAGCATTTCACAGAAATAAGAATGCGTCTCCGGATGTCGACAGAAATAGAAACCATTATCATAGACGCAATTACTACGATAAACTTTATTTTTTTTTAAATAATTTTAAGAAAAGCAATGCAGATCTAGAAATAAATATTTTTCAGTAAAAAGATAAATGATCTTGTTTTTAATGCAGGAAGACAAATGAGAAAATTCTTTTTTTTTTATTAACTGAAATGACGCCATTACATTTTTTACTAAAAATTAAACTACGCAATGTCAATAACAAATATTAATGTATAGAAAATTAAAAAAAATGAATCATAGATATTTGCATAGTTAAAACATATTTACATTCATTACAAGTTTTATTGTTTTCTATTGAAATGAAAATTATTGAAGCAATTACGATCTATATGGTGCTATTGACCTATAAATCATTTGTTTTTGAATGATCTTACTCATTACGAGAATGCTAATAATAGATGCATGTTTCGTGAACTTATATTAATAATTAAATCAGTCCGTGTAAAATGTATTTAGGGAGACTTCCATAGCAATGAAGACAATGTTTTATGGAAGAAAAGTGTGTAGATACCTCGTTTATTGAACTGATGTATTTGTCTACAAAATAAGTAAACGTGGGATGTGGTAGATAATAATATAAACCGATCTATTTTCTCATTATAATTTACGATTGAATGGATTCATCACATAATTCAATTTGATCCGTTCAAAATATAAACTTTTATCTTATTGCGATAAATAGCCTAAAGATAGGATAAGAAATAATCAATGGCTGAGAAGGTTTTTGTCATTTTCTAAGAAATCTTTGGTGTTTGCGTGGTAATATACTACTCCCACATTTAAGACAATGAAATCTGACAGAAATTTAAGAAATATGCTAATTAGACATTATCTCCGATGAATTTACTGTTTCATCTAGCGTAGGAAGGTGATGGCAGACGAAACGGAAGGTAAAATGTAATGGTTTGGATAGAATGACACCGGAAATCTTTTGAAAGACATTCAAATTTATGGACAATGAAAGTTAAAAACAATCTTTTTCTTATATTGAAAGTAACATACTTCCTGGTTTATTTTATCAATAAAAATCTATTATTATTCTTGGACAAAAATAAAAATCCCGGTGACATTTTCTCTTTTTTTAAGAACTTATCGATTGCCTGGAGAAATGGTCTTGATATCGAGGATGAAATAATTTCAAATATTTATTGATTTATGCATATAAGTTATACAAATACCATAGTGCGATTATGAGTACATATTCTTTATCTTAGCCAACTACACATGAACTCATATCATGCCTAGAAGAAAATAATTGAAGTTAAAATGGATGAAGTACGATTTCTTTAACACCTTACATAAGATGTACACAAGCACTTTATAAAAAAAACTGCTCTGAAATGAAAGTGACAATGCAAAAGGAGCTTCGCATCAGATAAAGCCATAGTTTTAGAACATCTATAGATCGCATAGAATGTATGAAGAACCGTAGTGAATTGCAAAGGCAATGATCTTCATGATCGATATATACTTTTTCATAACCCTAAAATTAATCTTTCATCAACAAACGTTATTGCTTATTGTTCTTTTAGCCTACTAAAAATAGATAACAATAATGCAAGAAAGTTCTTTGTTATAGTTGCTGAAGAAAATTCGATGAGTTATCTTTTTGTACCTTATAACAATCTATTCATGTTTTAAATTATAGCAAGAATATGGATATAAGAATAGGAAACTTAATCATTTTTTTCTTATTACATTGGATTTATATGAGAAAAAAAGCAGTATGGTTTCATTATATACATTTATTATTCCTTCCTTAGACTTTGCACTCTATGGATACTTGCAACATATTTTTGATACAAAGTACGCACCGTTATCAGTATTGATATAAAAATAAAGGGTTCAGAAAGGACGTCTTTGGTAATTTCAACTAGTAATGCGAGCCCAAAATTGAAATGCAATTTTTTAATGAAAACCTGGATTACCATCGAGTTGTTATTTGGCCTTGTGGGGGAACACATGTGTTATTTTACTCTCACGATGATAACAACATTGACTATCGGAGGATTGACTGAAATATTTATTGTTCTATCTTTATATATAAATAGCTGATTGATTATTATTTGAAACATAGACGATAATCACAAGCAAGTAAAGAAGACATGGTTGCTGCTCCAATTATTGTAGCGTATTTTGCTGCATGGTCAATTTATGCTCGATCATATTTTGTTACTGATATTCCAGGAGATAAAATTACTCATATAAATTATGCATTTGCTAATATTGGTTCGGATGGACGAATTGCTATTAGGTGATTCATGGGCTGATGTAGAAAAAACATTTCCAGGTGATACATGGGATCAACCATTACGTGGAAATTTTAATCAATTAATTAAACTGAAAGAAAAATATCCACATATTCAAACATTGATTTCTGTTGGTGGATGGGTAAATTTCATTTTATTTTTATTAAATTTTTATATATAATAATATTCTTATAGACATGGTCTGGTAAATTTTCTGATATTGCTTTAACTGATGCAAAGTCGATCGACATTTGCTCAATCATGTGTTGAATTTATTCAAAAATATGGTTTTGATGGAGTTGATATTGATTGGTAGAATGTCTATTTAATATTTATTTCATATAAAATATTATTTTATTTTCAAGGGAATATCCTGTATCTGGTGGTTTGCCTGGAAATATTCGTCGACCAGAAGATAAACAAAATTATGTATCTTTTACTTAAAGAACTTCGTCAACAATTAGATGTGCTGGTACTCCAATACAAAACATATTTGTTAACTGTAGCGTAAGTTAAATAATTCTATATAAATATTATATTCTATTTTGTATATTAATATAGAACTGGAGCTGGTACTGAACGTATTGCTGATATGGATTTACCTGGTATGTCTGCTTATCTTGATTGGATCAATGTTATGACTTATGATTTTCACGGTAAATTTTATTTTATTTATTATACATTAATATATGTATTTGTATCATTAATTTGGTAGGTGGTTGGGAATCAAAAACAGGTCATAATGCTCCATTATATAAAAATGATGATGAAACAGCAACTGATGTTGCTCCATCATTCATCAAATCAAAATATAATTGTGATGCAGCTATTCAAGCTTATATTGCAGCTGGTAGTACCTCGAACGAAAATAGTAATGGGTTTAGCTTTATATGGACGTGGTTGGCAAGGTAATTTGATTTCTTTTTTATTAATAGATTAAATATATTTCTATTTTATAGGAGTTACAAGCACAGCTCTAAATGGATTTTCACAAACTGCATCAAGTCAACTTCCAATGGTACATGGGAAAATGGAGTATTTGATTATGATCATTTAAAAAAAAATTATTATACCATACATATACACGTTATTGGGATGATGCAATCTAAAGTACCATTTCTTTTTAATCCATCAACTGGTATTTGGATTAGTTATGATGATCTTGAATCAATTCAATTAAAAATAATTATATTAAACAAAAAAAATTAGGTGGTGCAATGTTTTGGGAATTAAGTGGTGATCGTAATGCAGAACTTATTGGTGCTACATATGCAGCATTAACCAATGGTCAAACACCACCCCCTGGAACAAATCCACCAACTGCACCGACCCCTTCAACATCTGCAACGAATGCACCAAGTCCAACCGCTCCTGGATCAACAACTCAAGCTCCTACAGGAGAAACTTCTGCATGGGCACCAAATAAGGCGTACAAAACAGGTGAACTAGTAACATATCAAGGTAAAACATATAGATGTCTTCAAGCACATACATCAATAGATAGTTGGACACCAGCTGCTGTTGCTGCACTTTGGCAAGCTCTTTAAACTGTCTCGTTTTTTTCTGAGTTTGAACTTTTTGTTCGTTTAATACAAAAAAAACGTATGATACATTAACTCAATAAAAATCTATAAATTATACTGCACAATATACATGCTTTGACCATGGATATATCACAGTGACTCATGAAAGGAGATTTTCTTTTCTAACAGCAACATAATCCTTGCATTTCTATCTACTATGTACAGATCAGACTTCAAATATGCATGAATTAAAGATACGAGAAAAAAGCACAGAAAAAAACAATACAGATAACGAACAACAACATCATTAATCCAAATAAATAAAGAGATTTTGTCGCTTGAACGATGAAAACTGATCGTGGAGTCTAAATGAAAAAAAAACATTCAATTGAGTTATTGATCAAGGACAAAAAATCAATCGAAAAATGGCAATATTAAACATTTCAGTTGTTTTTTCCTCGGTTGCAATGATGAAAATTTGCTGCCGATCGAATTGATTTGTCCAAAAAAGAAAAATTTTCTTTAATATAAAGATAGACATCTAATCGTTTTTTGTTCTTTTGAAGAGATAATCAATAATAATGAACTAAAACAAACTTTTTGGTTGAACGTCGTTGGACATTTCCAATGTTCAAAAGATCTTTCAATTTATTGGAATTCAAACTGATCGTACTTATCATGAATTGGATCTATATCCAGGAACTTGAAGATACTTGACAAATTCTTCATAGCTTCATTTTGACGATACTCAAGATCGTAGGTAATATCACCTGATTCTTCGTCCATTGCCTCAGGATTAGTTTCTTCATCAGTGACACACAGTATATTATCACTGTTGCCTATGAATCCAGCTTCCGTCAAATTATCCATGTAAACATTGTCTTCGATTTCTTCATGCTCATTGAGGGTGAGGGGGTGTGGGGGTGAGGTTTCTCTCAGATCCATTATTTCTTTTCACTGTATCAGTAATTACAGAATAAATAATTAAATATTTTTCCAAAGAAGATTCGAATAAATTTATCAATAGTTTAATATTTCTATTTGGACAAATAAATTTATTTGTGATGATGACTTGTTTACGATCTTTTTTTTAGCGATATATATTGTACAGGATATTTGTTTATGATGTCGATCATGATGGTGACGTTAGCGATGATTTTTGTTATTCAATATGTATGATTTGCCATTGGATGGAGAACAAATACTGATGACAAAAAACAGATCTGAAAGTGGTATAGGCTAATTTTTATTTAACTTGTGTTCCTTATTAACAGGAGCATTAATATATGGTAAACCATTTGCACCATTTCTTATTACTCTGTTTGGTTGGATGCTTTTCGGTCGGTATTGCGTATAAATATGCGGCACTTCTGGATTGGTTAGAATAACTTTTCTCGATCATTGTAGTATGGTTTTTATTGTGTAAATATTTTTATCGGTATTTTTTTTATGTAAAGGCTAAATATGATTAATTATTTTTATTTTTATTATGTTTCGTATTGTATATTTTTTTATCGTAGTTCGTTTCTATGTTTGGTTCTTTCTTTTTTTTTCAAAATTATCTTTGACTACCGATATTTCCTTTTCTTTAAACTAAACAACAGCTTATTTGCCCTGTATAATTTACGTGAATGAACGAAAAAGACCTCTTCCTTCAGGATTACATGTTGGTTCTGTTGACCGATTGAGTTCCATTAATATTGTATCTTTAACTGATTTTATTCCATTCAAACAATTGTTACAAATAAGATTATTTACATCTTGGAACATACTTGTACGTACAACCACGTTTTTTTTACCATGCAATTCTATAACTGTTTTGTTCTTGGTGGTTGTGTTTTTTGCGGCTTTAGCTTGCACTTATTATCACATCAAATTTTTTCCATCAAGAGAAGTTTGGAAAATACGACCGGTTGATCCTACAACACCAATATATACCATGTTTAACATAGAAACATTATTAATAAGTGCGCTTGGATTTGGCAAACCTTATAGCCCAGCAGTTATAACAGTTATTGGTTTTTTCGTAAATTTTTGGATATCATTAATTTTTCCAGGTGTTATGGATTGGAATGAAAAGACATTATCGGTGCTTGTTGTTCTCGCATTATCCTGTCAATTTTTTTGGTCACGTGTTTGTCAAATTTATCGGAGATATTTTAATTAGATTGTGTTATGTATGCCATACTTTTATTGTTAAAAATTATGCTATATATGTTCTTATGTAGTGTTATGTGGTAGTTCATATATTTTTATTCGCTTTCTGATACATATGTTCTTGTTATTTTCCTTCTTGTTCAGTTGGTATTTTCCTTTCGTTTTTCTTTTGTCTCTTCTTCGTATACATGTCACAGCTTGGACTTCTCCCTTTCTCTATATCACATATGTTAGAACTTTTCCTTTCTTTCTCTATATGTCATCTTTTGAAATCTTCTTATTCCATTTTATTCTTCATCTCCTCATTCTTCTAACACAAATGATGCTGAACTTATTCTTGAACTTCGTCGTGAAATCACTTGATGTCGTTCCTTATTAAGGTAGAAAAACTGCAAAATTACAGTGGATTTTTCTTTTCGTTTATTTATATATGGTTTGATAGAGCGTGAAAAGCTGATCACGAATATATATATTTTATTTCGATTTGATCGCTATTTGGCTGAAAAACGTTAAACAAGTTGAACGACTACAAATGTCGTATATGCAGCTAAAACTCGTTTCTTTTACAGAAATTGTTAAATTTCAGGGTCATTTATTTTGTTAAACTTTTTTTAAATATTATATTCTGAATCAGCATGAAAAACTGAATTAGAAAATGCTATTTGATTAGACTCAAAGCTAAAAAAAGTTTAAAAAATTCGGTCCAGTATAAATACCTCGACATGCTCAAAAGTGACTAACCGTGTAAACCTATCTAGTTTTTTGTAATAAGAGATAAAAACAACTATCATATCTCGTTAGAATCGTCAGATCGTGGGCTACAAAAGTACCTATTTAGTTTTCTTAAATTTTTTTTAATGTTGAGAAAATTAAAGTTTTTTCATATTTGGTGGCAAAATCAAGTGAAAAGACGAAAAATGCGTTAGTTTTTGGGAAAATCCAATACCATAGCTCAGTAGAAATGAAAAATAAATAAGATATTCAGAATCAGCGTAAAAAACTACGTCGAATCACATATGTTTCAAAAAAAAAGAAATTTTATGAAATTTCAGCCTGTGGGGGACCCCAGGCAAAATCTTTACGAAATTCTGCTGAGGGGGAGTACAGGTCATTTTTGCGATGGAAATATTTTTGCCTAAAGAATATGTGATTCGACGTAGTTTTTTACGCTGATTCTGAATATCTTATTTATTTTTCATTTCTACTGAGCTATGGTATTGGATTTTCCCAAAAACTAACGCATTTTTCGTCTTTTCACTTGATTTTGCCACCAAATATGAAAAAACTTTAATTTTCTCAACATTAAAAAAAATTTAAGAAAACTAAATAGGTACTTTTGTAGCCCACGATCTGACGATTCTAACGAGATATGATAGTTGTTTCTATCTCTTATTACAAAAAACTAGATAGGTTTACACGGTTAGTCACTTTTGAGCATGTCGAGGTATTTATACTGGACCGAATTTTTTAAACTTTTTTTAGCTTTGAGTCTAATCAAATAGCATTTTCTAATTCAGTTTTTCATGCTGATTCAGAATATAATATTTAAAAAAAGTTTAACAAAATAAATGACCCTGAAATTTAACAATTTCTGTAAAAGAAACGAGTTTTAGCTGCATATACGACATTTGTAGTCGTTCAACTTGTTTAACATTTTTCTCAGCCAAATAGCGATCAAATCGAAATAAAATATATATATTCGTGATCAGCTTTTCACGCTCTATCAAACCATATATAAATAAACGAAAAGAAAAATCCACTGTAATTTTGCAGTTTTTCTACCTTATTTATGCTGTAGATTTGTTTTTGGAGTTGAAAAAAACAACAGTCACTCACTTTGTGAATCAATTTGGTCTTTCTATTGTTACAGAATGCTATCTATGTAAGAAGAAATAAGTACATCTATTTGTTTTATCAAATAAACCAAATACGGATTCCGGTTCTCATAGTATAGCTCCGTATACGCGAGATTGTATACGGAACGTGTGTATGACCTCCGTATATCTCCGTTTCTCTCGGTAAACGGTCGTTTACGAGCCTGCCTGTTCGACCTGGGTATACATATATAGATATATAATTGTTTATTTCTCACGGTCAATGCCACTTATAACTAATTCGTCCCCAACCAGTTAAAAAAACGATTAAAAAAAAATTTGTCCATTCTGCCGCGGACGAAAGTCGTCAGCGGGTATGAAAATTTTTTATGACTTCAGGAAAAATAATTTATTCTTCGGCAATAGACAAAGAGAATAGAACAGTAAGTATTTTAATCTATTTTTTATTTATTTTAGGTCATTTCCAGTCAACAGTTTAACGAATAGTGAGTATTTTTTTTAAATTTATTTAATTTATTTTTTCTTTTAGATTGTTTTTTTTATGGATGAATTCGATCGTATGGAAAGGGTAGGGAGAGAGGCAGAGTCAGATATAGAACCGGTCTCGTGCCCGGTCTGATAAAATGGCTTGTGGTTCCAGTACGGTAAAAGTCACGATCTGTGTACCGTGGTTTACCTGCATACGCTCGTTTACGACCGTATACAGGACAAATACGGTCGTATACGGAGTCCGTAACAGGCGATCTGGGTTGCACTTATTATCACATCAACTCTTTTTCCACCAAGAGAAGTTTGGAAAATACGACCGGTTGATCCTACAACACCAATATATACCATGCTTAATATAGAAGCATCATTAATAAGTGCGCTTGGGTTTGGCAAACCTTATAGCTCAGCAGTTATAACAGTTATTGGTTTTTTCGTAAATTTTTGGATATCATTAGTTTTTCCAGGTGTTATGGATTGGAATGAAAAGACATTATCGGTGCTTGTTGTTCTTGCATTTCATTTAAAAAATTTTTTGAATTCTCTTCTTTGTTAATATTTCATTCTTTATTGCACTTACTGTATGAATTATCCTGTCAATTTTTTTGGCCACGTGTTTGTCAAATTTATCGGAGATATTTTAATTAGATTGTGTTAACCAATACGATATGTTAGAATAACACATGTCACTGTTAATTGTTAATAAATATCTTAGAATGTTGGCAACTCACATTCATTTTGTGCATGTCTGCTAGTAAACCAATGATAAAATATTGAACTATTTTTAAAAAGAAGTATCCGCGAATTCTCTTCATCAATTATATACAAGAAATTTTCTTAGTTTTTCCCATCGATTTTAGTCTCTTATGTAATAAATTTTATTCGTAACTTCGGTTTCTATGAACAAATTTTACGAGCATCGCTTCTGATTACCAATATCATGTTGAGAAAAAATCAATCTTACCTGATTATTAAAATAGTATTTCGTGAAGTTACTTTTTCAATTGTTATAATCTTTTTTGACTATTACTAAACTACTGCTTATAATTAGGGATGCAACGGTGACGGTGAGCCACCGGTCTCACCGGTCTATCGGTGGACCGGTGACCGTCACCGTTGCATGCCTACTTATAATGGTTACAAAAAAATTAGAAGGGAGCCGTACAAGGTCGGAACTATAGAAAGATAAGATACAGCTGATAGTTTCAACATTATTGGTAAACTCCATCAGTCTGACTTAGAAATTGCTGATGAAATACGTCATATAACAACAGATGTCTAGATTCAACTACAAATGACATTGGATAGAGCTATTATAAGCAAGAATCATAGATCTTGATCAAGAAAAGAGTAGCTCCACCACTTGTAAAGATTATCTGATAAATATCAAGATATTCGAAACTTTAATTTGTTATTGAATATAATTAGAAGATAAAACACCCAATTCACAGTTAAGAATATATTCATTTAATAATCTTCTTTTTCTACAAGAATAAATTCACATATAACAAAGATACACACAACACACACAATTAACTAGAGAATTAGGAAGACGAAAATACATAGAAATAATAATGTACAGAGACAAAAAAGGGTTAATGTTCACTGATCAACAATTTTACACGCGAAATCGTCTAAAAACAAAGAAAAATGTAATTATAAAATAAATTAATGAGTGATTAATTTACTTAGGTGCAACAGCCGGACCCTGGCGGGACGAAGGTGATTGTGTATTTGTCTAAAAAATAAAAAATTAATTTAATTTTAAAATAAATATAATTTACTTCTTGAAGAATTCGTTCTTCACTTTGACATCGTTTATGTAATATTAATGGATCTGGTGGTGATGTACATGTTAATCGTTCAACATCATTAAAAATGACATTAACACCTCCAGTACTTGATTGAAGAACATCACCCTAATAAATCAAAAAAATAAATTTATATTTAAAGTAAAAGAATAATTTACTTTAACAAAATCAGTAACAATTTCGCCTTGTGCATCAAGATTTTGATGTGTTAAAACATATTTTGTTGTTCGCACTATTTCATTTTTAGCTGGTGCTTGTTGAGTAGACACTTTTTTATGAAATTTTGGTTGAAGAAGAGTCTCTAGATTAAACCAAAACATTTATTTTACAAGAATAACTATCTCTTTACCTGTTTGAATTGTTCCTTGTGGTCTATGTTCAAGCCACACTTCACGTTAATGAACGTGATCTTCGATGTTGTTGTCTTGGATGACCAACAAGAACATGTCCATTAGTATTTTCAATATTCATTGGTTCAGTATTTGGAATATTCGGACGACGATGAGGACTTGTATTTTTTGATGTTGGTGTTTTACAATTTTGAGATATAATCATTTCAACACGATGATATTGTTGTTGTTGATTTTGATAAACATGATCCATTGGACTTCTAGAAAAAATAATCTCATCATAAAATGTTTTTGTTTTTAAAAATATTCTTTACTCGATATTAACATGTGATGATGGTGATTTAATTGGAATTAAAAATTGTTCATTTGTAATGTTATTATTTGCAGCCATTGATCGAATAATATTTAATTTATCATCATGTTGTCGTTCAAGTTCACGCATTTGAATTTCTTTATTTTTTATTTCATTAATCTTAAGAAAAAAAAGTTGAAATAAGATTTTTAAATAAATAAATGATTTACATATTGTTGTTCAATTTCATTTAATTTTAATTTTTAATTTATTTTCAAAATCAATTTTATCTTTTCGTCGTTCAGATTTTAAAGATTTTATTTCATTATTTCGTTCTTCAATTTGAGATTTTAATGTTTTATTTTCACGTTCAATTTGATTTGTTGTTTTATATAAATCATTTTGAGATTTTTCTAATAATTTAATACGTGTTTGTAAATGACGAATTGTTTTTGTTTGTTGATCATTTTCTTTTGATAAATCATCATGATCAGATATTGTTGAATCATAATCAGATGCTAATTCAAGTGTAAATTTACGTAAATAATTCTTGTTGTTCTTGAATAAGCTATTAATGAACAAAGAAAATAAATTAGATTATAAGAAAAATAAAGATTTTTACCATATTAAATCGTTGTCGTTCATCCATACGTCGTCGTAAATGTTCTTGAAGAATTAAAATAGCTTCATCATCACCAGCTCCATCCAATAGAGAATATTCAAGTGATGGAAATGGAGCAATTAATGCTTGAGCACTAGAATGAGAAATAAAAAGTTTTTTCAATAAAATATTCTCTTATTTACTTGAATTCAGTAAAAAGAATTGGTTGTGCATTTTGTTGTTGTTGATTATCAATTTCACGTAAAGCCCCAACACGAGTGAATTTTGGTGGAACTGGTGGAGGTGGAGGTGGTAAAGCACGTGGTACCATAACATCTTTAGTTAATTCACCAAATTTAAGTGCATGCTAAAAGTACAATTATTCAAATAAATAAAAATAATAAAATAAATATTTACTTGAATTTCTTCATAACCATCCACAGTTGGATTAACACAAAGAATCATTCGTATTCGACCTTCACCATCAAAATAACTTTTAAAAAATGATGTTAATTTTGATTCACGATATGGTACCATCTATATAATAAAATCTTGTATTTTTTTCAATTAGAAAAAAGAAATAAAGTTTACCTTGCTTGTACCTTGTGCTTGATTTTCTCGTAAAGTTTCAAAACATTGTCGAAGAACCATTAATGATGAATTAATATTACCTAAATCAAAATTTGAATCAATCACGAAATTTCAAATAATTCACTTACTTGCTTCTTTAACTCGTTCACCAACAGTTTTAGCTCGATTAACACGTTCACTTCCAGCTAAATCAACTAAATGAATTGTACTAATTGTTAAATCATCTTTTGTCTATTATAAAAAAAAAACAATATTTTATAAAAATATAAAAAATAAAACATACAAGTGATGTTGGTGGAATATCATTATGAAATTGAACAAGACGCATTGATAGAACACTATGTGATCGACTTGATTCAGTATTAATTGTGTATGAGCAATACGACGTCGTTTTAAACCCATATTAAGTAATTCAATTGCTTCTTCACTTGATACGTACTTCAATTTCTTTAACATCTTTTATATATGGTCGACCACGATTATCTTCACGTAATTGTTTCGATTGTGGTGCTCTAAAAAACAAAAAGATTTATTTCCTTGTTTAAAATATATCTAATCTTACTTATTAAGAATATCATCATCGAATAAATCATAAATATAATTATTATAAATTTCAACAAATGTAACAAAGACAAAATATGAACAATTTTCATTTAATTGTGGATTCCATAATGATGTCGTATCTAATGTACGACCATTTGATGAATCAGGAATTCTATATAATGATATTATTTGAATTATAAAAATGATGAAAGAGTTTATCTTACTTTCCACGTTGATTATTACCATTTCTAGCCATTTGAATTTCTTTTCGTTGTCGTTCAAGTAAAATATCAGCTTCACTTTGAATTTCATAACCATTTTGACGATCAGAACGAAGAAGCTAAAACAAATCAATATAAAGAAAACATCAAAAATTCGAATCAAACTCACATATTTCTTTCCAAGATGTGATCCAATTGAATTAAAAATAACATCAAATGAACGTGGAATTAAACCAGGATTATTCAATGGTCCCATCATTGTATAAGTTTTTCCTGAACCTGTAATTCCATATGTAAATAATACACCTAAATTTTTTCATAAATAGAATTAAATGTTTACTTTAAGAAATAAAAACAACATACTGTTTTTTCCTTGAATAAGATCATCAAGGAGAGGTATAGCTAATTCTTTAAAAGCAGCTGATTGTGAAACATCATCAGTAAGAATATGAGTAAATTCATAACGAGACTAAACAAAAAAAATTTTAATAGGATAAAAGTATCAAAGACGAAATGACTTACTTCTCTAATTTGTCCATTTTTAGCATTCTAGAAAAAATATAATCAAGTATTCGAATAATGAACTATTAAAATAAATCCTGACCTCAGATGAGAAGAGAGTGAGTTCTGTTGAACTTGAAACTTTGAACATGATGATGAATTATCTGTTTCTTGATCATTATTATTATCTTTTGGTGGTCGTAAACGACAGAAGACCTTTGTTAAAATAAATAAAAATAATTAATTATCAAAATTCGATAGAAATTATTCACTTCAACAGGACAACCACCACCATTGGCAAGTAAATCTCGCGAGCCAAGATGTGTTTTCTTCATTGGAGTGCGTGATATTATTAAAATCAAAACAATTTATATAGACGAAAAGAAACAAAAGGAAAATAAAAGTTCGAATAAAGAATGGAGAAAATTGGTCGAGGTACTATATCTATATTGATCGTGATCGTCAGTCATAAGTGATCGAAGAACGTATCTATTGGTTAATTCATACAAAAGACAAAACGTCATTACTATATATCAATTATGCTCTGTTTCAGAGAATATAATGAAGAAAACTATATTCAAACTTAAAATATATAACATGCGACTGTCGTAAAACCCAATCTGGAATAATTACTTAATAGATGTCGTCGCTAATAACAACTTTTTTTTTAACCATCTTTCTCATAAAGTACTTAACCAGGGTCACAACATCTCCTGATTTTTTAGACTTTTCTTCTGATAAAAAATCTTCTGGATCTAAAACTGCTTTTTAATGTTTTCTCCTAATTTTTATTCTTTTCATTCTCGATTTTGAAAATTGAAATCGAGTTTCACTTGTTAAATTTGTCACAGTCATTCATTGGACATTGTGCAGAACAAAGCGTTGATGGACAGAAAACACCAGGCTCAAACCCTTTGAACAGGAGTATCGCTCTAAAATTTTTATAGTGCCTGGAACATTTGCGTACATAATCTACCGATCAGATTTTTTAGTTGTTTTCGAGCTTCGTTATCAATTTGACAAATTGTATCAATTGAAGTTACCGTAACGGATATAGCTCAACAAACTCCAGGAATCGAATAACGATAAAAACGCTGTGTAATCTCTCTGACTTAAATACTTACTGTAGCATGCACAGCCTACATCAAAACTAAGCAGTGTCAATAAAGAAGCACTGGCTCCTAATGTCACGGATTTTTCCTCACCAGTTCTTACTTGAAAATGGATTATCATGAGCAAACTAGTTATCGGTCTGAAATTCGTGATAGGCTGGTTCAAAATCAACTCCAGCTAACCTAGCCGAGGTTAACAGAGCCCGACTTATGAGTCAACTCATCAAAATAGAGAAACCATGGGATGATATTGGCCGAGCATCTTATGTGATATGCACTCATCATTCGAGTAGGTAGTCGAAAAAAATGTCTGCACGCAACTTTTGTGATCAGTTGACCATTTTAAAAAATGTCTTTCAATGTGTTTTGTTCCAGGGGCACTTTTCAGAAAGAAAGTTTTAAAGAAATACGAAAAGAAAACGCAATTATATATTTGTTGACTAGGGATGCAACGGTGACGGTGAGCCACCGGTCACCGGTTCACCGATCCACCGGTCTCACCGGTCTATCGGTGGACCGGTGGACCGGTGACCGTCACCGTTGCATGCCTATTGTTGACCTTTTCCTATTCGAGTTTGACCAATTTAACTCCACGCACGTTATCTTTCTTTTTTTTCTATAGCTATTGCTATTGTCTGCTCTTCAATATATATCTTCCGACAATCAGAATTTTCTCGTTTTTCTTTTAGATTTTATAGAACAACCCAATTCTTCATTGGTGATCAAAATCATTTCTCAAACAGAACACAGACAAGAAGTTCTTCTCTTTATTCAAAGAATTTTCTCTTCAAATTCAGTCTAAGATCAAATGCATGCCGATAAAAGACAACAATCCTAGCGGACACTGTGAATTCTAGCCGCGTTTATATTTTGTTACTTTCTTACAAGGCGTCGTCGAAACATGAAGAACAATAACCGTCTCACTTGTCTTTAGTGCGCTTCCTATCTTGATGGAGGGTTCACTCGAGTGAAACGGTCAACTAAGGAAAGATATATATATATATATATGTATATTTGTCGTTCGTCCATTTATCTTCAGACTAATAAAACAAGCACGACGTTCATTGTTGTTGTTATTCAGCTCGATATAAGAGGAAGAAGGAAGGCGTTCAACTGTGTACATCTAATTTTCGTTCATGAGAGAAAGAACAATGTCGACCACCTTCGAATCACTCTGCAACGACGTTCTCATGATCATCTTCGAGTATATCGGCGAAGTGAATCTCCTCCTCGACGGTTTTCTCAACCTGAACCAACGGCTGAACTCTGTTCTTTTCGACCACCGCCTTCGCACATTCTGGCTGATCATTGCCAGTGACAGTGGTGCTGAGAAGCGAGATATACACTGTCTGAAACAACATCTCCGCTCACTCTGGCTAATTCAGAAGAACTGGTCACCTTCGTTATTTATTACGACGGTGCGTCTGCCCTCTCTTTGCCACCTGGTCATCTATGGACTCAACTTCGATAGTGTCAAGCTATTATTTGCCAAAGCTGAGGATCACTACCCGAATCTAAAGTATTTAGTTGTGAACAACGCAGGTGAGTAGCCGAGACTCTCTCCCATTTTTAACTTAGTTCGAACCCAGCTCTTTCTCCATAGGTTACACGACAGAATACAAAGATTACTCCGAAACCGGCGCCGCCCTCTCAACTATCGTGTCCAATGCTCTTCAGCTAAAATCACTGGCGTCACTTGAACTCACAGTTTACCGCAATCCATGCATTCTGAATATACCTGTCTTGGAACAACAGCAACAGCAATTCACTCTCCAGTACTTGACTCTGACGGACCGATTCAAGATCGATAATCTCTTTCTCCTCTGCCAACAGCTACCTTTTCTCAAGCGACTCCAGCTGCGAGCTCAGCTGGGAGACGATGTATCTAATAATTTTACTCATATTCGTTCCGTGTTTTCGCTGAAGTGCAAGGTAAAACTGAACCTTGAACTAGTCTGGTTGAAGGCGCAGTTCAATCTACTCACACTGCTCCTTACGAACATGCCGAATCTCTACGACCTATACATTTTTGGCACTACTGCTCTTGACACTGTTCTTCTGATGAAGAAGTACCTTAGTGCATACTACTGGAATGACACGCTGCTGGCACAGTTACCACGACTGAGAAAGCTAAAAGTGGATCTGAAGGCATATGGTATGTTGCTGCCTGCTGATGAAGAAATGCTCGAACGGGAAATCATCGCTCCGTTTCGAAACGAACAGGAAAAATACCAGAAATTTCTTCTACGATTGTACCCTCGTTGTCTGGGAGAAGGTTATTTAAGCTACCTTCATTTACAATCTCAACAGAAGACTACTACAACTGGAAGAGACAGCTGGGTTGACGGCGACTACGTGCCAGATATATATATCGGATAAATGTAGTAGCTTTGTAGTGGTATAATTTCTAATAAAAATCAGCAAGAAAACTGTAGTAGTCTGAACTAGTAAAACAGAGAAAATGGTCTAGAGCTCAAGAAGACCGCCACAGAAATATTTTTCTCCTTTTACTCTCTGCAAAATAAGTAGTACTGCTTGACATTCAACCTTTCTGATCTGAGAACCAAACTCACTTGATCAGCGACATAGATTTTAAACGAATGTACTGTTCTCTGGATCTTTATTTCATGATTAACATAAGTGGTTTCAAAAAACACATGGTTTGCAACCATGGCGAATAGGAACTAAAGCAAACGCTTGTGCTGTGTGGCTATTATTCGGGTGTGAAAAATAAGAATGTGTCGTACAATCGATGCCCACATGAGCAAGACAATGATTGTCTGCGCTCGACATTAAAGAAAACGAAATGTGAGGTGAGAACCCATGAGTTCGGAGGACGACTGAAAATTAGACAACAACTGCCACTGCTCAAATTTTTCGAAGCTAAACCAGGAACTTGCTTTCTAATCAACATTTTCTCACTCGATGGACGTATATGGGCCAATGAAGCGAATTCATGCCACAACAGAGACCGTCAGGACGACGTTTTTTCTGTCCCGTCCCGTCCCATTTCTCGCAGGAAATTTTCTTGTCACATCGAGATCAATCATCACTTTTTGCTAACACATTGCCTCTCTACTTGGTTATTGTTTCCTCATTGAAGTCAAATCTTATCATTCATTTTCACACACAACCTGCACAAAAAAAAACTTGTCAATCATTGCAGGAGAAAAGACCATGACTTTATATTCCGGGCACATCGAAGAAGATCATTTTCGAGTGAAGCTAATCGAAGGAGCACGGCGCTGTCCACTTCAGATAATGAAGAATCTATCTAGAAATAAAATATAAGAAGAATTTTTACTAGCATTATTTAAGTGGATGGACAAAGCTAAATATCACAGATGTTTAACAGCAATAATATCAGTATTCTATTCCTCCTCCTGTATTAATAGTCATAAGACGTATTTATACATTTCTTTTCTTTCTATAATAAAAGAGCACGTGCACATACACGTGACTTTTTTCTCAATAAATAGTTGATAAATAATAATCGATTATTTATTTTCCTCAACGAAAAATGAAAAAGAGCTCAAAATGTTTTATGGATCCAAAGGAAAAATTGGTTAGTCATGAAGCACTTGAAGAATACAATAAGCAAATACGAAAAAAAAATAATTCTGGTGAAAAACGTTCACCACCACCTGATGATGATGGCATTAACGTGATTAGCATGGATAGTAATAGTTACCAACTGTCAACACCACAAGAAAAGAAGAAACCAAAGATAAATAGAGATTTATTATTAGTGAATAATTCTCGAAGTGGTAATCAAGGATTGGTACAACATCAGGCATCAAATGGATATAATAGCAGTAATGTGCAACAAGATGTAATTAATATATCGAACCAAGCACTATCATTTACAATTGAAAATAATTTCGCACCAGTGAAAATTGAATGCTCACCCCCTTTCCAACATCGTGAAGAAGCAAAAAGATTTATTGTGAATTTTTTCAAGGTTATAAACAATGAATTTCGCAAAGAATATCCAAAGAATCAATAACCGTTAGGTTTCCATCATTGGTGGATAGATACAGGTGGTAAAACATTATATGGTGTCACGAATGATGTCGATCTTTATATCTATTTATGTGAAATCAAAAATTATCGGAACGAATCGACAATATCAAAATCGAACCAAATCCACCGAATCGACTTCCACCCCAAAACACAGTCATTATTAAATTTGTATCAAATGAGATATGTAAAGAAGATATATCAAATGAGATCAAAAATTAAATATCATCAAGATTTGTAGTCGACGATATGATGGAAAAAATGAGATCAAATAGTCGACATATCAGACTAGCATTGTATCAAAAGGATGACTATATTAAAATTATAAATGATGGTAAAATTGCATTACAAGGACAAATATTCGAAGTAGAAGAATATCTTCCGCCTCCAAAAATACTCATATGTTTTAAATACAATAAACCTGGTCATGTGAAGAAAACATGTGAATCACCTGTTGAATTATGTCGAAGATGTGGCGAAAACAGAAATGATGGTAATAAACATAGTGAATGTAGTATCAAGTGTCGCCATTGTGACGGTGATCATATAGCGACAGACTGTAAATGTCCCTTGATATTAAAATTTCGGCAAGAACTACTTAATCGATTAAAACTGATCGAAATAAATTACCACCAAATATTAAACTTTTTATTCCGGTCGACTGCAGAACGACGGGTGATCGAAATAGATACTTAACTCCTGTGAACAACAACGAAATTCAAAATCTTGTTCCATCTCAGCCTCCAATTATGAATCCATGGTTTGACAAACAATGCACAAACAATGAAACATCGTCTACAACTGACGCTGGTCAAATAGTGAAGGTCTTGCAAATGAGTTGCAGGAATGTAAAAAGAAGTTTGAGATTGAATATGTGAAAATCAAAAGTTCCTACGATACGCTAATGAAATCAATTCAGCAAGCATGGCTCATGTTGCAATAACAGGTTCAAGCACAAAACCAATATTTGTCACTCATGTCAACGATGATCAAGGACAATGTAGTAGCAATGAACCAACTATATAACACCGATAATAACGACATTCAATGAAATTATCAAAATAAAGCTTGATGGAATAGACAGAAATAAAATAGAAATGTCTCAAACACTTATCAATTCGACATTAAACCATATGAAGAATTTAAATGATTCATATATTAAACATGAGCAAAATCTAACAATGATCATGAATAAACAGGTGACAGTGTTTGAAACGGCAATGGACTCCTTCTTTCCGCCGATTAATGTGAAGTTGGTACATGCGCGGCTTTGTTAAGTTTTTCTGGAGATTGTTATTCAAGCGTAGTTAATTTAACCAATACAGAATATGTAAAAAAATGTACTTCGAATTGGTTCTTTTGGTCTTATTCACTTAATAATATTATATTAATTATTGAAACAGAACTTACTCAACAACGTCATGATTATACAATTTCTCTTGATAATGAATGTATAGTGGGTGCTATTTTACATGTTTATCGAATCTTTAATAATCAAGGAACTGATGTAACAACGCGAGATAAAACACTTATAGAATATTCCGATTCAAATTATCAAATTATCCGGTTGGTACATAAGTTCTGCACGTTTTTTTGTTCACCAACAAAGGACGGGGGTGCATAAGGTCGAGCTGTTAGTTCATAGTGGAGTCGACGCAGAATTTTACGGCGAATCTTTTGGTAATAAAATATAGCCTTTCTGAACGATTCTGGGTCACTTATACTCGAAATACTGAAGATGGGTCATGGCATGCCTCTACGAGAGCGGTACGAAGGGGCGAATTTTTCGGCGAAAAAAAGTTCAAGAAAACGTTTGAAACATACATTAGTCGACTCAGTTTTTGATGCTGATTCCAAATATGATGTTTATTTGAGATCAACTGAGGGTTCTTCTGACCGAAAACCATGGAATATCAGTCAAAAATGTCAAAAATCAGGTCTCAAAAATAGTATGATTAGGATTTGGTCAAGTGGCCCACTTTTTTAGATCCTAAAAAGTAGCTAGTTTTGTAGCCCTTCAAAAGCTCTATCGAATGGCATACAAAAGAATTGGGGTGGAAATACAGTTGTAATTCATATATGATAACAAAATGATAAAAATCTTGTTTTTTATACATACTGAACCTATTGTTTGATGTTTTTGACCTATTGGTCAACTTTTTTGGATTCTTAAAAATAGTCAGTTTTGTAGAGCTTAAAAAGCTCTATCGAATGGTATATAAAAGAAATGGGAAGAAAATATAATTGTAATTCATATATGATGAAAAAATGAGAAGAATCTTTGAGAGTGTTATTGACTAATTAATGGGCCCTGATGGCACCTAAAATCTTATAGGAATACATTGTATTTAGCATCAAAATGATCAGAAAGTCATAATCTATCAATTTATGTATGAATCAATTAGTTTTAATAGTGAAAATCAAAAGGGGCCAAAATACGTCCTTATGCGCCCCCGCCCTTTGAGAGCATACATGCCACACAGCTGAGAACAGGAAGAAAAAAAATGAACAGTTAATGAGAAAATAAACAAGAAGAATTTCAGCTTTTGTCGAATCAGAGTAAGTTTCGCCAAACTATAGGATCATGATCAATTTCTACTTCTGAAGAATCATCATCAGTTTCTACTTCGGTAAGACCATGATCGATTTCTACCTCTATAGGATCGTCCATAAATTTCTACTTCTATAGAATCATTTAGAGTATTATGATTGTTATGTGAAAAACGACGACCGCCTCCGAGAAAGAATATATCAAAGGCCACGCCCAAAAACAGAAGTATCCCAGTACCATGAAGAAATGTATTTACATTATAATAAAAACAATTATCACGATAAATACCATTTGTAATAAAGACGAAGATAAATACGGAAATGATCCATAAAACCCAGACAAGAATACGACTGTACTTTCCATTCACCGAGAAAAGTTCTCGAATAGTATAGATCTGTAGTATGAATAGGGCTTATTTCAGATAAATAGGGCTACCCAGAAGATAATAATGAGTGAGACAGTTTTTCAGTTGTTCATGTTTCGTTGATTGTATAGAGCAAAGACAATCTTCATAAGGAATACCACAAAGTAAGTCAACTGTAATTAACTTCAAATTTGGCGTCCGCGAACGAAGAACCGATTCATAAGCGTCGTCTATAGTCTTTTGAAATGAAGCGTACAAAAAAATGGTGCTGTTAAAAATGATGGAAACAAAAATTTGAGCGCGAAATGATTCTATGGCGAGCGGAATGCCAAATTTGATTTCCATATTGATATTTGTTCGATTTCAATAATAATCCAATTGAAAGAGTATTCAACTAATCTAATGAATATATATCTGAAATAAAACATGAAAAATATTTAGAGACGATTGATAAAACAAAAGATGCTTTAATGCATCAATCAGAATCAATATTAAACCTAATTCTCATTTATCTTTAGCCTTTTTTCTTGTTTAACGTTCAAATATAAATCGCATAATGAAAAATAGATAATACGAAAACCAAAATGACAAGAAAAGAATGTTGTTCGCGATCGAATATCGATATTAGCAGAATAATTTGATGTAAATATTAAAGGTAATAGCAAAAAAATCTATGAAATTAGTTGAAAAAACTAATTTCGTTTAGAAAATTTCCATCGAAAGAGTAATACATACACACTGATTTTATCCAACTCTAGGTGAAAAGACATGCCGTAATTATTCGATTGGAATATATTGTCATCGAACACATTATAAACATAATTCTTATACATTGTAGGAAAAATAATAAGAATAAACTATGAGATTTTTATCGAAACTTACTTTTATAGATCCAGATTTATGTAATACTCAAACAACTAATGCACATCTATATTTTATGTTCATTTCATTTAGATAAAAAATAAGAAGGTTTAACTTGATATATTGACCATCAGTTAACATCTGCTTATTTAAACCGCTTTAGATTGCCTTTAGAATAGAGTTATTCATCATTTTAAAGATGATAAAACATTAAATGATCGATATCATTGAAAGATATGGTAAAAAACAACGTCAAGAAAAAGAAAAATGGAGCACAATAAATACATATTTCGTTTTGAAATATTAACAGATTCTCATCACATTAAAGTGAAGCAGTGTGTATATGTTTCATCATGACAAATATATTTTCATAAGAAAAAGAATGAAAATGCTTTAAAATTGTTAACGAAGAAATATTATGTAAAACCACCACCAAAATGCCTTCTTCCAATAATTTGGCGGACATGGCGACCGCCTTTTCGTTGTCGCCCACCATCACGGGAATAATCGGGCTCTCGCCCGCCGGAACCTCAAAACCCAAACCCTTTAACCCATTGCGGATTTTGTCCGCGTTCTTCTTTAGCTTTTCCACCCGGTCCGGTTCCTCTTCCAAAACTTCCAGGGCGCCTAAAGAGGCCCCGCAAACCGAGGGCGGCAAACCCGTGGTATAGATAAAAGTCCTGGCCTTATTTAAAAGGATGTCGGTCAGCAATTTAGAAGCGCAGACAAATCCGCCGATGCTTCCCAAGGCCTTGCTATAGGTTCCCATGACCACGGTTGGAAGCGTCCTCAAGGGAAAATGATGGGCCGCGCCGCGCCCGCCCACCCCTAAAACCCCCGTTCCATGGGCGTCGTCGATTAAAACCATGGCGTCAAACTCAGCGGCCAAATCCATGATGCCTCCCAAAGGAGCCAAATCCCCGTCCATGCTGAATAAAGAATCGGTCACAATCAAGCGCCTGCGGTAATTGCGGGCGCGTTCCAAACAGCTTTTTAAATCATCCAGGTTTAAATGCTCATAGACCAGCAGTTTGGCTTTCGACATCCGGCAAGCGTCGACCAAGCTGGCGTGGTTGAGCCGGTCGCAAAGCACCGCGTCCTCATCCCCCACCAGCGCCGAAACAGCGGCTAAATTGGCCATATAACCCGTGGGAAAAGCCAGGCAGGATTCGGTCCCTTTAAAGAGGGCGGTTTTTTCCTCAAGCAAATCATGGATGGGAAAGTTGCCCGACACCAGCCGGGAAGCCTGCGCCCCGGCGCCATAGCGGTCCAAAGCCTGGTGGGACATTTTGAGCACGCGGGGATGGTCGGATAAACCCAGATAATTATTGGCGCAAAAAAGGGTGCAGTCTTGCCCGTTGACGCGGGCTTTCGCGCCGCCCAAAAGATCGACGGTGCGCAATTGACGCTTCAGGCCTTGGGCTTCCCAGTCCTTCAACTCTTGTTCAAGTTCCGCCATCCAATCCAAGCGGTTCCCCTTAAACGAAAGTGAGTTCGAAAAAGTACTCGGCGTCCGGTTCGTCGTTGTAACGGGGAATCAATCGGAACCCGTATTTTTTGAAAAGGTGGATGGCCGCGGGGGACTTGGAGTTGGTGTCCAACCGAAGTTTTCTAAACCCGAAAGTAGGGGCGCTTTGGATGACTTTTTCCAAAAGCATCTTGCCTTGGCCCTTGCCGCGTTTGTTCGAGTCGACGAAGAAGCGCTTAATCTCGCCCGTGCGGTCCTCAATCCAGCGAAGCGCGATGGTGCCGACGATTTTACCGTGATCCCGCAAGACCCAAAAATCCCCGGTTTTCTGGTAGAACTCCGGGATGCGCCGCAGGTCCGATTGGCCGCCCTCGAGGTCGAGCTCAATCCCGATTTCCCGGAAAGGGCCCTCCAGAAAGGTTTCCAGTTCTTTTTGAAATTCCACGCGATAGGGTAAGCATTCCATAGGTTTCAACCTTTAGAAAAAATAACCGCGCCCAACTGTCCCCCGATGCCGTACGACAGGGACATCACATGTTCCCAATTTCCCGTCACGCCGCCCGGCGGCACATGCCGCACCCGGCATTCCGGATCAGGGTCTTTCAGGTTCCGGGTCACCGGAGCCCGCCCGCGACTGACAGCCATCGCCGTGAAAACCGCTTCCACGCTGCCGGCCGCCCCGAGCAAATGGCCCGTGGCGCCTTTGGTGGAACTCACCCAAACCGAACGCGCGCCAAAAACCTCAGCGAGCGCTTCGGACTCTACTTTATCATTGGCCCGGGTCCCAGTTCCATGGGCGTTAATATAACCGATATTTTCCGGTTTAAGTCCGGCCCGGCTTAAGGCCCGCTGAATGACCCCTATGATAGAACGACCCCGGGGTTCCAGTTCCAAAATTCCATCCCCGTCGGCGCCCAAGGCCCAGCCCGTCATCCGGACTAAAGGAGTCGCTCCCCTCCCCAAAGCCGAACTTTCCGACTCTAAAACCATCGCGCCGCACCCTTCCCCCAATAAAAAACCATCTCGGCAAAGATCAAAAGGCCGTCCACCCTGGGGATTTGAGGTCAAAAGCCCCATTTGGGCGAAACCAGCCAGAACCAGGGGATGGATGGAAGATTCGGTGCTGCCGGCTAAAACCGCCCCGCAGGATCCCCGCTCAATCCAATCGGCGGCCTGGATCAAGCTGGCCAGCCCGGTGGCGCAAGCGGCCGAGAAAGACAAGGCGGGACCTTTAAATCCAAGCTGTTCCCGCAGGAAAATTCCGGGCGTGGAGGGAAAAAAATCTTGAAGAAAATTGAGCGGGGGCGCCTGCCCCCGCTCCAAATCTTCCCGGGCCCGAAGCAGGCTTAAGAGCCCGCCTTTGCTGGAAGAAAAAGTCGTCCCGACCGCCGCGGGGGAAACTTGGCCCAGCGCGGCTTGGTCCCAAGCCTCCTGGGCCGCCAACGCCGCCAATTGAAGGGAGCGGTCCCGCGGCGAGGTCCCCCCAGGCGGCGTGAAGGACGGCACCCGGGCCGCTCTTGGCGATTTAAATTTCAGCCACTCGGGGCCGGATAAACGCTCACCTTCCGCGCCCATCCCCTCCATTAGCGCATCCCAGCTTTGGGCCGCGTTCAACCCCACGGGGCAAACCACTCCCCAACCCGTCACCACCAAGGCCGCGTTTACAGCCATCCCGGAATCCGGGAATCCAAATTAAAAACCTGGCCCGAAATGGACCGGCTTTGGGCCAGCCAAAGCATAAACTGCTCCACTTCGCGCAAATCAGTCGTCGCGGGCAGAAGATGCCGGGAGCGGATCGCCTCTTCCGCTTCCGGCGTCAACCCGTCCGATAACCGGGTTTTATGAAAACCGGGGCAAACCACGTTGACCCGGATATTTTTAGATCCATATTCCCGGGCCAGGCTTCGGGCCAAACCAATCAAACCGGCCTTGGCGGAAGCGTAGGAAACTTGCCCCGGATTACCCGTGGTGGCCACCACCGAGGAAATAAAAATAAGGTGGCCTCCCTGGCGCAGCATGGGCTTTAGGCAGGCTTTGGAAATCAGGAAGGAAGCCTTCAGGTGGACGCCTAAGGTGGCGTCCCAATCCGCCTCGTCCACATTCATCACCCGGGCGTTGCGGGTGAAACCCGCGTTATGAATCACGCAATCGATGGTGGAAAAGCGATCCCGGGTGGCCGTCACCCAAGCGTTCACCTCACCGCTTTGGGTGACATCGGCTTTGAGGACCAAAAAATGGGGAGTAAGTTTCGCCAGCTGGGTTTTGGCTTCGGCGGCCGAAGCCTCATCCTCATGATAACAGGTGGAGACGGCCCATCCCGCGGCGGCGAAAGCCCGGATCAATGCCCATCCAATTCCCCGGGTGCCCCCTGAAATTAATAGAACCGGCATCGCCCACTCCAAAAATTAAAATTCACAAGCTCAATCTTATACGCGTTCATGCCCCGGGATTCCATGTTGAATTCATAGATACCCGGAACAATGCCGCTTTTCCCCTAACTACGATATGGAGAAGCGACGCGAACGCGGATGAACGCGGATTAGAATAAACATTTGTTTAAGTCGTTTCACATCGGCGTTCATCTGCGTCCATCATTGTAAAATTGATTTTGGGCCTTTTAGGTTTTCGGATGAAAAATGTAGACGTCGGGAAAAGACTTCAACTTCCCCCGGAGAAGGCCTGGGAGAAGAGCGCCGCCAAAGCGATGGTTCCAACCAGAACAAGGGCCACCAAAACCGCCACCGGAAGCACGACCCAGACTAAAAAGCCGATAAAAAGGCAGGCGCGGCCGACCTGCCGAACCTCCCGGGAATCCTGGTCATAAAGAAAAAGACCGATCAAAATTCCGCAAAAGGGAATGAAGAGCGACAATCCGTACCAAGCCCATCGGTTGGACGTCACCAGATTCGGTTCGGTTTGGGTTTTCGCCAAGGAAATTTTTCGCATTTAAAACACCTTAAACATCAGGCTGAAAAAAACGACCAGCACGGCGAAAATCGAAAAAGGCAAAAACACAAAAAGAACCGCGGTCCACCGGGAACACCGCAAAACCCGCTCCATGCCCCAGACTTGAAAAAGCACCGTCGTCAGCGATAAAAGTTTGCCGAACCAGCCCCCCAAACCTAAAAACAGCAACCCCGCCGACGAATAACCCACCATCAGGCGTAAAAGGGAAAAGGGAAGATTTTCTTGGAGTAAAAAAGCGCAAAGCTGGATAAAGGCGGACCAAACATAAACCCAGGCCATTAAAACGACCGGCATCACCACCAGCATTAAAAGGGTCACCAACGCCACGATCGCCGGCGAACTGCTGGCAAAAGCTTCCGAGATCCCGAGCTCCAAAGCGATGCAAACACCCGTCAGGGCCGCGAATTCCAAGGCCTTGGGCAAGCTTGATTTTTGAAGGGCTTCGTCAAAAAAACGCCCCGGCCGCGTGTAAGCCAATTTGACTTGATCGATATAAGCGTTGAACATGGCTTAGAGTTTAACATAAACCCACGCGGGTGAAATGACTTTCCCGGACGGCGACCGCCTTAAAATAAAAATCCCCGGATCCTTTTGAACCCGGGGACTAAGGCGTTAGGCGGAAGGCGAAGTTGGCTTAGGATTCTTCCAGCCGAGTCAAAGCCTCTTCCCAGGCTTCTTCCATGCTGACCACTTCCCCCTCGGCGATGACTTCGTGCAGGAAACGCTTTAGTTTCGGCGCGTCCTCGACGTCCATCTCGTTTTCCCGGAGGACTTCGGTCACATCCTCGAGGGTGATGTGATCGAGAATTTCCTCGGCCTCACCCTGGAAAAGACGGCGAGCCTCTATTTTTTCGACGGAGCTGTTTTTTTCCTCTTCGTCATCATCCTCGTCATCGTCGTCGTCTTCCTCTTCTTTTTCGGCGCTGTCCAGGTCAATGGTGTCCTCGTCGTCGTCCGCGTCATCATCCTCTTCGTCGGCCGCCGCGTCGTCATCATCCAAATCCTCGATATCATCTTCATCATGATTGCTTTTACGAGCCAAGATGAACCCCCCGATTGGATTTAAGAAGGAATAAACCAAACTTCGCCCCAATGAATACTTCGACTTTAAAAAGAAGTCAAGTGTTTCAACTCGGGGTTAAATAACGGCGGCGTAAATTTTCCCACACGCTTCGGTCCACCAGCTCCACGCCGGAAATTCGGGCCAGGGCCCGGGCCTCAAGGGAAAAATAAGCCGGGGCCATAAGCAAACCACGGTAACAAAACTCGGAGGCCATCACATGGCTGAATTCACTCACGATTTCGCCCGGAATTTGAGTGGTTTCGGGGAACTGTTTGGCCAAAACCGCGAATTTCCCCCCGATCACGGGATGGGAATGCTCCACCACGGCGATGACCGCCCCGCCGTCGGCCCGGCGGATTTTGGTGATCCGAAACCCTAAGGTTTTTAAAAAGCGGTCGGTTTCATGCTCAAAATCCAAAAGCGACATTTGGCTCAAATCCAGCAAAAGTCCCTTTTCATCCCCCAGGTTGAAAACCCAGCGCTGGTCATAGGCCGGTTCTTTGAGGAGATCTTGAAGACGGCGCCCATCGATTAAATCCACCGCCATCTTCCGGCCGCTGTTCTTGGCTTCCTCGGTGAATTGGCCTGTCACCAAATAAATTCCCCGCTTGCAGCCCTCTTCCCGGGCCAACTCATCCAATTCCCGAACCAAGTCCGCGTGGACCTGGGCGTTTTCCGGATATTGCCGGGCCAGGATCATGAATTGCCCCCCTAAAACAGGGTGCTGAAAATCGGCCAACATTTGAAGCGTGCCGCCGGGTATTTTCTTGACCTTCCCCACCTCAAATCCCAATTGGGTCAAAAAGGTCTGGGCCAAAGCCTGGAATTCGGACAAAGCGATCCCGCTGAGGGGTTTCTCCCGCTGAGGGTCTTGGCCGCGCGCGGAATCTTCCAGCGGCTTCGCTTCTTCCCATCCATCATCGATTTTTTCTTGCTTAGATTCGTAACGAACCTCCAACCGGGGCGCCTGGGCCTTGATGCGCTCCAAGATCCTGGCGTTCTTGCTTTCTTCCTCGGGAAAAGCCTCCACTTCCATTCCGTCATTGTAACGCAGGTCAAAAACCGCCAGTCCCTTCAAAAGGTTCGCGTCCGTCAGATGAACCTGGCGGTATATGTCCCGGGTCGCCCGGACGCTTAAAACAGCCCCATCATAAAACTTGGCCTTCCCGCTGATGAAGTTCATCATGGCGTCAACAATGATGGCCGGCACATTCTCCGAAATGGAGAATCCGGTTTCCAGGATGTGGGCCGTATCCCGCAAGAGTGAATCCCGGAACAACTTGTAATTCCCGTTCACATCCCCGCCCATCTCGGCGCGGAACATCCGGGCCGCGAACTTGATCCGGGGCACCGTATCAACGACGTGGATGGACTTTATCGCGACCTCGGGATATTTTTCCTTTAAGGCCAGCCGGAGCAATTCGTCAAAGTGCCCCATGGCGCCCCGGGCCAAGGATTCCTTGCGGGAAATGATGAGGGCCTGTTGTTGGCGCGCGGTAATCTTATCCGAGGCCGCCTTTTCTTCCCGGTGGCCCGCCATTTTAAAAAGCACGCCCAAAAATAAAACCGTCACGAAAAAACCAAGCCCCACCGCGTCCATGGGATTTTGCCCGATGAAATCCCAAACTTCCGAAAAAAATCCGCGGATCATGCCCAGGATAAAGCTGTTGAGCATCATGACGAAAACAAAGAGGACCAGCCCCGCCATCAAAAGGCCGCCCGCTTCCGCCTCCTGCGGGGTGTGCCCTTGATCCGTCAAATGACGTACCACCCACTGGGCGCCGGGAGTCTTGAGCAAACGTTCCTTCCATTCCGATGGCAGCATAGGGACTCTTTCAAGATGCGATTTAAATAACCCGCCGGGAAGCCGATTGGTTTCGAGACGACTTCATGTTAAAGTCCAAAAACTCCGGAGGCAAGCCATGGATTACGTCAAACGCCTGGAAAAACTGATGACCCGCCTGAGGGCGCCTCACGGCTGTCCCTGGGACCGCCGCCAAACCCATAAAAGCTTGAAGCCCTATCTTTTAGAGGAAACCCACGAGGTTTTAGACGCCATCGATAAGGGAAACCCGGCCGATCTGCGCGAGGAATTGGGCGACCTTTTACTTCAAGTTATTTTCCATTCCCAAATGGCCAAGGAAAAGGGTTCGTTCAATTTTCAGGCCGTGGCCAAGACCATCGGCGACAAGCTGATCCGCCGGCATCCCCATGTTTTTCAGCGAGCCGGGGGCGTAAGCCGTAAAATCAAAGACATCAATCAAAAATGGGAGCAACTCAAAAGGCAGGAAAAACCTGAGCGAAAGTCCGCTCTCGACGGGCTTCCCAAATCCCTGCCCGCGCTTCTCCGGGCCCAGCGGATGCAGGAAAAAATATCGAAAACAGGCAGACCGAAATCAAGCACCAAGGCGCGGATCGACGAGAACTTGAAAATCTTCAAAAAATCGGCTGCCCACAAAAATCGGAGCCGCCAAGAAAAAGCCCTGGGCGAAATGCTTTTAAGCCTCACCCGGTGGGCCCAGGCCCGGGGTATCCACGCCGAAATGGCGCTCCAAGCCGCGGCTTCCCGTTACGAGAAGGAGTTCAGGAAATCCGAGCGGCGGATCAAACACCCCTAACAAAAACTATTTAACATTGATAAAAGCGGATGAACACTGATGGGAAAACATTTAATCTTTTGTCCGCCTAACATCTGCGTCCGCGTCGCTTCTCCATATGGTAGTTAGGGGAGAGCGACATTGCCCCGGGCATCTTCGACTTCAATAAGGAGGCCCGGGACATCATTGTTAAAATGCATTTGTCTGAGCTATTTTATCTTTTTCACCAGGATCACCCAAATTACCCAGCCCAAAAAGATCATGCCGAGGGTCAAAAGACTGTAGGAAAGCCATCCGCTGATGGCTTTGGTGGCTTCGCTGTATTCCGACATTCCGCCGATTCCCGCGATCAGATTGAGCGGAAGAAAAACGATGTTGATGATGGTCAGGTCTTTCAGAAGCCGGTTCATATTGTTATTGATGATGCTGGCCCGGGCGTCCATCAAACCCGAAAGCACCGTGGAATAAATCTCCGCCTGTTTGGCGCATTGATGATGCTCAATGATAATGTCTTCCATTAACCCCAATTCCCCCGAAGTGAACCCGATCCTTTCCCATTCTTTATGGAGCTTGGCCAAAACCGTGTTATTGGCTTCCAGCGCGTCGATGTAGTAAATCAGGTTCTCGCCCAGGGTGAACATCTGCAACAGGTATTGGTTGCCCAACGACGCGTTGAGCTTCTCCTGGATTTCCCCCGTCAATTGCTTAATGGCCTTCAGATGCCCGAGAAAATGATGGATGGTGTGCTGCAGGATTCGCAGCAAAAGATCCGGAAGCGAGGCCGTTCCTTGAAATTCTTTTTCCTTAAAAGGAATGACGCCTTCGCTGAGGATGATGGTCAGACGGTTCTTTTGCAGGTACAAACCGATGGAAGAAACTTCCAGTTTAAATTGCCGGGCGAAAGACGTGTTATTGGGCCGCTTCCAAATGACGTAAAGATCATCCTGGAGGCACTCCATCCTGGAAATTTCATCCGGATCCAGTGCCGACTCCAGCGCGTGAGGATCCAAATGGAGATTGCCCAGCAATTCTTTTTTCTCGCCCTCGTCCGGCAGGGTGTAGATCACCACATTGGACTGGGGCCCATCGCATTCCATGACCTGGCCGTCTTTTAATTGAAAAAATTCTTTCATGAAGTCTCCGGGCGTCTCGGGTCAAATGGGATGGGCATTAAGCCCGCTCGGTATTGACGGAAAGGCACAGGCTCATCAAGCGGGTGTAAAAAAACTACTTCACTTGATAAAGTTTCTTGTCGGGTAGGGAAAGCGCCGTTAGGAAACCCCCATAAACGCAGCCCGTATCCAAATTGATCCGGTCTTTGGACAGCTCCACTTTCTCAATGGGCGTATGGCCGTGGACCACCAATTTGGGGGTCGGGCGGGGATCCTGCAAAAATTTCCGGCGGATCCACAAAAGGTCATCCGCCTCTTGTTGGTTTAAAGGCCTGTCGAGATTAACCCCCGCGTGGCAGAAAAAATAATCCGGCGTCTCATAGGTCAAAACCAAGGCGTTTAACAGTTCCACATGCGTATGAGGGATATAGGACTGAAGCAAAACATGGGCCCCTTCCCCCCGAACCTCATCCAGTTTTTCCTGGGACACATAGGACTGCAAAGTCTGATGCCCGCCGTTTAAAAGCCAATTGGAAGCCGCCAAGGAATTGGGCGTCCCCAGCCAGTCCAGCAGCATCTGCTCGTGGTTTCCGCGCAACAAGTGCCAATTGGGCTTCTGCTCCTTCACCAAATAATCTAAAACGCCCTTGCTGTCCGGACCGCGGTCGATATAGTCCCCTAAAAAAACCAGCTCATCTTCCGGCTTCACCGGCAATTGAGCCAAGAGTTCTTTGAGTTGTTCCAAGCAGCCGTGAATGTCACCGATGGCGTATATCAATTGATTCTCCCGTTAAACTTATTGGCCAAACAAATTTTTAATCAGATTCTTCCCGGCGTCCACCGCCGCGCTTCCCAGGTGTTTACCGATATTTTTCTTGATCCGCGCCCAATCGTAAGAATAGTGATTGTCCGCCGCCTTCCCTGTGAAGGTAAAGTCCACCGGAATATTCCCCTTGTCATCCGCGAACCAATCCAGGTTTTTGGCCTGGCCCTTTAATAGATCCGGCAGGGCCGCGTCCACGGCGTCCGAATTCAGATATTGTTCCTTGAGGTCGCATTGAACCTTCATATCGGGCGAATAGGCCATCGTCACGCAGTCAATTCCGCCCGTTTCCCGCACCGCCCCCACCTTCCCCTCGGTGTTGGCCGTATAGGAGAAAACCTTGTTTTTCATGGCCAGGTTGCCCGTGATCTGATCAAAATCGATCTCATTGCTCGAGCTCTTCATGAACTTATTGATCGCCGTTACCGCGGCTAAATCCTGAACCTTGGACTTGGTTAAGGCGTAGTTTCCCGCCCCCTTGAGGTTGGTGATCATCTCGTCGCCCGACAAGCCTTTTCCGGTTCCCGCGTAAGACAGGTTCAAATTCCCGTAAAACTTATCTTTGTAGGAACTGTAGTCCTTGGTGGTCACATAAGCGTCGATGCTGGCATCGATGGCTTTCTGAATGTTCACGTTTTTAAGAACCAAAGCGTAGCCATAGGCTTGGGAGTTAAAGGTATAGGTCACGCCCGCCTCACCCGCGCCGTCGAAAGAATTAAAGCGAATGCCGGGAACCCGTACCACATTACCCGTGAAATTGATGGGGCCGGTCATATTTTGAAGATAGGGCTCCTGGGGCAGGGTAATTCCCACGTCCTTCAAAAGAATTTGGCCATTCACGCTGAAAGACGCCGCCTTGCCTCCGGTCTCGGAAACGGACAAGTTGACGGAACCGGTCCCGTCAAAAGTGGCCCTTTTCAATTTAGGAATCATGGCCGGCAGACCGCCAAAAGGAAGGGCCTGGGAATGGATCTCGCCCGAGTAAGAACCATCGGCCCGGTAATGAAACGCCCCGGTTACTTCCCAATTATCGTAAGAAACCTTGAGGGAGGGGACGTCGTAAATTCCACGGTTCAATTGGTTGATCGTCTTAAAGTCGACCTTACAAGTGGTCGAGGCGGTTTTCACGAAGAGATCCTTATAGGCCAGGGCCAGCTTCGACGCGTCCGCCGTGCCCGAAAGCTCCAACCCCTTTTGGGCACTGCCGCCCAAATGGAAATCAACCTCGGCGGGTCCGGTCAAGGACAAACCTTCCGGCATTTTTGAGAGCGACGCCGGAACGAGGCCGGAAAACTTCAACATGTCCAGGGACGCCGTCCCATCCAGATTCGGCGTGGTGTTCCCCGTCATGTCTTGTACATCGCCCTGGAGGCCAAAAGCCAGGTCATTGACCTTCCCCTTCACCTCAAGTTCCTTGAGTGTCTGGTCCGCCAGGAAATAACGGAAGGAGCCGCCGACGACCATGTGGTAGGCGGTTTTGTTGTAGGAAAAAGGCGCGTCCAACTCAAAAACCGTCTTCCCCCCAACCATGGAGATGTTTTTCACGGTCAAATTCAGGTCTTGCAGATCCGACTTTTGGGTCGGCGAGGTTGTCTCATCCAAATAAACCAGTTTTCCGTGCTCGATCTTCACGCTGTCCACCGAGAGAAGCAAACCGGTTTTTGACGGAGCCGCGGTCGAAGTCTCACCGGCCCAAGCGGACTCGGCGAAAAAGGAACCAGTCGACATCGCCGTCTCGGGTAATTCACCGGGGACTTGCGCCCTTTTGTGTTTGGCTGTCTTTTTTTTCTTTTGCGTGGGGACCGCGGGCTCCGGCGCCGCCGGCGCCGTGGACGAACCGGTCATATCGCTGAAATTAAATTCGCTGGCGCTGCGGCGCTCCACCAACACTTGAAAATTTTTCAGTTCCACTTGACCCAGGGAAATTTGGCCCCAAAGCAGGGGAAAAAGATGGTAGGAAATCGAGATTTCATCGGCCGAAAGGAACTTCCCCGGCGCCCATCCGGGCCGGTTGGAAACGGTCAATTGGTTGATCTCAAAACCGCTCAGAACATTGAATCGAACATCCCCGATGGTGACATCACGTTTCAAAGTCTCCGATAATTTATCGGTGGCCATTTTTTTCAAAACAGCGGGGGGATATTTGACGTGAATAATAATGGCGGCGGCCGCCATCAGAATGACCAGCAGGGCTAAAAAGGCCCCGCCGGCGATTAAAGTGAATTTCCAAAATTGACGCATCGATCGTGCCTCCCGGGCATCCCTAAAAGGGTTTGTTTAGGGTTCCCATTTTAGCAGGAACCCCCGGGACTTTCCGACCGTTTGGACTTATTTTTTCAAAGCCAACTTGGCCTTTTCAGTGGGAACAAAGGCGGCTTCTTTTTTGACTTCCAACTTCGCTTCCATCTTTTCCTTAGCGCCCACGGCCGCCAGCGGGGCAGCCGATGATGCCGGCGCCGCCTTCGGCGCAGACGAAGCCCCCGAAGGCGCAGTCCCCGCGGGGGAGGACAAAGCCCCCGAAGGGGACAAAGTCTCCGAGGTGGAAGACGCCGCCGTGGGGATCAACCCGGATTTTTCCTTCACTTTTTTCTCAATCTGGGCGTAGACGTCGGCGTTTTCCTTCAGGAAGGTCTTAGCCGCCTCGCGGCCTTGCCCCAATTTCACCTCCCCGTAGCTTAGCCAAGTACCGCTCTTGTCGATGACTTCCATCGTAACCGCCGTATCGATCAAGCTGCCTTCTTTTGAGACTCCCAAACCAAAGATGATGTCGAAAAAAGCCTCCCGGAAAGGCTGGGCGGTCTTATTTTTCACGACCTTGACCTTGACCTTATTGCCGATATTTACATCACCGTTTTTGATCGCTTCCACCCGGCGGATGTCCAAGCGCATGGAAGAATAAAATTTGAGGGCCCGGCCGCCGGGAGTGGTTTCGGGGCTTCCAAACATGACGCCGATCTTTTCCCGGATTTGGTTGATGAAGATGGCTGAGGTGTGGGATTTGGCCAGTAAGGCGGTGAGTTTTCGCAAGGCCTGGCTCATCAAGCGGGCCTGCAAGCCCACATGGGCGTCGCCCATTTCCCCTTCGAGTTCGGCCCGGGGCGCCAAGGCGGCCACAGAGTCGATCACCAGCACGTCGATCGCGCCGGAACGGATCAGCGTATCGGCGATTTGGAGCGCTTCTTCCGCCGAATCCGGCTGGGAAATAAGCAGTTCGTTCACATTCACGCCAAGCTTGGCCGCGTAAACCGGATCCATGGCGTGTTCGGCGTCGATAAAGACCGCGGTTCCGCCGGCCTTTTGGGCCTCGGCCACGATATGAAGCGTCAAGGTCGTCTTACCGGAGGATTCCGGTCCGTAAATCTCAATGATGCGGCCCCGGGGAACGCCGCCGATGCCGGTAGCGATATCCAATGAAATAGCGCCGGTCGAAATGGCCTTCACATCCTGTACCTTGGCTTCACCCAAGCGCATGATCGCGCCTTTGCCGTGGTCTTTTTCGATCTGTAAGATCGCCATATCCAACGCTTTTTGCTTTTCGGTTGCGGCCATGAGACTCTCCTTGAAGATGATCACTTTCGTGCAAGAAGGGCACCATCACGACTTTTAAAAGCCCCTCTATGCGAAAAAAGAATACAGGCGTATACCACTCGATTCAAGCCTTTTTTTTATTTTTTTTAGGGGGTATCCGAAGGTCCCAAAAAGGACCTTTTCAGCTCTAGGTTAAAGGAACAACCGGGGGTCTTGGACGCCCAGGTTTTCTTTACTGAAAAAGGGCTCGCCGGTTTGGGTGCCGATCATCGAGCCAAAAAAACGGTTGGCGGTTGAGACAAACTCCAGGGCTTTGCTACCCGGCTTTTTAATGAATTGGCTTTCGTAGCAACGGATGACTTCGAGTTTTTGGTTGTGATAGGCCGAAGTATCCACGATGAAAGAGGGTTGGACGTTGGGCCGCAAATGGGAGCACAAGTGATAATAAAGTTTCGGCGCGTACCAGGGACCGCCCTTCATATCGGTCTTCACCAGCTTGGCCCAAAAACGGGCGGCCTCCACCAACTGGGAAGCGCCCCAATGGTCCGGATGGGCGTCCACCCAATAAGGCGCGAATAGAATCCGAGGCTGGTATCGGCGGATCACCTCCGCCACTTTTCGGCGGGCCGGCAAGGTGTCTTGGAGCGATCGGTTTTTTAAGGGAAGAATTAAATAATCATCCAGCTTAAGAAGCCGGGCCGCTTGGGCGGCCTCCTTCAACCGGGTGGCGTGGTTTCCATAGGGCGTCGGTTCCCCGTCGGTCAGATGGCAGACCACCACTTTGGCGCCCTGGGCCTTGAGCGAAAGAAGCGTGCCGCTCATGGCGATTTCCACATCATCCGGATGGGCCCCAAAAGCCAGCACATCGACCTTAAAATCCAAAGCGCCGCCACCGGGCGCCACGGTTTCAAAAGTTCTTATTTTTTTACCGCGGGAAGCCGCCATAAAAATCCTTCCGAATTTGAACCCTTAGTTTACTCCGACTCGGCTGAAACAAAACGGAACGATTCACTTCACAAAACAAGACCTGTTGAAACATTGATGGAGGCTGATAAAGGCCGATTTTTACGCCTCAAATATCAGCCTTCATCCGCACTTATCATTGTTTCAAAAGCCGGACCTTGCCCAATTTGTAAAAAAATAGTTCCAAAACAAAAAAAGCCCCCATCGGTTGGATGGAGGCCTGGATCGATGGGTCGAAATCAGTTCGCTTTAGCGATCACGTTCGCGGCTTGTTTGCCCTTGGCGCCTTGAACGATCTCAAATTCCACTTCCTGGCCGGCGGTCAAGGTTTTGAAGCCGTCTCCCGTAATCGCGGAGAAGTGAACGAATAAATCCTCGCCCCCGTCTTGTTCGATGAAGCCATAGCCCTTCCCGGCGTTAAACCACTTAACTCGACCCATTGGCATTTCCCGAACCCCTTGTCTTTCAGCATCTAGTTCACTGCCCGCGCCATGGATGCTTTTCATGACTTGCATTAAGTCTAAGTTAAAAAAAATATTTAATCAACCGCCCCTACCCATTGACGCAAACTAATTCGCGACCCCCGCCAATCGAAAAAGAAATTGGCAAGCCGCCGCGATCAAGGCCGCCGCCGGGATGGTAAGAACCCAGGCCCAGACAATCCGGCTGGCCACTCCCCAACGAACCGACGAGAAGGAATTGGTGCTGCCCACGCCAATAATGGCCCCTGTAATGGTGTGCGTAGTGGAAACCGGAACACCTAAATACGTGGCAAAGAAGACGGAAATAGCCCCTCCGGTTTCAGCGCAAAAACCACCCACGGGCTTCAATTTGGTGATGCGTTGTCCCATGGTTTTGACAATCCTCCACCCTCCGGTCAAGGTCCCTAAAGCCATGGCGGCATAACAACAAATAATGATCCACCAAGCAATTTCAGCTCCTTGCCCCCGGCTGGCCCAAGTCTCATGACGGGCCGCCACTAAAAGGGCCACGATGATCCCCATGGTCTTCTGGGAGTCATTGGCTCCGTGGCTGAGGCTATAGAAGGAAGCCGAAAAAAGCTGACCCACGCGGAAAATACTGTCGATGGCTGAAGGTGTGAATTTCCGAAAAATATTCATCACCAATATCATCATGAAAAAACCCAAAACCATTCCCAGGACGGGCGCGATAAAAATAAAAAGAATCGTCTTTTGAAACCCCGCCAAAATAAGGACCTTCCAACCGCTTTGAGCTACTGCCGCCCCGCCGAATCCGCCAATCAAGGCGTGGGAAGAGCTCGTGGGCAAGCCATAAACCCAGGTAATCAAATCCCAAAGAATCGCGCCGATAAGCGCCGAAAGGATCACGAAGACCGTGATGCCGATCGGATCCACTAGCCCCTTGCCCACGGTTTTCGCCACCGGGGTTCCAATCGTAAAAGCTGCCAAAAAATTAAAAAAAGCCGCCCAAACCACGGCTTGGCCCGGGCTGAGGACCCGGGTGGAAACCACGGTAGCGATCGAATTGGCCGCGTCATGGAATCCGTTTAAAAAATCAAAAGCCAGGGCGACCACGATCACGAAAAAAATGAGGACTAAGTCAGGGCTCAAGACGTAACCTCGCAGAGTCAGGATTCAAGCGTTTTCTAACACAACCCCTTCAATGATATTGGCCACGTCCTCACAACGATCGATAGCCATCTCCACGTCCTCATAGATTTCTTTCCAAACAATCACCTGAACCGCGTTTGTCTCTTCTTTGAAAAGACGGGCAATGGCCGCGTCGCGCAAGGCATCGCCGTCGTTTTCCAACTTATTAATCTCAATACAGGACTTCAGGATTTCCTTGGCGTTTTTCAGATTCCGCAAATTCCTCACGGCTTTTTGCAACTCGAGGGTCGAGTAATACAAGACCTTCGACATTTCAACGAGATCCGAAGGCGCTTCCTTCACCCCGTAAAGCATCATTCGACGGGCCGAGCCGTCAATAAAATCCATGACGTCGTCCATGAGGGTGATTAATTGATGGATTTGGTCCCGGTCAATTGGGGTAATGAAGGTTTTATGCAATACTTCGGCCATTCGATGGGTGATCTCGTCAGCTTGGTGCTCCACATCTTTGATGCGCCGGGCTTTCGCGGGGGCATCAGCGAAATGTTCGAGCATTTCCACCAAGATACGCGAACCCTCCACACAACAATCCGCGTGCCGGTCAAATTCATCAAAAAAGCCGTACTCTTTTGGAATCAGGAAACCAAACATGGGAGCCCCCGGGACCGGAATTGAAAAAACCGGGGAGAGATTGCCATAAGCGCCCCTGGGGGTCAATTCGAAACCAAGGTCGAAAACTTAGATTTCGGCTCTTTTTAGAAAATTAATGGGCTCCAGGGGTCTATTGAGCCCTAAATAATAAAGGACCGGGGGTCCCGGTCCTTTTTAAAAACGAACGCTTTTTCTATTCTATATAGAAGGATTAACCCCGGCGATGCCGGATATCCTTCCCCTGCACCATGTAAATCACGTCTTCCGCCACATTGGTGGCGTGATCGGCGATCCGCTCCAAATGACGGGAGATCAAAATCAAATCAAGCGCCCGCTTAATGTTCGCCCGGTCTTCCAACATATAGCTGATGAGTTCCCGGATGATCTGGTCGTTCAGGTTATCGACCTCGTCATCCCTTTCGCAGACCTTTTTGGCCGCCTCAGGATCCCGGTTGACTAAGGAGTCCAAGGAAACCTTCACCATCTCCTGCGCGATGGAAGCCATGCGCGGAATGTCGATAAAGGGTTTCAGTGGAGCCACCTCATTGAGGGTCAAGGCCCGCTCCGCGATGTTGCTGGACAAATCGCCGATGCGCTCCAGGTCGGAGTTGATCTTCATCGAACTGGTGATGAAACGCATGTCCCCCGCCATGGGCTGATGCAGCGCCAAGAGCCGGTGGCAAATCTCGTCCACTTCGATCTCAAGATCGTTGATCTCGTGATCGCTCTGGATCACCCGGCGGGCGAGCTTGGAATCCCGGTCCACCAACGACTTCATAGCCAGACGGATCGCTTCTTCCACCTTGCTGCCCATGAACAGAAGCTTTTCTTTTAAACCGGCCAGTTCCTCGTCGAATGATATTTGCATCAGCCGAATCTCCCTGTGATGTAGTCTTCCGTCAGTTTGTTGTCCGGATTAGTGAACACTTTTTCTGTCGGGTTAAATTCAATCAGCTTTCCATTCAACATGAAGGCGGTCTTTTGCGAAACCCGGGCGGCTTGCTGCATATTGTGGGTCACGATGATGATGGTGTAGTTCTGGCGAAGCTCGTGGATGAGCTCCTCAATTTTCGAGGTCGAGATCGGGTCCAAGGCCGAGCAGGGCTCGTCCATCAAGAGCACTTCCAGGTCAATCGCCAAGGCCCTCGCGATACAAAGCCTCTGCTGCTGGCCGCCCGACAGGGCCGCGCCCGGCCGATGGAGCGAGTCCTTCACTTCTTCCCATAAGGCGGCCTTGCGCAGGCTTTTCTCGACGACCTCATCCAACACTTTTTTATCGCGGATGCCGTTCAACCGAAGCCCTACCACGACGTTGTCGTAAATGGACAGGGTCGGAAAAGGCGTGGGCTTTTGGAAAACCATGCCGATGCGGCGCCGAACCTCGACCGGATCAATCGCGCTGGAAAAAATGCTCTTTTGTTCCAGCAAAATGTCCCCGTCATGCCGGGCCGAAGGGACGGTTTCGTGCATGCGGTTGAAACAACGGATCAGGGTCGATTTGCCGCAGCCCGAGGGGCCGATGATGGCGGTGACTTCCTTCTCGAGAATGTCCATGTTGATGTCAAAAAGCGCCTGCTTCTCGCCGAACCAGCCGTTCAGGTGGTTCACCTTGATCTTAATGGGTTTCACCGGGCCGGAAGCGGATTCGGCTTGACCCTGCGGCACCTCGATCTTCCGGGTCTCGCCTTGCGGATGATTTGAGCTCACTTTTTTTTCCTTTTCCACTAATTCTTCCATCATAGCCATTCCTTACCTCAGCGACTGTCTGGGGTTTTTAAAGAAAATTTTCGCCAGCGCGTTGACCAGCAAAACCATCAACAAAAGCACCAACGCCCCGGTCCAGGCCTGATCCTGCCAGTCCTTGAAGGGCGAAATAGCGTAAGTGAACACCTGCACGGTTAGGGAAGCCGTCGGCTCGTCGATACTGGAGGCGCGGTACTGGTTGTTGAAGGCGGTAAACAACAAAGGCGCCGTTTCCCCGGCGATACGGGACAAGGATAGCAAAACCCCGGTCAAGATGCCGTTCTTGGCGGTGCGGATGACAATTTGAAGGATGGTTTTCCATTGGGGGATTCCCAAGGCCCAGGAAGCTTCCCGGATGGAGTGCGGGACCAATTTCACCAATTCTTCGGTGGTTCGGGTCACGATCGGGATCATCATAAAGCCCAGCGCGCAGCCCCCCGCGATGGCCGAGAAATGCCCCATGCTCCGCACGATCAACTGATAAGCCACGATGCCCGTCACGATGGAAGGAACCCCCGACAGCACGTCCGACGTAAAACGCACGGCCCAGGCGAACTGGTTCTTTTTGCCGTATTCGGCCAAGTAGACTCCCGAGAAAATACCGATCGGCAAGCCCACGCAGGAAGCGATCAAAACCAAAGTCATGGTTCCCACGATGGCGTTGCTCATTCCGCCGCCCGGAACCCCGACCGGCGTCGGCAGGTGGGTGAAAAAAGTCCAATCCAACCGATGGATGCCCTGAAACACCACGTAAATAATCAGGCTGACCAAGGGAATCATGACTAGAAACGAGGCGATCCCGCACAGGAAAACCATCAATCGGTCAATGAACTTCCGACGGGTTTGAAAATCAAAATTCATAAGTTATCCCTTCCCGTGGCTGAATTGCTTGGTGGTGGCCCAAACTAAAAGGTTGGCGATAACATTTAAAACCAGGGTAATCACCATCAACAAAAGCCCGATTTCGGCCAAGGCCGAGAGATAAAGGTCGCTATTGGCCTCCGAAAATTCATTGGCGATCACGCTGGCCATACTATGGGAAGGGGCCAAAAGATTCATCGAAACTAAGGGCGTATTACCGATTACCATGGTGACCGCCATGGTCTCGCCTAAAGCGCGTCCTAAAGCCAGCATGATGGCCCCCAACACCCCCACTTTCGAGGGCTTCAAAACCGCCAGCGCCATGGTTTCCCAACTGGTGGCGCCAAGCGCCCGGGCCGCTTCCCGGTAAGGATTCGGAACCGCCTCAAACACCTCCCGGCTGATGGCCGTGATGGTCGGCAAAATCATGATCGCGAGAATCACACCCGCGGTCAAAAGCGAAAGCCCCGTCGAGGGTCCTTTAAAAAAAGGTCCGCCGATGACCTTGGCTAAAAACGGATCCACATAAACCCGCATAAAAGGCGCCAGCATGAAAATACCCCACAAACCATAAACCACCGAAGGAATCGCGGCGAGGATTTCAATGATGAAAGCCACCGGATCTCGAAGCTTTAAGGGAGCCAATTCGGTTAAAAAGAGCGAGATGCCCAATCCCAAGGGGGTCGCGATCAATAAAGCCAAGAAGGAAGACGCCAGGGTTCCGTAAACAAAGGAAACCGACCCGAAAACCTGATTAACCGGATCCCAATCCTGTGTCTGGAGAAACTTCCAACCCATTGTATGAATGGAAAGCGAGGCGGCTTTCCACAAGGTAAAGGCGGTCAAAAAGGCCAGGAACAAGATCAAAAACGCGAAAAAAGCGGTCATGCCGTGGAAAAGTTTGTCGCCCAAAGCGGACTTCGTTAGGCCAAATAAAGTAAAAGGCTTTACGGGCTGCTCAGGCGCGGATTCGGAAGAGTAACTCACCTAGGGTCTCGCTTTCACGGCTTCAGCTTTTAAGGATCAAAATCAGAAAGACGGACTCACCAAACACTTCGAGTCAATCCGTCTTCCTGATTCAACCTTGCTTCCCAACTACTTTTAAAAAAAAACGGAATTATTCACTTCACAACGCAAACCCTATTGAAACATTGATGGAGGCTGATGATGCCGATTTTTGGCACAAATATCAGTCTTCATCGGCATTTATCGTTGTTTCAAAAGCCGGTCACCGCTCTCTTTGTCAAAGGCATTGTTCCATAAAAAAATAAAGAAGAGCGGGCTCATCGCCCGCTCCCCGGTTTACAACCTTAGTACTTAATTTGCGAAATCTTGTCCTGCACCTTGGCGATCAAAGAATCCGGCAAAGGAGCGTAGTACAAATCCTTCACTTCGGATTCCCCGGCGCTCAAATACCAGGTCAAGAAATCAACGATGGCCTTGCCCGTAGCGTGGTCGCTATAGTTGCGATAAACCAGCAACCAAGTGAACCCGCAGATCGGGTAGGAATCGGCTCCCGCCGCGTTGGTGATCATCACGCGGAAATCGGACGGCATGTGCTTCAAGGCGCCGGCGGCCGCCGCGGTGGTTGACTCAATGGTCGGCTCCACGAAATTACCCGACTTGTTCTTGACCAAAGCGTAGGTCAAGTTGTTCTTGATCGCGTAAGCCAATTCGACGTAACCGATGGTTCCCGGAATCTGGGAGATCAAACCGGCCACTCCCTCGTTACCCTTACCACCCACGCCGACCGGCCACTTCACGGAAGTGCCAAAACCCACCGACCCGGCCCATTTGGTGCTGACCTTGGTCAAGTAGTTCGTGAAGATGTTGGAGGTTCCGCTTCCATCGGAGCGGTGCGCCACCGTGATGTCCAAGCTGGGCAAAGTCACGCCCGGGTTCTCATCGGCGATCTCAGCGTCATTCCACTTGGTCACGACGCCCATATAGATGTCCGCGATCGCGGCGGGAGTCAGCTTCAGCTTTGTCGTCACGCCCGGCACGTTGTAGGCCAAAGCCACGGCCCCGGCCACGGTCGGGAAATGCAACACGCCCGCGCTGATCTTGGAGATCTGGTCGTCGGTCATCGGAGCGTCGGAGGCGCCGAAATTAACGGTGCCCGCCGTCAGCTGTTGGATGCCGCCGCCCGAACCGATCGACTGGTAGTTGATCTGAACCCCGGTCTTTTGGTTGTACTCATAGAACCACTTCGAATAGATCGGATAAGGGAAAGTCGCGCCCGCCCCGTTCACGGTCAAGGCTTGGACCACTTGGGCTCCGGAGAGCGTCAAGGCGGCCACAGCTCCTAACATGATTTTTTTCAAATTTTTCATCGATATTCCTCGCTTTTGGTTTGTAGATTCTAGGTTTTAGAATCCAACTTCAATGTTACATAATTGTTAATTAAAGCCCTCCCTCAACCGAAGGAGGAGGAGGCCCGTTCCGCCCCTGATGAACGGAACGGCCTCCAAGATTTATCGTTACGTGCCTTAGAAACGATACCAAGTAGACAATTGCACCCGATGATCAATCGCCGTGGCGCCCGACAAATAATGATCATCAAATCGGGAATATTCGACACCGGCACGGACATTATTCGTAAAGTCCTGCACCACGTTGAAGAATACACCGTTCACATCATCGCAAGTCCCACCGAGGAGGGCGACATTCTGTCCGAATGTTTCGCCGTATCCCAACGTCATATAAGTCCCAATGGATTGCGGCAAATGGAACTGTAATTGAGCGTTCCAGCTTTGGTCATCAACCAACGTGAAAGTCGTGCCATTAAAAGCGGCAATACCCGCGTCAATCGTCGGCGCCGGTGGCGCCGCCACTCCGCCGCCATTCCATCCATTCAAAGCGTCCGCAACACCCTGGCCGATCATCCATTCCCCGGTCAAAATCAGGGTCGAATTATCGGTCTGGGACGTACCCATCAAAACGGGAATCTGGGTGTCCACAGCCACACCTTGTCCCGTGGTGTCTTTATAATTCGTCAAGCCGACCGGCAAATAAGCGTAATTGCGCAAAGTGCCCGAAATGCCCACGCTGAAAGGCACCAGTTTCGAGGCCCCGGTCGCGTAGGCGAATTGGGCTTTCCAATCGTTAAAGATAAAGCGAACGCCACCATTAAAATTCGGGATCATCGAGAAAGCCTGTTCCGGGCGTTCCGCGTCGACCGCGATTTGAACCTGGACATTGGAGCCGATAGTCTTCATCACACCGATTCGCGGGGTCCTTTCATACAAAGTTCCCATGATCGGGGACACATCCAAAGTGGCCAAGACGTTATCCATGTTCCAACCAAAGAGAGTCCAGTACTGTCCAGCCATAATGTCCCACCCATCCTTTTGGGCGTCCAAATAAGCGTGCCGGATGCGGAAAGTAGGCTGGGTGTATTCTTTGTTTTCATTGCCGCCAACGGCCGTATTCGCGCTACCGCTCGTAACCGCCGCGCCGTTCAATCCGTTGGTAATACCCAAAAAGTCCGCTTCCAAGTAACCCTTGGTCACCCAACCATCAATCGTCTGTTGGGCTAAAGCCGACAACCGGCTATTGCGGGGCGAGAACTGGGCTTGTCCATTTCGCTGGGCAACCGAACCGGATTTCGGAATTTGGGCGTTATCACCTATCGTTTCCGTCCCTAAACCCATTTGGGTGTCGTCAAAAATAGCGTCCAATTCCGCGAATCCATGTATTTCAACTTTCGGCGCATTTTCCATCGCCGAAACCCGGCTTGAAAGGCTTCCCAAGGCCGAATTTAAATCGTCCTGCATCTGCGACATATCATCGCTGCTTGACTGCGTGTCATCCTTGGCGATTGCGGGCGCGGTTAAAACCGCCAGGGACCCGGCCGCCAAAAACATCCATAACCAAAGCCGTTTCATATTCGCTCCTTTGAATTTTAAATTCCTTTACTTCTTCTCCGGCACCACTCGGCGCGAACGCGCCTTTGACTGCCGGTCAGGAAGCAAAGGATGCGCGGAACTATAGAGGGAAGCCGCTGTCCGACTGTTGCAGGATTGTTAAATCAAGGTAAACTTTGCCCGTTTCGTGTCAAGCATACGAGTAGCGGTAAAATTCAATTCCGTTTTAACCGCGATTGAACTGGAAGGATTAAAACAGCTGAACCAAAAATGGTTCCACCTAAAAGGCGAAACCTCATTTCAATTACAGCTAAAACCAGCTGTACCAAACTGTTGGGAAATAAGGCTTTCGATCATCTCCAGAACGACTCGCGGCGCCCGGTCCGGAATGGTGATCTGGAGTTCCATGATTTCACCCAAAGCCACCGGCCAAAAATTCATTTCAAGCGGATAGTTTCGCTTCCGGCTCTTTTCCACGACCTTAATACGGCATTGAAGGAATTCGGAAAGTTTTGAAATCTCCATGAAAAATGAGGCCAGCACATGGGGTTTATTGCAAACAATAATTTTATAGATTGTCGATTCGGACTCCACCGAGCCCCCCCTTAAGGAAGGGCGGCAACAGTGCCGCCATTTACAAGATATTGATTTCCCTCCGCCAACCAAAGCCGCGTCTTGACTTCCGCCAGCTGAACATCCACGTCGACCTTGTCTTTCAAAGCTTGTTGTAAATCCGAGAGCGGCCCCAAGAAACTCAAATAGCGCTGTTTCGCCAAATCCGCCGCCCGATCAGCGTTTCCCTGTTCCTCTAAAAGTGTTTTCAATTCCACTTGAAACTGCTGGATGGACTCGCTGTAACCTATATTCAAATCATCCAAGTCCAATTGGGCCGCCGCCACATCCGAGTCCCGGGCTTGGGCCTCGGCTTCGGCGCCTTTTTCTTCGGCGTCGATCCGAAAACCCTCGAAAATCGGAAGGGTCACTCCCACGAAAACCGAATAGTCCTGGGAAGGTTCCAAACGCGTCTCGTCCATGAATCCCGCGCTTCCGGCCACTTCCAGTTTCGGTAGATTCTCCATTGAGTATTTGGAAACAACTGCGCGGGCGGTTTTGGCCTCCAACTTCGTCAAGGAAATGAGGGGGCTAGCGCCCAGATTTTGAATTGAGCCTAGTTCCTCGCCCGCGAATTGCGTCGGGGAAGGACAGGAAAAACTTTTATCTGCCAATCCGGTCAAAAGGGCGATTCGGGCTAATCCCGCCTGATATTGGCGGTCATAATCGTCCACCTGCAATAATGCTTCCGAAAGCTGGTCTTGAATTAACAATCCTTGAACCTCGGAATATTGGCCATTCCGGACAAAACGCCTAACCGTATTTTGAATTTCAGTCAATTCATCGGCCAGACTCTGCCAAGCGTCCCGGTTACCCCGCAGAAGGACCGTTCCCAAATATATCTCCAGCGCTTTCTGGTCCACCAATGACGTTTGTAATTTGGTCTTTTCCCGGATAGCGTCAACTTCATCATGGGCTGCCGCGGACCGACTCCACTGAGAAAGGTCAAGCAGATCCCATTTAATAAAGGCGTCGGCGGCCGCTCCCTTTCGATAGGGGGAAGCCACCAATCCGGAAAACCCATCCAATCCCGAAGCAGAGCCCGGAAAACCTGAACTGTCCACGGCACTAGCGTCCAAGGTTGGAAAAAAACCGGAATCTTCGGCGCGCGCGGATTGGTTAACTTCTTCTTCCCGGTAATTTTCCGCCTTTAAGGAAGGGCTGTTTTGCTCCGTCAAACTTAAAAATTGTTTCAATCCCAGCTCCTCGTTTTGGGACCATCCTTTCCCAGAGCAAACCAATATCCATCCTCCGAAAAGAACAATCGACCACTTGAATCCTGATTTATTTTTCATTTTTTCCCCTTCTCGTGGAATGCGCTGTGAGGATCCAAGGGATCCAAGGAAGCCGTATAAGTCGGTTTATCCCGGTGCACAATGGCGTAAATGACCGGCATGATCAAAAGTGTAGTGCAGGTGGAGCCCATCAACCCTCCGATCACGGCCCTAGCCAGGGGGGCGGTTTGTTGTCCGCTATCGCTCAAACCCAACGCCATGGGAATCATTCCCACGATCATGGCAATGGCGGTCATCAGGACCGGCCTTAAACGGCTTTGCGCTCCGTAGACCGCCGATTCCCAAGAATGCTTTCCAGCCCGTCGGGTCAAATCCGCGAAAGTGACCAAGAGAATGGAGTTGGCCACGGAAACACCCACGGACATGATGATGCCCATGAAGGATTCGATATTGAGCGTGGAACCTGTAAAAAAAAGGAGAATCAGGGCCCCCGAAAGCACAGCCGGGACATTCGAAATAACAATTAAAGCGATGGGAAAGGACTCAAAACTCCCGGCCAACAGCAACAGGATGACCACCACGGAGATGACCAACCCGGATACCAACCCATCCGTCATCTGGGATAAAGTAGCGCTTTGTCCCCGAATCCTGACCTTTACCCCTTTTGGGAGATTTTTGAGAATCGGTTCCAAAATTTTTTGCACTTTTTCAGAAGCGTGGCCCAAATCCAATCCAAATAAATTGGCTGTGACGGACACCATACGGGCCAAGTTGTAACGGTCATATTCAGCCACCTGGATTCCCGGCTCAATATCGGCGAAAGTTTTCAACGGAAGCGCTCCACCGTTCACAGCGATGGGGATATCCTTCAAATCGTCCACTGTTTGGACATCCTCCGGTGGAACTTCCACCTGCACCTGGTAGTTCACCCCATCCTTTGGATCCTCCCAATAATTGGGCAATGTAAAACGGCTGGAAGAGGTCACGGGGATCAACGACCTGCCGATATCGGTCACATGCACCCCCCGCAACCCCGCCTTTTCCCGGTCCACATTCACTTTCAAGTTGGGATAATCGAAAGGTTCCCCGAATCCCAAGTCCCTGATCGCCGGCAGGGCCGCCAAGGCTGTTTTAACCTGAGTGGCAACCTGTCGGTCCTGTTCAAGGTTTTGTCCGTTCACATCCACGTCCAACAAGGTCGGCGCCCCGGCGCTCATGACCTTGTCCACTAAACCACTGGCCTCAAAAGAAATTTCCACACCCGGCAGTTCCTTTTGGAAAACCGACCGTAACTGCTCTTTTAGCAAAGCGGTTGAAACCTTGAAATCTTTCTTGAAAGCTACTTGGAGGACCGCTTCCTGCGGACCCGAAGTCCATAAAAAAATGGTATTAATCGCGTATTGTGTTGGTTGGGTCCCGACATAGCCCAGTGTGGTGTCCAAACTGTCCGCGCCGGCGGTCCTTTTAATCAATTCAATGGCCTTTAGGAGGACCTGTTCGGTCTGGTCAATGGGTGTGCCTGTTGGCGCTCGTAGTCGCAGTTGTAATTCGTGGCTTTCCACTTGCGGAAAGATCTCCCGACCGATATGGGTTCCCAGGAATCCAATGGCCCCGGCCGCCATAATGGCGTAAGCGGCCAAAAAAACATGTTTGTGTTTATAGATAAACCTCAAAATCCGGCCGTGGATCCGTTTCATTTTTTCCAAAACCGTTTCCCCTCCGCCTTTGTGACCTTGCTCTTTTCTCAAAAACCAAGTCGCCAAGATCGGGACCAAGGTCATGGAAAGAAAAAAAGCCGAAATAATGGAAAACCCCACCGACAAGGTTAGAGGCACAAAAAGGGCCTTGGACATCCCCCCCATGAAAAAGGCCGGAATGAAAACCGCCAGGATGCAAAACATCGTTAAAAGCGCGGGGCTGAAAATCTCGCTGGTGCCGTTAATGGCCGCATCGGCCAAGCTGTCCCCTTTGGCCAGCCGCACATGGATGTTCTCAATGGTGATCGTACTTTCATCCACCAATATCCCGATAGCGAGCGCCAGCCCGCCCAAGGTCATGATGTTGATCGTTTGATGGGCGATTTTCAGACCCACGATCGCGCCCATCAAGGCCAAGGGAATATTGATGATGACGATAACGGCGCTCCTCCAGTCCCCTAGGAAAAGCAGCACCATGAGGCCGGTTAAAAGAGCCCCCATCAGCCCTTCAAAGGCCAACGAGGTAATGGAATCCTTGACTGCCCCGGATTGATCGAACTCATATTTCACCCGGATATCGTCCGGCAGTACATTTTGGAAGGAACTCAGATTGTCTTTGACCTCATTCACCACGGTCAAGGTGGAGGCATCGGAGCGTTTGATGACCGGAAGGTAAATGGTCCGTTTGCCGTTCAAGAGCGCGTATCCCACCTGGATATCAGTGGAGTCCTGGACGGTCGCCACGTCCCCAATCAAGACGGTTGGATAGGTCCCCAACCGGATCGGGACTTTCAACAAATCGTCGATATTGGTGACGATCGAATTCATGGGGACAATGGGATATTGGTTCCCGATCTTGATCCTTCCCGAAGGAATGATCTGGTTTGATTTGGCCAAAGCTTCCACCACATCCTCAGGTGAAATGTTGTAACGTCCCAACTTCTTGGGATCCACACTGATGACAATGGCGCGGGGACTGGAGCCGAAGGAATCCGAAACCAAAAGTCCGGGCAGGGTCGCCACCAACGGACGCACGTAGTTCAGGGCGTAGTCCTCCACCTCCCCTAGCCCTCTCGTGTCGCTGGAAAAAACCAAGTCACCGACGGGCAGGTTTCCGCTGTCAAACCGCATAATCAGGGGCGGAAGAGTCCCCGGCGGCATATTCTTCAAGGCTCGGGTGGAGCGGGACACCACTTCTCCCATCGCGCTCGACATGTCGGTATCGGGATGAAACTGAAGCTTGATTAAGGTGACTTCTCCGATGCTTTTGGACTCGATATGCTCAATTCCGTTAACATAAGAAAACTGTTTCTCAAAGTTATAAGCCACGAAACTTTCCATTTGGCTTGGATCCAAGCCCCCAAATGGTTCCACTACGTAAATACTCGGCGTGCCCAAGCTCGGAAAAATATCGAATTGCATGTTTAAAAGATTGTCAATCGCTCCCAAGGCAATAGCGACCGCCAGCACTACAACGGTGATCGGCCGTCGCATAGCCCACTGGACCAGCCCCACACGGGAGAAACGATCGAGTGATTCACGAACTTTTTCTTTGACGGACATGATTTTCCTCAAATGAACTGAAATAGTTGTGTGCGCTTATTTTCGGTTAAAGGGATGTGGCATGGATTCGGCGGCCCACGGAGCTAGGCTTTGGCTTTTTTCGGAAAACCACGAATAAGCGGAAACCCCTCCAAGGGCCAAAACGATCCCCCATGAATGAAAACAGGATATTTCGCAACACCCGCTTCACTCTTAACGGAATCCCGGGTCCAGCGTCACTGAACCTTCGCGATATCCGCAGATGTTTTATTGTCCGCTTCCGCTTTTTCTTTAGCCGGCATTTCGGCGAGGTTTTTACGCCATTGGGCAAAGGCACCGTTTTTGAAATAGTCATCCGAAACATAAATCAAAAAACCGGCAGCCGGCTTCATGGGATCCGAAAGATCCTCATAGTAGCTGTTAGCCTTCACAAAATAGGCTCTCGACCCGGGATCAACCGCATAACGCGTATAAAGCAGTTGGAGCATATTCCAGCCATCATCAGCGCTATCGTGATTCAGAAAAGAACGGTAATCAGAGGAATCCAAACGTTTGCGCTTTTCCCCAATCGCCTTTTGGACTTTATCGCAATCTTTTTCAGCGATGGGTGTCAAAGCCATGCAATATTTTCCGTCGTAAAAAACATAACGGGTGTCGTCATTCCGAGCTTTGAGCACGGAAAAGTTTCGAGGTCTTGCCGGATCATCCGGTTTCACTTCGTGAAAATCCATCAGCAGATAATCCGCGGCCCTGGCCGCAACCGGATCCAAATCTACCGTCGCCGAAAGGCTCTTTTCTTTTCGGGCATCCGCTAAGGAGGTCCCCCAATCCATGCCCAGATAGCCCTTTACCTCCGGAGTCGGATCGCCGAACGACATCATTGGACCCAAGCTTAAAAAAAGCATGGCTAAAAAAATAAAAAAAGAACTATTGAACAGAAATTTTTTTTTCATTGAAAGGCTCCTTAAGAAATTGACCCAATCCCGAATCGAACGGGATTTTGGCCTTTTGGTTCCACAAACAAACAAGTCTGTAACCGGGGAAATTAAAACGAACCCCGGTTAAAGCGCTTCGTTATTTTGCGGAACTTTTCAGATTCTTAAGGTAAGAAACCGGCTCGGAACGGAAGGTGAAAATCGAGGAGAAGTTGACGAAAAAAAATTCTCTCTTATTCCCCAGGAAAATTCAGTCATTTTTCCCGAGGGCAAAAAAGAATGTACAAAAACATCATTTTGTTTCTTGTTGTCCAAAAAAGAGCAACGACAAGAATCAAGATGAACCTCCGAAGAGGGAGATAATCCATGGCTTGAGACGGGATGGCTCAAATTGGTTAAAAAAGAAATTTGCGAGGCATTCGTTATGCTCGGCCTCATTGAAAAAAGGAAAAACGCCATTACCAATACGAAATAGTTAAAGATTTTCAGCGAATGACGCATATGGGCATAAAACCTTATTAAAAATTTACGGTTGAGGCCACTGGAGATTAGACGGTTTAATATTCTCTCAAGTTTCACAATAAATTACCCGCCAAACACTCAAACACATAAGTGACTAACCATCAAACCTACCTGCGCGCTGAGCAGTCCCAGAATCATTCCGGCCAAGACATCGGTCGGGTAATGAACACCCAAATAAACCCTGGAAAAGCCGACTAAAAAGGCCCAGAGCATCGCGGGCAAAGCCAGGATGGGAAAAGCCGTCATGGCGATGGAAGCCATGAGAAAAGCCGCGGCGGTATGGCCTGAGGGAAAACTAAACTCATCCGGCGGGGCGATTAAAAACCGGACACCCTCGAGCGTTTTAAAGGGACGGGGGCGGCGGATTCCTTTTTTCAAAAGGTAATAAAGGCTTAACTCCAGACTAAAAGCAGCCAAACCCGCTAAAAGAAACGGGAGCGTCACCGAAGGTTTGATCGCCAGACCCAAGAGGGCCAGAAGCGCGCAAGAAAAACCATCGGCGCTCTTGGAAAGGCCGTAAAAAAAACGCTTCAATGTTTTCCGATCCATTTGGCCGAAAATCCATTGAAACACTTGGGTATCCCAAGCCGTCATTTGTTGAATCCAAATCCGAACCATAACGATTCCCTTTTCCCCGATGAAATACGGGCTTTCGACGGGGTAAGTGTAGAATTCGCGTGTTTCGGGCTTGTAAAAAGCTCATCAAAAGGCCGGAAACTTATCCACATTTTCATCAACCCAAAATCTCTATATTTTCGGGGCAAAGTCCTGTTAAAAAACCCCCAAAAACGGTGGTTTTAAGGCTTTACAGTGAATTAACATAGAAACTTCGAAAATCCTCTTATATATCAGGTTCATTCGCGGGATTTTTCCGCGTTTTTAATGAATCACTCTTATTCGAAGGACTGCCATGCCGACCTTAGGTTCTATTGACGTCGGATCCAACGCCATGCGTTTGGCCGTTGGGTTCGTGGACCGAAACCGCAACCTTCATGTCGTGGAGGATATCCGCGAGCCGGTTCGTTTGGGACAAGACGTTTTCACCAAAGGTTCCATCAGCCGGGAAACCACCCAAAAAGCCGTGGAAGCTTTCAAACGTTTCCGGGAAGTGCTCGAACAGCACCAGGTCGTCCAGGTTCGGGCCGTCGGAACCAGCGCCCTGCGGGAAGCCCGCAACCGGGATATTTTCCTCAAAAAAATAGCGCAAACCAGCGGCCTAGAGCTCAAGACCATCGGGTCCGAGGAAGAAGCCCTCTTGGTTTACCTGGCTGTCTCCAAAAAAATAGCCCTCGAGGACAAGACCGCCATGCTGATTGATATCGGCGGCGGCAGCGTGGAAGTGACCCTGGCCCGCAACGCCAAGATTTTGGCCACCGAAAGCTTCAAAATGGGCGCGGTGCGCCTGATGCAGGTTTTGGAACAAAAAACCTACGGCGAAAAAAAATTCAACCTGATGCTCCAAGAATACGTGGAAGCCGCGCGCAAACGGTTCAATCAAAAATTGGCGGGGCAAAAAGCGGAAATCTGCGTGGGCACCGGCGGCAACGTGGACGCCCTCTCGGATTTAAAGGGCCAGCTTTTGCGCTCCACCGACACCGGCTTCGTCACCCAAAAGGAATTGGATCTTTTAATCGCCAAGCTTCGCAAACTTTCCTATGAAGACCGCATCCTGAAGCTACGCCTGCGTCCGGACCGCGCGGACGTCATTTTACCCGCAGCCATCGTGCTTCGGGAAATTATGAAGGTCGGCAAAGCCACCCGGGTCTACATTCCCCATGTGGGCTTGAAGGAAGGCATCCTGATCGACATGGTGTCCGAGCTTCTAAGCGGCAAGCCTCCCCTGCACCGGGACGAGGTATTGGCCGCCGCCAAGTTGCTGGGACAGAAATACCAATACGACGAACCGCACGCCCAGCAAGTGGCCAAACTGTCCGTTGAGTTGTTCGACAAAACCAAAAAACTCCACCGCCTGGGCGACGACAACCGTTTGCTTTTGGAAGCCGCCGCCTATGTGCATGACATCGGCCAATTCGTCAATTACGCCGCCCATCACAAACATTCCTATTACCTGATCCGTTCCTCACAAATCATGGGGCTCAACGACCATCAGCTGGAACTGGTGGCCAATATCGCCCGCTACCACCGCAAAGCCGTACCCCTTTTAAAACATGAGTCTTACCGCGCGCTGGAACCCAAAGACCGGGTCCTGGTCGCCAAGCTCGCTTCCCTTTTGCGCGTCGCCGACGCCATGGACCACGAGCACGCGTCCAAAGTCCAAGGCTTTAAAGTGCAGTATAAACGGCCCCATTTTTCCGTGACCCTGCGCGGGCATGACGATCTTCTTCTAGAAAAATGGTCCTTGCTAAAAAAATCCGATTTGTTCCAAAAGACTTTCAAGCTTAAATTTTCAGTAAGAAGCTGAGGCATTCAACAATGATGGACGCAGATGAACGCGGATGAGAACTATGGAAATAAATGAAATAACGGAAAAGACGATTGGAGCCGCCTATAAAGTGAGCAACGCCTTGGGAGCGGGGTTTTTGGAAAAGGTTTACGAAAACGCCCTTTTCCTTGAATTACAAAAAATTGGTTTGAAAGTTAACCGGCAGCATCCGATTGTCGTCCGATACGAAGCTAATATTGTCGGGGAATATTTCGCGGATTTGCTAGTCGAGGATAAGGTCCTTATCGAACTAAAGACGGTCGAAAGTCTCTCGTCTATTCATTCAGCACAATGTTTAAATTATTTGAAAGCAACCGGTTTTAATGTGTGTCTTCTAATGAATTTTGCGGAAAGAAAATTGAAAATAAAACGTTTAGTGAATCATTTTTAATCTGCGTTCATCTGCGTTCATCATTGTTAATTGAAGGAGTGTTTTATTATGGTCACAAAAGCGAAGCCCAAAGAAATTGAAGGCAAGTTGATCGCGGTGGAAGGCCTGGACGGCTCGGGTAAATCCACCCAAATCCGCCTTTTGAAGCGTTGGCTGGAATTGGAAGGCTATAAGGTTTTTTTCACCGAGTGGAATTCCTCCGAGTTGGTGAAAAAAGCCACCCGTAAGGGGAAAAAGAAAAAACTTTTGACGCCCACCACCTTTTCCTTGATCCATTGCACCGATTTCGCCGACCGTTACGAAAGACAAATTTTACCCCTGCTGAAGGGCGGCTATATTGTTTTGGCCGACCGCTATGTCTACACCGCCTTCGCCCGAGACGCGGTGCGCGGCTGCGATAAGGATTGGCTGCGGAAGCTCTATCGTTTCGCCCGCAAACCCGACATCACCTTCTTTTTCGAGGTTCCCCTGGACGTCGCCCTGGGCCGCATTTTGGACGGACGGCCGGCCTTGAAATACCACGAAGCCGGTATGGACATGGGCTTTTCCAAGGACCCTTATGAATCCTTTAAAATTTTCCAGGGCAAGATTTATGAGGAATACGGGCGCATCTTCAAGGAATTCCCGGCTGAAAAAGTGAACGCCACCGAGCCTTCCGAAATCCAACAGGCCAAGATGCGGGACATCGTCAAAAAACGAATCGACCTAAAATCCTTTAAATTGAAGACCCAGGGAGCGCGCGTATGAGATCCAAACGTTTTTACGGCAAAGGATTGCCGAATGTGGACCCGAGCCAGCTGAAAGGAACCCTGATTGTGCTGGAAGGATCCGATGGCAGCGGCCGCTCCACCCAAATCGGGCTTCTTCAAAATTGGCTGGAACGCCGGGGATTCCCCACGGTCGTCGTCGGGCTGAAGCGCTCCGAGTTGGTGGGGGAAGCCCTCGCCGAGGCCATGCGGGGAAACACGCTGAACGCCATCACCTTGAATCTTTTTTACGCCACCGATTTCGCCGACCAGTTGGAGCGGGTGCTTTTACCGGCCTTGAAATCAGGTTTCGTGGTTTTGGCCGACCGCTATATCTATACCTTAATGGCCCGGGACATTGTGCGCGGGTCATCTTTGGAATGGCTGAAAGAAATCTACGGCATCGCCCTGGTGCCGGACGCGGTTTTTTACTTGAACGTCAGCCCCAAGCTTTTGGCCGAACGCAATTTCCGCAAACGGGGATTTTTGGACTATTGGGAATCGGGAATGGACATCCAGCGGGTGGGCGGCATGTACGATAATTTCATAAAGTACCAGTCCAAGCTGCACCGCATCTTCGAGACGCTTCAAAAAGAATACGCTTTTACCACCATCCAAGGCGGCCGGTCCGTCCGGGCCGTCTTCAAAGAAATTAAAACCAAGGTGGAAAAGATATTGACCGCTTCCTCCGCGGCGGAAAAGTCGGCCATGGCCTTGGAAATCTCAGCCGTCACCGTGGAGCCGACCGAGCACCCCTCCGAAAGCGACGACTCCACAGCCAAATAACGGACAAGACTCAAAAAGGCGTTTACCACGAAGTTACGCGGAGTGAACCGAGTCAGGCCTTCGACATAATTGTTTTTTAACTCCGCGTAACTCGGTTAACTCCGTGGTTCAATCGATTTAAGGTCCTTAAGCTTCATTCACGGCGGGCAGGACGATTCTAAAAACGCTTCCTTTTCCCACCTCGCTGGCCAAATGAATCTCGCCGCCCATGCGGTCCACCAAATGCTTGACGATTGAGAGTCCCAGCCCCGTTCCCCCCGCCTCGCGGTTGCGGGCGGCGTCCACCCTGAAAAAACGCTCAAAAACACGGCCCTGGGCCTCCGCCGGAATCCCCGGCCCCTCGTCTTCCACCGACAATTCCACGCGTCCATCGGCCAAGATGCGCGAGCGGATAAAAACCTTGCTTTTAGCCGGCGAATATTTGATCGCGTTGTCCAATAAATTTTCCATCACATGAAAAATCCCCTCTTTTTGCGTAAGGGCCTTGCGTCCCGCCGGGATTTCTTGAAGCACCTGGATTCGCCGCGCCTCCCACTTGGCTTTTAATAATTCAACGGCTTGTTGAGCGACTTCGGACAGATCCACCGGTTCCACCGCTTCCAGGTAAGCCCCGCTCTCAATGGCAGAAAGTTGGAGCACGTCGGCGATCAAAGCGTGAAGGCGCTGGGCCTGTCCCGAAATTTTTTCCAAGAATTGAACCCGGTTTTTTTTATCATCAATGGCGCCTTCCAGCAGGGTTTCCACATAGCCCAGGATGGCGGTTAAAGGCGTCTTTAGCTCATGGGAAACATTGGCGGCAAAATCGGTGCGCATGCGCATTAGTTTTTTGAGGGAACTGATATCGGAAAAAACCATGATTTGGCCCAACAAATGGCCCCGCTCCACCCGGATGGCGGCCACGCTGACTGCGAAGGTCCGCTCATCCTTACTGGAAAACTCAATTTCCGCGCTGGCCGGGTCCCCCTCGGTCCTCGCCCGGGTTAAAAGATCGGACAAAACCGGGTGCCGGACAACTTCCAAATAATTCTTTCCCATGGCTTCTTTTTCAGAGGTTCCCAGGATTTTTTCAGCCGAGGGGTTCATCAAAACAACCCGGTTCGCCTGGTTTAAAAGAAGAACACCCTCTCCCATGCTGTTGAGGATGACATTGAGCATGGATTCGTTGGAACCCAGCCGCTGGAGCATCTCGTCAAAATTGCGTCCCGGGATAAAAATATCCCTTTCGCTCGGCTCCACGGCAGGCGGGGGGGCCTGCGGCGGGGCGGACGACAGTTCCGGCGGATCCGAGGAGAAGGGATAAAAGACATAAAGGAGAAACGCGGCCAGGAATCCCGCCGCGAAGGCGAAAAACAGTTTGCTTTCGCCCGCGCGGAAAGCGGCGATGGAAAAAATGATTAAAACACCCATCAGTCCGGCCCATAGCAACAGATGCTGAGGCCTTTTCATGGCGCCGTCCTTGGTTTAAATGGAATAAGCGAAGGGAAATTACTTCTCGTCTTTGAAAAGGTAGCCGTAACCCTTGACCGTATGGATGTATTTTTGATAGGTCCCCAACTTTTCCCGGAGCCGGCGGACATGGACATCCACCGTTCGGGTGGTCCCAAAATAATCATACCCCCAAACATTGTTCAGGAGAATATCCCGGGAAAGAACCCGGTCCGAGTGGGTTAAAAAATAATCCAAAAGCTCGAATTCCTTGGCGGTCAGGTCCAGGCCCTGGTTTTTCAGGGTGACCTCGTGTTTTTGGCGGTTCAGGACCAGATCCTTGAACTTTTGAAGCGGTTCTCCTTCCTGCGCTTTATCAAAGCGGCGCAAAACCGCCCGAACCCGGGCCAGGAGCTCTTTCACGGAAAAGGGCTTGGTAATGTAATCATCCGCGCCTAATTCCAGCCCAACGATCTTATCCGATTCCTCTCCCTTGGCGGTCAACATGACCACGGGGATATGGGCGGTTTTGGGATTTGATTTTAAGGTCTTGCAGACGGTCAATCCATCCGTCTTGGGCAGCATCAGGTCCAAAAGAACCAAGTCCGGCATCTTGTCCGGGATTTTCTTGAGAGCCGTTTCCCCGTCCATCTCGCTTAAAACCCGGTATCCGTCTTTTTCCAGGTTATAGGTTAAAAGCTCCACCAGGTCTTTTTCGTCTTCCACCACAAAAATTTGTTTCATGTTGTTTACCGATTTTCCTTCCCGGACACCCGGGCCGCTTTTGCGCTTCTTATTTTCGAGGGATTATAACCAAGCCTCCCCCGGATCATGTTAAAAGCTTGTAAAACCCCGCGGAGGCCCAATCATAAAATAGGCAATTTAGGCCGTTTTTTTCAGCCTGAACTCTCGTTTTTATCCGTCGGGCAGGTCTCGTCATTTGTCTTTTCAAATTAACTTTTAATTAACCCCTGCTTTAAAACCCGGACCCGCCGCGGCCCTATTTTGGCGCTCATCAAAAATAAAGAGCGAAAAAGGAACCCCAATGTTCAAAGTCATGGTCATCGACGAGGATGTGCGTCAAATCCGGGAAATCACCGATGAGATCGGTTTGCACTACGCGTTATTAAATTGCAGCCGGGGAATGAAGGCGTTGGAATTGTTGAAAGCCTTTCAACCCGACGCCGTGATCCTGGATCCCGCGACCCCGGATCTGAACGTCCAAGAACTGATTACGGAAGCCCGGCGCCTGCCCGGAACCTCCCGCACCCCGATCCTGCTTCTCACCCAGTTCACCACCATCCGGCACATTGAGAAAAGCTTCGATTGGGGCGTGGACTTTGTTTTCTCGAAACCTTGCTCCACCGACCGCATTGGCCGCAAATTGGCCGAATGCCTGGAAAAAGCCCACCGATACCGCCATAGCCAGCTCGTGGAACTCTGAAAGCGACGGCAAATTCTATTTAACATTGATAAATGCTGATGAAGACTGATGTGTGAAACACAAAAAATCGGGCCCTATCAGCCTCCGCATCGCTTCCCCATATAGAAGTTAGGGGAGAGCGACATTGTCCCGGGCATCCTCGACTTCGATATAGAGCCCCGGGGCATCAATGTTTCAATATGTCTTGCTTTGCGAAGTCAATGATTCCGTAAATATTTATCTGCGTAAATCTGCGTCTATCACTGCTAATTGCCCTGGTTGGAGACCCCAGCCCTGGGGTATTTGTTACTGGAACGTAACAGGGCGTTTCACGATGCCTTACAAGCAAATCTTAGACTCATCCCCGACAACATGAAAAAAGCCGACCTCCACCTTCACACGGATTTCTCCGACGGGCTCCACAGCCCCCGGGAAATGGTTCAAGCGGCCTCCCGGGCCGGACTTGAGTTTATGGCGGTGACGGATCATGACACCATGGAAGGGGCTTTCCGGGCCCAGGAATACGCCAAGCGCCGGCCGGACTTAAAAGTCGAAGTGATCTTGGGCGAGGAAATCAGCACGCTCAACGGCCATGTGGTCGGTTTATTTTTGAAAAGTTTCATCCCGCCCCGCCTCAGCGCCAAAAGAACCGTTGAGTTGATCCACGCCCAAGGCGGCGTGGCGGTCTTAGCCCACCCTTTTCATCTATACACCGGCAAGTACCCGGGCCACGAAAGGGCCGTCGATATCCTGCCGGACATTCACTTTGACGGCATTGAAACCGTCAACCACGGCGACGCGCTTTCTTTTTGGAGCAACCGCAAGGCCGAGAAGGTGATGACTCAATCCCGGTTATCGAATATCGGCTGCAGCGACGCCCACAGTTCCCGCTTCATCGGAATGGGCTATACCGAGTTTGCCGGTTCCACCCAGCAAGACTTAAGGCAAGCCATCCTCGATCAAACCACCCAAGCCCGTTACGCCCGGTCCTGGAAGCTGAATGACATCCTGGTTCATTTGCGAAACGCGGCGCCCGTACTTTCCCGCTACTCGAAAGTCCTTGAAACCCAAGCCTAACCCCCCCAAACCAATTTACAATGATGAACGCTGATAAATCCAGAACCTCTGTTTTAGTCATCTGCGTCCGCGTCGCTTCTCCACATAACAGTTAGAGGAGGGCGACATTGTCCCGGGCATCCATGACTGCAATAGGGTGCCCCGGGACATCATTGTAAAATTATTCGTTTTGTCTTCACCAGCTGGAACATTGGTTATGAAGCGTCACGTAGTTTTGATAGGTGTCCAGCTGGCCCTGCTCGTCCGCCACTTCCTGCCTAAACTGCTGGAAAATCGGGTCGAGGACCGAAGAAATCTCCTGATCCAGTTGGGCTTTCCCAGCCTCATAAGACGCGGCCGTCACAGCGTGATCGTGATCGGAAAAAGCCGGGTTCTTCTCAAGCGCTTGCCGCAGGATCTGCTGATACTTCAGGTAAAGCCGCCGGTGGATCGCCACATGGTCGTTCTCGTGGCTGAGCGTCACTTGGTAGGCACAGGTGCCTTCACCATAATCCCTGGTCACATAAACCGCCAAAGACTTATAGGCGAAATGAACCGTCACCTGTTCCAGCCACAGGGAATATTTCGAGCTAAACCAAGAATGGTCATAATCCAGCTGATAGCTGGAATCCAAAGTAAAGTCCGCCACGGTCAAACCTGAAATCCGGCCGTCCTCTGAGGACTGCCCGTCCGACTTTAAGGCTCCAATCTCGTCGTTGCCCAGCTCATGATGATAAACCGGATCCGCGAAACTAAAGTCATAACGGATCAAGGCGCCCGACGAGGGCGTCTGACCCAGATCCGCCGGCTCCTGGGCCTGGACTTGGTTTCGCTCATAAACCAAAAAGGCGAAGAAGCCGGCCACAAAAATCCCCGCGGCGAGAATGAAATGAAGGCCCCTAGGCAAGCGCGCCCTCTTTCCATAAGGCGATGCCTCCCAATAGACCGGCCTGGTTGGAAACCACTTTCATGTTTTTATCGAGCTTAAAATCCAAATGAGTGGCGTTGCCTCCGCCGATATAGATCCAGTCATAGTTGACCAGGGTCCGCAATTGATCCAGGGCGCGGCGCACGCGCCGGTTCCATTTCTTTTTTCCTTTTTGGAGAAGGACCTTATCCCCGATATATTCATTATAGGTTTTATCATCGCGCGCCGGATGCTGGGCCAGTTCCAAGTGCGGCATCAGTTGGCCGTTTCTAAAAAGAGCGGTCCCAACGCCCGTTCCCAAGGTCACCACCAGTTCCAATCCTTTTCCCTGAATGACGGCCAGCCCCTGCATATCGGCGTCATTGAGAATTCGGGCCGGTTTACCCCACTTTTTTTGAAGGGTTTCGGCCAAGGGGAAGCGGCTCCAAACCTCGTTTCCAAAATGAGGCGCTGTGATGATGAGTCCATCCCGAACCACGCCGGGAAACCCAACCGAAACCCGGTCGAACGCGGGCAGGGGTTTTATTAACTGGGAGAGGGTTTCCACCATGACCTTCGGCGAACAGGGATAAGGCGTTTCCACCCGGACCCGTTCAACCTCCATGGCGCCCTTGGCGTCCAAAACGGATGCCTTTAAGCCCGTGCCCCCGATATCAATGGCCAGGGTATGGGGCCCGGCGAAAGGCTTGGGTGATTTGGGGATCGTCGACGGCTTTTCGGAAGAAGGCATAGGGTTCCTCGCGCGAATGATTTTCCCTATGGTAGCCCAACCCAAATAAAAGAGGGAGGCCTTCCGGCCCCCCTCTTAACCGAGCGGATCCCCCCCCGGCGGCACTGCGCCCCAACCGCCGTTTCCGCGTTAACCTGTTAAAACCTGAAACTTTGGTTACCTCTTTTTACCTTTTTAAACCAGCCACCGCTTCATACCGCCAAGACACCCGATCCCCTTCCCGAAGGTGAAACTGAAAGGCGGGTATCGGCCCCTTCTTGCCATTCACTGAATAAAGCCAAAAACGTCCGTTTTTTTTGTCGCAAACCACCCCGCCGATCGCTAATACATCCTTGGCGTTGCAACAAACCACTCCTTGTTTAACCAAAACCACATTCCGGGTTGCTTCCACTACCGTGCTTCCCGGATTGATGGAAACTTTTTGACGTATCAATGGTTTTCCTGCAGGCCCGTAATCGATGTCCACTTCGACGCCCATCTTTCCCGCCGGGGCGCCCTGGACTGAATGAAAATTTCCAAGGGTCAAAACCGTCATCATAAGAACAATTTTCCAGTTCCCGTTCATTTTCAAAGCGAAACTTTAATTCCGCCGTAGGCCGAAAGTCCGGGAGTCCTGTAACCCAAGACTTCCTCGTAGGATTGGTCGAAAAGATTGTCCACTCGGGCGAATAATTTCACTTGATCGTCCAATTGGAAGGAACCGCGCAGGTTGACCAAAAGGTAAGCCGGCATGGTCACCAAGCTGGAGGTGTTGAAATCCTCATCCAACCGGGTTCCCACATAATCCAGTGAGCCGCCCAATTCGAATTTTCCAAATTGGTAGGACCCGTCTAAGTCGCCTTGGTGCGCCGGACGGCGAATCAGGGGTAATCCCGCGTCTAGATCACTGGGGCTCGTGGAAAGGTCTTCGCTGTCAAGATAGGTATAGTCAACCTTCAGCTGTAAATTTCGTACTCCCACCAATTCCAAGAAAGCCTCCACCCCTTGGGTGCGGGCCAAGGCCACATTGATGTACTGAAAGGTCAAAGGATCCGAACCGAAAAGATTGGTGTAATCATCGTGATAAAAGGTGGCACCGGCCTTGAAAAGCCCCAGGGGCTGTTCAATCCCGAAATCAACCCCGGCGTTGGTTTCTGGCCGAAGGGAAGGATTTCCGTAAGAAGGGTCGTAAAGCTGGTATAAGTTCGGCGCTTCAAAACCCGTTCCCACATTGGCCGTCAACTTGGTTTCCGGTCCCGGCACAAAATAAGCCGCCCCAGCCTGGAAAGTCGCGTGGGTTCCGAACTGGTTGTGCGCGTCCACCCGCCCGCCTAGATTCAGGAAAAACCTGTCCGCGGCCTTTGTCTGACTCTGCAGGAAGGCACTGGCCATTTCAGCGTTGGCGGAAACATAATCCGAATAGGTGGCGTCATTGACGTAGCCCCACTCCTTATAACCCTCGACACCCAACACCAGAGTCTCCTCGGGAGCCAGCCTCAGGTTGTTCTGCCAGGTCACCTTGGCCATTTGCCCATCGTAATTCTCAGTCGAATCGGACGAGGCGGAATAGGCCGCGTCGAATTTGTCCGTGTAGACACGGTTGTCGTCGACAAAGGATATTCCCAGGACCTGTTCCCAATCCCCCAGGGTCAGCTTAGATTGACTGCCCAGGGTCAATTGTTTTTGATCGGCGAAGTAGTTGGGGTCCGCCCCGCCCACTCCCGCGTACTGCAAAATATTCGTGTGGGATTGGCTGTAACGCGCCACGAGGTCGGTCGTGAGGTTCGATACCGGGGACGCGCCCACCTTCAAAAGGCCGCTGGTGTCCTGGTCCGGATTGTTCAAAGTATCCCCAGTGGATTGATCCCCGTTGGGAAAACCATCGGTGTCAAAACGGGAAGCGGTTAGCGAAAAATTAGCTTCCGCGTCACCACCCTGGGCCGAAGCCTGCTCTTGGAAAGTCCCGTAAGAACCGCCGTCAAATAACAGCGACCCGCTCAGAGGACCGTTTCCATTACGGGTGATAATATTCACCACGCCCGCCATCGCGGCGGAGCCGTAAAGAGCGCTTTGCGGCCCGCGGACCACCTCAATTTGTTGGACGCCGTCCAAGGACAGCTGATCCAAATAATCGTAGGACCTGGAAGCGTCAATCGGATTGTTCAACGGAATCCCATCCATCATGACCAAAGTGGAGTCGTCGTTTCCCCCCCGGGTGTAGAGCGAAGTAGTCTCGCCGGGCCCGCCGGTCTGGGCCATATGCATTCCCGGAACGTCCTGCAATGCGTCAAAAACAGTGGCATCTTGTTTTTGCTCGAAATCTTTGGCCGTCAAAACGGTCAAGGAACCGGTAACCTGGCTGGCCGGCGTATCCAGCCGATTCGCGGTGACCACCACCGGCTCCAAGGTGGTCTTATCGGCGGCGATCGTATTGGAAGAAGCTTCCGCCGGGAGAGAGCCAACGACGGTTTGAGTCATGGTTGAACTAGGCGTCAATTGCGGCAAGGTGTTTTGAGCGAAAAGAACGGCGGGATAAAACAGGAAAAAACCAAAAAAATAACGGCAAAAACGGCTGAATTGAGTCATGGCCCACTCCCCGAGGCAGAATTGGCTTAAACGGGAGCTCGAACGGAGGGACCTTCGAAAGAAGGCATTACTCCGCTTCTTACACCCGAAGAAGCATCAACAACGCTCAAGGCCGGTCTCCTGACTTGGGAATCTGACGTTCGCCTTCCCGGGCTTTCACCCAGTGGCCGCCTCATTGAAGAGGCCTGAACGGTAGAATTGCTTCCCTTACAGTGGCGGGTCCGCGCCGGATTCTCACCGGCTTCCCGATCACCTTGAGTTGTGCGTACTTAATACCTGCCTTTTCAAAAACTGTCAACGGAATTTAAATCCTCTAATAAAAATTAATTTCACAATGATAAATGCTGATGAAGACTGATATTTGAAAAACACAAAATCAGACCCCATCAGCCTCCGCATCGCTTTTCCATATAACCGTTAGGGGAAAGCGATATTGTCCCGGGCATCTTTCACTTTGATATGGAATCCCGGGACATCAATGATTCCGTTTAATTTTGGGACTCGTCAAATATTTTCGAAAGATATTCCGCCAGCCCCACCATGGTAGGACCGGGAATGAGAAACTCATCTTGTTTCAGGAAATAAATATGGTTTTCGCGCACAGCCTTCAAAGAAGGCAGGGTGGCCCACGCCTCTTTCGCTTTAGCGATGGTGTCCCCCGTCGCCTCATCGCTGGGCATGGAATCCACGATCACGTCCGGATCACGCTTGATCAATTGTTCTTTGGAAACCAAAGGAAAAGCAATGGCGGTTCCGGTCAGAACATTACGTCCCCCGGACAAGGCGATAATTTCCCCCACAAAACAGTGGTCTCCCGCCGCGTAAATCCGCTGGAGCTCACCCACGTTGTGCCCCACGACGAAAAGAATCGTCACCGGCTTCCGGGCCCCCGCGTGTTTTCGGACCCGATCCAACCGCGCCTGCAGTTTTTGTTTAGCCGCCCGGGCCCGGACTTCACACCCCAAGGTTTTCCCCAAGCGATCGTAGGTATCAAAAATATCCTGGAGGCTGGAATTGTTTTGGACTAACACCGGAATTCCCAGCTTTTTAAAACTTTGAATCGTTTGACCGTAAAAAGGAACCAACAAAACCAAATCAGGCCTGAGCGAAACGATCGTCTCAAAGTTAGGATTAAAAAAACCGCCCACCTTCGTTTTCTTTTGCGCCTCCGGGGGAAACTTACAAAAATCAGTGACGCCGATCAACTGATCTTGCGCGCCGATGTCATAAATAATCTCGGTAAAATGAGGCGACATGGAAATAACCCTTTGGGGAATGGGGCTAGCCGCTCCCGCGGGCAGAATCCAAGCGCTCATCCACCCCAAAATAAATAGTCCCATTCTTAGTCTCATCGCCATTCCTTTTTACGAAGCGTCCATAACTTTCAATACGGCCTTCCCCACCAACTCCGCCAAAACCGTATGTTTGCCGGCGTAAACCCGTACACCTTTCCCAACTGGGCAAGCTATTGTCACACAATCGGTCCCGGTTCCCGTAGCCGGGGCCCCCGTGGCGCGGCTTTTCACCTTGAGGTCCAACACGGCCAAGGTTCTGGCTTCCGTGGCGATTTGGAGAATCTCGAAAAGCGTAGGCAAGGCCAAAGACTTGGAAACCCAGATCAATAAATTAATCGTCCCGACTTTTTTAGAATCGTGGGCGGTCTTTTCGCCCACCCGGACCGCGTTGGAAAAGCCAGCGGTTCCCGCCGCGAAAACCGTCCAGCCCTTTTTCGACAGGATCACCTTTTTAAATTTCCGGATATCGCCGCTGGTCATTTGACCTACTACATTGCCGGGCAGGTTCAACCGCCTCGATTCCCGCCTTAAGGTTTGGGCCGGCGGCTCCAAATCCTTGCGCAGTTTACGGGCTTCTTTCACTTGGAGATTCATCCAGGACCGGGCCACGGTGATTCCCCCGCCCAAAGGCGCCCAACCAATGGCCCGGGACAATCCAGGCAACCGAACCGTTAAGGCGTCACCTTGAAGCGAAATGCCGGGCAATTTTATTTTCATTAAAACAGCATCCCCGTTCCGATCAAATAGGCCAAGGTTACACCCGCCCCCGTCCAAAGCAAGCGAACCGCCAAGCCAATATCCCGGGGTCCACAAGGCCGCCCGGAGGCATTCAACAGCGCCTGGCGGTGTGCCTTTCCGCCATAAAAGTTAGTCCCTCCCAACTTCACACCCAAAGTCCCGGCGAAAGCCGCTTCCCCATGGGCGGCGTTAGGGCTTAAGTGTTTCAACCGATCTTGTCCAAAAGCCCGGACTAATCCCGTAAAAGATAATCCGGACAAAAAAGACGCCGGCGCCAAAACCAAAAAACTCAGCCGGGCTGGAATAAAATTCATCGCGTCATCTAACCGGGCGGCGGCCCAGCCAAACTTCCGGTAAGGCGGCTCCGGATGGCCGATCATGGAATCCCCTGTGCTCACCGCCTTGAAAAAATAAGCCGCCGCGGGCCCGCCCCAAAAACCCCAAAAAACCGGGGATAGAAATCCATCCACAAAACTCTCGCCAATGGTCTCCACCGCCGCCCTTGAAACTTCAGACGCCGAAAGCTTTCCGGTGTCGCGCCCCACCACCCGCGCCAAAAGTCTTCGGGCCCGGCCCAAACGCTTTTGGGCCAGGCTTTCTTGAATTTGAAGCGCCTCATCCGACAAACCCCGGACGGATAGGCACCAATAAAAGAGAAAGGCTTCCAAACATACCCGTCCCACACCTGATAAGGGAATGAGAAGCATCAAACCAGGGATCAACCCGGAAATTCCACCCACCGCGAGTACGGTCAGAATCCCCGGAAACAGGCCCAAGTTTTTTTTACTTTTCCAGAAATTTTCCAACCAAGCGTAACCCCAACCCATCCAACGAGCCGGATGGGGCCAAGTTTCCCGGTCTCCCAGCCAAAAATCCAGCAAGAAGGCGCCGGCCAGAGCCAGGGCCTGCTCCCGGACCCACACCTCCAAAAAGTCAAACATGCTTTTTCAACGCGGCGACAAGCCTGTCGTTTTCCGTGGGCGTCCTTAATCCGACCCTAAAATAAGAAGTTCCCAAACCCGGATGCCGCCCCAGGCTTCGAATCAACAGCTTCTGGTCAATCAACAACCGGCTTAAAAGAGCGTCTGAGGAGAATCCCGCCGTCATTCCCTTAATCGTAAAGGCCGGAATCGGCGCGGGAAAAATTTCCAAGTTTTTAATTTCCGAAAGTTCGGCGAAGACCCGCTCTTTTTCTTTTTTGTTTTTGATCGAGGTCTCAGCGGCCCAAGCATCCAATTCAGCCAGATAAAGGCCCGCCGCTTGGGCAAAAGGCGATACGGTCCAAGGTGCCTGGGACTTTCGTAAAAGTTCGGCCAGTGAAGCCGGGGCCGCCATCCAACCCAGCCGCAGTCCCGGTGCCGCGTAGGCCTTGGAAAAAGACCTTAAAACCGCCAGGTTCGACGGCATGTCCGGCCCCGCCAGGCTATCCCGCGGGTCTTCTGAAATTTCCAAACAAGTCTCATCCACCATAAAAAAAGTCCCTGGATGATTTTCCATTGATTTGAGCAACCATTCTTTAGGCCAAGAGGTAAAAGGCGGGTTATTGGGCCTGGCTAAAATTACAAAATCGGGATTCTTAGCCAAGCCGTGCTCCCATTCATCACTCGGAAAGGCCCAGCCATCCCCGTCACGGGCCAAGATAAAAACCGGATCAATCCCCAAATTCCGAAGGGCGGGTTCGTAATCTCCGTAAGTCGGGCCCAAAATGACCGCGCGGCGAGGCCGTAAAACGCGGGGGAGTAGATGGATAAACTCAGTCGTTCCCGCCCCTAAAAGAATACGATCGGCCGGTATTTTCATTTTTTCGGAAATCTTATTTTGAAGGGTTTGGCCGGAAGCGGGATGCTTTAAAAAATCCCCGGTTTTTTCCGCCAAATACCCGGCCAACCCCGGCGGCGGGCCTTGGGGATTTAATAGATTTGAAAAATCGACAATCTCGCCCGGCGCGCAGCCAACCGCCTGAGCCGCCCCTTCCAAATCACCGCCATGTTCGAACTTCAGGGTTTGAGTAAGCCTCACTTCAAAACCTCTTCGAGGCCGACAATCCGGTTAAGCCAGGCGGTATCCACATAGGCTTCAACCATCTGAGCCAAGCGGTCATAATCAGCTTGTTTGGAAAAGCTTTCAGTTGAAACCACCGCATTTTTTCGTTTCGCTAAAAAGTTCAAGAGACCGGCCCGAACCTCCTCGTTCTCAAAAAGGCCGTGCAGGATCGTACCCATCACATATCCGCGAACCGCGCCTTCCGCCTTTCCGGTCAATTTTTTATTCCGGGTCCGGATATGAAAAAGCGGCTTTGTGCCTTTATCGACGATGACCTGGCCCGCGTGAATTTCATAAGCTTGAATCGACATTTTTAGACTCGGACCAAAAAAAGAACCATTTTCCGAAACCGACGCTTCCACTTGGGCCGTTTGTTTTACATTTTCAAAATGGGTGGTCACCGGCAATAAAGAGAGCCCGGGCGTAACTGATTCATTGGTTTCGATGTGATGAAGGTCCTCGATCTCCCTCCCTAACATTTGATAGCCGCCGCAGATCCCCAAAATCGGCTGATCGGTCTTCATTCTCTCCTGAAGAACCGGCTCAAAACCTTTTTCCCGAAGCCATTGAAGGTCCGCCACTGTGGTTTTGGTTCCCGGAAGGATCACCAAATCCGCGCCCCTCAATTCTTCGGGCTTTTGCGCGTAAATGAGACTGACGGATTTTTCCCGTTCCAAGGGCTGAAAATCATCGAAATTCGAGATGTGGGGAAAACGAATGACGGCGATTCGCAAAACCGCGTCCCGGGAAAGCCCTCGGGGATTTTCAAGGGCGGTCGAGTCTTCTTCCGCCAGCGCGACTTGCGCGAGGTAAGGCAAGACACCCAATACAGGCAGGCCGGTTTTTTGCCTCAAAAAATCGAGGCCTGGCTTCAAGATTTCCAAGTTTCCGCGAAACTTGTTAATAAGAAGACCCTTCACCCGGACGCGGTCCTCCGAACGCATTAATTCCAGCGTTCCCCACAGCGAGGCGAAAACTCCGCCTCGGTCAATATCCCCCACCAATAATACCGGCGCGTCCGCCAATTGAGCCGCGAAACCATTGGCCAAATCCCGGGATTGAAGATTGACTTCAGCGGGGCTCCCGGCGCCTTCCAAAATCACCAGTTCATACCGGCGTCGAAGCCGCTCCAATGATTCGGCGATGACCGGCCGCAACCGTTCGGCGTAACCGTAATAGGCCTCCCCGGTCATGGACTCCACCGCCCTGCCCCGCGCCACGATCTGAACCCTTTGATCCGACTCGCACTTGAGCAAAACCGGATTCATGTCCACGTGCGGTTCAATGCCGCAGGCTTCGGCTTGGGCGGCTTGGGCCCGGCCAATCTCAAACCCCTCAGCGGTCACGAAAGAATTCAAGGCCATATTCTGCGCCTTGAAAGGCGCGACCTTGACCCCCTGCCGGTAAAAGTAGCGGCACAAGGCCGCCGTCACCAGGCTTTTACCGACCGAAGAGGCCGTCCCTTGAATCATCAGGGTGCGGGCCAGCATTAAAAATCGACTCCCGGTTTGGCGGGCCAGCCTTCATCAAATGGATGTTTTACTTTTTTCATTTCAGTCACAAGATCGGCCATTGCCAAAAGTTCGGGCGGGGCGTTGCGCCCCGTCAAAACCACGGTTAAATTTTTCGGGCGGTCCCGCAGGGCTTCTAAAACCTCGGACAGGGGTAAAAAACCATGCTGAAAGGTGTAGGTCATCTCATCCAAAACCAAAAGAAAGTATTCTCCCGAAGTCATCAAGCCCTTCGCCTTTTCCCAAGCCGCCCGGGCCGCCGCCTTGTCGATGTTTAAATCCTGGCTTTCCCAAGTAAACCCTTCCCCCATCGTGGAAAAGTCAAGTTCGGCAAGCCCCGGGGTTGAGCTCAAGACCCCGGCAAAATCCCTTTCCCCGGTCTTCCATTTGCCTTTAATGAATTGAACCACGGCTACTTTTTCACGGCGGCCCAGCGCCCGAAAAACCATGCCTAAAGCCGCGGTCGTCTTACCCTTGCCTTCGCCGGTATAAACCACCAGCAGGCCTTTTTCGATGATGTCTTTGGCGGTTTTCCGGGTCTCACTCACGATAGTTTCTTTCCCCAACGGTCATAAAAAACCAGGTCCGACTTGGGGATTTCGGGAAGCCATTTGGCGGTTTTAAGCTCCGGCTCGGGCGCGAAAACATCGGTATACCCCACGCAAAGATAAGCCACCGGCACCACACCCTCCGGTAATTCCAGGATGGCGGAAAGTTCTTCCGGTTTGATGATGCTGACCCAGCCCACCCCCACCCCCTCGCAACGGGCGGCTAGCCAAAGATTTTGGACGGCACAAACCGCGCTATAAAGATCCATTTCAGGCTGGCAGGTGCGGCCCAACACCACCGGGCCAAAGCGGTTACGGTCGCAGGTCACGCAGATATTAAGGGCCGAATCCAAAATGCCCTCAAGTTTGAGCGTGGAATATTTTTCGGCCCGTTCGTCTTGGAATAATTTTTGGGCTTCGGCGTTCGCGCGGCTGAAAGCTTCTTTGACTTGGGTCCGGATGGCGGAATCAGAAATAAGGATGAGGTTCCAAGGTTGGCTGTAGCCTACCGAAGGGGCTTGGAGGGCGGCCTGAACTAATCGGGCCAAGACTTCCGGTGGAATCGGGTCTTTTTTAAACCGGCGCACGTCCCGCCGTTCCCGGATGACCCGGTAAACCGCGTCCCGCTCTTCGGGACTATAAGAGGCCTGAGGTTCCATATTCATCCTTCCCCTGGGGGTCAGGCTTTTTCAGGGGAAGGGGTGGTGAGCTTTTATAAAAAAGGCTCTCCGCCGCTTCTTACACCCGAAGAAGCCGACAATAAAGCTCAAGGCCGGTCTCCTGGCTTGAAAGCTTGCCCTCCGCCTTCCCAGGCTTTTGCCCAGTGGCCGCCTCTTTAAAAAAGAGGCCCGGACGACAATTAGCTTTCTCACAGTGGCGGGTCCGCGTATCGCCTTCTTTTCAGTTACTTCCTGAAGACGATATGTTCCGTCCCCGGACTTTAAATCCAGGGACTTCACAACCGGAATTTCACCGGCTTCCCAAACACCTTGAACGATGGTGCCTTGATACTCCGGTTTTAAGGGGAAGTCAATTAAGAAGGTAGGTGCGCTTGCGAAAGAGCAGAAATAACAATACCGGAACGCCCAGGATGGCGGTCAGCACACCCACCGGAATTTCCGTGGGGCCAAAACAAGACCTTGCCGCGGTGTCGCATAGCATGAGAAAGGCCGCTCCCCCTAAGGCGCTGCAGATTAAAAGGAACCGGTGATCGTTGCCGACCCAAATGCGGAAAATATGGGGCACGATGAGCCCGACAAAAGCGATCGGCCCCGTCACCGCCACGACCGAACTGGTCAAGAGCGAGGCCGCCAACACGCTGAGCACAATGGTTCGAAAAGCCGGCACGCCCTTGACCTGGGCCATCTCCTCGCCCGCGGCTAAAAGGTTCAAATCCCGGCCGAGGGCGAAAAGAAATAAAAGAATCACGGCTTCCAGCACGGCCAGCCTCACCACCGAACTCCACTCCACCACATCCAAACTTCCCATGAGCCAATGCATCATGGCGTAACTTTGGGTGAAATCGGCGAGGAAATAAAAGAGCAGCACGAGGGCGTTGAAAAAATAGTTGATCCCCACCCCGGCCAAAAGCAGGGTGATGGCCGAATAAGACCGGATCACCGCGGCCAATAGGTAAACCAAGGCCACCGAAAGCAGCGCGCCCGCGAAGGCGAATAGGGTCACCCAGGAAAATCCAAACCAATCCGCCGTCAACCCCAACGCCAGGGCCGCGACCGCGCCGAAAGAGCTTCCCCCCGCCACGCCCAAGGTAAAGGGGCAAGCCAAAGGATTTCGCAGCACCGCCTGGAAAACCACCCCCGCCGACGCCATGGCCGCCCCCGTGAGCCCGGCTAAAAAAACCCGGGGCAGGCGGACCGCGAAAAATATTTGCGCGTCCTGGTTATAAGGGTCCGGCGGCCAGCTTTGAAAAACAGAATGGAATGAAAGTTTCGCGGAACCCAAGAGCGGGCATACCAAAAGAGCGGCCAAAAAAAATAGCGCGGTCAAAAACAGCACGCCGCCCTTAAGGGCCCCGGTTTTCACGCGAGTTCCGCTTGGTTCGGTTTAGGCACGAAGTAAGGCGCCCCGCCCTGCCGCCGGACCTTCTCAACTTCCACGCCGTGAACCGCCTTGATCCGGCCGGGGGTCAAGACCTGTCCGGGGGACCCTTCGGCCACCACCTTGCCCCGGCGCATCAAAACCAGCCGCCTCAAATATTGTCCGGCCAAATTCATCTCATGGGTGGCCACCACCACGCTCACGCCTTCTTCCCGATGAAGCTTTTGGATGATCTCAAATAAAAGAATTTGGTGGGCCAAATCCAGCGACAAGGTGGGCTCATCCAGCAGCAAAACCTCCGGCGTTTGGGCCAAAGCCGAAGCCAGCAAAACCCTTTGCCGCTCCCCGCCGGATAGTTGCTCGTAAGATCTTTCGCGAAATTCCCAGGCGTCGCAAAGTTTTAGCGCCCTTTCGCAAATGGATCGGTCTTTGGAGCCCAATGGCTCAAATCGCCCCAAATAGGGATGCCTTCCCATTTCGACGATTTCCTTGACCGAAAGCGGAAATTGGAAATGAACCGATTGGGGCACGAAAGCGATTTTCCGGGCCCTTTCCCGGACCGAAAGATCGGTCAAGGATTCACCCTCGAATAAAACCTTTCCCGCGCCGGGCCTCAAGAGCCCCGCCAATAGGCGCAAAAGGGTCGACTTCCCGGCGCCATTCGGGCCCAAGAGCCCGAGCAAAGCGCCCTTGTCCATCGAAAGGTTAATCGCGCTGAGTCTCAAATTGGGTGTGGTCGGGATATCGGAATGAAAGCTTTTGAATTTGAAAAAGGGGCAAGGGTTCCCGCTTCAAAAATGGTTTGTTGAGGTGGGTTAGTTTAGAAAGCTTTTAAAAACGCGTCAACTTATAGCTGGAACCCCAAATTCCGCTTAAAATACCCGCAAGCTATTAAGAGCCTCTAACAAAAACCAATTTAACAATGATAAACGCTGATGAACGCGGGAATGAAATATCTTAAATCCTATGATTTTCCCAAATCTGCGTTCATCAGCGTTCATCATTGTTAAATGCCTTTGAGTTTTTTGGGGGGATTCTAAGAAAGGCCTACATGAAATTCCGAATCAGCGGTTTGATCCTTTTACTCACGCTCGTTGGCTGCTCCCCGAAACCCATGACGAACGGCAGTCTTTACAACAAGGCCCAAGGACCGGCGGGCGGCACCCTGCTCTTAGGGACCTTTCAGGGCACCCTTCCTTGCGCCGATTGTCCCGGCATCCTGACCGAACTATCCCTTTACCATCCTAACCTCTATACGGACGAGGGAACCTATGTTTTAAAGCTGACCACTCTTGACCGTGATGTGAAGCCCCTCGTGGCCCAGGGCGAATGGACGATTTTGCGCGGCGACGCCGCCGATGAAAACGCCTCGGTTTACCAGCTGGAGCCCGACCACCCGGAAAAATCGACTTATTACCTGCGGGTTAACTCGAACGAACTACGGCAATTGGATAAGGACGAAAAAGAGATGACCTCGAAGCTTAACTTCACCTTGAAAAGGGTGCCGTCCGGACTATAATTTCAACCATCGCCGACTTCCATTTTATTTAAAAGGGGCTTTTATGAAAAAGTGGCTATTTCTACTCGCGGTTATCACTTCTATTCCAGCGGCTGTCCTCGCTTCGGACGCCGGTGATTATTACACCGCCGGATTGCATTACTACCAACAGGGCCAAAACGACCAGGCCATTCAATATTGCCAAAACGCTATTCAGGCCGATCCTAACTTTTGGCAGGCCTACCAAGTGCTCGGCTATTGTTATTACGCCGAGAAGAACAACGCCCAAGCCATTCTGGCCTTGGACAAAAGCCTCGAGATAAATCCCAACAATCCCCAGTTACAGCAATTCGACAATCAACTTCATGCCGCTAATCCGGCCCCGGCCGCGGTCGCGCCCTCCGCCTCACCGCAAACCACCGCGTCTGATGCTCCGATGCCGCCCGCCTCCCTCAGCACGTCATCCTTTACCAACACGCCTTCCCGCAACCGCAATCTGCCGAAAGCCGGGAGCTTTAATCTCGAGGGAACCGTGGCCTATGTTTATCCCGGCTACCAGGATTTGACCGACTTTTATGGCAACGCTTATTTCACCGGCATCGAGGAAGCCGTTGAGTTGAACTTAGGCGGCGCCTACTCCCTCTCGCCCAACCTCCAGTTGGACGCGCTCTTTGAATTCGGCGGCAAAATCCCGGTCGACGTGGCGGATTATGGTACGGGAGACAACGAGGAATGGGACGAGTACTATATCGGCGGAGCCGCGGGCCTCAATATTCTCCTACCCATTTCCGATGGCACGAATTTCGTCTTGCACGGCGAGGGCGGCTATTACGCCCTGGTCGGAAGCAGCATCACCTACAGTGGATTTGACGATGGCACCGTCAACTTAGACGGCTCGGGCCCAGGTTTCGCGGTCGCGGCGGGTTTGGAATTTTTAATGAACCGGCAAAAAAACTGGGCCATCGACATCGAGCTGGGTTACCGCTACTTGAAGTTTTCTCCAGTTACCGGAAACGGGGAGATTAATGGAAATCCAGTTTCAGGCACCCTCACCAACGCCGACAACACCGACGCCTCGATCGATTTCTCGGGCCCCCGTTTGAGCGCGGGAGTCAGGCTCTAAGTTCAGCGGCAAAGTTTCTTTTCGATCCATTCACATTCAAGGCGCGGCCCCAGCCGCGCCTTTTTTATTGGCCACGCTTTGAAAAAATCAGGAAGTTATGCTTCTTTCACGACCCGGGTGGAACAAATCCGGTTTTGCAGGGTGAAGAGCGATAAAAATTCCACCGCGCAGCGGGCCAGCGCCATTTCATAGGAAACCGCGGAACCGTCCTGATTCACCACCTTCAAATGAAAGGCCAATTTCCCCGCAGTAGCGCCATAGCGTCCGGTAAAAAAAACGCTGTAAAACAAGGTCAAGCCAATGCCCCAAAGCAGATTCGGACCCAAGGGATCCAATAGGCCTCCTGTCCCCGTCGGTTTTCCTCCATTAAACAAGAGTCCGATGACCGGCACTTGGACCATCAGAAAAAAAAGAATCAGCAAGATCAAGTCCATCATTTTGGCCGCCGCCCTTGAACCCCAACCCGCTTTCGCCAGTCCCGAATCGGCCATAATTTCCTCGCGGAGCTTTTGAAAAAAAGCGGGCTTACAACCTTCGCAAACCCAAACCTCCTCGTAAGTAATCATCTCTTCTTCGGGAAAAATTTTTCCGCATTGGTCACAAGCGTGTCGAATAATCTCTTGTTCCACAACGGCCGGCGTCAAAGGTTTATCAGCGGGGCCGTCCAGAGCCTGGATTTTCGGGGGGGCGTTGTCCGGTTTTTCTTCTGGTTGGGATGCCGCCGCCTTCACTTTGGCCAGGGCCAGTTCCAAATCCGAGGTGTCAAAATTAATGGCTTTCCCCGGGGAAGCAGTCTCCACTTCGGTTATAAAGTCCGCGTCGACTTCCCCATAATCTTTCCAATCCCCCATCCCTTCCTTCCAAACGGAAGTTTGAGGGGTAATCTCGCCTTCCGCCACCAGGGCCTTGAATTTGGCCTCCGGTATCGGCCCCAGAGATTGACCGTCTTTTGAATAATAAAAGTCCATGCCGAAACCTTTTCGCCCAAAATGGAGTCAAAACGATAGGTATTATATCAACTTGATCTTCGGGACTCCCGAAATTCATCGCCTGCGGGATTTTTTGATACGCCGGTCTTTTGTTTTTAAAATGAAATGCCTTATTCTTTAATAAGCCTTTATCCGGAAGGAACCTATGAAAACCCAAGCCATCGCTTCAGGCCTATTGGCAGCGGCTTTTATGCTGATCATCGCCGGCTGTACTACCAACGACAGCCCCACCGTCACCGGCGGGCTTAACATCAGCGGCTCCAACCCTCCGGGCGGCCCCCTGACCCTCAGCGCCTTCGCCACCATTGGCAGCACCGCCACCTTCCAGGATCCGGACGGCATTCAATATACCAACGGCAATTTATGGATAGCCGATGGAGTCAAGAACAACCTTCAAGAATGGACCACCAGCGGCGCCGGCCCCGTCACCACCCTGTCCAGTTACGCCGCGGGCGTGTCCACCTTTTTCTCCCCGGAAGAGGTCAGCCGTGATCCCGCCAGCGGAAACATTTATCTGGCGGACCCCGGCAACAGCCAAATCGAGGTTTTTAATTCCACCGGGGGGTATCTCGCCTCGCTTTCCAGCGGATTGTCGGGCGCCCTGCCCACGGGGGTCGCCGTCAATTCGGCGGGCACCACGGTTTATGTGGCCGGAAATTTCTCCGATACGGTTTACGTCTACTCCATTTCCGCGGGCCCTTCCTTTTTACCTGTGACAACCTTCGGTGCCAGCGGAACCACGGGAACCACCTTGAGTAATCCCCAAAATATCCATTTGGACTCCAGCGGAAATGTCTGGGTCGCGGATTTGGGCAATCAGCGCCTGGCCGAGTTTAGCGCCGCCGGAACCTTTACAAAATCCATCACCGGTACCAGCGGATTCTCGCCCGCGGATTTCGCTTTCGACTCGAGCGGCAATCTTTACGCCACCGACACCAACACCAGCACGATTATTGAGTTTAATAAAGCGGGCACACAGATCAGCCAGGCGGGCGCCGGAATCCTGAGTAATCCCCAAGCGATTACAGGCGACGGGAGCGGGACCTTTTACGTGGCCGACACCAATAACAGCCGGATCATCGCGTTTCATTAAGCCGGCCGCGAAAAAGCCCCGCCTTTCCCAAGGCCGGGGGCTTTTTGATTTCAGACGATGACTTGAGAGCTTTTCGCGGCCTCGGCGTAGAAAAAACCTGAATCCTTCACCGTCCGCTTTTGTGTCTTGAAATCAACATGCGTGATCCCGAATTGCGGTCCGTAGCCGTAAGCCCACTCAAAATTGTCCATGAAAGTCCAAACGAAATAACCCCGAAGATCCACTCCCTTTTCCAGCGCTTCCCCCGCCGCCGCCAAGTAACGTTTTAAATAATCAACCCGGGCCCCGTCATGGAGCTTTCCGTCGTCCCCCGGTTTTTCATTGAAGTAAGCCGCGCCGTTTTCCGAAATATAATAGGGCCTTTTCCCATAGCGCTTATCCAGCTCCAAAAGAACATCCCGAAGTCCCTCGGGATGGACCGGCCAGTCGAGCCCCGTTTTTTCCCGGAGATTCCGGTTTTTGGTCTCATTCCCATTCCCGTCATGGCCCCAAACCGTTGAAAAATAGTGGTTTACCGCCAGAAAATCGACAGGCTGCCGGATCAATTGAAAGTCTTCCGGAGAAACCCGCGGCGTGATTTTCTTTTGTTCCCAATCCGCCCAAAGCGAGGCCGGATACCGCCCCCAAAAGCAAGGCTCCAAATGCCAACCATTGGATTCCGTCCAGGCCCACTCGGCCCGCGCCTCATCCTTGGGTGTTTTAGTTTCGGCGTATTCCATGGAGACACTGGGCGCCAAGCCCAATTTGATTTTGGGATTCACGGCCCGTAAGGCTTGGACGGCCTTTCCATGGGCGGTTAAAAGATTATGTAAAACTTGAAGCGAGGTGGCTTTGTCCTTCACCCCCGGCGCGTGGACGCCGGATTCAAAACCGCAAATGGCCACGATATTCGGCTCGTTCAAAGTCATGAGGGCCGGCACCCGGTCGCCCAAGGTCTTGGCCACGAGGGCCGCGTACTCCGCGAACCAGTCGCCGGTACGGCGGTTCAACCAACCGCCCGCGTCCTGAAGCGCCTGGGGCAGGTCCCAATGGTAAAGCGTGGCCGCCGGACTGATGCCCCGCGCTAAAAGCCCATCCACCAACCGGGAATAAAAATCCAAACCCTTTTGATTGATCGATCCCCGCCCTTGAGGGTAAATCCGGGGCCAGGCGATGGAAAAACGATAGGCGTTCAAATTCAACGACTTCATTAAATCCAGGTCCGATTCCCACCGGTGATAATGATCGCAGGCCACGTCACCCGTGTGGCCGTCGCGCACCCGGCCTGGCGTGTGGGCGAAACGGTCCCAGATGGACTCGCCCCGGCCGTCCTCGTTCCAGGCTCCCTCAATTTGATAGGAAGCGGTGGCGGTTCCCCAAAGAAATCCCTTTGGAAATTTTCGTGTGGTCATGGATTTTTCCTGAATCGGTTAAATGAGCGGATACAGAAAAGCCCTTCTCGAAGAAGGGCTTTTGGAAAGACAGCCTACGATAGTAGAGGAATTTAAACCCGTCAAGGTCGGCGCGTTGAGCGCCTAACCCTTTGAAGGATTCAAGATTCCAAAGGCGAAACTGGGTGATAGGCGGCTCATCAGCTTGAGCATTTTGGATTGGCCGATCGGCAGCTCGGTTTTCCCCGATTCCAACGCCTTTAAGGTTTGGTCGATAAAAACATCCAATTTCATCTTGGGATATTCAAAGGACGAGGGCCCTTCGGCCTTACCCAGGTCGGATTCCACGGCCGGGGGGGCCAGCTCAATCACCCGGACCGAACTATGGCGCAATTGGTGCCGCAGGCTCATCGTAAAGGAATGCACGGCGGCTTTAGTGGCGCAATAGATTGGGCTCATGGAAAGCGGCATGTAGGCAAGACCCGAGCTCACATTGATCAAAGTCGCCTCCGGCTGGCTGGATAATAAGGGCAAAAAAGCCGCCGTCATCCGGATCAGGCCCTTCACGTTGATTTCAATCTCATCAAAAAGACGCCCATCCAGGGTTTCGGGTTTGGTGAAGTCGGGCCATTGCATGATGCCGGCGTTGTTCACCAATAGATCCAGCTGGGGGTGATTTTGGGAAATCCATCCGGCCAGTTGTTGAACATCCGCCTCTTTGGCCACATCCATCGTGTAGGTCAGCATTCCGGGGTATTTTGCCGCGAAACTTTTAAGCACCTCTTCCCGCCGTCCCGTAATGATAACCTGGTTGCCTTTGGCGTGCAGCGCCGCCGCCAAACCGCTTCCCAAGCCCGTACCTGCGCCCGTGATTAAAGCCGTGTGTCCCGTGAGTTTCATGTAGCCTCCTGGATGAACCGAATGCCTGATTATCAAAAGCCCTCCCGATCGAAAGCAAGGCCCGGGCGGGCTTTATTAAAGGAAAGCGGTCCGCGCCGACCCGTTAAAGCTTTAACAGTCCCCCGTCTTACCGGGACATCTTCAAAAACGGCTCGTTTTTTAAACGAATTAATTTTTCAAAAAATAAACACCAAAGAAACACTCCGGCGTCTAAAAGAAGTGGGATAATTGATAGGAAGTTGTTTCTCTTTTTTAAAAGAACCAGCCCGCCCCCCTGCCCCTCAAGCCGGACGGACCTTTTCACCTTTTCCGTTCCAAGCCCCTCTCGGACTTCTGGAACCTCTTTTTTCGGAGGTGACTCATGGACGACAAAAAAAACCTAATTGACGCTTATTTCACCCGCCATAAAAACCAGTGGAAGACCAAGATCCATCAAGAACTAAAAGCGGTGGTTTCCATCCATAAGTTTTTTAAGCCTTCCGCGGTCTATAAGCTGGATCGGCTGGATGACACGCCCACCGACGAAAAAAGACCTCGGAAACCTTCTTAAACCCAATCCGCTAAAAGCCGTTTAAACAGCCGGGGAATTGATTTTTCATTAAAACAAAAGTTGTCTTTTTAAAGGCTTCCGCCTTGAGTCCCCTGGGCCCCTCCACTATGATCGTCCCAAGTTTCGAGCCTAATTCCCGGGAGACACCATGCCCCCCCATCACGCGCACCCCCATCATCACACCCATCACCACGAAAAGCATAGCGGCAACACCATCGCCTTGCGGGACATTGTGGTCGGCTTTTCCGACGGCCTCACGGTCCCCTTCGCCTTGGCCGCGGGCCTCAGCGGCGCGGTTCACAGCAACGCCATCATCATCACCGCCGGCATGGCGGAAATCGTGGCCGGCACCATTTCCATGGGGCTGGGCGGTTTTTTGGCCGGACAAACCGAGGTGGAATATTACGCCGGCGAAAAGAAACGGGAAGAAAAAGAAGTAAAGGAAATACCCCAGGAAGAAGAAAAGGAAGTGAAGGAAATCCTCTCGGCTTACGGCATCTCGCCCAAGCTTCAAGACGAGGTGGCCTCCGAGCTCTCCAAAGACCATTCCAAATGGGTGGACTTCATGATGCGCTTTGAGCTGGGATTGGAAAAACCCGATCCCCGTCAGGGTTTTTTCAGCGCCCTTCGGATCGGATTTTCCTATATGGCGGGGGGGTTGGTCCCCCTGTCGGCTTATTTTTTTTCCGCCGATCCCCTCCAGGGCCTCAAGGTTTCCGCCGCCATGACCATCGCGTCGCTGCTTTTATTCGGTTACTGGAAGGCCCAATTGAGCGGCCAGGATCGTCTAAAAAGCACCTTCACCGTGGCCTTCACGGGAATCGCCGCCGCGGGCGCGGCCTATTGGATCGCCCGCCTGATCAATCGTTGATCCGCGATTTTCCCATCCTCGTTCATAAAGGACAAATTCATGCCGACAAAATCAAATTTCTCCAGCGATCGGCCGACCCGTATTTTTCAAGTTCTTCAGTTGACCGCCAATATTTTCACCGTGGTCGGGGTCTTTATCGCGATTTCCCAAACCAGCGGGACCAATAACATCGTCAACGCCATTTACCAATCCCAGGAAAAGATCGCCTCCTACCGGCTGCTGGCGGTCAAAACCGAGATCGAGTCGAATTTAAAGATCATCGATCTCGGGCTCCAAGGAAAAAATCAGTACGAGTCCGGTTATAAAATCCCCGAATTACCGCTCTCCACCACCGCTTATTTCGCCAGCCCCACGATTTTCAAACTGGACCATCTCAATGAGGCCGAAAACCAAAAAATAAACCTTGAGATCGCCCAAATTTACCCGCTTTGGCAAATGGCGAACTCCTTGATTCAAACCAATATGCAAATTTTATTATCGAGCAACAATCTGGATCCCGGCTTGAAACAGCGTTATCTAGTCGCGAACAATGACAACATCCTCAAAATTTTCGAGAAGACCCGGGACATGGCCGCCGATATTGATCAAAAGATCGGCGGCGAAGCGATTTGAGCTCCATCCCCGGCCGGCCGGCCAGCCCTTTCGCCATTCAAACCCGGGATTTGACCCGGGCCTTCGGCGCCATGACCGCCTTGGACCACCTCAACTTAACCGTCGACCAGGGAAAAATTTTCGGGCTGCTCGGTCCCAACGGCGCCGGCAAGAGCACCACCATCAAGATGCTCACCACGCTCCTGGAACCCACCTCCGGAACCGCGACGGTCGCCGGTTTTGACATTGTGGGTGATCCCGCGCGGGTGCGCCGAAGCATCGGCTATGTCCCCCAAGCGCTGTCCGCCGATGGAGCCTTGACGGGTTTTGAGAATCTGCGGCTTTCCGCCAGGCTTTACGGGATTCCGGGTCCTGAACGGCTGTCACGGATCGAGGAATCCCTCGCCTTCATGAGCTTGGAGGATTCCCGAAACAAACTCGTCAAACAATACTCCGGCGGCATGATCCGGCGCCTGGAACTGGCGCAGGCCATGCTCCATCGCCCTTCGATTCTTTTTTTGGATGAGCCCACCATCGGACTGGATCCGGTGGCCCGCCAGAGCGTCTGGGACAGGCTCCATGACCTGAATCAAACCTACCGGATGACCATCCTCATTACCACCCATGACATGGTTGAGGCCGATAACTTGTGCGATGAATTGGCCCTGCTCCACCAGGGAACGGTGGCGGTGACGGGGAAACCCGCCGAGCTTAAAAAAAACCTGGGCCCGGACGCCGATCTTAACGATGTTTTCGCCCATTACGCCGGCAGCACCATTCAGGAAGGAGGCAATTACCGTGACGCCCAACAATCCCGCCGCGCCGCCAGCCGGCATAGCTGAACCGGGTTCGGATCTTAAGCCCCGCTACCTGGACCAGGTCTTGGCCATCGCGGATACCGAAATCCTTAAAATCCGCCGGGACCCGGTTGAGCTTCTTACCCGGGCCGCCCAACCCATCCTCTGGCTTCTGGTCTTCGGCCAGGTCCTGGGCCGGGTGAAAGGAATCTCAACCGGCACCGAAAACTACCTGGCCTTTTTCGCCCCCGGCGTCCTGGCCCAAAGCGTTCTTTTCAGCGCCATCTTTTACGGCATCGCCGTCATTTGGGAAAGGGATTTGGGGATCATCCACAAATTATTGGTCAGCCCCGCGCCCCGCAGTACCTTGGTTTTGGGCAAAGCCATCGCCTCCGGCCTCCGGGGTTTGGTCCAAGCCGTGATTATTTATCTCGTGGTATTGCTGGCCGGGATTCCGGTCAGTTTGAATCCCCTGGATGTGGCGGGCGTATTCGCGGCGGTCCTATTGGGATCGGCGATTTTCTCGACTTTTTCCCTGATCGTCGCCTGCTGGGTCAAGACCCGTGAAAAGTTCATGGGCATCGGCCAGCTTTTGACCATGCCGCTTTTTTTCGCCAGCAACGCCATTTACCCCCTCACGCTCATGCCGGGTTGGCTGCAAACCATCGCCCGTTTGAATCCCCTGACCTACCTGGTGGACGCCTGCCGGAGTTTGATGATCCCCGGAACGATCGGCATGACAAGCCTGCCGGTGGATTTTGCCGTGATGGCGCTCGTATTGGCCGTCATGGTGGTCATCGCCACTAAAATCTATCCCAACCTGATCCGGTAATAAAAAAAGCCCCGTCATTTGGTTCATCCCAAATGACGGGGCTTTAATCACGCTTTTAAAATTCAAGCCTTTCTCGGCCCAAACGGATTTTACTGATTATTGGCTTTGAGTAGACCCATCCGGCGGAGCCGGAGGCGCGGCCACCCCATTGTCCTGCGCGTCTTGGTCGGCGTCATAACTACCGGGATTGTAGGTGTTGCCTTCCGCGTCAAACATGTCGAAAGTGCCGTCCCCCAAGGACAGGACGATTTCCAAAGGCCTTCCCGGGTTGCTGGAAAACTGCACATTGGAAACTTTCGAGGCCAGGTAGATCGGCGCGAAGGAGGGCGTCGCGGCCGTGTCGTACAGGAAGGCGTCCTGCGAATCACCCATCACCTTGACCTGCCGGGTTCCGTCCGGGCTGGTGTAAACCACCCCGTTGCCGGATGGATTATTGACGGTTACGACAATCTGGTCCTCCGCCGAGTTGCAAGGAACATAGGCGTCGTCGTTATAACAGTAGAGATCGCCGACATGGGCCGGATCCTGCCACCACCAGAAGCCCGCGTTCCAGAAGCACCAACGGTTGTAATCCGTGTCATACCACCACCAGCGGTTCGCGTAATTGCGGGTCCAGAAACATTGGGATCCCACGTACCAGCCATACCAGTGGTAGCCCCAATCATCCACATAGTGGCAGTAATTAAACCCATTGTCCGTATGCCAATAGTAATGATCGCGTTGAATTTCAATCTGGTTGTATTGGATCACCCTTTGGCGCATGGAACTCTGGAAGACAATCTTCATCTGGTTACGAACCACCGGGTCATTGTAATGCCGGGACGAAATGGCGACCGCGCTCAGGCGTCCGCCTTGGGGACCGGTTTGGGGAAAACGAATCGTGGAATGAGCCCGGTCCGTATCGATAATCTCCTGCCGGTCGGTGATGTAGCCGGGCTCTTTCGTCACGCCGATCTTTTGAAGCCTCTGGCGCACATAGCCGGCCGTATAGGGATGATGATGGACCGCCGCCGCGGCCTGGGTGCCCGCCGGCGCGTAAGAACGGATGTTTTGCTGCTGCTGCTGGTAATTATGGGTTTGGACGCCATAGGTACCGTTGGACGACGGGGCCTTCGAGCCATTCCAATGGACTTGGCCGTAGGTCGGCGCCTGGTTGGCCGCCGGTTTGGGAGCCTGATTGAAATTACGGTTATTCGTCCCGCTGCCCGAATGGGAGAGGTCGATATGGACCGGGTGAAAGTTTTTCGCGGGGGCCGAATGAGCCGGGCGGACCGCCGGCGCGGAATGATTGCCCCCACCCCTAGAAACGGGGTTCGAATGGTTGCCGCCTCCCGCGCGATTATCAGCCCAGGCGGGGAAACTGACCGCCAAAAGCGCCAGTAAAAAAGCCAAATTTCGTTTCATCGCTTCCTCTTTCTTGCGACTCAAAAATGCTGTAATAAATGCCTTCGATAGGTTAGACGAACCAAGGTTCCAAAAAGAAGCAGAATTTTCGGTGGATTATTTTTTTCGGCCATTTTAAAGAGATTTAAAAAAGATACCCCGGCTAGTGGCTTCCCGAAAATATGAATTCGGAACTATGCCTTTGACAAAGCAGGCAAGGCCCGTCTTTTGAAACAATGATAAATGCGGATGAAGACTGATGTTTGAAACACAAAAATCGGGCTTTATCAGCCTTCATCAATGTTTTAACAGCTCTTGCTTTGCGAAGTGAATGATTCCGTATGAATTTAATCACCGATATAACCCTTGGCGTTTTCCTGGAACTTAAACCGCGCGGCGCCTTCATCCAGTGAAGGATCTTCCGGAAAGCGGTGTCCCGTAATCCAAATTAAATTATCTTTATCCAGTCGATAAAGATCGGTCCAGGTGATTCCCCGCCCGGTCTGGGTAATCGCTAAGTAACTTTTTCCCGCCCATTGAAAAGCTTGGTCGATTTGGTTGTGGGGCAATCGGTTCCAAACCCGCAATTGGTCCCCCACCCGGCAAAGCACGGTCTGGTTGGTTTGTTTGGTGGGGTACTTATATTTCAGCTCAAGCCATTCGATGCCGGACGCCTTATCGCAAAAAGATTGGCCGTAATTCGACTCGGTCATCCAGCGTTTGATTTGCCAATCCGGCGGCGGATTTTTCAAGCCCGCCAGCATTTGGGTGAATATCTGCTGGGATGAATATTCGGGAAGGAGAATGGGGCCAAAGTCCGTGGCGCGGTCCGAAGCGACCGTTCGCGGCGAGGAAGAAGCGTCCTCCAAATAAACCGCCCGTTCGGTCCAACGGCTGGTGCCGTCAAGGGTGGCGGGCAAAGAGGCGGCCTCAAAATGAAACCAAGCGCAAACCGGGATTTTACCGATTATTTTTTGCGCTTTGAACCCGCCGACCTCGACGCTTCCCCGGCAAACCGAGTCATAAAAGACCCAAAGCTTTTCATTTTTCAGGGGTGACAGCGAAAGCGAGGGCGCCAAGTCATGGGGAAATGCCCCCATGGTCTTTTTCATCCGTTGGAGCAGGGCCGCTTCCCGGCGTTCTTCGCGCGCCGTGTCGCCCTCCCGGGGAGCGCACCCCTGGACTTCCACAAGACGGTCCAGGAAAAACCGGGGCGCCGGCTGGGCGAAGGCCGCATCGCCGACGAACCAGGCGAGAATCAACGCCCCTGCCGCGAAGCCGATTTCTTTTCGAAACATCCTGAACCCCAAATCTTTTTAACGGCTTATTGGCCCAAAACCACTTCGACCTGGACGCTTTTCTTATTCTTGGCCGGCGGAATGATGTCGCCTTGAACGGTTTGTCCGTCCACCTTGATCGACTTCACCCCCCGGGACAAACCCTTTGGGTTTGAGACCGTGATTTTATATTCCACACCCCGGTATTCCCGCGTGACCTTAAATTCTTTCCAACCCTTCGGGACGCAAGGATCAATCCTCAGGCCGACAAAATCCGGCTTCACCCCGAGCAAACCTTGGGACACCGTCAAGAAGGTCCAGGCCGCGGTTCCGGTCAACCAGGAATTTTTCGCCTCGCCCGGCGTGGCCGCGTCCCGGCCCGCGATCATCTGGGCGTAGACATAAGGCTCGCTTCGGTAGGTCTCAATCTGTTCCTCTTTGGCCGAGGGGCAAATCGAAAGATAATATTCCAAGGCCCGGTCCCCTTCGCCGAGCAAACACCAACCCAGATTGATCCAGGTATTGTTATGGCAGAAAATGCCGGCGTTTTCTTTATAGCCCGGCGGATAGCTGGTCACTTCACCCAATTCCAAGTGATAGGTGCTGTAGGCCGGCTGTTGGAGAATGACGCCGTTGGACGTGTAGAGAAGCTTGTGGACGCTTTCCAGGGCCTGCTGGGCCCGTCCATTATTCATCCCCGCCCCGCCCAACACGCACCAGCCCTGGCTTTCGATGAAAATTTTGCCTTCCTCGCAAACTTTGGAACCTACCGGGTTCCCCTTGGCGTCAAAAGCGCGGGTATACCATTCACCATCCCAAGCCTGCTCCTCCACCACTTTCAACATGTCGTCATAGGCCTTTTGAAGGCGGCTTTGGTCTTGGGCCTTCCCCATATACTTATAGAGCGAAACCATTTCCCGCGACGCGTAAAGGAAAAGCCCGGCGATCATGACGGATTCCGCCTTGGACCCCTTCACGTCGCCCGCGGTCTGGAAGGACTCGTTTGGCTCGGTGGAAAAGCAATTTAGGTTCAAGCAATCGTTCCAATCAGCGTGCCCGATCAAGGGTAGACCATGATCCCCCCGGTTTTTCAAGGTGTAAGCGATGCTGGTTTCCAAATGATGAAGCAGGTTTTCTTTGCTTCCCGGCTTATCGGCGTAACCCACCGGCTCTTCCAAAATCGAAAGGTCGCCCGTTTCTTTTATATAGGCGCAAGTGGACAGGATCAGCCAAAGATGGTCGTCATAAAAGTCGCCGCCCACCTCAGCGTTCCCCTTTTTGGTGAGAGGTTGGTATTGGTGGTAGCAGGTTCCATCGGACAATTGGGTGCCCGCGATATCTAAAATCCGCTGGCGGGCCCGGCCCGGAATCAGGTGTACGAAGCCGAGCAAATCCTGGTTGCTGTCACGAAAACCCATGCCCCGGCCGATGCCCGTCTCATAAAGGCTCGCCGAACGGGACAAATTGAATGTGGCCATACATTGATACTGGTTCCAAGTGTTGAGCATCCGCTGGGCGTGCGGGTCGGGGCAATCCACCTGGAACTTGGACAAAAGCCCCTGCCACATACCTTGGATGGACTTCAAAGCCTCATCCACCGCGCCGGCCTTTTGATACTTGGCCAAAAGCGCTTGGCCCTTCGATTTGTTCATCACAAAAGGCTTGTCGAATTTCGGAAGCTCACCTTGATCCACGTAAGCCAAAAGGAACGAAAAGCTTTCCGAAGCGCCGGGCGCCAGCTTTAAATGAATCTCGTGGGAGCCGATCGGGTTCCACCCATGGGCCACGCTTTTCGCCGACTTTCCGGCGAAAGGAACGGCGGCTTCATGCAAGCCGTTATGAACGCCCACGAAAGCGTCCCGGGAGGTGTCAAAGCCGGCGACTTCCTTCGTACAGGCGAAAAGCGCGTAGTGGTTGCGGCGTTCGCGGTATTCGGTTTTGTGATAAATGGCCGAGCCCTCCACTTCCACCTCGCCGATGGAATAGGTCCGCTGATAGTTCGTCATGTCGTTCAAAGCCTCGAACAGGCAGAACTCCACATAAGAATAAAGCTTGAGGTCTTTCACCGTCTTGCCCGTGTTCGTGACGGTCGTTTTCCAAATTTCAACGTTTTCGCCCGGAGGCACAAAGAACAACATCTCGACTTCCACGCCGCCCTTGGCGCCCAAAATTTTGGTGTAGCCCAGCCCATGGCGGCATTCGTATTTGTCCAGCTTGGCCTTTACCGGTTTCCAACCCGGATTCCAGACCGAACCACCGTCATTGACGTAAAGGTAGCGCCCGCCCAAGTCCATCGGCACATTGTTGTAGCGGTAGCGGGTCAATCGGCGAAGCTTGGCGTCCTTCCAAAAGGTGTAGCCGCCGGCGGTATTGGTGCAAAGCCCGAAAAACTCGTCCTGGCCCAAGTAGTTGAGCCAAGGCAGGGGCGTATCGGGCCGGGTAATCACATATTCCCGGTTGGAATCGTCGAAATGGCCATAGGGGTTTTTCACGCGAGCTCCTTGAGGATAAAGGGTTGGTGGACAAGGGATTTTACAGGGAGGGCCGGGTGGAGACCAGCCGATTTTTTAGCCGCATTGACTTCCCCCTTTATTCCTGCTTCAATCAACCCATGAGCCGCCCAAACCCTATCCTCATTCGAATTACCAAAGCCTCCTTCGGGCGCCGGGATGGTTTCCGCTTTTAGTGTGACCTTTACTCACCTTCAAGCCCATCCCCGGACTCCCGGGGGTGGGCTTTTTCGTTTGCGGACAAAAAAAGCCTGGATTTTTAAAAACCCTAATTCATCGGACAATATTGAAACCGAATATAAAAAATGAGCGGGAGCACAAGCCGGCGGTGTAATTTTTAATTCGTCAGGAGCTTTTCATGAAAAAAAACAATGACTTCGCCAAATCCAAGCGGGGCCGCGATTACCTGAAGCGGATCCTGAACACCCGGGTTTACGACGTGGCCATCCAATCCCCCTTGGAAAAGGCCCCGGCGCTTTCCCGGCGGCTCCACAATACCGTTCTTTTAAAACGGGAAGATCTCCAGCCTGTTTTTTCCTTCAAGTTGCGGGGAGCCTACAACAAAATGTCGGGCCTTTCGCGCCAAAGCCTGAAAGCGGGTGTCGTGGCGGCCTCCGCGGGCAATCACGCCCAGGGGGTCGCCTTGGCCGCGCAAAAACTCAAGTGCCGGGCTCTGATCGTCATGCCCGTTACCACGCCGGACATCAAGATCAAGGCGGTCGTGAACCGGGGCGCCCAGGTCATCCTCAAAGGCGACTCGTATGACGACGCCTACCAGTTCGCCCTGACACTGGCGCGCAAAAGAAAATTAACTTTCATCCACCCTTACGATGACCCGGCGGTCATCGCGGGCCAAGGTACGGTGGGGCTTGAGCTGTTGAGCCAGCATCCCGAGCCGATTCAGGCTCTGTTCGTCGCCATCGGCGGAGGCGGACTTATTTCCGGCATCGCCGCTTACGTCAAACAACTGCGGCCCGAGATCAAAATCATCGGCGTGGAACCCGTGGATTCCGACGCCATGCGCCGCTCCCTTTTGGCCGGCCGCCGGGTGCGCTTGCCCCATGTGGGTCTTTTCGCCGACGGCGTGGCGGTCAAAAAAGTCGGGAAAGAAACCTTTGAACTATGCCGGGAATTGGTGGATGAAATTTTGTTGGTCGACACGGACGACATTTGCGCCGCCATCAAGGACGTTTTCGAGGATACCCGCTCCATCTTGGAACCCGCCGGGGCCCTGGCGGTGGCCGGGCTCAAGCAGTATGTGGAAAAGCGCGGCATCAAAAACCAAACCTTGGCGGCGGTGGCTTGCGGAGCCAATATGAACTTTGACCGCTTGCGCTTCGTGGCCGAACGCGCCGAATTGGGCGAGCGCCGGGAATCGCTTTGGGCCGTCACCATTCCGGAAAAACCCGGTAGTTTTAAAGCCTTCTGCCGGCTCTTAGGGAACCGCAATGTGACCGAGTTTAATTACCGCTACGCCGACCCGGCTCAAGCCCGTGTTTTCGTCGGACTCCAAGTGAAAAACAGATCCGAAACCAAAACCTTAAACGCCAAACTTAAAAAAGCGGGGCTTCCCGCCGTCGACCTGAGCCTGAATGAAATGGCCAAGCTCCATATCCGCCACTTGGTGGGCGGCCGCGCGCCAGGCCTGAAAGACGAGCGCTTGTTCCGTTTTGAGTTCCCGGAAAAACCGGGCGCTTTGATGACCTTCCTGACCCGCATGGGGAAAAACTGGAACATCAGCCTGTTCCATTACCGAAACCACGGCGCGGACTATGGGCGGGTCCTGGCGGGTATCCAGGTACCGCCAAAAGAGAACCATGCGTTTGGGTTTTTTTTGAAAAAACTGGGGTATGAGTTCACCGAAGAAACCAACAATCCGGCCTATCGGTTATTTTTGGAATAAAAGAAAAACCTCATTTACCGCAAAGACGCAAAGTCCCCAAGTGAGACAAGAATTTTTTTGGTTCTTGCACAAGACCATTACTTGAAGTCTAAATGATGGCCTTGGCGACTTTGCGTCTTTGCGGTAAATGGGTTCCCAAAATAAAAAAGGGGAAGGGCTTTCGCCCTTCCCCTTCTCTCTCTCGAACAAAAACCCGATTAGCTGAGGGCTTTGTTTCCTTTTTCACCAGTCCGGATACGGAAGGCGTTGGCGATATCCGAAACGAATATCTTTCCGTCGCCGATCTCACCGGTCTTGGCCGCTTTGCTGATGGTTTCGACCACTTCTTCCACTTGGCCGTCCTCAACCACCGCGACCAACAGCAGCTTGGGCAAGAGCCCTTCCACGGTCTGTCCGCGGTAGGATTCGGTAATGCCCTTTTGCTTCCCGTGCCCCTGCACCGGGATCACCGTCAAACCGGGGTATCCAACCTTGTTCAATCCATCCAGCACAGACTTCAACGCGCTGGGACGGACAATCGCTTCAATCTTTTTCATTTCGTTCCCTCCATCATGGGTAAATGACCAACGCTGTTAAAGAATGTATCCTTCTTCTCCGTGCTGAGACAAGTCCAATCCCAATTCCTCTTCCTTCGGGGTGGCCTTAAGACCAATGGTCTTTTCCACCAAGAAGTAGAGGATCGTGGTAGCGACCAGCGAAAACACCGCCACAAATCCAATGGTTTTGAATTGGATAATCATTTGAGGGAAGTTACCGTGCACCCAACCGTTCGCCCCGGCGCTATTCACAGCCGTGGTCGCGAAAATACCGGTCGAGATGGCTCCCCAGGTTCCGCCGATGCCGTGAACCCCGAAGGTATCCAACGAATCGTCATAACCCAATTTGATCTTCACTTGGATGGCCAGGTAGCAGACAATCGAAACAACGCCGCCGACCCATAACGAGCCAAACAAGTCAACGAAACCGCAAGCCGGGGTGATCGCCACGAGCCCAGCGACGGCTCCCGAAGCGGCGCCCAAGGAAGTAGCTTTACCCTTGTGAAGCAACTCGATCAAGTTCCACATCAAAGCGCCCATCGCGGTCGCCGTGTTCGTGGTCACGAAAGCGTTGCTAGCCAAGTAATCATGCGATTCGACCGCGGAGCCGGCGTTAAAGCCGAACCAGCCGAACCAGAGGAGCGAAGCTCCCAAAAGAACCAAGGTCAGATTGTGGGGAACCATGGCTTCCTTGCCATAACCTTTGCGGGTTCCTAAGAGCAGGGCCAAAGCCAAGGCGGAGTAACCGGAAGACATATGAACGACGGTTCCACCGGCAAAGTCCAAAGCTCCCAAGGAAGCAAAGTAACCGCCGCCCCACACCATGTGGGCGATCGGGTCATAAACGAACGTGGCCCACAAGAGTGAGAACACGGCGAAACCGATGAACTTCACCCGTTCCGCGTAACCACCCGTGATCAAAGCCGGGGTGATGACCGCGAACATGGCTTGGAAGATCATGTAAGCGTAATGCGGAATCGTCGGAGCCAAGGGGCTAACGAGGGGCATATTGTTCAGCATGACCCAGCTCAATCCCCCGAACCAGGGATTACCGGGGCCGAAGGCGATCGAGTAACCGAAGATCACCCATTGAACGCTGACCAAGCAGAGAATAAAGAAGCTCTGCATGATGGTCGCCATCACGTTCTTCTTGCGAACCATACCGCCGTAGAAAAAAGCCAATCCGGGGGTCATCAACATGACCAAGGCGGCCGAAGCCAAAACCCAAGCCGTGTCACCGGAATCAATTTTCGGGGGAGCCGGAGCCGCCGTCGTCGCCGGAGCAGCGGCAGCCGTCGCCGGAGCAGCGGCCGTCGTCGCCGGAGCGGACTGAGCTCCAACCGAACTGGCAATGAAGAAAGAGAAGGCCAAGACAAAAAGCGCCATGGCTCCCTTTTTCATGAAACTAAGATCTTTCATAATCATCCTCCTTCGTTGATGGTGCGACAAAACCGCAACAACATGGGGCGGAGTATACTTTGCTTTTGCGGACCGCCAAGTCTCAAAAGGCCTTCCCGTTAAATCTTAACGCCCTCTTTACGCTCGGTTTTGTCAATTAATTCAATTTTGAGTCTATTTCTACATTAATGTCGTTGTTTCGTTTTTTTGCCTTAAAGCCGTCCAGTGCCGTTTTATAAAAAAAGATGTCCCTGGACCGTGAACTTAAAGGGTCCCAGAGTAAAATGCGGAGGTCGCTAAAGTCGCACAAACGGAAAACATATTATGAAGATTCAATCCACCAACCCGGACTTTTCCAATCCATATGACCCGAAACGGGGCAAATTAAGGGTTTTTTTCAGCTATTCCAGCCAGGCCGGCAAAACCACCGCCATGCTTCAAGCCGCCCGGGACCGGGACGCCCAGGGCGTGGATGTTTGTATCGGGCTCGTGGAAGCGCGGCCTTGGGAGCCGGTTCAAGTTCTATTGCGCGGCTTGCCCAGTATTCCTCTAAAGGAGTTTATAAGAGGAGACGAAGTGCTGCGGGAATTTGACCTACTGGGCGCCCTGGAACGCCGGCCCCGGCTTTTGGTCCTCGACGACCTGGCCCACACCAATGTTCCCGGCGCCCGAAATCCCAAACGGTGGCAGGACGTCGACGAGCTTTTGGAAAAAGGCATCGATATCTACTGCACCTTGAACCTCCAGAATCTCGAGAGCCTCAACGGCATCATGTCCCAAATCACCGGAACCCCGATCGCCGAAACGGTCCCGGACAGTTTCATTGAACAAGCCGAGGAAGTGACCTTCGTGGATGTTTCGCCCGAAGACCTCGTGCGCCGGTTGGAGCGCCAGGGAAAATCCGACGCCGGCATGCCCAAGCGCTCCCTCCGGAATTTTTTCAAGGACCGTAATCTGGCGCTCTTGCGGGAGATGGCTTTGCGCTTCGTGGTGGACCGCGCCGAAAACGTCGGCGAACGGCAATCCCGAGATTCCAAAACCTCCGTCATCCAGACCCCCGCCGACCGCCTGATGGTTTGCGTCACCTCCAGCCCCACTTCCTCCAAACTGGTCCGAACGGCCCACCGGCTGGCTCGCGCCCTGCGCATCGAATGGATGGCAGTCTATGTCGAGACGCTTTCCCACATGCACGCCCCCGAAAAAGAAAGGGATGTGGCCTTGAGGCATTTGGCCTTGGCCGAAAAACTCGGCGCCGAAACCACCATGCTCAGCGGATTGGACCTAGCCACCGAGGTTCTCCATTTTGCCCGGGCCCGTTCGGTGAACAAAATCATGGTGGAAAAGCCGTCCCCCGTTCGGCATTTCATGGGACGCTTTTTCGGCTCCCCCCTGGAAGACCTAATTCAAAAAAGCGGCGAGATTGACATCTATGTCATCAAGGAAACCCAGGATGAGCAGCCGCCCCCGAAGATGCCTGTCAGTTATCGCCCCCCGGCTTGGAGACATTACCTTTTCGCCGTGATCAGCATGGGCTTTTGCAACGCCATCGCTTGGCTTTTTTTCAGGAGTTTTGATCCCACCAATATCCTGATGATCTATATTTTAGGGATTTTGGTCGTGGCGTCCAAAACCAGCAAGGGCCCCTCGGTCTTGGCCACCGCCTTGGGGGTTTTTAGTTTTGATTTTTTCATGGTCACTCCCCGCGTCAGCCTATCCCTAAATGATTTTCAATATCTGATCACTTTCGTGGTGGTCTTGATGATCGCCCTGGCGATCAGCGAGCTGCTCAGCCGCACCCGCTACCAAGCCGAAACCGCCCGCCTGCGCGAGCGGCGGGACGCCTCCCTCTATGGCTTAAGCCGGGACTTGGCCTCCCACCGGGGCGCGGATGTATTGGTTTCCATCGCGGCGCGGCATATCGCGGATCTATTTGATTGCCGCACGGTCGCCCTGCTTCCCGACGCCGGGGGTAAACTGGAAGTGCGGGCCGGCCAATGGGAAGAATTCGGCCGAAAAATCCAGGAGCAAAGGGTCGCCCAATGGGTCTATGACTTGGGCCATTCGGCGGGCCGGGGCATGGATACCCTGCCGGAAGCCGAGGCCCTTTACGTGCCGTTGCTGGCCTCCGGAGGCCCGGTGGGAGTTTTAGGCGTGCGGCTTTATGATCAAAGGCCCTTGTCGGCGGAGCAATTACGCCTCTTGGAGGCCTTCGCCAACCAAACCGGGGCCTCGGTTGAAAACGAGCGTCTGGGTGAAGAAAGCGAAAAAGCCCGGCTTCAAGCCGAGACCGAGCGCCTGAGAAGCTCGCTTTTAAGCTCGGTTTCCCATGATCTTCGAACTCCCCTGGCCGTCATTACGGGATCGGCCAGCGTGCTGTTGGATTCCAAGAAACCTTTGAATGACCAAACCCAAAAACTGTTGATCCAGGATATTTACGATGAGGCCGACCGCCTCAACCGCCTTCTGAGCAATCTTTTGGACATGACCAAACTCAGTTCCGGCGGACTCACCTTGAAAAAAGAAACCCAGCCCTTGGAAGAAGTGGTCGGCTCCGCCTTGGCCCGCATGCAAAAAAAACTGGGTGACCATCCGGTGAAGGCCCGCCTGCCGGAGGATCTGCCGATGCTTCCCCTGGACAGCTTATTAATGGAGCAGGTTTTCATCAATCTATTGGACAACGCGGCCAAGTACACGCCCAAGGGCTCCGCCATTGAGATCGTGGCCAAAATCCAAAATGACTTTTTGCGGGTCGAGGTGGCCGACCGGGGGCCGGGCCTGGCCAAGGGCGACGAGGATAAGATCTTCGAGAAGTTTTACCGGGGTTCGCAAATCGGGAAACAAAGCGGCGCCGGCCTGGGACTCGCCATCTGCCGGGGCGCGGTGGAGGCCCATGGCGGCGAGATTTGGGCCGAGAACCGGGCGAACGGCGGCACGCGTTTTTGTTTCACCCTGCCCCTGGATTTAGAAATCGCCGCCGCGGAGACACCTTAGTCGGGCAATTAACCACCAAGGCGCCAAGACACCAAGTTCACCAATCTAAGAAATTCAATTTTTTAAACGGAGCTGCGCGCTTAGCAAAAATCGTCTTTTAAATTCCCCTCTCCCCTTGAGGGAGAGGGTCAGGGTGAGGGGTAAAAGTTAATTAGATCACCCTCATCCCGTCCTTCTCCCCTCGAGGGAGAAGGAGAAAACCAAGATTCTTGGCTGATTTTCCAAATGCGTGGTTCCTTTTTTGAATGATTATCTTCCTTGGAGTCTTGGTGCCTTGGTGGTGAAATAGGTTTAATTATAAGATTGGAGTCATTCATGGCGGAAGCCAATCCAACTGTCTTGGTCATTGAGGACGAACCGCCCATCCGGCGTTTTTTACGGGTGTCGCTGGAAAACCGTAATTTAAAAACCTTGGAAGCCGCCACCGGCGAGGAAGGGCTGGCCCTGGCCGCGTCCCATAACCCCGATATCATCCTGTTGGACTTAGGATTGCCGGACATTGACGGCCTGGTCGTGATTGAGCGCCTGCGTCAATGGGCGGTCACGCCCATCATCATCCTTTCGGCCCGGGGCAAGGAAGAAGACAAGGTCAAGGCGTTGGAATCAGGAGCGGATGATTACCTGACCAAACCCATTGGGGTTGAGGAACTCAACGCCCGCATTAAGGTGGCGCTTCGCCACGCGAACCGCGTCGCCGGCGGGCCCGTGGAGCCGGTTTTAAGATCCGGGTCGTTAAAGGTCGACCTGGAAAAACGCCAGGTTTTCGTGGGCAAAAAGGAAATCCACCTCACGCCCATCCAATACAAGCTTCTCAGTATCTTGGCGCGCCACGCGGGAAAATTGGTGACCCAGGCGGAATTGCTCCGGGAAATCTGGGGGCCGGTGGGCGGAGCTTCGAGCCATTACCTTCGCATTTACATTCATCAGTTAAGGCATAAGCTCGAGGAGAACCCGGCCAATCCTCAGTTTCTCATCACGGAAACGGGCATTGGCTACCGGTTAAAGGTGGATTAAGTTTCTAAAATTAATTCACGGGGTAGACGGCGGAGCCTGGATTTGCGTCGCGAAGTTTCCCACGAAGCTCATGGGCCCCACGTGGGTGAGTTGGCTTTTCAGGTCCATCCAAATTTCCCCGCCCATGTCAGTCCAGCGGCGGCAAAAGCTGTAGTCCTCGCTTAAATAAACCCCGGTCTCGGGCTCGATAAAACAATTGAACAAGGCGTAGCGGAATTCGCTTCCCTTGAAGGGGTCCTGGGCCAAATGCTGGCCGCTATATTTTAATTCGGGGTATTTCGCGATCATTTTCAACAGCGTTTCCCGGGTGATCATTAAAAAACCGGTCCCGGCGTATTTCACCTTGCCGAAACCATTTTTCATCTCAATTTTTTTCGGATCGGTGAATTCCACCACATAAGAAAGGGCCGAGGATTTTAGGTCTTTGACGCCGGACTGGGAAAGCACCCGGGCCTTATCCCAATCCACTTTTTTAGTGGGATAGGCGGCCGCCGACATCTCGGCGTTGAAATCCAAAAGACGGAAAAACTGGTCGGGCTCAAATACGATGTCGGCGTCGATGAATAAAAGATGGGTCGCGGTCGCGTCATCCAGGAACTGGGTGACGATATTCTGCCGGGCCCGGGTAATGAGGGCGTCGCCCCACATCATATTGACGCTTAAATCCACTCCGCCCCTTTTGGCGCAGGCGGCTTGAAGTTTGAGGAGCGAATTGGCGAAATTACTGTAAACCTGTCCCCCATAGCAGGGGGTGCCGATCACGACATGGGGACGCGGGGCCAAGGATTCCTCCGGTGCAGCGGAAATGGACTGGGGCCAGTTTAAACCCAAGTCCCTTCACGGACAACGCCTCAGTTCCCGCCCTTAAGGGAAGGTTTCCCAAATAATCGTGGAGGGCGCCGGGGTCGTGTAGGTAGGCGCGTCTAAGCCATAGACCAAATTTCCACCCTTTGAAAAACGAGTCCTCTCAAGTTCGTAAATGTTATAGGGCACGCCGCCGCTTCCCGCCGAAGCCCCCGTCCAAGTGGTCTTGCTGGCCGCGTGGGTGGAAACACCGAAGACCTGAAGATCGGCGCCGTTGGTCGTGGTGATATTGTTTGAATCGGGCGAAAAGCCGGCTGAGATGGGATAGGGGCCCGTATTAAAGGAGCCGTAAGAATTATTGATGTCGGATGAAAAAAGATCATAAATCGTATAGCCGCTTCCGTTGCCGCCTCCATTGACCCAAACCACATGATTTTGATCCGGTGAAAGGGTCATTTCTTCCCCATTGGACGTGAATGTTCCGGTGATCGAGTACTGCTGAGTTAAGGCGTAAGTACTCGTGTTGAACGCGTATTGATAGACCGTGCATCCCGAACAACCGCCCGCGCCGACATAAAGCGTCGTCCCCGCCGAATTACAGGCCAGGTACGCGTCCGAATTGAAGGAGGCGATGGAAACAGTCCCCAGAACGCTTCCCGAGGTGGCGTTGATATAACTGATTTGCTCGTTCGGCCACATATAACTGGAATCCATGGAAACAAACAGATAGCCGTTACTGGCCGCGGCCAAATGAACCCCTTGAGCCGGCAAGGGGATGTTCGTGACCGTCCCATTGTTCAAATTGATCTTGGCGACGAAAGAGGCGCTGGTCAAAATCGCGTACAAGAAGCCCGTGGAAGGATCGTAGGCCAAATCCCCCGGGGTGGCGCTCAGCTGATAGCTATTTCCGACGACCCCATAAACAGCGTTCACCGCCTGGATCTTGTTATTGGTCAAATCACCATAGAGAACCCAGCCGTCGCACAAGGGAACGATGGAGGTGGCGTAATCAATCCCATATTTCCCGGTCGAAGCCGCGGGCGAAATGCTGTCGGCGGAACAGTTAATGTTCATCGCGGGAGCGCTGCCGTTTGGCGTGCTCGTCACAATCGGCGTACTGGTCGGGATCACGGTGGAGCTGGGGGTGGCGGCAACAGTGGGGGTGTTGGGGGCCGACGGGCTTATGGGACCGAGCGAATAGGGCTTCACACAGCTCAAGAAGGCCGCGCCAAACAAGGTAAAAACCGAAAATAAGATGACGACCCGGAAATAACTCACAATCGTTCCATATGGATGAGAATAAAAAAAAACGGCGTTTAATAAATAGGTGGCCCATTATAACCGTAGCGCCACCTAAGTAAACTTCTTTACGGACAATCCCGATTGTTGAATTTAAATAAAAGATTATGGAATCGATACGGCCATCCGCTTTCTATCCCTTAACGCCCCCAAGATGGCGAAGACGCCAAATGGCCGCAATGGCCTTGGGGTGGCGAGGAAAATCTATTGCGCCTTTGTTCCACGCGTTTTTTTTGGAGGATGGATCAAAATTCCTGCGCAAAACCGAAAACAAATTCAGGAACAGTTAAGGCGCGAGCCTCCCTCCGGACGGCCGCCGGTTTGCCGGCGCCCTCACCCTTAATGGTGAGGCGTTGGAGTAGGAAGCGGGATGCTCCCGGCGCATAACGGCGAATTGATGGAGGCGCTGACCGTGTGGCCGTCCAGGGTCCACGAAACCGTCACGTTATAGGGGAACGTAATCCGGAACGCGTCTCCATCACGGCCGGGAACGAACTCCGTGGGTTGTTGCCCGTTTCCATAACTCAACGCGTTATCAGCCCCAACCGGAATGGTGACCGCCGTCGGATTGTAGCAATCCTTCATACTGTTGTTCTGGTAGCCAAAATGGGCGATTACTTGGCTGCCCTGGTCTTCCACGCAATTCAAGAAGGGTTCCACATCGACCCTTGCGCAGCCATTGGCCGTAGGCGTCGCCGTGGGAGGGACCGGCACCGGGGTGTCGGTATTGGTGGCCGGCACAGGAGTATAGGTGTTCGTCGGCGCGGGCACCGTATTGGTGAAAGTGGGCAAGGCCATGGTAGGCGTGTTGGTCGGAAGCGGCGCGACCAGGGTAAAGGTCGGCGTGGCGGAAGGCGGTACCGCCGTGGGCGTCAAGGACGGAGTCACAGCCGTATTCGTGGCTGTCGCCGGCGGCACCGTGGCCGTATCCGTTGGCGCGAACATCACTGGCGTTTGGGTAATCGTGTCGTCCGGGGTATCCGTGGCGGTTGGAGGCACCACCGTGTCCGTATCCGTCGGCACCGCGATGACCGGCGTTTGTGTGGCCGTGTCAGCCGGAGTATTCGTATCCGTCGGGGAAACCACTGTGGCTGTTTCGGTCACGACCGGCGTAGCCGTCCAAGTGGCTCCGGGTTCAGGCGTATCCGTGGGTGTTTCAAACGGGGTCACCCCGGCCGTGGGCGTACCGGTGGCGGCCGGCGTTGGAGTTTGCGGTGTAGCCGCCCCGGTGGACGACAAGACCAACAACAATTGGGCCTGGACCTGCTGACCCTGGGCTTGCGCCGTCAAGGTGGCTTGATAGGTTCCGTCCGGCAAAGCCGTCCCCTGGCTCAAAGCGTCCCAACCCAATTGATTGCGGCCGGACTGGCCGCCAAAGTTCCCCGCGGGGTAATCCTGCTGGTAGACCACTTGGCCCGAAGGCGATTGAATGGCCAGGTGCACGGAGGCGGCTTCCGACAATTGATAGCTGATATCGGTGGATGAAAATTCCGGATCAAAGGGATTTGGATCGGCCGTGAACCCCGAAAGGGCCAATACGATAGGCGTCGGTGTCGTTGGGATGGCTCCGGCGGACAAGGCGAACTTTTCGACCCGGGCGTTTCCGGTATCCGAAACGAAAAGATTTCCTTGTCCGTCGGGAATGGCGCAGTAAGGCTGGTCGAATTGGGCGCCGCCCGATCCGTAACCCCCGAAAACCGCCAAGGGATTTCCGTCCAGCCCGAGTTTAATCACCAAATCATGGACACTGTCCGTTATCCAAAGCCGTCCTTGGGCGTAAACCAGTGAGGTCGGGGTCCAGTCTTGGGAAAGCCCGGTCCAAGTGGTGACCGGATCAAACCCCGGGTCATAAACCTCCACCACGTGGGTCAATCCGTTGAGGGCGTAAACCAAGCCCGCGTCATCCACGGCCATGCCCGCGTAAGAGGTGCCGCCTTGCAATCGGCCGGAATAAAGGTATTGGCCGTTGAAACCGAAACGATGGAGGGTCCCGCCATCCAACGCGTAGATCCCGGAAGCGGCTGTCTTGACGTCCGTAGGCGCCAACAATATCTGGTTTCCGAGCACCGAATCGCCGTCGGGATCAAGGCTTTCGACACGGTTGTTTCCGTCATCCGCGACATAAATCACGCCCGCGGGATCCACCGCTAAATTAACCGCTTGGTCCATTTCGCCCAGCCGATTTCCATATTGGCCCTCATTGCCCTGCCAACCTTCCACCGGTCCCCATTCCTGCACGGTTTGGTTCTTCTGGTCCAAAACAAAAAGATTATTTTGGGATATCGCCAATCCAGCCGGAATACCCCCGTTCGGGAGGATGAGCGATTGGCTGAAAGCTGGCGTGCCGACCTGCACCGAAATTTTTTCAACCGCCGCCTGTTTTTGTGAATCCAAAAATTGCAAATCATAGGCCCCCGCCGGCAAGGCGCGGGTATCCCAATCGGTGGACCAGAAAGCGCCCTGGTTTTGGGACGACAAGTCGTTCCATTGGTCCTTCCCCGACACGGACCACTGTATTTTCCATTGGGGCACGGAAGGCCGGACGGCAATCTGGACCAAACCGCAAACCTGCTCCCCATTCCAGGGTGATGAGATGGGACTTGTTTCGGACTCCACCCCGGTGACATCCAGGGGCGGCCGGGGATCCTTCCCGCTTTGGGGATCGATGTCCTGCCCGTCGATCCATTCGGCGACCAAGTTACCCCGGTAATAAAGGCCCACAGTAGGATTCTCGAAATAAACCGTTCCATCCCCGCACTCGGGAGCCTTGCTGTAATCCATCTCCGGTTCCATGTTGTCCCAGCCCGAATAATGGTAGGAGAAATAACTGTCTTGCCAGACGCCCCCGGGCGGAAGCGCGGACGCGTCGGTATTTTTCACCGCCACTTCCCAATCCGCTAATTGGTCCAAGGGGTAAGCCATAAACCGGTTCATAGGCGAGGTGACGACCGTGACACCCTGCACCGACCAAACCCCCTGCGGGGTGGTCAAAGATCCCGCGGTCCAAGACTGGGACTGGATGGGTTCGGCCCCATGGACCCAAAGATGGACTTCCAAATCCGACAAAACTATTGGCTGGGTCCCCAGATTCTTGACGAGGAACCTCCAACCGGAAAAATCCGTGGCGCATTCCACCCGGCGCATCTCCAAGTCCAAAACAGGGGCGGTGGAAGTTTGAGCCCCTCCCCGGCCAACCAGGGCCATGAAGAGGGCTAGGCCCAGGAGCATGTTTGTCTTTTTCATGGTTTTATTCCTCATGGGGTCGCCGTAGGCGTAAAGGTTTTGGTAAAGGATGGGTTCACCGTCGGCGTCTTGGTAGGCGTCCGCGTCACGGTAGGCGTGAAAGTCTTGGTAAAGGACGGGTTGACCGTCGGAGTCTTAGTAGGCGTCTGCGTCACGGTAGGCGTAGGCGGAACCGGTGTATTCGTGATGGTCTTCGTCGCCGTCGGGGTCAGCGTGATCGTCGGCGTCTTAGTGAAGGTCGCGGTCGGTCCCGGCGTGTTGGTCTTGGTCGGCGAAAGCGTAATTGTCGGCGTCTTGGTGAAGGTCGCGGTCGGTCCCGGCGTGTTGGTCTTGGTCGGCGAAAGCGTGATTGTCGGCGTCTTGGTAAAGGTCGCGGTCGGCCCCGGCGTGTTGGTCTTGGTGAAGGTCGGCGAGATCGTCAACGTAAAGGTGGGTGTCACGGTACTGGTCGGGGTAAAGGTGAAAGTTCCGGTCTGAGTGGGGGTCTTGGTCGGGGTGGACGTAAAAGTCAAGGTCTGCGTAGGAGACCAAGTAAAGGTGGGCGAAACGGTGGCTGTCCAAGTCGACGTGAAGGTCCAGGTCGACGAAGGGGTCCAAGTGGGCGTCGACGTAGGCGTAAAGGTTCCTGTGAGGGTGGGGGTAAAGGTCGAAGAGATCGTGGCCGTCCAGGTCGGCGTGGCTGTCCAAGTGGGGGTGAAAGTCCACGTAGACGACGGGGTCCAGGTATTGGTAACAGTGGGAGTGGGCGTGATCGAAGGCGTCCAAGTGAATGTCGGTGTAACCGTAAAGGTCGGTGTATTCACGATGGGGATGGTGGGCGTAACCGTCGGACGCGAACAGGAAGTGAAGCAAAGCGGTTCCAAGCCCGTATTGGGATCAGCTTGGGTCGAGTTGATCCATTCGCTGGCCAGCACGCCCTTGTAATAAAGAGCGAAATGGTTGTCCGAAATGTATCCCAGATCGGGCCAAACGGCGTCCGCGCAGCCGCCGGTTTGGTTATCCGGCATACGGCTGTAATCCTGGGAATCGTTTCGATTGGCGTTGTCCGCCCGCATGAAGCCGATAAGCGCGTCCACCCAACCGCCGCCCGGTTGGATCACCGTGCTGTCGGTGTTGGAAACCGTGAACTGCCAATTGGCCACGCGGCCAGGCGAGTCAAAACATAGGGAAACCGGCTGGGCCAAGATGGCCACGTTCTGGACGTCGGAGGCGTTCACATCCATACCGCCGGCCTCATGCTGGCCGCCATACCAAATATTGGTGGACCAAGCCTGGGTGGAATCATCCACCCACATCACGATCGAAAGGTCGGACAGGGTCACCGGTTGGGAATCCTGGTTTAGAACCTGGAAGCGGTATTTGGACTCGTTCGGCGCGCACTCGACCTTGCGCACCCGCAGGTCGAGTTTCGGGTTCGCGCCGCAGGCTATCCGGGTGGCCGTGGGCGTGGCCGTCACCGTGGAGCTAGGCGTCGGGGTCGGCGTCCAAGTAAAGGTTCCCGTCGGGGTGCTGGTCGGCGTAAAGCTCGGTGTATTCGTGGGCGTCCAAGTGAAGGTCGACGTGGCTGTGGCCGTCGGGGTCCAGGTTTTCGTAAACGTCGCCGTGATCGTGGGCGTCCAGCTCGGGGTCGGAGTCTTGGTCCAAGTGGGCGTCAGGGGCGGCGTCAGGGTACCCGTCGGCGTCTTCGTGGGCGAAAGCGTGTTGGTCACCGTCGGCGTCTTCGTGGGCGTGAACGTATTGGTGATGGTCGGTGTCATGGTGATGGTTTTGGTCCAAGTGGGCGTGAATGAGGGGGTGGGAGTCTTGGTTGGAGAAGGCGAATTCGTGATGGTCGGTGTGTTGGTGATCGTCGGCGTGTTGGTCGGTGTCTTGGTCATCGTAACCGTAAAGGTATTGGTGATCGTAAACGTGTTGGTCACGGTAGGGACCACGGTCAAGAGGGTCGAGACGCAGGTGGGCGCCGCGGAACCGCAGGGCGCGATGCGCACGATTTTGCTTTGGGGAGCCACCGGGGCGAAGAAAAGACCGGGCAACTGGGCGCACCAATTGCCGAAGATCGAAGTTCCCGAGGAGCTGGCTTGGTATAGCGACTGGTAGTTTAGGTTGTTGTCGAAGAAGTACACCCGGTTTGAACGGGTCGTGCTGGCTCCGCCATTGTCCACCACGTACACGTTGCCAGAAGGATCCACCCCAATGGCGGCCACTTCGTTGATGATTCCAACCGGCGCCCCTTGAATGGGGAACCCATCGGTGGCCTTGGCCGTAATCTTGCCCGAAACCAGGTCAATCCGGTTCACCACGTCCCCGTCGCCCACAAACAAGTGGCCCGACCGGTCCAGCGCAACCGAGGTAATCGTTCCCGCGTAGGAATTGGTCGTGTCGGGTCCATAAATTTCCTGGATAGGCGAGCCGCCCCAAGGCGCGTACTCGTTCACCTGGCCGGCGTAGGAGACATAAAAATTACCGCCGCTGTCCACCGCGAAGCCCCCGGCGTCCGCCGTCACGGCGGCCGTGGCGATATAAGCGCCGGTGGTGGAATTGAATTGATCGATTCCTGTCCCCGAGGAGTGCGTATCGGCCACATAAAGTATGCTTCCATCCGGGCTCAGAGAAAGCGCCGTCACACTGCTGATGCCGCTCCCTCCCCCGGTGGTAGGCAGGACGAAGGAAGAAATCACGTTACCGCAGGCGTTATAGGCTTTAAGGCTATTGGTGCCGAACTGGACATACATATTGCCCGAGGGCGCCTGGACCATCTGAACCGTTCCCACCACACTGCGCGCCGGAATCACCTGGCTCCATTGCCCGTTGATTTGTAAGCAAACCGGGTTGAAAGTCGGCGTAATCGTGGGCGTGAAGGTAGGCGTCGCCGTGGGCGTGCGAGTGAACGTAGGAGTCCATGTATTGGTGATGGTCCAAGTCAGAGTCACGGTTTTCGTCGGTGTCGGGGTTTTCGTCGGTGTCGCAGTCCAGGTCGGCGTGGAAGTAATTGTGTTTTGTGGGGTTATCGTTGGTGAAGGGCTCCCGCAAACAGGAACCGTCACGTTGCAAGGAGCGATCTTGACTATACGGTTGTTCCCGCTATCCGTGGCGTAAATGATTCCCTGTCCATCGACACCCAAAGAACCGAGTTCCACATTGGCCATATCGTTCACTGTGAAAGTTGCCACTTGGGTTCCCGTGGCCGTGAACTTATCGATCACGTTCGGGGCGCTAACGGCATAGAGAAAATCATTGGAATCCGCGGCAACACTGACCCAGTTCTTATTGGTCGTCCCAAAAGTTGCCTCTGGAGCGCCCAAGGGCGTGAAGGAAATAATGCTCATGCCCACACTATAGCTTCCGCCCATAACGTAAAGCGTTCCAGCAGGGCTGACCGCAACATCTCTTACAAACGGAAGCGAGTGAAAGGTCCCGGTCGTACCCGGTATAAATCCGGTCGTCCCATATTCGCCGAGTACGTTTAACGAAGAATCTGTTTTCCAAACAACTGCAGCAGCAGGTATGTTTTCGGCGGCATACAGATTACCTTGACCGTCCACTCCAATCTGTTGATAAGGCGTATAACTACTGTTGGACGTATCTAAATATGGACTGATCGTCGCTGGCAAGTTGTTTACAAAGTAACCATTGGAATCCAATTGATTCACTACCCCTAATGGGGGATTTGGTTGCGGTGAAAAAACGTTGTAAAGAATTGATCCATCCCAGCTAATCCCAGCCAGTTGGGAAACGGTAACTGGCGCAAATGGCACATTTAATCCCGTAAAGCTCCCCTCAATGTTTCCACAGCTATCAAATTTTTCCACAACAATGCTAGTTCCTTGCGTAACGTTTAAGAAAACATCCCCGGCAGGATCAACCTTCATATCGGGGATATCGGTGATCCCACCCAGAGTATAAGCCTGCATATTAGTTACCGGCCACGATCCGGCAAATTGGTAACAAACATTCGGCGTGGCTGTGATTGTCGGAGTCCCAGTGTTGGTCGGTGTTCCGGTAAATGTCGGCGTGGCCGTGTAATTATCATAAGTTTGGGCGACGCCGTTGCCTTCGTACCAATCACCCACGTTCCCCGCGGCGTCAATCGCCCGGGCGCGGAAATAATAGGTCACGCCGGAAGTCCCGGTGAAAACCGTTTGGCTGACGCCCGCGCCTGGAATTTCAGTCCAAGCGCCGTTGGAACCGGCCCGGTCTTGAAGGTCATAAGAGGCCACACCCGAATCCAAAAGGCCGCCCTGAGGGACCGGATCCAAGAGCTGGTAGGTCACGGTAATGGCTGAGGCCAAAACCGTGCCTGGGCTGGAAAACAGGTTCTCCACTAAAGGCGCGGTGCGGTCGGCCAAGGTGGTGGTGACATTGGAGTATTCGCTTTCCACCAGGCCCGTGACGGGAACGGTGTAATGGACTAAGAGACGCACCTGGTAATTAACGCCGTCCTGCGGCGCGGGGATAACCGTGCTTCCCGAGTTGAAGGCCACATGGGTGGCTATGGTTGAATAGGCCCCTCCATTTTGGGAAACTTGCACGTCCGCAAAGAGGTTCACGCTGTCAAACCCGTCTTGGGAAGGATCGCCGGTGATGGATTGGCCGTTCAGGGTCCAGGAAACCGTGAAGCCTGCCTGGTTGGAATTGACCGGGGCCGAAAGGATTACGGGGAATTGGATGGGATCCTTGTCGACCACGACCGTCACGGGAAGTCCGTTGTCCGGAAGGCGGTTGGCCAGGGTGCCCGGGTAGCCAGTGCCGTTGAGGGCGGTGTTGCCCAAAGCGTCGGAGGATTGGAAGCTAAGCACCACAGTCCCGGAGTTATCCTCCACGTCAAAGGGACCCGAGTAGCCGTAGGAGCGTTGGATTCCGGTCGTGAGGTCGTTCAAGGTATAGAACAAGCCCTTCAAGCCTACCGCGGCGTCACCCGAAACGGCCGGCACATCAGTGACGGCCAGGCTTGCCACCGCCCCCGGATTCACGTGATAGGCGCCCGCGTCGTCCTGATACAGCACGGGCGAGAGGGACACGGACTGGCGGGGGGCTTGGTTGTCGACCGAGAAGACCACACTATTCGGGTTCTCATAGAGGGTGGCCGGGGCCGAGGACGGCACCGGATTGGTATAGGTTGAGGAATAGGTCAGGGTATAGGTTCCCTCGCCCAAAGACGAAAGATTAAAGGAGCCTCCATACACCGTGGACGGCACCACGACCGCCGATGTAGCGGTGTTGATGATTGAATAGGTGGTCTGGTTAAAGCTATAGACCGTGACGCCGAAAGAAGCTGTGGGCGGAGCCTGGAACTGAATAGGCGTCGAGCCCGTGACGAAAAACCCGGTCGTACCGCCCACCTGGGGCTGGCCGACTAAAAGCTGGGTCAAGCCCGCCAGCGTAGGCGGCTGGCCGGCCGTGGAAAGGGTCAGGGCCAAAGTTTTGACCGGTTCGGCGTTGCCCAAATTATCCACCGCGAAGTACTGCACGGTATTGGAGCCGATTTGACCGCCCGTCAAAGCGCCCGCCGTCACTTGAGTGCCCAGGAAGGTCTGGGGCGCGCCGCCATCCACCGTGACCACGATGAAGGAAACTCCGCTGCCCGAATCCTGCGAGACGAAGGAAAGCTGGGCCAGCGTATTGACCGAGGCCTGGGTGGGGCTGGTGGCAGGCGGCGTGTCATCGATCACGATGGGACAAGACTTAATGGTTTCCACGTTCCCGGTAACGTCGGTGGCCCCAAAGTAAATGGTATGGGGGCCATCGGAAAGGCCCGCCAGGATAAGCGGCATGGAATAGGTTCCAGGCGCGGTCAAGGATCCAAGTCCCGTAGTCAGGGTGCTGGGGTCATAAGAATATTGTTGGATCGACACCGGCACAGCGGCGGTCGAAACAAGCGTCACCGGCGTGGAGTGCAGGTTGTTGGCTCCTGCCACATACGTGACTCCCCCACCTATATAGAGGGGAGTTCCCCAAACTAGGCTGGAAACCGGCGGATTGGCCTCAAATTGAGCCGGCAGGGATAATCCGCTCTCATTACCAGCTTGGTCGACGGCCGAAACCTGGTAGGTGACCCCCGCCGATCCCGACGGCACCGGGACGGAAAGGCTGTTGCCGGAAACCATACCATCGAAGAAGGCCAACCCTTGGGTAGTGGCGGCCACAATGCGGTGCAGTTCCGTGCCCAAAGCTGTTCCCAAACCCGACAGGATTGAATTCGAGCCGAAGAACTGGGACAAGTCGTTGTCGTTTAAGGCCGTGTAATTAAAGTTTGAATCATAGCCATATTGGTTCACCACATTGCCCTGGGCGGTTTGCAGGTAAACCAGAAGCCGGTCGCCGGCCCAAGCGGTTCCCAATACCGGCGCGGGCTGGCTGAAATCGGTCACGTTTTGCAGGATGCCCGATCCCACCCGCAGAACTTGGAGACCTTGGAGGCTGGAGAGATAAAGCAGGTTGCCTTCGGTGGAATCCGGCACATCCAAGAGCCCGGTGATTTCCTCAACCGCCAGATTCGGCGTCCCTAGTTCATAACCGTCGGAGCGGTAAAGGCGAGCCTGGACCCATTGGTCCTGAGCTTGGAACTGGGCCATGCCCAGGAAGCCTTGGGTTCCGCCCGCGTTTTGGAAAGCGGCAAAGAGCATGTGGTTCGTGCCGAAGGCCACCGCGGTGGCGACATTGGCGCCCGGATTACCGGAAGCTCCAAAATTCCAGGCTACGGTCGAAACCACCGGCGCGGGAATCTGGGTGAAGTCCAGCAGGTAAAGACCGGACGAAGTTCCTACGGCCGCGACCACGCGTCCGTCTTTTTCATCAACATCAAGCGCCGTCACTCCGCCTGGGACGGCGGGATTCGTGGAGGCGTTGAAGCCGGCGATCGGCTGATAAGAAGTGGTATCAATGATGGACACCCCGCCGTTGGTGAGACCCGCGACGGCCCAGCGGCGATGGACGCGGATTTTGGCCACATCCAGACCCGGCAGGATCGACTGTTGGTTCATCACGATACCTGTTACCGGATTAAGCACCACGAGGCCGTTGGTGGTCGCCACCCAGGCCAGGCCGCCGTTCATGGCCACGTCCCTCACCTGGGCGCCGGGCAGTAAGGAGGTTAAGAGGCCGGGCACAAAATGGGCCACGCCGTTTTCATAGAGACGGTAACCGGCCAAGGAAGCGTCGCTGACCGCGTTCCAACTCAGGTTTTCAAGGCCGCCCGCAGGAGGCACCGAGGTTAGGTTAGCCGGAACCGCCGGGGCTGTGCGGTCATCGGTTACCTGAATCGCCTCAAACCCGCCGCCGTTGGAAACGCCCTCGCTCATGGAACCGCCTTCCACCAAACCATTGGAAGATAAGGCTGTCAGAACATATTGGTCGCCCGCGTTGACCGCCACTGAGCCGTCTTGCGCCCCCGAAAGGAGGGTGACCGGGGTCAGGGTGGAACCGGACAGTTGGCCGACGGACAAAAGCGAGTTTCCGTAGGCGCCGTAGTTGGCCGTTCCAGCCGCCGGGGCGGTAAAGGTAACGGACTTGGCCAAAGGATAAGCCAAAGTCACGCCCTGGATGTTCGGCGAGATAAAGGGATCATAGGATCCGCCGGAAGGCGAATTCGTCATTGTCACCGCCACGTCATAGCTGGCCGCGGGGCCCGAGCCCGCGTTGATGGTCATGGGCGAGGACCCTGGAACGACCGGCAGGAAGCTTCCCGAACCCGAGGGAGCCCGGGTGCCCGGCGCCAGGAAGGTCGTCCCCGCCGGGAAATTGCCATAGAGATTCAATACTCCCGCCAGTCCGGCGGACGGCACGGACGGAAGGGTCACATTGGTAAAGGTGACCGCGCCTTGCGGCAAATAAGCTTGCGCATATTGGTTATTGTCGGCTTCCACCGAAGTCGGGGCCGAGTTGCCGGCCGCGTCAATCCAACTAAATTCGGCCACGGCGAAATCACGGGGGGTGTAATTGTAAGTCTGCCCCACGCCCGCGGTGTGATTGACCGAGGGACCCACGCTTAAATTACTGGTGTTTTGGGTCAGATAAGCCGTGACCCTCACCATGGCCGGGGCCGAACCCGAGGACAGCTGCAAAGACGATAAGGGAACGATGATTTCCCCTTGCGGGACCGTCGAATCGATGTCCTGCTGGGCAAAGAGGGTCACGGGCGTCTGGCTGTTATCGCCCGCGTTAGCCATGGGTTGACCGACCACCGAGTAGGTGAACACGGCGCTGGGACCATAAAAATAAGTGGTGACCGGTTGCCCCCCGAACTCCATCTCATCCTGCGGATTGGTGTCGATGACTTGGCTGACCGATCCGGACGGCGGCGTGGTATTGCCGGTCGATTCGACATAATAATCATCATAAGGAACCGCGAGACCGGCGACGTTAAAGCTCAAAGAAGCCGCTCCCGAAGAAGGCAGGTTCAGCACCTGGCTGGCCGCCACAAACTCACCCGGGCTGTTGGGTTCGGAGACCGCTCGCGGGGCCCACCCCAAATGCAGGGCGGTATTCGGCACGGCGCCTTGCACCGAGCTGGCGATAAAGCCCGGCGGAACGTGGGCGCTGGTGGACAGGGTCCAACCCGGCACCGGATTAGAGGCCAAGTGGGGCGTACCGTCCGTGTCAATCGCGCTGAAGATCGACAGCGGCAAGCTCGCGGTGGAAGTCGAGCTGATAAAGTTAGGATTCTCAAACAAATTGGTGGCCGGCAAGGACGCCGGGGTGCCGAGGACCGCCCCGTTCTGAAGTCCGCCGGGGATATTGTTGACCACGGACACCGCGTAGGTTTCCGCCGTCAGGTCCACCCGCACCGGCGAGGCCCCTTCCGGATCCAGCCGGGTGTCCCACAAGTACTGGTCACTGCCCGAGCGGGCGGTATTGTCCACCGACAATTGATAAACCGGATTGCTGTTGGTGGCCGCGGGGTTCACCGTCAGCGTCGCCGAAGACGCGCTGACCTGGCCAAACTGGTCTACCGCCTCCACCCAGTAATGATGGGCGACGCCGTTGGTGATATTGGAATCCACGTAGACATTGGCCGCCAAGGGCGTGGAGGTTAGTTGGGTCCCATCCCGGAACAACAGGTAACCCTGGATATCGCTTTCGGGGTTGTTCGCCCAAGTCAAACGCACCAAGCTGCGGTCCAGGTCGAGCGACGCGAGCACCCGTTGAACCCCGTTCAAGAAACTTCCATCCGTGGGTTGCGTCACAATGGGCTGGGAATCCGTGGACGTTACGGACAAGCCTTGCGGCTGGGCCGGGCCCGCCTCGGTGACTTGGAAAACAGTCTGGGCCTGGTTGAACCCGTCGCCCGCCGCGTCCTGGGCTTCCATCCGGAAAATATAGTTCCCCGCGGGCAAGAGCGCGCCCGTCGAGTCGCGCCCATTCCACGGGAAGGTATAGTTTCCCGCTTGGAAGAAGGGCGAGCTGGAATTCGTCCCCAAGATATCCGAGAAGTTGCGCACCAGGGTTTGCCCACCCGAGGCCGCGGCCAAAACCTCGCCCCGCAGGGCGTTGGCGTTTTTATAAAGGGTATAGCCCAAGGTGACGCCTTGGAAAGAAGTCAGGTGCTCGTCAAAATTCGACGGCGTCACCGACAGGCCGCTGAGGTTCGGCGCGGTGTAGTCCAGCGTCAGCACGACCTGGGCCGGGGGGGCCGCGTTTTGCTGCGGGGTCAGGTCGGTGCCGCTCACCACCAGGGTGTAGTTCCCCGCCGGCAAAACCGATCCGTCACCCGCCCGCCCGTTCCACACAAAACTTTCCAAGCCGGATGATTGAACCGCGCCCGCCATGGGCTCGGCCACCGAAACTCCCGCCGAATTGTAAACCGTCATGGACACCGTCATGGACACGCTCAGGTTATAAGTAATGGTCGTCGCGTCGTCATAGCCGCCGTTATTCGGGCTAAAGGGATTAGGCGAAGCGCTCACGTTTTGGATGGCCAAGGGCAGGCTTGTGTCGACGGCCAAATTGCCGTATTGGGACGGGCTGACATTACCCGCCTGGTCGAGGGCTTCCACCTGCACGGCATAGAGCCCGGCGGGCACGGGGAAATTGTTTGAATCGATGGCCGCCCAGTTGAACGAAATCGGCGTGCCCGCGGCATCCGGAAGCACCTGATAAGACACCTGGCTGCCCGAAGTATTCAAAAGATGCAGGCGGATGAACCCGGTTTCCGAGGAGCTAGCCGTGATGGTCGCGGCGGCTCCCAGGGTGGTGCGCATCAAGGGATTGGGCGCGATAGTATCCAGGGTGACCACCGGGGGCTGGGTATCCCGGGTCACTTGGGCCGTCGCCACATGCTTATTGATATAAGGAAGAGCGTAGGTCGCGAACACGGTATAAAGGCCGTCCGCCGGAAGCGTGACCTGGAAAGTATAAACACCCGAGCCATTCGCCGTGACCGTCGGGTAGGCCCCTTCCACGAAAGACGGATTGGTGGAGACGTAATACTCGATGGACGCGCCCGGATCGGACGTTCCCGTCAGCGTGATGGTCGTCAATTGGGTCGGCGTCACGGGCGGATTCAGGGTGATGGGATCCGTAATAGTTTTGGTCGTGTCCAAAAGCCCGAAACTGGAGAAGCTGGTCGTGGGGGCCGAGAAGCTCCAACCCACCGCCGTGGGCGTGCCGCCGCCGGCCGGGGTCACGTTCACGACCGTATGGGTGGTCAAAAGCGGCTGCATCAATCCGTTCTCAAAAACATGGATCTGGAGATTGCTGAGCGAGTCTGTCGTTGGAGGGGTCGATGCCCATGCTTTGCAATTCCTCGTTGCGCACAAAATAATTGATGACCGGATCATTAGCCGAATTCGACGGATCAAAGGTCATGTGGGGCTCCACCTGCAAGACCGGCAGGATGGGATTGACCGCGGGCGGTTGGCTGAGCGGCAACAGCGAAGCCGGCATGGCGTCGACCGCCATTACGATGCCGTTGGCGCCGAAGGTCGCCGCGATTGAGGCCGGGAAAGTCACCGTCATCCGGTGGTAAGGATCCTGCAACAGGTAAGGCGCGCCGCCCACGAAACTGCTTTGCTTCACCAACTGCCCCACCTCAATGGTTTGGAAAGCGTAACGGGACTGGTTCTGTTGGTCCACGACCTGGAGCGTGATGGAAAAGACGCCCTGAAGCCCGGCCACGTTCCACCAAGCCAACACGCCTCCGAGTGAAACCGGCTTGAAGGCCTTATAGGCCCAATCCGGATCGGAAACGGAAGCTCCCGCCGCCGGATTCCGGTCGCTTTCAGGGACGGGGATCGGCAGGTTTAGACTGCCGTTGTAATAATAGAGGCGATAGTATTGGAAGCTTCCCGCGGTCGCGTCATCGGCCTCACCGGTGATGGAAACCATCTGGTTGGCCACGCTGTTGGACCCGATCCGCAGGTTGAACTGGTCGGCCTGGTAATTTTGATTGCCGCTGGCCGGAATGACGGCCGGTTGGCTGGGGAAAGGCGTTGCCGTGGGCGAGGCAATGGGCACCACTTGCACGGCGTTGTTTAAACTTCCGTCCGTGTATTTAAGGGTGATCTGATAATTTTGAATGCGGATGTTGGGGTTGGGTTGGGGCACCCCCGAAGTCGTCAACAAGGTCACGCCGTTGTCATCCAGCGGCGTTTCCCAGAAGGTGTAATTATCGGCGGCCGAAGTACTGCTGACCGCCGCCTGCCGGGAACCCGGGTAGGTGAAATTGGCGTTCCCCGGTTCGTCGAGCTCGAGCACCGGATTGTTGATCTTCACGCCGGGTTCCACGCCGCCTTCATGATCGTCAAAGGTGATGTTCATCGGCGGGTTGAGCCGCAACATGCCGGTCACGGGGTCGGTGAGGATCGTGTCTTGCGCGCTGGTCCAGGTTGTGCCCGCGCTGGAAAGCGGCAGAGTCAACTGGACTTGACCGTTGGCGTTCGTGACGGGCTGGGCCCCGGCCAGCCGCGGGTCATTCCCCAACACTTTCAGGCTGTAATGGACCGACGCCAGATTCTCAGTGTCCAACAGGTCACCCACAGTCTTTTCGGTGGAGAAGCTGTATTGGGTTCCGTCATAGCGCAGTTCCCCGACCAGGGTGACCGCCCCGGTTCCTGTCTGATAATTGGCCGCCGTACCGTTGATCCCATAATAGGAACCGTCGGATTTAGTGATGCTGGTCGGCACCGAGTCCGGAACATAAATGGGCGGGTTATTCGGGTCGAACACCAGCGCGGGATTGGAACTGGACAGCGTGTTGACCGAGTTGTCCTGGGTGACGAAAGTCGTGTAGGCGGTTTGACCCGCTACCTGGGTGAAGACCTGAGTGTCAGAGGTGGGAAGGCCTGTCCCGGCCAACATGGCGTTTTGATTGGCCTGCATATTGGCCAAATCGCTGGTGGCGGTGGTGGCCTGGGCCGCGTTGAACTCCGAAACGGCCGCCGGCGAGGTCGGGTAATCCAAAACCGCCGGGTATTGGAGATTCAATCCGGCGGGCACCTGTAGTTGAGGCGCCAAACTATCCCTTCGGGCCGTCGCCACGGTCAGCTTCATGCCGGTCTTATCCGCCGAATTGCTGATATCCAAGGCACCGGCCGCGGTTCCGTCCGTACCTAGGTTCACCGCCTCATTACCCGAAGCCGCGTTCTGGGTGACCGCGATGGCGAATTGGGAATCCAAATTCGGGATAAAGTTTTCGAGGGTACGAATTTCGGAGGAATTGGAAAGATAAGGCTGAGCCTGTCCAGGGACGCCGTTAATAGCCCGGTCCGGGAAGCTCAAAACCGACTTATTCGCCAAATCACCCGTGAAATCTTTTTGGAGGTTGTTAAAGGACGGAAGCCCCGCGTTCAAGAGCCCCAACCAGGGTCCATAGCGGTTCACAAGCAGACTGTAATTCCAATCATCAAAAGAGAAGGCGTCCACAGCCGATACATTGACGTCAGTTATTATTTTTCCCGAATTTCCATTCCAAGTCTCGGCATTGAAATGACCATACCCTCCGGCATTCGGGGTACTATCCAAAGGACTAGTGGAAGCATAGGAAGAGTTATTTAACCGCCCGGTCACGAAACTCGAATCCGGATGTCCCCAACCTGTCTTCCCCTGATAATAACCGGTATCGACATTGTCCCACGCGGTAGCCGAAGATTCTCCGTTCGCCAGGGGCGGTTCCAAACCTATTTTGTGATGGACATAAAAGAAAAAGGTATTGGAGCCGATGCAGGCATTGGTTCCATGATGGCTCAAGTTGCCGCTTCCCGTATTGATATCATCGACTTCCAAGCCTCCGCTATAACTAGGAGAGCTCCCCGTCGGTTCTGGGATGGTTACGAGGTTGCCATTACTGAGGGTGCCGTTACTTTGATTGTTGTACGTAAAAGAATCAGTGGAAGTCGTGTCATTGTCGCAGAACCCTAAAGTCGAATGACTGGACCAACCATACTCGATACTGTCTTTAACAACCGGTTGAACTTCAATGCCGCTGAAATGGCGCCGGACGTAGAACGAGTAAGGCACGAAAGGATATTCCACCACGGGCAATTGTTTGCCCGTGGCCGACAGCACGATGGTGACCGGAACCGGATCAAAACGCTGACCCTGGGCCTGGATTTCGTAATAGAAGCGCGCGTCACCACTGGCCACCGGCAGGCCGTTGGAGGCGTCGATCGCATTGCCGGTGACATCTAAATTGGCGTTCACCAAGCCCGAAGACTGCGTGACGGCCGCCGTAATAGGTACTTGTTCCACGTCCGGCACAGCCGTGACACCTTGGTCGGGGTCGGTGGCCACCACGGTGAAGGTCAAAGGCGCGGAGGTGGCGGGCGTGATGTCGATTTTCCCCGCCGAATTGGCCAGCGGATAATTACCGGACCAGGGATAGGAATGAATATTACCCGGGCCCGCAGGCAAGAGTTGATTGCTCAAAAGCGTCACGGGATTAGGCATGACATCCGCCGAGCCGGTGACGAATACGCTGACCGTCGCGGGTTTGCCCAAAGTGAAGCTGACCGTGCTGTGGTTCAAGGCCGGATCCGGCACGTTGAGGAAGAAAGTTGAATTGTCCACAGACGCCTCGGTGGCGGCGCCCAAGTAATCAAAATTATTCGCCGGAACCGACGAGGCCGTCAGCACCGCCATCGTGGTCGTAACTGGATAGTTGAAGGAAGATTGGGTCACACCTTGGCCGCTGGTGGCTTCGGCGGTCAGGCGGACCGTGTAGTTTTGAGTCGGCACGAAGGCGCCCGTGGAATCATCCAGCCCGTTCCAAATAAAGGCTTGTGGCGGCGTGCCGCCGGCCCCCAACACAATGGGACTTCCCGAGGGATTAGACGCGTTGTTCCCCAAGAAGATATTGGGGTTTTGAATCGCGCCGTTATATTCCAAATCAAAAACAGAAGGGTCGGAAATCGAGGAAAACACAATCACCGCGGATTGGCCGGCGGGAATGATGGTGCTTCCGTTCCAAGCCAAAGTCATGATATGCGTCGTGCTGTTGGTGGTCAGGGAATAATCGGCCGAAGCCAGGGTCGTGTAAACCAAGGCCAAGCTGTTGGGAACCACCGTTCCACCGGTATTCGCTCCGCCGGTCACGCTGCCCGTGAAGGTAGCCGGCGCCACACCGCCGCTATTATCAAATCGAAGGTTCCAATTGGTGCCGTCAAACCAAAGATAACTCCCCGGGACGCTGATGTTCAAAGGTTCACCTTGGACCCCTGTGTCGGTCGTGTTGAGCGACAAAACTTGCCCCGTCGCGATTCCCGGCAGCGCCGAAGGATGCGCGCTGTTGCTCCCGATATTCACCAACGAGTCCTGCTGGACGCCATCGATGCTCAGGGTCAGGGTGGAACTGGTCGCCGCCATTTGCCAATCAAAACCTGAGAGCGTGGTGTCCCCCGCGGGGCGGGTGGCGGACAGGCTCACGAAAGGCGAGGATTGGTTCGCCGCGGGGAAAAGTTGGTCCACATTGGCGGCAGAACTGGGGTCTTGATTGACATTTTCTAAATTCACGGGCGTCACATTCAAAACATCGCCGCCAGTGGCCGCGATGCTGGCGCCAAACAAATGCTGCTGACCGTCGCTTTGGAACCGAATATGCCAGCCCGCCGCGTCATACCAAAGGTAATAACCCAAGGTCGGGCTCGTCGGGATCGCCGGCTGGCCGAAGAAATTGATCGCCGTGGCGGTCACGTTGTTCTGGGTCCGGGTAAATACGCTCCGGCCCGTGGGATCCAAAACCTCAAACCGGGTGTTGGCGTTTTGGCCTATCAATCCATAGTTGAAGGTCACGGCGTTATTCGGATCGTGGGGATCCGGCGAGAAGCTCACCGAAGCGGAATTGGGCGCCGCCGGCGGATTTAAGATGACGCTGATGGGCTGGGCCGCCGTGCCGGCGACTTTGGGTTCCACCTCAGTGTACATGGTATCCACATGGGTAACGCCTGCGGCGTCCACGTATTGGTCCTCAGCCACCAACAGGATCCACAGTGAGTTTGTGGACATCCCAGCCGTGTTCAAATAAGCCAATGTTCCGCCCACCACCGGCTGAACGGACTCATAAGAAACCGGCGCGCTGTGATTCAGGAAGGCCGTCGGCACCTTCATTTGAGCGGTCTGCCATCCCGCGCTTGTCAACGCGGAATCCGTCAACGACGAAAGCGAAGGTTGGTTCAATGAAGTGTAGTAATAGAGCCGGTAATCCTTGAAGGAGGTCGGCAAATTCCAATTGGGCGCCGTAGCCGTTCCCTGGATCACGATGGTCGCTTGCGGCAGCACCTGGTTGGTGATCGGCGAGGTGATGGCCGGCGGAATCGATTGGTAGACGAAAGAAGCGACGTAGGAAGTCTGGTTGTTGGCCCAATCGGTGGCGGTAATGGAAACCGAATACTGACCCGACGGGGACCCGTTCGGCAGCGCGATGTTGAATTGATTGGTCTGGGAAAAACTATTGGGCAGCGCCGACAGCGTGGTGACGGATCCACCGACGCTGTTGATCACGACCGCGCTAACCGTGGGCGCCGGGATTTGGGAATTGGAATTGCCCGAGTTCAACTCAGGCGCGTCGGCGTTTTCGTTTAGGTTATAAAAGACCGAAACGTTGGGACTGGCCGCCGGCACCTCGAAGGGAAGGCATTCCACCGCCGTCAAAATAGGCGGCGTGCGGTCCACCGTGAGTTGAAGTGTTGATTGTCCGGTGGCGCTGTTCCCCGCCGGGTCCACCGCCGTCAAAGAAACGTTATAGATTCCGTCAGGAAGCGCCGAAGGCGAACCCAAGGTATATTCCAAATCGAATTGATTTCCACTCTGAACCGTCTCTTGTGGGAAGTCGAAATTGGTTCCTTGGATCGGGTCCGTGAAATGGAAGATGGCCGTGCCCCCGCTTTGCTCAATGCCGGTCGGGCCGACCGAATAGGGGTAGTTTTCAGCCAGCGTCGCCGAATTGACCACACTGGCCGAGGGCGACAGGTTTGTCGAACCCGCCAAGTGGGTCTGGGTCGGAGTGGAGATGGCCGGAACGGGCGTGAGACGGTCCAGGTAAAGGGTCATGGCCGCGCTGGCCGTATTGCCCGCCGAATCCGCGCCCGCGAGGGTGACCGCCATTTCCACCACGCTACCCGCCGGAAGATTTTGAATGACGAGGGGCGCCGTATAAGAACCCTGGCTTTCGAACGGAAGCGCCGGCGGCGTGCTGACCGAGAACCCGGCGGGCGGGGAAAAGTTAAAAGTCCCGGCGGCAAAAGAGATGGCCTTCACCAAGGGGCTGAGGTTATCGGTAACGCTGTAAATCGCGTCCAAAGTCACTGGGCCCGAATAGGTCGCGGGCATTCCGGAATAGGGGTTCACGTAGCCCGGTAAGACTTCTGAAACGCCGTTGGTGAAAGTCCCGTTGGACGAATAGCTTCCTGGCGCCTGGATCGTAATGGGCGAAGCAGGGCTTAACCATTGCAAGGTAGGCGGCGTATTGTCGACCATGAAGGAGTACTGAGATTGGGTGATGTTATTAATACCGGTGAAAGGCGAATAGGCCGCCACTTGGACGTCGTACATTCCCTCCGGAATCGAGGCCGTCGGGCTCAAAGTATTTCCATTGGCGTCGGTTAAAAGTTGTCGCGGATCCACGACCAAAGATGTATCGGTTCGAAAAGCTGGTGAACCATAGGTCACTGCCAATTGGTGGAAGGCTTGAGGAGCCGAGACAATGAAATTTTGGCTGGGCGGTTGGCCATCCGGGAAAATCTTGAAACTGCTGTAAACCACAGCAACAGTATTACCAGTAGGTTCGGTTATGACCGGTATTGAAGCAACATCAATTAAATTAGAAAAACGAGACGGCGACCCATTGACAACCTCGTTGTTACTAGGGCTATTTGCCACAATATAGAAAGGCAGTGTCGACACCACGAACCGAATTCGTTGGAATGATTCCTTCCCTGCCCAGTCGATGGTATGGAAGACAATCTCGTTTTGACCTTCGAGGAAGTTAAAGTCATTAACAAAGAAAGGTGAATTAGGATCGGCGCTGATCACGAAATAGCCAGAACTAGGATCAATCAAAACCGGCGAAAGTCCGCCCGAGGCTGTTGAAATGCTATTGGGATCCCGACCTTGGTCGCTATTCCCGGCCGTACTGGTATGGGCCGCCGGATTAGTCGAAAGCAAGTCGGTATAGGGGAAAGAATAGTTCATCGACATCTCAAAGACCTTCATTTGACCCGGGCTGTAATCGCGCAGAATTCCCCGTATTTCAACGGGCTTGCGGTTGTAAAAGACAGTATCGGGATAAAGAATCACACCCTTAGGATCCATGATCGGAACAGCGGTCGTGGCATTACCCTGGGACAAGTCAAAAGCGCTAGTCGATTGGACCGGCAAAAAAGCAGGATCGGAAGTCGCCGAGGCCGGGTCCATCAAGTAGGAAACCGGCGCGGTATAGCTGACCGCGTAATTCGGATCATTCATCCCAAGTGAAACGGGAATCGACAAGGTTGGCGAGCTGGAAGCGCGGACCCGCAGAATCTCGATTTGCGGATTGTCAAACAGTTCCTTGGTGGGTTCATCCGGATTGGCGCCATTAGGATTCTGGAAAGCTTGGAGCTTCAGCAGATTTTTCAAATATCCCTCCGCCGTTTCGGCGAAGTTCAAGGCGGACGAAATGGGCGTGAAAATCGGAGCATAGGCTTGCCCGATGCCAGGAATATAAAGTGGCAGGGACAGGGCCTGAAGGGCCTGCGATAATTCATCCCCATTTCCCAACATAAGATTAGTCACGGCCCGGGCTGCGGCCGTCGCTTGGCGAAAGGCATCCGGGTCATTGGGATCCTTATAAACCTGCTGGTCATTAAACATATTGACCGGTTGACGCATGGCCCCGGGCTGGGGACCGTTCAAACCGGCCAACGCGCTGAACTCGCCCACCACCCCACTGCCGCCACTGGTTACTGGGTTCTTGGCCAAAACACCCTCAACGATATGAAGCATCTTTTCAGGATCGTTAATAGCGTCGACGGCCGAGAGAATGGAACCCAGGTTTCCGCTCTGGGCCAAACTGCCATAGGCGGATAAAAGAGTGGCGTCCACGTTCGGAAGCTCGGTTGGAATTCCGATGTTGCTCAACAAATGATAATCAATCGCCTTGGCACCGCTTTGGAGCGCCGCTCCCGGAACCGTCTGCGCGATGCCATTGAGGAGCTCAGGCTGACTCTCGGCGAATTGGCTCCATTGGCCGGCCAAGTTGTTGATGTCACAACGCAAATCGGCCAATTGCTTGACGAACTTCACGATCTCACCCAAGCTCATGCCCGAGCCCATGGCTCCTGTCTGGGTGGTTTGAGGGGTGGGGGCCAAAATAGCGAGGGCGGCGGACGCGACAGACTGCCCCGACGCTAAAAGCTTTTTGATTTCGTTCAACTCTTGTTCCACCTTGGGATTCTCGCCCAAGAACGGAGCGTCCACCGACACGAAGCGGTCCACACTGGCCATCACGGTATTCAGGTCAGCGTCTACCCCGGCCAGTTGGTTATTACGTCCCTGCGCCAAGTAGTCCTTGGCCATGACAGCGCCCGCACCACTGGAAATCATCTGAACATGCACCGCTTGTTGAACTTGCGGTGGCAAGCTGGCGATCGCATTGTTCAGCGGACCCATTTGTGTATGAATAAAACTGGATATTTGACTCAAAGGCCCTGCCAGTCCTGGAACCAAATTCGTCAAACCACCGCCGCAAGTAAAAGACCCGATCAGGCTATTAATGTCGCCCCCTCCCGGTAAAGCCGCAATCGCCTTGCTAGCCAAGTTGTTGGGGCTGATATTGCCAATACTGTTCAAGGAAGAAAGGGCGTCAACAGGATCAAAAGGAAGATCCGGTACGGTGAGGCTGAAGGAAGGCACCGAAATAGTAGCGCCGAATAAATTAATCTGGGGGAAAGAAATAGTAATGACCGCCGAAGTGGAAGAGGGTTCGTTCAGGTGCTCGACATCATCCGTTTCGATTTGGCTTACGCCTTCGGCAGTCGTGGTATCCGGCATATCTTCAGGTTCAGTCTCATCTGAATCGGGCGTCGGCGTCGGTGCATTAATCGAAACTGAAAATGACGCCGCCAATTGATCGACTGGCGGATCCACCAAAACACTATTAGACTTTACATATACTTGAACGGTATATGTGCCGCCTGGTGCATCGTCATCGATTTCATAGTTGATATTAAATGTATTCGAATCACCGGGAGCTATATTGACCGGGGACAGATCCGAAGTAACCGAATCAACCACAAACTCATCTTGTAGCTCATCAGGAACAGTTATATATATCGAAGTGTCGTCTAAGTCAGCTGTACTATCGGAACTATTATTAATCGTGAACTGAACCGAACCTGTGTCCCCGGGATTAGCCGAAATATCAGCCGCAAAACCACGGAAAGTCGCAAAAAGCGACTGAACAGCCAGAAATAAATAAAAATAAAAAAATAATCTTTTTCTCAAAATTGATCCCGATTAAATAAATTAACACTTATTCAATACACTAGAATTTTCAATCTATTTATATTTCAGACTCCCAACAAGGCTTTCCTTCGTTGAGCTATAGTCATTTTCATCAATGACTGGTATTCATTTTTGTCTTTAAAAAATCTTTCAGCTTCTTTCCAGGCCGCGTCTTCGCTAAACGTCAAAAGAAAAGCAGCCGATACCGCCGCCTCAGACGCGGGTTCTGCTTCACAAACTTTGACAATTGGCTCAATGGCACTGGCATCATCCAATCTAGCCAACGAACAAATCGAAGCAAAAACAACACCATCATTCTTAGAATTCAACCCCTTTAAAAAAATAGTCAAATTATCCGGATCGTCCGTCATTCCCAAGGCAATTACATCCGCGGGATCTTCATAGTAAACTTTTCTCGCTGTAGACTTGGGCTCCAGTCCGTTTTGTTTACACCAATTCAAAAAATCTTTTGAAAACTTCCCACGCACTACCTTCACATTTGAATCGCGATCAATCAAGTTCGGGGAATCTCTATCAATCGCCTCCTCAGCAAATCCCCTCAAATAACTTTTAAAGGTTTGATCTTCATCTCCAATTTTCACAATGGCAATGGCGACCCTTTGTTTGTTCGACTTTATTGAGTTTTTATCAAAGGCGATCTTCAATTCCGGCAGGGCACTTTTGTCCTTCAACGTTTTCATTCGATCTACAATAAAAAGATCGTCGGGCCTCGAATGCAGCCCATCTATCAATTCAGGCATACTCTTTTTGCTTACCGCCTCAGCGCTTTCCTGTTCAGGACCATTCGAAGCTCCCAAACCAGCTTTTACAGCTATTATAAAAAACAAAAAACTAAAAATGGCGGCAAGTTTTTTTCCACTCATAATTTCACTCCTAAGGTATTGGCAACCCCAGCTGGGACGAACTCGACAATGCAATAAACGAGTCCGGGGGAGACTGAGGAATTTCTTTAATCAGAGAATTATTCACATAAATATAATAAGTCGGAAAAATTTGCGTGTTTGAATAAGAACCACTGTCATTGTTTATAAAAAAATTAGGCACAAATGTTCCATCGGCATTAAACTTCAAAACCGACCAAATCCAAGGAGTTGACATCTGATTAACCGTTTGATTAATGTCTTGTCCTAAAGCGTCTATTTGCCCTTCGCAAATTTGAAAAAAACCACTTTGAGAATAAGTAAGTCCGTTTTTTCCGTTGTTCTCGCTTACATCGGGCGGAGCAGGATCAAGAATTCCGCATGGATCTGGAGTACTGCCAACCGAAACAAACGAATTCAAAATATTATCGCTATCCGGAACTATTGTTTTTCCGTCCGTCGAATCAAATTCAACTTTTAATTCATTGTAAAGTCTAAAGTCTCCATTAGCTAAAATTTCGGCAGGATTAATAAAATTTCCCGGAATTTGATTGCTAGAGTTTTTCAATAAAAAAGCGTTCGCATATTCTCGATTAGCTTCAGCCAAAGAAGTACCTTGATCTAATAATTCAGGCGTGCCGAGAATCCACGCGCTAAGCAAAGGTCCACAAGACACCTTTAGATTTAAAGCATTAACCAAAGCAGAATCGGCTCCCGACGGATATGAAATATCATCGCCATTTACAAATGCCAAGATAATCACATCGTCAGTTGGATTAACCGTAACTGTTTGGGCAGGAATCGAAAATACTGGCAACTGATCCGCAGCCAATTCTTTGAAATCAAAAATCATCAAAGAAAAAATGATTAATGAAAATTTAATTCCCCAAAGTGAAAATTTCATAAAAAAATCCCCATAAACCGAATAGTTTTATTTAACCGAAAAAACCGAAACCGGAATAGTTTGATCCACTTCATTCGTCGTCACATCCATGTCCGAGATGACATCAAAGTTAGTAGTGTGAGATTCCGTATGCACATGCTGAGGGTGATAAGTGTTACCGATCTTCGTATAGGTGGCATCCATGGTTAACACCTTCTTCCCCGTAGGATCCAAGCCTTCCATGTGAGTAATGGTGCTACCCGTAGGATCGATCTTGAGAGTGGCGTGATCCATGCTCTTGGGCATCTGGCCGCCGCTGAGGGTAACTTCGTAATGACCGCCCGGGGGATCCCCCGCGTCTGTTACGGCTTGGGTACTGGAAGTGGCGAAATTGGTCACGCTATTGGACAGTACTTGGAAGGGATCAATCGGAAAGGGGGACTTGACCGGCGAATACTTCCCCGTAGTGGGATCCTGCACATAGAGATATCCATCGCCAACGGAAATCATCGCGCTTTTTTGGACGCTGTTGTCGATGATGACCTTTAAATAGCTGGGCTTCTCTTTGAACATCTCGGTAGTTTGAACAATGGTCGTAGGTCCCTCGCCGGGCTTTTGGATGATCGTGGAGCTTTTATAAATGATGTGCTGGCTGTTATTGGTGACATGGGTTCTGTTTTGAACGTTCTGGAGCAGGTCGTGGGCGCTGGGCAAGGCCCAAGCAGGCGAGGAACAGCTAACAATTAAAAAGAATAGGTTGAAGGCTTTTCGAAACTGGGCCATTGGGCTTTCCAAATAAGTGACTTAAAAATAATGCTTAATTTTTAATAAAAATTAAAACTGACCAATAAAATAACCAGCAAACGATATAGCGATTGGCAAAACCCGTCAAGTTTTAAAAGTGTTAATAATTTAAACCGTCAAGTTTCCCGTTTCACAGCCTTCAAGATAATTCCTAACAAAACCAATCCCAAAAACTTAAGACTTCCGGTTTAAAACCGGCGTCGGCGAAGGCGTCGGTGTAATAACCGGTTTGGGCCCCAAAGTAGCGGTCGCAGTCGGAATCGCGGGCCAAATGGCTTTGAGCGGCAAGATAATCGTTCCCTCCTCTTTCGAGTCCGTCACAATTTTCAATTGACCTTCCAAACCCTTGTCGGTCGACTGTTTTAAAGCGCCGGCATCCACCCGCCATTGGATGATGAAATTGCCGACCGAATCCTTACCGAAATCATAGCGAAGCCAAGAAGGCAACCCGTCGATGCGCGCGATTTTAAAAGGATGTCCGTATATCTGGCGGATCTGGGTATTGTCCCGCCAGTCCTTCAATCGAGAGGGATCCAAAACACCTAAGTCCAAGAAAGCCGGCATGACAGTCCAAACACTTCCCACTGAAGCCATGAAGGGATAATCAAACGCGGCGCTTTTCGACTCCGTCCCAGCGATGTGGATTGTGCCGTTGTAAGAACCCGGAGCCGCGTTTTCTGGAATCGTCAATTGCACGTCATAAAGACCGGGGGTCGCCAAAGCCGTCACGGCCGCCTGGAAAGGCCCCGGCGTCACCTCGGGCGTTCCCGGTTTCCAACGAGGATATTCTTTTTGGACCAGTTTTAAGGTTCCATGTCCTTGGTGGGAATGTCCCGAAAGAACGTAACCACCTTCCAAAACGGGCGGCTGAAACGTGTAAGGCGATTCAAGCTCGGCCGTAAACAAAAACTGTTCGGTATTGCGGCTGATACCGTGGATCTTGTCTTGGGAATAAACTTGAAACTTCACCACAAAGTTTTTCAATCCATTCAACCCCGCGGGCGGATGATAATCGATCACCAACCAAGTGGAGGTTTTGGGCTTCAAGACCGCCTTGACGATATGCGCCGTGGTGCAGGAACAGTCAGCCTGCAGGTTCCACATGGAGAGCGTCTGGTTAGTGGGGTTGGTGAGCTTGGCTTTGATTTGGTAGGACTTACCGGACGCCACTTTACCGAATTGGTGGTACTTCGGAACCATCACGATTTGGGCTTGCGCGGTTTGCGACAATAAAAAGGCGGCGAGGAAAAACAGAGGTAGAAGTGAATTCATTTTCCGCATAGATATAACTCCACCATAATAAAAATTCAAAAAACAGAATGAAAAACCTTTTAAATATCGAACATCTATACCAAGAGTTCCTTATTTTACGGACCCTGCGAAAGATAACAACTAAAAAAGATTCCCAACCAAGACGGGAATTTTTACTCCCCCATTAAATTTTTAAGCTTCCTCTGGACATGGGCCATAACATTTTGGAAAATGCGCCTGTATCGACGGATTGGGTTTTCTATATATAAGCGGAGGACAATCATGAAGCCTTTTTTTGCGTTTGTATTATCCGGTGCTTTTGCCCTGGTTTTTATTCCCGCCTGGTCTCAAACAGTTTCCCCAACGCCTTCACCTACCACCCATCACCATACTGCCCCGCCCTGGCCCGACAAGCGCCCCCGTATCCGCGAGGTCAAGAAAAGGATCGGTGTGGAATATACCCGCATTTCCCAGGCGCTAAAAAAGGGAAAAATCACCAAGGCTCAGACTTTTCCACTTAAAAAGAATGTCCTCGCCGTTCATGAGAAAATGCTGGATTTTATCAGGCAAAACAAGGTCTATGGCTTGAATGCCGACCAGGAAAATCAATTGATGACAATGCTGGACCAGGCTGAGACAACCACCAATTCCACCGTGAACACGCCAGCCGCCACGCCTGGCCTCACACCCCAAAAATAACCCTAAAAATTCATCGTATAGCTGGCGTTGCCCTGTTGGCTCAAAACAAACGGATTATCGGCCCTGGAATAGCTCCAATTCACGGCCAAGGTGGTGTTTGAATTCAGGTTCGCCGATAAAGTCGTCTGAGCGGTCTGGATAGTGGTATCCACTTCCCCACTCGATCCGTTGTATTGGTAGCTGGCGGTCCAACTCAAAAAGTTCCCAGGCCTCCAGGTAAAGCCCGCCGCCGGGCTATAGGTAAAAACCGTTCCGCCTTCCAAATGATCCACCGTCTCCGTAAAGCCGCCCTGTTCATAAATCGACAATTCTTTCGAAAGTTGTTCGTTGACCTTCAGGCTGAAGGTATGGGCCGTGGTGAAAGCGTTCAAACTGTTGGTCGAGAATGTCGTGTTAAAGGTATCGGGACCGTAGGGCAAAAGCGGATTGGCGATATTGCCCTGGCCCGGCGAGACTTGGTTGAGTTGGTTATAGGTGTGGCTAAGGGTGAAGGTGAAAATCGGCCCCGCAGTCCAAGCCACGGCGTCGTTTTCCGTTTGGGTCAGGGTTTGGGTCGCGATGGTCGCCCCGCCGGACAGGTTTTGTTGTTCCTCGTTCACCCTTTTGTAACTGACCTGCGCGTTCACCTGTCCCAGTGGTTTTTGTCCGGTCAGGTTGGTGGTTTCGGTTTGCTGGTAAAAATTCAGCGGAAACCCGGCGGTGGAGCTGTCCCAGGTCCAATATTGATCCAAGGTATAGTCGGCGGAAAAGGTTCCAAAGCCGGGGGTCAAAGCGGCTTTGTAGTATTGATGCAAGTTTTCAGAAACGGTCACACCATCCGGCACCAGGATATCCAGTTGAAAGGAAGGCTGGGTGGTCAGCTTCAGCCAAGTCAGCGGCGTCATTTCCAAGGAACCCGATCCGGTATGCAAGTCTTCCGGAACCGTGGCGCCCAAAGCCTGGGTTTGCTGGAATTGCAGGCTGTAACTGCCGTTGGAATTCAGCCACTTCAGGGGATCGGTTTGGTAAGTGGCCGAAACCTGGGCTTGGGGCGGCCCCGGCGGCGCGTTGGAATAGGATCCTTTCCCGGTCAAGGTCAGGTGGTCAAGGGGCTTCCCTTCCATCGTAAAGTTATAAGTTTGGGACGGGATATTGTTGCCCGGCGCGGTTTGGGGAACCGAGGTGTTGGTTCCCGCTTCCACGATGTCGGTAAGTTTCCACTCCCCCGAAAGGTCGAAATTAAAATTTTTCCATTTCACGCTGGAAACTTCCGCGCTCCCGCCATAGGAATTATTCTCGCCCAGGTTGGTGCCCGTCTGGCTTTCCTGCAAGGCGCTGGTCTTTAAGGACAGGCTGGCCGGCAGGGTCCAAATCAAACTGGCCGTGTTGCGCAGGTCGCCCTGGGTCATGGGGCTTAGGGGATTGGCCTGGGTTTCCTGGCTGTTGTAATAAACATAATCAAACTCGGGCCAGCCGCCGGGCTTGTCCCTGGCTTCACCATGATCCGTGGTGGTTTCGTCCTCGTATCCCAAACTGGAATTCCGTTGGTAGGTCCGGTCCACCTGCGCGTAAAAATTCGCGCCCGCCTTATAGTCGGCCTGGGCCATCCAATTTAAAGTATCCCCGCTGGTCAAAAGATTGCCGATGCTGGTGAAGTTAGGGCTGGTGCCTGAAATTTTTCCCACGAGATGAAAGGGACCCTGAAAAGTCTCGCCGTCCAAATAATAAGCCGCCCCTTCCAGGGACGGCGCTAAAGCCGGGTCCAGGCTTTCTTGGATTGAGCCGTCAATTTCCCCGCTCAACTTCAAGCGCGGCCCCAAGTTTAAAGTACTGTCCAATTCCAAGATGTGGGTATCAGCCGCCACCTGTCCTGTCGCCGTGGTCACATTGGCGTCAGGCTGTTCGATCTGGCCCAAGTAACCCTGGCCGATCACCCATTGGACCTCCGAGGGGGATACCGTCGCCCCCTGCGGGGGCAATGCCTGCGTCGACAGACCTCCGCCTACCGGAGCCGCCGTGAGCGATGTGGACGCCATCGCCGAAACCGGCTGTCCCGGAACAGTTAACGGGACTCCCGCGAAATTACGGTTGACCAGGGACGGCGGAGACGCGGAGCTACTCGAGGGCAGGCTGTCCACCTTCCCGATCAAGGCCACGTCCGCGTGGTACCCAAAAATTTGGGTGTTGAAAACCGAACTACTGCTTTCGGCCGTCACTTCCACCACGTCCGTCAACTGAATGACCCGGCTGATGAAGGTCAATTGGCCCAGGGTATAGTCCAGGCTGTAGTCCGTGCCTCGGGCGAGCTTTTGCCCGTTCAGGGTCACCACTTCGCTTCCCGGCACCAGCGGCACCGTGGGGATCAGATAGGGGCCCTGGGTGTTGTTCCCGAAAAACTTGTCGTAAACGGGCCTGCCTTGGGGCGTGGCGTAAAGGGCCGTCACATCCCAATTGTCATAATGGCCGGTCAACTTAAGCCCCGTCGTGGAAAGTCCGCTGGAAAGAAATTGGCTTCCCGGAAGGGAGGCCGAAAAATCCCCGAAATAAAGATCCCAGTGCTTGGTCGAAAGGGTCAGGTCATACTCGTCCTGTAAGGCCAGGTCCGACTGGGCGAAATTGCCCGAAATTTTCACCTCGTCATTCAACTGCCCTTCCATGTGAAGCGTCAGGGTCTCGTTCCGGTTATAGCCCGTGTTGGTGATGCCCGTCGTGGTATTCCCCTGGGCCTCGGAATAAGAGAGATTGATGGTCTTGGACCCGGTTACCTTAAAGGTCGGCGTCTTTATAACCGTCGGGGACGGCGAGGGAGTGGTCTTGACCGTGGGAACCGGCGTCGCCGCCGTGACCGGCGAAGACGGCGGGGCCTGGGGTGTCGGGGGGCTGGTCACGACGACAGGGGTGGTTTGGCTTTGAAGGGTTTCCCTTTCTTGCGTGACCTGTTGCGGCGATTTATCGGCGATGCCCACCAAAACTTCCTCGCTGGGAAACAAAATCGTTTGACCCGGATGGATCAAATCGGGGTTCGGAATGGAGTTGAATTTTAAAAATAAAGGCCACAACCAGGGCTTTCCGTAAAAGGAATCCGCCAAATCCCAAAGGGTGTCGTCTTGTTCGATGGTGTATTGTTTTAACACCGGCACCGCCGGAACCGGGGTGGACAAAACCAGCGCTGTTGGAACCGGACTCACCGCGGCAGGAACCGATGCCAAAGGGACTATCGCCGTCGGCGCGGGGGTTTGACCCCAGGCTTTTAAACCCGGCAAAGCCAGCCCCGTGATGATTCCGTAAAGTGAAAGGTAAAAAAAACGTTTCATGAGCCCGGTAAAGCTCCCCACCCGCCCACGGTGATCTTGAAGCGGCTTTCCACGGGCGCTTCAGCGTTTAGTTGGTAATGAACCACCTGATTCTGTTCGGCGTCGATGAGGAAAAGCTGATCGTTCCAAAGGCTTAAGGCCGTGGGTTTGACGGCGCCATCCGTGGCCAGGGTTTGAAAAACCCCGCCGTTCCCGTCCAAAAGATAAATCAGCGCCTGGGACGAGTCGCTGACGAGGGCGAAATCCTGCGGGCTCACCGCCATGCCCGCCACCGCTCCAAAGGCCGGGACCGGCTTCAAGGAACCGGTCACGCCGCCCGTTGAATTTAAAATCTGGACCTGGGTCTTATTGGTCCTGATCCAATAGTTCCCGTTGATTTGAAGAAAAGGGCCGTCGTTGCCCAGCGAAAAGGGAGAGCCCAGTTCATCCAATACGCCGCCCGTACTGGTGATGTGAAAAAGAATTCCTTGGCCCGAATCCGAAACCCAAAAATCGGCGGCTCCGCCTTTTTGGATGAAAACCGGGCTCTGAAATCCCAAAGCCAGCTGGTTGGAAGGGGTCACCTGGACGCCGGTTAACTGCCGCACCTCCCCCAGGTAAATTCCCCGGCTGTCAAAACGGGCCAACCGTTGGTTTTGGGAATCGCAAACGGTCAATAGGAGCCCGTCCCAATCCACATCCGTGGGCTGGCTCAGCCCGGAGCTTCCCCCGCCAAACTGGCCGACTGACTGTAGAAACGCGCCTGTATCGGTCAAAAGCTGAACCCGCTGGTTGCCCGTATCCGCGACCGCCACCGTCAAACGGGCCCCCTGGGGGTAAGCGCAAAGACCCTCAGGATTTAAAAAGCGGCCGGGCCCCGCGCCCAAACCGCCGAAGGCGCCCATCCATTTCAAGTCCCAACGCGCCAATGTCAAAACCGCCGTGTAATCCCCCGCCGGCAAGGTCTCGCCCTTGTCATCCCGGCCGTCCCATTGGGTCTTCAAGGATCCCACGGGAAAAGCTTTATCCTTTTCCAAGACCCGGACCGTTTGCCCCGCCGCGTCCATGATCCGGATCGTTCCCAATCCGCTTTGATCGACCTCAAACTGCGCCGGATACAGCCGTACGGGTATGCTTTTCATTTCCACGCAACCCGGCAGGAACGCCAAGGCCAAAATCCAAACCCATTTTTTCATTCGCACGCGCCTTCTCCTCTCATCCATTCAAGCTGTCGCCCCGTCAAGCCCGTCACCACTTCACGCTTAAGGTCAAACGCGAAGGATATCCATCGGCCGCCTGGGCGAGGTAGGTGTAATCCACCCTCACTTCCTTGAAAACTTTTTCCGGGTGCGCGACCAGCCCGACCCCCAAACTGGCGGTCTGGTTGTTCGCCCCTAGCCTTAGGAAAACATTGTCGAGCCAGGACGCTTCTAACCCGCCGCCCCATCGGGTCGCGGCGTCGTCCCAAAGGTCTTTTTGAATTCCGGGCTCGAGAGTGAAGGAGACGGGGCCCACACGGGCCCATTTCCAAGCGCAAGCCGCGGCCCATTGGCCCAGAATCATTTCGGGAGGACTGCCGTCATTAAAGCGGATGACACGGTTGCCCGGGTCGCTCAAGACGAATCCCAACCGGGCGTTCTTCCCCAACGCCAAGTCCGCGGCCAAGTCCAACCCCCAGCCCGAACCTTCCGTGCTCGCGAAATCCACTAGGTCGTATTTGAGGCTGGCGCCCAGGGATAGAAAGCCGAATTGGGCCGCCGCGGAGGCGTAGAAACGGTTGTCGCTTTGGGTAAAAAAACCGAGGACTTGGGTGAGCGGCTGGCCCGTGGAAGGATCCACTTCGACCTGTCCGTTGGAATCGCGCACAATGCCGTATTCCACTTGGTTCTGGACCGCCAGGGCATCCCATCCGAATCCCAGCGCGATCCCCGGCAAGAGGGGAAAACCCCCGCTGACCTGAAAGTCAAACTGGTCCACGGCAAAGCGGTTTTGGGTGTACGCGGTTTCGAGGGAGTCGGCGAGGGTCAGCAAAGCGGGATTGACGAAAACAGAAGTGGCCACCGGGCTGTCGGCGATCGCCAAACCACCCAAAGCCAAGTCGCGGGCATCCGTCACGGTCTGAGCCGCTCCCGAACCTACCGATAAAAGGCCGCCATATATGGAAAGGATAATTAAACCAAAAAGCTTATTCATACGCGGGCATTCTAAAACACAAAAAACAAAATCGCTCTATTTTTTGTGCTTTGAAATGCCGCGGGCCTTTTGGCTTTCAAGGTTGAAAAACGGGACTACCGGAAACCGGAGGATCAACCTGTCTTTTTAAGGGGCGCAGCCTTCATGGCATCCCCGCCCCTTGCTTTTTATTTCGAGGGAATTTCAGCGGCGGCCGCGACAGGCTTCAAATGCCGGGTCTTTTTGCGCTCAATGCGCTTCACCATAAATTCGGTCTTTGGTTTTTTGGGCCCTTTTTTCTTGGTCATTCGCGTCCTCCTGGAATTGGGTTGTGGAAAGCGAATGCCAATCGATCAGGAAAGAAAAAATCCCAAAGACCCGCCCATTCGATGATCACGGGATCATCCTAGGGGGCTGGAGCTCGAATAGATACCTCTTATCCGTCTTTTGTCCCCCAAGACCTCAAGGCGGAGAAGGCACCGAGTCGTCGTAATGACCGGGAGTGGGCGTAGGCGGGAAAGTCGTGTCCACATAAGTCGTCTTCGCGCCGCAAGCCTTATTGACCGAAACCGAGAAATGGTTGCTGGTAAAGGGCACGCCCGGGGCGCGCATCTCATTACCCGCCTCGACCGCGTACAGGTACCAATCCGGTTTAAGGTAGCCGCGGGAAATCGAATCGTTCAAGAAATCCCCGATCGCCAGGTTCTTCACCGAGGTGGCGGGCGTCTTGGCCAAATAAGCGATGTATTTCCACTTGTTATTCCCCGAGCCCGCGTCCATCCACCAAAGTTCCCAGGTTTTTCCGCTGATCGTCACCGGACCCGCGTCGTATTGCCAGCCGTTGGTATCGCGGTAGTCCATCCAAATCATGAGCTCGGCCCCGCCGTTGAACCCCGAAGCGGACCCGCATTGGTTGTCGGGACAAACCCAAATATCATAAGCCGTATCCCAGCTCCCGGTATTGGGAGGGGTGAAGTCCCAATCACTGGTGACGCACTGAAGCGAGCGCAAAGGAGCCGGCAGATCGGTTTGGGCCGTGGTCACACCCCAGGCCCTTCCATAAACGATGGAAGGATAACTGGAAACGCTGGGACAGGTGGAGGTGGATTCGGTCACGCTGAAAGATCCCGTCTGGTCGTCGATATTCACGCATTGGACGCCGGGACAAAGGCTATTGTTCCAGTAATCCGTTTGAACCACATAGGGCCCCACGGCCACATTTTTAAAGGGCTCGCAGGTGCTGATCACTTTGGCGCCGGAAATCATCGGCGTCAAAAGACAGGCGAGGGCAAAGAAGGCTTTGTTTATGTTTTTCACCCAGGGATTTTATCATCCGGCAGGTTTAAAAGGGCATCGATTTCTAGCGGAAACCGCCCAGCCCGGCCGCCAATCCATCCACCGTCCATTGGGTGTGGAGGCAATTCAAAATCTTCCAGGCGTCCTCCGGGATGAGCTTTCCCTTTTCGGCGATTGGAGCCGAACCCAAGTAATAAAGCGAGAATTTTCGGCGGATCGACTCGTCGGTTTGAATTTGACCCGTCAAAGCTAAAAGCGAGGCGCCGTCATAGCCCCTCAGCCCATAAGCCTTGTCAAAATCATATTCCAGTTCCCACTGGGCGCCGGCCGCGGACTTCGCCTCGTTTAGATTCACCAAATCATAGGTCGCCATATCTTGGATGGCCCCGGTCCCCCGGTCATAAAGAGCGACTTGAAACCCCGGCCGGTTCCCGCGGATCGGGCTCACCGCGGGACAGATATGGATAAAGAAAGCCGGCGCGCCTTGGCCTTCGCCCAAAACCCTAAAATCATCCATGTGGGTATGGCCCGCGAATCCCGAAACCAAAATTCCAGGATAGGCCTTCACCAAGTCCAGGAACCGCTTCTCGTAATCCGGTGTCCAAAAAAGCTGGGCCGCGCCGGCGGAAGGCCCTCCGGAGCTGAGCTTCATGTAAGTGCCGAAAACATCCGCCGCCGGGGGGATATGCATCACCAGTTGAACCTTCCGGTTATCGGCTCGGGCCTTTTTCAATTGGCTCTCCAGCCAATCCATGCCGGCCTTTCCCGGGTCGCCGTTTTCCGGATGACAGGAATCCGGCGAGAAACGGCTGGACCAATAGACATCATTTAAAATGATCAGTTCCATTCCCGGCACGATGGGATGCGGCACCGTGTAATTCCCGGTTTCAGAAAAACTTTCAGCCGCGTCCGGATGGCCCGCCAGCAGGCCCCATTCTTGGGACAGCCGGGTTAAAAAATCACTGTGGGTGGCAATCATATAATCGCCGCATTCCGAGTCGTTATTGCCAAGGCAAAAATAAACCGGCAACCCCGGGAAGTTTTTGTCGATTTCCCGCGCGACAAAAATCTCGGTCTTGAGCACGAAATGCTCGTAGGCTTTTTCGTCTTTTCCTCCCAAGGGCTCAAAGAGTTTGCGGGATTCATGCACCAAATAGTCGCCGGTAAAAACCGCGTAATCGTAAGGACCCAGGCTTTTGGCTTCTCGCAAAAACGAAAGCATCAGGGGCCAATTGGAGTCTTTTCCATAGGGGGCCAAACCCGGGGACTTGGAGGAATTAAGGAGCGCTTCCCAATCCTCCACGGGATGCCGAATCAAATCGGGGACTAACGCGGGATCGGCGAAGGGATCGAAATGGAGGTCCGACATCATCAGAAAGGTTCCCTGGGAAGCGGAAATTTTCCCGCCGCCCCAGGGAAGCGCGGCGCCCGCCAAAGCAAAAGAAGGAAAAACAACGAGAAAAAATAAAAAAACCAGCCAGCGTGAAAAACGCCATCCCATATAAAAGTCCCCCTTCCGGCATCGGTCTATCCGAGGCTACAAGTTGGGGGACCTATTGACAAGTCAACTCGAGGTTACTTTTGGAAGAGTTTCAGGTATTTCCCGTAGCCTTCCTTTTCCAAATCCGCCTTGGGGATAAACCGCAAAGCCGCCGAATTGATGCAATAGCGCAGTCCCGTCGGCCCGGGGCCGTCATCGAATACGTGGCCCAAATGGCAATCGGCGGCTTTACTGCGCACCTCGGTTCGTTCCATGAACAGGCTGTTGTCGCTTTTATTCACCACCTCCCCTTTTTCCAAGGGTTTGGTGAAGCTGGGCCATCCGGTTCCGGAATCAAACTTGTCCAAGGAACTGAATAAGGCCTCGCCGGAAACCACGTCCACGTAAATGCCCTCGGCGTGGTTGTCCCAGTATTCGTTTTGAAACGGCGGTTCGGTGCCGTTTTCCTGCGTGACTTGATATTGAAGCGGCGTCAGTTTTTTCATCAGTTCCTCCTTGCTGTATTTTTTATAACCCGGTCCAACGGTTGGCGTAACGGCAATGCCCGCGGCCCGCGCCGGGTGGAATTGAAAGAAAAAGACCATCAGCGCCGCCATTCCCCACTTAAACGCTTTCATTCTCGCCGCCTTCCGGTTAGGTTCCTATCCGTCAAGGAGTTTTACCGGAAACGCGCTCAAAAAGTTACCGGTTAAATTTAGGTTTAAATCCAAGGGGCCCACCCCCATTCCGAACTAGGCGGGAAGACCGCTCCAGCCTATAATTTCTTTCAATTCAAACCTTGCCCAATCTTAGTCATTTTTGGAACTCGACCTTGTTGAAACCCTTTTCCAAACCCGCCTTTTGGGCCCTGCGGAAAACCGCCGAACGGCTCCCGGACGGGCCCCTGGCCTGCCGATTGATTAGTCTGCCTTGCTTTCTTAAATTTCACCGGCGCCTCCCCCGAAAACCCGATCACCCCCGGGCGACTTTCGCCGATACCATTTTTTCCAGGGCCGCCGGGCCTTGGACGAAACTTCAAAGGCAATGCGTCGACAAGGATCAAGCCAAACCGATCGCCCAATCCCTTTGTCCCCGGGTGAGGACCATCCCCACGGTCGCCCGATTGGGCCTCACCGGCCGAACCCGCTTAAAGGAAGTTGAGGCTTTTCTTCGTCCCTTTATGGGAAAACAACTGGTCGCCAAACCCGCCCATTCCTCGGGAGGCGTGGTCTTGTTGGACCGGGTTCAGCCCGGACAGGTTGAAAAACTTTTCCAAATCGCCCGGCGGGATCATTTCCTGGTCGGCGGCGAGGGGCAATATCGAAACTTGCCGCGGAAAATATTGGTGGAAAAGTCCCTTGCCCCCAAGGGCCAGGCGCCCCCGGCGGACTATCGTTTTTATTGCTCAAAAGGAAAAGCTTGGTTCGGGGCCGCCGATGTCGGCCGCTTTGTGGACCTGCGGGAATACCATTTCACGGTTCCCCGGTTCGCGCCCGTCTATGTCCAAACCCATGGCCGGTTGCCTTTACGGATTCCCACCCAGCCGCCCCGTTTCCGGGAAATGATCCGAATCGCCGAAACCCTGTCCAAGCCCTTTGATTTCGTCCGAGTCGATCTTTACCAGACTTCCAAAGGAATTTACTTCGGGGAATTCACCTTCACCCCCCTGGCGGGATATATCAAACTTTCCAATGTCGATTTATCGCGGTGGCTGGCGCGTAAGGTCCTGAACCCGGAAGGAACGGCTGATTTTCCCCGGGAGTGGACGGTTAAAAAAAATCCGTCCAAATACCCCGGGATTCTTCAACTTCAAAAAAAAATCACTGTTTAAACGCGGCGCTTTTACGGGGCTAAAACCAAAACCGGAAACGGAAGAAAAACCAAGACAGCCAACGGATCCAAAAGGGCCGCTGGTTGAAATGGGCCAGGGTCACTTCCCGGCTTTGCCGGCCGTCCAGAATGAACTGTCCTTCCACGGCCCGCCTGGACTTTTCCTGTTGAAGCACCACATTGACTTCCAAATCCCGGCGCAGGCTTCTTTGGTTCAAATTGCTGGAACCCACCAATACCCAATCGTCCACGACCAGTGTTTTGGCGTGCAAAATGCTTTCCTGATATTCGGCGATATGGCAGCCCGCCTTCAACAGTTTGGGATAGAAAGCCATGGAAACCCACCGGACCATCGGGATGTCGGAGGAACCTGGAAGAATCAACCGCACCTCGCAGCCCCGGCGGGCCGCCTGGGCCAGGGCCCTCAGCAACGATTGGGTCGGGGTAAAATAGGGGGTCAAAACCCAAATCCTCCGGCTCGCGCCTTGAAATCGGTTCAACAATTCCCGCCGGTAGGCCACCCGGAGGCGACGGGTCATCGTCAACCGGATCGGGGTTCCCGCCAACTCCCGGGTAATCCAACTTTTCAACCGGCGGCGGCCCCGGCTTCCCCAAAGGCGCGGCCAGCGGTCTTCCCAGGCGAGTCGGAAGGCGGTCTGGAAAACCAAACTCGCCACGCCCGACAAGAATAATCCCGTATCCCGCCACGCTTTTTTCCCCTTGGCGCGCCGAAGGTGCCAGTCCGAGACATTAAAGCTTCCCATCCAAACTTGGCGCTCATCCACCAGGCAAAGCTTGCGGTGGTCCCGGCGGTTGCCGGTATTTAAAAGCGAGTGCGCCTCCCGGAATCGATGTTTGAGGTGGTCCAGCCGCAAAAGCCGGAAGGCGGTGGAAAAAATTACCGGCAAGGAACGGTAAACCCGGAAGGCGGCTCCCGCTTGGGTCAACCGGGGGCCATAATGGGCGGCGAAATCCGGGGAACCAATTCCATCCACCAGCAGGCGGACCGCCACTCCCTTTTGGGCGGCTTGGCAAAGCGCCTCGGCCACCTGATCGCCCAGCCAGCCCGGCTCAAAGATATAGGTCTCAAAGTCCACCGTTCGTTTGGCCAACCGCACGGACCTCAAAAGATCCCGGAAATATTCGTCTCCCTTGAAATAAAGGGTTTCTTTTTTCCAAGCGGCTTTTCGAGAGATTTTATTTTGGGTGATTCTTTTCAAAAAAACCTTTCAGTCCTCGTCCTGGTCCCGCGTCAACTGGCGAGCAAGCCAAGCTTTCCGGAAACCCGCGGCGCCTTGACTCCCGCCTTGATTTCGCTGAATCCCCCGCAAGCCGGGCACCGGATCACGCTCATCTCATCGGGCACGTGAAGTGTATAGGACGCGGCGCAATAGGGACAAGCCACTTTCCGGGCCAAAGGCTGGGCCGTGGAGTGGTCAAAAAGAGCCCGCCCCGTCGCGGGATCGAAAAAAGAATCGACGGCCGTGGAAACCAAGGGCTCCAAATCGCCTTGGGCGAAAGGGACGATCGCGGGCCGTGACTCCTCAAAGGCCTCCGCGATCTTGATCACATGGTCGGTCCAGGCGTTGGTGATATAAAGGGAAATGAAATGATGAAGATCGGGGATGCGGATGGAAACCCGCTTGGAATCCTCGCAGTGCTCGAAAACATAAACATTCCGGCCTCGGGAAAAACCCGACTCAAAAAAACCGAGGTTTCGGTCATCGAACGCGGCTTGGGTCTCCCGGCTTAAAATCAGGAACAAGGCGTCGGACGCCGCGGCTTGTTTTCGGAAATCCCCGATGGGGTTCTTTCCCCCGATATTCTCGTATTCTTCCCAAACCGTTCCCACTTGGACCGCCAAAAAAACTTTTTCCAAGAAAGGTTTGAGCCTCGACTCCGCCCGGCTGTTCACAATCAGTATTCGTTTCAAGAGAAACCCCCATTCATTTTTCCAGGCGGTCGGCCCGGATTACTTCAAAGCGGTTTGATCAACCGGGGTCGTGGTTTGCGAAACCCCGCCCCAACCCGATTCCTGGCCCGTCCGTCCCTGACGGAAATAAATCTCCTTTTGGACATCCCCTAAAAGATCCTTCACTCCGCCGTTCATGGCGTCCCCCGCCAAGGGCAAATCAAACTTTCGGCAGGCGGTCAACTGATAGAGCACGCTCACGCCGCCCTGGGGGCAATTTTCGATGTTCCAATAACCTTGATAAACCGAGAAATCCTGGTGGTCCACATCCTCAAAGGCGATGTTGCCTTTGGGCGTCTCATGGATTTTTAAAAGCAGATGGACCCTTTTGGTGATAAATAAGAATCCCCCCTCCATTTCCTGGACCAACAAGATGTCGTTTCGATGGCGTTTCTCGACCCGGCTGACCTTCATACTGGAAACAAACTGGGGAATATTCTCGTAATCGGTCAAAACCGCCCAGACCACCGAGCGGTCCGCCATCACGTAAAATTGGCCCTGGAGTTCGTCCACCCCGGCGTTTTCCTGCGAGGTCAGGGAAACCGGCGCAAACGCGAGTCCGGCGCCGCAAAGCGCCGCCGCGCCCGCGGCGATCAACAGCAGTGGAAAAAACCTGTTCCGGGGTCTCAAGATAATCCTCCGGTCAGAACGCGAACTGGAACATCATCCGCGCCGAGGGAATCAACGAGGCGGTTTGCAGTCCCGTGGTGGCGACTTGGCTGGGCATCTCGGCCAAAACATACATCCCGTCGTTGCCCAAGGCTTCCGGGGTATTGATCATCCACATCGCCTCCGCCACCAGCTTGGCGTCCTCATTCAGGTGCCAGGTAATGGACGGCAGGGTGATTTCGTAAATGGGGTTGCTGCCCGTGATGGCGGTATAAGGCGTTCCCGGCGCCGCGGTGGCCGCGGGAGTGACCCGGAAAGAATTATCGGGAATCACCACGGCGAACCTGCCGGCGATCTCCCAGGGGTTATCCCCGACCGAGGCGATCACTTCCGCCCCGCCGATATTGATCTGTCCCGAGGTGACCGTATTGCCGTTGATGACAAAAGGCGCGAAGTTGGAAGCCTTAAACTGGGCCACATTGGCTTGGGCTGTTAGGGTAAAGGTAGTGTTGCCCAAAGGCGCCCGGAACTGGGTGTCCAAACTCGCCGTCCAATACTGGGCGTTGACCGGGCCAAAATTGGCCGCTGTTTTTCCCAAAAAAGGATTCCAAGCGGAATAAAGCATCATGTTGCCATAATCGCCGTTGGCCGAGAAGGCGGTGATGTAGCCGCTTTGAAGCGACAGGTCCGTGGAGTGGCCGGCATTGCTGTCATTCTCATACATCCCATTCAAGTGCAGGGCGAACGCGCTCTGGGCAGGCTTCACGAATCCGGTCTGCGTTTGATGGAAAGGGTCTTTCGTGATCCCGTCGTCAATCCCGATCCGCAAAAACATCAAGGGCGGAAACTCAAAGGTCTCGGGCAGGTAACGCTGAGGCAAGTTCGGGGCGCCGCTCAAAACGCCGCCCGCGAAATCCAATTGGCCCATCTGGCCGTAAAGGGACAAACCATTGTCGTATCCCGTATTGAAGAACATGTTGTAGAGAAGTGATTTTTCCGTGAAAAGCTGATTGCCTTCGTAGACCGCGCTTTCCAAGTTGGCGGGCACCTTGAACTGTCCCACCTTGACATAAACCATATCCGGGATAAGCGGGATATCGACGTTGAAATCCTTCAGGTTAATCTGGTTGTTCGTGCTGTTGACCGCTTCCCCACCGAGGCCCAGCTCAAAGTTCCACTTGTAGCCCTTGAAATTTCCCGAGCTGGTTAAGCGATCCTCAACATTGAACAGATAGATCCTGGTATGCTCCCGGGTGGGGTCGTTGGTAACCAATTCCAGTTCGCCGAGCTCTTGAAACCGCCCGCCCAAACTGAAGGCCAGGTCGTCATTTTGAAAAATCTCAGCCGAATGGGCCCCGGACGCGAATCCCAGCAAAACCGCCATCGTCAATAGGCATTTCTGAAAAGCCTTCATGTTGCTCCGCCTTTTAAATTTGATCCTCAAAAACCTTCCGCTTACTTGGCCCCAAAAGTCACGTCATAGTGAATTTCGATCTCGTCCGTACAGGTGACCGTGACGATCAATATCGACATCTTGGGCGGGGTGATCTTGAAATCGGTCATCTTGAGCTTCTGGACGCCCTTCAACCGAACCTGGTTATTCTGAAAAGTCGCGTCGGCGGTCAGTGTCACCGGGGCGGACTGACCCGCCACCGTCACGGTCCCCCGACCGGTCATGACGTAAGCGTCCGGAGACGCGCCCGCCGTTAAAGTTTCGCCGGTTAAGTTGAACTTAATTTCGGGATAGTCTTTGGCCTGAAGCGCCTGATAGGCGTTTTTGTCCAGTCCCGTATCCTTTGAGTTAAGGGTTTTGAGCGGAACTACCAGGGTCATGGCCTTGACTTGGCCGGTTTGAAGCGCCGTGATCAAACTATGGGGGGCCGCCCCCTTAAGAAGGGCCGAACCTTCCAGCGCTTTCGCCGTCATTTGGTAGTTATGAAGGGTCGAGCCGCCCTCCATGTATAAGAAGCTTCCTGGTTGCAGTGTCAGGACCCGTCCCGCGCCCGCCATTCCCTCGACAGGCCCTACGGTTTCGGCCGCCTTCTCGTACCAATGGATATAGCCCTTCATCAACTGGTTGCCGCCGTCTTGACTCTGCCCCGGCGCGGCGCCGCTATCAGCCCAAACCACCGGCATCAAACCCAAAAACAAACCCAAAATCCCCGCCAAAACTCGATCGAAATTTCTCATGATTGACTTCCTTTTTTTGATCCTTCATCCTTTAGTTCCATAGGACTTCCATCGTGGCGGCGCCCTGGATGGCCAGGCGCACTTCAATCCCCTCGTTGTCGGCGAATCCATCCAAGACCCGGAAGGAGGTCACTTGGGTTTGCAGACGGGCAAAGGGCCCCAGGGGACGGTTCAGGGCCTTGTCGATTTTTCCCTTAATCACGTCCAGCTTGACGCCGACCGGAAGCACGGCGATCTTTCGGAGTTGGTTTTTAAAATCCGATTTGAAAATCCAATCGGCGATCTGAAGCAGTAGGTCGCTGGACTTGATGTCATAGTCAAGATCCGGCAGGTCGAACATCCTCAGTTGGGGCAGGTAGCGGGGGGTTCCCCGCAAGTAAACCGTCAGGTGCGCCGGTTTGCCGGTGAAGTTGATGATGGGCGGGTTGTAATTGAGCTTTACCTCGGCGATGACTTGGCCGCCCGACCCATACAAGCGCACGCCTTCCAAGGTGAGTTTTCGCTCGCCCGTGCCGGGGAAAACCATGCCGATCAGCTTAAGTCGGGGGTCTTTAAAATATAAATTCGCCTCTTCATAACTAATTCGGGTATTGGTGATGGCCTGAAAAACGCCCGGACCCGGCTGAAAATGCCCCAAGGGCGGGATCTCCACCGGATGGGTCACGGGTTCGGGCCCGAAGACAATCTCCGGCTCCGCCGTCATTTCTAAAACCGTATGCAGGGTGGAAACCCGCTTCAAATCGGTGCGCATGGTCCCGATACACAAGGTCTCCGGTTGAATCATCAGCCAAAGATCCTTATCCAGGAAAATGGGTACCTGCATCCGGGCCCAGAGATCCCCCACATGGGATTTCAAATTAAGCCCGGGCGTGTTGTAAAGGTCGGGTACCAGTTGGCGCAGGCCGCCCTTGACCAGATTGGCCAAATGTTGGACCAGGTCGCCCCCGCTGGGAAAGATGATATCCACCGGCAAGCGCACCAGGCCCGGCTTGACCGCGGGAAAGCTTCGAACCGGCGGGGGTAATACGGGCACGTAGTGCGAAGGAAATGTGGCGCAGCCCATGGAGAAAACCGGCAAAAGGAGGATCAAAAGCCGGCGCCCGGTCGGGTTCATGGTTTCTCATTTTCTAAAACTTGTTTTTCTTCCCGGGCCCGATCCCCCGACATTTCCACCGCGATGGCGGCGGATTGCTCGGCCGACACGCCCTCGGTGCGCCTTTCATATTCCTTTTCGCCCTGGTCGTCCTTTTCCCGCTGCGCCCCATCCGCCGCCTGTGCCTGTTCCCCCGGCAGTTGAACCCGCAGTTCCTCAATCAGCATCATGGCCGCCGCCGCGAAAGGAAGCGCCAGCAGAAGGCCCACGACGCCCATCAAGGTTCCCCCCGCCAAAAGCGAAAAAAGAACCACCGTGGAAGGCAGACGCAAGGCATGCCCGTAAACCCGTGGCACCAAAACCCGGCTCTCGAATTCCATATAAAGAAGCATCAAAGCCAGCACCGAGAGGGTGATCACCGGGCCGTTGGGAAGGGACGCGAGAACCGCCGTCGCGATCGGAAAAAAAATACCGATATAAGGCAGGATGTCGGCCACTGCCCCGAAAAAGGCCAAAGCCAAGGCGTTTTGAACCCCGCAACAGACCAAAAGCACCAGGATAAAAACGCCAATGGACGCGCTGGTGATGACCTGCCCGCGGATATAGGCGCCCACGATGGTCTCCAGATTCATCATCACGCGGGAAAGCCGGATATGGTGGGAGCGGGGGACGACGGCGAAAAGGCCGCCCCGAAGCCGGTCCCGGTCGATCATGATATAGAGGGCCAGGAAGAGGGTGCTCAGCACATAAGCGACGAAGCTAAGCGCCTCCATGGAATAAGCGAAGGCGGTGGCCCCGGCGGTGCTGACCTGTCCGCCGTATTTAAACTGCCGCAGCCATTTCGCCAAAGTCTGGCTGAGGGGATAGGCGGACAGCTTATCCGCCAATTGATCCCGCAAAGCCGGTTCCTGATCCAAGATGATCGCGCCCTGCGCCAGGAGCGCCGGAATGGTCAGGATGGCCGCCCCCAGGATCAGGACCACCAAGGAGCCGAAGACAATCCCGATGGCGGCCCCCCGGCGGATTCCTTTTTTTTCCAGCCAATGGGTGGCCGGATTCAAGGTACCCACCATAAAAAAAGCGGCGACCAAGACTAAGAGCACCGGCAAAAGCTTGAAGATCACCCATAAACCGGCCAGCACCGCGACCAAGGTCATCATGGTCGAAGGCGCCAGTTCGAAACGCACTACGCGCCGGATGACCTTCCTCGAATTTTCCGACTCACTCTTAATCGCCAAAGTCACGGCTCACTCCTGGATGGGGGTCTTCCCGAAAATAAATCGAACCTAGAAATAATTGATCGGAAGCGGGTTCCGGGGCTCCACATGCTTCACAAAGGCCGGAGTGTCATTGGCCAACTGCTTGGCGTGAACGATCTGGTCCGCGGATTGGCCTTTTTGAATGACCAACACCTGTCCGGGGGTAATCTGGTCCGGATCCTGAATCTCATCCCGGTTGGTTTTGAAGATCAAAGGCCATTGAGTGGAATCGGCATAGATGCCCTCGTGATCCGAGATCGCCCAAAGGGTATCCCCGGACTGAACCACATATTGCTCCGCTGGCGCGGCCGCCACTACCGTCGGCGCGGCCTGTTCGGTCACGGGCGCTTGCGGAACATCGGTCACATCCATTTTTTTCGCCGCGCAGCCGCAGGCCATCATCACCATCAGACCCAGACTAAAAACCACCGCCGTCTTCTCATATTTTTTCATTTCTTTTTTCCTTTTAAGTTTTCAAGGCTTTCCGCCCGGTCAAAAGCGGACAGCGGGTGAACAGCGGATCCTCCCGGAAGGGGAAAACCCGGGCATCAATTCGCGGACTGGCCGTGGGCTTCCACAAACCACAACTGCTTGTCAACATTTCGGGAAACTTCGGTCAGGATGTCCGCCGTATCCGCGTCGTCCACCTCAACGGCCTTCTGGATGGTCCCCCGGACCGATTCGCCGTAAGACGCCAAAGCGTGGGACAGGGACGCGACGTGTTCCTTGCCGCTGGAAATCGTCACTGGATAAACGGGCAGGCTGGATTTTTGGTCTACCGGGCCCAAGGTGCCGATCGCGATGCCGCCCAATTGAACGATTCTTTCCGCGATCAGGTCCGAATAGCCTTCGGCCGCTTCCGCGACCTTGTCAAACAGCTCGTGCAAGGCGATAAAACTGGGGCCCTTCACGTTCCAATGGGCCTGCTTGGCTTGAAGCGTCAAGTCGATCGAATCCACCAGGCGGCCCTGAAGCAGGGTCGTCACTTGAATCCTGACTTTTTCCGGCAAATTGTTCTTGGTCGGATACATAAAAACCCGCTTTCTTTCGGCTCGAAATTTTCAATCCTCATCCACCAGCGCAAACTGCGTTTTGGGTTCCCCGCAGGAAGGACAAGCGCCCAGGACCCACCGGTTGCGGGATTTCAGTTCCCCGCACTCCAGGCACTTCCATAAAAGCTCCGTCCGGTCGGAATTGGCGTCATAGAGATAAATTTCCACAAGCCCTCCGGCCGGGCGTCAACCCTGGCTTTTGCGGGAAGGGGTGAAAACCCTGAAAATGGACAGGAGCAAAATCGCCCCCAGAATGGACATGCCAAGCACTTCCCAATACCCGATTAGCGTGATCTGGAACCAGTAGGCGCAATAGCCGCCTAGAAAAGCGCCGGCCACACCCACGACCACATCCCCTAAAATGCCCATCCCCGAACCTTCCACCAAGACGCTGGCAATCCATCCCGCCAGTCCTCCGGTAATTAAAAACCAAACCAAATCGTGAAGCTGCATCGAGTTATCCACAGAATCCTCCGAATCAAAAAATATTTCTCCGGGCTTGGGACCGGAGAAACCCGGCGGTTAAAGAATTGAAAGCCCCACTAAAAAGGTGAAGGTGCCGTTTTGAATCTTTTGGCTGGAGCTCACGTCGTTCAAACCCACCTCGTAACGGCCGCTCACCAGGATCGGATCCATGTTCACTTGGGCTCCCAGCATCAATCCCACATCGGTGCGGTTCACGTTCACGACACCGTTATCGGCCACCTCGGAATTAAAGGAAGGCCCCAAAATCACGCCCAAGGGCCCCACTAAAGTGACGTCCAAGAGAATGGGTATTTCGATATAGTCCAATTGGTAAGGGTTGCCGTTGAACTTGCCACCCTTTTGCTCATAAAGAACTTCCGGCTGAATCGCCAGACTCGGCGAGAGGGGCAAATCCAGGAAAGCGCCGCCCACAAAACCCAAACGGGAGGCGAAAATATCATTCACATTTTGACCCTGCAGGTTGGCCAGGTTAACCCCGCCTTCCACGCCCAACCGTAAACCCGGATCCCCGCCCGTGGACGCTTGCGCTTCCGCCGCGAACGAATTTCCAGCCATCAACAAAAACAACCCGACGAACATCCCAGTAATTTTTCTCATTTTTTCCTTTTTTCTTGCAGCTAAGGCCCGTGGGCTTCTCAACCCACGGTTCCCCGCTTTTCAACCGCTTATATGTAACGAACCACAAAGAGGATCAGCGCGACCACCAACAATACGTGGACCACTCCGCCCGCCGTATTGGAGGTCGCCATCCCCAGAAGCCATAAAACCAGCAGAATCACAGCGATGGTCACCAACATGTGCAGCCTACTTTCTGGTTAAAACTTAGAAGTAATAATGCGCGCCTAATTCGCCGTAAATATCAAAGGTGGAATTCCCGCCATTGGGGAACCAAAGCGTCGGCACGGCCTGAAGATAGATATCAATCGGGACGTTGCGTTTGTCGAAGATGTAGGAGATACCCACGGGCAACCGAGCGGCGATTTCCACCGTGTTCTCCAGCACCAAGTTTCCGCCTAATCCGATGTAAAGCGGCATCTCGCCGTTCTGAATCTGGATAATGTCAAAATTGTGCCAAAGGTAATCCAACTGCAGGATCGCCGTTCCACCCTCGTCAAACTTCACCGCCGGTTGAAACGCGTTTTCCCGATCGACCCAAATTTTGCCCGTAATGCCCCAGTTTCCCGGTTGGCCGAATTCCACGCCTAGGCCGAAATTGCCGCCATCGTTCGTGGGGTGATAATCCGAATATTCCGCCCGGACCGCCAGCGGCGTCAAAAATAATCCCGTCGCCAACAAGGCGGCGGATAAGCTTTTTTTAAAATTGAAAGACATTGCTTCCTCTTTTCATGCGGCTGTTGTTGGTGATTAAAAATCCGAAACCGAACCCCTGCCCTCGTAGGACAAAAGCCTTGCGACAAACCTACTTGGCGGCCGCGGGCGCCGCCTGCTTCACATCAGTTCCCTCGGTCGGAAATTCGGCGTCCGACCATTCCTTCATTCCGCCCGGATAATCCTCTGCCTCGAACCCCCTGGCCTTGAGGGCCTTGGCGGCCTCCGGACCCGCGTTGCACGTAAACCCGGCACAATAAGTGATCAGAAACCTAGTTTTTCCAAAACGCTTTTCGGCGGCTTGGACGAAATCCTCAGCCTTGAGTCCCAAGGGAAGGTTTTCGGAGCCCTTGATATGAAGCTTGGCGTATTCGGCGTCCGAAAGGACGTTTAAAACCACGACATTCTTTTCTTTCATCTTTTCCATTACGGCTTCTTTAGTCATGGACATAGGCTTTACCTCGCTTCGCTTTCCAGGCATCGGATGAGGTCCTGTAAAGCAAGTCTCATACCGCCGGGGTAAACGAACACCGATTGAGCCGTTTTGTGGGCAGGCTTGCGTAAAAAACGATTTCGGTGGTTGCGTAAAATTATCGGCGGATATTTGAGGGAGGACGGTCTATCACTTTGATCGGTCACGGACTATCAATTTGACGCGAGGAGTGGGCAATGCGGCCTGTCGGCGGCAAGTCCAGGAAAGCTGAATGCCCCTGGTGATCAAGGGTGGAATCCACCGGGCCGCTTTTCCCTTGGCCCTCGTATTTCATCGCCACAAAGATGACCAAAATCATCAGGCCCACCGTCGCCCAGTAGGAAAAACTGACGCCTCTTTTCCGCCGGGGCGGAGGGTATAAAGGCTTTAGATCTTTTTCCTCGTCTTTCATTTCCGCTCCAATGAGATCCTGTAATGGACCACGACCTTGTCATCCGTAGTCAGAATGACGGCCGCGCTGTAGGGTGAAATGCCGTAATCCTTCTGGGAAACGTCCTGACTTCCGTATATCTGGATACCCCCCGTCCCGAGCACCATCGTGGGCTCCAAAACCACCGCCTTCTCAACTCCGCCGATCCTTAACCGGCCATAAACCATCAGGGCAAAAGTATTGAGGCTTCCCGGATAGGCCTTGATCACGTAATTCTCCAGGTTGAAAACAATATCGGGGAAATCCTCGGACTTAAGTTTTTCATAGGCGTTCAAATCCATATTGCGGTCGCCCGACTTGAGGCTTTTCACCGGGAGGGTCACCACCAGCCGGTGTCCCCGGCGGTTGAGGATCACGGCCAATAAGGTCTTAAGCGTGGAACCCGTATTCAGGTCGCTTTGGACCGAAATTCCCTCGGCCGTGAGGTAATAGCGCTGGAGCGAGGAATTTCCCTCAAGCCAAACCTGGGCCTGGATCAGGGAATCCGGGGCCGGTTTTACCTCGGCCTTCGAGGAACAACCCGGCGCCACGGCCGCCAAGGCCAAAACCACCGCCAAAAATAAACCCTGCTTTTTCATCGTCCTAACCTTTTCATGCGATTCCCCTCGAGTTAAAAGCAATCTCCTGCTGCACCCACAAAGCAAGGAACGTGCCTCTCCCTGTCGGCCGGCCCATCATTCCGAACGGGCTAATAAAGAAAAATAGAATCATGGATGAAGCTAGCGCCGTCGAAGCGATCAAAATGATCTCCACTTATGTCATTTCGGTTAATTTCGGGGGCCACACCCTCGAAAGGGGCACAAAACAAGTCAACCGCCCCCGGGACGAACGGCTCGCTTCTTGCTTTAAAAGAAGCGTATTTCTTTTTCTCGCGGCCGAATCGGCGGTCCATTTTTTAAATCCATCCAGCTGAAAAAGACAGGTCGATCATGAAAATCCGGGGAGTGAAAAAATGATAACCGTTCGAAAATCCGAGGAACGCCGCCATATCGTCGCCGGGAGCCAAGCCACTTGGATGACCTTTGATTGGGAAAACACCGCAGACCGCTTCCGGGAAGGATTCGGCGTCCTCAAGATTTTCAACGAGGAAATTCTTTCGCCGGGCCGGGGCTTTATTCTTCATACGCACAAGGACATGGTGGTAGTCACTTATGTCCAAGAAGGCGTAGTGGTCTTCAATGGGCCGGGGGAAAGGACGGGCCTATTAGCCTCCGGAGAAGTCCAGCAGATGAAGATCACGACCGGAGCCAAACGATTCACCTTCAACACCATGCCCGATGACAATGCGCATGTTTTCCAAAGCGGTTTCGCGCCCGGGACGGATACGGAAGAAATCGCCGGGGAAAAAAAGCTCTTCACCCTGGCGGAGCGCCGAGGGATCCTCCGGCTGATCGCTTCCCCGGACGGGAAAGAGTCTTCCTTGAAGATCCAGCAGGACGTTCAAATGTACTCCACGCTTTTGCATAAGGGAAACCACATGATCCACGAAATGAAACCCGGGCGAAAGGCCTGGCTCCACGTGGTTTCGGGCAAAATATTGTTGGACGGGCTGGATCTTAAAACAGGGGACGGCGTCGGGCTCTCCGAGGAAATAGCCGTTTCTTTCACAGCCCAGGAACCCACCGAGATTTTGCTTTTCGACCTGCCGTAACTTAATAAGCAAAACCTTTTTTAACCATAGATGCACACGGATGCACACAGATTACAAAATTAAATATTTTTTTCCTTTGTTGGTTTTAAGGCTTGAACCCAATCTGGGCTAATCCGTGTGCATCTGTGGTTAAACCATTTTATTTTTCGTTTCTGTGGATTTATTCCTTCAATCGATCCAGCAACTTGTAGGCCTTGAGCTTGCGGTAAAGCGTCGCCACGCCCATGCCCATCAAATCGGCGGCCATCCGGCGGTTGCCCCCGGTTTTTTCCAAGGCTCCCAGGATGCAGTCTTTTTCGACGTCCTTCAAAAACCGCGGCACTCCCTTATCCGAAACCAATGGCAGTACCAAGCGAACCTCCGGGGGAAGATCCCCCACATCCACCCGCTTACCCTTGGACACCGCGACCGCCCGTTCCATGGCGTTGGCCAACTCACGCACATTTCCGGGCCAAAGATAAGTTAATAATTGGTCCGCTGCCGCCGCGGTCAAACCCTCCACGTCCCGTTTCATCTGAATGGCGGCGTCCGCCAAGAGCAGGCGGGCCAAGGGCAGGATGTCTTCCCGGCGCCCGCGCAAAGGCGGAACCGCCAGCTCCACCACATTCAAACGGTAGTAAAGGTCCTCCCGGAATAGTTTTTGCGTGATTTCGTTTTTTAAATTCTTATTGGTCGCGCTTAAGACCCGCACGTTGATGGGACGGCTTTTATTTTCCCCGACCCGCCGCACTTCCCGTTCTTGGATCGCCCGAAGTAGTTTCACCTGCATGGGCAGGGAAATTTCACCGACTTCGTCCAGCAAAAGGGTACCGCCGTTGGCCGCCTCAAAAAGACCCGGCCGATCCGACGTGGCGCCCGTAAAGGCCCCCCGGGCATGCCCGAAAAGTTCGCTCTCCAATAAGGTCTCGGTGATGGCACCGCAATTGACGGCAATGAAGGGGCCGTCCGAATGGGCGGAATGGTCATGGACAAAACGCGCGATCCGTTCCTTGCCCGTGCCGCTCTCCCCGGTGATCAACACCGTGGAATCGATGGGGGCGATCGTCTTGGCCAAATCCATGAGCTTGCGCATATCGGGACTGCGCGCCATCAAATCCGCCGGGTCGTCCGGTATTTTTGCCAGGACGGCCAGTTTCCTCTTTTTGTCCCGCAGCTCCGTCTCGGCGTTTTTCAAACGGTTCGTGACATCCCGCAGCGCCTCGTCTATTTCCACCCGTTTAAAAACCGCCACATCCCCGCCCGATTGGCTTTGCCACTCGGCTTCGGATTTGATCATCACATGGCAGACCGGATCGCCCTTGCCGATGCATTTGTCCTCGAGCGCGAAAAGATCCTTATCCAGGGAAAAACTCAAATAACCGCTGATGAAACCGCAAAGGTTCCAACAAACGGGCTTGTCCGACCGTCCCTTTAAAAGCAATTGCTGTTCCGCCTCGTAAGAAACGCGCCAAGTCCCGCCTTCGGGACCGAAAACGTCCAGGCTGTCGGGATCTAATAAAAAAAGCCCCTGGAGCGCCAGGATTCGGGCGCCTGCTCGGCGCCAATCCAACTCGCTGTCCCATTTGAATTTGGATTTCAAAGCCATGGCCATTCGCCGGCCGTGGATATACCCAAAACGGCTCATGATGCCTTGGGCGGTCCTTTCGCCGAATGAATCGACTAATTCTTTCTGGAGCAGGCCATGGGAAAGCGCGTCACAAATGACGGCTCTTTGGCCCGCGAAGCGGACTACGCCCTCCTCGGGTTTCAGCTCTAAAAGTTCCTTCAAGTCCAAATCTTCAGCTCGCATGTAAAGTTCCTTGGGTAAAACATTGACCGGTTATTTGGCATTCATAAATGGCGTGGTTGGGAGGCCCGGGAGGGTTGAACCAATCGTGGATGAAAAATTGGCCCGAATTCGCTTAGGACATTTTGCCGGGGCTATCAATCAAAAACAAAACCGTCTTTGACCTAGATGATCGTACTCTCATTGCGAGCGTAAAGCATCAGCGCGGATCATTTTGGTTGAGATTTTTTTGTCCGCCGGACTATCGAATTGATAGGCTTTTTCTTGGGCTTAGCTATTTCATCCGCGCGCTTGGAATGAGCCCGCGGCGTGAAGCGTTGAAAGTTTTCGAAAAAGTCGCGGATGGACCGCCGCAAAAACCAGACCAAGCCGCAAAGGGCGGTGCCGACGACGATGCTGTAAAGCGCCACCGGGCCCAGCCAACTTTTAAAATGTTCCCATCGCTGTCCGAAAAAATATCCCGTGAGGGTGTAGAGCGTGGCGTAAGCCGCGGCCCCCGCCAGGTTATAAAAAAGAAAAGGACGAAGGGGAGTTTTCCCTAAGCCCGCCAAAAGACCGGTGACCGGATGGAGCAAAGCCACGAACCGGGCGAAAAAAACGGCCTTCGCGCCGTATTTCTCGAAAAAATTTTCCAGATGTACCACCCGCTCCGGGGTGATTTGGAGCCAGCGCATTTTTTTCAGGAAAAATCGGCGGCCATAATGGAAGCCAAGCCAATAGGAACCATTCCCCCCCAAAAAACAGGCCAGGGTCCCGGTCGCCACAACCGCCCACCCCATTAAAATCCCTTTTCCCGCAAGAAACCCGCCCCCCAACAGCATGGAATCACCCGGAATAGGCAAACCCAAGTTGTTTAAAAAGACGACGAGAAAAATTACCCAATAGCCCTGGTGGGCCAATAGCGCTTGTAACCAGTGAAACATCCGGAAGGCTCCTTTAAACCATCACCGGCTTGGATTTGCCCGGGGCGAAATTTCGGCAAGCCAAGTTTATCACGCGGTTATTGAGGCGGAGCCGGGCCTAGGGTCTGGCCCACGACATTAGCGCCAATCCCCGGTCATTCGGCCGGTTTCTGGAAATTGATCTGATTTTATTCGCGTTGGGCCTATTTACCCGATGGCCTAGGCCGGCGCGTCGATCGCCGCGACGCGGACAAGTTTCTTGTTCACGAACTCCTGGATGCCCAAGCTGGAAAGCTCCCGGCCATAGCCGGAATTCTTGATTCCACCGAATGGCAAATCCGCGGTTGTCCAAGTCGGGTGGTTGACGAAGACCATGCCCGTATCGACACAGCTTGCCACGCGCTTGCCGCGCGCCACATCTTTAGTAAAAACCGATCCACCCAACCCGAATTCGGAGTCATTGGCCAGTTCAATGGCCGCCTTCTCGTTTTTTACGCGAAAAAAAAGGGCGACAGGCCCAAAAAACTCCTCCCGAAAAGCCGGATTATCGGGTTTGATATCCGACAGGATCGTTGGCTGCATAAAAGCTCCCGTGCGGTTGATCCGCTGGCCGCCCATCACTAGGGTGGCGCCCTTGGCGACGGCTCGTTTCACTTGATCGAGTAATTTAGTCAAGGCCCCTTCGGTGGAAAGCGGCCCCAGCGTGGTGGCTTTGTCCATGGGGTCCCCCGGTTTGAGCGCGGCTAAAGCCGTTTTGAATTTATCCAAAAATCGGTCGGCCAGTTCCTCCACCACGATGATCCTTTTGGCAGCCACGCAGCACTGGCCGGTATTGTTCATCTTACCCCAAACCGCCCAATCCACCGTTTTCTCCAAATCCGCGTCCTCGAGAACAATGAAAGCGTCGCTGCCGCCCAATTCCATGGTCGATTTTTTGAGGTTCAGCCCGGCCCTTCCAGCAACGACTTTTCCCGCTTCCACGCTGCCGGTCAAAGCCACGCCCTTGATCCGGGGATCGTCGATCACCCGGTTCACTTGGTCGTAGGAAATGAAAAGATTGGTATAAGCGCCGGCGGGAGCTCCCGCCTCGATCCATAATTTTTCAAAGGCGAGGGCGCATTGAGGAACGCACCCCGCGTGCTTCACCATCACCACGTTACCCGCCATCAGGTTGGGCGCGGCGAACCGGGCCAGTTGATAGTAAGGAAAGTTCCAGGGCTCCACGCCGAAAAGCACGCCAAAGGGCGCGCTTTCAATCTCCGCCTCACCCGAGCTTGGCTTAAGGGTTTGGGGCGCCAAAAACCGCTCGGCGTTTTCCGCGTAATACTCAATGATGTCCGCGCTGAGCGCCACTTCCCCGCGGGCTTGGTCGATGAGTTTTCCCATCTCCAGCGTTACCGGGGCGGCGAACTCGTCGACGCGGGCGCGCATGATCGACGCGGCTTTGGCCACAATGACCGCCCGTTCAGCGAAAGTTTTATGTTTCCAAGTTTCGAAACAGGCTTGGGCCGCGGCCAACGCCGTCTCCAACTGTTGGTCGGTGATTTCCTCGAATTCTTTTGAGATTTTTCCGTCGTAGGGATTAACACTTTGATAAGCCATGATTGTGTTCCTTTCAAATCAACAGGTGCGAGGTGAACAAATGCGGGTTTAGGTTTATTTCATAGAGCGGGCGCCCGCGCAAAGCCAAGATCAAATCGCCTGGGTCGCCCATCTTTTCCAGTCCCAAGTTTCAGTTCAACGGGAGCGTTTTTCCGAAGCCAATTCCTCAGCCCAATAACCCTGACGGTTGTAATGCCGGTGCAATCCAGCCTCATATTCCCGGGTCACGAGAGAATCCTCGGTGTAAGCGGGCGATTTTCGGATAGTTTCCCGGGAAAGATTGATGAATACCTTCGATTTTTCCCAGCTCACACTCTCAATCCATTGGGTGGGCATCAGCACCTTTTTTCCCGGCCACCAGTCCCCTGTATCGATTACCAAATAGCGGACCGCCCATTTTTCGTCATCGAGGATAAAATCATCAACATGGCCGATCTCGCCGTCGGAGGCTTCCAGGGCGTGGCCCGTCACCGATTGGGTGCTGCGCAAATGCTGATCCCATGCTTTCCGAACCGGCGCGGGGCCCTTTTGTTTTTCATCCTCACGAATGAGACCAGGGGTGGTGCCCCACATATAGGGACCGCCCCAATACATCGGCCACCCGAAAAATCCATAATATTCCTCCTCGAATTGCCGCGAGACCGGTTTGTCGCTGTCCAAGGTCGGACTATCCTCGATTTGCTTCTTGGTCAATTCAACCGTAATACTTTGCTCTTCCTCATTCACGCCGGCCAAGGCATAGGGCGAAATCAAAACCTGCCGCCCCGTCAACCAATGTCCTGTATCGGCGACCAAGTAGCGGACCGTCCAATGGTGGTCATCAAAATAAAATTCCTCAACCCGTCCGATTTTTCCGTCGTTGGCGTGCAATTGATAACCCTTCAACGTTTTTATTTTGTGGAGCATGAATTTTCCTTTCGCGGCTTGAATTAGGTTTTGTTCGATTGTTTTCAACTCCCTGAAAAATTAGGGATTGGTCTTTTCGGGCAAAGCGGCCAGGTCATTAGCGTGCTCCTCTTCCAACCTCAAAATGGTTTCCACCAGTTGGCCCGGCATCCATTAGTGACGGCCCCCTTCTGGATATGTTTCGTGCCCTTTCGCAGATATCTTGGAGGTTTTGGGCAAAATTGCCTTTAGGCATAAAGTATCCATTATTCATAACCGTTGCGGACCTTAGCTAAAGCAAGGAACATGCCCTTTGGCCTTGGCGCGGCTGCCCTCCCAAATCCCTTCTAATCGACAATGGAAAACCCCATCGAGGATCGGCCGAGGGCCCGGGAGTACTTTTCAGCGATCGCCGAAGAATCAAATCGATATTTACGCTCTCGCTTTGATCTTTCCGCGAATAATCTCATCGAAATTCCATCTTCAACTCCAACCACATACGGCTTGTTTCTTGCTTCACTTATAGAAGAAGTGCCGGGCCGAAAGACTCGAGTTACCATCAAAGGAAGTTCCTGTGTCCAACCTAAAAATCGTCAAAAACACTCCCTCTCCCAGCCGCGCGGAAACAACCCAACAGATCGAGGAAACCGCTTATTACAAATGGTTGGACCGCGGGCGTCTTTCACAAGTCTCCGACGAAGTCAACGATTGGATCGAGGCCGAAAAGGAAGTAAGGGCCCGGCTCAAAGCCGCTCCCCACGGTCCCTCGTGAAAAGTTTCGAGTTAAACCAGCGGGTTGGTAATTTAAAAACCGATAAAGTCGGGAAAATCGCTTCCCTGTTTTTCAAAGCCCACAGCGGGGACTTCAATGGATTCGTGGTCCTTACCGATCATTACGGTTACGAGGTTTGGGACGCGTCCGTCACCATCCTGTTACCCCCGGATTTCGAAACGGCGCTCCCCGTCCCCGAAACCGAGGCCTAACCCATGGGAAAAACGGGAAGGTGGATTCTAGGGCTTTGCCTGATCGCCACCCCCGCTTTATCCCAAAGCGGGCCGGATCCCCACCCCCAGTGGATTGAGCAGATTGACGGCAGTTTTTCCGTCCCCGCCTCATCCACCCAACGCTTGGCGGACCCCGGATTGGGCGGCGACATCAATGTGGGCTACCGGTTCGATAACACCTTTAGTTTTTTTGTGGGCACCGGCTATTACCAATACGGCATCGCCCCCTCCCCGGGCGGGCAAAACGCCCAGTTGTCTTATATCCCCTTGACCGGCATTTTGCGCTTCACTTTTGGCGGAGGTTTTTTTCGCCCCTATCTCGTGGGAGGGTTTGGCGGCGCGTTAAACACCTACACCCAAACCAACCCTCCGGGAAGCCTCACGGCCCGCAGCAGCGAATCCCAAATCAATTTCTATCTCGCGCCGGGCCTGGGGGTTCTTTATGTTTTCTCAAGCGACATGGCGGTTTTTCTTCAAGCCCGGGTGGACGTGGATTTCACGTCCCACAATGGCTTGGGCGGCGAGCTCGAAAACCCTTCGGTGTTTATCCCTTTGCAAATCGGCATCAGTTTCTTCGCGGTTTGATCCCGCCGTCTTGAAATTAACCGCTTGGTTCATGCATGATCAAAATAGGTTAAATGCTTTCATTATCCCGCGACATTGAGGGCATTCTATGACGCCGTCCCTTTCGAGCCTTCAAGATCTTTTTCGATCCCCTTTTAAGTTCCTGCTTTCCAGCGTCCCGGAAGAACCGATCCGTTCCGAGCTTTTCAGCTTGGAGCGCTTCGATCAACATGCCCGCTCATTGGCGGCCGCCCAAACGATTTCCGACAATCCCAAATCCGGCGTTTCCCTCACCCCCCGCCTGCGGGAAAACGAGCGGGTCCTGCAGGAAGCCTTCCGGTACATCACCGGTGAAGTCCAAAAAAAGAAGCCCATCAGCCCCGCCGGCGAGTGGTTGATTGATTCCTTTTACGTGGTGGAAGAACAACTCCGGGACATCAAACGGTACCTGCCCCATAACTTTTACAATGAGCTCCCGAAACTTTCCGATGGGTTTTTGAAAGGCTATCCCCGGGTTTACGGATTGGCTTGGGCCTATGTGGCCCATACGGACAGCCATTTCGATCCCGATTCCTTGACCCACTTTGTGCGCTCCTACCAGCAGGTCCAGCCGCTCACCATCGGGGAAATTTGGGCCTTGGCCATTACCCTGCGCGTGGTCATGGTCGACAACTTACGCCGCATCGCCATTTACTTAGTCACCTCCCAGGAAGCCCGGCAAGAAGCCGACGCCTTCGTGGACGAGCTATTGGGCCTGATCGAGGAATCCTCCGAGGCCGGCCACCCCTCCGCGGCCAAGTTAAGGCAGCGCTCCGTCCATCCGGCCTTTTTGGTCCAACTCATCCAGCGCCTGCGCTACCAGGACCCCGCGGGAATCCCGGCGGTGAATTGGTTGAACGAAAGGCTGGCCGCGGAAAAAACCACGGCGGAGGACCTGGTCAACTCCGTCCACAGCCGCCAGGCGGCCAACAATCTCACCGTCCGCAATATCGTGACCAGTTTCCGGTCCATGATTTCATTTGATTGGCAGATTTTTTTCGAGCAGGTCAGCCAGGTCCAGGGAATCCTGGCCCACCATCCCCACTTCGAGAAAATGGATTTCATGACCCGCAATAGTTACCGGTCCGCGGTGGAAGAGATCGCCAAGGGGTCCCAAAAGGACGAATCAGAGATCGCCCACCGGGCGGTCCAAAAAACCGAGGAGGCGGCCGGCGGGCCAAACCACTCGGAGCGGCTCCAGGACCCGGGCTATTACCTATTGGCCGAGGGCCGTACTGAATTCGAGAAAGAAGTGGGATTCCGGGTTCCGGTCAAAAAGCGCTTTCTGCGGCTTTGCATGGACTACCCGGCTTTGACTTATATGGGCAACGTTCTGTTGATGACTTTCGTCATCCTCATCATCGCGCTGCTTCTGAACGCCGGTCTTTCGCTTCCCGAAGCGATCCTGCTTTTCGTTTTGGGCTTTTTCCCCGCCTCCGACCTGGCCGTGAGCTGGGTCAATCGTTGGGTCACCGGCATGCTGCCTCCCCGGCATTTATCCCGCCTGGAATTCCCCGACGGCCCCCCGGCCTGGTTCCGAACCTTCGTGGTCGTCCCCACCCTGCTGGGGAAAGAAACCGAAATCTCCGAACAGATCGAGAAACTCGAGGTTCATTATCTTTCCAATCCCGAAGGGGACGTGCGTTTCGCGCTCCTCACCGATTGGGCCGATTCGTCCGTGGAAAGCTCGCCCGAGGACGAGCGCAAACTTTCGCTGGCGCTCCAGCGGGTGGCCGACCTCAACCAAAAACACGGGCCCGCGCCCGAGGGCGGCCCCCGGTTTTTCCTTTTTCACCGCAAAAGGCTTTGGAACCCGTCCGAGGGGAAATGGATGGGATGGGAGCGAAAAAGAGGAAAACTCCACGAGTTCAACCTTCTGCTTCGGGGCGCGGTCGACACCACTTACGGCGCTTCCGCCAGCCTGCCGCCCGGCACGCGTTATGTCATCACCCTGGACGCGGACACCAAGCTTCCGCCCGGCGTGGTCACCGAACTGGTGGGAATCTTGGCCCATCCGCTCAACCAAGCCCGCCTGGATCCCCGCTCGAAAAAGGTGGTGGAAGGCTACGGCATCCTTCAACCCCGGATCACCTCTTTTTTACCCAGTGAAAATGAAAAATCCATTTTTCAAAGGCTCTTTTCCGGCGACTGCGGAATCGATCCTTACGCCTCGGCGGTTTCCGATGTTTATCAGGACCTATTTAATGAGGGAAGCTTCACGGGCAAGGGGATTTATGACGTCGACGCGTATGAAAAATCCATGGAGGGACGGATTCCTGAAAATAGTTTATTGAGCCATGATCTTTTCGAGGGCTCTTTCGCCCGGTGCGGCTACGCTAGCGACCTGGAGTTTTTCGAGGAATTTCCTTCCCACGCCGAGATTTCCACCGCCCGCAACCACCGCTGGATCCGGGGGGATTGGCAGCTTTTCCCCTGGATCTTCGGCCGGGAAGGCGCGGCGCTCTCCATCCTTTCCCGTTGGAAAATGCTCGATAACTTAAGGCGAAGCCTCTCGCCCCTGGGTACGGTCGCCCTTCTGATCGCGGTTTTATTTCTCCCCCCCGCCAATCCGGCACTTTGGATCGGCTTGGCGCTTCTGGGAATTGGCTTCCCCTCTTTCATTTCTTTTTTTGATGACTTGGCTTTTTGGAGGCGCGCCCTGCATTGGCGGGATCAGTTGGACGAAATCAGCCGGGATTTTCTTCTCGGCGCGGGGCAGTTTACCGTCAATCTCATCCTCATCGCCAACCGGGCCTGGATGCACCTGGACGCGATCGCCCGGACGCTCTGGCGTTTATTCGTCAGTCGGCGCGATCTTCTGGAATGGACCACCGCCGCCCAAGCGAAATCCAGCGCTTCCCTTTCAGCCTCCAGCTTCTGGCGGCGGATGAAAGGCTCAGTTTTTATCGGGGTTTTGACTGCGGCCGCGGCGGCCATCGGAAATCCAAAGGCCCTGTCCCTGGCTATCCCCTTCTCGCTTTTGTGGTTGGGCGCGCCTTGGTTCGCCCGCTTCATTAGTTTGCCCGGCTCCCGGGGCGTGGCGGTTCCTTTAAGCCCGGAACAGATAATGGAATTTCGGCTCTATGGCCGGCGGATTTGGCGGTTTTTCACCGATTTCACCTTGGCGGAAGATCATTATCTGCCGCCGGACAATTTCCAGGAAGACCCGGACCCCGTCCTGGCCCACCGCAGTTCCCCGACCAACTTCGGCCTTCATCTGCTCTCCATCGTCACCGCCCATGATTTTGGATGGTGCGGCTGGAGTGAAATGACGGACCGCCTTGAGGCGACCCTGGAAAGTTTGAAAGGCCTTCCCCGGTTTCGGGGGCATTTTTACAATTGGATCGAGACCCAATCCCTCCAGTTGTTGGAACCCAAATACATTTCCACCGTGGACAGCGGCAACCTGGCGGGCCATCTGCTCACCTTGTCCCAATCCTGCCGGGACCTGACCCGCCAACCGCTTTTTTCAACCTCCGTGCTTTCGGGCATCCAGGATGTTGTCCTCCTGTTGAAAAGGGCCGCGGAAGAACTCCCGCATCATGGCCGCGCCGCGATCACTCCCTTAAGCCAGCTTCAAAAGGAAATTTCCCTCTTTGAGCTTCAAATGGCTGAAATGGATCATTTCACCTCCCACACCAAATGGGCCGGCGCCTGGGATAAATTGGACCTACAGGCCGAGACGCTCAAAGACACGGCCCACGCCTTCGCCTCGGACCAGCGGGCGGATGAAAAAATCGAGTTGACGGTTTGGGCCGACCTGGTGGCCGCCGATGTCAAAAGCCACGCCCGGGATTTCCGGCGCTTGTTCCCCTGGGTCTACGCCCTTTCCGACAGCGCCCACCTGAGCGCCGAAACCGCCGAAGAAAAAGAATTTCAGGCTTCCATTCAAAGGCTCCTGTCCGTCGACCTGACCCTGAGCCAAGCTCCCGCTCATTGCGAGAAAGCGCTGGAGGCTTTCGAGCAATGGCGTCAATCCCGGCTCCACCAAGAAAAATCCCCCGGCGAGGACGTTTATTTCGACCAGGTGGTTGAGGCGCTGAGCCTCTCCTCCAAAAATTGCCGGCGGATGCTGGACCGGCTCAATGGGATCGCCGATCTTTCCCGGCGTTTATTCGACGAAATGGATTTCAGCTTTTTGCTGAACCCGAAGAAAAAACTTTTCGCCATTGGCTACCGGGTCAACGAGGAGCAATTGGACGAGAGCTGTTATGACCTGCTGGCGTCCGAGTGCCGCCTGGCCAGCTATGTGTCCATCATTAAAGGGGATGTGCCGGTTTCCCATTGGTTTCGCCTGAGCCGGGGGATGGTGGCCGAGGAGGGCGAGGCGGTCTTGATGTCTTGGTCCGGTTCCATGTTTGAGTATTTGATGCCGTCCCTGGTCATGGAAACGCCCGACGGAAGTTTGCTCAACCAAACCTGTGCGCGAGTGGTCCGGCGCCAAATCGAGTACGGCAAATTTCGGGGCGTTCCCTGGGGCATCTCCGAAGCCGGGTATAACGCGCGCGACTTAAACCTCACTTATCAATATTCCAACTTTGGCATCCCCGGCCTGGGGTTGAAACGGGGCTTGACCAAAGACCTGGTGGTGGCCCCCTACGCGACCGCCCTGGCGGCCATGGTGGATCCCCAGGAGGCCCTGATCAACCTTAAAAAGCTTGAGCGGCTTGGCGCCCGGAGCGCTTATGGTTTTTACGAGTCCTTGGACTATACGCCGACCCGCTTGCGCGAAAACGAGCCCTTCGCCCTGGTGCGCTCCTATATGGCCCATCATCAAGGCATGTCGCTGCTTTCTTTTTCCAATGTGGTCCACAACGGCCTATTGCGGCGGCGCTTTCACATGGATCCCCTGGTTCAATCGGGCGAGCTTCTGCTTCAAGAAAGAACGCCCCGCAACCTGGGCGCCGTTCGCGACCAGGTGCGGGAGGTGGAAATCCACAGCATCCAGGAATCCGTCCCCGCCATCATCCGAAAAATCAGGTCGCCCCATCATCCCGTCCCCAGCTCCCATTTATTGTCCAACGGCCGTTACGCGCTCATGATCACCGCCGCCGGATCCGGCTACAGCCTGTGGAAAAACCGAGCGGTCACCCGGTGGCGGGAAGACGTCACCCGGGACCACACGGGAAGCTACTTTTTCCTCCGGGATATCCATAGCGGTTCGGTTTGGTCGGCGGGCTATCAGCCCACCCTGGCGGATCCGCTTCAATACCAAGCCATCTTTTCCGAGGATCGGGCAAAAATCTCGCGGCTGGACCACGCCATCACCACGGACATGGAAGTACTTGTTTCCGCGGAGGATGATGCCGAGCTGCGCCGAATTTCCCTGACCAATCACGGAACCGACGAGCGTGAAATCGAGATTACCTCTTACGCGGAAGTCGTTATCGCCTCGCCGGATTCGGACCTGGCCCATCCGGCGTTCTCGAACCTTTTTGTCCAAACCGAATATCTCCCTGAACTGGGCGCCTTGGTGGCGACCCGGCGCCCCCGGTCTTCCGGCGAAGACCGGGTCTTTGTGGCCCAAGTGCTCTCATCGGAAAACGAGCCCTTCGGGGAATTGGAATACGAGACGGACCGGGCCAAATTTATCGGCCGGGGCCGCGCGCTTCGAAAACCCCTCTCGGTCATGGACGGCCGCTCCCTTTCCAATACGGTGGGCGCGGTGCTGGACCCCATTCTCAGCCTGCGGGTCAAGGTGAGGATCCAACCGGGAGCGACGGTTAAAATTTGCTTCACCACCCTGTTGGCCCCCACCGGCATTGAGATGCTGGCCATGGTGGAAAAATACCACAACGCTTCCGCCTTTGAGCGGTCCTCCAACCTGGTCTGGACCCAATCCAAGGCCCAGCTTCATCATCTGGGAATCGAGCTGGACGAGGCCCAGCTTTTCCAAAAACTCGCCAATCGGATCCTTTTTTCCGATCCCCTGATGCGGCCCACCAGCGAGATTTTGAAAAAGAACCGGATGAACGTGACCGGCCTCTGGTCCCGGGGGATTTCGGGGGACTTCCCCATACTTTTAGTCCGGATCGATGACCTGGAGGACCAGGGGATGATCCGCCAACTGCTTCGCGCCCATGAATATTGGCGGCTCAAGCGCCTGGCGGTGGACATTGTGATCTTAAATGAGAAGGCCTCGTCCTATGTGCAGGACCTCCAAACGGCCTTGGAAGGCATGGTCCGCGGAAGCGAGGCCACTTCCTCAGGGAATCCCGACCTGCTGCCGGGAAAAATTTTCGTTTTGCGGAATGACCTGTTGGATATCCGGGAAAAGAATCTTTTGCTCACCGTCGCCCGGGCCATCCTCAACAGCCGGCAAGGCACCCTGGCCGAGCAGGTCATGCGGGTGCGTAAATTCGAGAGTTTCAAATCCATTTCCACCAAGCGGTTGGATGAAATGGAAGTCTTCCGCCTTCAAAGCCGCTCCGAATCCGCCCTGACCGTGCCTCCCTTGGAATTTTTCAACGGCATCGGGGGATTCGCCCAAGGCGGGCGGGAATACGTGATCGTCCTGGAAAAGGGCCAACACACCCCGGCGCCTTGGATCAACGTGATCGCCAACCCCGATTTCGGGTTTCAAGTGTCCGAATCGGGCGCGGGCTACACCTGGTCGGTCAATAGCCGGGAGAACCAACTCACGCCCTGGTCCAATGACCCGGTGGTGGACCCGAGCGGCGAGGCCTTCTTTATCAGCGACCTGGACTCGGGCCAGGTCTGGTGCCCCACCGCCTCCCCCATCCGCTTGGAAAACGCCACCTACATGACACGGCATGGCGCCGGTTACAGTGTTTTTGAAAATGGTTCCAACGAGATTCACAGTGAACTTACCCAGTTCGTGGACGCCTCCGATTCGGTGAAAATCTCCCGGCTGGTTTTGGAAAACAACTCCGACCGGGTCCGGCAGTTGTCGGTGACCGGCTATGTGGAATGGGTGCTGGGCTTTTCCCGGGTCAAAACCGCCCCCTGGATCGTCACCGAGCGGGACGGTGAAACCGGAGCTCTCTTCGCCGTCAACCCGCTCAATTCGGAATTCGGGAACCGAACGGCCTTTATGGATTTTAACGGGACCGCGTCCGCCTGGACCTGCGACCGTTCGGAATTCATCGGGCGTAACGGAAGTTTGGAGCGGCCCGCGGCCCTGATGCGCCGGGAGAAATTAAGCGGCGCCACGGGGGCCGGCTTCGACCCCTGCGGGGTTTTGCAGGCCCAAATCCGGCTGGAACCCGGCGAAAAAAAGCAGGTCGATTTTTTTCTCGGACAAGCCGAAGGCCGGGACCAAGCCCGGGACTTGGTGCGTAAATACCGGCATTCGAACCTGGAATCCCGGTTTCAAACCGTGGTCCGCGGCTGGGACTCGTTCCTGGGAAAAATACAGGTTCAAACTCCCGATCGCTCGATGGACATCCTGCTCAACCACTGGCTTCTTTACCAAACCCTGGCCTGCCGTTTTTGGGCGCGGGCGGCTTTTTACCAAGCGGGGGGCGCCTTTGGATTCCGCGATCAATTACAGGATGGGATGGCCATTGTGGCCTCCGACCCCGGACTGGCCCGTTCCCATATCCTCAAAACCGCCGCCCGGCAGTTTATTGAGGGCGACGTCCAGCATTGGTGGCATCCCCCCATGGGCCGTGGGGTACGCACCCGAATTTCGGATGACCGCCTCTGGCTTCCTTATGTGACGCTTCACTATTTACGGGAGACCCAGGATGTCAGCATCCTCGACGAGCCGGTCCCTTTTATTGAAGGAGCCCCGCTCAACCCCGGCCAGGACGATTCTTATTTTGAGCCGGCGGTATCCCGGGAACCGGCCTTGAGCCTTTATGAGCATTGCGCCCGGGCCATCGATGTCAGCCTGCAAACCGGCGTCCATGACCTGCCCTTGATGGGAAGCGGCGATTGGAACGACGGGATGAACCGGGTCGGACACGGGGGAAAAGGTGAAAGTGTTTGGCTCGCTTGGTTCCTTCATGAAGTTTTGACCGAGATGGCGCCTTGGGCCAAGGATCGGGGAGAGGAAGAACGCCAGGAAATTTGGACCGCCCACGCCCAAAAACTAAAGACCGCTTTGGAAACCCAGGGCTGGGACGGCGACTGGTACAAACGCGCCTTTTTCGACGATGGTTTCCCCTTGGGCTCGAGCGAGAACATGGAATGTAAAATCGACTCCATCGCCCAAACTTGGGCTGTTTTATCCGGCGCCGGCGATCTGTCCAAATCGCTTCAAGCCATAAAGGCCGTGGAGGAGCAACTCATCCGCGCCCAGGACCATTTGGTCCTTTTATTCACCCCGCCCTTCAACCAAACCCCGAAAGATCCGGGTTACATCAAAGGTTATGTCCCCGGGGTGCGGGAAAACGGGGGCCAATATACCCATGCCGCCATTTGGGTCGCCTGCGCTTACGCGAAGCTGGGGATGGGAAAAAAGGCCGCCGATTTGTTCGCCATGCTCAACCCCATCAACCACGCCTTGACCCGCACCCAGGTAGGCACTTATAAATCTGAACCCTATGTCATGGCCGCGGATATTTACGCCAAAGCCCCTCACGTGGGCCGCGGAGGCTGGACCTGGTACACGGGCTCCGCCGGATGGATGGCGCGGGCCGGGATGGAATATATCTTAGGCATCCATCGGCGGGGCCCGGCGCTTTATTTTGATCCCTGCATCCCGCCGGAATGGCCCGGGTTCAAAGTCAGTTATCAACATGGATTGTCGACTTATGAAATTCAATTTGAAAACCCCAATCACGTTTCCAAAGGCATTCAAAAAATCGAGTTGGACGGACGACCGGTCGAAGCGTCAAATGACACGGTCGAGCTAAAAGATGATGGAAAAAATCACGCCGTCAAAGTGGTGATGGGCTGAACTTGGCTTTAACTAAAGCCGGTTCTTGGCGCCGGCTTCCGCCAGGGTCAACCAATCGAAGTATTCCCGGATTTTCACCAGCTTTCCCTGGTTCAGCTCGCCGATCAGGGTGACGGGAATCTCAAAAGGGGTCCCCGGGGCGGGCGGATGGGCCGATTTGGGCCAGTCCTTGGCGACCAAACCCCGATAGATGTACTCCAAACAAATTTTCGTTCCGGCCTCGTCGGTGAAAACACCCGCGGGCTCCGGCTCGAGCCCGGCCCCTTGGGCCCGCATGACGACCGACACGGAAGCCAGCGCCTGGATCCGGGAGGGCCCCTGGAATCTTTCGCCCGTCGCCATAATGACCCATTCCCCTTCCGCGGTGAAAAGGTTGATCAGGGCTTCCATGTCCCCTTGGACAATGGACCTCATGAATTTGTGGGTAAAATCAGCGGTTGTTTCTTTAGGACTCACTTCGGTCGCCTCACCCCACTTCACATTGACCGGTTCGGGCGGGGATTGGGGATTTGAGTTCATCATGATGGTCACCTTTTGAGGATTTTTAACGACTCGGCTTAATTCGCCGCCGGAACCAACAAGGGAAGCCCTTGTCCATGGCGCACCCAGGCGAAATCGCCGGTCAGCACATAGACCGAGATACAAAGCAGCATCAGAAACACAACGGCCAAAAAACGCCAATCCCGGTGCGCCCTCCGCCAATAGGGACCCCGCACTTCGGCGATCTCCGGATTGGGATAACTGGTGTGTTGGTGCTTATATTTATGTTTCGTCACGGGCAGCCTCTTCGATTGGAAGTAAAAGCCTCTCGGTAGCATCATGGACGCGCGGCCGCCGTTTGTCTCCCTAGTCCCGTAAAATAAAACGGATAACAAAGTGCGATCAAAATGATTTTTTATTTTTATCACTTTGATCGTTTGCCGGGGACCGGTCCAATTTCTGTTTCCGCGAAATGGCTTTTCGTCGATTCCCCGAGCTGAAAGTCAGGCACGGCACTTGCTCTTCATCATCCCAACATTTAAATCCGCGCTTTATTTTGAAAGGTAACTCATGAAATTTTCGGGCTGGTTCATCGGCCAAAAGGGCCAAACAAACCTCGGCTATATCCTCCTCGGGGTAGCGCTGACCATCGGCGTTATTTTTTTGGTGGAATACATCCACCATGAAAACGGCGATATCGAGATTCACCCGCCGCACGTGGAAGTGCATTAGTCCGATAAACTTTTGCCGGTCTTTTTAAACTACTTGATGGGGGAATGAAAAATGATTACAGGCTTACTGGGTTTACTGATATTTATCGGCGACATCGTGGCGATCGTCTCCATCCTGCAAAGCAAAGCGGAAACGACGGCCAAACTCTTATGGTGTCTTTTGGTTCTGGCGCTTCCCGTGTTAGGGCTCATTATTTGGTTTTTGGCCGGCCCGCGGAATGTATCCGCCCGCTGAGACAAAAACCTTCCAGGAGGCCCAAATGCCTGATTTAAGGGGATCCGATCCCAAGGATGTTGAATTGGAAAACACCGTTTCCCGCGCGCTCCATGGCTTGGTCTCGGACTGCCATATCAGCGCGTTGGCCGGGCACGTCACGATTTCGGGCAAGGTGGATGATTTTGGCGCCAAACGGGACATCTATTTGACGGTCCAAAGCGTGGCCGGGGTGAAGACTATTTCGAACCTCATCCGGGTCACTCCCATCGGGGATTAACCGCGTAGGTCCCGCCGATTAATCAAATGGCTTGAGCTTCGCCCGCCCCCACCATTTGTTCCCGTAACTTTTCGATGTCCTTGGTCGGCGCTCCCCCGAAGAACCGCCCATATTCCCGGCTGAACTGGGAGGCGCTAAGATAGCCCACCTGCCGGCTGGCGATTCCCGCGTCCATCATCGAGGAAAACATCAAACGCCTGGCCTCTTGGAGCCTTAAAACTTTCTGGAACTGCAAGGGGCTCATGGCCGTGACCGTCTTGAAATGCGCGTGAAAAGTGGAGGCGCTCATGTTCGCGAGCTTCGCCAAATTGTCCATTTTAACCGGCTGGGCGAAATTTTCCCGGAGCCAAGCGATCGCCCTTGAAACCCCGTTCAAACCGGAGTCCTTCAGGCCCAGTTGGGCCACCCGGGGACCCAGCGGGCTCCGGAGCAGGCGGATGAGAATCTCATCCAGGATCAAAGGCGCCAGGAGATCCGCCTCCTCCGGGCGCGGGATCAATTCCAATAAACGAACGGCCGCGTTGGTGATTTTGGCGTCGGATCGCCCCACATAGACCGCCCGATTTTCCTTAACGGGCGGCAAACCGTGGGGATAAATTTTTAAGGTCAGTTCGGCGATCTTACGCGGCTCCAGGTCAATCCGCACGCAGAGAAAGGGTTCAGCGTGGCTGGCCGTCGTCACTTGGGAGGCCAAGGGCATATCCACCGAATAGACGACCATCTTGGAGGCGTCGTAGTGAAAAACCTCCCGGCCCAGCAAAACGTCTTTGGCGCCTTGCGCCACCACGCACAAACCGGCGTGCGCCAGGCCATGCACCAGCTCGGAATTGATCTTGGACCGTCGGATGGTATGGACCCCTGGGATTTTTTGCTCAAAACTTCCGTCATAGGGCGTATAGGTCTTGATCAATTCCGCCAACCGGGAAATATCCCCGTTGGCGAGATCCACGTTATTTTTAGCTAAAGCCTTCATGACCCCTCCCCTGCCGACTTAATTGATTTTATCCCTACTCTTATCGAAAAAGCATCCTTGGTTTCGGAACCGATCATTTCGAAAACAGTTCCTTGGCAACCCCCATGCCGGTCATGGCGCAGGGCCAACCCGAATAAAAGGCCAAATGGGTGATCACTTCTTTTAATTCCTCGACTTTCACGCCGTTTTCCACGGCCCTGCCCAAATGATGTTTGAGCTGTTCGGGGCGGTTCAAAGCGACCAGCGCGGCTACCGTGATCAGGCTCCGGTCCCGTTTCGAAAGCTCCGGCCGTTCCCAAACATCGGCAAAAAGCACCTCGTCCGTCAACTCAACCAGCTTCGGCGCGAAATCCCCGAACATTTTTTGAGCCCCTGTTTGTGCTTTGCTCATGCCAACCCTCCTTATTGTTTCCCATGGGACTGCTTCTTTGAGATCAAACTTTATATTGTTCGTCCGAGACCTTCTCCATCCAATTCACGTTTTTACCATCCAGACTTTCTTGAACCGCCAAATGGGTCAAGCTTGAATCGGGTGAAGCCCCATGCCAGTGTTTCACTCCGGGCGGAGTCCAGATCACATCGCCTTTTTTAATCCGCTGAACCGGCTTTCCCCATTCCTGGACGAATCCTGAACCTTCCTGAACGATTAAAAGCTGTCCTTTCGGGTGGTTATGCCAGGCGGACCGGGCGGAAGGATCAAAGGTGACACAGCCGCAGGTTACGCAAGAAGGCTCTTCGCCTTGAATCACTGGCGTGACCCGCACCGTTCCGGTGAAAAACTCCGCCGGACCCGGATTGGAAGGAAGCGTTTGAGGATTTAAAACCTTCACGGCTCCATCTTGTGCCATGATTTTTCCTTTCAAAAATATTTGATTACTTTATCCACTCAAATTTGTAGGCCATTTCGGGCCCTTTTTTGCCGCCATAGGCGATCTCGGCAACCAGAAGCCCGAAGGGTTCGGTGTAACGGGCGTTCTTTAAAGCTCCCAAATCCACCGGCTCAAAGCCCACATCCTGAATGATCCCTGCGGCGATCTTCTTGGCGCCGGCGTCATCCCCGCAGTAAACCAGGCTGGGTTTGGAAACCTTCTTTCGAGCTTCGAAAACCCCAAACAAAACCTCGCTAGGCACCGTGTTGAAAACCCCCACGATCTTGGATTGGGGAAGTTTTTTAGCCAGTTCTTCCGCGCCCGAAGTGGTGCGGCCCAAAACCAAACCGCTGTTGGACTCGTCCATGGGCAAGGAACAAGTCAGGATGGTCTTCCCCGAAAGGTCGCCCGCCTGTTTCAGAACGTCGTCCACCCTCGGCCAATTCACGGCCAAAAGCAGGACGTCCGCCCCCTGAGCCGCCTCGGCGGGGGTGCCCGCCCGGGCTCTGTTCCCCGCTTCTTTGGTAAGCCGCTCCAGTTTGCCTTTGGTCTTGGCGTAACTGAAAATCACCTCATGCCCCGCCCAAGCGAAGATCGTGCCGAGTTTCGCTCCCATTAATCCTGAACCCAAAATGCCGATTTTCATAAAAGCCTTCCTTTTTAATTTAAGAATGCGCCATGGATGACGAGAGATCCGGGTAAGCGTCACTTTGAGCGATAATATCGGCGGCCTTCTGCTTCGCGGAAGCTACCGAATCCGCACCTGCCATGAAGCGGCGAGGCGGCTTCTCTTCGCTCGCGATCTTGATCAGGGCGTTAGCTAATTTGGCCGGGTCATTGGTCTGCTTGCCGGCTTGGGTTTTCCACCATCCGAGCAACTGTTCCCGGCGCTCTTTGTAATCCTCGATGGAGCGGGAAGAATAGGTTGTCGATTTATCCGAAAGAAGGTCCGTACGGAAGAACCCCGGCTCGACTAGGGTGGCATTGATGCCGAATGGAGCGACTTCTTGCTGCAATGACTCCATCCAGCCCTCCAGGCCGAATTTCGAAGCGGAATAAGCGGAACCCAACTCAAAGCCGACCAGACCCGCGGTTGACGAAATAGTAATGATGTGACCTGACCGCTGTTTTCGCATAACTGGCAAGATCGCGCGAGTGACATTCATAGGTCCGATGAGGTTGGTGGTGATCTGTTTCTCCATTTCTGCCGGTGACAACTCCTCAAAGTAACCAGCGAAGAAGTTGCCCGCGTTATTGACCAGTACATCAATGTTACCAAACCTGTCGACAGCGGCCTTTGCGGCCGCCTCTGCTTCGCTAAGTTTGGTGACATCCAATTTAACAATTAGTAGGTCGTCTGACTTGCCGACCGCCTTTTCCACTGCGTTAGTATCCCGGCCGGTGGCAACCACCGCGTGTCCGGCGGCCAGAGCCGCTTTAGCGATATCCACACCCATCCCACGGCCAGCCCCGGTGATGAACCAAACTTTTTTATTTTTCATAACATCCACTTCCTTTCCATTTGTCCCGCCTTTTACTCGAACCGTCCGCTTATCGGCCTGTCAGTTTTGCCAGATGCTCGGGATAACGGTCCCCTTGCAGTTGAATCTTCGAGGCGGCCTCATTGATATCGCGAAGTTCGTCGGCCGAAAGCTCGAGAGAAGCGGCTCCCGCGTTTTCTTCCAGGCGTGAAAGTTTGGTCGTTCCCGGAATCGGGACAATCCAAGGCTTCTGGGCCAGGAGCCAAGCCAAGGCCACCTGGGCTGGCGTCGCCTTCTTTTGGATCGCGACTTTCGTGAGCAATTCCACCACGGTCTGGTTGGCCTTGCGGGCTTCCGGCGTAAAACGCGGCACGCTGTTGCGGAAGTCATTCTTGTCGAAGGTGGTGTTTTCGTTGATCTTGCCCGTGAGAAAGCCCTTGCCCAAAGGGCTGAAAGGGACGAGACCGATGCCCAATTCCTCCAGCGTCGGGAGGATTTCTTTTTCGGGGTTCCGCCAAAAGATGGAGTATTCACTCTGGAGCGCCGTCACCGGCTGGACGGCGTGGGCCCGACGGATAGTGGCCGGAGCCGCTTCCGAAAGGCCGAAGTGCTTAACCTTGCCTTCCCGGATCAACTCCTTCACCGCGCCCGCCACATCCTCGATGGGAACCTCGTTATCCACGCGGTGCTGGTAGAAGAGGTCGATGGCTTCAATCTTGAGACGCTTCAGGGAAGCCTCAGCGACTTCCTTGATATGGGACGGGCGGCTGTCCAGCGGGTTCGTGTTTCCCTTATCCAGGGGATCGGAGCTTCTTTCGCCCTGGGCATTGAACCGAAAGCCGAACTTCGTGGCGATGACGACCTTGCCCTTGAAGGGAGCCAGGGCCTCTCCCACCAGTTCCTCGTTCACGTAGGGACCGTAAGCCTCGGCGGTGTCGAAGAAGGTGATGCCCTTCTCGACCGCTGACCGGATGACCGCCATCATCTCGTTCTTTTCGCCCGCCGGACCATAGCCGAAGCTCATTCCCATACAGCCCAGGCCCATGGCCGAGACTTCCAACCCGCTTTTTCCCAGTTTGCGCTTTTGCATAATGCCCCCTTCTTTTCTCCCATGATGAACCACTGGGGAGAGGATAAGAAAGAGGGCTAGTAATTCCTTGCCTAATCCTACGGTTCTTTAGCACGATTTAATAAAGGCCTTAATAGACCTAAAACTGGGTTTTGGAAGCTCGGTGGGCACGAACCAAATAAAAAACCCGGATCCTTTGAAAGAATCTGGGTTCACTTTGGCATCTCCCGGTTAAAACCCTCATCAAGCGAAAGGTCCCTAGGTGCCCCTTTTCTTGGTCTGTCGCTTACGCAGCGCCTGGCGCGTGCGCACGATCGCGAACCACAAAATGAGCTCCCAGGCGCTATAAATGCTGTTCAACAGGATGATGAGGGTCAAGACCGCGAGCACGCCGAACGGCGTTTGTCCCATCCAAAAATAGACGCCGCAGCCCGTAAAGCCAAGATACACCGCCAGCGGCACGATGAAACCGGTCAACCAATCCGCCATCTCCATATCGTTGAATTGGCGTTGGGCCCTGCTCAAACCCCGGTAGACCCCGGCGAGCACAATCAAACTCAATAGGCCCACACCCGTCAAAAGACCGCCGAAAAGGGCGGTCTCCATCCCGGGCATGAGCGCGATCCCCGCGATCACGAGCACCTGGACGAAATGGATGATAGTCGGGTCAAGGAAAGCGCGCGCCATCGGCATGTTCTTTTCGTCGATGAGGTGCGCGCCGAAGGTCACAGCCACAAACATGAGGCCGATCAGCGTGAAAGCGCCCGTACCCACGAGCAGGTAGAAATCGTGCCAGGACGTGAGGATCGCTTCAAAAGAAGGGGTCATGGGGTCTCCTATTCGGATGCCGTCGCCGGATGCGGAATATTGGTTTGTTCCAACCGAGCGATAAAATGAAACAAAGGGGTCGGCCCACATTTTACACTATAGACCGGCGTCAAGTAACTTCACCTTCCCCTTACCCGTATTCTTCGCGGTGGAGTCTTTTAATTTACCCGGCATTCCTTCAATCCTGGAGGCCACTTGATGAAAAATCGTTTGCTATTGGTTTCGATGATTCTATTCACCATTGGAGTCCGCAATGTCCAAATCACCCTGGCCGATACTTTGAAACCCATATACGGCAGTCCCGAAGCCGTCCAACCCTTGACGAAGGGTCAGAGCGTCCCCGATGGGGAGCTGGTAACCCTGGAAAACAAAAAGGTTTCCCTGAAAACCCTGGTTTCCCAAAAACCAACCGTCCTCATCTTTTACCGGGGCGGCTGGTGTCCCTTCTGCAACATCCAAATGGGCCAACTAGTGAAGATAGAACCCGACTTGGACAAACTGGGCTACCAAGTGTTAGCCATTACCCCAGATAAACCTGAAAGCCTGAAGGCAAGCCTGAACAAGCATCAGATCAACTATACCCTCTTGTCCGACCGGACAATGAAGCTAGTCCAAGCCTTCGGGCTCGTCTACAAGCTGGATTCTACGACTCTGGAAAAGATGAAGGGCTTCGGGGTTGACCTGGATGGAGCCACGGGCAATTCATTGCATGAACTGCCGGTACCGGCGGCCTATGTGCTGGACACGAAGGGAATAATCCATTTTGTTTACTACAACGCCGACATCAAGGTTCGGGTGAACCCTGATGACTTAATGACCGCCGCAAAAGAGGCCTTGAAATGAAAATAATTAACCCAAGGGTTCATGGGATTTTAGATTACGTTGTGGTGGTGGGGCTTCTCGCGGCGCCTACTCTTTTGGGTTTGGCGGGATCACCCGCCGTCATCGCTTATCTCTTGGCAGGGGTTCATTTGACCCTTACTCTCCTCACCGCCTTTCCCATGGGTGCCCTGAAAGCGATTCCGTTTAAGATTCACGGTCTCATTGAGATGATCGTCGGCCCCTGCTTGGTCGCGTCGCCCTTTGTCTTGGGCTTCAGCGCCTTGCCCATGGCGAAGGATTTTTACGTGATTTGCGGCGCCATGATCTTTTTAGTCTGGGTTTTGACTGATTACAAGAATTCGTGAAATCAAAATAAAAAGATTTCTTTTCAACCTCGAATGAACGCGAAACAAAGGGGCCTATATTTTACACTTTAAAATAAAAAAACCCCGACTCTCTGGAAGAGTCGGGGCGCGTTTATGGTAGCCCCACGGGGAATCGAACCCCGATTTAATGGCTGAGAACCATCCGTCCTAACCGTTAGACGATGAGGCCGCTACCATCCATAAGTTTTGAGTTCTTAGTTTTAAGTTTGAAGTTAAAACCAAGACCTTTGAAGAGGGGTAATCTTAAATCGAAAAGCCCCAAAAACGAAGAGAAAACGTCAAGGTTTAGCCGTGTTTAACGGCCCAAATATATCCTTCACCGTGACCACGTTCCCAAAGCCTTCCAAATCCTTTTCCAAGGCCGCCGGGCCGCAAACCACTAAGACCCAATCGGACTGGCTCAAAATAAGTTGAGCCGCCTGGGCCGCTTGATCCCGGGTGACCGCTTGGATCTGATCCCGGTAAGTGGCCAGATAATCATCCGGATAACCGTGGAAATCCAGCGACGCCTTGTAGGCATCCAAAGTAAAGGGCGACTCAAAGTTATAGGCGAATTCCTCGATCATCGATTTCTTGGCGGAGTCCACCTCGGCCTGGGTCGGGCCGGTCTTGGCGAAATCGGAAATCATTTGGAAGGACAGGGTTAAAAATTCCTTCACCGCGTCGGGCCGGGTTCCCCCCACCAGCTCAAAAGGCCCCCGGACATCCTTGGGTTGGAAAAAGGTTTCCACGAAATAAGCCAAGCCCCGGTCGGAGCGGATATGTTCCATCAAACGCGAGGCGAATCCGGAGCCGCCCAAAACATAATTGGCCACCTGTAAGGGGAGGTCATTCGGGTCATGCCGTTTCAGCCCCAAATAGCCCAAGCGAATAAAAACCTGGCTGACCTCTTTGGGATAAAAATAAATCGTGGGGCCCAGAGGCTTCGGATCCGCGTAAGTGGCGGGGGCCGCTTGCGCGGGCCAAGAGGCGAACAAGCTCTCCAATTGCGCCGTAACCTTGGCTTCGTCCACGTCACCGGCGATCGCCAGCACGGCGCCCTTAGGTCCGTAATTTTTCTGATAAAACTTCAGCACGTCATCCCGGGTCAATTTCGCCACCGTGTCCGGCGTTGAAACGCGGCCATAGGGGTGGTCGCCGTAAAGGGCCCGGTAAAAGAGGGTCCGGGTCAAATCATCCGGCGTGTCCTGGGACCTTTCCAATCCGTCGATCATTTGGGCCTTATCGGTTTCCAACCGCTTGGCGTCCAACCCCGGGCGGCGCACCATATCGGCGAAAAGTCCCAACACGTTTGGAAGATCCGCGGACAGACAGCTAAAACCGGCGGTAAAGTTTTCGGTGTCATCCCCCGCGGTCATGGAAGCGGCCCGGTTTTCCAGGGCCTCGTCAAAAGCCTCCGGCGATAAGGAGCCCGCTCCGCCGTCCCTCAATAACGAGGACAGAAGCCCCGAGACGCCTTCTTTTCCCACGGGTTCGCCGGCGCTTCCGCCGGGAATCAGCAAGTCACCCGAAACCAGGGGCAAACTGGCATCTTGCAAATAAATCACCTTCAGTCCGCAGGATAAAGTCGTCACATCAAAGGTGGGAACCTGAATGTCCAGCGGCTTCGCCTCGGGAACCAACGGCGGATTAGCATAAGCCGCCGCGAAGAGAAAATAAAAAACGATCGCGGCAGTTTTAAACTTTAAGTTTTGAGTTTTAAGTTTTTGAAGACTTAGAACTAAAAACTTCGAACTTAGAACTTTCATGGTTTCCCCCTGTCCAAATAAGCGATGGTTCGGTTGGTATCCAGCAGATAGGTTTGGGCGACTTTTTGGATGTCCTCAGGAGTCAATGCCCGAACCATCTCCAGATATTTCGACAGATAAGACCAATCCCCATGGACCGCCTGGTTATACGCCAAATCCTCGGCCAACCCCATGGTGGAAGTCTTGCCCCACAAATATTCGGATTCGGCGCTGCGCTTCGCCCGGTCCAATTCTTCCTGCGTCACTCCGGTCGTTTTGAGTTCGGTCAAGTCCGCGTCAATCGCTTGGGTGACCTGCTCGGAGGAAAAAGGCGGAGCCGGCTCAAACTCCAGGACCAAAAGGTCCGGGTCCCGGTCTCCCGGAAAGCCCGTCGAGGCGCTGACCGAATGCGCCATCTTTTTGGTGAAAATAAGGTCCTTCACCAACCGGGAAGTGTTACCCGAGGTCAGGATCGTGCAAAGCACGTCGAGCGCCACCGAATCCGGTTTGGGGAAATTGGGCTTGTGCCAGGCCATCATGGCCATTGGATCCGCGTCAAAGGTAGTGCGGACGATCCGCTCCCCATCCTGCGGCGGCTCTTTTGTCCAATCTTTCTTTAAAGGCGGGATCGGCGGATTGGGCACGGTTCCCAAGGTGCTTTCTAAAATCGGAATAACTTCCGAAGCCTTTACCCCTCCGACCACGGCCAACACGCCCTTATCCGGCCGGTAGGTTTGCTTGTAAAAATTCTCAGCATCAGGCCGGAGCAATTTTTGAATGTCGCTCATCCAGCCGATGGCCGGATCCCGGTAAGGGGCCGCGGAGTAGGCGGTGGACTCCAGGATCTCATTCAGTTTGCCCTCGGGGCTGGACTCGGTCCGCCAACGCCGCTCTTGGGCCACCACATCCCGCTCGGTGTAAAACTCCCGGAAAACCGGATGGCTGATGCGGTCCTTTTCGATGGTGGCGTAAAGCAAAACCTTATTGGCCGGAAGCGTCACCGTGTAAGCCGTCGCATCCTGGCTGGTCCAAGCGTTTAAGCTTTGGCCGCCGTTGAGCGTATAGATATTGGAAAGTTCGTTGTTGATTCCAATTTGGTGCTGCTCATTTTGCAGTTTCAGCATTTGCTCGGCCAGGGCTTTTAATTTGTCTTGGGAAGGCTCCGGCCTGGCCCGCTCGTCGTTTTCCGCCGCGGCGATCTTGTCCATCGCGTCCAGGATCGGTTTTTCCTTGGCGTAGGATTTGGTCCCGATGGTTTCGGTTCCCTTAAACATCATGTGTTCCAACATATGGGGCAGGCCCGTCTTACCCTTGGGGGCGTCCTGGGCGCCGACCGGCTGCATAAAGGCGAAAGAAACCACCGGGACGCCGGGGCGTTCCAACACTAAGACCGTGAGGCCGTTTTTGAGGACCTTTTCGACCACCGGCAGATTAAAGGAAGACGAGTCAGTTTGCGCTGAAACGACAGCGGGTAAAAGGAACAAACAAAGACCAAAGATCTTCAATTTCATGGGTTTCTCCCGGAGTTTGGAGCCTTGGGCAACCCAAGGACTCTATTGACCCGGCTTCGCAGCGCTACGCCGGGCATCCTTACATTTCAGCTGGCGACATCCGACGTAGCTTTTCCCAACAATTTCTTCAAGATCGGTTGGGTACCAGCGAAGACGGATAAGACAGATAGGCCGGTCAAAAGTTTAACCGTGAAGAGCAAAAAAAGGTAGGGGCAAGCCTCGCCAAATTGGGAAAAAAACCAACAAAAAGGCCCCTCTCCATTTGATCGTGGGAAGGGGCTTTCAAGTTATCGGCTAGACAAAAACTTAATGAAACGCGACGATCTGTGAATTATTCGTATCCGTCACATAAAAAGTTCCGTTGCCATCCGTCGCGATGCCTTCCGGAGCGTCCAGGAAGGCATTCCCAACTTCCGTGAGAGCCGAACCCGAGGGGTTCATCTCCACGATCTGGTCATTCCCTTCGTCCGTAACGTAGATATCACCGGTGGGGCCAAAGGCCAAATCCGTGGGTTTGAAACCCACGATGTTCGGCACGATCTGTTTAAGGTAAGTTCCCGACGCGCTGAATTCCGCTAATCGGGCATGGCCATAATCCGTCACCCAAACATTTCCTGAGTGATCCAGCCGTATATTGTAGGGGGCGCTCAGCGTCGCCGAGCCGCTGCCTGAAAAAGTAACCGGCGTGCCGAATGTGGGCGGCGACCCGGCCGTAATCGGGAACGCGTTCACTGTGTTAGCGGTATAGTTCAGGACATAGAGCGTTGTTCCCGCTGAATTGATCGCCACACCCGCGGGCGCGGTCCCGGTAATCGCGTCAGAATTCACCGAGGTTAGATAGGTTCCGGTTGAGTTGAACACCTCAACGTTCCCGTCATTTTGACCTCCGACATAAACATTTCCCGTGGCCGGGTCAATCCCGACGCCCCAGGCGTAATAAAAGCTGACTCCACCATTAAAGTTATTGATGTTGGTGATGGGCGCGCTGCCGTTGGTCGCCCATTCCGAAAGGTTTGATTCCTGTATGTCGTCCACGACCCACAACTTGCCGTTCACATAGGAAAGGACGGCCAACCCAGTGGAGGAAAAATAAGTTCCGCTTCCAATCGTGGCGAAGGCGCTCAAGGGGGCGGGCGCCGAACCCGCCTGCCCGGAGGTCGGGCTGTTATTGCTACAACCGCCCGCCAAAATAACAAGGCCGGCGATTCCAAAAATCATGGCCAAAAACTGATTTTTCACGGAGCCTCCCGAATAGTCATAATTTCCAAATCATGATACTGAAATCCATAAATAAAAAGAACCCGTTTTTCGCCTGTTCAAACGGGAAAAAGCCCGAGTTGAATGAAAGATTAGGATTAAGCGGTGGCTAAATAAACTTCAGCCGTCTCTCAATCAGCGTTAAAAGGGGCCCTGCGATTTTTCGATCAATTCCAAAAGTCCGGGTAAGTATTCCTTCATCTCATCCAAACGCAAAGAATTGAATTGCCGGGTGCCTTCGCCCCGGGTCTTCACCAATCCCGCCTGACGAAGCACCTTATAGTGATGGGAAAGCGTCGATTTACTCACCGGCATTTTACAGTCGCCGCAGGGGGCTTCTTTTTTATCGAGCAAAATCTTAATGATCTTTAAGCGGGCCGGGTCGCTTAAGGCGTAAAAAACCGTGGAAAGCGGCACCTTTTTGGTTTCGGAATAAAGGGTATTTCGCATCATTTCACCTCGAATTTGGCTCTTTTAGAAGTATAGGGCTTGACCCCGCCGGGGGCTAGTCCTATTGTTCGAATATCATCGAACTAATCAACGGCCGGGACGAAATCGTTGAAAAGAACGGTCAGGAGGATTGCCATGAACTTGTTAAACCAGGAAAATCAAGCTTACATAGAAGCCCAGGATAAAGCCCTGGAGGAGTTAAAATATCTCCTCCAGCAAAAGGACGCGCGGCTTCAACGCCTGGCGATCCAGACGGGCCAAAAAGAACCACCGGCCTATTTCGACCGGTACGAAGAGAAAACTCTCATTGTTTTAAATTAATAAGGAGGCGGTCATGGAAGGTAAGAATTTGTTTGAGGCAACCGACGGAACGTTTGAAAAGGAAGTCCTTCAGTCCAAAGAACCGGTCTTGGTTGATTTTTGGGCCGAGTGGTGCGGGCCTTGCAAGGTTTTAGGACCGACCATGCATACCATATCCAATGAGTACGCCGGCAAGGTAAAGGTCGTCAAGATGGACGTGGATCAAAACCCTCAAACCCCGGGCCAGTACCATATCCATGGAATCCCGACCGTCATTTTGTTTAAAAACGGCCAGCCCGTGGATCAGTTCGTCGGCGCCAAGTCAAAACCCGCCGTCGAGGAATTTTTAAACAAACACTTGGCCTAAACCAGTCCAACTTTTCGCTTCACCACCAAGGCGCCAAGATACCAAGAACAGCAAGATGAGATTTGCTTAACTTGGTGTCTTGGTGCCTTGGTGGTGAAAAGGCCTCGGAGTTTAAGTTTTTTAGGAGTCAATATGAAAGCCATTCGGGTAACGCAGTTCGGCGGGCCGGAAGTTTTAAAGCTGGAAGATAAACCGGACTTCGCGCCCCCGGCGGCCGGGCAGCTGGTGGTCGCGGTCAAGGCCGTGGGCGTCAATCCATTGGAGACTTACATACGCGCCGGCAAATACGGGGTCCTTCCCGCCCTGCCCTACACACCGGGAAGTGACGGCGCGGGAATCGTGGAATCCATCGGCCCGGGCGTGACCGCCCATAAGCCCGGCGATCGGGTTTATTTTATTTCCACCCCCGACGCTTACGCTGAAAAAGTCCTGGCCCAAGCCGTTTCCGTTTATCCCCTTCCGTCCGCCGTCAGCTTCAGCCAAGGCGCCGCCCTCGGCGTTCCTTATGGAACGGCTCACCGGGCCCTGTTCCATCGAGGCGACGCGAAAAAAGGCGAAACCGTCCTGATCCACGGCGCCAGCGGCGGCGTGGGCACGGCCGCCATCCAGTTGGCCAAACGCGCGGGCCTCACGGTCATCGGAACCGGCGGCACGGACGCCGGACGCGCCCTCGTCAAGGCCGAGGGAGCCGACACCGTGCTTGATCATCACGACAGCGCGTTCGCCGACAAACTTAATCAGGCGACCAACGGCAAGGGCGTGGACCTCATCATCGAACTGGCCGCCCATATCAACCTGGGCAAGGATCTGGGCCTCTTGGCCAAGTTTGGACGGGTGGTGGTGGTGGGCAGCCGGGGGCCGGTGGAGATCAATCCCCGGGACATCATGGGCCGCGACGCGGACATCCGCGGCATGGTTCTGGCCAATTCCACATCCGGCGAATTGGTCCAGGTCCATTTGGATTTAGGCAAAGGCCTGGCTGATAAAAGCTTAAGACCCGTCATCGGCAAGGAATTCGCCCTCAAGGACGCCCCGGCGGCCCACGCGGCCGTCATGGCCGGCGGAGCGCAGGGCAAGGTGGTTCTTCTGCCGTGAAAAAACCGGACCCCAAACTGGTTTTCCTGCTGGATTACGACGGCACGCTCACCGATTTCGACCGAAACCCGGATCACTCCCGGCTTCCGGCCGAAACCCGCCGGATTCTGAAACGCCTTCGACGTAAATATCCCGTCATCCTGGTCAGTGGCCGCGATGTCAAAAGCCTGAGGGCGGTCTCCAAGCTTAAAAATTTTCCGATGGTGGGCAGTCATGGTTTTGAGGCCTATCAGCTTCCCGGAGGCCTGAAACTCTCCACATCCGCCCAACAACGCGAGGTCGGCCGTGAAGCCCGCCTCCTTTATAAGGCCTTCCACCAGCTTCAAGCGCGCTTCCCCGGCCTGCACATTGAGCCAAAACCCTTTTCCGCCACTGTGCATTACCGCGGACTCACCTTGAGCCCGGCCCAAGAGCGGAAGTTAAAGGCGATGTTTCATTCCATCGTCCAAAAAACCGTCAGGCCGAATCGATGGGTTTTGCAAGATGGAAAAAAGATGCTGGAAGCCAAACCAAAAGGTTTTTCCAAGGGCCAAGCGGTTTTAAGGCTTTTAAAGCAATTTCCCGGCGCCCTTCCGCTTTACGCCGGTGACGATCTGACCGACATTTCGGCTTTGAAAGCCTTGGGATCCAAGGGCCTGAAAGTGGTTCTGGGCGACCGTATCCCTAAAAAGCTCGCCAATCTCCGTTTCAATCAGCCTGATGATTTCGTCTATTGGCTGAAAGCGTTTTTATAATTTCAACCCCATTGACCGGCCCAAATCACCTGGGCGCGTCCGCCTTTCCCGCTATCATTTCGAGAAGCCTTCCAGCAAAAATTTGAATTTTAAATAATTACGAATTTACTCATTTAAAATTTAATTAGTAGTAACATGCCTTCCACCAAATGGATTTACCGCCCAATTCTCAGTTTCCCCAGAATGTCCTCGAGAGTTAAAACCAGGCCTTTAAAACCAATTTGCCTCAACTAGTTCAACCCGGTGTTTCGCCGAAATAAAACATCCTTTTGGAGACAAAAAATGATTATTGTCCGGAAATCGGAAGAGCGCCGCCACATTGAGAGAAGGGGCCATCAGACTTGGATGACCTTCGACTGGGAAAACAACTCGGATCCGCTTCAAAACGGTTTCGGCGCGCTCAAAATACTGAATGAAGAAATACTTTCCCCGGGCGTAGGTTTCATCCTTCTAACTCAAAAGGACATGGTGATCATCACCTATTTGCGTGAAGGCGTGATTATCTACAAAGGTCCCTTGGAAGACGCCGATTTATTGTGGGCCAAAGAATTCCAGAGAACCAATGTCACCCCCGACACCCAACAATACGTTTTCAATGTTTCCCAATCCGATGACGCCCACATCTTCCAAAGCGGATTCACCCCTAGCGAGCTTTTTTCAAAACAGGACGGGGTCAAAAAACTTTTTACCCACGCGGAGCGTCAGGGCATTTTAAAGCTCATTGCCTCTCCCGACGGACGCGAGGGATCGCTGTCCATACAACAGGACGTCCAAATGTATTCCGCTTACACGCATCAGGGAAATCACTTGATCCACGGGCTTGAACCCGGACGGATTGCCTGGCTTCAAGTGGTCAAAGGTGAAATCGCGATGAACGGCCTCACGCTTAAAACAGGGGATGGAGCCGGTTTATCCAATGAAATATCAGTGTCGTTTACAGCCCAAAGATCGACCGAAATTCTTCTTTTTGATCTGACTGGGTTCATGAATACGAAAAACGAAATGGAGTCACTTCAAAAAACCGAGGTTTTCCTGAGTTGACCGAGCCACGGGCAAAAAACTGGGCCGACAAGAGGTTTCGGCGGCTTTCCTGACCAGGCACCGCCAACCTTCACGCCGAGAAACCGGATGATTTTGTCTATTGGTTGAAGGCTTTTTTGTAGGCTTCCCTTCTAAAAAAACTTTGGTTGCCACCGAACCGGGACGGATTATAATATTTCCATTGTTACCCGTCGGCTGCCGCCGCAACGGGCCCTTCAAACCATTACAGACAACTTAACCGTCGGAACTGATCCGGCGACCTTCCGGATTGACTTCCTTGCGCCATCGGGTTTTAACGTGAAATAAAACCGAGGACGCCCAAGCTATTCATCTCACTTTAAGGATCGCGCTCATGGAAAATTTCTCGGTGATGACGAGGCAGGCGATGTCGAATACCGCTGTCTCGGTGATGGAAGTGCAGGGGGCGTTGGACATCAATACGGTGGAAGCCTTTGAGACGGCGCTGCAGAGGCTTTTCAACCAAAAACAGTTCAAGATCATCCTGAATTTCGAGAAACTCACCTACGTTTCCAGCGCCGGCATCGGCGTCATGGTGGGCCTGATCCGCGATGTCCGCAAGAACCGCGGGGACATCAAGATCACCCACACGCCCCCGGAAATCTTCAAGATATTCGATCTATTGGAACTCCCGGGCCTGCTGCATTTCGTCAAGACCGAGCAGGAAGCGGCCGCCCAGTTTTAACGTCCGCTGAAAAAATTAGTTAAAACCGGTTCCAGCGCTGGAGCGGCCTTGGCGGCGTCATGGGATTGCCCCGCCAAAGTTTGATAGCGCGCCTCAGGCAGGATTCGCGCCAGGGACTTCATGGCGTTTCGCATCCATTGGGGGCTCTTCCCACCATCCAATACCAGCGCCGGCAGTTTGACGGCTTTCCAGTCGCTTTTGGCGAGCGGCTTGCCGTTTTGATAATCCTTTACGATCGCCCCGTCATAAGGAAGGGTATGTGCGGCCGCTTGGAGCTTGGTCCACAAGGGAAACAACCGCATAACCATGACCACGAAAGAAGGAACCCCGACCGCCTTCAAAAATGCCGCCACCGCGGCTGAGCGGTTTCCCGCCCGGACGGCTTGATCAATCCGAATCCAAGTTTCCGCCATGCCGGAACGGCTGTTATCGACAATGAAGGGCGCCTCGTACAAGGCCAATTTTTTAATCGGGAATTTTCGGGCGGCGGCCAAAAGCGCCAAAACCGCGCCCGAAGAAACGCCGAACACGAAAGCCGATCGACCCGCCTTTTTGAGCAAAGTGCCCAAATCCTCCAGCTCACGATCCACGGCATAAGGCATTGTGTCGCCGCTTTCACCCCGGCCCCGGCGGTCATAAATGAAAACGGTAAAGTGTTTGGCCAAAACCGAAACCAAAGCCGAACTGGGTCCAAACTTACGGCTGCACAAGGCCCCATCCACGAGGATAAGGGACGACCCCTGGCCCACCCGCTCAAAGGCGATAACCGTCCCGTCTTTTGAGGTTACGGTTTCCGTCATCAAAAACTCCTTTACTGATTGCCCATTACGGGGATTTCGATTCCGGGGCGGCCGACCGGGCCATCTTCGGGGACTCGGAAAGCGAGATCATGAGAAAAGCGGCTCCCCCCAGCAGTACGGCGAGGCCGATAAACGAGGGAATGTAAGAATTGTGGAATGCTCCCCGCAAGGCGTCCATCAAGACAATGAGAAGACCGGACGCCTGTACCACGAGGGCGAAAATCCCGTTGCTCGTACCCTCGGGAGCCGGAAAGGTGATCTCAGCGCCGTATTGATAGGCCACCGGCGTGACGCCCGTGACCGCGAATCCCATGACAAAGAAGCAGATGATCTCGAACGGGAGGCCCCTCCCGAGCACCAATCCAAAGGTGGCGGGCACGGCCAGAAAAACCGCGATGATCAGCACAAGCTTGCGGCGGCCCAAGGCGTCTGAAACCGCGGGAATCACGATACTGCCCGCAATTCCGCCGACGAGCAGCAAAGCCGTCAGCATGACGCCCTGATCCACGGTCAGTGAAAGCTCCGCGCCAAGGCCGTCGATCAGCGTAAACACCCCATTCACGATGCCGCTGGCCAGGAACAGCGCCAGCGAGAGGATATAGACGCTTTTGTTTTTCAAGATTTGCTTCAGGCTGTCCAGCACCAGCGCTCGGACCTCCTCGCCCGGGGGGCTCGCGGGCGTGGGCGGCCCCGAGCGGGCCAGCGCGACGAACAACAGGGCCGACAAAGCCGAGGCGGCCCCATAAATAAGCTGCAGTCCTGAAAAACCGCAGGCGGAAACCAATCCCGGCCCCAGCACTTCGCCAAGCCCAATGCCTAAAAACATAGCCAGGAAAATAACGCCCGTGATGGTCGCCCGGTGTTTTTGCGGAAACCAAATCGCGGCGAATTTGGTGAAGGCGTTTAAAAGGAAGGGCTGTCCGATCGATATTCCAATCGATCCCACAACCGCCATCGTGTAATTCGTGGGAAACAAGGCGCGGAGCAGTCCAAAAGCTCCCATTAGTATGGCGCCGAACCCCACCGCTTTCTTGAAACCGTAGGTATCAATCGCCCAAGCCGCCGGAAACGCCACCACGATGTAGATGAGCATGAACATATTCGCCAGAAGGTCGATGTCCTCGCGCTTCACCCCATAAACGGCGGCCGCCAAAGTCGCGATGGGCGCGTAACCGATCCACAGCACTTGCACCATGACATTGATCAGCATGAATACGGCGAGCACCACCCATCGGTATGGATACACCTTGACGCTTTGCGCTTCCATCACCCCTCCCTTTCTTTAATCACACAAAAGAATCAGAAAATGACGGCAATCCTGCAATTCAAACAAAAACCGACGCCATTTTAATCGAAAATATCTCTTTTGGAAATTATACGGAAAAGGACAAAACGAAATTCCGATTGCCCTTCGTCACAGCTCAGGCACTCGACCCATCGCAGTGGGTCCCGGTTCTTGCGGCCCAGGGAACAGGTCGTTTCCCCCACGGTGAAGCTCCTCTTCTTTAAAAAAATGCCTTTTGGCACTCTCCATCTTCAATTCATCGATGTACTTGCAAAGGGGTTTGGCCAGTATTTTGGTTGAAGACCCGAATAATAGTCCCCGGAGAATATAGGGTCCGCTTTTTTGACAAACTTTTGGTTTTTTCAAAAATTTTTGCCCCCTTCTCATTTTTGGCAAGTCCAAAACCCCTTTAAAATCAACGATTCTTAATTTGGCATCGTTTGTGCATACTTCTAATCTTCTATTCGGCCGGATATTTTTGGAAAAAAACAATTTTGAAAGCCCGTATAACAGGGGGTATTTATGAACCGGAAATTTTACGGACTGGTGGTGGCTGGATTATTGCCGCTTTTCTTGGGTTGCAGCCGCAATTTGTCCACCAGCCCCGTTGAAGGCCCGGCTCTCACCCCGGTCCCGACTCCACCCACACCCACGGCGATCAATTACATTTATCAAGCCGAATGGGGCGGCCCCGGTACCGGAAACGGCCAATTCTCCTACCCGACGGGGATCGCCATGGATTCAAAGGGTAATCTCTACGTCCCCGATGGTTACAATTCCCGTGTTGAGAAATTCTCAAGCAACGGCACCTATATTAGCCAATGGGGGACCCCTGGTACAGGAAACAGCCAATTCGGTATCCCGAACGGGATTGGAATCGACTCCTCCGATAACGTTTATATCTCGGACTATACGAACAATAACATCCAAAAATTCACGAGTAACGGGACCTATCTGACCCAATGGGGATCGAGCGGATCAGGGAACGGCCAATTTTCGGGTCCTTCGGGCATCGTTTTGGATGCATCGAATAATGTTTTCGTGGTGGACAACCATAACGCCCGCGTCGAAAAATTCACCAATACCGGCACCTATCTCAGCCAATGGGGGACCCTCGGTACGGGGAACGGCCAATTTAAATATCCCGTCGGGGCCTGCTCGGACGCTTCGGGAAACATATATGTGGTAGACGAGACAAATTGTAACGTCCAAAAATTCACCAACGACGGAGCCTTCATTTGCGGATGGGGCTCATTGGGTTCGGGCAACGGCCAGTTCTCGAACCCCTCCTGCGGCATAAAGGTGCTCACCAACGGCACTGTTTGTGTGGTGGATTCGGGAAATAATCGGGTCCAAGAATTCACGCCGAATGGCGCCTATCTGTGCCAATTCGGAAACACGGGAAGCACGGTCCTGGATGATCCCGACTATATCTGCTCGAACACTTCGAATCAGCTTTGGGTCACCAATACCGGTTCCGAATGGGTTTATACCTACACCCCCTAGCGGTCATTCGGGGTTGGAAAAGCTTCTATATCAGCGGCGAAATTTTAATTCTTATTCTATGATTCAAATGGGATGAAGAAAGCCTTCCATTAATCAACGCATCTCCTCCGTATAATCTCCCTATATTGTTTGCGCCCTTCCCATTCCCAAACTATGGGCAATCCTGTTTCCACGGAAATCCGACTCAAACCATTTATCTTAGGTGAACCAAAACAAAAAGCCCGGCGGAGGGGGCCGGGCTTGAATCCGGCGCTACCAGCCGGATTCTAAAAGTTAGAGAGGTTGATTGTCAGAAGTAATCGATGGGCAGGGTTTCCCGGGGTTTGCTGTGAGGAACAAACTTCGGCGTCTCCATCGCCAACTTTTTCGCCCTCGCCAAATCATCCGCGGAAATCCCTTTTTCAACCTTTAAAACCTGTCGCGGATAGATGAGGTCCGGGTCTTGAATCTGGTCCCGGTTGGCCTTGAAAAGCAGGGGCCATTCAAACGAGTCGGCGTAAACCTGCGGCTGGCCCGAAATCCCCCAAAGCGTATTTCCCTTCTCCACGGTGTAGCGGGCCGAGGGGACCGCCGCCACGGGAGCCATAGCGGCCGGCTCGTTTGATTGCGGTGGCCGCGGCACTTCCGTACTGTCGATGCGTTTGGCGGTGCCACAGCCATCCAGTCCCGCGCCTACGGCCAATAAGCAAGCTAAAACCCTAACCTTCATTTTCGTTTTCATTTTCGTATCCTTCCCGTTTATTTTTTTCAACGCTTAACCTTTCGTCAGTTCCCTTAAATCCCCCGATTTTTTCGTGTCTTCCAAAACCGCTTTTCCCAATGCCTGTTTTTTCTCCATGTCCAACGCCGATCCCTTCCCCCAAGGGGTTGGATTCTCCCCGAAAGTCCGGGCCCTCATGACCACGCCATGAACCCGGGTACCGTTGGGCCGGACTTTCCAGGCGATGCTCGTTATTCCAGCGTCCTGGAGTGACCGAAAAGCGTAAAAACTTTTGCTCAACCGGGGACCCAAATAGCCCAACGCGATAAGGAACAGGTAAAAGAAAAGAATGAGTAACATTTCGTTTTGTTTCATGAAATCTCCTTTTAGGATCAATCCAAAATACGTCCGCGAAGACGCTTTAAACCGTCGGCCTCAGGGCAAACGGTGGAATTGAAAAGGAGTTTAAATTCTTAAGACTAGAGGATGAAGCGAGGAGAAGCTGGAAAATCTGGAAGAGAAAGTAAATTCAGGCCGCGGATAAAAACAACCGTTCGCCTTGATATAACAAGGAACCAACGCGAATGGTTCCGGACTTTCTTTTTGAATTGAACGGAACATCGAGGAATAAGAACGGTCCATCGGCGGCGCGAGCGAACCAGACCCTGGATGATGGACCGTCAGGGCCAGGGCCGCCGGACTATTCGCCTGAATAGTTGTCATTTGCGCGCTGACAACCACAGGCCGCAAGGCCAAAGTGGCCACCAACAGCAGCATCATCATAGAACCGATATTTTTAAGGATCTTTCTCAAAAACCCACCTTCTTAAAAAAGTATCGCCTTACCCGTTGATATTTTGACGAATGGTTCGGCCAAAAAGTTTCATTTTTTGGGGGTAAGCCAATCATTTAAAATTTTAGTTCTGGCCTCCTCGAGCGGTCTACGAATTAGGTTCAAACCACCGAATAATTCATATCATTCGCTTTTATATTCCACTTTCGGGAAACATCCTGATCCATCGGCGTTTGAACTAAAAAAGCCGCCTAAACAAATCGTTTAGGCGGCTTTTGTCATTTGGCTGGGAGACTTGGATTCGAACCAAGATAAGCAGAGTCAGAGTCTACTGTCCTACCGTTAGACGATCTCCCAAGATTCATCAGCTTCAAAAGTCCGGACAGGGCTGGAATTTTATCACAAGATTCAAAAGGTCCGAATAAAATTCCGAACCTTTCAACCATGTAAAAACAGGAGTTTTAAAAAGAATGGGCGGTTCTTAAGGCTTAACGATGGACATGACCGTTTGGTCATGGTGTTCCCCGTCGCGGAAAACATAGCTCTTGCGGATGCCCTCGATTTGGAACCCGGCCTTTTGAAGCGCGTTCAGGGACCTGATATTGTAAGCCGCCGATACCGCCCCGATGCGTTTATAGCCCAATTGTTCCAAACCGTACTTCACCATGCGTTTGGCGGTCTCGGTTCCGATGCCCTTGCCCCACCAATTTTTATCGCCGATTAAAAAGCCAAACTCAGCGGTGCGGTGGGAAGGCCTCTCCGAGTAAAACTCAGCGGTTCCCACGGGCAGCCATTTGCCGCCCTGCTCCACCTCGATGACGAAGGACCGGGGAAGCTTTTCTTCCTCATGGGAGCCGGATTTTTCAAACCATTTTTCGGCGTCCGAAAAGGTCTGATCCACGAAATGCACGTCAAACAGGTGGCGTACCTCTTTATCGTTCCACCAACCCACGATTTGGGCCCAATCGTTGCGGTTTACCGACCTCAGCCGCCCCTTTTGCTCGCCGCGCTGGAAAACGAACTCAATAACATGGGCCATAACGCCCCCCTTGATTGAACTTGAAACCTCAGCGCCTGCTCACCCCCCTGAGCTTAGCCGATATGCCCCCGCAAGCTCAAGAGGCTCCCCCCGGATTGGTCCGAATCGTTTGAATCAGGCGCAAAAGCCTGACCACACAACGGCCTTGGCCCAATATTTCAATGAGCTCAAAAAGATTGGGGCTGGCCGATTTGCCCGTAATGGCCAAGCGCATGGGATGGACATATTCCCCGAATTTTCGGCCGCTTTGCACCGCCACCTCCCGGAACCGCTGTTCCAAAGCCATGGCGTTAAAGACCCGGCTTTCTTCCAGCACGATGGCCGCTTGTTCCAATATCGGGATCGTGGCGGGAATGCCGTACTTCATCATGGCTTCCGTCTCGTAAGTGTGAACTTCCCCCAAAAAGTAGGTTAACTGTTCCCCCACTTCCGAGATGGTCTTCAGGCTGTTTTTGACGGTCGCGATCATGCGCATCAAGGCCTCGCCGCCTTGGCGCATAAAATCCTCGTTGATGGCGTCGGCCTCCCAGAGGTACTCAAGGCAAAGCTGATAAATTTCCTGGTCGGAGGCTTCACGGATGTAATGTCCGTTCATCCACTGCAATTTATCGTAATCAAAAGCCGCCGGGCTCTTCACGACCTTTTCCAGTTTGAAATGCTTGATCAGCTCATCCTTGGAAAACAGCTCGGTCTTCCCGTCAAAGGCCCAGCCCAACAGGGCCAGGTAATTCATGAGCGCTTGGGGAAGATATCCTTGTTTTTTAAACTCACCCACGGCGCTGGCGCCATGCCGCTTGGACAAAGGCGCGCGGTCCGGCCCCAGGATGAGGGGGATATGGGCGAATTGGGGTTGGGGAAGCCCGAGGGCCTGGTACAAAAGAATTTGCTTGGGGGTATTGGAAAGATGGTCCTCGCCCCGGATCACGTGGGAAATTTTCATCAAGGCGTCGTCGACCGCGGCCACGAAATTATAGGTCGGCTCGCCGCTGCTTCGAACCAAAATAAAATCGTCCAATTCGGCGTGCTCCACCGTCACCTCGCCCCGGATCATATCCGTGAACTGGGTATGGCCCTCGGGCACCCGCAAGCGGATGGCGTAAGGCGTCTTTTCTTTTTTACGGCGGTCCACTTCTTCCTTCGAAAGTCCCCGGCATTTGCCCGAGTAGCGGTGGCCTTGGTTGATGAACTGGGAGGCTTGCCGCTCGGCTTCCAGTTCTTTATGGGTGCAAAAGCAAGGGTAGACGGCCCCGGTGGACAGTAAAAGCTTCAGTTGTTCCCGGTAAAGCGGCGCCCGCTCCGTTTGGCGGTAGGGGCCGTAAGGACCGCCGACCGAAGGGCCTTCATCCCAATTAAGCCCCATCCACTGCAAGTCCCGGATGATGGCTTCCTCATACTCGTCTTTGGACCTTTCGCGGTCGGTGTCCTCAATGCGCAAAATAAACTTCCCCCCCATATGCCGGGCGAAAAGCCAATTAAAAAGCGCCGTGCGGGCCCCGCCCACATGCAAAAAGCCGGTGGGGCTGGGGGCGAATCGAACTCGAACCTCGCTCATAACTTGAAACCCTCATTCCTTTTTTCAACCCCGCGTCGGCCCGGGGATGCTATGCTAAAGGCGCTTTTGACCTAACTTTCACGGTAAAGGACCCGCGCCATGTCGAAACTCAGCCGCCCCGCGCCTAAGAATAATAAACGCTCGGCAAACCCCCGGGTGGTCATGGTCAAAACAATCAAAGCCCGAATGTTGGGAGGGATCGACCGCGATCTTTTCCAGGCCCAGTTGATCAACGTCAGTAAGACCGGGGCTCAATTCTACTCGAATAAGTTCATCGAAACCAACGCGTCCGTCGTCTTGGACTTGGATTCACTCGATGGAAGCCATAGCGTGGCTTTCGAGGGCCGGACCGTTTGGGCCCGAAAGAATCCCCTCAAAACCATGGGCCGTTACGCCTATGGGGTTAATTTTGAGAAAATGACCCCGGACCTGGTGAAGTTCCTGGAAACGAACTATTCCCTGGCCTCCGCCGCCGAATAGCTTTCCCGGCTTTGGGAACAATGATAAATGCCGATCAAGGCTGATATTTGAAACACAAAATCAGATTTAATCAGCCTCCACGTCTCTTCACCATATAGAAGTTAGAGGAGAGAGACATTGTCCCGGGCATCCTTGACTTCAATAGCGAGCTCCGGGGCATCAATGTTTCAATAGGCCTTGCTTGGCAAAGCGAATCATTCCGTTATATTAATTATTCGTTTGGGGGATGATGGCCTTTTTCAACACCACCAGAATTTTCTTGTGCAAGTCATCCGTGTCCTTCGAGTTATTCATGGCCTTTTGGAATTGGGGATTGATCTCCAAGGCCTTTTTGAATTCCTTGAGCGACCGGCTCACGTCAAACCGGCACTTAATCAGATAGGCCACCCCCAAGTGATGGTGCAGATCGGCGTAATGGGGGTATTCCTCAATCACTTTGCTTAATTTATCGATGTATTGTTCGGTCATCTGAAGGTCGATGCCTTCGCTTCCATAGAGCAGGGTCAGGGTAAAGAAAAAGATGATCTCATCCCCAATGCGGGGAAGATATTTCGGACGCACCTCCACCATATGCTGGAACGCCACCGGGAAACTGCGGTTCTTAATCATATCCATGGCCACCATATATTCCCGGTTACGCACCTTGGGGTTCAAGGTCGCGGCCGTTTCCGCCTCGGTCTTGGCCCGCTCCGAAAGTTCCACGATCTTATCCTCGGTCAAAACCGTTCCATTGGCCAAATACCCCACACAAGCGGTCGCCAACCGAAGCCGCGCGTCCGCGTAACGGGGATTAATTTGAAGCGCTTGAAGGTAGCATTGAACGGCCGAGTCCAATTCTTTGCGGTAAAGATGGGCGTTGCCCAGATGGTAATAGATGTCAGCGAAAGACGGCCCCAGCTCCTGCGCCCGGTTGAGGATGGAAATCGCGCCCTCAAAATCTTCCACCAAAGTCAGGGCGATGCCGTAATTTTTAATGGATTGCAGATGGGTGGGATCCATCTCGATGGACTTGATGAATTTTTGCTGGGCATCCTCGTAAAAACCGTTGGAAAGGAAAATAACCCCCATTTTCCAGCAGGCGTCCGGCGTGGGCTTTTCGTCGACTTTGCGGCTAAGGCGGAAAATCGATTCCAGTTCCACGGCCCGGATATGGTGGGTTTCTTGTAAAAGATGTTTAAGGCTATCCGCGGAAAGACCTTCGGCCACATCAAAGGCCCGTTGGGAAATGACCCGCCCCCCCAAATAAACCAGGGAAGAAACCCGGTTTTTACTGGGCGTGGCGGATGTCTCAATCGTAAAGTTTTTTCCCTCAATTTCAATGAGGGAGGTTAATGCGCCCGATTCCATTTTTTTCCAGTTAAGGGCCCGTTAGTCCTTCAAGACTTCTGGAACCCTTTAATCACGGCTTGATCCACGTTGGGAAACGATTTCAAAATGGTATTGAATTCCAGAAGCTCGAAAACCTCGGAAACCTCCGGATTCATCCCGACCAAAATAAGATCGCCTTTTTGTTTGCGGATGCGTTTCAGCTCACTGATGAAAATACCCCAGCCCGCGCTGCTGATGTAATTGACATCTTTCAAATCCACGATCAATTTGTACTTTTTGTTGTCCAAAACATCGTGGAAGGTCTTTTCGAATTCCGGTGCGGTCGTGGTGTCGATAAAGCCCCGCACCGCGAGCACACTGATATCCTTGTTTTTGGGGTGGGACGAGACGTTGACTGAGATGTTATCCATAAATCCTCCAAAAGATGAGCTATTATTACTACGACGTTAGAGAGTGTCAACCTCGTTCGAGGCGGCCGAAGAGCCTTCCGGCAACGCTTCCAAAGTCATTGGCTCGTCAACACCAGCCCGGCTTTTCAAATATTTCCGAACCGCCCGCGCGTCAAGCTGCCGGGGGCTTTCGGGATTTTTCTTGAGCATTTTCACGATGTCCTCCGCCGCGAGGTCGGCGTTTTCCTTGAGCGCGCGGGCTACCGCTTCCTTCTCGTCCTCGGACAAGTCCACGACAGGATGCTTTTTAGGCTTCGCTGTTTTCGACTTAACCGTCTTCGCCGGCAGCCCGATCAAAAGCGGTTTGGGCCCGTCGATTCCCTTACGTTTCAAAAATTCCCGGATTCGCCTGGGCTCAATGTCCATCGGATTTTCCGCGTCATTTTTTATTTTTTCCGCGATTTTCGGCACCGTTAACCCGGGATTTTCCTCGATCAGTTTCATCACCGCGTCTTTTTGATCGTTGGACAATTCCCCAATGTCGCGTTTTCCCTTTTCGGAAGCCGACTTTAAGCCCTTCAGGCCTTGCTCGTCGAAAAGTTTTTTATACCGGTAATAAAGCCCGGGGGAAACGTGCATCTGCCGGCAGGCTTGGGACACCGACAGGCCTTTTTTCTCGACCAAGTCCAAAAGTTTTTTACGCATCTTGAACTGCACGGTCTCGGCCTTCATTTTTTCCTTGATCGCCACCACCGTGATGTCGTCATTTTGCTCGGCGCCGTTGGTGAACTGGGCGATGGCCTCATTTAATTTTTGGACCAGCTCGGCCGGCGTCAGCTGGTAATTGTCCTTGATCACTTGGATCAGGCGTTTTTCCCCGAACTGCTCCTTTTTGACGTTCATGGCTTCCGTGATGCCGTCCGTGTAGATGAGCAGCACGTCGTCTTTTTCCAGCTTGATCTTTTGAAGCGCCATGTTGCGGGCGAACATGTCCTGCTCGGGCAGGTCAATGCCCACGGGGAACCCCTTGGGCTTCAGGAAGAAGACTTCCTCGGTGGAACTGCGGTAAAGGATCATGGGGTTGTGCCCGGCGCTGGCGAAGTTGATGCTGCGGTTCCGGGAATCCAGGATGATGTAGAACATCGTGACGAACATTCCCTTTTTCATATCGCCGGTCACATGCTGGTTCACTTGCGCCAAAACGCTGGACGCCGATTTGTTGCCGCGCGCTTCCATGCGCATGGCGGTGCGGATCATGGTCATGACCATGGACCCCGGGACCCCCTTACCCGAAACGTCGGCCACCACAATGCCCATGGTGGTGGGATCCACCCAGAAAAAGTCGTAATAGTCGCCGCCCACTTCCTTGGCCGCCCGGTAAGTGGCGCCGATTTCATAGCCCTCAATCTCGGGGAAGGTGCTGGGAAGCAAGGTATGCTGGATCTCCTGCGCGACCTGCATTTCTTTCTGGAGCCGTTCCTGCTCCACCATGCCCTTTTGGGATTCCTGGAGCTTCACGGTCATGTCGTTGAAAATACTGGCCAATTGGCCGAATTCGTCCTTGGTATCCAGGTCGATTTTGGCGTTAAAATCACCCAAACTAACCGCGTTCACGCCCACCAAAATCTTCCGGAAGGGCCGGATCACGATCAGGGACAGGAAATAAAGCCCGCCGATGATGATCACCGAAAGCCCCAGAATCATCTTCGCCAAGTCGGATTTCACGTGGCCCAGGACCTTATCCACGGCGTCTTGGTTCATCCCCGAATGGACTTCCCCGACCCACTGGTTTTTAAAGAAAACCGGCGCCACAAACTCACTCACCTTGCCCTTCGATGTTTTGAGGGTAAAAACCTTCACGCCCCCATCCTTGACGGGACGGACCGCGCCGGGACGGTGATAATCCTTAAAGACTTGGTTCAAGTCCGAATGGGCCAAAAATTTGTCGTCCCCATTGACCACGAAAACATAGTCCAAAACATGATTGCCGTCGTTTTGCAGGATCTGGCGGATAAGACGGTCCAGCCCCAAGTCATCCTTGCGTTGAACCGATTCCCCCGCCTGGGCCGCCATGTCCTGGGTCATGGATTGCACCTTGTCGCGCTGTTGGCCCAAGATGAAGGTTTGATTGCGGAAGTTGAGGAAGAAATAAACCGACAGGATAATGATCAGGATCAGGGCCACCGAGCCCAAAGTAAATTTAGCGGAAATCGAAATCCGGTTCGGGCGTCCAGCCGTCAAGGCGCTGACCGGGGGCGCTTGGGATAACTTGCGGTACAGGATCAGGTCATTGCGGCCGTTCTTCGTCTTGTAGTCGACCTTGTACATGATCTTTTTGATGAGAAAAATGCCCAAGCCGCCTTTTTTACCGATATCCACATAGTGGTTCAAATCGGGGGCCTCAATCTTGCGGAAGTCGAAGGATTTGCCGAAGTCCGTGATGGCGATCCGGATGTCCTTGCGGCCGATACCGGCTTCCATGATGATCTTGCCGCCTTCCATGCCTTGGTAGGCGTGGCGGACGATATTGCTGCAAGCCTCGTCGATGGCCAATTTGACGCTGGAGGTTTCCTTGGAACTGCATCCGGCCGCGTCGCAAACCCGCTGGATGAAATCCTTAATGGTCAAAAGCTCGATTTCTTGCGCCGGCACTTCCAAACGGAAAATGCGGCGGTGGGGCCTTAAAAAAGGAATGAGTTCGGTAAAATCCGGGATGAATTTTTTAAAATTCATAAGTTATTTTTTCACTCCTTCCCCGGTGCCGGAGGTTGTGGAGGCGTCCAATAACTGTTGGGCTTCCTCAATATTGCGGCGCACCAGGTAGTTCTTCGGCTCATTTTCCAAAACCTTTTTCCACTCGGCAATGGCCGAGGAATAATTACCGGCCATGTAGGCGTTCACACCTTGGGCGTAATGGTCCGTGGCGTCCTTGGTCATGCTTTCCAGCGGCAAATAATGGCTTTCGGCGTCATGATAAAGAAAAGTCGAGTTGCGGTAACCCGGGGACAAGTCGTTCACCACGCCCAGGTAACGGACCGCCGTTTTATAATCCTCGCGGCTGTAAGCCTCGGTCCCCCGCATGTAATTGGAGGTCAGGACCAGTTCCCGGTTGACCTGGCCCAGCATTTTTTTAATCTGGGGATTCGTGGGATCCAGGCTCAGGCCCTGGGCCAAAACCCGCACCGCCCGGTCCAAATCGTCCGAGTCTAAAGCGTCCCGGCCCTCGGCGATATTGCTTCGGATGGCCTTTTCACGGCGGTCTTGCAGGTTTCGGATGGCCGCCGGGGCCTCGTCGTCCTCGGGGAACTGGCTGGCTTCGCTCTTCCAAGCCTGGATAGCCGCGTCATACTCGTTTTCTTTGTCATAGGTTTGGGCGATAAACTTCATGGTCTTCATTTTCAAGCCGTCCAGGGGATTGCGGTACTGGCCGAAACTATAGGTCAAAGAAAAGCGCTGGAGCGGCCCCAAATCCCTTTGGTTGAAAGCGTAATCAAACTCCAATCCGGACAGGCGTATCCCCGCGCCCGCGGTGGGGCTGACCCCGTCGAAACCCACCCGGCCAAAAAGGGTGTTATTCCAGCCATATTCCAGACCGGCCAATACCTGGTTGGTCGCTCCGGCGCCCGATTGCAATTGCCCTTCCACGCTCAACCAAAGGGAGCTGGACAAATCCAGCGACTGAAAATGATAGGAGATGGCCGGACGGTAAATCCGGACCGGTTTATCCTCGAGTGAGAATAGGTGATTTTCCGGCGCGACCACGTTGGAAGCTGAAAAACCGATCGCGATATTATTGAGACCAAATTGGCTGAAATCCCTGCCCGTGCGGCCGAATTGGTAGAGGACGCCTAAATCCACGCCCATGCCGTTGTCCACATAGCTTCCCAATTCCTGGCGGTCATATTTGACGTTGCCGCCCAAGCTCAAGCCGTCCTCCAACTGAAACGCGTACCCGAACAAACCCTGTAATTGCTCGTTGGCGATCGTTCCCTCGGAGCTGATGCCGCTGGTGGTTTCCAAAACTCCAGAGGTGGACACCCGCTCAATCGCGGCGCCGAAGCTGGTGTGGGAGCCCACGGGCAAAACATAACCGATCGCGTCATAAGAAGAATCCAGCAACAGGGGCGAATGAAAGGTGAGGATTTCTTGCTGGGTCAGGGTGGCCAAGGTAGCCGGGTTGAGAAAGAAAGAACTGCCGTCCCCGGCCAAGGCCGTGCCCACGCCGCCCATCCCCAAGGTCCGGGCCGAACCGCCCAGTTCAAAGGGTGATACCGTGCCGCCGCTGTCCTGGGCAAAGGCCGGGCTCAGGGCCGCCGTCAAAAGCATCCCTCCCAGGGCCCAATGATGAATGAGGGTTTTCGCGTTCATTATTTCACCACCGCGATTTTAAGCAGCAGCTTGGCGCCGTTCACGTCAAGCTGGGCGAAATAGATTCCGTTCAACACCAGGCTGCCCATCCCGTTTTCACCGTCCCACGGGACTCGTTGAATCCCCGCGGGCAAGGCGGCGTTTTTAAGTAAAGAACGAACCCGGTTGCCCATGACATCGTAAATCTCCAAGGAAACGGTCGAGGCGGTTTGCAAATTAAACTCGATGGTCGTGGGCTCGCTTCCGGCGTGGAAAGGATTGGGATAGTTGCCGTAGGTCTTTGCCAGCTCGCCGTCGGTGAAAACCATCACGCCGGAAACCATGGGGAACCCGGTGGGATCACCCACCGTGGAAATCGAGACTGTCCCGCTGGGCACATCATTGGCCGTAATGGCGGCGCTGTTGGCGATTGAGAACTTGAGGGTTTGCGCCGTGACCGTTGGCGCGACATCCGCGAACAGGGTCACCGGCAAGACCGTACCCGTCACGGAAATCGGGGCGTTTAAGGCGGCCAAAGCCGAGCTGTTCCCCGTGACATTCAAAGGAAAGGCCCCTCCCGCGTAGGACAGGCCTAAAGTCGTGAAAGCCGAATTGACCGGCACATCGGCGCCGGACTGATCCGTCGCGTGAACCGTCAAACTGCTCACCAGGATGGTCTGCTGTCCAACCGGTACCTGCATATTGAAGGTAAAAATCGTCAAATTCGTTTGCCCTAATATCACGTCGGAAATGTTCGGCGAGGCGTGAACCAGGTTCAGGTCCGGACTGGAAGCCGCGCCTAAAACCGTGGCCTGGTCGCTAAACCAGGTGACGGCCGAGCTAAAAGGATCAATGCCGCCGATTCTAGGCGTACCCGCGTTATAGAACTGCACCGGACCCGAAGCCGTTCCCGAGACTAAAGTCACCGGATCTTCCGGGGTGTTGTCCGTACTGGTCAAGGTGATCGCCCCATTAAAGGTCACCGGGTTAAAATAAGCGTCCACGGCGTTGACTGTCACATTCACTGGATTATCCGCGACGATTTGTCCCACACCTCCCACATGTCCGCTGGCGTCAGCCGTAGGACGTCCCGGATCGGAAACCTGGCCCGGGAAAAGAATTTGAAGCTGCGAGTAAGGCCCGGGAGCGATCGAGACACCCGAAGACGCGCTGGGAACCGGCAAGGCCGCGCTCGCGGTCAGGGTGATTGAAGCGGCTTTGTCATCGGTGTAATTGACGATCGTTTGACTCATACCCGTCGGCATCACGAACGAGGAAGGATTGATCACAAACTCACCCGAGGAATTCGAGGCGACATTGACGGAAAGACTGGAGGTTGCCGTCACCGGAGTGGAGGACGCGCTTTGAAGCTGGAGGGTCACCGGCGCCGCCACACCGGCCGTGAAGTGGCCGATCGGATGTAAAAAGACCAATTGGTTCATGGGAACGGAAGTCGGGGTCGAGGTTAAAGTGACCGTCGGCGTCGGGGTGGCCGTGGTGGTCAAGGTGACTGTCGGCGTCCAAGTGGGAGTGGCCGTGGGAGTGAAGGTCGGGGTAAAGGTCAAGGTCACCGTCGGCGTAAAGGTTAAGGTCACCGTGGGAGTCATGGTCGGCGTGAAGCTCGGCGTGCTGGTCGGGGTAAACGTCAAGGTCACCGTCGGCGTAAAGGTCAACGTAATCGTCGGCGTGAAGCTCGGCGTAAACGTCGGCGTGGCCGTCGGCGTAAAGGTTAAGGTCACCGTCGGGGTGGTCGTGGGGGTAAAGCTAGGCGTGGGCGTCGCCGCCGCCACCGTATGCGTGTTCCCGTTTATCGGGCTTCCCTGCGCGCTCAATGCCACCCCGCTCACCTGCGCGAAGGCCCCGATATCCGCCGGCGAAATCGACTCCAGGAAGTTCCCGCCATTCTGCGAGCTTAGGTCAAACACCAACAACAGCGTCACCGGTGTCGCCGGCGTCACGGATAAAGTCGTCAGGTTCGTGAAGGCCGCTTTCCCCCCGCTAAAACCACCCAGGGTGGCGATAGGCCCCGGCCCGCTTCCGTTATACAGCCCGCCCGTTTCGTTCGACCCCGTGTCCGCGTAAAGCCTCACGTTCAAGGCGTCCGTATTCGAGTTCATCGTTCCGCCCGCCGTAAAGGTCACTCCCGACACCGACACCGCCTGGTTCCCCGTCGCCGACAACACCACCTGGATGCTCGTCACATTCGTCTGGTCGAATACATAAGCTTGCGACGAGGGCTTCGCGTTCCAAGACAGGCTCAAGGTCGATCCCGGCGTGCTCGTCGTCGTGGGCGTCAGCGTCACCGTTAATGTCACCGTCGGGGTGCTCGTAAACGACGGCGTCCAAGTCGGCGTTAAAGTCGGCGTCAAGGTCACCGTCGGCGTGAATGTCGGCGTAAACGTCAGGGTTTCCGTCGGGGTAAAGGTCAAGGTCACCGTCGGCGTAAAGCTCGGCGTATCGGTCGGCGTCAAGGTTACGGTCGGCGTATCCGTCGGCGTGAAGCTCGGCGTGCTGGTCGGGGTAAACGTCAAGGTCACCGTCGGCGTAAAGGTCAACGTAATCGTCGGCGTGAAGCTCGGCGTAAACGTCGGCGTGGCCGTCGGCGTAAAGGTTAAGGTCACCGTCGGGGTGGTCGTGGGGGTAAAGCTAGGCGTGGGCGTCGCCGCCGCCACCGTATGCGTGTTCCCGTTTATCGGGCTTCCCTGCGCGCTCAATGCCACCCCGCTCACCTGCGCGAAGGCCCCGATATCCGCCGGCGAAATCGACTCCAGGAAGTTCCCGCCATTCTGCGAGCTTAGGTCAAACACCAACAACAGCGTCACCGGTGTCGCCGGCGTCACGGATAAAGTCGTCAGGTTCGTGAAGGCCGCTTTCCCCCCGCTAAAACCACCCAGGGTGGCGATAGGCCCCGGCCCGCTTCCGTTATACAGCCCGCCCGTTTCGTTCGACCCCGTGTCCGCGTAAAGCCTCACGTTCAAGGCGTCCGTATTCGAGTTCATCGTTCCGCCCGCCGTAAAGGTCACTCCCGACACCGACACCGCCTGGTTCCCCGTCGCCGACAACACCACCTGGATGCTCGTCACATTCGTCTGGTCGAATACATAAGCTTGCGACGAGGGCTTCGCGTTCCAAGACAGGCTCAAGGTCGATCCCGGCGTGCTCGTCGTCGTGGGCGTCAGCGTCACCGTTAATGTCACCGTCGGGGTGCTCGTAAACGACGGCGTCCAAGTCGGCGTTAAAGTCGGCGTCAAGGTCACCGTCGGCGTGAATGTCGGCGTAAACGTCGGGGTTTGCGTCGGGGTAAAGGTCAAGGTCACCGTCGGCGTAAAGCTCGGCGTATCGGTCGGCGTCAAGGTGACGGTCGGCGTATCCGTCGGCGTGAAGCTCGGCGTAAAGCTCGGGGTAAACGTCAAGGTCACCGTCGGCGTAAAGGTCAACGTAATCGTCGGCGTGAAGCTCGGCGTAAACGTCGGCGTGGCCGTCGGCGTAAAGGTTAAGGTCACCGTCGGGGTGGTCGTGGGGGTAAAGCTAGGCGTGGGCGTCGCCGCCGCCACCGTATGCGTGTTCCCGTTTATCGGGCTTCCCTGCGCGCTCAATGCCACCCCGCTCACCTGCGCGAAGGCCCCGATATCCGCCGGCGAAATCGACTCCAGGAAGTTCCCGCCATTCTGCGAGCTTAGGTCAAACACCAACAACAGCGTCACCGGTGTCGCCGGCGTCACGGATAAAGTCGTCAGGTTCGTGAAGGCCGCTTTCCCCCCGCTAAAACCACCCAGGGTGGCGATAGGCCCCGGCCCGCTTCCGTTATACAGCCCGCCCGTTTCGTTCGACCCCGTGTCCGCGTAAAGCCTCACGTTCAAGGCGTCCGTATTCGAGTTCATCGTTCCGCCCGCCGTAAAGGTCACTCCCGACACCGACACCGGCTGGTTCCCCGTCGCCGACAGCACCACCTGGATGCTCGTCACATTCGTCTGGTCGAACACATAAGCTTGCGACGAGGGCTTCGCGTTCCAAGACAGGCTCAAGGTCGATCCCGGCGTGCTCGTCGTCGTGGGCGTCAGCGTCACCGTTAATGTCACCGTCGGGGTGCTCGTAAACGACGGCGTCCAAGTCGGCGTTAAAGTCGGCGTCAAGGTCACCGTCGGCGTGAATGTCGGCGTAAACGTCGGGGTTTGCGTCGGGGTAAAGGTCAAGGTCACCGTCGGCGTAAAGCTCGGCGTATCGGTCGGCGTCAAGGTGACGGTCGGCGTATCCGTCGGCGTGAAGCTCGGCGTAAAGCTCGGGGTAAACGTCAAGGTCACCGTCGGCGTAAAGGTCAGCGTAATCGTCGGCGTGAAGCTCGGCGTAAACGTCGGCGTGGCCG